>NZ_PGFF01000001.1:0-2400000 GCF_002797715.1 Diaminobutyricimonas aerilata | reverse complement strand
AGCGCCGAGCCGCTGCGCAGCAGCGCCTTGGAGGGCATGCAGGCCCAGTAGGAGCACTCGCCGCCCACGAGTTCGGCTTCGACGAGAACGGCGGACAATCCGCCCTGAACGGCGCGGTCCGCGACGTTCTCTCCCACTGCGCCGGCACCGATGACGATCAGGTCGTATTCAGTCATGGCTCGAGGCTAGCGCCGCGATCGGGTCAGCGGCCGGTGAATTCCGCGGGGGTGCGGGCGAGGAACGCCTCCATGCCGATGCGGGCGTCGTCGCTCGCGGCGAGACGCACGAGAGCGGGTTGCAGGGCCTCCGCCGCGCCGGCGCGGTCGTGCAGGGCACGACGGGCGTTCTCGAGGGTGGCCTGCACGGCGAGCGGCGCCTGCGCGGCGATGCGTCGAGCCAGCGCGAGCCCGCGGTCGTACTGCCCGCCGTGCGGCACGACCTCCTGCACGAGGCCGATGCGGTGCGCCTCGGCGGCGTCGAACTCGTCACCGGTGAGCATCCACCGCATGGCCGCTCCCCAGCCGACCGCGGCCGGGAACCGTAGCGTCGCGCCACCGAAGGGGAGGATGCCGCGACTCACCTCGAGCTGCGCGAACCGGGTCGAGTCCGCGGCGACGACGATGTCGCTCGCGAGCGCGAGCTCGATGCCGAGGGTGAAGCAGATGCCCTGCACGGCCAGCACCACGGGTTTGCTGCGTCGCGCGCCCGTGACCTGCCACGGGTCGAGCCCACCGTCGGGAACCGTGTCGATGCCGTCGGGGCCGATGCGGGGCGCGATGTCGGCGAGGTCGAGACCGGCCGTGAAGTGGTCGCCGTGCGCGTAGACGAGACCGGCCCGCAGCTCGGGATCGCGTTCGAGCTCGCCGTAGGCGAGTGCGAGCTCCTGCAGCATCGGCAGGTCGGCGGCGTTGCGCTTGTCGGTGCGGTTCAGGCCGATGAGCAGAACGTGTCCGTCGCGGTCGACGGTGATCCGGGACTCCATCTGCCGATGCTACGGGGCGGGACGCGGGGCCGTCAGGGCGCCGATGACCCGCAGGATGACCGGCAGGTCGTCGTTCGCCGCCGCGGGCGACGCGGGCGCGAACTCCATGAGTCCCGCACCGGCGAGGGGCCAGCGGTCGCGCAGGGCTCCGATGAGCGTGGCGAGGGTGGACCCGTCGAGGCCGAACGGCTCCGGATGACTGAGGCCGGTGATCTCCTCGGGATCGAGCACGTCGAGGTCGACGTGCACGTACACCTCTCGCGCGCCCGTCGCCTCGACCGCGGCGACCAGCGCATCCGGCGTCGTGAGATCGGAGACGGGCACGTGTCGGATGCCCGAGGTCGCGACGTACTCCGATTCGGCATCGTCGAACGAGCGGGTGCCCGCGAGCACCACGCGGTCGGCGGGCAGGCCGCGTTCGATCAGCGTGCGCAGCACCATGCCGTGGAAGGCGCCGCTCGTCGATTCGGCGGGGGAGTTGAGGTCGGGATGCGCGTCGAACCAGACGAGCGCGATGTCGCGGTGGGCGACGTGCTCGACGGCGGCCCACTCCACGCCGCAGTCGCCTCCGACGGTCAGGGCCGGGCCGTCGAGGCGCGCGAGCTGGTCGGTGAGCCGCTCGCGCACGACGCGCACGGAGCTCCACCGCTCGATGCCGGAGCCTTCGCCGTCGCCGGCCTCGAGGGGGACCTCGACGACGCGCGTCGCGGTGCTCGGCAGGTCTCCGCGGATCGCCTCCGCCCCGTCGACGAGCTGCATCGCGCGGGACGAGCCCGATCCCTGCCACTGCGGAACGACGACGAAGGTGAGGGCCATGCCTTCAGTGTGGCACCGCCCCCACCCTCGACGGTTCACATGTCGCGGTACCGCTTCGCGGCTGCGAGGTCGGCGCGCAGCTCGTCCGCGGTGCGCCGCGGGCCGTATCCGGGTGTGTCGCGCTGGATGCGCCAGCCTTCGCTCAGCGGACCGGCATCGACGACGTCGAATCCGAAGGAGTCGATGAGCTCGCCGACGACGCGCTTGGCGTCCTCGTCGTCGCCGGCCACGACGAGGGCACGCCGGTCCTCGGTGCCGGCGGGCTGCCCCTCCTGCGTGAGCGCGCTCGAGTAGATGTGGTTGAACGCCTTCACCACGTGCGACTGGGGCAGGCGCGCTTGCAGCAGCTCCGCGCTCGTCGTGGTCTCGGCGTCCAGCTCGGCGATGTGGCCGTCGCGCTGCGGGTAGTAGTTGTTCGTGTCGATGACGACCTTGCCGGCGAGCGGCTCGGCGGGCACGCTGTCGATCGCGCGCAGCGGGATGGTGACGACGGCGATGTCGGCCGCCTCGGCCGCTCCCTGCACGGTGCCCGCTCGCGCCTGGTCGCCGAGCTCGGCGACGAGGTCGCCGAGGGTCTCCGGGCCGCGCGAGTTGCTGAGCACCACGTCGTGGCCCTGCGCGACCGCGAGGCGCGCGAGCTGGCTGCCGATGTGTCCTGAACCGATGAATCCGATGGTCGTCATGTCCGCCCCAACTGCTCCGCCCCCGCGGGGATTCCCGCTGCTCCGCGCACCCAGCGGATCACCGGTTTGGTCCGTTTCCCGTCAGTAGATGCCCTCATCGGCGCGGCGAAAGGGCATCTACTGACGGGAAACCGCGCCGGCGGGAGCGGGACGTGCGGTCAGCGGGTGCGCCGGAAGGGGGTGATCGTCAGCGCGCGGAACAGTCGCTCGAGCGGCCCCGCGCCGAGGGTGGCGCGCCACACCGTGCCGAAAAGGATCGAGCCGACCGCGAGCGCGGCGAACAACGTCGGCGGGTAGTCGACGTCGAAGCGGTCGGGTCGGGTGTCGATCCACGCGGCGAGCACGAGCAGCTGGGCCACGTACACCGTCAGGGCCATCGACCCCGTCGCGGCGAGGGGCCACGTGACGATCCGGGCTGCGCGCCCGAGGGCTCGCCGCTCGGGCGAGGTGAGCCAGACGAGAATCGCGATCACGACGAGAGCGAGTCCGCCGGAACCGAGCACCTCGGCGGTCGAGTCCGAGTGCGCCTCGGCGTCGACTCCCGGCAGCAGGGCGGCACCGCCGTAGCCGAGCACCATGCCGAGCAGTCCGGTGACCGCGACGACGGTCTGGGTGCGCGCACGGCGCAGGTCGCTGCGGGCGGCGATGAGCCCGGCGGCGAGGTAGGCGAGCCAGATGAGGGCGGGGTAGTAGCCGGTGAGCAGGCGATCGAGCACGAGCGAGCCGCCCTCCGGCACAGCGCCGAGGGCGGCCTCCTTCGCGACCGGGCCGACCACGGCCGCCGCGGCGCCCACGATCGCGACCACCCAGCGCGGCGCGAAGAGCACCGGAAGCAGCAGGAGGAACATCACGCCGTAGTAGTCGAGGATCACGGCGATGTCGGTGCGGAGGCCCCACAACAGCAGGCCGAGCGCGAGCAGCAGGAGACCCCGCATCGCGATGGAGGCGGCCCCGGCGAACCGGGCGGTCCCGCGCGAGGGCGTCGGACCGCCGGTCATGAGGCCGAGCGACACCCCCGCGAGCGTCGCGAACAGCACGGAGGAGCGCCCGTTGACGAGGCTCTCGGCGCCGTCACGTGCGATCGTGTGCGCGGCGAACATGCCGAGCACCGCGAGGGCACGAGCGATGTCGAGACCCGGGAGGCGATCGGGTCCGAAGGTGGTCGGGGCGGCGCGGAACCGCCCCGACCGCACCGCGTCACTCGCCAGCGGTCACCGCTTTCGCGCCGCCGCTCTTGAGGGCGGCGAGCCGCGCCTCGATCTCGGTCTCCCGATCGAGGTCTTCGAGGCTCTCGAACTGGGAGTCGAGCGTCGAGGCGGCGAGTTCCTGCTGCCCCATCACGCGGGCCTCTTCGCGGCGGATCTTGTCTTCGAAGCGTCCGATCTCGCTCGTGGGGTCGAGGATGTCGATGCTCTTGACCGCGTCGATCACGCGGGACTGCGCCTCCGCTGTCTTCTGGCGCGCGATGAGCTCGCTGCGCTTGGTCTTCAGCTGCTCGAGCTTGTCGCGCATCGTGCCGAGACCGGTCTTGAGCTTCTCGACGACCTCGTTCTGCGAGGCGATCGTCGGCTCGGCCTGCTTCGCCTCGTTCTCGGCGGCGAGCTGCTTGCCGATCGCGACCTTGGCGAGCCGGTCGAACTTGTCGGCGTCGGTGGGGTTGCCTGCCGCACGCAGCTCGTCGGCCTTCGCGCTCGCGGCGAGCGCCTTGCGGCCCCAGTCCTGCGCGGCGGCGACGTCTTCGCGGTGGTCCTGCTCGAGCATCCGCAGGTTGCCGATGGTGTCGGCGACGGCGCTCTCGGCCTCCGCGATGCTGTTCGTGTAGTCGCGGACCATCTGGTCGAGCATGAGCTGCGGGTCCTCGGCCTGGTCGAGCAGCGCGTTGATGTTCGCCTTCGCGAGCTGGGCGATGCGCCCGAGGATCGATTGCTTGGCCATGTGCTGGCGTCCTTTCCTGTCGTGGTGTCGTTCGGGTGGGTTCGAGTCAGAATCTGCCGCGCCGGCTGCTGCGCGATCCGCCGCTGCTCCGGGAACTGCGTCGGCTGCCGCCGGAGGAGCGTCGGGATCCGCTGCTCGAGGACCGACCGGAGGACCAGCCGCCCGAGGACCCGCCGAACAGGCCTCCGGAGGAACCGCCCGACCAACCGCCGCTGCGACGGCCCGAGGACCATCCGCCTCCGTCGTAGCCGTATCCGTCGTCGTCTCCGCCGAGCAGGTAGCCGAGCAGTCCGCCGAGTTCGGCGGCACCCGATTGCGCCGGGTGCGGCGCGGCCGACCACCTGTCGCGGTCGGCGCGAGCGAGTCCGAGTGCCGAGTCGGCGAGCGCGGAGGCATGCTGGGCGCGACCGAGGGCGGCCACGGGGTCGGTCTGACCGAGGGTCTCGGCGTCGAGCAGCTGACGCTGGGCCTCGGAGAGGCGGGTGCGCGGGCCGGCGCCGACGGCCCCGCGTCGGGTGTCGATGAACTGCGCCGCCGCGGCGACGCGGGTGCGCGCGGCCTGCACCGCCGTGACGAGTGCGGTCGTCGCCCGTGCCCGGTTCTCCTGCTCGGTTCGCACGGCCGTGAGCACCGCGTCGAGCTGCGCGTTCGCGCTCAGCAGCTCTTGAGCGGCCTCGACGGGGGAGCGGCGTCCGGCACGCGCCCGGTCGAGGGCGGCACGTGCGTCGCCGATGGCGCGGGTCACCTCCTCGGTCGGCGCCGACCCGGCGGCGGTGAGATCGGATTCGGTGTCGGCGATCGCGGCGTCGAGGCGCTGCGCCGCTTCATCGAGGTTGCGCAGGTGCGTGCCCACCGCGTCGAGCAGCGCGTCGGCCTGGGCGAGCGCGACCTGCGCGGCGCGAGCGGGGCCGGCGGCGGAGGTGCCCGCCGCGAGCCGGGCACGGGCCTCGGTGAGCGAGGTGTCGGCGATGCGGAGCACCTCGTCGGCTTGCTCGGCGTTCCCCGCCACCGCGGCGAGCGCGGCCTCGTCGAAGCGCTGCCCGGCCGCCGTCAGGGTGGCCGCCGTCGTGGCGATCCGCTCGCGGAGCGGGGTGAGCCGCGCCCCGAGCTCCGGCACGAGGGTGGGGGCCGCCTTCTCGAGGTCGCGCAGCGCCTCGAACGCGTCGAGCTGGGCGTCGAGCACCGCATCCGCGCCTTCGCAGAGCTGGATGATGCGCCGGGAGATGGCGGCCCGCTGCTCGGGCGTCTCCTGCGTCGTGTCGTCGAGCTGCTGGCGCAGCTGGAACGCCTCGCCGACCTGCGCCGCCGCCTCGTCGATCGCGACCGCGAAGTCGCGGGTGGCCTGCTCGCCGAATTCGGCGATCGCGAATCCGAGCTCCTGGCGGCTGGTGGTGAGCGCGTCGTCGAGCGCCACGAGCATGCCGCCGGCGCGCGTCTCGAGCTCACGTTCCCGGTCGGCGGCGGCGCGCGAGAGTTCGGCGGCACGACGTCGGCGTGCGACGGCGGCGGCGACGAGGAAGACGACGATGGCCGCCGCGAGCACGCCGAGGCCGATGAGCAGCACCGTTCCCCAGGGGAAGGCGTTCCGCTGGCCCGGGTCGGGCTCGCCCGGCGTGATGTCGGGCTCCGGCACCGGCAGCCCCTGCGCGACCGCGGCGAGCCCGTCGGCGGTGGCCACGGCGGCTCCGGCCCAGTCGTTCTCGCGCAGACTCGGCTCGAGGGCGATCGCCTCGACGTCGTCGAGTTGCGCCTCGGTGAGCGGGATGTCGAGGTCGGTCGAGAGCTCGTAGTTGCGGTCGTCGGTCGCGACCGCGAGAAGCACGTCGTTGCGTCCGAGGCCGTTGCGTTCGGCGGTCGCGTCGGCCCAGCCGTCCTCGGCCCCGTCGAAGCGGTCGACGTAGACCACGAACAACTGCAGCCCCGACTGGTCGTAGAGCCGGTCGAGGGCGTCGAGCACTTCGGGTCCACGGTCCTCGAGGGCACCGACCTGGTCGACGACGTACTCGCCGCCGAGGTCGATGGGGGCGGCGGCCTGCGCCGCCGTCGGCGCCGCGATGAGCACCGCCGCGAGGGCGGCGACCGCCAGGGTGCGCACCGACCGCATCGTCCGGATCTCCCTCCACCGACGGAACGTGGCTCGGAGTCTAGCGACGCCGGATGTCGGCATCCTCAGCGCAGGGTGACCGGTTCCGGCGCGCTCACGAGCTGCACGACCCGTCCGTCGCTCAGCGTCACGTCGAGGGCCGCCGACACGGTGTACTCGCCGGCGGGGACGGCGGGGAGATCGTCGGGCAGGCTCGGGAGCGCCTCGTCGTCGGCCGTGCACCGGACCGGCTGCACGGTCGCGTCGAGACGCACGGATGCGCCGGGCGCGAGGTCGATGACGGCGACGGCTCCGAGGTCGCTCGAGTGCCACCGCACGATCCCCTCCTCGCCGAGGGTCGTGGCCGGAGGCGCCGAGGCCGTGCCCCGCACCGCTGCCACGCCGTCGTTGGTCAGCACGACGACGCCCGCGAGGGGAGTGCCGACCGGGGCGTCCGCGGGGAACTCGACGTCGACCGTGAGGCCGTCCACGGCGACGGGGAGGGCGACGGCGCCCTCGCATCCGTTCACCTTGTAGGCCGGGGCCAGGTCGGTCGTCGAGAACGAGTCGGTCGACTCCTCCGCCGAGTCGGGGGCGCCGGTTCCCGGTGCGCCATCCGCGGCGCCCGACTCGGCGCCTCCGGAGGTGACCGTCGCCTGGGGCGGGAGCGTCACGACGACCGCCGTCACGACCGCGGCCGCCGACGCCACGACACCCGCGCCGGCGGCGAACTTTCGCACGCGGCGCCGTCCGCGCGCTCGACGCACGACCGATCCCACGTCGATCGTCGGCGTCGGGTCGTTCCGGTGCCCATCCAAGGCGTCGCGGAGTCCGCGTTCATCGGCCATGGTGCCCCCCTCCGCTTCCCGCGTCGTGCGCCGGATCGAGCGCGATCGCGAGCTTCGCGAGCGCGTCGCTGAGGTAGCGCTTGACCGTCCCGGGGCTGATCCCGAGCCACTCGGCGATGTCGTCGACCTTGAGGTCCTCGTAGTAGCGCAGCACGACGCAGGCCCGCTCGCGCGGGGACAGTCGCTGCAACTGCTCGGTGAGATCCATGCGCTCCTGGAGCGCGTCGGTCGCTGCAGGCACCTCGTCGGGCCGGTACGCGAGGTGGGCGATGCGCCTCCAGCGTTGCCGTCGTCGCGCCCGGTCCACGTGGGTGGTCAGGATGCTGCGGCGCACGTACGCCTCGGCGCTCTGCACCGTGAGTCCGGCCCGCAGCCGGCCGAAGGTCTTCACGAGCGCGTCCTGCACCAGGTCGGCGGCGTCATCGGGGCTGCCGCACAGCAGTTGCGCGTAGCGCAGCAACGCGTCGCCGCGGTCGGCGACGAGCCGCGCCACGACGGCCTCCCAGGGCTCCTCACGGCGCACGGCGGAGGGCTCGTCCGGCCCGGCTGCCTCGCGGTCGTGCGGCACGGTGCTCCTCGGTGTCGACGCCATTCTGCCGTGGACGCCGGCGGGCAGCAGTGTCGTGCTCACGGCGATCCTCCCTTCCCTTACTGAGACGGGCGGGGAGGACGTTCCGTTGGGGGAGTGCTCAGCCGAGTTCGCGGGCGGCCATGCGCCCGGCGGCCTCGAGCCACTTCGCCGGCTCGGCGATCGCCTGCTCCACCGAGCCGGCGATCGCGGTCAGCGCGACGCCCCACTGCGGCGGGGCCGTGGTGATCTGTCCCGCGATCACCCCGGCGGGCACCCCCGCGGCACGGGCCGTGGCGAGCGTGCGGCCGACGATCTTGCCGCCGAGCGACTGCTCGTCGAAGCGTCCTTCGCCGGAGAGGACGAGATCGGATGCGGCGATGCGCTCGGGCAGGCCGACGAGCGCCGCGAGATGGTCGGCGCCCGAGACGATGCGGGCGTCGTAGGCGGCGAGGAGACCGAACCCGGTGCCACCCGCGGCGCCCGTGCCCGCCACGGACGGATCGCCGCCGAGCAGGGAGGCGAAGTGCGCGAGGGCACGGTCGAGCAGTGCGACGTCGTGCTCGGCGGCGCCCTTCTGCGGCCCGAACACCGCCGCGGCGCCCGTCGGGCCGAGCAGCGGGGCGGTGACGTCGCTCAGAAGGGTCACGCCCCCGGGGATGGGACGGAGGCCCGACCGGTCGACGGTGCGCACCTCGAGGAGTGCCGCCCCTCCGTCGGACACGTCGGCGCCGTGCTCGTCGAGCAGCCGCAGTCCGAGCGCGCGGAGGGCGCCCGCGCCCCCGTCGGTCGAGGCCGACCCGCCGAGTCCCACGACGATCGAGGTCGCGCCGTCGTCGAGCGCGCGCCCGATCACCTCACCGAGCCCGCGCGTGGTCGCGTGGAGCGGGTCGAGGCCGCCCATGAGCGGCAGCCCCGACGACTGCGCGAGTTCGACCACCGCGACGCCGCCGGGCAGTGCCAGGTACTCGCCGGCGACGGGCCGCCCGTCCGGTCCGGTGACCGTGCCCGCGGAGCGACGCGCGGCATCCGGCATCGCCTGCTCCATCGCGTCGAGGGTGCCCTCGCCTCCGTCCGCGAGCGGCACGAGCACGAGCTCGTCGTCGGGGCGCTGCTCGCGCCATCCCGCGGCGATCGCCGCGGCGACCTCGCGAGCGGTCAGCGAGCCTTTGAAGGAGTCCGGGGCGATGACGACACGCACGAGGGCCAAGGGTACCGCCGAGGCCCGCACCGTCGTGCCGCAGAGAAAAAGCCCCAGCGCCATGGGCGCTGGGGCATTGGTGCCCCCGGAGGGATTCGAACCCCCGACCTTCGGTACCGGAAACCGGCGCTCTATCCCCTGAGCTACGGAGGCGTGCGCTCCAACCCTAGACCATCCGCGGTGCCCTCGACCGCGCCTCCGTGGTCGCCGTGCCGGGCTGTCGGCGGGGGTGTGGGCCGCCTAGGTTGAGACCATGGCCACCCCCGACGACCTGCGCTCCCGGCTGCGTTCCCTGAAGCCCTTCGAGGCTCGGCTGCCCCTCTTCGACCCGGACGCGCTGCCGGAGGAGCCGCTGCCGGCCGTCATCGAGTGGGTGCAGCAGGCCATCGACGCCGGCGTGGCCGTGCCGCACGCCATGACGCTCGCCACGGCGACCGAGGACGGGGTGCCGAACGCGCGCACGCTGCTGCTGAAAGACGTCGACGAGCGCGGTCTCTGGTTCGCGTCGGTGAACTCCGGACCCAAGGGCCTCGAGCTCGAGGGCAACCCCCGTGCCGCGCTCGTGCTCTACTGGCGGGAGCAGGGTCGCCAGCTGCGGGTGACCGGCACCGTGCGGGTCGCCGAACGCGAGATCGCCGAGCGCGACTTCCTCTCGCGGCATCCGATCGCCCGCGCCGGCGCGATCGCCGGCCGCCAGAGCAGCGAGATGCCGGACGACGCCGAGCAGCAGCTCGCCGACGCCCAGCGGTTGGTCGCGGAGCAGCCCGACTTCGTGCCCGAGGACTGGACGGCGTACTACGTGGAACCGGAGACCGTCGAGTTCTGGCAGGCGACGCCGGATCGCGACCAGATGCGGGTGCGCTACCGCCGGTTCGGAGTCGGCTGGCGTCGCGACAGGCTGTGGCCGTGAGACGCGTCGTCACCGCCGACATCGAGGCTCTTCTCGGCGATTCCACCGCACTCGCGTTCGCGGTCGCCGTCGCCGACGGGGTGGAACGGGACGAGGAGCTCGAGCTGTCCCTCGACGGACGCCCCGTCGAGGCGACCGAGCTCGCCGACCTGCACGACACACGGCTGCACGCCCTCCGCGCGGGCCCCGGCCGGCTGGCGCTGCGGTACCGCGCGGTCGTGAGCGGGCAGGCGGAACCGCCGTCCGTCACACCGCTCGACGCGATCGTCTACGCCCGGCCGAGCCGTTACTGCCCCTCGGACGCGCTCACGCCGACCGCGCGCGAACTCTTCGCCGGACTCGCCGGGCACGACCTCCTGCGGGCGGTGCGCGACTGGGTGAACGGGCGCACGGCGTACGTGTCGGGATCGAGTTCACCGACCGACAGTGCGATGGAGACGCTGCTGTCCCGGCGGGGGGTGTGCCGCGACTTCGCACACCTGGTGATCGCGATGCTCCGCGCCCTCGACGTGCCCGCGCGCCTCGTGGCGGTGTACGCGCCGGGCCTCGCCCCGATGGACTTCCACGCCGTCGTCGAGGCGGCGGTCGATGGTCGCTGGTTCGTGCTCGACGCGACGGGTCTCGCCCCGCGGCAGTCGCTCCTGCGCATCTCCACCGGGCGCGACGCGGCCGACACGGCGTTCCTCACGAACACGCTCGCCGACCTCGAGCTCACCCGGCTCGAGGTCAGCGCGACCGTCGACGAACTGCCCGGCGACGACCACACCGCGCCCGTGCAGCTCGGCTGAGCACGCCGATCAGGGAAGGGCGGCGAGCGAAGCCGCGACGATGTCGATGGCGTCGCCCGGCTCGAGGTAGAAGCTCGACCGCGTCGAGACCCAGTAGTCGCGATCGAACGCGTCGGCCTCGCCGACCCCGTCTGCGACGGTGAAGTATCCCTCCACACCGTAGGTGGGCACCATCGTGCTCTCGCCGAACGCGCGGTTCTTCTGCAGCGTCAAGGCCTCGTCGGGCAGTTTCGCGACCGCGACGGTGAGCAGTTCGTTGCTCGTCAGGTTCTGCCACTGGCAGACGAGCCCCTTCTGCTCCTGCGCGATCGCGGCATCCGAGCCCTCGTCGATCGTCGGCTCGGGCAGCAGCGCGAAGTTCGGGTTGTAGGCGTACATGACATCCGGCGTGACCAGCTGATCGCAGTCCACCCCGACCGGCTCCCCGACGATCGGGTCTTCGGTCGGAGTCGGCTCGGGCGTCGCCGAGGCGGACCCGGATGCGCTCGGTCGCGGTGTCGAGGTCGGATCGGGCTCCGCTCCCTCTCCGGTGGGGGTGCACGCCGCGAGCGCGGCGGCGAGCGCGCCGACGACGGCGAGCGCAGCGAACGGACGGACGACGACCTGACCCATGCCCCCCATCATGCGTGCCAGTGCCGCGCCGACACGAACGGGAATCGCCCCGGCCCGGGAAATCCGTCTGCAGGATGACCCGGCCGCCCCCGCGACGGGGGCCGGTAGGATCGGGCACCGTGAATCCCGCCGACCTCTCCGCCCTCCTGCTCACCGTCGTCACGGACGTCGTCGAGCGACGAGGCGGGGGAGCGGACGTGTCCGAGGTGCCGCTCGAGCGGCCTCGCAACCGGGATCACGGGGACTGGGCGACCAACATCGCCATGCGGCTCGCGAAGCCGCTCGGCGTGCCGCCGCGCGATCTCGCGGCCGAGCTCGCCGAGGGCTTCCGCGCCCTGCCGGGCATCGCGTCGGTCGAGGTGGCCGGACCCGGGTTCATCAACCTGACCCTCGACGCCGCCGCGGCGGGCGAGGTGGCACGCACGATCGTCGAATCCGGCGACGAGTACGGGCGCAACGACTCCCTCGCGGGGCAGAGCATCAACCTCGAGTTCGTGTCGGCCAACCCGACCGGACCCCTGCACATCGGGCACACGCGGTGGGCCGCCCTCGGCGACTCCCTCGCCCGGGTGCTCAAGGCGTCCGGCGCCGCTCTCGCCAGCGAGTTCTACATCAACGACGCCGGCAACCAGATGGACAACTTCGGGGCGTCGGTGCTCGCCGCGGCGAAGGGCGAGCCGACGCCGGAGAACGGGTACCCGGGCGCCTACATCGGCGAGCTCGCCCAGCAGGCACTCGAGCGGCGTCCCGACCTGCTCGAGCTGCCCGCCGACGAGGCCCTCGCCGTCGCCCGTGAGCTCGGGTACGAGCTGCAGCTCGCGGAGATCCGGGAATCGCTCGAGCGTTTCAACGTGCACTTCGACGTGTGGTTCAGCGAGCGGCAGCTCCACGCTCCCGGCGACGGCGGCGTGCCGAGCGCGATCGACCAGGCCGTCGACCGCTTGCGCGCGCAGGGCCACGTCTTCGACGAGGACGACGCCGTGTGGGTGCGCACGACCGACTTCGGCGACGACAAGGACCGGGTCATCCGGCGCGGCAACGGCGTGTACACCTACTTCGCCGCCGACGCCGCCTACTACCTGAGCAAGAGCGACCGCGGCTTCGCGCACAAGATCTACCTGCTGGGCGCCGACCACCACGGCTACGTGCACCGGCTGAAGGCGCTCGCGGGGGCGGCCGGCGACGATCCGGACCGCGACATCGAGGTGCTCATCGGACAGCTCGTCAGCATCAACGGGGCGCGACTGTCGAAGCGTGCCGGCAATGTCATCGAGCTCAACGACCTGCAGGCGTGGCTCGGCACGGATGCGCTGCGGTACTCCCTCGCTCGCTACCCGGCCGACTCGCCGCTCACCCTCGACCCCGAGCTGCTGCAGAAGCGCACGAACGACAACCCCGTCTTCTACGTGCAGTACGCGCACGCCCGCACCCGCTCGGTGGCGCGGAACGCGATCGACTCGGGAGTGGATCGTTCCGGATTCGACGCGGGGCTGCTCGAGCACGAGACCGAGAGCGTGCTGCTCGGGGCGCTCGCCGAGTTCCCGCGCATCGTCGCCCAGGCCGCGCAGCTTCGTGAGCCGCACCGCATCGCGCGTTACGCCGAGCAACTGGCCGCTTCGTACCACAAGTGGTACGACAACTGCCGCATCATCCCGCTCGGCGACGAGCCCGTCGGCGATCTGCACCGCACGCGGCTGTGGCTCAACGACGCGACGGGTCAGGTGCTGCGCAACGCCTTGCATCTGCTCGGCGTGAGCGCCCCGGACCGGATGTGACATGAGCGGCGAGCAGCAGACCGTGGTGCTCGAGCCGGCCACGCCGCGCCCGCGGCGCAAGCGGTGGCCGATCGTGCTGTCGGTGCTGCTCGTGCTGATCGTCGGCGGCCTCGTCGCGGCGGACTCCCTCGGCCGGCACTACGCCCAGCAGCGCCTCGAGGCGGAGATCGCCTCGCGGTTACCGGAGGGCTCGGGCGCGGTCGACGTGCACATCGGCGGCTTCTCGTTCCTCGCCCAGTACCTGGCCGGCTCGTTCGACCAGGTGATCCTCGACGCCCCGAGCATCGCCGTCGAGGGCACGACCGCGTCGGCGAGCATCGTCGCGAACGGGGTGCCCACGGATCGCACGACGCCGGTGCGCAGCGGCACGGGCCGGCTCGTGATCGACTCCGAGGCGCTCAACGAGGTCGTGACCCCGGTCGACGCGGTGGGCGGTTTCCAGCTGGTCGACGGGGTGGTGCGCTACGAAGGCGCCACCGAGTTCCTCGGGCTCGACATCAGCTTCCTCGCCGATCTCGCCCCGTCCGTGGACGACGGCCGCATCCTCCTCACGCCCGCCGAGGTGACGCTCACCGGTGGGGGAGCGTCGTTGCGGCTCGACCAGATCTTCCCCGACATCTCCCGCCTCGAGGTGCCCTTCTGCGCCGCCGAGCTACTGCCGCGCGGCGTCGTGCTGGAGGACGCGATCATCCAGGCCGACGCGCTGGTCATCACCGTGAGCGCGCGCGACCTCGTGCTCTCGAGCGACACCCTCTCCGACCGGGGCTCGTGCTGAGCTCGTCGAAGCGCTCGTGCTGAGCTCGTCGAAGCGCTCGTGCTGAGCCCGTCGAAGCGCTTGTGCTGAGCTCGTCGAAGCGGTCCTGCTGAGCTCGTCGAAGCACTGAGGCGGGTGCCGGGTTCGGTACTATGCGTGTGGCTTCAGGGACCAAGCCGGGTCCGCTCGCCTCACCGTCGATGAACCCGATCCCCTGTGAGGTCTCGTGCCCGTCAATCCGCTCGCTCCCGAGTGGCTGCGTGAGCCGCGTGATGTGAACGCCCTGCCCGACCGCGTCTGGTCGTCGGCGGTGGAACGCGGCGCCGACGGGGTCGTGCGCATCGGGGGCGTCGGCGTGGACGAGATCCGCGAGCGCTTCGGCACCCCCGTCTACGTCGTCGACGAGGCTGATGTGCGTGGGCGTGCGGAGCACGTGCGGGCGGCATTCGATCGTGAGTTCGCGCGCGTCGGCTCCCGCGCGGCGGTGTACTACGCGGGTAAGGCGTTCCTCAGCACAGAGGTCGCACGCTGGGTCCGCGAGGCCGGACTGCGCATCGACGTCGCGAGCGGCGGTGAACTCGCCGTGGCGCTCGCCGCGGGGGTGGAGCCCGCCGCCCTCGGACTGCACGGCAACAACAAGTCCGACCGCGAACTCGATCGTGCGGTGAGCGTCGGGCTCGGCGCGATCGTGCTCGACAGCGAGGCCGAGATCGGCCGGGTCGCCGAGACCGCCCGCCGTCACGGCCGGCGCCAGGCGGTCCGCTTGCGGGTCAACTCCGGCGTGCACGCCCACACCCACGAGTTCCTCGCCACCGCCCGCGAGGACCAGAAGTTCGGCGTACCCCTCACCGAGGTCGAGCGGCTCGTCGCGGCCATCCGCGCCGAGGACTCGCTCGAGTTCCTCGGGCTCCACTCGCACATCGGGTCGCAGATCTTCGAGACCCAGGGCTTCGCCGAGGCCGCGAACCGGCTGCTGCCCGTGCACGCGCGACTGCTCGCCGGCGGGCCGGTGCCCGAGCTCAATCTCGGCGGCGGATTCGGCATCGCCTACACCGAGGTCGACGAGGCACCGGATGTGGCCGGCATCGCCGCCGCCCTCGCCGACATCGTCGCCGACGCGTGCGCCGAGCTCGGCATCCCCGTGCCGGCCGTCGCCGTCGAGCCGGGCCGCGCGATCATCGGTCCGTCGACCGTCACGGTGTATGAAGTGGGCACGATCAAGCCCGTCGAGGTCTCCCTCCCCGTGCCCGACCCCGTGCAGGCGGGGGAGCCGGTCGAGCGCGTGGCGCCGACGGGTTCGGCGACCCGGCTCTACGTGAGCGTCGACGGCGGCATGGGCGACAACATCCGACCGGCGCTGTACGGAGCCGAGTACTCCGCCCGCGTGCTCTCCCGCGCCTCCGACGCCGAGCCGGTGCTCTCGCGGGTCGTCGGCAAGCACTGCGAGAGCGGCGACATCGTCGTGCACGCGGAGTACCTGCCGGGCGACATCCGCCCCGGCGACCTGCTCGGCGTGCCGGCGACCGGCGCGTACTGCTGGTCGCTCGCGAGCAACTACAACTACCTCGGGCGTCCACCCGTCGTCGCGGTGCGCGACGGCGACGCCCGCCTGATCGTCCGCGGCGAGACGGAGGACGACCTCCTCGCCCGCGACATGGGCCTCACCACGGCCACCGCCCCCGCCACCCGAACCGACACCGGAGATCGAGCATGATCGAGTACCGCAACCTGCGCATCGCCATCCTCGGAGCGGGGTCGGTGGGCTCGCAGGTCGCCAAACTGCTGCTCGAGCACCGGGAGGAGCTCGCGCAGCGCGTCGGCGCCGGGCTCGAGCTCGTCGGCGTCGCCGTGCGCGACCTCGACGCCCCCCGTCGTGCCGACATCCCGCGCGAGCTGCTGACGACCGACGCCGAGTCGCTCATCCTCGGCGCCGACATCGTCGTCGAGCTCATCGGCGGCCTCGAGCCCGCCCGCACCCACATCCTCACCGCGATCAACTCGGGCGCCGACGTCATCACCGGCAACAAGGCGCTGCTCGCCACGCACGGGCCGGAGCTGTTCGAGGCCGCCGAGCAGGTCGGTGCCCAGCTCTACTACGAGGCCGCCGTCGGCGGGGCGATCCCGATCATCCGCCCGCTGCGCGACAGCCTCGCCGGCGACCGGGTCGAGCGCATCCTCGGCATCGTGAACGGCACGACCAACTTCATCCTCGACCGCATGGACTCGACGGGGGAGAGCCTGCACGACGCGCTCGCCGTCGCGACCGAGCTCGGCTACGCCGAGGCCGACCCCACCGCCGACATCGAGGGTTACGACGCGGCGCAGAAGGCGGCGATCCTCGCGAGTCTCGCCTTCCACACGAGCGTGCCGCTCGAGGCGGTCTACCGCGAGGGCATCACCTCGATCACGCACGACCAGGTCGTGGCCGCCCGCAAGGCCGGCTACGTCGTCAAGCTCCTCGCGATCTGCGAACGCGCGACCGACCCCGCGACCGGCGTGCACGGCGTGAGCGCCCGCGTGCACCCGGCCCTCGTGCCGCTCGCGCACCCGCTCGCCGCGGTGCACGGAGCCAACAACGCGGTCTTCCTCGAGGCCGAGGCCGCGGGCAGCCTGATGTTCTACGGCGCCGGCGCGGGTGGGCTCGAGACGGCGTCGGCGGTGCTGGGCGACCTCGTCTCCGCCGCACGCCGGCACGTCGTCGGCGGCCCCGGCGTCGCGGAATCGACCCACGCCGACCTGCCCGCGCTGCCCATCACCGCCGTCACCACGCGGTACCAGATCACGTTGCGCGTGCTCGACCAGCCGGGTGTGCTCGCCGCCATCGCGGGGGTGTTCAGCGACAACGGCGTGTCGGTCGAAGCGGTCGAGCAGCATGTCGGCGATGGTCAGGAGAGTGGACCGGCCACCGCTACCCTGGTGATCGGCACCCACGAGGCGAGCGAGGCCGCTCTGGCCGCGACCGTCGATGCGCTCGAATCCCGGAACGTCGTCGACTCGGTCGAATCCGTTCTGCGAGTAGAAGGACTATAGAGCGATGGCTCATCAGTGGCGCGGCGTGCTCCGCGAATACGCCGACCGCCTCGACGTCACCGACGCGACCCCGGTCGTGACCCTCGGCGAGGGCGGCACTCCGCTCCTGCCGGCGCCCGCGCTCAGCGAGCGCACGGGCGCGCGGGTGTTCGTCAAGTACGAGGGCATGAACCCGACCGGGTCGTTCAAGGACCGCGGCATGACGATGGCGATCTCGAAGGCCGTGGAGCACGGCGCGAAGGCCGTGATCTGCGCCTCGACCGGCAACACCTCCGCCTCGGCCGCCGCGTACGCGACCCACGCCGGCATCACCGCCGCGGTGCTCGTGCCCGAGGGCAAGATCGCCATGGGCAAGCTGAGCCAGGCCATCGCGCACAACGCCGAGCTGCTGCAGGTGCAGGGCAACTTCGACGACTGCCTCGACATCGCCCGCGATCTCGCCGCGAACTACCCGGTGCACCTCGTCAACTCGGTCAACAACGACCGCATCGAGGGGCAGAAGACCGCCGCGTTCGAGGTCGTCGAGGTGCTCGAAGACGCCCCCGACTTCCACTTCATCCCCGTCGGCAACGCGGGCAACTACACCGCGTACACCCGCGGATACCGCGAGGAGCTCGAGCGGGGCATCAGCACCAAGCTGCCGCGCATGTTCGGCTTCCAGGCCGCAGGCAGCGCCCCGATCGTCCGCGGCGAGGTGGTCAGCCATCCCGACACGATCGCGAGCGCGATCCGCATCGGGAATCCCGCCTCGTGGAAGCTCGCCCTCGAGGCGCGCGAAGCCACCGACGGGTACTTCGGGGCCATCGACGACGACGCGATCCTCGCCGCTCACCGCATCCTCTCCCGTGAGGTCGGCATCTTCGTCGAACCCGCCTCCGCCATCAGCGTCGCCGGGCTGCTCGAGCGCTCGGAAGCGGGCGCGGTGCCGCGCGGCGCGACCGTCGTGCTCACGGTGACCGGGCACGGACTCAAGGACCCGCAGTGGGCCCTCCGCGGACCGGACGGCGTCGAGGCGAGCCCGACGGTCGTGCCGGTCGACGTCGACGAGATCGCCGGCGTGCTCGGACTCGGGCGGTCATGACCGCCGTCCCGGTGGGCCGGTCGGTCCACGTCAAGGTCCCGGCGACGAGCGCCAACCTCGGACCGGGGTTCGACACCCTGGGACTCGCGGTCGCCCTCTACGACGAGCTCGAGGTGACCGTGCGCGAGCAGCCCGGCGCCACGGTGGACGTGCGCGGTGTCGGCGAGGGCGAGGTGCCGACGGACGAGTCGAACCTCGTCGTGCGCTCGATCGGCCACGCCTTCGCGCGCGCGGGAGTCCCGATGCCGGGCCTCGACCTCGTCGCGCACAACTCGATCCCGCACGGCCGCGGCATGGGCAGCTCCGGCGCGGCGATCGTCGCGGGCATCATGGCGGCGAAGGGGCTGCTCGAGGGCATCGTCGAACTCGACGCGCAAGACGTGCTGACGTTGGCCACCGACCTCGAGGGCCACCCCGACAACGTCGCCCCGGCGATCTTCGGCGGCCTCACGATCGCGTGGATGACGCCGGACGGCCCGCAGCACAAGAAGCTCACCGTGCACCGCGGCGTCTCGCCGCTCATCCTCGTGCCCGAGGCCACCATGTCGACGAAGCTCGCCCGCAGCCTGCAGCCCGCATCGGTGCCGCACGAGGACGCGATCTTCAACGTCTCACGCTCCGCCCTGCTCATCGCCGCGCTCATCCAGAGCCCCGAGCTGCTGCACGCGGCGACCGAGGACAAGCTGCACCAGAGCTACCGCGCGAGCGCGATGCCCGAGACCGATCGGCTCATCACCGTGCTGCGCGCGAACGGTCTCGCGGCCGTCGTCTCGGGTGCCGGTCCGTCCATCCTCGTGCTCGGCAGCAGCCCTGCCGAACGGCAGGTCGCCGCCGCCCTCGTCGACGCGAACGCCGACACGGCGTGGCAGGCGCTCATGCTGGCCGTCGACTTCAAAGGTGCTACAGTGGTGCCGCATTCGGTTGACGCGCTGGTTTGACGCAGCGGCCCCGGACAGCATCCATTTCAAGCACTCGCTTACCGCAGCATCACACGCCGGCGATCCGGCCGATGCTGAAGCCCGAGAACGTTCTCTGCTCGGGAGATAAGGAATCACCCCTTGACTGACGCGCCCTCGCACCCTCCCGTCGTGGAGTCCCGCACCGATCTCGCGAAGCTGAGGCTGCCCGAGCTGCAGGCACTCGCGGCTCGGCTCGGCCTCCCCGCTGCCTCGAAACTTCGTAAAGGAGAACTCGTGGACCTGATCTCCGACAGCCAGGGCGGCGAGACCGTCGCCGCCGACGCCCCGCAGCTCGACCTGCCGGTCGAGGTCGAGGCCCCCGCTGCCGACGCCGCGCCGGCGGACGTCGCTCCGGTGGAGACGGCTCCCGCCGCCGCCCCGGTGGAGGCGCCGCAGGCCCCCGCCCCGACCGCAACCGCCACTCCGCGACGTCGCGGCAGCCGACGGGTCACCGCCGCTCCGGGCGAGGCGCCCGTCGCCGCCGTCTCGCACGTGAACTCGGCCGACACGGGTCTCGTGCCGCTCGCCGACGTCGCGCCGGCCGCCGACCAGCCGACCACCGCCCAGCAGCCCACCGACCAGCAAGCCACCGAGCAGGCCACCGAGGCCGGTCCGGCCGATCAGCCCGCCGCCGAGCAGGCACCGTCGACCGAGTCGCCGCGCCGCCGCGGACGCGGCCGCGGCGAGCAGCCGCAGCAGGACGCCGCCGAGGTCTCGTCGGACGACGCCCAGGAGTCCGCCGACGGTGACGTCGAGTCGTCCTCCGACTCGGGCGAGCAGCGTCAGGGCCGGCGCCGCAACCGCAACCGCGGAGGCGACCGCCAGGAGCAGGGCGACCGTCAGCAGGGCGACCGTCAGCAGCAGGGTGACCGTCAGCAGGGCGACCGTCAGCAGCAGGGCGACCGTCAGCAGCAGGGTGACCGTCAGCAGGGCGACCGTCAGCAGCAGGGTGACCGCCAGCGCGGTGACCGTCAGCAGCAGGGCGAGAGCGGCCGCACCGAGGGTGGCCAGCAGCAGACCCAGCAGCAGCGCGACGCCCAGGACGACGGACGCGGCGGCCGGGGCCGTTACCGCGACCGCAAGCGTGGACGCGGCGCGCAGAACGACGAGTTCGAGCCGGAGATCTCCGACGACGACGTGCTCATCCCGATCGCGGGCATCCTCGACGTGCTCGACAACTACGCCTTCGTGCGCACGAGCGGCTACCTGCCGGGGGCGAACGACGTCTACGTCTCGCTCGGGCAGGTCAAGAAGTACAACCTGCGCAAGGGCGACGCCGTCGTCGGCGCCATCCGCCAGCCCCGCGAGGGCGAGCAGGGCCAGGGCCGCCAGAAGTACAACGCGATCGTCAAGATCGACAGCGTGAACGGGCTGCCCCACGACGAGCTCGCCGAGCGCGTGGAATTCGGCAAGCTCACGCCGCTCTACCCGCAGGAGCGACTGCGCCTCGAGACCGAGCCGGCGAAGATCTCGACCCGCATCATCGACCTCGTGTCGCCGATCGGCAAGGGGCAGCGCGGTCTCATCGTGTCGCCGCCGAAGGCCGGCAAGACGGTCGTGCTGCAGGCCATCGCGAACGCGATCGCGAAGAACAACCCCGAGGCCCACCTCATGGTCGTGCTCGTCGACGAGCGGCCCGAAGAGGTCACCGACATGCAGCGCACGGTGAAGGGTGAGGTCATCGCCTCGACCTTCGACCGCCCCGCCGAGGACCACACGACCGTGGCCGAGCTCGCGATCGAGCGCGCCAAGCGACTCGTCGAGCTCGGACACGACGTCGTCGTGCTGCTCGACTCGATCACCCGCCTCGGCCGCGCCTACAACCTGGCCGCTCCCGCGTCGGGTCGCATACTCTCCGGCGGTGTCGACTCGTCGGCGCTGTACCCGCCGAAGCGCTTCTTCGGCGCCGCGCGCAACATCGAGGACGGCGGCTCGCTGACCATCCTCGCCACCGCGCTCGTCGAGACCGGGTCCAAGATGGACGAGGTCATCTTCGAGGAGTTCAAGGGCACCGGCAACATGGAGCTGCGCCTCTCGCGGCAGCTCGCCGACAAGCGGATCTTCCCGGCCGTCGACGTCAACGCGTCGAGCACCCGCCGCGAGGAGATGCTGCTCGGTGTCGACGAGGTCAAGGTCACCTGGAAGCTGCGTCGTGCCCTCGCCGGCCTCGACCCGCAGCAGGCGCTCGAGATCGTGCTCGGAAAGCTCAAGGAGACCGGCAGCAACGTCGAGTTCCTCATGCAGATCCAGAAGTCGCTGCCGCAGCCGGGCAACGGGCACGGCAACGGCAACGGCCACGGCCACCACGACTGACCCGTGTTCGAGTCGGTGGCGGTGCTGCTGGCCGAGCACGAGGATCTGCAGCAGCAGCTGTCGGATCCCGCCGTTCACGCGGATGCGGCCAGAGCGAAGAGGATCAACCGGCGGTACGCGGAACTGAGCCGCATCGCCGCCGCGCACACGGCGTGGCAGCAGGCGACCGACGACCTCGAGGCGGCGCGCGAGCTCGCCAAGGAGGACGCGGCGTTCGCCGAGGAGGTCCCGACGCTCGAAGAGCAGGTCGAGGCCACTCAGGAGAAGCTGCGCCGGCTGCTCATCCCGCGCGACCCCGATGACGGGCGCGACGTGATCATGGAGATCAAGGGGGGCGAAGGCGGGGCCGAGAGCGCCCTGTTCGCCGCCGACCTGTTGCGCATGTACCTGCACTACGCGGAGTCGAAGGGCTGGAAGACCGAGCTGCTCGACCGCACCGAGTCGGACCTCGGCGGCTATAAGGACGTGCAGGTCGCGATCAAGTCGAATTCGACCGACCCGGCGCAGGGCGTGTGGGCGCACCTCAAGTACGAGGGCGGCGTGCACCGCGTGCAGCGCGTGCCGGCGACCGAGTCGCAGGGACGCATCCACACCTCGACGACCGGTGTGCTCGTCTTCCCCGAGGTCGACGAGCCCGGCGAGGTCGAGATCAACTCGAACGACCTCAAGATCGACGTCTACCGCTCGAGCGGCCCCGGCGGCCAGTCCGTCAACACGACCGACTCCGCCGTGCGCATCACGCACCTGCCGACCGGCATCGTCGTGTCGATGCAGAACGAGAAGAGCCAGCTGCAGAACCGCGAGGCCGCCATGCGCGTGCTGCGCGCCCGCATCCTCGCGCGCCAGCAGGAGGAACTCGCCGCCGCCGCCTCGGATGCCCGCAAGAGCCAGATCCGGGGCATGGACCGCTCCGAGCGCATCCGCACCTACAACTTCCCCGAGAACCGGATCGCCGACCACCGCACCGGATACAAGGCCTACAACCTCGACCAGGTCATGGATGGCGCGCTCGATCCCGTCATCGACTCGTGCATCCAGGCCGACGAGGAGGCACGGCTCGCCGACCTCGGCGACCAGTGAGCCCCCGCGCATGAACCCCGTCACCCTGCGGGCCTTCCGGGACCACGCCGTCGGCGTGCTCACGCGTGCCGGCGTGCCCACGCCGGAGGCCGACGCCGAACTGCTGCTCGGCCACGTGCTCGGGCTCGGGCGCGGAGCGCTGCAGGCGCGACTGGTGACGGATGCGCAGCTCGCGTCCGACGATCTGCTCGCGGCGACCGAGGCGGTCGAGCGCCGTGCCGCCCGGGAGCCGTTGCAGCACATCACCGGTCGCGCCGGGTTCCGCTCCCTTGATCTCGCCGTCGGACCCGGGGTCTTCGTGCCCCGACCGGAGACGGAGTCGGTCGCCCAGATCGCGATCGACGCGCTCGCGGCCGTGCCGTCGGCCGAACCCGTCGGCGTCGACCTCGGCACCGGCAGCGGAGCGATCGCCCTCGCCCTCGCCACCGAGGTGCCGCACGCACGCGTGCACGCCGTCGAGAACTCGCCCCAGGCGTTCATCTGGGCGAAGCAGAACTTCCGCGAGACCGGCGCCGACAACGCCCGGCTCGTGTTCGCCGATCTCGCCGACGCCCTGCCTGAGCTCGACGGCGTCGTCGACGTCGTCGTCTCGAACCCGCCGTACATCCCGGCGGATGCGGTGCCCCGCGATCCCGAGGTGCGGCTGTTCGATCCCGCCGCGGCGCTCTACGGCGGTGACGACGGCCTCGACGTCGTGCGACAGGTGTCGCGCACCGCGAGCAGGCTGCTGCGCGCCGGCGGCACGCTCGTGATCGAGCACGGCGAACTGCAGGCGGCCGAGATCGCGGCGCTCCTCACTTCGGACGGCTGGCGTGCTCCGGCGACCCATCGCGACCTGCTCGGGCGCGATCGGGCGACCTCGGCCACGCGCGCCTGAGTCCGCCCTCCACGACCCCGCTCGAGGGTCGCACTACGATGTAGGGCGACATGGCCCCCATCTACGACTGTTCGCGTGACGACGAGCTGCTGACCGGTATGCGCCTGGCGCGGTCGGCGATCGGCCGCGGCGAACTGGTCGTGATGCCCACCGACACGGTGTACGGCGTCGCGGCCGACGCGTTCTCGCCCGCCGCCGTGCAGCGGCTGCTCGCGGCCAAGGGCCGCACGGCCCCGCCGCCCGTGCTCATCCCGGGCATCCCGACCCTCGCCGCACTCGCCGAGCGCGTGCCGCCGGAGGTCGACGCGCTCGTCGAGCGCTTCTGGCCCGGCGGGCTCACGGTCATCCTCCCCGCGCAGCCGTCGCTGCACTGGGACCTCGGCGACACCGGCGGCACCGTCGCGCTGCGCATGCCGCGCAACCGGATCGCGCTCGAGCTGCTGTCCGAGACCGGTCCGCTCGCCGTGTCGAGCGCCAATCTCAGTGGTCAGCCCCCCGCGCTGACCGCGACGGACGCCGAGGTCATGCTCGGCGAGAGCGTCGCCGTCTACCTCGAAGACGGACGCGCGGGGGAGGACTACCCCGGGGCCGCCGAACCGTCGTCGACGATCGTCGACGCGACGGGACTGCTCGCGGAGGGCGGCAAGCTGCGCATCGTGCGGCACGGCGTCATCCCCGACGAGCAGATCGTCGAGGTGGTCGGGGCCGACAAGTGCGCATAGTCTTCTACGCGCTCGTCGGTGTGGTGTCGGCGGGATCGACCGCCGTGCTCGCCTACGTGACGTGGCGGCTGGGCCTGCGCTTCAAGCTGTACCCGAAGATCCGCGACCGGGACGTGCACACGAGCCCGACGCCCCGCCTCGGCGGCGTCGCGATGTTCCTCGGCGTGCTCGCGGCCCTCGCCCTCGCGTCGCAGCTCGACGAGTTCGACATCGTCTTCGACCATCCGGACCGCATCCTCGCGATCCTGCTCGCGGCCCTGCTGATCGTGGTGGTCGGCGTCGTCGACGACCTGTGGGATCTCGACTGGACGATCAAGCTCGGCGCGCAGATCCTCGCCGGCGGTGTGCTCGCCTGGGGCGGCATCCAGCTCGTGTCGCTGCCGATCGTCGTACCGTCGGAGACGAGCGAGCCGGTCGTGGGGGTGTACCTGCTCTCGCCGACGCAGTCGTTCATGCTCACCGTGCTCGCCGTTGTGCTCGTCATGAACGCGATGAACTTCATCGACGGGCTCGACGGACTCGTCGCCGGGGTCGCGATGATCGCGAGCGGTGTCTTCTTCATCTACGCCTACCTGCTGCAGGCGGGCGGACGCACCGAGTACTTCAACCTCGCGTCGCTGCTGACGGTGCTGCTCGGCGGTGCGTGTCTGGGCTTCATCCCGTACAACTGGCGTGTGGAGGTGCGGGGCCAGTTGAAGCGGCCTGCGCGTCTGTTCATGGGCGACTCGGGGGCGCTGCTCGTCGGACTGCTGATGGCCGCCTCCGCGATCGCGGTGACGACGCAGGTGGATCCGCAGACCATCAGCCGGTCGCAACTGCTGCCGTCGCTCATCCCGATCATCCTGCCGTTCGCGATCCTCGTCGTGCCCCTGCTCGACTTCGGGCTCGCCGTCGTGCGCCGGCTCGGCGCGGGCAAGTCCCCGTTCTCGGCCGATCGTCGGCATCTGCACCACCGCCTGCTCGACATGGGGCACACGCACCAGCACGCGGTGTTCATCTTCTACGCCTGGACGACGGTCGTCGCGGTCGGATGCCTGCTGCCGCTGTTCGTGCACTGGGCGTGGGCCCTCGCCTTCATCTCGGTCGGCCTCGTCGCGTGCACCGTCGTCACCCTGTTGCCGCTCACCCGGCGCAAGGCGGTCGAGACCGCCGTCCAGTCGCTCAGCCCGGACGAACTCGGCGCCGACGAGGCGACCGCGCGCTTCGACCCGCTCGACGAGGCGTCCAACGAAATCGACGACCAGCCCGACCCGCGCCAGACGGATGCGGCACTCCGACGACTGAAGGACAGGAAAGAATGACCGCCGCCCCGTTGCTCAAGCGCGCCGCCCTGTACGGCGCACTGCTCGCCCTCGCGATCGCCGTGATCGGCGGCGCGATCGGCTTCGCGGTCGACGGTGTGCCGGGGCTGCTCGGCGCCCTCGTCGGGGCGGCGATGACCGCGGTGTTCCTCGGACTGACCGCGCTCACGATCCTCGCTGCGGTGAGCGTGTCGAAGGGGGAGTTGTTCAGCCCGCTCTTCTTCGGCATCGTCATGGGCGGTTGGCTGCTCAAGCTCGTGATCTTCCTGGTGCTCGTGATCCTGCTCGGCGGCCAGGACTTCCTCAACCCGTACGTGCTCTTCATCACGATCGTCGTCGCGGTGCTCGGCTCGCTCGCCGCGGACGTGCTCGCCTTCGTGCGTGCGCGCATCCCGTACGTGAGCGACATCGACCTGCCGGGGGAGCCCCGCAGCGGCCGCTGACACCGGATCCGCCTCCCGATTCGTCGGGGGGCATTCTTCCTTGCTAGGCTGGGGGACGAAAGCCCCCCTTCTTGCCCGATCGCCGCGTGCTCGCACGCCCCGATTCAGGAGTCAGCGCTGCTAGCAAACGCTCTCAATCTGGTCGTACCGTTTGCCTCCGACGGCGGAGAGTTCCACGGGCCGTCCCTCGACGACTTCTTCCCGGAAGTGCTCCTCTTCGAGGGCACGCCGTTCGCGATCAACCGCATCATCCTCGTGCGCTTCATCGCCATCGCGGTGCTGCTGCTCGTCTTCTGGCTCGGCACGCGACGCATGCGCACCATCCCGGGCCGCGGTCAGAGCGTCATCGAGCTCGCGGTCGGCTTCGTGCGCGACAACATCGTCTTCAACACGCTCGGCGAGAAGGACGGCAAGCGGTTCCTGCCGCTGCTCGTGCCGATGTTCTTCACGATCATCTTCCTGAACCTCACGGGCATCGTGCCGCTGCTCAACATCGCCGGATCGTCGGTCGTGGGGCTCCCGATCGTGCTCGCGATCGTCTCGTACATCGCGTTCATCTACGCCGGCGTGCGCAAGCACCCCGGGGCGTTCTTCAAGAACTCGCTGTTCCCCTCGGGCGTTCCGCTGCCGGTGTACATCATCGTGACGCCGATCGAGTTCGTCTCGACCTTCATCCTCCGCCCCGTGACGCTCGCCATCCGTCTTCTCATGAACATGGTCGCGGGCCACATGCTGCTCGTGCTCTGCTTCTCGGCGACGCACTTCTTCCTCTTCACCGCCGGCGGCTTCTACAGCCTGTTCAGCGTCGGCACCTTCGCCTTCGGGTTCGCGTTCACGCTCTTCGAGCTGCTCGTGGCCGCCCTCCAGGCCTACGTCTTCACCCTGCTCACCGCTGTCTACATCCAGCTCGCGCTGGTTGAAGAGCACTAAGCGGACCCGGCGCCCGCCGAGTCCACTCACCACGGAAGGAAATACACGTGAACGTCGCTGAACTCACGGGTCACATCGCCCCTGTCGCCTTCGGCATCGCCACGATCGGACCCGCCATCGGCGTGGGCATCGTCGTCGGCAAGACCGTCGAGTCGGTCGCACGCCAGCCCGAGCTGCAGGGCCGCCTCACCGGCCTGATGTTCCTCGGCATCGCCTTCACCGAGGCGCTGGCGTTCATCGGCATCGCCGTCGCCTTCATCCCCTTCCCGTAATCTCGACCCCGCTTAAGGAGGCAGGATGCTGAACGCATTCCTGTTGGCACCGTTCGAGACGCACGGCGAGGCCGAGACTGCGCGGAACCCGCTGCTGCCGGAGTTCTACGACATCTTCTGGTCGGCGGTCATCTTCGCGATCGTCGCGGCGTTCTTCATCTGGCGTGTGCTCCCGCGCATCCAGAAGACGCTCGACGAGCGCGCGGAGCAGATCGAGGGCGGTATCAAGAAGGCCGAGAACGCCCAGGCCGAAGCGGCCGCGGCGCTCGAGGAGTACAACAAGCAGCTCGCCGACGCGCGCAGCGAAGCGGCTCGCATCCGCGAGCAGGCCCGCGTCGACGGCCAGAAGATCCTCGCCGAGCTCAAGGAGCAGGCGAACGCCGAGGCGGCGCGCATCACCGCGAACGCCCAGGCGCAGATCGAGGCCGAGCGGCAGGCTGCGCTCGTGTCCCTGCGTTCCGAGGTCGGCACGCTGGCGATCGACCTCGCGTCGGGCGTCATCGGCGAGAGCCTCTCCGACGACGCGAAGTCGCAGGCGATCGTGGACCGCTTCCTCGCGGACCTCGAGGCCTCCGAGCAGGCGAAGGCGTAACCCGTGGGATCAGCGACGAGAGAAGCACTCGCCGCCGCGCGCGAGGTGCTCGACGGCCAGAACGTCGACGCCTCGACCGGTGAGCAGCTGCTCCAGGCCGGCCGTGTGCTGGGCGGCTCCGCCCAGCTCCGGTCCGCACTCGCCGACCCCTCCGCGGGAGCGGCCGAGAAGCGCGCGCTCGTCGCGGCGGTGTTCGCCGGCTTCGGCGCGACGGCGAGGGCCGTGCTCGACTCGGTGGCCTCGACCCGCTGGTCGACCCCCGAGGAGCTCCTCGGCGGCGTCGAGGAGCTCGGGCTGCGCGCGATCGCAGCGTCGGCCGACGACGGCCTCGAGCGGGAGCTCTTCACGGTCGCCTCGGCGGTCGCGTCGGACCCCACGCTCGAACTCGCGATCGGCAGCAAGCTGAGCGGCGTCGACCAGAAGGTCGGCCTCGTCGACCGGTTGCTCACCGGCAAGGCCCAGCCGCAGACCATCGCGATCGTGCGTCACCTCGTTCAGCAGCCTCGCGGCCGCAGCCTGAGAGAATCACTGCGGTACGCCTCGACCGTGGTGGCCGACCAGGGCGGTCGGCTGGTGGCCACGGTCACGAGTGCGACACCCGTGGCGCCGGCGCAGCTGGACCGCCTCGAGCAGAGCCTCACGGCCCGGTACGGGCGCCACGTGCGACTGAACCAGGTCATCGACCCCCGCGTGCTCGGCGGACTCCGCGTGCAGGTCGGGAACGACGTCATCGACGGCAGCATCGCCGCCAAGCTCAACGACCTCAGACTTCAGCTCGCTGGCTGATCCCAGCGCAAACCCCGAAGGAACAACCCATGGCAGACATCACGATCAGCCCGGATGAGATCCGCGACGCACTCAAGGACTTCGTGCGCGCGTACGAGCCGAGCCAGGCGTCGACGACCGAGGTCGGGTACGTCACCGACGCGGGCGACGGCATCGCGCACGTCGAGGGCCTCCCCGGCGTGATGGCCAACGAGCTCATCCGCTTCGCGGACGGCACCCTCGGGCTCGCGCAGAACCTCGACGAGAACGAGATCGGCACCATCGTGCTCGGCGAGTTCGCCGGCATCGAGGAGGGGATGGAGGTCACCCGCACGGGCGAGGTGCTCTCGGTGCCCGTCGGCGACGGCTACCTCGGCCGCGTCGTCGACCCGCTCGGCAATCCGATCGACGGTCTCGGTGAGATCGCGTCGGAAGGCCGTCGCGCCCTCGAGCTGCAGGCGCCCGGCGTCATGCAGCGCAAGAGCGTGCACGAGCCCATGCAGACCGGCATCAAGGCGATCGACGCGATGATCCCGATCGGTCGCGGACAGCGTCAGCTCATCATCGGCGACCGCCAGACCGGCAAGACCGCCATCGCGATCGACACGATCCTGAACCAGAAGGCCAACTGGGAGTCGGGCGACGTCAACAAGCAGGTTCGCTGCATCTACGTCGCGATCGGCCAGAAGGGCTCGACCATCGCCGCGGTGAAGGGCGCCCTCGAGGACGCCGGCGCGATGGAGTACACCACCATCGTCGCCTCGCCCGCGTCGGACCCCGCCGGCTTCAAGTACCTCGCGCCCTACACCGGCTCGGCCATCGGCCAGCACTGGATGTACGGCGGCAAGCACGTGCTCATCATCTTCGACGACCTGTCGAAGCAGGCCGAGGCGTACCGCGCCGTGTCCCTCCTGCTGCGCCGCCCGCCGGGCCGCGAGGCGTACCCGGGCGACGTGTTCTACCTGCACTCCCGCCTGCTGGAGCGTTGCGCGAAGCTCTCCGACGAGCTCGGTGCCGGATCGATGACCGGACTCCCGATCATCGAGACCAAGGCGAACGACGTCTCGGCGTACATCCCGACCAACGTGATCTCGATCACCGACGGGCAGATCTTCCTGCAGTCCGACCTGTTCAACGCGAACCAGCGTCCCGCGGTCGACGTCGGCATCTCGGTGTCGCGCGTCGGTGGTGACGCCCAGGTGAAGTCGATCAAGAAGGTCTCCGGAACGCTCAAGCTCGAGCTGTCGCAGTACCGCTCGCTCGAGGCCTTCGCGATGTTCGCGTCGGACCTCGACGCGACGAGCCGTCGCCAGCTGGCCCGTGGTGCGCGTCTGACCGAGCTGCTCAAGCAGCCGCAGTACTCGCCGTACCCGGTGGAGGAGCAGGTCGTCTCGATCTGGGCCGGCACCAACGGCAAGCTCGACGAGGTGCCCGTCGAAGACATCCTGCGCTTCGAGCGTGAGCTGCTGGACTACCTCGGTCGCAACACCGAGATCCTCAGCACCCTGCGCGAGACCAACGTGCTCGACGACGACACCGTCGCCGCCCTCGACAAGAAGATCGACGAGTTCAAGCTCGAGTTCCAGACCGGCGACGGCTCCTCGCTGAGCGGCCCGGGCAAGGAGCAGTTCGAAGAGCTCGCCGACGAGGACATCAACCAGGAAAAGATCGTCAAGGGCCGTCGCTGAACGCGGCCGACGAGTTCCAGCTAGAGGGAAAGTAACGACATGGGAGCGCAACTCCGGGTCTACCGGCAGAAGATCCGTTCTGCCCAGACGACCAAGAAGATCACCCGCGCCATGGAGCTGATCTCGGCGTCGCGCATCCAGAAGGCGCAGCAGCGCGTCGCCGCCTCGACTCCGTACTCGCGGGCGGTGACGCGCGCGGTCTCGGCCGTCGCGACCTTCTCGAACGTGGACCACATCCTCACCACCGAGCCCGAGAACCCGCGTCGCGCGGCGATCGTGCTGTTCACCTCCGACCGCGGCCTCGCCGGAGCGTTCAACTCGCAGGTCATCCGCGAGGCGGGCGAACTGCGGGCGCGGCTCGAGGCCGAGGGCAAAGAGGTCATCCACTACCTCATCGGGCGCAAGGCGGTGGGGTACTTCACCTTCCGCAAGCGCGACTCCGAGCGGCAGTGGACCGGCGGCACCGACAACCCCGACGTCGAGACGGCCCGGGAGATCGGTCAGGCGCTCGTCGAGCGCTTCATCCAGCCCACCGACGAGGGCGGCGTGGACGAGATCCACATCGTCTACAACCGCTTCGTGAGCATGATCTCGCAGGTGCCGGAGACGGTGCGCCTGCTTCCGCTCGAAGTGGTGGAGGGCGTGGACGAGCCCGGCGACGAGATCCTGCCGCTCTACGAGTTCGAGCCCGAGGTCGGCGACGTGCTGGATGCGCTGCTCCCGGTCTACATCGAGAGCCGCATCTTCAACGCGATGCTCCAGTCGGCGGCCGCGAAGCACGCCGCCACCCAGAAGGCGATGAAGTCGGCGAGCGACAATGCCGACAAGCTCATCCTCGACTACACCCGGTTGGCGAACAACGCGCGCCAGGCCGAGATCACGCAGCAGATTTCCGAGATCGTGGGCGGCGCGGACGCCCTGGCCTCGGCGAAGCACTAACCAGGAGAAAAGGGAAGCCATGAGCACGACAGTCCCCGTCACGACGCCCGAGGCGTCGGCCACGACCGGCGTCGGACGCATCGCACGCGTCACCGGACCGGTCGTCGACATCGAGTTCCCTCACGACTCGATCCCCGAGATCTACAACGCGCTCGAGACGACGATCACGATCGGCGAGCAGAGCACGCGCCTCGTGCTCGAGGTCGCCCAGCATCTGGGTGACGACCTCGTCCGCGCCATCGCGCTGAAGCCCACCGACGGGCTCGTGCGCGGCCAGGAGGTGCGCGACCTCGGCGAGGCCATCTCGGTGCCCGTCGGCGACGTCACCAAGGGCAAGGTCTTCAACGTCATCGGCGAGGTGCTCAACGGCACTCCGGGCGAGACGCTCGAGGTCACCGAGCGCTGGCCCATCCACCGCAAGCCCCCGGCGTTCGACCAGCTCGAGTCGAAGACCCAGCTCTTCGAGACCGGCATCAAGGTCATCGACCTGCTCACCCCGTACGTGCTGGGCGGCAAGATCGGTCTCTTCGGTGGTGCGGGTGTCGGCAAGACGGTGCTCATCCAGGAGATGATCCAGCGTGTCGCGCAGGACCACGGTGGTGTGTCGGTGTTCGCCGGTGTCGGTGAGCGCACCCGTGAGGGCAACGACCTCATCCAGGAGATGGAGGAGGCGGGTGTGTTCGACAAGACCGCTCTCGTCTTCGGCCAGATGGACGAGCCGCCGGGAACGCGACTGCGTGTCGCGCTGTCGGCGCTGACGATGGCGGAGTACTTCCGCGACGTGCAGAAGCAGGACGTGCTGCTGTTCATCGACAACATCTTCCGCTTCACGCAGGCCGGTTCCGAGGTCTCGACGCTGCTCGGCCGCATGCCGTCCGCGGTGGGCTACCAGCCGAACCTCGCCGACGAGATGGGTGTGCTCCAGGAACGCATCACCTCGACGCGCGGTCACTCGATCACCTCGCTGCAGGCGATCTACGTGCCGGCCGACGACTACACCGACCCGGCCCCCGCGACGACCTTCGCGCACCTCGACGCCACCACGGAGCTCAGCCGTGAGATCGCCTCGCGCGGTCTCTACCCGGCCGTGGACCCGCTGAGCTCGACGAGCCGCATCATGGACCCCCGCTACTTGGGTGAGGACCACTACCGCGTCGCGACGAGCGTGAAGCAGATCCTGCAGAAGAACAAGGAGCTGCAGGAGATCATCGCGATCCTCGGTGTCGACGAGCTGAGCGAAGAGGACAAGATCACGGTGTCGCGTGCGCGCCGCATCCAGCAGTTCCTCTCGCAGAACACCTACATGGCGAAGAAGTTCACCGGTGTCGAGGGCTCGACGGTTCCGCTCAAGGACACGATCGAGTCGTTCGACGCGATCGTGCGCGGTGACTTCGACCACGTGGCCGAGCAGGCCTTCTTCAACGTCGGATCGATCTCCGACGTCGAGGAGAAGTGGGCACAGATCCAGAAGGACAACGGCTGATCATGGCCGCTCTCAAGGTCAGCGTCGTCTCGGCGGATCACGAGGTGTGGTCCGGCGAGGCGTCGCAGATCATCGCCCGGACCACCGAGGGCGAGATCGGCATCCTCCCGGGGCACGAGCCGCTGCTCGCCATCCTCGGTGCCGGTGAGGTGCGTGTCACGGTCGCGGGCGGCGGCAACGTCACCGCCAACGCCGAAGACGGGTTCCTCTCGGTCGAGCACGACACCGTGACGATCGTCGCGCGCAACGCCGCGTTGGTCTGACGATGCTCATCGCGATGGCGGGTCTGCCCGGCGCGGGCAAGAGCACCATCGCGGCCCTCGTGGGGCGCCGGCTCGGCGTGGCGACCGTCTCGGTCGATCCGCTCGAGTCGGCGATCCTCACCGCGGGCATCGACCCGGATCAGCCGACGGGGCTCGCGGCGTACCTCGTTGCCGAGACCCTCGCCGACGCGATTCTCGCGGCCGGGCAGACGGTCATCGTCGACGCGGTCAACGCCGTCGGTCCCGCCCGTGAGCAGTGGGTGCGTCTCGCCGCGAAGCACAAGGTGCCGCTGCGATTCGTCGAGATCGAGTGCAGCGACCCGGAGGTCCACCGGCGCCGGCTCGAGAAGCGGCGCCGGAACCTCGCGCACCTCGCCGAGCCCACCTGGCACGCCGTCGAGCAGAGTCTCGAGGAGTACGCGGAATGGTCGGGTGAGGCCGCGCTGGCCCCGCGGGTGACCCTCGACTCCGTGCATCCGATCGACGCGAACGCGGAACGCGCGATCGCCTTCGTGACGGACTGATGTTCCTGATCCTTCCTCCCTCCGAGACCAAGCGCGACGGGGGAGTCGCCGAGTCGAGCCTCGACCTGGCCGCGCTGAGCTTTCCGGAACTCACCCGGGAACGCCGCGCCGCCCTCGCGGCCCTCGCCCGGGTGAGCCGGAACGCGACGACCGCCGCCGCGGCGCTCAAGCTCGGCCCGACGCAGCGGTTCGAGATCGACCGCAACCGGAACATCCGCCATTCGCCGGTGATGCCGGCGATCGACCGGTACACGGGTGTGCTCTACGACGCCCTCGACGCCGCCTCGCTCGGCGCCCCGGAGCGCGGGTTCGCGGGGCGTCACGTCGTCGTGCACTCGGCGCTCTTCGGACTCGTCGGCGCCCTCGACCCGATCCCGGCGTACCGGTTGTCGCACGACTCGCGATTGCCCGACCTCGTGTTGCGTCGTCACTGGGCGACGGGCGTCTCCGCCCGGCTCGCCGAGCACGACGGCGTCGTGCTCGACCTCCGCTCGGAGGGCTACGTCGCCCTCGGGCCGGCGCCCGTGCGACCGGACGCGGCCTACGTGCGTGTCGTGACCGAGACGCCGGACGGCACCCGCAAGGCGCTCAACCACTTCAACAAGTCGGGCAAGGGCCGCTTCACGCGAGCCGTGCTCGACTCCGGTATCGTTCATGCGGACCTGGCGTCGCTGATCGAGTGGGCGCCGTCCGCGGGGTTCCGGCTCACGCCGAGCGGTGCGGGTGTGCTCGACCTCGTGGTCTGACCGCCGACGACGGGAGCGCGCATGCACGACGACGACCTGGTGAACCCGGTGTTGCCTCCGGAGTTCATGGCGCTGTTCTTCGGCACCTTCTTCGTGTCGTTCCTTCTCATCGCGGCGCTCGTCTACGCGGTGCAGGCGATCGCCCTGATGTTCTTCTTCACGAAGGTCGGCGTCGAGCAGTGGAAGGCGTGGGTGCCGTTCTACAACGTCTGGGTCTGGCTCGAGGTGGGCGGGCAACCCGGCTGGCTCGCCCTGCTCGGGCTGATCCCCGGCGGCAGCATCGTCACGTTCGTCTTCCTCTGCATCGGCATGTAACGTACGGGGCTCGCGTTCGGGCGCGAGGGCGCGTGGGTCGTGCTCGGCGTCTTCGCGCCCGTCGTCTGGCTCTTCGTGATGGCGTTCGCCGAGCACCGGTACCGTCCCGAGGTGTTCGCGCAGAACGGCTGGCAGGGTCCGTACGCCGGCCACGGCCGACGCAACCCGGTCTGAACCGGCTCCCTACGCGCCGACGGCCGCCTCGGCGGCACGCCAGCATCCGGCGACGTGATCGTCGACGAGCCCGGCGGACTGCATGAGGGCGTACATCGTCGTGGGACCGACGAATCGGAACCCGTGAGCCCGCAACGCCTTCGAGAGCGCGGTGGACTCGGCCGTGACCGCGGGGATGTCGGCGAGCGTCGCGGGCCGTGCGTGCGCGACCGGTGCGAACGACCACACGAGACGGTCGAGCGCTCCCGGATCGTGCGCCGTGAGCTGCTGCACCGCGCGCGCGTTGCCGATCGTGGCCTCGATCTTGGCCCGGTTGCGGATGATGCGGGTGTCGGTCATGAGTCGGTCGACGTCGTCGGGGGTGATCGCGGCGACGGCATCGATCTCGAAGCCGTGGAACAGCTCCCGGAACGCCGGGCGGCGGCGGAGGATGGTGATCCAGGACAGGCCGGCCTGGAATCCCTCGAGGCTGATCTTCTCGAAGAGCGGTCGATCACCGTGCAGCGGGAAGCCCCACTCCTCGTCGTGGTAGCGACGGTACTCCGGATCTGTGCCCGCCCATCCGCAGCGCTCGGGGTCGTCGGTCACGCGCGGTGCTCGATGCCCTCGTGGGCGAGCAGCCACGCCTTCGTCGGGATGCCGTCGCCGCCGCTGTAGCCGGTGATGCGTCGGGAGATGCCGAGCACACGGTGGCACGGGACGAGCAGCGGAACCGGATTCGCGCCGACGGCGCCGCCGACCGCTCGACCCGCGGTGGGGCGGCCCGTGGCGAGCCCGATGGCGCCGTACGAGACGATCTCGCCGTACGGGATGGTGGCGAGGTAGTCCCACACGGCGCGTTGGAAGTCCGTGCCGACCAGCCGGACCGGCACGTCGAACGAGCGCCGCCGTCCGGCGAAGTACTCGGTGAGCTGAGCCGCGGCGGCGTCGAGCACGTCGTCGGACTGCTCGGGCGCGTCATCGAGCGGGAGCGCTCCGGCACGTTGCATGGACAGTCCGGTGACGGCCTCGCCGTCGCCGGTGAGCAGGATGCGCCCGATGGGGCTGTCGACGCGACGGAGCGCGTCGGGAAGGGTCGCGGTGCTGAGCATGATCCGACTGTAACGAGCGCCCCGGACATCCACTCGCGGATTTCGGACATCGGGGACGGACGCCCGGATCGCGATGTGGGGGAGGATGAGTGCCATGGAGTACAGGAACCTCGGCACCTCGGGACTGCGCGTCTCGGTCATCGGACTCGGCTGCAACAACCTCGGTCGACCGGGCACGGCGAGCTACTCGCAAGAGGGGACGACGGCCCTCATCGACTCAGCCATCGACGCCGGGGTGACGCTGTTCGACACGGCCGACATCTATGGCGAGGAGTTCGGACTGAGCGAGACGCTGCTCGGCGAGGCGCTGCGCGGTCGCCGAGAGCGGGTGGTGCTCGCCACGAAGTTCGGTCACAGCGACCGGCACGGTCCCCGCGAGGCCTGGGGTGCGAAGGGGTCACGTCGGTACGTGCGCCTCGCCGTCGAGGATTCGCTCCGACGATTGCAGACAGACTGGATCGACCTCTACCAATTGCACACGCCCGACCCGGCGACGCCGATCGAGGAGACGCTCTCGGTGCTCGACGACCTCGTGCGCGAAGGCAAGGTGCGCTACATCGGTCACTCCAACCTCGACGCCTGGCAGGCCGTCGACGCCGACTGGACCGCGCGCACCGCCGGCCTCACCCGATTCGTCTCGGCGCAGAACGAGTACAGCCTGCTCCGCCGCGGAGTGGAGCGGGAGCTCCTGCCGGCGCTCGAGAAGACCGGCATGGGCTTCCTGCCCTACTTCCCGCTGTTCAACGGCGTGTTCACCGGCAAGTTCACCCGCGACGGCGGCCCGGCCGACAGTCGCATCATGAGGCAGCGCCCGCACGTGCTCGACGAGGTGCCGTGGGATGCGGTGGAGCGGTTCCGGTCCCTGTGCGAGGAGTGGGGCGTCGGGATGCTCGAGGCGACGTTCGTCTGGCTCCTGTCGCGCCCGCAGCTGGCGAGCGTGATCGCCGGGGCGACGACGCCGGAGCAGATCGCCCGCAACGCCGTCGCGGCGGACGCCTGGCATCCGGACGGCGAGCAGCTCGACCGGATCACCGAGCTCTTCCCGCTCGACTGAGCGACCGGGAGCGTGCGTTGGAGCGAGACCGCGCTCAGCTGTTGAGCACGGCGGCGGCGACGTTGAGCGTCGTGGCGAACAGCACCCACGCCCAGTAGGGCACCAGTAGCCAGGCCGCCCGGCGGTCGATCGGCCGGAACCGCAGCATAGTGAGCAGCACCGCGACGTCGAGCGCGACGATGATCGCGGCCGCGATCCACAGCGCTGCGGGCCCGAGGGCCGGGTAGGCGCCGAAGAACACGGGCGTCCACACGGCGTTGAGCACGAGCTGCGCGACGTACAGCGCGAGCGCCGCACGCGCACCGGGCCGGTCGCGACGACGCCAGACGAGCCACGCCGCGATCGACATGAGCGCGTAGAGCACGGTCCACACCGGCCCGAACAGCTGGTTCGGCGGACTCCAGGAGGCCTTCTCGGCCTCGGCGTACCAGCCGTCGACGTTCGCGATCGTCGAGAGCGATCCGAACGCCGCGACGGCATAGGCGATCAGGAGGAACAGCACGAGGGCGAGCGCGGAGCGGCCCGGCGAGGTGGGTCGGTGCTCGAGCGCGGTCGCGGTCACGGCGGGCTCCTTCCGAGCGGGCGGATGCCTCGACGCTAGGCAGCACGCCTGGGAGGCGGCTCACCGGTCACGTCCGCCGCGCGCGACCAGCCGCCGGGCCACGGTGATCCATTCGTCGGGGTGCACGCCCGACGCGACCCGCCCCCGGGCGAGGTGCGACCAGGCGAAAGCGTTCCGCGCCCCGAACGTGCGCGCGAGAGACGCCGCGACGCTGCCCCCTGCGCCGCCGAATGCGGCCTCGACGACGCGCGCGTGCACGCGGGATCCGGTCGCATCGAGCACCGGACGGTCCCGGCGCTCGATGCGCAGGATGCCGGAGTGCACGCGAGGGACGGGACGGAACGCCGTGGCGTCGACCCTGCCGTGGTAGCTCCACCGATGGGTCGGCCACGTCGCGGCGGTGAGTCTCGACCACCGCCCGTAGCCGCCCGACCGCTTGAGGGCGACCTCGAGCTGCACGAGCACGGTGGCGCTGCGGCATCCCCTCGCCTGCAAGCACCAGTCGATGATGCGCGCCGTCGCGGAGTAGGGGATGTTGCCGACCACCTGGAAGTCGCGGTCCGGTGGGCGGGAGCGGGCGAAGTCGCCGAGCATGACGCGCGCATCGGTGCGGTCGCGGAGCACGGCCGCCCACCGCGGGTCGATCTCCCACGTCCAGACGGTGGCGTGCGGCGTGAGGGCACGGGTCAGCGCTCCTCCGCCCCCACCCGGTTCGAGCACGAGCCCGCGCGGCCGTGCGACGGAGACGATGCGCTCGATCGCCTCGGGGGAGTGCAGGAAATTCTGTGAGAACCGCGCTCGGTTCGACGGGGTGCGCGACATGCGCTGCCTTCCGGAACGAGGGCACAGCAGAGCTGGCCCGGCCACTGGGGGAGTGGGCCGGGTCCCGGGGGCGCGCGGGGCTAGCGGGGGACGACTAGCGCGCTGTCGCGCGGCCGGGAACCGGCGGCGCGATGCGCTTGCGTATCGACATCATCACGAGGTGCTCCGATCGGGGGCGCGGACCTCACGAGCTTAGCTCAGTGGTCGTCCGGGCGAAAGAAAGGAGGGGCCGCATGACGCGACCCCTCCGACACCTGCGGGACCGCTACTTCTGGAGCACGACCTGGAGGTCGAAGTCGATGGTGACGTCGTCACCCAGGGTGAAGCCGCCGGCCTCGAGCGCGGCGTTCCAGCTGACGCCGAAGTCGTGGCGGTTGATCTTGGTGCGGGCGGTGGCGCCGGCCTTGGTCTGTCCGTAGCCGTCGGTGACGATCCCGCCGAACTCTCCGGTCAGCACGACCGACTTGGTCACGCCGCGCAGCGTCAGATCGCCGGTGACCTGGAAGTCGTCGGGCGTGCCCGAGATGGAGGTCGAGCGGAAGGTCGCCGTGGGGTGCTCGTCGACGAGGAAGAAGTCGCTCGTGCGGAGGTGGGCGTCGCGGTCCTTCTGCTTCGTGTTGATCGACCCGACGTCGATGGTGGCCTCGATGGTCGAGTCGGCCGGGTTCTCCGCCGTGACGATCGTCGCATCGAACGATTCGAACGTGCCCCGCACCTTGCTGATGGCGAGGTGACGCACCGAGAAGGTGATCTCGGAGTGGGTCGGGTCGAGGCGCCAGGTGCCGACGATGTACTGCGGGTGGATGTCTGTCGTGATGCTCATGACTCCATGCAATCGCATGGAGCGACGATTCATTCCCCATTTCGTTGACGTGTCACGAAGATTTAACCTGGCGACCCTTCGACAGGCTCAGGACGGGCCCTTCGACAGGCTCAGGACGGGCCCTTCGACAGGCTCAGGGACCGGCCGGGTCAGTGCCCGACGAGCGGACCCATGAGCCGTGCGGCGAGCGACGGGCGACGCGTCAGTCGCTCCTCGGCGTCGGCGGCGGTCATCGCGAGGAGTCCCGCGTTCGCGCCGGCGAAACGGAACGGCTCCGGCTCCCAGCGCGGGGAACGGTGCTGCACCCAGGGGAGGTGGGTCAGTTCGTCGTCCCAGCCCGTGATGAGCCGGGCGAGCGTGCGTCCGGCCAGGTTCGTGGTGCTGAGGCCGTCGCCCACATAGCCGCCCGCGGACCCGATGCGCGTGTCCCGGTCGAACCGCACCGACGCGTGCCAGTCGCGCGGAACTCCGAGCGGTCCGCCCCAGCGGTGGCTCACCCGCGCATCCCCGACCTCCGGCAGGAGGTCGACGAGGGCGCTGCGCAGATGCTCGAACACCCGGTCGACGCGGTCGTATCCGGGCCGCACGCTGCTGCCCCAGTGGTACCGGGCGCCACGGCCGCCGAACGCCACGCGGTCGTCGGCGGTGCGCTGGCCGTAGACGAGGAGGTGGCGGTAATCGGTGAAGGTCTGTCCGTGCGCGATGCCGATCGCATCCCAGGTCGACTCGGGGAGCGGTTCCGTCGCGATCATGAGCGAATAGAGCGGCAGCACCTCGCGGCGCGTGCGGGGAAGCGTCGCCGAGTACCCCTCGAGCGCGACGACGATCGCGCCGGCCTCGAGGTCGCCGAGCGCGGTGCTGACGCGCCCCGGTGCCCAGTCGAGCACCTCGGTCTGCTCGCGGATGCGCACCCCCCGGGCTTCCACGACGCGAGCCAGTCCCCGCACGAGGCGCGCCGGGTGCACACGAGCGCAGTGCGGGTCGAACACGTGGTCGCGCGGCCCGCTGCGGAACTCGAGTTCGTCGACCCCGAACGCCGCCGCCTCGCCGAGCTCGTGCTGCGCGGCGCGGCGTTGCGCCGGACCCCGCACGAACGACACGGTGCCGCCGCGCACGAAGTCGCACTCGATGCCCTCTGCGGCGACGACCCTGCCGACCTCGGCGACGGTGTCGATCATCGCCCGGCGCATCGCGATCGCCGCATCACGGCCGTGCGCGCGGGCGAGGGACGACGCCGAGCGCGGGAACAGCGCGCTGCACCAGCCGCCGTTGCGCCCGGATGCGCCGAAGCCGGCAATCTCCTTCTCGAGCACCACGATCTCGAGCGACGGGTCGAGCTCCGTGAGGTAGTACGCCGTCCACAACCCGGTGAGACCGCCGCCGATGATCGCGACGTCGGCTCGTTCCCCGGGACTCAGCGGCTCCCGCGGCGCGAGCGGCTCCGGCACCGAGTCGTGCCAGAAGCTGAGTGCCCGGTATCCGGAGCGCTCCGCCGCCGCGCCGCTCAGAGCCGCGTCCAGGCCTCGGTGAGGACTCCGCGCAGGATGCTCTCGATCTCGTCGAACTCGGCGGGGCCGGTCGTCAGCGGCGGCGCGAGCTGCACGACGGGGTCTCCGCGGTCGTCGGCCCGGCAGTAGAGGCCCGCGTCGAAGAGCGCCTTCGAGAGGAAGCCGCGCAGCAGGTGCTCGGACTCCTCGTCGGTGAAGGTCTCCTTCGTCGCCTTGTCCTTCACGAGCTCGATGCCGAAGAAGTAGCCGTCGCCGCGGACGTCGCCGACGATGGGCAGGTCGTTCAGCCGCTCGAGCGTCGAGCGGAACACCGGGGAGTTCTCGCGGACGCGTTCGTTGAGCCGCTCCTCCTCGAAGATGTCGAGGTTCTCGAGGGCGACCGCGGCCGAGACCGGATGCCCGCCGAAGGTGTACCCGTGATAGAACGACGTGTCGCCGTGCTTGAAGGGCTCGTAGAGGCGATCGCTCACGATCGTCGCGCCGATGGGGGAGTACCCGCTCGTCATGCCCTTCGCGCACGTGATCATGTCGGGCACGTAGCCGTACTCGTCGCACGCGAACATGTGCCCGATCCGCCCGAACGCGCAGATGACCTCGTCGGAGACGAGCAGCACGTCGTACTGGTCGCAGATCTCACGCACCCGCTGGAAGTACCCGGGAGGCGGCGGGAAGCATCCGCCGGAGTTCTGCACCGGCTCGAGGAACACCGCGGCGACCGTTTCCGGGCCTTCGAAGAGGATCATCTCCTCGATGCGGTTGGCCGCCCAGAGGCCGAACTGCTCCTCCGCCCCGAGTGTGGAGCTCGTCGAAGCGGTGAACCCCATCTCTTCGGCGCGGTAGTAGTTCGTGTTCGGAACGCGGAAGCCGCCCGGGGTGACGGGCTCGAACATCTGCTTCATCGCCGGGATGCCGGTGATCGCGAGGGCGCCCTGCGGGGTGCCGTGGTAGGCGACGGCCCGCGAGATCACCTTGTGCTTGGTGGGGCGGCCCTGCAGCTTCCAGTAGTACTTCGCGAGCTTGAACGCGGTCTCGACCGCCTCGCCGCCGCCGGTGGAGAAGAACACCCGGTTGAGATCGCCCGGCGCGTACGCGGCGAGACGATCGGCGAGCTCGATGGCCGACGGATGCGCGTACGACCACAGCGGGAAGAAGGCCAGTTCCTCGGCCTGCCGGGCCGCGACCTCGGCGAGCCGGCGACGCCCGTGACCGGCGTTGACGACGAAGAGTCCGGAGAGGCCGTCGATGTACCGCTTGCCCTGGGTGTCCCAGATGTGGTGGCCCTCGCCCTTGACGATGATCGGCACACCCGATCCGGACTCCATCACCGACTGGCGGGCGAAGTGCATCCAGAGGTGGTCTTTGGCCTTCTGCTGCAGGTCGGCGTCGCCGACCGTCGTGACGGGCTGTTCGGTGGTGGTCATGGTTATCGGGTTCCCCAGTTGTAGAACTGCTTGTGCAGTCGGAGGTAGACGAAGGTCTCGGTGGACTGGACACCCTCGATGCCGCGGATGCGGCGGTTGAGCAGCTCGATGAGGTCGTCGTCGTTCTCGCACACGACCTCGACGAGCAGGTCGAAGCTGCCGGCCGTGAGCACGACGTAGTCCACGGCGGGCAGCCGCCCGAGCTCGTCGGCCACGATCGTCGTGTCGCCCGAGACCCGGATGCCGATCATCGCCTGGCGGTAGAAGCCCAGCTGCATCGGATCGGTGACGGCCACGACCTGCATGACGCCGGACTCGGTCAGTTTCTGCACGCGCTGCCGCACGGCCGCCTCGCTGAGTCCGACGGCCTTGCCGATCTCGGCGTACGAACGGCGACCGTCCTCCTGGAGCTGCTCGATGATCGCCTTCGACACGTCGTCGAGGGTGATCGGTTTCGCGGAAGGGCGGCCCGGGGCGCTCATGCGTCGATTCTGTCAGCGCGACCGGGCTCAGACAAGCGGATCCGCAACCCGAACGGGTCGAATCCGCCGGAATCCGTAGTGGCATCCCGCAGCGGGGTGGGTCATCATGGTTCGCATGACCGAACTCCGCAACTTCATCGACGGCCGCTACGTCGACAGCTCGGCCGAGTCGTCGATCGACCTCGTCGACCCGGCGACCGAGGAGGTCTACGCCACCTCCCCGGTCTCGACCGCCGCCGACGTCGACACCGCGTACCGCGCCGCCGCCGCGGCCTTCGAGCTGTGGGGCGAGACGACCCCCGCGGAGCGGCAGCTCGCCCTGTTCCGCATCGCCGACGCGGTGGAGAAGCGCGCGGAGGAGTTCGCCGACCTCGAGTCGAAGGACACCGGCAAGCCGCGCGGAAGCCTCATCGAGGACGAGATCCTCGTCTCGGTCGACCAGATCCGCTTCTTCGCCGGCGCCGCCCGCAACCTCGAGGGCAAGTCGGCCGGCGAGTACATGGCCGATCACACCTCCTTCATCCGCCGCGAGCCGATCGGCGTCGTCGGGCAGGTGACGCCGTGGAACTACCCGCTCAACATGGCCGTGTGGAAGTTCGCCCCGGCGCTCGCCGCGGGCAACACGACCGTGCTCAAGCCGAGCGACACGACGCCGTCGTCGACGCTCCTGCTCGCCGAGGTCGCGGCCGAGTTCCTGCCCAAGGGCGTGCTCAACGTCATCACGGGCGATCGCGGCACGGGCGCGGCGATGATCGATCACCGCACGCCGCAGCTCGTGTCGATCACCGGATCCGTGCGGGCCGGCATGGAGGTCGCCCGGGCGGCGGCCGGCGACCTCAAACGCGTGCACCTCGAGCTCGGGGGCAAGGCACCGGTCGTCGTGTTCGACGACGCCGACATCGCCAAGGCGGTCGAGGGCATCGGCACAGCCGGCTACTTCAACGCCGGGCAGGACTGCACGGCGGCCACCCGCGTGCTCGTCCACGAGAACGTGCACGACGAGTTCGTCGACGCGATGGTCGCCTGGGCGCGCGAGAACGCGCGCACCGGCGCGCCGCACGAGGACGTGCTGTTCGGACCGCTCAACAACGCGGACCAGTTCGACCGGGTCGCCGGCATGGTCGACGCGCTGCCCTCGCACGCCGACGTGCGGCTCGGCGGTGCCCGTCAGGGCGACCGCGGCTACTTCTACGAGGCGTCGGTGGTCACCGGGTTGCGTCAGGACGACGACGCCATCCAGAACGAGATCTTCGGGCCGGTCATCACCGTGCAGTCGTTCCGCGACGAGGCGCAAGCGCTCGAGTGGGCGAACGGCGTCGAGTACGGGTTGTCCTCGAGCGTGTGGACCTCCAATCACGGCCGGGCGATGCGGTTCGCCAAGCACCTCGACTTCGGCTGCGTGTGGATCAACACCCACATCCCGCTCGTGGCCGAGATGCCGCACGGCGGCTTCAAGCACTCCGGATACGGCAAGGACCTCTCGGCGTACGGCTTCGAGGACTACACGCGCATCAAGCACGTGATGTCGTACATCGGCGAGTGAGCGGCCCGCGCTCCGAGCACGAGCCGGATCTCGACGACACCGTCCTGCGGCCGGCGGGCGCGCCGGACCGCGGGGTCGGCGCCCCGCCGGACACCGATGACACGGTGCTCCGGGCGCGCGGCGCGGCCGCGGACGTCGACGACACGGTGCTCGTGCGTTCGACCGCCCCGGCACCCGTGGTTCCCGCTGCACGCCCGCCGGCGGTCGCGCCGCCGCCCGCAGCTCCGGCCGCCGCATACCGGTTGCGGATCGCCGACGAGGTCGTGCCGGTCGACGGCGTCGTGCTCATCGGCCGTCGGCCGAGCCCGCCCCGGGTGCCCGGCCCGGTGCCGCCCCGGCTGGTGACGGTGCCGTCGCCGACGAGCGAGGTCTCCTCGACCCACGTCGTGATCCGGCCCTCCGGCACGACCCTCGTCGTCACCGATCTGCGCTCCACGAACGGCACGCGGCTGTCCACCCCCGGGGCGCCTCCGCGCATGATGCGACCGGGGGAATCGGTCGTCGTGACGCCCGGCACCGTGCTCGACCTCGGCGACGGCGCGGCCGTCGAGGTGCTCGGGCGCGAGCGGCTCGGCTAGGCTCTGAGGGCCATGGGAGATCGACGGTGACACAACTCGGCCGGAATTCGGAGCGGCACGAGGTGACGGTGCCGGGCCGCGACGAGCGCATCGTGCTGTCGTGGGCCTCGGTGAGCAACGTCGGTCTGCGTCGTGCCGCGAATGAGGACAGCCTCATCGCCGAGCCGCCGATCTTCGCCGTCGCCGACGGGATGGGCGGCCACGCCGCCGGGGATCTGGCGAGCGCCGCCGTCGTCGCGCGGCTGTCGGAGATCGCGGGAGAGCCCTACCTCGAGCTGCACGAACTCGTCGAGGCTCTCGAGTCCGCGACGACCGACATCGGCGGGATCGCCGACGAGGGGGAGCTCGGCGTCGGCACCACCGTCACCGGGGCCGCCCTCGTGCTGCAGAGCGGGAACCCGTATTTCGCCGTGTTCAACATCGGCGACAGCCGCGTCTACCGTTACGGCGAGGGCGAACTCGCCCAGGTGACCGTCGACCACTCGATCGTGCAGGAGCTCGTCGACTCCGGGGTGCTGCACCCCGACGATGCCGAATTCCACCCCGACAGCAACGTCATCACGCGCGCCGTCGGGTTCAACGTGCGACCCCAGCCCGACAACTGGCTGCTGCCCATCGAGAAGGGCATGCGGCTGCTGGTCTGCTCCGACGGTCTGACCAAGGAGGTCGACCGCCAGCGGCTCAGCCTCCACCTCGGCGCCGGCCTCGCCGCGAAGGAGACGGCACACGCCCTCGTCGACGCCGCCCTGGCCTCCGGGGGCCGCGACAACATCAGCGTCATCGTGCTCGACGTGCTCGACGCCCCGGCTGGGAACGAGCTGGACACCACGTCCCCCCGTTCGGGGGTAAGTCGGTCCTGATCGGCCATTTGCCTGCCTACAATGAGGCAGTTTCCCGAGCCGAGGAGGGGGTTCTCGTGGTGCGTCGTCTGCCGTCCCAGCCTCCCGTGCTGCCCGGGTTCTCCCACCTGCACATCCTCGGATCCGGCGGGTTCGCCGACGTGTTCCTCTACGAGCAGAACATGCCGCGGCGGCAGGTCGCCGTCAAGGTGATGCTGTCGGAGGTCGTCAACGACCAGGTGCGGCAGATGTTCCAGGCCGAGGCCAACCTCATGGCCCAGCTCAGCGCGCATCCGTCGATCCTCACCGTCTATCAGGCGAGCGTCTCCGCCGACGGGCGCCCCTACCTCGTCATGGAGCTGTGCTCGTCGTCGCTCAGCGAGCGGTACCGCCGGGAGCGCGTGCCGGTGCCCGAGGTCCTCCGGGTCGCGGTCAAGATCGGCAGCGCCGTCGAGACGGCCCATCGCCAGGGGGTGCTGCACCGCGACATCAAGCCCTCCAACATCCTGATGACCGCCTACGGGCATCCGGTGCTCTCCGACTTCGGCATCGCCGCGACCCTCAGCGAATCGCAGCACCAGGACTCCGTCGGCATGTCGATCCCGTGGTCCGCCCCCGAAGTGCTCATGGACGAGACCCCGGGCACCGTGGCGACCGAGGTCTGGTCGCTCGCCGCGACCGTGTACTCGCTGCTCGCCGGTCGCTCGCCGTTCGAGATCGTCGGAGGGGCGAACTCGTCGACCGACCTCATGTCGCGCATCAACAAGGGCAAGCCGCAGCCGATCGACCGGCCCGACGTGCCCGCCTCGCTCGAGCGCGTGCTGCGCCGGGCGATGTCCCGCAAGCCGGAGGACCGCCCCGCGTCGGTGCTCGAACTCGTGCACGAGCTCCAGCAGGTCGAGAGCGAACTCGGCGTGCCGCAGACCGCGATCGAGGTCGCGATGGACGACTGGGCGCTCGCGACCGTCGCCGACCTCGAAGACCGCACCCGCGTGCGCGGCGCCTCCGCTCCCGTCGCCGCGGCGGGCCGTCGTCGACGCCGTCGGCCGGCCGCCGCGGCGGGCGCGTACAGCTCGGTCGGCACGGTGCTGCGGGACGAGGTGCCCGGTCCGCGTTCCACCGGCACGCGCCCCGCGCAGCAGACCCGCGGCATGCAGGTGCTCGCGTGGAGTCTCGTCGCGAGCGCGGTGCTCGTGATCGGACTCGGCGCGATGGCCACGTGGGTGCTCATCCGCGCCGGCTCCGACGAGATCCCCGTCGTGGCCGACATCCGGGCCGAACGGCAGAGCGGAGCGGTCGAGTTCTCGTGGGCGGACCCCGGTCTCGCCGAGGGGGACAGCTACCAGGTCGACGTCGCCGGAGGCACGTCGAGTGTTCAGCAGGGTTCGCGCTACGTGGTCGACGCCGCCCCCGATGAGCGCGTGTGCATCACCGTCACGGTCAACCGTGAAGGGCGCACCGGCCGGACCAGCGGCGAGAAGTGCGCGGATGCGTCGGGCTGAGTCGTGAGGATCGGCGCATGGATCGCCGGGAACCGTTCCCTCGTCGCCACGCTGACGAGCGGTTCCGTGGTCGCGGCTCTCGTGGCCTCGGTCGCGCTGACCTCGAACGGATACGTCGAGCAGCGCGTCGACCTCGACGACGGCTCGGTGTGGGTGGTGAACGGCTCCCAGCAGGCGGTCGGTCGCGCGAACACCCAGGTCTTCGAACTCGACACGGTGCTCCCGCTCGCCGGAAGCGACCTTGACGTGCTGCAGAACGGCTCGACCGTGCTCGTGCACGACGCGGCCAACGCGCGCCTCGAGGTCATCGACCCCGCGACCGCGCAGGCGGGTGAGAGCATCCCGCTCCCGCCGGACGAGGGTGAGGTGTTCCTCGCCGGTGATCGCGTCGTCGTGCACGAACGCGGCTCCGGCGGACTGTGGGCGACGGATGCGAGCGAGCTCGACACCTTCGATGCCGCCGGTGAACCCGATCTCGCCCTCGGCGCCGACTCGGTCGCCGCCGTCGACGAGCGCGGCCGCGCGGTCGTGTACTCGCCGGAACTCGGGCAGGTGTCCGTCGTCGACACCGACTCGACGGCGCGCGTCGTATCGACCCACGATCCGGGCTTCGACGACGCCGACGACGTGCAGGTGACGACCGTCGCCGGTCGATGGGCGGTGCTCGACCGGGACTCGCGCGAGCTCGTCGTCGACGGCGAGTCGATCGACCTCTCCGACCTCATCCCGGCCGACGGCTCCCCGCAACTGCAGACCGCGTCGGCCGACGGCGACCGGGTGCTCGTCGCCTTCGACGGCGGCGTCGTCGCGGCGCCGTTCGGAGGCGACCCCGTGGTGGCCGAGATCGACGGGGCGGGCGAGGCGGCGCGGCCGCAGCATCTCGACGGATGCGACTTCGCGGCCTGGGCGGGCGGCGTCGCGTGGCGCGATTGCGGCGAGGCGGAGACGCTCCGGCTGAGCGGCATGGCGTCGAACCCGGAGCTGCGCTTCACCGCGCACGGCACCCACATCGTGCTCAACGACGCGACCGCCGGCGACGCGTGGGCCGTTCAGGCCGCCGGCCAGCACATCGACAACTGGGCCGACCTCATCGACGAGGAGCGCGACGAGGAGGAGGTCACCGAGAACGACACGACGACCCCGCCCGAGACGGAGAAGACCCAGCTGCCGCCCGTCGCGGTGGACGACGACCTCGGCGCACGACCGGGGCGGTCGAACATCCTTCCCGTGCTCCTCAACGACTACGACGCGAACGGCGACGTGATCGTCATCACCGAGGTCGGGGCCGTCGACGAGTCGCTCGGGCGCATCGACGTCATCGCGCAACGGCAGCAGCTGCAGCTCACGCTCGAGCCGACCGCGACCGGGGTGCTCACCATCCCGTACTCCATCGACGACGGGCGCGGCGGCACGGCGAGCGCCGTCGCGACCGTCACCGTCCGCGGAGCGGACGAGAATTCCGCGCCCGCGCAGGTTCGACCCACCCGCGCCGAGGTCATGCCGACGCTGCGCGTCACGAGCCACGTGCTCGGCGACTGGATCGACCCCGACGCCGACCCCTTCTATCTGACCGCGGCGGTCGCGACCGCGCCCGATCAGGCGACCTTCAAGCCGGAGGGCTCGGTGCGCTTCATCGAGGGCGGGGGCGGCGGCGACCGCCGGTCGGTTGCGCTCACCGTGAGCGACGGCCGCGACAGCGGTACGGGCTCGCTCGAGATCACGGTGCGCGACACGACGACTCTCATCGCCGACTCGTTCCCCGAAGCCGCGTACGCCGGCGAGGAGAAGACGATCGAACCGCTCAAGCACGTGCGCGGCGGCCGCGGCACCGTGACCCTGAGCGCCGTGCCGGAGAAGACCGGGGCGACGATCGTGCCCAACTACGACGACGGCACGTTCACCTTCGTGAGCAGCGAGGTGCGCGTGCACTACCTCGACTACGTCGTGACCGACGGCGACCAGACGGCCACCGGCAGTATCCGCGTCGACGTCACCGCCCCGCCGGACCCGAACACCCCGCCCGTCACGACGCCGAAGACCGTCTTCGTGCGCACCCTCAACAGCGAGACGCTCGACATCGCCGGCACCGACCGCGACCCGGCCGGCGGCGTGCTCGTCGTGACCGGCGTCAGCGGTCTCGCCCCCGACTCCGGTGTGCGCGCCGAAGTCCTCACCCAGTCGCGGGTGCGCGTCACGCTTACCGCGCCGCTCGAGGGTCCGGTGACGTTCGGCTACCGCATCAGCAACGGACTCGCCGAAGCCGACGGCAGCATCACGGTCGTCGAGATCCCGAACCCCGACCAGCTGCAACCGCCCATCGCCCGCGACGACACCGCATCGGTGCGCGTCGGCGACGTCGTCGACATCCCGGTGCTCGCCAACGACGAGCAGCCCGACGGCGAGCAGGTGCGGCTGCTTCCCGCACTCGTGCGCGGCGTGCCGGACGGCGGGGGACTGCTCTTCGCCTCCGGAGACCGGTTGCGCTACCTCGCCCCCGAGGCCGCCGGGGTGTACACCGCCGTCTACCAGATCGGCGGACCGTCGGAGCAGACGGCGCAGGCCGAGGTGCGCATCACCGTGCGCGAGGCGAACCCCGACGTCAACGCCCCGCCGGTGCCGCGGCCGATCACCGCGCGCGTACTCGCGGGGGAGACCGTGCGCGTCGAGGTGCCGCTCACCGGCATCGACCCGGACGGCGACTCGGTGCAGTTGCTCGGACAGGAGACGAACCCCGAGAAGGGCTCGGTCGTCTCGGTCGAGTCGAACGTCATCGAGTACGAGGCGGGCGACTACTCCGCGGGAACCGACAGCTTCACCTACTCGGTCATCGACTCCCTCGGCGCCCGGGCGGTCGGTACCGTGCGGGTCGGCATCGTGCCCCGCTCGGACGGCGCCCGCAATCCGGTCGCGATCGAGGACGAGGTGTTCATGCGCCCGGGCGGCTCCATCTCGGTGCAGGTGCTCGGCAACGACTCCGACCCGGACGGCCGGGAGCTGCGGGTGGCCGCCGTCGAGCCGAACTCCGCCGACATCGCCGCCGAGATCATCGACGACACGGTCGTGCGGGTCACGCCCCCGTCCGCTCCGGGCGCCTACGGACTCGTCTACACGATCGAGAACGCGGTGGGAGGCACGAGCTCGAACTTCGTGCGCGTGATCGTCGATCCGGAGGCGCCGCTCGCGCATCCGCTCGCCGACGACACGGTGCTCACCCTCTCCGACGTGCTCGATCGTGAACAGCTCGAGGTCGATGTGCTCCGGAACGTGTTCTTCGCCGAGGGTGACGTGCGCGACCTCGGCGTGCGGGTACTGCCCGGATGGGGCGGATCCGCGGAGGTGACGGCCGACAAGCGCATCCGGGTGGCCGTCACGGCGAAGAGCCAGATCATCCCCTTCTCGGTCTCCCATCCGGACGACGACTCCGTGCGCTCCTACGCGTTCATCTGGGTGCCGGGACTCGACGACGCGCTGCCGCAGCTGGATCGCACCGCCCCGCCGCTCGTGGTCAAGAGCGAGGAGACGCTCACCATCGACCTCAACGATCGCGTGCTCGCCGTGGGCGGCCGGGGCGTGCGGCTCACCGACACGAGCTCGGTGCGCGCGACGCACTCCGACGGCAGTGATCTCGTCGTCAACTCGACGACGCTGCGCTTCGTGTCGGCCGACCGCTACTTCGGCCCGGCGTCCATCTCGTTCGAGGTGACCGACGGGGCGACCGCGGACGATCCGCGGGGCCGTGTGGCGACCCTCGTGCTGCCCATCCGGGTCGAACCCCGTGAGAACCAGCCGCCGGCGTTCACCGGAGGCGTCATCGAGTTCGAGCCCGGTCAGCAGAAGGTCATCGACCTCGTGCGCCTCACCAGCTATCCGTACGACGACGACCTCGACGAGCTCGCCTACTCCGTCGTGCAGCCGCCGCAGGGCTTCACCGCCCGGGTCGACGGTCAGCGGTTGACGCTCACGGCTGACGAGAGCGCCGTGAAGGGCACCTCCGCGTCGGTCGGCCTCGGCGTACGTGACGAGGTGAACGCCGGCCAGCCCGGGCGCATCACCCTCAACGTCGTCGCATCGACGCGGCCTCTCGCCCGCCCGGCACCCGACCAGGGACTCGCCCGCCGTGGCGCGTCGACGACGATCGACGTGCTCGCCAACGACGAGGCGACCAACCCCTTCCCCGGCAGTGCGCTGCGGGTCACCGCCATCCGCGGGCTCGACGCCGGCGTGCCACGCGGAGTGCAGATCTCGCCGAGCTCCGACAACTCCCGGCTCTCGGTCACCGTCGCGGACAGCGCGACACCGGGCGACACGACGCTGCAATACCAGGTGACGGATGCGACGGGCGATCCGGACCGGACGGTGTGGGGGCTCGTCACGGTGTCGGTGCAGGACGTGCCCGACGCGCCGGCGGCTCCGGAACGCCAGGGCGGCTTCGTCAGCGGGGAGTTGACGCTGCGGATCACCCCGCCCGCCTTCAACAACGCGCCGATCACCGGTTACCGCGTCGTCAGCACGGAGGGCGGGTACTCCTTCGACTGCGGCACCCAGACGTTGTGCCGCCTGCAGGGCCTCGAGCTCGGCCGGAGCTACCGCTTCCAGGTGATCGCCACGAACGCGGTCGGCGATTCGGCCGCCGGCGCTCCCAGCGTGCCGCTGAGCGCCGACAACGTGCCGCCGGCGCCGACGTCCGTGAACGCCGTCGCGACATCGGCCGCCGAGGGCGACCTGCGGATCTCCTGGCCGGCCGTGCCGGACACCGGGGCGGGGAGCGCCGTGCGCAACTACGGCGTGCAGATCAGCGGAGCCGGCATCGACGAGCGCTTCGACGTGTCGGCCGGCACGACGAGCCTGTCGACCTCGGCGCGCGGCATCACCCTGCCGCCCAATGTCACGGTGGTTGTCACCGTATTCGCGCGCAACGCGTCGCAAGTTCAATCTGACGACCAGTGGGCGCGCACAAGTTCTCCGGTGACCCGGACAGTCGGGGCACCAAGCGCCCCGGAGCCTCACGCATCAATGACTCGAGACCCTTCAGGCACTAGCAGGATCATCGTCGAATGGGCGCCGAGTTCTCCTAACGGCGTTGCTCAGGAGAACGTGAAGTATTTTGTCGCGCGGTCGACTGGCGAAGGCGCCGGGTCGTGTCCTACTTCCGCAGCTGTCGAGAGTTCGCCATACGAAGACACTGAGTTCGACGATGGTCGGCAGTACACCTATCACGTGTACGCCTACAACGGATTCTTCTGCTCGGTCGGGTCCACACCGCCGATTGAAGCGAAGCGCCCCCCCGGTCAGGCCTCCGCCACGTTAGAAGTGGCCGCGCGTTCTGATTCTGGACAGTTCGACGTGCGTATCGATTCCATCGCCGCGCCCGGAATCGCGAACAAGTTCCAGTACCGCCTAAGTGCGAACGATGACTGGAAGAACGTATCAAGAGGGGACTGGTTGACGGAGTTCGGGTCTGTCGTATACGGGACACCCTTCTCAGTGACCGTTCGCGCCTGTAGGGACGCTTCTGACACGTATTGCGGGCCTGAATCGGCGGCTACCGCGGCCGTTGTTCCGATCGACACCCGTGCCGACGTCGCCTCCTGCGCCCCCGCGCAGCTCCCGCAGCTCACGGCGCCAAACAACGCCGGTGTGGCGCCAGATTCTTTTGTGCTTGCTTACGAGATTCCTGAGAAGGACATCTTCGGCGTGCCGACGGGCGGCTGGGAGTGGACGGACTTCAACTATGCATCCGACACCGCCGCACCTGAGGGCGCCAGGGCCGCGCGGGTGAAGGCGACCGTGGCGACATACCAGGACCCCGGCTACGGGGAGGGCGCGTGCACGCCATGATGGACACTCTGGGGAAAGTAGGGGCACGGGCATGACGATGACGCCGGAACAGGCGGGCTGGTTCTCGGGGATCTTCGGGCGGCTGGTGGCGAACGTGGAGCAGGTGCTGCTCGGCAAGACGTTCGTCGTGCGCCTCGGCTTCGTGACCCTCGTGAGCGAGGGGCACCTGCTGCTCGAGGATTACCCGGGCACCGGGAAGACCTCTTTCGCGCGGGCGATCGCGCAGAGCGTCGACGGCACGAGCAACCGGGTGCAGTTCACCCCCGACCTGCTGCCCGGCGACATCACCGGGGTGAGCGTGTTCGACCAGCAGTCGAACCACTTCGAGTTCCACCGCGGGCCGATCTTCTCCAACATCGTGCTCGCCGACGAGATCAACCGGGCGAGCCCGAAGACGCAATCGGCGCTGCTCGAGGTCATGGAGGAGAACCACGTCACCGTCGACGGCCAGACGCACCCCGTGGGCGCGCCCTTCATGGTGATCGCGACGCAGAACCCGATCGAACAGGCCGGCACCTACCGCCTGCCCGAAGCGCAACTCGACCGGTTCCTCATGAAGGCGTCCATCGGGTATCCCGACCACGCCTCGACGCTGCGCATCCTCGAGGGTGCGACCCACCGCGGACACGAGGTCACCGTGCCGCCGGTGATCTCCGCGGCGACCGTCGTCGAGATGGCCAACCTCGCCCGCACCGTGCACGTCGACCCCTCGATCAACGACTACGTGAGCCGCCTCGTCGACGCGACCCGATCCGCGCAGGAGGTGCGGCTCGGCGTGAGCGTGCGCGGCGCCCTCGCCCTCATCCGTGCCGCCAAGACCCTCGCCGCCGCGAACGGCCGGCACTACGTCGTGCCCGACGACATCAAGCAGCTCGCGGACCCGGTGCTCTCGCACCGACTCGTGCTCGACCCGGAGGCGGAGTTCGACGGCGTCACGGCGCCGAGCATCGTGAGCCAGCTGCTCATCGAGACGCCGCCGCCGAGCGACAGGCTCGCCGTGTGACGTACCGCACCGACTCCGGACGTACCTCGCGCAGCACGGGTCCCCGTTCCGAGACGGTCTCCTCGACGCAGGGTCTCACGAACGCGCGCACGCGCATCGTCGGCGACCGCACGGGAGCCGGGGCGGATGCGGTGGTCGGCATCGTGCGGCTGCTGCGTCTCGCGCGGGAGCGGGTGGGCGCCCACGCCCGCCGTGCCGCCTCGGTCGTCACCCCGCTCGGCTGGACGGCGCTCGCCGTCGTGCCCGCGGCGTTCCTCGCCGGCTACGGATTCGGACTGCAGGAACTCGTCGTGGTGGCGTGGCTCGGGCTCGTGCTGCTCGTCGTCGGTGCCCTGTACCTCATCGGCCGGCTCACGGTCGACGTGGACCTCGACCTGCCCGCGCCGCGAGTGACGGTGGGCGATCCCGCCGAGGGCGAGGTCATCGTGCGCAACCCGGCCCGACGGGCGATCCTCGGGCTCACCGTCGAGATCCCGGTGGGCCGGGGTCTCGCCGAACTCGCCCTCCCCGGCCTGCGCGGGGGAGCGGAGGCGCGCCGCCGGTTCGTCGTGCCGACCGCGCGGCGCGGCGTCATCGAGCTCGGGCCGGTGCGCAGCGTGCGCGCCGATCCGATCGGGCTCGTCCGCCGCGAGGTCGTCTGGGCCGGGAGCCGCAGCCTGTACGTGCACCCGCACACGATCGCGATACCGAGCACGAGCACCGGGTTCATCCGCGACCTCGAGGGCAGTCCGACCCGCGATCTGAGCTCGGCCGACGTATCGTTTCACGCCTTGCGCGAGTACTCGCCGGGTGACGACCGGCGCTACATCCACTGGAAGTCGACCGCGAAGACGGGCACCTACATGGTGCGCCAGTTCGAGGAGACCCGGCGCAGCCACCTCGTGGTGGCCCTGAGCCTCGCGACGGGCGACTACGCCACCGAGGATGAGTTCGAACTCGCGGTGAGCGCAGCCGCGTCGCTCGGGGCGCGGGCCATCCGCGACACGCGCACCCTCTCGGTCGTCGCGAGCGAGCGGACGCCCGAGTTCGCCAAGCGCAAGGTGTTCGCGGTGCGCACCCTCTCGACCGTCACCCGCACCCGCCTGCTCGACGACCTCGCGGGTGTCGAACAGGCCGACTCGGCGCTCGGCGTCGTCGACCTCGCCCGCGTCACCGCGACGAAGATCGGCGGGGTCTCGGTCGCCTTCCTCGTCTGCGGCTCGCTGCCGACCCCGGCGCAGCTGCGCACTGCATCCGCCTTCTTCCCGATCGGCGTCGAGGTCGTCGCGATCGTGTGCGATCCGGACACCGTGCCGGGACTGCGCCAGGTGGCGGGGCTACGGGTGCTCACGATCGGCTACCTCGCCGATCTGCAGAAGGCCCTCGCCCGGTCGGCGGCGACATGAGGCGCCGACCGGATGCGGTGACCGTACTCGGCACCGTGCTGCTCTTCTGGGCGGCGATCGCGTGCGCGGCCGCGGCGCTCTACCCGATCTACCGCGACCCGCAGTTCCTCGTCGTCGCCGTCGGGGCGGTGCTCGGCGGAACCGTCGTCGCCGTGCTCGGAGCGCTGCTGCGCTGGTCGTCGTTCCTCGTGTTCCTCGCGGGGCTGCTCGCGGTGCTCGCCCTCGGGGTGCCGCTCGCGGTGCCGCGGCTGGCCCTGCGCGGCGTGCTGCCCACGCTCGAGGGCCTCCGGGAGCTCGTGCTCGCGATCGCTCTCGGCTGGAAGCAACTGCTCACCATCGCCCTGCCGGTCGGCGCCTACCAGGCGCTGCTCGTGCCGGCCTTCGTGCTGCTGCTGGTGGCGACCGTCGTGGGACTCTCGGTCGGATTGCGCGCGCGGTTCGGCGAGCTCGGCGCGATCGCCCCGCTGACCGTGTTCGTGATCGCCCTCGCGCTCGGTCCCGACGACCGGGAGCTCGGCTTCTGGGTGCCGGTGCTGCTCGTCGCGAGCGTGCTGCTCTGGGTGGTCTGGCGCCGCTGGGCGCGGCGGCGGGCGTCGATCGCCCTGCTCGCCCGGCAGGGCGCGCCGGGCGACGAACTGGAGACCCGGGGCTCGACGCTCGCCGGCGCGACCCGTGCCCTCGTCGCCGCCGGAGTGCTCGTCGCGCTCGCCGCGGGCGCGTCGTTCGCGGCCGCATCCGCCCTGCCCACGACCTCCGAACGCGACGTCCTGCGCACCGTGGTCGCCCGTCCCTTCGACCCCCGCGACTACGTGAGCCCGCTCTCGGGCTTCCGCGGATACCTGCGCGAGGACCGCGAGGACGCGGCGCTGTTCGACATCGACGGCCTGCGCGAAGGCGACCGGGTGCGGATCGCGACGCTCGACAGCTACGACGGCGTCGTCTACGCGGTGGGTTCCGGCGATGCGGCGGATGCCTCGGGGCGCTTCACGCGCGTGCCGGACCGTTTCGACCAGGGCGATCTCGCCGGCGATCCGGTCGAGCTCGAGGTGCGCATCCGCGACTACTCGGGCGTGTGGCTGCCCACGGTCGGCGCGTTCGAGGCGATCGACTTCGCCGGCGCCGATGCCGGCGCGCTCAGCGAACGGTTCTACTTCAATCCGGTGACCGACACCGCCGCCGTCGTCGACGGGCTCCGGCCGGGTGACATGTACCGGCTGCAGGCGATCGTGCCCGACGAGCCGACGATCGAGGAGCTCGAGGGCATCAACCCCGGCGCCGCGGTCGTGCCCGACCCGGAGGTGGTGCCCGAAGAGCTCGCGGAGCGGCTCGACCAGTACGCCGCGGCGGCGACGACGCCGGGCGCCGCCCTCGTCGACGCGCTCGAGGGACTCGCGCGCGACGGGTACATCAGCCACGGGCAAGAGGACGAACCGCCGAGCCGGTCCGGGCACTCCGCGGACCGGATCACGCAACTGCTCACCGAACCGCTCATGATCGGCGACGCCGAGCAGTACGCCGTCACCGCCGCGCTCATGGCGAGGCAGCTCGGGTTCCCCGCTCGCGTCGTGTTCGGCTTCGCGCCCGAGGAGGTCGGCTCGACCACCACCGTGCGCGGCGACGACGTGACCGCGTGGATCGAGATCGACACGGCGGAACGCGGCTGGGTCGCCGTCGACCCCAACCCCGCCGTGCGGCCCATCCCGGAGGCTCCGCCCGAGGAACCGACGCCCGTCTCGCGGCCCCAGCCCGTCGTGCCGCCGCCGGCGACGCAACCGGATGAGCGCGACGACCAGGTGCCGCCCGAGAGCGACCAGGAGCAGCCGGAGGCCCTCGACCCGCTGCTGGCCCTCCTGCTCACCGTGCTCGCCGTCGCGGGATGGTCGCTGCTCGCGCTCGCGATCCTCGCCTCCCCGTTCCTCGCCATCATCGGCAGCAAGGTGCTGCGTGCCCGCCGTCGTCGTCGCGCCGCGGACCCGCGGGACCGGATCCGCGGCGGGTGGGACGAGTTCGCCGACGCGGCCCTCGACCACGGGTACCGGCCGACCGCGACGGCCACCCGCAGCGAGGTCGCCGAGACGGTGGGAGGCACGAAGTCGCGCATCCTCGCCTACATCGCCGACCGCGCGTCGTTCGCACCGGGCGCCCCGCCGGAGGACGACCCGGATCGCGTGTGGCGCAGCGTCGACGAATTGAAGCAGGCGATGGATGCCAAGCTCACCCGCTGGGAGCGTCTCCGTGCACGCCTCTCACTGCGATCACTGCGTCGTTATGCTGGACGACGACCGGCACGGTAGGGGGAGACACGTGGACTGCGCGTACTGCGGCACACCGCTCCCGAGCGGTGCCCTGTTCTGCGGCGAATGCGGTCGCGCGGTGACGGTCCGCGCGACACCACCGCCGACCGCCGTGAACGACACGATCCGGATCACGCCGCTGCAGTTGCGAGAGCCCCCTGTCGAGTCGGCGGAGCCGCCGGCTCCAAACGCCCCGGCGCGCCCCGAGCGTGTGCTCGATCTCGATCTGCCCTCGTGGTCGTCGCTCGACCCCGCCTCTCCCGCGGCTCAGACCTCACCCCGGCTCCGGCCGCAACCCGCCACACCCGCGCCCGAGCCGCCGAGCGACGACGCTCCGTCCGACGCGCCCGCGGCGCGTCCCGCCGCGCCGGACCCGGCGCCCTCCGCCGCGCCGGAACCCGCGTCATCCGTCGAAGCGGTGCCCTCCGCCGAGCCGGAGCCCGCGCCGCGCGCCGAACGGACGGCCACGGCATCGGCCGAGTTGCACGCCCGGCATGCCGCTCCGGTCCCGCCCGACGCACCGCGTCCGCCGCTCGTGCAGCCGCCGCTCGGTGCCCGGCCGAGTGGAGTGCTGCCGCACGCCCACCCGCAGCACGCCGCTCCGGTCGCGCCCACCGCTCCCGCGTCGCCCACCGCGCCTGCGTCGCCCACCGCGCCTGCGTGGCCCGCCGCTCCTGCGTCGCCGGCGGCGGCGCCCGCGCATCCGGAGTCGTTCGAAGACGTCGAGGCCACCCGGCTCGTCTCGCATCGACCGGCCGGGGCGCGATTCGTGCTCCAGTTCAGCACGGGGGAGAGTGTCACGGTGTTCGGGACCGGCCTGCTCGGCCGCAATCCCGTGCCGCAGCCCGGCGAGTTCTTCGACCATCTCGTGCCGTTGCTCGATCCGGGCAAGTCGGTGTCGAAGACGCACCTCGAGTTCGGCCAGGAGGGCGGCGCGTTCTGGGTGCTCGACCGGTTCTCCGGCAACGGCACGATCGTGCGCGAGCCGGACGCGGCACCCCGGCGCTGCGAGCCTGGTCGCCGTTACGTCGTGGCCCGCGGGGCGCGCGTCGACATCGGCGAGCAGTTCTTCGTCGTGAGCTGATCCTCCCCAGTTCCCTCGAACCGGCTCGCACGCACCGATCGCCCGATCCGGGCACCGCGGCACGCCGCGGCGCGATGTGCTGGGAGGGATGTCCGCTCCTCCCGTCGACGACCTCCGGTTCGTGCTGCCCGACCCCGCCACCCCCCACCAGCCGGCGCCGTTCCCGGTGCTCGCGACCCTCGCGCCCGTCGCGGCGGCCGTCGTGCTGTGGGCGATCACCCGCTCGCCGTTCGCGCTCGCCTTCGCTCTGCTCGGGCCGCTCATCGCCGTGGCGAGCACCGTCGACGGCCGCGTGCACCGACGACGGCACGCCCGCCGCGAGGAGCAGCGCATCCGGCGCGAATGCGAGGAGCGGACGGGTGCCCTCGCCGCGCTGCACGCGCTGGAGCGGGCGGCCCTCGACCTCGCGGTAGCCGGCCCCGCGGCGGTCGTCGCGATGGCGGCGAACGACCCGGAGCGATGGCGTCATCCCGCGTCGTCGCCGGTCCCCGTGATGCTGGGCCGCGGCGACTCGCCGAGCAGGGTGCGGGTCAGCCCCGAAGCGCCGGCCCGTGAGCACGAGTCGATCGCCGCACTGCGTCGTCGCGCGCGGACGCTCACCGACGCGCCGGTGGCGGTGGACGCCCGACTCGGCATCGGTGTCGTCGGTCCGGAGGTGGTCGCCCGCGCCTACGTGCGAGGAGTGCTCGCGCAGCTCGCCTCGCGTCTCCCGCCGTCGGGAACCGCGGTCGTCGGCGACACGGAGGAGGAGTTCCTCCGACTCCCGCACCGGCATCGGACCGGGCGCGATCCGGCCCGGGTGGATCTCGTCGGCGACGAGGGCTCGGTGTGTGTCGCCTGGGCGGAGGATGCGGCGGGTCTGCCGCGGGACTGCCGCGTCGTGGTGCGGGTGGGCGACGGCTCGCCGCGCCTGCAGCGCCACCCCGACGGTCGAGTCGACGTCCGCCTCGACGTGCCCTACCTCACCCGATCCGAGGCGCAGGAGTTCGCCTCGACGCTCGCTCGAGCGGCGGAGCACCTCGGCGCCGTTCCCGCGCCGCCCGCCGCGGTGCCGTTCTCGACGCTCACCAACTCGCCCTCCGGCGGTCGCGGTCTCGACGCCTCCATCGGTCACGACGGTGAAGGGGAGTTCGCCCTCGACCTCGCCGTCGACGGTCCGCACGCGGTCGTGGCCGGCACGACGGGAAGCGGCAAGAGCGAACTGCTCATCGCCTGGGTGCTGGCGATGGCCGCGCGTCACGCCCCCGATCGAGTCACCTTCCTGCTCGTCGACTTCAAGGGCGGCGCCGCGTTCGCGCCGCTCGAATCGCTCCCGCACGTGGTCGGCGTGCTCACCGACCTCGACGACGGCGAGGCGCGCCGCGCCCTCGAGAGCCTCGGCGCGGAGCTGCGGCGACGGGAACGACTGCTCGCCGAGGTGGGCGCCCGTTCGATTGAACAGGTCGCCGGGCTCGCACGGCTCGTGGTGCTCGTCGACGAGTACGCGGTGCTCGCCGAACAGTTCCCCGATCTGCACTCCCTCGTCGCCGATCTCGCGGCGCGCGGACGCTCGCTCGGCGTGCACCTCGTGCTCTGCACTCAACGACCGGCAGGGGTCGTGCGGGACGCGGTGCTTGCGAACGCGGGACTGCGCGTGTCGTTGCGGGTCACCTCGGCCGCCGACAGCACGGCGGTGCTCGGGGTGCCGCACGCGGCGGAACTCGCGGCCACCCCGGCCGGGCGCGCGCTCGTCGTGCGGCGAGGTGAACCGGCCGTGCCGGTCCAGGTCGCCCTCGCCGGCGCCGCCGACATCGCCGGCGTCGCAGCCCTCCACCCGACAGTGGCCGTGCACCGTCCCTGGCTGCCGCCGCTGCCCTCGGCGATTCCGCGGTCGACGCTCGGCGACCACGACGGGATCGTCGTCGGCGTGCTCGACGTCCCTTCCGAGCAACGGCAGGAGGTGCTCACCTGGACGGAGGGACACCTCGTCGCCGTCGGCTCCGCCCGGTCGGGCAGATCGACCCTCCTGGCCGCCCTCCACGCCGAGGCCCGCGTTCCGGTCATCCGCCCGGCGGCGAGACTCGCGCAGGTGTGGGACGCCCTCGACGACGCCGAGGAGGCGTTCGCCGGAGCTGTGCCGGCGCTCCTGCTGCTCGACGACCTCGATGCGGTGCTGCACGCCGCGGGGGACGAGTACGCGACGGTGATGCTCGACCGGCTGGTCCGCCTGCTGCGGGAGGGACCGGCCGGCGGCGTGCGGGCCGCCATGACGGTCGCCCGCGCGAGCGGTCGGCTCGCGCACGTGCTGGCCGCATGTCGCACGCGACTGCTGTTGCGCATCGACGACCGGCAGGAGCACCTCATGGCCGGCGGATCCGCAGACAATTGGGGGCCGCGGCTGCCACCCGGCGGCGCACACCTCGACGGTCGGCGGCTGCAGGTCGCCCTCCCGCACCGGCTGCCGGCGGCCGACGAGCACGTCCGAGCGGTACGGGTGCATCCCGGCCGGGAGGGCCTCGTCGTCGTCTCGGCACGACCACGTGAGCTGATCGCCCGCTGGCGGGACGCCGGTCCGGCGCTCCGCATCGCCGACGTCGCTGCCCACGACCGCCCGCAGCTCGAGGTCGGCTCCGGCGCAGCGCCGACCGTGCTCGTCGGCGATCCCGACGTGTGGCAGGGCCACTGGAACGCGGTGACCGAGCTCGGCAGACGGTTGCCGGTCCTCTTCGACGGATGCACCGTGGCGGAGCTGCGCACCCTCACCCGGCGGCGCGAGCTGCCGCCGCCACTACCGCCGGACGTCGCCGGGTGGCTGCTCGAGCCCGACGGTCGGCTGAGACGTGCAGCGATCGAAACAGGCTCTCCGCCGACGTCCGGCGGTGCGCCGCGTCGCCGTCGAGCGGCGCCGTGACGTCCGTCAGCCCAACAGGTCGGCGAGCTCGGAGTGCGGCATCCCGTGCGCCTCCGCGACCGGGGTGTTCACCACGGCGCCGTCGTGCGTGTTCAGGCCGGCCGCGAGAGAGGCATCGGCGCGTGCCGCCGGCAGCCATCCCGAGTCGGCGACGGCCCGTACGTACGGCAGGGTCGCGTTCGTCAGGGCGAAGGTGGAGGTGTGCGGCACGGCCCCGGGCATGTTCGCGACGCAGTAGAACAGCGACCCGTGCACCGGGAAGGTGGGGTCCGCGTGGGTCGTCGGGTGGGAGTCCTCGAAGCAGCCGCCCTGGTCGACGGCGATGTCGACGAGCACGCTGCCCGGCTTCATGCGCGAGACGAGCGCGTTGCTCACGAGCTTCGGCGCTTTCGCCCCCGGCACGAGCACCGAGCCGATCACGAGGTCCGCGTCGAGCACGGCCCGCTCGATCTCGTACGCGTTCGACGCGATCGTGCGGATGCGGCCGGCGTAGAGGGCGTCGAGCTCGCGCAGCCGGGCCAGGTTCGTGTCGAGCACGGTCACGTCGGCGCCCAGGCCGACCGCGACCGACACCGCGTTCGTACCGGCCACGCCGCCCCCGAGCACGACGACCTTCGCCGGGTAGGTGCCGGGCACGCCGGGGACGAGGAGCCCCGGTCCGCCGTTCGGCTTGAGCATCGCGTTCGCCCCGACGATCGGAGCCAGTCGACCGGCCACCTCGCTCATCGGTGCGAGCAGCGGAAGCGCGCGGTTGGGCAGCTGCACCGTCTCGTACGCGATCGCCGTCATCCGCGCACCGGTGAGCGCGCGGGTGAGCTCCGGTTCGGCGGCGAGGTGCAGGTAGGCGAACAGCACGAGATCGTCGCGGAAGAACCCGTACTCGCTCTCGATCGGCTCCTTCACCTTGAGCAGCAGCTCGGCCTCACCCCACGCGGCCTCGGCGTCGGGGAGGATGCGGGCCCCGGCGTCGACGTAGGCCGCGTCGGGCAGCGACGATCCCTCGCCGGCGCCGGACTGCACGAGCACCTCGTGGCCGCGGGCGACCAGGTCGTGAGCACCCGACGGGGTGATCGCGACACGGAACTCGTTGTTCTTCACCTCGGTCGGGATGGCGATCCTCATGGCACCAGGCTAGCGAGCGAGCACGATGGAATCCGCAAGGATTTCGGCGCAGAACCGCTGATTTCGTGAATTCTATGTTTCGCAGTGCAGGAATCGGGCGTCCAGGCGTACCGATCGAATCCGCGCTGTGCCAGGATCGTTCCACGCGGCTCCGGTCGCGGACCCTCGCGCCCAACGAGAAGGAGTCGCACATGTCTCGTCGTCTTCCCGAAGACCCCCTCATCCGGCAGCTCATCGCGGGAGCGCGGCGCGCGCAGCTCTCCCGGCGGTCGCTGATGACCGCCGGTGGTCTCGGTGCCGCGGCCCTCACGCTCAGCGCCTGCGCCCAAGGCGGCAACGAACCGCCGAAGCCGGCCGAGGACAAGTCCGACTCCGACAAGCGTCTCGTCTGGGCCAATTGGCCCGGCTACATGGACGAGGACGACGAGGGCAACTACCCCACGCTCGAGCGCTTCATCGAGCAGACCGGCATCGACGTCACCTACAACGTCGACGTCGACGACAACAACACGTACTACGCGAAGGTGCGCGACCAGCTCGCCCTCGGACAGGACATCGGCGCCGACACGGTGTGCCTCACCGAGTGGATGGTCGCCCGGCTCGTCCGCCTCGGGTACGTGCAGGAACTCGAACACGACAACATCCCGAACATCAAGAACCTCACGCCGAGCCTCGCCGACCCCGACTTCGACCCGGGGCGCAAGAAGTCGCTGCCGTGGCAGGGCGGCTTCGCCGGGATCGCCTGGAACGTCGACGAGCTCCCTCAGGGCCTCGCCTCGGTGAGCGACCTGTGGGCGCCCGAGCTCAAGGGCCGTGTCGGCGTGCTCTCGGAGATGCGCGACACCATCGGGGTGATCATGCTCGACGAGGGCCTCGACATCACCGACTTCGACGACGCCGACTTCGAGAAGGGCCTCGACGTGTTCCGGGAGCATGTCGAGTCCGGTCAGATCCGCAACGTCAAGGGCAACGCCTACCTCGAAGACCTCGCGAACGGCGACACGCTCGCCGCCATCTGCTGGTCAGGCGACATCACGACCCTCAACGCCGAAGAGGGCCGCGAGAAGTGGAAGTTCGCGATCCCCGCCGCGGGCGGCACGATCTGGAACGACACCTTCGTCGTGCCGATCGGCTCCACCCGCAAGACCAACGCCGAGACGCTCATGAACTACTACTACGAGCCCGAGGTCGCCGCCGAGGTCGCGGCCTGGGTCAACTACGTGACCCCCGTCGTCGGAGCCAAGGAGGCCGCGGCGGCGATCGACCCGGCGCTCGCCGAGAACCAGCTGATCTTCCCCGACGACGAGACCCTGTCGACCGTGCACGCGTTCCGCACCCTCACGAGTGCCGAGGAACAGAAGTACGGGTCGGACTTCCAGAGCGTGCTGCTCGGCGCCTGAACGTGACACACAAGTTCGACGAGGCCGGCGCGGACCTCCAGCTCGACGGCATCACCAAGCGGTTCCCCGGATTCACGGCGATCGACGACCTGCACCTCTCGATCCCCGCCGGGTCGTTCTTCGCCCTGCTCGGCCCCTCCGGTTGCGGCAAGACGACGACCCTGCGACTCGTCGCCGGGCTCGAGGAGCCGACGGACGGGCGGGTGCTCATCGGCGGTGACGACGTCACCGCGACGAAACCGCACCAGCGGCCGGTCAACACGGTCTTCCAGAGCTACGCGCTGTTCCCGCACATGTCGATCATCGAGAACGTCGCCTTCGGGTTGAAGCGGCGCGGCGTCAAGGACGCCGCGACCCGCGCCCACGAGGCGCTCGCCCTCGTCGAGCTCGACCACCTCGCTCAGCGTCGTCCGTCGCAGCTCTCCGGCGGGCAGCAGCAGCGCGTCGCGCTCGCCCGGGCGATCGTGAACCGCCCGGCACTGCTCCTGCTCGACGAGCCGCTCGGCGCGCTCGACCTCAAACTCCGCCGCCAGATGCAGCTCGAACTGAAACGCATCCAGAGCGAGGTGGGTCTCACCTTCCTGCACGTGACGCACGACCAGGAGGAGGCCATGACCATGGCCGACACCGTCGCGGTCATGAACAAGGGACGCATCGAGCAGATGGGTGCCCCGGAAGAGCTCTACGAGCTGCCGCGCACCGCCTTCGTCGCGACGTTCCTCGGCCAGTCGAACCTGTTCACCGGTCCGATCGCCACGGCGAGCGCGTCATCGATCGTGGTCGACGTCGCCGGGCGGCGCCTCGAGGTGCCGCGGGATCGCGCGCAGCGTCACACCGGCGAAGTGACGGTCGGCGTGCGCCCGGAGAAGCTCCTGCTGCACACCGAGGAACCCGCCCCGGCGGCGGGCGTCAACATCCTCGGCCCCGGCCGCGTCGTCGACGTGTCGTTCAGCGGAGTCAGCACGACGTATCTCGTCGCCGTGCCGGGTGTCGGGGTCGTCACCGTGTTCGCGCAGAACATGGTGTTCGGGCCCGTCGTGAACGAAGGCGCGGAGGTGTGGGTGAGCTGGCGCATCGAGCACGGCTTCGGCCTGTCCGACGAGCCGGGCGCGGCCGTGCGGTTCGATGCCGACGCCGACACGGAGTCCATCGCGCAGCAGCGACTGCAGCAGCTCGAGGCCGAAGCGGAAGGCGCCTGACCCATGGCGTTCGGAGCGTTCGCCACCGCCGCCCCGCCCACCGAACCGGCGCCCCGGCGGCGCGGGCTCATCGCCCTCTGGCTGTTGCTGCCCGGACTGCTCTACCTCGCCGTCTTCTTCCTCGCCCCGCTCATCGCGCTCGTCATGACGAGCCTGCAGGCACCGCGTGAGTTCGGCGACATCGGGCAGTTCGACTACGCGTTCCGCTGGGAGAACTACCTCGAGGTGCTCGACGGCTACTGGCCGCACGTGCTCCGGTCGTTCGGCTACGCGGCAGCGGCGACCGTGCTCGCCCTGCTGTTCAGCTATCCGCTGGCCTACTTCATCGGCGTCAAGCTGCGCCGCTACCCGCTGTGGCAGGCGCTCGCCCTCACGCTCGTCATCGCGCCGTTCTTCATCAGCTTCCTGCTGCGCACCCTGGCGTGGAAGCAGGTGCTGTCGGATGAGGGACCGCTCGTCACCGCGCTGCAGGCGTTCGCGCTGCTCCCGGCCGACGCGCACCTGACCGGCACCCCGTTCTCGGTGATCTTCGGCCTCACCTACAACTTCATCCCGTTCATGTGCCTGCCGATCTACACGAGCCTCGAACGGCTCGACCTGCGCTACGTCGAGGCCGGCGCGGACCTCTACGCCCCGCCCGCGTCGACGTTCTGGCGGATCACCCTGCCGTTGTCGATGCCCGGCGTCGTCTCGGGCACCCTCCTCACCTTCATCCCCGCCGCGGGGGACTACATCAACGCGAGCCGCGACTTCCTCGGCAGCACCGACACCGCGATGATCGGCAACGTCATCGAGACGAACTTCCTCGTGCTGCAGAACTATCCGGCGGCGGCGGCCCTCTCGGTCGTGCTCATGGCCGCCATCCTGATCCTCGTGAGCGTGTACGTGAAGCGGAGCGGAACGGAGGACCTGTTGTGACCATCCAGGCCGGCGCCGCCGTCGCCGACGCGGCGACGACACCGCCGCGCCCAGCCCGTCGGGGATTCCGGCTCGGGGTGGGGCGGTGGGGACTCGCGATCTACGCGATCATCGCGCTCGTCTTCCTGCTCATCCCGATCGCGTACACGATCGCCTTCTCGTTCAACGACTCCCGTCGCACGAACATCGTGTGGCGCGGGTTCACCCTCGACAACTGGCTCACCGTCTGCAACTCGCAAGGCGTGTGCGAGGCGTTCGGCAACAGCGTGCTCATCGCGACCGTGTCGACCGTCATCGCGACGGCGCTCGGCACGGCGATCGCGATCGCCCTCGTGCGGTACCGCTTCCGTGCCCGCGCGGCGACGACGCTCCTGCTCTTCCTCCCGATGGCGACGCCCGAGGTGGTGCTCGGCGCCGGCCTGGCCGCGCAGTTCCTCAGTGCGGGCGTGCAGAAGGGGCTCGGCACGATCATCCTCGCGCACGTGATGTTCTGCATCAGCTTCGTCGTCGTCACCGTGCGGGCGCGCGTCGCGTCGCTCGACCCGGCGCTCGAGGAGGCCGGCCGCGACCTCTACGCCTCGCCCGCGCAGGTGTTCTGGCGCATCACGTTCCCGCTGCTGCTGCCCGGCATCATCGCCGCGGCGCTGCTGTCGTTCGCGTTGAGCTTCGACGACTTCATCATCACGAACTTCAACTCGGGCCCGGTCGTGACCTTCCCGAAGTACGTCTACACCGCGGCGGCCCGCGGCATCCCCGCCGAGGCGAACGTCATCGCGTCGGCGGTGTTCCTGCTCGCGATCGCCATCGTGATCGTCGCGCAGCTGACCGCGGCGGCGCGCCGCAAGCGCATGGGGAGCACCTCGTGAACACCCTCGACCGGGCACGGCTCGAGCGGCTCTGGGATCAGGAGGTGGCGGCGTTCCGCGCTGCCCGCCCGCGCTCGGAGGAGCGCTGGCGTGACGCCTCCGCGCACCTGCCCGACGGGGTACCGATGCTCTGGATGAGCAAGTGGCCCGGCCCCTGGCCGGTGTACGTCGACAGTGCCGCCGGTTCGCACTTCACGTGCGTCGACGGCATCGACCACGTCGACCTCTGCCTCGGCGACACCGGCGCGATGGTCGGTCACGCCCCCGAGGCGGCGGTGCGGGCGCTCTCGGAGCGGCTCGCGCGCGGGTCGACCTTCATGCTGCCGACCGACGACGCCGCGGCCGCCGCGGAGCTGCTCGCCGACCGCTTCGGGGTGCCGTCGTGGCAGTTCACCCTGTCGGCCACGGATGCGAACCGCTCCGTCATCCGCTACGCCCGGCATGTGACCGGGCGGCGCAAGGTGCTCGTGATCGACTACAGCTACCACGGCTCGGTCGACGAGGCCTTCGCGACCCTCGACGACTCCGGTCGGGTGGTCGCGCGTCGCGGCAACATCGGCGCGCCGGTGCCGCTCGACGAGACGACGGTCGTCGTGCCGTTCAACGATGTGCCCGCGTTCGAGGCGGCGCTCGCCACGGGCGAGGTCGCCGCGGTGCTCATCGAACCGGCGATGACGAACATCGGCATCGTGCTGCCCGAGCCGGGCTGGCACGACGCCGTCCGCGAGCTGTGCGATCGGTTCGGGGTCGTGCTCGTCATCGACGAGACCCACACGCTGTGCGCCGGACCGGGCGGGATGACCGCGCGCGACGGGCTGCGTCCGGATGCGGTCGTCGTCGGCAAGACGATCGCCGGCGGCGTGCCGGCGGGCGCGTTCGGGCTCACGGCCGAGCTCGCCGAGCGGGTGCGCGTGCGGCTCCGCGGCGGTGAGCACGGACTCGAGGACATCGATGTCGGGGGAGTGGGCGGCACCCTCGCGGGCAACGCGCTCTCGCTCGCGGGCATCCGCGCGACCCTCGGCGAGGTGCTCACGGCCGAGGTGTATCCCGGGATGATCGCGCGCGCGTCCGAGTGGACCGCCGGAGTGCAGGCCGCGATCGACGAGTTCGAGGTGCCGTGGCAGGTGACGCAGCTCGGGGCCCGCGCGGAGTACAGCTTCCGCGCCACCGCGCCGCGCGACGGACGTGAGGCGGCGGACGCCGACGACTTCCCGTTGCAGCAGTACCTGCACCTGCACGCGCTCAACCGCGGGCTGCTCATCACGCCGTTCCACAACATGGCGCTCATGGCGCCGTCGACCACGTCGGAGGACGTCGCCCGGCACACCGAGGCGTTCCGCGACGCGGTCGCCGGTCTCTACGCCTGAGCGACCTCTACGCCTCGGCGGCGAGTTCCGGCGAGGGCCGCAGCCGTCCGACCACGGTGTCGCCGCCGGTGACCGGATCCGTCGTCGCGGCGATCACCTCGTCGACCGCGTCGCGGGCGACCGCGCCGGCCTGCACGAGCAACTCGAGCGCGACCATGGTCGCGGCCCGGCCGTTGCCGTCGAGCATCTTGAGCGCGACGGCGGTGCCGTCGGCGGTGGCCATGACCATGATGCCCTCCGCCCCGAACTTCGAGAACACGCCGAGGCGCTCGATCGCGACGGTGTCGGGTCGGCCGGGTCCGGCGACGGCCCACGGTCGCGCGCGCACGGCGGCGGCGAGCCGGGACGCGTGCGGGTCGTCCGAACCCTCACGACCGATGCGGCCGATCGCCCGGGCGAGCCCCCGCGTGCTCACCGCGTGCACGGGCGCCCCGCAGCCGTCGACACCGCTGTGCTCCACCGGCTGCCCGGTGAACTCGGCGACGGCATCCCGGATGCGCTGCTGCAGCGGGTGGGCGGGGTCCAGGTAGTCGTGGGTCGACCAGTCGTTCGCGACGCACGCGGCGAGGAACGCGGCGTGCTTGCCCGAGCAGGTCATCGCGATCCGACGCGGTTCCGGATGCGCGGCGCGCGCGGCCGGGTCGAGCGGTCGGTCGGCCGGAGTGCCGAGGGCGCCCTCGTCGAGACCGACCGACGCGAGCGTCGACGCGACCACGGCGAGGTGCCGATCGGTGCCGCTGTGGCTCGCCGTCGCGAGGGCGAGCTGATCGTCGTCGAGCACCGCTCCGGCGCGCAGCACCGCCACCGCCTGCACGGGCTTGAGGCTCGACCTCGGGAAGATGAGCGCCTCGACATCGCCGACGGCGCGCAGGAGGGAGCCGTCGGGCGCGACCACCGCGGCGACCCCGAGATGCCGGGACTCGAGGAAACCGGAGCGTTCGAGCACGGCGAGCTCGCGCACGCCGCTCGCGTCGAGCGGAGCCGTCACCGGGCGGCGAGGGCGCGGTCGAGCACGCCGATCGCGTCGAGCAGCAGCTCGTCGCTGATGGCGAGGCTGGGAAGGAAGCGCAGCACGTTGCCGTAGGTGCCCGCGGTGAGCACGAGCACGCCCTCCTGCGCGGCGCGGGCCGCGACGTCGGTCACGACGTCGGCGGCGGGAGCGCCGGTCGCCGGGTCGATGAGCTCGATCGCGAGCATCGCGCCGATGCCCCGCACATCCGCGATCACCGGGTACTTGGCGCGCAGCTGCTCGAGGGCGGGCTTGAGCGTCGCCTCGATGCGGCGACCGGCGCCGAGCAGATCCTCCCGCTCGATGAGCTCGAACACGGCGATCGCGGCGGCCGCGGCCACCGGGTTGCCGCCGAAGGTGCCGCCGAGTCCGCCCGGCTGGGCGGAGTCCATGATCTCGGCGCGGCCGGTGACCGCGGCGAGGGGCAGACCCGCGGCGATGCCCTTCGCGCTCAGCACGAGGTCGGGCACGAGTCCGAAGTGCTCGCTCGCGTAGTACGCGCCGGTGCGGGCCATGCCGCTCTGGATCTCGTCGGCGACGAACACGATGCCGTTCGCGGTGCACCACTCCTGCAGGGCGGGCAGGTACCCGTCGGCGGGCACGACGAATCCGCCCTCGCCCTGGATCGGCTCGACCACGAGGCAGGCGAGGTCGCTCGCGCCCACGGTCTTCTCGAGGTACGAGATCGTGCGCTGCGCGGCGGCCTGTCCGTCGAGACCGTCATGGAACGGGTAGGAGTTCGGGGCGCGGTACACATCGCCTGCGAACGGACCGAATCCGGTGGAGTACGGCGACGCCTTGAAGTTCATCGCCATGGTGAGGTTCGTGCGGCCGTGGTACGCGTGCTCGAGCACCGCCACACCGGGGCGACGGGTGTGCTTGCGGGCGATCTTGACCGCGTTCTCGACCGCTTCCGCCCCGGAGTTGACGAGAACCGTCTTCTTCGCGAAGTCGCCCGGCGTGTGCTGGGCGAGCAGTTCGGCGACCCGCACGTACTCCTCGTACGGGGTGATCGTGAACAGCGTGTGGGTGACCTTCTGCAGCTGGGCCGTCGCCGCGGCGACGACGGACTCGACCGTGTGCCCGATGGTCGTGACGCCGATCCCGGCGCCGAGGTCGATGAAGCGGTTGCCATCGACGTCTTCGACGATCGCGCCGTGCGCGCGCTCGATGAACACCGGCAGCGCCGACGAGACCCCGTCGCTGACGACCTCGAGTCGGCGTCGCTGCAGCTCCTGCGACCGCGGACCGGGGATCGCGGTGACGATCTTGCGCTCCTGGGGAACGGTGGTGGCGGGGGCGGCGAGGATGTCAGTCATGGTGGGATGAGTCTATTCCCGCCCCTCGACACCCCCCGGGAGCCGCCATGCGCACCGACCACGACTACGCCGTCTCGATCCGTTGGACGGGCAATCGCGGTACGGGCACCTCCGGCTACCGGGACTACGGCCGCGACGGCGTGCTGCGCGCCGACGGCAAACACGAGATCGCGGTGTCGAGCGACCGCGTCTTCCACGGTGACCGCGACCGGTGGAACCCCGAGGAGCTGTTGCTCGCCGCGCTGTCGGAGTGCCACCTGCTCAGCTACCTGCACGTCGCCACCCGGCACGGCGTCATCGTCACCGAGTACAGCGACGACGCGGTCGGCACGCTGCACACGACGGCGGACGGCGGTGGAGCGTTCGCATCGGTCACCCTGCGCCCCCGCGTCACGATCGCGAGCGGCGACACGGAGCTCGCCCAGTCGCTGCACGCGGAGGCCGCGGCGAAGTGCTTCATCGCCGCATCCGTCAACTTCCCCGTGCATCACGAACCCGTCGCGCTGACCGCCTGAAGGCCCGGTCGGGGTCGGATTCCGCTCACGGCGAATCCGCTTCAGGCGGACGGGCCACCCGCGATACCGTGCCGTCATGCTCCTGCGACACGTCCTCGGTCAGGCGCTGCGGCGCATCCGCCTCGAGCGCGGGCTGACGCTGCGTGAGCTCTCCGAGCGGTCGAGCGTGTCGATGCCGTACCTCAGCGAGATCGAGCGGGGGCGCAAGGAGGCGTCGAGCGAGATCCTCGACACCATCCTGCGGGTGTTCGACCTGACGCTGCTCGACCTGCTGCGCGAGGTGGCCGATGAGGCGCTCGTGCTCGACCTCACGCCGACCGTGGACGTGCGGCCGACCGAACTGCACGTCGTGCGCGAGATCGCGCCGCTGCCGGCCCCGTACTCGGAGCGCCGGCCGGACATCGCGCTCGCCGCATAGGCGACATCGCGCTCGCCGCATAGGCGACATCGCGCTCGCCGCATAGGCGACAGCGCGCTCGCCGGATAGTCGACAGCGCGCTCGCCGCGGAGACCGGTGACCGCGGTGCCGCTTCAGCCCCGCTTCAGCACCGGCACGCCAGACTGATCGCATGCGCATCCTGGTCGTCGACGATGAGCGCCGTCTCGCCGACGGGGTGCGCCGCGGGCTCGAGGCGGAGGGGTTCGCGGTGGATCTCGCGCACACCGGCACCGACGGTCTGTGGCTCGCCCGCGAGAACGACTACGACGTGATCGTGCTCGACATCATGATGCCGGGGATGAGCGGCTACCGGGTGTGCCAGACGCTCCGTGCGGAAGAGGACTGGACGCCGGTGCTCATGCTCACGGCGAAGGACGGCGAGTGGGACCAGGTGGAGGCGCTCGACACCGGCGCCGACGACTACCTCACCAAACCGTTCTCGTTCGCCGTGCTCGTGGCCCGCATCCGCGCCCTCGTGCGGCGCGGCGCGCGCGACCGGCCGGTCGTGCTCGAAGCCGGTGACCTGCGCTACGACCCGGCCGCGCGGCGCGTCAGCCGCGGCGGCACCGAGGTCGACCTGACCGCGCGCGAGCTGGCCGTGCTCGACTTCCTCATGCGACGCAAGGGCGAGGTCGTCTCCAAACGCGAGGTGCTCGGCAACGTGTGGGACTTCGACTTCGAGGGCGACCCGAACATCGTGGAGGTGTACGTGCGGCACCTGCGCAACAAGCTCGACCGCCCCTTCGGTCGCGACGCCATCCAGACGGTGCGGGGGTCGGGCTACCGACTCGCCGCCGACGGGGGCTGACGGATGCGGGGCTTCCGTCGCAGCGCCTCGATGCGGTTCCGCGCCACCGCGGGGGCGACCGTCGTGGTCGCGCTCGCGCTGCTCGCCGGCTCCGCAGGCTTCGTCGCCCTGCTCGACGGCTCGCTCACCGAGACCGTCGAGCTCGCCGCCGAGCAGCAGCTCGAGGGCATCGCGAGCGGTCTGGAGCGCAGCGGACGACCGGAGCTGCCCGAGGACGTCGAGGGGGTCGCCCTGTTGAGCCGCGACGGCGAGGTGGTGTCGCAGAGCGACGGCGACGGGGACGGCGACGACCCGCCGCGGGTGCCCGACGCGGGCGACACGACGATCCGGATCGACGGCGAGAAGCACGTGCTGGTGCGCGACGAGGTCGAGATCGCCGGCGAGGAGTACGACCTCGTGGTCGCGCGCAGCCTCGAGGAGGTCGACGACGCGGTGTCGACGACGACCTGGCTGCTCGCACTCGCCGCGCCGGTGCTCGCCATGCTGGTCGCGGCGACGACCTGGATCGTGGTCGGGCGCGCCCTCGCGCCGGTCGAGCGCATCCGGGCCGAGGTCGACCGCATCGGCTCCGACGACCTCGAGCGCCGCGTGCCCGAGCCCGCGTCGGGCGACGAGATCGCCCGGCTCGCCGGCACGATGAACGGGATGCTCGACCGGCTCGAGGCCGCACAGCGCGCACAGCGCCGGTTCGTCTCCGACGCGGCGCACGAGCTGCGCTCTCCGCTCGCCTCCATGCGGCAATTCGCCGAGGTGGCGTACGCGCACCCCGAGCGGGTTCCCGGCCGTGAACTCGCCGATGCCGTGCTCGAGGAGGGGGAGCGCCTGCAGCAGCTCGTCGACGGGCTGCTGCTGCTCAGTCGCCTCGACGAGCGCGGCCGCGCCCTGCCCACGGGCGCCGTGGACCTCGACGACCTCGTGCTCGCCGAGGTGGAGCGCAGCCGGACCGACCAGCGCGTTCGGGTCGACGGCCGCGGCATCGGTGCGGCGCGGGTGGACGGTGAACCGCAGCTGCTCGGGCGGCTCGTGCGCAACCTCGTCGACAACGCGCGGCGGCACGCGGTGACCCGGGTCGACGTCGCGCTCACCGACCTCGGCGCCCACGTGGAGCTGATCGTCGACGACGACGGCGCCGGGATTCCCGAGTCGGAGCGCGCGCGGGTGTTCGAGCGGTTCGTGCGCCTCGACGAGGCACGCGCGCGCGACGCGGGCGGCTCGGGACTGGGACTCGCGATCGTCGCCGACGTGGCGCGCGCCCACGGGGGAGCGGCACGGGTGGAGACTTCGCCCCTGGGCGGGGCGCGTTTCCGCGTCACGCTCCCGTCGTCGGCCGGCTGAACGCGCCTTCAGGTCGCTTCAGCCGCGCTTCAGTGCCCGCCCGCGAGGGTGGAGCCATGACCGATGAGACGACACCCCAGCCCCAGTCCACCCCCAACGAGTCCGCCGCCACCGAGGTCCACGCGACGACCCCGTCGACGGAGGGCTCGGAGCGGCGGCGTTCGCGCAAGCGCGTCATCTGGATCGGCTCGCTCGCCGCGGGCGTGCTCGTGCTCGGCGGCGCCGGTACCGCGTGGGCCCTCTCCGAGAACGACGACGACGCCCTCGCCGGCGACGCGCTCGACCGCGCGAGCGAGGTGGCGCTCGCCGAGGTCGGCGACGGCAGCGTGACCGACTCCGAGCGTCGCGACGGGGGCGGCTTCGAGCTCGAGATCACCCGGCCCGACGGCCGAGAGATCGACGTGCTGCTCGACGGTGACTACGAGGTCGTCGCGGTCGACCGCGGGGACGACGGCCGCGACGGCGACGCGGCGGACGCCGACCAGCACGAAGGCGATGCGACCGATACGACCGACGACGCCACCGGCTCGACGACTCTCGAACCCCTCACCGACGACGAGATCGCCCGCGCGGCCGACGCGGCGCTCGCCGAGACCGGCGGCGGCGAGGTCGTCGACGTCGACCGCAGCGACGACGCCGACCACGCCTTCGAGGTCGAGGTGCGCCTCGCGGACGGCACGGAGGTCGAGGTCGAGCTCGACGAGTCCTTCGCGGTCGTGCCCTCCGGCCGCTGACCCCACTCGACGGAACGGCCCCGCGGATGCTCGATCCGCGGGGCCGTTCACGTCGTTCAGAGACGCTCGAGCGCCTCCTCGAGCACCGAGGCGGCGTCGTCGATGAGTTCTTCGCTGATCACGACGCTCGGCATGATGCGCAGCACCGAGTCCCAGCTGCCGGCGTCGAGGGCGATGACGCCGTTGGTCGTCGCGTGCGTGAGCACCGCCTGCAGCGCCTCCGGGTTCGGGGTGCGGGTGCCGGGCTTCACGAGTTCGACGCCGAACATGGCGCCCTTGCCGCGCACCTCGCCCACCACGTCGAAGCGGTCCGCCCAATCGCCGATCCGCGCCTGCAGCGCGCGCTCGACGCGCCGCGCCTCGCCCAGCAGATCCTCGCGCTCGATGAGGTCGAACACGGCGAGGGCCGCCGCCGTCGACACCGGGTTGCCGCCGAAGGTGCCGCCGATTCCGCCGGGCTGCACCGCATCCATGATCTCGGCGCGACCGGTGACCGCGGCGAGCGGGAACCCGCCCGCGATGCCCTTCGCACTCGTCACGAGGTCCGGAACGACGCCCGGGTGGTGCTCGATCGAGTACCAGGTGCCGGTGCGCGCGATGCCCGCCTGGATCTCGTCGGCGACGAACACGATGCCGTTCTCCGCGCAGAACTCCGCGATGCGCTGGAAGAAGCCCGGCGCGGGAATGACGATGCCGCCGTCGCCCTGGATCGGTTCGACGAAGAAGGCGGCGACCTCCGTCGCCCCGATGTGGGTGCGGATGTAGTCGATCGTCCGCTCCGCCGCCTCCTCGCCGCTCAGCCCGTCCCGGAAGGGATAGCTCACCGGCACCGAGTAGATCTCGCCGGGGAAGGGGCCCATGCCGGCCCGCTCCGGCCACGGCCGGTAGGTCATCTGCATCGTGAGGTTGGTACGGCCGTGGAAGGCGTGGTCGAGGGCGACGATCGCGCGCCGGCCCGTGTACTTGCGGGCGATCTTGACGGCGTTCTCCACCGCCTCAGCGCCCGAGTTCACGAGGATCGAGTGCTTCTCGAAGTCGCCCGGGGTGATCTCGGCGAGCTTCTCGGCGACGCGAACGTAGTTCTCGTACGGCGTCACCGTGAACAGGGTGTGGGTGAGCTTCGACGCCTGTTCCGACGCCGCGGCGGCGATCTCCGGGTGGGCGTGACCGATCGTGGTCACGCCGATGCCGCAGCCGAGGTCGATGAGGCGGTTGCCGTCGACGTCGACGAGGATCGCGCCCGAGCCGTGATCCATGTAGATGTTGGCGAGGGTGCCGGCACCGCGGCTGACGGAGCGCTCGCGTCGCTCCTGGAGGGCACGGGACCGGGGCCCGGGCAGTTCGGTGACGAGGTGGCGCTGCTGGGGGACCGTGAACGTCATGCCTTCAGGCTACGTCGCAGCGGATGCGGTGGGCGTCTTCAGGTGAGGCCTGTCAGACTGGAGCCTTGCGTGTCGACCGACGAAAGAGTTCCCCCATGCGTTCCCGTCTCGCTCTCACCGCCGCGGCGGGTCTGCTCCTCACCCTCAGCGCGTGCACCGCAACGGGAGGCGGCGGCGGCGATGTCGCCGACAGCACCTCCGGCGGCAATTGCGAGGCACCCGCCGCGGGCGGCGCATCCAACGGCGTGACCGTCGACGGTGAGCTCGGCGCGAAGCCGGAGGTCAACTTCGACTTCCCGCTCACCGTCGAGAAGATGCAGCGCACCGTCGTCATCGACGGCGAGGGTCCGGTCGCCCGCGAGGGCGACACCGTGACGGCCGAGATCACCCTGCTCGACGGGGCGACCGGCGACGAGATCCTCTCGAGCGGCCACGACGGCTCGGCCCCCGAGCAGATCACCCTCGACGAGAGCTTCGTGCCGGCGATCGTGAAGACGCTCGAGTGCTCGCCCGCCGGCACGCGCATCGTCTCGGTCGCGCCGTCCGGCGACTTCGGCGAGAACAGCCAGCAGCCGCTCGTGCAGGAGGGCAGCTCCGCCGTCATCATCGCCGACCTCGTCGCGATCGCCGACCCGCCCCTCGAGCGCGCCGAGGGCGAGGTGGCCGATGTTCCGACCGAGTTCCCGAAGGTCGAACTCGACGAGGACGGGGCGCCCACGATCACCGTCCCGGACGAGCCGGCACCGACGGAACTCGAGATCGCTCCGCTGATCGTCGGTGACGGACCCACGGTCGAAGAGGGCGCGAGCGTCACCGTGCACTACACGGGCGTGATCTGGGACTCGAACGAGGTCTTCGACAGCAGCTGGGAGCGCGGCGAACCCGCCACCTTCCCGACCGACGGCGTCATCCCCGGGTTCAAGGCCGCACTCGTCGGCCAGAAGGTCGGTTCCCAGGTGATCGCCGTCATCCCGCCGAGCGAGGGCTACGGCGAGGCCGGGAGCGGCGAGCTCATCAAGGGCGACAGCGTGCTCGTCTTCGTCGTCGACATCCTCGCCACGAACTGAGCCGCACCGTGCGCCGCGTCCTCCTGCTCGGGTCGACGGGGTCGATCGGCGTGCAGGCCCTCGAGGTCATCTCCGAGAACCCCGACCGGTTCGAACTCGTCGGCGTCGCCGCCGGTCGCAACCGGGAACTCGCGACCGAGCAGGCGCGGCGGTTCGGCGTCGACGCGATCGCGATCGGCGCCGAGGAGGCCACTGAGCTCGTGCGCGACGTCGAGGCGGACGTCGTGCTCAACGCCATCACCGGCTCGGTGGGCCTCGCGCCCACGCTCGCCGCGCTCGACGAGGGCCGCGTGCTCGCTCTCGCGAACAAGGAGAGCCTCATCGTCGGCGGTTCGCTCGTCACGGAGCGGGCCGCACCCGGACAACTCGTGCCGGTGGACTCCGAGCACTCCGCCATCGCGCAGGCCCTGCGCTCCGGCTCGGGGGACGAGGTGGCGCGCCTCGTCGTCACCGCGTCCGGCGGGCCGTTCCGCGGCCGCACCCGGGAGCAGATGAGGAACGTGTCGCCGTCGGACGCCCTCGCGCATCCGACCTGGAACATGGGCCGGGTCATCACCACGAACTCGGCGACGCTCGTGAACAAGGGCCTCGAGGTGATCGAGGCGCACCTGCTGTTCGGCGTGCCCTTCGAGCGCATCGAGGTCACGGTGCATCCGCAGTCGATCGTGCACTCGATGGTCGAGTTCGTCGACGGGTCGACCATCGCGCAGGCCTCGCCGCCCGACATGAAGCTGCCGATCTCCCTCGGGCTCGACTGGCCGCACCGCGTGCCCGGGGTGGGGCGACCGCTCGACTGGTCGACGGCATCCACCTGGACGTTCGAGCCGCTCGATGACGAGGCGTTCCCCGCGGTGGGACTCGCCAAGCAGGTCGGCCTCGCCGGGGCGACCTATCCCGCCGTGTACAACGCCGCGAACGAGCAGGCCGTCGACGCGTTCCACGACGGGCGCATCGGCTTCCTCGACATCGTCGATACCGTGCGCGCCGTCGTCGACGCCCACGACCCGCTGGAGATGACGCTCGACGGGGTGCTCGAGGCGGAGCGCGAGGCCCGCGCGGCGGCCGACGAACTCATCGCCCGCTCCCGCTGACGCACCGGTGAACGCGTCGAGGTGACGGTCCGGCGTCAGTCGCCCTTTTCGGGCTTCTCCGGCTTCTCGGGCTTCTCCGGTCCCTCGGGCTTGCCCTTCTCGTCGTCGTCGTCGTTCTCCTGCTGCTGGCGCTGCGCCTCCTCCTGCTGACGCTGCGCCTCCTCCTGCTCGCGCAGGGCCGTCTCCTGCTCGATTCGCGCGGCTTCGGCCTCGGCGGCCTGCTGAGCCTGCTGGGCGAGGGTGGCTTCGAGGTCGGCGCGCACGAGCGCGATCGCGGTCGCGATGTCGTCGTGTCGATCCGCGGTGAGGCGGTCGTCGTCGTGGGCCGCGTCGATGCTCGCCTGCAGTTCGTCGAGCTGGGTGCGCGCCGCGGCGAGGTCGCCCGCGGCGATCGTCTGCGACACGGTGAGCACCTTCTGCTGCAACGCGTCCGCGGTCTCGGCGGGGTAGGGGTTCGCGGCGCAGCCGGCGAGCAGAGCCGCCGTCATCGCCGCGGTCGCGGCGGCGAGCGTCAGTCGTCGTCTCACGGCGCCACACTCCTCTGCAGCCGGTCGAGGTGCTCGCCGAGGGTGCCCTCGACGGCGGGATAGTCCGGTGTGGCCGAGGGCTCGGCGGCGCCGGAGAGGATGCCGGGCACCAGGAGGGGCACGAGGACCGCTGCGACCACAAGCAGGGCGAGCACGGCGGCGAGCACCCACCGGCGGCGGCGGGGGCGCCGGTCGGCCCGATCGGTGGAGTCCACCGTCGCGGCCGGCAGCTGCTGGGTCGACGGCGACGGCGACGGCGACGGCGACGGCGACGGCGACGGCGACGGCGACGGCACTGGCACTCCGGGCTCCGAACCGCTCGTCTCCGCGGTCGAGGGCACAGTGGCGTGAGCCATCGCCTCGGTGGAGGGCAGCGGGGTCGCCGGGAGCCGGCGGGTGGGCTCGAGCAGCTCCGCCGGATGCGCGGCGATCATCCGCAGGCGTTCCGCGACCTGTCCGGCCGACGGGCGCTGCTGCGGCTCCCGCGTCGTCATCTCGCGCAGCAGGGGCGCCCACGCGCCGAGGTGGTCGGGCACCACCGGGTCGCGCGCCAGGCGCGCAGCCGCGGCCTCGAGACCGCTGCCCTCGAAGGCCCGGGCGCCGGTGAGGCACTCGAGCAGCACGAGACCGAAGGAGTACACGTCGCTCGCCGGGCCGACTGCGCCCCCGACCGCCTGCTCGGGGCTCAGGTAGCTCGCCGTGCCGAGCACCGATCCGGTGGAGGTGAGCCGGGTGCCGTCCACGATGCGGGCGATCCCGAAGTCCGCGAGCTTCGCCCGGGGACCGGTCGAGGCGGCTTCGCCGTCGGGGATCAGGATGTTGCCGGGCTTCACGTCGCGGTGCACGATGCCCCGGGCGTGCGTGTAGGCGAGCGCCTCGGCGACATCCGCGCCGATGACGGCGACGGAGGCGGGATCGAGAGGGCCCTCGTGCAACAGCAGCCGGAGCTCCCGGCCGGCGACGAACTCGAGCACGAGGAACGCGCGACCGTCCTCGTCCGCGACGGCGTCGTAGAGGGTGACGAGGCCGGGGTGGTTGAGCGAGGCGACGAGCTGGATCTCCTCGTGCTGCCGACGCACGTCGTCGGCATCGGCCAGATCGCGCCGGAACACTTTGAGCGCGACCGTGCGGCCGAGCGACTGGTCCACCGCGCGGTACACGGAGGCCATGCCGCCACGGCCGACCAGTTCCTCGGCGCGGTAGCGGCCGCCGAAGAGATGGCCGACGCCACCCAGGGCGGCGACGCCCTCGCCGGTGTCGATGGTCGTCATGGGGCTCATGGTAGGCCGTGTCCCCCCATCGGAGGACCATCGGGGGACCGGTCCGCAGCATGCTCGGAGGTGGCTGCCCCTACGCTGAGCAGGTGGAATCGGTGCTCCTCTACGTCGTCGGTATCCTCGTCGTCGTCGTGGGGCTCGGTGTCTCCATCGGCCTGCACGAGATCGGCCACCTCGTGCCCGCGAAACTGTTCGGGGTCAAGGTCGGCCAGTACATGATCGGCTTCGGCCCGACGCTCTGGTCGCGGCGCCGCGGCGAGACCGAGTACGGCGTCAAGGCGCTCCCGCTCGGCGGATACATCTCGATGGCCGGCATGTTCCCGCCCACGCGCCCCGGCGGCATGGCCCGCACGGCGAGCACCGGGTTCTTCCAGACCCTCGTGCAGGATGCGCGGGACGCCTCAGCCCAGACCATCACGCCGGGCGAGGAGCAGCGGGTCTTCTACAAGCTCCCGGTGCTCAAGCGCATCGTCATCATGCTCGGCGGACCGTTCATGAACCTCGTGATCGCCGTCGTGCTCTACGGCGTGCTGCTCATGGGCTTCGGCGTCGCCCAGCTCAGCACGACCGTCGGATCGGTGAGCGCGTGCGTGCTTCCGGCGACGAGCGAGCGGCAGGAGTGCGCCGCCGACGATCCGGCCGCGCCCGGGGCGGAGGCCGGCATCCGGCCGGGGGACCGGCTGGTGAGCATCGACGGCACCGGCATCACGTCGTGGCAGCAGGCGACCGAGATCATCCGCGAATCGCCCGACGAACCACTCGCGGTCGTCGTCGAGCGCGACGGCGAGCAGGTGGACCTCGAGGTGACGCCGCTGCTGTCGGAGCGCTACGCGTTCGACGCGGATGGACAGGTGCGCACCGACGCCGCGGGGGAGCCCATCACCCAGGACGTCGGCTTCGTCGGCATCGGTGCCGCGACCGAGAACGTGCGACAGCCGATCACCGAGGTGCTTCCCGCGGTCGGCGACAACGTCGTGCGGGTCGGTCAGCTCATCCTCAACCTGCCGCAGCGACTCATCGACGTGTGGAACGCGGCGTTCGGCAGCGAGGAGCGCGACCCCAACGGTCCCGTCTCGGTCGTCGGGGTGGGTCGTCTCGCCGGCGAGATCGCGAGCATCGACACCGCGCCGGTCGCCGATCGCGTCGCCGCGCTCATCGGTCTGCTCGCCTCGCTCAACGTGGCGCTGTTCGTGTTCAACCTCATCCCGCTGATGCCGCTCGACGGCGGACACGTCGCCGGCGCGCTGTGGGAGGCGATCCGGCGCGGGTTCGCGAAGCTCTTCCGCCGACCCGATCCGGGCCCCGTCGACACCGCGAAGATCATCCCGCTGACCTTCGCGGTCGTGATCCTGCTCGGCGGCATGAGCGTGCTGCTCATCTACGCCGACATCGTCAAGCCCATCACCCTGGTCGGCTAGCGGACGCCACCCGTCCGACGCGCGCACCACAGCATCCGTTCACCGCCTCGCGCGTAGGCTGAGGGGGTGCCCGCAGTGAACATCGGAATGCCCCGCAAGCCGGAGGTGCTCGCCCCCCGACGCAAGTCCCGCCAGATCAAGGTCGGCAAGGTGCTGGTCGGTGGTGACGCACCCGTGAGCGTGCAGTCGATGACCACGACGCCCACCACGAACATCAACGCGACCCTCCAGCAGATCGCCGAGCTCACCGCGTCCGGTTGCGACATCGTGCGCGTCGCCGTGCCGAGCCAGGACGACGCCGACGCGTTGCCGATCATCGCGAAGAAGAGCCAGATCCCGGTCATCGCCGACATCCACTTCCAGCCGAAGTACGTCTTCCAGGCGATCGACGCCGGATGCGCGGCCGTGCGCGTGAACCCGGGCAACATCCGCAAGTTCGACGACCAGGTCGGCGCGATCGCGAAGGCGGCGAAGGATGCGGGCGTCTCACTGCGCATCGGCGTCAACGCCGGATCGCTCGACCCTCGACTGCTCCAGAAGTACGGCAAGGCGACCCCGGAGGCGCTCGTCGAGAGCGCCGTCTGGGAGGCGAGCCTGTTCGAGGAGCACGACTTCCACGACTTCAAGATCTCGGTCAAGCACAACGACCCGGTGATCATGGTGCAGGCGTACCGGTTGCTCGCCCAGCGTGGGGACTGGCCGCTCCACCTCGGCGTGACCGAGGCCGGCCCCGCGTTCCAGGGCACCATCAAGTCCGCCACCGCGTTCGGCATCCTGCTGTCGGAGGGCATCGGCGACACCATCCGCGTCTCGCTCTCCGCCCCTCCCGCGGAGGAGGTCAAGGTGGGCCTGCAGATCCTGCAGTCGCTCAATCTGCGCGAGCGCAAGCTCGAGATCGTGTCGTGCCCGTCGTGCGGCCGCGCCCAGGTCGACGTGTACTCCCTCGCCGACAGCGTGACGGAGGGCCTGCAGGGCATGACGGTGCCGCTGCGCGTCGCGGTCATGGGCTGCGTCGTGAACGGACCGGGCGAGGCCCGCGAGGCGGACCTCGGTGTCGCCTCCGGCAACGGCAAGGGCCAGATCTTCGTCAAGGGCGAGGTCATCAAGACGGTCCCCGAGTCGGAGATCGTGCAGACGCTCATCGACGAGGCGAACCGCCTCGCGGCCGAGATGCCCGCGAGCGAGACCGGCACCCCCGAGGTCGTCACCGTCTGACCTTCGCCGGGCGGCGTCTGCGCGGCGCTCGGACGGGCGCGGCGAGCGTGGGGCTTAGCGGGATCTCGCGGTGGCGGGGGCGCGCATGGTTGCACGTTGTCGTCCGACGGGGCGCCACTGCTGTTCTCGGTCGATGTGGGGTGGGGCGAGCAGGTGCGGTTTGCCGCGGATCATCCGGAGCCGGTAGGTGCTGGCGTGCAGCATCGTGTGATGCGCGGGGCACAGCAGCACCCCGTTGTTCACGTCGGTGGGGCCGTTGTCGCTCCATTCGACGATGTGGTGCGCGTGACACCACGACGGTGGGGCTGTGCAGCCGGGCCAGACGCAGCCACCGTCTCGGACAGCGAGGGCCCGACGTTGCGCGGCGGTGAAGAGGCGCTCCCTCCGACCGAGGTGGAGCACTTCGCCGTTCGCGCCCAGCACGATGGTGGACGTGTCGGCGTCGCAGGTGAGGGCGTGGGCGGTGAACGCGCTGATCGGGGTGTCGATGTCGTCGATCCACGCCACCCCTTCACCGGTGCGGAGGTCGTCGGCGGTGACGATGATGTTGACCAACGCCGTCGGACGTAGCGACCCGCTCTCGCCCGGGTTTCGCAGTCCAGCGGTGACCAGTCCGATGAGGGTGTCGAACTGCCGTTGGTCCCTCGTTCGCGGATCGAGGCGCGGGTCGGCCGGGTCGAGGTCGTCGGGGTCCAGGAACCGGGGCGTTCGGTCGGGTGCAGCGCTGTCCGCCATCGCGGCGCGCAACAGGCCCGCGGAGAACGGGTCGGCGACACCCGAGAACGGTGTCATCCCGTCCCGCTCTCGTCCCATCGTGAACCGGCGTTGTGCGCGGAGGATCTCGTCACGGGGGCGGACGCCGTCCGGGTCGAGGCGCGCCTGCCACACCGCCAGCGCTGCCTTCAGCGCGTCGGCCGAGTGCAACGTGGCGAGGTCGACGAGGTCGCGCTCCGCCTGCTCGAGTGCCTCGTAGTCGGCACATCCGTCGGCCGCGGTGTCGAGCATGTCGACGATCCGCGCGGCCGATTCGGTGCCGATGCGCCCGTCGCGTACCGCGTCCGCGACCGCGGGGTGGCGGGCGGGAAGCACTTCACCGGTGAGGGCGACACGGTCACGCAGCGCGTCGGCGAGGCGGATGCGAGCGCCTGCCTCGCGTTGCGACACGAGCGTGAGCCGTTCGATCAGGTGCGCGGGCCGGGTGCAGCCGTGACGGTAGGCGAGCCCCTCGGTGCCGAGCTCGCGCCGCGACCGTCCCGCGAGCTCACCGGCGGCCACCACTCGAAGTGCGTCGAGCACCCGGCCCGCGGCTTCGCTGCGGGCGGTGAGGTCGCACACTTCCGTGTCGGTGAGGGTGTCGGTGGGCAGCGCGGCGGCCTCGCGGAGCAGGTGTTCCGCCTGCTCGATGAGGGCCGCTGCTGTGTTCATGTCCTCAGTGTGAGGGGTGCCACGGACATTGCATTTATCCCGATCAGGAGCGCCTTTCGCTGTGGAGAACCGGTTCACGGAGGCTCCTGTGGAGGAGTAGTGGAGGCGGAGTGGGTGGCGCGGGATGGCCGCTTCGACAGGCTCGGCGACCGGGATTGTGGTCGATCATCCGCGTGCGGCACCCCCGGATTGGGGCTGCGCCGAGAGTGCGCTGAGACGGGACGATGAAGCTCGGTCCGGGGGTGGGCCGAACACCGTCCCCGTCGACCTTCCCGGTGGGGGCAGCCCCCCTGCTCCCACCGGGCCTAGCCGCAACGCGGCCGCGCCGACGAAGCTCCGCATCCGCGTCGATAGCATGGGGCGGTGCCCACTCGCCTGACCCAGCTCTTCCTCCGCACCCTCCGCGAAGACCCCGCCGACGCCGAGGTGCAGAGCCACCGCCTGCTCGTGCGCGCCGGCTACATCCGCCGGCAGGGACCGGGCATCTTCGCCTGGCTCCCGCTCGGTTTGCGGGTGAAGGCCCGGATCGAGAAGATCATCCGCGAGGAGATGGCCGCCGCGGGTGCCCAGGAGGTGCACTTCCCGGCGTTGCTGCCGAAGGAGCCCTACGAGCGCTCCGGCCGCTGGGAGACCTACGGCGACGGCATCTTCCGTCTCAAGGACCGCAAGGGCGCCGACTACCTGCTCGCACCCACCCATGAGGAGATGTTCACCCTCATGGTCAAAGACCTGTACTCCTCGTACAAGGACCTGCCCCTGTCGATCTACCAGATCCAGGACAAGTACCGCGACGAGGCCCGCCCGCGCGCCGGTCTGCTGCGCGGCCGCGAGTTCACGATGAAGGACGCCTACTCGTTCGACTACACCGACGAGGGGCTCGAGATCAGCTACATGGCGCAGCGCGACGCCTACGAGCGGATCTTCTCCCGCCTCGGCCTCGAGTACGTCATCGTCGCCGCCGACAACGGCCTGATGGGCGGTGCCCGCAGCGAGGAGTTCCTGCACCCGACTCCCATCGGCGAGGACTCCTTCGTGCGCACGGACGGCGGATACGCCGCCAATGTCGAGGCGTTCACGACCGTCGCCCCTGACCCGCAGCCCACTGAGGGGCTGCCCGAGGCGACGATCCTCGACTCGCCCGGAACTCCGACGATCGCGACGCTCGTCGACCTCGCGAACGATCGCTACCCGCGTGAGGACCGCGCCTGGACGGCGGCCGACACCCTCAAGAACGTCGTGCTCGCCCTGACCCACCTCGACGGCACCCGCGAGCTCGTCGTCATCGGCATCCCCGGTGACCGCGACGTGGACATGAAGCGCGTCGAGGTGGCGTTCGCGCCCGCCGACGTCGAGCCCGCGACCGAGGCGGACTTCGACTCGAACGCCGGTCTCGTGAAGGGCTACATCGGCCCCTGGTCGCCCACCGGACCCGTGCTGGGCCTCGAGTCGGCGACGAACATCCGGTACCTGCTCGACCCGCGCGTCGTGGACGGCACCTCGTGGATCACCGGGGCCAACGAGCACGAGAAGCACGTGTTCGGTCTCGTCGCCGGTCGCGACTTCGTCGGCGACGGATGGGTCGAGGCGGCGGAGGTGCGCCCCGGCGACCCGTCGCCCGACGGTTCCGGACCGGTCGAGATCGCCCGCGGCATGGAGATCGGGCACGTGTTCCAGCTCGGCCGGTTCTTCGCCGAGGAGCTCGGGCTCAAGGTTCTCGACGAGAACGGCAAGCTCGTGACGGTCACGATGGGCTCTTACGGCATCGGCGTCACGCGCATCCTCGCCGTCATCGCCGAGAGCAACAACGACGAGAAGGGCCTCATCTGGCCCGCCGAGGTTAGCCCGTTCGACGTGCACGTCGTCGCCACCGGCAAGGATGCGGCGGTGTTCGAGGTCGCGGATGCGCTCGCCGGCCGCCTCGAGCAGGGCGGACTCGAGGTGCTCTACGACGACCGTCCGAAGGTCTCGCCGGGCGTCAAGTTCGGCGACGCGGAGCTCATCGGAGTACCGACGATCGTCATCGTCGGCCGCGACGCCGCGGAGGGATTCGTCGAGCTGTGGGACCGCCGCAGCGGCGAGCGCGTCAAGCTCTCGGTCGACGAGGTCGTCGCCCGTATCGGCTGACCCGACACGTCGAGGGCGCGAGCGCACGAGGAAGGGCCCCGCACGACGCGAGTCGTGCGGGGCCCTTCCCGTGGGAGGTGTTACTCGGCCGACTCGGTGCCGGCCTGGGCGGCGCCCGTCCGGCGGCGTCGGGCGATCAGCACGCCGGCGAGACCGGCGAGCAGCAGCACGCCCGCGCCGATCGGCACGATCGGCGACACGGTGCCGCCCGTCGAGGCGAGACCGTCACCGGCCGGGCGCGGAGTGCCCGAGCCCGGTGTACCGGAGCCGGGAGTGCCCGTGCCCGGGGTGCCCGTACCGGGGTCGGTCGGGGCCGCGGCGATCGCGAACGTGCTGCCGATCGGGTCGGAGACGCGCGGGCCGAAGCCCTGGCGCACCTCGACCGCGTACTCGCCCGGGGCGAGCGCGGCGCGGGGGAGCACGGCGGCGCTCCGCATGCCCGCGTGGGCGGCGCCGCCGGCGGCGACCTGCTCGCCGACCGGGATGCTCCACGAGCCGTCCTCCGCGACGACGGCGGTGCCGGCGAGGTCGCCGGTGAGCGTCACCGTGGCGCCGGGGGTGCCCTCACCGGTGATCTCGTCGATCACGGTGCCGGCCGGCAGGGTGCCGGTCGGGAGCTCCGCCGAGAAGCCCGACAGGTCGGGGCGCGCGGTGAGCCACTGCTCCGGGGTGGTCGGGTGGTCGATCACGCGCGTCTCGCCGATGCAGCCCGCCCAGCCGTTCGTGGCGTGGTCGTCGACCCAGTCGGCGCCGAACACCCACGGCATGTCCTCGTTGAGGCTGTGACCGAGGGTGTCGGTCGCATTGCGCAGCACCGGGGCGCCGTCGACGTACATGGTGGTGGTCTGCTTCGCCGGGTCGTTCACCATCGCGACGTGCACCCAGCGGTCGAGGATGATCTCGCCCGACCACGCGGTGCGGTCGCCCTTGGTGGTCGTCACGGGCACCTCGGTCCACTGGAACTCCTTGAGGTTCGAGAGTCCCAGAGCGACGGGTGAGGCGGTGTAGTCCCACTGCGACCACGGCATGCCGGGCAGCTGGCTGCGGTTGCCGGAGCGCACGATCGCCTTCATCCAGCTGTTCGCATCCGAGTTCCACGATTCGTCGATCTTGAGGAACGTCTCGATCGTGTAGCCGTTCTCGAGCTGCGCGTTGTTGACCGCCGCGGTGTCCTCGGTGGCGAGGATGCTGAACCGGTCGGTGCGCTTGTCGCTGTTCGCGAAGCACACGGCGGCCGAATCCGACGAGAACGGGTTCGCGTCGTCGTCCACGGTCACATCGCCCACCTGGGCGGAGTCGGAGCCGCTCGCGGTGATCGGAACGCGGTGCAGGTCGGCGTCGCCGGCGATGTCCTCGAAGGTCTGACCCTCGGCCACGACGCCCTCCCCGGTGCCGCCGAAGCGCCAGTGCGCGAGCGTGCCCTCGACCTCGACGAAGTCGTCACGCGAGCCCGGCTGCTGCAGGTCGATCGGCTCCGGGCCCTCGAACCCGTCGAGCAGGATGTCGCGCGCCTTCTGGGTGAGCGACGGCTCGTCGGGCGTGCCCGCGGTGAAGTCGGGCGCGAACCGGGCGAAGCGCTCCTCGAAGTCGAGGTCGATCGTGAACTGCTGGTTCGGCTCCTCGAGGAACGCCTGGTCGTACGAGGTGAGCGACTCGCGCGGCTTCCAGACCACCCACGGCGACGCCGTCTGCACCGAGATCCGGTTGTTCGTGAGGTCGAACTCGAGCAGGCCGAGGAAGCCGTTGCCGCCCTCGTACGCCATCTGGTAGTCCATGAGCACCTGCGTGACCGGGTGACCGAAGTCGTTGGTCTTCGTCAGCTGCGTCGAGCCGTGGAAGTGGCCGTTGAAGGTCAGGAAGATCTGGTCGTTCGCGCGGATCAGCTTCTCCCAGAGGCGCTGGCCGTACGGGTCCTCCTTGGGCGAGACGCCGTCGGGCTGGATGTTCAGCAGCGAGTGGGTGGTGAGGATGACCGGGAGGGTGGGGTTCGCGTCGAGCACCTCCTGGGCCCAGGCGAGGGTCGCGTCGGAGGCGCGCCAGCTGAGCGCGAGCACGAGGAACTGCTGTCCCTCCGCCTCGAACACGTGGTACTGGTTGAACCCGGTCGGGTCGCTGCCGCCGTAGGTCGACTGTTCCGCTGCGCGCTCGGCGCCGAACCACTGCACGAAGGGCTCGTTCGCGAGGTCGTAGTCGGTGTCGTACCAGTCGTCGGCCGAGTTCCGCACGTCGTGGTTGCCGGCGAGGATCGAGTAGGGCACGTCGGCGTCGTCGAGGGTCTGCATCGCACGGTCGGCGGCCTCCCACTCGCGCGTCGTGCCGACCCGGTCGACGACATCGCCGAGGTGGGCCACGAAGGGCACCTTCAGCTCCTCGGCGTGGTCGGCGAGCCACTGCGTCTGCACGGCGAACGGGTCGTTGCCGTAGCGCGGCATGAACTGGTCGGCGGAGTAGCGGGCGTAGAACTGCGTGTCGGGCAGCACCGCGAGGGTGAAGCGCGACGCGAGGTCCTCCGCCGCGGTGGCGGGGAGCGGTGCGGCGGCGAGCGGCGCGAGCACGGCTGCCGTCGCCGCGAAGGCGGGGAGCAGGCGCCGGCGGCGGGAGCGCGGACGGTCAGGGGTCACCGAGGGTCCAATCTGGCTGGGGGAGCGGGGGCCGCGAGTGCGGCTCGCCCACCGTGTCGACGCCAGGTGAACGCGAATCGTCAATTCGCCTGCCGTCCGTTGAACACCGGGACGTGATCCAGGACGCTCGGCTCGGGTATCGTAGGGAGAACGCCGGAAGAGCGGTACCGGCGTCGAGATCTGAATAGTGGAGGCCCCCGTGGACATCGACCTCAGCGTGCTGCGAATGCTGGAGCGGGAGCGCGAGATCCCCTTCGACGAGCTCGTCCGCATCATCGAGCAGGCCATCCTGACCGCCTACCTGAAGCACGTCGGCGAGCAGAAGACGCCCGGCGACACCAAGGCGGCCGGCGAGCACAAGCCCGAGGCGCCCGGCGCGCGGGTGGAGCTCGATCGCAAGACCGGTCACGTGACCGTGTACGTGCCCGAGTTCGACGAGAACGGCGAGCAGATCGGCGAAGCCGTCGACTCCCCGTCCGACTTCGGCCGCATCGCTGCGTTCGCCGCGAAGCAGGTCATCAACCAGCGGCTGCGCGACATCGGTGACGACAAGGTGCTCGGCGAGTTCCGCGGACGCGAAGGCGACATCGTCGCCGGCGTCATCCAGCAGGGACCGAACCCGCGCATGGTGCACGTCGACCTCGGTTCGATCGAGGCCATCCTGCCCCCCGAGGAGCAGGTGCCGGGCGAGGAGTACACGCACGGCTCCCGCATCCGCGTCTACGTCACGAGCGTGTCGAAGGGGCTCAAGGGCCCGTCGATCACCGTGAGCCGCACCCACCCGTCGCTCGTGCGCAAGCTCTTCGCGCTCGAGGTCCCCGAGATCGCGAGCGGCGTCGTGGAGATCACCTCGCTCGCCCGCGAGGCCGGTCACCGCACGAAGATCGCCGTGCGGGCGAAGGAGCCGGGCGTGAACGCCAAGGGCGCCTGCATCGGCGAACTCGGACAGCGCGTGCGGGCCGTGACCGCCGAGCTCAACAACGAGAAGATCGACATCGTCGACTACGCGGAGGACCTCGCCACGTTCGTCGCGAACGCCTTGTCTCCGGCCAAGGTGACGAGCGCGTTCGTGATCGACCCGGCGACGAAGGCCGTGCGGGCGCTCGTGCCCGACTACCAGTTGTCGCTCGCGATCGGCAAGGAGGGGCAGAACGCCCGCCTCGCCGCGAAGCTCACCGGCGCCCGCATCGACATCCAGCCCGACTCGATCCTCGAGGACGAGGCCTGAGCGCGTTCCGCTGAACGCGAGATCGTGCGCCCGGGGGTCGACCTCCGGCCGGGAGGGACTACACTGGAAGCCGTCAGAACCTGCCTCGGTTGTCGGCAGCGTGACTCACGATCGGCCTTGCTGCGCGTGATCGCGCGCGATGGCCAGGTGATCGTGGATGTCGCAGCCCGCTTGCCGGGTCGTGGCGCGTGGGTCCACCCCACCCGCGATTGCGTCGAGACCGCCATCCGGCGCCGCGCCTTCGGTCGTGCGCTCCGGGTCGACGGCCCCCTCGCCGCGGAACCGGTTCTGACATATCTCGGGAACCACCCGAATCCATCTACCAGCTGACGGAACAGGCTGAACGGCACATGGACAACTAATGAGCGGCTCGAAATGAGACCCGTCACCCACTAGCGTCCGCCCTGTCTGGGCGGGCCCCAGACAGGAGAATTGTGGCAAAACCACGCGTACACGAGATCGCGAGCGAACTCGGCGTCGACAGCAAGACCGCGCTTGAGAAGCTCAAGCAGATGGGCGAGTTCGTCAAGGGACCGTCCTCGAGCATCGAGCCGCCGGTCGCCCGGCGGCTGAGGGCCGCACTGCAGGCCGACGGCGCCTCCGCCGCTCCGGCGAAGCCCGCCGCTGCGCCCGCGAAGCCGGCCGCCGCGTCGACCCCGTCGGCGCCGTCCGCGCCGCGTCCCGGCCCGGCCGCACCCGCGGCTCCGGCCGCGCAGCCCGCGCCCGCCGAGGCGGCACCCGCCGCTCAGCCGGCTCCCGCAGCACAGGCGGCTCCGAGTGCTCCGGCGCCGCAGCGCCCCGCCGCCGAGCGTCCGCAGGCGCCCGCCGCACCCGCGGCGTCGTCCGCCGCTCCGGCCGCGCCCGGCGCGGCCAAGCCGGGCACCCCGGCCGGTGGCCCCCGCCCCGGCATCCCGCGCCCCGGCAACAACCCCTACGCCCCCTCGCAGGGCATGGCTCGACCGGGTGGACCCCGGCCCGGCATCCCGCGTCCGGGCAACAACCCGTTCGCGCCCTCGCAGGGCATGCAGCGCCCCGGCGGACCCCGTCCGGCCGCGCCGCGCCCCGGCACCCCGCGTCCCGGTGTGCCCGGACAGCGTCCGAACGCGCCCTTCCAGCAGCGCCCCGGTGGTGGTGGTCGACCCGGCGGTGCCGGCGGCGGCTTCCAGCGTCCCGGCGGTGCCGGCGGCGGTGCGGGCGGCGGCTTCCAGCGTCCCGGCGGCGGCTTCAGCGGCCCCCGTCCCGGTGGTGGCGGCGGTCGCGGTCGTGGCCCCGGCGGTGGTACCGCGGGTGCCTTCGGTCGCGGCGGCGGCAAGAGCAAGGCGCGCAAGTCGAAGCGGACGAAGCGGCAAGAGTTCGAGATGCGGGATGCCCCGTCGCTCGGCGGCGTCAGCGTTCCCCGCGGCAACGGCAACACGGTCATCCGCATGCGCCGCGGCGCGTCGATCTCCGACTTCGCGGACAAGATCGAGTCGCTGACCGGCATGCAGGTCGCCCCCGGAAACCTCGTCACCGTGCTGTTCCAGCTCGGTGAGATGGCGACCGCGACCGAGTCGCTCGACGAGGCCACCTTCGAGGTGCTCGGCGCCGAGCTCGGCTACAAGGTGCAGGTCGTCTCGCCCGAGGACGAGGACAAGGAGCTCCTCGAGGGCTTCGACATCGACCTCGACCAGGAACTCGCCGACGAGAGCGACGAGGACCTCGAGATCCGTCCGCCGGTCGTGACCGTCATGGGTCACGTCGACCACGGTAAGACGAAGCTCCTCGATGCGGTCCGCCAGGCGAACGTCGTCGCGGGTGAGGCCGGTGGCATCACCCAGCACATCGGTGCCTACCAGGTGTGGACCGAGCACGAGGGCTTCGAGCGCGCCATCACCTTCATCGACACCCCGGGTCACGAGGCGTTCACCGCCATGCGTGCCCGTGGTGCGCAGGTCACCGACCTCGCGATCCTCGTGGTCGCGGCCGACGACGGCATCATGCCGCAGACGGTGGAGGCCCTGAACCACGCCCAGGCGGCCAACGTGCCGATCGTGGTCGCGGTGAACAAGGTCGACAAGGAAGGCGCGAACCCGGCGAAGGTGCGTCAGCAGCTCACCGAGTACGGCCTCGTGGCCGAGGAGTACGGCGGCGACACGATGTTCGTCGACGTCTCCGCGCTCACCCAGAAGGGCATCCCCGACCTGCTCGACGCGGTGCTCCTCACCGCCGACGCGGGACTCGACCTGCGCGCCAACCCGAACAAGGATGCGCGCGGTGTCGCGATCGAGGCGAAGCTCGACAAGGGGCGCGGTGCGGTTGCGACCGTGCTCATCCAGTCGGGAACGCTGCGGGTCGGCGACGCGATCGTCGCCGGCACGGCCTACGGCCGTGTGCGGGCGATGATGGACGAGAACGGCGAGACCGTCACCGAAGCGCAGCCCTCGCGGCCCGTGCAGGTGCAGGGTCTCTCGAGCGTCCCGCGAGCCGGCGACACGTTCCTCGTCACCGAGGACGACCGCACGGCACGTCAGATCGCCGAGAAGCGCGAAGCCGTCGAGCGCAACGCCACGCTGGCCAAGGCCCGCAAGCGCATCAGCCTCGAGGACTTCACCCGTGCTCTCGAGCAGGGCAAGGTCGAATCGCTCAACCTCGTCATCAAGGGTGACGTCTCCGGTGCCGTCGAGGCGCTCGAAGAGGCCGTGCTCAAGATCGAGGTCGACGACTCCGTGCAGCTGCGCATCATCCACCGCGGTGTCGGTGCCATCACCGAGAGCGACGTCAACCTCGCGACGATCGACAACGCGATCATCGTGGGCTTCAACGTGCGGCCCGACACGAAGGCCCGCGAGCGCGCCGCGCGCGAGGGCGTCGACATCCGCTTCTACTCCGTCATCTACTCCGCCCTGGAGGAGATCGAGAACTCCCTCAAGGGAATGCTCAAGCCGGAGTACGAAGAGGTGCAGAGCGGTGTCGCCGAGATCCGCGAGGTGTTCCGCTCGAGCAAGTTCGGCAACATCGCCGGTGTCATCGTGCGCAGCGGGACCATCACCCGCAACGCGAAGGCCCGTGTCATCCGCGACGGCGTCGTCATCGCGGACAACCTGGCCATCGAGTCGCTGCGCCGCTTCAAGGACGACGTCACCGAGGTGCGCACCGACTTCGAGGCCGGTATCGGTCTGGGCAAGTACAACGACATCCAGATCGGCGACGAGATCGAGACGATCGAAATGCGCGAGAAGCCTCGGGCGTAAGCCCGTGGTGGGGTCTCCGCCGTCTCCCTCCCTGGGGACGGCGGGGACCCCTACCCCGATTCCCCAGGGAGGGAGACGGCTGCGACCCTGACGCGGTTCGTCGCCGCTCCGGATGTGGGAGAGAGAAGAGGATGTGGAATGGCTGATCCGCAGCGGGCCCGCAAGATGGCGGACCGGATCAAGGAGATCGTCGCGCGCCGCCTCGACCGCGGCCTGCGCGACCCGCGGCTCGGATTCGTGACCATCACGGATGTGCGCGTAACGGGCGACCTGCAGCACGCCTCGATCTTCTACACGGTGTACGGCACCGACCAGGAGCGCGAGGACAGCGCCGCGGCCCTCAAGGCGGCGACCGGCATGCTGCGCACCGAGGTCGGCCGCAACATCACCGCGCGGCTCACCCCGAGCCTCGAGTTCATCGCGGACGCGGTGCCGGAGAACGCAGCCTCGATCGAGCGGTTGCTCGCCGAGGCGCGCCAGCGCGACACCGAGGTGTCGACGCTCGCCGTGAACGCGACCTACGCCGGCGACGAGGACCCGTACGTCAAGCCGCGTGAGGACGACGAGGACGACGAAGACGACGACGAGCGCTGAGCCGCCCCCGCCTCACTTCACGAGGCGCGACAGCAGCCGGTCGGCGAGCGGCTTGCCGCCCGTCTGACACGTCGGGCAGTACTGCAGCGTCGAGTCGGCGAAGATCACCTCGCGCACCGTGTCGCCGCACACCGGGCACGCCTCGCCGGTGCGACCGTGCACCCGCATGCCCGACTTCTTCTCCTTCTTGAGTTCGGACGCCGCGAGTCCCTCCGAGCGGGCGATCGCATCACCGAGGGTCGAGCGGATGGCGTCGTACAGTCGTGCCGTCTCGTCCTCGTCGAGAGTCGCCGGTTTGAACGGCGACATCTTCGCGACGTGCAGGATCTCGTCGGAGTAGGCGTTGCCGATGCCGGCGATGTTCCCCTGATTGCGCAGCACGCCCTTGATCTGAGCGCGTCCGGCGCGCTTGAGGATGCCTCCCAGCACGTCGACCGTGAAGGCGCCGTCGAGCGGATCCGGGCCGAGGCTCGCGATCCCCGGCACGAGTGTCGGGTCGGTGACCACGTACAGGGCGAGGCTCTTCTTCGTGCCCGCCTCGGTGATGTCGAGCCCGTCGCCCTCGTCGAGCACGAGCCGCGCCGCGAGGGGACCCTTCCCGGGCCGCCCGGACGCGGCCGGGGCCCCGTCGCGCCAGCGGATCCACCCCGCCCGCGCGAGGTGGCCGACGAGGTGCAGGTCGCCGATCGCGAGGTCGAGGAACTTGCCGTGACGGGTGACCCGCCACACCGTCTGCCCCGCGAGGGCGGAGACCAGGGGATCGAACGTCTTCAACACGGCGAACGACACGACATCGAGGCGGTCGACGACCCGGCCCCGCAGGCGGGCGTCGAGGTCCGCCGCGAGGGCGTGGACTTCGGGCAGTTCGGGCACGACCCCAGTGTGCATCGCGCCGCCGACGAACGGAACGCCCGCCGCGGCGCCGCTCAGCGGTCGCGCAGGGGGACCCGGGCCCGTCAGATCCGGGTGTCTGCCCAGTCGTCGGGGAGCGGCGGCAGCGATCGCGGCAACGGCGACCACCGGTCCCAGTCCGCGTCGAAGGGCCAGCCGCGGCGGGTCACGAGCGCGACCGCGTCGCGCGCGGCGGAATCGATCCGGGCGCGTTGCCCGGCGGTGAGGATGCCCGCCCCGGTCGCCCACTCGAGTTCGTCCTCGTCTTTGAAGCGCCACGAGTCCGGTCCGACCACGAGATCCAGATACCAGTCGGACGAGTCGAAGCCGATCGCCGTCCGACGCCACGGCGTCTCGAGGTTGACGTAGAAGTGCGACGACCAGCCGTCGTCGCCGAGCCACCGCCACACCGACCACGGGTCGCCCGGGCGGTACACGCGCAGCACCCCGTCGCCGGTCCACTCGTGGGGCTCATACGCGCCGTCCCAGCCACCCGGAAGCATGTTGCGCCCCCGCGGTCCGCCGCGGTCTCCGCTGGAGCGCCATCCGACCACGCCGGCCGGTTGCCAGAGGGCGACCTCCTCCGCCGTGTCGGTGATGACGTGGGTCGGGTAGGCGCCGGAGATCCGGTCCCCGTGGCGCCAGCGGATCAGAGCGGTCTCGGGCATCCTTCGACGCTAGAGCGACCGGATGCGCCGGCGCGCCCTCCTCGCGGACGAGAAGCGCGTCGGCAGGATCTCAGCGGCCGGCGCCGGTGTCGAGGTCGTCGCCCGCCTGCAGGTCGGGCCCGTCGCTCTGAGTGATGTCGATGCCGTCGAAGGCGCCGTCGACGTCGTCGCGCGAATCCGCCGTCGACGGGGCGTCGTCGGAGCTCAGCGCGTCGTCGTCGGTGAGGGGGAGGTCGTCGGGCAGGTCGCCGAAATCGGCGTTGTTGCCCGCCGCGGAGTCGTCGGTGCTCGGAGCCGGGTCGATGGGGTCGCTCATGGGTCCTCCTCGGTGATGGTGCGACCACGCTAGGTGTCGTCGCATCGCCGCACGACGCCGTCGGGCGAACGCTCAGTCGGGGAGTACCCAGCCGTCGTCGTGGGCGCGCACGAGACCGTCGCGCTCGAGCCCGGCGAGAGCGCGCGCGAACTGCGCGGCATCCGGCCAGAGGGAGGCGAGCGCACCCTCCGGTACGGGCACCTCGCTCCGGCGCAGCTCCCCGAGGATCACCCCGCGAGCCTGGCGGTCCGAGCCCTCGTACCGCTTCTGCACGGGTGCGCGCGGTCCCTCGTGCGCCGGGTACCCGGCGGCGCGCCACGCGCACGCCGAGCGGATGGGGCACTCCTCGCACCGCGGCGACCGTGCGGTGCACACGACCGCGCCGAGCTCCATCGCCCCCGCGTTGAACACGGCCGCGTCGGCGTCGTCGTCGGGCAGCAACGCCTCCATCGCGGCGAGGTCGCGCCGGGTCGACGCCGGGCCCGGCAGAGCGGCGCCGTCGACGGCGCGGGCGAGCACACGCCGCACGTTCGTGTCGACGACGGGATGACGCAACCCGTACGCGAAGACGGCGACCGCGCGGGCGGTGTACGGACCGACGCCGGGGAGTTCGAGCAGCGCGTCGACGTCGGGCGGAACCCGACCGCCGTGCCGCTCGGTGATCGCGACCGCGGCGGCGTGCAGATTGAGGGCCCGTCGCGGGTAGCCGAGCCGATCCCACGCCCGCACGGCGTCGCCAGCCGGCGAGGCGGCGAGGTGGCCGGGTGTCGGCCAGCGGTCGAGCCACTCGGCGAGCCGCGGGATGACCCGGGCGACCGGCGTCTGCTGCAGCATGAACTCGCTCACGAGGGTGCCCCACGCGGGGAAGCCGGGCTCCCGCCAGGGCAGGTCGCGCCGGTGCTCGCGGTACCAGGCGACGACCGCCGGGGCGATCACGTTCTGTGCGATCGCAGCCGGTGCACGTTCCGAGGCGTCACCCATCCCTTCACCCTAGGCTCGGCCCATGACCGACCCGACCACGGCCTCCTACGACGCCTTCGCGACGGAGATCCTGCACAACTACCGCACCGGTCGCCGCCTGGTCGGTGTGGACGGAACGCGCCCCGAGGTGGGTGCCGAGTTCGCCGAGCATCTCGCCGAGGCGCTGCGACGCGCCGGGCACGACGCCGAGACCGCCGAGGTCACGGAGGACTTCCCCGACCGCGTCGCGGGGCCCTTCCGCGCCGGCGACGGGGCGGCGATCCTCGTCGCGCACGGCACCGGACTCCACGCCCCGCCATTGAGCGGCAGTTGGAGCTACACCTTCTGGCTCGATTCGGGCGACCCGGTGCCCGGCTCGGCCGATCGGCTCTCGACGGCCATCGTCGACGTGACCGACCCGCAGCATCCGCGGCGGAACTTCGCCGACAGCTGCTGAGCGCGGACGCTGGTCAGCGACCCGGCGCGGCGACGCGCTCGAGCACCTCGTCGGGGGTGAGGAACCGGCCCGTGCGCTCCACCTCGTGCACGAGCTCGACGAGCAGCCGGTTGACGCGCGCCGTCTGATTGGTGCGTTCGGATGCGCGCACGACCGCGCCGTTGAGGTGGTCGATCTCGCTCGGCTGACCCCGCCGGATGCTCTGCAGCGTCGAACCCGGATTCGGCACCGCGCCCATGCGCCGGGCCATCAGCCGCGGGAGCAGCTGCCCGATCGAGAGCGGCAGGGCCGCGAACAGCCTCAACCGCCGGTGGGTGAGCCCCTGGAGCGGACCGAATTCGATCCCACGCGTGAGTCCCACCCGCACGTTCTCCCGCATGCTGTCGGTCATCACGCGGCGCAGGCCGGAGTGCGCAACCACCTCCTGCACGCTCATCCCGGTGATCGCCGGCAGGGCGTTCACCTGGTTGACGACGAGCTTGCTCCACTGCGCACCGGTGAAGTCGGCCACGACCTCCACGGGAAGCAGCGGCGAGAGCACGGATGCGGCGAACCGAGCGGGCACGTCGTGCTCGCCCACCCCGCCGCCGAGGTAGAGCGGACCCGCGGCCGTGACCTCCACCTCTCCGGGTCGCAGATGGGAGGCCGCGAAGACGGCGAGCCCGCCGATCACGTCGGCGTCCGGGGCGGCCGAGCGTGCCGCGTCGACTCCGCCCAGCCCGTTCTGCACGACGACGAGGGGGATGCCCTTGAGCACCGGGGCGTTGGCGCGGATCGCCGCCGGCGCATCCTGGGCCTTCGTGGCGGCGATGACGAACTGCACACCGGCCGGAAGCGTCTCCGCCGCCGAGACGGCGGCGCGGTGCTCGCCCCACGCGCCCGTGAGATGCAGGCCGCTCTCGCGCAGGGTCGCGAGATGCTCGCCACGCGCCGTCACGTGCACCTCGTGGCCGCCGCGGTGCAGCAGCGCCGCGAGCGCGCCGCCCACGGCACCCGCCCCGATCACGCCCGCCCGCATGCCGCGATCCTACGCGGGCGCTCCTCCCACCCGACGCGTTGCTACCCTGTCCCGGTGACCGAGCCCCGCCTGCCCGTCGACGGCTCCCGTGGAGCAGCCCGGCATCCCGGCGGCATCGTGCTCGTCGACAAACCGCTCGGGCTCACCAGCCACGACGTCGTCGCCCGCACGCGGCGCCTCGCCGGCACGCGCAAGGTCGGCCACGCCGGCACCCTCGATCCCGCCGCGACCGGCCTGCTCCTGCTCGGACTCGACTCGTCGACCCGGCTGCTCACCTACCTCGTCGGACTCGACAAGGAGTACGAGGCGGTCATCCGGCTCGGTGCCGCCACGGTCACCGACGACGCCGAGGGTGAGATCGTCTCCCGAGCCTCCGCCGAACTCGTCGGCGCGGTCGACGAGGCCCGGATCCGTGACGCGGTGGCGGACCTCACCGGCGAGATCCTGCAGGTCCCGAGCTCGGTGAGCGCCATCAAGGTCGACGGCCGACGCTCCTACGCCCGCGTGCGGTCGGGGGAGGAGGTCGACCTCCCCGCGCGCCCGGTCACCGTCGCCGAGTTCGAGGTGCGCGGCCTCGACCGTGGGACCACCGACGAGGGCCACCCGTACCTCGACGTCGACGTGCGGGTCGTGTGCTCGTCCGGCACCTACATCCGTGCCCTCGCCCGCGATCTCGGCGCCGCCCTCGGCGTCGGCGGGCACCTCACGGCACTGCGGCGCACGCGCGTCGGGCCGTTCCGGGTGACGGATGCGGTGCCGCTCGACGAGCACGTGCGCGACGGCGCCCTCGCGCCCGTCACCGTCGCGACGGCGCTGTACCCCGAACTGCGGCTCGACGCCGACGGAGTGCGCGACCTCGCCCACGGCAAGCGGGTGAGCGTCGACGGCGCCGAGGACGGCGGGCCGATCGCCGTCACGACTCCGGAGGGACGACTCGCGGGCATCGCGCGCGTCGAACGCGGAGTGCTGCGGCCGCTGGTCAACTTCCCGACCGCGGAGGTGCTCGCGTGATCGAGTGGTTCACGACCGTCCAGGTCGTCGTCGCGGTGGCCGCCGGGCTGTTCGCCCTCGTGCTCGGTCTCGTGGGGCGTGCGCCGAACGACTACACGCTCGGCGCGCTCGCCCTCGTCGAGCTGCTGCTCATCGCTCAGGTCGTGGTGGCGATCGCCGCCCCCGCCTTCGGGAACCTGCCCACCGGTGACGGTCTCGAGTTCTGGGTGTACCTGATCAGCGCGGCGCTGCTGCCGCCGCTCGCGGCCCTATGGGCGCTCATCACGCGGGACCGGTGGAGCACGGTCATCCTCGGCGTCGCCGCCCTCGCCGTCGCTGTCATGGTGTGGCGTATGAACCAGATCTGGTTCGTGCAGGTCGCCTGACACGGTGCACCCGGCGCGCCGCTCTATCCTGGAGGGGATGTCCACCGAGACCACACCGCGCCGTTCGTCGCGCGCGGTCGGCGCGGGCCGCGTGCTCGTCGCCGTGTACGCGATCCTCGCGCTCGCCGCCACCGCCCGATCGATCGTGCAGATCGCCACCCGCTTCGAGGAGGCGCCCGTGGCGTACCTGCTCTCCGCGCTCGCCGGTGTCGTCTACATCGCGGCGACCGTCGCGCTCGTCGCGAAGGGGCGCACCTGGTACCGGGTCGCGTGGGCGACGATCGCCTTCGAACTGCTCGGGGTGCTCGTCATCGGCACGCTCAGCATCGTCGACGCGCAGCTGTTCCCCGCCGACACGGTGTGGTCGGTCTACGGCCGCGGCTACGTGTTCATCCCGCTCGTGCTGCCGGTGCTCGGCCTGATCTGGCTCGCCCGTCACCGCCCGTCGCCCGAGGAGGCGTGATGCAGCGCTTCTTCGAACCCGCGGAGGTGCCGTCGGACTGGGCAGCCAGCGCCGTCACGATCGGCAAGTTCGACGGCGTGCATGCCGGACACCGGGCCGTCATCGCCGAGTTGCGTGCGAGGGCGGAGGCGGCCGGCCTACGGTCGGTCGTCGTGACGTTCGACCGTCATCCGCTGCGCCTCCTCGCACCCGAGAAGTGCCCGGAGTCGCTCACGAGCAACGAGCAGAAGCTCGAACTGATCGCCGCCGCCGGTGTGGACGCGACGCTCATGCTGCGGTTCGACGAACAGCGCAGCACCCAGGAGCCCGAGGACTTCGTGCGCGAGGTGCTCGTCGAGGCCCTGCACGCGCGTCTCGTGCTCGTGGGAGAGGACTTCCGGTTCGGCCGCCGCGGTCGCGGCGACGTGGAGCTGCTGCGACGCCTCGGTGCGGAGCACGGCTTCACGGTCGACCTCATCCCCGATGTGCGTCCGGACGGGGAACGGCGCGCGTCGTCCACCTGGATCCGGGAGCTGCTGCAGGAGGGCCGGGTGCGCGAGGTGTCGTTGCTGCTCGGACGTCACCCGTCGGTGCGGTCGACCGTCGTGCGCGGCGAACAGCGCGGGCGGCTGCTCGGGTTCCCCACGGCGAACCTGCACCCGCGGCTCGAGGGGTTCCTGCCCGCCGACGGCGTCTACGCCGGATACCTCGTGGTCGACGGTGAACGACATCCGGCCGCGATCTCGATCGGCAACAACCCGACGTTCGAGGGTGTGCCCGCACGCCAGGTCGAGGCGTGGGCGATCGACCGCGACTTCGACCTGTACGACCGTCAGGTGGAGGTCGAGTTCGTCGAGTATCTGCGTCCGATGGCGAAGTTCGACGGCATCGACCCGCTCATCGTGCAATTGAAGGCGGACGAGGCGGCCGCGCGGCGCATCCTCGACGTGCCCGCGGCGGCTCAGGAGCGGTAGAACAGCACGAGGAACTCGGCGCAGGTGCGTTCGAGCACCGGCCCGCTCCCGAGGCGCCAGTCGCCGTCGGTCGCGACGAGGGTGCGGCCACGCACGAGACCGCGGATGCGGGACGGACCGGACAGGGCGCGGGCGAGCACCGCGGCTCCCGCGGCGACGGGATCGATGCGCACCGGCAGGTCGGCGGCCCGCCCGGCGAGCACGAGGTCGGCGAGGCATTCGCCGAGGGTCTCGACCCGCACCCGGCCGCTGCTCGCCTCGAGTTCGTCGGCTGCGGAGCGGAGGGTGGTGGCGTCGATGACGGCGTGCGCATCGGTGGTTCGTCCGAGACGCTCCAGCACGGCACGGACGAGGGCCTGCGCGTCGGGTGAACCGGTCGAGTCGGTCGACGTGGTCGGCTCCGTGGAGGCGTCGTCCGCCGTGGGGTCGAGCAGCGCGGCGAACCCGCGCAGCACCTCGGCGGCGGAGGTGGACCAGTCGCTCGACACGCCCGTCTCGTCGACCGCGCGGCGGTGGCTCAGCGGGAGGTGGTCGGCGAGATCCATGGCGCAGTCACCCTACCCGTCGCGCGTCCGCGGTCGGCCCTGTTCCGTTCCCTGAGCTTGTCGAAGGGAACACCCCGTACGACCCGTCGCTTCACCGGGCCAGCGACCGTGTTGCTCAGCCGGAGCGTGCGGCGGCGGGTGTTCGGGTGGCGCGTTGTCGTCCGAGTGGGCGCCACCTCTGGTGGGGGTCGATGTGGGGTGGGGCGAGGAGGTGGGGTTTCCCGCGGATCGCCTTCATCCGGTAGCCGCTGTTGTGGAGCATGTGGTGATGGGCGGCGCAGAGCAGTACTCCGTTGTCGAGGTCGGTGGGGCCGCCGTGTTCCCATTCGAGGAGGTGGTGGGCGTGGCACCAGGATGGTGGGGCGGTGCACCCGGGCCACACGCATCCACCGTCCCGGACCGCGAGAGCGCGGCGTTGCGCTGGGCTGAAGAGCCGTTCCTTACGGCCGAGGTGCAGTACTTCGCCGTTCGCGCCGAGAACGATGGTGCTGGTGTCTGCGTCGCAGAGGAGGGTGCGGGCGGTGAACGCGCTGATCGGTTCGGTGACGTCGTCGATCCACGCCGCCCCGGTGCCGCGGTCGAGGTGGTGGGCTTGGACGACGATGTTCACCATCGCGGTCGGTCGCAACGATCCGCCCGGCGCCCGCACGCCCGCCGTCACGAGGCCGATGAGGATGTCGAACTGGCGTTGATCCCGCGTCCGCGGGTCCAGAAGTGGGTCGCTCGCGTCGAGGTCGTCGGCGTTGAGGAAACGTGGTTGCCGGTCCGGGGCGGTGCCCTCCGCCATCGCCGCACGCAACAGCCCCGCGGAGAGCGGGTCGGCGAGTCCGGTGAACGGGGTCATCCCGTTCACTTCCCGTCCGATCGAGAACCGACGCTGCGCGCGGAGGACCTCGTCGCGGGGGCGGGCACCATCGGGGTCGAGGTATTCGCGCCACACCACGGCTTGGGTCTTCACCAGATCCGCCGACTCCGTCTCGGCCGCCTCCACGAGCATCCGCTCGGCCTTCTCGAGTTGAGTGGGCGTGGCGGTGTCGGCGCTGTCGAGGATGCGGACGATGTGCCCTGCCGACTCCACACCGATCCGTCCACTCCGCACCGCATCCGCCACCATCGGACGTGAGGCGGGCGACACCTCGCCCGAGAGTGCCAGCCGAGGCCGAAGCGCGCCGGCGAGGCGGATCCGCCTCGCGGCCTCGGCCTGCGAGATGCGGGTGATGCGCTCGATCAGGTGCGGCGGGCGTGCGCACCCGTGCCGGTAGCCGAGGCCCTCCGTGCGAAGCTCGGGTCGGGAGCGTTCGGCGATCTCACCAGCCATTGCAACGCGTAGCGCGTCAGCCAAACGACCCACCTGCTCAGTGCGACCGGTCAGGTCGCACAGGGCCGTGTCGGTGAGGTGCTCCACCGGGAGGGCGGCGGCGCGGCGGAGGAGGTGTTCCGCCTGCTCGATGAGCGCCGCTGCTTCGTCCATATGAAGAGTGTGAACCGGACCACCGACATTCCGTTTCCCCCGATCAGGCGGAGGTTTCGCGGTGGATAGGTGCGATCTCCAACCGGTTGTGAAGGAGTGGCGAAAGAGCGTTCGCGGGGTCGCTTCGACAGGCTCAGCGACCGGGTTCTCCGGGTCGGCAGCGGGTCGAGCGAGCGGCGCTCGACGGTCACGCAGATCGACGCGGTTCGTGGGCGTCTCGATACGCTCCTTCGTCGCTACTCGACGAGCGGATGCGTCGCAGCGTCGACCGGCGGCGTCGCGTGCACTCGAGGAGCGGATGCGTCGCAGCGTCGACCGGCGGCGTCGCGTGCGCTCGACGAGCGGGTGCATCGGCGCGACCCCCGGCGTCGACGAGCGGGTGCGCCGCCGCGACCTCGGCGACGACGTGAGCGGTGCCGACCGGCGACCGACGGCCCACACAGGAGCGCCTAGGATCGACGGGTGCCTCCGGCTTCCCTGCGTCCGCTCTGGGCGGGACGGACGGCGGCCCTGCTCGGCATCGTGCTCGTCGCGATCAACCTCCGCACCGCCGTCGCCGCCGTCTCGCCGATCGTCGACCGCATCTCGAACGAACTGCCGATCGACGCCCCGACGCTCGGCCTCATCGGCGCGGCCCCTCCCGTCGCATTCGCCGTGAGCGGGTTGCTCGCGCCGCTGTTCTCGCGCGCGCTCGGACTCGAACGCGCGCTCATGGTCGCGATCCTCGCCATGACGATCGGGCACCTCGGCCGCGCCCTCGCGCCGAACACCACCCTGCTGCTCGTCGGCACCATCGTGGCGCTGCTCGGCATCGGCGTCGGCAACGTGCTGCTGCCGCCGATCATCAAGCGGTACTTCCCCGACCGGGTGGGCCTCATCACCTCCGGCTACGCGACCCTCATGGCGATCAGCACCGCCGTGCCCGCCCTCGTGGCGGTGCCGGTGGCGGATGCGGCGGGCTGGCGGGTGTCGCTCGGCAGCTGGTTCCTCGTCGCGTTCATCGCGCTCATCCCGTGGGTCGTGCAGGCCGCGGCGCATCGCGCGGCAGGCGGTGCTCCCGAGGACCCGGATCAGGGTGCGCCCCTCGCCGGCGGGTTGTGGCGTTCACCCACGGCATGGGCGATCACCGCTGTCTTCGCGGTCTCGAGCCTCAACGCGTACGCGGCCTTCGCCTGGCTGCCCTCCATCGTGCGCGATCTCGCCGGCAGCAGCGAAGCGGAAGCGGGTGCGCTGCTCGCCTTGTTCGCGATCGCCGGTCTGCCCGCTTCCGTGATCGTGCCGATCCTCGCGTCCCGGATGCGCGACGCGAGTCCGCTCGCCTTCGCGGGCGTCGCGTTCTTCCTCCTCGGCTACGGCGGACTCCTGGTCGCGCCGGCCCCGCTGACGGTCCTGTGGGTGCTGCTCATCGGACTCGGTCCGATGCTCTTCCCGCTCGCGCTCGTGCTCATCAACCTGCGCACTCGCGGTCACCGCCAGTCGGTCGCGCTCAGCGGGTTCGTGCAGGGCATCGGCTACGTCGCCGGGTGCTCCGGCCCCGTGCTCGTCGGACTCATGCACGACGCGAGCGGCGAATGGACGGGAGCGATCGTGTTCCTGCTCTCGACCAACATCGTCGCGGTCGTCGCCGGTTTCCTGCTGCGGCGGCCCGTGTTCGTCGACGAAGAGGTCGCCCGCCGACGCTGACCTCCCCGCGGCTCAGAGCGGGGGGACGAGTTCCGCGCGGTGCACGAGGGCGCCCGCTCCGATGAGCGGACCGGCACCCGACAGGCCCGAAGGCACGACCTTCACCTTCGTGACGAACCCGAACTGCACGCGCTCGTCGATGGCCGCCCGGATGTGGTCGAACAGCGCGGGAGAGACGTGCGAGAAGCCGCCGCCGATGGCGACGATCTGCAGATCGACGAGGGCCGTGGCGCTCGCGATGGCGCGCCCGATGGCGAGCCCGGACCGCGCGACGGCCGCGATGGCGATCTCGTCGCCGGCGGCGTGGGCCGCGGCGAGATCCTCACCGGTGAGGCCGGTGAACCCCTGGCGGCGCGCCCACGCGACGGTCTTCGGCCCGGAGGCGATGGCCTCCACGCAGCCGGTGCCGCCGCACGCGCACGGGTCGTCGAAGCCGCCGACCTCGATGTGACCGATGTGTCCGGCGTTGCCGGTCGGCCCCGCGACGGTCGAGCCGTGCAGCACGAGCCCGCCGCCGATCCCGGTCGACACGATGACGCCCATGACGTCGTCGTACCCCTGCGCCGCGCCCACCCAGTGCTCGGCGAGGGCGATGGCGAGGCCGTCCATGCGGAGCGTCACCGGCACGCCGGGCACCAGCTCCTGCACCCGGTCGCGCAGCGGGAACCCGCGCCAGGCCACGAGGTTGAGGGGGGAGACCCGGCCCTCCTGCACGTCGATCGGGCCGGCGGACCCGATCCCGACGCCGAGCAGCTCACGGTCGCCGAGCGTCGCCATGGTGGCGCGGATGCACTCCGCGACGCTCGACCACAGCTCCTCGGTGCTCGAGCTCGCGCCGGTGGGGCGGCGCATCCGGCTGCCTTCGACGACGGTGCCGTCCGGGGCCACGAACCCCGTCTCGACCTTCGTGCCGCCGACGTCGACGGCGAGGGCGAGGCTCACGAGAGCACCGCCGCGGTGATGGCGAGACCGCCGTACAGGGCGGCGAGGGTGGCGACGAGGGCGAGGAGCGGCCAGTGGAAGCCGACCCGACCCGTCCGACGGGCGCGCACGAGAAGCACGAGTCCTCCGATCCAGAGAAGCACGGATGCGATGATCACCGGGATCCCGACGGCGGCCGGCATGCGGCCCCCGTAGATCGCCGCGACGGCGGTGACCCCCGCCGACAGCACGACGAAGGCGATCCCGACGACGAGATCGAGCACGACCGCGCTGCGGCGCGCGGCGGACCCCGTCGACGACATGGGTGCCAGCGTATCGGCTGCCGCGCCGTCGGAGGCCACGCGTAGGCTCGCAACATGGCCCCCCGCGAACTCGAGCGCGTCTACGACGTGGCGCCCGCGATCGTGTGGGACGCCCTCGTCGATCCGGTGCTGCTCGAGGGCTGGCTGGGCCGGGTGAGCGCGCCCCTCACGGCGGGCGCGCACGTGGTCATCCAGTGGCTCGACCCGCACCACGAAGGGTCGACCGTGACCACGGTGGTGCACGCCACGACCGAGCACGAGCTCGAACTCGGTGGCGACATCGCTGTCGTGCTCCGGCTCGAGGCGACCCCGGGTGGGCCGCGCGGCACCCGCACCCGTCTGCGCGTCGACGTCCCCGGCGCGCCCGCGGAGGGCCGTGCACACGCTGCGGCGCACCTCGAAGCGCTCGCCGACCTGCTCCACGGACATCCGGTGGTGTGGGAGCGCTGGGACGACGACTACGCCGCCTTCACGGCGTCGGTGCTCTCTCGGCCGTCGGACGGGACCACTCGGTAGACTCTCCGGGTGAATCAGACCACGACAGCGGCGCTCGCGCCGGCCGAACGAGCGGTGCAGCTCATCGGCGGCGATCTCACCGAGAAGAGCCTGCGCCTGCACCTCGAAGGGCTGCCCGGCGTCGACGCCGTCGGCCTCGAAGAGCGGGCGGCCGGTCTCGGCTCCCGTTCCATCAAGACGACCTCGAAGGCGTGGGCGCTCGACCGCATCATCGAACTCATCGACCTGACGACGCTCGAGGGCGCCGACACCCCCGGCAAGGTGCGCTCCCTCGTCGCGAAGGCGATCACCCCCGACGCCACCGACCCGTCGACACCGCGCGTCGCGGCCGTGTGCGTCTACGGCGACATGGTGCCCTACGCGGTGGAGGCGCTCGGATCGCTGCACGCCGCGGGAGGCGACGAGGGCATCCAGGTGGCGGCCGTCGCGACCGCGTTCCCGAGCGGCCGGGCGAGCCTGCCGGTGAAGCTCGCCGACACGCGCGACGCGGTGGCCGCGGGGGCGGACGAGATCGACATGGTCATCGATCGCGGCGCCTTCCTCTCCGGACGGTACGGCGAGGTGTTCGACCAGATCGTCGCCGTCAAGGAGGCGTGCCGTCGCGAGGACGGCAGCTACGCCCACCTCAAGGTCATCCTCGAGACCGGCGAGCTCGTCACCTACGACAACGTGCGTCGCGCATCCTGGCTCGCGATCCTCGCCGGTGGCGACTTCATCAAGACCTCGACGGGCAAGGTCACCACGAACGCGACCCTCCCGGTCACGCTGCTCATGCTCGGCGTCGTGCGCGACTGGCATCGGCTCACCGGCGAGCGCATCGGCGTGAAACCCGCCGGCGGCATCCGCACCTCGAAGGATGCGATCAAGTACCTCGTGACCGTCGCCGAGACGGCGGGGGAGGAATGGCTCGTGCCGAGTCTGTTCCGCTTCGGCGCCTCGAGCCTGCTCAACGACGTGCTCTTGCAGCGGCAGAAGCTGCGCACCGGGGCCTACAGCGGCGCCGACTACGTCACCATCGACTGACCTCGCCTCGACGGCGGAAGGAACACCCCATGTCATTCCTCGACTACGCACCGGCGCCCGAGTCGGCGTCGATCCTCAAGCTCCGCGACTCCTACGGACTGTTCATCGACGGTGAGTTCGTCGACGGGCACGGCGAGAGCTTCTCGACGGTGTCGCCCGCGACCGAGAAGCGCATCGCCGAGATCGCGAGCGCCGACGCCTCCGACGTCGACCGCGCCGTCGCGGCCGCCCGCCGCGCCCACGACCGCACCTGGTCGCGGATGAGCGGGAGCGACCGCGGCAAGTACCTGTTCCGCATCGCCCGGCTCGTGCAGGAGCGGGCGCGCGAGCTCGCCGTCGCCGAGTCGCTCGACAACGGCAAGCCCATCAAGGAGAGCCGCGACGTCGACGTGCCGCTCGTCGCCGCCTGGTTCTTCTACTACGCGGGCTGGGCCGACAAGCTCGATCACGCCGGCCTCGGCGCCGCTCCGCGCGCACTCGGCGTGGCCGCGCAGGTGATCCCGTGGAACTTCCCGCTGCTCATGCTCGCGTGGAAGATCGCACCGGCGCTCGCCGCGGGCAACACCGTCGTGCTCAAGCCCGCGGAGACCACGCCGCTCACCGCGCTGCTGTTCGCGGAGATCGTGCAGCAGGCCGACCTGCCCAAGGGTGTCGTCAACATCATCACCGGCGCGGGGGACACCGGGCAGGCGCTCGTCGAGCACGGCGACGTCGACAAGGTCGCCTTCACCGGGTCGACCGCCGTCGGTCGCGCCATCGCCCGCTCGGTCGCCGGCACGCACAAGAAGGTGACCCTCGAACTCGGCGGCAAGGCCGCGAACATCGTCTTCGACGACGCGCCCATCGACCAGGCGATCGAGGGCATCGTCAACGGCATCTTCTTCAACCAGGGCCACGTGTGCTGCGCCGGCAGCCGCCTGCTCGTACAGGAGAACATCCACGACGAGGTCGTCGACCGCCTCAAGCAGCGCCTGTCGACGCTGCGGCTCGGCGATCCGCTCGACAAGAACACCGACATCGGGGCGATCAACTCCCGCGAACAGCTCGACCGCATCCGCGAGCTCTCCGACATCGGTGAACAGGAGGGCGCGACGCGCTGGACGGCGGAGTGCGCGATCCCGGAGAACGGCTTCTGGTTCGCCCCGACGATCTTCACCAACGTGTCGACGAGCCACCGCATCTCCCGCGACGAGGTCTTCGGTCCGGTGCTTTCCGTGCTGACCTTCCGCACGCCCGCCGAGGCCGTCGCGAAGGCGAACAACACGCCCTACGGACTCTCCGCCGGGATCTGGAGCGAGAAGGGCAGTCGCATCCTCGCCGTCGCCGACCGCCTGCGCGCCGGCGTGGTCTGGGCGAACACGTTCAACCGCTTCGATCCCGCGTCGCCGTTCGGCGGCTATAAGGAGTCCGGATACGGTCGCGAGGGCGGCCGGCACGGACTCGCCGCGTACCTCGAACCGGCGTCGTCCCCGCGCCCCGCCCGCATCGACCGAGGAGCCGCGAAGTGACCCGCTTGACCGTGCCGAAGACGTACAAGCTCTACATCGGGGGCAAGTTCCCGCGCAGCGAGTCCGGTCGCACCTACGAGATCGCCACCCCGAAGGGCGCGTTCCTGGCGAACGCCGCGCTCGCGAGCCGCAAGGATGCGCGGGATGCCGTCGTCGCGGCCCGCGCCGCCGTCTCGGGCTGGTCGGGCGCCACCGCCTACAACCGTGGGCAGGTGCTCTACCGGATCGCCGAACTGCTCGAGGGTCGCCGTGCGCAGTTCGTCGACGAGATCGCGTCGGTCGAGGGCGTGCGCACGTCCGTCGCCGAGGCGCAGGTCGACGAGGCCATCGACACCTGGGTCTGGTACGCCGGCTGGACGGACAAGTACCAGCAGGTCGCGGGCAACGCGAACGCCGTCGCCGGGCCGTACTTCAACCTCTCCGCTCCGGAGCCGACCGGTGTCGTCGCCGTGGTGGCCCCGCAGGAGTCGAGCCTCGCCGGCCTCGTGTCGGTCGTGGCGCCGGCGCTCGTGCCCGGCAACACCGTGGTCGTCGTCGCGAGCGAGCGGTTCCCGCTCAGCGCGATCAGCCTCGCCGAGGTACTCGCGACGAGCGACGTGCCGGGCGGCGTGGTAAACGTGCTCACCGGCTCGCCGGCCGAGATCGCGCCGTGGCTCGCGTCGCACGCCGACGTCAACGCGCTCGACCTCACCGGGGCGGGCGCCCTCGACTGGGTGGATCTCGAGATCGCGGCGGCGGAGACGCTCAAGCGCGTGCAACGACCGGAGCCGGGCATCCCGGGACGTTCGCTCGAACGCGTCACGCGGTTCACCGAGACGAAGACCGTGTGGCATCCGAAGGGGATGCTCTAGCCACTCGCAGGCGCCGCACGGCCCACGCACCTAGCGTGAGCCCATGCGCATCCTCGTCACCGGAGCGACCGGGTACATCGGCGGGCGGCTCGTGCCGCGCCTGCTCGATGCCGGCCACACGGTGCGGGTGCTCGTGCGCGACGTGGAACGCATACGGGACGTGCCGTGGGCGCCGGACGTCGATGTCGTCGAGGGCGACCTCCGCGACCCGGAGGCCGTCGCCCGGGCGGTCGACGGCTGCGACGCGGTCTACTACCTCGTGCACTCGATGTCGAGTGCGGGCGCGTTCGAAGACGTCGAGCGGCGCATCGCCGAGACCGTCGCGCGGGCCGCGGCGCGCGCGGGGGCGCGGCGGATCGTGTACCTCGGCGGGCTGCACCCCGACGGGCCGCTCAGCCGGCACCTCGCCTCCCGGGCCGCCGTCGGAGAGATCCTGCTGCACAGCGGAGTGCCGACCGTCGCGCTGCAGGCCGGTGTCGTCATCGGGTCGGGCTCCGCATCGTTCGAGATGATCCGCCACCTCACCGAGGTGCTGCCCTACATGCCCGCGCCGCGCTGGGTGCGCAACCGCATCCAGCCGATCGCCGTGCGCGACGTGCTGCACTATCTCGTCGCCGCGGTCGATCTGCCGCCGTCGGTGAACCGCACCTTCGACATCGGCGGGCCGGATGTGCTGCGCTACGGCCAGATGATGAACGGCTACGCGGTCGAGGCCGGGCTGCCGCAGCGGCCCATCGCCGCCCTGCCGGTGCTCACCCCGTGGCTCGCCTCCCAGTGGGTGAACCTCGTCACGCCCATCCCGCGCGTGCTCGCCGTGCCGATCATCGAATCGCTGCAGCACAATGCGGTCGTGCGGGAGGACGACATCGCGCAGCACATCCCGCCACCCGACGGTGGACTCACCGGATACCGGAGAGCCGTGCGGCTCGCGCTCGACCGGATGCGCGCGGGAGAGATCGAGACGAGCTGGCAGAACGCCGCGGTCGCGGGAGCGGCGAGCGATCGACTGCCGAGCGACCCGCGCTGGACGGGGCACATCGTGTACACCGACCGCCGGGAGGTGGTCTCCACCGCGCCGGTTGCGGACCTGTGGCGCGTGGTCGAGGGCATCGGGGGCGACAACGGGTGGTACTCCATGCCGGTCGCCTGGGCTGCGCGCGGCTGGGTCGACAAGCTCGTCGGCGGTGTCGGCCTGCGGCGGGGACGGCGCGATCCCGAGCGGCTGAGCCCCGGCGACGCGCTCGACTTCTGGCGCGTCGAGCGGCTGGACCGCGGCTCCTTCCTGCGGCTGCGTGCCGAGATGCGGCTGCCCGGTCGCGCGTGGCTCGAACTCGCGACCGAGCCGGCCGGCACGGGGTCGGTGTACCGCCAGCGTGCCGTGTTCTTCCCCCGCGGGCTCGGCGGGCGTCTGTACTGGTTCGCGATCCTGCCCTTCCACGGCGTCATCTTCGCCGGGATGGCCCGCCGCATCGCGCGGGCGGCGCAGCTCCGAGCGGGAGCGGCGACATGACCGCGGCGGCCGTGGCGCTCGCCGCCGTGCTCACTCTTGCGGGACTGCCGGCCGCGCCGCTCGATGCCGTCGGGGAACCGGATCCGGCGCCGACCGAGATCCCGCAACCGGTCAAACCCTCGTTCACGCCGATCGATCCAGGCGACGACCCGGCGCCCGTCGTGCCGTCGATGACCCCGTCACCGGATCCGTCGACGCCGTCGCCCTCACCGACCGGACCGGCACCGGACGACACCCCGACGCCGGCGCCCGTGCCGGAGGAGACCGGATCCGTGACGACCGTCGTCGCCGGCGCGGTGCTCGCTTCCCTCCTCCTGGCCGCCGGGATCACCGCGGCGGTCATCTCGCGACGCCGTCGGCGCCGCGCACGCGGCTGAGGGGTCCGGCGCCTGGAGAAAAGGACGGATACCGTCCGCAATCCGCGCCAGACTGCTTCCATGACCGAGTCCACGACGACCTCGCGCATCCTGCACCTGCTGTCGCTGTTGCAGACCCGCAGGTACTGGAGCGGCGACGAACTCGCTCGCCGGCTCGGGGTGAGCGGGCGGACGCTGCGCCGCGACATCGAGCGGCTGCGCGACCTCGGCTACGTGGTCAACGCGAACCGGGGCGTCGACGGGGGCTACCAGCTCGACGCCGGCACCGACCTGCCCCCACTCGTCTTCACCGACGAGGAGGCGGTCGCCCTCGCGGTCAGCCTGCGCACCTCGAGCGCGCTCGACGGCATCGCCGATCTCAACGTGGCGGCGCTCGCGAAACTCGAGCAGGTGCTGCCGTCGCGGTTGCGCGGCCGCATCGCCGCACTCGCCGCAGCGACGACCCCGACGACGCCGCGTCGGGTCTCCGCCCCGGTCGACGCGGAGGTGCTGGCCGTGCTCGCACTCGCCTGCCGCAACTCGGAGCGGGTGCGCCTGCGGTATTCGAGCGGGGCCGGTGAGGAGAGTCGTCGGCAGGTGGAGCCGGTCCGGCTCGTCTGGCACTCGGGTCGGTGGTATCTCGTCTGCTGGGACCTCCAGCGCGCGGACTGGCGCACCCTGCGCGTCGACCGCATCGACGACGTGTTCGAGACCCGTGTGCGCTTCACCCCGCGAGAGGTGCCCGGAGGAGACGCCGCCGCATTCGTGGTCGACCGTCTCGGTGGCCTGCCGACCGGATTCACCGCACGCATCCGCATCGACGCTCCGATCGAGGCGGTTCGCGAATGGATGGGTGCGTACGCCGACGACTTCGAAGCCGACGGCGACCGCACCATCTGGTCGCCGTCCGATCGGTACCTCGAACCGCTCGCCGGCGCGCTGATCTGGCTGCAGTGGCCCTTCGAGGTGCTCGGGCCTCCCGAGCTCGTCGAACTGCTCGAGGGTCACGATCGCCTGCGGATCCGGCGCTCGGGTGGCGCCGCCGAGGTCGGGCGGCGGAAGATGGAGGACCCCCTCAGAACCCGATCCGACGAAGGAGTGCACGGATGACCGACGCGACGACACGGATCGCCTTCGTGGGCGACAGCCTCATCGAAGGCGGCAACTGGGACGAGTGGATCGACGATGAGGTGATCAACCACGGCGTCGGCGGCGCCACGACCGACGACGTGCTCGCCCGCATCGAGCGCATCGTCGACGCCGATCCCGACGAGGTCGTGCTGCTCGTCGGCACGAACGACCTGAGCGCCCGTCGTTCCGTCGAGCACGTCGTGCGCAACGTCGAGACGATCATGGTGACCCTGCGCCGCGACCTTCCCGGCGCGCGCCTGCTGCTCGTCTCGATCCCGCCGCGCGGGCGCGAATTCGCCGACCGCATCCAGGACGCCAACCGCCACCTCCGCCAGTTCGTGGCCACGGTGCACGGCCAGTACCTCGACCTGTGGCCGGTGCTCGCGCTCGAAGACGGCGAGCTGAGCCCGGAGTACACGGAGGACCGGCTGCACTTCTCGACGGCCGGCTACGAAGCCGTGCTCGGTGAACTGCGACCGGCCCTCGAACGGTTGCGCGAGCAGCCGCCGATGAGCGGCGCGATCCGGCTCCCCGGGTACTGAAAGGCGGCGTCAGAGCCGCGCGAGCAGGAGCTCGAAGAAGCGCACCGCCCGCAGGAACGTGTCGACCCGGATGCGTTCGTCGGCCGCGTGGATGCTCGCGCGCTCCGCGGTGGTCAGATCGAACGGCAGGAACCGGTAGACGGCATCGCTGATGCGAGTGAAGTGACGGCTGTCGCTCGCCTGGAGCATCACGTAGGGGGTTACGATCGCGTCGGGGTACACCTCACCGATGACCGCTTCGAGGAGCCCCCACGCGGGCCCTTCGCTCGGCGACACCGGCGACGGCTCCGTCGCATGGACGACCTCGACCTCGACGGCGTCGTCGCGGATCGCCCGACGGACGTGACGCACGACCTCGTCGACGCTCGATCCGACGGCGATGCGGATGTTCACGCTCGCGGTCGCCTGCTGCGCGAGCACGTTCGCGGCCGGGGAGCCGGTGAGCTCGGTCACCGCCTGGGTGGTGCGAACCATCGCGCGCGTCTCGGGCGTCGCGCGAGCGAGCACGGCGCACACGAGCGGCGCCGTCACGCGCACGGCGCGGAACACCGTCCTCAGCGGCCCCGTCGCATGCGGGGCGAGCCGGGCGACCATCGCGCGGGTGGGCGCATCCAGCCGTGCCGGGAACGGACGGCGTTGCAGGCGTGTGATCGCCCGCGCGAGGCGCGCCGTCGCGGGAAGTGTCGGGGGAGTGGAGGCGTGCCCGCCCGGCTCCCGGGTGCGCAGACGCAGCGTCGCGATCCCCTTCTCACTCACTCCCACCACGGCGAGTGGGCGCTCGACGCCGGGGAACGCCCCCTCGACGACGGCTCCACCCTCGTCGAGCACGAGACGCGGGCGCACGCCACGGCGTTCCAACTCCGCAACGACGCCGAGGGCGCCGCTGCCCGTCGTCTCCTCGTCGAAGCCGAAGCTGAGGTAGATGTCGCCGTCCGCTCGCTCGGCCGACTCGGGGATGCGCTCGCACGCCTCGAGGATCGCCGCGAGCACGCCCTTGTCGTCGAGGGTTCCGCGACCCCACACGACGGCGTCGACTCCCTCGCCCACGAGGTCGGCGGAGAACGGCGGCCGCGTCCACGCCTGTTCGTCGACCGGCACGACGTCGTAGTGCGCCATGAGCACGACCGGATCGGCCGTGCCCCGGCCATGGATCCGGAACAGCAGCGAGTGGTCCGCGATCCGCTCGACGTCCGCGCGCGCGTGCACCCGCGGATACCGGTCCGCGAGCACCGCGGCGAAGGCGTCGAGCGTCGACGCGTCGACGGCGTCGGGGAGCGACACGGTCGGCACGCGCACGAGGGCGCGCAGGTTCTCGACGGCCGCCCGGTCGGCATCGGTGAGCGGACGGGCGGAGCGCGGTACCGGGGAGGAGGGCGCCGTCATGGCGCGAGCCTAGCCGCGTGCGGGTCGCACCCCGGTCACAGCGCGACGTCGCCCACGAGGTTCACGCGCACACCCAGCCGGTCGAGCATGGCGGCCTTCGCGAGCAACCCCCGGTCGGCCGTCTCAGCGTCCGGAGCGTAGACGAGCTGGGCGTGGTTGGCCTTGTGCCGGGCCATGAACTGGTCGCGGGTGACGCCGTGCAGCACGACGTGCGCGATCGGCCACTCCGGATTCGTCGCCTCCTTGCGGCGCCGTGTCTCCTCCTCCGGGAGCTCCACGACGGAGGCGCGGAAGACATCCGCCTGCAGCACGCCGTCGGCGATGAACACGCGGCTCAGCACGACCTCTCCGGGCTTCGAGACCCCGTTGATGGTGCTGCCGCCGGCCGGGAAGAACACCGGACCCTGCCGCCAGCCCTCGGCGTGCTCGTAGCCGCCGAGGTGGGACGCGGGGACCGAGCCCGAGATCTCGTACACCCACACGAAGCGGCCGTCGAACTCCTCGCCCCAGCGCACGTCGTGCAGGGTGTTGTCGGGAACGAGCCCCATGGCCCGCCACACGCGGTCGGTCACGAGCGCGTCGACGGCGACCCCCTCATCGGCCTCGTTGAAGTGCGGGAAGGCGCGCCCCTCGTGCAGCACCCGGCCGCCGTCGCGGCTGGTGACCGGCGGCCGATCGGTCGCGTTGAGCAGCCCCTCGGCGAGGTCGCTCGCCGGCACGAGGTCCTTCAGGCCCTGTTGGTACTGGATGCCCACCGCGTCGAGCCCGAAGTCGTCGGCGATCCGCAGCGCGGCGATGTACATCTTGAACTGCCAGCGCAGCTGCGCCTCGGTGAGTTCGGTCGCCTCGTCGGTGCCGATGCGGAAGCGCATGCCCCGGTCGCGCAGCCACTCGCCGACCGCATCCGCCTCGGCATCGTCGACCGTGAGCATCTCGGCGTAGAGCGCCGATTGCGACAGCCGCTCCTTGTAGACACCGATCCGGTTGAGCAGCTCGTCGTCGAAGATCGCGTTGTACATGCCCATGCAGCCCTCGTCGAAGACGCCGATGATCGCCTTGTCGGCGAGCAACTGGTCGGCGAGCGCGCGTCCGAGCTCGACCTCGGCGCTCGGCGGCAGCGCCGGCAGCGGGCGCACGTGCGAGGCGTCGTGCTCGATGCATCCTGTCTCGACCCACGACCGCAGCCCGTCACGGAACCACGCGTCGGTGAAGTCGACGCTCCAGATGGTGGAGTACTCGACGCCCATCTTCGTGAGGCCGGCGTTGAGCCCGAGCAGCCCGACGAGGCCGGGCCAGTCGCCGGCGAAGTTCGCGACGGTGAGGATGGGCCCGCGGTGGGTGCGGAGTCCGGCGAGCACGTGGTGGCTGTACTGCCACACCGCCTCGGCCACCACGAGCGGCGCGTCGACGGGGATGCCCTTGAACACCTCGAGTCCCATGCGCTGGCTGCGGATGAACCCGTGCCCGAGTGCCGGGTCGACCGGATTCGCACGGTGCACGCGCCACCCCAGCTCGGCGAACGCCGTGCCGATCGCCTCCTCCATCGCGGCCTGCGTGGGCCAGCCGGCGAGATTCGCGGATTCGCGCAGGTCGCCGCTCGAGATGAGCCACGCGGTGCGCGGCTCGAGGGCCGGTCGCTGCGGTGCGGCGGGGACGTCGTAGACGAGGGTCATGGTGCTCCTTGCGGACTCGAGTCGCGCCGGAGCGGTCCCGGGGGCGCCGTTGTTCCCACGTCGCCTCCCGTCGTCTCCGTCGCCGATGCGGCCAGCATGCCAGAAATCGATTTCAAGATGCAACGACATCGGAGGCGCGCACGCGCAGCTCTCAGCTCAGAGCGCGCGGACGCCCGGTGTCGCCGGCACGAGGGTGTTGCGCAGCACGACGGTGCGGGCGGGCTGCGTGTCGCCGCCGATGCGCTCGATGAGCATCGTCGCCGCCGTCACCCCCATCTGCCGCGCCGGCAGCTGTACCCGCGTGATCGCGGTCGGCCGGAGCGTGGTGAACGGAAGGTCGCCGATGACGGCCACCCCGAACTCGGGCGGCATCCGTCCCGCGCCGGTGAGCACCTGCAGAGCGCCGACGCCCATGAGGTTGTTGCCCGCCACGACGGCGTCGGGTGGTTCGGGCATCTCGAGCAGCGACGTCATCGCGGCGCGACCGCCGTCGACGCGATAGTTCGCCCGGCGCACGTAGTCGTGCGCGGTGTCGGCGCCGACGACCTGGGCCCACCCGCGCAGCCGCTCGTCGGCCGTCTCGATGCCCTCCGGGCCGGTGATGAGCGCGATCCGGCGGTGCCCGGCCGCGGCGAGGGCGGAGGTCGCGGAATGGCCGGCCGCGCGGTTGTCGGTCATCACCCCGTCGATCTCGAAGCTCGTGCCCCGGTCGATCGCGACGATCGGCCGGTTGCGTTCGATGAGCCGGTGCAGGTCGCTGTGATCCGACGCGGGGGCGAGCACGACGCCCGCCATGTTCTCGCTGATGGCGATGTCGAGGTAGGTGGATTCCTTCGCCGGATCCTCGTCGGTGTTGCACAGCACGACGGAGTACCCGGCGGCTTGCGCGCGGTCTTCGACCCCGCGGGCGAGCGAGGTGAAGAAGGGGTTCTCGATGTCGGGGATGACGAGGGCGATGACCTCGGAGTTCTGCCGCCGCAGCGTGCGGGCGGTGCGGTTCGGCACGAAACGCAACTGTTCCGCGGCGTCCCGCACGGCGCGGGCCTTGCCCTCGGAGACGCGCGCGCCGTTGAACACCCGCGAGACGGTCGCCGGGCTCACCCCGGCGAGGGCCGCGACCTCGTAGATCGTCGCCATGCCGCCTCCCTCCGCTGCGCCACGCCGCGCCCGTCGCGCGGCGCCTCCGGTTGACACGCCGTGGCGCCAAGCCTACTGTGACGAAATCGATTCCAAGCGGTCGCGCCGTGGCGCGCGAGGAGGGGACACCGTGGTCCTGTCGGACATCAGCACCCTGGCGACGCGTCGCGACGTGCGCACCCGATCCATCAGCCCCGAGAACTTCGACGGTGCTCCCGGCGGGGGAGGGCGCGCCACCGAGGGGACCGGGGCCGAGAGCGCCCGCGATCTCGGCCCCGGATGGAAGATCTCCCCGAGCGTCGACATCAGGGCGGGCGAGACGTTCGAACTCGCCGCCATCGCCGGCGGCGGGCGCATCCAGCACATCTGGATCACGACGCACGTCGACAACTGGCGGGAGCTCATCCTCCGCGCGTACTGGGACGGCGCCGAGGAGCCGGCCGTCGAGGTGCCCTACGGCGACTTCTTCTGCAACGGCTGGGGGCGCTTCGCCCAGGTGACTTCGCAAGCCGTCGCGGCGAACCCGAACGGCGGGTTCAACTCGTACTGGCCCATGCCGTTCCGCGAGAGTGCCCGGCTGACGCTCGAGAACCTCTCGCCTAGCGACGTGCGGGTGTACTACCAGATCACCTACGAGGTCGGCGGGGACTACTCCGGCGAGGACTACTTCCACGCGCAGTGGCGTCGCAGCAATCCGCTCGAGCACCTCACCCCGCACACCATCGTCGAGGGCGTGGAGGGCGCCGGCCGGTACGTCGGCACCTACCTCGCGTGGGGCGTCAACTCGAACGGCTGGTGGGGCGAGGGCGAGATCAAGTTCTACCTCGACGACGACGACGAGTACCCGACCATCTGCGGCACCGGCACGGAGGACTACTTCGGCGGGGCATGGAACTTCGACGTGCCGGGACAGGGCTACACCGAGTACTCGACCCCTTACCTCGGGATGCCGCAGGTCATCCGGCCCGACGGGTTGTACACGGCGCAGCAGCGGTTCGGCATGTACCGCTGGCACATCGCCGACCCCATCCATTTCGCCACGGCGCTGCGGGTGGACATCCAGGCGCTCGGCTGGCGCAGCGGCTGGCGGTACCTGCCGCTGCGCGACGACATCGCCTCGACGGCGATCTTCTACCTCGACCGGCCGGTCGCCCGCCGGCCCGGGACACCCACCCGCGACGAGCTCGAGATCCACACGGGCGACGGAGCGGCACCGCGCGGGGCGTGAGGTCGAGGGCGCCTCAGGCCGGGGAGTCGGTGCTCCATCCGGCGGCCTCCGGATCGACGACGCGATCGCCGACGACGGTCCGCAGGGCGGACTCCACTCGGACCAGCTCGGCGGTGCTGAGCCGCTCCTCCCAGGCGGCGCGCGACCGCTCGAATGCCGCTTCGCCCAGCTCCATGGCCTCGATGCCGCGCGGAGTCACCTGCAGGCGCTTCCGCCGGCCATCGGCCGGGTCCGGCGCGCTCGTGACATAGCCGCGCTCCGTCAGCACTGCGATCGTCTTGGCGGCGGCCTGCTTCGTCACGGACATCCGACGACCCAGCTCCGACGCGCTGTCCGCGCCGCTGGCGATCGCCCGCATCGCGAACTCGTGTCCGGGACGGAAGTCGCCGTGGCCATGCGACGCGAGCTCGGTCATCGCGCTCTCCACGAGCGTGCGATACCCGCCGAGGAGGAGAAGCGCCAGGTCGGCGCCGGATCGCGACATGGTCCCAGGATACGGTCTGGACAAAGACAACCAAGCTGTCTATTATCAGACAACTAGGTTGTCAATTTGAGGAGCCCGCATGTCCACCGACCGCGCCACCATCGCCGGTATCACCCACCACACCGCTCACCTCGACGGCGCGGACCTTCACTATGTGAGCGCCGGATCGGCGGGGACACCGATCGTCCTCGTACACGGCTTCCCGGAGACCTGGTGGGCATTCCACGAAGTGATCCCATCGCTGGCGGAGGAACATCGCGTGTTCGCCGTCGATCTCCGAGGCTTCGGCGACTCGAGCGCGGCTGACGTCGACCACGACAGCGAGACGGCCGCGATCGACCTCAAGCAATTCGTCGAGCACCTCGGCGTCGGCCCGGTACACCTCACGTCGCAGGACATCGCCGGAGCCGCCGCGTTCCGAATGGCCGCGACGCATCCCGACCTCGTTCGCAGCTTCACGGCGATCGAGATGGGACTCGGCGGGTTCGGACTCGAGGACCTCGCCGATGTCACCCGCGGCGGTTCCTGGCACATCGGGGTGATGGCCGCCCCTGGCGTGCCCGAGATGCTCCTCAAGGGGAGGGAGCGGGAGTTCCTCGGCGACTGGGCGTTTCCGGGGATGATCGCAGTCGCCGGCGCGGTCGGGCCGGATGACATCGACGAGTTCGCCCGTACGTACTCCCGCGCGGACGGGTGGCACGGGGCGGCCGGTCTTTATCGGTCGATGCTCTCAGAGGGAGAAGCCCTTCGGTCGCTCGCGGCACGGCGTCCGCTCGCCATGCCCGTCTTGGCCGTCGGAGCGGGGGGTGGGCCGTTCACCCTGCGCACCGTCGAACGGATCGCGGTGGGGAGGATCGACTCGGTACATCTCGACGGCGTCGGCCACTACGTCGCGCTCGAGGCCCCTACCGCTCTCGCGCGCGCGATCCTCGACTTCCTCCGGGACGCGGATTCCGCTTGAGCAGCCGCCCCGCGTGGCCGACCGGCGATGGGAATCAGACCGCCCGGTCCCACCAGTCGAGCACGCGAGTCGCGTAGAGGGTGAGCCACTTCGAGGGCTCGCCCGGCGGCACGTCCACCTCGAACCACGCCTGCCCGCCGTGGCGTCGTTCCTGCAGCCAGGTGCCGTCCGCGCGCCGAGCCGCACGGATCACGTCGATCGCGTCGGACAGGCGCGCATCGGGGGCGACTCCCTCGTGCAGGGCCGCCGCGCGGAAGTAGTCGGTCGCGTTGAGTGCGCTGTAGACCCAGCGGAACGGGTACGCGAAGTGCGTCGCCCACGGCCCGACGGGTTCCCCCGTCGAGCGGCGGTGGAGCAGCCGGCGCTCGAGCAGGTACTCCTCACCGGCATGCCTCGCGGCCCGCAGCTCGTCCGACCCGCCCGTCGCGGCCTCGTAGGAGAGGATGCCCTTGAGCGTGTTGAGGGTGGAGTGGAACGAGGAGCGCGTCGAGCCCTCGACCCATTGACAGTTCCATCCGCCGTCGGGGAGCCGATGGGCGGGGAACCACTCGGCGAGCGCGGACACGTCCACACCGAGCCAGGCGCCGTTGGCGAGGGTGTACGCGTTGATGCAGCAGTCGACCTCGCCGCCCCAGTAGGGCAGCCCGTCGTACTCCCAGCGGCTGTTCTCGGCGAGCAGTTCGGCGGTTCGGCCGAGCGCGCGTGCGTCGAGGCCCCATTCGCGGAGCGAGTTGAGCGACCAGGTGGTCGCGGTCCACGGCTGCCGGTCCTCCCCGACCGGGCCCGTCGCATCGGGTGTGGATCTCGTGGGGAAGTAGGCCCCGCCCGCCCACTGTCCGTCGGCATCCTGCAGCGCGAGCAGTCGGGCCCCGAAGCCCTCGGTGGCGACCCGGGCGCGGGTGGCCTCCCACGTCTCGCGCGGTGCGCCGGCGAGGTCGCGTTCGACCTGCCAACGCAGTGCCGGGTCGGAATCGAGCAGCCACTCGAGGGAGCCGGGCGTGTACGTCATGGGGGCACGCTAGCGGCGCCGCCCGTTCGCCGGAAGCGGGTGGACGGTCCACCGGTCGATGGGGGCTCGGCCGATCGGCCGATGTGCGCGGCCGATCGGATCGCGAGACTGGACCGCATGACCCGGACCCGTCCCGCACCGATGGTGCCGCTCGGCTTGAGCGGACGCGCGATCGCCCCCGATCTCGCGCGAGGCGCGATGCTCCTGCTCATCGCGATCGCGAACGCACCGGTGTACCTGTGGGACGAACCGGCGCCGCTCACGAGCGCGCATCCGCTCGACGCCTCGCTCGCCGACCGGATCGTGCAGTCCCTCGCGATCATCGCGATCGACAGCCGCACCTATCCCATGTTCGCGTTCCTGTTCGGCTACGGCATCGTGCAGCTGTACCGCCGTCAGCGCGAGGCGGGCGCCGACCGTCGGCGGGCGCGGCGGCTGCTGCGGCGGCGGCACTGGTGGATGATCGCCTTCGGCGCAGTGCACGCGGGACTGCTGTGGATGGGCGACATCCTCGGCGCGTACGGACTCGCGGGCCTGCTGCTGACCTGGCTGTTCCTCGACCGCCGAGATGCGACGTTGCGCGTGTGGGCGACGGTGCTCACCACGCTCCTGGCGCTCGCCTCGATCCTCATGGCCGTCGGCGGCGCGCTCCTAGCGACCATCCCGGAGGACACCCTGCTCGGCCCGGAGGAGTTCAGCCTGCACGGGCCCAACGCCGAGACCGACTACGGCGCATCGGTCATCGCGCGGCTCGGCTTCTGGGCGTTCCTGGCACCCGGGCAGGGCGTGCTCGGCCTCGTCACGCCGATCGCGATCCTGCTCGCGTTCCTCGCGGCGCGGCATCGGGTGCTCGAGGAGCCGGAGCGCCATCACCTGCTGCTGCGCCGTGTCGCGATCGGGGGGATCGCGTGCGGGTGGACCGTCGGCGCGGTCGTCGCCGCGCAGAACGCCGGGTTGCTGGGCATCCCGCGTGCGGTCGACTGGGTGTTCTTCGGCGTCAACGCCCTCGCGGGTCTGGCCTGCGCGCTCGGCTACGTCGCGGTCTTCGGGCTCGTCGCCGCCCACGTGAGGGACCGTCCGGTCGGGGCGCTCAGCGGCGCGCTGCAGGCGGTCGGCAAGCGCTCGCTCTCGTGCTACCTCGCCCAGTCGATCGTCTTCGCCCCCCTCATGAGCGCGTGGGGGCTCGGCGTGGGCGCCCACTTGAGCAGCTGGTCCATCGCCCTCGTCGCCGTCGCGACCTGGCTGCTCACCGTCGTGCTCGCGGTGCTCCTCGAGCGTGCGGGGCGCCGCGGGCCGGCCGAGTGGGCGCTCCGCCGCCTCGCCTACCCCTCGTCGCGCTGACCGGATCCGGCCGCCGCGTGTTCGAACGCCGCGAGGGCGTCGTCCGAAAACAACACGAACCGCACGAGCGGCACCCCTCCCGTCGCCTGCGCCGTGCGCACCGCGACCCGCGCCGCGTCGTCCATCGGCCACCCGTAGACCCCGGCCGACACGGCGGGGAACGCGACGCTCTCGGCACCCAGCTCGGCCGCGACGCGCAGCGATTCGCGGTAGGCGCTCTCGAGCAGCGGGGTGCGGTCCTCCCGGCGGCTCCACACCGGCCCGACGGTGTGGATGACCCACCGCGCGGGCAGGCGTCCCGCCCCGGTCGCGACCGCGTGTCCGGTCGGAAGGCCGTCCGGAAGGGTGGTGGCACGCAGGCGACGGCACTCCTCGAGGATCTCCGGCCCGCCCGCGCGGTGGATGGCCCCATCGACGCCGCCTCCGCCGAGCAGCGAGCTGTTCGCCGCGTTGACGATCGCGTCGACCTCTTGCCGGGTGATATCCCCGCGCACGATCTCGATCTGCATGCTCCGACCCTAGACACGGGGCGGCTTCCTGCCGCCCTCCTGGGGATTCCCCGCACGCCGCCCGGCGCCGATGGCGGGCTGGATACCGTGGGCGGGTCGTGAGGAGAACCGATGACATCGCTGTGGCTGGATCGTGCCCCCAACATCGAGACCGACGAATTCGAGGCTGACGCCCACTACGACGAGGTCGTCGTCGGCGCCGGTCTGACCGGGCTCGTCGCCGCCCTGCTGCTCGCCCGCGCGGGCCGGCGGGTGGTCGTGCTCGAGTCGCGCCGGGTGGGCGCCCTGACCACGGGCAACACGACCGCGAAGCTCAGCGTGCTGCAGGGCTCGCAGCTGCAGAAGATCAAGCACCGCACCTACCAGGCGGTGCTCGACGCATACGTCGAGGCGAACCTCGAGGGACAGGCCTGGTTGCTGCGCTACGCCGACGAGCACGGCATCCCGGTGCAGCGGCGCGACGCCATCAGCTACGCCACGACCGTCGAGGGTGCGGCCACCATCGACCGCGAGTACGAGGCGGCCCGCTCGACCGGGCTGCCCGTCGTGCGCTCGGGAGACGCGGGACTGCCGTTCGAGACGACCGCGTCGGTGCGGCTGGCCGATCAGGCGCAGTTCGACCCGATGGACGTGCTGCGCGCCCTCGTACTCGACCTGAGGGCGCACGGCGGCAAGGTCGTCGAGAACGTGCGGGTCACCGGGGCGCGCGCCTCGGATCCCGTGGAGGTACGCACGACGCGCGGCGAGGTGCGCGCGGGTCACCTCATCGTGGCGACCGGCATGCCGATCCTCGACCGCGGCCTCTATTGGGCGAAGCTGCGGCCGAAGCGCTCCTACGGCCTGAGCTTCCGCGTTCCCGGCGACATCCCGAGCGACATGTACGTGAGCGTCGACGGCCCGACCCGGTCGCTGCGCACGACCCCCGACGAGTCCGGCGAACTGCTGCTCGTGGGCGGCAACGGGCACGAGGTCGGCCGCCATCCGTCGCCCGCGTCGCTCGTCGACGACCTCGTCGATTGGACCGAGCGCTGGTTCCCCGGGGCCGAGCGCACCCACACCTGGAGCGCCCAGGACTACGAGACGCCGCACGGCGTGCCCTTCGTCGGCTGGATGCCGCGCGGGCGCGGGCGGATCTTCCTGGCCACCGGCTACGACAAGTGGGGCATGACGAACGCCGTGCAGTGCGGCCTCACCCTCGCGAGCGACATCCTCGGCGGACATCAGCCGTGGGCGAAGACGCTGCACCGCCGTGTCACGACTCCGCGAGCGATGGCGGTCGGTCTCGGCATGAACGCCGCGGTAGCGTGGGAGTACCTCAAGGGGTGGACGGCCGCGGTCGCGAAGCCGCTGCCGGATCAGCCGCCCGCCGAAGGACAGGGCGAGATCGGCCGGGACGGGTTGAAGGCGACGGCGATCTCCACGGTCGACGGCGTCACGTGCAAGGTGTCGGCGCTCTGCCCCCACCTGCACGCGATGGTGGCGTGGAACGACCAGGAGCGCACCTGGGACTGCCCGGCGCACGGGTCGCGCTTCGCCGCGGACGGTACGCGCCTCGAGGGTCCGACGGTCCGGGACCTCGCCGCGCGCTGACCCCGACCGACTCGGCACGCGTCGTTGCGTTTTCGCGCTCGGCGTGCCCCGCCGCGCGGCCGGAGGGCGTACACTTCCTGTAGCGCCGCGAACCCACCAGCGTTCCCTGCTGGGTCTGGACAACTCGCACGCGCCGAGTACACGGCCGACGAACTCTGTCGGCGCAGCATCCGGGGATCCCGCCACCATCGCCACGGTCCCGGATTTTCAAGCTCAGGAGGAGCATGGCCAACCCGGCCCAACGTCAAGCCCCCGGTCGCGCCCGTGCGGCAGCGCGCGGACGCTCGAGGCGTCCCCACTCGGACGAGGCGGGCGTCATCCCCGTGCTCGCCCGCGTCGCGCGCGAGGTCGAGGCCGCCGCGCAGCGCGGCCCGGTGCGCGCGGCGAACCGCACGCGGTTCCAGGTCGCCACGGTGCTGCTGCGCGAGGAACGCGCCCGCATCAAGACCGACACCACGATCCCCGACGCCGAACGCGTCGAAGCGCAGCGCCGACTCGACGGACTCGCGGCGATCCTCGCGAAGACCGCCGCTCGCGACACCTCGCTCATCACCCTGCTGCAGGACGACGCCCCGGTGAGCGCCGCCGCGCGGGAGATGCGCCGCGACCTGCTCATGTCGGCCGGCGTGGAGCTGAGCCCCGACGAGCTCATCATCACCGACGAGGCGCCGCAGCCCGACGCGTCCACCGAACGCCAGGTGGTCCCTGCGCCGGTGCGCCGCTACCAGATGTCGAACCCCTTCCTCGCGCCCGACTTCAGCGCCGTGCAGCCGGTCGAACCGACCTCGAGCCGCCTGGCGAACTGGGAGCTCATCGAGCCGCTGTTCCGCTCCTTCGAGTACGGCGCGGGCGGCACGGCGGCGAGCATGGACCTGCCGCCGGTGGAGAGCCTCGACACGCCGGGACGACTGCAGCTCATGCCGCACCAGGCCCGCTTCGTCGAATCCGCCCGTGAGGGTCACCGCACCTACCTGCTCGCCGACGAGCCCGGCCTCGGCAAGACCGCACAGGCGCTGCTCGCGGCGAACGCGACCGGGTCGTACCCGCTGCTCGTCGTGACCCCCAACGTCGTGAAGGTCAACTGGGCTCGCGAGGTGGCGCTCTGGACGCCGAAGCGCACCGCCACGGTCGTGAACGGTGACGGCGAGAACATCGATGCCTATGCCGACGTCGTGATCGTCAACTACGAGATCCTCGACCGCCATGTCTACTGGCTCTCCAAGCGCGGCTTCAAGGGCATGATCGTCGACGAGGCGCACTTCATCAAGAACAAGGAGTCCCAGCGCTCGCAGAACGTGCTGTCGCTCTCGCGCAGCATCCGCGCCGTGTCCCCGAGAGCGCTCATGATCGCGCTCACCGGAACGCCGCTGATCAACCAGATCGAGGACTTCCGGATGATCTGGCAGTTCCTCGGCTGGATCGACGAGAAGAAGCCGCGCGCCGAGCTCATGCGCCGCCTCGACGAGACGGGGCTCACTCCGGGGGACCCCGGATTCTTCGCCGCGGCGCGTCAAGCCGTGATCGACATGGGCATCGTGCGCCGCAAGAAGGTCGACGTCGCCGCCGACATCCCGGCCCGTCGCATCGCGGACATCACCGTCGAGCTCGACGGGGAGGTGGGACGCTCGGTGCGCGAGTCGGAGCGCAAGCTCGTCGCGCGACTGCTCGAGCGCTTCGACCGCGTGATGGCCTCGCGGCCCGATGCCGACCCGGCCACGGTCATCCGCACCGTCGCGCACGCCGATCTCGAGGAATCGAAGTCGAGCAGCGCCGGGGACAACGTCTTCAGCATGGTGCGACGCATCGGTCAGGCGAAGGCGGGCCTCGCGGCCGACTACACCGTCAATCTGGCCCGCAACGTGGGCAAGGTCGTCTTCTTCGCCAAGCACATCGACGTGATGGACACGGCGGAGGAGCAGTTCGCCCGTGCGGGACTGCGTACGATCTCGATCCGTGGCGATCAGACGGCGAAGACCCGTCAGGCGCAGATCGACGCGTTCCTCACCGATCCCGACGTCTCCGTCGCGGTCTGCTCGCTCACCGCGGCCGGTGTCGGTGTGAACCTGCAGGTCGCCTCGAACGTGGTGCTCGCGGAGCTGAGCTGGACGGATGCCGAGCAGACCCAGGCGATCGACCGGGTGCACCGGATCGGCCAGGAGCTGCCGGTCACCGCGTGGCGCATCCTCGCGGCGCAGACGCTCGACTCGAAGATCGCCGAGCTCATCGACTCGAAGGCCGGGCTCGCTGCGCGTGCCCTCGACGGCAGCGACGAGGAGATCGGCGCCGAGTCGACGGTGCAGCTCGAGGCGCTCGTCGCGCTGCTCACCGAAGCGGTGGCGCGCCGACGCTGACCCCTGATGCGTGGGGCGTCCGTCGACCGGATGCCCCGCGCACAGGTGTCCGCGCGCGTTGCCCCGGGCGCGGGGCAGAAGTTAGGGTGACATCGTTCCCATAGCGAAATGGACGCGATGCTGCCTCCCGACGACCTCGCCCTCGTGCCGCGACCCCGCCTCGTGCGGCGCGGACACGGCACGTTCCTCCTCTCGAGCGAGGGGCAGGTACACGAACGGATCGACCCGGCGCTCCCGCCCGAGGCGTACGGGCTCGACATCGACGACGACGGAGTCCGGATCCGCGGTGGCGACGCGGCCGGCGTCTTCCTCGCCCGGCAGACGCTGCTGCAGCTGTATCCGGCCCATCGCATCCCGACCGATCGCACCCGCCTGATCGACCCGGCGACGGGATCCGAGCCGATCCGCGTGCCGCACGTGCACATCGAGGACGAACCCGAGTACCGGTGGCGCGGATTCATGCTCGATGTCGCCCGGCACTTCATGCCCGCGTCGTTCGTACTCCGGGTGATCGACCAGCTCGCCGCGCACAAGCTCAACGTGCTGCACCTGCACCTCACCGACGATCAGGGCTGGCGCCTCCCCGTCCCCGCCTACCCCCGGCTCACCGAGGTCGGCGGCCGGCGGCCCGAGTCGCTCGTGGGCTACGACGACGAACGCGACGACGTGGACTACGACGGCACCCCGCACGGCGGCGCCTACACGCGCGAAGAGCTCGAGCACATCGTCGCCTACGCCGCCCGACGGCACATCACCGTGGTGCCCGAGGTCGACCTGCCCGGTCACGTGCAGGCGGCCCTTGCGGCGTATCCGGAGCTCGGCAGCGGCGAACCCGCCGAGGTGCGCACGCGCTGGGGAGTGAGCACCCGCGTCCTCGACGTCGGACCGGCCACCCTCGACTTCGTGCGGGCCGTGCTCGATGAGGTGACGAGCATCTTCCCGGGCGCCTACATCCATGCCGGCGGCGACGAAGTGCCCAAGCGCGAGTGGCGCGCATCCCCGGTCGCCCAGCGCCGGATCGCCGAGCTCGGCCTCGCCGGCGAGGAGGCGCTGCAGGGGTGGTTCACCGCCCGGGTCGACGAGCTGCTGCGGGCGCACGGGCGCCGCCTGGTGGCGTGGGACGAGGTCGTGCAGGGCGGCGCCCCGCAGGACACCCTCGTGATGGCGTGGCGCGGTCGCGCCGAGGGGGTGCGCGCCGCCCGAGCCGGGCACGACGTCGTCATGTCGCCGCGCGACGAGGTGTACTTCGACCTGCCACAGTCGACGCACCCGGCGGAGCCGGTCGGATTCCCCGACCCGGTCGTGTCACTCGAGCGCGTGTTCGCGTTCGAACCGCACCCTGCCGAACTGGGTGAGGCGGCAGGGCGGATCGTCGGCGCCCAGGCGAACCTGTGGACCGAGTACGTGCCCACCACGGAGCATGCGGAGTACATGATGTTCCCCCGGTTGTGCGCGTTCGCCGAGACGGTGTGGCGCCGCCGCCTCGAACCGGGTCGGGAGCGCGACTTCGGGGAGTTCCACGCCCGCCTCGAGCGTCACCTCGACCGCCTGCACGCCGCGGGCGTGCGGTTCCGGCGCCTGGAGCACGGGGCGTCCGCCTGGGTCGGGGACCCGAATCCGCCGGAGCGCGCGCTCGCTCCTCAGCCCTGAGCCGGCTCGCCGAGAGGGCGCACCGGGTCGTCGGAGAACCGCGCGGCCCGGGGTTCGAGCTCGTCGCCGGTGCGCCGCGTGAGCGGTTCGTACAGCTCCGGTCGACGGCCGCGGATCCATCGCTGTCCCGTCGAGAGCGGCACGAGGTCGAGGTCGAGGTCGGCGATGACCGTGTCGTCGCGGGCGGCCCACGTCTCGGCGACGATCCGCCCGTAGGGGTCGAGGATCATCGAGTTGCCGGTGCGCACCTCGTCGTCGTCCCGCCCGACCCCGTTCGAGAACAACACGAAGATGCCGTTGTCGTGGGCGCGCGAGGGCAGCCAGCGCAACAGCCACTCCCGTCCGCTGTGTCCGCGGAACGCCGCCTCGATGGCCGCCGGATCGCTCTCGCGTGCCTCCCACAGCTCCATCGGGATGGGCCGCATCCCGTGCGGGCTGCGCGAGGAGGTGCCGCCGGTCTGATGCGGGGCGATCAGCACCGTTGCCCCGGCGAGCGCGGTGGCGCGCACGTTCTCGACGAGGTTGTTGTCCCAGCAGATGAGCACGCCCATCCGGATGCCCCATGGGGTGTCGAACACGGTGTAGCGGTCTCCGCTGGAGATCGACTCGTGCTCGAACGCGTGCAGCTTGCGGTGCACGTGCAGGGTGCCGTCGGGAAGCGCGACGGCGTAGGAGTTGTAGAGCCGGTCATCCGGGCCGTGCTCGAGGAACCCGACACCGATGCCCGCCTCGAGTCCGGTCGCGAGGGCGCGGACGGCGCGCAGGCTCGGCCCGTCGACCGGTTCCGCGAGCTCCCGCAGTCGCGCGGTCGACTGCTTCGTGAGATGCCAGTAGCCGAGCAGGCACATCTCGGGGAAGGCGACCAGGCGTGCGCCGTCGGCGACCGCCGCCCGGGCCATCCGCTCGACCGTCGCGAGGTTGACCTCCGGCGCGTCCGGCGTGGGCTCGAACTGCACGACGGCGGCGCGGAAGGTGTTCTCGGATGCGGCCACGATGCTCCTCCGGACGGGTGCTGGGTTCGATCCCACCCTATGGCCCGCGGGCACGCGACGGTCAGGTCGTGTGCGGGCCGACCGGCGCGGTGCCGCGCACCGCGGACGCGTCCTTGCGCCGCACGTGCGTGAGCACCATCCCGCTCTGCGGCTGCGCGGGCATGCGGCGCAGGCTGATGCGCAGGTCCTGCTCGGGCACCTCGTACTCCGTCTCGCGGGTGAGCAGACGCGCGAACTCGGCGATGAGCTCGATCGTCGGGTCCTCGCCCGGGCACCGATGACCGTCGTGCGGGTGGCCGCCGCCCTGCGGGACGAGCTCGTTGAGACCCGGGGCCCCGTGGTGGAAGCGCTCGGGGCGGAACCGGTCGGCGTCCGGCCAGACGCCGGGATGCCGGTCCGTGCCGAACAGGTCGAGCATGACCCAGTCGCCGGCCTCGAAGGAGTGGCCCGCGAACTCGGACGCGCGCGCCGCGCGTCCGCCGACGACGGGGAAGAAGGGGAAGAACCGCCGCACCTCCTGCGCGAAGGGGTAGACGAACGCGTCGTCGCCGGCGGCGAACCGGATGCGCCAGTTGGGATGACGATGAAGCGCCCACGCCACGAACACGAGGTACCGGCCGACGGCCACGGTGGGTCGCAGTACGTTGAGCAGTTCGACCGCCGCCACCTCGACGGGCAGCTCTTCGCCGCGCTCGTCGCGGTGGCGGGCGATCGCGGCCGCCGGAGTGTCGTCGTCGACCGGCAGGATGCCCTCACGCACGTCGCGGATGAGCTGCTGCGCCCACCGCTCGGTGCGACGCCGGAGCGCACGGGCGTACCAGTTCGCCGGTCCGAAGGTGCCGGCGCGCGCGACCATCTCGGCGAACTCGTGCGCCCGCGCACCGTCGTCGCCGGTCGGCACACCGACCCAGCGACACGCGGCGCGGGTGAGCGGCAGCGGGAGCTCGCGTTGCAGCACGACGCGGTCGCGCGTCGCCCACCCGTCGACGCAGCGCAACCACTCCTCGGCGAAGGCGTCACGCAGTCGCCGGACGCCCGCCTCGGTCATCAGGTCGAGGAACATCGCCTTGCGATGACCGTGCGCATGACCGACGAGGGTCTGCACGCTGCCCTCGTCCTGCAGGGTGTGCAGCACGGAGCGGGGGAGCGCGCGATCGCGCGTGAACCGTCCGCCCTCGTAGAAGAACCGCGCGGCGTCCGGTCCCCGCAGGAACGACACCGGTCGGCCCATGAGGCGGGTGGCGAACGCGTCGCCCTCGACCTGGTCGAACCGCCGCGACGCGAAACGGTAACCCTCGGTGAGGAACGCGATCGACTGATCGCCGGGGATGCGGGGGATGGTCACGGCTCGAGCACCACCTTGATGCAGCCGTCGCTCTTCTTCTGGAACGTCTCGTACAGCTCGGGCGCGCGGTCGAGCGGCACACGGTGGGTCGTGAGGTCCTCGACCCCGAGCGGATCGGCGGGATCCTCGACGAGCGGGAGCAGGTCGTCGATCCAGCGCTTCACGTTGCACTGGCCCATCTTCAGACCGATCTGCTTGTCGAACATCGTCTTCATCGGCAGCACGTCGGCTTCGCCGGCGTAGACGCCGCTCAGGGAGACCACGCCCCCGCGGCGCACCACGTCGATCGACGCGTACACGGCCGCGAGCCGGTCGAGGCCCATCTTGTCCATCGCCTTCTGCGCGATCGCGTCGGGCAGCAGACCGACCGCCTGCTGCGCGAGGGCGATGCCGGTGTTGCCGTGCGCCTCCATGCCGACCGCGTCGACGACCCCGTCGGCGCCGCGCCCGTCGGTCCGGTCGCGCAGCCGATCGACGATGTCGTCGGTGAGGTCGTACGTCTCGATGCCGTGCCGCTCCGCCATCGCCCGGCGCTCGGGCACCGGGTCGACCGCGAGCACCTCGTATCCGAGGTGGCGGCCGACTCGGCTCGCGAACTGCCCGACCGGTCCGAGTCCCATCACGACGAGGGACCCGCCGGGGCGCACGTCGGCGTACTTCACGCCCTGCCACGCGGTCGGGAGGATGTCGCTCAAGAAGAGATAGCGGTCATCCGGCAGTCCGGTGCCGACCTTGACCGTGTTGTAGTCGGCGAGGGGCACGCGGAGGAGTTCGGCCTGACCGCCGGGGACCTGTCCGTAGAGCTTCGTGTAGCCGAAGAGCGCGGCACCGTTCCCGTGCTCACGCACCTGCGTCGTCTCGCACTGCGACTGCAGCCCGTGCCGGCACATGAAGCACTCGCCGCACGCGATGTTGAAGGGCACGACGACGCGGTCGCCCACCTTCAGCCCGGTGATCGCCGATCCCACCTCGACCACGACGCCCATCGGTTCGTGACCGAGCACGTCGCCCTTGTCGATGAACGGGCCGAACAACTCGTAGAGGTGCAGATCCGATCCGCAGATCGCGGTCGACGTGATGCGCACGATCGCATCCGTCGGGAACTCGATGCGCGGGTCGGGCACCTCTTCGACGCTGACGGACCGTTTACCCTGCCATGTGAGTGCTCGCATCCTCCCGGTCTACGCGGGTCGCGCGGCGAGGTCGAGGGGGATCGGCGTTCGTGCAGACCCTGCCCAGCGCTCGCTCCGCAACTGCTCAGCGCACGGGAGGACTCGGTCGCCGGTTCAGCCCTTGACCGCCCCGTCGGTGAGACCACCGCGCCAGAACCGCTGCAGCACGATCATCGCGATCGCGAGCGGGATGATCGAGACGAGCACCCCTCCCGTGGTGAGCTGGTAGAACTCCGGCAACCGGTCGACCTGGGCCCGCCAGTTGTTGATGCCCAGGGTGATCGGATAGAGCTGATCGTCGGCGAGCATCACGAGCGGCAGGAAGTAGTTGTTCCAGATGCCCACGAGCTGGAACAGGAACACCGTCACGAGCGCGGGCATCATCGTGCGCAGGGCGATCGAGTGGAAGATCCGCAGCTCGCTCGCACCGTCGATGCGCCCGGATTCGAGCATCGACGAGTCGATCGACGCCTGCGCGTAGATGCGGCACAGGAACAACCCGAACGGCGACACGAGCGAGGGGATGAGCACGCTCCAGTAGGTGTTCGTGAGTCCCATCTGGCTGAACAGCAGGAACAGCGGAAGGGCCGTCGCCGTCGCCGGCACGAGCACCCCGCCGAGCACGAACCCGAACACCAGCTCGCGGCCGCGGAAGTCGTACTTCGCGAGCGCGTACCCGCCGGCGGCCGCGAAGTAGGTCGCGAGCACCCCGCCGATCCCCGAATACAGCAGGCTGTTGAGGAACCAGCGCACGAAGGCGCCGTCGTCGTAGGTGAAGACGAGCCGCAGGTTCTCGAACAGGTTGAAGGTCGACCCGAACCAGAATCCGCTCGTCGCGAAGAGGTCCTCGGTGGTCTTCGTCGCCGCGACGACGACCCAGTACACCGGCACGAGGAAGTACAGGGCGACGACCACGAGCACGGCCGTGACGATGATCGTCGAGCGGCGGCTCGCGGCGAGATGGCTGCGAGCCGGGCGTGCCGCCTCACGGGCCGAGCGGGGCCGCGCCGCCTCGGCGGTCACGGGGCGGGTGAGTGCGTCGGTCATCGCTTCGCCTTCCGGTTGCTGAGGGCCAGGAACACGTACGAGAGCACGAACGCCGCGAGGGCGATCAGCACCGCTTGCGCCGAGGCGACGCCGTAGTCGTTGAACGCGAACGCGTTCGTGTACGCGCTGAGGTTGGGGGTGTACTCCGAGTCGATCGCCGGCGCGACGTTCTGCAGCAGTTGCGGTTCGACGAACAACTGCAGGGTGCCGATGATCGAGAACACGGTCGTCAGCACGAGCGCCGGGCGGATGAGCGGCAGCTGCACCGTCCACGCCAGTCGCCAGGCGTTGGCGCCGTCGACGCGGGCGGCCTCGTACACCTCCCGGGGGATGGACTTCAGCTGCGCCACCACGATGAGCATGTTGTAGCCGGTGTACGTCCAGGTCACGATGTTCGCGATCGACCACAGCACCGTGTCGGGACCGAGGAAGTCGAGTCGGATCCCGAGCGCGCCGGCGACGTCGATGAACGGGCTCAGCCCGGGCACGTAGAGGAACGACCAGAGGATCGTCGCGATCACCCCAGGCACGCCGTACGGCATGAAGTACGCGGCGCGGAAGAACTGCGGCCACTTGGCGCTCGCCGACTCGAGCAGCAGTGCGAGCACCGTGCACAGCACGATCATCACGGGCACCTGCACGATGCCGAACAACAGCATCCGCCCGATCGAGGCGACGAAGCCGTCGTTGGCGAGCGCGAGGGCGTAGTTGTCGAATCCGGCGAACCGGCTCGTGACGCCCTCCTCGCCGAACAGACCCTCCCGGTCGATCGCGGTGAAGCTCTGGCCGATGGCGACGAGGATCGGCAGCAGGAAGGTGAGCACGAAGAGCAGCAGGAACGGGGCGAGGAGGATCCACGGCGCCCGGTTCTGCGCCCGCCGCATGGTGCGCGGCCGGGCGGGGGAGGAGGAGTCCGCGGCAGTGGGGCGCTGTCCGGTGCGAGCGACCGGAGTCGGTGCGACGGTCATGCGGCGCTCCTCACGGTGAGTCCCTTGTTGCGGAAGGCGTCGACCACGGCGGACTGCGTGCGCTCGAGCGCGTCGACGAGGGTGAGACCGCCGGTGAGCTTGCGACGGAAGTTGTCCTGCAGCGTGTTGAGCGCGTACTGGGTGAGTGGTGACCACGTCCAGTCGAGGTTCTGCTCCTTCGCGGCCGGCACGAAGACCTCCTCGTTGTAGTTCTGGCCGCTGAACCACTCGCTCGGCTGCTGTCGCGCCTCGCCGATGTAGTCGGAGGCGGGCGACCAGCCGATGCCGCAGTACTTGATCATCGCGTCGATGCCCTCGGGGTCGGTGGTCATCCACACGCAGAAGTCCATGGCCTCTTTCGGATGCCGCGAGTTGGCGAGCACCGCGGCCGTCGACCCGCCCAGGTACGTCGACCCGTAGCCGCCCGAGGGCCACGTCTGCATCGGCGCGACGCGCCACCTGCCCTCACCGCCGCTGACGCCCTGGATGAGCGCGTCTGCCCACGAGGCTCCGGTGACGGCGGCGATGCGACCGTCGCCCGCGGCGGCGAACCAGCCGGGGCTGTAGGCGCCGAACCCCGTCTCGACGAGGTCCTCGTCGATCGCGCGGTCGAAGAACTCCGCCGTCGCGATGCTCGCGTCGTCGGTCATGTTGACGATCCACTCGTCGCCGTCGATCTCGAACCATCGCGCGCCCGCCTGGGTCGCGTACGCCGTGAACGGCGAAGCGTCGGAGACGGGGAAGCACTCGAGGTAGTTCCCCGGTCCGGTCTCGCGGATGGCGGCCGCGACCTCGAGCCACTCGTCCCACGTCGCCGGTGGCGCGGCACCGACCGCATCCAGCAGTTCCGGCTGGTAGTAGAACGCCATCGGGCCGCTGTCCTGCGGAATGCCGTAGATGCCCTCGCCGAACTTGACCTGACTCCAGATGCCCTCGTCGTAGCGGTCCGCGTACTCCTCGGCTCCGTACCGGCCGAGATCGACGAGACCGTTGGCGAGCAGGAACTCGGGGATCTGCCGCATCTCGACCTGCCCGATGTCGGGGCCACCGCCCGCGGCGAGGGCGGCGTACATCTTCTGGTAGCCGCCCGCGTTGCCGCCCTGGATCCAGATGGCGTCGACCTGCACATCCGGATTCTTGGCGTTCCAGATGTCGCAGACCTTCTGCAGGTCTTTCAGCCACGCCCAGTAGGTGAGCCGGACCTTCTCACCCGCGGCCGCCGGCGCGATGGCCGGTTCCGCGTTCACGAGCCTGCTGCCGGGAGTCGAGCACCCGGCGAGCACCGCCGCCGCGGACGCCCCCACGCCCAGACTCAGCAATTGCCGTCTCGAAATCGACTTCATCGCCCCACCACTTCATCGTCGTTGACTCCGTGCCCCTTACGGGGGTCGATCGACAGACTACGGCGCGGGTAAGCGTTCGCCAAAAAGTGTCCACAGGCCGCTCGAGGCGGGAGCGCTCAGAACTGCCGGATCATCATGGCTGCCGCATCCGGCAGCATCGAGGTGGCGTACCAGGTGCCCGCGCTCACGATGAGTACGTCGGCGAGCAGCACGAGGATCGTGAAACCGCGCCGCGGAACCGGCTGCGCAGGCCACGCCAGCCCGGCGACGAGCGTCATGGCGCAGAAGACACCGAGCACGACCTCGCCGACGATGAGGGCGAACATCACCTGGTCGTGCGCTCGGGTGTCGTGCACCGAGTAGCTCGCGAGCAGCGACACCGACACGATCACCGCCGCGGCGGCGCAGACGAGCATGCCGACCCCGAGCACGCCCTGCAGGACGGCCGGCCAACCGGGGTGCGAGCGACGACGGATGCTGGAGTCCCAGATGACGAGCACAGGGAGGATCGCACCGACCGCGAGCGGCGCGTAGCCGAGCAGTACTCGTGTGGGTTCCATGTGATGAGAGTCGGGGTAGTCGGATCGGTCGGGCATGGTCACTCTGCCATCGCTGGCTGCGCGTTCCGTGGGACTCACCTCGACGTATGGCGGGCGACCGCTCCCGGGGCGAGCATGGCTGCATGACTGCGAACGTGGACGGCCTCGACGACGTGTGGACCGACTGGAACGAGGCCGTCAACATGACGGCTCACGAGCTCGAGGAGTGGCTCGAGACGGAGGAGTCCCGCTCCGTCGGCGACAAGAGCGACGGCGGCGAGTCGACGGGACACAAGTCCGGCCGACGCATCGTCGAGATCCTCGGCAAGAAGAAATCCGACCTCGATGCCGACGACGTCGAATGGATGCGCAAGGTCGTCGGGTACGTGCACCGTCACCGGGCGCAGGGGCCGGCCGACGACGTCGAGCACTCCCGCTGGCGCTACTCGCTCATGAACTGGGGCAACGACCCGCTCAAGAACGCCTGAGCGCGCTCACGCCGACGTGTCGGCCATGCCGCGCGAGGCCAGTCGTGCGACCGCCGCGAGGGGGATGGGCAGCCAATCCGGGCGGTTGCGCGCTTCGTAGACCGCTTCGTAGACGGCCTTGTCGATCTCGAACGCATCGAGCAGCGCCCGGTGCGCCCGCAGGTCGTGGCCGGAGGCGGCGATGTAGCCGTCGAGGAACGCCCGGCGCGCGTCGGACGCCCAGCCCGCCGCCGAGGTGCCGGGACGGGTGAGTGCCGTGGATCCGGCGACGTAGTCGAACGAGCGCAGCATGCCGGCGACGTCGCGCAACGGCGAGTCGAGCTGATCCCGCTCGTGCATCGGACGCAGCGGTTCGCCCTCGAAGTCGAGCAGCACCCATCCGCGACCCGGCACGGCGAGCACCTGCCCGAGGTGGTAGTCGCCGTGGATGCGCTGCAGGCGCGGCCACGGGGACTGCTGGGCGGTGTCGTACACGGCCTCGATCGCGGCGCGGTGCTCGGCGATCTGCGGAACCTCGTGGATCGCGATCGCGAGACGCTGATGCCACGTGCTCACGGCGGCGACGGTGTCGCCGAGGCTCGGCTCGCGCGTCGCCATCACCTCGGCGAGGGTGCGGTGGACGTTCGCGGTGGCCTGGCCGAGCGCCTCCGCCCGGGCGGCGAAGTCGACGCCGTCCTGGGCGGCGCGCAACGCGACCTTCCACGCGTCCTCGACGCCCGGAAGGAACTCCTGCGCGAACGCGAGATGTCCGAGAGCACGCCCGCCGGGGCGGCCCTCGTCGTCCCACTCGCCGGTCACCGATCCGATGCAGGCGGGCACGTGCGGTGAGCCCGCCGCCGAGAGGGCGGTCTGCAACACGACGTCGGGATTCTCCCCGTGGTGCAGGGCGCGGAAGACCTTGCAGATGATCGGGCGCGACACCGTGCCGTCGTTGACGTCGATCACGATCGACGTGTTCGACTGCTCCCCGCTGAGCACCTTCGACTCGATGTGCGGGGCGTCGGCCAGGAGGGAGGCGTCGGTGAGGTGCCCGCGCGCCGACGCGCGGTCCTCCCCGATCGACGCGCCGCCGGTGAGCAGGCGCAGCAGAGCCCGCGCGTACGCGGGATCGTGCGGGCCGTCGAACAGGTACGCGTCGTCACCGACGCGACCGATGAGGTGGTGTCCCCATCCCTTCGGGATGGTCGGGCGCTCGGTCACCGGCACCTGGTAGAGCGTGGGTGTCGCGCCCCCGTCGTCCATCACGAGGAGGGTGCGGATGCGCACGCCCGGCTCGTCGCTCGGGAGCTCCCACGAGCCGATGCTGCGCAACTGAGGGAGCCTGCCCTTCCCGCCGTACCAGCGCTGCCGCCGGAACCAGTCGGTGAGGCACTCCGTCGTCGCATTCATGCGGGAACGGTAGCGGCGCGTGCTGGAGAAGAGGTGCGAGCCTGAGAGCGTGCTGAGCGCGCCGGTGCGGGATCAGTCGACTCGCGTGCGCAAGTAGTCGTTCATCGCCGCCGTGAACTCCGCGTCCACGCGCATCGGTCGACCCTCGTACTCGCGCACCGGTGCCGCGTGCCGCACGCTCGAGACGAGCCAGATGTCGTCGGCCTCCGCGAGTTCGGCGGGGGTGAGCAATTCGTACCCGGTCGACATCCCGCGCTCCTCGGCGAAGGTGAAGAGCGACCCCTGGGTCGTGCCCTCGAGGATGCCGAGGCCCGTGCCGGGGGTGAACAGCGCGCCACCGCGCCGATAGACCACCGTCGAGGTCGGCCCTTCGAGCACGTAGCCGTCGCTCGAGACGAAGATCACATCGTCGGCGCCGCGCCGGGCCGCCTCGCGCAGCACGGCCCGGTTGACCGCGTAGGAGAGCGTCTTCGCTCCCGCGAGCAGCCACGGGGAGGTGCGCTCGACATCGTGCCGGTAGCCGCGGTCGAGCACGACGACCCGCACCCCCTCGGTGCGCACGCGGGAGTGGTCGCCGACGATCCAGCCGTACACCCACCCGGTGGGCCGCCCATCGCCCTCGACGCCGCGGCTCAGCACCGTCTTGATCGCCGCCTCCGGAGCCGGATCGAGTGTCGCCACGACCGACAGGATCGCCTCACGCCAGGCGTCGACGTCGGGGGCGGGCAGGTCGAGTGTGGCGGCCGAGCGCGCGAAGCGACGCAGGTGCGGCTCGAGCGCCTGCGGGCGGCCGTCGCCGACGCTGATGGTCTCGAAGACGCCGTCGCCGCGCGTGGCGGCGAGGTCGAGGGCGCTGAGCTGCGGGCTCGTCGGGTCGACGAGCGCGAAGGGCTCGATCGCGCCGTCGTGCGCCGGGGCGTCGAGGGAGGGACGGGAGAGGATGGCCAGCGCGGTTCGCGTCATGAGTACATTCTGCCCAGCCGGCACGCACCACGACGCGGTAGACAGGTTCCATGGCCGTCTCCCGCTCGCTCGAATCGGAACGCAAGTACGACGTGGATGACCGCATCGCGGTTCCGCCCCTGGCCCGGTTCGGCGAGGTGCATCCGGAGGAGACCGTCATCCTGCGGGCGGTCTACTTCGACACGGAACGTCGGGATCTCGCCCGCCGACTGATCACGCTGCGACGCCGTGCCGGGGGAGGGGACGAGGGCTGGCACATCAAGCTGCCCGCTCGGCTCGGGCGCGTCGAACTGCACGCTCCGCTCGCGGACGAGCCCCCCGCCGAACTGCTGACGCACGTCGCCGGCGTGCTGCGGGGTCGTCCGCTGCGTGAGGTGGCCCGGTTGAGCACGAGCCGCACGGTGACGCGCGTGCACGGCGACGACGGCGAACCGCTCTTCGAGGTGGCCGACGACCTCGTCTCGGCGACCGACGTCGGCACGGGCATCCTGCGCATCTGGCGGGAGTGGGAGGTGGAGCTGCTCTCCGGCGCGCCCGAAGGGGGCAAGAAGCGTGCCGCGCTGCTCGACGCGGTGCAGCGCGAACTCGAGACCGCCGGTGCCGAACCCGCCTCGAGCGCGTCCAAGCTCGCGCGGGCCCTCGGTCGATCGAGCCTGACCGATCTGCCTCCCGTCGCGGCGGCGGGGCGGGACTCGAGCGCCCTCGAGATCGCGCGCGCCCTCATCGCGGCGCAGCTCGACGCCCTCGTCGCGGCGGACCCGGGCGCCCGCACCGACGAGACGGACGGGGTGCATGCCCTCCGCACCGCGATCCGGCGTGTCCGCGCGGTGCTCGCCGCCCTCCGGGGAGTGCTCGACGCGTCGGCCGTCGATCCCGTGCGCGACGCGCTCGGCGAGGTCGGCCGAGCCCTCGGCCGTGCCCGGGACGCCGAAGTGCGCCGGGCCCGCCTGACCGCACTGCTGGGAGCGGAGGCGGAGGCCGTCGGCGACGAGCTCGCCGAACTCGGGCCGGCGCTCATCGGCGAAGCGCTCGACGAGTACCGCACCGCCTACGAGGCGGTGACCGAGGTGCTCGACTCCCCGCGGTGGTTCGACGCCCTCGACGCGCTCGATGATCTCGTCGCGCGCCCGCCGCTCGGCGAGAACGCCCTCGAGCCCGGTCGGCCGCTCGTGCGTGAACAGCTGTTGCGCGCGGCCCGTCGCGCCGAGAAGCGGTGGAAGAAGGCCGACGACGACGCGTCCCGCCACGCCGCCCGTAAGGCGGCTCGTCGAACCCGTTACCTCGCCGAGGCGCTCACCTCCGACGCGGCCCCGCTGTTCGGGGGCAAGGTCCGTGCGCTCGGCGAGGCAGCCGAGGCGCTGCAGGATGCGCTGGGCGAGCACCGGGACGCGTCGGCGCTCGCCGCGCGGCTCGGCACGTCCGATGCGCCCGGGCACCTGCGGGCGCTCGCCGACAGCGAGAACGACGCCGCTCGCGCGGCGTTGCGTGAAGCGAAGCGGGCGGCGAAGCGGTTCCGCGAGGCGGGCGCCGCGCTCGACTGAGCGGCGGCGGGCTCGTCAGGCGGCGAGCCGCCCGATGAGCGACCAGACCGTGCGTGTCAGTGGTGGATGATCCAGCGCGATCTGCCGCAGCACGCGGTACTCGCGCGTCGGGTTCGGCATCGCGCCGCCGTTCGCGGTGATCGCGTCGGCGCGCAGGATGTAGACGACGAGCTCGTCGATCGTGGGCAGCTCCGACATGAACTCCCAGGGGTCCTCGCCGTGGCGGCAGCGTTCGAGGATCACGGTCTGGAGCTCGTCGCGCGCTTCCGCGCGCAGCACCTCGAGACTCGCTCGCCGCATCCCCGACACCATGATTCGAGCCTAATCGCACGCTCCGACGATCGACTCGATCTCGGCCGGCCCGACACGACAGCAGCCGCCCACGAGGGCGGCGCCCGCGGCGATCCATTCCGCGACGAGCACGGGCGGGAAGCCGGCCCTGCCGGTCCAGGTGCGCGCCCCGGCGTCCCACTGCTCGCCGCTGTTCGGGTACACGACGACGGGTTTCGAGGTCACCGACCGCGCCGCGCCGATCGCCCCGGCCACCTCGACCGGATCGGTGCAGTTCACGCCGACCGCGACCACTTCGGGCACGGCCGCGGCGATCCGGAAGGCCTCGGCGAGGCTCTCGCCCGACCGCAACGTGCCGCGCGCGGCGGTCACCGAGATCCAGGCCGGCCTGCCGCGTCCCATGAGCTCCGTAGCGATCGCGCCGACCTCGTCGAGACTCGGGATGGTCTCGACCGCGAGCACATCGGCATCCGTCTCGCACAGCACGTCGAGGCGACGCGCGTGCCACGAGCGCAGGTGGCCGACGTCGACGCCGTAGTCGCCGCGGTACTCCGAGCCGTCGGCGAGCATGGCGCCGTACGGTCCCACCGAGGCGGCCACCCAGCGCTCCACACCGTCGGCGGAGACCGCCTCGTCGCGGGCGGCGGCGCACAGCTCGACGCTCCGCCGCAGCAGGTGCCGCGCCCGGTCGCCGCTCGCATCGAAGCTCACCTGGTACGACGCGCTGATGCCGACCCGGGCCCCCGCGGCGAAATAGCTGCGGTGAGCGTCGAGGATGGCGTCGGGGTCGTCATCGAGCAGTCGCGCAGACCACAGCGACGACTAGAGGTCGTGGCCGTTCGCCTCGAGCAGGGTGCCGAGGCCGCCGTCGAGCACGATCGGACCGCGCTCGAGCGCGGAGGCGAGCGGGGTCATGCGGCGAGCCTACGACGCGCGCTGGATCCGTTTCGAGCGCACCGTGATGCCGGTTCGACGTCCGTTCGAGTCCCAGGCGACGCGCGAGGTCCCGTCGGGGGTGCCGAGCGCGAGCTCGACCTCCCGCAGCGACGCCGCGGGACGACCGTCGACGAGCAGCTCGCCATCGGTCGCCGTGCCGACGCTGCGCGGGGCGCCGCGCATCCAATCCTCGACCGCCCGCATGGTCTCGGCACCGATCGCCGTGGAACCGTCGGCGGAGCGCAGCGAACGGCGGGCTCGGGCGGGCCGTTCGAGCAGGGTCGAGCAGTAGTAGCTCGGCAGCACCCGTCCGTCGGTCGCGCGGAACTGCACGATCGCGTGCACGTCGCCATCGCCGAGCGGACCGGTCACGAAGCCGACCTCCGCCACCCACTCGCGATCGTCGTCGACGAAGCGCAACTGGAGCGGCTCGACGCCGGGTCCGAAGCAGTCGAAGCCGTTGATCATGTCGTGTGTCCCCTGACTCGGTACCTGGTGCAGTGGCCGGGGCTCACCGTCCCCTCACGATAGAAGCCGAGGCACCTGGTGCGCGCGCCCCCGTTCGCGTGACGTGCCCCGCTTGTCCTCCTTTTCGCCGACAACCGGACTGGGGGCAGCGCGCCCCCGCGTCGGCGCGTAGCGTCATCAGTGAACTAGCCGGGGGGCTAGGGAGCGACGGTGGCCGATCGGTTCGAGTCGTGCTCGAGGCGCGGGGGCGCAGCGGGACGACGACAATCGCCGACCCGGAGGTCACCGTCGCTCGGGTCTTCCGCCGCGTGTCGGGCGTCGACGGGGACCGTCGCCGGCCGGGGGACGGCGGATCGGATCGCTTCCGCGCGAGCTGTTCGCCGTGCGTCCGCGCACGATGCCGATGAACTCGTCGGCATGGGGCGACGGATGCTCGCTGGGCCACGCGAGTCCGATGCGCGTCGGCGTGCCGCCGATGAGCGGCCGGGCGAGCACATCGCGGCGCGACAGCGCCCGCGCGACCTGCTGCGGCATGACGGCGACGCCGACTCCCGCAGCCACGAGCTCCATGACGGCCGCGTCGCGGCCCTCGAGCACGGGTTCACCCAGGCCCGCGAGATCCTCCGGTGACAGCTCGTCGACGGCGGCGACGGCGGAGTCGCGCGACGCGACGACGACCGGTGGCTCGTCCCAGAGCGGGATCACGTGCCGCCCCTCCTTCTCGATCGGCAGCCGCACGAGCGCCATGTGCGCCGACCCGTCCTCGAGCGCCTGCACGGCCTCCGCCTCGCTCACCGCACGCAGCTCGAGGGTGACCCCGCGCATCCGGTCGTTCCAGACGCGGGCCCACTTCGAGGGCGAGACGCCGGGGACGAAGGCGACGACGAGACGATCCGGCATGCGCCCAGGGTAGCCAGCCCGTGGGCGGCCGCGCCGCCGATACCCTGGGGGCATGGCACGCAACGAGCAGCTCATGAAACCGGCCACGGCGGCGAAGAAGCTCGGGGTGTACCTTCCGGCGACCCCGGAGGAGTTCCGCGAGGGCGACATCTCGCGCAGCGAGTTCGACCGCCTGCAGTCGGAACCGCCGGAGTGGCTCGCCGAGCTGCGACGCACCGGACCGCACCCGCGTCCCGTCGTGGCGGCGAAGCTCGGGGTCTCCGTGTCGGGACTGGCCCGCGCCGGCATCGACGAGGCCCTCACGACGCAGCAGATCACCGAACTGCTCCAGCAGATGCCCGAGTGGCTCGTGACCGAGCGCGCGACCCAGGCCGCGGTGCGCGCCGAGAACGCGCGACTCAAAGAGCAGCGCCGCGCCCGCGACTGACGCATGCTGCCCATCCTGCTCGCCCTCGCGGGCAGCGTCGCCTACGGCGCGGCAGACTTCTTCGGCGGACTGTCGTCTCGGCGGAGCTCGGCGCTGCGGGTGGTGGCGATCTCCGCGCCGGCGAGCCTCGCGCCGGTGCTCCTCGTCGCGCCGTTCGTCGGCGGCCGTTGGTCGATCGAGGCGGTGCTGTGGGGCGCCGGATCCGGGATCGCCGCCGTGCTCGTCTTCGCGCTGCTCTACGCGGCGCTCGCCCGCGGGCCGATGAGCGTGCTCTCACCGATCACCGCCGTCGTGTCCGCCGTCATCCCGGTGGCGATCGCGTTCGGGTCGGGGGAGCGGCTCTCTCCGCTCGGCGTGCTCGGGGTCGTCGTGGCCGTCGCCGCGATCCCGCTGGTCGCCGGAGGCCCGGCCGAGCACCGGCCGAGCATCCGCGCGCTGCTGCTCGGACTGGGTGCCGGTGTCGCCGTCGCCCTCCAGCTCGTCTTCCTCGACGCTTCCCCGGACGACTCGGGCCTCGTGCCCCTGCTCGTCGGGCGCGGTGTGGCCGCCGCGGTCGTGCTCATCGCGGTCGGGATGCGTCGCGCCTCGCTGCGGGGGAGCGAGGCGCCGTCGCTCGCCCTCGCCGTGTCGGCGGGTGTGCTCGACTCGCTCGCGAACCTGCTGTTCCTGCTCAGCGCCCGAGCCGGTCTGCTGACCATCGCGGCGGTGATCGTCGCGCTCTACCCGGCGATGACCATCGCACTGGCGCGCGGCGTGCTGAAGGAGCGGCTGCGTCCCCTGCAGATCGCCGGTCTCGTGCTCGCCGGAGCCGCCGTCGCGCTCCTCGCGCTCACCGACGCCTGAGCCGGCCGCGGCCGATCCGCGGACGGGCGGTCACGCCCCGAGCAGCTGCTCGATGGGCCCGCGCACGAAGAAGAGCACGAACCCGGCGGCGACGACCCACAGCAGCGGCGAGATCTCGCGCGCCTTGCCGCTCAGCGAGCGCACGAGCACCCAGCTCAGGAAGCCCACGCCGATGCCGTTCGCGATCGAGTAGGTGAGCGGCATCACGATGATCGTGAGGAACACCGGGAGCGACGAGGAGAAGTCGCTCCAGTCGATGTCGCGGATCTGAGCGACCATGAGCGTGCCGACCACGACGAGCGCGGCGGCCGCGACCTCGAGCGGCACCACCTGCGTCAGCGGGGTGAGGAACATCGCGGCGAGGAACAGCACGCCGGTCACGACCGACGCGAGACCGGTGCGGGCGCCCTCGCCGATCCCCGCGGCGGAGTCGACGAAGACCGTGTTCGATGAGGTGCTCGTGGCGCCACCGGCGATCGCGCCGACACCTTCGACGATCAGCGCGGACTTCAGGCGCGGGAAGTCGCCCTTCGGGTCCGCCAGGTCGGCGCCCTTCGCGAGGCCCGTCATGGTGCCCATCGCGTCGAAGAAGTTGAGGAAGAACAGGGTGAACACGAACATGACCGCCGCGAGCGGTCCGATGCGCTCGAACGCGCCGAGATTGAACTGGCCGACGAGCGAGAAGTCGGGCAGTGCGAGGAACGCCGACGGCAGCGCCGGCACGTTGAGGCTCCATCCGCCGGGGTTGTCGACGGACGACCCGAGTCGCAGGATCGCCTCGACGATCACGGCGACGATCGTCGTGCCGATGATGCCGATGAGCAGCGCGCCCTTCACCTTGCGCGCCATCAGCACGCCCATCACGACGAGACCGAGCACGAAGATCGCGGTCGGCACGGTGGCGATCGACCCGGCCTGACCCAGCTGCACGGGCGGGGAGTTGGCGCCGCTCGAACGCACGAATCCGGAGTCGACGAGCCCGATGAAGGCGATGAAGAGGCCGATGCCGACGGTGATCGCGGTCTTCAGCTGGGCGGGAACCGCGGCGAAGATCATCGTGCGCAGGCCGGTGGCGGCGAGGATGACGATGAGCACGCCGTTGATGACGACGAGCCCCATCGCCTCGGGCCAGGTGACGTCGCCGACCACGTTGACCGCGAGGAACGAGTTCATCCCGAGACCGGCGGCGAGCGCGAACGGCAGGCGCGCGATGACTCCGAACGCGATCGTCATGACGCCGGCGGTGAGGCCCGTCGCCGCGGCGACCTGCGCGTTCGGCAGGTAGCCGTCGGTCACATCCAGCGCCGCCTGATCCGGTGCGAAGCCGCCGATGATGAGCGGATTGAGGATGACGATGTACGCCATCGCGAAGAACGTGACCAGTCCGCCCCGCACCTCGCGCGGGATCGTGGATCCGCGCTCGCGGATGTGGAAGTAGCGGTCGAGTCGGCCGGCGAAGCCCTTGTCGGCCGGCGCGGAGGGCTGGGTCGAGGTGTCCGTCACGCTCCGAGCGTACCGATCCGCGCAGGTCAGCTGAGCCGCTCGCGGTCGGTGCCGCGGAGCCGCGCGATCGTGTTCATCAGGTGGTAGACGACGATCGCCGCGACGGTGCCGAGGATGATGCCGGTGAAGGTCAGTTCACCGGCGTTGATCGTGAAGTCGGCGATGCCCATGATGAGCGCGATGCCGGCGGTGAGCTGGTTCTTCGGCTTGCTGAAGTCCACGCGGTTCTCGACCCAGATGCGCACACCGATGATGCCGATGAGCCCGTACAGGGCGGTCGTCACGCCGCCGAGCACTCCGGCGGGGATGGTGTTGATGACGGCGCCGATCTTCGGCGAGAGGCCGAGCAGGATCGCGACGATCCCGGCGACCCAGTAGGCCGCGGTCGAGAAGACGCGGGTGGCGGCCATGACGCCGATGTTCTCGCCGTAGGTCGTCGTCGGGGATCCGCCGCCGATGCCCGAGAGCACCGTCGCGAGGCCGTCGGCGAAGAGCGCACGCCCGGTCAGCGGGTCGAGGTTGCGCCCGGTGAGCTGTCCGACGCCCTTGATGTGGCCCACGTTCTCGGCGACGAGCGCGAGCACGACCGGCAGGAACATCAGGTAGGTGCCGAGGAAGCGCCCGTCGAAAGCGGGTCCGGTGAACTCGGGCAGCCCGACCCACGGCGCGTCGCCGATCGCGGAGAAGTCGACCTCGCCCGCGATCACCGAGGCGATGTAGCCGACCACGACGCCGAGCACGATCGAGAGCCGGCCGAGGAAGCCGCGGAACACGACCGCCGCGAGCACGATCGCGAGCAGCGTGATCGCGGCGATGAGCGGCGACTGCGCGAAGTTGTCGCGCGCAGCCGGCGCGAGATTGAACCCGATGAGCGCGACGATCGCGCCGCTCACGACGGGCGGCATGAGTGCGTCGACCCAGCGCGTGCCCGTGAGGTGCACGATCACGCCGACGAGGGCGAGCAGCGCGCCGACGATGATGACTCCGCCGAGCGCGACCCCGCGGCCGTCCGCCGCGGTGGCCGCGCCGATCGGGGCGAGGAACGCGAACGACGAGCCGAGGTAGCTGGGCAGCCGGTTGCCGGTGATGATCAGGAAGAGCAGCGTGCCGATGCCCGAGAACAGCAGCGTCGTCGAGGGCGGGAATCCGGTGATGAGCGGCACGAGGAAGGTTGCGCCGAACATCGCGACGACGTGCTGACCGCCGAACCCGATGGTGCGCGCCCAGCTGAGCCGCTCCTCGGGGAGCACGATCGCATCCGAACGCACGTCCTTGCCGTCGCCGTGCAGTTTCCAGGGCAGCGCCATGGTCGTCCTCTCCCGAGTGTGAAGTGCCTGAGCGAGAGTAGCGGTCCGGCGGCAACCGGCGCTCGCGGCGCGGGCACGGCGGACTGAGCGCCGTCGGGATGTCGACGTCGCGTCAGCCGCCGGGGCTCACCACGAGGTAGCGGTCATCGTCGATGGAGCGACCCCAGTACCCCGGATCGGTGAGGCGCGTGAGCGACGCCGATCGGCCCGCGTCCTCCACGAGCCGAACGGTCTGTTCGGCGGACAGACCCACCCCGTTCGACCAGTGACCCTCGATCAACAGCAGGCGGCCGGTCGGGGTGAGCAGCCGGAGCCATCGGTCCAGCGCCACGGCCGGATCCGGCATCGCCCACAGCACGTGGCGGCTGAGGACCACGTCGTAGCCCTCCTCCGCGAGTGGCGGGTCGAAGGCGTCGGCCAGGAGGAAGCGGACGCCGCGGATGCCGTCCGCTTTCCGCCGGGCCGACTCGATCATCCGCGGTGAGAAGTCCAGTCCGTCGACGCGGAACCCGGCCTCGGCCAGCAGGACCGACAGGGTGCCCGTTCCGCATCCGAGGTCGGCGATCGTGGCCGGCGGCTCAGGGAGACGCTCGAGGAGCAGCCGACGCCACGCGTGCCGCACGGCCGGGTCGCTCAGACCGTGGTCCGCGGCCTCATCGAAGGCGTCGGCTTCCGCGTCCCACGACACGATCGGATCCTCGGCAGCCATGGGACGACACTAGGAGAGGCTGCCGACGCGGCGCCCGAGCCCGCCCCGTCGAACGCTCGTCACCGCGGCTGCGAGGATCAGGGGGTGAGCCTGCTCGAGACGATGCCGACCGACGACGACCCGGATGCGGCGTACGCGGCGTTCGTCGAGTGGGCGGAGGGTCGCGGACTGACCCTCTACCCGGCGCAGGACGAAGCGGTGGTCGAACTCGTGACCGGCGCGAACGTGATCCTCGCGACGCCGACCGGAAGCGGCAAGTCGCTCGTCGCGGTCGCCGCGCACGCGAGTTGCGTCGCCCGCGGCGGTCGCACCTGGTACACCGCGCCGATCAAGGCCCTCGTGAGCGAGAAGTTCTTCGCCCTCGTCGAGGTGTTCGGGGCGGCGAACGTCGGCATGATCACCGGCGACAGCTCCGTCAACGCCGACGCGCCCATCATCTGCTGCACCGCCGAGATCCTCGCCAACCTGGCGCTGCGGCGCGGCCCCGACGCGGGCGTCGACCAGGTCGTGATGGACGAGTTCCACTACTACGCCGACCCCGACCGCGGCTGGGCGTGGCAGGTGCCGCTGCTGATGCTGCCGAACGCGCAGTTCCTGCTCATGTCGGCGACTCTGGGCGACGTGACCGGCATCGCCGACGACCTCTCGCGGCGCACCGGGCGACCCACGGCACGCGTGACGAGCGTCGACCGTCCGGTGCCGCTGCACCACTACTACGCGATGACGCCCGTGCACGAGACGGTCGAGGAGCTGCTGCACGGAGGGCAGGCGCCGGTGTACGTCGTGCACTTCTCGCAAGCGGCGGCGATGGAACGCGCTCAGGCCCTCATGAGCATCCGGATCATCGAGCGCGCGCAACGCGACGAGATCGCCGAGCAGATCGGCGGCTTCCGCTTCACCACCGGGTTCGGCCGGTCGCTCAGCCGCCTGGTGCGTTCGGGCATCGGCGTGCACCACGCGGGGATGCTGCCGAAGTACCGGCGACTGGTGGAACAGCTCGCGCAGCGCGGACTGCTGCGCGTGATCTGCGGCACCGACACGCTCGGTGTCGGCATCAACGTGCCGATCCGCACGGTGTTGCTGACGGCGCTCACCAAGTACGACGGGCAGCGGATGCGGCAGCTGACCGCGCGCGAATTCCACCAGATCGCGGGGCGGGCCGGGCGCGCCGGGTTCGACACGGCCGGCACCGTCATGGTGCAGGCGCCCGAGCACGAGGTCGAGAACGCGCGCGCGATCGAGAAGGCCGGCGACGACCCGAAGAAGCGGCGCAAGATCATCCGCAAGAAGGCGCCCGAGGGGTTCGTCTCGTGGGGGGAGCCGAGCTTCCGCAAGCTCGTGGAGGCGGAACCGGAGCCGCTCACGAGCAGCATGCAGCTCACCGCCGCGATGCTCATCAACGTCATCGCCCGCGGCGGCGACGTGCTCGGCAACGTGCGTGCGCTCGTGTTCGACAACCACGAGCCTCGACCGCGCAAGTACGCGCTCGCACGCCGGGCGATCGCCATCTACCGCACCCTCGTCGCCGCGGGCGTGGTCGAGGTGGTCGACAGGTCCATCCGGCTGACCGTCGACCTGCCGCCGCACTTCGCCCTCAACCAGCCGCTCTCGCCCTTCGCGCTCGCCGCCCTCGAACTGCTCGACCGCGACGCGCCGGACTACGCGCTCGACGTCGTGAGCGTCATCGAGGCGACCCTCGACGACCCCCGTCCGGTGCTCTCGCAGCAGGAGTTCCGCGCCCGCGGCGAGGCGGTCGCCGCGATGAAGGCCGAGGGCATCGAGTACGAGGAGCGCATGGCGCTGCTCGAGGACATCACCCATCCGCGGCCCCTCGCCGAGCTGCTCGAGCAGGCGTTCGAGACCTTCGCCACGAGCCAGCCGTGGGTGCGCGACTTCGCCCTCAAGCCGAAGTCGGTCGTGCGGGACATGTTCGAACGGGCGATGACGTTCGGCGAGTTCGTCTCGGCCTACCAGCTCGGCCGCAGCGAGGGGCTCGTGCTGCGTTACCTCGGCGACGCGTACCGCGCGTTGTCGCAGACGGTTCCGGATGAGGCGCGCACCGAAGAACTGCTCGACCTCATCGAGTGGCTCGGCGAACTCGTGCGGCAGGTGGACTCGAGCCTCGTCGACGAGTGGGAGGCGCTCGTCAACCCGGCCGCCGACCCCGACGCGCCGGTCGTGCCGCCCGCGCCGCCGAGTGTCGTCTCGAACCCGCGGGCGTTCCTCGTGCTCGTGCGCAACGAGCTGTTCCGACGCGTGCAGCTCGCGGCGCTGCAGCGCGACGACGAGCTCTCGGCCCTCGACCCCGACGTCGACTGGCCCGCGGCGCTCGACGGGTACTACGCCGACCACGATTCGCTCGGCACCGGTCCGGCGGCGCGATCCGCGTCGATGCTGCTCATCGACCGCAAACCGGGGGAGTGGGCCGTGCGGCAGATCCTCGACGACCCGGCCGGAGATCACGACTGGGGCATCGACGCGACGGTCGATCTCGCGGCGAGCGACGAGGAGGGTGTCGCGGTCGTCCGCGTGACGGCGGTGCGGCGGCTCTGAGCCGAGGTGTCGGCCGGCGCGCCGCGATGCGCGCCCGTTGTGGCCGTCGGAGTCCTTCGCGCCGCTGGAATTCTCCGACGCGCGCCGAATGACCACGGCGGTGCGTACTTCAGGCGGCGCTAGCGTCAGGGGATGGTCTGCTTCTTCGTGACGCACCCCGAGGTCGTCATCGACCCTGCCGTCCCGGTCGAGCGGTGGGGACTGTCGGATGCCGGTCGGGCCCGGGCCGGACATCTGCCGGAGGTGCTGCACGGCCGGGTCGACACGATCATCAGCAGCGCGGAGCGGAAGGCCACCGAGACCGCGGCGATCCTCGCCGACTCGCTCGGACTGACCGCATCCGTCGACCCGGCGCTCGGTGAGATGGACCGGAGCGCGACCGGGTATCTGCCGCCGGAGGAGTTCGAGCCGACCGTCGACGCCTTCTTCGCGCATCCGGAGCTCTCGGTGCGGGGGTGGGAACGCGCCCTCGACGCCCAGCGCCGCATCGAAGGCGCCGTGCGCGCTCACGCGCGAGCCGGCGACGACGACCGTGTGGCCTTCGTCGCGCACGGTGGCGTCGGCGCCCTGCTGCTGGCGAGCCTCACGTCGGCGCCGATCAGCCGGAGCCTCGACCAACCCGGGCTCGGCAGCTGCTTCAGGTTCGACGCCCGCGCCTGGCGCGCTCTCGGCAGCTGGCGACGGATCGAGTAGGGCGGTCGGTCGGTGACGTCACCGATGCGCGTCGGGGGTCGCCCGTAGGTTGGTGGGCATGCCGTCGGACGCCTCCACCCCGCTGAGCGGGTGGCGAGCCGGGTTCCGCGTCGGCATCGGACTCGCCATCGGAGCGTTCGCGCTGGCGGTGAGCTTCGGCGCGTTCGCGGTGACGAACGGCTGGCCCGCCTGGCTGGCCATCGTCATGTCGGCGGTGACCTTCTCGGGGTCGGCGCAGTTCGCTCTCGTCACCGCGGCGAGCGGAGGCGGCCTCGTCGCCGGGATCGGCGCGGCGGCGCTGATCAATGCGCGGTTCATCCCGATGGCGGCGGCCTCCGCCCGGTGGCTGCACGGCGGACCGGTGCGTCGAGCCTTCGAGGGTCAAGCAGTCGTCGACGGTTCATGGGTGGCGGCGCAGAACGGCGACGGGAGCCTCGATCGCCGGAAGATGTTCGGCGCGACGCTCGTGCAGTGGCCGGCCTGGACGCTCGGCACCGCGATCGGCGCGCTGTTCGCGCCGTCCACCGCCTTCATGCGCGATTTCGGGCTCGACGTGATCTTCCCGGCGTTCTTCCTCGTGCTGCTTCTCGACGCGCTGCGTGCTCGGCCCCGGTTCGTCCCGATCGCGCTCGCGGCGGCCGGGATCGGGGCGGTCGCCGCGTTCGTGCTGCCGAGCGGGGTTGCGCTGCTCCTCTGCGCGCTCTCCGCAGTGCTGGCCGCGGTGCGCACAGCAAAGGGGTCCGAGCGATGACCGGAATGGTGCTGGCGGTCGTCGCGCTCGCCCTGATCAACTTCGTCTACAAGGGCGTGGGTCCCGCAGTGCTCGGCGACCGCCGGTTCGCGCCACGCGTGCAGGCGATGATCGACGCTCTTCCCGTGGCGCTGCTGGCCGGGCTCCTGGTCGTCAACCTCCTCGGCGAGCGTTGGCAGAACGCGGACGTCACGGTCGTGCCCGGACTCGCCGCAGCCGGTGTGGCGTGGTGGGCCCGGATGCCCCAGCTCGGCTGCGTCGCCATCGCCGTCGTGGTCACCATCGCGGTGCGCCTGCTCTGAGACCGGAGCTCAGGTCGGCGAGCGGAGCATGCGGATCTCACGGACCCCCGACCCGGCCCTGCTCGCGCCCTCCGCGACGAAGCCGTGTCGACGGTAGAACGCCTGCGCACGCGGGTTCGGATCCGCCACCCAAAGTGAGGATTCCTGACCCGCATCGAGCACGGCATCCAGCAGCCCTTCGCCGACGCCGATTCCATGGTGCGATGCGAGCACGTAGAGCACATGCAGATGCCACCCCGCCGCGGCGTCCGGCTCCGTCGAAGGTCCCGCCATCGCGATCCCCACGATCGCATCGTCGTGCACCGCGACGGCCACGCGGTTCGCAGCGTAACGCGCGTCAGTCAACGCTCCCCGCCAGAACCGCTCACGATGATCGACGAACTCCGGGTCGTCGAGTAACTCGTCGGTCATGAGGCCGCGGTACGTCTCCCGCCACGACTCCACGTGCACCCTCGCCATCGGCAGCGCATCGGTGATCCGCGCGGCGCGCACCGTGAAGGACGGTCGCGAGAGTGCAGCAGGGTCGTGCACGCCTCGTTCATACCGTGTCGAGGCGTCAAGTGGCGCCGAAAGCCCCGTACGAGGCGGCAATGCGGGGCGTTCGGCGCCACTCGGCGAGAGCGTGGCGCGAGGTGCTCCGTCAGGCGTGCGCGTGGCGCGAGGTGCTCCGTCAGGCGTGCGCGTGCTCGGCCTGACCGTGCACTCCGAGCACGTCGAGCATCCAGGCGAGCTCGAAGGCGCGCTCGCGCCACGACTCGTACCGTCCGCTGACGCCGCCGTGACCGGCGCTCATCTCGGTCTTGAGCAGCACCGGCGCGCCCACCTCGCGCAGTCGCGCGACCCACTTCGCCGGCTCCACGTAGAGCACACGCGTGTCGTTGAGACTCGTGACGGCGAGGATGCGCGGGTATCCGTGCTCGTGCACGTTCTCGTACGGCGAGTACGAGCGCATGAGCGCGTAGATCTCCGGGTCGTGCAGCGGGTCGCCCCACTCGTCCCACTCGATCACCGTGAGCGGCAGCGAGGGGTCGAGGATGCTCGTGAGCGGGTCGACGAACGGCACGCTCGCGAGGATGCCGGCGAAGTCCTTCGGGGCGAGGTTGGCGACGGCGCCCATCAACAGCCCGCCCGCGCTGCCGCCTTCTGCGACGAGACGTGACACCTCGGTCCATCCGGTGTCGACGAGGTGACGCGCGCACGCGACGAAGTCGGTGAAGGTGTTCTTCTTGGTGTGCGTCTTGCCCTGCTCGTACCAGCTGCGGCCGAGCTCGCCGCCGCCGCGCACGTGCGCGACCGCGAAGACCACACCGCGGTCGAGGAGGCTCAACCGGGGGATCGAGAACCCCGGGTCGATGCTGTGCTCGTAGGAGCCGTAGCCGTACAGCAGCAGCGGCGCCGGGTCGCCGGCGGTGACGAGGTCGCTGCGGTAGACGAGGGAGATCGGCACCCGGGTGCCGTCGGAGGCCGTGGCCCACTCGCGGCGCTGCGCGTACCGCTCCGGGTGGTAGTCGCCGAGCACGGCCTTGCGTTTGAGCAGTCGCAGCTCGCCGGAGGCGACGTCGTAGTCGTACACCGTCGACGGCGTCACGAACGAGGTGTACCCGAGCCGCACCGTCGGCTGCTGCCACTCCGGGTTGCCGCCCGCTCCGGCGGAGAAGAGTTCCTCACCGAACTCGAGCTCGTGCCAGGTGAACGAGCGCTCCGGGTCGGTGTCGAGGCGCGCCACCGCGAGGCGCGGGAGAGCGTCCCGCCGGTACTCGAGCACGAGATGCCGGGCGAACGCGTCGATGCCTTCGATGCGCATGCCGGGCCGGTGCGGCACGAGGGTCCGCCGCGGTCCCTGCGGGTCGTCCGCCGCGACATCCGTCACCTCGAAGTCGAGCGCCCCGTCGTTGTGCACGATGAGCAGCCGATCGTGCCCGTCGATGACGGCGTGCTCGACGCTGTACTCGACGCCTTCCCGGCGCGGCCACACCACGCGGAACTCGCCGGTCGGATCGGACGCGTCGAGCAGGCGCGTCTCGCTCGTGATCTTCGACTCCTGCTCGATCACGAGGTATCTGCGGCTGCGGGTGAGTCCGACGCCGAGCCAGTACCGCTCGTCCGGCTCCGTGTAGACGGTCACGTCGTCGGCGGCGGGGGTGCCCACCTCGTGGCGCCAGACGGTGTCCGGTCGCCACGCCTCATCGACCGTGAGGTAGAACACGAAGCGACCGGATGGATCGAACAGCGCGCCCCCGGCGGTGTCGGGGATCTCGTCACCGAGCGCCGCGCCGGTCTTCAGATCGCGGATGCGCAGGGTGTAGCGCTCGTCGCCGACCGTGTCGGTCGCGAACAGCAGCAGGCGGCCGTCGCTCGACACGTCGAAGCTGCCCAGGGAGTAGAACTCGTGGCCCTCCGCCTCGACGTTGTCGTCGAGCAGCACCTGCTCGCCCTCGAGTCCCGACCCGTCGGCGGGCAGCGCGGGCGGCGTCCAGTCGTCGGGGCCGGCGATCGGGGCGCGGCAGTGGATGCCGTACTCGCGGCCCTCCACGGTGCGCGTGTAGTACCACCAGTCGCCCTCACGGACCGGCACGGTGAGGTCGGTCTCCTGGGTGCGGGAACGGATCTCCTCGAAGAGCTGCTCCCGCAGCGCGGTGAGGTGATCGGTCTGCTCGGCGGTGAAGGCGTTCTCCGCCTCGAGGTACGCGATCGTGGCCGGGTCGTCCTTGTCACGCAGCCACTCGTAGGGATCGGCGAAGACGTCACCGTGGTGATGGCGTTCGATCGGTCGGCGGTCGGCGGTCGGCGGCGTGGACGGCATGGGTTCAGCGTACGTGGCGACACCTCCGCGGTCGCTCCCAGCCGGCTCGCACCATGCTCGACGGCGGTGCCGAGTCGGAGAGAGGATGCCCGGCGTGGGCGACGACGCGACGGACGAGTACGCGGTGGCCCGCGCCGGGATGGTGGAACACCAGTTGCGTCGACGCGGACTGCGCGATCGGCGTGTGCTCGAGGCGATGGGACGGGTGCCGCGCCACCTGTTCGTGCCGGAGGCGGTGCGTCACGTCGCGTACGACGACCGGCCGCTGCCGATCGCCGACGGGCAGACGATCTCCCAGCCCTACATCGTCGCGGTCATGATCGAGCTCGCGGGGGTCACGTCACGCTCACGCGTGCTCGAGATCGGTACGGGATCCGGGTACGCGGCCGCCGTGCTCGCCGCTGTGGCCGGCGAGGTCGTCTCGATCGAGCGGCACCCCGGCCTCGCTGCCGCCGCACGGGCGGCCCTCGAGGCCACCGGCGTGCGGAACGTCGCCGTGTTCGTGGGCGACGGCACGCGCGGATTTCCCGACCGCGCCCCCTTCGATGCCATCATCGCCACCGCGGCCGGCCCTCGCATCCCGTCATCGTGGGCGGAGCAACTCGTGCAGGGCGGGCGCATCGTCGCCCCCGTCGAACGCGACGACGGCCATCAGGAGCTCGTGCGCGCCGTGGTCTCCGCCGGAACCGTGCGCGAGGAGGTCGCCTTGCCGGTCGCCTTCGTGCCGCTCATCGGGGCGGACGGGTTCCCGGATCCGCCCGCACGCCGGGCTCAGACGAGCCGCACCGGTCCGGCATCGATGGGCACCCGGAACAACGAGTAGGGGTACACCCGCAGGTCCGTGCCGTTCTGGTACTTCGCCTGGCGGTGCAGCTGATTCGCCGTGACGTACAGGTGCCCGTCGGCCGCGACGGACATCGTGTCGGGCCACAACAGGCGCGGATCGTGCACGAGGGTCTGCAGCTCCCCGTCCGGCAGGCGGCGCACGATCGCGTTGTGCTCGTAGTTGGTGGCGTAGAACCGTCCGGCGTCGTCGGTCTCGAGCCCGTCGGATCCACCGCCCTTGTCGCCTTCGTCGCGGACCGTCGCGGCGACCTCCTCGGCGCTCACCGTCTGGTCGACGAGCGCGTCGATGGACACGCTGTACCAGTGCCGTGACGCGAGCGGGCAGTACCAGAGGCGCTCGCCGTCCGCGGCGATCGCGATGCCGTCGGCGCCCATCCTCACCGGCTGCGGCGGGCCCTCCTCGGGACGTTCCATGAACACCCGTCCCTCCGCCAGCGGCACGAACCCGGGCGGGGTGAGCGCCTTCGTGCTGGGGTGGTCGCGCAACCGGCGCCAGGCCTCCCCGGTGGCGAGGTCGACGACGATGATGCCGTTCTCGCCCTGGTCCGACGAGTCGGTGATGAACGCCATGCCGCCGTCTCCGCGGCGCAGGTCGAATCGGATGTCGTTGAGATAGGTGGTCGGGAGCGCCACATCCGGCTCGAAGACGATCGTCTTCTCGACCATGTCGTTCGCCAGGTCGACGCAGACGAGCTTGGGCCCGCCGGGTTGGGTCGGCTGGAACAGGGGGCTGCCGGTGTCGAGGATCCACAGCCGGTCGCGCGGGTCCACGACGATGCTCTGCACCGACACGAGTGCGTTCGGGTCGGCGTCTGAGGTGGGGGAGTTCCAGGCGGCGTCGGGGTAGGGCCGCGGTGCCCCGTCGACGAGCTCGACCACGGTCGCCGGCACGTCGTCACCCCATTTGGGGAAGTTCACGAAGATGCGTCCGGTGCTCGAGACGCTCACTCCGGTGGGCATCGGCCCGTCGTCGAAGGTGTGCACGAGGTCGAGCTCGCCGAGGGGTTCGTCCTCGGCGCTCAGGTCGCGGTCGGCAGCGTTCGGTCCCAGGAACGGGTTGCTCATGTCGTCCTCCTCGCCGGTGTCCGTCCAGTCAACCCGGGTCGCCGTGCGGGGCGCCCGTCGTGCGGCGAAGAATCAGCGACCGGTCAGCGCGCACTCCGCCACGGCGCCGGTTCAGCCGGCGACGGGCGAGTCGCGCAGCACCGAGGATGCGGCGCGCACGGCCGCAGCCACCGCGTCGAGCGGTGCGGACCGCAGCCGCCACTGCTGCCAGTGCAGCGCGACGTCGAGGTGCCGGTCACCGTCGATGCGCACGAGACGGCCGGCGGCGAGGGCCTCGGCGCTCTGCTCGTCGGGCAGCATGCCCCATCCCATGCCCAGTTCCACGGCGCGGAGGAAGTCGTGGGAGGAGGGCACGTACGAGCGCGGCGGGAGAGCGGGATCGACGCGTCGCCGCCGCAGGTGCAGATCCTGCAGGTCGTCTTTGCGGTCGAACACGACGATCGGCGCGTCGGCGAGCCCACGCCCGTCCGCGAACCACCGCTCGGCGAACGCGGGCGTCGCCAGGGGGCGGTACCGCATCACCCCGAGCGGCTCCGACGTGCATCCGGCGACCGGGGTCGCCTCCGACGTGATCGCCGCCATCGCCGTGCCGTCGCGGAGGGGTTCGAGGGAATGGGCCTGGTCCTCCCTGAGCAGCTCGACCGAGACTCCGTCGAGGGGGGTGAACGCGTCGAGGGCCCAGGTGGCGAGCGAGTCGGCGTTGACGACGACGGTCACCCGGGGTCGCGCACCACTCGGACCGATCGCGGCCGCGAGTTCCGCATCCAGCAGGGCCAGCTGACGCGCGTGCCGCACGAGCAACCGGCCCGCGTCGGTGAGCTGCACCGGCCGGCTGCGGCGCACGACGACGCGGCCGACCTCCGTCTCGAGCGCGCGCATCCGCTGGCTCACCGCCGACGGTGTGACGCCCAGCCGCGCCGCTGCCGCCTCGAAGCTGCCCTCGTCCGCGATCGCGGCGAGCGCGCGGAGCTGCTCGGGATGCAGTTGCATGAGCGCACCTTATCGAACCGTAGGAACATTCAGCGCGACGAAGGCGATCCGCCGCCTACGCTGGCCGGATGCTCCTCGCCGCCCTCGCCGGATTCGGCACCGGTCTCTCGCTCATCGTCGCCATCGGGGCGCAGAACGCGTTCGTGTTGCGGCAAGGGTTGCGGCGGGAGCACGTGCTGCCGGTCGTGCTCGTGTGCGCACTGTCGGATGCGGTGCTCATCGTCGCCGGAGTCGCCGGCATCGGCGCGATCGTGACGGCCGCTCCGCTCGTGCTCGAGGTCATCCGGTACGCGGGGGCCGCGTTCCTCATCGGCTACGGGCTGCTCGCCGCTCGACGTGCGGTGCGGCCGAAGGTGCTCGCCGCCGACCCTGCCGGATTGCGCACCACGCTGACGGCCGCGGTGGCCACCTGCGTCGCCCTCACCTGGCTCAACCCGCACGTGTATCTCGACACGGTGCTGCTGCTCGGGTCGGTGGCGAACGGCTACGGAGACGTCGAACGGTGGGCGTTCGCCGGGGGAGCGGCGACAGGCAGCGTGGTGTGGTTCACCGCGCTCGGGTTCGGGGCGCGGCTGCTCGCTCCCGTGTTCCGGCGCCCCGCGGCCTGGCGCGTGCTCGATGCCGCGATCGCCGTCGTGATGATCGCGCTCGCCGTGTCGCTGCTGCTCAACCGGTGAGGCCAGGGCCGACGGCGGGCTGCTCGCCCGCCGCGGCGAGCGCGTCCCGGCTCATGAGCGTCGCCCCGGCGACGGCGGCGGGCATCACGACGACCGCACCCAACGGCACGAGGAACAGCAGGTAGGTGAGCACCCCGAAGCCGAGCGTCGTCGCCCGGCCCGTCGCGAGCATCCGGCGTCGCGCGGCCAGCGGGAGCCCGCGGGCGTCGAACGGATACCCGGCGAGTTCCACGGCGAGGAACCAGCCGCCGGTCACCGCACCGAGCACGGCCGCGAGCGGTGTGCCGACGAGCGGGATGAGCCCGAGCGCGAACAGCAGCAGTCCGATGAACGCCGTCGCGGCGAGCAGTCGCAGGGCGTTGCCGATCCCGCGCGCGAGACCTCGCCACCACGGCTCCTCGAGTTCGGCAGGCGCGCCGCCGAGACGTTCCTCCACCCGGCGGGAGATGCGCTCGTAGAACGGGTCGCCGAGGGCGAGGGTGAGGGCGGTGTAGGTGAACACCGCGATCAGGAGCGCGAGCGCGGCCACGGCGGCCCCGACCGCGACGCGCACCGAGAGCCGCCACGGCTCATCCCACCGCTCCGCGAACCCGGTGAGGGCGGTCGCGATCGTGTCGAGCTGGAAGGCGAGCGCGACGAGCAGCGCGACGTAGACGATGCCGACGAGCAGGGCGGGCAAGGCGCCGAGGAACATCAGCCGCGGCGAGGTGATCCACATCCGGAGACCGCGACCCAGATATCCGCTCCCCAGCAGGATCCGCTGCACCACTCCCGCCCGCACGCGCCCACAGTACCGGTGCGGGCGCGCCGCTCCCAGCCGGCTCACGGATGCGGCGGTCGAGGTGGGCTTGGATGGGCCCATGCCGGAATGGGTCGTCGCGGGAGCGGGGGGTCTCGTCGCCGCCGCCACCCTGCTGGTGGGCGCTCTCGTCGCCTGGTTCCTCCGCGTGCCGGCGACCGTGATCGCCGCGATCATGGCGTTCGGCGCGGGGGTGCTCATCGCGACCCTCGCCTACTCGCTCGTCGAGGAGGCCAACGACTCGGGCGGACTGGTCGCCACCGGCGCCGGTTTCCTCGCCGGGGCGACCCTGTACACGGTCGCCGACTGGCTCGTGTCGCGTCGTGGGGCGTCCTCCCGGCACCGGTCCGCGGGCGGCAACGCCGGCTCGAGCGGCACCGCCCTCGCCATCGGCGCGCTCATCGACGGGGTGCCGGAGTCCGTGGCGCTCGGACTCACCGTGGCGGGCGGCGGCTCGTTGAGCCTGCCCGTGCTGGTGGCGATCGCGATCTCCAACGTGCCGGAGGGACTCTCGAGCACGGCCGGCCTCAAGGCCGACGGTCGGAGCGCCAAGTACGTGTTCGGGATGTGGGGCGGTATCGCGGCCGCGTCCGGACTCGCGGCACTCGTGGGATTCCTGCTCCTCGCGAGTGCTCCCGCCCCGGCGATCGCGTTCGTCGAGACCGTCGCCGCGGGCGGCATCCTCGCCATGGTCGCGAACACGATGATCCCGGAGGCGTTCCAGCGCGACCGGGTGCTCACCGGCATCATCACGGCGCTCGGGTTCCTCACCGCCTTCGTGTTGCATGAAATGGGTGGTTGAGTTCGGGTGGCGTTAAGACGCGATGCCTAGGCTGGGATGCCGTCGAGTGGGAGGGCGCGAATGACGAAGGTCATCAGTTACAACCTGCAGAAGAACCGCGCGAGCGGTGAACTGCTGGAGCTCACGGAGCGCCTCGCGCCCGACATGCTCTGCCTGCAGGAGTGCGACACGCTCGCCCTGCCGAGCGAGATCGGGCCGTTGCACCTCGCCGACGCGACCCGGCGCAACCGCCTCGGCCTCGCCGTCTACTACCGGCGCGACCGGTACGAGGCGCTGCAGACGCAGGCCTTCGCGCTCAAGAAGTCGCTGCACGACCGGGTCGCCTCCCCGGCGCACGAGCGACTGATCGCCACCCGGCTGCTCGATCGGGAGGCGGACCGCGAACTCGTCGTCGCCTCGTTCCACGCGGCGCCGCTCACGGCCCTCAACTCGCTGCGGCGTCACCAGATCCGCTCCGCGCACGCCCAGCTGCGCACGCTCGGACCGGACCTCCCGACCCTCATGGTCGGCGACTTCAACTACCCCTGGTTCCAGAACCGACTCACCGAGAAGGTCGTCCGCACCGGATACGACCTCACGCTGAGCGACAACCGCACCTACACGCGCTACAAGTTCTTCCGCGGCCACTTCGACTTCGCCACCTCGAGCGGGCTCACCATCGAGCGCATCGAGACCCTCCCGCAGGGCTACTCGGATCACATGCCGATCGTCGTGACGGCCTCCTACCGCGAGGCGCGCGCCGAGAACGCCGCCTGACGATCGCACCCCGCAGCCCGCTCGCCGTCGAGCGTGCCCCCATCCGACGTTTCCGGGGCGGCAACGGGCCTTCGACGTCGGATGGAGGCACACTCGGCGAGAGGCGGCGGCGGATCGCGCAGGCGCGGCTGAGGGATGCCCGATAACACCGCGACCGTCGGCACGACGGCAGCGGGCGACGCATAGGGTCGGCGGCACCGACAGGAGGACCCCGTGACCGCCGTACTCACCCGCAACGTCGCCCCCGGCATCCACAAGCTCGAGCACGCGCACGTCAACTGCTACCTCGTCGAGGACTCCGACGGGGTGCTCCTCGTCGACACGGCACTGCCGCGCACCTGGCTGCACCTCATCTCCGCGATGGAGGCGATCGAGCGCCCGCTGAGCGATCTGCGCGCCGTCGTGCTCACCCATGCCCACTTCGACCACGTGGGCATGGCCCGCCGGCTGCAGCAGGAGCTCGGGCTCACCGTCCACGTGCACGCCGACGACGAGCACCTCGCCGCGCATCCGTACAGCTACGCGCACGAGACTCCGCGACTGCTCTACCCGGTGCAGTATCCGGCCGCGGTGCCCGTGCTCACCCGGATGGCGCTCGCCGGCGCCCTCGCCGTGCGCGGCGTGCACGAGGTCGCCTTCATCACCGACGGACAGACGCTCGACCTGCCCGGGCGCCCGCGGGTGATCCACTCGCCCGGGCACACCTTCGGGCACTGCGGCTTGCACTTCGCCGACCGCGACGCCGTGATGACCGGCGACGCGCTCGTCACCCTCGACCCGTACACCGCGGAGATCGGACCGCAGATCGTCGCGGGAGCGGCGACGGCGGACAGCGCGATGGCGCTCCTGTCGCTCGAGGCGCTCGCCGAGACGGATGCGGCCCGCGTGCTGCCGGGACACGGCGAGATCCTGCGTACCGGCATCCGCCGCGCCGTGCGGGAGGCGCTCGTCGCGGGACCCTCCTGACGCCCGTTCGCAACTCCCCGGGAAACTCCCGAGATCCTTCCGGGGAACACCCGGGAATCCTTCTTCGGCAGGACGACCCGCCCCGAGCGCTCTAGTGGGATGGGGTGATGACCCTTTCGACGAGCGCCCGCACCGCCGATCCCGTCACCGTCCGCATCCGCGCGTTCTGGACGATCGTGATCACGAGTTGGCTGCTCGTCGTCGCCGGATACGCCGCCGCCGTCGCCCCCTCGGTGAGCCGGGGCGGGCCGGTCGGCGTCGCGTTCGTCGTCTTTGGCGTCGGCGCGGCCGTGCTGTGGTTCAGCGGCGCCCGCTCACTGGCCATGTGGGCCACCCGGGCGTGGTGGACGGACCGGGCCGCGCGCGCAATCGCCGACTCGACCGCGCGCGTCGCACTCGTGCTGTGCACCGCCGACGACTTCGACCCCGAGCCGCTGGCCAGGAGCGCCCGGCAGAGCCATCCGGTCGACGTGGTCGTGCTCGACGACTCCGTGTCGGGCCGGGCGCAGCGACGGGTCGACGCGTACGCGGCGGCGACCGGGGCACGGGTGCTCCGGCGCACGGGACGACGCGGGTACAAGGCCGGCAACCTCAACGCAGGACTGCGCCGCATCCACGCCGAGTACGACTACGTCGTCGTGCTCGACTCCGACGAAGAGCTGCCCCCGGGGTTCGTGCGGCAGGCGCTCGAACTCTTCGCCGCCGATCCGTCGATCGGCGTCGTGCAGGGCCGGCATCGTGCCCGAGGCGGCGAGACCGCGTTCGCCCGCTTGTTCGCCGGTCTGTTCGAGACGCACGTCTCGGTCACCCAAGCGGCGCGCGCGACCGCGGGGTTCTCGATGTTCATGGGCCGCGGCGCGATGATCAGCACCGCGTGTCTGCGCGCCACCGGCGGCATCCCGGAGGTCGTGACCGAGGACGTCGCCTTCAGTGTCGAGGCGCGCGCCGCCGGATACCGGATCGTCTACGCCCCGGAGCTGGTCTCGACCGAGGACTACCCGGTCGACTATGCGGCGTTCCGCACCCAGCACCGCAAGCTCGTGGAGGGCGCGACGGAGCTCGTGATCGGTCGAGGACGGCGGATGCTGCGGGCCGATATGCCCCTGCGGGAACGCGTCGATGTGTTCATCGAGACCTCGCTCGTGCCGCTGTCGGCGCTCGCCGGAGTGGTGCTGCTCGTGGCCGGGGTGGTGCTCGCCACCTACTCCGAGTACCCGCCGGCCTGGGCGGCGACGCTCGTGGGTGTCTCCGTCGCCGCACCCCTGCTGCCCGAGACGGCGCGCCGGGTGCGCGGGGAGGGGCTCATCCACGGAGCCGTCTTCCTCGCGGCGGGGCTGGCCCTCTACGGGTCGACGATGGTGCTCACGCTGCGGGCGACGGGCGTCGTGCTCGCCGGTCGCCCCGCGGTGTTCCAGGTGACGCCGAAGGAGCGCAGCCGCACCGGCTGGCAGGGGGCGCTGCGCGGTGCGCGCGCCGAGTTCGGCGTTGCGGCCGGCGGCATCGCGGTGGGTCTGTTCCTGACCGGCACGATCGCGCCCGTCATGCCGTTGCTCGTGCCCGCGATCGCCGGTCCCGCGCTCGCGATCATGGAGACGCGAGCGAGCCGGGCCGCTCGACGACCCGAACTCGCCCGCGTCGTCTGACCCGACCGCCTCGCGGTCATCGCCCGTTCGACGGGCCGGAGTCCCCGGACCGGGCCGCTCCGACCCGGTGGATCGACGTTAGGGGTCACGCCCGCTGGATGGGCGGGTGCCGCACCGGTTCGAAGGCGGCGCTCAGGCAGTCGGGGAGAGGTTCAGACCGGTTCGCCGGTGGGATCGTCGGCCGACGCGTCCTCGAGGCGCGCGCCGCCGACGGGCGCACCGGCCCAGGTGTCGACGAACCAGCCGGAGTCGGGATCGCCCTCAACCACCACGACGCCGGTGTTGTCGAGGGTGTTCCGTGCGGCGTAGTCGGGATCGATGTTGCGGGCGCGTCCCCCCGCCCACACCCGGATCGCCGCGCCGTGGCTCACGATCGCCACCGTGCCGGAGTGCTCGGCGGCGATGTCGGCGATCGACCCGTCGAAGCGCGCGAAGAACTCCTCGCCGCTCTCGCCGCCCGGCATGCGGCGCGAGAGATCATGCGACCACGAGAAGACCGTCTCGAGGTAGGTGCGGATGGCCGCGTGATCCGACCGCATCTCGAGGTCGCCGGCCGAGATCTCGTGCACACCGTCGCTCACCACGGGCTCGAGCCCGAGCGCGGCGGCGAGCGGCGCGGCCGTCTCGTGCGTGCGCTGCAGCACCGAGACCTGGATCGCGTCGATCGATTCGTGCCCGAGGGCCTCGGGCAGCGCCGCCGCCTGCTGCCGGCCGAGCTCGGTCAGTCCCGGTCCGGGTACGGCGGTGTCGAGCAGTCCGCGGACGTTCGAGGGGGTCTGACCATGACGGATGAGCAGCAGGCGCATGATGCCGCCACCCTATTCGGCGCGGCTGACACGACGCCGGGCGCCCATTCACGGGTCGCCCGGTATCGTTCCTGTGCTGGTGCATAAACGCCGGTCGACCGGGCGTCGCGTCCGTCCACACGGACGCCGTCCGCCGCCCGCTCCGCCTTCCGAGGAACACATGACCGACAGTCCGACCTCCGCCACGCCCTACGAGGTGCTCGGCGTGCCGGCGACCGCGAGTCACGACGAGCTGCGTCGCGCCTACAAGCGGCTGCTGCGCACCACGCATCCGGATGTCGGGGGAGACGCCGGGCGGTTCATCGCCGTGCAGCAGGCGTGGGAGCGGGTCGCCACCCCCGAGGACCGGGCCGCATACGACCGTGGGTCGTCGAGGGAGTCCGACCAGCGCGAAGCGTGGGCACAGCCGGCCGGGGGAGCGCCGCGGCGCGACAGCCGTCCCACCGCCCGCAGCTACGGACACCCGGGCGGATGGCGACGCGAACGCTACCTGCAGCTCATGCGGGAATGGGTCGGCCGTGGCGTGGAGCTCGACGATCCCTACGACCCGGCGCTCGTGCGCACGGCGCCGTGGGAGATCCGCCACACACTCGCCGACGCGCTCGCCGAGGAGGCGACCGCCCGGCAGCTGGCGACCCTCGGCATCGGATACACGGTGTGGCACGACGTCGACTCCGGGCGCGCCGGGGAGAAGATCGACCACGTGGTGCTCGGGCCCACCGGACTGTTCGCGATCCTCTCCGAGGACTTCGGCGGCGAGGTGCGCACACGACGCGGTGAACTCATCGGCGAGTCGCTTGCGGGCGAGGAGCCGATCCGCAGTCTCGCCGTGCGCGCGAAGGCGCTGACGAGGGCGACGCGGGTGAAGTTCTCCGCGCTGCTCGTCGTGCTGCCCGACGATGCGCTCGCCGAACCGCTGCTCGAGGTGGGCAGCGTGCGGGGCGCCCTCACGGCCGCCGTGCGGCATTCGGTGCTGCCGAGCGTGCTGCGTGCCGGGCTGCCGGGCACGCGACAGGTCGGCGGAGTCGACATCTTCGACGTGCGGACGAAGCTGCAGTCGGCCATCCGCTTCGTCTAGCCGGTTCAGTCGTCGAGGTCGAAACGGAAGTAGGCGCCCTCGTCGTCGTGTTCGATGACGGCGGCGCCCCCGAGGTGCGACCAGCCGCTCGTGCCCGAGCCGGGGATGATGTGGCCGGCGAAGGGGAAGGGGTTCGGCCCGTCCGAGCCCATGTGCTGCACCACGACGGATCCCTCCGATCCGTCGTCGAGGCGGCCGGTGATGCGCTCGATGGCGACGTACCCGCGGCCGGTGGCCTCGTCGCCGCTGAAGACGAAGTGCAGCTCGCTCTCGCCCACGATGCCGGCGGTGAAGCTCTTGCGCATGAGGAACGCGCCGACCCAGTCCTCGTGCGGCAGGGGCACGGGGTCGGCGGAGGTGACGGTGAAGCGGGCGTGGAGCGTGCGGGTCATGACCGGCACGCTAGCGGCGGCCGCCCGTGCCCGTCGTGAAGATTTTCGCGCCCGGCGGCCTCAGCGCAGTGCGCGGTACCGCGACGGCGTCATGCCGATGAAACGGGCGAAGTCGCGGCTGAAGTGCGGCTGGTCGGCGTAGCCGAGGCGAGCGGCGAGGTCGGCGAGTGCCGGCGGGTCGTCGCTCTGCAACGCCGCGGCGGCCTCCTGAAGCCGATGCCGCGCGATGATCCACCGCGGCGTCACCCCGAGGTGCCGGCGCACGGCGCGGTTGAGATCGCGGTAGGTGGTGTCGAGGCGCCGGATCAACTCGTCGACGCGCACCAGGGCGGGATCCGACTCGACGGCGTCGACCGCGCGGTCGACGAGTCGAGCCGCGTCGTCCAGTCGCAGATCGAGCGCCGCGAACCAGTGCTCCAGCACGGCGACGGCCGCGGCGTCCGACGAGTCGGGCGGGCCGTCGACGGCGTCGGCGACGAGCGTCGTGGGGGCGTCGGGCAGTGGGATGGGTGCGCCGGGCCGGATGTCCGCCGGGGTGAGCAGTCGCGCGGTCGCCGGCCGCAGGAGCACGCCGACGGCCCACCCGCGACCGCTCAACTCACGCCGGCCGCGCCCAGTGGACATCGGATGGATGGCGGTGCCCGACGGCTCGACGACGAGGTTCGCGGTGGGGTACTCGAGTACCTCTTGCACGACGGTGCGGCCCGGCGGCAGATCCCAGCGCGGGATCCAGTAGTGCCGGACGAGGTGTTCGGTCGCCGGCGAGGGAGGATAGCGGCGCAGGCTGACGGGGGCGACGGGCGCGAGCATCCCGATGCTCTTCGGCTCCTCGTCGTCCACGCGTCGATTCTGCCCGCAGACGTCAGCTGGATGCGGCCAGGCGCGCGTCAACCGCCGCGGCGGAGAAGGTCTGGTCGATCACGAGGTGCCGTGCGCCCTGCACGGCGGCATCGGCACCGAGCGTCGTCGTGGCGATCGTGAGCTCCCGGGTCGCCAAGGGCACAGTGCGTTGGAACACGCTCTCGCGCACAGCCTCGAGCAGCACCGGTCCCGCAGACGGGAGCAGACCGCCGAGAACGAGCACCGCGGGGTTGAGAAGAGCGACGGAGGTGGCGAGCACCTCCCCGAGCAGGTGGCCGGCGCGCTCGGAGAGACGGAGGGCGAGCGGGTCGCCCGCGGCGATGAGGGTGGCGACATCCTGTGCGGTATCCGCCGGCGTGCCCGCCTCCGTCAGTTGGCGCGCGAGCGCTCCGCCGCTCGCCTCCGTCGCCAGGCAGCCGGTCGCGCCGCACGTGCACGGCCGGCCCTCGCCGGGTGGGGCGATCCGGATGTGACCGATGTCCCCGGCGCCGCCCGCGATGCCCCGCTCGGGCTGACCGTGCAGGATCACGCCGGCGCCGATGCCGGTGCCGACCTTCACGAACAGCACGCTCGGGACGTCGGCGTACCGGGCGCGCGCCTCGCCGAGCGCCATGAGATTGGCGTCGTTGTCGACGAACACCGGCACGCCGAGCGCCTCACGCAACCGCTCGGCGACGGGATAGTCATGCCATCCGGGCATGAGCGGTGGCGTGTTGGGCCGCTGGGTCGCGAACCGTACCGGGCCGGGGATGCCGACCCCGACTCCGGCGACCTCGTCGATCGACCTGCCCGAACGGGCGATCAGTTCGGTGATCCGCCGGGTGACGTAGCGCAGCACGTCATCGGGGCCGGCGTCGATCTTCAGTTCGCCGGATGCCTCGAGCAGCATCCGCCCCGCCCCATCGATGAGGGCGAGGTGGGCGTGATGCGCGCCGAGGTCGACCGCGACGACGAGCTGACCGGAGGCGTCGAACGAGAGCACTTTCGCGGGCCGGCCGGTCGAGCCCGAGACCTGACCCGTCTCGCGCACGTAGCCGGCGGCGGCGAGTTGCGACATCCGCAGCGAGAGAGTGGAGCGGGACAGCCCGGTGACCTCCTGCAGCTCGCGGCGCGTGCGCACCTGCCCGGAGCGCACCAGCTCGAGGATGCGGCCGGCTGACGCGCTACTCCCCGTCGTCACACGCTCACCCCTTCTCCGCGCCGGCCGTCAGTCCGCCGGTGAGCAGGCGCTCGGTGGCGAAGAACACGATGATGATCGGCAGTGTGAGCACGACCGATCCGGCCATGAGCACCGTCGTCGGCACCTCGATGCTGCCCGAGAGCTGCGAGAGCCCGAGCGACACCGTCCACTGCTCGCGCTTGTCCACGAGGAACAGCAGAGCGAAGAGGAACTCGTTCCACGCGATCATGAACACGAACAGGCCCGTGGCCATGATCGACGGTAGCGCGAGGGGGATGCTGATCCGGCGCAGCACGCCGATGCGACCGAGTCCGTCGACGAGAGCCGCCTCCTCGATCGACACCGGCACGGTCTCGAAGTAGTTGCGCATCATGTAGATCGCGACGGGGATGGTCTGAGCGGTGTACACGAGCACGAGCCCCACGAGGGAGCCGCGCAGGCCGATGCGGGTGAAGAGCACGAACAGCGGGATGGCGATGACGATCGCGGGGAAGAGATAGGAGGCGATGAACAGCGCGCTGATCTTGCGGTGCCCCCAGAACGGCAGCCGCGAGATCGCGTACGCGCCCGGGATGGCGACGAGCAACGCGATCACGACCGACGACACCGCGACGAGCGCACTGTTGAGCAGGAACGACAAGAACCCCTGCCCACCCGCGGATTGCGGGGACAGCACCTCGACGTAGGTGTCGAGCGTGAAGTCCTCGAAGGCCACGATGAGCGACGCCGGATCCCGCAGGAGCGCTTCGATCGGCTTCACCGACAGCAGGAGCATCAGGTAGAAGGGGAACAGCGTCGCGATGAGGAACAGCGCGAGCACGACCCAGCGCAGCACCTTGAGCGCGCGGCGTTCGATACGGTCCCGGGTCCACCGGCGGGCGGCGGGCCGCGGGGTGGTGCGTATGGCGGGAGCGGTCACAGTCGTTCTCCTCTGCGGCGCATGAGCAGCACGTAGACGGTCAGCAGCAGCACCAGAACGAGGGCGAGCACGACGGATTGCGCGGCCGCGGCGCCGACGTTGCGTTGCACGGTGAGCAGTTCGTACACCCGAACGCTCGCGACGCCCGTGCCCGCGGCACCTCCGGTGAGCAGGAAGATGTCGTCGAACTCGTTGAAGGTCCAGATGGTGCGCAACACCGCGAGCAGCGCGATCACCGGAAGCAGCTGAGGCAGGATGATGTGCCGGAACGACTGCAGCGGCGTCGCTCCGTCGACGTACGCCGCCTCTTCCGGTTCGGTCGACATCGCCTCGAGCCGTGCCATCAGGAACAGGAAGGCGAACGGTAAGTACCGCCACCCCTCGAACACGATCGCGGTCAGCAGCGCGGTCGGCACGGGGATCTCCGCACCGAGGAAGTCGACCATCGATCGCGCCTGGGACAGGAACGGGATGGGTTCCGTCCAGCCGAGCAGGTTCTGGCCGATCTCGTTGATCGCGCCGAACTCCGGGTTGAGCATCGTGCGCCACACGAAGGTCACGGCGACGACCGGGGCGACGTAGGGCAGCAGCAGGGACGCCCGCACGAGCGTGCGTCCGCGGAAGGGGCGGCGCACGACCATCGCGGCGAGCAGACCGAGCCCGATCGAGAGCACGACCGACCCGGCCGTGTAGCCGAGGGTGATTCCGAGGCTCGACCAGAGCGAGGGCGAGGTCAGGACGCGCGCGAAGTTGTCGACCGACAGGTCTTCGAAGATCCCCTGCCGACCCACGTTGATGAGCTTGAGGCGCTGGAATGCGATGAGCACCGACCAGACGAGCGGCACCACCACGACGGCCAGCACGATCACCAGGGTCGGGGCGACGAGGGCGAGCCCGGTGCGCGCGTCGCGCTGGGCCAGGGTGCGCCGTCGGCGCGGTGGGGCGGTTGCTGCGGTCACGATTACCTCCGTAGGGGTGCCCGGCGCGTCGACCGGGCACCCGTCGGCCCGACTAGAAGTCGAGCTCCTCCTGGATGGTGGCGGCCTCCTCGGCGGCCCGGCTCGCGGCCTCCTCGGCGGAGAGACCGGAGTTGAGCATGTCGGAGATCGCCTTGGGCAGCACGAGCTGTCCGCTCACGGCTCCGGAGAGCGGCCCCTGACCCTGCGGCAGGCCCCAGCGGTCGAAGCTGTCGGGGGCGTCGGCGACCGCCTGCAGCACCTCGGGTGCGTAGACGGAGGAGAGCAGCGCCTTGGTGTCGACGCCGGCCTCGAGCGACTGCCACGCGTCGGTGAACTCGGTCTGGTTCCCCTCGGTGCCCAGGCGCACGGGCACCTTGCCCTCGGGGGCGAGCGCGAGCCAGTCCGGGTACGCGTCGTCCATGGCCCACTCCACGAGGTCCGCCGTGCTCGGGGACGCTCCGTCGAGGATCGCCCACGAGACGATCTCGCCGTAGGAGGCGGGCTCTCCGCCGTTGCGGCCCTCGATGCCGCTCACGATGCCCGTGTTCTTCGCGAGCCACGTCGGATGGGCCCCGCACTCGGCGCACGTCGGGAGGGCGTCGCTGCGCAGCCCGGCGAGCTCGTCGAGCAGGAACGACGACCAGACCACCATGGCGGCGCCGCCCGAGAAGTAGGTCGCCCGGGTGGTGTCGACGTCCTGGTTGCCGGCGACCGACGAGTCCCGCACGAGCGACGTGAACCAGTCGAGGGTGTCGACGCACTCCTCGCTGTCGAGCGCGATCCCGCCCTCGTCGTCGACGAGGTCGCAACCGTTGGCCAGGGCGAAGTGCTCGAACGTCTGCTGGGTGAATCCGTCTCCCGGGGCCGTCGCGGCCGTGATTCCGGCGATCTGCTCGGAGTCGAGGGCGGCCGCCGCCTCGGCGATCGCGTCCAGGCTCGTCGGCGCCTCCAGGCCCGCCGCCTCGAACAGGTCGGTGCGGTAGTACAGCAGCTGCGCCCAGCCGTCGCTCGGCACTGCGAGCTGCGTGTCGCCGTCGCTCGTGAGCTCGAGCGCCTGCTCAGAGAAGGTGTCGCGGCCGAGAGCCTCGACCACCTCGCCGGCGGCGTCCGGGTCGAGCAGGTCGTCGGTGGCGAACTGCTGCACCGAGTTGAGCGGCACCGCCGCGATCGCGTCGGGCAGTTCGCCGGATGCCGCGGCGGACGTCAGCACGGTCGTGAGCTGGTCCTCCGCAACGGCGACGAGCTCCACCTCCACGCCGGTCTCCTCGGTGAAGCGGGCCATGAGATCCTCCTGGGTGGCCACCCGGTCGGCCACGTCCTCGATGGTCCAGATGGTCAGGCGGTCGTCTCCGCCGCCGTCGCCGCCGCCGTCACCCCCGGTACAGGCCGCGAGGGCCAGCACCGAGGTGACGGCGAGTGCGGCGATGCCTGCACGCGTCGTGCGCATGTCGTCTCTTTTCGGTCGCAGGGTGTGCTCGGTCGAGCCCGCTGTAGTGCGGGGCGCCGTCGTCGTCGTTGACCCACGAACCGCTGGCGCCGGACTCATTGGACCATGCCGTTATGTCCGATCACAAGTCCGAACTTCGCGGACTCGACCCAATTCCTGCTCGTTCATGCTCAGGTATACGTCCGACCACCGTACATAACGGCTTGCCGATCGCTCGCGCACCTGCGTAGGGTGTCGAGCACAAGATCGAGGGGAGACACATGGTCTCGATGGTGGGGCTGACGGCCCCGGGCTCCGTCGCCGTGCTGAAGGAGGACGACGAGCGGATGACGGCGCAGCAGGTGAGGGTCCGCACGCTGTATTCAGGCATCTCCGCGGGCACGGAGCTCACGTCGTACCGCGGGAGCAGCCCGCACCTCACCAAGCACTGGGACGGTGACCGTCGCCTGTTCCGCGCCGGGGGCGACCAGCTCGTCTACCCGGTGACGGCGCTCGGCTACGAGGAGGTCGGTGAGGTCGTCGAAGTCGGCGACGACGTCGCCGGAGTCGCCGTCGGAGACCGCATCTGGGGCACCTGGGGTCATCGCACGAACGCGGTGCTCGACGGCGCCTTCGCCGCCGCACGGCGGCTCGAGACCGGCGTCGACCCCCGCATCGGGATCTTCTCCCACATCGGGGCGGTCGCGCTCAACGTCGTGCTCGACGCCGATCTGCATGTCGGGGAGACCGTGGCGGTCTTCGGGCTCGGGGTCCCCGGCCAGCTCGTCGCCCAGCTCGCGCGGCTCAACGGGGCGCGGGTGATCGCCGTCGACGGCATCGCCTCACGCCGCGAGCTCGCTCTCGAACTCGGCGCCGATCTCGCGCTCGACCCCGCGGACGGCGAGGTGGCCGAACGCATCCGTGAGCTCACCGGAGGGCGGGGCGCGGATGCGGCGCTCGAGATCACAGGCAACTACCGTGCGCTGCACGAGGCGATCCGTTCCGTCGCGTACGGATCCCGCGTGTGCGTCGGCGGATTCTTCCAGGGCGAGGGGACCGGACTCGCGCTCGGCGAGGAGTTCCACCACAACCGCGTGCAGCTGATCTCCTCGCAGATCTCGGGCGTCGGGGCCGCTCTCCAGCACCGCTGGGACCGCTACCGGCTCTGGTCCACCGCCATCGAGCTCGCCTCCCGCGAGCGCCTCCGTGTGCTGCCGCTCATCAGCCACGAGGTGCCGTGGCAGGACGCCGCCGAGGCGTACCGGCTGCTCGATGAGACACCGGCGCAGGCGCTGCAGGTCGTGCTCGATTTCACCGGCGGCGCGCGATGATCCGCCAGGTGCTCGTGCAGGAGCAGTATCTGCCGGGGGACACCGTGCAGGAGAAGTGGGACACCGCCCAGCAATGGGGCTTCGACGGCATCGAATTGCGCGGACGAGGAGACGGCGCCTTCCTCGCCCGGCTCCCCGAGTTGCGCCGCGCAGCCGCCGCGGGCATCCCGATGCCCACCGTCTGCGTCGAGATGACCCACTTCATCGGCGACTTCGACGCCGACCGCGGCGCCGACGCGCGCGCGCAGATGACCGATCAGCTGCGCGTCATCGCCGAGATCGGCGGCCGCGGCGCGATGACCCCGGCGTCGTGGGGCATGTTCTCGCGACGGCTTCCCCCGTTCGAGCCGCCGCGCACCCCGGAGGAGGATCGGGCCGTGCTCGAAGACGCCCTCGGCGAGCTCGGGGAGCGGGCGCGCGAGTTCGGCGTCACCCTCTACCTGGAACCGCTGAACCGCTACGAGGACCACATGGTCAACCGGCTCGCCGACGCCGTGGCCCTCATCGAGGCCATCGGCTCTGGCCATGTGCGGATCGGCGCAGACACCTACCACATGAACATCGAGGAGGCCGATCCCGCGGCGGCGCTCGTCGCCGCCGGACCCTACATCGGCCACGTACAGGCGAGCGACTCAAACCGGTTGGAACCGGGTGCGGGGCACATCGACTGGTCGCTGCTCGGTGCCGCGTTGCGCGGGATCGGGTACGACGGACCGGTGGCGATCGAGAGCCGACTCTCCGGCGAGGCCGCCGACGTGCTGCCGGCGGTGCCGCCGCTGCTCCGGCGGTATCTGTGACGCTCGAAGCCGCGGCCATCCGGCTGCTCGTGCGCAACTGGCGCGGGCGCTACACCGTGCCGGCCGGGGGCCTCTATCCCCACCAGTGGAGCTGGGATTCGGCGTTCATCGCCATCGGTTGGCGGCACCTGTCGGCGCGACGCGCCCAGCAGGAGCTCGAGTCGCTGTTCTCAGCCCAGTGGTCCGACGGCCGTCTCCCACAGATCGTGTTCGACCCGAGTCGGGACGACGACTACTCGCCCGGTGCGGCCTTCTGGCGCAGCGCGGAGCTGCCGGGCTCGCCACCGGTTCCGACCGCGGGTCTCGTCCAGCCCCCGAACCACGCCTGGGCCGCACTCCTCGTACACCGGGCGGATCCGCGCGAATCGCGCCGACGCGGGTTCCTCGAGCGCGCCTACCCCGCCCTCGTGGCGTGGCACACGTACCTGCGCGATCGGCGCACGGACGCCTCGGGTCTGGCTCACGTGGTGCACCCGTGGGAGAGCGGCATGGACAACTCGCCGTTCTGGGACGAACCCCTGTCCGCCGTTCCCGAAGCAGGGCTCGACCGCGTGCCCCGACCGGACCTCGAGCACGCGGCCGCGACCGACCGCCCCTCGGACACCGAGTACCGGAAGTACCTGCACCTCGCCGCTGCCTACCGTGACGCGGGTGTCGCCGACGACGGATCCGAACAGTTCCGCGTACACGATCCGGCGGTCAACGCGTTGTGGGCTCGCTCCGAGCTAGCCCTCGGCGAGATCGCCGGCGAACTGGGCGAACGCGCCGACCACGACGAGCGAGCGCAACGGATCGCCGACGCGCTCGAGCGGCTGTGGCATCCAGGACTCGGCTGCTACGTCGCGCGGGACGCCCGCACGGGGCGGCTGCAGGAGCATCGCACCGTCTCGGGCCTCGTGCCGCTCATCCTGTCCGGCGTGCCCCGTGCCCCCGAACTGCTGGAGACCTTGCGCGGCCCGTCCTTCAGACTGGGCACGAGCGTGCTCGTGCCGAGCGCCGATGTGCAGGCGCCCACGTTCGACACGTCGAGGTACTGGCGGGGTCCGTCCTGGTTCAACACCGCGTGGCTCATGGTCGAGGCGCTCGAACGGCACGGGGCGGAGCACGAGGCGCGATCGCTCGCGCGTGACGTGATCACCCACGCCGAGGCGAGCGGGTTCGCGGAGTACCTGCATCCGTTCACCGCCGCCGCGCGGGGTACCCGGGCGTTCAGCTGGACGGCCGCCCTCGCGCTTGACCTGCACCACCGATTCCCGAAAGCCTGAGGACATGACTCATCAACGACTGCGCGTCACCGTGTGGAACGAGAACGTGCACGAGACGACCGAAGACCACATCGCCGCCGTCTACCCCGAGGGGATGCACGGCGCCATCGCCGCCGGCATCGCACCGCTGCTCGACGGGGCCGAGATCCGCACCGCGACGCTCGCAGAACCGGAGCACGGGTTGACGGAGGAGGTGCTGGCCGACACGGACGTGCTGCTCTGGTGGGGCCACGCCGCCCACGGTGACGTGGCCGACGAGGTGGTGGAGCGCGTGAAGCGGCACGTGCTCGGCGGGATGGGCATCATCGTGTTGCATTCGGGCCACTTCTCGAAGATCTTCATCGAGCTCATGGGCACCACGTGCTCGCTGCAGTGGCGGGACGACGGCGACCGCGAACTCGTGTGGAACGTCGCCCCCGGGCATCCGATCACCGACGGCGTCGAGGTGCCCATCGTCATCGACGAGCAGGAGACCTACGGCGAGTTCTTCGACGTGCCCGCCCCCGACGAGCTCGTCTTCATCTCCTCGTTCGCGGGCGGCGAGGTGTTCCGTTCGGGCGCGACCTGGCGCCGCGGCCGCGGCAAGGTGTTCTACTTCAGCCCGGGCGACCAGCGCTACCCGGTGTACCACCACCCGCAGGTGCACCGCGTGCTCGCGAACGGCGTGCGCTGGGCGGCGCCGACGGGTGAACGCGTGACTCCCGAGGTCGTCCACGCGACCAACGAGCGCCGGTACGAGCGCGTCTGAGTGACGCCGCACACACGACAGCGGGGCGCCGGATCGATCCGGCGCCCCGCTGTTCGCGTGGTGGGGTTGCTGCCTCAGTAGTGGCGCAGTTCCCGATCGCGTTCGTCGTCGGTGAGCTCCGGCACGTCCACGCCGGCGTCGTCGCCGCTGGCGTCGGTCTCGGCGTCGCCCGATGCGGCCGCGGCGGACTCGCCGCCACCGGTGTTCGTCGCGTCGTCGGGCGCGGCGAAGTCGGCGTCGGCGGGGATGGTTCCGTCGGTGAGGTCGTTCTCACGGTCGGTCATGAGGTCGCCTCCTCGTCGGTCTGGTCGAGCTCGTGTCCGTCGGAGACGCGGTTGCCTTCGACGAGGGCGTCGCGGTTGCCCTGATCGAATTCGCGCTCAGACTCGACGTGCTCGCCGTCCTGGGGACCCCAGTCCGGCAGCGGGGGATTCTGGGGCTGCTCGTCGTGTTCGTTGTCCATGGCGCCACGGTAGGCGTGCGGAACTGTGACGATGCCGGAACCGGGGGAACTCGGAGGAATCCGGCCCTCAGCCTGCCGCGACGAACGCGACCTCGTCGCGACGCGTCTCCCACGCCCAGTCGTAGGGCTCCTCCCGGCGCAGCACCGGCGCGGGCGCGCGGAGCTCGCGACGGCGGGGGAGCGGAGCGGAGGTCGCGCGACGCGCGGTGTGGGGCGTCCATCGGGAGCCGTCCCACCAGCGCAGGCGCAGGCGGTCGGCGGGGTCGGGATACCAGGCAGCACGAGGCTGCCCGGTGAGTTCGGGGGCACTCACGGGGTTCGGGTTCCAGTCTTCGGGTGACAGGGCGTCCTCACTCTAGGGGACCCGCGTACCCCCCCCGCGCAAGTCCTCGTCCCCAGTGCGGGGGACCCCCCATGTACCCCGAAACTGTACCCCGCGCCGTCGGGAAGACGCTCGCGAGCTGCCGCGTTGACCCCGGATATGAGCGCGACCATCCCCGAGGGCTACGGCCACCTCCTCGAGCTTCCGATCTATGCCCATCTCGGCACGGTGCGTCCGGATGGGCGGCCGCAGGTGAACCCGATGTGGTTCGAATTCGACGGCGAGCACATCCTGTTCACCCACACGACGAAGCGGGCGAAGTACCGCAACCTGAAGAACGATCCCCGGATGAGCCTGTCGTTGCTCGATCCGCGTGAACCGTTCCGCTACCTCGAGGTGCGCGGAACCCTGGTGGGAGAGACGCGGGACCCCGAAGGGGAGTTCTACGTGCGGCTCGGGCGCCGCTACGGCATCGCCGACACGCGGCCCCCCGCCGACCGTGCCGACCGCGTCATCCTGCGGATGAGCGTGGAGTCCTTCACGAAGCAGTGACGCGCCGGCGGCCGTGCTGCCAGGATGCTGAGACACCCACCCACCCGGCGCGAGTGCCGGACCCGACCCATCTGCGGAGGCGTCCATGACCGACACGTTCTCGACCTGGCTGTTCGACCAGCTGGAGCGCGAAGACGAGGTGGGCGAGCTCGCCCGCTCGGTGGAGGACGACGAGCAGTTCCCCGAGCATGGCAACCGGGCGATCTTCGAGGGCTACTTCGAGACGATGGACGACGCCACCCAGGCCCGTTTCGCGCGCGCCTGGGAGGAGTTCGAGACGGGCAACTGAGCCCCGCCTCCTCTCCCCAGGGGCGACCGACTCCCCGGGCCGGGCCTGCAGTGCTGCCGCGTCGGAGGTCGCGGTTAGCCTGATCCCGGATCGGATGGAGAAGGCGTGTATCTACTGGACGGCCGGCTCGTGTACAGCGCGAGCGACCTCAAGGCGGCATCCGAATGCGAGTTCGCCATGCTGCGCACGCTCGATGCGAAGCTCGGGCGGATCGACCCGGTCGTCGAAGAGGTCGACACGATGCTCGAACGCGCGGCCCGCCTCGGTGATGCCCACGAGCTACGCCAACTGGCCGCCTATCGGCGGGAGTTCGGTGTAGCGGAGGGCCTCGCCGGACCGGGTGTCGTCGAGATCGACCGTCCGGATCGGGATCGCGCGTCGGTGCAGGCCGCCGCGGAACGCACGCTCGAGGCCCTGCGCGGACGCGCCGACGTCGTCTTCCAGGGCACGTTCTTCGACGGATCGTTCGTCGGCTACGCCGACTTCCTCGTCCGCGAGGGCGAGCGCATCGAGGTGTACGACACGAAGCTCGCCCGCTCCGCACGCGTCACCGCCCTCATGCAGCTCGCGGCCTACGCCGAGCAGCTGCAGCGCGCGGGCATCCCCGTGGGACGCGACGTGCACCTGCTGCTCGGCGACGGCACCCGGTCGACCCACCGGCTCGACGACATCGCGCCCGTCTTCGCCCTGCGCAGGGATCGCCTGCTGGCCATGCTCGACGAGCGGATGTCGGCCGAGGCACCGGTCGACTGGCACGACCCGCGCTACGCCCGCTGCGGACGGTGCGCCTGGTGCGAGGCCGAGGTCGACGCCCACCGCGACCCGCTGCTCATCGGCGGGATCCGTCGCACCCAGCGCGACCGGCTGGTGACGGCGGGGATCGACACGATCGAGGCCGTCGCCGCCCTCGATGGACCCGTCGACGGCATCCCCGAGGCGACTCTGGCGAACCTGCGCGAGCAGGCGCGCCTGCAGATCGAACCCGGCGACGGACTGCGCTACCGCGTGGTCGACGCTCGCTCGCTCGAGGTCATCCCCGCTCCCGACGCCGGAGACATCTTCTTCGACTTCGAGGGCGACCCGCTCTACAGCGAGGAGCTCGGCGGTCGCGTGCAGTGGAACCTCGACTACCTCTTCGGCGTGGTCGAGGGCGACACGGGCGAATTCCGCCCGTTCTGGGCGCACGATTTCGCGCAGGAGCGCGTGGCGCTCATCGCCTTCCTCGACTACGTGGCCGAGCGGCGCGAGCGGTACCCCGACATGCACATCTTTCACTACGCCGACTACGAACGGGCGCACCTGCAGTCGCTGTGCGCCCGGCACGGTGTCGGCGAGGCGGTGCTCGACACGCTGCTGCGCGAGAACGTCTTCGTCGACCTGTACCCGATCGTGAAACGCGCCGTGCGTGTCGCCTCGCGCTCGTACTCGCTCAAGAAGCTCGAGCCGCTGTACATGGGCGACGAACTGCGCACGAGCGACGTGCAGACCGGCGGGCAGTCCGTCGACGCCTACGTCGAGTACACGCGCCTGCGCGACAACGGCGACGCCGAAGCCGCGGCGCGGCAGCTCGCCGACATCGCCGACTACAACCACTACGACTGCCGATCGACCCGTGGATTGCGCGACTGGCTGCTCGAACGGGCGGCCGAGAACGGCGTACCGTCGCTCGGCGCGATCGAGTTGCCGGAGGAGGGTCGGGACGAGGCCCCGAACCCCGCCCGCGACCGTCTGCGTGAACTCGCCGGCGATCCGCTCGACCCCGACCGCGACGACGACAGCTCCGCGCTCGCCCTCGCCGCCGCCGCGCTCGACTTCCATCGGCGGGAACGCAAGACCTTCTGGTGGGAGCACTTCAACCGGCTGCTCGCCCCGGTCGAGGACTGGCAGGACTCCCGCGACGTGCTCGTCGTCGAACGCACCGAGGTCGTGCGCGAGTGGGCACCCGACCCGCGGGCGATGAAGCGCACACTGCGGCTCCACGGTCGGCTCGCGCCGGGCAGCCGCCTGCGCGAGGAGGGCTGCACCCTCGTCTACGAACGACCCGGCCCGTTCACGGTACGCGGAGCCGAACGGGGCGTGCGGCCCTCGAACATGAGCGCGCGCATCGTCGAGGTCATCGACGAGAACACGGTGCTCGTCACCGAGACGCTGCCGCGCGACGTGGAGGAATACCCCCACCTGCCCTTCGCCATCGCCCCAGGTCGACCCATCCCGCACAACAATCAGGAGTCGGCGATCGCCGAATGGGCCGACCGCATCCTCGCCGAGCGCGCCGCGGAACCCCCGCGCTGGCCGCACGACGCCGCGACCGACCTGCTGCGGAGGGTGACCCCGCGCGGCGAGGGGATCGTCCCCGTCGTCGACGGCGACCGGATCGACGCGATCGTCGAGAGCCTGCTGCGGCTCGAGGACTCCTACCTCGCCGTGCAAGGACCTCCGGGAACGGGCAAGACGCACGTCGGCTCCCGGGTGATCGCCCGGCTCGTGCGCGACCACGGCTGGCGCGTCGGCATCGTCGCCCAGTCGCACCAGGTCATCGAGCACATGCTCGACTGCGTTCTGGATGCGGGCGTTCCGCAGCCGCTCGTGGGCAAGAAGGTCAAGCGGCAGGATCGCGACCGCGTGCGCTCGGGCGAGCTGTCGGTGCGGTTCACGGCGGTCGGCGACGACGAGGTGCTCGAGTTCACGGGGGAGCGGCCGCAGGGCTACGTGCTCGGCGGGACGGCGTGGGATTTCGCCAACGCCGCGCGGGTGCCGCGGCGGTCGCTCGACCTGCTCGTCATCGACGAGGCGGGTCAGTTCTCGCTCGCCGACACGATCGCGGTCGCGTCCGGCGCGCGCCGGCTGCTGCTGCTCGGCGATCCGCAGCAACTGCCGCAGGTCAGTCAGGGCCTGCACCCCGAGCCGGTGGACCGCTCCGCGCTCGGCTGGGTCGCTGCGGGCAACGAGGTGCTCCCCGCTGACCGCGGCTACTTCCTCGCCGAGAGCTGGCGGATGCACCCGGCCGTCGCCGCGCGGGTCTCCGACCTCTCGTACGACGGCAAGCTCCGGGCCCGCGATGAACGCACCGCGGCCCGCCTGCTCGGCGGAGTGGCGCCCGGCGTGCATCCGGTACGGGTCGATCACGTGGGCAACGCCACGTCATCCGAAGAGGAGGCCGCGGCCGTCGTCGCGATCGTGCGCGACCTGCTCGGCCGCCCGTGGACGGCACCCGATCAGCATAGCGACGGCGACCCCCTCGGGGTGGAGGACCTCATCGTCGTCGCGCCGTACAACGCGCACGTCGACCTCGTACAGGCCCGGCTCGAGGAGGCGGGCATCGACGGCGTGCGCGTGGGCACGGTCGACCGGTTCCAGGGGCAGGAGGCGGTGGTGGCGATCGTCACGCTCGCCGCGTCGTCGGCCGCCGACGTGCCGCGGGGCATCTCGTTCCTGCTGCTGCCGAACCGTCTCAACGTCGCCGTGTCACGGGCGCAGTGGGCCGCGTTCGTCGTGCACTCGCCGGCGCTCAGCGACCATCTGCCGCGCACGCCGCAGGCTCTCGCACAGCTGAGCGGCTTCCTGCGACTCACCGAACCGGTGGAGGCGGTGCCGCACCTGCACGCGTGAGCGCTCAGGGGAGCGGGGCGCCGCCTTCGGACGAGGTGCCCTGGCCGAGATCACGGAGCTCCTCCGGCATGGCCATGGCCTCGTCGTCGCCGTGCTCCTTCTCGTGCGCGTGACCCTGTTCGGTGTCTTCGGCCTCCGGCGTCCCGGCTGCGTCGATGCTGTTCGCGTCGTTCGAATCACTCATGGCGTCACGGTACGTCCGCCGGTCCTTCGCCATCGAACGGTGCAGCCGACGCTCAGCCGGCTGGCAGAGTGGCGAGGTCAGCGGGCGTTCTCGATGAGCGCGATCAGGTCAGCCTTGCCCAGGCGCGAGTATCCGGTGAGCCCGAGCGCCTTCGCGCGTTCCCGCAGCTGCGGCACGGTGAGCGAGGCGGTCGGCACGCCGTCGGTGTCGACCGGAACCGACAGGGGCGTCTCGGCGGCGACCGTGTCGGCCGGGGTCATGAGCTCCGACTCCGTCGGAGCCGGGGTCGCCGCGATCCGATCCGCCGGCTCCGTCGCGGCCGGCTGAGCGGGCACGGCGTCCACCGGCTTTGTCGCCGACCGCGTCGACGCCTTCGCCGCCGCCGTCTCGGCGGCGGTGTCCATGGCCGTCACGGGCGCGGTGGACGCGCCGGCGCGCGGCTTGGGGGAACGGGAGAACAAGCGGCTCAACCAACCCATGCGGGGACTCCTCAGAGATCGTCGGGGGAACCTTCAGTCTGGCGCATTCGCGGCCGACGGGCCGTCCGTACGCGCCGGAGGGCCGGGAGCCGCGCCGTCGGTCCGTCTCGTCAAGCGCGACGAGATGGCGTCCACGGCGATCCCGAGCGAGACCGCGACGACCACCGAGACGACGACGGCCAGCACCGGCTGACCCTGCAGCCAGGCGCCGAAGAACGCCCCGACGGCGACGTTGTAGAGCGCCCACGCCGAGCCGGCGATGATCGTGAGCGGCACGAAGCGCCGCACCGGGAATCCCGTCGCCCCCGCGGTGAGGTTCACCGCGAGGCGTCCGAACGGCACGAACCGGGCCGTGAGGATCACCACGGCGGCGCGGCGGTCGAGGGCGCGTCGTGCCCACGCGAACGCCCGTGCGATCGCGGCGCGCCGCATCCAACGCGCCCGGTCGATGCCGACGCTGCGCCCCACGAGGTATCCGAGGTTGTCGCCGAGCATCGCGGCGGCGGCGGCGACCGGCACGACGATGCGCAGATCCGGGACGCCCGACGACGCCGCCGTCGCGCCGAGCGCGACCACGACCGTCTCGCTGGGCACCACGATGAGCAGCGCGTCGAGCGCGGTGATGGCGAAGAGCACGGGATAGAGCCACGGCGACCCCAGCAGGGTGAGCACCGCGTCCGTGACCTGATCCACACCCCATCGTTAGCGGACCACGGTGAACGCCCGGGGCGCCCGATTCAGATCCCGTTTGCGCGACGTTCACCGGGCTGTAAGACTCGACCGCGGTGGACATCTCGCTCGTCGTCGCGCTCGTCATCGTGTTGGCGCTCTTCTTCGACTTCACGAACGGATTCCACGACACGGCGAACGCCATGGCGACCCCCATCGCGACCCGCGCGCTCAAGCCGCGCACGGCCGTCGCCATCGCCGCCGTACTGAACCTCGTCGGCGCCTTCCTCAGCACGGAGGTCGCCCGCACGATCTCGGGCGGACTCATCCGCGAAGGCGACGACGGCGTGGTGATCTCGCCGCAGATGATCTTCGCGGCGCTCATCGGGGCGATCGTGTGGAACATGGCCACCTGGCTGCTCGGCCTGCCGAGCTCGTCGAGCCATGCGCTCTTCGGCGGGCTCATCGGCGCCGCGGTGGTCGGTGCGGGCGTCGACTCGATCGACCCGGGTGTGCTGTTGTCGAAGGTCGTGCTGCCGGCCGTACTCGCGCCCACCATCGCGGCGATCGTCGCGTTCACGGCGACGAAGATCGCGCTCGGCATCACCCGCCGAGCGGTCGAGTCCCGCGACAACTTCCGTTACGGCCAGATCGCGACGTCGTCGCTCGTCGCGCTCGCGCACGGCACGAACGACGCGCAGAAGACGATGGGCGTCATCACCCTGACCCTCATCGCCGCGGGGTCGCAGGAGCCGGGCACCGACCCCGAGCTGTGGGTCATCGTCGTGTGCGCGCTCGCCATCGCCCTCGGCACCTACATGGGCGGGTGGCGCATCATCCGCACCCTCGGCACCGGGATCACCGAGGTCACCCCGCCACAGGGGCTCGCCGCCGAGGCGTCGACGATGGCGACCATCCTCGCCTCGTCGCACCTCGGATTCGCCCTGTCGACGACACAGGTGGCGAGCGGATCGATCATCGGCTCCGGGCTCGGCCGCGACCCGCGCGGCGTGCGGTGGGGCATCGCCGGCCGCATCGGGATCGCCTGGCTCATCACGTTGCCCGCCGCCGCCGCGATGGCGGCCCTCGCGGAACTCCTCGCCCGGCTGGGTCTCGTCGGAATCCTGCTCGACGCGGGGATCGCCGCCCTCGCGATCGCCGGGATGTTCCTCTGGTCCCGCCGCTCGCGGGTGGGCCATCACAACGTCACCCGCCACCCGGTGCCCGTCTCGGCGCGACGCTCGCGCGTGGACGCCCCGTGATCGACTGGGCGGCCTTCGCCGTCGTCGCCGTCGCGTCGCTCGTCGCCGCATCCGTCATCGTGGCGCTCTTCGCCACGGGCATCCGGCTGCGAGCCGCCCGCTCGCGCTGGCAATGGGTGTGCTTCGCCTTGTGCGTCGCCGCCGTGCTCTACGGCATCTACCTCATCGTGCCGGCCCTGCACGTGTGAGCGGGCGGTTCAGTAGTCGACGCGCGCTTCGTGCTCGAGCCACGCCTGGAACGGCGCGGCGCCGTCGGTACCCGCACGGCTGACCCGCAACGGGCTGCGCCCGCCGTCTTCGAACGCCTCGTAGAACACGGCATCGTCGAAGCCCGCCGCGGCCGCCTGATGCCGGTCGGCGGCGAACACCACTTCGTCGATCCGCGCCCACATCGCCGCGCTGAGGCACAGCGGGCACGGCTCGCAGCTCGAGTAGAGCACCGCCCCGGCGAGCTCGAACGTGCCGCGGTCCGCACACGCCCGGCGGATCGCGACGACCTCGGCGTGCGCGGTCGGATCCGAGTCGAGGGTCACCCGGTTCACCCCTTCGTACGCGGTGCCGTCGATCACCACGATCGCACCGAACGGTCCGCCCCCGGCGGTCACGTTGTCGACCGCCAGGGCGATCGCGCGGTCGAGGTGGTCGGTGGCATCGGCATCCATACCGGCAGGCTAGTGCCGCGTAGAGTGGCGTCATCCACTGATCGAAGGAGCTCGAGCGGATGACGCCACAAGCGTTCGACGACGACACCGACCTCATCGTGCGGGACGAACAGCGCATCGACGGCGATGAGAACGCACCCCTGACGGGCACGAACGGACCGGCCGTGGGGGAGGACTCCGTGGGCCACCGGGGACGGGCGACACGAGTCGAGAGCGACTCGCTCGGCCGTCTCGAAGTGCCCGCCGACGCCTACTGGGGCATCCACACCGCGCGGGCACTCACCAACTTCCCGATCACGCGACGGGCCATCTACAACTACCCCGACCTCGTGCGCGCCCTCGCGCGCGTGAAGCAGGCCTCGGCGCGGGCGAACCGCGAGATCGGGGTGCTCGAGCCCGAGAAGGCCGACGTCATCGACCGCGTGTGCGAGGAGATCGTCGCGGGCGGGCTGCACGACCAGTTCGTCGTCGGCGTCATCCAGGGCGGCGCCGGCACGAGCACCAACATGAACACGAACGAGGTGATCGCCAACCGCGGGCTCGAACTCCTCGGGCACGAGAAGGGCGACTACCGGCACCTGCATCCGATCGACGACGTCAACCGCAGCCAGAGCACGAACGACGTCTACCCGACGGCCATCAAGCTCGCGATGGTGCTGTCGCTCCAGCGTCTGCTGGCCGAGCACGCTCGCCTGCAGGACGCCTTCGCGGCGAAGGGGCGCGAGTTCGCCCACGTGCTCAAGGTCGGCCGCACGCAGCTGCAGGACGCCGTGCCGATGACGCTCGGTCAGGAGTTCTCCGGCTTCGCGCACACGCTGCGCGAGGACTACGACCGGCTCACCGAGTCGATCAAGTGGCTCAACGAGATCAACATGGGCGCGACGGCGATCGGCACGGGCATCACGGCGGATCCCCGCTACGCCGAGGCCGTGCGCCGACGGCTCGAAGAGGTCACGGGCCTTGCGTTCGAGACCGCTCCCGACCTGATCGAGGCCACGAGCGATGCCGGGATCTTCATGACCCTCTCCGGGATCCTCAAGCGCGGTGCCGTGAAGCTGTCGAAGATCTGCAACGATCTGCGCCTGCTCTCGAGCGGACCGCAGGCCGGCATCGGCGAGATCAACCTCCCGCCGCGGCAGGCGGGCTCGAGCATCATGCCGGGCAAGGTCAACCCGGTCATCCCCGAGGTCGTCAATCAGGTCGCCTTCAGCGTGATCGGGGCGGATGCGACGGTCACGGCCGCGGCCGAGGCGGGTCAGCTGCAGCTGAACGCCTTCGAACCGGTCATCGCCCACAGCATCCTGCAGTCGCTCGCCTGGCTCACGAACGCGTGCCGCACGCTGCGCGTCAACTGCATCGACGGCATCACCGCCAACACCGAGCGCTTGAGCAGGCAGGTCGAGTCGAGTGTGGGCGTCGTGACCGCGCTGACGCCGTACATCGGCTACTCCGCGGCCGCGACGCTCGCCCACGAGGCCCTCACGACGAACGCGTCGATCGCGGACCTCGTCGTGGACGCCGGGCTGATGCGGGCGGAGGACGTGCAGCGGGTGCTCGCCCCGGAGCGGCTGAGCGGCATCGCCCCGTCGACCGGCGCCATCACGCTGCCGACCGCGACGGCCCTCGACGAGGACCGCGCCTGATCTAGTCGTCGACGTGGGCGCGGTAGCGCTCGACCACCCGACGCAGGTACCGCTCGATCGCGGCGGACTCCTGCTCGTCGAACTCGTCGATGACTCGATCGATGTCGCCGATCATCGGCATCAGCTGCGCCATCGCCGCCGCGACGGAATCGGGCGCGGCCGCGACGAGCACGCCCCGGCGGTCGTCGGGGTTGGGAGTGCGCGCGGCGTGGCCGGCGGCGGTCAGCCGGTCGATCACGGTGGTGACGGCGGCGGGGGAGATGCCCAGCCGGCGGGCGAGTTCCCCCGGGCTCAGCGGTCCGCTCGCGATGAGGTGCTCCATGGCGGAGAGATCGGTCGGATTGACGGCCAGGTGACGACCGAGCCGGCGTTCGAATTCCTCCGAGATCTCGAGGATCTCGCGGAGCAGCACGGTCGGCGCGCGCATCCTGTCCGCTTGCATGTTCCGATCCTAGCCAGTTAGTGTGATCGTCAGATATTTCGACGATCGAAAGACATCGTGATCCGCTTCCTCACCGCCCGCCGCACCTCCTGGATCGTGCTGCTGCTCGCCCTCGCGGCCGGCGCCGCCCTGTTCGCGCTCGGTTCCGGCTCGACCGGCAGCACCGCTCCACCGGTCGGTCTGCCCGACAGCGCGGAGTCGGTGCGGGCGGATGCCGTCGCGGAGCGGATCGCAGGGGAGGAGACCACCTCCGCGCTCCTCGTGGTCGAGGCCGAGGACGGGCCCCTCTCCGATGGCCAGCTCGCGCAGCTGCGAGAGGCGCAGACCGAGCTGCAGTCGATCGCCGCGGACGGCGCCGTGCCGCCCCCGACGCTCTCCGACGACGGCGACGTGGCGCTTCTCGTCGTGCCGCTCGAGGTCGAGGACGACGTGGACGCGCAAGCCGGACGTGCCGACGAGCTGCGTGCGGCCGTCGCGGACGCGATCGACGGTGCGCGGGTCTACCTCTCCGGTCCGGAGGGATTCGAGGTCGACGTCGCGGCCGTGTTCGACGGCGCCGACTTCCGGCTCCTGCTCGTCACCGTCATCGTCGTCGCGGTGCTGCTGCTCATCACCTACCGCAGCCCGTGGTTGTGGCTCGTCCCGCTCACTGTCATCGGTCTCGCCGACGCGCTCGCCGGGATCGTGGCGCGACGCGTCGCCGGCGCGCTCGGCTACGAGCTCGACGCCTCGGTGACCGGCATCCTCTCCGTGCTCGTGTTCGGCGCGGGGACCAACTACGCCCTGCTGCTCATCGCCCGCTACCGCGACGAACTGCGGCACGTCGACGACCGTCGGCAGGCCATGGCGGCCGCCCTGCGCGGGGCCGGACCCGCCGTCATCGCGAGCGGCAGCACGGTCGCGCTCAGCCTGCTCACCCTCCTCGTCGCGCAGCTCGCGGGGAACCGCGCCCTCGGACTCGCGTGCGCCATCGGTGTCGTGGTGGCGATGGTCTTCGCGCTCATCGTGCTCCCCGCCGCTCTTCTGCTCTTCGGCCGCGGGCTCTTCTGGCCGTACGTGCCGCGGGTCGGCACCGCGGACACCGCCGAGCGCAGCCCGTGGGCGCGACTCGGCCGTGGAGTCCAGCGTCGGCCGATCCTCGTTGCGGTCGCGGGAGCGGTCGTGCTCGCCGCCGCTGCGAGCGGCATGGTGACGGTGCGCACCGGACTCGCGCAGAGCGAGCAGTTCGTCCGCGAACCGGAGGCGGTGGCGGGTCAGGCGGTGCTCGAGCGCGCGTTCCCGGCGGGCAGCAGTTCGCCGACGATCGTCATCGCGGACGACGCCGAGGTCGCCGACGTGGTCCGCGGACTCGAAGACGTGCGCGGCGTCGACTCCGTCGCCCCCGGCGATTCCGCCGACGGCTCGACGCGCATCCAGGTGGTGCTCGACGCCGAGGGGGAGAGCGGCTCCGCCCTCGCGACGGTCGAGCGGATGCGCGACGCACTCGACGGGATCGGGAGCGGGGAGGCGATCGTCGGCGGAGCGGACGCCCGCGCTCTCGACCTGCGCGCCGCGACCGCCGCCGATCAGGCGCTCGTGATCCCGGTCATCCTCGCGCTCGTGTTCCTCGTGCTCGTCGTGCTGTTGCGCGCGCTCGTCGCCCCGGTGCTGTTGCTGTTCACCGTGGTCGCGAGTTTCTTCGCGAGCGTGGGGGCGAGCTGGTACCTCTTCGAGACGGTGTTCGGCTTCCCGGCGCTCGACGACAACGTGCTGCTGCTGAGCTTCTTGTTCCTCGTGGCGCTCGGGGTGGACTACAACATCTTCCTCGTGACCCGCGCGAAGGAGGAGGCGGCCCGCGCCGGTACCCGGGAGGGGATGGTGCGTGCCCTCGCCGCGACCGGCGGGGTGATCACGAGCGCGGGCGTGCTGCTCGCGGCCGTGTTCGCCGTGCTCGGGGTGCTGCCGCTCATCACGCTCACGCAGATCGGCATCATCGTGTGCGTCGGTGTGCTGCTCGACACCCTGCTCGTGCGCACGGTCGTCGTGCCCGCACTCGCGTTCCTCACGGGCGACCGGTTTTGGTGGCCGCGGCGGCCGTCGGTGCCGGCCGCGCGGGGCTGACTCCGGTCAGTCGCGCCGCTCGTCGTCGAGGGACACGTCGCCGTCCTCGATGTCGGTCTCGACCCGCTCGTCGGGATCGATCGTCGGCGGTGGCAACGGTTCGTCGTCGTCGTCGAGCAGCGGCACCACCCGCTCGTCCTCGAGGTTCGGTTCGTACTCGCGGGGTGCGTCGTCGCGCGCGCGGTCGATGCTCATGCGCCATCCTCCCGTGGTCGTCGGAGCGCGGCGGTGGGCCGCACGTCCGAGCGTAGGCCGCGACGCCGGTCGAGGCGATCCTCGACGCGGATCCTCCACCGCCTCCACGGCGACTGCTCAGGCCAGTTGCGTGCGAGGGTGTGCACGGCCCGGCGTCCGCGCCGGATCATCGCCGGCAGCGACCGGAAGGGCCGACCCGAGATGCCGGTGCGCAGCCGACGGTCGTAGACGACCCTCCATCGTGGATCGAGGCACAGGCTGAGGTCCATGTCGTCGTGCACCTCCGGGTCGTCGCGGTGCACGCGATCGCGCACCGCCCGCCAGGTGGCCCGCCGGATGCCCATGTTCGAACCGAACAGGGGCGTGCCGGCGAGCGCGCCGTGCATCGACCAGAAGTAGGCCCGCATGTAGAACACGTCGGCGAGCAGCCGCGGCACGCCGGCGAGGTCGTAGAACACCCCGGGCCCGGTGACCGCGACGGCGTCCGGGCGGGCGTCGAGCGCCGCGACGAGGCGCTCGACCCAGTCCGACGGCAACCGGCAGTCGGCATCGCAGCGTGCGATGACATCGCCCGTCGCGGCGTCGAACCCCCGCGCCGCCGCGGGCCAGATGCCGGCGACCCGCTCGGTGAGCACGGTGGCACCGGCCGCACGCGCGACGTCGGCCGAGTCGTCGTCGCTCGCGTTGTCGACGACGATGAGTTCGTCGATCGGCCGGGACTGCCGGGCCACGTCGGCGAGACAGCGGCGCAGCAGCTCGGCGTCGTCCCTCACCGGGATGACGAGCGTGACGCGGGTCACGGGCTCTCCACCACGACGTCCTCCGGCGACTTGTCGGGGCGCCACCCGCGCCAGCTCGGTTGGCGGAGGCGGCCGGTCGGGGTCCACTCCCCGAACTCCACCTCGCCGACCAGACGCGGCGTGATCCAGTGCGCCCCGCGCGCATCCGCCGCCGGCACGTCGATGAACGGGGTGGTCTTGCGTTCCATGCGTGCGAAACGGGTGACGAGTTCGTCGAGCTCGCGCTCGCGGAATCCCGTGCCCACCTTCCCGACGTAGCGCAGCCCGTCGCCGTCGGGTACACCCATGAGCAGCGCCCCGACTGCCCCGGTGCGTCGTCCCTCGCCGGGACGCCACCCGGCGATCACGACCTCCTGGGTGAGGTGGTGCTTGATCTTCACCCACCGCGACGAGCGGCGCCCGAGTGTATAGGTGCTGTCGACGTCCTTCGCCATCACGCCCTCGAGGCCGAGTTCGCGGCTCGCCCGCAGCGCCGAGGCGAGGTCGCCGTCGAAGGCCGGGGGGACCCGCACGCGCTCGGTCTCGTGCAAAGCACGTTCGAGCGCCTGGCGCCGCTCCGTGTAGGGCCGCCGCGCGAGGCTCCCGCCGTCGAGTTCGAGCACGTCGAACACGAAGTAGTGCACCGGATGATCGCGCATCGCCCGCTCGATGTCCGGCGTCTTCGTGAGGTTCATGCGGTTCTGCAGCTTGGAGAAGCTCGGGCGTCCCCGCGCGTCGAGGGCGACGATCTCGCCGTCGAGCACGACGGGTCCCGTGACGGCGTCGAGCAGCTCGACGAGCTCGGGATACGCGGTGGTCACCTCGTTGCCGTTGCGCGTGTGCAGCGAGAGGCCGCGCGGGGTGACCTGGGCGATCGCCCGGATGCCGTCCCACTTCATCTCGAACGCCCACTCGGTGGAGTCGTCGAGTCCGTCCTCCTCGCCGAGGGTCGCGAGCATCGGCTTGACCGGCGCCGGTGACGAGGTGCGACCGCCGACCACCCGGCGTCCCCGCTCTCGGCGGAGGCTCGACCCCGCGGTGCGTTCGGCGCCCTCCTCCGCCGCCGGTTCCTCGCCGGGATCGTGTTCGGAGCGCATGAGGTGGATGAGCCAGTTGTTCTCGTCCCGGCCGTCGCGACCACGGGTGCGGATGAGGGCGTACTTGTGCGAGCCGTGCTTCTCGCCGTGCAGCGTCGCGATGACCTCCTCGCCCTCGCGCCACTTCTCCAGCTCGTACGTGCCCGCGTCCCAGATCGTGACGACGCCGCCCCCGTACTCGGCCTCGGGGATGGTGCCTTCGAACGTGCCGTATTCGAGGGGATGATCCTCGGTCTGCACGGCGAGATGGTTCTTCTTCGGGTCGGTCGGCACGCCGCGGGGGAGCGCCCAGCTCACGAGCACACCGTCGTGCTCGAGCCGGAAATCCCAGTGCAGTCGGCTCGCGTGGTGTTCCTGGATGACGAAGCTGTTGCCGCCGCCGGGCCCGGGCGGTGCCTCGGGCACGGGTTCCGGCGTCTTCGCGGCGTCGCGCATGCTGCGGTACGTGGCGAGCCGGTCGCGGGCGGCGGGCGTCGAGTCGAAGCTCGCCATGTGCTCACGCGTCGGTTCGAGCGAGGCGAGGTGCCCCGCCGAGAGCGGAGCGAGCGGGTCCGGCGCGGCCTCGAGCCGGGCGAGCACCTCGCGGTAGTCCAGGTGCTCGAGCTCCGGGTCGTCGAGCTCCTCCCAGGTGCGGGGGGCGGCGACGGTCGGATGCGGCCGGCCGCGCAGGGAGTACGGCACGATCGTGGTCTTGCTGCCGTTGTTCTGGCTCCAGTCCACGAGCACCTTGCCGGTGCGCAGGGTCTTCTTCATGTCGCTCACGACGAGGTCGGGGTGGTCCGCCTCGAGTGCGCGCGCGAGCTCGTGGGCGACCGCCGAGATCTCGTCGCTCGTCTGCGAGCCGTCGATCGCGGCGTAGAGGTGGATCCCCTTGCTGCCGCTCGTCACCGGATACGGGTCGAGACCCATGCCGGTGAGGATGCGCCGCGCGAGCCGGGCGACCTCGGCGCACTCGGCGAGCCCGGTCCCCTCGCCCGGGTCGAGGTCGAGCACCAACCGGTCGGGGTTCTTGCGCACCCCGGTGCGCCCGAAGCGCCACTGGGGCACGTGGATCTCGAGCGAGGCGATCTGGGCGAGCCAGATGAGCGTCGCCCGGTCGTTCACCAGGGGGTACGACTTGGGGCCCTCGGAGTGCTGGATGTCGCGCCGCTGCACCCACTCCGGCGTGCCTTCGTCGAGGTTCTTCTGGAAGAACACCTGACCCGGGTGCTCGGCCGTGCCGACGCCGTCCACCCACCGCTTGCGTGTCGCCGGACGGTCCTGCGCGTGCGGGATGAGCGCGTCGGCGACGCGGGCGTAGTAGTCGAACACGTCGGCCTTGGTGGTGCCGGTCTCGGGGTAGACGACCTTCTCGAGATTGGTGAGCCGGATGCGGTGCTGGTCGACGGAGACGTACTGCTCGGTGCCTCGCCCACCCGATCCTGCGCGTGCCATGCCCATATCCTGCCCAGCGCATCCAGGGAGGTTCCAGCGAAGATGCAGACACGGGGGTGACGTTCAGGCGTGGCGGGGGCCATGATGGTTCGAAATCGGACGACCGTGAGGAGACGGCGATGCGATCGATCTGGAAGGGCGCGATCACCTTCGGCCTCGTGAACGTGCCGGTCAAGGTGTACAGCGCGACGGAGGATCACGACGTGAAGCTGCACCAGGTGCACGACAAGGACGGCGGGCGCATCCGGTATCAGCGCAAGTGCGAGATCTGCGGCAAGGTCATCCCGTTCGAGCACATCGACAAGGCCTACGACGACGGCGACCGCACGGTGGTGATCACCGACGACGACCTGCAGGCGCTGCCCTCCGAGCGCAGCCGCGAGATCGACGTCGTCGAGTTCGTGCCGAGCGAGCAGATCGATCCGATCATGTTCGACAAGCCGTACTTCCTCGAACCGGACTCGAAGTCGTCGAAGGCGTACGTGCTGTTGCGGCGCACGCTCGAGCAGACCGACCGCACGGCGATCGTGAAGTTCGCGTTGCGGCAGAAGACCCGGCTGGCCGCGCTGCGGGTGCGCGACGACGTGCTCGTCATCCAGACGCTGCTGTGGGACGACGAGGTGCGGGAGGCGAGCTTCCCCGCGCTCGACGAGAAGGTCACGATCAGCGACCGGGAGCTGAAGATGTCGGCGGCGCTCGTGAAGGAGTTCGAGGCCGACTTCGAGCCGGAGAAGTTCACGGACGAGTACCAGGAGCAGTTGCGCGAACTCATCGAGGCGAAGCTCGAGAAGGGTGACGCGCTCGACACCGAGGCCACCTTCGGCGCTCCCGAGGAACCCGAGGAGGGCGGCGAGGTGCTCGACCTCATGGAGGCGCTGCGGCGTTCCGTCGAGCGCAGCCGCGGGGGCAAGGACGAGGAAGAGGCTCCCAAGAAGAAGCCCGCGTCGAAGGGCAAGAAGGCGGGCTGAGCGCTCATGCGAGAGGGGCCCGCCGGCATGCGCCGACGGGCCCCTCTCGTTCTCCCCTCAGACGGATTCGCCGCCGAGCACGTGGAGCGTCTCGCCGCTCGTGTAGCTCGCGTCGTCGCTCGCGAGGTACACGTACGCGCCGGCGAGTTCCGCGGGCTGACCGGGCCGGCCCAACGGCGACTGGGCGCCGAACTGCGACAGGTCCTCGTCGTCGGCGGCATCCGGCTGCAGGTTCGTCCACACCGGGCCCGGCGCGACCGAGTTGACCCGGATGCCGCGGTCGGCGAGCTGCAGCGCCATCGACTTGGTGAAGTTGATGATCGCCGCCTTCGTCGCCGCGTAGTCGACCTTGTCGGGGCTCGGACTCGTCGCCTGCACGCTCGAGGTGGTGATGATGCTCGCACCGTTCGGCAGGTGCGGCAGCGCCGCCTTCGTCAGCCAGAACAGCGAGAACGCGTTCGTGCGGAACGTGCGCTCGAGCTGCTCGGTCTCGAGGTCCATGATGTCGGGCACGTTGTTCTGGTACCCGGCCACCATGACGAGCGTGTCGAGCCCCCCGAGCTCCGCCACGGCGTCCTCGACGAGCTTCACGCACTCGCTCTCCTCGCCGAGGTCGGCCTGGTGCGCGAAACCGCGGACTCCCGCCTGCTCGATGGTCGCGACGGCCTCACGAGCCCCCTCCTCATCGGAGTGGTAGCTCAGAGCGACGTCCGCTCCCTCGCGCGCCATGGCGATCGCCGCCGCGCGGCCGATGCCGGAGTTGCCGCCCGTGAGCAGCACCTTCCGGCCGGCGAGCCGGCCGTGACCGACGTAGCGCTCCTCGCCGTGATCGGGCGAGGGATCGGGCTTGCCGTCGACGATGCGGAACGGCGGCCGCGGGTACAGGTTCCTCGGATCCTGGACGGTCAAAACGGCTTCCCTCCCGTGACGGGCACGACGGCGCCGGAGACGTACGACGAGGCGGCGTCGGCGAGGAACACGTACGCGGACGCCAGTTCGGCGGGCTGCCCGGCCCGGCCGAGCGGGGTGTCCTGCCCGAAGGACTCGGTCTTCTCGGGCCAGTCGGTCGCCGGGATGAGCGGCGTCCAGATCGGTCCGGGGGCGACGGCGTTGACCCGGATGCCCTTCTCGCCGAGGGCCTGCGCCATCGACTGGGTGAACGACACCTGCGCGGCCTTCGTCATCGCGTAGTCGAACAGATCGGGCGACGGGCTCGTCGCCTGGATCGACGACGTCGTGATGATGGAGGAGCCCTCGCTCAGGTGCGGCACCGCGGCGCGCGCGGTCCAGATGAGCCCGTACAGGTTCGTCTTGAAGACGCGGTCGAACTCCTCGGTCTCGATCGAGTCGATCCCGTCGCGCGCCTGCTGGTACCCGGCGTTGAGCACGAGGATGTCGAGTCCGCCGAGCTCGTCGACGGTGCGCTGCACCGAGTCGGCGCAGAACTGCTCGTCGCGCACGTCGCCGGGGATGAGCACCGCCTTGCGGCCGGCCTTCTCGATCCACTGACCGACCTGTTCGGCGTCCTCCTGCTCTTCGGGCAGATAGACGATCGCGACGTCGGCACCCTCGCGGGCGTAGGCGATCGCGACGGCGCGGCCGATGCCGGAGTCGCCTCCGGTGATGAGCGCGCGGCGGCCCTCGAGGCGGCCGTGTCCGACGTAGCTCTCCTCGCCGTGATCGGGAGCCGGATCCATCTCCTGCGTGTGACCGGGCTGACTGTCCTGCTTCTGCTTTCCGAAACCCTCGTCGTGGTGTTCGGTGCGGGGATCGGGAGCGGGATCGCTCATGTCATCTACCTCCTGGGTTGGTCGTCAGCGACGCTACGCCGGGCGTCCGGAGGCCCCAACCGCAGGAGTCGGACGTTCAGGAACCCTTCGGGGAACGCTGAAGGATCGCCCGGGAATCGGTTTCGTCGGCCGTCCGCTGCCGGGCCAGCATGAGGGTGCGGGCGGTGTCGCGAGCGGGCAGCGGGATGGTCTCCGTCGCGTCGATCCCGCTGCGCAGCAGCCCCAGTCGGGTCACCTCGGCGTCGGCTTCCGCGCCGGCGACGAGACTCAGGTTCACCAGGTAGAGCCACAGCAGCACGACCACCCCGCCGCCGAGCCATCCGTACACCCGGCCGTACTGACCGATGCTCGACACGTACAGCGCGAAGCCGGCGGTCGCGGAGCCGCCGACGACGAGGGCGACGCCGGCGCCCAGCCCGAGCCAGCGCATCCGTTCGTGCTTGACGTTCGGGGTGACGTAGAAGAGCACGGCGACCACGAGCAGCAGCAGCACGGCGAGCACGGGCCACTTGCCGAAGTTCCACAGGCTCAACCACGGTTCGCCGATCCCTGCTCCGCGTCCGATCGCCGCCGCGACGCGCGGGGTGATGAGCAGGATGAGCGCGAGGGCGGCGAAGACGATCATCAGCAGCACCGACAGGGCGATCATGAGGCCGCGGAACTTGAGCAGCCGGCGGCCCTCCTGCACCTCGTACACCGTGTTCATCGCGCGGCCGAAGGCGGTCGCGTAGGCGGAGGCGGACCACACCGTGAGCACGAGCCCGGCGACCAGGGCGACGGCGGGGTTGTCGATGCTCAACAGCTCTTGCAGGGGATCGGCGAGCGTCGCGACGGTCGAATCCTGGGCGACATCCTGCACGACGGCGAGCAGATCGCGCACGGCGTCGCCGCGGGCGTCGAACAGTGCCGTCGCGGACACGAGCGTGAGCGCGCCGGGGAACATCGTCAGGGCGGCGAAGAAGGTCAGCGCCGCCGCGGAGTCGATGCCCCGGTGTCGCAGGAATCCGTGCCATGCCCGGCGGACGAGCACGGCCCACTCGCCGCGATCCGCGCCGCGCAGCAGCTGCGAGCTCACTCCCGGTCCGATGCGCCGCGCCGCGGATGCGCGCCGAACGGCACGACGAGCCAGATCACGATGATGAGCAGAGCGGCGAGCGAGCCGGCGATCACACCGGCGGCACCGCCGATCACGACGTCGAAGATGAGCAGGGCCACGCCGGAGACGAGCAGGGCGACGCACACGAGCGTGGACTTGAGCAGCACGTCGGCGACCCGGACGATCTGCTGCTTCGCCCGCTTGCGGAAGAGGGCGCGATGCAGGCTCACCGGCGCGAGCCCGAGCACCGTCGCGATCGAGGCGAGCACGACGAGGCACAGGTACACGTCGACCTGGAACGGGTCGAGATCGGCGAATCGCGGCTGGAACGCGAGGGTCAGGAGGAAGCCGGTGAGGATCTGCGTGCCGGTTTGGGTGACGCGCAGTTCCTGCAGCATCTCGTTCCAGTTGCGGTCGAGGCGCTCCGTCTCGGTCTCGTCGCGGCCGTCGTCTTCGCGTGCCTCGGCGTCATCGACGGGCGTCCTCGAACTCATGCGGGTCATGGTATCGATCCGGAGCGCCCGCCGGAGCGCCCGCTGGTGCGGGGATGTGGTTTCGCAGGGTGGTTGCTGGACGTCGACTGCGAACGGTCGGGCGGAGGAAAAGGCCGGGCGTACCGTCGAAGAACAGGACAACCGAAGGAGATCGGAACCCATGCCCACCGTTGAGAAGTCCATCGATGTCGACGTGCCCATCACCACCGCCTACAACCAGTGGACGCAGTTCGAGTCGTTCCCGCAGTTCATGGGTGGCGTCGAGGAGATCGTCCAGGTGACGGACACGAGCACCCACTGGAAGGTCTCGATCGCCGGTGTGGAGCGCGAGTTCGACGCCGAGATCACCGAGCAGCACCCCGACGAGCGCGTCGCCTGGAAGAGCACGGACGGCGAGACCCACGCCGGAGTCGTCACCTTCCACCGCCTCGGCGACACGCAGACCCGCGTGACCGTTCAGCTCGACTGGAAGCCGCAGGGCGTGCTCGAGCAGGCCGGCGCGCTCCTGCAGGTCGACGACGTGCAGATCGGCAACGACCTCAAGAAGTTCAAGAAGCTCATCGAGTCGCAGGGCTTCGAGACCGGCGCCTGGCGCGGCGACGTGGATCGCGAGACCGACGCGACCGGTCGCTGACCGCTCGATCTCAGCGCTGTGGCGCGTCCGCCTTCGGGCGGGCGCGCCACAAGTGCATTCCGGCGTAGCTGCGCCACGGTGACCAGGCACGGCCCGCCGCCTCGAGACCCCGCGCGGTGTCGGCGATGCCGAGCGCCCGGGCCGACTGCACCATGACGAGGTCGCTCGAGAGCAGCACGTCGGGGTTGCCGAGGGCCCGCAGGGCGACGTAGCCCGCCGTCCAGGGGCCGATCCCCGGTTGGGCCAGCAGCCGCGCCGTCAGTTCGGGCAGCGGCAGACCGACATCGAGCACGAGTTCACCCTCGGCGATCGCGCGGGCGACCCCGACGATCGAGGCGACGCGGGTCGCCGGGCCGCGCAGCACCTCCGTGCCGTGTTCCGCGATCCGGGCCGCATCGGGGAACCGCACGCCGTCGCCGAGATCGCGCACGATGCGGCCGAGCACCGTACGCGCCGCCGCGACGGAGATCTGCTGCCCGACGAGGGTGCGGAAGAGGGTCTCCTCGACGTCCACGGAGCCGGGGATACGCATGCCGGGGACGGCGTCGACGAGGGGGGCGAGCCGGGCGTCGGCGGCGAGCGCCGCATCGATCGCGACGGAGTCGGCGTCGAGGTCGAACAGCCGTCTCACCCGGGCGACGAGCGTCGCGACGTCGGCCACGGAGTCCAGTCGCGCGCGACACCGCACCGCCGCGTCGCCGTCGAGGGTTAGGGTGACCTCCGCGTCGCCGTGGGGGAGGCGCAGCCGCCTCGAGAAGGCGGCGTCGTCTCCCGTCTCGAGCCCCGGCACGGCGTGGTCGGCGAAGAATCGCATGAGCCCCGGACCGTCGAACGGAGCGCGGGCGGGCAGGCGCAGCGTGAGGGTCGTGCCGCCGTCGGGCGCGGTCGAGGAGCCCGCCCCACGGCCCCATCGACGTCGGATGTCGCTCGGGGTCAACTGGTACACGGCCGCGATCGTCTCGTTGAACTGGCGGATGCTCGCGAATCCGGCCGCGAAGGCGACGTCGGCGACCGGCAGGTCGGTCGAGACGAGCAGTTCGCGGGCGCTCTGCGCCCGATGCGCCCGCGCGAGGGCGAGGGGACCGGCTCCGAGTTCGGTCTGGAGCACGCGCGAGAGGTGTCGGGTCGTGTATCCCAGCCGCCGGGCGAGCCCGGACACGCCTTCGCGCTCGACGACGCCGTCGGTGATGAGGCGCATCGCCCGCGACGCGAGGTCGTCGCGCAGATTCCATTCGGGGGAACCGGGCACGGCGTCGGGCTGGCACCGCTTGCACGCGCGCAGACCCGCTTCGTGCGCGGCCGCCGCGGTGCGGTAGAACACGACGTTCCGCTGCTGCGGGGTCACCGCTGGGCAACTCGGACGACAGTAGATGCCCGTGGAGTGGACCCCGGTGATGAACTGGCCGTCGAACCGGGCGTCCCGGGCGGACATCGCGCGATAGCGCTGGTCGAACAGCGGATCGGAGGTGACCGGCGCGGTGGGCATGGGTCCAGCCTCGCACCGCCCGCCGACACCCACCAGCGGAAATCGGACATTACGGACGGTGGGCCGCGGGTTGCCCGCCGTAGGCTGAGGGGATGACCGACGCCGTGCTCGAGGAGCTCAGTGCCGCCCTCGGCAGCGCCGTGTCGACCGATCCGCGACTGCTCGAACCCGCCCGGGCAGACAAGTCGGGTCATCGCTCCGCCGGCCGGCCCCTCGCGTACGTCAGCGCCGCATCCGTGGCCGACGTGCAGCACACCCTGAGGATCGCGAACGCCCACCGGGTGCCCGTCGTCACGCGCGGTGCCGGCACGGGGCTCGCCGGGGGAGCCATCGCCGGGCCGGGCGAGATCGTGCTGTCGACCCTCGCGATGAACCGCGTGCTCGAGATCAACGTCGACGATGAACTCGCGGTCGTCGAACCGGGAATCATCAACGCCGACCTGAACGCGGCGCTGCTCGCCCACGGACTCTGGTTCGCCCCCGATCCGGCGAGCCGCGCGATCTCCACGGTGGGAGGCAACATCGCCACCAACGCCGGGGGCCTGTTGTGCGCCAAGTACGGCGTCACGCGGGAGGCGGTGCTCGGCTTGAAGGTCGTCACCGCGGACGGCGAGCTACTCAGCCTCGGGCACCGCACGGTCAAGGGAGTCACGGGTCTCGACCTCACCGCGCTCATGATCGGCTCGGAGGGCACCCTCGGCGTGATCGTCGAAGCGACGCTCAAGCTCCGCCCGCTGCCCGCGGGCCCCGTCGCGACGCTCGGGGCGTCCTTCGAGTCCGTCGAGCAGGCGGCCCGCGCGTCGGCGGTCATCACGGCATCCCGGCTGCGCCCGGCGATCATGGAGCTGCTCGACGCGCGAGCGCTCGACGCCATCAGTGCGCACGTCGGCGTCGACCTCGGAGGCCGCGGCGCCCACCTGCTCGTGCAGTTCGACGGCGCCGGAGCGGAGGCGGACGCGGCGTCCGCCAGGGCGATCGCCGAATCGCTCGGCGGGAGTGTCGAGCTGGCGCGCGACGCCGAAGAGGGAGAGCGCCTCTTCGCCATCCGCCGCGCCTTCCACCCGGCGATGGAACGCCTCGGCACGGTGCTCATCGAGGACGTATCAGTACCGCGCAGCCAGTTGCCGGCCATGTTCGCCGCCATCACCGACATCGAGCGGCGTCACGATGTCGTGATCGCGACCGTCGCGCATGCCGGCGACGGCAATCTGCACCCCAACTTCCTGTTCCAGGGCGAGGAGGTGCCGGATGCGGTGTGGGCGGCCGCGGACGAGCTGTTCACGACGGCGCTGCGCCTGGGTGGCACGCTCACCGGCGAGCACGGGGTGGGACTGCTCAAGCGGCGGTGGCTGCAGGACGAGCTCGGCACCACCCAGTACGAGCTGCAACGGCGGATCAAGCAGGTCTTCGATCCGCGCGGCATCCTCAACCCGGGCAAGGTGTTCGCATGAGTGCGACCGGCATGATCGTCTTCACGGCGGGTCTCGTCGCGACCCTCTTCGCGCTGGGTGCGCTCCTTGCGCGGCTCGCCGATCTGCGTCGTGAGGCTCGCACCCACCTCGACCCGGGCGCGTCCGGCGGGGGAGCGGGCCTCGTGGGATCGGCCGCTGACTACGCGGAGCTGCGGTTGCGCGTCATCGACGAGGGCGCCGGGCGGCCTGCGCCCGAACTCGTCGCGGAGTGGCGCCGGCAGGCGCGTGCGCTCGACGAACGGAGTCGTCGCGCCTCGGCGTGGCCCGGGGCGACACCGCTGTTGCCCGCCGCGCTCTCGCTCGTTCCCGTCGGCGCCGCGCTCTTCGCCACGACCGACGGCGCCGCCTGGTGGGTGGTCGCCGCCGGTGGTCTCGTGTTGACCGTCGTGTCGCTCGTGGTCGGCGTGCGTACCATCCGTCGGGAGCGCGACGTGGGTGTGCTGCGCGCGAGCGTCGCCGACCGTCACCGCGAGCGTCTTGCACTGGCCCTCGACGACGCCGAGCGTCGAAGCGGCCGTCGCGTCCCCGGGCTCGGCGACCGCGTCGCCCGGGCACTCGCCATCCTGCGCGAACAGCAACCCTGAACACCCGGTGGTGGTGACGCCGACGGTGACGAGCGTCCGTCGGCCCGCCGCTAGGGTGATGCGCATGTCGAGCCTCGCTCCCGACGGGTACGCCGCCCGCGTCGAACCCGGCCATGCCGCCCCCGCATCCGCTCCCGCCGAGGTGCGTCAGGAGACCGCCGTGTCGTACGGCGGCCCGACGCCGCCCCCGCGACGCGGTCGCGCGGGCGCCGTCGTGGCCGCGATCATCGGCATCGCGATCGCCGGCGGCGCGCTGCTGTTCGTGCTCGTGTACCTCTTGACCTTCCTCGGCACCGGGACGGTGCTCACCGCCGCGATCCTCGCGTTCGTGCCGCTCGGGATCGTGTTCCTCGGCGCGCGCTGGATCGACCGCTGGGAGCCCGAGCCGCGCGGGGCCCTGCTCTTCGCGTTCCTCTGGGGCGCCGGCGTCTCGGTGCTCATCGCCCTGCTCGTCGACTCCGAGATCCAGAACGTGCTCGGCGCCGTCGATCGCGACGCCCCCGCGGTGCAGCTCTTCCAGAGCGCGGTACAGGCTCCGATCGTCGAAGAGTTCGGCAAGGGGCTCGGGGTACTCCTGATCCTCTGGTTCAACCGCCGTCACTTCGACGGGCCCGTCGACGGCATCGTCTACGCCGCGTGGGTCGCGGGCGGTTTCGCGTTCACCGAGAACATCCAATACTTCGGCATCGCGATCGCCGAATCGCAAGGCAGCATCGCCGGCGTCGCCGGCACCTTCGCCGTGCGCGGGCTCATGTCGCCGTTCGCCCACGTCATGTTCACGGCGATGACGGGACTGCTGCTGGGCGTCGCCGCGCGACGCGCCGGCGCGTTCGGAGCGATCGGCTTCTTCGTGCTCGGGCTCATCCCCGCCGTGCTCCTGCACGCGCTCTGGAACGGCGCGCTGTTCTTCGTGACCGACTTCTACGGCTACTACGCCATCGTGCAGGTGCCCCTGTTCATCCTCGCCGTCGTGCTCGTCGTCGCCTTGCGTCGCCAGGAGGCCGCGCTCACCTACGCACGCTTGAACGAATACGCCGCGGCGGGCTGGATCGCGCCGGGCGAGGTGACCGCGCTGGCGACGCCGGCGGGCCGGAGGGTCGCTCTCGCGTGGGCGCGACAGCGTGGCGCGGGGCGCATCATGAAGCGGTACATCCGTGACGCCACCCGGCTCGCGTTCGCGCGCCAGCGGGTGATCACGGGCCGGGGGCGCATCGGCGCCCAGGCCGATGAGGCGCGACTGCTCGGCGCGGTCACCGCCGCCCGCCGTGCCCTCATGGGCGGCTGAGCCTCAGTAGCCGAACGCCCCGCCGACGAGATTCCACACGAAGCCGAGCACGAACACGACGATGAACACGACGGCACCGGCGGAGATGCCTCGCTTCAGGCGTCGCCCCTGGGGCGCCACGAGGTTCGCCGTGCGGTCGACGCCCGCGCGGTCATCCGCGTACCGTCCGGTCTGAGCGACGGTCTTCGCGCCCACGGTGTCGACGATGCGGAAGAGCCGTCGATAGGTCGCCTCGTCCGCCGGCGGGAACCGCGTCGGCGAGTAGACGAACATCCAGTCGTCCACGATCTCCACGTCGTACGGCGCCGCCTCGTCGATGAGCAGGGCCATCAGGTCGGGGGTGAAGACGTACAGCGCGTCCCGCTCGTACTCGGCGGGGCAGTACAGCGTGAAGTGCCGGTCGAAGTCGCCTTCGAGGCTCAGCACCTGGTCGCGGGAGAACGCGGTCGGAAGGGTCGTCGCCCCGAAGAGTCCGTTGTTGCTGCGCGCGTCCAGCACCATGTGCGGCAGGCGACGGTCGAGCTTGAGCGCGAGGAAGCCCCAGTGGTGCGTCGTCTGGTTCTTGCCCGACCCGGTCACGTAGCGGTAGTTGCCGAAGTCGACGTACCTGCCCTCGGTCGAGCGCAGGTGCTCGACGGCGCGTCGGTCCCTGCCGACAGTGAAGATCGCCCCCGGATACCGAGGGTCGGGGGAGGAGGCGGAGAACGTCATCCGATTCGCGGTCGCGAAACGGGTGAGTCGCAGCCACCTGCTCCACGTGCCGAGGGTGCCGACGGTGCCCGCCACGATGCCCCAGGCCGTGAGGCCCAGGACGACCAGCAGAGCGAGCGTGAGGAGGACCATGCCCCCGTCGGGCCCACCGGGTGCGGTCCACACGGCGACGCCCAGAGCGATCACGACGAGGAGCGCAGCGGCGCCGCCGACGACTCCGACAACCAGGGCGATCACCGCGACGATGCCCCCGGAGAGAAGCCCGCCCGACCGGGCCCGGCTCTCCCGACGGAACGCCCGCGCCTCCTCCCGGGTGACCGGTGCGGACAGCGGGGCGTAGTCGATGGTGCTCACGGCTGGGGCGTCCTCGCGGGTTGGGGTGCCGGGCATCCGCCGCGCTGGAGCGGTCCCGTGAAAAGACTCATCGCCCAGTGGCGCGGCACTGCCTGCGGCTCAACTGGGCGACGAGTTTGTTCTTTCTCAGGGTGCACCCGTCTCCTGGAGGTCGTCAAGGGGTATCAGGAAAGCGGCGGGCCGCCCCGAACGGGCGGCCCGCCGCGGGGCTGTGGATCAGGAACAGCCCCGACGTCCGGTAACCAGCCGGACGTCACGACCTGCGCTCGGGGGGACGAGCGCACGGCCGAGGGCGAGTCTAGGGCGGCCACCAGGCCGCGGGTAGTGAAATAGACGTTCTGTCGCATCTCACCGCTTTCTCGGTGTGTCGTCGCATCGAATGTCAAGCACAGGGTGAGACTTCTCCCAGCAACGAGGGAAGGGGAAGCGATGGCACGTCATCGTCGCGACGGATGGGCGTTCAGCCGAGCCCGTCATCGTGGTCCCGGTTCCATCGAGCGCACCGTGCGCCGCGGGCGCAACGCCCTCACCGTGTCGATCGCCGCGACGGCGCTCGTCGCGATGATCTTCTGGTCGACGCCGGCGTTCGATTCACGCGCCTGAGGTTCAACTGTTCCCTCACGGGCCAGGATGGGCTAGCGTTGCAATCGGTAGTCATGTTGCGCACGTCGTCGGGCACGCCCATCGCCGACAGGTGATGCGCGCCTTTCTGTGGAGCGGATCAGGAACACCGCGACGCGCCCCGAAATCCGGGCCGTCACCCAGAAAGAAAGAAGAAGGACACATGCCCACCGGCACCGTGAAATGGTTCAACTCCGAAAAGGGCTTCGGCTTCATCGCTCCCGATGACGGAAGCGCCGACCTGTTCGCCCACTTCTCCGCCATCACGGGGAACGGATACCGCAACCTGGTCGAGAACCAGCGTGTGGAGTTCGACACGGCGGAGGGCCCGAAGGGCCTCCAGGCCGCGAACATCCGCGCCCTCTGATCATCTGATCGCAACGGACCCGGCGCCCTCAGGGGTGCCGGGTTCGTCGCGTCTCGCCGCCTCCGTCCAGGGTTCTCGCACCGCGACCCGGGATTGCGCCGCTACTGTCGGGAGCTCGTCGCCTCACCGACCGGCCCGCCGGAGGCCGGTGCCCGGAAGGAGAATGAGTGTTCCGACAGCACCCCCTGCTCAGCCTCGTGACCTTCGTGTACCTCGGGGTCGTCGGCTGGCTGACGCTCGGCCCGCAGCCGATCGACGACGGCACCGACTCGATCGTCTTCCGCATCCTGGAGTGGACCGCCCGGCACCCCTCGCTCGACTGGGTCGGCTACGCCGAGGTCGAGTTCGCCGCGAACGTGGCGATGTTCGTGCCGATCGGACTGTTCTTCCTGCTGCTGTTCGGACGCCGCCGGTGGTGGATCGCCGTGCTGCTGGGCGTCGCACTGACGGTCACGATCGAGACCGTGCAGCTCTCGCTGCCCGATCGGGTCTCCGACCCCCGGGACCTGGTCGCCAACTCGGTCGGCGCACTCATCGGGGTGATCGGCGCCCTCATCGTGACGACGCCCGCCGCCATCCGGCTCAACCGTGAACGCACGCTCCGGAGTCGACAGACTGCTCGAGCGACGCCGACCGGTCGATGACCGGACCCACCTCGTCGAGTGTGAGCGCGTAGCCCACGTCCTCGACCTCCGCGGACTTCGCGAAGACGATGCCGACGAGCGCTCCCGCGGTGTCCAGCAGCGGGCCGCCCGAGTTACCCTGCTCGATGTCCGCGGCGAGCGTGTAGACGTCGCGGGGTGCGCTGCCCGTGCCGTACACGTCGCCGGCGATGATCGGTCCCCGCGCCATGACCTCGGCCGGCCCGGAACGGAACGGCCCCCCGAAGGGATAGCCGTCGACCACGGCCGCGTCGCCCGTCGCGAGCGCGGCGCCCGTCGGCAGCGGTGTGCCGTCCAGCCCCGGGGCGTGGATGACCGCCAGGTCGTCGGACGGGTCGAAGTACACCACCCGACCCGGCACCGCCCCGCGTCCGGGCAACTCGACGAACGGTTCCTCCACTCCGGCCACGACGTGCGCGTTCGTGATGACCCGGTCCTCGGCGATGACGGCGCCGCTACCCGATTGACCCTGACCGCACGCGAACGCGTTGCCGGTGATGCGGGCCACCGAGAGCGCCGCTTCGCGCAGAGCCGGGCTCGCGGTGTCGAGGTCGGGGATCTCGGGCGGGGCGCCGGTCAGGGCCTCCGTGATGCGCGGCAGACCCTCGTCGACGACGGCGGCGCGCAATTGGGCGAGGAAGGCACGTACCGGGTCCGGCGTGACCGAGTCGATCGAGCGCACCACGGTCGAGGACGCGATCCCGGGCGAGAGGATGGGCACGCCGAGGGCGACGACGCTGAACGCCACCATCGAGAGCACCGCGGCCGACACGGCGAGGTTCGCCACCCCGCCGAGCAGCCGGTCGAGCACCCGCAGGGGACCGCGTCGACCGACCCCGCGGCTGAGCGCGCCGCCGATCGTCGCGCCCACGCCGTATCCGCCGACCACCAGCAGGAGCACGACGGCGAGCACCGCCGGACCACGCCACGCCGGCGACCCCACCCATCCGGTGACGAGCGGTACGGCGAAGAACGCGCCGATCCCGCCCGCGACGAGTCCGGCGACCGCGGCGACGCTGTGCAGTAGGCCCCGGCGGATGCCGTACACGAAACCGCCGATGAGCAGGAGAACGAGGAGCACGTCGAGCACGAGCGATCCGGGCACGGCTCCTCCTCCGGTCGGGTCCGGGATTGCACGCTAGCAGCCGACTCCGACGGGGAACCTCGGAGGCCTCAGGCGACTCGGCGTCCCCACAGCCGTTCGGTCGCGAGCTCGGCGCCGCGCGAGAGGCTCTCGAGCTTCGCCCACGCGATCTGCGGATGGATGCGTCCGCCGAGACCGCAATCGGTCGACGCGATCACCCTCTCGCGCCCGACGAGGGCGGCGAAGCGTTCGATGCGCTGGGCGACGAGCTCGGGGTGCTCCACCACGTTGGTGGCGTGCCCGACGATGCCGGGAAGGATCAGCTTGCCGTCCGGCAGCGTCACGTCCTCCCACACCTTCCACTCGTGCTCGTGACGCGCGTTGGCCGCCTCGAAGCTGTACGCGCCGGCGTCGATGCCGAGCATGAGGTCCACGATGTGGCGGAACTCGATGTCGGTCGTGTGCGGTCCGTGCCACGAGCCCCAACACAGGTGGAAGCGGATGCGGTCCTGCGGCAGGCCGCGCAAGGCGTAGTTGAGCGCTTCGACCCGGATGCGGGTGAAGGCCCGATAGTCCTCGAGACTCGGCTCCGGGTTGATCTGGTCCCAGTTCTCGGCGATCGACGGGTCGTCGATCTGCAGCACGAGTCCCGCCTCGATGACCGCGGTGTACTCCTCGCGCAGCACATCCGCCCACGCCCAGATGTGCTCCTCCTCGGTGGCGTAGAACTCGTTCGGGATCCTGGCGCCGGAGCCGGGCGAGAGGGCGGTGATGAACCCCTCCTCGTACCCCTGGGCGGCGAGTGCCGTCTTGAGGTTCGCGATGTCGGAGCGGATCGCGTCGTGCCCGACGTACTGCAGCGGCCCGGTGGTGGCCGGGAAGGCGGTCGCCGTCTTCCCGGTCGAGATGCCGCTCGTGGGGTCGGTGTACGCGTCCCGGAAGATGGTCCAGTCCCGCCGGTCGGGGAACGTGGTGAGCCGCACGGTGCCGGGCTCGGACCGCACGGGCTCCTGGGTGAAGATGTCCGCTCCGGTGAGCGAGAGGCCCGCCACGCGCTGGAACGAGTACGACCACCACGCGCCGTAGTCGACGGCGCTCGTCATGGCCTTGCCGAACTCTCCGTCGCCCGGCACGGTGATGCCGGCTTCGCGTTGCCGCCGCACGAGGTCGCTCACGGCGTCGGTGAGCAGTCCGTCGAACTCCTCGGTGCGCTCGAGGGTGAACCCGTCCTCGGCGATCCGGCGCGCGTCGTTGGCGGCGATGAGCTCGGGGGTGCGCGGCAGGCTGCCGGCGTGGCTGGTCTGGATGCGTTCGCTGCTGTCGAGCATGGGGCCTCGTTCCGTCATGGGGATGGGCGGGGATCCGCCGCGGGCTGTCGCAGCGGTGCCCATGACAGGCGCGAGGCTTCGCGTGCCCGCTGCGCATCCACCCTGACACGCCGCGCACCGGCCGCGCCAGGGGCATGACGTCCGGTGACGTTCCTAACCGGCCGAGGCGGCCAGAGGGCGCAGGAGTGCGACGTCGTGCTCGTCGACCGGCCGTGGCGGATAGCCCCGGCGGAACGCGAGTTGCTGCCGGGCCGAGAGGCACGGCACCGACGCCCCCGCGATCGTGCCGCTCGTGAATCCGTCCGGCGCGTAGTCGAAGTCGGGTCCCTCGTGGCCGCGTTGCACCCCACCGCCGTCGGCGGCGAACTCGACGGGGTGCACGTCGAGGCACCTCCCGTCGGCATGGCGCAGCTCGAGCCGCGCGGGCGACCAGTCGACGGTCACGGCGAAGCCGGCGCGCCGCAGCAGGTCGAGCGACTGCGGCAGCTGGGCGGCGTCGACCGCGACGTCGAGGTCCCCGTGCGGTCGAGTCGTCCGGCCGACGAGCGCATCGACCGCCCATCCGCCGGCCACCCACACGCGGATGCCGTCATCGGCGAGGGTCGCGAGCAGTCGCACCACCTCGTCGCCGGTCATCCGCCCAACCTAGCCGCGGTGCCCGTGTGGCTCGTTCTGGGGCTGCCCGCGCCGCTCCGGAAGGCGGAGACTGGGATCGATGTCGGGGGGATCGGCATCGAGGAGGGACCGATGGTCGAGGTCACGCAGGAGTGCCGGCACGGAGTGGTCGCGGCGGCATGCGCGTCGTGCTGGACCCCGCCGACGGAGCTGCCGCTCATCGTCTACATCTCGGCGAGCGGCCGCGCCTTCCACGCGTCGTTGAACTGCCCGACCGAGCGGCTCACCTCCGAACGGCTCGGCGACGTGTTCCCCGTGCATCCGGTCGTCTCCACGCAGGTGCAGGACCGGCTCGCCCCCTGCCACGCCTGCTTCCCCTGATCCGTTCCCGCCGATTCGTCCCCGCTGATCCGTTCGCGCCGGCTCGTCCCCTGCTGATTCGTCCGCGCTGATTCGTTCGCGCCGGCTCGTCCCCGCTGGTTCGTTCGCGACGGCCCGCGCACGTCGGAAACTCAGGAGTCCCGGGCATCGGCGTCCCGCGCCCCGCCGTCGGAAATTCAGGAGTCGCGAGCGGAGCGCTCCGGGCACGGGCGTCGGGAATTCAGGACTCCGGTGCTGCCCGGGCCCGTCGATCCAGCCGAACCGGGGGAGACGCTGCGGCCAGTCCTGAATTCCCGACATCCCAGCCCGGGCTCGGGCGGTGCCCGCTCCTGAGTTTCCGACGGGCGGGATCGGCTCCCGGGGAGCGGATCTCCTGAATTCGCGACGCACGCGCGAGACGGGGGCGCGCGGGCGTGCGCCGACACCGGCGCGGCGATCCTGGAAGCGCTTACGCGAGTAAAGGGGCGCATTCGACCCCCGGGCGGGGGTGAAATCGGTGCCATCGTGCCGTGGCGGCGCGGAGGGCATGTAAGCGATTGCAGTCTCGTCGTCGCGGGTCTACAGTCGGTCCGTCGAGGTCCCGCGCGATGACGCGCACGACGGTGAAGGTCGAAGATGACTCCTGGTTCCGCCGCCCCCCGTTTCTCCGCCGTGCTCGCCGCATTGGCTCTCCTCGCGACGGGACTGTCCGTCGCCCAACCCGCGGCCGCCGCGGACGAGAACAGCACCGTCGCGTTGGTCGGATCGTTGCAGTCCGAGCTCGGCTGCGCCGCCGACTGGGCGCCCGATTGCGAGCAGACCGAACTCGCGCCGACCGCCACGCCCGGCGTCTGGTCCGCCGAGTTCGAGGTGCCCGCCGGCACGTGGGAGTACAAGGTCGCCCTCGACGACTCGTGGGACGAGGCGTACGGCCTCGACGGCGGCGATGCGAACATCCCGCTCACCGTGGCGGGCACCACCACGCTGCGCTTCACCTTCGACCTCGCGAAGGAGCGCGTCGGGCTCGAGGCGCTCGACCTGGCCGGACCGTACGGCGAAGCGGATGCGGCGATCGTCGCGCCGCCGGTGCGTCAACCGGGCTCGGGCGAGCAGTTCTACTTCGTCATGACCGACCGTTTCCGTGACGGAGACCCGGCGAACAACACCGCCGGGCTCGGCACCGATCCGCTCGTCTCCGGCTACGACCCGACGCGCAAGGGGTTCTACAACGGCGGCGACCTCGCCGGACTGCGCTCGCAGCTCGACTACATCGAGGGGCTGGGTACCTCCGCCATCTGGCTCACCCCGTCGTTCAAGAACCGGCCCGTCCAGGGCGCCGGTGAGAACGCCTCCGCCGGCTACCACGGCTACTGGATCACCGACTTCACGCAGATCGACCCGCACCTCGGCACGAACGCCGAACTCGAGGCGCTGATCGACGACGCGCACGCCCGCGGCATCAAGGTCTACTTCGACATCATCACGAACCACACGGCGGATGTGATCGACTACGCCGAGAAGCAGTACGACTACATCGACAAGGCGACCTCTCCGTACACGACCGCCGCGGGCGAGCCGTTCGACCCCGCCGACTACGCCGGCGGCGACGACTTCCCCGAACTCGACAGCTCGTCGTTCCCGTACACGCCCGTCATCGCCCCCGACGACGCCGACCTGAAGGTGCCCGGCTGGCTCAACGACCCGACGCTGTACCACAACCGCGGCGACTCGACCTTCGAGGGCGAGAGCGTGCTCGACGGCGACTTCGCCGGACTCGACGACCTCATGACCGAGCATCCGCGGGTCGTCGACGGATTCGTCGACGTCTACGAGTCGTGGGTCGACCTGGGGATCGACGGGTTCCGCATCGACACGGTCAAGCACGTGAACCGCGAGTTCTGGGAGGAGTGGTCGGCCGAGGTGCTCGATCACGCCCACACGATCGGCAACGACGACTTCTTCATGTTCGGTGAGGTGTACGACGCGGATGCGGCGAAGCTCGCCCCATACGTGCGCGACACCGACATGAACTCGGTGCTCGACTTCGCCTTCCAGTCGAGCGCGATCAGCTACGCCGCGGGCAACTCCTCGACGAACCTCGCCCAGCTCTTCGCCTCGGACGACCTGTACACGACGCCGCAGAAGAGCGCGAGCGCGCTGCCGACCTTCCTCGGCAACCATGACATGGGGCGCGTCGGCTACTTCCTGCGGTCGACGGACGCCCCGCTCGAGCGCGATCGACTCGCCCACGAGCTCATGTTCCTCAGCCGCGGGCAACCGGTCATCTACTACGGCGACGAGCAGGGCTTCACCGGCGCGGGAGCCGGCAACGACCAGAGCGCACGGCAGTCGCTCTTCGCGAGCCAGGTGCCCGAGTACGTCGACCAGCAGCTCATCACCGGGGAGCAGGCCGGCTCGGTCGACCGTTTCGACCCGGCCGCCCCGCTCTACGAGCACATCGCCGCGCTCTCCGACCTGCGCGAGAGCATCCCGGCCCTCGAGGACGGTGCGCAGATCGAGCGCTTCGCCGAGGGCGGCGTCTACGCGTTCAGCCGCGTGCACCGCGACGACAAGGTCGAGCACCTCGTCGCCACCAACAACACCGGTGCGCCCGTCACGGTGACCGTGCCGACGCTGACCCCCGACGCGACCTTCTCGGCCGTGTACGGGGATGGAGGCGGCACCGCCGACGCCGGCGGCGCGCTCTCGGTCACCGTGCCCGCGCTCGGGGCCGTCGTGCTCGCCGCGGACCGCCCGGTCGGTGCTCCGGATGCCGCAGCGGCGATCACCGTCGACGCGCCCAAGCCGGGCGCCGGACTGGGCGGCCTCGCTCCCGTCGCGGCCGACGTCGCCGACTCGGTGTGGCAGGAGACGAGCTTCGCGTGGCGCGTCGTCGGCGACGACACCTGGACGCCGCTCGGCACCGCGGAGGACACCTCCCCCCGGGTCTTCCACGACGTCGCCGGCCTCGCCGCGGGCACGCTCCTGGAGTACCGCGCCGTCTCGGTCGACGCCGCCGGGCAGCATGCCGCGGCGTCCACGTACGCGTCGGTCGGCAACACCGTCTCGCTCGAGGACGTCTCCGAACCGGAGCCGGAGATCGACATGGTGACCGTGCCCGGGTCGCTCAACTCGGAGATGGGATGTGCGGGCGACTGGCAGCCCGGGTGCGAGGCGGCCGCGCTCGAGCTGCGTGCCGACGGCGTCTGGGCGGGCACCTTCGACCTGCCGGCCGGCGCTTACGAGTACAAGGTCGCGATCAACGGGTCGTGGGCGATCAATTACGGAGCGGGCGGGGTCCGCGACGGCGCGAACATCGCGTTCACGACCGACGGGGGCCCGGTGACGTTCTACTTCGACCCGCGCACGAACTTCGCGCAGAACAGCGAGCAGGGCCCCATCGTCACCGCGGTCGGCTCCTTCCAGAGCGAGGCCGGCTGCCCGGGCGACTGGCAGCCCGACTGCCTGCGCACCTGGCTGCAGGACGCGGACGGCGACGGCGTGCTCACCTGGACGACGGATGCGCTGCCCACCGGCGCCTACGAGGCGAAGGTCGCGCACGGCCTGAGCTGGGACGAGAACTACGGGGCCGGGGGAGCGCCGAACGGCGCCAACATCCCGTTCACCGTGACCGAGGGCAAGGCGACCACGTTCCGCTACGACCTCGCGACGCATGTGCTTCAGATCGACGTCGCCGACCCGCCGCTCCCCGGCACCGGTCAGCAGCGCGCCCACTGGGTGAGCGCATCCACGCTCGCCTGGCCGCGCGAGCTGCTGCCGGTCAACGCCGATCCGGCGGACCTGCGCTTCGAATTGCACTCCTCCGAGGACGCCTCCCTCGAGGTGGTCGACGGAGCGGTCACCGGGGGAGAGGCCATCGAGCTCGAGTACGACCCGGCCGGGCTGTCCGAAGCGGAACGCGACCGGTTCCCGGCGCTCGCCGAGTACGTGGCTCTCCGCCCCGCGGGAGTCGATCGTGCCGCGATCGAGCGACTGCTCACCACCCAGTTGCGCGTCGCCCAGTTCGACGGCGACGAGCTCACCGCGTTCACCGGTGTGCAGCTCCCGGGGGTGCTCGACGACCTCTTCGCCGAGGACGCCGCCGATCGCGAGCTCGGCGTGACGTGGGAGAAGAAGCGGCCGAGCGTCGCCCTGTGGGCGCCGACCGCGCGATCCGTCGACCTGCTCGTCTACGCCGACGGCGACGCGGCGGACCCGACCCGCGTGACCCTTGAACGCCAGAGCGACGGCACCTGGACCGCCGAGGGTGAGAAGCAGTGGCGTGACGCGTCGTACCTGTACGAGGTCGTCGTCTACGCGCCGAGCACGGATGCGATCGAGACGAACCTCGTGACCGACCCCTACTCGGTCGGGCTCACGCTCAATTCGGAGCGGTCCGTGTTCGTCGACCTCGACGCGAAGGAGCATCGCCCGAAGGCGTGGGAGAAGACCGCCGCTCCGCGCATCGCCGACCCGGTCGACCGCTCGATTTACGAACTGCACGTGCGCGACTTCTCGATCGGCGACGCTTCGGTGCCCGAGGCGCTGCGCGGAACCTACGGCGCCTTCGGCGTCGACAGCGCCGGCACCCGCCACCTGCGCACCCTCGCCGACGCGGGCCTCAACACCGTGCACCTGCTGCCCACCTTCGACATCGCCACGATCGAGGAGGATCGGGCCGCCCAAGCGGTGCCCCCGTGCGACCTCGCGTCGTTCGCGCCGGACTCGCCCGAACAGCAGGCGTGCATCGCGCAGATCCGCGAAGACGACGGGTTCAACTGGGGCTACGACCCGCTTCACTTCTCCACCCCGGAGGGCTCCTACGCCGTCGATGCCCGCGGCGGTGACCGCACGGCGGAGTTCCGCGGCATGGTCGGCTCGCTGCACGGCCTCGGACTGCAGGTCGTGCTCGACCAGGTGTTCAACCACACCGCGCAGAGCGGGCAGGGCGAGAAGTCGGTGCTCGAACGTGTGGTGCCGGGCTACTACCACCGGCTCAACGCGCAAGGCGCCGTCGAGACCTCGACGTGCTGCCAGAACGTGGCCACCGAGCACGCGCTCGCCGAGAAGCTCATGGTCGACTCCGTCGTGCTGTGGGCACGCGACTACAAGGTCGACGGCTTCCGCTTCGACCTCATGGGACACCACTCGAAGCAGAACATGCTCGCGGTGCGCGCCGCCCTCGACGAGCTGACGGTGAAGCGGGACAGTGTCGACGGCTCCGCGGTCTACCTCTACGGCGAGGGTTGGAACTTCGGGGAGGTCGCCGACAACGCCCTCTTCGAGCAGGCCACGCAGGGGCAGCTCGGCGGCACGGGGATCGGCACCTTCAACGATCGGCTGCGGGATGCGGTGCACGGCGGCAGCCCGGTGGATTCGAGCACGATCCAGCAGCAGGGCTTCGGCACCGGCCTCGGCACCGACCCGAACGGGGCGCCGATCAACGGCACGACGGAGGAGGCGCTCGCCCGCCTCGCGGTGCAGAGCGATCTCGTGCGCATCGGCCTCGCCGGCAATCTGCGCGCCTTCTCGTTCGTCAGTTCCGACGGCACGGTGAAGCGTGGGGACGAGCTCGACTACAACGGCTCTCCCGCGGGTTATGCCGATGAGCCGGAGGAGACGATCAACTACGTCGACGCGCACGACAACGAGACGCTGTTCGACCTGCTCGCCCTCAAGCTGCCGGCGGATACGCCGATGGCCGAACGGGTGCGGATGAACACGCTCTCGCTCGCCACGGTGACGCTGTCGCAGGCGCCCTCGCTGTGGCACGCCGGTACCGACCTGCTGCGGTCCAAGTCGCTCGACCGCAACAGCTACGACTCCGGCGACTGGTTCAACCGCATCGATTGGACCGGTCAGTCGAACAACTTCGGGGTCGGGCTGCCACAAGCGGCCGACAACGAGGACCAGTGGCCGATCCAGGCACCGCTGCTCGCCGACCCGGCGCTGCGTCCCGCCCCGGCGGACATCGCGGCGGCGACCGCGGCCGCTCAGGACCTGCTGCGACTGAAGCAGTCGACGAAGCTCTTCCGGCTCGGCTCGGCCGACCTCATCCGGGAGAAGCTGAGCTTCCCGGGCAGCGGACCCGATGCCGCGCCCGGCGTCATCGCGATGCACATCGACGACACGGTGGGGGTGGACGTCGATCCCGCCCTGGACGGCCTCCTCACCGTGTTCAACGCGAGCCCGGAGCCCGTGTCGCTGCCGATCGACGGTCTCGTCGGTCATGACCTCGCCCTGAGCGCGGTGCAGCAGGCCGGTGCGGACGCCGGCGTGAAGGCGACCACGTGGGATGCCGCGACCGGCACGGTCACGGTGCCCGCCCGCACCGTCGCGGTGCTGACGGAGGCCCAGGCGCCCGACCCCGTCGGGAGCACGACGACGGGATCGGCGAACCGGCTGCTCGTGAAGAGCGGCGGCGCGGTGACCTACTCGTTCCGGGTGCAGGCCGGTGAGACCGTCCCGACCGGCACCGTCGAGGTGCTCGACCGCGGCCGCGTGGTCGGCACGGTCGAGCTCGACGGCTCCGACGCCGGGCGCGGGTCGGTGAAGCTCACGCTCGCGCGCGGCGTCCATTTGCTGACGGCCCGCTACGAGGGCTCGAGCGAGGTGCTGCCCTCGCGCACGAGGTGGCCCTCGGTGGTCGTCGCCTGGTGATGAGCGGCCCGGTCAGGGCCGCCGCCACACCTCGACCCGGTCGACCGACGCCGTCTTCGGATAGGCGTCGGCCGGCCGGTCGTCGTTCTCCGGGAACTCGAACAGATCGAGCATGAGCTGCATGGGGTAGTCGATGCGTTCGTCGACCGTGTGCACGAGGTCGCCGTCGATGAAGAAGCGGATGCGGTCCGCGGCCCAGTCCACGGCGTAGTCGTGCCACGCGGAGAGGTCGTCGTGCCGGCGCACCTTGCGGAAGGAGTCGGTGACCCGCGGGTCGTGATGGGGATGCACGCCGACGCCGACGAGACCTCCGCGCGCATCCAGTTCACGACCGAACACCTCCATGATGCAGATCTCGGCCGACCGCTCCGGCTCGTCCTCGACGCCGATCATCCACAACGCGGTCATGCAGCTCGGATCGGGGGAGACCCGGATCCGCGCCTCCACGACCCCGTGCCGCACGAGCCGCAGCGTGCGGGAGGGGTGTTCCGTGCGCACGACGAGCCGCTCGTCCGTGCGGTGTTGCCCGATCGCCGAGCCGAGCGGGCCGGCGACGTGTCCGGTCTGCAGGTTCGACACGCGCATCCCTCGGACGATGTCGGGCGCCCACTCCGGCTGATCCTGCTCGATCCGCAGTTCGAGCCGTCCGTGACGCAGTCGGTAGCGGGCGGCGGAGCGCTCCGGTGTCGTCCAGTGCGGCAGATAGTGCGCGAGCCACACCGTCTCGTCGAGGGAGGCCACATCGAAACGTTCGTCGAGGTCGAGCACGAGCCCGCTGCGGTCGATCACGACGGCAGTCTGCCAGTCCGCGCGCGGCCGGGGGTCTGGTAAGCTACTCCGGTTGCCGTCATATCGGCCGCGGATAAAGAGCGCTCCGGCATCAGGTCGGGGCACCGCGCAACGAGAGGAAGGGGATCCCACCTATGGCACTGCCCGCTGATGTCAAGAAGGCGATCATCGAAGAGTACGCGACCCACCCCGGTGACACCGGATCCCCTGAGGTCCAGGTCGCCATGCTGAGCCGCCGGATCAAGGACCTGACCGAGCACCTCAAGCAGCACAAGCACGACCACCACTCGCGTCGTGGTCTGCTCCTGCTCGTCGGTCAGCGTCGACGCCTGCTGGGGTACCTGCAGGACATCGACATCGAGCGTTACCGCTCCCTGATCGAGCGCCTGGGTCTGCGTCGCTAGTCGCTGATACCGCGAACTTCTTGCGGAGGGCCGTCACCGTTCCGGTGGCGGCCCTTCGTCATTCCCGCGTCGCAGCGCGGGTAGCATCCGTTCATGCCCTTCTGGCGTCGTGACGACAACCCGCTGCCCAAGACCGACCGGGGATCCGGGTCGTTCGACAACTACAAGTTCGACCTCATCCCGAACAACAAGGACGTCAAGATCCGTCTCGCGGGCAGCGACCCGTACCAGCAGGAGCTCGAGACGATCGCCTCGGCCGGCGAAGACGAGATCACGACGGCGATGAGCCGTCGTAGCAGTCAGCAGGAGGGCGTCGACGCCCCCATCGAGGTGCGGCTGTTCACGGGACGTCGCGTGAGCGGTGTCGTCGGCACCGTTCCCCGCGGGCTCGAGTCGATCGTCGACGAGGCGCTCTCGCGCCTCGAGAACCGCGGAGACAAGGCGCGTATCCCCGTGGCCGTCGTGAAGACCAAGAACGGCTACCGCGTGGACCTGCTGATGGGTCGCACCCGCTGAACCGCGAGCGCGACGCGGTCAGTCGCGGAGTTTGAACACGAGCGTGGTCTCCCACCGGCTCAAGTCGGGTTCCTCGGCCGGGTCCGTCTCGTAGATCTCCAGTCGGCACGCCCACTCCTCGCCGCGCGCGGACTCGGCTCGGTCGAAGGCGAGCCCCCGCTCATCCGCCCACGCCAGCAGTTCGCCGGTGGCGGCCTCGAGTTCGTCGGGGTGGCCACGATGACGGAGCGTCGCGAACCGTCCCGCCGGCAGCGTGAGCGGCTGCACGTCGTCATCTCCCACCACGTCGCGGTCGACGGGCCACCCGGCGACGACGACCAGTCGCGGCATGTCGACAACCGCGTAGTGGAAGAACGGCGCGCCCGCCGGGCTCATCCCGCGTTCGGCCAGCCAGCCCAGGATGCGGTCATGGGCGCTGATCGCCGGGGCGAAGTCGGGCATCGTCACTTCGGTCGAGATCGCGACCGCGTGCTGTGCGTGCCGTGCGACCACCGCGATATCGTGCACCGGCGCCTCCTCGGTGGATGGTGTCCACATTGTCGGCGAGGCTAGCGCGCCTCCTGCAGCGTGGTCAACGCCTCTTCAACTCGTCGTAGTCGAACGCGTCACGGACGTGCGTCGAGAAGTACCGGCCGTGCGACCCGTCGGGCGGGTCGAGCAGGGCGTCGTACACCTCGCGGGGCACGTCGTAGTACTCGTACATCGCACCGCTCGTGAACCGCACGCGCAGACTGCGGGTCGCATCGTCGTAGCGCACCGCGCGCAACACCGACGATTCGAGCACGACCCACATCCGTCCATCCTCGCCGTCCGAGGGGATCGCCCGTCACGCGTCCAGGCAACGGTCAGTGGGTTTGACGCCGGGCCGTCGAGGAGGGGGCGCACTGGGCGCCGCAGCGCTACTGGAGCTCGGAGTGCTGCTGCTTCGACACCTCGGCGCGCACCGCGTCCATGTCGAGCGCCCGCACCTGCGTGATGATCTCCTCGAGCATCGGGCGCGGCAGGGCGCCGGGCTGCTGGTAGATGCCGATGCCGTCGCGGAACGCCATGATCGTCGGGATGGAGCGGATGTCGAACGCGGCGGCGAGCTGCTGCTGCGCCTCGGTGTCGACCTTGCCGAAGACGATGTCCTCGTTTTGCTCCGACACCGCGTCGTAGGTGGGGGCGAACTGCTTGCACGGGCCGCACCAGTCGGCCCAGAAGTCCACGAGGACGATCCCGCCCTCGAGCACCGTGTCCTCGAAGTTCTCCATGGTCAGTTCGACGGTAGCCATCGCTCCAGCCTAGGCGGGCACCCATCCGAGCCCGCTGAGAGCACGGAGCGAACCCGCTGAACGGTGCCTACGCTGGACTCATGCGCAGCAGAGCGGGACTCACCCTCATCGCCGTCATCGTGGCCGTGCTCGCTCTCGTCGTCGCCTGGTGGTTCGTCGAGCTTCTCTTCGGTGTCGTGGTGTTCGCCCTCAAGGCGGTGTTCACGGTGATCATCGCGGCCGTGATCGTCGCGCTCGTGATGTGGCTGCTCCGCCGGCCGCACGACGCCGCCTGACCGTGCGGACGCTGACCAAGTCGCGGCCGGACGCCCCGCGGGCGTTCTTCGAGGCCGAGGCCGCCGGCCTGCGCTGGCTCGCGGAGGCACGGGCCGTGCGCGTGGCCCACGTGGTCGACGTCGCGGCGGGGCGCATCGAACTGGAGCGCATCGACGAGGTGCCGCCCTCCCGCGCGGCCGCCCGCCGTTTCGGCGCCCAGCTCGCCCGGCTGCACGCCGCGGGCGCGACGGCGTTCGGCGCCCCTCCGGAGGGGTGGGACGGGCCCTTGTTCATCGGACGCCGGCCGATGGCGCGAGCGGACTCGCACGCCTGGGGTGCGTTCTACGCCCGCGACCGGGTGCTCCCGTTCCTCGAGATCGCCGTGTCGGCCGGCACCGTGACGCTGGAGGAGGAGCGCGACGTCCGACGGGCCTGCGATGTCGTCTCCGAGGGCGCGTTCGACGACGACGAGCCGCCGGCGCGGCTGCACGGCGACCTGTGGACCGGCAACGTGCTGTGGAGCGACGACGGGGTGGTGCTCATCGACCCGGCGGCGCACGGCGGACACCGGGAGACCGACCTCGCGATGCTGCAGCTGTTCGGCTGCCCTCACCTCGACGACGTGCTCGACGCGTACGACGCCGAGCGACCCTTGCGTGACGGCTGGCGCGAGCGGGTGCCGGTGCACCAGCTCCATCCGCTCGCGGTGCATGCCGCCGGACACGGCCGCTCCTACGGTCGCGCACTCCACCAGGCCGCGCTCGCGGCGCTGCGGGCGGCGGACGCGGCGTGAGCGGCCCCGACGTCGGCTCGTCCGGTCCTCGGCGGGTTCGTCCGCCCTTCCCGTCGTCGCTGCGCCCGGTGCGGGTGCTGCGCGGCGTGCTCGGCGTCGTCGTGCTCGCGATCGTCGCGGTCGACCTCGGGCTCGTCGCGGGCGCCCTCCCCGCGTTCGACATCGGCAACTACTTCGGTCAGTTCACGATCGTGAGCAACCTGCTCGTGGCGGCCTCGTTCCTGCTCGGTGCGCTCCGGCCCGGCCGCGGCGCCGAACTCGCGCGGGCGTCGGCCGTCGTCGCCATCCTCGCCACGAGCGTGCTGTTCCACCTGCTCATCGGCACGGCCGGAGCATCCGGGCCCGTGCTGAACGCCCTGCTGCACGACGTGGTGCCCGCCCTCGCGCTGCTCGACTGGCTGCTCGTGCGCGGACGAGCGGGCGTGCGCTGGTGGCATCCGCTCGCGACGCTCGTCGTGCCGGTGCTGTACTTCGGGATCACCCTGCTGCGCGGAGCGGTCATCGGCTGGTACCCGTATCCGTTCCTCGACGCATCCGGTCCCGCGGGCTACGCGGCGCTCGTCGGAACGCTCGCTCCGGTGCTCGTCGCGTTCCTGCTGCTCGCCGTTCTCGTCGTCGCGCTCGGGGTGGCCCGTGACGCGCCCGCGGCGCGGTCCGGGCCGCACGCCGGGAAGACGGTTGGCGCACCCCCTCCGCGACGCCTACGGTAGGGGGCGTTGCCGGGCTCCGCGACGTCGCGCGGCCCGCTGGGAACGGGGAGCCTCATGTCCTTCAGTCCATCCGCCCGCGACCGGGTGCACCTGGAGCGCTGCGTCGAACTGGCCGGACACGCGCTCGACGCGGGCGACGACCCCTTCGGGTCGGTGCTCGTCGCGGCGGACGGCGGTGTGCTCGCCGAGGCGGTGAATCGCGAGACCACGAGCAACGACCCCACCGCGCACCCCGAGCTCGAGCTCGTGCGGTGGGCCGTCGCGCACCTCACCGACGCGGATCGCGCGGAGACGGTCGTCTACACCTCCGGGGAGCACTGCCCGATGTGCGCCGCGGCGCACGGCTGGGCGGGTCTCGGTCGCGTCGTGTTCGCGGCGTCGAGCGCGCAACTCGCGGAATGGCGTGCGGGGTGGGGGCTCGCACCCGGACCGGTCGCTGTGCGCCCGATCTCGGAGATCGCTCCGGGGGTGCCCGTGGACGGTCCGGTCCCGCCTTACGACCGCGTCATGCGCGAACTGCACGACCGGGCGCGCAGACGGAGCTGACTCGCGCCCTCCGGTCGGTCGAGCGGATGGCGCACGGGTCAGCGCGGCGCGGATGCGTCGAGGGTCGAGAGGATGTCGCGGGCGCGCGTCCACAGCAGTGAGCTGCCCGCATCCTCGATCGCGAAGCGACGGGCGCGCGGGAGGCGTCGTTCGAGCGTCTGCCCGAAGTCGGGGGAGTGCACGGGGCTCGTGTCGAGGAGTCCGTACCAGAGCTGCACCGGCACGTGCACGTCCTCGACGCGGAACGGCCAGGGCGCGTAGGTGACGGCGAGTTCGCGCGCGTATCCGGCGGCGCCTCGGGCGAAGCCCTCCTCGAGGCTGCGGCGATACCCCTCGGCGAGCGCGCCTGCGTAGAAGGCCCGATCGGCGTCGCCGCTCATGCCGAGCACGAGGGACCAGAGCCCGTCCGCGTCGGCCATCTCGGCGAAACGGCGCTCGAAGCCCGCCGGATCGGCCGTCGCCTCCTCGACCATGCCCGCCACTTGCGGCACCAGCCGTTCGCGCGCCTCCTGCACGTCGTCGAGCCCGGCGACGACGGCGACGGCGTCCACGACGCCGGACGCCCCGAGGGCGAGCGCGAACGGCGAGCCCTGCGAGAACCCGACGGCGAGCGGGCGCTCGCCGTCGCGCACGGCGGGCAGTGCCCGCACGTCGGCGACCCACGAGTCGAGGGTGAGCTCGGGATGCCCGCTCGAACGTCCGAAGCCCGGTCGGTCGATCCCGACGAGGCGCAGACCGAGCTCGTCGAGGTCGTCGAGCCCGAAACCGAGGGACCCGCTCATACCCGCTCCCGAGCAGAACAGCACGGGCCGGGCGGTGGGGGCGCCCCACTCGCTCCAGGCGAGGGATCGGCCGTCGGGGAGGGTCACGGTATCGCGTCGAGGTTCCACGGCAGTCCAGAGTAGAGGAGCGGGAATAGCGACGACCGACGTGCCGTTCGATACGATGTTCATACAAACGCATGAAAAAGCGAGGGACCATGGCTCAAGTGCAGTTCGGCATCTTCACCGTCGGCGACGTGACCGCGAATCCGACGACGCGCACCACGCCGACCGAGAACGAGCGCATCCGCAACATCCTCACCATCGCGCAGAAGGCGGAGGAGGTCGGCCTCGACGTCTTCGCGCTGGGGGAGCACCACAACCCGCCGTTCGTGCCCTCGTCGCCGACGACGATGCTCGGCTACATCGCGGCGAAGACGACGACGCTGCAGCTGTCGACCGCGACGACGCTCATCACGACGAACGACCCCGTCAAGATCGCCGAGGACTACGCGATGCTGCAGCACGTCGCCGACGGTCGCGTCGACCTCACGCTCGGTCGCGGCAACACCGGCCCCGTCTATCCGTGGTTCGGCAAGGACATCCGGCAGGGCATCGAGCTCGCCGTCGAGAACTACGCGCTGCTGCACCGCCTCTGGCGTGAGGACTTCGTCGACTGGCAAGGACGCTTCCGCACGCCGCTGCAGGGCTTCCAGTCCACGCCGCGGCCGCTCGACGGCGTGCCCCCGTTCGTCTGGCACGGCAGCATCCGCTCGCCCGAGATCGCCGAGCAGGCCGCCTACTACGGCGACGGATTCTTCGCGAACAACATCTTCTGGCCGAAGGAGCACTACATGCGCCTCATCGACCTCTACCGGCAGCGCTTCGAACACTACGGCCACGGCCGCGCCGACCAGGCGATCGTGGGCCTCGGCGGTCAGGTGTTCATGCGGGCGAAGTCGCAGGACGCGGTCAACGAGTTCCGCCCCTACTTCGACGAGGCGCCCGTGTACGGACACGGCCCGTCGCTCGAGGAGTTCAGCGAGATGACCCCCCTCACCGTCGGCAGCCCGCAGCAGGTCATCGACCGCTACGCGGCGATGCGCGACCACTTCGGCCACTACCAGCGCCAGCTCTTCCTGATGGATCACGCCGGCCTGCCGCTCGGCACCGTGCTCGAGCAGCTCGAGATCCTGGGCGGCGAGGTCGTGCCCGTGCTCCGCAAGGAGTTCGCCGAGGGCCGCCCGGCACACGTGCCCGACGCGCCCACCCACGCCTCCCGCGTCGCTGCCGCGCGCGCCGCGTCGGAAACTCAGGACTCCTCCGCCGGCGGCGTGTCGGAAACTCAGGACTCCTCCGCCGACGCCGCGTCGGAAATTCAGGGGAACGGTTCCGTGATCGCGGCCGGAGGCGCCCGATGAGCGGGATCGACGGTCGCACTCCTGAATTTCCGACATCACCCGCCGAGGCCGTGGCCGGCGCGACTCCTGAATTCCCGACGGTCAAACGCATCGCCGTGGTGGCCGCCGGCTTGAGCCAGCCGTCGTCGACGCGACTGCTGGCGGATCGGCTGGCGGATGCGACGGTCGAGCGGATGGGCGAGCACGGCGTGCGCGTCGAGGTCACCGCGATCGAGCTGCGCGACCTCGCGCACGACATCACGAACAACCTGCTCACCGGGTTCCCGAGCCCGAAGCTCCAGCAGGCGCTCGATGCGGTGACGGGGTCGGACGGGCTCATCGCGGTGACCCCGATCTTCACGACGAGCTACAGCGGCCTGTTCAAGTCGTTCGTCGACGTGCTCGACCCGCAGTCGCTCACCGACCTTCCCGTGCTCATCGGCGCGACGGGCGGCACGTCGCGGCACTCGCTCGCGCTCGACTACGCCATCCGGCCCGTGTTCACCTATCTGCATGCCGTCGTCGCTCCGACGGGCGTCTTCGCGGCGTCGGAGGACTGGGGCGCGGGCGGCGAGTCGTCGTTGCCCGACCGCATCGGCCGTGCGGCGCGCGAGTTCGCCGCGCTCGTGCGGGAGAGCACCAGGGACGGGCTCAACGACCCGTTCCGGCTCCCCGCCGGGTTCAACCCGATCGGCGCGTTCGGCGCGAACTGACGCCACCCGTTCCGCCGCGCACGGGCCTACACTGGCGCCGTGCGCAGGCGGACGGGAGCGGCGGTCCTGGCCCTGCTGTGCCTGCCGCTGCTGGTGAGCGGATGCATCGCGAGCGGGCTGCCCGAGTCGACGCGCGAGGAGAGAATCTCCTACCTCCAGCGCTCCCTCGACGAGTACTGGGCCAGCGCCACGGCGCAGGATCCTCCGATGGACGACCTCGTCGGCCGCGGCATCGTCGTGGTGCCCGACGATGAGCTCGTCGACACCGTCGTCGAGTGCTTGCGCGGACTCGGATTCGACGCGACGGCCCATGCCGACGGCAGCTACTCGTGGAACGAGGAGCCCGCGACGACCGTGCCGAGCGAGAACCTCGGCGCGCTGTGCTTCGCCCGGATCGTGAGCGAGGAGCAACTCCAATGGGTGCCCGGCCCTCGGGAGCTCGCGGCGACGTGGGCACACCAGACCTACATCACTCTGCCGTGTCTGGAACGCGCAGGGCACCGCGTGCCCCAACCACCGCCCCTCGCCGCGGTGTTGAGCGGTGCGGCCGTCGGCTGGGATCCGTTGTCGGAGATCGCCCCGCCGGTGCGCGGCGACGCCGCGCTGCTCGGCCGGCTCATCTCCCGATGCCCGCCCTACCCCGAACCCGAGGCGCAGCGGGAGGAACCGTGAGGGCACGTGCGGGCATCGCCGTGGCGCTCGTCGCCCTGGCGGCACTCGCCGGATGCGCGGCGCAGCCCGAGCCCGGCCCGCTGACGCGCGAGGAGAAGATCGCCCAGCTCCAGGAGGACGTCGACACGCAGTGGGAGGACGTCAGCCGCGCCTATCCAGAACTCGGACTGGGTGTCGCTCCCCGGGTGGCCGTGGTCACGGAGGGGGAGCAGCTACGTGAACGTCAGGCGTGCTTCACCGGACTCGGCATCGAGGTGAGGGTGCAGCTGAACGGGGGGATGGAGTTCCCCGAGGCACCCGAGGGCGGTACCCCGTTCGAGGTGGCGAACGTGGCGTGCTGGAGCGCGATCGTGCCGGAGTCCCAGCTCGAGTGGGTGTGGAGCGACGCGCAACTCCAGGCCGTCTGGCTGCATCACGTGCGCTCAGCCGAGTGCCTCGAGCGCTTCGGTCTCGACGTGCCCGAGCCGGTGCCCTTCGCCCAGCAGCAGAAGCGTCCCGAAGGCGTCTTCTTCCTCTACTCCGCAAGCGGACTCGACGTCTTGAGCGCCCCGGAGCAGGCCGCGATCGCCGCGGCGTGTCCGGGCACGCCCCGCTGGTTGCCGACCGGATGACGCGCCGTTCCTAGGTGCCGAGCGGCCCGCCTGTTAGAATCGTTGTCGGTTCCCACGAACCGAGCAACACAACGGAGCAGGCCGGCACGAAGCTGGTCACCGGTGGTGGTCTTCCGAACACGGAGTCGGAGCACTTCTACTGTTGGCCAGAGCAGACGACCGGCGCGCCGAACGCGCCCCGTTCTTCCTGCCCGCTCCCGCTCCGCGAGATGGGGCGTCGTCGACGTCCCGCGTTCGTCGCGTGCTTCAGCGCGCGGCAGTGAAGGAGACAGACCTCGATGGAAGGTCCTGAAATCAAGTTCGCCGAAGCCGTTCTCGACAACGGCAAGTTCGGCACTCGTACGGTTCGCTTCGAGACCGGCCGCCTCGCCCAGCAGGCGCAGGGCTCGGTCGCCGCGTACCTCGACGAGGAGACCATGCTGCTCAGCGCCACGAGCGCCGGCAAGCACCCCCGTGACGGCTTCGACTTCTTCCCCCTGACGGTGGACGTCGAAGAGCGTTCGTACGCCGCGGGCAAGATCCCCGGTTCGTTCTTCCGCCGCGAGGGCCGCCCCTCGACCGAGGCGATCCTCGTCTGCCGTCTGATCGACCGGCCGCTGCGCCCGTCGTTCGTGGACGGCCTCCGCAACGAGGTGCAGATCGTCATCACGGTGCTCAGCATCGCGCCCGACGAGTTCTACGACGCGCTCGCGATCAACGCGGCGTCGGCATCGACCCAGATCTCGGGCCTGCCCTTCAGCGGCCCGATCGCCGGCATCCGCCTCGCCCTCATCGGCGACCAGTGGGTCGCCTTCCCGAAGCACTCGCAGCTCGCCGAGGCCGTGTTCGACCTCACCGTCGCCGGCCGCCTCGTCACCGACAAGGACGGCAACGAGGACATCGCCATCATGATGGTCGAGGCCGAGGCGACCGAGGGCAGCTGGGAGCTCATCCGCGCCGGCGCCACCAAGCCCGACGAGACCGTGGTGGCCCAGGGCCTCGAGGCGGCGAAGCCGTTCCTCAAGCAGCTCGTGAAGGCCCAGTCGGAACTCGCCGCGCAGTCGGCCAAGGAGATCCAGGACTACCCGGTCTTCCTGCAGTACAGCGACGAGGCCTTCGCCGCCGTCGACGCCCTCGCGCACGACGAGCTCGCCGCGATCTACCAGATCGCCGACAAGCAGGAGCGTCAGAACGCCGACGACGCGCTCAAGGAGCGCGTCAAGGCCGCCATCCAGGAGAAGGTCGAGTCGGGCGAGCTCGGCGGCGACGTGCCCCCGATGGTGAGCGCGGCGTACAAGGCCGTCACCAAGAAGATCGTCCGCGGCCGCATCCTCACCGACGGTGTCCGCATCGACGGTCGTGGGCTCGCGGACATCCGTGCGCTCGACGCCGAGGTGCAGGTCATCCCGCGCGTGCACGGTTCGGCGATCTTCCAGCGCGGCGAGACCCAGATCCTGGGCGTCACCACGCTGAACATGCTCAAGATGGAGCAGCAGATCGACTCGCTGTCGCCCGTCACGAAGAAGCGCTACCTGCACCACTACAACTTCCCGCCGTACTCGACCGGTGAGACCGGCCGCGTGGGTTCGCCGAAGCGTCGCGAGATCGGGCACGGCTTCCTCGCCGAGCGCGCGCTCGTGCCGGTGCTGCCGAGCCGCGAGGAGTTCCCCTACGCGATCCGTCAGGTCTCGGAGGCGCTCAGCTCCAACGGCTCGACCTCGATGGGTTCGGTCTGCGCCTCGACGCTGTCGCTGCTGAACGCCGGTGTGCCGCTCAAGGCCCCGGTCGCCGGTATCGCGATGGGTCTCGTCTCCGACGAGGTCGACGGTGAGACCCGCTACGCGGCGCTCACCGACATCCTGGGTGCCGAGGATGCGCTCGGCGACATGGACTTCAAGGTCGCCGGCACGAGCGAGTTCGTCACCGCCATCCAGCTCGACACGAAGCTCGACGGCATCCCGTCGTCGGTGCTCGACGGCGCGCTGAAGCAGGCGAAGGAGGCGCGTGTCGCCATCCTCAACGTGCTCAACCAGGCGATCGACGCGCCCGACGAGATGGCGCCGACCGCGCCGCGCGTCATCAGCGTGCAGATCCCGGTCGACAAGATCGGCGAGCTGATCGGCCCGAAGGGCAAGACGATCAACCAGATCCAGGACGACACCGGCGCCGACATCTCGATCGAGGACGACGGCACCGTGTTCATCGGTGCGACCGACGGCCCCTCGGCCGAGGCCGCCCGCGCCGCAGTCAACGCGATCGCCAACCCGCACAACCCGGAGATCGGTGAGCGCTACCTCGGAACGGTCGTCAAGATCGCGACGTTCGGTGCGTTCGTGTCGCTCATGCCGGGTCGCGACGGCCTGCTGCACATCTCTGAGGTGCGCAAGCTCGCCGGAGGCAAGCGTGTCGAGAACGTCGAAGACGTGCTCGGAGTCGGCCAGAAGATCCAGGTCGAGGTCACCAAGATCGACGACCGCGGCAAGCTCTCGCTCGCCCCGGTGGTCGAGGAGACCGAGGGTGCGGCCGACGTGGTCGAGGAGACCGTCGAGGTCTGATCCACCCGGTTCCGGATGCCCGTCCCGCTCGCGCGGGGCGGGCATCCGTCGTTCCGGGGCGTCGGAACGGCGTTGCGGCTACTTGATCGAGCCGCGCATGACGCCGGAGATCACCCAGCGTTGCGCGAAGACGTAGACCAGCAGCAACGGTGCCATTGCCATCAGGTACGAGGCGAAGGCGGTCGTGTAGTCGGTGTTGAACTGCCCCTGGAAGATGTACTGCGCGAGCGGCAGAGTGCGCGCCGCCGGGTCGGAGAGCACCACGAGGGGCAGCAGGAAGTCGTTCCACGCCCACACGCACGTGAGGATGCCCACCGTCGCGTTCATCGGGCCGAGCAGCGGGAACACGACCCGCCAGAACACCCGCCACGTGCCCGCGCCGTCGGTGCGGGCGGCCTCCTCCAGCTCGATCGGGATCGAGCGGATGAACGCGACGTAGATGAACACGTTGAGCGAGAGTCCGTACACGGTGTACAGCAGGATGAGCCCGGCCTGGTTGTCGAGGCCGAGCACCGCCGTCTCCTTGACGACCGGCAGCATGATGATCGGGAACGGCACGAAGAGGGCCGTGAGCACGTAGAAGTACACGCCCTTGAAGAACGGCTTGTGCATGTTCCGGGCCACCGCGTACGACACGAGCGAGTTCGTGAGCAGCGTGAGCACGACCGCGCCGGCCGTGATGAACGCCGTGTTGGCGAGCGTGCGCGGAAAGTCGGTGAGGTTCCACGCGTCGGCGAAGTTCTGCAGGTCCACCGGGGCGGGCAGCTCGAATCCGGTGCCGGCCAACTGGTCCGGGGTCTTCAGCGCGGTCACGATCGCGAAGTACAGCGGGATGAGCACGGTGAGCGACAGCACGGCGATGAGGGCCGTGAGCCACCAGTTCACCCGCCGGCTGTCCTCGCCGATCCCGCTGCGGGAGCGCCGGGTGCGGGGCAGGGCGGCGCGCGCGGTCGTCGCGCCCTGGGTCGAGATCGCCATCAGAACTCCGCCTCCCGACGAGAGAGCACCTTGAACTGGAAGATCGAGACCAGGATGATCACGATCAGGTAGATGACCGCGTTCGCGGTCTGATACGCGTACTCGCCGCCCTGGAACCCGCCGCGGAAGATGAGCAGCGTGATCGACTCGGTCGAGGTGCCGGGCCCGCCGTTCGTGAGCGGGATGATCTGATCGAAGACCTGCAGGTACGTCTTCATCGCGAGCACCATGTTGATGGTGAAGAACGCGCCGATGAGCGGGAAGGTGATCGAGGCGAACTGCCGCCGCTTGCTCGCCCCGTCGATCGAGGACGCCTCGTACAGTTCCTGCGGGATGGTCTGCAGCCCGGCCAGGTAGAGGATGGTCGAGAACGCCACGCCCTGCCAGACGGTGAGGAACACGATCGCCGTCCATGCCCAGTCCGGATTGGCGAGGATGTTGTCGCGGAACACCGGGATGCCGTTCAACAGCTGCGGCAGCGAGTTGGCGAAGATGTATTGGAACACGTAGCCGACGACGAGGATCGAGAGCACGTACGGCACGAAGAAGATGCCGCGGAACAGCGCCTGGAACTTGATCCTCGCGTTGAGCGCGAGCGCGATGCCGAGCGCGATGACGTTCACGAGCACCGTGCACGCGATCGCGACGCCGAAGGTGAACCCGTAGGCCTCGATCACCCGGTCGTCCTGGAACAGTGCGCCGTAGTTGCGCAGCCCCACGAAGTCCCACACCCCGTATCCGGCGTAGTCGGTGAAGCTGAAGAAAACGCCGACGATCACCGGCACGGTGTGCAGCACGAAGAACAGCACGAGCGCGGGCACGACCATCCAGTAGTGCGCGGCCGGGGTGCGTCCGAGCCGGGACCGCTTGCGGCGGACGGTCGGCGGCGACCCGGCCGGGGTCGCCGGGGCGGCGGCCTTCGGGGCGGCGGTGGATGTCGTCATGGCGTCACTCCCGTACCGTCGTGCGCAGCGCGACCTTGCGCCACTCGTTGTCGAGTTCCCGCAGCGCCGCCTCCGGCGAGCCGCCGAGCAGGAACTCCTGCACGATCGGCTGCAGCGGGATGCTGGGCGGGATCTGGTGGTCGATGAACCCGATCAGGCGGCCCTCCTCGAAGTAGGGCACGAGCTCGGCGAGCACCGGATTCGGGTTCGGCGCCGCGTCCGCGAGGGTGGAGAACATCACCTGGGATTCCACGAACGCGTCGACGACCTCGGGGGAGAGCAGGTACTCCACGAAGCGCCTGGCCTCCTCGAGGTGGGGCGTCGTGCGCCCGATCGTGACCGCGACGTCGACGCCCGAGGTGAGTCGCACATCCGCCGGGTCGTCGCCCGCGGGGTAGGGGAAGACGCCGAGCTCGATGTCGGGGTTGTTGGCGAGGATGGGGTTAATCGTCCAGATGCCCTGCAGATACATGGCGGACTCCCCGTTCGCGAACGCGAGGTTGCCGTCCTCGTATCCGCGGCTGCGATAGTCGTCCTGGGCGAAGGAGTAGAGCTGCTGGAGCTTGTCCATCGCCTCCGGGTAGTCCTTGCTGAACGAGACCTCCGCGTCCGGACCGACGTCTCCGCCCTCCTCGCGCATCCGGTCGAAGAAGTCCTCCGGCTGCAGCTGGCCGCCGAGGGCGTTCCATGCCGGGATGGCCGTCCACGCGTCGGTCAGGGTGCCGTAGAAGGCCGGGATCCCGGCGGCCTCGAGCTTCTCGCACACCGCGATCAACTCGTCCCACGTGGTCGGCACGGTCAGGCCCTGCTCGGCGAAGATCTGCTTGTTGTAGATGATGCCGTCGGCGTTGTTCGCCATGCCGAGGCCGTTGATCTCCTCGCCCTCATAGGTGCCGAGAGCGTCGAGGATCTCGAGCACGGCCGGGTTCTGCTCGTCCACGAGCGGATCACCGGTGAAGTCGTGGAACACGCCGGCCTGAGCGAGCCGGCCGAAGTTGCCCGACCCGTTGAGGGTGAGGACGTCGGGCACCTTGTCCTTCACGAGGAGGGTGCGGATGGCGGTGTCGGCGTCGGGCACGGCGTTCTGTACGACGCGGATGTCCGGGTTCTCGGCCTCGAAGTCGTCGATGATGTCGGCGAAGTCCTGCACGGCCTCGGGCTTGAACTGGAAGAAGTCGAGCGTCACGACCTCCCCGTCGCCGCCGCTGCCCGCGCATCCGCTCAGCACGCCGCCGATGAGGACCGTCGCCATCACCGCCGTCGCGGCGCGTCGGAAGGGTCGGGGCATGGTCATCGCGCCTCCTCGCGCTCGAGCCGGGACCGCCGCAGCACGCTGCTTCCCGGATACAACACCGGCAGGCGCGACCTCGTAAAGCGCGGTCGGCGACCACTCAGGGAGACAGACCGGTCCGCCGTGCAACGCTGCATGCCGATATTTTTGTGACGGAAGGAACGCGGAGTCAAGAGGCAGGTCAGAATGGACCGCATGATCACCGGTGGTTCGTCGCGAGCACTCGCCCGAGAGGTGCTCGTCCACGGACCGCTCTCGCGAGGTGAACTCGCCCGGCGCCTCGGACTGTCGCTCGCGAGTCTCACCCGGCTGGCGCAACCGCTGCTCGCCTCGGGATTCCTCGTCGAGGAGTCCCGTGCCGGCACCGGCAACGGCCGACCCGCCCGTCCGCTCGCGGTCCGCGCGGACACCGCGCGTGTCGTCGGTCTCAAGGTCTCGGGCGACGACGTCTCGGGCGTGCTCACCGACCTGCGCGCCGATCCGCGCGCGCAGGCCATCCGCCCGCTCGGCGGCCGCAGTGTCGCCGCGACCGTCGACACCATCGCCCGTGTCGTGTCCGAACTATCCGGCGACAGGCCCGTCGACGCGGTCGGTGTGAGCCTCGGCGGCAGCGTCGACCGTCACGGCGTCGTGCGCAAGGCGCCGTTCCTCGGCTGGACCGACGTGCCGCTCCAGCGATTGCTCGGCGAGCGGCTGCGGGTCCCCGTGGTGGTCGAGAACGACGTCGTCGCACTCGCCCGAGCGGAACACTGGTTCGGGGAGGGCCGCGGTCGTCGCGACCTCGCGGTCATCACGATCGGCGTCGGCGTCGGGTACGCCCTCGTCATCGACGATCGCGTCGTCGACCGCCCGGACGCGGGCGTGGGTCTCGCCGGTCACGTGCCCCTCGATGCCGACGAGCCCCCGTGCGACCACGGTCACCGCGGCTGCGCGGGCACCCTCCTGTCGTCGAGCGCCATCGAACGACGGGCGCGGGACGCGCTCGGCGTGGACATCGGCTACGACGACGTCATGGAGGCCGCCGCGCGCGGCGATGAGGCCTCCCGCGCCGCGCTCGAGACACCGGCCCGGGGTCTCGGACGGCTCATCGGCCTCGTCTCCTCCCTGGCCGTCGTCGACACGGTCGTGCTCGCGGGGGAGGGCGTGGCGCTCGCCGAGGCGATGCGACCGGTCGTCGCCGCCGGAACGACCGAATACCGGCATCCGGATGCCGCGCCGGTCGACGTGCGCATCTCCCCTCCCGGGTTCGACCGCTGGTCGCGTGGGGCGGCCGCCACGGCCATCCAGCACCTCGTCGTCGGCTCCGCATAGCCGCTCCCGACGGCCGGCGCAAGGCCCCGTGGTCGATCGCGGGGGTCGTTTAGGGTGACAGAGGACAGTCGTCGAGGAAGTGAGGCCAGAGGGGGCACGTGGTGGACATGACGTCATCCGCGGAGCAGCTGCCTCGCCGGGCCATCGGATCCACCGGACTCACCACCATGCCCGTCGGTGTCGATGGCAGCGTGTTCGGCTGGGCCGCGGGAGTCGAAGCGACCGCGGAGGTGCTCAACGAGTTCACCGATGCCGGAGGCACGCTGGTCAGCACCGCCGACCACTACAGCGGTGGCCGCAGCGAGGTCATGATCGGCACCTGGCTGCGCTCCCTGCTCGATCGCAGTCGCGTGCTCGTGGCCACCAAGGTCGGACGTCACCCCGACAACCCCGGCCTCTCGGCCCGCGCCCTCGTGCGTGCCGCGGAAGCCTCCCTCGAGCGCCTCGGCACCGACTACATCGACTTCCTCTCCTTCGACGGCGATCACCCCGAGACGCCGGCCGACGAGAGCCTCGAGGCGGCCGATCGGCTCATCAGGGCCGGCAAGGTGCGCTTCCTCTCCGCCTCCGACTACACGGGCACCCGACTGCGGGAGTTCCGGTCGGTCGCCGAGCCGGCCGCGTACCCCCGCTTCGAGACGGCGTTGCTCGAGTACAACCTGATGCGACGCGAGCCGGCGGAGGGCGACGTGCTGCCGGCAGCACGCGAGCTCGGCATGGGGTTCTTCGCCCGGCTGCCCCTCGCGAACGGCTTCCTCACCGGCGTGATGCGCACGCGGGACACCGTTCCCGAATCGGTCATGTTCGCCGCCGCGGCGCAGCACATCGGGCGTCGGGGCACCCGGATCCTCGCGGTGCTCGATGAGATCGCCGAGCAGCACGACACCACCCCCGGGGCCGTCGCGCTCGCCTGGGTGCTCAGCAGGCCAGGCGTCACCGCCGCGATCGTCCGCGCGCGCGACGGCGAGCAGCTCGCCTCGCTGCTGCCCGCGGCGCGGCTCACTCTCACCCGCCACGACGTGCGGCGGCTCGACGAGGTCTCGGCCGCCTGACGCTCAACCGGGCAGCGGCACCGTGGATTCGACGACGACCATCGTGCCCGCGCAGACGGCGAATGCCAGGAAGATCGCGATCGTGAGCGCCGCGAGCAGGGCGAGCCGCACTCGCCCCGATGGCACGCCGTAGCGCACGGCCACCATCGCGAGGAAGAGCGTCACCACGGCCACGAGGCCGGTCGTCGCGGCGCCGGCCGGACGCAGGTCGCGCAGTGCGATCAGCATGATGACGGCGATCGCCGCGGTGATGCCTCCCACCACGAGCCAGGTGCGTCCGGATGCGGTGGTGAGCGCCGCCTGATCCGTCACGCGTGTGGGGTCGGGCTCGCGCATCAGGAAGGCGTCTCCTGCACGCCGGTGAGCTGAGCGCGCGCGAGGACGTGCTCGCGCATGAGGAAGCCCAGCACCGCGGGGGTCGCGTCGGCCGGCACGTCGAGGTGCGGCACGTCGAGCGCGCTCACGGTGAACACGTAACGGTGCTCGCCGTGTCCGGCGGGCGGGGCGGCACCGGTGAACCGGGGCTGGCGGTATTCGTTCGGAAGGGTGACCGCCCCGGCGGGGAGTCGCCCGTTCTGCGGGTCGCCCGCTCCCGCGGGGAGCGACTCCACCTCGGCGGGCAGGTCGTACACGGCCCAGTGCCAGAAACCGCTCCCGGTGGGCGCGTCGGGGTCGTACACCGTCAGTGCGTAGCTCCGCGTCTCCCGTGGCGCTCCGGTCCAGTGCAGGGTGGGGGAGCGGTCCTCCCCGCCGGCGTCGGCGGCGCGAGCCCAGATCGGCAGGATGCCGCCGTCGCGGAAGTCGGGGCTGGTCAGCTCGAAAGCGGGCACCTCGGGCAGGCGCCAATTGGGGTGGTTGACCACGGTCGTCCTCTCGTCGGCGGATCGGTCCTCGTCGCGGGCGGGCGCCACGGTACGCCGTCTATGAACGAAAGGTAACGATTGGGAGGGTCGTGCGCGCGAAAGTCACAGGTCGGTCGTAGTCTTCGAGCACGCGCACCCGACGGTCTCGGCCGCGCGTCGTCTCGGTGTGGAAGGGAGGCGGAATGACCGACACGGACATCGTCGCTGAACGTCCGGTTCCCACCCTGCCGGCCACCGCGCCCCTGCAGACTCCGGTGCTGCGCCGACTCGGGCAGTCCGACCTCAAGGTGTACCCCGTCGCGATCGGCGGGAATGTCTTCGGCTGGACAGCGGATGCGACGGCGACCGACGCGGTGCTCGACCGCTACACGGGCCTCGGCGGCAACTTCATCGACACCGCCGACTCCTACGCAGGCGGTCGCAGCGAGATCATGATCGGCAACTGGCTGCGTCGACGCGGGCGTCGCGACGACCTCGTCATCGCGACGAAGATCGGCAAGAGCGCCGATCATCCCGGACTCTCGTCGCGGGCTGTCGTCGATGCGGTGCACGCGTCGCTGGGCCGGCTGCGCACGGACCGCATCGACCTGCTCTACCTGCACGTCGATGACGAGCAGGTGCCGTTCGAAGAGACGCTCATGGCGGTCGACCAGCTCATCCGCAGTGGCGCCGTGCGCTACTTCGGGGCCTCCAACCACACCGGCAACCGGCTCATCGAGGCCCGCGTCGCGTGCGCCATGCTCGGTGTCGCCCCCATGGTGGCGTTGCAGAACCACTACAACCTCGTGCACCGCGGCGAGTACGAGAAGGGCCTCGCGCACATCGCGCGGGCGCAGGAACTCGGCGTCATGCCCCGGTTCGCTCTCGCGAGTGGGTTCCTCTCCGGCAAGTACCGCTCACGCAACGACCTCGACGGGAGCGCCCGCGCGGCGGGAATCGCCCCGCATCTGAACAAGCGCGGGTTGCGCATCCTCGCGGCCCTCGACCGCATCGCCGCCGCGCACGGCGTGAGCTGCGCGACGATCGCGATCGCCTGGTTGCTCGCGAAGCCGCTCGTGGTGGCGCCGGTGACGAGCGCGACCGAGCCGGAGCAGGTCGACGAGCTGATGGCGGCCGCCCAGTTGCGACTCACTCGGCAACAGGTCGTCGAACTGGACCGCGCGAGCGACTGAGTCCGGTCGCCTCGCGTCGAGGGCTGCGGCGTCAGCGCGCGGCGAGCACCCGCTCGGCGACGCGCGTGAGAGCGGCCGAGGCTGCGACGGGATCGCCGGCGTTGCCGCCGCTCAAGGCGCCGTCGCGGGCGAGCATCAGATCGTCGGCGCCGTCGCCCGGCATGCGGTGTCCGGTCTCCGCGAGGAGGTCGGCGAGCCGATCGGTCAGCCAGTCGCGGTGGGCGGTGATGACCTGGCGCACCGGATGGCGGGGGTCGGAGAACTCCGCGGCGGCGTTGAGGAACGGGCAGCCGCGGAACCCGGTGCGGCCGATCTCGGCCGCCGTCTCGCGCACGAGGCGGCGGATGGCGTCGGCGGGATCGTCGGCCGAGGCGATCAGGCCGTCGAGGTGGTCGCGCATGGCCTCGTGGCGTGCGCGGATGTACTGCAGGATCAGGTTGTCCTTGGATCCGTAGTGCTTGTAGAAGGTGGCCTTCGTCACCGCGGCGCGCGCGATGATGCGGTCGACGCCGACGGAGCGGATCCCCTCCTCGTAGAAGAGGTCGAGCACGGTCTCGAGGATGCGGGCCTTGGCCCCCGGCCCGGGAGCACGCTGTGCAGTCAGATGGGGGGAAACGACCGACACAGCGTGGCTCCTTCGGGCTTGCTCGGGCTAGGTGTCCTCACAGCCGGTGGAGCGACCGGATGGGGGGATCCGGTCCATCGCGGACGGGGGGATCCGCGAGTCCTTCGTGCACCCTGCGGGTGCACCCGTCGAAGACGTCGACACGGGCTTCGGGTGCCCGTGCCCGACGCTCCGTTTCGATCGGGTTCTTGCGGAGCGTCGTGATCCATAGGTTACCACTGCGGACAGACAGACTCGTCTGTTTGTCCGCACTTCCGCCGACCCCAGTACGGGGGTCATTCCGCCACATATCGCGGTGATCTCGGGGTACGCCGCTGCATTCGGGGTACAAACGATGCCACCGGGACGCTGTGCATCACGCCGCGGAGCGGTCGGGCGCATGGCATAGGCTCGACCGGTGATCACCGGCGCCGTCGACCTTCCGCTCGATCTCGCCGACCTCTCCTTCACCGCGTCCGATGGTGCGGTCGTGAGACGCTCCGTTCTGCCGAGCGGCGTGCGGGTGCTCAGCGAGCAGGTCCCGGCCGCACGCAGTGCGACGCTCGGTTTCTGGGTCGCCGTCGGCTCGCGTGACGAGGTCGCCCCCGCCTTCGGCTCGACGCACTTCCTCGAACACCTGCTCTTCAAGGGCACGACGACCCGGTCGGCGCTCGACATCGCCGTGGCCTTCGACGAGGTGGGCGGAGAGCACAACGCCATGACGGCGAAGGAGTACACCTGCTACTACGCCAAGGTGCGTGACCGTGACGTGCCGATGGCGATCGACGTGCTCGCCGACATGTTCACCTCGAGCACGATCGACGCCGACGCGTTCGAGACCGAACGCGGCGTCATCCTCGAAGAGCTCGCGATGGCCGACGACGACCCGGCCGACGTCGCCGGCGAGAAGTTCTTCCAGGCGGTGTTCGGCGACCATCCGCTCGGCCGGCCCATCGGCGGAGACGCCGCGGCCATCCGTGCCGCCACGCGGGATGCGGTCTGGGGGCACTACCGGGCGAACTACCGTCCGCAGGACCTCGTCGTGACCGTCGCCGGGGCGGTCGACCACGACCTCCTCGTCGCCGCCGTCTCGCGGGCGCTCGAGCGGGCGGGGTGGGACCTCGGCGTCGCTGCTCCTCCCGTGCCGCGCCGCGCGCCGGGCAGGGTGTCGTTCGGCGCCCCCACCGGCGTGGAGCTCATCGAACGACCGCTCGAGCAGACCAACCTGCTGATCGGTGTGCCCGGTCTCGCGGCGGCGGATCCGCGCCGGTCCGCGCTCACGGTGCTCAACGCGGTGCTCGGCGGGGGCATGTCGAGCCGGCTCTTCCAGGAGGTGCGCGAGCGGCACGGCCTCGCCTACTCCGTCTACTCGTTCGCGCCGAGCTACTCGGACGCCGGGGTACTCGGCCTCTACGCCGGCTGCTCACCCGCCAACGCCCCGCGGGTCGCGTCCCTCCTGCTGCAGGAGTTCGACCGGCTCGCCGACTCCGGCATCACAGCCGACGAACTCCGCCGCGTGCGGGGCCAGCTCGCCGGGGCCTCGGCGCTCGCGCTCGAGGACTCAGACACCCGCATGTCGCGACTCGGCCGCAGCGAACTCACCCTCGGCGAGTACACGGATCTCGACGAGGGTCTGCGCCGACTCGACGCCGTGACCCGTGACGACGTGCGCGAGCTCGCGCGGGAGCTGCGCGCCCGCCCCCTCTCCGCGACGGCCGTCGGTGCCGTCGACGACTCGGTGTTCGCTGCGCTCGATGACGCGCGCCCGGCGGCCTGAACAGGAACGGACCCATGCCCCACTACCTCTACCTCGTCCGCCATGGCGAACAACAGGACGCCGAGTACGGCGTCCCCGACGGGCCGCTGAGCCCGCGCGGCCGTCGTCAGGCGCACGCGATCGCCGACCGGTTGAGCGGCGTGCCCTTCACCGGAGCCTGGACCTCTCCGCTCGAACGCGCCATGGAGACGGCGAACATCATGACCGAGCGGATGCCCTCGATCGAGCCGCAGCCCTCCGCCCTGCTCATGGACTGCATCCCGTCGGGCCCGACGGCGGACATGCCGCACGCGTTCGAGTCGTTCTTCGGCTCGGTCACCCCGGAGCAGATCGAGGCCGGCGAAGCGCAGATGGCCGACGCGGTCGCCGAGTGGATGACGCCGGCGATGGAGGACCGGCACGACCTGCTCATCACGCACAACTTCGTGATCGGCTGGTTCGTGCGCGAGACCTTCGGGGCGGCGCGGTGGCGCTGGATGGGCATCAACCAGGCCAACTGCGGCCTGACGATCATCCGGGTGCGCTCCTCCAAGCCGCCCGTGCTCATCACCTTCAACGACCTCGGGCACCTGCCCGTCGAGCTCCGCACGGGGATGTCGGTCGAGCAGCCCTACTGATCTGCCCCGCCTGAAGGATCAGTCGAGCGGCTTGCGGAACCAGTGGGTCGCGTTCGGGTTGTCGTTGTACGGCGGCACCTCCGCGTAGCCGCTCGAACGGTAGAGCGCGCCGGCGGCCTCGAGGCTCGCGTTCGTGTCGAGCACGAGTTCGGTCGCCCCGAACTCGCGGGCCCGGCGCTCCAGCTCGGCCAGGAGCGCCCGTCCCAGGCCGCGCTTGCGCGCATGCGGCTGGATCCAGAGGTGCTTGACCTCGAACCGGCGCGCGTCGCCGTCGACGGGCAGCTCCCGGATGCCGCCGCACCCGATGTCCGCCGCCTCCCCGGCGATGTCGTCACCCTCGACGATGAGGAACACCCCGCGCGGCGGAACGAACTGCGCCGGATCGGGGAAGACGGTGCGGTACTCGCCCAGGTCGGCGGGGAACTCCTGCGCGCGCGCCGAGAAGTACTCGGTCAGCAGCGCCAGGGCCGCATCATCCGTCACTGCAGCCTCACGCCAGGTCGCCATGAAGCCAGCGTAGGCCGCGTGTAGGGTCGACGGGTGACCAGCGTTGCCGTCGTCGGAGCCCACGGCCGGATGGGCCGCCTCACCTGCGAGATCGTCGAGGAGCTCGACGGGTTCGAGCTGCACTCCCGGATCGGATCCCACGACGCCCTCGAGCAGGCCGCCGGCGCGGACGTGCTCGTCGACTTCACCGTGCCCGCCGTCTCGCCCGCCGTCGTCGACTTCGCGCTGAGCTCCCGGATGCGCGTGCTCGTGGGGACGAGCGGCTGGTCCCGCGACCGCATCGCCAAGGTCGAGGCCCGCGTCACCGCCGACCCGGAACTCGGCATCATCTTCGTACCCAACTTCTCGATCGGCTCGGTACTCGCGAGCTCGTTCGCCGCCACGGCGGCGCGGTTCTTCGACTCCATCGAGATCGTCGAAGCGCACCACGCCGGCAAGGTCGACTCGCCGTCCGGCACGGCGGTGCGCACCGCCGAGCTCATCGGCGCGGCGCGTGCCGAACTCGGACCGGTGGAGGCACCCCACGTCGACCAGCGGGCCCGGGGCCAGCAGGTCTCGAGCGTGCCGGTGCACAGCGTGCGCATGGCCGGCGTGAGCGCCCGGCAGACGGTGTACTTCGGCGGCACCGGGGAGCGGCTCACCCTCGATCACGAGGCGTTCGGCGAGGACGCCTACGCCGCGGGCATCCGGCTCGCCCTCGCCGCCGTCGTGGAGCGCACCGGCGTCACCATCGGACTCGACCAGCTCATCGACCTCGGCACCCGATGAGACGCATCCCGGCGCTGCTCATGGCGGCGCTGCTGTTGCTGTACCTCGTGTTCGTGGCGCAGTACGCGCTGCGGCTGCTGCTCGACCCGCAGCCGATCGCCAAGGTGATGGGGGCCGCGTTGCTCGTGCTGCCGGTCATCGGGCTCTGGGCGCTCGTGGCCGAACTGCTCTTCGCGTTCCGGGCGGAGGGGCTCGCGGCGCGCCTCGAGCGGGAGGGCCGGGTGCCGCAGGACGAGGTGCCGCTCTCACCGAGCGGGCGGCCGGACCGCGAGGCCGCCGACGCGCTGTTCCCGAAGTACCAGGCGGAGGTCGAGGCCGCTCCGGACGACTGGGCCGCGTGGTTCCGACTCGCGCTCGCCTACGACGCCTCCGGCGATCGCCGGCGCGCCCGCTGGGCGACGCGTCGCGCCATCCGCGTGAGCCGCGCGCGCTGACCTGCGCCCGGTGACCGTTCCGCGGTCACCGACCGACGAAGTCGTCGAGCGCGTCCTCCACCCGCTCGTGACGGAATCGGAAGCCGTCGGCGAGCAGCCGTTCGGGCACGACCTCCTGATCCGCGAGCAGCAGCTCCCGACCGGCGTCGCGCAGGGCGAAGCGGATGAGCGGGCCGGGCACGACGAACGCGTGCCAGCGGTGCAGGCGACGCGCCACGTACTCGGTGATCCGTCCGCTCGTGGCGGGGGTGGGACCGACGAGGTTCACCGGTCCTTCGAGGGCGGATGCGGTGAGCAGGTGGCGCAGCGCGGCCGCCTCGTCGTGGAGGCTGATCCACGGCCAGTGCTGGCGGCCCGAACCGAAGCGGGAGCCGAGCCCGACGGTGGTCAGCGGAACGATCGGGCTCAACACGCCGCCCTTGCCGATCACGATGCCCGTGCGAGCCGTCACGACGCGAGTGCCCTCCGGGGCCCGGTGCGCCGCCGCCTCCCACCGCTCGACGAGGTCGGCGAGGAAGCCGTCGCCCTTCGCCGACTGCTCGGTGAGGCTCTCGTCGCTGCGGTCGCCGTAGAAGCCCACGGCGGAGCCGCTGACGAACACGCGCGGGGGAGTGGCCGCCGTGCTCATCGCCTCGGCGAGGGTCGTCGTGGCCTGCACACGCGACGCGAGCAGCTCCCGACGGTACTTCGCCGTCCACGGCAGGCGCGCGAGCGAGGCGCCGGACAGGTTGACGACCGCGTCCACGCCGTCGAGCGCCGTCGCGTCGATCGTGCGCGACTCGGGAGCCCAGGTCACCTCGTCGACGCTGCGCGGCGCGCGGCGTACGAGACGGACCACCTCGTGCCCCTCCCCGCGGAGCTGACGCACGAGTTCGGTGCCGATGAGGCCGGAGGCGCCGGAGACCAGGACGCGCAGGCGCCCCTCGCTCCCGGGCGCGTGCGCGGAGGTCACTAGGCCAGGCTGGCTTCGAGGGTGATGTCGATGCCGGCGAGGGCCTGCGAGACGGGGCAGTTCGCCTTCGCCTCTTCGGCGAGGCGGGCGAAGTCCTCCTCGCTGATGCCGGGGATCTTCGCGCTCACGAGCAGGTGGCTGCCGGTGATCCCCTCACCCGGCACGAACGTGACCGCGGCGGTGACCTGCAGGCTCTCCGGCGGGGTCCCCGCTTCCGCCAGCGCGTTCGAGAACGCCATCGAATAGCACGCGGAGTGCGCGGCGCCGATGAGCTCCTCGGGGTTCGTCTTGCCCGCGACCCCTTCGGACCGGGCGGCCCAGGTGACCTCGAACTCGGCGGCGTCCGAGGAGTCGAGGGAGGTCGTCCCCTTCCCGCTCTTCAGGTCTCCGAACCAGAGGGTGGTTGCTTCGCTTGTGACTGCCATCGTCGGCCTCCTTCTCGCCGCTGCCCAACCTAGCGCCCGAGTCTGACGGTCGGCAGGGGGAATCCACGGTCACCCGGCACTCCCTCGGCGAGCGTGCGGGGCGCCCGCTTGTCGCACCCGCGATGCCGGCGGCCGTCGCTAGGGTGGTGGCCGTGCCTGAGCCCCGCGAGATCCAGTTCCGTTCCGACATGACCGTGGAGCTCGTGCGGTCGAGCGCCCACGACTCCGATGTGCTGTTCGCCGCGCGGGTGTCGACGCAGGGCGAGAAGACCCTGGATGCGGCGCAGACCGGCGTCGAGGCATCCGATCGCGACCGCGGTCTCATCAACTACCTCATGCGCGACCGTCACGGGTCGCCGTTCGAGCACAACTCGATGACCTTCTACGTGCAGGCTCCGATCTTCGTCTTCCGCGAGTTCATGCGCCACCGCATCGCGTCGTACAACGAGGAGTCGGGCCGCTACCGCGAGCTGCAGCCGGTGTTCTACGTGCCCGGCCCCGAGCGCAAGCTCGTGCAGGTCGGCAAGGCCGGCGCGTACGAGTTCCTCGACGGCACCCCCGAGCAGACCGCGCTCGCCGTGGAGGAGGGCAAGGCCGTCGCCACGCACGCCTACGAGTCGTATCAGCGGATGCTCGAAGCCGGCATCGCGCGCGAGGTCGCCCGTACCGTGCTGCCGCTGTCGATCTACTCGTCGATGTACGTCACCGTCAACGCCCGCTCGCTCATGAACTTCCTCTCCCTGCGCACCAAGCGGGAGGACTCGCACTTCCCGTCCTTCCCGCAGCGCGAGATCGAGCTCGTCGCGGAGCAGATGGAGACGTTCTGGGCCGATCTGATGCCCCTCACGCACGCCGCCTTCGAGAAGAACGGTCGCGTCGCCCCGTAGCGTCAGCGCGTGCCCGCAGCGGTCGTCGCGCCTTCGTCGGGCGGTTCCCGGCGGCGCGTGACGGTGCGCTAGTGTCGTGCTCGAACGCGGGAGTCCGGTAGGCCGGGCTGAGAGGAAGATCCCCAATCTTCGACCGTCGAACCTGATCTGGATCATGCCAGCGCAGGGAGGCTTCTCTTCGGGAGTGCGCATCCGCGCGCCCGCCCGTGCATCCGTCTACGGAAGGCACGAAGCATGACAACCACCACATCCGCGCCCGTCGCGGCCCCCACTCCGCAGGAGTTCGGCGTCGGCGCGCGCGTCACGCTCGCGGTGATGCGCGACGACTACGTCGACGTCATCCTCGGAGCGCTGCGCGCGACCGACGTCTCCGGACTCACCGTCGCCACCGACCCGGTGAGTACGTTCGTCGGCGGCGACGAGCAGAGCATCGTGCGGTTCCTCGTCGACCTGACCGGTCGTGCCGCCGCGAGCGGGGCGCACGTGTCGGCGACGATCACGTTCTCGAGGGGCTGCCCCGGCGAGGTCGCCTGCAGCCCGACCGTCGCCCGCGCCTCCGAGGTGCCGTCGGTCGAGCGCGTCGGTCGGGACGCGCTCGCCCAGTGGGCGCTGTATCCGCTCTCGGACGCGCCGAGCGCCGACCACATGCGCGACATCTACGCGGCGATCGATCACGCGAAGGAGCTCGGCACCTTCGCCGGGTCGGAGCACTTCGTCACCAATCTGCGCGGCGACCTCGCCGACGTCATCGCGACGGCCGCGGCGGGCTGGGTGCTCGTCGGGCGGACCGTGCCGCACGTGACGAGCCACCTCACCGTGTCGCTCAACAGCCCGAGCGTCGCGTGAGCGCCGTCGGGACGCGCGGGAGCGCGCGTTGGGACCTCAAGGACATCGTGCTGCTGGTCACGCTCGGCGTGGTCTTCGGCTTCCTCTACTGGGCGCTCGTGCAGGGCTGGCTCGCCCTCTCCGTCGCCGCGGGACCGCTCGGGGATCTCACCCAGCACGTGCTGCTGGGCGGCTGGCTCCTCGTCGCGCCGATCGCGCTCGCGATCGTGCGTCGACCGGGTGCCGGGGTCGCGGCCGAGGTGATCGCGTCGGTCATCGAGGTCGTCTTCCTCGGCTCCGCGGTCGGGCCGATGCTCATCGTCGCCGCGGCGCTGCAGGGGGTCGGCAGCGAGATCCCGTTCGCGCTCGGTCGCTACCGGCGCTTCGGCTGGCTGCGGTACGCCCTCTCCGGGGCGCTCGGGGCGGCGCTCGTGTTCTTCTTCTCCGCGTTCCGCTCGGGCTGGTACGACACCGACCTGTTCTGGGTGCGCCTCGTCCTGCAGGTCGTCTCGGGCATCGTGCTCGGCGGGCTCCTCGCCAAGGTGATCGTCGCCGGTCTCGCCCGCACGGGAGCCGTCGACGACTTCGCGATCGGCCGGGCGGCGCGCGGGTGACCGTCGCCTCCCTGCACGGCGTGACCGTGCGGTTCGGAGGGCGGGAGGTGCTGGGCGAGGTCTCGTTCGAGGTGGCCGAGGGCGAGCGGGTGCTCGTGATCGGCCCGTCCGGGTCGGGCAAGTCCACCGTGCTCAACGCGCTCACCGGGGCCGTGCCCTTCTCCGTCAACGCGGAGTTCGCCGGTTCGGTGGTCGTCGGCGGCGTCGCAGACGCCCCGGTGGTCGCCCGCACCCGGACCCTCGGATTCGTGGCGCAGGATCCGTCGGCCGCCGTCGTGCTGCCCACGGTGGAACAGGACATCGCCCTCGTGCTCGAGAACCACGGCGTCGACCCGGCCGAGATCGACGGACGCATCGACGAGGCGCTGACCGCGGCCGGGTGCCGCCACCTGCGCACCCGGTCGACGGATGCGCTGAGCGGCGGGGAGGCGCAGCGGGTCGCCCTCGCGGCGGCGCTCGCCGCGCGGCCGCGGGTGCTCGTGCTCGACGAGCCCACGTCGATGCTCGATCCCGCGGGAGTCGCGACCGTGCGCGACGCACTCGTCAACCTGCCCGCATCCGTCGCCGTCGTGATGGTCGAGCATCGCCTCGACGAGCTCGGCGAACTGCCGGGGAGGACGATCGCCCTCACCGGGACGGGCCGCATCCTCGCCGACGGCCCGACCGAGCGGGTGCTCGCCGAGCACTCCGCCGCGCTCACCGAGGCGGGGTGCTGGCTGCCGCACGCTCCGCGTCTCGCGCGGCGGTGGGGTGGCCGCGTCGCGGACGCACCGGCGCTCGTCGTGGGTGCGCTCGAGGTGCACCCCTCCGTTCCGCGACGACGGCGCGACGGACGACCGGCGCCGGTCGTGGGGGCAGTGTCCCTGGCGCTCCACCCCGGCGAGCTCGTCGCGCTGCTGGGACCGAACGGATGCGGCAAGTCGACGCTGCTGCGCACGCTCGCGGGCCTCATCCGCCCCCTCTCGGGCTCGGTCACCGGCCCGCGGCCCGGGATGGTGTTCCAGGATCCGGGCCACCAGTTCGTCGCGCACACCGTGGGCGACGAGATCGCCCACGGTCTCCCACGGAACAGCCCACTCGTCGACGAGGCCCTCGAACGACACCGGCTGCGGCACGTCGCCGACCGGTCGCCGCACCGCCTGTCGGGAGGGGAGAAGCGCCGGCTCAGCCTCGCCGCGATGCTCGTGCATCGGCGGCCGACGCTGCTGGCCGACGAACCGACGTTCGGGCTCGATCGCCGAGACGCCCTCGCGACCATGGACGCGCTCCTGCAGACGACGCGCGGGCCGTCGCCCGCGGCGGTGATGTTCTCCAGTCACGACCTCGCGCTCGTCGAGGCGTACGCGAGCCGCGTGATCGAGCTGGGCGGCGGGCGCATCGTGCACGACGGGCCGGCCGAGGAGTACTTCCGGATGAGGACGGCGATCGCGTGAGCCCGCTGTCGAGGTGCAACCCGTCCGCCGTGCTCATCGGGCTCTTCGTCGTGTCCGCGGCGCTCATGTTCGTCTTCGACCCGCTGGTCGCCGCGGGCGTCCACGTGGCGGCGCTCGCCGTGTGCGCGGTGGGCGCCCGGCTCACGCTGCGCGAACTCGGCCGGGCACAGCTCGCGTTCCTCGGGTTCGCCGTCGGCATCCTGCTGGTGAACGCCGTGAGCCGGCCGGGGGAGCTGCTCGTGTCGGCGGGCCCTCTGCGCGTCACGGAGGAGGGCCTCGCCGTCGGCGCCGCGCTCGCCTTCCGGACGCTGACGCTCGGCACCCTCTCGGTCGCCTTCCTGCGCGCGGTCGACCCCGTCGCCCTCATGACGAGCCTGCACCTGGACCTGCGGCTCCCGGCGCGTGTGACGTTCGCCATCCTCGCGGGCCAACGGATGCTGCAGCAGCTCCCCGCCGAGTGGGCGACCATCCGGGCGGCGCACGCCGTGCGCGCACCGCTCGACCGGCGCGGTCGGCCGCGGCGTGGGTCGTTCCCCGCGGCGGCGTTCGGGCTGCTGGTGTCGTGCATCCGCCGCTCCGCCCGCGTCTCGCAGTCCCTCGAGGCCCGCGGACTCGGACTCGAGCCCCGCACGACCTGGCGCCGCTGAACCGCGCCGGGGCGAGTGCCGGCGGTCCCTCCGCCGCCACCGAGCGGCAGCGGGAGCGGAGCCGGCGGCCCGAGCGGACTTCCGTCGCCCCGCGAGCGGCAGCGAGAGCGGACATCCGGGCCGGCCGTCGCGTGCCGCTCGTCTCTCGACGGCGTGTCCCCCGGAAGTTCCGCGCTCGCTGCCGTTCCTCCCCACCACGTCGACCCCCGCGGGCATCCTCAGCGGCATAATCCAGCGGCGACCGCAGCGCCCGACCGCGGGATCCTCGCCGCATGGCGTCGCTCTCCGACGTGTCCTGGCGACACGGACTCGCCCATGTCAGCACGCTCGACCGCGCCGGGGTGGGCGCACATCGCGTCGCTCGGCTGTGCGCGGCCGGTGCGCTGCTCCGCGTGCGTGCGGGCATCTACGCGCTGCCGGATGCGGACCCGGCCGTGGTGCGAGCGGCGCGGGTCGGCGGACGCCTCGCGGGGCGCTCGGCGGCGCGGGCGCTTGGGCTGTGGGCCGCGCCCGAGGATGAGCTCGTGGTCGAGGTCGCCCGACACGGCACTCAGCTGCGGAACCCGGATGACTTCCGAACCCCTCTCGGTCCTTCACCGGGGCAGGTGCGTGTGCGCTGGACCGCCGAGCGGCTGCCGAGGCGTGAGTCGTTCGGTGTCGCGCCGCTGCCGACCGTGCTCAGTCAGGTGCTCACGACGGAGCCGGCGGAGCACGCGATCGCCACCATCGACTCGGTCTTCCGGCTGGATTCGGCATTCGATCTCGACGGTTTCGCCCGGTCACTGCCGGCTCGGCACCGTGCGCTCTGCGACCTCGTCGACCCGCGCTCGGAGTCGGGCAGCGAGAGCATCGTGCGCGTCCTCCTCGTGCGATCGGGCATCGCGGTGAGCGTGCAGCCCCCGCTCGGCAGGGGACGGCGCTCCGACCTCCTCGTCGGCGACCGGCTGCTTCTCGAGTGCGACAGCCGCACCCACCACGAGGCGGGGGATCGCGTGTGCGACCTGCGACGCGACGCCGACAACGCGGCGCTCGGGTTCGTGACGCTCCGCTTCGACTACTCGCAGATCCTCTTCGATCCGGACTCGGTGGTCGCCGCCGTGCGGCGCTACATCGACCTGGGCCTGCACCGGTGGCGGCACTGAGCGCGGAACGGATCGCGCCGCGTCGGCGTGGCGGATGCCGCACGCGGCGTGTCGCCCGCGGGATCCGCTCTCAGTGCCGCGAAGCAGGACGGACGGAGCAGGACGGACGCCGCCCCTGACGGACGAAGCACGACGGGAACGCCGGGCCGCGGCCCACCGCGGCCCGGGCCGACCCCGCCCACGAACCCCCACCGAGCGCCGCCCCGCCGTCGCCCGATACCCTGGAGCACGTGTCGAACCCCGAGAACCCGTTCGGCCAGGTGCTGGTCGCCCTGGTCACGCCTTTCACCGCCGACGGCGAAGTGGACTGGCCCGGCGTGGAGAAGCACATCGACGACGTCATCGCGGCGGGAGCCGACGGCATCGTCGTGACGGGCACGACGGGGGAGACGAGCACGCTCACCGACCCCGAGAAGGTGCGCCTCGTCGAGGTCGGCAAAGACGTCGCCGCGGGCCGCGCACGCATCATCACCGGCGGTGGGTCGAACGAGACCGCGCACGCCATCGAGCTCTACCGGGCGAGCGAGAAGGCCGGCGCCGACGGCGTCATGGTCGTGACCCCGTACTACAACAAGCCCACGCAGGCGGGCATCCTCACCCACTTCCGCCTCGTCGCCGACGCGACCGATCTGCCGGTCATCCTCTACGACATCCCCGGCCGCACCGGGGTGCCGATCCGGTACGAGACGATCTTGCGCGCCGCGAAGCACCCGAACATCCTCGCGGTGAAGGATGCGAAGGGCGACCTGAGCGAGGTGAGCCGCGTGCTCAACCAGACGGAGCTCATGTACTTCGCCGGCGACGACGCGAACGCGCTGCCGACCCTCGCGATCGGCGGCACCGGACTCATCGGCGTGACCGCGAACATCGCGCCGCGCCCGTACCGCACCATGATCGACGCGGTGAACGCGGGCGATCTGCACACGGCGACGGATGCGCACCGCAAGCTCGAACCGCTCGTGCGCGCAACCATGACGCACGTGCCCGGTACCGTGGCGACCAAGTACATCCTCCACGGCCTCGGCCGCATCGGCTCCCCGCGCGTGCGGCTGCCGCTCGTCGGACCGGAGGAGCACGAGGCAGCCCTCATCGAGGACGAGATCGCCCTCGTGCGCGACGTGCCCGGCGTCGACTTCCGCAACTTCCGTCCCGACCGCAACGCCGCCGCAGGCGGCGCCCTGCCGAAGGTCGCGGGCACCACTCGTTAGACCGGGGGCTCACGGCCCCTCCGATCCATCCCCAGCTAGGACCCCATGGCCACACCAGTATTCGCCCCCGCCCCGCTCGAGCCGGGCACCCTCCGCGTCATCCCGCTCGGCGGTCTCGGCGAGATCGGCCGCAACATGACGATCTTCGAGATCGACGGCAAGATCCTCATCGTCGACGCGGGTGTGCTCTTCCCCGAGGAGCACCAGCCCGGCGTCGACCTGATCCTGCCGGACTTCGCTCCGATCCGCAGCCGGCTCGACGACATCGTCGGCGTCGTGCTCACCCACGGTCACGAAGACCACATCGGCGCGGTCCCATACCTGCTCAAGCTCAAGCAGGACATCCCGCTCATCGGCTCCACGCTCACCCTCGCGCTCGTCGAGGCGAAGCTCAAGGAGCACCGCATCACGCCGTACACGCTGACGGTGCGCGAGGGACAGCACGAGAACCTCGGACCGTTCGAGCTCGAGTTCGTCGCGGTGAACCACTCGATCCCGGATGCCCTCGCCGTCGCGATCCGCACGACCGCGGGCACCGTGCTGCACACCGGCGACTTCAAGATGGACCAGTTGCCGCTGGATGACCGCATCACCGACCTCCGCGCGTTCGCGCGTTTGGGCGAGCAGGGCGTCGACCTCTTCCTCCCGGATTCGACGAACGCCGACGTCCCCGGCTTCACCCCGCTCGAGCGCGACATCGGACCGGTGCTCGAGTCCGTCATCGCGAAGGCACCCCGGCGGGTGATCGTGGCGAGCTTCTCGAGCCACGTGCACCGCGTGCAGCAGGTGCTGGATGCGGCGGTCGCGAACGGTCGTCGGGTCGCGCTGATGGGGCGCTCGATGGTGCGCAACATGACCATCGCGGAGCAGCTCGGCTTCCTCCGGGTGCCCGAGGGCGTGCTCATCGACGCCAAGAAGGCCGCCGACCTGCCGGATGACCGCATCGTCTACATGAGCACGGGTTCGCAGGGCGAACCGATGGCGGTGCTCGCGCGGATGGCGAACCTCGAGCACCAGATCGAGATCGGCGAGGGCGACACGATCATCCTCGCCTCGAGCCTCATCCCCGGCAACGAGAACGCCGTGTACCGGGTCATCAACGGCCTCACCAAGCTCGGCGCGCGCGTCGTGCACAAGGCGAACGCGAAGGTGCACGTATCCGGTCACGCCGCGGCGGGGGAGCTGCTCTACTGCTACAACATCCTCAAGCCGCGCAACGTGCTGCCCGTGCACGGCGAGTACCGGCACCTCACCGCCAATGCGGCGCTCGCGATCGAGACCGGTGTGCCGGCCGAGAACACCTTCGTGGGTGAGGACGGCATGGTGCTCGACCTGCGTGACGGCGTCGCCCGTGTCGCCGGTCAGCTCGACCTGGGCCATGTGTATGTCGACGGCTCGAGTGTGGGCGAGATCACGGATGCGGACCTCAAGGACCGGCGCATCCTCGCTGAGGAGGGCTTCATCTCGATCTTCATCGCGGTCGACATGCAGACCGGACGCCCGATCGTCGGTCCGGAGATCCAGTCCCGCGGGTTCGCCGAGGACGAGTCGGTGTTCGACGCCGTCAAGCCGCAGATCATCAAGGCGCTCGGCGAGGCGGCCGCCAACGGCACCCGCGACCAGCACGCCTACAGCCAGGTGGTGCGGCGCACGGTGGGTCGCTGGGTCAACACACAGCACCGTCGTCGGCCCATGATCGTGCCCGTCGTCATCGAGGCGTAGCACCGGGTCCGATACCTCGTCGAGGGCGATCGCAAATCGTCCCTCAGACGGATGCCGAGGGAATTTCGCGGCCACTATCGTGGTGCGCAGCGGGGCGATCGCCGCCGTCCAAAGAGGGAGTGGACGGCGGGTTCCGGTCGTCCCGCGCCAATCTTCCTCGGCCGGCGTCGTCCCCTCCGCCCGGTCGCAGCAGCGACAGGAGGCGCCGTGGGTGTCACGCGCAAATGGGTGTTCCCGATCCTCCGGCTGGTGATCTTCGCGGCGATCGCCGTGGCGCTGGTCAAGATCGCGTTCCTCGACGGGGCGACCTCGCCCGAGCAGTCGGGGGCCGTGCCGACGGGGCAGATCGAGGAGCCGACCGTCGCCGCGGCTCTCGGCACCATCAAGAACGACGTCGTGCTCGACGGCACCGTGAACGCGGATGCCCCGGCCACCGTGAAGGCGACCCTCGCCGGCGAGGTGCGCGAACTTCCGGTCGCGGCCGGGCAGCACGTCGATGCCGGCGCGGTGTTGTTCACCATCCGCTCCGAGACGCCCGGCGAGATCCTCGGTGACGGCACGATGGGCTCGCCGAAGGTGAAGACCGAGAAGGTCACCGCCCCCGTCTCGGGCACGATCACCGAGCTCTCCGTCATCAAGGGTCAGACCGTGTCGGTCGGTGAGGCGGCGGCGAAGATCGCACCGCCGAGCTTCAACGTCACGGCGTCGTTGACGCCGCAGGAGCAGTACCGCCTGCTCACCCAGCCGACGGAGGCGCAGGTGACGATCACCGGCGGTCCCGCCCCGTTCACCTGCACGAACCTCACCATCTCGACCGGTGGTGCGGCGGCGGATCCGGGCACCACACCGGAGGGGATGCCGACGGAGGGATCGTCGGGCACGTCGGTGCGCTGCGCCGTGCCGGCCGACGTGCGCGTGTTCGCCGGATTGACGGCGGAGGTCACCATCCCGGCCGGCATCGCCGAGAACGTCATCGTCATCCCCACCACCGCGGTCGAGGGCGGCGCCGAGACCGGCAACGTGCATCTGCGACTCGAGGACGGGTCCACCGAACTGCGTCCCGTGAAGCTGGGTCTCAACGACGGCACCATGGTGCAGGTCACCGAGGGACTCGCCGAGGGCGAGACGGTGCTGCAGTTCGTGCCCGGGGCGCCCGCACCATCGCCCGAGGAGGGCATGCCCGGCGGCTTCGTCGTGGCGGGCTGAGCGCATGGCGCTGCTCACCCTCGACCAGGTGACCCGGTCGGTCGAACTGCCCGATGGTGGCCGGCTCGACATCCTGCGCGGAGTGGACCTCGAGGTCGAGGTCGGCGACCACGTCAGCATCGTCGGCAGGTCGGGATCGGGCAAGTCGACCCTGCTCAACCTGCTGGGACTGCTCGACACCCCCACCTCAGGCCGGATCTTCTTCGAGGACCAGCCGCTCGAGCAGTTGTCGGGCGCACGCCGTGATCGCACGCGAGGTCGCGACATCGGCTTCATCTTCCAGCAGTTCAACCTGCTGCCCGGTCGCACGGCGCTCGAGAACGCGATGACCCCGCTGCTGTACGCCCGGGGTCGGCAGTTCTGGCGCCGCGAGAGCATCGCGACGGCGATGCTCGAACGCGTCGGGCTCGGGCACCGCCTGCAGTCCACCCCCGACCGGCTCTCCGGCGGCGAGCAGCAACGCGTCGCGATCGCCCGCGCGCTCGTGCGCGGACCGCGGCTCATCCTCGCCGACGAGCCGACCGGCGCCCTCGACGTGGAGACCGGCGGCACCGTCATGGCGCTGCTCGACGAGGTGGCCGAGCAATCCGGCGCGGCGCTCATCACGATCACCCACGACGCGAACGTGGCCGCGCTCGCCCGACGGCACTACCGTCTCGACGGCGGCGTGCTCACCCAGGCGGTCTCCGGCGGGGTCGGGGTGACGGCATGACCCTCGAGTCCCCGACGCCCGCTCCGACGGAGGCTCCGGCTCCCGCGCGGACGCCGCGCCGCGACGGCCGTTCCTTCGGCACCGGCTTCGTCGGGTCGCTGCTCGAGGCGTGGAGCGAACTGCGCATCCACCGCACCCGCGTGCTGCTGAGTCTCATCGGCGTCGCGATCGCGGTGTGCGCTCTGACGAGCGTGGTCGGCATCGGCGGTGTCGCCCAGCAGGCGCAGATCGAGCAGCTCGAACGGGGTTCCGGGCGACCGGCCACCCTGTACATCGGCGCCCCGTACGACCCGGCGAACGGTCGCACCGCTCAGACCGACGAGTTCATGACCGTGGTCGGCGAGGTGATGGACCGCTACGGCATCGGCTACTGGACCCGTTCCGGGTGGGCGACACGCGGCGTGCAGCTGCCCGGGGGTGTGCAGCAGGTCGAGTTCCAGGTGGTGGACGCGCCCTACGGCGAGATGCACCGCATCGAGCTCGCCGACGGGCGGTGGTTCACTCCCGAAGACGCCGACCGGCTCGCGCCGCTGCTCGTGGTCAACGAGGCGTTCATGGCGTCGATCGGCTCGCCGGATCTCGCCCAGCACCCCTCCGTCGTGCTGCAGGGCCAGCAGGACACGACCGCGGTCATCGCCGGGGTCGTGCCGTCCGGCCCGTTCGACGACTATCCGCGCGGGTTCATCCTCACCGAGGCGAACGACGCCCTCGGCGCGCTCGACCCGGCCTTCGGCTTCGGTCCGCCCCAGGTGGAGGCGTGGATCCCGCCGGAGAACGCCGACGCCCTCACCGAGCTGGTGCGCCGCGACATCACCGGCAGCATGGGGGAGGGCTGGCAGATCGACATCAACCGCCAGGACTACCTCGCCTGGGGCAGCGGCGACCCGCTCGAACCGATCCGCATCGGGCTCACCGGGGTCGCGGTGCTGATCCTGCTGCTCGGAGCGCTCGGGCTCGTCAACATCTCCCTCGTCACGGTGCGCCAGCGCATCCGGGAGATCGGCATCCGGCGCAGTTTCGGCGCGACGGCCGGGCGGGTGTTCTTCGCCGTCATGATGGAGAGCGTCGTCGCGACCGTCGTGGCGGGTGCGGTCGGGGTCGCGGCCGCGGTGCTCATCGTGCGCAGCGACTGGGTGCAGGGTCTCGTCGCCCCCGGGCTGCAGGATGTGCCGCCGTTCCCCGTCGACGCCGCGCTCATCGGTCTCGGAGCGGCCACGGTCGTCGGTGCGCTCGCCGGACTGCTGCCCGCCCTCGTGGCCGTGCGCGTCAAGGTCATCGACGCGATCCGCTACTGAACACGCGGGGGCGGATGCCCGGGCCGCGACGGTACCGGCGGGTACGGTAGGGCCCATGCCGGCTAGCAGCAAGACCCCGTCGCGCTCGCGCGCTGCGTCGTCGCGCACGCAAGCCACGACCAAGCGCCTGCCGGCAGCCAAACCGGTACCCAAGCCGGAGGGTCCCGGGCTGCTCGCGCAGGCGTACCTGGGTCTCGCCCACGTGGTCGGCGGCGCCTTCCGTCTGTTCGGCAAGGAGTCCCTCGCGAAGGAGGAACGGCGCGACGGCGTGCCCTTCCTGCTCGTGCTCCTCGCCGTGGCCGGAGTCGTCGTCGAGTGGTTCAACCCGAACGACCCGGTCGCGATCGCGCTCGACTCGTACACGTTCGGCGGACTGCTCGGACGGGTGGCCTACGCCCTCCCCGTGATCATGGTGATCTTCGCCGCGTGGCTGTTCCGGCACCCCTCGAGCGTGCACGACAACGGACGCCTCGGCATCGGACTCGTCGTGCTGCTCGTGAGCGTGAGCGGGCTCTGCCACCTCGCGGGCGGTCAGCCCGGACCGGCCGACGGCATGGAGGTGCTCGCCCGCGCCGGCGGCATGGTCGGCTGGGTCGTCGCGGCACCGCTCGTCGCGGTCGGCACCGTCTACCTCGCCTACCCTGTGGTCTCGCTGCTGCTCGTGCTGAGCGTGTTCATCCTGACCAAGACCCCGCCGAACCGGGTGCCGCAGCGGCTGCGGGAGCTCTACGCCTACCTGTTCGGCGCCGAGCTGCCCGCCGAGGCCGCGGAGCCCAAGAAGAAGGTCGATACCTCGGAGTTCGGCACGATCGACGACCTCAACGCCGACTCCGATCCGGCCGCGCTGCCCTGGTGGCGACGCAGCAAGACGCCCCGCGAGGGCGACCCCGCGTTCGACACGCCCGTCATCGGTCGCGAGCAGCCCACCGAGGTCGTCGCCGCTCCCGTCGAGGAGCCGCGCTTCGGCACGGAACTGCTCGAGGAGCTCACCCGCGCCGAGGATGCGGTGCAGCGGTTCACGGGCGAGGTCGACCAGGCGGCGACCGGCCTGCGCGACGACGGACCCGGCCTGCTGCCCGGTTTCCACGAGGCCGCGAGCGAGCGGGGAGCGGCGGGCGACTTCGACGAGCACGCCCCGGCGCCGGCTCCCGGTCGGGCCCTGCCGCCGTACCGGCTCCCGTCGGCCGCCATCCTCGCTCCCGGCACCCCCCCCAAGTCGCGCTCGGCCGTCAACGACGAGGTGGTCGCGGCGATCACGAACGTGCTCGACCAGTTCGGGGTCGACGCGCGCGTGACCGGTTTCAGTCGGGGTCCGAGCGTCACCCGCTACGAGATCGAGCTCGGCCAGGGCGTCAAGGTCGAGCGGGTCACGGCGCTCAGCAAGAACCTCTCCTACGCCGTCGCGAGCAACGAGGTGCAGATCCTCTCGCCCATCCCGGGCAAGAGCGCGATCGGTGTCGAGATCCCGAACAAGGACCGCGAGATCGTGTCGCTCGGCGACGTGCTGCGTTCGAACGCCGCGATCAAGAGCACCCACCCGATGACCATCGGGCTCGGCAAGGACGTCGAGGGCGGATTCGTCGTCGCGAACCTCGCGAAGATGCCCCACCTGCTCGTCGCCGGCTCCACCGGCTCCGGCAAGTCGAGCTTCATCAACTCGATGATCACTTCCGTGCTCATGCGGGCGAAGCCGCAGGACGTGCGCATGGTGCTCATCGACCCGAAGCGCGTCGAGCTCGCTGCCTACCAGGGCGTGCCGCACCTGATCACCCCCATCATCACGAACCCGAAGAAGGCGGCCGAGGCGCTGCAGTGGGTCGTGAAGGAGATGGACATGCGGTACGACGACCTCGCGTCGTTCGGCTTCCGTCACATCGACGACTTCAACCGGGCCGTGCTCGCCGACGAGATCCAGCTGCCCGCGGGCTCCGAGCGCGTGCTGAGTCCCTACCCGTACCTGCTCGTCGTCGTCGACGAGCTCGCCGACCTGATGATGGTCGCCCCTCGCGACGTCGAGGACTCGATCGTGCGCATCACGCAGCTCGCGCGGGCATCCGGCATCCACCTCGTGCTCGCGACGCAGCGGCCCTCGGTCGACGTCGTGACCGGGCTCATCAAGGCCAACGTGCCCTCCCGACTCGCCTTCGCCGTCTCGAGCATGACCGACTCCCGCGTCATCCTCGATCAGCCGGGGGCGGAGAAGCTCATCGGGCAGGGCGACGGACTGTTCCTGCCGATGGGGGCGTCGAAGGCCATCCGCACTCAGGGCGCGTGGGTGACCGAGGCCGAGATCGCGGCGGTCGTGAAGCACGTCACGGAGCAGGCGCGGCCGGAGTACCGCCACGACGTCGCGGTGCAGGCCGAGAAGAAGCAGATCGACGCCGACATCGGCGACGACCTCGAGCTGCTCCTCGCCGCCGCCGAGCTCGTCGTCAGCACCCAGTTCGGCTCGACCTCGATGCTGCAGCGCAAGCTGCGCGTCGGGTTCGCGAAGGCCGGCCGCCTCATGGACCTGCTCGAGTCCCGCGAGATCGTCGGACCGAGCGAGGGCTCGAAGGCGCGTGACGTGCTCGTCACCCCGGAGCAGCTGCCCGGCGTGCTCGCCCGTCTGCGCGGCGAGGACCCCGATCCGACCGGGGGAGCCGCGCCGGCGCCGCGTCCCGGCGGCGGCGGGGACCGACTCTCGGGCGATCCCGTCGCGGAGATGACGAACGGGTATCCTGAGGTCGATGGCCCCTCGGACGAGGACGCCTGGGGACTGACCGGCAGGGAGTGAGAATGACGCTCCCCGAGCCGCGTACCAATTCCTTCCGCGGCCGTGTCGCCCGGTCGGGCGAGACGCCCGCGAGCAGCGGCAACGTCGCGAACATCATCACGGTGGCGCGCATCCTGCTCGCCCCGCTGTTCATCTGGATGCTCCTGGCCGACGGCGGTGACGACGGACTGCTGCGCTACCTCGCCGCCGCCCTGTTCGTCGTCGCGATCGCGACCGACGGGGTCGACGGTCTGCTCGCACGGCGGCAGAACCTCGTGACCGACTTGGGCAAGATCCTCGACCCGATCGCCGACAAGGTGCTCACCGGCGGCGCGCTCGTGGCCCTGTCGATCCTCGGCGAGCTGCCGTGGTGGGTCACGATCGTCATCATGGTGCGCGAGCTCGGCATCACCGCCTTCCGCTTCGCGGTGTTGCGCGACCGGGTCATCCCCGCGTCGCGCGGCGGCAAGATCAAGACCGTCGTGCAGGCCGTCGCGATCTCGGTCGCGCTCGTGCCGTTCCCTTCGCTGCTCGGCGGCTGGTTCGACGTCGTGAACGTCGTCCTGATGACCGCCGCGCTCCTGCTCACGGTCGTCACCGGTATCGACTACCTGGTCCAAGCACGACGGGAGAACCGCCGCCGATGACGGATGCGCAAGAGGTGGCGAGCCCGGTCGTGGTCGCCCTCATGACCCGGCTGTCGTCGAGGGGCCTGCGGCTCGCGATCGCCGAGTCCCTGACCGGTGGTCTCGTCACGGCCGAGTTCATCCGCCCGCCCGGGGCGTCCGCGGTGGTCTCCGGCGGAGTGATCGCCTACGACACCGGGATCAAGCGCACCGTGCTCGGGGTCGACGGCGACCTGCTCGATGAGCACGGGCCCGTGCATCCGGAGGTCGCCCGCCAGATGGCCGATCGCGTGCGGCGGGTGCTGTCGGTCGACGGGGAGCCCGCCGACATCGGCCTGGCCACGACCGGCGTGGCCGGGCCGGATCCGCAGGGCGGCATCGAGCAGGGCACCGTGTTCGTAGGGATCGCCATCGGCGACCGCGTCGAGGCGGTCGAGCTGCACCTCGAAGGCACCCGGGACATGGTGAGGGCACGCACCGTCACGGCCGTCGTGGCCGCTCTCGACGAACGGGTGTGAGTTCGATCCGCGCGTCGATCGGTGCGCGCGGCATCCGGAGTGGAAGGCTGCTCCGAACAACCCGGTACATCGGCGATGAGGTCGGGCGCTGCGGAATACGCGGGGTTTCGAACTCGTTACAACCGATGACATTAACAAGCGTCATACAGACTGCCCTGGTTAGAGTTCTCGAACATCGGATGCGGCGCCCGCTTCATCCAGAGACTGGACACCGAGTAGTCGGGCAGAAGAGGAGGCTCCCATGGTTCTTGTTCGACAAGAAATCGGTGATGTGCTTCGGGACTTCCGCCTGCAGAAGGGTCGTACCCTTCGACAGGTCGCGAGCAAGGCGAGCGTTGCTCTCGGCTACCTCAGCGAGGTGGAGCGTGGTCAGAAAGAGGCCAGCTCCGAGATCCTCGCCTCGGTTGCGGACGCACTCGACACCCCGATCTCCGTCATCATGCGCGAGGTCGGCGATCGTCTCGCCGTCATCGAGGGGATCACGTCGCCCATTCCCGACAGCATCCCCGAAGACCTCGTGGCGGAGTTCGACAACCCGCTCGCCACGACCCGTTAGACCGACACCGGCCAGGTGTGTGTACCTGGTACTCGAGACGCCCCGGCTCCGGCCGGGGCGTCTCGTCGTTCCCGCACGGGTGACGTGCCCTCCCGTGAGTGCGGTTACGGTTGACGGATGCGCGTGAGCGAGTTCCGTCAGGCCGTCACCGATGAGTTCGGTGAGGGGTACGGTCGCGTCCTGATGGCCGATCTCGTGCTCTCCGAGCTCGGCGGCCGCACGGCGCAGGAGGCGCTCGCGGCGGGGGTCGCGCCGCGTGAGGTGTGGCTGGCGCTCTGCCGCGCCAAGGACGTGCCGCGTGAGCGCTGGCACGGGGTGGGCGTGCGGCGCCCCCGCTGAATCCGTTCCGTGCGACACGCCGCACGGTGTTCGAACATCTGTTCGGTGCGAGCTAGTGTCCTCCCTAGGTGGATTCAGACGCGAGTTCTCCACGTTCCGGACCACGCCGACACGAATGTCGGCGGCTCTCCGTACCGTTGGGCTCGTCGACGATGAGACGACAGCCTTTGTCGGGAGGCTGTGGGCCCGGCACCATCGGCCCGCCGCGGATCGACAGCCTATGGGCGGCAGCCTACGAACAGGGAGACACCAATGCCATCACCAGCAGACCGCGAGAAGGCCCTCGAGACCGCACTCGCGCAGATCGACCGCCAATTCGGCAAGGGCACCGTCATGCGCCTCGGCAGTGACGAACGCGCTCCCGTCGCCGTCATCCCGACCGGCTCGATCGCGCTCGACGTCGCGCTCGGGATCGGAGGCCTGCCCAAGGGGCGCATCGTCGAGATCTACGGACCGGAGTCCTCCGGTAAGACGACGCTCACGCTGCACGCGATCGCGAACGCCCAGCGCGCCGGCGGCATCGCCGCCTTCATCGACGCGGAGCACGCGCTCGACCCCGAGTACGCCAAGAAGCTCGGCGTCGACATCGACTCGCTCCTCGTGTCGCAGCCCGACACGGGTGAGCAGGCCCTCGAGATCGCGGACATGCTCGTCCGCTCCGGCTCGATCGACCTCATCGTGATCGACTCGGTCGCGGCGCTCGTGCCCCGCGCCGAGATCGAGGGCGAGATGGGCGACTCCCACGTGGGTCTCCAGGCGCGCCTCATGTCGCAGGCGCTGCGCAAGCTCACCGGTGGTCTCAACCAGACGCAGACCACGATGATCTTCATCAACCAGCTGCGCGAGAAGATCGGTGTGTTCTTCGGCAGCCCGGAGACGACCGCCGGTGGTAAGGCGCTCAAGTTCTACGCGTCGGTGCGCCTCGACATCCGCCGCATCGAGACCCTCAAGGACGGCGCGGAGGCGGTCGGAAACCGCACGCGCGTCAAGGTGGTCAAGAACAAGATGGCTCCGCCCTTCAAGCAGGCCGAGTTCGACATCCTGTACGGCATCGGCATCTCCCGTGAGGGCAGCCTGATCGACTTCGGCGTCGAGCACGAGATCGTGCGCAAGTCCGGGGCCTGGTACACCTACGACGGCGACCAGCTCGGTCAGGGCAAGGAGAACGCCCGACGCTTCCTCTTGGAGAACCCCGACATCGCGTCGGAGATCGAGACGAAGATCCTGACCAAGCTCGGCATCGGAGCCGCCGGTGCGGCGGCCGCCGCCCCGAACGTCGAATCGATCGAGACGAAGCTCGCGGCCCGCAAGGGCGCGTGATGTCCGACTCCGAGGGAGGACTCGCGCCGGTCACCTACCTGCCCGGTGTGCGTCCTCCCACGGGTCGTCGACTGCCCCGCTTCGAAGACCTCGGCGGCGCTGACGACGTCCCGACGGAGACGGCCGAACCGACCGCGTCGAGCGGTCGTCGCGGGCGCGGCAGCCAGTCCAGGGAACGTCCCACCGGCGGACGCGGTCTGTCGCGCCGTCGCGCCGATGCCGGCTCGGATGCCGAGTCCGACGCGGAGGACGGTGTTCTCGACCCCGAGAAGGCCCGCCGCCGCGCCGAGAATGTGAGCATGCACGCGCTCACCCGGCGCGGTCAATCCACCCACGAGCTGCGCCGGGCGCTCACAGCCAAGGGCCTGCCGACCGAGATCGTCGACGAGGAACTCGAACGGCTCACCCGAGTGGGACTGCTCGACGACGACGCGCTCGCCGAGACGCTCGTCCGCACGCTGAGCGAGCGGAAGGGACTCGGACGGCGTGCCCTCGCCGCCGAGCTCGGTCGGCGCGGCCTGCCCACCCCGAGCATCGAGTCGGCCCTCGCGGTACTCGACGACGACTCCGAACGGGAGGCCGCCGTCGATCTCGCCCGCACCCGCGCGCGGCAGTTCCACGGCCTGGACCGCGAGGTCGCCGTGCGCCGCCTCACCGGCTACCTCATGCGCAAGGGATACTCCGGCGACGTGCTGCGTGCGGCCGTCGACGCCGCGCTGCCGCGGGCCGGGAGCGTGCGGTTCGAGTGAGCCCGAGCCGCGCCCACGGGCGCGGCGGTGCGCCGTCTGGCGCGCCGCACGTCGCTGCTTAGACTTGTGCGCATCATGAGCCTCACCCGCCCCGCCCACGCCCGCACCTACCAGGTGCGCACCTACGGGTGCCAGATGAACGTGCACGACAGTGAGCGACTCAGCGGCTCGCTCGAGGCGGCCGGATACGTGCGCGCCGACGACGGTGACGACGCCGACGTCGTCGTCATCAACACCTGCGCGGTGCGCGAGAACGCCGACAACAAGCTCTACGGCAACCTCGGCCACCTCGCGGGCAAGAAGCGCGAACGCGACGGCATGCAGATCGCCGTCGGCGGGTGCCTCGCGCAGAAGGACAAGTCGACCATCCTCGAGAAGGCGCCGTGGGTCGACGTCGTCTTCGGCACGCACAACATGGGCTCGCTGCCGACGCTCCTCGAACGCGCCCGGCACAACGGCGAGGCTCAACTGGAGATCCTCGAGTCCCTCGAGACGTTCCCCTCGACCCTCCCCACCCGACGCGAGTCCACCTACAGCGGCTGGGTGTCCATCTCGGTCGGCTGCAACAACACGTGCACGTTCTGCATCGTGCCGGCGCTGCGCGGCAAGGAGAAGGACCGTCGCCCCGGCGAGATCCTCGCCGAGGTGCAGTCGCTCGTCGACGACGGCGCGATCGAGGTCACGCTGCTCGGGCAGAACGTCAACTCCTACGGCGTCGAGTTCGGCGACCGCCTCGCGTTCGGCAAGCTCCTGCGCTCCGTCGGACGGATCGACGGCCTCGAGCGGGTGCGCTTCACGAGCCCGCACCCCGCCGCGTTCACCGACGACGTGATCGACGCGATGGCCGAGACCCCGAACGTCATGCCGCAACTGCACATGCCCCTGCAGTCCGGCTCCGACCGCATCCTGCGCGCGATGCGCCGCTCCTACCGCTCGGAACGCTTCCTCGGCATCCTCGACCGCGTGCGCGCCCGCATCCCGCACGCGGCGATCTCGACCGACATCATCGTCGGATTCCCGGGAGAGACCGAAGAGGACTTCGCCGACACCCTGCGGGTGGTCGAACAGGCGCGATTCGCGTCGGCGTTCACCTTCCAGTACTCCATCCGCCCCGGCACCCCCGCGGCGACGATGGACCAGCAGGTGCCGAAGGAGGTCGTGCAGGAACGCTACGAGCGCCTCACCGCCCTGCAGGAGCGCATCTCCCTCGAAGAGAACCAGGCCGTCGTGGGCCGTGAGGTCCAGATCCTCGTCGCGACGGGGGAGGGCAAGAAGGATGCGGAGACGCACCGCATGAGCGGTCGCGCCGAGGACTCCCGGCTCGTGCACTTCGAAGTGCCGGCCGGTTCGCCCGCACCCCGGCCCGGCGATGTCGTCACCGCGACGATCACGCACGCGGCCCCGTTCCACCTGCTCGCCGACTCCGACGGTGCTCCGCTGCGCGTGCGTCGCACCCGCGCGGGTGACGCGTGGGATCTCGCCCAAGCCGCCTCGTGCGGCGTGCCCGCCGCGCCCGCGGGTGGGCAGCGGGCGGCGGTGTCGCTCGGCCTGCCGCTCGCGGTACGTCCGAAGGAGCCCGCGCGGCCCGCCGTCTCGCTCGGACTCCCGAGCGTCGCGACCGTGCCGATCTACGACCCGGCCGACGGCGAGCGACACTGAACACGCCGCTGGGCACGCCGCTCGGCGCCGCGCCGGAGAGCGACCCGAGGTCGCACACGGTGCCCCTCGTCGTCATCGTCGGTGCGACGGGCACCGGGAAGTCGGCGCTCGCCCTCGACCTCGCCGAGCGGCTGCAGGAGCGCGGGCGTGCGACGGAGATCGTCAATGCCGACGCGATGCAGCTCTACCGCGGCATGGACATCGGCACGGCGAAGCTCTCCGTCGACGAGCGTCGCGGTGTGCCGCACCATCTGCTCGACGTGCTCGAGGTCACCGACGACGCGACGGTCGCCGCGTACCAGCGCGATGCCCGCGCGGCGATCGACGCGATCTCCGGCGGCGGCGCCGTCCCCATCCTCGTCGGGGGTTCGGGCCTCTACGTCTCGAGCGTCGTGTTCGACTTCGAGTTCCCGGGCACGCACCCCGAGGCCCGCGCGCGCCTCGAAGCGGAACTCGAGGAGCGCGGACCGGGGGCCCTGCACGCGCGACTGAGCGCGCTCGATCCGGATGCGGCGGCCGCGATCGGCCCGCGCAACGGCCGGCGCCTCGTGCGCGCCCTGGAGGTCATCGAACTGACCGGGCGGCCGTTCGGCGCCGGGCTGCCGGACGCGCAGCGGCCCTGGCGCCGGACCGTGTTCCTCGGGCTCGAGGCCGAGCGGGCCGACCTCGTCCCCGCCCTCGATGCGCGCGTCGAGCGGATGTGGGCCGAGGGCCTCGTCGACGAGGTGGCCGGCCTGTTGCCGCGCGGGATGAGCACGACCGCGAGCCGCGCGATCGGCTACGCGCAGGCGGCCGCTCAACTGGACGGCCGGATGACCGAGGCGGAGGCGATCGCCGAGGCGGCGGCGCTCACGCGCCGGTACGCGCGCCGTCAGGTGGGCTGGTTCCGCCGCTACCCCGACCTGCACTGGATCCACTGGCGCGACGACGAGCGCGTCGACACGGCGCTGAGCCTGGTCCTCGGGCCCGAGGCCGCCTGACCCGCCGCTCGGGCGCCGCGGAGCGGCGCTCGGTAGGCTGAGGCGGTGACCACCATCCGCTTCACCAAGGGCCACGGCACGGGCAACGACTTCGTGCTGTTCACGGATGCGGAGGGTGCCGTCGACCTCTCCCCGGCTCAGGTCGCCGCCGTCTGCGATCGGCACTTCGGAGTCGGGGCCGACGGCGTGCTGCGGGCCGTGCGGTCCGAGAGCATTCCCGAGGGTGCGGCGATCCTCGCCGAGGAGCCCGACGCGGAGTGGTTCATGGACTACCGCAACGCCGACGGGAGCAAGGCCGAGATGTGCGGCAACGGCATCCGCGTCTTCGCCCGGTACCTGCTCGACAACGGCCTCGCCGAACTCGACCCCGGGGGCACCCTGCCGATCGGCACGCGCAGCGGCGTGCGTGACGTCATCCGCAGCGCCGACGGATTCCAGGTCGACCTCGGACGCTGGCGGCTCGACGGCGGCGAGCCGCTCGTACGGGCCAAGAATCTGCGGGTCGCCCGCCCCGGGCTCGGCATCGACGTGGGCAATCCCCATGTCGTCGTCGCGCTCGCCGGTGAAGACGAGCTCGAGTCCGCCGATCTCGCCTATGTGCCGATCGTCGAGCCGGAGCCGGAGCACGGTGCCAACGTCGAGTTCGTCGTGCCGAGCGACCCACTCGTGACCGACGGGGTCGGCCGGATCCGTATGCGGGTGCACGAGCGGGGCAGCGGCGAGACGCTCAGCTGTGGCACCGGGGCCGCCGCGGCGGCGCTCGCGACCCGGCACTGGGCCGGTCGGGGAGCACCGGATTCGTGGCGTGTGGACGTGCCCGGAGGCAGCGTGGGCGTACGGATGTTCCCGGCGGAGGACGGCGAGCACGTCGCGTTGAGCGGACCGGCGGAGTTCGTCTTCGAGGGCGAACTCGAGGTGTGATTCAGCCGCGCCGGCGGGCGCGCAGCACGCGATAGCCCTTGTTCGTCGCGGCGCGATGCACGACGACGTCGTCGGCCATCTCGGTCTGCATCCAGCGGTGCAACGAATCGGACCCGAGGTTGCGTGCGACGACGAGCCAGGCGTCCGTGCCCGGTTGCAGTCGCGGCAGCCACGTCCGCAGCATCGAGTGGAGCTCGTCCTTCCCCACCCGGATCGGCGGATTCGACCACACCGTCATGAACGACACGTCGGAGGGAACATCCGCGGGGGTCACGGCGTTGACATTGGTGATGCCGAGTTCCTCCGCGTTGCGGCGCACCAGGTCGAGTGCCCGTTCGTTCACGTCCACCGCCCACACGGTCGCGTGCGGGGAGTCGAGCGCGAGCGTGAGACTGATCGGCCCCCATCCGCACCCCAGATCGAGCAGGTGACCGCCCGGGGGAGGCGCCGGTACGGATGCGAGCAGCACCTGGGTCCCCGTATCCACACGGTCGGGGCTGAACACCCCGGAGGCGGTCGTGACGGCGAGGTCGCGACCGGCGAGGCGCACGTGGATCCGGCGAGGGTGGAGCTCACTCCCGGGCGACGCCGAGAAGTAGTGGTCACCAGCCATGCAGAGAACTTATCGAATAGGAGCAAGTAGGGTGGCATCAATGGCAGATCAGCGAACGGACGCAGAGTCGACGACGACGGATGCGGTGGACCGGGTGCTCTCGCGCGAAGCGGAGCGTCCGGCGGGCTACACGCTGTTCTCCGCGGGACGGGCAGAGGCTCTGCAGGACGACAACGGCTACCTCGACGACCGCGACGGCGAACAGTTCGACCGCGAGGACCGTGCGGCGCTGCGGCGCGTGCAGGGGCTCTCGACCGAGCTCCAGGACGTCACCGAGGTCGAATACCGGCAGTTGCGGCTCGAGAACGTCGTGCTCATCGGCGTGTACTCGGGCAGCACGCTCGCCGACGCCGAGAACTCCATGCGGGAACTCGCCGCGCTCGCCGAGACCGCCGGAGCCGTCGTGCTCGACGGTCTCCTGCAGCGCCGACCGCATCCGGACCCCAGCACGTACCTCGGCCGCGGCAAGGCGCAGGAACTCGCCGACGTGGTTGCGAGCCTCGGCGCCGACACCGTCATCGCCGACACCGAACTCGCGCCGAGCCAGCGGCGTGCCCTCGAAGACGTCGTGAAGGTCAAGGTGATCGACCGCACGGCCGTCATCCTCGACATCTTCAGCCAGCACGCCAAGAGCCGCGAGGGTCGGGCGCAGGTCGAACTCGCGCAACTCGAGTACCTGCTGCCGCGACTGCGCGGGTGGGGTGAATCGATGTCCCGCCAGGCCGGTGGTCAGGTGGGTGGCGCGGGAGCCGGAATGGGCAGCCGCGGACCCGGTGAGACGAAGATCGAGCTCGACCGCCGCCGCATCCACACCCGGATGGCGCGGTTGCGCAAGCAGATCAAGGGCTTCACGCCCGCGCGCGAGGCGAAGCGGGCGAACCGCGAACGGTTCGCCGTGCCCGCCGTCGCGATCGCCGGCTACACGAACGCCGGCAAGTCGAGCTTGCTGAACCGCATCACCCGCGCCGGGGTGCTCGTCGAGAACGCCCTGTTCGCGACCCTCGATGCGACGGTGCGCCGTTCGCGCACCGAGGACGGCCGCGAGTTCACGATCGCCGACACGGTCGGCTTCGTGCGCAACCTGCCGCACCAGCTCGTCGAGGCGTTCCGCTCGACGCTCGAGGAGGTCGCGCTCGCCGACGTGCTCGTGCACGTCGTCGACGGATCCCACCCCGACCCGGGCAGCCAGATCGCGACGGTGCGCGACGTCATCGGCGAGGCAGGTGCCCGCGACATCCCCGAGATCGTCGTCTTCAACAAGTCCGACCTCGTCGACGACGACACGCGGCTCGTGCTGCGCGGTCTCGAGCCGCAGGCGATCTTCGTCTCGGCGCGCACGGGGGAGGGCGTCGACGAGCTGTTCGCCCGTATCGGCGAGCTCCTGCCGACCCCTCCGGTCGAACTCGACGTCGTGGTGCCGTTCGATCGCGGCGACCTGGTGGCCCTCGCGCACCATCGCGGTGTCGTGCTGTCCACGGACTACGACGAGCTCGGCACCCGCCTGCACGTGCGTGTCGACCCCGGCACCGCGGATGCGCTGCGTCAGGGTGGCACCGTCGTCGTCAGCTGACGGAGCGGCTTCCCGACGCCCGTCCGGTCTCCCGACCGGGCGGGCGTCGTCGCGTGCGGGGGACACGTCAGGGCCGCACGAGTCCCGTCTCGTAGGCGAGGATCACCGCGTGCACGCGGTCGCGCAGCGCGAGTTTCGCGAGCACCCGGCCGACGTGCGTCTTGACCGTCGACTCGGACACGAAGAAGCGCTCGGCGATCTCGCCGTTGCTCAGGCCCTCCGCCATCGCCACGAGCACCTGCCGCTCCCGCTCGGTGAGGGCGTCGAGACGGTCGTCGACGACCGGGGTATCGGGCTGCAGTCGGTCCCCGAACAGCTCGAGCATGCGCCGGGTGACCCGCGGGGAGACCGCCGCATCCCCGGCGGCCACGGCGCGGATGGCCGAGAGCAGTTCGGCCGGCCGGGTGTCCTTGAGCAGGAATCCGCTCGCTCCGGCGCGCAATCCGGCGAAGGCGTACTCGTCGAGGTCGAAGGTGGTGAGGATGAGCACGCGCGTGTCCGGGTGGTCCTGGGCGATGCGCCGGGTCGCCTCGATGCCGTCGCCGTCGGGCATCCGCACGTCCATGAGCACCACGTCCGGGCGGGCCTGGGCGACCATGGTCAGCGCCGTCCGGCCGCTCGCGGCCTCGCCCACGACCTCGAGGTCGGGCTCGGCCTGCAGCACCATGCGGAAGCCGAGTCGCAGCAGGTCCTGGTCGTCGACGAGGGCGATGCGGATGGTCATCTGTTCCTCTCCGGGTGGTGGAGTACGACGTGCACCCGCCATCCTCCGGTCTCGCGGGGCCCGACGTCGACGGTCCCGTTGTACAGTGCCGCGCGCTCGCGCATCCCGAGCAGCCCGCGACCGCCGCTGTCGGAGCCGGGTGCCACGCGTGGCCCGTCGTTGATGACGACGACCTCGGTCTCGTCGGGTCGCGCCTCGATGTCGATGGTGACGGAGCCCGCGCCGACCCCGTGGCGCAACACGTTGGTCACCGCCTCCTGCACCACCCGGTAGACGGCGAGCTGCAGGGCCGCATCGGAGGGTGGCGTGCCCTTCACCCGGTAGTCGACGGCGAGGCCGGCCTCACGTGCGGTGCGGACGACCGCGTCGAGGTCGTCGAGCCGCGGCTGCGGGGCGGTGCCGGCGTCGCTGCCGAGCACGCCCAGCATGCGGCGCATCTCCGCGAGGGCCTCCCGACCCCCGCTGGCCGCCCTCCGCATGAGGTCCTCCGCGGCGGCCGGATCGCGGGCGACGGTCGCCGCGGCGCCCTCGGAGAGGGCGATGACGACCGTGAGTCCGTGGGAGACGACGTCGTGCATCTCCCGGGCGATCCGCGCCCGTTCCGCCGCGGCGGCGAGCTCCGCCTGCTGATCCCGTTCCCGGGCGAGGCGTTCCGCCCGGTCGACGAGCGCCATGAGGTATCGGCGGCGGTTGCCCACGTTGACCCCGATGAGCACGGCGATGAGCAGCAGTGCGGTGTAGGGGATGACCGCGAGCCAGACGAGCGAGACCGGACCCTGTGAGGTGGCGGTGGAGGTGCCGGCCGAGACGCCGACGGCCATGCCGAGCAGTGTCGCGACGGTGTGCGATCCGAATCCCGCCCACGCGAGCCACGGCGCCAGGTACACCGCACCGGCGTAGACGATGAGCAGCGGCGCGATGATGTCGCCCTGCTCCGTGATGGCGAACGCGATGAAGGTCGTCACGCTCGAGACGACGACCGCCGCGACGGGATAGCGTCGGCGTCCGAGCACGGCGACCACCCAGACGAGCGCGGGCAGCACCGCGACCGCCCAAGTCGACGAGCCCACGATCCAGACGAGTGTCGAGAGCGCGTAGAGCGACGCGACGATGATGTCGGTCGCGTTCGGGTGCGCCGCGAAGAAGCGCCGCAGCACTCCCGGTGGCCGCGGCAGCTCGAGCGGCCCCGCCGACGATGCGTCGACGGGGCCGCTCTGCGGTCGGTCGCTCAGACGTCCCTCCGCTTCAGCACCAGGGCGGCCGGCACGAGCGAGCCCGCGGCCCACGCGACGGCGACCGCCATCGCCTGCCAGTATTCCAGCACCCCGCGACCGAAGCCCACGATCTGTTCGCCGGCGGTCGGCAGCAGCGCGGGCGTCACGGCCTCCGCGATCTCGGCCGGCAGCAGCACGACGAGCACGGGCAGGACGAGAATGACCGCGATGACCACGATGATCCCTCCGGCGCTCGACCGCAGCAGCGTGCCGACTCCGAGGGCGAAGAGCGCCACGAGGGCGAGGTAGGTCGGTCCGCCCAGCAGCTGGCCGAGCAGCGTGGGGTCGGTGAGCGGCACGTCGAGGCCGCGTTCGGCGAGGGCCGGCAAGGTGGCGAGGTAGCCGCCGAAGCCGCTCAACGCCGCGACGACCCACACGGTCACCCCGAGCACGACGGCCTTCGCCGCGAGCACCGGGATGCGCCGCGGAACGGCCGTCATGCTCGACCGCACCATGCCGGAGGAGTACTCGCCGCTCATGGTGAGCACGCCGAGTACCGCGGCGATCAGTTGCGTGAACAGCACGCCGGCACCGAACACGGGGGCGACGAACGCCGCACGCTCCTCGACCGGAACGGGTCCGGGCGGGAACGGGGCGGTCGAGGCCAGCAGCAGCCCGAACCCGATCGAGACCACGACGGTCACGGCGAGGAGCCACACGGTCGAACGCAGCGACGAGAGCTTGATCCACTCCCCGGCGACCACCCCGGCGGAGCTCACCCCGCGACGGTCCACGATCGCGGCGCTCATCGGGTCGCCCCGATCGCTGCCGAGCCGTATTCGACGGCGTCCCGGGTGAGGTCGAGATAGGCGTCCTCGAGGGAGCCCGCGACCGTGGTGAGTTCGTGCAGCGGGATCCCCGCGCGCGCCGCGGCGTCGCCGATCTGCTCGGGGGTCGCGCCGGTCGCCTCGAGGGCGCCGTCCTCCGCGACCGCGATCTGCACGCCCGGGAGGGCGGCGGTCAAGGCATCGGGACGGGGTGTGCGCACGCGCACGAGCGTCGTTCCGGCACCGACGACCTGATCGACGGGAGCGTCAGCGAGCACGCGACCCCGGCCGATCACGATGAGGTGGTCGGCCGTCTGAGCCATCTCGCTCATCAGGTGCGAGGAGAGCAGCACCGTGCGTCCCTCGCTCGCGAGGTGCCGCAGCAGCATCCGCACCCAGCGCACGCCTTCGGGGTCGAGGCCGTTGACCGGTTCGTCGAGGATGAGTACGCGCGGATCGCCGAGCATCGCCGCGGCGATGCCGAGGCGCTGCCCCATACCGAGCGAGAACCCGCCCACGCGTTTGCGGGCGACTGTCTCGAGGCCGGTGAGTTCGATGACCTCGCGCACCCGGCGGCGGGGGATGCGGTGGGTCGCGGCGAGAGCCAGCAGGTGCTTCTCGGCAGTGCGGCCCGGATGCACGGCCTTCGCGTCGAGCAGCACGCCCACCTCGTGCAGCGGGGCACGCAGCCGGGCGTAGGGACTGCCCGACACGAGCACGCTGCCGGCGTCCGGACGATCCAGGCCGACGATCATCCGCATGGTGGTGGACTTGCCGGCGCCGTTCGGCCCGAGGAAGCCGGTGACCCGCCCCGGCGGGATGGTGAAGTCGATGCCGTCGACCGCGGTCTTCGGCCCGTACCGCTTGGTGAGGCCGTGTGCCTCGATCATGTCGTCCTCCGTCTGTCTGCTCCGCGGGATGCGGGCACGGTGAACGCTACGGATCGGGCGCGGTGCGCTCGTCGGAGGACGGACGGATCTCTGCGGGCCCGGATGGCACCGCGGTACGACGCCGCGCCGGGCGCCGACCCGACGAGGGTCTCAGACCGAACGCAGCACGGCGACGACCTTGCCGAGCACTTGCGCGTAGTCGCCGAGGATCGGTTCGAACGCGCTGTTGCGCGGCAGCAGCCAGGTGTGGCCGTCGCGCTGACGGAACACCTTGACGGTGGCCTCGTCGTCGAGCATCGCGGCGACGATCTCGCCGTTCTCGGCGGTGTTCTGCTGGCGCACGACGACCCAGTCGCCGTCGCAGATCGCGGCGTCGATCATCGACTCGCCGACGACCTTGAGCATGAACAGCTCGCCCTTGCCCACGAGCTGGCGGGGGAGCGGGAACACCTCGTCCACCTGCTGCTCCGCGGTGATCGGGATGCCCGCCGCGATGCGGCCGACAAGCGGCACCAGGGCGGCGTCTCCGATGGTCGAGGTGGCGGGCTCCGCGTCGGAGGTCGAGGGCACGTCGATGAGCACCTCGAGGGCCCGCGGACGGTTCGGGTCGCGTCGCAGGTAGCCGCTCAGTTCGAGCTGGTTGAGCTGGTGGGTGACGCTCGAGAGCGACGACAGCCCGACGGCGTCGCCGATCTCGCGCATGCTCGGCGGATAGCCCCGGCTCGCGACGGACCGCTGGATCGCCTCGAGGATCGCCATCTGCTTGTCGCTGAGGCTCTTGCGGCGCCGGGTCGCACGATCGCCGGCGGGTGTCGTCTCGTCCATCGCGCGCTCCAATGTCGGTGGCTCCTGTTCGACTGTCTCTCGAACAATCGAAACTGTATCCGCCTTCGGGCGCACAGGGAAACATCCGTTCGAGCGTGTCGCCTGAAGAACGGGCGAAACGCGCTCTGCGCTTGAAACTCTGTTCGATCGAAGATATGTTCGGTACACAGTTTCGCATCGGGCGCTCCCGGCCGAGCGCCCGATGCGGACTGAGTCCGCAGAGGAGGACCGATGAGCACCGCTTACGCACCTACCGGCATCACCCGACCGACGCGCACCCCGCGACTCCGACTGACCCGTCGCGGTCGCGTCGTCATCACCCTCGCGGCGGCGCTGCCGTTCGCGGCGGGCGCCGTCTTCTCCGCGCTGAACGGCGGCGACGCCGTCGCGACGGCGGATCAGCGCGCGGTCGACTTCTCGTACGTCACGGTCGAGGCGGGTGAGTCGCTGTGGGGCATCGCCGAGCAGGTGGCGCCCGAGGTCGACCCCCGCGACGTCGTCGACGACATCATCGGACTCAACGGGCTCGACGGCGCGGCCGTGCAGCCCGGTCAGCGCATCGCCGTGCCGGTCGCCTACGCGGCCGACTGACCGGCCGCTCCGCGTCCGCTCATTACACTTCCGGGGTGACCACCCTCGACGAGCTGCCCATCCGTGACGACCTGCGCGGTCTATCGCCGTACGGCGCCCCGCAGAAGCACGTGCGGATCGCGCTGAACGTCAACGAGAACACGCACGGCATCCCCGAGGAGGTCGTCGACCACGTCCTCGCCGCCCTCGGGTCTGCGGTGCGGGGCATGAACAGGTACCCCGACCGCGAGTTCACCGAGCTGCGCGAACACCTCGCCCGCTACCTCAGCGGACCGGAGGGCACCATCCACCCCGAGCAGGTGTGGGCGGCGAACGGCTCCAACGAGATCCTGCAGCAGATCCTGCAGGCGTTCGGCGGCCCGGGCCGCTCCGTACTCGGGTTCCCGCCCACCTACTCGATGCACTCGATCCTCGCCGCCGGCACGGGCACGCGCTGGATCGCCGCCGAGCGCGACGCCGCCTACGAGATCTCCGTGCCCACCGCCGTCGCGGCGGTCGAGGCGCACCGCCCGGACCTCGTCTTCCTGTGCGCCCCGAACAACCCCACCGGCACCCCGCTCACCATCGACGTCATCGAGGCCGTGTACGACGCCACCGACGGGATCGTGGTCGTGGATGAGGCGTACGCCGAGTTCATGCCCGACGACGCCCCGAGCGCGCTGACCCTGCTGCCCGGTCGCCCGCGCCTCATCGTCAGCCGCACCATGAGCAAGGCGTTCGCGTTCGCGGGGGCGCGGCTCGGCTACCTCGCCGCGGACCCGGTGATCGCCGACGCGCTGCGCCTCGTGCGGCTGCCGTACCACCTGTCCGCGCTCACCCAGGCGGCCGCGATCGCGGCGCTGCAGTGCGCCCCGCAGATGCTCGCGATGGTCGACGAGATCCGCGGTCAGCGCGACCGCCTCATCCGGGACCTCCCCGCCCTCGGCTTCACCCCGCTGCCCTCCTGGTCGAACTTCGTGCTGTTCGGCGGGGTCGAGGACCCGCACCGCACCTTCGAGGCGCTCCTCGCCGAGGACATCCTCATCCGCGACGTCGGCATCCCGCACCACCTGCGCGTGACGGCCGGCACCGAGGAGGAGACCACGGCGTTCCTCGAGGCGCTCGGTAGGATCAGAGCATGACGGCAGAACGGGTCGCGGAGCTCCGCAGGGAGACCAGCGAGTCCAGCATCCGCTTGAGCATCGACCTCGACGGGTCCGGTCGCTCGCAGATCAGCACGGGCGTGCCGTTCTTCGACCACATGCTCACCGCATTCGCGAAGCACTCGCTCGTCGACCTCGAGGTCGAGGCCCGCGGCGACGTCGACATCGACGTGCACCACACCGTCGAGGACACCGGCATCGTACTCGGCACCGCGATCGCCCGCGCGCTCGGCGACAAGGCGGGCATCGCCCGCTTCGGCGACGCCCTCGTGCCGCTCGACGACGCGCTCGCGCAGGCCGTGGTCGACGTCTCCGGCCGCCCCTACCTCGTGCACGGCGGCGAGCCCGCCGGCTTCGAGTTCCACCTCATCGGCGGGCACTTCACCGGCTCGATGGTGCGCCACGTGTTCGAGGCCATCACCTTCCACGCCGGGTTGACCGTGCACCTCACGGTGCTCGCCGGGCGCGACCCGCACCACATCGCCGAAGCGGAGTTCAAGGCGTTCGCGCGGGCGTTCCGGCAGGCTGTCGCACCCGACGCGCGCGTGACGGGCATCCCCTCCACCAAGGGGGCGCTCTGACCGTGGCCACCCCCACCGTCGCCGTGCTCGACTACGGCTCGGGCAACGTGCACTCCGCCGTCAAGGCGCTCGAGGCCGCCGGGGCACGCGTCGACCTCACCTCCGACCGTGCCCGCGTCATGGCGGCCGACGGGCTGCTCGTGCCGGGCGTCGGCGCCTTCGCCGCCGTCATGGACGCGCTCACCCGCGTGCGCGGCGGCGAGCTCATCGAACGCCGGCTCGCGGGCGGCCGGCCGGTGCTCGGCATCTGCGTCGGCATGCAGGTCATGTTCGACCGCGGCGTCGAGCGGGGCGTCGAGACGCCGGGACTGGGCGAATGGCCCGGCACCGTCGACGAGCTCGATGCGCCCGTCGTGCCCCACATGGGCTGGAACACCGTCGAGGCGCCCGGCGATTCGGTGCTGTTCGACGGACTCCACGACGAGCGGTTCTACTTCGTGCACTCCTTCGCGGCGCAGGAGTGGACGCTCGAGCCGATGGGTCCCTTCGCGAGCCCGAAGGTGACGTGGGCGCAACACGGCACGCGGTTCCTCGCCGCCGTCGAGAACGGGCCGCTCTCGGCCACCCAATTCCACCCCGAGAAATCCGGCAGCGCGGGCATCCGCCTGCTCGGCAACTGGCTGCGCAGCCTCTGACGGCGTGCCCGCCGCAGGTGGGCTAGTATCTGGTTCCTGTTGCGGCGATCCGGCCGCGGAAGGCGAAGCGATGAGCGAGTTCAGCACCACCCCGGCACTGGTCCTGCTGCCGGCGGTGGATGTGGCCGGCGGCAAGGCCGTGCGCCTCACCCAGGGCGAAGCGGGCACCGAGACCAACTACGGCGACCCGATCGATGCGGCCCTCGAGTGGATCGAGCAGGGCGCCGAGTGGATCCACCTCGTGGACCTCGACGCGGCCTTCGGCCGGGGCAGCAACCGCGGCGTCATCAAGAAGGTCGTCAAGAACTGCCGCGGCGTCAACGTCGAGCTCTCGGGCGGCATCCGCGACGACGCGTCGCTCGAGGCGGCCCTCGAGACGGGCGCCAAGCGCATCAACCTCGGCACCGCGGCCCTCGAGAACCCCGAGTGGGCGGCACACGTCATCGCCGAATACGGCGAGGCGATCGCCGTCGGGCTCGACGTGCGCGGCACGACCCTCGCCGCCCGCGGTTGGACCAAGGAGGGCGGCGACCTCTGGCAGGTCATGGACCGCCTCGAGGAGGCCGGCTGCGCCCGCTACGTCGTCACCGACGTGACGAAGGACGGCACGCTGCGCGGCCCGAACACCGAGCTGCTCCGCCAGGTGATGGAGCGCACGCACCGGCCGGTCATCGCCTCCGGCGGGGTGTCGAGCCTCGACGACATCGCCGAACTCCGTGACCTCGTGCCCCTCGGCCTCGAGGGCGCGATCGTCGGCAAGGCGCTGTACACGCGCGCCTTCACGCTCGCCGAAGCGCTCGACGTCGCCGGGGACTGAGTGACCGGCGCCGATTCGGCCGGTCAGCCCTGGGCGGGCCGCAGCTTCACGCCGAACGAGCACGCCGCCGACGACGGGCGGGCCGATCCGGCGCTGCTCGAAGCGTTGCGCCGGTTCATAGCCCACGAGGTCGGGGAGACCGAGGTCGTCGACGCGCTGCGTGGTGCCCGGCTGCTCATCCCGCTCCTCGCTGCGCTCGGCGAGAGCGCCGTGGGAGAGCACGGACACCTCGTGGACAAGAGCCAGGAACTCTCCATCGTCACCGTGGCGGGCCCCGACGGACGCACCGTGCTGCCCGCATTCACCTCCGTCGAGACGATGGGCCGGTGGAACCCGACCGCACGTCCCGTGCCCGCCGAGGCCGTGCGCGTCGCCCTCGCGGCGGCGAGCGAGCAGACGGAACTCGTCGTGCTCGATCCCGGATCCGACACCGAGTTCGTCGTCCGTCGTCCCGCCGTATGGGCGATCGCCCGCGGGGAGGCCTGGTCGCCGAGCCATTCCGACGAGATGGTGCTCGCCGAGTTCATGAGGGCGGTCGAGCCGGAACCGGCGGTCGTGACCGTCCGGCTCGCTCCCGGGGATCCCGCGGCGCGGCTCGCCGGACCGGAACTCGTCGTGCGGCTCGCCGTCGCCGACGGACTCGAACGCGACGAGGTCCGCGCGTTGACCGCCCGCCTGCAAGACCGCATCCGCGCCTCGGCGGTCATCGCGGAGCGGGTCGACAGCATGCGACTGCAGGTCGTGACGGCCTGATGCGGCGCCCGGGGGCGCGTCGGCGCGCCGCCGCCCTCTCCGCGGCGATCACGACCGCGGCGCTTCTGCTCGTGGGCTGCACGCCACCGGGGGCCGCCCGCACCGAGACCGTCCACCTCACCGTCGACGGGATCGAACGATCCGCGCGCGTGACCTCCCCGGCCGCCGACGACGCGGACCGGCTCCCGGTCGTCATCGCCCTGCACGGCGCCGGGCAGAACGCGGCGCGTTTCGACGAACTGACGCGGTTCCCGGATGCCGTCGCCGAACGCCGGTTCGTGCTCGTCACCCCGTCCGGCACCGGGGCGAACGGACTCACGCTCGGCTGGAACGCCGGAGCGTGCTGCCAGGCGGCGGAGGGCGACGTCGACGACATCGCGTTCCTCGAGGACCTCGTCGCGCGCGTCGCGCGCGACCATCCCATCGACTCGGAGCGCGTCTACCTCGCGGGATTCTCCAACGGCGGGATGCTCGCCTACCGCGCCGCGTGCGAGCGCGGTGAGCGGATCGCCGCCATCGCCGTCGTCGCGGGATCCCAGGTCGTCGACGAGTGCCCCGCGCCCAGCGCCATGGCGGTGTACGCCATGCACGGCACGGCCGACCCGACGGTGCCGTACGACGGGGGAGAGCCGGTGCGACCGCCCTACCCAGGAGCGCCCCTGTGGGAGAACCGGTCGGTCGCGGAGTCGCTCGGCTTCTGGGCGGAGCGCGACCTCTGCGCCGGTGCGCCGGCCGCGACCGTTGACGGGCCCGTCACCCGGCAGGTGTGGCCCGGCTGCCGCATCGTGCTCGACACCGTGCGCGGGGGAGAGCACACCTGGTTCGGGGCGCCCGGTTCCCGCGAAGCGGGGCGCGAACCGGCCGGCACGCCGTCGGCGACGGCCCGCATCCTCGACTTCTTCGAGCTGGACCCGGCGGACCCGCGGAGCGGAACCGACCCGCGAGTCGAGTAGGGCGCCCTGGCGCCCGTATCGGTGCAGAACCCTCGAGCAGCGGCGCGGAGAGTTCATCCGCCGGATGTGGCGGCGCGTGCCGAGCGGTGCCACCATCGCGTCATGGAACTCGTGCTCATCGGTGCCGTCGCCGTTCTCGCGGCGGTCGCGATCGTCATCGTCGTCCGCCGGTCCGCGCAGCGTCGCGGCGAGTCCGTGCGCGACGACACGACCCGAGCAGGTGCCGAGTCGCACCTCGACTCGCGCCGGGCGACCCGCCGCGCGGAAGGGGCTACGGCATGGACCCGCATCGGGGGAGGCGGCGTCTGACCCGAGCCCGCGGGCCGAGTAGGGCGCCCCGGCGCCCGTATCGGAGCAGACCCGCGGGGAAGCGGCCGTGGACGGTCTGCTCGGTGCGCGCGTCGCGCCGTGAACGACGAGGAACCGCCTACCCGGCCCTCAGGTGCCGCGTCAGTTGACGGGACCGGTCCACTTCTCGCCGGGACCCTTGCCCGGCTCGTCCGGGAAGTGCGACGCCTCGCGGAAGGCCAGCTGCACCGTGCGCAGACCGTCCCGGAGCGCGCGGGCGTGGTGGTCGCCGAGTTCGGGGGCACTCGCCGTGACGAGTCCGGCGAGGGCGTTGATGAGCTTGCGCGCTTCGTCGAGATCGAGTTGCGACTCCGGGTCGTCGGCGAGACCGCACTTCACCGCGGCCGCGCTCAGAAGGTGCACCGCGACCGTGTTGATGACCTCGACGGCCGGCACTTCGGCGATGTCCCTGGCCTCGTCGCTCGACGTTCCGCTCACGGCTCAACTCCCGCAGGATCGGGGCCGGCACGCACGGTAGACGGCGATTCGGCTCATGGGGTATTCTTATGCGGGCTCCGGGGCGTCAACCCCGGTACGAAAGTGGAGATAATCCCACCCGCGCGACCGCTTCACCAGGTTACCGGGTTGTTGCACTCCGCCGGCTCCGGCCGGTAGTTCAGGGTGCTGAGCCGATGCACGTGCGCGCGCATCGGCTGATGGACTCATTCTCCTCTTCCGTCCCGAGCGGCGACCGCCGCCCGGTGAGCGCAGAGAAGACATGAGGAGACACGCATCAGCGATCCCAGAACCAACGACCGCATCCGCGTTCCCGAGGTCCGTCTGGTCGGACCGGGAGGCGAGCAGGTCGGCGTCGTGAAGATCGAGGTCGCCCTGCGCCTGGCGCAGGAGGCGGACCTCGACCTGGTCGAGGTGGCCCCGAACTCGCGCCCGCCCGTGGTCAAGATCATGGACTACGGCAAGTTCAAGTACGAGACCGCGCAGAAGGCCAAGGAAGCCCGACGCAACCAGGCGAACACGATCCTCAAGGAGGTGCGGTTCCGCCTGAAGATCGACAAGCACGACTACGAGACCAAGCGCAAGCGCGCCGAGGGGTTCTTGCAGGCGGGGGACAAGGTCAAGGCCATGATCCTCTTCCGCGGTCGTGAGCAGTCGCGTCCCGAGCAGGGCGTGCGCCTGCTCCAGAAGTTCGCCGAGGATGTCGCGGAGTTCGGTTCGGTCGAATCGACTCCCACCATCGACGGTCGCAACATGGTCATGGTCATCGGTCCGCACAAGAACAAGGCGGACGCGAAGGCCGAGGCCAACGCCAAGCGTGCCCAGAACAAGGCACCGAAAGTGACAGAGGAAGAGAATGCCTAAGCAGAAGACGCACTCCGGTGCCAAGAAGCGCTTCAAGGTGACCGGCTCCGGCAAGGTCATGAAGCAGTCCGCCGGGATGCGCCACAACCTCGAGCGCAAGCCCTCCACCCTGACCCGTCGTCTGAACCAGGAGCAGGTCCTCGCTCCTCAGGACGCCAAGGTCATCAAGAAGCTCCTCGGCAAGTAAGCCGCGCGGTCCTAAGGAAGTAACGAAATGGCTAGAGTCAAGCGGGCCGTCAACGCCCACAAGAAGCGTCGCGTCATCCTCGAGCGCGCGGAGGGCTACCGCGGTCAGCGGTCGCGCCTCTACCGCAAGGCCAAGGAGCAGGTCACCCACTCCCTCGTCTACGCGTACCGCGACCGTCGCGCCAAGAAGGGCGAGTTCCGTCGCCTCTGGATCCAGCGCATCAACGCCGCATCGCGTGCGAACGGCCTCACCTACAACCGCCTCATCCAGGGCCTCAACCTGGCCGGCGTCGAGGTCGACCGTCGCATCCTCGCCGACCTCGCGGTCAACGAGCCGGCGACCTTCACCGCCCTCGTCGAGACGGCCAAGGCAGCCCTGCCCGCCGACACGAGCGCTCCGAAGGAGGCCGCGGCCTGATCCGCGACCACTGACGAACGGAAGGCCCGACCGCACGGTCGGGCCTTTCGTCGTTCCCCGGCCCGCCTCACCGGGAGTGCGGCCCCCGCTGCCTACACTGAGCGCATGATCGACAACCCCCGCTCCCCGCGGGTGCGGGCGGTCGCGAAGCTCGCCAAGCGCGAGGCGCGCACCGACACCGGACTGTTCCTGCTCGAGGGGCCGCAGGCCGTCGCCGAGGCCTTCGCCTACGCGCCGGACTCCGTCATCGACCTCTTCGGCACGCCGAGCGCGCTCGACAAGCACAGCGACCTCGCCCGCGCAGCCGCCGACGCCGGCGTCGAGCCGGAGTACGTGACCGAGCAGGTGCTCGACGCCATGGCCGACACGGTGACCCCGCAGGGGATCGTCGCCGTCGCGCGGCAACTGCCCACGTCGGTGCGCGACATCTTCCGCGCCGCGCCGCGGCTCGTCGCCATCCTCGAGGAGGTGCGCGACCCGGGCAATGCGGGAACGATCATCCGCGCCGCCGACGCGGCGGGGGCCGATGCCGTCATCCTCACCGGGCGCAGCGTCGACCTGTACCACCCGAAGGTCGTGCGCTCGACGACGGGCTCGCTGTTCCACCTGCCCGTCGCGACCGGCGCGATCCTCGAGAACGTGCTCGAACGCGCGGCCGAGGCCGGCGTGCAAGTGCTCGCCGCCGACATCGACGGCGACGACCTGCTGACCGCCCGCCGGGAGGGGCTGCTCGAGCGGCCGACCGCATGGCTGTTCGGCAACGAGGCCCGCGGTCTCAGCGACGAGCACGTCGCTCTCGCCGACCGGTCGATCGCCGTGCCGATCTACGGGCGGGCCGAGTCGATGAACCTCGCCACGGCCGCCTCGGTGTGCCTCTACGAGAGCGCGTTCGCCCAGCGCCCGTGACCGCGCGTCGGGTGGCCCGGCCGCCCCGCTGTTACGCCTCGGTTACGCTTTCCGCCGTGGTTTGACCCCCATTCCGGCGCTGTGATTGAGTGATCGGATGCAGCCCCTGGTCGTCGTCGAAGGTGTCAACAAGCATTACGGCGAATTGCACGTGCTCAAGGACATCACGACGACCGTCGGCAAGGGCGAGGTCGTCGTCGTCATCGGGCCGAGCGGGTCGGGCAAGTCGACCCTGTGCCGGGCGATCAACCGGCTCGAGACGATCGACTCGGGCCGCATCACGATCGACGGCAAGGAGCTGCCCGCCGAGGGCGCCGGGCTCGCGCGACTGCGCGCCGACGTCGGCATGGTCTTCCAGTCGTTCAATCTCTTCTCGCACAAGACCGTGCTGCAGAACGTCACGCTCGGCCAGATGAAGGTGCGCAAGCGCTCGAAGGCCGAAGCCGAGAAGCGCGGCATGGAACTGCTCGACCGGGTCGGCGTCGCCAACCAGGCCGGCAAGATGCCGGCCCAGCTCTCCGGCGGTCAGCAGCAGCGCGTGGCCATCGCCCGCGCCCTCGCGATGGACCCGAAGGTCATGCTCTTCGACGAGCCGACCTCGGCGCTCGACCCGGAGATGATCAACGAGGTGCTCGACGTCATGGCCGGGCTCGCCGAAGACGGCATGACGATGGTCGTCGTCACCCACGAGATGGGCTTCGCTCGTCGTGCCGCCGACCGCGTGCTCTTCATGGCGGACGGTCAGATCGTCGAGGAGGCCACGCCGGAGGCGTTCTTCTCGGCACCCACGAGCTCGAGAGCGAAGGACTTCCTCTCGAAGGTGCTCACCCACTGACCGGTGGGTGGGGAACACACAGCGATCAGGAGACAACTGATGAGACTACGCAAGGGGCTGGCCGTCACGGCCATCGCCGCGGCCGGCATCCTCGGCCTCAGCGCCTGTACCGACTCCGCAGACACCGGCAGTGCGCCGGAGCAGGAGGTGCAGGAGGACGTCGAATTCGAGGCGGGCACCACGATGGCCGAGCTCAACGAGGCGGGCAAGATCACCATCGGCACCAAGTTCGACCAGCCGCTGTTCGGTCAGGTTGACGCCGACGGCAACCCGCAGGGCTTCGACGTCGAGATCGGCAAGATCATCGCGGCCGAGCTCGGCATCCCCGAGGACGGCATCGAATGGAAGGAAGCGCAGTCCGCGAACCGCGAGCCCTTCATCCAGTCGGGTGAGGTGGACATCGTCATCGCGACCTACACGATCAACGACAAGCGCAAAGAGGTCATCGACTTCGCCGGCCCGTACTACAACGCCGGTCAGGACTTCCTCGTGCTCGAGGGCAACCCCGAGGGCATCGAAGGCCCCGAGGATGTCGCCGGCAAGGCGGTCTGCACCGTCACCGGGTCGACCTCCGAGGCGAACATCCGCGAGTACACCGACAACGTCGTCGCGCTCGGCGGCTACGCCGAGTGCCTCGAGCCGCTGCGTCAGGGCTCGGTCGTCGCGCTGACCACCGACAACGTGATCCTCGCCGGTCTCGCCGACCAGAACGCGGGCGAGTTCGAGGTCGTCGGCAACCCCTTCACCGAGGAGCCCTACGGCATCGGCCTCGAGAAGGGCGACGACGCGTTCCGCACGTTCATCAACGACACGCTCGAGGCGGCGTTCGACGACGGCCGCTGGGCGGACGCGTGGGAGGCCACCGCGGGCACCGTGCTCGAACTGCCGGAGCCCCCGACGGTCGACCGCTACTGAGTCGAACCTGACGACGGCCCGCCCGGACGCGCGTCCGGGCGGGCCGTTCCCCGCCCTTCCTTCGACCCGAGAGGTGACATGGACGCCATCATCGAGAACCTGCCGAGGTTCGTCGACGGGTTCCTGATGACGCTGCGGCTGCTCGTGATCTCCGGCGCCGGCGCGCTCGTGCTCGGCACGATCGTCGCCGCGATGCGCATCTCTCCCGTCGCGGCGTTCCGCGGCTTCGCGACGGTGTACACCGAGCTGCTGCGCAACACCCCGCTCACGCTCATCCTGTTCTTCTGCGCCTTCGTGCTGCCGATCCTCGACGTCGACTTCGACTACGTGACGTTCGCGCTCATCGGCCTCACCTTCTACACCTCGCCCTTCGTCGCCGAGGCCGTGCGATCGGGCGTCAACGGCGTGCCCGTCGGTCAGGCCGAGGCGGCTCGGGCGATCGGGCTGGACTTCCGGCAGACGCTCGGCGCGGTGGTGCTGCCGCAGGCGATCCGCATGGTGATCCCGCCGCTCATCAACGTGCTCATCGCGCTCACCAAGAACACCTCGGTCGCGGGCGGCTTCGCCGTCGTCGAGCTGTTCGCGACCTCGCGGCAGATCGTGCAGTTGCGGGGCGACGAGGTCATCCCGATCATGCTCGGCATAGCCGTGCTCTACCTCGTCATCACGGTGCCGCTCGGCCAGTTCGCCGGCGCCCTCGAGCGGAAGGTGGCGGTGCTGCGATGACCAGCGTGCTCTACGACGTGCCCGGGCCGAAGGCCCGTCGACGCTCCCTGCTCATCTCGATCCTCGGCGGTCTCGTGATCCTCGCCGGACTCGCCGCGATCGTGGTCATGCTCGCCGCGCCGCGCGTCAACGCCGGCGGCGTCGAGACGCCCGGGATGTTCGACCCCAGCCGGTGGGACATCCTCGCCGACCGCGCCCTCTGGCGCACCATCCTGCAGCGCGGTCTGCTCGCAACCCTCCAGATGGCTGCTGTGGCCGCCGTCGGGGCGCTCGTGCTCGGCGTGCTGCTCTCGATGGCCCGCACCGCTCGCACCGCGTTCATCCGCATCCCGGCGATCATCGTCATCGAGTTCCTGCGCGGCATGCCGGTGCTGCTGCTCATGCTCTTCACGCTCCTGGTCTTCTCGACCGGCGCGTACTGGGCGGGCGTCATCGGCCTCGTGCTCTACAACGGTGCGATCATCGGCGAGGCGCTGCGGGCGGGCATCAACTCACTGCCGCGCGGACAGCGCGAATCGGGCCTCGCGATCGGCCTCACCCCGCTGCAGACGCGCTTCTCGATCGAGTTCCCGCAGGCGTTCCGGCAGATGCTGCCGATCATCATCGCGCAGCTCGTCGTGCTGCTGAAGGACACCTCGCTCGCCTCGATCATCGGCTACCAGGAGCTGCTCAACATCGGCCTGCGGCAGGCCACGACGACGTTCGGCAGCCGCTACCTCTTCACGTTGTTCTTCGTCGTGCTTGCGGTCTACCTCGCGGTGAACCTCCTCTTGTCGTGGCTGGCCCGGTTGCTCGCGCGGCGCACGGCCTCCGGCCGAGGCGGCCGTCGCACCAAGCAGGCGGCACGGGTCGTGCAGCAGCTCGGCGGCGCGGGGATGGCCGGCACGCAACTGCCGGTGACCTTCGACGACCGCAGCGGCGGGGCGTTCCCGTCCGGCAGTGGATCCGATTCCGGTGCGTCCGGCGGCTCGGGCGACGGCGGCGGCAACCCCTAGCGCTCGGTAGACTCGACCCTCGTGTCAGATGCCCCCTCGATCAGCGAGTCCGGTGTCGCCGAGGCGGTCGAGGCCGCGCTCGCGGCGATCGCCGCAGCGACGAGCTCCGACGAGCTGAAGTCCGCCCGTTCCGCCCACGCGGGGGAGTCCTCGCCGCTCGCGCGCTTCAACGCGCAACTGCGCGACGTGCCCGCCGACCGGAAGGCCGAGTTCGGCAAGCTCGTCGGCCAGGCCCGCGGCCGGGTCAACGGCGCGATCGCCGCGCGGGAGGCCGAGCTCGTCGAGGCGGAGGAGGCGGCGCGGCTCGAGGCCGAGACGGTAGACGTGACCGCGGTGCCGCCGCGGTGGACGCCCGGCGCACGGCATCCGCTGACGCTGCTCATGGAGCAGATGAGCGACGTCTTCGTCGGCATGGGATGGGAGGTCGCGGAAGGTCCCGAGCTCGAGAACGAGTGGTTCAACTTCGACGCGCTGAACTTCGACGAGGACCACCCTGCCCGCGCGATGCAGGACACGTTCTTCATCGATCCCGTGGAGCGTCACCTCGTGCTGCGCACGCACACGTCCCCGGTGCAGGTGCGCTCCCTGCTCGGACGCCCCCTGCCGCTGTACGTCGTCGCACCCGGCCGGGTGTATCGCACCGACGAGCTCGACGCCACCCACACCCCCGTCTTCCACCAGATCGAGGGCATCGCGATCGACCGCGGGCTCACCATGGCGCACCTGCGCGGCACGCTCGAGCACCTCGCCCGGTCGATGTTCGGCCCGGAGGCGCAGATCCGGCTGCGTCCCAACTACTTCCCGTTCACCGAGCCGAGCGCCGAGATGGACGTCTGGCAGCCGAACGCGAAGGGTGGCGCGCGCTGGGTCGAATGGGGCGGATGCGGCATGGTCAACCCGAACGTGCTGCGCGCGGCCGGCATCGACCCGGACGAGTTCCAGGGCTTCGCGTTCGGCATGGGCATCGAGCGCACCCTGCAGTTCCGCAACGACATGAACGACATGCGTGACATGGTCGAGGGCGACATCCGCTTCTCGCAGCAGTTCGGGATGGTGGTCTGATGCGTGTACCGGTGAGCTGGCTCGGCGAATGGGTCGACCTGCCCGACACCGTCACGGCGGAGCACCTGCACGCCGCGCTCGTGAAGGTCGGCCTCGAAGAGGAGGACGTACACGGCTTCGGGGTCGAAGGACCGGTCGTCGTCGGCCGCGTGCTCGACTTCGTCGACGAACCGCAGTCGAACGGCAAGACGATCCGCTGGTGCCAGGTCGACGTGGGGGAGGACGCCCCCCGCGGAATCGTCTGCGGCGCCCACAACTTCGCCGTCGGCGACTCCGTCGTCGTGACGCTGCCGGGCGCCGTGCTGCCCGGGCCGTTCCCCATCGCGGCGCGCAAGACGTACGGGCATGTCTCCGACGGCATGATCGCCTCCGTCAAGGAACTCGGCCTCGGTGAGGACCACGCCGGCATCCTCGTGCTCTCGACCCTCGGCATCGAGGCGGAGCCGGGGACGGATGCCCGTGCCCTGCTCGGTCTGGACGACTTCGCCGTCGAGGTCAACGTCACCCCCGATCGCGGCTACGCGTTCTCGGTGCGCGGGATCGCCCGCGAGTACTCGCACTCCACCGGCGCCGCCTTCCGCGATCCCGCGGACGCCCTCGAGGTCGGCGGCGCCGCCGGCTTCCCGGTGTCGATCGACGAGGACGCCCCGATCCGCGGCCGTGCCGGCTGCGACGTGTTCGTCACGCGCGTGGTGCGCGGCATCGACGCCACCCGGCCGACGCCGGCGTGGATGATCGCCCGCCTCAAGCTCGCCGGCATCCGGTCGATCTCGCTCGCCGTCGACGTCACCAACTACGTCATGTGGGAGCTCGGACAGCCCATCCACGGCTACGACCTCGCGAAGCTCACCGGCGGGATCACCGTGCGCCGCGCGCGCGACGGGGAGACCCTCACCACGCTCGACGACGTCACGCGCACCCTGCACCCCGAAGACCTGCTCATCACCGACCACTCGGGTCCGGTCGGGCTCGCCGGCGTGATGGGCGGCGCGAGCACCGAGATCGGCGCGACGACGACCGACGTACTCATCGAGGCGGCGAACTTCGACCCGGTGTCGATCGCCCGCACCGCGCGCCGGCACAAGCTGCCCAGCGAAGCGTCCAAGCGCTTCGAACGCGGCGTGGACCCCGCGGTCGCGCGCGTCGCCGCGGAGCGCGTCGCGCGGCTGCTCGTCGAGCTCGGTGGTGGCGTCATCGACGCGCTCGGCTCCGAGTACGACGTCACGACGCCGGCGGCGGTCATCGAGCTGCCCGCCGACGCCGCCACGCGCCTCGTCGGCGTGCCGTACACCGCCGACGAGGTCGCCGCGACCCTTCGGCAGATCGGCGCGACCGTCGAGGCGGGGGAGCCGATGCGGGTCACCCCGCCGAGCTGGCGTCCCGACCTCGTCGACGTGCCGAGCCTCGTCGAGGAGGTCGCCCGCATCCGCGGCTACGACGCGATCCCGTCGCTGCTGCCCGTCGCGCCCCCGGGACGCGGACTGAGCCGAGCGCAGCGACTGCGTCGTGCGGTCGCGACGCAGCTCGCCGCCGGCGGCGGCACGGAGGTGCTCGCCTATCCGTTCGTGAGCGAGGCGCGTCAGCGGTTGTTCTCCGGCGACGCGCCGTCGATCAGGCTCGCCAACGCGCTCGACTCCGAGGCCGCGCTGCTGCGCCGCTCACTGCTGCCGGGACTCATCGACATCGCGCGCCGCAATCTCTCCCGCGGCTTGACCGACCTCGCGCTGTTCGAGATCGGCACGGTCTTCCTGCCCGAGAGTGGACGCCGCTACGGGTCGGACACCCTGCCCCGAGGGGCGGCACTCCCGGAGGCCGAGGTGCTGCGCGAGCTCCACGACTCCCTTCCCGCCCAGCCGTGGCACGTCGGCGCCCTCTTCGTAGGGAACGCCGTGCCGCGCGGTCCCGGTCGTGCGGCCGAGTCGGCCGGATTGGCCGACGCGCTCGCGGCCGTGCAGCAGCTCGGTGCCGCCGTGGGGGCCGCCCTGCGCGTCGAGACCGGGTCGCACCCGGCCCTCCATCCGGGACGCACCGCACGGGTGCTGTGCGGGGACGTCGAGGTCGGCGTCGCCGGGGAGCTCCTGCCCGCGCTCGCCGCGGACGCCGACCTTCCGCGCGTCGTCGCGATCGTCGAGCTCGACCTCGACGCGGTCATCGCCGCCGCGCCGGTCGACGTCGTACCCTCGCCGATCTCCGGCTACCCGGCGGCGACGCAGGACCTGTCGCTCGTCGTCGCGACGGACGTGCCCGCCGCCGAGGTGCTCGAAGCCGTCCGCGCGGGCGCCGGCCCCCTGCTCGAGCACGTGCACCTCGTCGACGACTACCGCGGCACCGGCCTCGAGCCGGGCACCAAGTCGCTCACGTTCGCCTTGCGCTTCCGGGCTGCGGACCGCACGCTCACGGCGGCCGAGGCGACCGAGGCGAAGCTCGCCGGGGTCGCGCGCGCGACGGACCTGACCGGGGCGACCCTCCGCGAGTAGCTCCCGCGGCAGCGAGAGCGGAGCTGCCGGGCGGTTTCGCGCGGCAGCGAGAGCGGATATCCGGCGCGGCGCGCCGTGGATCGGTTGCGCCGCGCCGACGCGCGATTGTGGGTTCCGCTCTCCCTGCACGACCGCGAGGCGCCGACCACCCGCATCCGCTGCACTCCCGGACCGGGGGCGCCGCACCGGCCCGCGATTGGCGGCACGTGGGACGGACCGATACGGTGGTGGGGTGAGCGACACGCGCGGCATCCCGACGGCCCTGGGCCGTCGTCTGCGCCGTCGCACCCGCGGCGAGCGACGCTAGGCGACGCGGCAACCCGGCCTCAGGCCGCGCTGCGTCGCCGTCGATGGTCTCTGCCCGACTCTCACGAAACGAGGAGCCATGTCCCTCACGGTCGCCGTCGCCGGCGCCAGTGGCTACGCCGGGGGAGAGCTGCTGCGTCTGCTCGCCTCCCACCCCCACCTGCGCGTGACGACCGTCACCGCGCACTCGAACGCCGGCCAGCGTCTCATCGATGTGCAGCCCCACCTGCGTTCGCTCGCCCATCTCGATCTCGTCGAGACGACGGCGGAGAACCTCCGCGGTCACGACGTCGTCTTCCTCGCCCTGCCGCACGGCGCGTCCGGCGCGATCACCGCGGAGCTCGGCGACGACGCCCTCGTCGTCGACTGCGGAGCCGACCACCGGCTCGTCGACGAGGACGCGTGGGCACGCTTCTACGGCGGCGACTTCTACGGCGCCTGGCCCTACGGTCTGCCGGAACTTCCACTCGCCGGCGGAGGAGCCCAGCGCGAACGGCTGCGTGACGCCCGTCGCATCGCCGTTCCCGGCTGCAACGTGACCGCCATCACCCTCGGCCTCGCGCCGGCGGTGGGGGCCGGACTCGTCGCCGCGGACGACCTCGTCGCCGTGCTCGCCGTCGGCACCTCCGGTGCGGGCAAGGCGCTCAAGCCCCACCTGCTCGCGAGCGAGATCATGGGATCCGCCTCCGCCTACGGGGTCGGCGGCGTCCACCGGCACACGCCCGAGATCCAGCAGAACCTCGCCGCCGCGGGCGGGGACGACGTGCACATCTCGTTCACGCCGGTGCTCGTGCCGATGTCCCGCGGCATCCTCGCCACGTCGACCGCCCGCGTGCGCGACGGCGTCACCGAGGAGGAGCTGCGCGAGGCGTACGGTCGCGCGTACGACGGCGAACCGTTCGTGCACGTGCTCCCGGCGGGCGCGTTCCCCCGCACGGCCGACACCGTCGGGGCGAACACGGCCCTCATCGGGCTGGCCATCGACCTCGACGCGCGGCGCCTGGTGACCGTGACGGCGCTCGACAACCTCGTGAAGGGCACCGCCGGCGCCGCCATCCAGTCCGCCAACCTCGCCCTCGGACTCGACGAGACCGCCGGCCTGCCGATCGAGGGGGTCGCCCCGTGAGCGTCACCGACCCGAAGGGGTTCACCGCGAGCGGCGTGAGCGCCGGGCTCAAGACCAGCGGCGCCCTCGACCTGGCCCTCGTCGTCAGCACGGGACCGCGCCGACACGGGGCCGCCGTGTTCACGAGCAACCGGGCCAAGGCGAACCCGATCCTCTGGTCGGAACGCGCGGTCGTCGACGGACAGGTCACCGCCGTCGTGCTGAACTCCGGCGGGGCGAACTGCTTCACCGGCGCGCAGGGATTCCAGACCACGCACGCGACCGCCGAGGCGGTGGCGGAAGCGCTCGGGGTCTCCGCCGGTGACGTGCTCGTCTGCTCGACCGGTCTGATCGGTGAGCAGCTCGATCGCGACCGCCTGATGAGCGGCGTCGAGGCGGCCGCCGCGGCGCTCGCCGCGGACGGTGGGCCGGATGCGGCACGCGCGATCATGACGACCGATACCGTCCCCAAGACGGCCGTGGTACGCCGCGACGGCTGGAGCATCGGCGGCATGGCGAAGGGCGCCGGCATGCTCGCCCCCGCCCTCGCGACGATGCTCGTCGTGCTCACGACCGACGCGGACCTCGAGCCCGCGGAACTCGATGCGACCCTGCGGCGGGCCACCCGGGTGAGCTTCGACCGCCTCGACTCCGACGGCTGCACCTCGACGAACGACCAGGTGACTCTGCTCGCCTCGGGCGCCTCCGGCATCCGGCCCGATCTGGACGAGTTCACCAGCGCCCTCGCCGACCTGTGTCAGGACCTCGCCCGCCAGCTGATGGCGGATGCGGAGGGCGCTTCCCACGAGATCACCATCCGCGTCGTCGGGGCGGCGAGCGAGGACGACGCCGTCGAGGTCGGGCGTTCCGTCGCGCGCAACAACCTGTTCAAGACGGCGGTGTTCGGCAACGACCCCAACTGGGGCCGGGTGCTCGCCGCCATCGGCACGACCTCGGCCGCGTTCGACCCGTACCGGGTGGACGTCAGCATGAACGGCGTGCGGGTCTGCTCCGACGGCGCCCCGGACCGACCGCGCGACGAGGTGGACCTCACCCCACGCGCGCTCGACCTGCTCATCGACCTGAAGACCGGATCCGCGGAGGCGACCATCCTCACGAACGACCTCACGCACGACTACGTGCACGAGAACAGCGCGTACAGCTCGTGAACGCACGCACGAGCACCGAGGTCGCCGCCGGCAAGGCGGCGACGCTGATCGAGAGCCTGCCCTGGCTCAAGCGCTTCTCCGGCGAGACGATCGTCGTGAAGTTCGGCGGGAACGCCATGGTCGACGCCGATCTCATCCGGTCGTTCGCCGAGGACATGGTCTACCTGCGCTACGCCGGCATCCGCCCGGTCGTCGTGCACGGCGGCGGACCTCAGATTTCGGCGATGCTCGACCGTCTCGGCATCCGCAGCGAATTCGTCGGCGGCTACCGCGTGACCACCCCGGAGGCGATGGAGGTGGTGCGCATGGTATTGACGGGACAGGTCAGTCGCGAGCTGGTGAGCTCGATCAACGCGCACGGGCCGCTCGCATCGGCGGTCGCCGGGGAGGACGCGAGACTGTTCCAGGGACGCCGTCGCGGAGTGGTCGTCGACGGTGAACCCGTCGACATCGGCCTCGTCGGCGACGTCGTCGCGGTGGATCCCGCCGCGGTCATCGGCCACCTGGACGCCGGTCGCATCCCCGTCATCTCGACGATCGCCCCCGACATCGACGACCCCGAGCAGTCGCTCAACGTCAACGCCGACTCCGCCGCCGCCGCGCTCGCGGTGGCGCTCGGGGCGGCGAAGCTCGTGGTGCTCACCGACGTCGCCGGTCTCTACCGCGACTGGCCCGACCGGGAGTCCCTCGTCTCGGCCATCAGCGCGACAGAGCTGCGCGAGCTCATCCCACGCCTCGAGTCGGGCATGATCCCCAAGATGACCGCGTGCCTCGAGGCGGTCGACGGGGGAGTGCCGAAGGCCGCCATCATCGACGGCCGCATCCCGCATTCCATCCTCCTCGAGGTGTTCACCCACGAGGGCATCGGCACGGAGGTGACCGCGTGAGCACGGCAGACGACACGATCACGGCGACGGAGGACTACACCGCCCGGTTCGGGCGCGCCATGATGAAGTCCGCTCCCAGCCCGCTCGCGGTCATGGAGCGCGGCGAGGGCGCCCGGGTCTGGGACGTGGACGGCAAGAGCTACCTCGACTTCCTCGCCGGCATCGCGGTCAACTCGCTCGGATACGCGCACCCGGCCATGGTGCGCGCCGTGAGCGAGCAGGTGGCGACGTTGCAGCACGTCTCGAACTACTTCGCCACGCGACCGCAGATCGAACTCGCCGAACGGCTGCGCCGCGTGAGCGGTGCGGGCGAGACCGGGCGGGTGTACTACGGCAACTCGGGCGCGGAGGCGCTCGAGGCCGCCCTCAAACTCGCACGCTTGACCGGTCGGCCCCGCGTGCTCGCCCTCAAGAACGCCTTCCACGGGCGCACCATGGGGTCCCTGTCGCTCACCGGCAAGCCCGCCCTGCGCGAGGCGTTCGAACCGCTCATCCCGGGCATCGACCACATCGATTCGACCATCGAGGCGCTCGAGCGCGCGCTCGGCCCGGATGTCGGTGCCCTCGTGCTCGAGCCCATCAAGGGTGAAGCGGGCGTCGTCGACCTGCCGCAGGGTTACCTCGAACGGGCGAGGGAGCTGACCCACCGCCACGGCGTGCTGCTCATCCTCGACGAGGTGCAGACCGGCGCCGGCCGCACCGGCGACTGGTTCGCGTTCCAGCACCACGGCATCCGGCCCGACGCGATCGCGATCGCGAAGGGGATCGGCAGCGGCTTCCCCATCGGGGCGCTCGTCACCTTCGATGCGGCGAGCGACCTGTTCGCGATGGGCCACCACGGCAGCACGTTCGGCGGGAACCCGCTCGCGACGGCCACCGCCAACGCCGTGCTCGAGGAGATCGAGTCGGCCGACCTCGTCGGCAACGCCCGGCGTCGCGGCGAGCAGTTGCGCGAGGCGGTGCTGGGGCTCGGGTCGCCGCTCATCACCGACGTCAGCGGCCGCGGACTGCTGCTCGGCATCGGCCTCACGGAGCCGGCCGCACCGCGCGTCGCGACGGCGGCCCTGCGCCACGGGCTCATCATCAACGCGGCGAGCGAGACCCGCATCCGGCTCGCTCCGCCCCTCATCATCGGCGACGACGAGATCGCCGAGTTCCTCTCCCTCTTCACCGCGGCCCTGGAGGACGCAGCATGACCCGCCACTTCCTACGCGACGACGACATCACGCCCGCTGAGCAGATCCAGATCCTCGACCTCGCCGCAGAGTTGAAGGCCGACCGCTGGTCGCGCACCCCGCTCGCCGGTCCGCAGACCGTCGCCGTGATCTTCGACAAGTCCTCGACCCGCACCCGCGTCAGCTTCGCGGTCGGCATCGCCGACCTCGGCGGCAGCCCGCTCATCATCTCGACCGCGAACAGCCAGCTCGGGGGCAAGGAGACGCCGAGCGACACTGCGCGCGTGCTCGAGCGCATGGTCTCCGCGATCGTCTGGCGCACCTACGCGCAGTCAGGTCTCGAGGAGATGGCCGCCGGTACCCGCGTGCCGGTCGTGAACGCCCTCTCCGACGACTTCCACCCCTGCCAGCTGCTCGCCGACCTGCTGACGATCCGCGAGCACAAGGGCACCCTCTCCGGGCTCACGGTCACCTTCCTCGGCGACGGGGCGAGCAACATGGCCCAGAGCTATCTGCTGGCCGGAGCGACCGCAGGGATGCACGTGCGCGTCGCCGCGCCCGCCGAGTTCGCGCCCGCGGCCGACGTGGTGACCGACGCCGAGCGCATCGCCTCGGGAACCGGGGGTTCCGTCGCCGTACTGACCGACCCGGTGCAGGCCGTGACGGGGGCCGACGTGGTCGTGACGGACACCTGGGTGTCGATGGGCAAAGAGGACGAGAAGGCGCACCGCGTCGGCGTCTTCGGCGGCTACCAGGTGACGACGGAGACGATGACGCACGCGGCATCCGACGCCGTCTTCCTGCACTGCCTCCCCGCCGACCGCGGCTACGAGGTCGCCCCGGAGGTGATCGACGGTCCGCAGAGCGTCATCTGGGACGAGGCGGAGAACCGCCTGCACGCGCAGAAGGCCCTGCTGGTCTGGCTCCTCGAACGCGCGGGATGACGCGGGAGGCGCAGAGCCGCGGCGTCACCTCGGGTTCAGACCCGCGTGAGGGCGTCGAGGAGTCGCTCGTCGCTGAAGAACAGGGCCATGTGCGCGCCCCAGTAGATGAGCGCGGCGATGATCCCCGCGCTGAGCGGTACCCAGAACGCGAGACGACGACGAGCCAGGAGCGGCACCGCGATCGCGACCGCGGCGAGGAACAGCACGACATGGCTGACCCCCACCACCCACTGCACCGCGCCCACCCCGGGACCGGCCTCGTAGTCCTCGACGCCGTACACCTCGGCGACCTGGTGCATGCTCTGCGGCAGTGCCGGCAGCGAGACGAGGGTGAACAGCGTCACGAGCAGGCCGAGCGTGAGCAGCACCGACGTGATGACGACGTCCGTCGTGCGCGGGGCGCGCGCCGGAGTCACCGGAGCGACTGGTGTGGCGTGCGCCGGCGGGACGGGCGCGCCGGTCGCGGCCCGCATCGTCTCGGGGTCGGCGTACTCGCCGTAGCGGGGCACGGGCGGTCGATCATCGCTCATGCTCCGAGGGTACCGAGCGCGGGCCTCCGCCGGCCTCGGCCCACCACCTAGACTGACCGCGATTCCACCAGGGAGAGACATGGCAGAACACGACGGATCCCGCGGCGCCCTGTGGGGAGCCCGCTTCGCGGAGGGTCCCTCGCCGGAGCTCGTCGCGCTGAGCCGGTCGACGCACTTCGACTGGGCGCTCGCCGCGTACGACATCGCCGGCTCGCGCGCGCACGCCCTCGCGCTCGCCGAAGCGGGCTACCTCGCCCCCGACGAGCTCGAACGGATGCTCGAGGGCCTCGAGGTCGTCCGCGGGGGAGTCGAGGCGGGCACCATCCGTCCGCTCGAGTCCGATGAGGACGTGCACTTCGCCCTCGAGCGCGAACTCATCGCCGTGGTCGGCCCGGAGCTCGGCGGACGGCTCCGCGCCGGACGCAGCCGCAACGACCAGATCGCGACGCTCGTCCGCCTGTACCTGCTCGACCACGCCGCCGCGATCTCGCACCTCGTCGTGCGCCTCATCGACGCGATCGCCGCGCAGGCGGAGGCCCACCGCGACGCCCCCATGCCGGGTCGCACCCATCTGCAGCACGCGCAGCCGGTGCTGCTCGCCCACCACCTGCTCGCCCACGCGTGGCCGCTCGTGCGCGACCTCGAGCGTCTGCGCGACTGGCGCGCCCGCGCGGCGCGCTCCCCGTACGGCGCCGGGGCGCTCGCCGGCGGTGCGCTCGGACTCGATCCGCGGCTCGTCGCCCGGGAGCTCGGGCTCGGCGAGCCGACGGAGAACTCGATCGACGCGACCTCCTCCCGCGACGTCGTCGCGGAGTTCGCGTTCATCGCGGCGCAGCTGGGGGTCGACCTCTCCCGCTTCGCCGAGGACATCATCCTCTGGGCCACGCGCGAGGTGGGTTTCGTGCGCCTGCACGACGGCTACTCGACGGGATCGTCGATCATGCCGCAGAAGAAGAACCCCGACATCGCGGAGCTCGCACGCGGCAAGTCCGGTCGCCTCGTCGGCAACCTCGCCGGGCTGCTCACGACGCTCAAGGGGCTGCCGCTGGCCTACAACCGCGATCTGCAGGAGGACAAGGAGCCGGTCTTCGACTCCGTCGTCACCCTCGAGGTGCTCCTGCCCGCCTTCACCGGCATGGTCGAGACGCTCGTCTTCGACACCGAGCGCATGGCCTCGCTCGCCCCGGAGGGGTTCTCGCTCGCGACGGATGTGGCCGACTGGCTCGTGCGCCGTCGTGTGCCGTTCCGCGAGGCGCACGAGATCAGCGGGGCGCTCGTGCGCTTCTGCGAGGAGCACGGGTTGCAACTGCACGAACCGACCGACGAGCAGTACGCCGCGGTGTCGCCGCACCTCACCGGCGAGGTGCGCGAGGCGCTCACCGTCGCGGGCTCGCTCGCGAGCCGGTCCGGCGTCGGCGGGACGGCTCCCGACCGCGTCGCCGAGCAGCTCGCCGAACTCACCCGCCGCGTGCGGGAGTTCGAGCTCGGGGGAGCGGCGTGACCCTGCGCCGCGACGGCCGCCCGCCTCGGCGGCCGGAATCGCGACGACCCTGGATCGCGCCGGTCGCCGCGGCCGTCGCGGTGCTCGTCATCGGCTTCGTCGTGGTCGTCGTGGTCGTCACCGGACAGCGCCTCTTCTGACGTGTTCGACCGAACCCTGCTCGAGCGGCCCGCCGTCGAGGTCGCCCCGCTGCTGCTCGGCTCGGTGATCCGGCGCGGCGAGGTCGCCGTGCGGATCACCGAGGTCGAGGCGTACATGGGCGAGGTCGACCCGGGCTCGCACGCCTTCCGCGGACGCACCAACCGCAACGCGGTGATGTACGGCCCGCCCGGGCACCTCTACACCTACTTCACCTACGGGATGCACACGTGCGCGAACGTCGTCTGCATGCCCGAGGGCATCGCGGGCGGGGTGCTGCTGCGCGCCGGCCGGGTGGTCGACGGGGTGGAGATCGCCCGGGCACGCCGCACGTCGACCCGCGGCGACGACGACCTCGCGAAGGGTCCGGCTCGGCTCGTCGTCGCGCTCGGCATCACGCTCGCCGACGGCGGCACCGACCTCGAGTCCGGCGAGGTGCGCCTCGAGCTCGCGGAGCATCCGCCCGCCCACGCAGCCGGACCCCGCACGGGTGTCTCGGGCGCCGGGGGCACGGAGGAGTACCCCTGGCGGTTCTGGGTCCCGGGTGATCCGACGGTGTCGCCGTACAAGGCCCACGTGCCGAAGAAGCGCGGAATCGCCTCGTGACCGAGCGCCCGCTCACCTCCACCGAACGGCGGATCGACGGGCGCGCGCGGCGACTGCTCGACCGGCTGCCGTCCACCGGGGTGCGCGGCGTCCTCGTCGAGGTGCTCGCGTTCGGGCTCAAGCAGGCGTGGGCGTGCGTCTTCGGCGCCGCGATGCTCGCGGTGCTGCTCGCGTCCCGTCTCTGGTATCCGGACGACGCGGTCATCGCCCGCAACGACGCCCTCACGATCGCGGCCGTCGTCATCCAGGTGCTCATGGTGGTCTTCCGCCTGGAGTCCCTGCGGGAACTGCGGGTCATCGTGCTGTTCCACATCGTCGGAACGGTCATGGAGCTGTTCAAGACCGACGTGGGGTCGTGGACCTACGCCGCGGACGGCGTGCTGCGCATCGGCGCCGTGCCGCTGTTCAGCGGCTTCATGTACGCGGCCGTCGGGTCGTACCTCGTGCGCGTGCACCGGCTGTTCGATCTGCGATTCGACCGATACCCGCCGCGGTGGGCGACGGCGATCGTCGCCGCCGCGATCTACGTGAACTTCTTCACCCACCACTTCTGGTTCGATCTGCGCTGGATCCTCCTCGCGGCGGTCGTGCTGCTGTGGGGAGCGTGCGTCCAGCACGTACGGGTGTTCCGGCGGTCGTTCCGGATGCCCGTGCTGCTCGCGTTCCTGCTCGTCGCGACGTTCATCTGGGTCGCCGAGAATCTGGCGACGTGGTCGAACGCGTGGTTGTATCCGGATCAGCTCGACGGCTGGCAGCCGGTCTCGGTCACGAAGCTCGTCTCCTGGCTGCTGCTCATGATCATCTCGGTCGTGCTCGTGACGTGGGTCTACCCGCCGCAGCGCCCCGACGCGACCGGCGGCGGGCTCACGCGGCGAGCATGATGGCGGCGGTGCAGACGCCCGCCCAGACGAGACTCGCGAGCGTGCCGATGATGAACCGTTCACGCGCCTGCTCGTTCTCGAGCTCCGAGAAGCGCCCGAGGCCCTTCACCGCGACGATGACGGCGACCGCGGCGGCCTGCCCGACCACGACCGAGCCGATGAGGGCGATGCGCTCGAGGTAGCCGATGGTCGTGCCGCCGCGCAGGATCTCGCGGGGTGCGGGTGCCGGCTCGTTGGGCCGGCGCACGAGGATCCCGCCATGCGCGCCGAGCACGACGGTGTCGCGACTGGCGAAACGCAGGATGAGGGTCACGGCCGGGCTTCCGGCGATGACCCCGATGAGGCCCAGTCCGAGGCCGTGGAGTGCGCCGAGCAGCCCGACGGGCGCATCCGGAACGCCCCCGGCGATCATGACGAACGCGAGCGTGCCGACGACGGGGATGGCGCTCGGCACGACGAGCCAGTGCCGTTTCGGGCGCGTGGCGAACACGGCGAGCACGACGCCCGCCCAGGTGAGGAGCACGGCGAGGATCCACAGCACGAGCACGGCGACGTCGGTCATCGGCGGCCCCCTCCCTCGTGCGGCGCATCCAGGTCGGCGATGAGCGTAACAAGGGCGGCCGACGCCGCCGTGTCGGCGCGCAGGTCGGCGGCCCGGGCCCGCTTGCTCGCCGCTTGCGGGGTGATGCCGAGCCGCTCGGCGGCTTCCGCCTGGCTGAGTCCGGTCTCGAGCAGGTCGTGCAGCTCCCAGCCCTCACGGCTGCGGCGGGCGCGCACGACGAGCAGCAGGTCGACGAGCGCGTCGACGGCCCGGCCGTGCTCGGTGCCGTTCTCGAGCGCGAACCGCCGGGGCCGCTTCTTCGCCCGTTCGACGGCGTCCCTCGCGAACACGAAGGCGGCTCCCGCGGTCTCCCGCACGGTGGCGCCGAGGGGATCGGCGCTGCCGATGCCGCAGCCGACGCTCCACCGGCCCGACCGGGTCAGGTGCAGCACGATGCGGAGGGCGGCGCGAGCGTCGGCGGGAAGCAGCTGCAGCTCGTCGCCGGCGGTACGGTCGGCGGGCAGGAGCAGGCCCGGTCCCTCCGGGCCGTTCGCCCAGTCGAGCACGCCGCTCACGAGGTCGGCGCTGACGCGGCTGCCGACCTGGTCGGCCGTGATGACGATCATCTCAACCCCCTGACGTTGATCCCGAGATGATCAACCCTACAGACTCGATCAGTACCCGATCAACCCTCACGGGATGCGGGATGCCGTGGAGAGCCCGCTGCTAGCGTTGGGGAGTGACCACCGCACCGCAGAACCTGCACAATGACGGGAGTTTCGACGACGTCTGGGATGAGCTGGTGTATCGCGGCCTGGTGCACGTCTCCACCGACACCGCCGCGCTCAAGACGCTCCTCGCCGGACCGCCCATCACCTTCTACTGCGGTTTCGACCCGAGCGCGCCGAGTCTGCACCTCGGCAACCTCGTGCAACTGCTCGTGATGCGTCGGCTGCAACTCGCCGGCCATCGTCCGCTCGGCCTCGTCGGCGGCTCCACGGGCCTCATCGGCGACCCCCGGCCGACGGCGGAACGTGTGCTCAACGAGAAGGACGTCGTCGCGGCGTGGGTCGAGCGGCTGCAGGCGCAGATCTCGCGGTTCCTCGCCTTCGAGGGCGAGAACGCGGCGCGCCTGGTCAACAACCTCGACTGGACCGCGCCGATGAGCGCGATCGACTTCCTGCGCGACGTCGGCAAGTACTTCCGTGTCGGCACGATGCTGAAGAAGGATGCGGTCACCGCACGGCTCAACTCGAGCGAGGGCATCAGCTACACCGAGTTCAGCTACCAGATCCTGCAGGGGATGGACTTCCTCCACCTCTACCGCGACCACGGTTGCGTGCTGCAGACCGGCGGCAGCGACCAGTGGGGCAACCTCACGAGCGGCACCGACCTGATCCACAAGGCCGAGGGCGTGAGCGTGCATGCGATCGGCACCCCGCTCATCACCAACTCCGACGGCACCAAGTTCGGCAAGAGCGAGGGCAACGCCGTCTGGCTCGACCCCGAGATGACGAGCCCGTACGCGTTCTACCAGTTCTGGCTCAACACCGACGACGCCGACGTCATCCCGCGTCTGAAGATCTTCACCTTCCTGACGCGCGAGGAGATCGGCGCGCTCGAGCAGGCCACCGCCGACGCCCCGTTCAAGCGGGAGGCGCAGCGGCGGCTCGCGGCCGAGGTCACCACGCTCGTCCACGGCGCGGAGGCGACGGACGCCGCGATCGCCGCGTCGGCGGCTCTGTTCGGGCAGGGCGAGCTGCACGAGCTCGACGCGGGCACCCTCGAGGCGGCCCTCGCCGAGCTGCCCGGAGCGGTCGCGGAACCGGGTGCCGCCGTGGTGCAGCTGCTCGTCGACTCCGGCCTCACGGCGAGCTCGAGCGAGGCGCGCCGCGCCATCGCGCAAGGCGGCGTGTACCTCAACAACACGAAAGTGCCCGATGAGAACGCGACGCTCGACGACCTGCTGCACGGGCGCTTCGCGGTGCTCCGTCGCGGCAAGAAGACCCTCGCGGGCATCCGCGTCGGCTGACCCCGCGACCCTCCGGCGATTCCCGCTCGCCGCAGGGGCGCTCCAGTGGCATAGGATGGAAGCCCGTGGTGGATAATTCAGACGCGGGCAACCCGGAACACGTAACCAAGCACATCTTCGTCACCGGGGGCGTCGTCTCCTCGCTCGGCAAGGGCCTCACCGCCGCGAGTCTCGGCAACCTGCTGACCGCACGCGGGCTGCGCGTCGTCATGCAGAAGCTCGACCCGTATCTCAACGTGGATCCGGGCACGATGAACCCGTTCCAGCACGGCGAGGTGTTCGTCACCGACGACGGGGCGGAGACCGACCTCGACATCGGTCACTACGAGCGGTTCCTCGACATCAACCTCGACCAGGCCGCCAACGTCACGACCGGGCAGATCTATTCGCAGGTCATCGCCAAGGAGCGCCGCGGCGAGTACCTCGGCGACACCGTGCAGGTCATCCCGCACATCACCGACGAGATTAAGCGCCGGATGCGGCTGCAGGCGACCGCCGTGGAAGGCGAGCGGGCGCCGGATGTCATCATCACCGAGATCGGCGGCACCGTCGGCGACATCGAGAGTCAGCCGTTCATCGAGGCGGCCCGCCAGGTGCGCCACGAGCTCACCCGTCGCAACGTGTTCTTCGTGCACGTCTCGCTCGTGCCGTTCATGGGCGCGTCCGGCGAGCAGAAGACCAAGCCGACCCAGCATTCCGTCGCCGCGCTGCGGTCCATCGGGATCCAGCCGGATGCGCTCGTGCTGCGCAGCGACCGTCCGGTGTCCGAGGGCAACAAGCGCAAGATCGCGCTCATGTGCGACGTCGACGAGCGCGCCGTCGTCAACGCGATCGACGTGCCGAGCATCTACGACATCCCGACGATGCTGCACTCCCAGGGCCTCGACGCCTACATCATCGAGCAGCTCGGACTCGTCGCCGACGAGGTGGACTGGGAGGGCTGGAGCGATCTGCTCAAGGCCGTCCACGAGCCGCGCCACGAGGTGACCGTGGGTCTCGTCGGCAAGTACATCGACCTCCCCGACGCGTACCTGTCGGTCACCGAGGCGCTGCGCGCCGGCGGTTTCGCCCAGCAGACGAAGGTGCGGATAACCTGGATCCCCTCGGACGAGTGCGAGACGCCGGAGACGGCGGCGAAGGCCCTCGCCGAGGTGGACGCCGTGTGCGTGCCCGGCGGCTTCGGTATCCGCGGCATCGAGGGCAAGGTCGGTGCGCTGCGGTACGCCCGCGAGAACGGCCTCCCGGCGCTGGGCCTGTGCCTCGGTCTGCAGTGCATGGTGATCGAGTACGCGCGCCACCGCGCCGAGCTGCCTGGCGCCTCGAGCTCGGAGTTCGACCCCGACACCGAATACCCGGTGATCGCGACGATGGCGGAGCAGGTCGAGATCCTCGCCGGCGGCGACCTCGGCGGCACGATGCGCCTCGGTCTCTACGACGCGGCCCTCACCCCCGGCTCGATCGTCGCCGACCTGTACGGCACCACGAGCATCAGTGAACGGCACCGTCACCGCTACGAGGTCAACAACGCCTACCGTGATCGCATCGCCGACGCCGGCATGATCTTCTCGGGACTCAACCCCGAGCTCGACCTCGTCGAGTTCGTCGAGCTGCCGCGCGACCAGCACCCCTTCTACGTGGGCACCCAGGCGCACCCCGAGCTGCGTTCGCGGCCGAACCGGGCGCACCCGTTGTTCCGGGGTCTCGTGCAGGCCGCGCTCGAGCGCCAGCAGGCCAGCCGACTGTTCGAGGTTCCGGAGCCCGCCGATGCCTGAGCCGGAACTGCTCGCCGACGAGGTTGCCGAGCCGCGCGTCGTCTCGAGCGAGGCCGTCTTCGAGGGCCGGGTGTGGGACGTGCGCCGCGACGAGTTCGAGTACGGCGACGACCGCATCGTGCGGGAGTATGTCGACCACCCCGGCGCGGTCGCGGTGCTCGCGATCGACGACGAGGAGCGGGTGCTGCTCATCCAGCAGTACCGGCACCCGATCCGCTCGCGCGACTGGGAACTGCCCGCCGGACTGCTCGACATCGAGGGGGAGGATCCCCTCGCCGCCGCACAGCGCGAGCTGCAGGAGGAGGTCGACCTCGCCGCGGCGGAGTGGACACGGCTCGCCGAGTTCCACACCTCGCCCGGCGGGAGCGACGAGCTCATCCGCGTGTACGAGGCGCGCCACCTCACCGAGACGGACGCGTTCGCCCGCACGGATGAGGAGGCCGACATCGTCACGCGCTGGGTCGACCTCGAGGAGGTCGTCGGTGCGGTGCTCGACGGGCGGCTGAAGAACTCGATCCTCACGATCGCGGTGCTCGCCGCCCATGCCCGACGCGGCTGACCCGCTTCCGGAGGCGCTGCGGCGCTACCTCAGGCATGTCGCCATCGAACGCGGACTCTCGCAGAACACCGTCGGGGCGTACCGGCGCGACCTGCAGCGCTACCTCGACTTCCTCGCAGAACGAGGAGTCGCCGGACCCGATCGGATCACGCCGGGCGAGGTGACGGCGTTCGTCGCGGCGAGCGCCGGACAGGCGGCGACCTCCCGCGCGAGGATCCTGTCGTCCGTCCGGGGCTTCCACCGGTTCCTCGTCGACGAGCGGCTCGCGCCCACCGATGCGGCGAGCGACGTGCCCACGCCGAAGCTGCCGAGCCGGCTGCCGAAGGCGCTCACGATCGATCAGGTCGAGCGGCTCCTCGACGCACCCGAACGGGACACCGCCGAGGGCCTCCGCGACCGTGCGCTGCTCGAGCTCATGTACGCGACGGGTGCACGGGTCTCGGAGGCCGTGGGGCTCACCGTCGACGACGTGACCGCCGAGGGCGGGACCGCCGAGTTCGTGCGGCTGCTCGGCAAGGGCGGCAAGCAGCGACTCGTGCCCGTCGGCAGCTTCGCCCGCGACGCGCTCGACCGGTACCTCGTGCGCGCCCGCCCCGAGCTCTCGGCGCGCGGGCGGGCGAGCCCCGCCGTGTTCCTGGGGTCACGCGGGGCGCCGCTGTCGCGGCAGAGCGTGTGGCTCGTGATCCGTGCCGCCGCCGAGCGTGCACAGCTCGGCGTCGACGTGTCGCCGCACACCCTCCGCCATTCCTTCGCGACGCACCTGCTGCAGGGCGGGGCCGACGTGCGCGTCGTGCAGGAGCTGCTCGGGCACGCCTCGGTCTCGACGACCCAGATCTACACGCTCGTGACCGCGGATGCGCTGCGCGAGGTCTACGCGACGGCGCACCCCCGCGCCCGCTGAGCCGGCATCATCCGGCGGCCTCGGCGAGACGGGCCCCGAGCGCACGAGCGGCGTCGGCGAGCTCCGGCGGCCCCTCGATCCGGAACGGCGCGTCGAAACGTGCGACCGAGGCGAGTACGCCCGTCCACGACCACGCCCCGACGCTCACGCGGGTGGATGCGGGGGAGAGCCTCTCGATCTCTCCTGCGGGCAACCACGGCGCCACGTCCTCGATCGGCAGGTCGAGAACCACCCGCCCCACGCACGGCCAGCGGTCCTCGTCGTCCGAGCCCTTGAACCGGGCGGAGAGGAAGGTGCCCGGATCGCCGGTCGGCAGGGAGCGGCGGGGGAACCCGGGGCCCGTCGGCACGCGCGGCGTCATCCGGTCGAGCCGGTAGATGCGCCACTCCTCGCGTTCCGGCTCCCACGCGATGAGGTACCAGCGCCCGTCGCGGGCGACCACCTCATGCGGATGCACCCGACGCGGAGCCGCGGAGCTCCCCGCGTAGTCGAAGCGCAGGGTTCTCGCGTCGCGGACCGCGGCGCTGACCGCTTCGAGCACGGCGGGGTCGACGCGCGCCTCCCCGGCGCTGCCCGAGAAGCGGATGCCGTCGACCCGGTGCCGCAGGCGCGACGGCATCACCTGCCGCACGGTCGCGAGCGCGCGCTCCGCGGCCTCGGCGATCTCCACCCCGCTCGAGGGGGCGTTCTGCAGCGCCACGGCGATCGCCACGGCTTGGGCGTCGTCGAACATCAGCGGAGGGAGTTCGGAGCCGGCGGCGAGCCGGTACCCGCCGTCGGGGCCCTTCGTGGCGGCGATCCGGTACCCGAGCAGGCGGAGCCGGTCGACATCGCGACGCACCGTGCGCGGGGTGACCCCGAGCCGCTCGGCCAGGGCGGCGCCCGACCAGTCCCGTCCCGTCTGCAGCAGCGAGAGCAGGGCGAGCATCCGCGAAGAACTTCCCGTCATGACCCCATTCTCGCGGAGTAGAGGACCGTAGCTGTCCTCTACCGCTGTCAGAGTCGAGATACCGGCCACCGCCGGCATCCGACGAAAGAGGACACACGACATGACCGTCACGACCACCACCCACCTCAACCTCCCCGGCACGGCTCGGGAGGCGCTCGAGTTCTACCGCGACGTCTTCGGGGGCGACGTCGCGATCACGACCTACGGGGAACTCGGGATGCCGGCCGACCTGCCCGATGCGGGCCGGGTCGTCTTCGGGCGGCTGGACTCCCCGTCCGGGTTCCACGTCCTCGCCTACGACGTGCCGGGCGCCTCCGGTACCGACGCCGGCGGGTCGACGACCCGCCGCGACGGCCTGACCTTCACCGACCGGCCTTTCTTCCTGTCGGTGAGCGGGGAGACCCTCGAGGAGGTGGCCGGGTACTGGGACGGCCTCGCGGCGGGTGCCGCGATCATCGAGCCGCTCGCCGCGTCGGCGTGGAGCGCCGGTTTCGGCATGCTCACGGACCGCTTCGGGGTCACCTGGGTGCTCGACGTCGTGACGCCCGCCGCCTGATCACGAGCGGGCGAGCCGCTTCTCCCGTTCCTTGCGCTTCTGCTCCCTCGCCACCTGTTCGCCCTCGAGCGTCGCCCTCTCCGTCCAGGCGAGCGGGCCTGTGCCCGCTTCGAGGAAGACCCTCCCGTACCGGATGCGGCTGTAGACCTCGGGCATCCGGCGCTCGAGATAGCGGATCGCCACGCGCCCGAGCAGCCACGCCGCCATGAATCCGTTCGCGACTCCGACGGCGACCATGGCGATGATCGTGGCGGTCGAGGGCCAGAGGATCGAGGCGACGACCGCGGCGCCGGTCGGCAGCACCCCGATCGTGATGAGCAGCATCACGATCCAGACGTGCACACCGATGTTGCCGTTGGCGTCGTTCGGGCCGACGCGCATCCGCGGGTCCACGCCGGGGGAGACGCCCGCCGCGGAGACGACGATGGCCGCGCCGCTCGCCGCGCCGAACAACGCGGCGAGCGCCGCGACCACGTACGGCACCGTCCACCAGTGACCGCTGAGCGGCACGGCGATCGCCGCGATGAGCAGCGCCTGCGGCGCGAAGACGAGGATCGCGGCCCACTGCCGCCCCCGCACGTCCGAGCGCACCGAGGTCGCGTCCTGACCGACAAGCGTCTGCCACACCGCCGTGCCGTCCTGCCCGTACACGTTGCACGCGGAGAGACCGAGCATGAAGGCGACGATCGCACCGGCGAACGCCCCGAACGCGGAGTAGGTGCCGCTCGCGAGGGCGAACCCGCCGATCGCGACGCCGGTCCACACGGCCGAGCGCACTTCGAGGCTGCGCCACGGATCGCGGGTCCACTGCCGCACCTCCTTGAAGACGACCGCGCCGGGCTGCGTGGCGGGGAGCAGTCCGCCCCCGGCGACGGAACGCGTCGAGCGCGGCCTCGACCGCCGCTGGCGCCGTGCCACGTCCTCGCGCGGCACGAGCAGTCGCACGGTCACGAGCACGAGGGCCGCGTCGAGGGCGCCGATCGCGGACAGGAACGCCGCCGCGCCGACCCCGTCCCCGCGGCCGGCGGCTTCGACCGCGAGCAGCGCCCACGACGTCGGGAGCGCGTCGAGCACGGCGGTGACGGCGGGCACCGGGATGCCGTCCCGCAGCAGCACCGGCACGCTCTGCGCGGCCGCCTGCACGATCATCCAGCCGGTGAACATCGCGGCGAACATGAGGCCGTACTGAATGGCGGCGATCTCGACCCCGAACTTCGACCGCATCGCGGCGCCGAGCAGGGCGAAGACGAGGCGGGAGAGGGTGATCACGAGCACCCAGCTCAGCCCCGCCGCGAGCACCGCGACGGCCACCGCGCCCGCGCCACCGGCCACGGCCGGAACGACGGTGACGAGCGACGTGAGCAGCACGAGACCCGACGCCGCACCCACGAAGGTGCTCACGAGCAGACCGCGGCCGAGTGCGCGGCGGTCGAGCGGCAGCAGGGCGAAGTACGACGGGCGCAGCACGCCGTTGCCGCTCACCAGGATCGGGCCGATGACCGCCCCCACCCCCCACGCAGCGAGGGCGAGCGTCACGACGACGTGGCGGGCCGTGTCGCTCGCGAGGACGACTGCGGTCCACGTCGCGATCACGAGCGCGCCGCCGATGATCCACCCCCAGCCGCGCAGCCCCGCGGTGGTGTGGCGCAGCATCGTGAACTTGAGCGAGATCAGGAGGCGATCCACGACAGCTCCTCCGCGTCGAGCTCCGTCGAGCCGACGAGTTCGACGAACCGGTCCTCGAGGGTGCCGCCCGCACGCACCTCGTCGAGCGTCCCGTCCGCGACGATGCGCCCCGCCGCCATGATCGCGACGTGGTCGCACAACTGCTCGACGAGCGGCATGACATGACTGGAGAGCACGATGGATCCGCCCGCCGCGACGAATCGGCGCAGGATGCTCGTGAGCACCCGCGCCGAGACCGGGTCGACCGCCTCGTACGGCTCGTCGAGCACGAGCACGGTGGGCGTGTGCAACAGGGCGGTCGCGAGGCCGATCTTCTTGCGCATCCCGGTCGAGTACTCGCCGACCAGGGTCCCGAGCCGCTCCGCCTCCTCGAGCTCCAGGATGCGCAACAGCTCGGTGGTGCGGGCGGCGACGACGGCCGCGTCGATGCCGCGGAACCGGCCCCAGTAGGTGAGCAGTTCACCGCCGGTGAGGCGTTCCGGGAGCGCGAGCCCGTCGGGCAGTACCCCGAGCGCGCGTTTCGCGGCGACCGGGTCCTCCCACACGTCGATGCCGCGCACGAGGGCGCGCCCAGCGCTGGGACGCAGCAACCCCGTCGCCATCGACAGCACGGTGGTCTTGCCTGCGCCGTTCGGTCCGACCAGGCCGTAGAAGGAACCGGGCGGGATGCGCAGATCCACGGCGTCGACGGCGACCTTGTCGCCGAAGTGGCGGCTCAGACCGTCGAATCGGAGGGCGGGTGCAGGGGTGTCCATAAGGCGATGGTTCCGCGTCAGCGCCGCCCGTGCGTCGGCCGGGTGGCCATCACCTCCGGCCGACCGGCCACGATCGGGGAGGATGCCTGGCCGACGCGCCGCCGCATCCCTATCCTCGGTGCCATGGACGTATCGGCCGTCGCGGGCGAGAATCCCCGCGCGCCCGGCTGGAACCCGTTCGCGGTGCCTCGCACCCGCGGGCAGTGGTGGAGCGACGGCATCGCGTTCACGCTCGCGCTGCTCATCTGGTGGCTCTACGGGTTCGCCTGGTCCGAGGGTTATCCGGCCGTGCCCGACTGGGCGTGGCCGCTGGATCGCGCCCTCGGGCTGGTGGCGTGCCTCCTGCTGTGGTGGGCGCGTTCGCGCACTCTGACGGTCGGCGTCGTGGCCTTGCTTCCCACGGCGTTCTCGCTCTCGGCCACGTTCGCCGTCCTCGCGATCATGTACCGCTGCGCGGCCACCCTCCGGCCCCGTGTCGCCGCACCGCTCATCGCCGTCTACTTCCTGTTCGGCGCGAGCTACCACCTGATCGCCCCGGTCCCGGGTCTCGACTGGGTCGGGTGGGTCATCGTGATGCTCGCGGTGCACGCCCTCGTGCTCACGCTCGGCCTGCTCACTCGAGCGCGCGCCGCCGTGATCGACGGCATCCGTCGGGAGGCGTCGCTCGACCGCGCGCGGTACGAAGCGCGGCTCGGCGACGTGCGCCGTGCCGAGCGGGAGCGCATCGCGCGGGAGATGCACGACGTGCTCGCCCATCGCATCTCCCTGCTCTCCGTGCACGCCGGTGCCCTCGAGTACCGCTCGTCCGGCCGGGACCCCGACGCCCGCGCATTGCGGGCCGACGAGGTGCACGGCGCGGCGATGGTCATCCGCGAGAACGCCCACCGCGCCATCGACGATCTGCGGGAGGTGCTGTCGGTGCTGCGGGACGGGGGAGAGGTCGACGAACTGGGGGTGAGCCCCGCGCAACCCACGGCGGAGGATCTGCCCGCACTGCTCGACGACGCCCGCGCGGCGGGTCAGCGGGTCATGGCGCGCGTGTCGATCCCGCCGACGGTGCCCGACGGGGCGCAGCGGACCGTGTACCGGGTCGTGCAGGAGGGCCTCACGAACGCCCGCAAGCACGCCCCCGGGTCGGTCGTCGAGGTCTGCGTGCATCCGGACCGCGACGCGGTCGTCGTGACGGTCGTCAATCCGGCGCCCGTCGGCGTGACCGAGAGCGAGATCCCGGGGGCGGGAGCCGGACTCGTCGGCCTCGCCGAGCGCGTGCGGCTCGCCGGCGGCAACGTGGAGTACGGGATCCGGGCCGGGGAGTTCCGGTTGGCCGCACGAGTGCCGGTGGTGATCGCATGACCGTGCGCGTGGCGATCGTCGACGACGATCCGCTCGTCGTCGCCGGGCTCCGGCTCATGCTCGGAGGCGCGTCCGACCTCGAGGTCGTCGGGGACGCGTCCGACGGCGACGAACTCGCGGCGCTCGTCGACCGCACCCGGCCCGCCGTCGTGCTGCTGGACATCCGCATGGCCCGCGTCGACGGGGTGAGCGCGCTGCGCGGGTTGCGTCGTTCCCACCCGTCGCCTCCCGGGGTGCTCGTGCTCACCACCTTCCGCACCGACGAGCTCGTCCTCGACGCGCTGCGCGCCGGGGCCGACGGCTTCTTGCTCAAGCACAGCGACCCGGCGCGGATCGTCGAGGCGATCCGCGCGGTCGCGGCGGGGGAGCCCATCGTCTCGCCGGAGGTGCTCGGTCAGCTCATCCGCTTCGTCGCGGACGGCTCCGGAGGCGCCGCGGAGCATCGTCGCGGGGTCTCGCTCGACGTGCTCACCGACCGCGAACGCGAGGTCGCCGACGCGGTCGCCGAGGGACTCGGCAACGCGGAGATCGCCCAGCGGCTGCACCTCTCCCTCGGCAGCGTGAAGGCCCACATCTCGAGTGCTCTCACCCGTCTCGGTCTCGACAACCGGGTGCAGCTCGCGATCGCCGCCCACGACGCCCGCGCGCGGTAGCGGAACCTTCAACCAACGGTCGAGGTGGATGCGGCGACGCGGGTCTGTCGCGGCCGGGTCGCGGGCACGGCCGCCCGTAGACTCGTGGTCCATGAGCACCAAACGGGAGGACGTCGCCGAGCTTCCCGGCATGACCGCGCCCGTCATGGGCCCGACCGGTCGGCCGCGCACGGAGTTCCCTGTGCCCGCCCCGCTCGACGGTCACGGCCCCGCCCGCATCATCGCCCTCTGCAATCAGAAGGGCGGCGTCGGCAAGACGACGACGAGCATCAACCTCGGCGCCTCGCTCGCCGAGTACGGCCGCCGCGTGCTCGCGATCGACTTCGATCCGCAGGGCGCGCTGTCGGCCGGACTCGGCGTGCAGACGCACGATTCGATCACCGTCTACGACCTGCTGCTCGGTCGGGAGAAGGACGCGCACGCGGCCATCGTCGAGACGAACGTGCCCGGACTCGACGTCATGCCGGCCAACATCGACCTCTCCGCGGCCGAGGTGCACCTCGTCAACGAGGTCGCCCGCGAGCAGATCCTCGCGCGGGTGCTGCGGCAGGTCAGCGACGACTACGACGTCATCCTCATCGACTGCCAGCCCTCGCTGGGCCTGCTCACCGTCAACGCGCTCACCGCCGCGCACGGCGTGCTCATCCCGCTCGAGTGCGAGTTCTTCGCGCTGCGCGGCGTGGCCCTGCTCATCGAGACGATCGACAAGGTGCGCGACCGCCTCAACCCGGCGATCCAGCTCGATGGCATCCTCGCCACGATGTTCGATCCGCGCACGCTGCACAGCCGCGAGGTGCTCGAGCGGGTCGTGGAGACCTTCGGCGACCGCGTGCTCGAGACCGTCATCTCGCGCACCGTCAAATTCCCCGACGCATCCGTCGCGGCGCGGCCGATCACGACCTTCGCGCCCGAGCACGCGGCCGCGGGTGCCTATCGCCAGCTGGCGCGGGAGCTGATCGTCCGTGGCGCTGTCGCCTGAGCTCGACCAGCAGGCGGCATCCGGCTTCTCGCTCACGCTGAGCAACTTCAGCGGCCCGTTCGACCTGCTGCTGTCGCTCATCACGAAGCACGAGCTCGACATCACCGAGATCGCGCTGAGCGTCGTCACCGACGAGTTCCTCGCCTACCTGCGCGGACTCGACTCCGCCGAGGAACTCGACCAGGCGAGCGAGTTCCTCGTCGTCGCGGCGACCCTCCTCGACCTCAAGATCGCCGGGTTGCTGCCGCAGGGCGAACTCGTCGACGCCGAAGACGTCGCGCTGCTCGAGGCGCGGGACCTGCTGTTCGCCCGCCTGCTGCAGTACCGGGCGTTCAAGGAGGCGGCCGGCTGGTTCGGACGGCACTTCGACGCGGAGGCGTCGCGGCACGTCCGCTCCGTGCGCCTCGAGGAGAAGTACCGCAGACAGACGCCCGAACTCATGTGGACGCTGAGCCTCGACGACTTCGCCGCGCTCGCCGCACTCGCGTTCGCACCGAAGGAGATGCCCGTCGTCGGGCTCGACCACCTGCACGCCCCGCTCGTCAGCATCCGCGAGCAGGCCGCGCACGTGGTCGCCCTGCTGCGATCGGGCGAGCCGTTGAGCTTCCGCCAGCTCATCGCCGGCGCCGACCAGAAGGGCGTCGTCGTCGCGCGGTTCCTCGCCGTGCTCGAGCTCTACCGGCACGCGGCGATCGCGTTCGAGCAGCTCGAGCCGCTCGGTGAGCTCACGCTGCGCTGGACCGCGGAGCACTGGTCGAGCGAGAACCTGGCGAACCTCGGGAGGGACTATGACAACTGAGACCACCGCGGCGCCCACGCAGGCGACCGTCGACCTGGAGCGCACGCTCGAGGCGATCCTCATGGTCGCCGACGAGCCCCTCTCGCTCGTCGCCCTGGCCACGGCGCTCGGCGCCCCCGTACCCGCCGTGCGGCAGTCCATCGAACGCCTCGTCGCCGACTACGACGGCATCGACGGCACCGTGCGGCGCGGATTCGAACTCCGCGAGGTGGGCGGTGGGTGGCGCATCTACGTGCGCGCCGAGCTCGACGACGCGGTGCGCGACTTCGTGCTCACGCAGAGCCCGACCAAACTGTCGCAGGCGGCGCTCGAGACCCTCGCCGTGATCGCGTACAAACAGCCCATCAGCCGCGGCTCGATCGCGGCCATCCGCGCGGTCAACGTCGACTCGGTCGTCCGCACCCTGCTCGGCCGCGGTCTCATCCGCGAGGCGTTCACCGACAGTGAGACCGGCGCGATCCTCTACGAGACGACCGAACTGCTGCTCGTGCAGCTCGGCATCAACTCGATCGACGAGCTGCCGCCGATCTCGCCGCTGCTCCCGGATGGGGCGGAGGGCTTCGATGAGCGCTGACGAGCGGATGACCGCGGGCGAAGGCAACCCCGCGGCGGCGGAGGGGGAGCGGCTCCAGAAGGTGCTCGCCGCGGCCGGGGTCGCCTCGCGCCGGGTGAGCGAGCAGCTCATCGTCGCCGGCCGTGTGAGTGTCAACGGCGAGGTGGTCACCGAGCTGGGCCGGCGCGTGCACATCGGTGTCGACCGGGTGTCCGTCGACGGCACCCCCGTGCAGACCGACGTCAGCCGTCGCTACGTGATGCTCAACAAGCCGGTCGGCGTCGTCAGCACGATGCGCGACGAGAAGGGCCGCCCCGACCTGAGCCGGTACTCGCCGGAGGGGGAGCGGCTGTTCAACGTCGGGCGGCTCGACTCCGACACGTCGGGGCTCCTCCTTCTCACCAACGACGGTGAACTCGCCCACGTGCTCGCCCACCCGTCCTTCGGTGTGCAGAAGACGTACATCGCCCAGGTCGAGGGGCAGGTCACCAAGGCGACGCTGCGCCGCCTGCGCGAGGGCATCGAACTCGAGGACGGGCCGATAGCGGCCGACCGCATCCGCCTGCTCGACGGATCCCCGGCCGGGCGCTCCCTCGTCGAGGTGACCCTGCATTCCGGGCGCAACCGGATCGTGCGGCGGATGCTCGACGCCGTCGGGCATCCGGTGATCGAGCTCGTACGCCGCCAGTTCGGACCGCTGCACCTGGGCACCCTGCCGACGGGCCGCAGCCGCGAACTCACTAAGGTGGAGCTCGGCCAGCTCCTGGGCGTCGCGCGCGGCGCCGCATCCGACCCCGAGGGAACCAGACGATGACCGATCGGCGCCTCGCCGAGGACGTGCGCATCGTCGGCAGCGGGCTGCTCGGCACGAGCATCGGACTGGGGCTCGCCGCTCGGGGCGTCGACGTCGTCATGGACGACGTCTCGCCCTCGGCGCGGCGTCTGGCCGTCGACTACGGTGCGGGACGCGAGCCGGCCGCCGGCGATGCGCCGGGCCTCATCGTCGTGTGCGTGCCGCCGGATGTCACCGCGTCGATCGTCGCGCGGGAGCTCGCGGCGTACCCGGATGCGCTCGTCACCGATGTCGCGAGCGTGAAGGCGGCCCCGCTGGCGGAACTGCGCGCCATGGGGGCCGATCTCGGCCGCTACCTCGGCACCCACCCCATGGCCGGTCGTGAGCGCGGCGGAGCGATCTCCGCACGCGCCGACCTCTTCGTCGGGCGCCCGTGGGTACTGGCCGGACACGACGACATCAGCTACCGCCGCGCGGGCGCCATCGAGGACATGATCCTCGACCTCGGTGCGGTTCCGATCGAACTCGACGTCGAGCGTCACGACCGCAGCGTCGCGCTCGTCTCCCACGTGCCGCAGGTGGTGTCGAGCCTGCTCGCCGCACGCCTGAGCGAGGGGGACGGAGCGGCCCTGCAGCTCGCCGGGCAGGGACTGCGCGACGTCACCCGCGTCGCCGGCAGCGACCCCGCGCTGTGGGTGCAGATCCTCGGCGCGAACGCGCCCGCCGTCGTCGATGTGCTGCGGCCGCTGCGCGACGATCTCGAGCGGGTCATCGCCGCTCTCGACGCGCCCGAAGCGCCCGGCTCGCGGCGCGCGATCGCCGACGCGCTCGCGGCAGGCAACACGGGGGTCGCCCGCATCCCGGGCAAGCACGGGCAGGACCGCCGCTTCAGTCAGATCGTCGTCATGGTGGACGACACCCCGGGCGAGCTCGCCCGACTGCTCACCGAGATCGGAGAAGCCGGCGTCAACATGGAGGACCTGCGGTTGGAACACTCACCCGGAGCGCAGATCGGTCTCGCCGAGATCAGCGTCGTGCCCGAGGCGGAGCAGCGGCTCGTCGCCGAGCTCGAGGAGCGCGGCTGGACGATCGCTGGGGCGTTCGCGTGACCGGGGTCGTGGTGGCCATCGACGGGCCCGCGGGAAGCGGCAAGTCGAGCGTCAGCCGCGCCGCCGCGCGTGAACTCGGATACGGCTACCAGGACACCGGTGCCGCGTACCGGGCGTTCGCGTGGTACTGCCTCGAGCACGGCGTCGACCTCGCCGACGCCTCCGCCGTGACCGCGGCGTTCGACGGCTTCGAGTACGGGATCGGCACCGATCCCGACGACTACTACGTGCGCGTCGGCGTGCGCGAGGTCACCGCCGAGATCCGTGAGCCCCGCATCAGTGCGGCGGTGAGCGCGGTCGCCGGCAACCGCGAGGTGCGGGCGCTGCTCGTGGAGCTGTTCCGTCGCGTGATCGCCGAGGACCCGCGGCCGGGTATCGTCGTGGAGGGCCGCGACATCACGACCGTCGTGGCGCCGGACGCGGCAGTGCGCATCCTGCTCACCGCCGACGAGGCGGTGCGGATCGCCCGCCGGGCCGGAGAACTGACCGACGCCGACAAGCACACGGCACAGCAGCTGGTCGACCGCGACCGGCGGGATGCGAGAATGGTCGACTTCATGTCGGCCGCAGACGGGGTCACCACCCTCGACTCGACCGCACTCGATTTCGAACAGACCGTGCGGGCCGTCGTGGACCTGGTGCGAGGAGCAACAGCATGAGCGACACCGAGAACTTCCCCGAATTCGACCCGGCCCTCGCCGAACGGCTCGAGGCGATGGACGAGGCGGAGGCCGCGCAGCGGGCGACCGCCCTGCGCGCCGGTCTCCAGGAGTACGAGCTCGACGAGGAGGACCTCGGCCTGCTCGAGGGCGCCTCGGACGACCCGGACGCGATCACCTACCTGCCCGCGCTCCCGGTGCTCGCGATCGTCGGGCGGCCGAACGTCGGCAAGTCCGCGCTCGTGAACCGCATCCTCGGGCGCCGCGAGGCCGTCGTCGAGGACGTGCCCGGAGTCACCCGCGACCGCGTCTCGTACAAGGCCGAGTGGATGAACCGCCGCTTCACCCTCGTCGACACCGGCGGATGGGAACCGGACGCGAAGGGCATCAACGCGTCCGTCGCCGCGCAGGCCGAGGTCGCCGTCGACCTCGCCGACGCCGTGCTCTTCGTCGTCGACGTCAACGTCGGGGCGACCGCCACGGACGAGCACGTCGTGCGCATGCTGCGCAGCTCCGGCAAGCCGGTGCTGCTCGTCGCCAACAAGGCCGACGACGCCCGCCACGACTACGAGGCCGCGACGCTGTGGAGCCTCGGACTCGGCGAGCCCATGCCCGTGTCGGCTCTGCACGGTCGCGGTGTGGCCGATCTGCTCGACGCCGCCCTGGCCATCCTCCCCGAGGTGTCGGCCGTCGCCCGCGAGGAGGTCGGCGGTCCGCGCCGCGTCGCCATCCTGGGCCGACCGAACGTCGGCAAGTCGAGCCTGCTGAACAAGGCGGCCGGCGAGGAGCGCGTGGTCGTCAACGAGCTCGCCGGCACGACCCGGGACCCCGTCGACGAGCAGGTCGAGATCTCCGGCAAGGTGTGGCGCTTCGTCGACACCGCCGGCATCCGTCGCCGGGTGCACCTGCAGCACGGCGCCGACTTCTACGCCTCCCTGCGCACGAGCGCGGCCCTCGAGCGGGCCGAAGTCGCCGTCGTGCTCATCGACGTCTCGCAGCCCATCAGCGAGCAGGACGTGCGCATCATCGACCTCGTGCTCGAATCGGGTCGCGCGCTCGTGCTCGCCTTCAACAAGTGGGACCTGCTCGACGACGAGCGCCGGCGCTACCTCGAACGCGAGATCGAGCAGGACCTCGCGCACGTCTCATGGGCTCCCCGGGTGAACATCTCGGCGCGCACCGGTCGTCACCTCGAGAAGCTCGTGCCGGCCCTCGAACTCGCGCTCCAGTCGTGGGACACCCGCATCCCGACCGGCAAGTTCAACGCGCTGATCGCGGAACTCGTCGCCGAGCACCCGCACCCGGTACGCGGCGGAAAGCAGCCGCGCATCCTGTTCGGCACGCAGGCCTCGACCCGGCCGCCAACCTTCGTGCTGTTCACGACGGGCTTCCTCGACCCGGGCTACCGTCGGTTCATCACGCGCCGTCTGCGCGAGGTGTACGGCTTCGAGGGCACGCCCATCACCGTCAACATGCGCGTGCGGGAACGCCGCAAGCGCTGACCGCTCTCCCAGGCGGCGGTCGTAGCGTGAGCCCATGGCGCAGGGACTCCAGGGCGAGCTCGACCGCGACATCCGGGCCGCGACCGACGCGCGTCATCCGGTACGCCGGATGCTGCGACGCATCCGCGCGTGGATGGAGCGTCGTCCGCGCATCCGCTGGGCGTACCGACTCGTCGTCGGGGTGCTCGGGGGAGCGCTGACCGCGCTTGGGCTGCTGCTGGTGCCGCTGCCGGGACCGGGGTGGCTCGTGGTCTTCCTGGGTCTCGCCGTATTGGGCACCGAGTTCGCCGCCGCGCGACGCGTGAGCGCCGTCCTCCGGCGGATGCTCGCCCGGTTCTGGGCCTGGTGGCGCGCGCGACGGGCGCGGGCCGCGACGGAGTGAGGTCGGAGGAGGAACGGCATGCCCGGCAAGAAGGAACTGCCCAGCACCCTGGAACGCTCGGAGAAGCACGCGCAGGAGACCTGGATCAAGGCGCACGACTCGGCGGTCGAGAGCTACGGCGAGGGCGAGCGGGCGCACCGCACCGCGTTCTCGGCGGTCAAGCACTCGTACGAGAAGGTCGGCGACCACTGGGAGCCGAAGGACGAGAAGGGGCCGTCCGACGACGCGGCCGCCGGCGGGCGGAACGCGAAGCCCACGAAGGGCGGGGTCGACGCCAATGCGTCGAAGGCGCACTTGCGTGAGGTCGCGTCGCGGCTGGAGATCCGCGGGCGGTCGACGATGACGAAGGACGAGCTCGTCGACGCGATCCAAAAGGCCAACGCGCGCGAGACGCGGAAGGCGCGGGAGTGACCCGCGCCTGACGGACGCCCCGTTCGAGGGTTCGCCGGTGCCCGGGGGGCCCGCTTATGCTGTCCGGGTACCGAATCGGTGAGGCGGAGTCATGACGGAGACCAACACGTGGTCGATCGAGGACCTGGTGCGACGCATCGCGTCGAGTTGGGTGCTGATCACGGTGTTCGGTGTGATCGGCATCGGCCTCGCCGCCGGAGCGGGCTTCGTGTGGCCGGAACGCTACGAGGCGAAGGCCGTGCTCACGGTCGAGCCGATCGGAGCCCTGCAGCCCGGCACCGATGAGGTCAACATGGAGACCGAACGGGTCGTCGCGACCTCCACGGAGGTGCTCACGCCGGCGGCCGAGCAACTCGGATGGATCGCGCCGCGCGCCCTCGCGACCGGGGTGACGGTGAGCGTGCCCAAGGGCTCGCAAGTGCTCGAGATCAGCTACACCGACCCCGACCCGCAGCGGGCCGCGGACGCGGCGAACGCGATCGCCACGGCCTACAGCGAGCAGCGCGTGCAGAACGCGGAGAAGGTGGTGCAGTCGGCGACGGACAGCCTCTCGGCGCGCATCGGCGAACTCCAGACGCAGCTCGACGGCGTGCCGGCCGGCAGTTCGGCGGCCCGTGCGATCGACGTGCAGATCGTGACGCTGCAGGAGCGGCTCGCGACGCTCGTGTCGAGCACCTTCTACTCGGGCAGCATCGTGAGCCCCGCCGCCACCCCGCGGGACTCCACGACACCGTCGCTCGCGGTCTTCCTCGCGGCCGGCGCGGGTCTCGGCGTGCTGCTCGGGCTGTTCGTCGCCCTCGTCCGCGCACGACTTCGTGAGTCGTCGCCTCGGACAGCGACCCCGCAGACCGCCGTCACCACCGCCCCCGTCACCACGCCGGCCACGGTCACGGCGACCAACGGCAGGCCCGCGCCGCTGCGCGAGACCTCGACGGCCGTCTCCCGAGAGCGAGCGGACGAGGCGGGCACCGTGGAGCGGGCGTCCGAGCCCGCCGCCGACGACGCGGCTCCGCGTCCCGAGTCGCCGCGCGCTCCGCGCCCGGCGGCGGCGCACACCCGTCCGGGTTCGCGCACGCCGAACCGGCGCGCGTCCTCCGACGGCGCGCGCAGCTGAGGGCAGCGCCTCAGGCGGCGACCGGGTCGGGCCAGAGCTCCGAGGCGAGCGCCGCCGTGGAACGGATGTTCGCGGCGGACGACGCCCCGAACACGACCGATCGGATGCTGGGGTGGTCCCGCACCCATTCGAGCGCCTCACGGGCGGGGATCGCCCCGGAGGCGAACACCGACATGGCGATCGCCTGGAAGTCGCGCTCCTCGAGCAGCTGCTCGTAGCGCTCGATGCCCCCCGACATCCGGAAGCCGATCTTGTTCATGTTCGCGCACACGATGGGGTTCTCGATGCCGACGCGCTCGAGCGTGTCGAGCGTCGCCTCGAGGTTCATCGTGATGAACGCCGGTTCCGCGTCGTAGCGGTCGCGGATGTGCTGGGCGAAGATGCGGAAGGCGTCGTCGAAGCGCAGACCGACCAGCAGGTCGACGACGACGTTCTGCAGGAACACCACGGGGGTCTTGAGCCCCTGGAACATCTTCATCTCGGCGTCGATGAGCAGCGTCACCATGCCTTCGATGTCCTTCGTCGCGAGCGACTTGCCGCCGGCGAGCGCGGCGCTCAGCATGCCCTGCTCCGGCGTGAAGCGCTTGATCGCCCCGAGCATGCCGTCCTCGGTCACCGCATTCGCGTACTTGTGCGCGTACGGCATGCACGGCAGGAACTGGTAGTCCCCGTAGCGGGCGGGGTCCGCGCGCATGTGGTCGGCGACCTCGGCGATCCGGTCGTGGGTCGTGCACATGAAGCTGCGGATGCCGTTGTCGAGCGCCGAGTCGAGCACGTCGATGACGGCCGAGGTGTCCTGGAAGCGCACCGCCTGGGCGCGCGCCTTCTCCTCCGACATGTGGTTGATGCCGAAGAACTGGTTGTCTCCGAAGAGCAGACGATCCATGGTCTCCCTCAGACCGTCGCGTGGCGACGCGACCAGAACGGGCGACGCGCCGGCCGGTGCGCGGCGGCCGGCTCGGCCGCCGTGGCCGGGATGCCGGCCGCGTCGGCGAGCAGCTTCTCGATGACCTCGTCGGTCACGAGCGCGCTCGCGAAGTCGTTGAGCGGGTCGACGGCCTCGCCGGCGCCGGACGCCTGGATCTGCCGCACGAAGTGGTCGAGCTGGGCGCTGTACTCCTCGCCCCGCAGGTAGAACCACACCGGGTCGGTGAGTTCGGTCGTGTAGTGCACGTTCCAGCCGTGGTGGTAGCCCTCGGGAGGCGTCGCGGTGTCGCGCAGATAGACCTGGATCTCCTGGCGGTCGGCGACGATCTTGCCCTTCGAACCCCACAGGGTGATCCGGGTCGTCATCTTGCGCTGGGACTCGTCGGACCAGTTCACCGAGAGGTGCGCGGTCGGTCCGGCGGGGTAGTGCAGCAGGCTGTACACCTCGTCGTCGGTCTCCGCCGAGAAGATGCTGCCGAGCGCCGTGCCGCTCACCTTCGCGGGTTCGCCGAGGTACCAGGCGAGCAGGTCGAGCGGGTGCGCGGCGTAGTCGTACAGGCAGCCGCCGCCGGCGGTGCGCCGGCTGCGCCAGGTGGCGCCCTTGGGACGCAGCACCACGGGTCCGTACGACTCGGCGAGCGCATGGTTGATGTCGCCGATCGCGCCGGAGTCGAGCACGCGCTTGACCTCGCGGAACGCGCCGACGAAGCGGTTGTGGTAGCCCACCGCGGTCACGACGCCCGCGGCTTCCGCGCGGGCGACGAGGTCGAGCGAGTCCGCCGCCGAGAGCGACAGCGGCTTCTCGCAGAAGACGTGGATCCCCCGGTCGAGGGCGGCGCGCACCATGTCGACGTGGGCGCCGGTGGGCGTCGCGATGAGCACCGCGTCGGGCTTCGCGGTGTCGAGCATGGTCGTGTAGTCCGCGAAGGTCGGCAGACCGGTGTACTTGCCGAGGACATCGCGGAGGTAGCCTGCGGAGTCGCAGACACCGACGACGTCCACGTCGGGATGGGCCCGCACCATGGCGAGATGGGACAGGCCCATCTTGCCGATGCCGGCAACGGCGATCGAGATCACACCAACTCCATTGTTTCGGGTACCAGGGGATGGGTTCTGCGAACTCTACTCCCTCACCCCCGAAAGTGGGTAGTCTTCGTTTCCACTCTCCACAACCAGGAGGTCAGGGTGCCGAGAGGCTTGGTCCGCGCCGCGTTCACGGCGAAGTCGGCGCTGTTGCAGGGCCGTATCCGTCGGGAGTTCCGGCGCATGCTCGATGCCGACGTCGAGGAGCCCGCCGTGCGCGAGCGACGGCAGCGCGCCGAGGCGATGAGTCTCGCGCGGCTCGCCTGGGACCGCACGGACTTCTACCGCGCGCACTACGCCGCCGCGGGCATCCGGCGGCAGGATCTCGACGACCCTGAGGCGTTCGAATCGCTGCCGCCGGTGACCAAGGAGCACTTGCGCGAGCACCGGGACGGGTTCCTCGTCTCCGGCACGACCGCCCGGGACACCCTGCCGTCTTCGACCGGTGGATCGACGGGTGAGCCGCTCACCGTGCTGCACGATCGGGAGTCCCCGGTCGCCGCCATGTGGTGGCGCATCCACCGCTGGTGGGGGGTGCACCCGGGCGACCATCTGGCGATGATCCAGCGCGAGCGCCGCACTCCGCGTCAGCAGGCGCTCGAGCGGGCGCAGTGGTGGCCCACCGAGCGGCTCACCCTCGACGCCCGCACCATGACCGCCGACGGGATGCGCGCGTTCGTCGACCGCATGGAGCGCGTGCGTCCGCCCCTGCTCACCGGGTACGTCGGCGGGGTGCACGAGCTCGCCCGGTTCGTCGCCGGACGCGGTTCCCCGCCCCCGCCGCTGCTCGCCGTGGGGGTCACCGCCGCGCCCCTCACGCCCTCACAGCGCGCCGACATCGAGCGGGCCTTCTCCGCACCCGTCTATGACCAGTACCGCAGCGCAGAGGTGCCCTGGATGGCCGGGGAGTGCCGTGCGCACGCCGGCCTGCACGTGCTCGCCGACCTGCGGGTGCTCGAGGTCGTCGACGCGAGCGCCCGACGCGCGACCGGGATCGGCGACGTGCTCGTGACCGACCTGCGCAACCGGCGCTTCCCCCTCATCCGGTACCGGATGGGCGACCGCACGCAGCACCTCGACGGCGCGTGCCCGTGCGGTCTCACGCTGCCTCGGATCGACGCGGTGCAGGGACGCACGTCGGACGTGCTGCGCTTCGCGAGCGGCCGCATGGTGACCGGAGGCCTGACGGGACTGTTCAACACCGCCCCGGACGCGGTGCGGCAGTTCCAGATCCACCAGCACGCCGACCACTCGATCACGCTGCGCTGCGTGCCGGGCGTGCGCGGGGCGGCGGACCCGCGGCTCGACGAGGCCCTCGAGCGTCTGCGCGGACTCGTCGACGGCGAGGCGCCGGTGCGCCTGGAACTCGTGGACGAGATCCGGCACGACCGCGGCAAGGTGCGCGTCGTGCTCTCCGACCTGCCGGTCTCGGGAGCCTGACGAGCCCTGTCGGAAGTGGTGGACGCTCACTATAATCAGCACACCCCGATCCCGGAACCCGAAACCGGAGGAAGGAGCAGTGTGCCTGCTCCCGTGACCGTCGTCGTGCCCACGCACGATCGACCCGAGCTGATGGCCCGCGCCGTCGCGAGTGTGCTCGCCCAGACCTACGAGGGCGAACTCGAGGTGATCGTCGTCTTCGACGCGTGCGACCCGGTGCTGCCGGCGCTCGAAGTGGGTCCGGGGCGCTCCCTGCGCGGGCTGCCCAACTCCCGCACCCGCGGCCTCGCCGGGGGACGCAACACCGGCATCCTCGCGGCCCAGCACGAGTTCGTCGCCTTCCTCGACGACGACGACGAGTGGCTGCCCACCAAACTCGAGCGGCAGATGGCCGAGTTCGCCGAACACCCCGAGGCGGCCCTCGTCGGAACCGCGATGGTCGTGGACGACGGGGTGCGCACGCACGAGCGCCGGGTCGGATCGACCCTCGTCGGGCATGCGGACCTCATCGCCGACCGCCTGCCCGGCCTGCACTCGAGCAGTTTCGTCTTCCGCCGGTCCGCGCTCCTCGACACGATCGGCCTCGTCGACGAGGACCTTCCGGCGAGCTACGGCGAGGACTACGACCTGCTGCTGCGCACCGCGTCGAGCTCGCAGATCCGGGTCGTCGACGAACCGCTCGTGAGCGTGCGCTGGGCGGGGCAGTCCTATTTCTTCGGGCGGTGGGCGCTCTACGCGCAAGCGCTGCAGTACCTGCTCGCCAAGCACCCCGGATTCGCCGGCAACCGCGCCGCCCTCGGGCGCATCGAGGCGCAGATCGCCTTCGCCCTCGCCGCGGTCGGCGACGCGAAGGAGGCCCGGCGGTGGGGGTGGCGCGCGCTGCGGCACGCCCCGCGCCAGATCAAGGCGGCGCTCGCGATCGCGATCTCGTTCCGCCTGATCTCCACGGAGCGCGTGCTGCGGATCGTGCGCCGCTTCGGCAAGGGCATCTGAGATGCGCGTGCTCATCGTGTGCTCATCGGGAGGACACCTCACCCAGGCCCTCGCCCTCCGTTCCTGGTGGGGCGAGCACGAACGGCACTGGGTGACCCTGCCGACCGAGGACGCCCGGTCGCGTCTGCAGGGGGAGCGGGTCACCGAGGCCCACTACCCGACCGTGCGGAACGCGCCCAACCTCGTGCGCAACTTCGGGCTCGCCCGCCGCGTGCTGCGGGAATTCCGGCCGGACCTCGTGCTCAGCACGGGTGCCGCGATCGCGCTGCCGTTCTTCACCCAGGCACGACGGGTGGGCGCGCGGACCGTCTACATCGAGCCGGTCGACCGCATCGCCGCCCCGTCGCTGAGCGGTCGGCTCACCTACCCGTTCTCCGACCTGTTCCTCGTGCAGTGGGACAGCCTCGCGCGCCGCTACCCGGGATCCGTCGACATCGGGATGATCCTGTGACCGCGCCGCTCGTGGTGGTCAGCGCCGGCACGTACCACCTGCCCTTCACGCGGCTGATCGAATGGATCGAGCCGTGGATCGCGCGCCACCCCGAGGTGCGGACGGTCGTGCAGCACGGCCCGACGCGGCCGGCGGCGGGCGCCGAGAACCACGTGATCCTGCCCTACCCCGACCTGCTCGACCTGTGCGCGCGGGCGGACGCCGTCGTGCTGCAGGGCGGCGCCGGCGGGGTGATGGATCTGCGTGCCCTCGGCCGGAAGCCGCTCGTCGTGCCGCGGGTGCCGGGGGACGGCGAGGTCGTCGACGACCACCAGTTGCGGTTCACCCGCCGTGTGGCCGAGCTCGAGCTCATCCACCCCGTGCTCACCGCCCAGACGCTCGAGGAACTGCTCGACGCGGCGCTCGCCGGTGACCTCGACACGCGGCTGAGCGCCGACGTGGAGTCGCCCGGGGTCGAACGGTTCGCCCGCGTGCTCGCCGGCACGGTGCCGCCGCTTCCCGCGTCAGAGCGCTGGCGGCGCCTCTGGCGTTCCGGGCGGGAGCTGGCGCGGTCGACCGCGTCGAGGTAGCACGAGCGCCCAGACCGGGTCGAGGCCGAGCCGGTGGCGGTCGAGCCACAGCCACGCGAGATAGACCAGGCCGAGCGCGACCGACCCGAGGGCCGCAGGGATCGGGGCGTCGCCGCTGAGGGCGCGCACGACGAGGCCGCCCGCGCCGAACACGACGAGGGCGGGGACGGCCGCGGAGAGCAGCCGAGCGGGTTCCAGGCGCACGCCCATGCGCCGGTGCACCTGCCAGGCGGCGAGCACGGTGTCCGCGGCGACGGCTGCCGACCAGGCGATCGCGGCGCCGAGCAGGCCGAGAGACGGCAGCAGCAGCACGTTGAGCCCGATGATGAGCACGACGGCGACGGCCTTGTTGCCGACCTGCCACGAGCTGCGCCCGCCCTGCAAGAGGATGCTCTGCAGCATGCCGGCGGCCGTCGTGATCATCGTGACCGCGGCGAGCACCGCGAGCACGCCGGCGCCTCGGACGAACTCGGGCCCGAACAGCTGCAGCACCGCCGCGCCCGACAGCGCGAGCACGAGGTAGAACGGCCACGTCGCCAGGATCATCGTGCGCGCGACGCGGGTGTGCAGGGTCCGGGCCGCGTCCACGTCGCCGCGGGCCAGCAACCCGGAGATCGTCGGCGCCGCCGCGATCCGCATCGCGCGGTCGACCACCTGTCCGGCCCGCACGGTTCGTGTGACGACGGCGTAGACGCCCGCGTCGGCGGGCGACGCGAGCGCGGCGACGAGCAGCACGTCCGCCCATTCGAACACGGTCTCGAGTGCCGCCCCGACACCGCGGGCGGCGCTGAAACGCCAGAACGCGGCGCTCGATCGGCGCCAGCCGGCGTCTCCGGGTGAGCGGTCCCGCACGTCCCGCACGAGCGGCACCGCGACCACGACGATCGTTGCGGCGAGCCAGACGGGGAGGGGCAGCAGCCAACCGCGGAACGCGCTCAACGCGCCCCACCCGAGCACGAGCACCGCCCCTGCGGCGATGAGACGGCTCGCCGGCAGCAGCACGTTCTGCAGCAGCGTGAACGTGCCGACCCCGCGGACCATCCGCGACGCGGTCTGCAGCACGCTCATGGCGGAGGCGACGACGAGGTAGGGCGCGAGGTCGCCAAGCAGCACGGTGAGCTCGTCCCGCTGCCGCGCGGGTCCGAGCCACCCGGCGATCACGTCGGCGTAGACGGCGACGGCGACGGCGACCACGACCGAGACGACGACCACCGGGACGAGGGCGATGAGCACGGTGCGCCACGCGCCGCCCCGCTCATCGTGCGCGCGCTGTCGGGCGAGTTCACGGATGATGCCGCTGTTCGTGCCGAGCTTGAGCATCTGGGTGAGCACGGTGAAGATGCCGACGGCTTGGAAGAAGACACCGGTGCCGGACGCGCCGAGTCCGTTGCCGATGAGCAGGGTGAGAGCGAGCGCGGCGATCGCCGCGAAGGCCGACCCCGCGAGACTGATGACACCGCTGCGGGCGAGTCCGCCGCGGTCCGCCGTGCCGATCACGACACCACCGGGGCCGGAGCGGACCGCCCGCCCGCCGTCGTCTCCGGCGCGACATCGCCGACACCGAGGTACTTCTCGCGCAGCAGCAGGGCGAGCACGATGCCGATGGTCAGCATGTGCCGGTCGAGTCCGTAGAAGATGCTCATCGCGATCGCGGCGACGACGCTCGCGTGCATCCAGAGGGCGGCCGGGGTGGGGGCGGCCCACGTGCGCAGGAGGCCGCCGACGAGGAACACGGCGAAGAGGGCCAGACCGACGAACCCGAAGCAGAACAGCGCGTTCCACACCATGCCCTGCGTGCCCACCGTGATCTCGCTCGTGAACGACGGGCGCGGCGCGCCGTAGCCGAGGATCGGCGAATCGAGGGTGCGGACGAAGGTCTCCTCGTAGAGGTCGCCGCGTCCCTCCGTCGTGTCGACGGTGTCCTGCCGCGCGGTGATCGCGTCGAGGAAGCCGGAGAGCGTGAGCAGCACCAGGAGTGCCGTCGACAGGGCGGCCACGCCCAGGACGGGCAGCCACTGCCCGCGACCGGCGAGCCGGAGCACCACGTAGACGATGGCGATTGCGAGACCGATGAACAGCCCCCGGTTCGAGGTCGCGACGGCCGGTGCGATGCTCGCGAGCAGACCGCCGACGAGCACGAGCATCCCGCCCCGGCTGCGACGCAGGAGCGCGTTCGCGACCGCGATGGGCGTGAGGATGGCGATGGCCGCGCCCCAACCGTTCGTGTAGGCGAACGGTGCGGACGGGCGGACGAAGGGCTCCTCGGCACCCCACGGGGTCTGGATCTCGGCGAGGGGAGGGAAGACGAGATCGGCGATGTACTCGTTCTCACGCAGGGCACCCGGGAGCAGCCGCCCGATCGTCGCCGTGAGCGTCACGTCGGGCCAGAGCATCCCCAGGTAGCCGCCCACGATCACGAAGAGCCACACGAAGGTGAGCCCCGCGAGCAGGCGTCGGGCCGTGAGCGAGCGCGTGGCGTTGCAGATATAGAAGAGCAGGATCGCGATCGAGGCGAACTGGGCGAAACGCACTCCGAAGCCGAGCAGCCGGCCGAGCGAATCGAGCATGAGTGCGCACGGGATCATCCAGGCGACGAAGGCCCACCAGGGGAGGATGCCCGGGACGATCACGACGCGGCGGTGCAGCATCAGCAGGGCCACCATGGGCACCGCCATGATGACGGTCGCGAACGGCAGCATCCCGAGCGCCCACCAGGCCGGCATCCCCCAGAGCAGCGCGAGCACCGGCCATGCCGGCAGGTCGCGAGTCGCTTCGCCGACCGGCCCGTCGGCGGTGGTCGGAACGGCGAGGGCGGTCACGGCGCCGGCTGCTCGGCGAGCATCCGGTACTTGCGGCGCAGGGAGCCTGCGGCGACGACGAGGGTGCCCGCGAAGAGCGCCGTGTACAGCACGAGGAACGCGGGCAGCCAGATCAGCGCGATGACGAGCAGGTAGAGCGTGCCGGTGTCATACGGCAGCTTCACGAACGACACCCAGGCCGGCGCATCCGATGCGGACCGCTCCGGCGGGGCGAGCTTCTCGGCCAACGTCTGGGAGAAGAACCACGACGAGGCGAGCACCGCGAACGCGAGGGCCACGGCGACGCTCCACGCGGGGGCGTCGATGCGGATCAACGCCCACGCGAGTGCGGCGTGCAGCAGCGGCAGCCGCACCGCATCGACGACGTGATCCAGCCATTCGCCCGCGCGTGAAGCGGTGCCGGTGAGTCGGGCCAGCTGGCCGTCGGCGGAATCGAGCGCATAGCCGACGAGCAGGAGCACCGAGGCGAGAACCGCCCAGGTGCCGGGCAGCGGCGCCGTGACGAGCACGACGATCGCCGCGAGCGACACGAGGGCGCTCGCCGCGGTCACGGCGCCGGGCGTGAGCCCGAGCGTGTACGCGACCGCGGCGGCCTGCCTGCCGAGTCCCCGATTGACCCAGCGCAGGTAGGCGGGCACTCCGGCCCCTGATTTCTGCGCATCGCGCAGCCGGGAGCGACCCAGCCGGTACCGGGGGCGCCACGCCCGAAGCCCCGTCGGTACCGTGTCGGGATTCAGCGTCCGAGGGGAGGGGACGATCATTCCGACACCTTTCACCCGTTCCTCGTGGCCGTGAACCCGAGATCGAAGCTCACGTCCGGCGTGGACCGGTAGTTCAAATGGGTGGAGACGGCGATGACGTTGGTGCCGTCGACGAGCAGATTGCTCGGCACGGCGAACACCTGCGCGTTCGCCGCCGCCGTGGTCGTGCGCGGGGCGGCGGTCGCGTAGGTGTTCTGCGTCAACGTGCCCGTCGGGAGATTCGTGCGCCCGACCTCCTGCCCGTTGACGTACACGACCACTCCATCGTCGGCCCGCACCCGGATGACGGCGTTGGTCACCGTCGCGGGGTCGTCGAGCTCGAACGAGTGGCGGAACTGTGCGCTGAGCGGCTTCGGCGTCGCGAGGCCGGCGGCGATGTCGGTGCCGAGGGACGCCGACCCGAAGCCCAGCGGGGCCGGGCCGGTGTTCCACGCGCTCGCGTCGAACGCCGGCGTACGCCAATCGGTGGGCCAGGCTGTGCTGTCGTAACGCCAGCTCCACGTGGACGCCAGGGCGACGAGCGTGAGCTCCGATTCCGACGGGGGAGCGGCGACGAGCGCCGCCGTCGTCGCGGACCGGTTGCCCGCGGCGTCCACCGCACGCACGAAGTACCGCTGCGGAGCGTCACCGATCGGCACGTCGAACGTCGTCGCGTTCGTCGTCGCGATGACCCGGGCGTCGCGCAGCACCTCGTAGCGCGCGACCCCGCGGTCGTCGCTCGAACCCGTCCAGGACAGACGGGCGCTCGACGGACTCAGCGGTGTGATCGCGGCGCTGCCGGGCGTCGTCGGCGCGGCGGTGTCGCGTGCGCGGAAGCGGATGAACCCGCCCGACCACTGGTTCGCCTCGCCGGCCCGCACGGAGTCCGAGAAGTCGCCGCCGGCCCACAGGGTGCCGCGCGAATCCTGGAAGAGCGCCCACGCGCCGAATCCACGGCGGGACTGCACGATCGGGCTGAACTGCTGCTGGTAGGCGCCGCTCGCGGCATCCCAGGCGCCGATGAGGTTCATCTTGTCGCCCTGAGTCCACCCGCTGCCGATGTCCGACCAGCTGTACGCGTTCGAATACACGAAGTCGCCGCAGTGGCAGCCGCCGAAGACGAGCGGTCCAGATCCTTCGACCGCCTGGAAGTCGCCGCCGTTCTTCGTGATGAAGCCGGCCTTGCGCTCGAACGTGCTCCGGTCGTACGCGAAGAGGCTGTGCTCCGATCCACCCAGCCACACCTTGCCTCCCGCTTCGGCCACACCGAGCTGCCAGATGTTGCCGGTGTTGTTGGTGCCGGGCTTGCTGAACTGCGGAACCCAGAGCGGCTGCACGACCGCGGCGCCCGCGGTGGTCTGCAGCGCGGTGCCGCTCAACGTCTCCACGGTGCCGCTCATCCGGAAGTATCCGGAGTAGTAGGTGCGGTCGCCGGCGCTCGCGGCCTCGACGCCGATGGATGTGCCGTTGAGCCGCGGGTTCCAGTTGCCGTCCGGGGCGCCGGTGGAGAGATTCACCCGCGCGCCGTTCCACGTGCTCGTGGCGACGCCGTTCGGGCGCACGAGGTGGGTGAACGCACCCGAGACGTAGAGGTGTGTGGACGACGCGGCGAACCCGCGCACCTGCGGGACGCCACCCGAGGTGCGGTTCTCGACCTGCAGTTGCCATCCGGGGGCGGTGGCGCCGGTCGCGGCATCCACGACGACGAGATTGTTGCGGGTCTCGCCGTTGGCGGTCGTGAAGCGGCCGCCGACCGCGAGTCGGCCGTCGGGAAGCCCGATGAGCGCCTTCACCTGATTGTTGAGCACGGGGCGGAAGGAGCTGATCCATTCGCCGGTGTCGACGTTGAAGGCGGCGAGGTAGGGCTGTGCGATGCGGTCGGCCCCCGTCGCGTTCTCCGTGCGTTGCACGTAGAGGAAGTTGCCGCCCACGTAGACCGTGTCGCCGATCTGCGCGAAGGCCGAGACCTCGGTCGCGAGTTCGCTCGTCCCGCCCGCGCCGAGTCCCGAGACGCCCCACACGGTGCGGAGCGCGTCGCTCTCCGGCAGCGCGCTCTGCGCCGACGCGGGGGCACCGGTGTCGGGGATGGTGCCGAAGTCGAGGTCGGCGGTCAGGAGCTTCGGACGCAGGAACATCTGCGTGAAGGGGCGCGCGCTCCCGCGCCCGTCGACGGCGGACCAGAGGTACGACGAGCTCGACGTGGTGCCGGTGACCTGCGACCCGTAGGCGAGGCCGCCGAGGAAGTTCTGGGCGGTGGGCGCGGTCGAGTCGACGCGCTGGTAGGCGGAGTCGCGGCCGAAGGAGGCGGTCTGTCCGCCGGATCCGGTCACGCCGTTGAAGCTGTAGGCGCCGACGCGATGCTCGGCGCCGAACGTCCACACCCAGCGGTCGCGGTTGGCGAACTTGAACCGCACCTCCTGCCAGGTGGTGCCGGCCGTGTTCATCGCGCGACGCAGTCGCACACCGTCGGCGAGCGCGTCGACGCGGCCCTTGTTGAGGAGCCCGTCCACCGTGGTCGCGGGGAGCTGGGCGACGGGGAATGCGGCGGTGCCGGTGATGGTCTCGCGCAGCGTCTCCGCGCTGCGGAGCCCGTTGTACTGCCCCTTCCAGCCCTGGCGGCCGCGGGCGACGAGCACCCATCCTCCGCCGTCGGTCTGCTGGTCGCAGTAGAACTGCTCGGGTGCGACGAGCGCAGGTGTGAGGATCCAGTAGATACCGCTCTCGGCGGCCGGGTTGTTCTGCTTGACCTCCCAGCAGGAGGCGGCGGCGGTGCCGGGGGAGGCGCCGTCGGCGGTGACGGCCGCACGGGCGGGCGAGGTCGCCGGCAGGAGCAGGCTCGCCGCGACGGCGAGAGCGGCACCCAGCGCGGCCGCGCGGGTCGCGGCGCGCCGGGATACGGCGAAGGGGAGGGAGGACATGGTTCGGGCTTCTTTCACAGACAAGACGTCGGGTCGTCAGGGATGTCGTGCGTGGCGATCTTCCAGTCGCCGTCGATGAGCTGCGCTCCGTAGAGGTGCAGTACCGGATGGCCGGGGTTGTAGAGCTCGGCCTTGAGGGAGGTGCCGTCGGCGTCGAGTACGTCGATGGCGGAGGCGTCGATGCACACCGCGAGCTGCATGCTCGGAGGAGCAGCGGTGAGGTCGACGGAGGTGGGGGTGACCGAGACGACTCGGGCCTCCCCGACCTGGCGGTAGCCGAGGTCGCGGCGCTCGGCGGCGAGCGCCTCGATCTCGCCCTTCACGAAGCCGGCGGCGACGGCGTCGATCGCGACGCCGTCGGCATCCGGATTCTGCAGCACGCTGTCGGCCAGACGCACGAGCTCCTCGAGATCGGCGGTCGCGGCCGCGACCGCGCGGGTCTCCTCCGGCGGCGCGTCCGCGGGAGGCGGGGCGGTCGGCGTCGCACTGGGCGTCGGTACGGCAGCCGCTTCGGGTGCGGCGGTGCTGCGGCTCGTGGGGTGCGGTGCCGGCGAGGCGGTGGAGAGCAGCACGCCGGCGGTCGCACCGGCGACGGCGAGCACCGTCACTCCGGCGACGATGAGGGTGGTGCGCCGGCGATCAGTCATCCTGCGCCCCCGCCGCTTCACGCGTCGCGCGGCCGCGGGAGTCGAGGGCGTCGAGCGCACGACGCAGACGGGTGCTTGACGTGCTCATCGTGTAGGGGAAGTACACGACCCGCACGCCGTAGGGGGCGAGCTCCGCTTCCACGCGGCGCCCTTTCTCGGTGTCACGCCAGTCGTCTCCCTTGAAGAACACGTCGAACCGCAGCGCCCGCCACATCTCGACCTTCTCCGCGTCTTCGGCGACGGCCTCATCGACCACGTCGATGTGCCGCACGATCTCGAGCCGTTCCGCGAGCGGCACCACCGGCGTGGTGCCCTTCGTGGCGATCAGCCTCTCGTCGGAGACCACCCCGGCGATGAGGTGGTCGCAGCGGCTCTTGGCGTGCCTGAGGATGTTGAGGTGCCCGACGTGGAAGAGGTCGAAGCCGCCCGCGGCGTAGCCGACGACCCGCGACATCAGTAGGCCCCGGAGCCGTTGACGAGAACGCGGAGGGTGCGCCACAGGATGACGAGGTCACCGGTGAGCGACCAGTTCTCCACGTAGTAGAGGTCGAGCCGCACGCTCTCGTCCCAGCTGAGGTCGGAGCGGCCGTTGACCTGCCACATGCCGGTGAGTCCGGGCTTGATGAACAGGCGGCGGTGCACGTGGGACGCGTAGCCGTCGACCTCCCGCTGGAGGGGCGGTCGCGGTCCGACGAGGCTCATGTCGCCCACGAGCACGTTCCACAGCTGCGGCAGCTCGTCGAGCGAGTACTTGCGCAGCACCCGGCCGACGCGGGTGACCCGCGGGTCGTGCTTGAGCTTGAAGAGCACGCCGGAGCCCTGGTTCGCCCCGAGCAGCTCGGGGAGCCGCGCCTCGGCGTCGGTGATCATCGACCGGAACTTCAGCATCCGGAAGGTCTGGCCCGACTTGCCGACCCGCTCCTGACGGAACAGGGCCGGGCCGTCGCTGTCGAGCCGGACCGCGAGGGCGATGCCCGCGAGCAGGGGGAGCAGGACGAGCAGACCGATGGCGGAGAGGGTGACGTCGAGGCCGCGCTTGACGAGATGCTTGCCGCCGCTGAACTGCGGCAGCTCGACGTGCATGAGCGGCAGCCCCTCGACGGGGCGGAAGTGGATGCGCGGGCCGGCGACGTCGGTCAGGCGCGAGGCCAGCACGAGTTCGGTCACGGTGCCTTCGAGTGCCCAGCTGAGGTCGCGGATGAACTGCCGGTCGCTCTCGGGCTGTCCGGCCACGACGACGGCGTCGATGTCGAGCGCACGTGCGGCGGAGGCGACGTGATCGAGGTCGGCGACGAGCGGAACGTCACGGTCGGCGGTGGGGATGGGCGCCGTGTTCGTCGTGGTCGCCGGGAGCGCCGCGCCGACGACGCGGTACCCGGCGCCGAACTTCGAGTTGATGCGCGCCGCGACGTATTCGACCTCGGAACGGGTGCCGACCACGAGGGCGTCGAAGAGGTACTCCCCGTTCTCGCGACGGTGTCCGAGCCAGTTCCGCCAGCCCCAGCGGGTGAGCAGGAGCCCGGCGGTGCCGCCGGCGAAGACGCCGACGAACATGGGGAGGTGGTCGTGCTGCGCGGCGAGCGCGAGCAGCAGGGCGAGCGCAGCGAACGAGAGGGCGCTCGCACTCAGGACCCGGCGGTACTCGGTGACCCCGATGCCGACGACGCGGGCGTGCCGCGTGCCGAAGACCGAGAGACTTCCGAGCCAGCCGAGGACGACGAGCACCGAGGTGACGAGCACTTCGGTACCGACGGTCGTCCACGGCTGGCCCGGCCCCGCGTGCTCGGGACCTGCCCAGAGGGCACCGAGCGCGGCGAGGGTCAGCACGAGTGTGTCGCTCGCGAGCAGCCGGCGGCGATAGCGCCGGGGCCAGGAGCGGTCACTCGCACGGGCGACGGCCGGCGGGTTCCCACCGTGCACGAGAGGTGCACGGCGGCTCAGCCGTCGGGTCTTGGGGGCGAGAAGGGGCAACGAGGGTTGCGCAGTCATGCGGGCGTTCCTGCATTCTCGACCGGGCGCGGGGGAGCACCGGTCGTCTTGCGGCGCGCGTGAGCAGGGTGGGTAAGCGAACGCGCGGGCGCGGCGGGTTCCGGGCATGGCGAGCATGCCCGGCGTATCGGGTTTCGGGCACGACTGTTCGTCGGGAGGGGGAACAGTCGAATCGCGTCGGAAGTGCGGGAAGTCGACGGTTGGGGGTGTCGACGTCACTCCCGATCGCTATCGGGGGGGCGGGTGTCTTGCTGCGATCGACTCGCACCATGGGGAAGTGGGTCGCAACCCCATCGGTTCGGTGTTGAGAGTCGTTCGCGTGTTGTGTTGTGGACTGTACTAGCCCCCATCTTGGGTACATACCCCCACTTTGGGGGGTAGGCACGCGGCCCAGCGCCGGAATACGCGGGAATGCGCAGTCCGGAGTGCCGATTCCGACCCCCGTTGGGGGGCGCGGCGACGGATCCGAAAGGTGATGGATCGTCGTGCTGAGAATCGACCCGCTCTTTCCACGTCGGCACCGGAGCATCGCTCGCCGTCCCCGGATGTCTCGCGCGGGACTCGCGAGGCGCTAAGCTAACGGAGTTGCCGCGGGCCTTCTCGATGAGGGCGCGCGACTGCCACGGGCTGTGGCGCAGCTTGGTAGCGCACTTGACTGGGGGTCAAGGGGTCGCAGGTTCAAATCCTGTCAGCCCGACCGGAACGTCGCCCGCGGAAATCGATCGGGGCGACGAAGGGGGCTGCTCCGTATGCGGAACAGCCCTCTTCGTGTATTCGGACGCGCGAGCGGTCGCGCTGCGTGACCGTCGCGCTCAGGCCGCCGGGATGTCCGTCGTGACGGCGAGACCGCGTGCCGCCTCGATGTCGGCCGTGAGCGCCTGCACGCGGACCTCGGCAAGCCCGACCGAGTCGGAGCCGAGCAGCTGGTGCAGCGGGGCGTCGCCCGACGTCGCGACGGTGATGATCGCGGTCGCCGCCTTCGAGGGGTCGCCGAGCTGAGTGCCCGGCATCCGCAGGTGCTGTTCGACCATCTCGCGGATCGCGGGGTAGGCGTCGTTGGTCTCCTGCGGCAGACCGAGGGATTGCGGACGCAGGAAGTCCGTGCGCATGTATCCGGGTTCGATCAGGTTGACCGCGATCCCGTGCTCGGCCACCTCCCCGGCGAGTGATTCGGTGAGGGACTCGAGCGCGGCCTTGCCGGCGCCGTACAGGCCCCATCCCGGGAAGGGAAGCAGCCCGACGATCGACGAGACGTTGATGATGTGGCCGCTGCGCGCCGCGCGGAGACCGGGGAGCACGGCGCGCAGCACGTTCCAGACGCCGAAGACCTGCACGTCGAACATCGCGCGGGCGTCGGCGTCGGACACCTCCTCGACCGCCGCGAGGAAGCCGTATCCGGCGTTGTTGACCACCACGTCGAGGTGGCCGAAGCGCTCCGTGGTGGCGGCGACCGCGTCGGAGACCTGCGCCTGATCGGCGAGGTCGACGGTCAGGGCGAGCAGGTTCGCGGTGTCGGTGCCCTCGAGTGAGGCGAAGAGCCGCTCGCTCGACCGGGTGGTCGCGGTGACGTTCTCTCCGCGCTCGAGCAGCTGCTTCACGAGTTCGAGACCGAGGCCTCGCGAGGTGCCGGTGACGAACCAGGTGGCGGGGCGACCGGTGGGATAGGTCATGAGAGTGGTCTCCTTCGGTGTCGGATCCGGCCTGATGTGCCGGCACGTCGAGCCTCCCGTCGACAACGCCGCCTTGGGAGCGCACAGCACGCCCGCCAGGGCCTCGGATCCAGCCGCCTAGGACGCCGAGGTCCACCCGGACCCGCTGAGGCGGGTAGGACTGACCGACCCACCCGACGCCGCCCGCCGGTCGATCCCGGGGAACAGAATGGGGACATGTCAGACAGGAACTCCGAGCTGGCCGACTTCCTGCGGAGGGCGCGCAGCCAGTGCGACCCGTCGCGAGCGGGACTCCCGGCCGACGGTCGAGTGCGTCGCGTGCCGGGTCTGCGTCGGGAAGAGGTAGCGTTCCTGGCCGGGGTCTCGGCCGACTACTACGCCCGGCTTGAGCAGGGTAGGCGGATCCTGCCGTCGAAAGCGGTGATCGACGCCATCGGGCGCGCGCTCGGCCTCGATCAGGCGGGACGCACCCACCTTGCCGACCTCATCGGGACGACGAACGTGCCGCGGCGCGCACGGCCCGTGCAACGCGTGCGGCCGGGGGTGTACCAGCTGCTCGACGCACTCGAAGCGGTACCGGTGCTCGTGCTCGGACGCCGGGCCGACGTGCTCGCCCAGAACCGCCTCGGCAGGGCCCTCTTCGCCGACTTCGACCGGATGCCCGCATCCGAACGGAACTACGCGCGGTGGATGTTCCTCGACGACGACGCGCGGACGCTCTTCGTCGACTGGCAGGATCAGGCCCGCGCCGCGGTCGAGAACCTGCGCCTCGAGGCGGGCAACGATCCGGGCGATCGGGGGACCGCCGAGCTCATCGCCGACCTGCGTGCGCACAGCCCGGAGTTCGACGCGTGGTGGAACGAGCACCGGGTGTACCAGCGCACCCACGGGTCGAAACGGCTGCGCCATCCGCTGGTCGGCGACCTCACGGTCGAATACGAGACGCTCACCCTGCCGGGCGACGCCGACACGACGCTGTTCGTCTACTCGACCGAACCCGGATCACCCTCGCGCCGGGCGCTGGACATGCTCGCGAGCTGGACGCTCACCGGTACTCCATCGCCGGGGTCGGGCGGCCGATAGCGCCCGCCCCCGCGGATCACGGCACGGTGTAGCCGGCGGCGCGGAACAGGTCGTACCATTCGGCGCGGGTGAGCTCGACGTCCGAGCCGAGAGCGGCGGCGGCGACCCGCTCCGGTGTCGTGGTGCCGAGCACGACCTGCATGCGAGCGGGATGCCGGGTGATCCACGCCACCGCGATGGCCTCGGCCGGCACGTCGTACTTCTGGCCCAGTCGGTCGATGACGGCGTTCAGTTCGGGGTAGCGGTCGGAGCCCAGGAAGGGGCCGTCGAAGAAGCCCGCCTGGAACGGCGACCAGGCCTGGATCGTGATGTCGTGCAGACGGCAGTAGTCGACGATGCCGTCGTCACGCACGATCGACTGGTCGAGTGCCTGCATGTTGGCCGCGACGCCCTGGGCGATCATCGGCGCGTGGGTGATCGAGAGCTGCAGCTGGTTCGCGACGATCGGCTGGGTCACGTGCTTGCGCAGCAGGTCGATCTGACGCGGGGTGTGGTTCGAGACGCCGAACGCGCGCACCTTGCCCGCGGCCGACAGCTCGTCGAACGCGCGGGCGACCTCCTCGGGCTCGACGAGGGCGTCGGGACGGTGCAGCAGCAGGATGTCGAGGTAGTCGGTGCCGAGCGCCTCGAGGGATCCGTTCACCGACTCGATGATGTGCTCGTACGAGAAGTCGAAGTAGGGTCCTTCGCGCACGATGCCGGCCTTGGACTGGATGACGTACTCCTCCCGCTCCGACGGGGTGAGCTTGAGCGCCTCGGCGAAACGCCGCTCGCAGCCGTGCAGGTCCGATCCGTAGACATCGGCGTGGTCGAGGAAGGTGATCCCTGCGTCGCGCGCCGTGCGCACGAGCGTGCGCACCTCCTCGTCGGACTTGTCCTGGATGCGCATCAGTCCGAGCACCACATCGGGCACGACCAGCTCGGTTCCGGGCATGGGGAAGGTCTTCATGGGCTCTCTCCTCGTCGAGCAGGGTGACCGGTCCCGGCATGCCGGAATCCGTACGGGAAGTGTACGAGCACCTCGGCCGATCGCTCAGCGGAGGTGCAGCGAGACGGTCACGTACGAGTGCGCGGGAAGGTCCACCGCGAGGCCGCCCGGATGCGACCGCACGCCGGTGTGCTCCACCGGGGCGACCGCGTCTGGGTGCTCGGGGGTGTTGTGGCTCTGCAGCGTCGGAGCGTTCAGCAGGGTCGCGCTGTGGCCCACGACGTCGCGGCCACGCAGGTCGAGCACGATCGTGCGGTTCTCGTCCGCGTCGAGGTTCGAGAGCGACACGAGGGCGGTGTCGCCCTTCGTCGACGCGGATGCCGAGACGAGGGGCACGTCGGTGCCCTCGACGGAGAGTGTGGGCACCGTTCCCTTGAAGGTCAACGGGAGCCGGTCCGCATCGTGATGGCCCACGTTCATCGCGAACACGTGATAGGTCGGCGTGAGCACGAGCGCCCCGGAGTCCGGGTCGGTCAGGATCACCGCCTGCAGCACGTTCACCGTCTGGGCGATGTTCGCCATCGTGATCCGCTCCGCGAATCCGTGGAAGATGTCGAAGTGCACGCTCGCGACGAGTGCGTCGCGCATCGCGTTCTGCTGGTACAGGAATCCCGGGTTGGTGCCCTGCTCGACGTTCCACCACGTGCCCCACTCGTCCACCACGAGCCCGACCGTGCGCTCGGGATCGTAGGCGTCCATCACGGCCGCATGACCGGAGAGCAGCTCCCGCATCCGCAGGGCCCGCTTCATCGTCACGTAGTGGTCGTCGGTGCCGAACTCGGTCGCGTCGCCCTTGTCGCTCCACGACCCGTTGTACGTGTAGTAGTGCAGCGAGAGCGCCTGGAACAGATCGCGCCGGTCGGTGCCGCCGAGTCCGCTGAGGGCCTGCATGAGGGTCTCGGTCCAGAGGTAGTCGTCGACGTTCGCGCCCGCGGCGATCCTCGTGACCGCCGTCTCGCCGTGGTCGCGGATGTAGGTCGCGTACTGACGGGCGAGGTGCGTGTACTGCGCCGCGGTCATGTTGCCTCCGCAGCCCCACGGCTCGTTGCCGATGCCGAAGAACGGCACGCTCCACGGTTCGTCGCGCCCGTGCTCGCGCCTCAGTGCGGCCATGGGGGAGTCGTCGCCGCGCGTGAGGTACTCGACCCACTCGCTCGTCTCGCGCACCGTGCCCGAGCCGACGTTGCCGTTGATGTAGGGAGCCGCACCGAGGAGTTCGCACAACTGCAGGAACTCGTGCGTGCCGAAGCTGTTGTCCTCGACGACGTCGCCCCAGTGCGAGTTGACCATGCGCGGCCGCGACTCCCGCGGGCCGACGCCGTCGCGCCAGTGGTAGTCGTCGGCGAAGCATCCGCCGGGCCACCGCAGATTCGGGATCTGCAGTGCTCGCAACGCGTCGACGACATCCAGGCGGATGCCGCCCTCGTTCGGGATGTCGTCGCTGTCGCCCACGAAGAAGCCGCCGTAGATGCAACGCCCGAGATGTTCGGCGAAGTGTCCGTAGACGTGCCGGGAGATGCGTGGCCCGGGCAGATCGAGGTCGATGACGGCGGTGAGCGGGGACATGGGTTCCGTTCTGTTCGGGGTGTCGGCGGCGGTCATCCCTTCACGCTCCCGGCCAGGAGCCCGCTCACGATGTGGCGCTGCGTGAAGACGAAGAAGACGACCATGGGGATGAGCGCGATGACGGTGATGGTCATGAAGGCGGGCCAGTCGGTCGTGAACTCCGAGACCGCGTTGTAGACCTGCAGCACGATGGTCTGCTTCTGCGGCGAGGAGAGGAACACGGTGGGCAGCAGGAAGTCGTTCCACACCCACATCGTCTGGAAGACGCCCACCGTCACGAGGATCGGGCGGATGAGCGGCAGCACGATCCGCCAGAAGACCTGGAATGTGCCCGCACCGTCGACACGGGCCGCCTCGATCACCTCGTACGGGATCGTGCGCATGTAGCCCTGGATCAGGAAGAAGCAGAAGATCGAGCCTCCGAGGTACATGAGCACGAGGCCGTTGAGGTCGTCGACGAGGCTGAGCCCGACGAGCGTGCGGTAGAGCGGGATGAGGGTCGACTGTCCGGGGATCATGAAGCCGAGCAGCAGCGCGGCGGCAGCGAAGCGGGCCAGTCGGCTGTGCGTGATGAGCATCGCGTAGGCCGCCATCGCCCCCACGAACAGTTGCAGCAGCACGCCGAGCACGGTGACGTAGAGGGTGTTGCCGAAGGCCTGGTAGATCGCGGTGTCGCCGAGTGCGTCACCCCAGTTGTCGAACGTCCACTGGTGCGGCAGGGCGAGCGGCGAGGTCACCATCTCGGCTTGCGTCTTGAAGCTGTTCACCAGCACGTAGTACAGCGGCACCCCGATGACGAGGGCGAGGGCGAGCATCACGACGCTCAGGGCGACTCGGCGCCAGACCGGTGTGGTCATGAGAACCGCTTCCCGATCGCGCTGGCGACCTTGAGCTGGGTGAAGCCGATGACGGCCACGGCGACGGTGAACAGCACGGCGAGCGCGGAGGCGAGGCCGTACCGACCCTGGCCCACGCCGGCGGTGACGATCGACTGCGTGATCGTGTAGGTCGTGAAGCCGGGGCCGCCGCCGGTGAGGGTGAACGGCAGTTCGTAGACCTTGAGCCCGGCCGTGAGAAGCAGGAATGTGCTGATGACGATCGCGGGGGTGAGCAGCGGCAGCGTGATCCCGAAGAACTGCTGCCGGGCGCTCGCGCCGTCGATCTTGGCCACTTCGTAGTACTCCGACGGGATCGACTGGAGATAGGCGACATACAGCACCGCATGCCAGCCGACCTGCGCCCATACGCTGACCATGATCACCGAGCCCTGAGCGAGGGTGTTGTCGCTGAGCCAGGAGATGGCCTCGATGCCGAACCAGTCGTTCAAGAGCGTGTTGAGCACCCCCGAGGGCAGGGGCGAGAGGATGTACCCCCACACGAGCCCCAGGATCGCCATGCTCGGCACGGCGGGGAAGAACCAGAGCGAGCGCACGAAGTTGCGTCCGGCGAACGCCTTGTTGAGCTGCACGGCGAGCGGGATCGCCAGCAGGGTCGTCACGAGAGTCGACCCGACGGCGAAGACCACCGTGAAGCTGAGGCCCGAGAGCATCGAGGGATCCCGCAGGATCTCCGCGTAGTTGGCGAGCCCGACGAACTCCGCCTCGTCGCTGTAACCGGTGAAGTCGGTCAGGCTCCAGTAGAAGCCCTGGGCGAGCGGGATGACGAAGAGGAAGACGAAGACGACGACGGCCGGAAGCAGGAACGCCCGGTTGATCGTGATCTGCTTCCATCCGCCTTCCACCGATCGGCGGCGGGTGGCGGGCGCGGTCGCGACACGGCGCCCGGCGAGTGATGAGGTCATGTGCTCTCCTCGATCGGATGCGGCGGTCGTCGTGACCGCCGCATCCGCATCGGCGCTTCGGATCAGTCGGACAGTTTCGTGTCGAGGGCGGCTGCGACCTCGCTCGGCTCGATCTCGCCCTGGATCATGCGCTGCATCTGCGCGACCGCTTCGACGTTGAGCACGTCTTCGTCGCGCTGCCAGGCGATCATGGGCAGGTAGAGCTCGCCCTCGCGGATCGGGCCGACCATCGGCTCGAACACCGGGTTGATCTCGGGCGTGTAGTCGTCGGTGACCGTGACGTCGTTCGTGGCCTTCTGGAACTGCTCGACGCCCTCCGCCGAGGCCAGCCAGGTGAGGAAGGTCTTCGCCGCCTCCTGCTTTCCCTCGTCCGACTTCGCGTTGATGGCGTAGCCGGGGCTCGCGGCGCCGGCCTGATACGGCTTGCCGTCCTCGAGTCCGGGCACCTGGCCGAACGACCAGTTCATGTCGGGGTTCGCCTCCTGCACCGCGTTGATGATCCAGGGGCCGGCGTTGATGATCGCGACCCGCTCGTTTGCGAACTCGTCACGGACCTGGTCGCCGTCGAGGGCGACCACGTCGCTGCTCACGAGACCCTCGGTGTAGAGGCGGTTGTACTGCTCGAGGATGTCGCTCCACTCCTCTTCGAAGGTGCTCTCGCCGGAGAAGATCCGCTCGTCGAGGCTCGGATCCATCTCGCTCGACTTCGCGCCGAGCATGGCCGAGACAGTGGTCGGCATCTGATCGACGCTCTCGAGGAACGGGGTGTGCCCCGCGTCCTTCAGCTTCTGGAGCAACTCGAGGAACTCGTCCCAGGTCTCGGGGAGCGCGTCGTAGCCGACCTCGGCGAGCATGTCGACGTTGTACGCGTAGCCCGCTGCCCAGCTCGACAGGGAGAGCCCGTACTGTGCGCCGTCGCGCCCGTAGGTGTCGAGGTTGAACGGCTGGACTCCCTCGGTGAACGGCTCGTCCGAGAGATCGAGCACGGCACCGGCATCGATGAGGTTGGTCTTGTTCTCCGCGGCGATGAGGAACACGTCCGGTGCGGTGCCGGAGAGCACGCGGGTCTGCAGGGTCTGGATGTATTCGGCGACGGGAGGGGCGTACGAGGCCTCCACCTTCACCTCGGGGTGAGCCTCCTGGAAGGCCTCGAGCACGGGTTCCATCTGCTCCTGCCCCGTCCAGGAGAGGAACGAGATGGTCGTCGTGCCCTCCGCGTCCCCGCCGCTGCTGCAGGCGGCGAGTCCGACGGAGAGCGAGGCGGCGGCGACGGCCGCTGCCCAGCGGGTGGCGCGTGAGATCACGGTGAACTCCCTTGTTCGCATGAGGGGTGGATGCCGATCCACCGGCCAGGTATATCGTTATACCTGGATTGCGAGGAACGGTAGCACGCGCCGTGCGGGGGTCGTCAAGAGCTCGTTCGGGCGGCGTGGTCACGATCGGGTCACGCACCCGCTCTGCCAGGCTGAGTGTGAGCGGAAGGAGGCCGGGTGACCACGATGAGCGACGTGGCGGCCGCGGCCGGCGTCTCGGTGATGACCGTGTCGAACGTGCTCAACGGCCGCCCGAAGGTCGGTCCCGAGACGCGGGTGCGCGTGCTCGAGGCCGTCGAGCGCCTCGGCTACGAAGTGAACCTGACGGCGAAACGGCTCCGCTCGGGGCGCACGGGGGCCATCGGTCTCATCGTGCCCCGCTTCGACCACCCCTACTTCGGCGAGCTGGCCGCCAAGCTGGCCGTCGCCCTCACCGCGGTCGGTCGTCACCTGGCCGTCGAGCAATCGAACGCGAGCGCAGAGGGCGAACTCGCCGCCCTCTCCCATGCCCGGCTCGCCACCTACGACGCCGTGCTGTTGAGCGTCGTCGGGCTCCACTACGACGATGTCGACCGCCTGCGCAGCGCCGTGCCCGTTGTCCTGCTCGGCGAGCAGGACATGCCTCCGCGCTACGACCACATCCAGCTCGACAATGAGGGGGGCGCTCATCGGGCGACGGCCCATCTGCTGGAACGGGGGGCGCGCAACCTGCTGATCGCGGCCGGAGGCGACGAAGGGTTCCCCTCGATGACGACGGCGCGCACCGCCGGTTGGCGTCGAGCCCAACTGGAGGCCGGACTCGAGCCACGACCGGACGGCGTGATCGAGCTCGCCGCCTACGAGGCGGCGGTCGCGCGGGAGGCCGTGCGCGCGCGACTGGAGGTCGACCCCTCGGTCGACGGCATCTTCGCGATCACCGACCAGGTGGCGTTCGGCGTCATGGCAGGAGTCCGCGACGCGGGTCTGCGCGTGCCGCAGGACGTGCAGGTCGTCGGTTTCGACAACCTCGCACTCGGCGAGCAGCTCGCCCCCGCGCTGACCACCATCGATCCCACCCACGACTGGGTCGTCGAACACGCGATGGATCTGCTCGAACGGCGGATCGCGGGGGAGGAGTTCCCGCCCCAGCACCTCGTGAGCCCCGCACCACTCGTGATCCGCGGCTCGACGAGGTGAGGGGCGCGAATCACATGTGCGCGGCGGTGTACGAGTACTTCACGAACACCTCGGAGGCGAGGCCGGCTTCCTCGAGCAGCCCCTGCACCGCGGAGAGCATGTAGTTCGAGTCCCAGCCCATGTAGATGTAGGTCGACTCGTCGAGCGTGTCCCAGTGGCCGTTCCACGCTTGCGCATCGAAGATCGGACCTCCGCGACGGGCGCTGAAGGCGACGACGTGCTCGCGGCCGTCCGCCCAGAGGCGCTTGAAGATGCGGTTGAAGAGGTACTTGACGTCGTAGACCTCCCAGTGCTCGCCGCGGTACTCGACGTACTCGAACTCGCGCTGCCAGCCGCGCGGCCAGCCCCGGCGCCGGGTGGCATCGAGGATGGGGGTGAGTCCGTCGTCGTCGATCCCGGTCACGGCGGGGCGCGTCCAGATGCGCAGGAAGTCCGCGCTCAACCGGGCGGAACGCTCCGAGATGGCGGCCGTGCCCCATGCCTGCTCCTGCGCGAGGTCGCGGGTCGTCGGAATCGAGCTGCGGTCGTACGCCGCCCGCTTGTCGGGGAACGACTTGTCGAGCACCCGCTCGGCGAGCGGCTGCTCGAGCAGCGCGAGGTTGCCGAGGGTCTGAGCGAGCGCCCGGTGGGAGTTCTGCTCGTCCTCCGTGTAGTCCGCCCATTCCCGCTCGCCGTCGCCGCTCCAGTTGTCGCCGGGTGCGGGCGGAAAGACGTGCTCGATGTCGAGTTCGGCGGTGTCGTCCACCCCGGAGAGCCGCCCGAGCACGTAGGCCGCGTGCGGCAGGTCGCTGTACTTGAGGGCGACCCGCACGCGCTCGTCCGACGGGGCGATGCGGCCGATCGCCGCCTCGAGCGCGCCCTGACCCTGTTCGCGCGCCCGGCACAACCGGGCGACGAGGCGTTCGTTGCCGAGCCCCACGACGGTGCGACGCAACAGCAGCGACTGCACGTACTCGAGGGTGCGGATGAGCACGTCCTTCTCCAGCTCGCCGTGGGCGTGGTCGTGATAGGCCCGCATCACGAGCGGGTACATCGCCCGGCCGAAGGTCGTGAGGTAGCCGAGCTGGCGGGCGACGTCGGCGTCGGATTCGCGTGACGGGTCGAGCAGGGTGCGGTAGATCTCCGAATACTCCCGCCATTCCGCCGCATGCGCGCGCAACGTGTCGAGGTCGAGCCGGGGGAACCGCTGGCGGAAGGCGGCGTAGACGCCGCGCTCGCCGGCGACCTCGACCTCCCGGCCCGTCGTCATGACCAGGTAGTGCCGCCAGAAGGCGGCGATCGACTCGCCGGTGTTCCGCTCGATGGGCAGCCAGAAGTCGTCCTCGATCTCGCTCTGCTCGGCGTGCGAGAGACCCATGAGCACGTAGTTGTGGATGAGTTCGTGATCGCGCAGGGGCTCGCCCGTCGAGTTGAGACTCTCGAAGATCTGCTGGGCGTTCGCCCCCGCGCCGAGCGTGATCGCCACGTGCTCGAGCTTCTGCAGACCGCGCCAGATGCGGGGAGCCTCCTCGGCGCTGATCTGACTGCGGAAGAAGGCGTAGTTGTCGTCGAACCGGGAGTCGCGCAGGGTGCCGTCGGCGGGGCGGCGGTCGAGCACGACGCTCTCGAACACGTCGGCCCACGCGCGGTGCGGTCGCAGCTTCGTGCGGGTCGGGTCGGAGGCGCGTACGAGCACCCGCTCGAGCTGGGCGGCGAGCTCCGGGTCGTCGGCCCGGACGGTGTGGTGCAGTGCGGCGATGAGCAGCATGAGCGTCGTGGTGCGCTGCTGTCCGTCGATGAGCACGAGCTCGGTGTCCGCCCCGTCGCTGCTCACCGACGACAGGATCGAACCGATGAAGTGCATGTGCCGGTCATCCGTGTCGCCCACCGCACGGATGTCGGCGAGCAGCTGTTCGCATCCGCCGATGTCCCAGCGGTACTGGCGCTGGTAGACGGGCACCACGATGTTGGTGTCGGGGGCCGAGAGCCAGGCGATCGTGTTGACCGCGGTCGCGTCGATGTTCGTGGCAGTGCTCATGACTCGTCCAGTCCTCGGAACGTCGTTTCTCGGTACCGCGCGAGCCGATCGCCCGCGGTCCACCGGGCGCGCAGTGGAACCCCCACCGCCGTCGTCATCGCCTGCCCGGGCGGCCCGCTGCCGCGCATCCAGTCTATGCAGCCGGCGTCGGCTCACCCTCGGGGTCGTCCTCCCGGACGATCTTCGCGCGCTTCACCGGGAAGCCGCGGAGGGCCCGGGATAGGCTTACCTAACCTGGGCCTGTAAAAACGCGCTGGCCCTCCCCACGAAAGGCATGATTCACATCATGGGTTACATCAAGTCCGACGCTCTCCGTGAGACCGGCTTCGTCGTCCTGGATCAGTACGACCAGGAGGCGGACCCCAAGGAGTGGCTCGACATCGAATACGTCGACTGGAAGTCCTCCGGCGACACCCGTTTCGCCCCGCTCGCGAGCGCTTTCGGCGAGATCGAGTGCAACGGGTTCTGGAACCACAAGCCGCCGCGCACCGACAAGGACGGCGTGTTCATCCCGTCGCAGGTCGAGAAGGCGCCGAACCTGACCCGTCGCGCCCAGGAGCCGGGTGCGAACATCGGCCGCTGCCGCGTGATCGAGCTGCAGCCGAACACCTACGCGGACGCGCTGTACAACCTGCACCAGGACGACAACAACCGCCTCAACCCCGACGGCACCGGCTGGGTCGTGCGCGGGTTCTTCAACCTCACCGACGACAAGGACAGCTACTTCGTCCTGCGCGAGAACCGCACCGACCCGAGCGTCGAGTACCGCATCGCCCTCCCGGCCGGTGCGCAGCTCATCGTGGACACCCAGCGTCTGTGGCACGCCGCCGCGCACTACGGCAGCGAGCCCCGCTACTGCCTCATCACCTCGTGGACCTCGGGCCCCGAGCTCGACGCCTACATCGAGAAGTACCACGGCACCAGCCAGGTGCCGAACGTCGAGGTGCCGCAGGACGTGCTCGACGCCGGCCAGGCCGAGCAGTCCCGCCGCATCGCCGCCCGCGCCGCCGCCCTCGCGGCCCGCGGCCAGGCCGACCAGACGGCCATGAGCGAGGCCTGACCCTCCACTGCAGCCGAGAAGGCCCCGGTCGACGACCGGGGCCTTCGTGCGTCCGCCTCAGCCGGCGAGCGGATCGAGCGCCGCGGCGACCATCTCCCGCGGCACGGTATGACCGTCGGCGAACTCGCGGAAGTCGACCTCGTACCCGTCGGCGATCAGCCCGGGTACGAGCACCCGGCTGCAGCGGTCGATCGGCAGCACCGGATCGGCGAGGCCGTGCGACACGAAGATCGACGGGCGACCCGTTCGCGGTCCGGGCAGCAGGAACCCGGGGGAGAAGGCGCCGATCCGCGAGAACACGTCACCGTTGACGAGGCCGACGGTCAGGGCGTAGGACGCGCCATCGGAGAAGCCGCTGAGCATGATCCGCGCACGATCGAGCCGGAACCGCTCGGCCATCCAGTCCAGAGCCTCCTGGATCGATCGGATGTCCGGACCGACGCCGCCCAGGATCGCATCCCAGGTGTAGGCCATGGACTTCGGTGCCAGCACGAGCATCCCGCGCCGCTCCGCCTCGTCGTGCAGGAGCCGGAGCACCGACTGCGGGTCCGATCCCGATCCGTGCAACAGCACGACGAGAGGGAGAGCCGTTCCGGGCGTCGCCCGCGCAGGGACGAACACGAGGTGACGACGCCCGTGCGAGGCGGGCAGCTCGAGGACGCCCGGCCCGGGAGGCTCGCCGCGAGGGCTGGAATCGGGCAGGACCACCCGCCCCCGCGCCCCGTCGGACGGCGCGTCCCCCCAGGTCGAACCGTCCAAGACGTTCCTCCCGTCCGTGTGCTCCCTCGGCCGACGACTGCCGAGCGCGCAGCCGTCCTCTCCCTTCGAGGGTCGCGGCCGAGGCTGGGAGCGCGACGGGAGCCCCTCCCGGCGCCGCGCCCCGTTCACGGAGGTCGTCGTCGGTGACAGCCACCCGCGAACCGGCTGCACCGGCGCTGCGCGCGGTATAGCGTCGGCCTCGTGCCCCGACCACCGCTGAACCCGATCATCGCCCTCCGACGGCTGCGCGTGCTGCCGAGGTGGGTCCGCCGCGTCGACGGGGCCGTGGCCCGCCGCATCAACCGACGCCGCACTCCCGGCGCCGTCGACACCGGCTATCGGCGGCTCTCGGAAGCGGCGAACCACGGTCGGTTGTGGTTCGCGCTCGCGGGCGCGCTCGTCGTGCTCGGTCGTCCCCGCGCCGCGGTGCGGGGCGTCGCGTCGCTGACCCTGGCGAGCATCATCGCGAACCTGATCGGCAAGCGGCTCTTCGGCGGCGATCGCCCGATCCTCAAAGACGTGCCGCTCGGGCGGCGGCTGCGTCAGCAGCCCACGTCGGCGTCGTTCCCGTCCGGGCACTCGGCGAGCGCCGCCGCCTTCGCGACCGGTGTCGCCGTGGAGTGGCCGAAGGCCGGCGCGGTCGTCGCACCGCTCGCGCTCGGCGTCATCTATTCGCGCCTCCACGTCGGCGCCCACTGGTTCTCGGATGTCGTCGGCGGGTCAGCGCTCGGGGTCGGCGTCGCCGCAGCCGGGAAAGCACTCGTCCCCGCCCCGCGACGGCCCGCGAAGCCGGAGGGCGGACTGCCCGTCACCCTCCCCGCATCGCCCGACGGTGCGGAAGTCGCCATCGTCGTCAACCCCTCCTCGGGGACGAGCGTCCGGCGTCCTGACCCCGTGCCGGTGCTCGAACGGCGCCTTCCCCGAGCGCGGATCGTCACGGTGGGAGAGGGGCAGTCCCTCGAGCAGGTCGCGCGCGATCTGTTCGCTGCGGAACCCCGGCCGACGGTGCTCGGGGTGTGCGGCGGCGACGGATCGATCGACGTCGGAGCGCACGTCGCCCGCGAGATGGGGGTGCCGCTGCTGGCGCTGCCCGGCGGCACCTTCAACCACTTCGTGCGGTCGGCCGGTGTCGAGACGATCGACGCGGGCATCGACGCGCTCCAGGCCGGGCACGGCCTGCGCGTCGACGTGGCCGAACTCCGGATCGACGACGAGGCGGACGTGACCGTCCTGAACGCGGCCTCGGTCGGCATCTACCCCGACTTCGTCGCCCTCCGCGAGCGGTATCAGGGCACCTGGGGCAAGTGGATCGCGTCGCTCATCGCCGCGGTGGCGGCCCTGCGCACGGCGGAGCCGGTCGAGATCGTGATCGGCGGTCGGCGGGCTCGGGCCTGGTCGGTCTTCGTCGGGGTCAATCGCAACCACCCCGCGCCGGTGACGCCGTTGCAGCGCGCCCGGCTCGACGACGGTGTGCTCGACGTGCGCATCCTCCACGCCGGTGCCCGCATCCGTGCGGTCGCGTCGCTCGTGTTCGCCCGTCGCGCCGCAACCGTGCTGCGCGGCATCGGCGTCGCCCCCGGCCCGTCGGCGGTCGACGCGTTCGAGACGGACGAGCTGGTCATCGAGGTGCGACCTCGCGAGGGCCAGCCCCCGGGACTCGCCCACGACGGGGAGGTGGAGCTCGAGGCGGCGGAGACGCCCCGTGGGCGGCGCCGCGGATACGTGTCGCGTATCCGCCTCGTGCCGCTCGGACTCGAGGTGTACAGCCCGCGGTACTGAGACCGGCGCAGTCGGGCGTCGAGCCTCTGGTGCCGCGGTGAGTCGAGGCCTACCCTCGTCGCATGTGCCGCAACATCCACGTCCTCCACAACTTCGAACCCGTCGCCACGAGCGATGAGGTGCAGGCCGCCGCCCTGCAGTACGTGCGCAAGATCAGCGGGTCGACGAAGCCGTCGAAGGCCAATGCCGAGGCGTTCGAGCGCGCCGTCGCCGAGATCGCCCACGTCACCCAGCACCTGCTCGACGACCTCGTGAGCACGGCACCGCCGAAGAACCGCGAGGTCGAGGCCGAGAAGGGTCGCGAGCGGTTCGAGAAGCGGATGGCGCGCGCCGTCGCCTCGGCCTGAGCCTCGAGGGGTCAGACGCCGACCGTCTCGCGGCCCAGCGCGACGGTGATGAGCGTTTCGGCTGCGGCGCGCGCGTGCCCGGCCGCGGCGGCGTCGCCCGAGATGGCCGCGGTGGTCTGCGCGCCTTCGGCGAGCAATGCGAGTTGGGGCGCCAGGTGCTCGGGCGCACCCGCGTCGCGGACGAGCTCGGCGACGTAACGCTGGAACGCGGCCTTCTGGGCTCGCGCGGTCTCCGCCACAGCGGTCGAGGTCGCGCCGAGCTCCCCGTAGGAGTTGATGAACGCGCAACCGCGGAAGTCGTCCTCGCGGAACCAGTCGCTGAGGAAGTCGAAGATCGCCAGGAGCTTCTCCCGCGGGGTCGACGCGCCGGCGGCCGTCGCCGCGATGCCGGCGTTCCACTGTGCGGTGCGACGGTGCAGCACCGCGATCACGAGGTCGTCCTTGGAAGGGAAGAGGGCGTACATCCGTTTGAGCGAGACCCCGGCCGCGCTGCGCACCGCATCCATCCCCACGGCCTGGATGCCGCGGGTGTAGAACAAGCGATCCGCCGCGGCAACCACGTGTTCACGTGCCGTCTGCTCATCCATCACGATCTGCCCCTTGCGCCGAGAACCAACGTTCTCTAGTGTAGTGCTCAACGGAAGAGAACGCACGTTCTCGTCCTCGACTCAAGGAGTGAATCATGGGTTACATCACCGTCGGCCAGGAGAACAGCACCGACATCGAGATCTACTACGAAGACCACGGTGCCGGTCAGCCGGTCGTGCTCATCCATGGCTATCCGCTCGACGGCAACAGCTGGGAGCTGCAGTCCCGCGAACTGCTCGCCGCCGGATACCGGGTCATCACGTACGACCGTCGCGGCTTCGGCAAGTCGAGCAAGGTCGGCGTCGGCTACGACTACGACACCTTCGCCGGCGACCTCAACACGGTGCTCGAGACCCTCGACCTCTCCGACGTCATCCTCGTGGGCTTCTCGATGGGGACGGGCGAACTCGCCCGCTACGTCAAGACCTACGGACACGAGCGGGTCGCCAAGCTCGCGTTCCTCGCCTCGCTCGAGCCGTTCCTGCTGCAGACCGACGACAACGAGGCCGGGGTGCCGCAGTCGGTCTTCGACGGCATCTACGACGCCGCGTACGCCGACCGTTACGCCTGGTACACCGAGTTCTACAAGAACTTCTACAACCTCGACGAGAACCTGGGCGAGCGGATCAGCCAGGAGGTCGTCACGGCGAGCTGGAACACCGCGGTGGGCAGCGCGCCCGTCGCCGCGTACGCGGTGGTGGCTGCGTGGCTGACGGACTTCCGTGACGACGTCGTCGCCGTGCGCGAGGCCGGTAAGCCGACGCTCATCCTGCACGGAACCGAGGACAACATCCTGCCGATCGATGCGACCGGTCGCCGTTTCCATGACGCGGTGCCCGCGGCGGACTACGTCGAGATCGAGGGCGCGCCCCACGGGTTGCTCTGGACGCACGCCGCCCAGGTCAACGAGGCCCTGCTCGGCTTCGTCGGCAAGTAGCTCCGTGCGCGAAAGGCGCGGATGCCCGAGCGGGCATCCGCGCCTTTCTGCGTTGTGCGGGACTCAGTGGGCCGCAGGCGCTCCGGCGGGGGAGTCGGCCGGCCGGCGGACGAAGAACGCGGCGACGATCGCGAGGAGCGAGACCACCGCGCCCGAGAGGAACGCGGCGCGTACGCCCGCCTCGACCGCTTGCGCATCGGTGCCGCCCGACGCGATGGTGCCCGCGGTCACCGTGGACAGCACGGTGATGAACAGCGCGGTCCCCGCCGCACCGGCGAGCTGCTGTGCGGTGCCGATGACCGCCGAGCCGTGCGAGTAGAACCGCGGCTGCAACGATCCGAGGCCCGCCGTGAACAACGGGGTGAACATGAGCGCGAGCCCGAACGAGAGGCCGATGTGCACGAGCAGCACGACCGGCACCGGGGTCGCGCTGCCGAGGAGGGTCATGACCCACAGCACGGCGCTGACGATCGCGGTTCCCGGCACGAGGAGCACGGCGGGGCCGCGCTTGTCGTAGATGCGGCCGACGATCGGTCCCATGAGACCCATCAGCAGGCTGCCGGGCAGCAGCAGGAGGCCGGTCGCGAGCGGCTCGAGACCGAGCACCGTCTGCAGGTAGATCGGCAGCACGATGAGGGTGCCGAACATGGCCGCCATGGCGACCGCCATCATGAGGATCGTCACGGTGAAGTTGCCGGTGCCGAAGACGCGGAGGTCGAGCAGCGCGCGATCGCCGCGCTGCAGCACGAACTGGCGCCAGATGAACCCTGCCAGCGCGAGCGCGCCGAATACGAGCGGCACCCAGACCGGCACGATCTCATGCCCTTGAGAGGCCTCGGCGATGCTGCTGAGGCCGTAGATGAGTCCCGAGAACGCGAAGGCCGACAGGACGACCGAGGTCACGTCGATCGGCACCTTCTTCGGCTCCGTCACGTTCTGGATGCGCGCGGCGCCGAGCAGCAGGGCCGCGATGGCGATCGGAAGCACGATGATGAACATCCACCGCCAGTCCAGGAAGCTGAGGATGACGCCGGAGATCGTCGGTCCGATGGCGGGCGCGACCGACATGACGATCGAGATGTTGCCCATCGTCTTGCCGCGTGCGGCCGGCGGAACGAGCGTCATGACGGTCGTCATGAGCAGCGGCATCATGATCGCGGTGCCGCTCGCCTGCACGATACGACCGATGACGAGCACTCCGAAGCCGGGCGCGACCGCCGAGAGCAGCGTCCCGAGGCTGAAGAGCCCCATCGCCGCGAAGAAGATCGGACGGGTGTCGAAGCGCTGCAGCAGGAACCCTGTGATCGGGATCACGACCGCCATGGTGAGCATGAACGCGGTCGTGAGCCACTGGCCGACGGACGGCGTGATCTGGAGGTCGACCATGAGCTCGGGCAGTGCGACACCCATGATCGTCTCGTTGAGGATCACGACGAACGCCGAGACGAGCAGGATCGAGATGACGAGGCGGTTGCGGGCGGAGTGGTCGGGCGCGTCGGTGCCGGGAGGCACGGCGACGCTTCCCGTCGCAGGTTCGGTCAGGGTGCGGTCGGTCAAGGTTCTCCTGGGGCTCAGAGCGGTGGCGGGAACGGGCCGGATGTGGAGGGGAGCGAGGTCACGATACGCGACCGATGTGGACGCTGTCCACGCCGAGAGGGCAGCGCGAACGGAATTCATCCTTGCGCGGACAACCGACATCCGGACCCGATCATTCCCGGATCGCGGGATTCATTCGCCCGCAGCGGCGGATCACCGCCCGCGCAACCGCTCCAGGTCCCGCCGGTCGCGCTTGGTCGGGCGGCCCGATCCGCGGTCGCGCGCGATCGGCGCCGCCGCCTCCTCCTTCGGCGGGGGAGGCGGGGTGAGGTCGAGCATCGCCTCCGCCGCGACCGCCGCGCCGACCCGCTTCTCGAGGGGCACCTTGACCACGAGGTCGCGTGCCCGCGCGCCACGCACGACGACCGCGTCTCCAGGGGCGACGCGCTGCGCCGCCTTCGCCCGCTCGCCGTTGACGCGCACGTGCCCGGCACGGCATGCGGCGGTCGCCGCGGAGCGGGTCGTGAACACGCGCACAGCCCACAACCAGGCGTCCACACGCGCGGAATCGGATGCCATCCGACGACCCTAATCCGCCCCGCTGCGTCGCGCGTGGGCGTCCCGCACGCGATCGGTGAGCTCGCGCCACGGCCCGTTGAGCCCGCGTTCGGGCACGCGGGCGCTGTGCGGCGGCGCCGAGATGAGGTACACGAAGCGGTCGGGAGCGGGATCGTCGGGCACCGCGTCCCACGGGCACGCGTCCACGAGGGGCTGCCAGTCGGGCCACTCGCCGTCGTCGATCTCGACGGCCCACTCGCGACGCAGTCCCGCGAAACCGCCCGTGCGCACGACCGAGATCACGGCGACGGGCCGCCCGTTGCTGCGCATGGTCCTCCTCGTCGGCCCCCGTGCGCGCCACGATAGCAACGTGGAGGCCCGGCGTGACAGGCTGGCCGCATGGATGCCGCACCCGCTCCCTCCCCGCGCCGGGTCCCCGATCCGCAGCGTCGCCCGCTCGGCAGCGGCGACGAGTGGGTCGACGGGCCGCGGGGCCGGTTCTGGGGCGGCTTCGGCGCCGCCGGTCTGCTCGTGGCCCACCGCGCCGCTGGAGTGCTCTTGCAGCTGCGTGTCGGCTGGAGTCACTTCGGCGGAACGTGGGGTCTCCCGGGCGGCGCGCGCAAGGAGCACGAGGACGCCGCGGCCGCCGCGCTCCGCGAGGCGGGCGAGGAGGCCGGAGTGCCCGCCGGTCTCGTGCGCGTCGTGGGGGAGTCGGTTCTCGACTACGGCTACTGGTCGTACACGACCGTGCTCGGAGTCGTGGAGGAGCCCTTCGTGCCGGTGATCGCCGACGCAGAGAGCGACGACCTGAGATGGGTGCCGTTCGCCGAGGTCGACGCGCTGCCGCTGCATCCCGGATTCGCGGCGTCGTGGCCGATGCTGCGCCCCCGCATCGAGTCACTCGTCTGAGCGCTCAGCCGATCGGCACGCCGACGGCTGCCCACGCGTTCCGGACCGCCGCCGACTCGGGGGAGCCCTCACCGAAGCGCGAGTCGGCCGCGTCGAGCGTCGCCCGGGCGAACCGCGCGAAGTCGGTGTCCGCGGCCAGACCACCGACGAGGGTGTCGTACCAGATGACGCCCGCACGCTCCCACGCGTTGCCCCCGAGGGTCGTCGCGACGAGGTGGAAGGCGCGATTCGGGATGCCCGAGTTGAGGTGCACACCGCCGTTGTCCTCTGCCGTCTCGATGTAGTCGCGCATGTGGCCCGGTTGCGGGTCCTTGCCGAGCACGTCGTCGTCGTACGCCGAGCCCGGCTCGGCCATCGAGCGCAGGGCGCGACCGGAGACGGCGTCGGTGAACAGGCCCTCGCCGATGAGCCAACTCGCCTCCTCGGCGCCCTGCCGGCGCGCATACTGCTCGACGAGCGCGCCGAACACGTCGGAGACCGACTCGTTGAGGGCCCCCGACTGGCCCCGGTACTCGAGCGCCGCCGCGTACTGCGTGACGCCGTGCGCGAGTTCGTGCCCGATGACCGAGAGTGAGGCGGTGAACCGCCCGAACACCTCCCCGTCGCCATCGCCGAAGACCATGCGCTCCCCGTCCCAGAACGCGTTGTCGTAGAGCTCCCCGAAGTGCACCGTCGCCTCGAGCGGCAGACCCGCATCGTCGATCGAGTCCCGTCCGAACGCGTCGCGGAAGAGCGCGTGGGTCGCGCCCAGGCCGTCGTAAGCCTCGTCGACCGCGACGTCGCCGGTGGGGTCGTCGCCCTCCCGCCGCACGATCCGGCCGGGCAGCTCCTCGGTGCCCTCCGCGTCGCCGATGGTGCGCACCGGCGTCCGCCGCTCCAACTCGACGACGAGGTTGTCGTCGGCGTCGACGGAGAGCGAGAGCCGCGCGGAGTCGCGGAACCCGCGGGCCATGAGCGTGTTGCGTGCCGCCCGGGCGGCACGCTCGAAGCCCGCCCGGTCGGTGTCGGCGAGGCGCAGCAGCAGGTAGGGCGGGACGATCGAGTGCGGCATGGGTCCGAGCCTACGGAGGGCCGCCGACGCGGCGCGCCGCGTCCGTGGCCGTTGAGCGCCTGTTCAGCTGGCGGTCACCCGGCGGCGGGCTCGGTCGCGAGCGACGCCTTCCACCGCACGAGGCTGCGCACCGTCTCGCTCGGATCGTCGGCGAGGCGGCGCATGACGTCGTCGGGCACGAAGTAGTTGACCGCGACCCATCCGCGCACCCGCTCCGACTCGTCGCCGGCGAGGCCGCGCAGCACGTCGCACGGGGTCTGCTCGTTCCGGGCGACGCACGCCCGCACGCCCTCGTCGCCGTCGCGGGCGAGCGCCTCGAAGAGATCGGCCGGCGCGTTGTAGCTGCTCGCGACCGACTCGCGGATCTTCGGGTTCTCGTGCCCGGCGAGCAGCCGCAGCCGGCGGATCTTGCTCTCCGTGACCGGCGGGGCGGGGTGCAGCGCGGCCGCCTCCTCGGCGGTCAGCATGCGCGGGGCCATGCGCTGCATCTGCGCCCGCTGGGCTGGCGTGTTGAACCGGATGCACGACATGCGTTCAGGCTAGCCCGGTGTCCGTTCCCGACCCCCCGATGCCTCGCGTGTCGTCACCGAACGACTGGGGAGGAGCGCCCCCGCGGACGGGGGCCCGCCCTAGACTCGGGATGTGGGATCGGTGCCGGAGCGGATCGTGAGCGACAGGGTGCTCACGGTGCCGAACGCGCTCAGTTTCGTGCGGCTGCTGCTCGTGCCCGTGTTCCTCGTGCTGATTGTGCGCGGCGAGGACATGTGGGCCCTCATCGTGCTCGTGATCTCGACCGTCACCGACTTCTTCGACGGCGTCATCGCCCGTCGCTTCGGGCAGATCACCCGGCTCGGGCAGCTGCTCGATCCCGCCGCCGACCGCTTGTTCATCTTCGCGGCCGTCATCGGCCTCGCCGTGCGCGATGTCGTGCCCTGGTGGCTGATGATCCTGCTGATCTCGCGCGACCTGCTGCTCGTCGTGCTGGGCATCGTGCTCGCGAACCACGGGTTCGGTCCGCTGCCGGTGCACCACCTCGGCAAGTTCGCGACGTTCGCCCTGTTCTACGCCTTCCCCGTGCTCATGCTCGGCCAGGCGGTGCCCGAGACGGCCGCGATCGCGGTGCCCATCGGGTGGGCCTTCGCCCTGTGGGGGGCGTTCCTGTACTGGTGGGCGGGCATCGTCTACACGATGGAGACGGCCCGCGTCATCCGCTCACCGCGGCCGCAGGCGGTCCCGGCATCAGATACGCTGAACGGCTAAGGAGGTTCTCGATGGTCGATCCCCGCCACGACGACAATGACGTCCCCGCGCAGCGCCGGTCGGCCGCCGACACGACGGTCCACTACCAGGACGACTTCAGCGCGCAGCTCGCCGCCATGCAGGCCGGCGCCTCGACCGAGGAGCACGACGCGATCACCGCGCTGCCCTCGGGCTCAGCGCTGCTCGTCGTGCGACGTGGACCGAACGCCGGCGCCCGCTTCCTGCTCGACACCGATTCCTCGATCGCCGGCCGTCACCCCGACGCCGACATCTTCCTCGACGACGTGACCGTGTCGCGCCGTCACGCGGAGTTCACGCGATCTGAGGGCACGTTCCAGGTGCGCGATCTCGGTTCGCTCAACGGCACGTACTACGACGGTGTCCGCATCGAGAGCGCGCAACTGCACGACGGCGCCGAGGTGCAGGTCGGCAAGTTCCGCCTCACCTTCTACGCCTCCCGGGCCGACCTCGCGGCTCCGGCGGCTCAGTAGTGGCGCGCCCCGCCGCGTCCTCCACTGCATCCGGGGGCGCCTCCCTGTTGAGCATCGGACAGGTGCTCGCGCGCCTGAACCCGGAGTTCCCCGATCTCACCCCGTCGAAGCTGCGCTTCCTCGAGGAGCGGCAGCTGATCTCGCCGGCGCGCACGGCGTCGGGGTACCGCAAGTTCTCGAACGCCGACGTCGAGCGTCTGCGGTTCATCCTCTCGATCCAGCGCGACCACTACCTGCCGCTCAAGGTCATCCGCGGCTATCTCGACGATCTCGACGCGGGTCGTGAGCCCACCCTGCCCGGGGGCGCTCCCGCGCCGTCACCGTCGATGCTGTCGAGCGAGCGGCGGTTGTCGCGCGACGAGCTCATCCGCGAGGCCGGGGCGACGGCGAACCTGCTGGCGGACGCGGTGTCCGCTTCGCTCATCACGCCGTCGGACCACTACGGCGACGACGCCGTGTCGGTGCTGCGCGCCCTGGCCGAGCTGCAGCGCACGGGCATCGAGCCGCGCCACCTGCGGGGATTCCGGGCGGCGGCGGAGCGCGAACTGGGACTCATCGAGAACGCCCTCATGCCGGTGTCGCGTCGCAAGGACGCGTCGAGCCGGGCCCGCGCGGCGGAACTCGCCCGAGAAATAGCGGGACAGCTCGAGGTGGTACGGAGTAGCCTGATCCGATCGGCCCTCTCCCGTTTGAACTCGTGACAGGCAGCGCCGGACCCGTCAGGGCCGACACGCCGAGCGGTTCGAACCGGATGTGTTTGGTCGGGGTCCTGCTCGTCGGTAGCGTGGTCACAGCGGACCTCAAGGTCAAGTTGAACATGAAGGTTAGGACGAGCGGATGAGCGAACTCAGCCAGAACGGCGAATCCCGCTACGACCTGGGGCTGCTCTTCACCGACGGCATGCCCGAGCTCGACGACGCCTCCGGGTACCGCGGGGCGGTCGCCGCACGCGCCGCCGGCATCAGCTACCGCCAGCTGGATTACTGGGCCCGCACGCAGCTCGTCGAGCCCACCATCCGCGGTGCGGCCGGCTCGGGCTCGCAGCGGCTCTACGGCTTCCGCGACATCCTCGTGCTCAAGCTCGTCAAGCGCCTGCTCGACACCGGCATCTCGCTGCAGCAGATCCGCATTGCCGTCAACCAGCTCCGCGAGGCCGGCATCAGCGACCTCGCCCAGACGACCCTCATGAGCGACGGCGCGAGCGTCTACCTCTGCACCTCGAACGACGAGGTCATCGACCTCGTCAGCCGCGGGCAGGGCGTGTTCGGCATCGCCGTCGGCAAGGTGCTGCGCGAGGTCGAGACGAGCCTCGTGGAGCTCGACTCCACGCCCGGGGCCGACCCCATGGATGAACTCGCCGCCCGTCGGGCCACCCGCGCCTCCTGACCCCGTACGACGAACCGCCCGCGTCCAGAGGACGCGGGCGGTTCGGTGTTCCGGGGTACGGATCAGGCGGGTCGGATGTTCGACGCCTGCAGGCCGCGGGGGCCCTGGGCGGTGTCGAACTCGACGCGCTGGTTCTCCTCGAGGTTGCGGTACCCGTCGGCCGCGATCGCGCTGTAGTGCGCGAACACGTCGGGGGAGCCGTCGCTCGGCGCGATGAAGCCGAAGCCCTTTTCGGAGTTGAACCACTTGACGGTGCCGGTAGCCATGTTGCTGTCTTTCTTTCGGTGATGCGAGCCGCGGATGCGACGTGCGGGACCGCGTCGACGACGCGGACGTGTGGGGGAGTGCCGCCCCTGCGGGGGCACGGCGCCCGGAGCGGGGGCGACGCCGTCGGCGTCGTCCACCGCGCGGCGGGCGGAGTCGAGATCGGGATACGAGCCGAGCGGGCCGTTGAACCGGTCGGTCGCCGTGTAGACGGCGTCCTCGCGGGTCACGATTCCCGCATACTCACCGGAACGCGTCGCGACCCAGAGGTCGTCGTCGGCGTTGATCCACGTGAGCGGGGCGGTCGAGATGTCGGTTGTGACGGAGAAACGGATGAGGCGGGTCGATTCGTGCGGGCCACGCGACCGTCATGGTCGGTGTCGAAGATGGTGCGGCGGTGTGCCTGGTTCTGCTAGACGCGGCGGAACTGATTGACCATCGGGCAATCGAAGGGATCCCGTGCAGAGAGTCCGACTCGGTTGAGATAGGCGATGACGATCGCGTACGAACGGACCAGCGTCGTCTCAGTGTAGGGCACATCGAGCGTGCGGCAGTGCTCCCGCACGATCTCGCGCGCCTTGGCGAGGTGCGGTCGGGGCATGTTGGGGAACAGGTGGTGCTCGACCTGGTAGTTCAGACCGCCCATGAGCGCGGACGCCCACCAGCCGCCGGAGATGTTGCGCGAGGTGCGCACCTGCTTGGTGAAGAAGTCCAGCTTCTCGTCGCGACCGACGATCGGCATGCCCTTGTGGTTGGGGGCGAACGAGGCACCCATGTACACGCCGAAGACGGCCAGCTGCACACCGACGAAGGCGAACGCCATACCCAGCGGGAGCATCATGAAGATGACGGTGAAGTAGAGCGCGAAGCGCGTCGCGAGCAGTCCCAGCTCGATCCAACGACCCTTGACAGGCTCCTTGGAGAAGAGCGTGGCGATCGATCGCACGTGCAGATTGGCGCCCTCGAAGGTGAGGAGCGGGAAGAACAGGTAGCCCTGCTTGCGGGTGATGAGAGCCGACAGGCCCTTCTGCTTCGCCGCGTCCTGCTCGATGAACGAGATCGTGTCGATCTCGATGTCCGGGTCCTTACCGACCCGGTTCGGGTTGGCATGGTGTCGCGTGTGCTTCGTCATCCACCACGCGTAGCTGATGCCGACGACGAAGGCGGCGATGAAGCGGCCGATGCGGTCGTTGGCCGGGCCCGACTGCAGGATCTGGCGGTGGGAGGCCTCGTGGGCGAGGAAGGCGAACTGGGTGAAGATCAGTCCGAGCGCGCCGGCGATGAGCAGCTGGAACCAGCTGTCGCCGAGCAGGATGAAGCCGGTGATGGCGCCGCCGAGGGCGAGGACGAGCCCCAGTCCGAGCACACCGTAGAACCACCGCGTGCGGTTCAGCAGGCCCGACTCCTTCACGACGCGGGAGACCGCGGTGTAGGACTGGGTGACGGGAACCGCACCGGGGGTGCGGGGCTTCGGCGATCGGACCGCACCGAGGCGTCCGGCGGGAAGGGAATAGGCGGAAGAGATGAGGAATATCCGTCCGTAAGGCAACCTTGGCTGCAAATCAAAAGGCCAAAGGCAAACCGCCGACGACTTACTTCACGCTACCGGTCCACGGCCGGAATCCCCGCCGCGCCGACACTTGCCCGGCGTGTTCCCGGGCGATGGTCAGCGAACGATCTGCGGTGCGGCGGATGCCGGGTCGGGGATCTTCGCCGTGCGCATGACCCGTTCGAGCAGTTGATCGAAGTTGCGGGCCATCTCCTGCGCACTCTCCCCGGGCCACACGTGCAGCGGCTTCGCCGCGCCCTGGGCCTGCTGCAGGGAGGTGCGCTCCGGCAGCTGCGGGGAGAGCACGAGCGGGCCGAACATGTCGCGCAGTTCCTTGATGCGGAACTGGTGCTCGAGCGACTGCACCCGGGCGCGGTTGACGATGATGCCGAGCGGCTGGAGACGGGGCGAGAGACCGCGACGGATCTCCTCGATCGCGCGCAGCGCGCGATCCGCCGCCGCGACGGAGAACAACCCGGGCTCGGTCACGACGGTCACCCGATCGCTCGCCGCCCACGCGGTGCGCGTGAGCGCGTTGAGGGACGGGGCGCAGTCGATGAGCACGAGGTCGTAGTCCGACTCGACGTTGGCCAGCGCCTCCTCGAGTTTCCAGATCTCCCGGATGCTCGGATGCGGCCCGTCGAAGTTGATCGCGGACGGGGATCCCACCATGACGTCGATCTTCCCCGGGCGGCCCTTGGTCCAACCGGACGGGGCGATGGCCGCGCGCACGATCTTCTCCTTGGGGGAGGCCAGCACGTCGGCGACGTTGAGGTGACCGGCGACGGTGATGTCCATACCGGTCGACACGTCCGACTGCGGATCGAGATCGACGACGAGCGTGCGCAGCCCCTTCGCGAAGGCCGCCGAGGTGAGACCGAGCGTCACCGTGGTCTTGCCCACGCCCCCCTTGAGGGAGCTGACGCTCAGTACGTGCATGATTCAAGACCTTACCTTCACTAATCTGAAAGGACGCAATCACACGACCCGGTGCGCACGGCCGCGCCCCGGCGTCTTCCGCCTGCGGTTCAGTCGACCCGGAAGGAACGCATGTTCAAGAAGATCCTCGTAGCGAACCGAGGCGAGATCGCCATCCGCGCGTTCCGTGCGGCATACGAACTCGGGGCGCGCACCGTCGCGGTGTTCCCCTACGAGGACCGCAACTCCATGCATCGTCTGAAGGCCGACGAGGCCTACCAGATCGGCGAGGTGGGGCACCCGGTGCGGGCGTACCTCGATGTCGCCGAGATCATCCGGGTCGCCAAGGAGAGTGGCGCCGACGCCATCTACCCGGGATACGGGTTCCTCTCCGAGAACCCCGACCTCGCGCAAGCCGCGGCAGACGCCGGCATCACCTTCATCGGACCGCCCCGTCACGTGCTCGAGATGGCCGGCAACAAGGTCACCGCGAAGGAGCACGCCATCGCGGCGGGTGTGCCCGTGCTCAAGTCGACCCCGGCGAGCCGTGACATCGAGGAGTTGCTGCGCGGCGCCGAGGAAGTCGGGTTCCCCGTGTTCGCGAAGGCCGTCGCCGGTGGCGGCGGACGCGGAATGCGCCGGGTGAACACGCGGGAGGAACTGCGCCCCGCGCTCGAAGAGGCGATGCGCGAGGCCGACAGCGCCTTCGGCGACCCGACGATGTTCCTCGAACAGGCCGTGCTGCGCCCCCGGCACATCGAGGTGCAGATCCTCGCGGACGCGGACGGCGAGACGGTGCACCTCTTCGAGCGTGATTGCTCGGTGCAGCGCCGCAACCAGAAGGTCATCGAGATCGCACCGGCCCCGAACCTCGACGACGACATCCGCCAGGCGCTCTACCGCGACGCCGTGGCGTTCGCCCGGTCGATCGGGTACGTCAACGCCGGAACCGTCGAGTTCCTGCTCGACACGGTGGGGGAGCGTGCCGGCCAGCACGTGTTCATCGAGATGAACCCGCGCATCCAGGTCGAGCACACCGTCACCGAAGAGGTGACCGACGTCGACCTCGTGCAGTCGCAGATGCGCATCGCGTACGGTCAGTCGCTCGCCGAGCTCGGGCTCACGCAGGATCGTCTGCAGCTGCGCGGCGCCGCGCTCCAGTGCCGCATCACCACCGAGGACCCGGCATCCGGGTTCCGTCCCGACACCGGCAAGATCACGACCTACCGCTCGCCCGGTGGTGCCGGCGTGCGCCTGGACGGCGGCACGATCAACCCCGGTGCGCAGATCAGCCCGCACTTCGACTCGATGCTCGCGAAGATGACCTGCCGCGGCCGCGACTTCCCGGCCGCCGTCGCCCGCGCCCGGCGCGGTCTCGCCGAGTTCCGCATCCGAGGCGTCTCCACCAACATCCCGTTCCTGCAGGCGGTGCTCGAGGACCCGTCGTTCGTCGCGGGCGACCTGAGCACGTCGTTCATCGAGGAGCGCCCGGAGCTCGTGCTGGGCCACCAGTCGAAGGACCGCGGCACCAAGATCCTCAACTGGCTCGCCGACGTCACCGTGAACAAGCCCAACGGCGAGGCCGGCGCGGCGATCGACCCGGCGATCAAGCTCCCCGCGGTCGATCTGCAGGCGCCCGCGCCGGACGGCTCCCGCCAGCGACTGCTCGAGCTCGGTCCCGTCGGGTTCGCAGCGGCGCTGCGGCAGCAGACGGCCCTCGCCGTCACCGACACGACCTTCCGCGACGCGCACCAGTCGCTGCTCGCCACCCGCGTGCGCACGAAGGATCTCGTCGCGGTCATGCCGCACGTGGCCCGCCTCACCCCGCAGCTGCTGTCGGTCGAGGCGTGGGGCGGTGCGACGTACGACGTGGCCCTGCGGTTCCTCGGGGAGGACCCGTGGGAGCGCCTCGCGGCGATGCGGGAGGCGCTGCCGAACGTCGCCATCCAGATGCTGCTGCGGGGTCGGAACACGGTCGGCTACACGCCCTATCCGACGGAGGTCACCGACGCCTTCGTGCAGGAGGCCGCCGCGACCGGTGTCGACATCTTCCGCATCTTCGACGCCCTCAACGACGTGAATCAGATGCGTCCGGCGATCGAGGCGGTGCTCGCGACCGGCAGCACGGTCGCCGAGGTGGCGGTCTGCTACACCGGCGACCTGCTCGATCCGGCAGAGGACCTCTACACCCTCGACTACTACCTGCGCCTCGCGGAGCAGATCGTCGACGCGGGAGCGCACATCCTCGCCATCAAGGACATGGCCGGACTGCTGCGTGCGAGCGCCGCCGAGAAGCTCGTCACCGCACTGCGGGAACGCTTCGACCTGCCGGTGCACGTGCACACCCACGACACCGCCGGCGGTCAGCTCGCGACGCTGCTCGCCGCGAGCCGCGCCGGTGCGGACGCGGTCGACGTCGCGAGCGCCCCGATGGCCGGCACGACGAGCCAGCCGAGCGCCTCGGCGCTCGTCGCCGCGCTCGCCCACACCGAGCGTGACACGGGCATCCCGCTGCAGGCCGTGAGCGACCTCGAGCCCTACTGGGAGGCGGTGCGCATCGCGTACAAGCCGTTCGAGTCCGGACTGCCGGGTCCCACCGGTCGCGTCTACAAGCACGAGATCCCCGGCGGGCAGCTCTCCAACTTGCGCCAGCAGGCGATCGCGCTCGGGCTGGGCGACCAGTTCGAGAAGGTCGAGGACTGGTACGCCGCGGCCAACCGCATCCTCGGCCGTCCGCCGAAGGTGACCCCCTCGTCGAAGGTCGTCGGCGACCTCGCCCTGCAGCTCGCCGCCGCCAACGCCGACCCCGACGACTTCGAGCGCAACCCCGACAAGTACGACATCCCGGACTCGGTGATCGGCTTCATGGCCGGTGAGCTCGGCGACCTGCCCGGGGGCTGGCCCGAACCGTTCCGCAGCAAGGTGCTCGAGGGGCGCACGGTCAAGATCGGGATCGCGGATGTGGCCGCGGAGGACCGCGAGGCGCTGCAGACGCCCGGCGCGGAACGGCGCGCGGTGCTCAACCGCCTGCTGTTCGCCGGCCCCACGAAGCAGTTCGAGCAGGTGCGCGAGCAGTACGGCGACCTGTCCGTCGTCGACACGGTCGACTACCTCTACGGCTTGCGCCAGGGCGGCGAGCACGTCGTCGAGATCAGCAAGGGCGTGCGGCTCTTCGTCGGGCTCGAGGCGATCGGCACGGCGGACGAGCGCGGCATGCGCACGGTGATGTCGACGCTCAACGGGCAGCTGCGACCGGTCTTCGTGCGTGATCGCAGCATCGCGGTGGAGTCGAAGTCGGCGGAGAAGGCGGACACGTCGATCCCCGGTCAGGTGGCGGCCCCGTTCTCGGGCGTCGTGACGCTGCAGGTCGCCGAGGGCGACACCGTTCAGGCGGGGCAGGCCGTCGCGTCGATCGAGGCGATGAAGATGGAGGCGGCGATCACCTCGCCCGTGGCCGGTGTCGTCAAGCGGGTCGCGATCCCGAAGACCCAGCAGGTCGACGCGGGCGATCTGCTCGTCGTGGTGGGCTGACCGCCCGAGGCGTGCGGGAGGCTCGGCGCTAGACTGGCGAGTCTCCCTCAGCGGAAGGACCCACAGTGGCGGACAAGCGCGATGACACCGACCGCGATGGCACCTACCGCGATGACACCGACCGCGATGGCATCGACCGCGATGGCACCGACGCCGAGGGGCAGCGTACGGACTCCGTTCCGCACGGCGCATTCGACCTCGCGGAGCCCTCGGGCGACCGTCTCGCCGGCGAACTCCCGCACAGCCTGACGATCGCGATCGACCTCCCCGCTCCCGTTCACGAGGCACCCGACGACGAGGCGGCGCTCGCCATCCCGGAGGTCGCGGTCGATCCCGGCCGGGTCGAATCGGCGTCCCCGTCGACCCGTTCGGTCGAGATCGTCCCGCCTCGCGCCGACGACCACGCGCGACGCGACCGGTTGCGCGGCGACGCGCCGGGCGCACCGGAGTCCGCCGCGATGCTCACCGCCGACCGGCTGCTCGACGACCGCAAGTCCGGCCGCAACGTGCCCGAGGGGCGCTGGCCGCGCCTCGTGTACGGCGCCACGCTGCACCGCGTGAACATCGGCGACTCGGCGAAGGTGCGGGCGCGCAAGGCGCTCGACGCACGCATCGACAAGGCGTTCGAGGGCGGCGCGCGGTTCGTGCCCATCCTGACCCGCAAGGGCGGGGTCGGCAAGACGACGATCACGACGCTGCTCGGCATGGCCCTCGCCGACGTCCGCGAGGATCGCATCGTCGCGATCGACGCCAATCCCGACCGCGGCACCCTCTCGGAGCGGGTGCCGAAGCAGACCCGGGCGACCGTGCGCGACGTCGTCACGCGGGCGCCCTCGATCCAGGGGTTCACGGACTTCAGTTCGCTCGTCTCCCGCGACGACACGCGGCTAGACATCCTCGCCTCCGACACCGATCCGATGCTGTCCGAGGCGTTCGACGAGAACGACTACAACGTCGTCGCCGACCTGTGCGCGCGCTACTACTCGATCGTGCTCACCGATTGCGGCACGGGCATCGTGCACTCCGTGATGCGCGCCACCCTGCAGCGGGCGGACTCGGTCGTCATCGTCTCGGGAGGCAGCGTCGACGAGGCGCGTCTGGCATCCGAGACCCTCACCTGGCTCGAGGCCAACGGCTATGGCGAGCTCGTGCGCAACGCGATCGTGGCGCTCAACACGGCGACTCAGGGCACCCAGCTCGTGAAGCTCGACGAGATCGAGGCGCACTTCCGCTCGCGCGTGCGCGAGATCGTGCGCATCCCCTACGACCCGCAGCTGGCTGCCGGGTCGGTCGTGAAGTACAAGGAACTGAAGCCGTTCACCCGGGACGCCGCGCGCGAGCTCGCGGCGCTCGTGGTCGACGGCCTCCCGACGAGACGGAGCTCGTAAGTGGCAGAACGTCCCATCCGCTATTTCGGCGACCCCGTGCTGCGCTCGGCGTGCGACCCGATCCGCCCCGGCGATCCGCGCGCCGCGGGTCTCGTGGCCGATCTGCTCGAGAACGTGCAGCTGCCCGGACGGGCAGGTCTCGCCGCGAACCAGATCGGCGTCGGGCTGCGTGCCTTCAGCTACAACGTCGACGGACGGATCGGGTACGTCATCAACCCCGAGCTCGTCGAGGTCTCCGGCGAGCCGGAGCTCATGGACGAGGGCTGCCTCTCGGTGCCCGGGTTCTACTTCCCGCGGTCGCGGTACCCCTTCGCCCGGGTGCGCGGTGTCGACCTCGACGGGAACCCGGTCGAGATCAGCGGCACCGGCCAGCTCGCGCAGGCCCTTCAACACGAGACGGACCACCTCGACGGCAGGCTGTACCTCGAAGGGCTCGAGCCCGAGGTGAAGCGCGACGCGATGCGCCAGGTGCGTCAGGCGGACTGGTTCCGCAACTAGGCCGAGGCGTTGGTCTCCTCCGCCGCGGTCGTCGACGGCCGGTTCCGCTGCCGCAGCCGCTACCGCTGCCGCTGCCGCTGCACGTCGTCCGGGCCTGAGCCCCGACCCGCATGCGCCCGGCCCGCATGAGCACCACGCGACGGAGGCCCCCGCCGAACGGCGAGGGCCTCCGTGCATCCGATCCGCAACTAGGAGGAGATCGAGACGCCCTGCGTGTCCGGGGCGGGGGAGTACATCCCCTCGATCTCGGCGGCGAAGTCCTTCAGGATGACGGCGCGCTTGATGCTCATCTTCGGGGTGAGGTGGCCGCTCGCCTCGGTGAGTTCGATCGGCAGCACGCGGAACTTGCGGATCGACTCCGCCCGCGACACGCGCGCGTTCGCCTCGTCGACCGCGCGTTGCACCTCGGCGAGCACCTTCGGGTGCACGGCCGCCGCGGCGAGGCTCAGGTCCGCGGCCTCGCCGTTGTTGTTGAGCCACACCGGCAGCATCTCCGGATCGAGGGTGATGAGCGCCGAGATGAACGGCTTCTTGTCGCCGACGACGACCACCTGGCCGACGAGCGGGTTCGCGCGGATGGGGTCCTCGAGCGCGGCGGGGGCGACGTTCTTGCCGCCGGCCGTGACGATGATCTCCTTCTTCCGTCCGGTGATGGTGAGGTAGCCGTCGGCGTCGATCGCGCCGACGTCACCGGTGTGGAACCACTCGCCGACCATGGCCTCGGCGGTGGCCTCGGCGTTGTTCCAGTAGCCGCCGAACACGTTGATGCCCTTGACGAGGATCTCGCCGTCCTCGGCGATCTTCAGGCCGACGCCCGGCAGCGCCGGTCCGGTCGTGCCGATCTTGAACTTGTTCACGAGGTTCACGGTCGCCGGCGCGGTGGTCTCGGTGAGTCCGTAGCCCTCGAGGATGCGGATGCCGAGGCTGCGGAAGAAGTGCGCGAGGTGCAGACCGAGCGGGGCGGAGCCGGAGACCGCGTACTGCACGTTCCCGCCCATCGCGGACTTGAGCTTGGAGTAGACGAGCCGGTCGAAGAGCGCGAACTGCAGCTTCAGACCGAGCGGCACGTGACCGGCATCGAGCGCCTTCGAGTGTTCGATCGCCACGTCGGCGGCCCGGCGGAAGATCTTGCCCTTGCCCCCGGCCTCCGCCTTCTGCTCGGCCGAGTTGTAGACCTTCTCGAACACCCGAGGCACCGCGAGCAGGAACGTCGGCTTGAACGACCCGAGCGACGGCAGCAGCTGCTTCGTGTCGGCCTGGTGCCCGACGCGCACCCCGGCGTGCACGCACAGGATCGAGATGAACCGCGCGAACACGTGCGCGGTGGTGATGAACAGCAGGGTCGACGCTCCGGGCGCGACGACGTCGGCCATGACGACCGCGGCGTTGCGGGAGAGTTCCACGAAGTTCGCGTGCGTGAGCACGACGCCCTTGGGCTTGCCGGTGGATCCCGACGTGTAGATGAGCGTCGCGAGGTCGGACGCCTTCGCGAGCGTCCGACGCCGCTCGACCTCGTCGTCGGAGACGCCCGCGCCCGAAGCGGTGAGCTTGTCGAGGTCGCCGAGGTCGACCTGCCACACGCGCGCGACCTGGGGTACGTCGCCCGCGATCTCGTCGAAGCGGGCGAAGTGGTCCGGCGTCTCGACGATGAGGCCGGTCGCGCCGGAGTCCTCGAGGATGTACTGCACCTGGCTCGGTGACGACGTCTCGTAGATCGGCACGAGCACGGCCCCGGCGAACGCGAGCGCGAAGTCGACGAGGGTCCATTCGAACCGCGTCTTGCACATGAACGCGATCTTCTCGCCCGGATGCACACCGGCGGCGACGAAGCCCTTGGCGAGCGCCACCACCCGGGTGTGGAATTCGAGCGCGGTGACGTCCTCCCAGCCCCCGCTGGCGGTCGGCAACGAGAACAGGGCGAGTTGCGGCGACGCGGTGGCCCGATCCACGAGGAGGTCGGTGATATTGGCGTCGGGATCGGGTTCGACCACGAGCGGGGTAAACGTCTCGTTCACGGCAACTCCTTCGGTACCGAGTGGATGGTGGCCTCAGTGTACCGACGGACCATCACGGATCCCTTCGAACAGTAGACTCGTCGCTCGTGCAGGCGATCGGGATCGACATCGGCGGAACGAAGATCGCGGGAGGCGTCGTCGATGAGAACGGCGTGATCCTCGCCGAGGAGCGCGTGCCGACCGATGCGAGCGATCCGCAGGGCATCGTCGATGAGGTCGTCGCGATGATCGAGCGGCTGCGTGCGGGTCACGACGTCGTGGCGGCCGGAGTCGCCGCACCCGGATTCATCGACGCGCAGCAGTCGCTCGTCTACTACACGCCGAACATCAGCTGGCGCAACGAACCGCTGCGCCGGCACCTCACCGAGCGGCTCGATCTCGCCATCACGATCGACAACGATGCGAACGCCGCCGGATGGGCCGAGTTCCGATTCGGCGCCGGCCGCGACGTGAGCGACATGACGGTGCTCACCATCGGCACCGGCGTCGGCGGCGCGATCGTCAGCCAGGGCCGACTCTTCCGCGGAGGCTTCGGCGCCGGAGCGGAACTCGGGCACCTGCGGGTCGTGCCCGACGGGCTGCCGTGCGGCTGCGGCGCGCACGGCTGCATCGAGCAGTACGGGTCGGGTCGCGCCCTGCTGCGCATGGCGAACGAGATCGCGGATGTGGGCGGGATCGGCCTCGCCCTCGCGGCCGCCCGTACTCGCGACGGCAAGCTCACGGGACACACCGTCGGCCGACTCATCGCCGAGCACGACCCGGGTGCCCTCAGCGCGTTGCGGCAGCTCGGCTTCTGGCTGGGCCAGGCGTGCGCCTCGCTCTCGGCCGTGCTCGACCCGCAGATCTTCGTCTTCGGCGGCGGGGTCGCCGAAGCGGGGGAGCTGCTGCTCGCCCCCATCCGCGAGGCGTATCTCACCCACCTCCCGGCACGGGGCTATCACCCCGAGCCGGACTTCGTGATCGCTCAGCTCGTCAACGACGCGGGTGTCGTCGGCGCGGCCGACCTGGCCCGGGTGCACGCCACCGCGCGCTAGGATTTCCCGTCGGCCACCGGGAGGCTCGGATGTTCTACTGGTTCATGAAGAACCTCGTCGCGGGCCCGATCCTGCTCACGGCGTTCCGCCCGTGGGTGGTCGGTCGGGAGAACGTGCCGAAGACGGGCGCCGTCATCTTCGCGAGCAACCACCTGTCGTTCATCGACTCGGTGTTCCTGCCGCTCGTGCTCGACCGGCGGATCTCGTTCCTGGCCAAGAGCGACTACTTCACCGGCCGCGGCATCAAGGGATGGCTCACCCGCCTCTTCTTCCAGGGCACGGGCCAGATCCCGATCGACCGCTCCGGGGGCAAGGCCTCGGAGGCGTCGCTCAACACGGCGCTGCGTGTGCTCGCCCAGGGTGAGCAGCTCGGCATCTACCCCGAGGGCACCCGTAGCCCCGACGGTCGCATGTACCGCGGCCGCACCGGCGTCGCGCGCATGATCCTCGAGGCGCACGTCCCCGTGATCCCCGTGGCGATGATCGACACCGAGAAGGTCATGCCGATCGGCCGGCGCATCCCGAAGGTCCGCCGCATCGGCATCGTGTTCGGCGAGCCGCTCGACTTCTCGCGTTTCGAAGGCCTCGAGGGTGACCGGTTCATCCTCCGTTCCATCACGGACGAGATCATGTACGAGCTCAACCGTCTGAGCGGCCAGGAATATCTGGACGTCTACGCCTCTTCGGTCAAGGACAAGGTCGGCAGCTCCAGCCGCTGACCCCCGCGTCGCCGTCGACGCTCCCGGCGTTCGCTAGGCTCGCTCCTTGGGTCCCTGCTCGCCGGCAGCCGTCGACGGGCATGCCCGTCATCCGTCACCGTCCAGCAAGGAACCGCCCGTGGTAGACCCGTCAGAGCCCGTCGTTCTCGCCGATCCCTCCGTGATCGCCGGGCTCGACTATTGGCGGACCCTGCCGGTGAAGCAGCAGCCGGAGTGGCCGGATCCGGATGCCGTGGGCGCCGCGTCCGCGGAGATCGCCACGATGCCGCCGCTCGTGTTCGCGGGCGAGGTCGACATCCTGCGCGACCGGCTCGCGCGCGCCGCGAGCGGTCAGGCGTTCCTGCTGCAAGGCGGCGACTGCGCCGAGACCTTCGCCGGGGCGACCGCCGATCAGATCCGCAACCGGGTGAAGACGATCCTGCAGATGGCGGTCGTGCTCACCTACGGCGCGTCGATGCCGATCGTGAAGGTCGGCCGCATGGCGGGCCAGTTCGCGAAGCCGCGCTCGAGCGACACGGAGACCCGCGGCGAGGTGACCCTGCCCGCCTACCGGGGCGACATCGTCAACGGCTACGACTTCACGCCGGAGTCCCGTCAGCCGGATCCCCGTCGGCTGGTGCAGGGATACCACACGTCCGCGGCGACCCTGAACCTCATCCGCGCGTTCACGCAGGGTGGTTTCGCCGATCTGCGTCAGGTGCACAGCTGGAACCGCGGCTTCGCCGCCAACCCGGCGAACCAGCGCTACGAGGGTCTCGCGCGTGAGATCGACAAGGCGATCCGGTTCATGGAGGCGGCGGGAGCCGACTTCGACGAACTCAAGCGCGTCGAGTTCTACTCGAGCCACGAGGGTCTGCTGATGGACTACGAGCGGCCGATGACGCGCATCGACTCGCGCACCGGCACGCCGTACGACACGTCGGCGCACTTCATCTGGATCGGTGAGCGCACGCGCGAGCTCGACGGCGCCCACGTCGACTTCTTCTCGCGGGTGCGCAACCCGATCGGTGTGAAGCTCGGCCCGTCGACGACGCCCGAGACGATGAAGCAGCTCATCGACAAGCTCGACCCCGAGCGCGAACCCGGTCGCCTGACCTTCATCACGCGCATGGGCGCCGGCCGCATCCGCGATGCGCTCCCGCCCCTGCTCGAGGCGATCAAGGGCATGGACGCCAACCCGCTGTGGGTCACCGACCCGATGCACGGCAACGGCGTCACGACGCCCACCGGGTACAAGACGCGGCGGTTCGACGACATCGTCGACGAGGTCAAGGGCTTCTTCGAGGCGCACCGCGCCGCGGGCACCCACCCCGGCGGCATCCACGTCGAGCTCACCGGCGACGACGTGACGGAGTGCCTCGGCGGCTCCGAGATGATCGACGAGGCCACCCTCGCGACGCGGTACGAGTCGCTGTGCGACCCGCGCCTGAACCACATGCAGTCGCTCGAACTCGCCTTCCTCGTCGCCGAGGAGCTCAGCGCGATCTGATCCGCGGGATGGTCGCTCCGCATGCGTGCGGAGCGACCGGCGGGATCAGAAACCGGCGAAGTTGACGCGGATCGTGGACCCCTTCGGCGCGGTCTCACCGGCCTCGGGGTCGATGCGGCTGACGACGAAGGCGCCGGGGAAGGCGTCCGCGAGGCGGTTGTACTCGAGCTGGAAGCCCGCGGCGGTGAGTGCCTCCTTGGCGGCCGCCCAGGTGTCGCCCACGACATCCGGGACCTCGACCGGCTCGGGACCCTTCGATACGGCGAGATCGACCGTGTCGTCCACCCTGATGACCTTCGGCGAGCCGTCTTCGTTGGTCGTGATGATGCCGATGACGGCACCTTCCTCGATCGCGTCGCTGAACTGCTGCAGGTTCTGGCCCGCCGTCAGGCCGGCTTCGCCGAGCACGGCGGTCGCATCCTCGACGCTTCGGCCCGCGAGGTCCGGCAGCGGACCGGCGGAGACGACGAGGGTGATGGGGAGCTGGTCGCCGTACTGCGCGCCCGCGGCCAGGGGCGCGCCCTGCCCGTCGAGTGCGTCGAGCACCTGACCCTCAGGCACCTCGGCGTCGAACTGACGGATCGCGGTGCCCTCGGTCCAGTGTTCGCGGATGACCGTCTGGGCCACGCTCTCCTGCAGGCCGCGCAGCTCCTCGACGGCGAACAGCTCGCGACCCTGCGACACGAGCAGGGTGACCGTCTCGCCCGGTGCGAGCGCGGCCCCCGGCTCGGGATCGGTGCCGGCGACGCGACCGGCCTCGATCTCGATCGAGAACATCGTGCCGCTCGGGTCGACCTCGAAGCCGAGCTCCTGCAGGGCGGCGGTCGCCTCCTCCGGGGTGCTGTCGGTGACGTCGGGCACGGTGACGGCGGCACCGGGGCCGGCACCGAACCACCACCCGCCCACTCCGGCGGCGGCGGTGAGCACGAGGATGATGACGAGCAGCATCCAGCCCTTCGACCGGCGCTTGCGGCTCTGCACGGCGAGGCTCGCGGTGTTCTCGGTCAGGGCGGGACCGGTGTCGGCGGGTGCGGCGACGGCCGGGCGGCCGCCGAGGATCTGCGTCTCGGCGGTGGATTGCGTCGGCAGGGGCGCTGCCGCGGGCAGCACCATGGTGCGCTGGGCTGAGGTCGCCTGCGTCGGCAGTGCGGTGCGCAGCGACTCCTGCGTGTCGAGGAGCTGATCGAGCATGGCGCGGGCGTCGCGCGGGCGATGCTCGGGGTCGCGGGCGGTCGCCCACAGCACGAGCTCGTCGAGCTCGGCCGGTACGCGCGGGTTCTTCGTGCTCGGCGCGGGCACGTGCTCGTGGGCGTGCTGGTAGGCGATCTGCATCGGCTGCTCGCCCTTGAACGGCTGCTCGCCGGTGAGCATCTCGAACATCATGATGCCGACGGCGTAGATGTCGCTGCGGGTGTCCGCGATCCCGCGGGTCACGAGCTCGGGGGAGAGGTAGGCGATCGTGCCGAGCAGCGCGGCGCCCGTGGCCGTGTTCGCTGTCGCCGCGCGGGCGAGTCCGAAGTCGCCGATCTTGATGCGTCCGTCGTCGGCGAGCAGCACGTTCTCGGGCTTGAGGTCGCGGTGCACGATGCCGGCCTTGTGCGCGGCCGCGAGGCCGGAGAGCACCGCCTCGATGATGTCGATCGTCTGCTCGGAGGTGAGGCTGCCGTAGTCCTGCAGCAGGTCACGCAGGGTGATGCCGGGCAGGTACTCCATGACGAGGTACGCGGAGTCGCCGTCCTGGCCCTGGTCGAACACGTTCACGACGTTCGGATGCGCGAGGCGGGCCGCCGAGCGCGCCTCCTGGATGAAGCGCTGGGTGAACTGGCTGTCGTCGGCCAGGTGGTGGTGCATGATCTTGATCGCGACTCGGCGCTCGAGGCGAAGATCGGTGGCGAGGTAGACCGTGGCCATGCCGCCGCGGGCGATGCGGGAGCGCACCTGGTACCGGCCGTCGATGAGACGGCCGATCATCGGGTCCGTGGTGCTCGTGCTCACCGTTCGAGTCTAAAGATGAGCGGCTCGAACCGGACCCCGCCACACGGGGTCAGCGCAGTTCCGCGAGCCAGGCCCGCGCGCTCGTCTCCCACTTGGCGTACGCGTCGGGGTAGGCGGAGATCTGCACGGCCTGCGCGGCCTGCGTCACGCTCATCGACTGCCATCCGCGGATGTCGAGCAGACCCCGGGTGACGCCCTTGTTGGGGTTGCTCGGGCCGCCGTAGAAGAGCCGTGCCGCGTGCGCCGCGTCCATCAGCTGCGCCTTGGTGCCCCAACCGGTGCTCGGACGCTGCTGGAACAGCCCGATCGAATCCCGGTCCCCGTGGTCGAGGTTGCGCAACGACGACTCCTGCATGGCGGTGGCGAGCGCGATCACGAGACCGTACTCGCTCACGCCGAGCTGCTGGCCCACCCGCACGATGACCTGCGCGTTCGCGCGCATCTCGGCCGTCATCGGGGTGACCTTGCCCGGCGTGGCGACGGGAGTGACGTGCACCGCCGGCGTCGTGGCGACGGTGCCCGGGATGGTGAGCGTGCGGCCGGCGTAGATGACGCTCGACCAGCTCAGGCCGTTGGCGCTGAGCAGAGCCTGGGTGGAGACGCCGTGGCGTGCGGCGATCGCGCCGATGGTGTCACCGGATTTGATCGTGTACGTCGACGACGCGGGCGGGGCGGAGACGACGGGCGTCGAGACGACCGGAGTCACCGGCGTCGCGGCGGGCGCGGCCTGACCGGGGATGGTGAGCGTCTGGCCGGGGTAGATGATGCTCGACCAGGAGAGGCCGTTCGCACTCAGCACCGAGGCGACGGGCACGCCGAACTTCTGCGCGATGCGGGAGACGGTGTCGCCTTTGGCGATCGTGTAGCGGCCGGCGCTGCTCGGCGCGGGGGCCGGAGCGGGCGCGGGAGCCGAGGTCGCGGCGCTCGAGAGCTTGAGCACCTGGCCAGGGAAGATGACCGACTTCCAGCCGAGCCCGTTGAGCGCGAGCACGGACGCGGTCGACAGTCCGAAGCGGCCGGCGATGCTGCTCACCGTGTCGCCGGCGGCCACGCGGTAGCTCGAGGGGACGGCGGCGGGGCGGTGCGCGGCAGGGCTCGTGGTGGTGGCGACGGCGGTCCCGGCCGCGACGAAGGCGTCCTTGATCGCGTCGCCGATGCTCGACTTGCTCTCCCGCGGCTTCTCGTCGCGGTCGGTGTCGACCGGCTCGACGGGACCGGTCAGGTGCATCGAGACGGCCATCGAGCCCGCGAGCACGATCGGCATCGTCGCGATCATGCTCTTGCCCACCCGGACGCGCGTCGGCCTCGCCTCGGCTCGAGGCGTGGGCGTCAGGCCCGTGATCGCGGAGTGCGCGAGGTCGTCGTCGAAGTTCATCGAATTCCCGTTCTGTTCCCGGCCCCCGTCACGTTCCCCCGAACGCGCGCGGAATTCCGTCCCACGCTGTCACACGAGGGCATTCCTGTCAATCAAAGAGGCGCATGTGATTGGTGTGACTGGAGTGGTGCAGATCGGATGCCCGGCTCGTGGCACCCTGTGAGAGTGAGTTCCCTCGAACCCCGTTGGTTGACCGTTCCCCAGCTCGTCGAGATCCTCGGCATCGGACCGGGCCGCATCCACCGTCTGCTCGAGGAGCGCGCCCTGCTCGCCATCCGGCGTGACGGCGTGCTCTCGATCCCCGAGTCGTTCATCGTCGACGGGCACCCGATGCCCGAACTGAAGGGCACCCTCGTGGTGCTCGCCGACAACGGGTTCGACGACGCCGAGGCGATGCAGTGGCTGCTCGAGGAGGACGACGCGCTCGGCACGAGCCCGATCGCCGCCCTGCAGCAGGGGCGCAAGGCCGAGGTGCGTCGGGTGGCGCAGGCGCTCGCGTTCTGACGACCTCGACGACGCGGCGCGGCTCAGGAACTGCGGCGCGTGACGGTGTCCGCCAGTCGTGACAGTTGCGCGCGGGCGGTCGGGCCGAGTGGCGCACCCATGAGCGCCGACTTCGCCTTGTCGACGTTGTGCGCGATGATGCGCTCGACCTTGTCGACCGCACCGCTCTCGCGGATCGCGGTCTGCAGCACCTCGATCTGACGGCCGTCGAGCTCCGGGTCGCCGAGCAGCTCGTCGAGCAGCTGCCGCGCGCCGGCGGGAAGCGCCGGTCGAGCGAGCGCGATGAGCACCGTGCGCTTGCCCTCGCGCAGGTCGTCGCCGGCGGGCTTGCCGGTCACTTCAGGGTCTCCGAACACCCCGAGCAGGTCGTCGCGCAACTGGTAGGCGACCCCGAGGGGGAGTCCGAACGCGCGCACCGCCTCGATCTGCTCGGCCGCGGCGCCGGCGGCCGCCGCGCCGAGCGCGAGAGGCGCCTCGACGCTGTACTTCGCCGACTTGTACACGATCACGCGATGGGCCCGGGGAAGCAGGTCCGCCTCAGGCCTCGAGCGCCACGACGCCTCCTCGAGGATGTCGAGGTACTGCCCGAGGGTCACCTCCGTGCGCATCCGCACGAATTCGTCGCGGGTCGCCCGTGCCGCGGTGCGGTCCGCGAGCAGCGCGAGCCCCGCATCGAGCAGCTCGTCGCTCCAGCCGAGGAGCAGGTCTCCCAGTAGCAAAGCCCCCGACCGTCCGTAGCCCTCACGGCTGCCCGCCCATCGGCTCTCGCCGTGGATGGACTCGAACCGCCGGTGCGCGGCGGGGAGGCCGCGGCGCGTGTCGGAGTTGTCCATGATGTCGTCGTGTACGAGCGCGGCGGCATGGAACACCTCGAGCGCCGCGCACATCTCGACGATCGCCGGCAGGTCGCGGTCGTCCGGTTCCGGCAGGGGATCGATCGGCGTCGGCGCGGTGCGCACCGCCTCCCAGCCCCAGTAGCAGAAGAGCGCGCGGAACCTCTTGCCCCCGGCGAGCAGGTCGCGCGAGAAGCCGATGAAGGGTTCGAGATCGGGCGAGATCTGCGCCAGGTGTGCGGCACGATCGGTCAGAACGGAGTCGAGTCGGTCGTGTACGAGGTCGACTAACCGCGTACTCCCAGGCATCTGCCTAGCCTAGCCCCGGGGGCGGGCCTACAATGATGCTCTGATCGCCACGTGCACCCGAACGTGAGGGGAAACCGAGATGCCACTTTCCGAGCAGGAGCAGCGACTCCTCGACGAGATGGAGCGCAATCTCTACCGCAATGATGCCGACTTCGTCGCGACAGTCGGCCCTCGACGCGGGCGCCCCAACTACACCTCGCTGATCGTCGGCATCCTCATCGGGGTCGCCGGGATCGCGGTGCTCGTCACCGGAGTCGTCATCCGGCAGCCGCTCGTGGGAGTGCTCGGATTCGCGATCATGTTCGCGGGTGTGCTCGTCGCCCTGAACCCCTCGCGCCGGGCGCCGGCCGAGCCGGTGCAGCCCGCCAAGCCGCGCAAGGGGGCACCGACCCGCGGCGGCGGCTTCATGGACCAGTTGAACGACCGGTGGGAGCGCCGCCAGGACGGGCGCGACTGACCAGCTCCACATCTCGATGAGGGCCGACCTTCGGGTCGGCCCTTTTTCGTGCGCGCACGAGCCCGTCACCCCGGCCCTCCACCGTCCTCCACCGGGCCGCCGGGAACCGCTCCGCGCCCTCTGATGCCCGGGTGACCCGCCCCGGCGTGCTCCTCGCGCCGCTTCGGAGCGGTCGATGCCCTCCATTTCCCTCCACCGCCCGAATCCGCATGATCATGCGGATCTCATCGTGCTTATTCCCGAATTGGGGTCATTTGTGCCTTGTGAGTGGTGCAAAGTGGAGTAAAGTGGAGCTACCTCGAGACCCGGGCCGGAGAGTGAGGGGGTGCCGACGTGTTCCTCGGTACTCACGCGCCCAAGCTCGACGAGAAAGGGCGCATCATCCTTCCCGCCAAGTTCCGCGACGAGCTCGCCTCGGGCGTCGTGCTGACCCGTGGGCAGGAGCGATGCGTCTACGTCTTCAGCCAGCGCGGTTTCGAGGAGCAGCACGAACGCATCCGTCAGGCACCGCTCACGAGCCGCGCCGCGCGCGACTACCTGCGCCTGTTCCTCTCGGGCGCGAGCGCCGAGGTGCCCGACAAGCAGAACCGCGTCACCATCCCGGCGAACCTGCGCGCCTACGCGGGACTCGAGCGCGATCTCACCGTCATCGGCGCGGGCGACCGCGCGGAGATCTGGGACACCGAGGCGTGGAACGCCTACTACGCCGAAAAGGAAGAGGCGTTCGCGAACACCGAGGAGGAGGTGATCCCCGGATTGTTCTGATGCCCGGTCGCTGACTCCCAGCCGCCCGCCCTGGTGCACCTTCCCCGGTTCCAGGTCGAACGGATGGGGATCAGTGAACGGGACCGGAACCGGACACGCCATGGCCGACGACGACATCCACATCCCCGTCATGCTCGAACGCACCATCGAGCTGCTCGCGCCGGCCCTCGACAAGCCCGGAGCGGTTCTCGTCGACGCCACCCTCGGCATGGCCGGACACGCCGAGGCGTTCCTGCGGCGCTTCCCCGAGGTGCGCCTGGTCGGACTCGACCGCGACACGGATGCACTCGAGATCGCCCGGCGCCGGCTCGCGCCGTTCGGCGACCGCGTCGAGTTCGTGCACACCGTCTACGACGGCATCCTCGACGCGCTCGACGAACTCGACATCGCCTCCGTCGAGGGCGTGCTCTTCGACCTCGGGGTGTCGTCCCTGCAACTCGACACGGTGGAGCGCGGCTTCGCCTACTCGAAGGACGCGCCGCTCGACATGCGCATGGACGCGACGAGCGGCCTCACCGCCGAGCGTGTGCTCGCGGAGTACGACGAGGCGAGCCTGCGCCGCATCTTCTACGAGTACGGCGAAGAGAAGCTCGCCCCGCGGTTCGCCCGTCGCATCGTGGAGCAGCGCGCAGTGACGCCGTTCACCCGCTCGGCGCAGCTCGTCGACCTCATCGCGAAGGCGACCCCCGCGGCGGTGCAGCGCTCGGGTCACCCGGCGAAGCGGGTCTTCCAGGCGCTGCGCATCGAGGTGAACCAGGAACTCGCGGTGCTGGAACGCGCGATCCCCGCGGCGATCGACGCCCTCGACGAGGGCGGCCGCATCGTCGTGCTCGCCTACCAGTCGCTCGAGGACCGGATCGTCAAGCGCGAGCTCCAGGCCCGTTCCCGCTCGACCGCCCCCGCCGGGCTCCCCGTCGAGCTGCCGGAGCACCGACCCGAGTTGCGCCTGCTCGTCCGCGGCGCCGAACTCGCCGACGATGACGAACGCGCCCGCAATCCTCGTGCCACCCCAGTGCGGCTGCGCGCCGCGGAACGAATCCGGAGAGTCGCATGAGCGCCGCCCCCGCCCTTGTCCGCCCGCTGCGCCGCCCGGCCGAGGCGCCGCGTCCGCACATCGAGATCGTGCCCACCCGCGAACAGCGCCGGGCGCGCCCGAAGGTCGCCTACGCGGTGGTCGGCGTCGCCGGCATCTTCGTCATCCTGCTCGCCCAGCTGCTGCTGAGCATGGCGGTCTCCCAGGGGGCCTACCGGATCTCCGAGCTGCAGGTGCTCCAGCGGGAGGCCGAGCGGGACGTCGAGGAGCTGACCGAGAAGGATCTGCTCTTCGGCTCGACCCAGTACCTCGCGGCCGCCGCCGCGCAGCTCGGCATGGTGAGCAACACCCACCAGGCGCTCCTCAGCCTCCAGACCGGTGCGGTCACGGGGGATGCGACTCCCGCCAGCGCGGCGGACGCCGGAATCGTCGACGCCGCCGGTAACCTCGTCGGCAACGCGCTGGTGGGCGATCTGCCGATCGCCACCGGCATCGCAACGGGGACGGGGGCGGCGGATGGCGCGGCTCCGGGCGTTCCCGCAAGCGGAGGCGTCGCACCGGGCACGGTCGCACCCGGGACGGTCGCACCGAGCGCCGGTGCAGCGGGCGACGCGACACCGGGCGCCGGGGCCTCGGCCCCCGCGGCCGGCGGCGGCATCCCCTCTCCGGTCACCCGCTGACCTCCCGACGATCCCCTTCCCGACGACCCGCTGACCCGATCCTGGAGCCGCCGTGAAAGCACGTCGCAGCACCCGCGCCCGACTCTCCATCGCGATGCTCATCGTCTTCGCCGTCTTCGCCGTCTTCGTCGTGCGCCTCGTCGACATCCAGATGGTGCAGGCGAACGACCTCAACGCCGAGTCGCAGGGAAAGCGCTCGGTGCCCGACCGCACCTACGGCACGCGCGGTGCGATCGTCGACGCGAACGGCACCGAACTCGCGTACACGGTCACCCGTTACAACATCACCGTTTCACCGAAGGTCATGCTCGGCACCCACGGGGTCGACGACGACCTCATGACCAACCTGTCCGACATCGCCGCGCTCACCGGCCAGGACGTGAACGAGCTCGTCACCGCGCTCACCGCCGATCCGGAGTCGAACTTCGCGTACCTCACCAAGAAGATCGACACCGCGACGTTCCGGGCCGTGCGCGACCTCGACATCGCCGGCATCTACTTCGAGCCGGTCTCCGAGCGGATCTACCCCCAGGGCTCGATCGCCGGCAACCTCGTGGGCAACATCGGCACCGACGGTCCCCAGGCGGGCATCGAGATGACCGAGGACGCGTGCCTCGCGAGCGCCGACGGCAGCGCGGTCTACGAGAAGAGCGAAGACGGCGTGCGGCTGCCCGGCAGCACCGTCGTCACCGACGAGGCGAAGGACGGCGGCACCGTCCGCCTGACGATCGACTCGGACCTGCAGTGGTTCGTGCAGCAGGCCCTCGCCGAGCAGGCGATCGCGACCGGGTCGGACTGGGCGACCGCCGTCGTCGTGCGGGTCGAGGACGGCCACATCATGGCCGCCGCGGATTACCCGGCGATGGACCCCAACGATGTGAACAACGCCCCGAAGGACGCCGACGGCGGCCTCATCACGGGTTCCCGCCTGTTCGCGATCCCGTACGAGCCGGGATCGACGTTCAAGGCGATGTCGATGGCCATGCTCGTCGACCAGGGGCTCATCTCGCCCACCACCCGCATCACGGCGCCCGGCTGGTTCACCACCCCGACGGGGGAGCGGCTCACCGACGCGTGGGCGCACGGCGACATCCACTACACGATGGCGGGCGCCCTCGCGAACTCGTCGAACACGGGCATCTCGACCCTCGTGCAGCAGTCGGGCATGAGCGCGCAGCAGCGCTACGAGTACATGCGCAAGTTCGGGGTGGGCGAGAAGACGGCCGTGCAGTTCAACGGCGAGTCGGCCGGACTCTTCCGCGAGCCGCAGGACTGGGACGGCCTGAGCAACTTCAACATCATGTTCGGGCAGGGTGTCGCGGCCACCTCCGCGCAGGTCGCGGCGATCTACCAGACTCTCGGCAACGACGGCACGCGCATGCCGCTCACCCTCGTCGAGGGCTGCGAGCTGCCGGACGGCACGATCACGGACCTCCCCGACAGCACGCCGATCCCGGTCGTCTCGGGCTCGGCCGCCGACCAGATCGTCTCGGTGCTCGAGAAGACGGTGACCGACACGCCCATCGGCAAGCTCATCAAGGTGCCGGGCTACCGTGTCGCCGCCAAGACCGGCACCGCCGAAGTCGCGCGCTCGGACGGAAGCGGGTACGGTTCGGACCGCATCGTCTCCGTCGCGGGCCTCGCTCCGGCGGAGGACCCGAAGTACGCCGTCGTCGTGACCCTCGGCCTGCCGGATACGATAAAGACGTCCTCCGCGGCGGCCCCGACCTTCGGCAAGATCATGAGCAAGACGCTCACGACCTTCCGGGTGCCGCCCTCGACCCAGCCCGCGCCGGCCATCCCCCTCACCTGGTGAGGAGCGCGCGGGAGAGAGAAGAACCACCCGTGTCGTCCGGTCGGATCCCCCCGGTGCTGCGCCCTGAGCACCCGGTTCCCCGCTCCCTCGCCGAACTCGTCGCCGAGTTCTCCCTCGAGACCCGGGGCACCGTCGCGGGCGTCGAGATCTCCGGCGTCACCCTCAACTCCGAGGAGGTCGAGCCCGGCGACCTCTACGTCGGCGTCGCCGGCGCCAACACCCACGGCGCCCGCTTCGCCTCCCGCGCGGCCGAGCGGGGTGCCGTCGCCGTCGTCACCGACCCGGCCGGCGCCGAGCTCGCCGCCGAATCCGGACTGCCCGTGCTCATCGTCGACTCGCCCCGCGAGGCGCTCGGAGAACTCTCGGCCTGGGTCTATCGCACGCGGGAGCACCCGCCCCTGCTGTTCGGCGTGACCGGCACGAACGGCAAGACCTCGACGTCGTACCTGCTCGCCGGCATGCTGACCCAGCTCGGACTCGTGACGGGCCTGTCGACCACGGCGGAACGGCACATCGGCGATCTCAAGGTCGTCAGTCGCCTCACCACGCCCGAGGCGAGCGAGATGCACGCGCTGCTGGCCCGCATGCGCGAGAGCGGGGTGCGCGCCGTCGCCCTCGAGGTGAGCGCGCAGGCGCTCAGCCGGCACCGGGTCGACGGGATCGAGTTCGACGTCGTGGGGTTCACCAACCTCAGCCACGACCACCTCGACGACTACGCCGACATGGAGGAGTACTTCCGCGCGAAGCTCCCGCTCTTCGATCCGGATCGCGCCGACCGCGGCGTGGTCTCCCTCGAGACCGAGTGGGGTCGCCGCGTCGTGGACGAGGCGCGCATCCCCGTGTGCACCATCTCGTCCCGCGCCGAGGACCGCGCCGACTGGTTCGTCGAGGTGCTCGACGAGCAGGCGGCGTACACCGGCTTCCGCGTCACCGGCCCCGAGGGGCGTTCCCTCGAGACCCGCGTGCCCCTCATCGGACGCCACATGGCCTGGAACGCGGCCCTCGCGATCGTCATGCTCGTCGAGGCGGGCTTCGACCTCGACGCGATCGGGCAGGCGTTGGATGCGCACGGCGGCATCGACGCGTACCTCCCGGGTCGCACGGAGCGGGTCTCGGGCGATCGCGGGCCGAGCGTCTACGTCGACTTCGGGCACAGTCCCGACGCCTTCCTGAACACCCTCGATGCGGTACGCCGCTTCACGCCCGGCCAGGTCATCATGCTGTTCGGCGCGGACGGCGACCGGGATGCAACCAAGCGGCACGACATGGGCCGGGTCGCAGCCGAGGGCTCCGACATCCTCGTGATCACCGACCACCACCCGCGATTCGAGGATCCGGCGTCGATCCGCCGCACGCTCCTCGACGGCGCACGGCTCGCCGAGCACCAGCCCGAGATCTACGAGGTCAGCCCGCCCGAGGAGGCGATCCGTTTCGCGGTGTCGCTCGCCGGCGAGGGTGACTCGATCCTGTGGGCCGGCCCCGGACACCAGGACTACCGCGACATCCGCGGCGTCCGCACGCCGTACTCGGCGCGACAGCTCGCCCGCGACGCGCTGAGAGAGGCCGGCTGGTGATCGCTCTCGCGCTCCAGGAGATCGCCGACATCGTCGGCGGGCGTCTCGTGCTGCCCGCGGACAGCGCGGCCGACGCCCTCGTCGACGGGACCGTGGAGACCGACTCGCGCCGCGTGACCGCCGGGTCGATCTTCTTCGCGTTGCCCGGAGAGGTCACCGACGGACACCTGTTCGCCCCCGCCGCGGTCGACGCGGGGGCGGCGCTCGTGGTCGCGGAACGCGACCCCGAGGTGACGGCTCCGGTCGTCGTGGTGCCGGACGGGGTCGCCGCCCTGCACGCGCTCGCGACGGAGATCGTGCGCCGAGTGCGCTCGCGCGGGCGGATGCGCGTCGTCGGGATCACCGGCTCGAACGGCAAGACCACCACCAAGAACCTGCTCGCCGCCGCGCTCGGCGCCCACGGGCGCACCGTGGCACCGCGCGAGTCGTTCAACAACCACGTCGGCGCGCCGATCTCGATGCTCATGATCGACGACGACACCGAGTACCTCGTCGTCGAGATGGGGGCGAGCGGCATCGGCCACATCGCCCGGCTCGCCGCGATCGCACGCCCCGACATCGCGGTCGTGCTCAAGGTCGGTCTCGCCCACGCCGGCGAGTTCGGCGGGGTGGAGGCGACCCAGCGCGCCAAGTCGGAACTCGTGCAGGCGCTCGGCGCCGACGGCGTCGCGGTGCTCAACGCCGACGACCCGCGGGTCGCCGCGATGAGTGCGCTCGCCCCCGGGCGGGTGCACTGGTTCGGGCTCTCGAACGACGCCGAGACCCGGGCGGACCACATCGCGGCCTCGGCGAGCGGCACGACCTTCGAACTGCACGCGGGCGGGACGCGGCGGACCGTCGCCCTGCGCATCCTCGGTGAGCACCACGTCATGAACGCGCTCGCCACCCTCGCCGTCGTGTCCGAGCTCGGCGTGCCGCTCGAGCCCGCCGTCGAGGCGATCGAAGCGGTCGCCCGCGCCGAGCGGTGGCGCATGGAGGTGCTGCCGCGGGAAGACGGCGTCGTGGTCATCAACGACGCCTACAACGCGAGTCCCGACTCGATGGCCGCGGCCCTGAAGACGCTCGCCCAGATCACGCCCCCCGAGGGGCGCTCGTTCGCCGTCCTCGGCGAGATGGCCGAGCTGGGGGAGTTCGCCGACGAGGAACACGACCGACTCGGCCGGCTCGTCGTGCGGCTCAACATCTCGCAGCTCATCGTCGTGGGTCACGGTGCGCGGCACATCCACAACGCGGCCGGACTCGAAGGATCGTGGGACGGCGAGTCCCGATTCGTCGCCGACGCGGACGCCGCTTACGCTGTGCTGCGTGACGAACTGCGAGCGGGGGACGTCGTGCTCGTGAAGTCCTCGAAGTCGGCCGGTCTGCGCTTCCTCGGCGACCGGCTGGGCGGGCTCACACCGTGATCGCGCTCCTCGTCGCCGCGGCCTTCGCCGCCCTCTTCACCCTGCTGCTCACGCCCCTCTTCGCGCGCGCGTTCCGTCGCCTGCGACTGGGTCAGTTCATCCGCGCCGACACCCCGACGACCCACGTGGTCAAGCGCGGCACGCCGTCGATGGGCGGGGTGGTCTTCGTCACCGGGTCGGTGCTCGGGTACTTCGTGGGCAAGCTCGTCTCGGCGATGGTCGGCCAGACCATCTCCGACCTCAACGTCACGCCGTCGGCGTCGCTCGCGATGTTCATGATGGTCGCGCTCGGCGGTGTCGGATTCCTCGACGACTTCATCAAGGTGCGCAAGCGCAACAGCCTCGGGCTGCCCGGCCCGTGGAAGATCGCGCTCACCCTCGTCATCAGCGCGGTCTTCGCGGTCATCGCCCTCACCGTGCACGACTCCCGCGGTCTCACGCCCCTGTCGACGCACATCTCCTTCGTGCGCGACCTGCCGTTCGACTTCACCGCGGTGTTCGGCACGACCCTCGGCGTCATCCTCGTCGTGCTGCTCGCGGCGGCGATCTCGGTGTCGACCACCAACGCGGTCAACCTCACCGACGGGCTCGACGGCCTCGCCGCCGGGGCGTCGATCTTCGCCATCGGGTCGTACATCATCATCGGGTTCTGGCAGTTCAACCAGGACTGCGCCACGGTCGTGCGCGAGAACCTCGACCGCTGCTACACCGTGAGCGACCCGCTCGATCTCGCGACCGTCGCCGCCGCGGTCGTCGGCTCGCTCATCGGGTTCCTCTGGTGGAACACCTCGCCCGCGCAGATCATGATGGGGGACACCGGATCGTTCGGGCTCGGGGGAGTGCTCGCCGCCCTCGCGATGCTCTCGCGCACCGAACTCCTGCTCATCCTCATCGGCGGACTCTTCATCGTCTGCACGAGCACGGTCATCATCCAGCGCACCTACTTCAAGCTCACCGGGGGCAAGCGCATCTGGCTGGCCAGCCCTCTGCACCATCACTTCGAGGTCAAGGGCTGGGCCGAGGTGACCATCGTCGTGCGCTTCTGGATCATCTCCGGACTCTTCGTCGCCGCGGGCGTCGGACTGTTCTATCTCGAATGGCTGTCGCTCTGAACGCCGCGCGGCTGGCCGCACTCACGAGCTGGAACGCCGACTGGGCGGGCCTGCGCGTCGTCGTGCTCGGCGCCGGCAAGACCGGGTTCTCCGTGGCGGACACGCTCGTCGAGCTCGGTGCCCGCGTGCTCGTGCTCGCCGAGAGCGTCGACGAGCGCACCGGCGAGATGCTCGCCGTCATCGGTGCCGAGCGAGGTGATGTGGATGACCTCGACGCGTTCGCGCCGGAACTCGCGGTCGTCTCGCCCGGGTTCCGTCCCGACGACGAGCGCATCGCGCACCTCGAGGCGCTCGGCGTGCCGATCTGGGGCGACATCGAGCTCGCCTGGCGCGTGCGCGACAAGACCGGGACCCCGGCCGAATGGGTGCTCGTCACGGGCACGAACGGCAAGACCACGACGACGCAGCTCACCACGGCCATGATCGCCGCCGACGGGCGCCGGGTCGCCGCGTGCGGCAACATCGGCACACCCGTGCTCGACGTCGTCCGCTATCCCGCGGGCTTCGACGTGCTCGTCGTCGAGTTGTCGAGCTTCCAGCTGCACTGGATGCACCGCAATCCCGGTGGAGAGGTGACGCCGTGGGCCTCGGTGTGTCTCAACATCGCCGACGACCACCTCGACTGGCACGGCGGAGCGGCGGCATACCGCGCCGCGAAGGCCAAGGTGTACCAGAACACGCGCATCGCGGCCGTCTACAACACCGCAGACGAGGTCACTCGCGGGTTCGTCGAAGAGGCGGAGGTCATCGAGGGGTGCCGTGCCATCGGGTTCGGGCTCGGCATGCCGGGGCCGAGCGAGTTCGGCCTCGTGGAGGACATCCTCTGCGACCGTGCGTTCCTCGACGACCGGCGGAACTCCGCGATCGAGCTCACGACGCTCGACGACCTCGAACCGGTCGGGCTGCGCGCGCCGCACCTCGTCGCCGACGTGCTGGCCGCCTCCGCCCTCGCCCGGTCGCTCGATGTGCCGGCCCCGGTCATCCGCAGGGCCCTCGCCGCCTTCTCGGTCGACGCGCATCGCACGCAGCACGTCGCGGAACGCGACGGGGTGCGGTGGGTCGACGACTCCAAGGCCACCAATCCGCACGCGGCCGCCGCGTCGCTCGCTTCCTTCGGCTCGGTGGTGTGGATCGTCGGCGGGTTGCTCAAGGGCGTCGACCTCGCGCCGCTCGTCCGTGCGCACGCGAAGCGGGTCTCCGCGGCCGTGGTCATCGGCGTCGACCGTCAACCCGTGGTTGAGGCTTTCGCGCGACACGCGCCCGCCCTGCCCCTGTTCGAGGTGACGGAGACCGACACTGGACGGGTAATGACGGAGGCGGTGAGGCTGTCCGCGCGGGCGGCCCGAGCCGGCGACGTGGTGCTCCTCGCTCCGGCTGCGGCCTCGATGGACCAGTTCGCGGACTACGCGGACCGGGGTCGGCGCTTCACGGCCGCCGTGCACGAGTACCTCGGGAGTGGAGCGCATGACGACGACCAGACCGGGACCGGCGAGCACCGCAGCTGACGGCCCCTCGGCGCCCGCGGCGTTCGTACGGGTGAGACGTCTCTTCGAGACCGGAAATTCGACCTACTACCTCCTGCTCGGCACGACCCTGTTCCTCGTCGCCTTCGGGCTCGTGATGGTGCTGTCGTCGTCGGCGATCGAGAACTACGCCGCGACGGGCGACTTCTTCGGCGCCGCCGCGCGGCAGGGGCTCTTCGCGCTGCTCGGTGTTCCGCTCATGCTGCTCGCCTCCCGCATGCCCGTGTCGTTCTGGAAGCGCTGGGCGTGGCACGCCGTGCTGATCGGCGTCGGTCTGCAGGTGCTCGTCGTCTTCACCCCGCTCGGCGTCGACCACCAGGGAAACCGCAACTGGCTCAACCTCGGCTTCGCGACGCTGCAGCCGTCGGAGGTCGTGAAGCTCGGCCTGGTCATCTGGCTCGCGCTCATCCTCACGCGCAAACAGGACGTGCTGCACGACTGGCGACAGCTCGTGCTCCCGATCCTGCCCGTCGCCGGCGGTTCGATCGGCCTCGTGCTCGTCGGCAACGACCTCGGCACCGCCATCATCATGCTGCTGCTCGTGATCGGCGCGCTGTTCTTCGGCGGCATGCGGCTCAAGCACCTCGGCGTGACGGTCGGCGCCATCGCCGTGCTCGGCGTGCTCGCCACGATGGCGAGCGACTCGCGCATGCGACGCATCAACGCGTGGCTCGAGGGGTACGGCGGCGACTATTACAACGACCTCGGCTGGCAGCCGCAACACGGCCTCTACGCCCTCGCCTCCGGCGGGTTCTTCGGCGTCGGACTCGGCAACTCGAAGGCGAAGTGGTCTTGGCTGCCCGAGGCCGACAACGACTTCATCTTCGCGATCATCGGCGAGGAGCTCGGCATGATCGGCGCCATCGTCGTGCTGCTGCTGTTCGTCGTGCTCACCATCGCGTTCGTGCGGGTCATCCGGCACACCACCGACATCTTCGCCCGCGTCGCGTGCGCCTCGGTCATGGTGTGGGTCGTCGGTCAGGCGTTCGTCAACATCGCCGTGGTCCTCGGGCTGCTCCCCGTGCTCGGTGTGCCGCTGCCGCTCATCTCCGCGGGCGGATCCGCGCTCGTGACGACGATGGTGGCGATCGGCGTCGTGCTGTCGTTCGCTCGCAAGCAGGGGAGCACCCGGTGACCCGCTACCTCCTCGCGGGTGGCGGCACGGCCGGTCACGTCAATCCGCTGCTCGCGACCGCCGACGCGCTGCGCGACGCCGAACCGGACGCCGACGTGCTCGTGCTCGGCACCCGGGAGGGACTCGAATCCCGGCTCGTGCCGGAACGCGGCTACGAGCTGCTCATCGTGCCGCGGCTGCCGTTCCCGCGCCGGCCCGATGCGGCGGCCCTGCGCTTCCCCGGCCGGCTGCGCGCCTCGATCGACACGACCGCCGGGTACCTGCGCGACCGTGGCATCGACGCGGTCGTCGGCTTCGGCGGCTATGCCGCGGCGCCGGCGTACCTCGCCGCCCGCCGCTTCGGCGTCCCGATCGCCGTGCACGAGCAGAACGCGAAGCCCGGCATCGCGAACCGTCTCGGTGCGCGCTTCACCCGCCACGTCGGCGTGACCTTCCCCTCCACGCGTCTGCCGCACGCGACCCTCGTGGGGATGCCCCTGCGCCGCGAGATCGTCGGGCTCGACCGCGCGGCCCGCCGGGGTGAGGCCGCTGCGACGTTCGACCTCGACGCGACGCGACCGACGCTGCTCGTGACCGGCGGCTCGCTCGGCGCCCGCCGGATCAACGACACGGTCTCGCGCTCGGTCGCCCTGCTGCTCGGAGCGGGGTGGCAGGTGCTGCACATCACCGGCGACCGCTCGGAACTGCGCGACCCGGGTCTGCCCGGCTACCGGATGATGCGCTACTGCGACCGCATGGACCTCGCGCTCGCCCTCGCCGATCTCGCGGTGTGCCGCGCGGGAGCCGGTACCGTGAGCGAACTCTCGGCGGTGGGCGTGCCCGCCGTCTACGTGCCCTATCCCGTCGGCAACGGCGAACAGCGCCACAACGCGCGCGACGCCGTCGCCGCGGGCGGCGCCCGGCTCGTCGACGACGCGGCGTTCACCCCCGACTGGGTGCGCGACGAACTCGTCCCGCTGCTCGCCGACCGCGCCTCCGTCGCCCGGATGGCCGCCCACGCGCTCGAGACGGGCGTGCGCGACGGGGCCGAACGGATGGTCGCCCTGGTGCGGGACGCGCTCGAGCGGAAGGTACCGTAGAGCGCGATGATCAAGCCCGACCTCTCCATGGAGCTCCCCACCGAGCTCGGCGCCCTGCACTTCGTCGGCATCGGCGGCAGCGGCATGAGCGGCATCGCCCGCGTCTTCCTCACCGCCGGCTACACCGTCACGGGATCCGACCTCCGCGAGACGGATGCGGTGCGTGCGCTGCGCGAGCTCGGCGCCACCGTGCACATCGGCCACGACGCCTCGAACGTCGGCGACGCCGACACGCTCGTGGTCACCGGAGCCCTGTGGCAGGACAACCCCGAGTACCAGCTCGCGCTCCAGCGCGGGATGCCGGTGCTGCACCGCGCTCAGGCGCTCGCCTGGCTCATCAACAAGCAGCGGCTGGTCGCCGTCGCCGGCGCGCACGGCAAGACCACGTCGACCGGCATGATCGTCACGGCACTGCTCGAGCTCGGGCAGGACCCGAGCTTCGTCAACGGCGGCGTCATCCAGTCGCTCGGCACGAGCGCGTCGAGCGGGTCGGGCGAGCTCTTCGTCGTCGAGGCGGACGAGTCCGACGGGTCGTTCGTGCTCTACGACACGTCCGTCGTGCTGATCACCAATGTCGACGCGGACCACCTCGACCACTACGGCTCGCGCGAGGCCTTCGAAGACGCGTTCGTGTCGTTCGCGAACGAGGCGGACGAGTTCGTCGTCGCGTCCGCGGACGATCCGGGGGCCGTGAGCGTCACGAACCGTCTCGACGGCAAGCGCGTCATCACCTTCGGCGAGGCGGAGCACGCGGACGTGCGCGTGCACTCGATCGTCGCCGACGGTCCAGTCGCGTTCACGCTCTCCTACGGCGGACGCGAGCTCCCGGCGCGTCTGCGCGTGCCCGGCGCGCACAACGCGCTCAACGCGGCGGGTGCCTTCGCCGTGCTCGTCGGTCTCGGCTTCGAGGCGGAGCCGGTGCTCGCAGCGATCGAGACGTTCGGAGGCACCGAGCGGCGCTTCGAGCTGCACGGCACCGTGCGGGGCGTGAGCGTCTACGACGACTACGCCCACCACCCGACCGAGGTCGCGGCGGCTCTCGCGGCCGCCCGCAGCGTCGTCGGCGAGGGCCGGGTCATCGCGGTGCACCAGCCCCACCTCTACAGCCGCACGCGTCTCATGGCCGGCGAGTTCGCGGAGACCTACGAGCGGCTCGCGGATCACACGATCGTGCTCGACGTCTTCGGCGCGCGCGAGGATCCCGAGCCGGGCGTGACCGGGGCGCTCGTCGCGGACCGCTTCCACGACCCGTCGCGGGTGGTGTACCTGCCCGATTGGCAGCAGGCGGCGGACCACGCGGCCCAAGTGGCGCGCGAGGGCGACATCGTCATGACCCTCAGCTGCGGCGACGTGTACCGCATCATCCCGCAGATCCTCGACGCCCTCGATCCCGCCCGATGAAGCGTCCCGAGGGCTTCGACCCTCGTCCGCCCCAGCCGGAAGCGACGCCCGAGCCCCGGCGCACCGTGCGATCGCCCCGACGGACCGCACGCGCGCCGAAGTCCTCTCCGCAGGCGGAGGAGCCGGTCCCCGGCCGACCGGTCACGCCCGCGCCGCCGGCCATCGGCACGCCGGTGCTGCCGGATGCAGCGGCGTCGCGACTGCGCGAGCGCGAGGCCCGGGCCGCCCTGCGGAGGGCGGCGCGCGAGAGGGCCCGGGTCGAGCGCGACGAGGTGCGCCGCTTCACCCGCCGCACGCGGCACCGTCGCGCCATCTGGTGGACCGCCGGCGGGATCGTCGCGGCGTTCGCCGTGGCGGTGTCGCTCGCGGTGTTCTCCCCGCTGCTCGCCTTGCGCGAGATCCGCATCACCGGCACGGAGCGCATCCCGCAGGAGCAGCTGCACGCGGTGCTCGACGAACAGCTCGGCACCCCGCTCGCGCTCGTCGACCTCGACGCCGTGGAACGGGAGCTCGCGGAGTTCCCGCTCATCCGCAACTACGTCACCGAGGTCGTACCGCCCGACACGCTCGTCGTGCGCCTGCAGGAACGGCAGCCGATCGCTCTCGTGCAGGGGGATGGCGGCTTCGACCTCGTCGACCCGGCCGGCGTCGTCGTGCAGACGACCCCGGAGCGTCCCCCGGGGGTGCCGCTGCTGACCCTGCCCGACGGCGACCTCGACTCCGCCGGTTTCGACTGGATGGTCGAGGTGCTGCTCGCGCTGCCGCCCGAGGTGCTCGCCCAGGTCGACTCGATCTCGGCGCCGAGTCGCGACAGCGTCACGCTCGATCTCGCGGGCTCGGAGCAGCGCGTGCTGTGGGGGAGCGCGACCGACAGCGACCGCAAGGCGGCCGTGCTGGCACGCCTCATCCCGCTGCACGCGGGTGCGGGCGCGGGGGAGTACGACGTGTCCGCCGAGCGCACGGCGGTCTTCCGCCCGGATTGACGAGCCCTCGTGTCCCCGACACGCGGCGCGCCTGCCCGAGCCGATGGACGCGCGTGCATACCTTCGAGTCAGCAGATTGCATATTGAGTATAACTTTAGACCTCAAGTAGAGGTTGAAGGTTCAAGCGGAGGCCGGACGTGACCACGAACCAGAACTACCTCGCCGTCATCAAGGTCGTCGGTATCGGCGGCGGCGGTGTGAACGCCGTGAACCGGATGATCGAACTCGGTCTCCGCGGCGTGGAGTTCATCGCCATCAACACGGACGCCCAGGCGCTCCTGTTGAGCGATGCCGACGTCAAGCTCGACGTGGGTCGGGAGATCACCCGCGGGCTCGGTGCGGGCGCCGACCCCGAGGTCGGCCGTCGTGCCGCTGAGGACCACGCAGAGGAGATCGAGGAGGCGCTCACCGGCGCCGACATGGTCTTCGTCACCGCGGGTGAGGGCGGCGGGACGGGAACCGGTGGTGCTCCCGTCGTCGCGCGCATCGCGAAGTCGATCGGCGCGCTCACGATCGGTGTCGTCACCAAGCCCTTCGGCTTCGAAGGCCGTCGCCGTCAGGCGCAGGCCGAGGACGGCGTCGCGGCGCTCAAGAACGAGGTCGACACCCTCATCGTCGTGCCGAACGACCGCCTGCTCGAGATCAGCGACCGGGGCATCTCGATGCTCGAAGCGTTCGCCACGGCCGACCAGGTGCTCCTCGCCGGTGTGCAGGGAATCACCGACCTCATCACCACGCCGGGCCTCATCAACCTCGACTTCGCCGACGTCAAGTCGGTCATGCAGGGCGCCGGCAGCGCCCTCATGGGCATCGGATCCTCGAGAGGCGCCGACCGCGCCATCAAGGCCGCGGAACTCGCGGTCGCCTCGCCCCTGCTCGAAGCCTCCATCGACGGCGCCCACGGGGTGCTGCTGTCGATCCAGGGCGGCTCGAACCTCGGGATCTTCGAGATCAACGACGCGGCCCGCCTCGTCCAGGAGGCCGTGCACCCCGAGGCCAACATCATCTTCGGTGCCGTGATCGACGACACCCTCGGTGACGAGGTGCGCGTGACCGTCATCGCCGCCGGGTTCGACGGCGGAGAGCCGTCGACGAAGGCCAAGGAGCGCCGCTCGAACTTCGTCGAGGCCGCGTCGGGCTTCGTGTCGGCCGGCGCCGGTGCCGTCACCGTGCCCGACGAGGTCGAGACACCGCCCGCGCAGGCGTGGGCCCCGGCGGAGCCCGAGGTGCCGACGCCCGCGCCGGCGCACCGCGACTTCACCGACGACGACGAGCTGGACGTTCCCGACTTCCTGAAGTGAGCGGACTCGCGGAGCGCCTCGCGCGCGTCGACGCCGGTATCGCCGACGCCGCGCGCGAGGCAGGGCGGGATCCCGCCGGCATCACCCGCATCGTGGTGACCAAGTTCCACCCGGCGTCGCTCGTGCGCGAACTCGCCGGACTCGGCGTGCGCGACGTGGGGGAGAACCGCCACCAGGAGGCCCAGCAGAAGGCCGCCGAGCTGGCGGACCTTCCGCTCACCTGGCACTTCGTCGGCCAGCTGCAGAGCAAGAAGGCCCGCCAGGCCATCCGCTACGCACGGGTCGTCCACTCGATCGACCGGTCGTCGCTCGTCGACGCGCTCGCGGGCGACCACGACCCCGTGGATTGCTTCGTCCAGCTCAACCTCACCGACGATCCGGCGCGCGGCGGCGTGCAGCCGGACGAGGTCGAGGCCATCGCCGAGCGGGTGCTCGGATCCGCCGGGCTCCGTCTGCGCGGAGTCATGGCCGTCGCCCCGCTCGATGAGGAACCGCGGCGGGCATTCGCACGCGTGCGCGTCGCCTCGGAGCGCTTGCGGCTGGTCGCCCCCGACGCGCGCGACATCTCGGCGGGGATGTCCGGCGACTACCGCGAGGCCATCCTCGAGGGCGCGACACACCTGCGGATCGGGACGGCAATCACGGGAAACCGACCCGCCCGCGGTTAATCTCATCGAGACGACAGGACCTGTTCGGAGGAACACAATGGCCAACCCGCTGCGTAAGACGATGGTGTATCTGGGACTCGCCGACGAGGAGTTCGACGAGGAGCCCACCGCCGCCCCCGCCGCGCAGGCCCATGCCGCGACTCCGGCGCCGGCCCCCGCCCCGGAGCGTGCTCCCGCGGCCGCGGCCGGTCGTGCCCCGGTGACCCCGCTGCGTCGCGCGCAGCCCGCTCCCACCACGACGACGGGACCCACCGACATGAACGAGATCCTCACCGTGCACCCGCGTCAGTACAAGGACGCCCAGGTCATCGCCGAGAGCTTCCGCGACGGCATCCCGGTGATCATCAACCTGTCGCAGATGACCGAGCCCGAGGCGCGTCGCCTGATCGACTTCGCGAGCGGTCTCTCGCAGGGTCTGTACGGCAAGATCGAGCGCGTCACGAACAAGGTGTTCCTGCTCTCGCCTGCTCACGTCGCGGTCAGCGGCGACCAGGCCGAGGTCGAGCCCGACGTCGAGGCGTCGTTCTTCGGTCAGTGAGCCGTCTCCCGGGCGATAGCCTGGAACGGTGACCGTCGTCGCCGTCGTGGCGAACATCCTGATGTTCGCCCTCGTGCTCTTCTTCATCGCCATGTGGGCGCGCTTCGTGCTGGACTGGGTGCGGGTGTTCGCCCGGCGGTGGAAACCGCGCGGCCTTGGTCTCGTGCTCGCCGAAGCGAGCTACACCGTGACCGATCCGCCGATCAAGCTCGTCCGTCGCGTGTTCCCGCCGCTGCGCGTCGGCGGAGCGGCCCTCGATTTCGGGTGGAGCATCGTGATGCTCGCGTGCCTGTTCCTCATGCTCGTGGTGGCCAACTTCTCCTGAGTCCGCCCCGTGAGCGGATGTACCCTGGAAGCGCGCCGCGCGGCCTCGTCCTGCGGCCGAAGAATCTTGCTACCGTGGCTACCCGGTACGCGAACGACACAGAGAGTTGTAGGTGACGCAGATGGCGTTGACGCCGGAAGACGTGGTCAACAAGCGGTTCCAGCCGACGAAGTTCCGCGAGGGCTACGACCAGGACGAGGTCGACGACTTCCTCGACGAGGTCGTCGTCGAGCTGCGGCGTCTCAACCAGGAGAACGAGGAGCTGCGTCAGCGCCTCGTCGCGAGCGAGTCGCGCATCAACGAGCTGCAGCGCAGCGGTGGCCAGCAGGCCCAGCCCGCTCCCGCGGCCGAAGCGGCCCCGGCGACCCCGGAGCCCGTCGCGACTCCGACGCCCGCGCCCGTCGCGGCGGCCGCCCCGGCTCCCGCCTACGTGGCCCCGAGCGCCGACAGCTCCTTCGACCCCAGCAACACGAACAACCTGCTGCAGCTCGCCCGCCGACTGCACGAGGAGCACGTCCGTGAGGGCGTCGAGAAGCGCGACGCGCTCATCGCCGAGGGTCACGCGACCGCGGCACGCGTCGTCGCCGAGGCGGAGGCCAAGCAGCGTGCCCAGCTGAGCGCCCTCGAGCAGGAGCGCGCCGTGCTCGAGAAGGAGCGCGACGAGGTGGAGCGCCGCATCGAGGGTCTGAAGACCTTCGAGCGCGAGTACCGCCAGAAGCTGCGCGGCTACATCGAGGGCCAGCTCCGCGAGCTCGAGACCGCCGGCTCCGCCGCTCCCGCGGCTCGCGCCGACCAGGGCGAGTCGACCGGCGAGCAGCGCCCCGCCCCGATCTCCGCCCCGAGCGGCGGGTTCGGCGCTCCGCCCGCGCCGCCCGCGAACTTCTCCGGCTTCGGTGGAGGCTCCTGAACCGACGGCGAAGGACAACGCCCGCCGACTCGCGTCGCGGGCGTTGTTCGTTCTCGCCGTCGTCGCCGTGGTCGTCTACGGACTCGACCAGCTGACGAAGTACCTCGTCGTCGAGAACCTGCCGCTCGGCCAGCCGGTGCCGTTCATCGGCGAGCTGCTGCAGCTCCGGTTCGTCAAGAACTCGGGAGCCGCGTTCTCGCTCGGCTCCGGCGTGACCTGGATCTTCTCCCTCGTCGCCGCCGGGGTCGTCGTCTTCCTCGTCGCCTCGGCCCACCGCATCCGCTCGATCACCTGGGCGGTCGTGTTCGGGATGCTGCTCGGCGGCACCCTGGGCAACCTCACCGACCGGCTATTCCGTGAACCGAGCTTCGGGCAGGGTCACGTGATCGACTTCCTGCAGCTGTACGCCTTCCCCGCGATCTTCAACATCGCCGACATCGGCATCGTGTCGAGCATGGCGCTGTTCATCGTGCTCACCCTGCGCGGCACCGGCCTCGACGGCACCCGGCCGGCGCGCGAGGCGCCGCGTGCGCGGTCCGCCTCCGAGGAGGAGTGACCGTGGAGACCCGCAGCCTCCCCGTCCCCGAGGGGCTCGCCGGGGAGCGCGTCGACTCCGCGCTCGCCAAGCTCCTCGGCTTCTCGCGCACCTTCGCCGCCGAGGTCGCCGAAGCGGGGGGAGTGACCCTCGACGGCGTCGTGCTCGGCAAGAGCGACCGGCTCGTCGCCGACGGCTGGCTCGAGGTCTCCTGGCAGCCGCGACAGGCCCCCACGATCGTCCCGATCGCCGTACCCGACCTCGCGATCGTGCACGATGACGACGACATCGTCGTGATCGACAAGCCGATCGGGGTGGCGGCCCACCCCTCGGTGGGCTGGACCGGACCCACCGTGCTCGGCGCCCTCGCCGCGGCGGGCTTCCGGGTCGCGACGAGCGGAGCGGCCGAACGCGCGGGCATCGTGCACCGTCTCGACGTGGGCACGAGCGGACTCATGGTCGTCGCGAAGAGCGAACGGGCCTACCGCGAGCTCAAGCGCGCCTTCCACGACCGCACGGTCGAGAAGGTCTACCACGCCGTCGTGCAGGGGCACCCGGACCCTCTCGCCGGCACGATCGACGCGCCGATCGGGAGGCATCCGAGCTCCGATTGGAAGTTCGCGGTCGTCGCCGACGGCAAGCCGTCGGTGACCCACTACGAGACGCTCGAGGCGTTCCCCTCCGCGTCCCTGCTCGAGATCCATCTCGAGACCGGGCGCACCCACCAGATCCGCGTGCACATGGCCGCGCAGCGGCACCCGTGCGTCGGGGACGCGATGTACGGCGCCGATCCGACGCTCTCCGCCCGGCTCGGGCTCACTCGTCAGTGGCTGCACGCCATGCGGCTCGGGTTCGCGCATCCCGCGAGCGGGGAGTGGGTCGAGTTCTCGACACGCTACCCGGACGACCTGCAGCACGCCCTCGATGTCCTCCGTGGCGATTAAGCTCGGATGATCCCCCTCGCCCGTTCGGAGGTCGCGTGGCATCCAGCAGTTCCTTCGTGCATCTGCACGTCCACAGTGAATACTCGATGCTCGACGGAGCGGCGCGCGTCAAACCGCTGATCCAGGAGGCGGTCGAGCAGGGCATGCCGGCGATCGCCATCACCGACCACGGCAACACGTTCGGTGCCTACGACTTCTGGAAGACCGCGCGCGACGCCGGTATCAAGCCGATCATCGGCACCGAGGCGTACCTGACCCCGGGCACCCACCGCAGCGACAAGACGCGCGTGCGCTGGGGCAACGGCGGCGAGGACGACGTCTCCGGCGCCGGCGCATACACGCACATGACCCTGCTGTCCGCCTCGACGGAGGGCATGCACAACCTCTTCCGCCTCTCGTCGAAGGCGTCGATCGAGGGTTACTACTTCAAGCCGCGGATGGACCGCGACCTGCTGAACACCTACGGCAAGGGCCTCATCGCCACGACCGGCTGCCCGAGCGGCGAGGTGCAGACCCGGCTGCGTCTCGGGCAGTACGAGGAGGCCAAGAAGGCGGCGGGGGAGTTCCGCGAGATCTTCGGCAAGGAGAACTTCTTCGCCGAGATCATGGACCACGGCCTCGGCATCGAGCGCCGCGTCATGAGCGACCTCATCCGGCTCGCGAAAGACCTCGACCTCCCGCTCGTCGCCACCAACGACCTGCACTACACCCACGCCCACGACGCCACCTCGCACGCGGCGCTGCTGTGCGTGCAGTCGGGCACGACGCTCGACGACCCGAACCGCTTCAAGTTCGACGCGGACGAGTTCTACCTCAAGAGCGCCGAGCAGATGCGGCACCTGTTCCGCGACTACCCGGAGGCGTGCGACAACACGCTGCTCATCGCGGAGCGGTGCGAGGTCGAGTTCAACGAGCGCGCCAACTACATGCCCCGCTTCCCGGTGCCCGAGGGGGAGACCGAGGAGAGCTGGTTCGTCAAGGAGGTCGACGCCGGCCTCGAGTACCGCTACCCGGACGGCATCCCCGACGAGGTGCGCGCGCAGGCGGAGTACGAGAAGGGCGTCATCGTCCAGATGGGGTTCCCCGGCTACTTCCTCGTCGTCGCCGACTTCATCAACTGGTCCAAGCGCAACGGGATCCGCGTCGGCCCGGGCCGCGGCTCGGGCGCCGGCTCGATGGCGGCGTACGCGATGCGGATCACCGACCTCGACCCGCTGCGTCACGGACTCATCTTCGAGCGGTTCCTGAACCCCGACCGCGTCTCGATGCCCGACTTCGATGTGGACTTCGACGAGCGCCGGCGCGGTGAGGTCATCCGCTACGTCACCGAGAAGTACGGCGACGAGCGGGTGGCGCAGATCGTGACGTACGGCACGATCAAGGCGAAGCAGGCGCTCAAGGACTCCTCGCGCGTGCTCGGCTTCCCCTTCGGCATGGGCGAGAAGCTCACCAAGGCGATGCCGCCGCCCATCATGGCCAAGGACATCCCGCTCTCCGGCATCGTCGACCCGTCGCACGAGCGCTACAAGGAGGCGGGCGACTTCCGGGCGGTGCTCGAGACCGACCCCGACGCCAAGAAGGTGTTCGACACCGCGCTCGGACTCGAGAACCTCAAGCGCCAGTGGGGCGTGCACGCCGCCGGCGTCATCATGTCGAGCGAACCGCTCATCGACATCATCCCGATCATGAAGCGGGAGCAGGACGGCCAGATCGTCACGCAGTTCGACTACCCGGCGTGCGAGGCCCTCGGGCTCATCAAGATGGACTTCCTGGGGTTGCGCAACCTCACGATCATCGACGACGCGCTCGACAACATCGCCGCGAACCGCGGCTTCCGCCCGGTGCTCGAAGACCTCGACTTCGACGACCCGGAGGCGTACGCGCTGCTCTCGCGCGGCGACTCCCTCGGCGTCTTCCAACTCGACGGCGGACCCATGCGGTCGCTGCTCCGCCTGTTGAAGCCCGACAACTTCGAAGACATCTCCGCCCTGATCGCGCTGTACCGTCCGGGCCCGATGGGCGCGAATTCGCACACCAACTACGCGCTGCGAAAGAACGGGCAGCAGGAGATCGTGCCGATCCACCCTGAGCTCGCGGAGCCGCTCGACGAGATCCTCTCGACGAGCTACGGCCTCGTGATCTACCAGGAGCAGGTCATGGCGATCGCGCAGAAGGTCGCGGGCTTCTCACTCGGTCAAGCGGACATCCTGCGCCGCGCCATGGGCAAGAAGAAGAAGGCCGAACTCGACAAGCAGTTCGAGGGCTTCTCCGGCGGCATGAAGGCCAACGGATACTCCGACGAGGCCATCCAGACCCTCTGGGACATCCTGCTGCCGTTCTCGGATTACGCCTTCAACAAGGCGCACTCCGCCGCGTATGGCGTGCTCAGCTACTGGACCGCGTACCTCAAGGCGCACTACCCGGCCGAGTACATGGCCGCCCTGCTCACGAGCGTCGGCGACGCGCGCGACAAGCTCGCGCTGTACCTCAACGAGTGCCGTCGCATGGGCATCAAGGTGCTGCCGCCGGATGTGAACGAGTCGATCGGATTCTTCGCGGCCGTCGGCGAGGACATCCGCTTCGGGCTCGGGGCGGTGCGCAACGTCGGCTTCAACGTCGTCGAGCAGATCCGTGCCGTGCGCGAGCAGAAGGGCGCGTTCACCTCCTTCCACGACTTCCTCAAGAAGGTGCCGATCCCCGTCGCCAACAAGCGCACGGTCGAGTCGCTCATCAAGGCGGGCGCGTTCGACTCCCTCGGGGCGACCCGCCGGGCGATGCTCGAGATCCACGAGGACGCGATCGACGCCGCCGTGAGCGAGAAGCGCGCGGAGGCCAACGGCCAGGTCGGCTTCGACTTCGAGTCGCTCTGGGACGAACCGCAGGAGGGCCTGCGTGTGCCGGATCGCCCCGAGTGGTCCAAGCGCGACAAGCTCGCCTTCGAGCGCGAGATGCTCGGGCTCTACGTCTCCGATCATCCGCTCGCCGGGCTCGAGCTCGAACTCGCCAAGCACGCCACCGTCGGCATCGCCGACCTGCTCGGCGGCGAGGCGGTCTCCGACGGTGAGATCGTCACGATCGCCGGGCTCGTGACGAGCGTGCAGCATCGCACCGCACGCAACTCCGGCAACCAGTACGGCATGGTGCAGATCGAGGACTTCGGCGGCGAGATCACCGTGCTGTTCCTCGGCAAGACGTACCAGGAGTTCGCCCCCGGACTGCAGAGCGACACCATCGTCGTCGTGCGCGGCCGGGTCAGTGCGCGCGACGACGGCATGAACCTGCACGCCGCGAGCATGTTCCAGCCGGATGTCAGTGCCGCGGGGGAGATCGGCACGCTCGTCATCCAGACCCCGGAGCAGCGTGCGACCACCGAGCTCGTGAGCGAACTGCGCGACGTGCTCGCCCGGCACAAGGGCGAGAGCGAGGTACGGTTGCGCCTGCTCAAGGGCGACACGGCTCGCGTGTTCGAGATCCCGTATCCGGTGCGGGTGAGCGCCGATCTCTACGGGGAGCTCAAGACGCTGCTCGGTCCGTCCTGTCTCGCCTAGAGCGGGTCAGGCCGGATCGCCCGGGCGCCAGTACTGACGCTCGTGGTAGATGAGCGGCACGTCGGGCTCGCCGAGCCCGCCGTCCTCGACCTGCGCGACGACGACGGCGGCCGACGCGACCGCCACCCGGTCCACGATGCGAACGAGCATCCACGCGGTCACGTCCCGCAGCAACGGGATGCCGAGCGGGCCGGGGGTCCAATGGTCGCCCTCGAAGCGGCGTCCGGCCGGCCCGGCGAGACGCTCGGCCGCCGTGCGGTTGCGGGCTCCGAGCATGTGCACGATGACGTGGGTGCCTTCCGCGACCGCGGGCCAGGTGCTCGCGGTACGGGCCATGTTGAAGGTCACGAGCGGCGGATCCGCGGCGAGTGAGGCGACCGAGGTGGCGGTGAACCCCGCGGGCGTGCCGTCGGGCAGAACCGTCGTGATCGCGACCACTCCGGCCGCGTGACGGCGGAACGCGTGCCGGAACGCCGCGGTGTCGTCGGCGGGGCGGGTGTCGTCCATACACCTGCATCAAGAGCGGGCGGGCCTGCCCTATTCCCCGGGCCGGGGTGCCAGGTGGCACGCAATAGCATGGTCGGGCCATGATCCAGACGATCGACCTGCGCCCGCTTCCCGCCTCCCGCGCCGCCCTGCTCGCGGCGGTCCCGCGAGCACACGTCGACCCGGCGTCGGCACTGCCGATCGCCGAGGGACTCATCTCCGACGTCATCGCCCGCGGGGAGGAGGCACTGCTCGAGCAGGCCGAACGCTTCGACGGCGTGCGTCCCGCGTCGCTGCGGGTGCCGTCCGCCGACATCGCCGCGGCCGTCGACGGGCTCGACCCGGTCGTGCGGGCGGCGCTCACCGAGGCGATCGCCCGCGTGCGGGCCGCGAGCGCGGCCCAGGTGCCGCCGCCGGCCGAGACGCGCATCGACGACGGTGCCGTCGTCGTGCAGCGCTGGCAGGCGGTCGACCGTGTCGGGCTCTACGTGCCCGGTGGCAAGGCCGTCTACCCGTCGAGCGTCGTCATGAACGTCGTCCCCGCCCAGGTCGCCGGCGTGCGCTCGATCGCCATCGCCTCCCCGGCCCAGCGCGAGTCCGGGGGAGTGCACCCCACGATCCTCGCCGCCGCGGGGCTGCTCGGCATCGACGAGGTGTACGCGATGGGCGGCGCCGGAGCGGTCGGTGCGTTCGCGTACGGGGTGCCGTCGCTCGGGCTGGATCCCGTCGACGCCATCACGGGTCCGGGCAACGTCTTCGTCGCCGCGGCGAAGCGCGCCGTCGCCGGCCGGGTCGCGATCGATGCGGAGGCCGGTCCGACCGAGATCCTCGTGATCGCCGACGCGACCGCCGAGGCCGATCTCGTCGCCGCCGATCTGGTGAGCCAGGCGGAGCACGACGAGCTCGCCTCCGCACTGCTCGTCACCGACGACGCCGGGCTCGCCGAACGCGTGATCGCCGCGCTCCCCGCCCTCGTGGAGCGCACCCACCACTCCGACCGCGTGCGCACCGCGCTCGGCGGCCCGCAGTCCGCGATCGTGCTCGTCGACGACCTCGAGGCCGCCGCACGCTTCAGCAACGCCTACGGTCCGGAGCACCTCGAGATCCAGACCGCCGATCCCGAGGCGGTGCTCGAGTCGATCGACAGCGCGGGCGCGATCTTCCTCGGACCGCACACCCCGGTCAGCCTCGGCGACTACCTCGCCGGTTCCAATCACGTGCTGCCGACCGGAGGCCAGTCCCGGTTCTCGTCGGGTCTCAACACGGCGACCTTCCTGCGCCCCCAGCAGGTCGTCCGCTACGACCGCGACGCGCTCGCCCGGGTGCGCGACGGCATCCGCGCCCTGAGCGACGCGGAGGACCTGCCGGCCCACGGCGACGCCGTCGACGCGCGGTTCGCCTGATCGAGCCGCATCGAGCGGTATCCTGAGCGGGTGTTCTGCCCGTTCTGCCGTAATCCCGACACGCGGGTGATCGACTCGCGCACCAGCGACGACGGCCTCGCCATCCGGCGGCGGCGGCAGTGCCCCGAATGCGGACGGCGGTTCACCACCACCGAGACGGCGAGCCTCAACGTCATCAAGCGCAACGGCGTGGTCGAACCCTTCAGCCGCGAGAAGATCGTCTCCGGCGTGCGCAAGGCCTGCCAGGGTCGCCCGGTGACCGACACCGATCTCGCGGTGCTCGCCCAGCGGGTCGAGGAGTCGATCCGTGCGACGGGCGCCTCGCAGATCGAGGCGAACGACATCGGGCTCGCGATCCTGCCGCCGCTGCGCGAGCTCGACGAGGTCGCCTACCTCCGCTTCGCGAGCGTGTACCAGGGCTTCGACTCCCTCGACGACTTCGAGTCGGCGATCGCGCTCCTGCGCGTCGAACACCAGCCGGCCGACGACGCCGAGTCGCCCGACGCGCGGACCGGCCGGTAGGCCGCCCGCGCATGTATCCGCTGCTGTTCCGCCTCGTCCTGTCCCGCCTCGATCCGGAGCGCGCCCACCACCTCGCGTTCGGCGTCATCCGCGCCCTGCCGCCGACCGTCGGTCGCGCGGTGCACCGGATGACGCGCGCCGACGAGTCGCTCGCGGTGGACGCGCTCGGACTCCGCTTCCCGTCGCCGTTCGGCGTGGCCGCCGGGTTCGACAAGACCGGGGCGGGCATCATCGGCCTGCACCAGCTCGGGTTCGGACACGTCGAGGTCGGTACGATCACGGCGCGGCCGCAGCCCGGCAACGAGCGGCCCCGCCTGTTCCGGCTCATCCCGGACCGTGCGGTGATCAATCGGATGGGGTTCAACAACGACGGTGCCCGCGCGGCCGCGAAACGGATCGCCCGCGCGCGCCGGCGCGCCGACCGGCCCGTGATCGGCGTGAACATCGGTAAGTCGCGTGTCGTCGAGGTCGACGACGCCGTCGAGGACTACCTCGAGAGCACCCGGCTGCTCGCGCCCCTCGCCGACTACCTCGTCATCAACGTGAGCTCGCCCAACACGCCCGGGCTGCGCGGGCTGCAGGAGCTCGATCGGCTCGAGCCGCTGCTGGATGCGGTGCGCGCCGCATCGGCGGGCACCCCGCTGCTCGTGAAGATCGCGCCGGACCTCGACGACGAGCAGATCGCCGGGATCGCCGGCCTCGCCGTGCGCCTCGGCCTCGACGGGATCGTCGCGACGAACACGACCATCTCGCGCGACGGACTGCGCACCGACCGATCCGTCGTCGACGCCGCCGGCGCCGGGGGACTGTCGGGTCGTCCACTCGCCGCGCGCTCCCTCGAGGTGCTGCGCATCCTCCGCCGACACGTGCCGTCCGACTTGTGCGTCATCTCCGTCGGCGGCGTCGAGACGGCGGACGACGTCGCCGAGCGCCTCGACGCGGGAGCCACGCTCGTGCAGGGCTACACCGGTTTCCTCTACCGCGGCCCGTTCTGGGCGCGGCAGATCAACCGGGGCCTCGCCCGCCGCCGCTGACCGGCCGCCGCTGCTGACGAGCCGATGCCGCTCGCGCTACGGGTTCGCGCTCGCGCCACAGGAAGAACTGTCGCGCGTGCGCGGAAGTGGCGCGCGAGCCCCTCACAGAGCTGCGGGCGACCGCATCCGGACGGGTCGCCGCCCGCCGCCGCTGACCGGCGCGGATCAGGCGGGGTACTGGCCGCGCTTGACCTGCGGCTTCGGCAGACGCATCGGGCGCAGCTGCAGCGCCCGCATGGCGGCGTACCAGCGCACGCGCTCGACGCGCGATTCGCCGAACTTCTCCTTGAGGCGTCGGTTCAGCAGGAACCCGAGCACGACGCAGTCGATGATCGCGACGAGGAAGAACGCCCACAGCGCGAGGATGCCGAAGAACTGGATCTCGGGCTGCGGGAAGAAGGTGAGCACGATCACGAGGAACATGAGCGGGATCATGACCTCGCCGACGCTGAAGCGCGCGTCGACGTAGTCGCGCACGTAGCGCTTCTGCGGCCCCTTGTCGCGAGCGGGGAGGTAGCGTTCCTCGCCGTTCGCCATGCCGATGCGCGCCTTCTCGCGCGCCTGCGCGAGCTTGGCCCGCGCCTCCTTGTTGGCCTGACGGCGGTCCTCGGGCACGAGGGGGCGCTTGCGCTGCGCCTCCCGCTCGCGTCGAGACGGGGTCGGTCGGCCCTTGCCGGCCAGCCGCGCTTGCGTCTCTTCGAGGGTCTCCGGCGCGGCCGCGCCCTTCTTGTCGGATGCTGTGGCCACGGGAACCTGCCTTCTCACGTCCTCTCTAGAGTAGTCGCATGACCGAGATCCAGGCTCCGAACAGCAGCGCAGCATCCGACCGACCCGCCGTCGAAGAGGCGGTGCGCACCGCGGTGCAGGAGGGCCTGCCGGCCACGATCGCCGACCTGTCGCGCCTCGTCCGCGTGCCCTCGGTGGCGTTCGAGGGCTTCGACCACTCGCACGTGCAGGCGAGCGCCGAGGCGGTGCGCGCGCTGTTCGAGGAGACGGGGGCGTTCGACGAGGTCGTGATCTCCCGCGCACCGATCCCCGGGAGTGACGAGCTGGGGCAGCCGGCGGTGCTCGGCACGCGCGCGGCCCGCAACGGTGCGCCCACAGTGCTGCTCTACGCGCACCACGACGTGCAGCCGGTGGGCGACGAGAGCGGCTGGTTGTCGCCGGCGTTCGAGCCGACGCTGCGCGGCGACCGGCTCTACGGACGCGGAACCGCCGACGACAAGGCCGGCATCATGTCGCACATCGCGTCGATCCGGGCGCTCATCGCCGCGCACGGCCCCGACTTCGACCTCGGTCTCGTCGTCTTCATCGAGGGTGAGGAGGAGTTCGGCTCCCGCTCGTTCTCGAGCTTCCTCGCCCAGCACCGCGATCAGCTCGCCGCTGACGTCATCATCGTCGCCGACTCCGGCAACTGGGACACCGAGACCCCGGCCCTCACCGCCGCGCTGCGCGGCAACGTCACCTTCAACTTCACGATCGAGACCCTCGACCACGCGTCGCACTCGGGCATGTTCGGCGGCGCGGTGCCGGATGCGATGACGGCGATGATCAAGCTCCTCGCGACCCTGCACGACGACGAGGGCGCGGTCGCGGTCGAGGGGCTGCGCTCGTACGAGGCAGAGACGCCGCCCTACGACGAGGCGCAGTTGCGACGCGAGTCGGGACTGCTCGACGGCGTCACGCCCATCGGGCGCGGCACCATCCTGAGCCGCCTCTGGTACCAGCCGAGCATCACGGTCGTCGGCATCGACGCGACGAGCGTGCTCAACGCCTCCAACACGCTCAGCCCGAAGCTCCGAGGCCGCATCAGCGTGCGCATCGCGCCCGGGCAGAGCCCCACCGAGGCGTTCGCCGCCGTCGAGAAGCACCTCACCGACCACACCCCGTTCGGCGCCCGGGTGGAGATCACCGACATCGACCTCGGCGCGCCGTTCCTCGTCGACACGAGCGGGCCGGTCGCCGCCGCCGCTCTCGACGCGATGCGCGACGCGTGGGACGCCGAGCCCGTGCTCATGGGCGTCGGCGGCAGCATCCCCTTCGTCGCCGACCTCGTGGAGGTGTTCCCGCAGGCGCAGATTCTGATCACCGGCGTCGAGGACCCGGACTCGCGCGCGCACAGCCCGAACGAGTCGCTGCACCTGGGCGTCTTCCACCGCGGCATCCTGAGCGAGGCGCTCCTGTTGTCGCGACTCGGTTCGCGCGCGTAAGCAGTCCCAGGTCGCGCGGGTACAATCGCATCGACTTCCCACCGAAGGAGGGACCCATGACCGACACCACCATCGCTCCGGCGACGCACGGCGTCACCCTGACCGAGGCGGCGGCTGCGAAGGCGGCCAGCCTGCTCGAGCAGGAGGGCAACGACGAACTGAAGCTGCGCATCGAGGTGCAGCCGGGCGGATGCTCCGGCCTGATCTACCGGCTCTACTTCGACGAGAACATGCACGACGGCGACGCCGTGGTCGAGTTCGGCGGAGTGGGCCTCGTCGTCGACCAGATGAGCGTGCCCTATCTCGACGGCGCCTCGATCGACTTCGAGGACTCCATCCACAAGTACGGGTTCTCGATCGACAACCCGAACGCCCAGGGCAGCTGCGCCTGCGGCGACAGCTTCCACTGATCCCCACCGGATGCCCGCCGACGGCGCGCATCCGACCCCGACGAGGGAGCCGCTCCGGCGGCTCCCTCGTCGTCGTTAATGGGGCGGCGACGGATGCCGGGAACCCGCCCGGCGGTGACGCTGGGCGCGTCGATCGGGGCTATAGACTGGCTCTCGATTCCTTCCCCCCAGCGTCACGAGAGGTTCCAGGTGCGCTCTTCCCGCCGTCTCCGTTGGGTCGCGATCCCGGTCGTGGCCGGGCTGGCCCTCGCGCTGGCCGGCTGCACGTCCGAGCAGCTTCGCGGCTACCTCCCGGGCGAGCCCGGCATCACGAACCACACCGATCGGATCACCTCGTTGTGGACCGGTTCGTGGATCGTCCTGCTCGCCGTCGGCGTCGTGACGTGGTCGCTCATCATCTGGGCCGCCGTCGTCTACCGCCGCCGCAAGGGCCAGAGCGGCCTGCCCGTGCAGCTGCGCTACAACCTGCCGATCGAGATCTTCTACACGGTCGTGCCGCTCATCCTCGTGCTGGGCTTCTTCGCCTTCACCGCACGGGACCAGCAGGCGATCGAGTCGCCGAACGACCCCGAGGTGAAGATCGAGGTCTTCGGCAAGCGCTGGGGCTGGGACTTCAACTACACGGATGAGAACGTCTACCTCGCGGGCATCCAGGCCCAGGAGGACCCGCAGACGAACTACGTCGACACCGACCTGCTGCCGACCCTCTACCTGCCGGTGGGCAAGCGCGTCGAGATCAAGATCGAATCCCGCGACGTCGCCCACTCGTTCTGGATCATCGACTTCCTCTACAAGAAGGACATGATCCCCGGCAAGTCGAACTACATGTACTTCGTGCCGGAGAAGACCGGCGAGTACGAGGGCAAGTGCGCCGAGCTCTGCGGCGAGTACCACTCGCTCATGCTCTTCAAGGTGAAGGTCGTCGAGCAGGCCGAGTACGACGACTACATCGAATCGCTGCGCGAGGCCGGCAACGAAGGCCAGCTCGGCAACGAGTACAACACCAACTCGAACCTGCCGGGCCGTAGCCCGATCGAGGAATAAGGGACCCCGAGGCAACCATGACGCTCACCGCATCACGTCCCCAGACCCCGTCGGCGGACGCCCCCGCACCCGTCCGCCGAGGCAGCATCATCGTCGACTACCTCACGACGACGGACCACAAGAAGATCGGGTACCTGTACCTCATCTCCTCGTTCATCTACTTCTGCCTCGGCGGAGTGATGGCTCTCATCATCCGCGCCCAGCTGTTCGCTCCGGGCCTCGAGATCGTCGGCAGCAAAGAGCAGTACAACCAGCTGTTCACGATGCACGGCACGATCATGCTGCTGATGTTCGCGACGCCGTTGTTCGCGGGCTTCGCCAACGTGCTCATGCCCCTGCAGATCGGCGCGCCGGATGTGGCGTTCCCCCGTCTGAACGCGCTCGCGTACTGGTTCTACAGCTTCGGCTCGCTCATCGCCGTCGCCGGCTTCCTCACGCCGCAGGGTGCCGCATCCTTCGGCTGGTTCGCCTACACCCCGCTGTCGAACACGACGTTCACACCCGGGGTCGGCGGACACCTGTGGGTCGTCGGCCTCGCGTTGAGCGGTTTCGGCACCATCCTCGGCGCGGTGAACTTCATCACGACGATCATCACGATGCGTGCCCCGGGCATGACCATGTTCCGCATGCCGATCTTCACCTGGAACACGCTCGTCACGTCGCTGCTCGTCGTGATGGCCTTCCCGGTGCTCGCCGCGGCGCTGTTCGGTCTCGCGGCCGACCGCATCTTCGGTGCCCACGTGTACAACGTCGAGAACGGCGGCGCCATCCTGTGGCAGCACCTGTTCTGGTTCTTCGGTCACCCCGAGGTGTACATCATCGCGCTGCCGTTCTTCGGCATCGTCTCCGAGGTGTTCCCGGTCTTCAGCCGCAAGCCGATCTTCGGCTACAAGACGCTCGTCTACGCGACGATCGCGATCGCCGCGCTGTCGGTGACCGTGTGGGCGCACCACATGTACGTGACGGGTTCGGTCCTGCTGCCGTTCTTCGCCCTCATGACGATGCTCATCGCCGTGCCGACGGGGGTGAAGATCTTCAACTGGGTCGGCACGATGTGGCGGGGATCGGTCACGTTCGAGACCCCGATGCTGTGGGCCATCGGCTTCCTCATCACCTTCACCTTCGGTGGGCTCACGGGTGTCATCCTCGCGTCGCCGCCGCTGGACTTCCACGTCTCCGACACCTACTTCGTCGTGGCGCACTTCCACTACGTCGTGTTCGGCACCGTCGTGTTCGCGATGTTCTCGGGCTTCTACTTCTGGTGGCCGAAGTGGACCGGCAAGATGCTCGACGAGCGTCTCGGCAAGATCCACTTCTGGATGCTGTTCATCGGCTTCCACGCGACCTTCCTCATCCAGCACTGGCTGGGTGTGCAGGGCATGGTGCGGCGCTACGCGACCTACCTCCCCGAGGACGGCATCACCTGGATGAACCAGCTCTCGACCGTCGGGGCGATGATCCTCGGCGCCTCGCTGCTGCCGTTCTTCTACAACGTCTACGTCACCGCGCGTCGCGCCCCGAAGGTCACGGTGAACGACCCGTGGGGCTACGGTCGTTCGCTCGAGTGGGCCACTTCGTGCCCGCCGCCGCGGCACAACTTCACGTCGATCCCGCGCATCCGTTCGGAGTCGCCGGCGTTCGATCTCAACCACCCGGAGGCGGGCATCCCGGTCGGGGTCGGCCCGGCCAAGGACGCGCCCGACGCCCCGACGTACGACGCCGCGAAGGATGAGGTGAAGTAGCCGTGAGAGTCAACGCGGTTCTGTTCTGGCTGCTGTCCATCTTCTTCGGCCTCGCCGCGATCGCGTACGCGATCTGGTCGATGATCGACTACGCGAACTTCCCGAGCGAGCTCAAGCAGCAGTCGGGCGTGGAGTGGGTCGGGACGGTAGGCCTGTCGCTCACCTCGGCGCTGACGATCTTCCTCGGCTTCTACCTGCAGCGCACCTACAAGGCGCAGGGCGGCGAGCTTCCGGAGGACCGCCTCGACGCGGACATCGACGACGGTGACGCGGAGCTGGGCCACTTCAGCCCGTGGAGCTGGTGGCCGATCTCACTCGCAGCCGGTCTCGCGCTCATCTTCCTCGGACTCGCCATCGGTCTGTGGGTCGCGCTCATCGGCGCCGCCTTCACGGTCGTGAGCCTCATGGGCTGGCAGTACGAGTACTACCGCGGCAACTTCGGGCGCTGACGTGCTGATCCGGCCCGCGCGACGCGAGGACTCCGACGCACTCTTCGGGCTGCTCGCCCAGCTCGCCACCTCGTACTCGCCCGAGCGTCCCGCGTTCGACGAGACGATCGAGGCGGTGTTCGGCCGGGCGGCCGACGACACACTCCTGTACGTCGTCGAGGACGACGAGCACGTCGTGCGCGGCTACGCCCTCTGCACGGTCACGCGGCTGTTCTACACGAACGGACCGTCGGCGCAGCTGCACGAGCTCGTCGTCGACACCGAGAGCCGCGGTCGTGATTACGGCACGCATCTCGTCCGGGCGATCGAGCAGGAGTGCGAGAGACGCGGCGTGCGTCAGCTGACCGTCGCGAGCCGCCGTGCCGGCGGGTTCTACGACCGGCTCGGCTACTCGTCGACGGCCGAGTTCCTCAAGCGCACCTTCTGATCGCGCAGGCGGCAGCGGTCCGCCGCTGTTCCGTTCGACCGGCGCGGGGAACGGGTGCACCGCTCGTCGAGCCCGTCGGAGCGAAGCCGCCCCGCGCCTAGAGGGCGCGGCCGATCGAGCCGATGATCGCCTCGAGGGGAGTGCCCGAGGCGTCCCGCCGCGAGCGCGTCTCGGGGAGCGAGCGCAGCGAGCCGTCGGTGCCGAGCGCGAGCGCGGGCTCGGGTCCCGCCCAGGCGAGGGCGAGCGTGTCCTCGCCCTTCAGGAAGGTGTGTGCGCGCACGCCGCCGGTCGCCCGACCCTTCCGCGGGAACTCGGTGAATGCCGACACCTTGGCCCGTCCGGGGTCGGTTCCGGCGATCGTCGCCGTGCTCGTCGAGATGGTCGCGACGACGGGGTCGGCGTCGGGGGAGACCGAGCCGAAGAACAGCACGCGCGCCTTGTCGCTCAGGTTGATGCCGGCGACGCCGCCGGCCGCGACACCCTGCGGACGCACCGCCGAGGCGGGGAATCGCAGCAGTTGGGCATCCGAGGTGACGAAGACGAGGTCGTCGGTCTCGTCGCCCTGCACGGCGCCCACGACCTGGTCGCCCGGTTTGAGCGCGATGACCTCGAAGTCGGGTCGGTTGGGGTAGCCGCCGGCGGCGACGCGCTTGACGACTCCGGAGCGGGTGCCCAGGGCGATCGGACGCTCGTCGCCGAGTCTCACGATCGCGAGCACGCGTTCCTTCTTGTCGCCGAGGGCGAGGTACTCCGCGACGCGGGCACCCGCGCCGAGCTGCACCGAGTTCGACGGCACCGAGGGGAGGTCGACGGGGGAGAAGCGCACGAGCCGACCGCGATCGGTGATCGCGCCGAGCTCGCCGCGGCTCGTGGCCTCGACGACGGAGAGCAGGGCGTCGTGGCGGCTGCGCCGGGCCGGTCGCACCGGGGGGAGGGCGCCGTCGGGCAGGTCGATGCGCACCATGCGTCCGGTCGTGGAGAGCAGCACGAGGCACGGCACGTCGGCGATCTCGAGCACCGGGGCGTTCTTGCGCGACGAGGTGGCCACGCTCGGCTTGGCCTCGGTTAGCAGGGTGCGGCGGGGTGTGCCGAAGCGTTCGGCGATGTCGTCGAGCTCGTCGGAGACGACACCGCGGAGTCGGGCCTCGTCGCCGAGGATGGCCTGGAGCTCCTCGATCTCGCGCTTGAGCTGGTCGCGCTCGGCCTCCAACTCGATCCGGCTGAACCGGGTGAGGCGGCGCAGGCGGAGTTCGAGGATGTACTCGGCCTGCGGCTGGCTGAGGTCGAACACCTCGGACAGTCGCGTGCGCGCCTGCTCGGCGTCGTCGCTCGTGCGGATGACCTGGATGACCTCGTCGATGTCGAGGATCGCGATGAGCAGCCCCTCGACGAGGTGCAGGCGCTCCTGGCGGCGGGTGAGCCGGTACTGGGACCGCCGCCGCACGACGTCGAGGCGGTGCCTGAGGTACACCTCGAGCAGCGGCTTCAGTCCGAGTGTCTGCGGGCTGCCGTCGACGAGCGCGACGTTGTTGATGCTGAAGCCGTCTTCGAGCGGCGTCAGCCGGTAGAGCTGTTCGAGCACGGCCTCCGGGCTGAAGCCCGTCTTGATCTCGATGACCAGGCGCAGACCGTTCTTGCGGTCGGTGAGGTCGGTCACCGCGGAGACGCCGTTGATCTTCTTGGCGGTGACGCCGTCCTTGATCTTCTCGATCACCCGCTCGGGGCCGACCATGTAGGGCAGCTCGGTGACGATGAGGCCGGACTTGCGTGCCGTGAGCTGCTCGACCCGCACCTTCGCCCGGGTGATGAAGCGTCCGCGGCCGGTCTCGTACGCCTCCCGCACCCCCGCAAGGCCGGTGATCGTGCCGCCGGTCGGCAGGTCGGGGCCGGGCACGTAGGCCATGAGGTCGTCGAGCGTGGCCGACGGGTTCTCGAGCAGGTGCCGTGCCGCACCGATGACCTCGACGAGGTTGTGCGGGGCCATGTTCGTCGCCATGCCGACGGCGATGCCGCTCGCGCCGTTGACGAGCAGGTTCGGGAACGCCGCGGGCAGCACCTCGGGCTGGGTGAGCTGGTTGTCGTAGTTCGGCACGAAGTCGACGACGTCCTCGTCGAGGCCTTCGGTCATCGCGAGCGCGGAGGCCTGCAGCCGCGCCTCGGTGTACCGGGGCGCCGCGGGGCCGTCGTCGAGGGAGCCGAAGTTGCCGTGCCCGTCCACGAGCGGCACACGCATGGTGAAGTCCTGCGCGAGCCGCACGAGGGCGTCGTAGATGGGGGAGTCGCCGTGCGGGTGGAGCTTGCCCATGACCTCGCCGACGACGCGCGCCGACTTCACGTGCCCGCGGTCGGGCCGCAGGCCCATCTCGCTCATCTGGTAGAGGATGCGGCGCTGTACCGGCTTGAGGCCATCGCGGGCGTCGGGGAGCGCTCGGGAGTAGATGACCGAGTAGGCGTACTCCAGGAAGGAGCCCTGCATCTCGGTGGCGACATCGACGTCCTCGATGCGTTCGCCGGGATTCGCTGTGGGGGTGTCGGACGCAGTCATAGGATGACCGCCATGCTACCGGCGCGCCCCTCCCACCGGTTCAGCCTCGCCGACGTGCTCCCCGATTCGCTCGAGGCGGTGCGCGGCCGGCCGAATCGCCTCGGACTCCCGCGGGTGTCCAAGGTGGTCGTGCTCCTCGTGGACGGGATGGGCGCGGCGAACCTGCGCGGCGCGTCCGGGTACGCCCGCACGCTCGCCTCGGCCTCGTCGCGCACGATCGCCTCGACGTTCCCGAGCACGACCGCGAGCGCGCTCGCGACGCTCACGACGGGCGTGCTGCCGGGTCGGCACGGGCTCGTCGGCTACTCGGTGTACGACTCCGCCCGCGACCGCGTCGTGAATCAGCTGACCGGCTGGGACGACGGGATGCGCCCCCTCGACTGGCAGGCCGAGCCCACGGTGTTCGAGCGGGCGACGGCGGAAGGCATGTCCGCGTTCGTCGTCGGCCATCCGAAGTTCTCCGCCTCCGGATACACCGCCGCCGTGCTGCGCGGCGCGCAGTACCAGGGAGCCGCGACCCTGGATGAGCGCGTGAGCACGACACGACGTCTGCTCGACCGCATGGATCGCGGTGTCGTCTACCTCTACGTGCCCGAGCTCGACAAGGCCGGCCACGACTCGGGCACGGCGTCCGACCGCTGGCTCGCGACGCTCGAGGACATCGACGCGGCGGTCACCCGGCTCGCCTCCTCGCTCCGTCGAGACGAGGGGCTGCTCGTCACCGCGGACCACGGCATGGTCGACGTCTCCGGCGAAGACCATGTCATCGCCGATGTCGCGCTCCTCGAGGGGGTCCGGCATGTCGCCGGAGAGCCCCGCTGCGTGCAGCTCGTCGTCGAACAGGGTGCCGACGCCTCCGCCGTCGCCGAGCGGTGGCGCGCGGCCGTCGGCTCCCGGGCCTGGGTCGCGGAGCGGCGGGAGGTCGTCGACGCGGGCTGGTTCGGACCGGTCGACGACTCCGTGCTCGACCGCATAGGCGATGTGCTCGTGCTCGCGCGGGGCCGCACGGCGGTCTACGCCGACCCGGATGACCCCGGTCGGGGCATGATCGGGCAGCACGGGTCGATCACCCCGGACGAGGCGTCGGTGCCGCTGCTCGCGTTCGGCGCCTTCGCGCCGCGCTGAGTCAGGCCAGGTCGTCGTCGGGTCGGGCGCCGAAGACGATCTCGTCCCAACTCGGCATGGTCGCACGCCCCTTTCGGGCCTGCTGCTTCGGCGCCGGCCCGGTGTCCTGGCGCGGCGGCGTCGGCGACTCTTCGGGGAAGTCGTCCAGCGGCACGTCGATGAGGCGGATGCTCGAGGTCGCAGGAGCGGACTCCGCACCGCCCATCGGGTCGGGGTCGCCGAAGCCGGCGGTCTCCCGTTCCCCGCGACGGCGGCGCAGGGCCTCGAGCAGGTCGGCCGTCTGACCGGTCGACACGATCTCGGCGGTGCGGCTCGTGGGACGGACGGGCTCCGGCTCCGGTTCGGGTTCGACCGAGAAGGCGCCGCTGTCGAATCGGTCCGAATCGCTGTCGGGCTCATCGCCGAACTTCACCGCGCGCAAGCGGGGGATGAGCGCGCGCGCCTGGTCGTCCTGCTGCGAGAGCGTCACCGCCTCGTGATTGAGCGGCGAGAGCTGCTGCTTGCGCGGCTCGAACTGCCAGCGCGCGTCGTGCTCGACGTGCTCGGCCGTGAAGGCGAGCTTCACGATCCAGCCGCCGCCCTGTTCCTTCCAGCTCGCCCACCGTTCGCCCGACGCCCCGAGGTCGTGGAGCCGCTCGCGGATGACGGAGCCGAACGTCGTGCCGCCCTCGAGCGGGTCGGTCTCGACCGCGGTGTGCACCGGCACGGCGAGGGCCGAGTCGATGACGTACTCGCGTTCCGCGAGCACGGGCCCCTCGAAGCGCTGGATGTACTCCAGGTCCGCGCCCGTCACGGCCGCGACGTCCTGCGCGGACATGCCGGAGCGGATGTGCGCCTGGATCTCCCGCGGCGACAGGCGCCGGCCCGTCGACGTGCTCGCGGTCGCCCGGCGAAGCTGTGTGTGGAAGACGTCGTCGACGGGAACGCGGTACTGTTCACCGCCGTCGGAGGCCACGACGAGTGCGCCGCCCTCGGAACCGATCACTCGGAGCTCGTGCATGTCGGAGTACACCCCTTCATCCGTCCTGTCTCCCGCACAGAATGACACGGCGGGGGCCGGAATCCGGGAATATCCGGGGCGCGGCGCGAGTTGGGCAGATCGCAGGAATCGAGCGGCTTCCAGCGGTTTGCTATTGCCCCTCGTTTGATGCAAACTATGGCCGCCGATCCGGCGGAACGCTCACAGAGATGGATGGACATGGCGACCGATTACGACGCCCCGCGGAAGACCGATGACGACGCGGAGTCGATCGATGCCCTCAAGGAGCGGGTTCCCGACAAGATGGCCTCGGCCATCGACGTGGACGACGCCGACAACCCGGGCAGCTTCGAGCTCGCCGGGCAGGACCTCGCCGACCTCGACCTCGACGTCGTGGTGCTCCCGCCGCAGGCGGACGAGTTCACCTGCGTCAGCTGCTTCCTCGTGAAGCACCGCTCGCAGATGGACCACGAGGAGAAGCTCGGACCTATCTGCCAGGAGTGCGCGGCCTGATCGCCGCGATCGCCTCGACGAGGCGCTCGGGCTGCCGGCTGGAGATCAACCAGTAGGGAGCCGGATCGCGCTCGTCGCGCACTTCGACCCGCACGACGGGCGTGACCCAGCCACGAATGAGCAGGTAGGCGCGGGCGTCGAGCCCCGGACCGCGGGCGTGCGTCGCCTCGTCGTCGCGCAAGGCGACGGCGTCGCCGACGAAACGCGGCTCGAGAAGAGCGCGTCCCGCGCGCAACCCGTCGGGCCCCACCTCGACGACGGGGGAGCCGGTGAGCAGCAGGGCGAGGCAGCCCGCGTAGAGCACGAGGGCGGTCACCACCCCGGCTGCGAGCGAGATCGGCAGCAGCACGAGCAGCGACGCCGGGATCACGAGTGCCGTCGCGAGGTAGAGCCAGGGGGCGGGCCAGAGCCGTTCACGGTACGCCATGCCCCCATTCGACCATGCACTAGCCTCGGATCGTGACCGATCCCGTCGAGGTGCTCTTCAGCGGCGACGCGATCCCCGTCTATGCGCACCCCGGTGACGCCGGCGCGGACCTCGTGTCGACGGAGGCCGTCGAACTCGGCCCCGGCGAACGGGCGACCGTCGGCACGGGCGTCTCGATCGCCCTTCCGGCGGGGTACGCCGCCTTCGTCGTCCCGCGCAGCGGCCTGGCCGCGAAACACGGGATCACCGTCGTGAACAGCCCCGGCACGGTGGACGCCGGGTATCGCGGGGAGATCCGCGTGACACTGCTGAACACGGATGCGCGGGTGCCGTATCCTGTCGCGGTCGGCGATCGCATCGCGCAATTGATCGTGATGCCGGTCAGTCGAGCGGTCTTCGTGCCCGTCAGCTCACTCCCCGGCAGCGCCCGGGGCGCGGGCGGCTTCGGGTCGACGGGCTACCAGAGCATGAGTACAGGAGTGGACGCGTGAGCGACATCGCAGCGAATCAGAGCGAGCCCGGCGACGGCGCCGAGGTCGAGAAGTCGGCTCCCGCCGACCGCGTGACCGCCGGCCCGTTCGACGAGAGCGAGGCCAACCCGGTCCGCCCCTACGTCGACCTCGGCGGAGTGAAGATCCTGCCCCGCGCCGAGCTGCACTTGCGGCTCGAGGTCGAGGAGGGCACCAAGCGCGTCGTGGCCGTCGGTCTCGACTACGCGGGTTCGACCCTCCAGGTGCAGCCGTTCGCCGCGCCGCGATCCAGCGGGCTCTGGCACGAGATCCGACAGCAGATCATCGACCAGATCCACAAGCAGGGTGGCACGACAAAGCTCATCGAGGGCAACTTCGGCCCTGAGATCCTCGCCGAGATCCCCGTCACGGCGGGCGCCCAATCCGCCGGCACGCGCCTCGCACGCTTCATCGGCGTCGACGGTCCGCGCTGGTTCCTGCGCGGCGTCATCGCCGGCGAGGGAGTCGTCAACCCCGAGGCCGCGGAGAAGGTCGAGGACCTGTTCCGCAGCATCGTCGTGGTGCGCGGTACGGCGCCCATGCCGCCCCGCGACCTCATCCCGCTGCACATGCCGACGGGTGGGGACTCGTCCGGCGGCCCCACGCGCGTCTGACGTGTCGGAGCCCCGCGAACCGGACCCCGCGCCGAGTCTGAGCGACACCCTCTCGGCCGCGGCGCAACGTGCGGGCTTCGCCCGCGTCGCGCCCGGCGAGACACCAACGGCGTCGGCGCTGCTCGCGGCCGTCGGGGGAGTCCGCGGACTCGTCGAGTCGATCCTCCCCGGGCTCGTCTTCCTCGTCGTCTACACGATCACCGCCGACCTCGTGCCCTCCGTGATCGTGCCGATCGCGGTCGCCGCCCTCTTCGTGATCGTGCGCCTGATCACCCGCACTCCCGTCATGCCGGCCGTCGTGGGGGCGATCGGCATCGCCGCGTCGGCGACCCTCGCTCTTCTCAGCGGCCGCGCCGAGGACAACTTCGTGCCCGGCTTCTGGATCAACGCCATCTCACTCACGACCCTCGTGGCGAGCCTCATCGCCCGCTGGCCGCTCGTCGGCGTCATCGTCGGGCTCCTCACCTCCGATCTCTCGGGGTGGCGCGCGGACCGGGCGAAGATGCGCGTGATGACGGTGGCCACCGTGCTGTGGGCCGGATTGTTCGCGCTGCGCCTCGGCGTGCAGCTGCCCCTCTACTTCAGCGGCAACGTCGAATGGCTCGCCGGCACGAAGCTCCTCATGGGCGTGCCGCTCTACGCGGGCCTGCTGTGGGTGACGTGGCTGCTCGTCCGGGCTGTCTACGCGCGGCCCGAAGGCGCCGCCGACGCGCGCTGACCGCCCGTCCGCGTTCGACGCCGCCCGTTCCATCCGGCGCGTCGACTTGCCCTGCGGAGCCGTGCGATTTATCTTGATATCAAGATATTTCCACCGGGTTCAGGCTTAGGCTTGCCTTGCTGGCAGGCGGGAGACCGCGCCGCAAGGATGGGACCAGGTCAGCAAGGGAGACGACACGTGTCCGTAGTCAACAGCTTCGATTCCGCCGACGATCTCACCGTCGGATCCGCCACCTACCGCGTCTTCCGCGTCGACCGGGTGTCCGGTCACGAGAAGCTCCCGTTCAGCCTCAAGGTGCTGCTCGAGAACCTGCTGCGTACGGAGGACGGCGCGAACGTCACGAAGCAGCAGATCGAGGCGCTCGGATCGTGGCAGCCCACGGCCGAGCCCGACACCGAGATCCAGTTCACCCCCGCCCGCGTCGTCATGCAGGACTTCACCGGCGTGCCGTGCATCGTCGACCTCGCCACCATGCGCGAGGCCGTCGCGGAACTCGGCGGCGATCCGACCAAGATCAACCCGCTCGCTCCGGCGGAACTCGTCATCGACCACTCGGTGATCGCCGACCTCTTCGGCCAGCCGGATGCCTTCGAGCGCAACGTCGAGATCGAGTACCAGCGCAACGGCGAGCGGTACCAGTTCCTGCGCTGGGGCCAGACGGCGTTCGACGACTTCAAGGTCGTGCCGCCCGGCACCGGGATCGTGCACCAGGTCAACATCGAGTACCTCGCCCGTGTGACCTACACGCGTGAGGTCGGCGGCGTGCTGCAGGCCTACCCCGACACCCTCGTCGGAACCGACTCGCACACGACCATGGTCAACGGCCTCGGTGTGCTCGGCTGGGGTGTCGGCGGCATCGAGGCCGAGGCCGCGATGCTCGGCCAGCCCGTGTCGATGCTCATCCCGAAGGTCGTCGGCTTCAAGCTCTCCGGCGCGATCCCGATGGGCGTGACGGCCACCGACGTGGTGCTCACGATCACGCAGATGCTGCGTCGCCACGGCGTCGTCGGCAAGTTCGTCGAGTTCTACGGCGAGGGCGTCGCCGAGGTGCCGCTCGCCAACCGCGCGACCATCGGCAACATGAGCCCGGAGTTCGGCTCAACCGCCGCCATCTTCCCCATCGACGACGTCACCCTCGACTACCTGCGCCTCACCGGCCGCAGCGAGGAGCAGGTCAAGCTCGTCGAGGAGTACTCCAAGCTGCAGAAGCTGTGGCACGACCCCTCGGTCGAGCCCGTCTACAGCGAGTACCTCGAACTGGACCTGAGCACCGTCGTGCCGTCGATCGCCGGACCCAAGCGTCCCCAGGACCGCATCGAGCTCTCGTCGGCGAAGGACCAGTTCGGCAAGGACCTCGTCGACTACGCGGTTCCCGGCCGGAGCCGTGTCGACGCGGCCGTCGAGGGCACCTTCCCGGCGTCCGACCCGATCGGTCTGACCTCGCAGGACGAGGAGTCGGCGCACCAGGCGGCAGAGACCGACACGAGCCACCACCACCAGTTCGCCGCGCAGGACACCTCCGCCCCGGCGCACATCTCCAACCCGGCCCGAGTGGTGGGCAAGTCGGGCGAGTTCACGATCGACCACGGTGCCGTCGCGATCGCGGCGATCACCTCGTGCACGAACACGTCGAACCCCTCCGTCATGCTCGCCGCGGGTCTGCTCGCGCGCAACGCCGCGGAGAAGGGCCTCAAGGCGAAGCCGTGGGTCAAGACCACCCTCGCGCCCGGGTCGAAGGTCGTCACCGAGTACTACGACAAGGCCGGTCTCACCAAGCCGCTCCAGGACCTCGGGTTCTACCTCGTCGGCTACGGCTGCACGACGTGCATCGGCAACAGCGGACCGCTCGACGAGGAGATCTCCGAGGCCGTCCAGCAGAACGACCTCGCCGTCACCGCGGTGCTCTCGGGCAACCGCAACTTCGAGGGCCGCATCAACCCCGACGTGAAGATGAACTACCTCGCGAGCCCGCCGCTCGTCGTGGCCTACGCCCTCGCCGGGTCGATGAACTTCGACTTCGAGAACGACCCGCTCGGCCAGGACAGCACGGGTGCCGACGTGTACCTGCGCGACATCTGGCCCGACGCGGCCGAGGTGCAGGCGACGATCGACTCGTCGATCAGCACCGACATGTTCGACACCCAGTACTCCGGGGTGTTCGAGGGCGACGAGCGCTGGCGGTCGCTCCCGACGCCCACCGGTGCCACCTTCGAGTGGGACGCGGAGTCGACGTACGTGCGCAAGCCCCCGTACTTCGAGGGCATGACGCTCGAGCCGTCGCCAGTGAGCGACATCTCGGGCGCCCGGGTGCTCGCGAAGCTCGGCGACTCGGTCACGACCGACCACATCAGCCCCGCGGGATCGATCAAGGCCGACAGCCCGGCCGGTCACTACCTCGCCGAGCACGGCGTCGACCGCAAGGACTTCAACTCCTACGGATCGCGCCGCGGCAACCACGAGGTCATGATCCGGGGTACCTTCGCCAACATCCGGCTCAAGAACCAGCTGCTCGACGGCGTCGAGGGCGGGTACACGCGCGACTTCACGCAGGCGGATGCTCCGCAGAGCTTCATCTACGACGCGAGCCGCAACTACCAGGAGCAGGGCGTCCCGCTCGTCATCCTCGGCGGCAAGGAATACGGTTCCGGCTCGAGCCGCGACTGGGCGGCGAAGGGCACGAGCCTCCTCGGCGTCAAGGCGGTCATCACCGAGAGCTTCGAGCGCATCCACCGCTCGAACCTCATCGGCATGGGCGTGCTCCCGCTGCAGTACCCGGCCGGGGAGACCACGGAGTCGCTCGGACTCGATGGCACCGAGATCATCTCCATCAGCGGGGTCGAGCAGCTCAACGAGGGCACGACGCCGCGGACCGTGCACGTCGTCGCCGAGCCGAGCGAGCACTCGCCCGCCGGCAAGCAGACCATCGAGTTCGATGCGGTCGTGCGGATCGACACCCCCGGTGAGGCGGACTACTACCGCAACGGGGGCATCCTTCAGTACGTGCTGAGGAGCCTGGTCTAGGCTCCCGGCGTGAGCCTGCTCGAGAACATCCGCGAACCGGAGGACCTCGCCGCGCTCTCCTCCGCCCAGCTCACCGAGCTGGCGGAGGAGATCCGGCGGTTCCTCGTCACCGAGGTGTCGAAGACCGGGGGACACCTCGGCCCCAATCTCGGTGTCGTCGAGCTCACCCTCGCGATCCACCGCGTCTTCGACTCCCCGCGCGACGCGATCGTGTTCGACACCGGCCACCAGTCCTACGTGCACAAACTGCTCACCGGGCGGCAGGACTTCTCCCGGCTGCGGCAGCAGGGCGGACTCGCGGGATACCCACAGCGTTCGGAGTCACCGCACGACATCGTCGAGAGCTCCCACGCGTCGAGCTCGCTCAGTTGGGCCGACGGCATCTCGCGTGCGTTCACGATGACGGGTCAGGGCGACCGTCACGTCGTCGCGGTCGTGGGCGACGGGGCGCTCACCGGCGGGATGACGTGGGAGGCGCTCAACAACATCAGCGACGACAACTCCCGCAATCTCGTCATCGTCGTGAACGACAACGGTCGCTCGTACGCGCCCACCATCGGCGGCATGGCGCGATTCCTCAACGGCGTGCGCACCCGGCACACCTACCGGCGCCTGCACGTGTCGAGCCGCCGGCTCTTCGACCGCTTCGGTGCGGTCGGTCGCGCGGTGTACCGCGGTATCCGCGGCGGCACGCACGGGTTCCTGTCCCGGTTCACCAACAACGAGTCGCTCTACTCCAACCTCGACATCAAGTACATCGGCCCGGTGCACGGCCACGACCTGGAGGCGCTCGAGGAGGCCCTGACCCAGGCGCGGGACTACGGCGCGCCGGTCATCGTGCATGCCATCACGCAGAAGGGGCGCGGTTACGAGCCCGCCCTCGCCGACGTCGCGGACCAGTTCCACGCCGTCGGCCAGATCGATGCCGAGACCGGCGAGCCGGTCGAGACGGCGAGCCGGCCCTCGTGGACGTCCGTCTTCGCGGACGAGATCCTCACCCTCGCCTCCCGTGACGAGCGGATCGTCGGCATCACCGCGGCGATGCTGCGTCCGACGGGCCTGCACAAGTTCGCCGAACGGTTCCCCGATCGGGTCTTCGACGTCGGCATCGCCGAACAGCACGCGGTCACCTCGGCGGCCGGCCTCGCCTACGGCGGGCTGCACCCGGTGGTCGCCCTCTACGCGACCTTCGTCAACCGGGCCTTCGACCAGGTGCTCATGGACGTCGGGCTGCACCGTGCCGGGGTCACCTTCGTGCTCGACCGCGCCGGCGTGACGGGACCGGACGGCCCCAGTCACCACGGGATGTGGGATCTCGCGATCCTGCAGGTCGTGCCGCACATCCGCATCGCCGCCCCGCGGGACGCCGCCACGCTGCGCGAGGAACTCGCCGAGGCCGTCACCGTGCAGGACGCCCCGACCGTCGTGCGCTTCTCGAAGGGCGATGTCGGAGTCGAGTACCCGGCCCTGCGTCGCACCGACGACGGTGTCGACGTGCTGCGCGAGGCGGCCCACCGCGACGTGCTCATCGTGACCGTCGGGCCGATGGCCGCGGTCGGGCTGCAGGTGGCGGAGCGTCTCGCGCAGCAGGGCATCGGCGCGACCGTCATCGACCCGCGTTGGGTCGTGCCCGTGCCGGGAAGCGTCATCGAGTTCAGCCGGTCGCACCGCATCGTCGTGACGATCGAAGACGGCGTGCGCGTCGGCGGGATCGGCACCCGGGTGCGGCAGGACCTGCGCGCCGCCGGGGTCGACACCGCCGTCACCGAGCTCGGGCTGCCGGACGAGTTCCTGCCGCACGCGTCCCGGTCGCAGATCTTCGAGCAGGTGGGACTCACCGGTCAGCAGATCGCGCGCGACGTGGTCGCGCAGGTGCTCGGCAGCCGCATCCCGGTCGCCCGCCCGCTGCCGGAGGACGAGCACGAGCGCATCCGCACCGACGCGGACTAGCCCGGCTCGGAATCGATGGACCGCCTCGGAGGCCCCTGACGGCACGCCGGGTCATCACGTGGTCACCCCTCGGGCGACCGTGCCGCGAGGAGGAACGTCGCGGTGCCCGCCACCCTCGGGTCCGGGTCGCTCGCGAAGGCGGTGAGGATCGACGCCGCGATCGAACCCGGCACCTCCGCGAGCGCTGCCGCGAGCCGCACGCGGGCCGCATCGGGCGCGCCGACCGACTCGTCGGCGATCAAGCGGGCGACCGCATCCGCTTGCCCGTGGCGGACCGCGAGAGAGCCGAGCACCTCGGATGCCTCGACATCGCCGCGCCCGTCGGCCACGAGAGCGAGCAACAGCGGCACCGCCTCGAGCACGCCGCGCGCGCCGCTCGCGAGAGCCGCCCGTGCACGCACGACCGGATCGACGTGCCGCAGTGACTGCACGAGCGCGCCTTCCGCCTCGGGCGACGGGTGCTTCGCGAGGGCCTCGATCGCGCGCCGTCTGCGGTCGGGGTCGGAGGAGTCGAGGGCTGCCACGAGCAGCGGGACCGCGCTCTCGCCGATGCGGGCGAGTGCCCAATCGAGAGCCCCAGCCGCATTCGGATCCGTCTCGCGTAGCGCGGCCTCTGCGAGGCGCGCGACGTCCGCCGGCGCTGCGGCCTCACCCGACAGCACGATGCGCTGCCGTGTCGATGGGTCCTCGGCGTCGAGTCCGCGAACGAGCCCGACGGTGCGCAGCACATCCGACCACGCGTCGGGCGCGCTCGCGTGGACCCGCTCGAGTCGGTCGAGCAGTTCCCGCTCGCGAGCGAGCCGTGCACGGGTACCGACGAGGAGCCGTTCCACGACGGACGCCGGATCGAACGAGGGGTCGGCGAGGGCGAGCGCGACCTCGCGGAGCGTGAGGCCGAGGGAGCGCAGGCTCTCGATGTAGAACAGGCGCCGCACGTCGTCGTCGGAGTAGCGGCGATAGGCGCCGTGCTCCCGACCCGAGGGCGACAGCAGGCCGACGCGGTCGTAGTGCCGCAGCATCCGCGTGCTGATGCCGGATCGTGCGGAGACCTCCCCGATCAGCACGTGGTCACTCCGTCCAGTCGGGCGCGGCGCGGAGCGCGACGACCCAGCGGGCCTCGTGGAGGGCGGCGGCGAAATCCTCGTCGGGGTCGCGCAGAAGTCGCTCGGTGGCGAGGGCGTGAGCGCGCACGCCGGGTCGGCGATCCGTCATCGCGGCAGTCACGACAGGCGAGGCCGCATCGCCGAGTCCGAGGAGGGCGCGGCTCAGACTGCGTTGCAGCTCGAGTCCTCCGCGACCCAGTTGGGTCGCGAGCAGTTCAGCGAGAGAGGTCCTCTCGCCGTCCGGAACGAGGCCCACGGCGGTGCGCCACGCGGCGCGAGCGACTTCGTCATCATCGTCGTGCAGCAGCTCGACGGTGATCGCCGACCACGCTCGTCGATCGCCGATCTTCGAGAGCGTGTGCAACGCCTGGCTGCGCGCTTGCGGCGTGGGGGAGGCCAGTTCGGCGAGCAACAGGTCGACGGTCCGAGCAGGATCGTGACGCGTGAGCGCCCAGGTGAGCATGTCGCGCACGTAGAAATCGGGTTCGACGGCGCACCGTTCGATGATCGGCGCCACGTACTCGTCGTGCGGCTGCGTTCCCGCGGTCAGCGCTGCTTGCAGACGGACGGACGGACGGGTGGGTCGATTCGAGCGCGGATCTCAAGCGCGATTCCGCGCCGGGCGCGTGTGTTCGGGTCATCCGGACCACCTCCGTGATCGATTACAGAGCGTGTCACGGTGACAAGGTCAAGCGCCATGCTCGATCGACCTCGGCTGGGCCCGTCTGGGTCGGCTCAGAACCGGTACACCACCTCGAGGGCGCCGGACGGGTAGCTGCGGGTGCGCTCGAGCGTGAGCCCCGTACGCGTCGCCGAGAGCGGCAGCAGGGGAGCGCCGCGGCCGAGCACGACGGGCATGTACGTCACGAGCATCTCGTCGAGCAGACCTGCCTCGGCCCACTGTGCGGCGACGACGCCGCCGCCGACGACCCAGATGTTGCGTCCGTTCGCGGCCGCCGTCGCCTCGGCGTGCACCTCAGCCGGGGGCGCGGACGAGAAGCGGATGTCGGCACCCGGGATGGAGGTCAGTTCGCGCGTCGTGAGCACCCACGCGGGTGTCGACGCGTAGGCCCACTCCTCGCCGGAGTCGCGGATGAACTCGTAGGTGCGCGATCCCATGACGATCGCTCCCACCTCGGCGAAGAACGCGTCGTAGCCCTCCTGGAACTCCTCGAAGCCGAACGCGAGCAACCAGTCGAGGTCGTCGCCCGGGGCGGCGATGAATCCGTCGAGGGACGAGGCGACGTAGTACTGAACACGAGTCATGTGTGCAGGCTACGGTGAGCCGCCGACACGCCGGTCATCCGTGGACGCCCCGAGCGCGCGGTGCACCGCCTCGGTGCGGCTCGTGGCGCCGAGCTTGCGCAGGATCGCCGACACGTGCACGCTCACCGTCTTCACGCTGATGTAGAGGCGTCTCCCGATCTCGGCGTTGCTCGCGCCTGCGGCGATGAGGTCGAGCACCTGTTGCTCCCGCGCGGTGAGCTCGTTCTCGCCGGTCGTGCGTGGGGCACTCGGGGCGATGCGTTCGGCCAGTTCGTCGGCCCAGCGTGCGATGAGCGCGCATCCGACCGCAGTCGCCTGTTCGTGCAGGTCGGCGAGCTCCCGCCGCGCCTCGGCACGGTCTCCGTGGGCGGTGAGTGCTCGCGCGAGTCCGAGTCGGCACTGCAAACGGCCGAGCGCGGGAGCTTCGGGGGCCTGCGCGGCGGCGACGGCGCGGCGCCATGCCTCCGGGTCGTCGCCGGTGCCCGCCGGTCCCGAGAGCTCGGCGTCGACGACGGCGGACCAGAAGGGCAGGCTCGGCCACAGCGCGGACCGGTCGAGGGCGGAGCGCAGTCGCTGTTCGTCGGCAGCCGCTCGCGCCGGATCCGTGCCGTGGGCACGCCGTGCGGCGAGCACGCGGGCGGCCGTCCCCGCGAGGGGCAGTTCCCAGCCCGGTGAGGCCACGCGGCTCTCGAGCAGGATGGACGCCGCCTCCCACGCGGAGTCGAGGTCGCCCCGGGCGAAGGCGACGTCGGCGACATCGAGCGCCATGCCCGCGCGGGTCTGCTCTTCGAATCGACCCAGCTCGTCGATCGACGCGCGCCACTTCTGCACGAGCTGCCACGCGCCCTCCGGATCGCCTCGCCACAGCACCGAACGGATGTGCGCGCGCCGCAGGTAGACGCGGAAGACCGGCGGCGGATCGAGCTCGAGCGCCGTCTCGATCAGACGGTCCGCCCGGTCCCAGTCGCCGAGGCTGAACAACGGGTCGATCGAGTTGACGGCAAGCACCGCCCCGGTCGTCCGTTCGACGCCCACCCGGCGGGCCATCTCGTACCCCTCGCTCGCGATGTCGAGCGCCCGCTCGAACCGTCCGAGCAGCTGCATCGCGTCCGAGGCGTTGACGTAGTAGCGCAGCAGCGGTCCGCGTTCCTCGCCGGCGAGCCGCTTGGCGAGCTCGAGGTCGGCCTCGCCCTCGGCGATGCGTCCGTTCTGCAGGCGCGTGCTGCCCCGCACGTTCGCCGCGACGGAGGCGTGCCGGGCGGCTCCCGGCGGCGCCTCCTCGAGCGCTCGGTCGGCGGCGGCGACCGCCTCGTCGATACGGCCGGTCACCATGTACTGCGCGGCGAGTGGGGCGAGGATGCTCACCCGCAGCGTCGCGTCGTCCACCTGGAGGGCATGGGCGAGTGCCTGTTCGTAGACCTCGATCGCCGAGGGGCGCCCGTCGAATCCGAGCGCGGCGGCCTTGTCGCGCAGAAGGGCCGCCGCGCGCGCCCGGTCGCTGTCGCCGACCTCGGCGAGAGCGGAGTCGAGGATCGCGATGGCCCGCGGGATGTCGCCGGCGTTGCGCCACAACGCGGCGGCCCGCGCGAGCAGATCGACGTGACTCATCCCCGACGAGGCAACGGGATCGTCGACGCGGTCCCACAGCTCGAGCGCGCGCTCGGCCATCTGGGCGGCGCTCGCGTACGCGAAGGCGGCGTGGCTGGCCTGCATCGCCTCGATCGAGGCGCTGAAGGTGCGTTCACTGTCGTGCGCCTGGCTCCAGTGGAACGACAGCAGCACCGACCGCGTCACCCGCGTCGAGGAGTCGGAGCCGCCCGTCTCGAGCGCGTGCGCGTAGGCGGTGTGGAACCGCACGCTCTCCCCGGGGAGCAGCTCGGCGTGCACCGCGTCTCGCACGAGCGCATGCCGGAAGTCGTAGCCGTGGCCATCGACGACGATGACGCCCGCGTCGATCGCGTCGCGCAGCGCCCGTTCGAGCCGGTCCGGAGCCTCGCCGCTCACGATCGCGAGCAGGTCGTGGTCGACCCGCCCGCCACCGGCGGCGAGCACCCGGACGACCCGCTGGGCCGAGTCGTCCAGCGCTTCGTATCGGGCGAGCAGCACGTCGCGCAACGATTCGGGCACCTGGCCACGGTCGAGCGCGCGCCCGGTGGCGACGAGCTCCTCGACGAAGAACGGCACCCCCTCGCTGCGTTCCACCAGGCGTCGCACGTGATCGCCGGTCGGGACCGCGCCCAGCAGGCTGTACGCCTGCGCTCGCACCTGTGCGGCGGTGAGGCGTGGCAGCAGGACACGTTCCGCGCGACGGTTGCGGTCGAGATCCGCGAGCAGCGGGCGCAGCGGATGTCCGCGCGGGACGTCATCGCTGCGATAGGTCAGCACGAAGAGCACGGCACCGTCGACGAGCACCCGGGCGAGGAACCGGATGAGCTCGAGCGACGCCGGATCGGCCCAGTGCACGTCTTCGATGACGACGACGAGCGACCGGTCGGCGGAGAGGTGCTCGAAGAGGTTCGTGACGGCCCCGTTCAGCCGATCGACCCCGAGTCGCTCATCGAGGGTGCCTTGCGGGGTGCCGCCGTCGAGAAGGGTCTCGAGCGTCGGGCGGTTCGCTCCGGCCGCGTCGAGGACGGTGTCGAGTCCGAGTTCGGCGACGAGTCCGCGCACGACGCGCGCGAACGGCGCGTACGGCACGCTCACGGCGCCGGCGCACTGTCCGCGGAGCACGAGTGTTCCGGAGGGGAGGGCCGCGGTGAACTCCTCGACGAGGCGCGACTTGCCGATGCCAGCCTCGCCGCCGATCACGGCGAGGCGGGCGCTGCCGCGGGCGCTCTCGTCCGCGAGACGGCGGAGCGTCGCCCATTCGGCGTCGCGACCCACCATCCGCGCCTGCCCGGTTGAGGATCCCACACTCTCATGCTGCCACCGGCGGCCGACATGTGTGCGCCCCGTCGCCCGCGCTGCGTCGACCAGCCGGGAACGGGACGGGCGGGCTGTCAGCAGTCGGCTCCACCGGCGGGTCGGGCGCGGAGGGCGATGCGGCGCGGCGACCGCTCACGCGCGCGCGCCTCACGACGTTCGCGCGCGACTCGAGCGGCCTCGGCGGCGACGGTGGCCTCGCGGTCGAGCGCCGCGCTCAGCAGGGAATGCGAATACTCGGTGATGTCCATACCGTTCAGGGTCCTCGCTGAGGTGCACCCCGGACATCGGGCGAATTCCCTATTCGTGTGGATGGGCCGGATGCCCGACTAAGGCATCCGGCCCATCACGGGTACGGTCAGCGCACTCCGCGGATCGGCGGGTGGTGGAACGTGTCGCCGAACACCCGCTGCGACGCACCGACGCGATCGAGGTACGGGGTCACCCCGCCCATCTGGAACGGGTAGCCCGCTCCGAGGATGAGGCAGAGGTCGATGTCCTCGGGTGCCGAGACGACCCCGTCGTCGAGCATCCGCTTGACCTCGTCGGCGAGACCGTCCTCGATGCGCCGCAGCAGCTGCTCGCCGGTGAGCGGGGCGGTGCCCCCCGCGACGATCCGCTCGGCCTGCTTGTCGTAGCCCTTGATCTTGCCCTTGGCGTCGCGTTCGAAGATCCGCCCGTGCTCGGCGAGGCGGTGCAGGTTCTCGCTCGCGAAGAACCGATCCGGGAACGCGGCGTGGTGCGTGTCGAGCACGTGGGCCCCCACCTTGAGCCCGACGAGTTCGAGCAGTTCGAACGGCGCCATCGGAAGTCCGAACGGGGTGATGGACTCGTCGACGACCTTGAACGGCGTGCCGGAGTCGACGGCGTGCATCGCCTCGCCGAGGAGCTTGGCGAGGATGCGGTTGACGACGAAGCCGGGGGCGTCCTTCACGAGTACGGCGTTCTTCTTCAGCTTCGCGGCGACGGCCATGGCGGTCGCGAGCGTCTCGTCGGTGGTCGCCGGCGTACGCACGACCTCGATGAGCGGCATGACCGCGACCGGGTTGAAGAAGTGGAAGCCGACCACGCGCTCGGGGTGGGCGAGCTTCGCGCCGATCCGCTCGACAGAGAGCGAGGAGGTGTTCGTCGCGAGGATCGCGTCGGGGGAGATGTGCTGCTCCACCTCGGCGAACACCTGCTGCTTGACCTCGAGCTCCTCGAACACGGCCTCGATGACCCAGTCGCAGTCGGCGAAGTCGGCCTTGTCGGTCGTGCCGGTGACGAGGGCGTTCAGCCGGTTCGCGTCGTCGGGGGAGATGCGCCCCTTCTGCAGCAGCGCGTCGATCTCGCCGCGGATGTACTCGAGGCCCTTGTCGACCCGCGCCTGGTCGAGGTCGGTGATGACGACCGGCACCTGCAGGCGGCGCACGAAGAGCAGCGCGAACTGGCTCGCCATGAGACCGGCGCCGAGCACGCCGACCTTGGTCACCGGTCGGGCGAGCGCCTTGTCGGGGGCTCCCGCCGGTTTCTTCGCGCGCTTCTGCACGAGGTTGAACGCGTAGATGCTCGCGCGGAACTGGTCGCCGGAGATGAGGTCGGCGAGGGCGTCGTCCTCGGCCGCGAACCCGGTCGCCTTGTCGGTGTTCTTGGCCGCCTTGATGAGCTCGAGCGCCCGGTAGGGCGACTCGGCGACCTCGCCGATGCGGCTCTGCAGCGTCTTGCGGGCGATGCCGATCGCCGCGTCCCACTTGATCGCCCGCTCGAGCTTGCCGGGCTGGTGGGGGCGCTTCACGGTGATCTGTCCGCCGATGACGCCGTCCGCCCACTTGAGCGAGTCCTCGAGGAAGTTCGCCGGTTCGAAGATCGCGTCGGCGATGCCGAGCTCGAACGCCTCCTGCCCCTTGAGGGTGCGGTTCTGCTTGAGCGGGTTCTCGATGATGACCTTGAGCGCGTTCTCGATGCCGATGAGGTTCGGCAGCAGCCACGCTCCGCCCCAGCCGGGGATGATGCCGAGGAAGACCTCGGGCAGCGCGAGGGCGGGGATGCTGCGGTCGATCGTGCGGTAGTCCGCGTTCAACCCGATCTCGACGCCGCCGCCGAGCGCGAGCCCGTTGATGAACACGAACGACGGCACGCCGAGCTCGCTCAGCTTGCCGAGTGCCCAGTGTCCGAGTTGCGCCATCTGCTTGCCGGTCTCGCGATCCGGGATCTCGCTGACCTTCGACAGATCGGCACCGGCGGCGAGGATGAACGGTTTGCCCGTCACCGCGACCCCGTGGATCTCGCCCGCGCGTGCCCGCTCGGTGAGGGCGTCCATCACGCTCGCGAACTCGAGCAGCGATGCCGGGCCGAGGGTGTTCGGACGGGTGTGGTCGCGCCCGTTGTCGAGGGTCACGAGGGCGAGGGTGCGACCGCTCCGCAGGGGCACGTCGCGCACGAAGGAGTGGGTGACGACCTCGTCGGTCGAGAGCTCCGCCAGACGGTCGAACCGCGTCGTGGTGTCGGTCACTTCTTCCTCTTCCCGGTGTAGTGCGGGTTCTCCCAGATGACCGATCCGCCCTGGCCGAGGCCGACGCACATCGCGGTGAGTCCGTAGCGCACCTCGGGGTGTTCCTCGAACTGACGCGCCAGCTGGATCATGAGCCGGACACCCGACGAGGCGAGCGGATGACCGAGGGCGATCGCGCCGCCCCACGGGTTCACGCGAGGATCGTCGTCGTCGATGCCGAAGTGGTCGAGAAGAGCGAGCACTTGCACGGCGAACGCCTCATTGAGGTCGAACAATCCGATGTCGTCGATCGTGAGCCCCGCCTTGCGCAGCGCCTTCTCGGTCGAGGGCACCGGGCCGATGCCCATGATCTCCGGGTCGACGCCGGAGAACGCGAAGCTCACCATCTTCATCTTGACGGTGAGGCCGAGCTCCTTCGCGGCGTCGGCGCTCGCGATGAGCGAGACGGTCGCCCCGTCGGTGAGTCCGGACGAGTTGCCCGCCGTGACGCGGCCGTGCGGCCGGAACGGCGTACGCAGCCCGGCGAGGCCCTCCATCGTGGTCTCGGGTCGCATGAGTTCGTCGCGCGTCGCAAGACCCCACCCCTCGTCGCTGCGGATCGCGACGGGCACGAGGTCCGGCTGGATGCGGTTGGCCTCGTAGGCCGCCGCGACCTTGCGCTGGCTGTTCATGGCGAAGCGGTCGGAGCGTTCCTTGGTGAGGTGAGGGAAACGGTCGTGGATGCGCTCGGCGGTCTTGCCCATGTTGAGGGCGTCCTCGCTCACGAGGCGCTCCGAGAGGAACCGCGGGTTCGGGTCGGCACCGAACCCCATCGGGTGGCGTCCCATGTGCTCGACGCCGCCGGCGATCGCGAGGTCGTAGGCGCCGAAGGCGATCGCGCCGGCGACCGTCGTGACGCTCGTCATGGCGCCGGCGCACATCCGGTCGATCGCGTAGCCGGGCACGGTCTTCGGCAGACCGGCGAGGATCGCGGCCGTGCGGCCGAGGGTCAGCCCCTGGTCGCCCTGCTGGGTGGTGGCGGCGATCGCGACGTCGTCGATGCGGTCCTTGGGAACGTTCGGATTGCGTTCCAGCAGTCCGATCATCGCCTTGACGATGAGATCGTCGGCGCGGGTGTTCCAGTACATGCCCTTCTCACCCGCTCTGCCGAACGGGGTCCGGACGCCGTCTACGAAGACGACCTCGGTATTCGCGGCCACGATGCCTCCTATCGAGTAGTCGGCACGATCCTAGGAAGGCTGCCCGAGCCCCTCGAATCGTTTGCTTGTTCCTACGAAGCCGGCTCGTCGTCGCTCGACGGCGTTTGGTCTGCCTCTACAAAGGCATCGAGGATCGTCTGTGCGGTTGCGTCAATCTGCCACGGGCGCGCGCCGTGCTCGGCGAGGGCCGCCCGGAGGCTCTCGAGCTCGAGCGGCATCGGGGGAGTCCAGGCGACGCGGCGGAGCGCCTCGGGGGTGAGCAGGTTCTCGACGGGCAGCTCCCGTTGCTCCGCCAGTCCGGCGACGAGCGACCGGGCTGCCTTGAGCCGGCGGTCGGCCTCCGGGTTGCGGTCGGCCCACGCGCGCGGCGGCGGGAGGGTGTCGCCGGGGACCCGTTGCTTCGGCAGGTCCTCGGTGGTGAGTCCGCGTTCGACGGCCTCCCACCAGCGATCGAGCTGGCTGCGGCTCGCGCGTCCGGTGAACTCCTTGAGGCTCGCGAGGTCGCGCTTGGTGCGGGGGAGCGTGCGCGCGACCGCGGTGATCGAGGCGTCGGGGAGCAGCCGGCCGGGTGCCGTGTCGACCTCGCGGGCGTACTCGTCGCGGGCGTTCCAGAGCTCGCGGGCGACGGCGAGACCGCGGGAGCCGCGCACCGCGTGCAGTCCGGAGAGCCGGCGCCACGGGTCGGTGCGGGCGGGCTTCGTCTCCCGCGTGAGCACCGCGTGGAACTCCTGCTCGGCGATGTCGGTCTTGTCGGACGAGGCGAGCAGCTCCGCCATCCGATCGCGCAGATCCACGAGCAGCTCGACGTCGAGCGCCGCGTACACGAGCCACGATTGCGGGAGCGGGCGCGTCGACCAGTCCGCCGCGGAGTGCTCCTTCGCGAGATGGATGCCGAGCAGGTCCTCGACGACGGTGCCGAGACCCACCCGCGGCAGTCCGGCGAGCCGGGCACCGAGTTCGGTGTCGAAGAGGCGGGTGGGTTCGAGCCCCACCTCGCGCAGACACGCGAGGTCCTGGCTCGCGGCGTGCAGCACCCACTCCTCGTCGCGGATGACCTCCGCGAGTTCGTCGAACCGTCCGATCGCGGGCGGATCGAAGAGGAACACGCCGGCGCCGCGGCGGTAGATCTGGATGAGATAGGCGCGCTGCGAATACCGGAAGCCGGAGGCCCGCTCGGCGTCGACCGCGACGGGTCCTTCGCCCTCGGCGATGCGCCGCACCGCGTCGAGGTACCCCTCGCGCGTGTCGATGACGATCACGGGCTCGTGCGGCGCCTGCTCGAGCGGTGCGTCCGTGACGCTAGGCACGTCCCATCCGACGCGAAGAGAGCAAGGGCACCCCATCTCCGGCCGGCGGGAGCCCCGCCAGCACACACAACAACTCCGCCCAGCCTTCCACATGTGCTCCGAGGTCGGCGTCGGTCGGGGTCCACGAGGCGCGCAGCTCGAGTTGGGCGCCGTCGCCCTGGCTGGCGAGTTCGCCGTACCCGGTCGAGATGATCTTGGTGGCGGTGCCGGACGCGGCGATGTAGTGGGCCCCGCGGGCCTCGAGCGCGTCTTCGAGCCACGACCAGGTGACGTCGGCGACGAACGGATCGATCCCGATCTCCGTCTCGAGCGGGGCCTGAGCGAAGCACACGACGCGGAAGATGCCGCCCCACGCATCCGGCGCCTCCGGATCGTGCAGCAGCACGAACCGGCCGGTGCCGAGCTCCGAGTCGTCGTCGTGACGCGCCGGGGTCACATCGGCGGCGAGCGCGATCGCGTGCGGCGCGAGCGAACCGGGCGCCGGGATCTCCGTCACCACGAGCTCCGACCGGAGGGACGCGGAACGCACGGCGTCGACGGCAGCGACGAACGCCGGGGGTGGTGCGGAACTGGGGGCCACGGGAGCAGATTAGGGTGTGCGTGGTGCCGATCCGTGGAAGGCACGCCGCCCGTCACCCGGAGGATCCATGCCCGCATCGCGTCGCTGGCGCCCGCGCCGCGTCGCCGGCCTCGCCGCTCTCGGCGCCGTCGCCGCATCCGCCCTCGTCGGCGCGACCGCGGCCGTGACCACCGTGCTCGTCGCGCGGACCGTCATCACGCCCCCGCGGCGGCGCATCGAGGACACCCGCGTTCTCGCGGTCGAGGGCGACCGCGTCGTGCTGTCGCGCTCGGCCGATGCGACGGTGCCCGGGCGGTACAGCTTCTGGTTCGACCACGGCCGCGGTCACGCCAAACTCGGCGACATCGTCGCGCACGACGACCGCTCGGTCACCCGCGAGCTGCTCGGAGTCGACTTCGGCGACATCGCCCGCGCCCGCCGCGGCCGCTTCGCCGGCTGGTTCTGGCTGAGCCCGCGCGACCTGCCGTACGAGCACCGCCAGGTCGAGATCGCGACCGAGGTCGGCCCCGCGCCGGCATGGCTGGTCCCCGGGGGCGACGGCTCGGACTGGGTCATCCAGGTGCACGGGCGCGCGGTGCGCCGCTCGGAGGCGCTGCGCGCGATCCCCGTCTTCCACGACGCCGGATACACGTCACTGCTCATCTCGTACCGCAACGACGGCGACGCGCCGGAGAGCGGCGACGGGCGGTACGCGCTCGGCGATCGTGAATGGCGGGACGTCGAGGCGGCCATGCGGTTCGCGCTCGAGCACGGGGCGACCCGGATCGTGCTCATGGGCTGGTCGATGGGCGGAGCCACCGTGCTGCAGGCGGTCACCCGCTCGACGGTCGCGGATGCGGTGGTCGGGGTGATCCTCGAGTCCCCGGTCGTCGACTGGGTCACGACGCTCACCTACCAGAGCGAGGAGCTCGGCTTGCCTCCCGCGATCCGCCGCGGCGTCATCGCCCTGCTCGGCGGGCGGCGGGGGCACCGGCTCGCCGGGCTCGCCGAGCCGATCGACTTCGCCCGGCTCGACCTCGTCGCCAACGCCGACGAGCTCCACGTGCCCACCCTCATCCTGCACAGTGACGACGACGGGTTCGTGCCCGTCACGGCGTCACGCGCCCTCGCGCTCGCCCGCCCCGACACGGTCACCTTCGAGGCGTTCACGGTGGCGCGTCACACCAAGCTGTGGAACTACGACGCCGACCGCTGGAACGCCGCCATCGGATCGTGGCTCACGCGCCTGCGGGAATCCAGCGGCCGTACAACGAGCCCTCGTCGTCGCTGAACAGCGCGATCGGTCGCAGCGTCACCGGGTCGAGCGCACCGGCGCCGACGAGGGGGAGGCGCGCTCCGACGAGGCGCGGCGACCAACTGAGGCAGAACTCGTCGACGAGCCCGTGCTCGAGCAGACGGCGGGCGAGCGTCGGACCGCCCTCGCTCACGAGGGAGCGCAATCCCCGTCCGTGGAGGGCGTCGAGAATCGCGGACGGTCCCGATCCGTCCGGGAGTGGAACGGCTTCGATGAGGTCGCCGAGTTCGTCGGCGGCACGAGCCACGGCGTGCGCGGGTCCGAGGACGAGCACCGGCTCCGCGGCCCGCTCGAACCGGTGCCCACCGAGATCGCCGGTCGCCGTCACGACCGCGAGTCGCGACGCGCGGGGGATCTGGTAGCCCTCGGCCCGCACGCTCGCCGCCCCGACGATCACCGCATCCGCGAGCTCGCGGATGACGCCGAGGATGCGGCGGTCCACCCGGTTGCTGAGCGACTCGGACGTGCCGTCGTCTCCCACGGCGCTGCCGTCGAGGCTCGCGATCATGTTCAACCGCAGGTGGGCGCCGGGCGGGGGAGCGTATTCCCGCAGCAACGCGTCGCGGCCCGCGGTGTCTGCGATGTCGAGCTCGCCCGCATCCGGCAGCAGCCGCCGCAGGATCACGCGCCGGTCCGCAACCGCAACTGCCGCTTCGCCCGGCCGAGCATCGCGGTCATCCCGCGGATGCGCAGCGGACTGACGGCATCGTTCAGACCGATCGTCTGCGGGTAGTCGTCGGGCACCGCGAGCACCTCGTCGACGGTCATCCCGTCGAGGCCCTGCGCGAGGATCGACGCGAAGCCGCGCGTCGTGGGGGCCTCCCGCGGCGCGGTCGCGTGCATGTGCACGCGGTCGGCCTCGTCGACCTCCACGAAGATGAACACCGGCGACTGGCACTCCTCGACGCGTTCGAGCAGGTCGGGGTGGTCCGCGTACCGTTCCGGCAGGGCCGGCAGTTCGTTCGCGAACTCGAGCAGCAGTTGCAGCCGCTCACGTTGTTCGACGGCGAGGAACTCCTCGCGGATCTCGGCGAGCGCGCCGGTCACCTCAGCCATGGTGAGCCTCAGCGCGCGGGGAGCTCGCCGGGCTCGCTCCCGCGCGCGATCGGGACGCGCACCGCGCTGCCCCACTCCGTCCAGGAGCCGTCATAGTTGCGCACTCCTTCGAACCCGAGCAGGTGGGTGAGCACGAACCAGGTGTGGCTCGAGCGCTCACCGATCCGGCAGTAGGCGATCACGCTATCACCGTCGCGTAGGCCGGCCTGGGCCCGGTAGATCTCGTCCAGCTCGGACACGGGCTTGAACGAACCGTCCTCGGCCGCCGCCTTCCCCCACGGCACGTTGAGCGCGGTGGGGATGTGTCCGGCGCGCAGGGCGCCTTCCTCCGGATAGGCGGGCGCGGTGGTGCGCTCGCCGCTGAACTCCTCCGGCGAGCGGACGTCGATGAGGGGGTTGCCGAGGTGCGCGAGCACGTCGTCCTTGAAGGCGCGGATCGCGTCGTCGCGACGCTCGACGACCGGGTACTCCGCGGGGCTGATCTCGGGGGCGTCAGTCGTGATCGGCCGGCCTTCGGCGATCCACTTGTCCCGTCCACCGTCGAGCAGGCGCACATCCTCGTGGCCGAAGAGGGTGAACACCCACAACGCGTACGCGGCCCACCAGTTGCTCTTGTCGCCGTAGATCACGACGGTCGTGTCGCGGGCGATGCCGCGGGAAGCGAGGAGGGCGGCGAACTGCTCACCCGTGACGTAGTCGCGCTGCACCGGGTCGTTGAGGTCGGTGTGCCAGTCGATCTTCACCGCGCCCGGGATGTGTCCGGTCTCGTAGAGCAGCACGTCCTCGTCGGATTCGACGACCACGAGCCCCTCGGCGCCGAGGTGTTGCTCCAGCCATTCACCGCTCACGAGGCGCTCGGGGTGCGCGTAGTCGGCGAATCGGGGATCGGTGTCGAACTCGACGGTCACTGTTCTCTCCTGCGTTTCCGGCGCGCGTGGGGTGGCGCGCGCCCCGTACGACCCTATGCACTCGTCCGGATGCGCGCGACGCGCTACTGCAATATGACGCAACCGCCCGCAGGTAGGCTGGATTCCCGGTGCCGGGCCGTGTCACGTGCTCGATCGGCCACCACCGGAAGGGGAACGATGACCACGGTCGGCTCTCTCACGGATCGCGCGCCCGCGGTCGGCGGACGGGAGCTCGCCGCCCAGCTCGTACCGCCGCGCCAGTTCGCGGACGCCTCGTTCTCGAGCTACCGACCGGATGCGGACTACCCGTCCCAAGCGGAGGCGCTCGCCGCGGTGCAGCGGTTCGCCGAGGGGCCCAAGCCCACAGGCGGCCTGTTCCGTCGCAAGGCTCCGGCCTCCCGCCCCGGCGTGTACCTCGACGGCGGGTTCGGCGTCGGCAAGACCCACCTCCTCGCCGCCCTCTGGCATGCGGCGAACGGGCGGAAGTACTTCGGCACCTTCATCGAGTACACCGCTCTCGTCGGCGCCCTCGGCTTCGCGGAAGCGGTCGCTCTGCTGCGTGGGGCGTCGCTCGTGGCGATCGACGAGTTCGAGCTCGACGATCCCGGCGACACGATGGTGATGAGCCGGCTGCTCGGCGAACTCGTGGCGTCGGGCACCCGCATCGCGGCGACCTCCAACACGCCGCCGAACGCCCTCGGGGAGGGGCGGTTCGCCGCCGCCGACTTCCTGCGCGAGATCCACGCGCTCGCCGAACGGTTCGACACCATCCGGATCGACGGCCTCGACTACCGACGGCGCGACATCGAGGGTCACGCGCGCACGGTCGACGATTCCGAGGTCGAGCGGCTCGTGCAGGAGGGGCCGGCCGAACACACGTCGGACCGCTTCGACGACGTCATCGCGCACCTCGCCACGGTGCATCCGTCGCGCTATGTCGCCCTCGTCGACGGGCTCGGAAGCGTCGGCCTGCGCGGGGTGCGCGTGCTCGCGGACCAGACCGAGGCGCTGCGTTTCGTCGCGTTCGTCGACCGTCTCTACGACGCGCAGGTGCGCCTCGTGGCGAGCGGAGAGCCACTCGACTCGGTGTTCGCCGCCGACATGCTCGCCGGCGGCTACCGCAAGAAGTACCTGCGCGCCATCTCGCGGCTCATCGCGCTCACCACCGGTAGCGACTGACCCGCCCGGCGCCTCAGAGCACCCGCGCCCTCCGCCGGTAGCGCCGAGCGCGCAGCGAGGTGAGCACGATGGCGACGACGGCCGAGATGAGCGACCCCAGGATCACCGCGATCGTCCCCTCCGCGGCGACCTCGCGTGAGCTCTCGAACGCGAGCTCGTTCATGAGCAGCGACACCGTGAAGCCGATGCCGCCGAGGGACGCGACGACGAGGATGTCGCCGAGCGGCAGCGGCGACGGGCGCCGGCCGGATCGCGACAGGCGGGTCGCGATGAACGCCGCGCCGGTGATCCCGACGAGCTTGCCCAGCGGCAGGGCGAGCACGATGCCCCAGAAGACGGGGCTCAGCCGATCGATCGACACGGCAGGCAGGGCGACGAGCGCCGCGACGAACGCGAACACCGGCAGCACGATGAGGTTCGACCAGGGCTCCATCGCATGCCGGGCGGGGGCGGCCGTGCGCGGCGCCATGATCAGGCCGAGCGCGACACCGGCGATGGTGGCGTGCACCCCCGACTGCAGAACGAGGTACCAGGCGAGCACGCCGAGCGCGACGAGCAGGGCGATGCGCGACCCGCGGGGGGTGCGCCGCGAGATCCACCCGAACAGCAGCACGACCGGCACGGCGAGCAGCAGGGGGAGCGGCAGCAGCTCTTCGGTGAAGAACATGGCGATGATGAGGATCGCGATGAGGTCGTCGATCACGGCGAGCGCGAGCAGCAGGGCGCGGATGCGGCTCGGGAGGCCGCGCCCGACGACCGCGAGCACGCCGAGAGCGAAGGCGATATCAGTGGCGGTGGGGATGGGCCAGCCGTTCTGGAGTTCCGCATCGTGCACGACCAGCAGGAACACGATCGCGGGCACTACGACACCGCCGACGGCCGCGATCGTCGGCACGAGCGCCTTCCGGGCGCTGTCGAGTTCGCCGCGGGTCAGTTCGTGGCGCAGTTCGATCGCCGCGAGGAAGAAGAAGATCGCGAGCAGCCCATCGGTGACCCAGTGCCCGACCGTCAGGTGGATGCCGAGCGGCGGGATGTCGAGGTAGGTGTCGCGGAGGGCGGTCAGTCCGGGGCCCGCGGCGGTGTTCGCCAGCAGGAGGCCGGCGGCCGCGGCGGCGAGCAGCAGCACGGCCGAGTAACGCTCGGAACGGAGGAAACGCATGACGCCCTTCGGGGTCGGGAACACGACGCCGACCAGACTTCCCGGCACACCGGCATCCAGCCTACCGGTCCCGGATCCGGGTGCTCCGGGCGGATGTGCGGCGCCTGTGCGGGCATCCGGAGGCTGCCCGAAACACGATGTTTACCTTCAGCCCGCGCCCGTAACACTCGTGAAACACCGGCACAGTTCCGCCGAAACGTGCCGACAGCACACTGGGTCGCGTACCCGAGGCGATGAGGCTCACCGACCCGAACCGATCCGAGGGTGCGTCCTTTGCAACTCTCAGAGAGGTATGACATGGATCAAGGCAACACGGCCTTCCTGCTCATCGCCGCGGCCCTCGTTCTGCTCATGACCCCCGGTCTGGCGTTCTTCTACGGCGGGCTCGTCAAGGCGAAGAGCGTCATCAGCATGATGATGATGAGCTTCGGCGCGCTCGGGCTGATCGGCGTGCTGTGGGTGCTGTACGGCTACGCGATCTCCTTCGCGGACGGTCCGGACGGCGCGGCGGCGGACGCGAACTTCATCGGCATCGACGGTGTGCTCGGCATCAACCTCGGCGAGATCGGACTCGGCGACTCGTACGCCGAGGCGTCGGTCACCGAGGCGGACTTCCCGAACCTCGCCTTCGTCGCCTTCCAGGCCACCTTCGCCATCCTCACCGTCGCCCTCATCTCGGGTGCGATCGCCGACCGCGCCAAGTTCGGCGCGTGGATGGTCTTCGCCGGTGTGTGGGCCACGGTCGTCTACTTCCCCGTCGCGAGCTGGGTGTTCAACTTCACGCTCGGCGAAGACGGCTCGGTCGTCGACGGCGGCTGGATCGCCTACACGGTCGGCGCGATCGACTTCGCCGGTGGAACCGCGGTGCACATCAACGCCGGTGCCGCCGCGCTCGCCCTGGCGCTCGTGCTCGGCAAGCGCGTCAACTTCGCCAAGGGCGCACACGTGCCGCACAACCCGCCGTTCGTGCTGCTCGGCGCCGGTCTGCTGTGGTTCGGCTGGTTCGGCTTCAACGCCGGCTCGGAGCTCGCCGCGGACGGCATCGCGGCGATCGCCTTCCTCAACACGATCGCCGCTCCCGCGGCCGCCATCCTCGGTTGGCTCGTCGTCGAGAAGATCAAGGACGGCAAGCCCACCTCGATCGGTGCCGCGTCGGGCGCCGTCGCGGGTCTCGTCGCCATCACCCCCGCGTGCGCCGTGCTCACGCCCGGCTGGTCGCTGCTGCTCGGTGCGATCGCCGGTGTGGTGTGCGCTCTCGCGATCGACCTGAAATTCAAGCTCGGCTTCGACGACTCGCTCGACGTGGTGGGCATCCACCTCGTCGGCGGCCTCGTGGGCACGCTCTACATCGGTCTCTTCGCGACCGATCTGGGCCTGTTCACCGGTGGTGACGCGAGCCAGCTCGGCAAGCAGGCGCTCGCCGCCTTCGCGGTGCTGATCTACTCGTTCGTTCTCTCCTTCGCCATCGGCTGGGTCATCAACAAGACGATGGGCTTCCGCGTAAGGAACGAAGACGAGGTCGCCGGAATCGACACGGTCGTGCACGGCGAGACCGGATACGTGCTCGCCGACTGAGTTCGCATGCACATCGGGAGGGCGTCGCCTGCGGGCGGCGCCCTCCTTCGTCGTGAGCTGCCTTCACCGCACCGCCGCGGCGCGCTAACGTCGTGCGCGGAGGAGGCGCCGTGACGGACGGATGGGTCGTGACGACGAGCGCACTCGTTCTCGCTGCCGTGCTGGCCGGCGCCATCCCGGCGCTGCTGCGCGGCGTGCGCGGAGCGGTGCTCGCGGTCGCGCTGCCGACGCTGCTCTGGGCGGTCGTGCTCGGCGTCGGACTCGCGGTCGGGGCGGTGCGGGCGGTGCCCGCGGTGCTGCTCTACCTCGCGGGTGCCGTGCTGCTGTCCGTCGCCGCCGCCTACGTGCTCGGACCGGCCACCGTCTCCTCCGGGGCCCTCGTGCTCTCCACGCTGCTGTGGCCCACGTTGCTGCTCGTCCCGCTCGGCGTCGGCTTGTTCGGCGGACCGGCGGCCTGGCTCGTGCTCGACGCGCGTGTCGCCGACTACGGGGGAGCGCTGCTCTTCGCGGTTCCGCTGAGCGCCCTCTACGTGGTGCGCGCCGTACTCGCCCTCGAGCCGCCCGAGGACTCCCCGCACGCACGGCGTCCGCTGCTCGCGACGTCGTCGATGTGGATCGCCGCAGTCGTGTGGATGATCGGGGTCGAGCTGCGGATCGACGAGGTGACGCCGGTCGTGCTGCTCGCCGCGGTCGTGGTGCCGGGTGTCTCCGCTGTCGGCTGGGCCGTGGTGCAGCTCATCCGTCGCCATCGCATCGACACGGTGGGCGTCTGCTCCGGTGCGACCGCCGGCGTGATGGCGACCCTCGCCGCGGCCCCGTCGGTGGACCTGCTGTGGGGAGCCGTGCTCGGCGGCGTCACCGGCACGAGCTCGGCGATCGTCGCGTACTCCGCCCACCGCGCGGCGTGGAGGCCGGGCTCGCTGCGCAACGTGCTCGCGCTGCTGCCGGTCCCGGCGGCGATCGGCGTGGCGTTCCTCGGCCTGTTCGGGCTCGAGCGGGGCTTCGTCTACTCCGGTTCGCTCGATCCGGTGATCGCCCAGTTCGGTGCAGTGCTCGGCGTGGTGCTCTGGTCGGGTGTCGCGGCGCTCATCGTCGCTCTGCCGCTGCTCATCGCCCAGCAGGTGCGGCGCAGCCGCGCCGCCCGCGCCTCCGCCTGACGCCTGCCGCGCGTCCGCCTCCTCGAGGCGCTCCGGCCGGGTGTCGTTTCGCCGAACGTGCCTCTATCGGACGTTTCCGGCGCACTCGGGGCCCCGAAACGTCCGATGAAGGCACGTTCGACGGCCCGACGACCATGCGACGTGTCGCGGCGAGTGGCCGCGGTCCGGAGGCCGCCGTTCAGGATCGACGTCGGCCGACGGACCACACTGCGGCCCCCAGCACCAGGAGCACGGCGAGGAGAGCGGCGACGTGTGCCGCCAACGTCGCCGCGCCGTGGGAGGGGAGCAGGAAGCCGTAGGGCACCCACCCGTCCGTGGCACCGCGCACCAGCACCACGGTCACCCGCACGATCGGGTAGGGCAACACAATCACGAGGAGAGCCCACGGGATAGCGTGCCGATCCGGTCCCGCGAGCCAGTCGGCCACGACGAGGATCGGGAAGATCACGTGGAGCACCACGCTCACCCACGGCGGCGCCGTGCCGGTGCCTGGCACCAGGACGTTGTAGACCAGCCCGACCAGCAGCATGTAGGTCGTGCCGAGTGCACGAGCGGCAGTGAGCCAGCGCGGAGCCCGGTGACCGGTGACCGCGATGAATCCGGCGACGAGTAGCACCGAGCTCGTGAGCAGGCTCGTGAGGTTCGTGAAGTAGCCGAAGTAGTCGAACAGACTCGATCGACCGGCGGCCACACCGAGCGCGTAGGTGTACAGCAGAACGGCGATCACCGCGAGGGCTACGACGATCCGAGCGATGCCGACGAGGAGCGCAGCGCGTCGGTCCGGAGCGATCGTCACAGTCGACACGGTACCGAGCCGGACGTGACGGGGCGGACGGGAATGAGAAAAGCCCCCGAAGAATCGGGGGCTGCGGTGGGCGATACCAGACTCGAACTGATGACCTCTTCCGTGTGAAGGAAGCGCGCTACCAACTGCGCCAATCGCCCGCGGAGAACATCCTGCCATAGATCGCGGCCCGGTTCCGCACCCGCGACGCGCGGAGCGGGGGCGGATTCGAACCGGCGACACGCGTCACGTAACCCGGTTTGGAACCCGTCAGCGTTTCGGCTAGAGTCATGTCCGCACGCAGAAATGCGGGTAACGCGGATGTGGCGCAGTGGTAGCGCATCACCTTGCCAAGGTGAGGGTCGCGAGTTCGAATCTCGTCATCCGCTCGAGTGGGGCAGCGTCGGTTCGCCGTGCTGAACCGCGCACGGTGGAGTGGCCGAGAGGCGAGGCAGCGGCCTGCAAAGCCGTACACGCGGGTTCAAATCCCGTCTCCACCTCGCAAGACCTGGGCGATTGGCGCAGCGGTAGCGCGCTTCCCTGACACGGAAGAGGTCACTGGTTCGATCCCAGTATCGCCCACCATCTGAATCCGGCCGTTCGGCTCGAGTTTCCTCTGCGGTGACCCGCGACGGCATGCTTCGCCGTCGCGCTGGTTCGATCCCAGTATCGCCCACCATCTGAACCCCCGATTCGTCGGGGGTTTCTTCGTTCCGGAGTGGGATCCCGCAGCGCCCGATGCGACGGGCACGCCCTCAGACATCCTCCCCGCGCAAGGGACTGTCCCCGCCGTCAAGCCCGTGCGGCGCTGACCCTGCCGCCGGAGGCGCCAGTGCGTGCCGCGTCGCTCGCCCGCACCGGGGCCGCGAGCGCGTACGCGGGGATCGCGACCGCCGCGACGACGAGGTGCATCGCCATGAGGGCGACCACGGCCGCCGTCGTCGTGCCGGGGATGAACCGCAGGATGAGCAGCGCCACGTCGGGCACGAACGACACGGCGACCACGAGCGGGACGAGCACCGCGAGTGCGCGCCGCGGCTTACGGGCGCGGCGTCGCACGACGATCCACCCCGCCCAACCCGCGGCGAGACCGGCGACGGTGAACGTGGTGAAGGCGGGGAAGGTGAGCGGCCCGTAGGTCGACGGCGCACCTGCCGAGACGGCGAGTGCCGCCACGAGGGCGTTCACGGCGACAGCCACTGCCGCCGCGATGAGAAGGACGACCGTGGTGCGGACGGCGCCGCCGCGAGCCGGGCGGTCGGTGGCGGAAGGGGACGACATGAGGAGCTCCTCGCTCGGATGCGGCGGTGACCGCCGACGGATACGGGACCGACCGGTCCCGCAATCCGTTACGGTACTCCGGAGTACCGGAATGTACAATGGCGCGATGACGACCGCCGACGCCGAAGTCCGCGCCCCCGGGCGCCCTCGCGACCGGCGGGTGGAGGAGGGCATCCTCCGCGCCACCCAGGACCTGCTCATCACCGAGGGCTACGCGGGCATGACGGTCGCGGATGTCGCGCGGACGGCGGGGAGCGGCAAGTCGGCCATCTACCGGCGCTGGCCGAGCAAGGTGCAGCTCGTCGTCGCGGCGGTGCGGGCGCTGCAGAGCGAACAGCCGCTGCCGAACACCGGATCGCTGCGCGACGACCTCCTCGCGTGCGCGATGCACTACGCGCGCGCCGACGAGCGTGCCTCCCGGGTGCTGGCGAGCCTGCTGAGCGAACTGGGCCGCGACCGGGAGCTGTACGAGGCGGCGCACGCGGTCATCGGCGGACCGCCGGTGGCGGCCCTGGTCGCGGTCATCGAGCGATGGCAGGAGCGAGGTGTCATCGCGGCGTCGAGGCCCGTCGGACTGATCGCGGGCATCGTGCCGTCCGTCGCGTTCGGCTCCGTCTCGCTGCGTCAGCGCGGGCTGGACCCCGACACGGTGACGCAGCTCGTGGATTCCGTGCTCCTGCCCGCGCTGCTCGCGGACTGAGCACGTCCGGTCGGCGTCATCGGCGGAGGGTGCGACCATGGAGCATGGACAAGCAGCCCGTCGACTTCGATGCCCAGAGCGACGACCACTGGCTCGAGATGACCGGCAACCCCGACGGCTCGGTGTCCGGCGCCTTCAAGACGACGGATCCGCTCGAGGTCGGCGACGAGTTCGTGTGGGACGGCAGCACCTTCCGCATCACCGAACTGCGCTGGCGCGGTAAGGACGGGTTCCTCTTCGAGGCGGAATGGGTCGACTCGGCCGAGTGATCCCGGCCGCGGGACTCAGGCGCTGAGCGACTCGAGCAGCGGCGCCACCTCGATGACGTCGTCGAAGCCCTCCTCGCGGAGCAATGCCGCCGAGAGGAGCCCGCGACGATGCGCGTGACGGGCGAGCGTGTCCTCGGGCACGCGGCGCAGCTCGGGACGCGCGGCGTTGCGGGCGCGGAGCGCCTCGATCGGTACGTCGGGCATGAGCACCGCAATGGCGGGCAGTCCCGCCTCCCGCGCCGCGCGCACGTGTGCCACGCGGTCGCGACGCCGCAGATGGGTGGCGTCCGCGAGGTAGCCCCGCCCGGCGGAGAGCAGGCGTTCCGCAGCGGCGGCGTTCGCGCGCATCGCGAGCAGTGAGTACTCCTGCAGCGGCTTCGGTGCGCGGCCCGCGGCGACGTCCGCCTCGCGGAGCGCCGCGCGCTCATCGTCCGGGCTCACGACGTCGCGCACCGCACCCGACGCGACGAGCTGCTCGCGCAGCGTCGTCTTGCCAGCGGCGGGCGCGCCGACGAGCACGATCACCGTCTCCGGACGGGCCGCGCCGCTCACGCGCTCCTGCGCAGCGTCACGACCTCGCCCGCGGCCGGGCGCTGCTCCGCCGGGTGCTCGACCAGGGCGATGACGCGGTTGGCCATGAACCGCGCGGTGCGCGTCGGAGTCCCTCCGCGCGTCACCTCGGTGACCTCGACCAGCCCGCGGCCGTGGGTCACATCTAATCGACGACCCGCGCGGGTCGCCTCCAATTCGTACGTGCGGGTGGTGCCGCCGGCGTCGACGACGATCTCGACCCGATCTCCCTTCATGTGCCTCCCTAGGCAGTACTCGATTCGTTCCTCGATGAGTACAACAACCCAGGTCAGCCGGGTGTTCCGCGTTCCGGGATCAATCCGCGACGGGATCGGGTTCGGTTGCTCGAGCGCGGCGGTCGGCGCGCCACGCGCGCACGCCGGCGATGACGGATGCGGCGATCACGACGCCGGCGACGGCGTAGGCGATGGGGCGCGTGGCGGGCACGGTCGCGGCCCAGTAGCCGACCGCGGTGATGAGCACACCCCAGGTCACCGCGCCCACGACGTTCGCCGTGACGAAGCGCCAGTACGCCATGCCGCCGATGCCCGCGACGGGGGCGACGAAGACCCGCACCCACGGCACGTACCTGCCGACCACGACCGACCACCATCCGAACAGCTCGTACAGCCGCTCCGTGCGCTCGACCGCGGCCCGCACGAAGCGGCTGCGGCGACGCAGCAGGTACGGGCGTCCGTACCGCCGGCCGAGCACGAAGCCGACCTGGTCGCCGGCGATCGCGGCGATCGCGACCCCGATGCAGAGCACCCAGATCGACACGTCGTCGTTCGTCGCCGCCACGATGCCCGCGGCGAACAGCAGCGAATCGCCGGTGAGGAAGGGCACGACGACCCCGACGAAGAGTGCCGTGCCGCAGAACACGAGTCCCCAGACGACGAGGTAGAACAGCACCGGGCCCGCGTCGGCGATCATCCCGGCGAGCTGGTCGCCGAGCGTCTGCGCACTGGTGGGCACTGCGGGCATGGGGCGTCCGATCGGGGCGGGTGGGCGTCTCGGGGCGGGAACCGGGACGGCATCCGATTATCTCGTGAGCCTCTGTCACCCCGGAAGATCCCCGACAACCGGTTCCAGCGGGGCCGTGCGCGCTAGCGTCGAAGCGACGAAGGAGGATCCATGTCGCACCCGACATCGCCGGCCCACCGCATCCCGGGCACCCTCTCGGAGGCGCAACGCGCCGAGATCCTGAACACCGCGGTCGCCGGCTACGTGCGCAAGGGGTGGGCCGCCGAGGCGATCAGCGGCACGCAGGCCGTGCTCGTGAAGACCAAGCGCATCGGCTGGTTCTGGAACCTCATCCTCGTGCTCATCACCGCCGGACTGTGGCTGATCTACGTCGTGTACCGGGCGCTCAACCGCAAGCAGAAGCGACTCGTGCTCTTCGTGGACGAGCGCGGTCAGGTGCACACCCGATGACGTTCGCGGCGGGCGAGCTCGTCACCGCGCTCAAGGCCGATGTGATCGGCGCGGTCGTCGCCTCGCCGTGGGGCGAGGGCGCGCCGGACATCGTCGCGGTCGAGACGCTCGAGACGGGGGAGATCCGTTTCTTCCGTGCCGAGACGGTCGTCGCGACGAATCCCGAGTAGCGGACGCCGGAGACCGCCGGATCGCGCGGCAGGAGGGGCACCGTCGCGCCGCTACAGTGGGGTGAATGAACGCCCCGCGCACCGGTTTCGACCTGTTCACCGATCGCTCCGTCGTGGCCCTCCGGGTCAACGGGGAACTGCGCGACCTGGCGACGACTCTCACCGATGACGACACCGTCGAACCGGTGACGATCGACTCCCCGGACGGACTGTCGATCCTCCGGCACTCCGCCGCGCACGTCGCGGCGCAAGCCGTGCAGCGCATCAACCCGGAGGCCAAGCTCGGCATCGGTCCGCCCATCACCGACGGCTTCTACTACGACTTCGACGTCGCCACGCCCTTCACCCCGGAGGACGTCAAGGCCATCGAGAAAGAGATGGACCGGATCATCCGCGCCGGCCAGCGCTTCATGCGCCGCGTGGTGACGGATGAGCAGGCGCGGGCCGAACTCGCGGACGAGCCGTACAAGCTCGAGCTCATCGGACTCAAGGGCGCCGCGGGCGAGGGCGACAGCGGCGAATCCGTCGAGGTCGGCGGTGGCGAACTCACCATCTACGACAACGTCGACCCGAAGACGGGCGAGACCGTCTGGAAGGACCTCTGCCGCGGTCCGCACCTGCCGAACACCCGCATGATCGGCAACGGCGCGAAGCTCATGCGCACCGCCGCGGCGTACTGGCGCGGGTCGGAGAAGAACCCGCAGCTCCAGCGCATCTACGGCACCGCGTGGCCCACCAAGGACGAGCTGCGCGAATACCTGACGCGCCTCGAGGAGGCCGCCAAGCGCGACCACCGCAAGCTCGGCGTGGAACTCGACCTGTTCTCCTTCCCGGACGAGATCGGCTCCGGCCTCGCGGTGTTCCACCCCAAGGGCGGCATCGTGCGCAAGGAGATCGAGGACTTCATGCGCGAGCGGCTCATCGCCCGCGACTACGAGTTCGTCAACACCCCGCACATCACCAAGGCGCGGCTCTACGAGATCAGCCAGCACCTCGACTGGTACGCCGACGGCATGTTCCCGCCGATGCACCTCGACGAGGAGACGGATGCGGACGGCAACATCACCCGGCAGGGGCAGGACTACTACCTCAAGCCGATGAACTGCCCGATGCACAACCTGATCTTCCGTGCCCGCGGACGCAGCTATCGCGAGCTGCCGTTGCGCCTGTCGGAGTTCGGCGCGGTGTACCGCTACGAGAAGAGCGGCGTGCTCTCGGGACTCACCCGCGTGCGCGGCTTCACCCAGGACGACGCCCACATCTACGTGACCGGCGAGCAGGTGAAGGAGGAGCTCGCCGCGGAACTCGAGTTCGTGCTCGAGACCCTCCGCGGCTACGGTCTCGACGACTTCTACCTCGAGCTGTCGACGCGCGACCCCGAGAAGTCGGTCGGCTCCGACGAGCAGTGGGAGGTCGCGACGGAGACCCTGCGCGAGGTCGCCGAGGCCTCCGGTCTCGAGCTCGTGCCCGACCCGGGCGGCGCCGCGTTCTACGGCCCCAAGATCTCCGTGCAGGCGCGCGACGCGATCGGCCGCACCTGGCAGCTGTCCACGGTGCAGCTCGACTTCAATCAGCCCGAGCTCTTCGAGCTCGAGTACACCGCAACCGACGGCACGCGTCAGCAGCCCGTGATGATCCACCGGGCGCTGCTCGGCTCGATCGAGCGGTTCTTCGCCATCCTGCTCGAGCACTACGCCGGCGCCTTCCCGGTGTGGCTCTCGCCCGTGCAGGTCGTGGGCATCCCGATCGCCGCCGAGTACCAGCAGTACCTCGGCGACATCATCGGGCGGCTCAAGGAGCGCGGGGTGCGCGCCGAGCTCGACGCGAGCGACGACCGCATGCAGAAGAAGATCCGCAACCACACCCTGCAGAAGGTGCCGTTCCAGCTCATCGCGGGCGAGCAGGACCGTGCAGGGGGCACGGTGAGCTTCCGGTTCCGCGACGGCAGCCAGGAGAACGGCGTTCCCGTGGACGACGCCATCGAGCGGATCGTCGACGCGATCGCCACGAAGGCCCAGGTGTGATGACGGAGGCGGCACGCTGATGGAGCGCGACTACGACGGCTCGGAGTACGACACCGAGGGATCCAACGGGTTCGCCGCGGTTCCGGATGCGTTCCAGCGGTTGTGGACTCCGCACCGCATCGCCTACATCGAGAACGGGCAGCAGCCGGCGAAGGACGAATGCCCGTTCTGCGTCGCGCCGAGCCTCGACGACGAGAAGGCCCTCATCGTCGCGCGCGGCACGCACGTGTTCGCGCTGCTCAACCTCTTCCCGTACAACAGCGGGCACCTGCTCATTTGCCCGTACCGGCACATCGCGACGTACGACCTCGCGACGCCGGAGGAGGTCGCCGAGATCGGTTCGATGACGCAGACCGCGATGCGCGTGATCACCGAGGTGTCGCACAACCACGGGTTCAACATCGGCATGAACCAGGGCAAGATCGCCGGTGCCGGCATCGCCGAGCACCTGCACCAGCACATCGTTCCGCGTTGGGCGCTCGACGCGAACTTCTTCCCGATCATCGCCGGCACGAAGGCGATCCCGCGGCTGCTCGGCGAGGTGCGCGCCGAGATCGCCGCCGCCTGGCCGGCTTAGCGGCTCAGCGGCTCAGCGGACCCGCGTCACCTCGAACTGCATGCGCGGGTGGGCGTAGAACTCCTGCGACTCCACGAGCTGCAGCTCGCGCTGCCCCGACTCGTGGGTGGTGCGCAGCAGGTCGTACACGCTCGACGTCGTGCGTGCGAGGGCCTCGGCCGCATCGCCGGTGCCGCGGTAGTGCGCCGTGAAGAGCGCCGCCGCGACGTCGCCGGACCCGTTGGCCTTGAACGGCAGCAGCGGGGTCTGCACGATCCACGCGCCGCTGTCGTCGACGACCATCATCTCGATCGTGTCGGGCTCGCGGTCGGGACGCTCGACGCTCGTGATGAGTACTGTCCGCGGGCCCATCGCCCGGGCGGCGTCGGCGGAGGCGAGCGTCGACTCGATGGTGTCCGGCTCGGTGCCGGTGAGGAAGCCCAGTTCGAACTGGTTCGGCGTGATGATGTCCGCGACCGGAACGACGCGCTCGCGCAGCAGAACGGGGATGGCCGGGGCGACGAAGCATCCGGACTTCGCGTTGCCCATGACCGGGTCGCACGCGTACACGGCATCCGGGTTCGCGGCCTTGACGCGCGCGACGGCGTCGATGATGACGTCGCCGATGCCTTCACCGCCCTGATAGCCGGAGAGCACCACGTCGATCTGCCCGAGCACGCCGCGCTCCTCGATGCCGGTGATCACGTCGCGCACGTCGTCGGGCGAGATGAGGGGACCGCGCCAGGCGCCGTATCCGGTGTGGTTCGAGAAGTTGACGGTGTAGACCGGCAGCACCTCGACGCCGATGCGCTGCAGCGGGAAGACGGCGGCCGAGTTGCCGACGTGGCCGTAGGCGACCGCCGACTGGATGGAGAGGATCTTCACCTGACGATTCTGCCACCGCGCGACGCCGACACCGCGGGCCGATCGGCGGCCGGTGGCCCGGATTCGGTCGGCTGCTTCACGGGGCGTAGCGTGCCCTCGCGGAGGGGTAGAGTCGCGCATCATGACAGACAGCACCACTGCACCCGAGCAGTCCACCTCCGCCCTCGGCACGAGCCGCGTCAAGCGCGGTCTCGCCGAGATGCTCAAGGGCGGGGTGATCATGGACGTCGTCACCGCCGAGCAGGCCCGCATCGCCGAAGACGCCGGCGCCGTCGCCGTCATGGCGCTCGAGCGTGTTCCCGCCGACATCCGCTCGCAGGGTGGCGTGGCCCGCATGAGCGACCCCGACCTCATCGACCAGATCATCTCCTCCGTCTCGATCCCGGTCATGGCGAAGGCCCGCATCGGCCATTTCGTCGAGGCCCAGGTGCTGCAGGCTCTCGGCGTGGACTACATCGACGAGTCCGAGGTGCTGTCGCCCGCCGACTACGTCAACCACATCGACAAGTGGCCCTTCACCGTGCCGTTCGTCTGCGGCGCCACCAACCTCGGCGAGGCGCTGCGGCGCATCACCGAGGGCGCCGCGATGATCCGTTCGAAGGGCGAAGCCGGCACCGGTGACGTCTCGGAGGCGACCAAGCACATCCGCACCATCTCGAGCGAGATCCGTGCGCTCGCCGCCAAGTCGCGCGACGAGCTCTACGTCGCGGCGAAGGAGCTGCAGGCGCCGTACGACCTCGTCGTCGAGATCGCCGAGACGGGCAAGCTGCCCGTCGTGCTCTTCACCGCTGGTGGGGTCGCCACCCCGGCGGACGCCGCGCTCATGATGCAGCTCGGCGCCGACGGAGTCTTCGTCGGTTCGGGCATCTTCAAGTCCGGCGACCCGGCCAAGCGCGCCGCGGCGATCGTCAAGGCGACGACGTTCTACGACGACCCGGCCGTGATCGCCGAGGCGTCGCGCGGTCTGGGTGAGGCGATGGTCGGGATCAACGTCTCCGACCTGCCTGCGCCGCACCGTCTCGCCGAGCGCGGCTGGTAACGCTGGACGCGTCCTCGCCCCGCGTGGGCGTGCTCGCGCTGCAGGGAGACTTCCGGGAGCACCTCGCGGTGCTCCGCGGGCTCGGCGCCGACGCGGTGCCGGTGCGGCGTGCATCCGAACTCGACGACGTCGAGGGACTCGTCATCCCGGGCGGCGAGTCGACCGTGATGGACAAGCTCAGCCGCACCTTCGGGCTCGCGGAACCGCTCACGGAGCGCATCGCCGCCGGAATGCCGGTGTACGGCACGTGCGCGGGGCTCATCATGCTCGCCGATCGAGTGCTGGATGCGATCGAGGGTCAGCAGACGCTCGGTGGCCTCGATGTGACGGTGCGCCGCAACGCGTTCGGCAGTCAGCTCGACTCGTTCGAGACCGACCTCGACGTGCCCGCGCTCGGCGACCCGCCGGTGCACGCGGTGTTCATCCGCGGGCCCATCGTCGAGGCCGTGGGGGAGCGCTCGACCCCCTTCGCGGCGCTCGGTGACGGTCGCGTGGTCGCCGTCGAGCAGGGCAACCTGCTCGGCACGGCGTTCCACCCCGAGATCACCGGGGAGACGCGCTTCCACGAGTACTTCCTCGACAAGGTGCGCGCCGCCCGCTGACGGTCGGGCGCCGTCTCGCCACCGCGGGGCGGGCGTCCGTTTTCCGTCAGTAGATGCCCTTACTGCCGCTGCGAAAGGGCATCTACTGACGGGAAACCGCTCCGTCTTCGCTTCCGGCGGCGTTCCTGTCGCGAATCGCGGGTGCGGCGGCGTCGCACCCGCGAGATGCGACGGGAAGACGACGGGCTCTCCTCCTCCGGGAGGAAGAGCGCTTCGCGTGGGAACGCGGTCTGGTGGGGTGAGCGCCGGGTGCGGCGCACGAGGGAGGGCGGCGCCCACGGGTAGAATGGCGAGGATCTTCGTAGGACAAGGAGCACCGTGAGCGGCCATTCCAAGTGGGCAACGACCAAGCACAAGAAGGCCGTCATCGACGCGCGCCGGGCCAAGTCGTTCGCCAAGCTCATCAAGAACATCGAGGTCGCCGCCAAGATCGGCGGTGCCGACCTCTCGGGCAACCCCACCCTCGTCGACGCCGTGCAGAAGGCGAAGAAGACGTCGGTGCCCAACGACAACATCGACCGCGCGATCAAGCGCGGTGCGGGGCTCACCGGTGAGTCGATCGACTACCAGACGATCATGTACGAGGGCTACGGCCCGAACGGCGTCGCGCTGCTGATCGAGTGCCTCACCGACAACAAGAACCGCGCCGCCGCCGACGTGCGCACGGCGATGACCCGCAACGGCGGCACGATGGCCGACCCCGGCAGCGTCGCCTACAACTTCAGCCGCAAGGGCGTCATCTCGATCACCAAGACGGACGGGGTCGACGAAGACGACATCCTCGCCGCCGTGCTCGACGCGGGCGCTGAGGAGGTCACCGACCGCGGCGCCGGGTTCGAGGTCATCACGGAGCCCTCGCAGCTGGTCGCCGCGCGCACCGCGCTGCAGGAGGCTGGCATCGACTACGACTCGGCCGACGCGGAGTTCGTGCCGAACCTCAGCATCGAGGTCGACGCGGACACCGCGCGCAAGGTGTTCCGGCTCATCGACGCCCTTGAAGACAGCGACGACGTGCAGAACGTCTACGCCAACTTCGACATCCCCGCCGACGTGCAGGCGCAGCTCGACGACGAAGACTGACGGATGACGCTGCGGGTTCTCGGGATCGACCCCGGTCTGACCCGCTGCGGGATCGGCATCGTCGATCTCGAACCGGACCGCCGGGCGAGCCTCGTGCACGTCGACGTCATCCGCACGCCCCCCGAGCTCGCGCTCGAGCTGCGGCTGCTCGCCGTGGCGGAGGGCATCGCCGCGGTGCTGTCGGAGTTCTCCCCGCACGCGGTCGCCGTCGAGCGGGTGTTCGCCCAGCACAACGTGCGCACCGTCATGGGCACGGCGCAAGTGAGCGGCATCGCCCTGCACGCGGCTGCCGCGCGCGGGCTCACGGTCGGTCTGCACACCCCGAGCGAGGTGAAGGCGGCGATCACGGGGTACGGATCCGCCGACAAGCGGCAGGTCGGCACGATGGTCGCGCGGGTGCTCGGCCTCGCCGAGATCCCGCGACCGGCGGACGCGAGCGACGCTCTCGCGCTCGCGATCTGCCACGGCTGGCGTGGTGCGCCGAGCGCCGCGCCGACCGGGGGAGCGCTGACGCCCGCGCAACAGGCGTGGCGCGCGGCCGAGAAGTCGTCGGGCGCACGTAGGGTGACGAGGTGATCTCCTCCCTGCGCGGTACCGTGCTGCATTCGGCCGGCACGACCGTCGTCATCGAGGTCGGCGGGGTCGGCCTCTCCGTGCAGGTCACCCCCCAGCACGCGCTCGCGCTGCGTGTCGGCGCCGAGGCGCTGGTCCACACCGCGCTCATCGTGCGCGAAGACGAGCTGAGCCTGTACGGCTTCCAGAACACCGAGGAACTGGCGATCTTCGACCTGTTGCGCGGCGTGACGGGGGTCGGCCCCAAGTCGGCGCTCGGTGTGCTCGCGACCCTCGCGCCCGATGAGGTCGCGGATGCGGTGGCGACCGAGAACGACGCCGCCTTCCGCAAGGTGTCGGGGATCGGGCCGAAGACCGCGAAGCTCATCGTCGTGTCACTCGCGGGCAAGCTCGCCGCGGTCGCGCCCCGCGCCGTCGCGAGTGTGCCCGACACCGCGATCGCCGAGCAGGTGACCGCCGCCCTCACCGGGCTCGGCTGGCCCGAGCGCATCGCCGCGCAGGCCGCGTCGGATGCCGTCGCGAGCGCCGCGCCGGGCGATCGGGTCAACGTGCCGGTGCTGCTGCGTTCCGCGCTCGCGCTGCTCGGCCCGAACCAGCCGTCGGCCCTGCGATGAGCGATCACGACATCGTCTCCCCGGCGCCGGAGTCCGAGGCGGAGCTCGCGTTCGAGGGCGCCCTGCGTCCCCGGTCGCTCGCCGAATTCGTCGGGCAGACGCGCGTGCGCGGTCAGCTTCAGCTGTTGCTGCAGGCGGCGTCGCTGCAGAACCGCACGCCCGACCACATCCTGCTCGCCGGTCCGCCCGGCCTCGGCAAGACGACCCTCGCAATGATCGTCGCCCACGAGAGCGGCCGCTCCCTGCGGATGTCGAGCGGTCCGGCCATCCAGCACGCCGGGGACCTCGCCGCGCTGCTGTCCTCCCTCGTGCCCGGCGAGGTGCTCTTCATCGACGAGATCCACCGCATGGCGCGTTCGGCGGAGGAGATGCTGTACCTCGCCATGGAGGACTTCCGCATCGACATCATGGTCGGCAAGGGCGCCGGCGCGACGTCGATTCCGCTCGACCTGGCTCCGTTCACCCTCGTCGGGGCCACCACCCGCGCCGGCCTGCTGCCGAACCCGCTGCGCGACCGCTTCGGGTTCACCGCCCACCTCGAGTTCTACGACGACGCGGAACTCGAGCGGGTGCTCGAACGCGCCGCACGGCTGCTCGAACTCGACGTGGACCGCGGCGCCCTCGCGGAGATCGCGGGCCGCTGCCGAGGGACACCGCGCATCGCGAACCGCCTGCTGCGACGCGTGCGCGACTACGCGCTCGTGCACACCTCGGGGAGCGGCGACCGCCGCGGCGCCGTCGGTCTCGACGCCGTGCATGCTGCGCTCGAGCTGTACGACGTGGACGAACTGGGCCTCGATCGCCTCGATCGCGCCGTCATGAAGATCCTGCTCGAGCGCTTCGACGGGGGACCGGTCGGACTCAACACCCTCGCCGTCTCGGTGGGCGAGGAGGCGGAGACGATCGAGAGTGTCGTCGAGCCGTTCCTCGTGCGCATCGGCCTGCTCACGCGCACCCCGCGGGGTCGTGTCGCCACTCCGGCGGCATGGCGGCACTTCGGGGTACAGCGCGCCGGGCAGACGCTTTTCGGCGATGACCTATAATTTTCGAGGCTGAGCGGTCGTCGCGTCCGTACGATCCCGCCACCCACGACCCCCGAAGGGCCTTCCCCCATGGTGTTTGATCCCACCTCGATCGTGCTCATCCTGCTCCTTGTGGTGCTGGTCTTCTTCATGTTCCGCAACTCGCGCAAGCGCAAGGCGGAGATGGAGGCACTGCAGTCCAAGATCGTGCCCGGTGCGGAGGTCATGACGAACTTCGGGCTCTTCGGCACGCTCGTGTCGATCGACGAGGAGAGCAACGTCGCGGTGCTCGAGACGAGCCCGGGCAGCCAGGTGCGCGTGCACCGTCAGACGATCGCCCGCGTCGTGGACCCGGTCGAGGTCGAGGCGCTGACCGACGAGTCCACCGAGGTCTCCGACCTCGACGGCACCGAGCCGGAGTTCGGGGAGCGCACGCGCCCGACCGAGCCGGGCGCTGGAGCCAAGCCCGTCGTCGACCCCGACGAGCCGACCGACGGTCGCAAGTCGACCGACTGATCCGATCCTCCCGCGCGGTCGACGTCGACCGCGATCGGGGTGCCCAGCGCCCCGGTTCCGTTGCGCCCCGAGAAAGCTGAGCTCACGTTGGCACGATCCACCCCGGCCCGGAAGGCCACCCGATCCCTCGTCTGGTTGGGGGTGATCCTCGTCGCGCTCGTGCTCGGCAACGGCGCCCAGGTGCTCTGGAACGGCGGCTCTTGGACACCGAAGCTCGCGCTCGACCTCGAGGGCGGCACGCAGATCATCATGGCGGCGCAGCTCGGCGACGAGCAGACGCTCACGCAGGAGCAGCTCGACCAGGCCGTGTCGATCATCCGGCAGCGCGTCGACGCGAGCGGTGTCGCGGAGGCCGAGGTCACCACGCAGGGCGATCGCAACGTCGTCGTCGCGATCCCGGGCGAGCCGGATGAGGCGACCCTCCAGCGCATCCAGTCGTCGGCCAAGCTCGAGTTCCGCCCAGTGCTGCTCACCGACGTGGCCCCCACGAGCTCCGTCGGCGAGGAGGACGGCGCGACCGCGAGCCCCGAGCCCACCCCGTCGCCCTCGCTCGAGAGCACGCCCACCGCGGAGCCGACCAACGCGAGCGACCTCGCGTGGATCACGCCGGAGCTGCAGAGCCGCTACGACAACTTCGACTGCGCGAGCCTCGAAGACGCCTCCGCGGGCGTCGCTCCGGCGGATGAGCCGCTCGTCACATGCGAGGTGACCCCGCAGGGCAGCCTCAAGTACCTGCTCGGCCCGGTCGAGGTCTCGGGTGAGACGATCAGCAACGCCACGAGCGGGCAGGTCACCAACTCGCAGGGCGCTCCGACCGGCGAGTGGGGCGTGTTCATCACGTTCAACGACAAGGGCACGAAGGAGTTCCGCGAGGTCACGGAGCGCCTCGTGAACCTGCAGGGCGCCCAGAACCAGTTCGCCATCGTGCTCGACCGCTACGTGATCTCCGCGCCCACGACCAACTCGGTCATCCCCGACGGCAAGCCGCAGATCAGCGGCTCGTTCACCCAGGACAGCGCCAAGACCCTCGCCGACCAGCTGAAATTCGGTGCGCTCCCGATCGGCTTCGAGGTGCAGAGCCAGGAGGCGATCTCGGCCACCCTCGGAACGAGCCAGCTCGCGAGCGGCCTGCTCGCCGGCCTCATCGGTCTGCTGCTCGTGGTCGTCTACTCGCTCATCCAGTACCGCACGCTCGGCACCGTCACGGTCGCCTCGCTCGTCGTCGCGGCGGTGGTCACCTACTTCGTAGTGACCTACCTTTCCAACGCCCAGGGCTTCCGCCTGTCGCTCGCCGGCGTCGCGGGCCTCATCGTCGCGATCGGCATCACCGCCGACTCGTTCATCGTCTACTTCGAACGCGTGCGCGACGAGCTGCGCGACGGCCGTGCCCTCGAAGGGGCGGTGGAAGCGGGCTGGAAGCGCGCGATCCGCACCATCGTCGCGTCGGACGCGGTCAACTTCCTCGCCGCGCTCGTGCTCTACCTGCTCGCGGTCGGCAACGTGCGCGGGTTCGCGTTCACGCTCGGGGTCACGACGATCGTCGACCTCATCGTCGTCGCCCTGTTCACCCACCCGATGCTGCAGCTGCTCGGTCGCACGCGCTTCTTCACCGAAGGGCACCGACTCAGCGGACTCGACCCGCGGGCGCTCGGCGCCGTCTACCGCGGCCGTGCGCAGTTCCGCACCCCGGCGGAGGCGAGTGCCCGCAACGCCCGCGCCGCGCGTGAGGCGGAGCGTCGTCAGACGATCGCCGAACGCAAGGCCGCGGCCGAACGCACCCCCGAGACCACCCGCACGGGCAAGGAGTCCTGATGGCGAACTTCACGCAGTTCGGCAACGACCTCTACACGGGCAAGCGCTCGTTCAACATCGTCGGACGCCGCAAGCTCTGGTACCTCGTCTCGGGCGTGCTCATCCTCATCTCGATCCTCGGACCGGTCGCACGCGGCGGGTTCACTTTCGGCATCGAGTTCACCGGCGGATCGGAGTTCCAGGTCGCCGGAGTGGCCGACCAGGACACCGGAACCGCCGAAGAGGTCGTCGCATCGGTCGCCCCGGAGGCCGAACCGCGCATCACCACCGTCGGCACCGACACCGTGCGCGTGCAGACCGACGCGCTCTCGCAGGAGGAGACCCGCGCGGTGCGCGAGGGTCTCGCGGAGAGCTACGACGTGACGCTCGACGAGGTGTCCGCGAGCCTCATCGGCGCGACGTGGGGCGCCGACATCACGACGCAGGCCATCCGCGCCCTCGTCGTCTTCCTCGTGATCGTCTCGGTCGTGATGGCCCTGTACTTCCGCACCTGGAAGATGTCGGTCGCGGCGATCGTCGCCCTGCTGCACGACCTCGTGATCACCGCCGGCATCTACGGGCTCGCGGGCTTCGAGGTGACGCCGGCGGCGGTCATCGGTCTGCTCACGATCCTCGGCTACTCGCTCTACGACACCGTCGTGGTGTTCGACAAGATCCGCGAGAACACCTCGGAGGACGGCGAGAAATCCCGACGCACCTTCGCCCAGTCGGTGAACCTCGCGGTCAACCAGACGCTCGTGCGCTCGATCAACACCTCGATCGTCGCGGCCCTGCCGATCGCGTCGATCCTCTTCATCGGGGCGTTCCTGCTCGGCGCCGGCACCCTGCGCGACATCGCGCTCGCGCTCTTCATCGGCGTCATCGTCGGCACCTACAGCACGATCTTCGTGGCCGCGCCGCTCTACGCGCACCTCCGCGAGAACGAGCCCGAGGTGAAGAAGCAGGGCTCGCGCCCCGCCCCGGCGCGCACCACCGCCGGCACCACCGGCGCGGTCCGCTGATCATGGGCGACGACGCGGGCGTACCTGCGGTCCCCGTCCAGACGGCGATCGCGGGCGAGGGCTGGCTGCTGGATGTGCGCGAGGAGCACGAGTGGAACGCGGGCCACGCGCCCGACGCCCACTGGATCCCGATGTCGCGGTTCGGCGAGCGCGTCGACGAGCTGCCGGCGGGGGAGCGCATCCTCGTCATCTGCCGCAGCGGCGCCCGATCGGCGACCGTCACGGAGGCACTCCGCGACGCCGGCTACGACGCCGTGAACGTCGACGGCGGGATGCTCGCGTGGCAGTCCGCGGAGGGCGTACTCGTCGCGGAGGGCGACGCTTCTCCCCGGATCTAGAATCAAGGGGACAGGAGGCGAGCGGATGACCGAGACACAGGCGCCCACGACGACCGCCTCCTTGCGCGCCCGCCTGCCGCGGCTGTTCTCGCGCGCCCAGCCCGCCGGCGCGGTCGACCGCCTGCTGCGCACGGTGCGGATGCACCACCCGAAGGCGGACATCGCCCTCATCGAGCGCGCCTATCAGGTGGCCGAACGCGCCCACGACGGCCAGAAGCGACGCAGCGGCGAGCCCTACATCACCCATCCGATCGCCGTCGCCCAGATCCTCGCCGACCTCGGCATCGGGGCAAAGACGATCGCCGCGGCCCTGCTGCACGACACGGTGGAAGACACCGACTACCACCTCGACCAGTTGCGCGCCGACTTCGGCGACGAGGTCGCGATGCTCGTCGACGGCGTCACCAAGCTCGACAAGCTCAAGTACGGCGACAGCGCCCAGGCCGAGACCGTCCGCAAGATGGTCGTCGCGATGTCGAAGGACATCCGGGTGCTGCTGATCAAGCTCGCCGACCGCCTGCACAACGCCCGCACGTGGGGCTTCGTCGCCGAGGACTCCGCGCGGCGCAAGGCGCAGGAGACGCTCGAGATCTACGCGCCCCTCGCGCACCGGCTCGGCATCCAGGCCATCAAGTGGGAGCTCGAGGACCTGTCGTTCGCGGTGCTGCACCCCAAGCTCTACGTCGAGATCGAGAGCCTCGTGCGCAACCGCACGCCGCAGCGCGAGGAGTTCGTGCAGCACGTCATCGACGCGGTGAGCGAAGACCTCAAGGAGGCCCGCATCAAGGGCCAGGTCGTCGGACGGCCGAAGCAGTACTACTCGATCTACCAGAAGATGATCGTGCGCGGCCGCGAGTTCGACGAGATCTACGACCTCGTCGGCATCCGCGTGCTCGTCAACTCGGTGCGCGACTGCTACGCCGTGCTCGGCTCGATCCACGCGCGGTGGAACCCGATCCCCGGTCGCTTCAAGGACTACATCGCGACCCCGAAGTTCAACCTCTACCAGTCGCTGCACACCACGGTCATCGGGCCGAAGGGGCGCGCGGTCGAGATTCAGATCCGCACCCATGACATGCATCAGCGGGCGGAGTTCGGTGTCGCCGCGCACTGGAAGTACAAGGAGCGCGTCAACGGCGGCAAGGGTGCCGCGGCCGGACCGAGCTCCGAGACCGACATGGCGTGGCTGTCGCGCATCTCGGACTGGCAGGCCGAGACGGCCGACCCCACCGAGTTCCTCGACTCGCTGCGCTTCGAGATCGGTGCGAAGGAGGTCTACGTCTTCACGCCGCAGGGCAAGGTCATCGGCCTGCCCGCCGGCGCGACGCCGGTCGATTTCGCCTACGCGGTGCACACCGAGGTCGGCCATCGCACGATGGGTGCGAAGGTCAACGGTCGGCTGGTGCCGCTCGAGAGCGCGCTCAACAGCGGGGACGTCGTCGAGGTCTTCACGTCGAAGAACCCCGACGCGGGGCCGAGCCAGGACTGGCTGAACTTCGTCAAGAGCCCGCGGGCGCGCAACAAGATCCGCCAGTGGTTCACGAAGGAACGCCGCGACGAGGCGATCGAGCAGGGCAAGGATGCGATCGCGCGCGCCATGCGCAAGCAGAACCTGCCGCTGCAGAAGCTGATGAGCCAGGACTCGTTCGCCGAGGTCGCGGCCCAGCTGCGCTATTCGAACGTCGAGGCGCTCTACGCCGCCGTCGGCGAGGGGCACGTCTCGACGCAATCCGTGATCGAGAAGGTCGTCGCGAGCCTGCAGACCGAGCAGGACAACGACGACATCGACGCGGAGTTCACGCCGAAGACGCGGGCGCGGTCGCTGCGCCCCTCGGATTCCGGCGTTCTCGTCCGCGGCGCCCCGGACATCCTCGTCAAGCTCGCCAAGTGCTGCACCCCCGTGCCGGGCGACGACATCGTCGGGTTCGTCACCCGCGGTGCCGGAGTGTCCGTGCACCGCACCGACTGCAACAACGTGAAGTCGCTGCTCACCGAGCCGGAGCGCATCATCGAGGTGGAGTGGGCGCCGACCTCGTCGAGCGTCTTCCTCGTGCAGATCCAGGTCGAGGCGCTGGACCGTTCCGGGCTGCTCTCCGACGTGACGCGGGTGCTGAGCGAGCACCACGTCAACATCCTCTCGGCGACCGTGTCGACGAACAACGACCGGCTGGCGCTCAGCCGCTTCGTGTTCGAGATGGGCGACACGACGCACCTCGACCGGGTGCTCAACGCGGTGCGGCGGATCGACGCCGTCTACGACGTCTACCGGGTCAGCGCGGGCTGAGGCTCCTCGTCGAGGGCGCGCCAGCGCCCGCCGACCGCGCTGCCGATGGTCACGAGCGCGTACACCGCCGCCGCCACGGCGAGGCACATCGTGAGGCCGACCGCGTCGGTCGCGACTCCCGCGACGAGCGCCCCGACGGGCATCGCCGCGCTGACCGCGGCTCCGGTGGCACCGAACACGCGGCCGCGCATCCGCTCGGGTACGAGTGCGAACAGCACCGTGTCGATGAGCGGGTTGAGCGGGCCCGCGGCGAGCCCCGACAGCAGCACGACCGTGAGCACGACCGGCACCGGCAGGTCCAGCGCCATCGCCGCGTAGGGGGGCGCGCCGGCGAGCACGAAGCACACGACGAAGGTCGCCCGGCGGGGAAGGCGGTGCCCGACCGCGCCGTAGAGCGCCGCTCCCGTGAGGGCGCCGCCGGCGAAGAAGGCGACGAGCAGACCGAGCAACGCACCGTCGTCGTTCTGGCCGGCGGCGTAGAGCGGCTTCAGCACCGTCATGCCGGCCGCGTCGATGGCGTTGGTCACGACGATGAGCACGATGAGGGCGCGGATGAGCGGATGCCGTGCGGCGAACCGCAGGCCGTCGGCGAGACTGCGCCAGTAGCCGGCACCCGTCGCGGGACCCGTTTCTTCGCCGTCGGCCGGGTCGGTCGGATGCACCGCCCGGGTGCGCGGCACGAGGAGCAGCACGATCAGCACGGAGACCGCGAAGCAGGCCGCGCTCGCGAAGAGGGGGGTCGTCGGTCCGCCGAGGGCCAGCAGGAGACCAGCGAGGGCCGCGCCGACCAGGGAGGAGGTGCGGTGGAGCGCGGCGTGCAGCCCGAGCGCCCGGGGGAGCGCGAGGCCGGCGTCGGCCGCGAGTTCGGGCAGTTGAGTGCTCCGTGCCGTGCTCCCCGGGAGGTCGAGGATCGCCCCGCCGAAGACGAGCGCGAGGAACACGGCGAACGGGAGCTGGTCGAGCGCGGCGAGCACGGGGATGGCGAGCACGGTGAGTCCGCTCGCGGCGTCGCTCACGACGCCGACCGTGCGGCGCCCGATCCGGTCGACGAGGGTGCCGCCGAAGGCGCCGCCGAGGATGAGCGGCACGGTCGTCACCGCGCCGGCGAGTCCGACCGCGAGCGGGGACCCGGTGACCTGCCAGGCGTAGAGCGGCACGGCGATCGCCGTGACGGCGTTCGCGGTCGTCGACAGGGTGTCCGCGCTGAGGAGGGCGACGAGCGGAACGACCCGACGTGGCGCGGTCACGGCTGCCGGAAGGTCGAGTACATCAGGCGGACGGGCGCGACGCCCGCGCGTCCGGCATCGCGCCGTGCTCCCCACCGGCGTGCGAGCGCCTCCAGCTCGTCGCTCAGTTTCCGCGTCTCGTCGGCGGTGAGGTAGGCGATCGTGTCGCCGCTCGTCGCCGCGTCGACCCACGCCCGCTCGAGGGCCGGTTCGGCATCGAGATAGGCGAGCTGCTCGCCGAGGTAGGACTGGTAGATGGTCGCACGCATCGCGCGTGCCGCCGCGGCGGTGCCGGGATCCTCGCCCAGCGAGCCCGGATCGAAGTGCGTCTCGAGGTGAGCGGCACGCCACCAGCGCTCCCGGCCGTCGCGGGCCAGTTCGGGGGCTTCGACCACGAATCCGAACCGCTCGAGCGTGCCGAGGTGATAGCTGACGGATCCCGGGGCGGCATCGACGAGCTCGCTCAGCTCGCCGACGGAATGGGCACCGTCGCGCCGAAGGACGCCCAGCAGTGCGAGCCGGAGGGGGTGCGCGAGGGCGCGTAACGCCTTCGGATCCCGCACATCGACGGAGGAGTGCGGCGCGTCGGGTTGCTCGGTCATGCCCCGAGGCTACTTCCACAAGGAACATTGCACAATGATTCTTGTGGGATTAGCGGTCGAGTGCCTCCTGCAACCGCGCCACCGCGCGACGCGAGTGCGGCAGGTTCGGCCGGGAGGTGAGATCGGACAGCACCGACCGGCCGTCGGCGAGTCCGTCGGCCACGAGGCGACGCATCGTGCCGACGAGGTGGTCGGCCTCCACCGGCATGCGAGCGAGGTCGAGGAGGGTCCGCGTGGGCGTGGTGACGGCGAGACCCGCGACGAGCTGCACGTCGTCGCGCACGATCGACACCTCCCGGTGCTCGATCGGCAGAGGCTTCCACGGACGCGACCGCGCATCGAGGCTGCTGCAGAACTCGGGGCGCTCGGGACAGCGATCCACGGCGCACCACACCCACGCGGCGGTGAACCGCTCGGCGATCAACCGCGGTGCCGCGAGCCGCGCGAGTGACGCGGCGCGCAAGGCGGGGGTGTCGATCTCATCGATCGCGCAATACGACGAGCCGAGTCCGAACAGCTCACCGTCGAGGCGCAGAGCGGACAGCTCCGCCACCGGGAGATCCTCCGTGTCCAGCACCGACATCCTGACCGTCATGACGACAGCCTGCGCCTCACCGGATCACGCGGGGGACGAGCGTCGCGATCTGGGGATGGCGGAGCGGATCGGCGCGCCTGTGGATGCGCGCGCCGTCCGGCGCCCGCGGAAGGCGATCAGCCGCCGAGCGCCTTCAGCCAGGCCCGGCGCGTCTCGAGAGCCTCTTCGGCCGCGGCGATCTTGCGCGCGTCCCCGGACTTGCGAGCCGAGTCGAGGTCCGACTCGAGCTTCGCGATGAGCTCGGTCAGCTGGCTCGTCATGCCCTGAGCGCGAGCCTGCTTCTCGGGGTCGGTGCGCTGCCAGTGGTCCTCTTCGAGCCGGCGCACGGCCGCCTCGACCTTGCGCAGGCGGTCCTCGATCGGGCGCACCTGATCACGGGGCACCTTGCCGATCTCGTCCCAGCGGCGCTGGATGCTCGTGAGCTTGTCGCGGGCCGACGCGCGGTCGGTGGCCTTGAGCAGCGGCTCCGCCTCTTCCAGAAGGGCGAGTTTGCGTTCGAGATTGCCCTGGAACTCCTCGTTCTCCTGCGCGTCGATCTGCGCCTTCGACGCGTAGAGCGCGTCGCCGGCCGCCTTGAAGCGGGCCCACAGGGCGTCGTCGACCTTCTTGCCAGCGCGCCCGGCGCGCTTCCAGTCGTCGAGCAGGGCGCGGTAGGTCGGGATGCCGTCGTGGCCGCGGGGCACGAGTGCCTCCGCCTGCTCCACGAGGCGCTCCTTACGGCCGCGGGCCTCCTTGTGCACGCTGTCGAGCTCGGCGAAGAACGCCCGACGGTGCTGCTCGATCGTCGAACGCGCGGCCCGGAACCGCTTCCACAGCTCGTTGCTCTCGTTCTTCGGCAGGCGCGGGCCCTCCTGCTGGTGCTTCTGCCAGCGGGCGAAGATGTCGTCGAGCGCGGCGGTGACGTTCTTCCACTGCGCCTTCGCCGGGTCCTGCGCGGCGAGGGTCTCGGCCTCGATGACGAGGGCCTCGCGCTCGGCGAGGGCCGCCTCGACCGCGGCCTTCGACTCCGCGGCCTGCTGCTCATTGAGCTGCGTCACGGTGCCGCCGAGTGCCTCGAGGCGCGTGCGCAGCGAGGCGAGGTCGCCGACAGCATTGGCGGTCGCGATGGACTGCGAGAGCTTCGCCACCGCCTTCGAGACGTCCGCCGCCGGCGCGCCGCCGCGGGCACGCTGCTCGAGCAGCCCGACCTGGCCCTCGAGGTCGGCGAACTTGCGGGCGTAGTAGGCGAGCGCCTCCTCAGGCGTGGCATCTGGGAACTGGCCGACGACCCGTTCGCTGTCGCCATCGCGTACGTACACCGTGCCGGTCTCGTCGACTCGACCCCAGGGGTTCTCTGCGTTCTCCGCCACCACTCGCTCCGAATATCGCTCGCCGACCCGCGTCGGTCGGCTGGATCACTCTATTCCACGGTCCGGCGCGGGGCCGGACCGGATCACTGCACGCTGACCGAGGTGATCGTCGTCGGCACCACGGGGGAGCCGTCGGTGTCCGACGAGCCAGGGGTGAGGCCGGCATCGGTGATGCGTGCCTTGAGCTCGTCGAGACCGCTCGTCACCGTGCCGAGCACCGTGTACCCGCCCCCGTCGGTCGGCAGCGCGGTGTCGTCGAACACGACGAAGAACTGGTGTCCGTTCGTGTACTGGGTGTCGGCACGCGCGAGGGCGATGGTGCCGGCCGGGTAGACGCCGTCGGCGGGCGCGTTCTCGACCGGACCGAACGCGTAGTCGGGCGAGCTCGCGCCCGTGCCGTCCTCCGAACCGCACTGGATGAGGCCGGCGCCCTCGCCCTTGACCAGACGGTGGCAGCTCTTGCCGGTGAAGTAGCCGTTCTGCGCGTCGGTGATGAACGAGGCGACACCCTGCGGTGCCGCCGCTCCGTCGAGCGAGATGCCGAGCGGCACGTCGTTGAGCACGAGCTCACCGGTCCAGGCGCGGCCCTCCGCCACGGCGGGGTCGGGCACGTCGCCGACGTTCTCGCCCGCTTCGGGCTCGGGAGTGGCGCTCGCGCTCGCACTCGGCTCGGGAGAGGGCGTGCCCGGTCCGCCGCTGAAGTAGAACACCTGCGCGACCGTCGCGAGCGCGGCGACCACCACGAGCGCGCCGACGGCGACGAAGTTGTCGCGTCGGCGGCGGCGCACGCGGTGCTCGTGCACCGTCTGACGCGCCAGATAGGCGCGCGTGCGTTCGCGAGTGATCCGTGCGTCGCGATCCCTGCTTCTCGAGGCCACGCGTCCTCCCCATCCTCGGTGATACCCCGAAGAACTCTAGTGGGCGTGCTCAAGGGGGTCGGACGCCGCGGATACCCTGGTCGCATGAGTCCCCAGCCCGGTCTGCGCACCGGTTCGTCGCCGCTCGCGGTGCGGATGCGCCCCACCTCGCTCGACGAGGTGGCCGGTCAGCGGCACCTGCTGCGCCCGGGCTCACCGCTCGTCGCCCTCGCGTCCGGCACCGAGGCGCAACGCGGATCCACCTCCGTGATCCTGTGGGGTCCTCCCGGAACGGGCAAGACCACACTCGCCCAGGCGATCGCCCACAGCTCGGGTCGCCGCTTCGTCGAGCTCTCCGCCGTGACGGCGGGCGTGCGCGACGTCCGGCAGGTCATGGAACAGGCCATGTCGGACCGCGACCTGTACGGCACGTCGACCGTTCTGTTCCTCGATGAGATCCACCGGTTCACGAAGGCCCAGCAGGACGCGCTGCTGCCCGGCGTGGAGAACGGATGGGTCATCCTGGTCGCCGCGACGACGGAGAACCCGTCGTTCTCCGTGATCGCCCCGCTCCTCTCGCGATCGTTGCTGCTGACCCTCGAGCCGCTGTCCGACGACGACCTCGGCCTCCTCATCGACCGCGCGGTGACCGACCCCCGCGGGCTCAACGGAGCGGTCCGCCTCGATGACGGCGCCCGGGCGGCGCTCATCCGGCTCGCCTCCGGCGACGCCCGCCGCGCCCTCACCTCGCTCGAGGCGGCCGCGGTGTCGGTGGCCTCGACGAACGAGGGCGAGGAGCTGCCGACGGTGACCGCCGAGGCCGTCGCGCAAGCGGTCGACCGGGCGCTGCTGCGCTACGACCGCAACGGTGACGAGCACTACGACGTCATCAGCGCCTTCATCAAGTCGGTGCGCGGATCCGACGTGGATGCCGCACTGCACTATCTCGCGCGCATGATCGAGGCGGGGGAGGACCCGCGCTTCATCGCCCGCCGCGTCATCATCTCCGCCGCGGAAGACATCGGCATGGCCGACCCCCACGCGCTGCCGATGGCGGTCGCCGCGGCCGACGCCGTGCAGTTCATCGGCATGCCGGAGGGACGCATCCCGCTCGCCGAGGCGGTCGTCTACCTCGCCACCGCGCCGAAGTCGAACGCCGCGTACACCGCGCTCGACGCGGCGATCGCCGATGTGCGCGCGGGGAAGATCGGACGCGTGCCGAAGCACCTGCGCGACGCCCACTACCCGGGGGCGAAGCGACTCGGTCACGGCAAGGGCTACAAGTACTCCCACGACTCCGACATCGGGGTCGTGCGTCAGCAGTACCTGCCCGACGTGCTGACCGGCACCCGCTACTACACACCGACGAACCACGGCAACGAGCGCGACGTGTCGGCACGGCTCGAGAAGCTGCGTGCGATCATCGACGGGACGCCTCCGGCACCGCAAGCTCCCGCAACCCCGGCCGCACCGCCCGCCGCGCCGTCGTCTGTCGCCCCTGCCGCCGATTCGGATGTCGTGGTATCCTGACGGCTGCCATATTCCCGTGGTGCGCGTGCGGCTGCGTCGCATCCCGGAGAAGGTGAACGGTCTGTAGCCGACCGACGCCGCGGCAGACACCCTCTCACTCACACAGGACCACCTGGTGCGCGCTCACGCGTGATCGCGACAGCCTGTGTCCCATGTCAGTCAGAACCTCCCAGTAAGGACATCCGTGCCCACCAAGTCCCAGGACCGCCGCAAGGTCCGTCTGTCGCGCGCCCTCGGCATCGCGCTCACCCCCAAGGCCGCCCGTTACCTCGAGAAGCGTCCCTACGCTCCCGGTGAGCACGGCCGCACCAAGCGCAAGGCCGACTCCGACTACGCGGTGCGTCTGCGCGAGAAGCAGCGTCTGCGCGAGCAGTACGGCATCCGCGAGAAGCAGCTGCGCATCGTCTTCAACGAGGCGCGCCGCACCCAGGGTCTGACGGGTGAGAACCTCGTCGAGCTCCTGGAGATGCGTCTGGACGCCCTCGTGCTGCGTGCCGGCTTCGCCCGCACCACCGCGCAGGCCCGCCAGCTCGTCGTGCACCGCCACATCCTCGTCGACGGCAAGATCGTCGACCGCCCGTCGTTCCGCGTGAAGCCGGGTCAGCTCATCCACGTCAAGGAGCGCAGCGAGTCGCTCGAGCCGTTCCAGGTCGCCGCCGCCGGTGGTCACGCCGAGGTGCTGCCGAAGGTCCCGGGCTACCTCGAGGTCGAGCTCGACAAGCTCCAGGCCCGTCTCGTGCGCCGCCCCAAGCGCGCCGAGGTGCCGGTCACGGCCGAGGTCCAGCTCGTGGTCGAGTACTACGCCGCTCGCTGATCGAGTGCACACGGAGGCCGGGCCCGCGGATGCGGTTCCGGCCTCCGGCGTTTAAGTAAGCTGGATCGTCGGGAAAGATCCCGTCGACACCCCCGAGGGAGACCTTCGAAAATGAAGAAGCTGCTGTTGCTCGCCATCGGTGCGGCCGCCGGATTCGTCGTGGCCCACCAGGTCAACAAGACGCCGGCGGGCAAGGCCTTCTTCGAAGACCTCGACAGCCGCCTGACCGAGTTCGCGCACGCCGTCGTCGACGGCTACACGTCGCGATCGGCCGAGCTGCGCGCCGCCGCCGATGAGGCGACGTCCGCCGCGCGCGACGCGGGCAACTGACGCCGTGCAGACCGCAGAGATCCAGCGCCGCTGGCTGAGCTTCTTCGGCGACCGCGGCCACACCGTGGTGCCGTCCGCGTCGCTCGTGAGCGACGACCCCACCCTGCTGTTCACCGTCGCCGGCATGGTGCCCTTCATCCCCTACCTCACCGATCTCGTGCCGGCGCCGTACCCGCGCGCGACGAGCGTGCAGAAGTGCATCCGCACGAACGACATCGAAGAGGTCGGCAAGACCCCGCGCCACGGCACGTTCTTCCAGATGAACGGCAACTTCTCGTTCGGCGACTACTTCAAGGAGCAGGCGATCGCGTACGCGTGGGAGCTGCTCACCTCCTCCGAGGCCGACGGCGGCCTCGGCTTCCAGGAGAAGGACCTCTGGGTCACCGTCTACAAGGACGACGACGAGGCCGTGCGGTTCTGGAAGCAGACCGCCGGGCTCCCGGACGAGCGCATCCAGCGCCTCGGTGAGGACTCGAACTACTGGTCGACCGGCCAGCCCGGCCCCGCCGGCCCGTGCTCGGAGATCTTCTTCGACCGCGGCCCGCAGTACGGCGCCGACGGCGGACCGGCGACGGACGACGACCGGTACGTCGAGATCTGGAACCTCGTCTTCATGCAGTACCTCATCGACGACGTGCGGTCGAAGACCGACTTCCGCATCGTGAGCGAGCTGCCGAAGAAGAACATCGACACCGGCATGGGCATGGAGCGCGTCGCGTTCCTCAAGCAGGGCGTCGAGAACATGTACGAGATCGACCAGGTGCGCCCGGTTCTCGACATGGCGAGCGAACTCTCCGGCCGCCGCTACGGCGCCGACCACGACGACGACGTGCGGATGCGCGTCATCGCGGATCACATCCGCTCGTCGCTCATGCTCATGTCCGACGGCGTCGCCCCCAGCAACGAGGGCCGCGGCTACATCCTTCGTCGCCTGCTGCGCCGCAGCATCCGCGCGATGCGGCTGCTCGGTGTGGACGCGCCGACCTTCGACGCACTCTTCGCCGCCTCCCGCGACGCGATGAAGGCGCAGTACCCCGAGGTCGGCCACGACTACGACCGCATCTCCCGCCTCGCCCTCGGCGAGGAGGAGACCTTCCTGCGCACCCTCGCGAGCGGCACGACGATCCTCGACACCGCGGTGGAGAAGACCAAGTCGACCGGATCGGCGCAGATCCCGGGTGACGTCGCCTTCCAGCTGCACGACACCTTCGGATTCCCGATCGAGCTGACCCTCGAGATGGCCGAGGAGGCCGGGCTCTCGGTCGACCGCGACGCGTTCGGCCGACTCATGTCGGAGCAGCGCGCCCGCGCCAAGGCCGACGCGAAGTCGAAGAAGTCGGCCCGCGCCGGCCTCTCGGTCTACGGCGACTTCCGCGCCAAGGGCGAGACGGTGTTCACCGGCTACGAGCTGCTCGAGACCGAGACCACGGTGCTCGGCCTCATCGTCGACGGCCACCCGGTGCAGAGCGCCGGCCCCGGCCAGATCGCCGAGGTCATCGTGGCCGAAACCGCGCTCTACCCGGAGTCCGGCGGACAGGATGCCGACCAGGGCCGCATCGTCGGCAACGGCTTCGACCTCGAAGTGCTCGACGTGCAGCGCCCGGTGAAGGGGCTCGTCAGCCACACCGTGCAGGTGACGACGGGGGAGGTCGCCGTCGGCGACTCCGCCACGACCGTCGTCGACCCGCTCTACCGTCACTCGGCGGCGCAGGCGCACTCGGCGACCCACGTCATCCACGCCGCGCTGCGGCAGGTGCTCGGGCCGCAGGCGCACCAGTCCGGTTCGTACAACAAGGCCGGCTACATGCGCCTCGACTTCGGCTGGAACCAGGCGCTCTCGCCGGCCACCCGCACCGAGATCGAGGACATCGCGAACCGCGCCGTGCGCGACAACCTCGAGGTGACCACGCGCATCCTCTCGCTCGACGAGGCGAAGGCGCAGGGTGCCATGGCGCTCTTCGGCGAGAAGTACGGCGACCGCGTGCGCATGGTCGACATCGGCGGCCCCTGGTCGCGCGAGCTGTGCGCCGGCACCCACGTCGGGCGCTCCTCGGAGATCGGGCTCATCAACGTGATCGGCGAGTCGTCGGTCGGATCGACGAACCGCCGCATCGAGTCGCTCGTCGGTCTCGACGCGTTCGCGGACCTCGCGGCCGAGCGCGCGATCGTGTCGCAGCTCACCTCGACCCTCAAGACGCCGCGCGAGCAGCTCCCCGACCGGATCGCGGAGCTCGTCGCGAACCTCAAGGCCGCCGAGCGGCGGATCGCGCAGTACGAGGCGAGCGCCCTCGCGACGCGCGTGCCCGCCCTCGTGCAGTCCGCCCACACCCTCGGGTCGGTGCGCGCCGTCATCGAGGATCTCGGGCGCCTCAACTCCGCCGACGACCTCCGCGGGCTCGTGACGAGCGTGCGGGAGCGTCTGGGCGCCGAGGCGGCCGTCGTCGCCCTCGCCGCGACCGTCAACGACAAGCCCGCGGTGATCGTCGCCACGAACGACGCGGCACGGTCGACCGGGGTCAAGGCGGGTCCTCTCGCCAAGGGTGCCGCGGCCGTGCTCGGCGGCGGTGGCGGCGGTCGCGACGACCTCGCGCAGGGCGGCGGGTCCGACGCGTCGGCGATCGGCGCCGCGCTCGAGAGCGTCGCAAGCCAGCTGCGAGGCTGACGGATGCGATCGGGCGTGCGGCTCGGCGTCGACGTCGGTCGCGCCCGAGTCGGCGTCGCGCGGTGCGACCCGCACGGCATGATCGCCACGCCCATCGAGACGGTGCGTCGTGACGACGGGACCGTCGCGCGCCTCGTCGCCCTCGCGGCGGAGCACGAGGCATTCGAGGTCGTGGTGGGGCTGCCCTTGTCCCTGTCGGGCGGCGACACCGCCTCGACCGCGGACGCGCGTGCCGTGGCGGCCGAGCTCGCGGCGGCGATCCCGGTTCCGGTGCGACTCGTCGACGAGCGGATGTCGACCGTCTCGGCGCAGCGTTCGCTGACCTCGGTGGGCCGTTCGACCCGCAAGTCGCGGCCCGTGATCGACCAGGTGGCCGCTGTTATCATTCTGCAACACGCCCTCGACTTCGAGCGCGCGAGCGGCACTGCGCCGGGCGTCGTCGTCGATCCCCCCGGAGGATCTCAGAACTAGTGGCCGACGAACCCAGCTGGGACGACATCTTCGCCTCCCAGCCCTCGCCTTCCCGCGACGACGACGCCGCGCGGCGAGCACAGCGACCCGATGCGGCCGACGGGCAGGCTCCGCGCCCGCAGACCCCGGACGCGGCACCGGCGGCTCCGACGGAGTCCGTCCCGCTCAGCCGGCGTGCCCTGCGTGAGCAGCAGGCCGCGGAGCCGGAGCCGGAGACCCGGCGTTCCCGCCGTTCCGGGACGGCGACCCTCGACACCCCGCCGGCGCCGACGGCGCGCGAGCGCCGCCGTCAGCGCGAGGACGACGAGGACCGCGTGCCGCTGCGCAAGCGCCTCGGATGCCTGTGGGTGCTGCTCGCGCTCATCGTGCTGCTGGGCGGCACGGCCGCAGCCGTCTATGCGACCTTCGGCGACCGCATCCGCGACGCCATCGGAGCCTCCGAACCCAACGACTACGAGGGCTCCGGCAACGGCACCGAGGTGCTCGTGACGATCGTCTCCGGCGACATCGGGGAGGACGTCGCGACCACGCTGCACGAGGAGGGCGTCACCAAGACCTTCGACGCGTTCTACGACCTGCTGCTCGGCATGAGCGAGCAGCCGAACTTCGTGCCGGGAACCTACGCGCTCCAGCAGGAGATGAGCGCGAAGTCGGCGCTCGACGCCCTGCTCGACCCGGCGAACCGGCGCGTATCGCAAGCCGTCATCCGCGAGGGCATCACCGTCACGACGATCCTGCAGGAACTCAGCGACGCGACCGGCACGCCGCTCGCCGAGTTCGAGGCGGTCGCCGCGGACTTCCGCTCGCTCGGGGTTCCCGCCGAGGCGCCGAGCCTCGAGGGCTACCTCGCTCCGGCGACCTACGAGTTCGAACCCGGCACCGCGCCGCGCGACATGATGCAGCAGATGGTGAACCTCACCATCCAGCGCCTCGACGCCGCGGGGGTGGCTCCGCCCGACCGCAACCGCATCATGACGATCGCGTCGCTCGCCCAGCGCGAGGCCGGCAACCAGGAGGACCTGTACAAGGTCGCCCGGGTCATCTACAACCGCCTCGATGAGGGCATGAAACTGCAGTTCGACTCGACGTCGCACTACGGCGCGCAGTCGACCGGGTCGGTGTTCACCACGAACGAGGAGCGTGCGGCGGTCAACCCGTACAACACCTACGTCATCGACGGTCTGCCCGTCGGTCCGATCGCGGCGCCCGGTGAGGCCGCCATCAACGCGGCTCTGAATCCGGAACCGGGGGACTGGCTCTACTTCGTGGCGGTCAACCTCGCCACCGGCGAGAGCGAGTTCACCCGCACGCAGGCCGAGCACGAAGCCGCCGTCGAGAAGCTCGACCAGTGGTGCCGCGAGCCCGAGAACGCGTCGTACTGTGAGTGAACGCCGGCGACTCGCCGTGCTGGGGTCGCCGATCGAGCACTCGCGCTCGCCCGCCCTGCACGCGGCGGCCTACCGGGTGCTCGAGCTCGACTGGGAGTACGGCCGGGCCGAGGTCGACACCGCAGGGCTGCCCGGCTTCATAGCCGGCCTCGGGGACGAGTGGCGCGGGCTGTCGCTCACGATGCCGCTCAAACGCGACGTGCTGCCCCTGCTCGACGACGCCGACGAGCTCGTCACGCTGACGGGGGCGGCGAACACGCTCGTGCTCACCGACGGACGTCGCCGCGGCGCGAACACCGACGTCTACGGCATCATGCGCGCCCTCGCCGAGGGCGGCGTGAAGGGTGTGGAGTCCGTGCACCTGCTCGGCGGGGGAGCAACCGCCGCCTCCGCCCTCGTCGCCGTGCGACGACTGGGCGCCGACCGCGCGACGCTCGCCGTGCGGAGCGCCGACCGCGCCCGGGAGGCGCTCGATCTCGCCGGGCGCATCGGGCTCCCCACCGAGGTGGTCGCCCTCGACGCGGCGCCCGGCCCCGTCGACCTCGTCGTGAGCACGCTGCCCGGACCCGCCGCCGCCGGACTGCAGGTGGCCGCGGGCGACGGCATCCCGCTCTTCGACGTGGCCTACGACCCCTGGCCGAGCCCGCTCGGCTCCCGCTGGAGGGGCCCCGTGATCAGCGGGCTCGAGATGCTGCTGCATCAGGCGGTCGGGCAGATCCGGCTCTTCCTCACCGGCTCGGCGGACGAACCCCTGCCCCGCGAGTCGGAGGTCGTGGCGGCGATGCGCACGGCGGTCGGCCTGCCCTAGCTATGGGAGGATGGCGGTCATGCTGCGTTGGTTGACCGCCGGGGAATCCCACGGCCCCGAGCTGATCGCCGTCCTCGAAGGACTGCCCGCCGGAGTGCCCGTCTCGCTCGACGACATCCGAGCCGACCTGGCCCGCCGCAAGCTCGGTTACGGCCGCGGCGCGCGCATGAAGTTCGAGGCCGACGAACTCGCGATCAGCGGCGGAGTGCGCCACGGGCTCAGCCTCGGCAGCCCCGTCGCGCTGCGCGTCGGCAACACCGAGTGGCCCAAGTGGGTCGACGTGATGAACCCCGAGCCGGTGGATCCCGAGAAGCTCACCGGGGGTCGCGGTGCGCCGCTGACCCGCCCGCGTCCCGGACACGCCGACCTCGTCGGGATGCAGAAGTACGGCTTCGACGAGGCACGTCCCGTGCTCGAGCGGGCGAGTGCTCGCGAGACCGCCGCCCGTGTCGCGCTCGGTGCGGTCGCGCGATCGTTCCTCGCCGAACTCGGCGTGCGGCTCGTGAGCCACACGCTCTCGATCGGCCCCGTCCGAGTGCCGGAGGGCTCCCCGCTGCCCGGACCGGACGATGTCGACGCGCTTGACGCCGATCCGCTGCGCTGCTTCGACGCGACAACATCGGAGCGGATGGTCGCTGAGGTCGACGCCGCACGCAAAGACGGCGACACCCTCGGTGGCATCGTCGAGGTGCTCGCCTACGGGCTCCCGCCGGGGCTCGGCAGCTACGTGCACTGGGACCGCCGACTCGACGCGCGACTCGCGGCCGCGCTCATGGGCATCCAGGCCATCAAGGGAGTCGAGGTCGGTGACGGCTTCCTCACCACGACCCGTCGGGGCTCGCAGGCCCACGACGAACTCGTCGTCGACGACGGACTCATCGAGCGGCTCAGCGACCGGGCCGGCGGCACCGAGGGCGGCATGAGCACGGGCACCGTGATGCGCGTGCGGGCCGGCATGAAGCCGATCGCCACGGTCCCGCACGCGCTGCGCACCGTCGACGTCGCCACGGGCGACGCCGCCCCCGCCCACCACCAGCGCTCGGACGTCTGCGCCGTGCCCGCCGCGGGCGTCGTCGCCGAGGCGATGGTCGCCCTCGTGCTCGCCGACGCCATGCTCGAGAAGTTCGGCGGCGACTCCGTGCCCGAGACCCGCCGCAACGTCGCCGCCTACCTCGAGTCGATCCCCGAGGTGCTGCGCACCGCCACCCCGTGAGCGAGCAGAGCCCCGCGGTCGTCTTCATCGGCGCCCCCGCATCCGGCAAGACCCGCATCGGCAAACGCGTCGCGAAGTCGCTCGAGCTGCCCTTCGTCGACACCGACGCGCGCGTCGTCGCCGCGCACGGCCCCATCCCGGCGATCTTCGAACAGCACGGCGAGCCGCGGTTCCGCGAGCTCGAGCGCGCCGAGGTGGCGCGGGCGCTCACCGAGCACGCCGTCGTGTCCCTGGGCGGGGGAGCGGTGCTCGACGAACAGACCCAGCGAGACCTCGCATCCGTGCGCGTCGTGCTGCTGACCACGTCGCCCGACGCCGTCGCCGCGCGGCTCGACAACGAGAAGCGCCCGCTGCTGAAAGACGGGGTCGACGCCTGGGTGCGCCTCGTCGAGGCGCGCCGGCCGATCTACGAGCGACTCGCGACGCGCACGTGGGACACGTCGAGTCGTCCGATCCAGCACATCGCCGACGAGATCGCCGCGTGGGTCCGCGACGCGGATGGCGCCCGACCGACCGAGACCGAGGAGAACCGATGAGCACGACGAGCATCCCGGTCACGGGCCTGAACCCCTACGAGGTGCGCGTCGGCCGCGACATCCTCGCCGATCTCGCCGCGGTGATCGGCACGGCGGCGACGAAGGTGCTCATCGTGCACGCGCCGCCGCTCAGCCGCCACGCCGAGGCGTTGCGCGCGCAGCTCGAACCGCGCTACCAGGTGCTGCTCGCCGAGGTGCCGGATGCGGAAGCTGCCAAGCGCATCGAGGTCGCCGCATTCTGCTGGCAGGTCATGGGGCAGACCGACTTCACCCGCACCGACGTCGTCGTCGGGCTCGGTGGTGGCGCGACGACCGATCTCGCCGGATTCGTGGCCGCCACGTGGCTGCGCGGAGTGCGCGTCGTGCAGATCCCCACGACGGTGCTCGGCATGGTCGACGCCGCGGTCGGCGGCAAGACGGGCATCAACACCGCCGAGGGCAAGAACCTCGTGGGCGCCTTCCACGCGCCGGCCGCGGTGCTCGCCGACCTGTCGTTGCTCGACGCGCTGCCGCGCAACGAGCTCGTCGCCGGCTACGCGGAAGTCGTGAAGGCGGGGTTCATCGCCGAACCGGAGATCCTCGAGATCGTGGAGGCCGACCCGCTCGTCGCGACCGATCCGGCGACGGACGAGTTCCGCCGCACCGTCGAACTCGCGATAGCCATGAAGGCGCGCGTCGTCGGGGAGGACTTCACGGAGCAGGGGCTGCGCGAGATCCTCAACTACGGGCACACCCTCGGCCATGCGATCGAGCACGCCGAGCGGTATCAGTGGCGCCACGGCGCCGCGATCTCGATCGGCATGGTGTTCGCGGCCGAGCTGTCGCGGCTCACCCGCAACCTGTCGGATTCCGCCGTGGACCGCCACCGCAGCATCCTCGAGTCGCTCGGACTGCCGACGACCTACCCGCTCGGCCGGTGGAAGACGCTGCTCGCGACCATGCAGCGCGACAAGAAGGCGCGCGCCGGCATGATGCGCTTCATCGTGCTCGACGACATCGGTCGCCCGGCCGTGCTCAACGGCGCCGAGGAGCCTCTGCTCTTCGCGGCCTACCAGGAGATCGCCGCCTGACCCGGTTCCCGCCGGTCGAGTAGGCGCGGCGGAGCCCGCCGTATCGAGACCCTGACGTGGTTTCCGCTGGTCGAGTAGGCGCGCGAAGCTGCCGTATCGAGACCCTGACGCGGTTTCCGCTGGTCGAGTAGGCGCGCGAAGCCGCCGTATCGAGACCTCCACGGACACGCGCTGTGGACAGCAACCACCCCGCCGACGCCGACGTGCTGCACTCGAGCCATGCCGCACATGTACATCCTGCGCTGCGCCGACGGCACGTTCTACGTGGGCTCGACCCGCGACCTCGAACGACGGCTCGGGGAGCACGGCGAGGGTGGCGTCGGGTACACGCGACTGCGGCGCCCCGTCACGCTCGCCTATGCCGAGGAGTACGAGCGCGTCGATGAGGCCTACGCCCGTGAGAAGCAGGTGCAGGGGTGGAGCCGCCGCAAGCGGCAGGCGCTGATCGACGGCGACACGGAGGCGTTGCGGGCGGGGGCGAAGAAGCGGTTCCCGGGGTCGTAGTCTCCGCCGTGCGGCGTTCATCGTGGGGGTCTCGATACGGCGGGCTTCGCCGCGCCTACTCGACCGGCGGGTGGGTGTTGCGCTCGTTCTGCCGGGCGGCGGGCCTGGTGGGCCGACGAGGCGCGCCCGCGGGGGCGCAGGTAGGGTGGGGGCGTGACGACGGTGCTGGTGCTCAACGGTCCCAATCTCGGGCGGCTCGGCAGCCGTGAACCCGACGTCTACGGGGCGCAGGATCTCGACGCTCTGCGCGCGCTGCTCGAGGCCGCGGCGCCCGAGGGTACGACGATCGACCTGCGTCAGACCGATGACGAGTCCGAGCTCATCCACTGGATCCACGAGGCCGCCGACACCGGCAGCCCGGTCATCCTCAACCCCGCCGCCTTCACGCACTACAGCTACGCGCTGCGCGACGCGGTGTCGCTCGTCACCAAGGCCGAGGGCACCGTCATCGAGGTGCACATCTCGAACCCGCACGCCCGCGAGCAGTTCCGCCACACGAGCGTCATCTCCGGCGTCGCCACGGGCGTCATCGCCGGCTTCGGGTTCGAGTCGTACCTGCTCGCCCTCACCGCCATTCGGCGGATGCACTGACCCCCGACTACACTCGACGCGGCGCCGTCGCGCCACCACCCCACCCCGGAACGGACGACTTCACGACATGGCCACGACCAACGACATCAAGAACGGCAGCGTTCTCAGCATCGACGGACAGCTCTGGAACGTGGTCGAGTTCCAGCACGTCAAGCCCGGTAAGGGCGGCGCGTTCGTGCGCACCAAGATCAAGAACGTGATGAGCGGCAAGGTCGTCGACCGCACGTTCAACGCCGGCACGAAGATCGACTTCGCCAACGTCGACCGCCGCGACTTCCAGTACCTCTACCGCGACGGCGCGGACTTCGTGTTCATGGACACGACCGACTACGACCAGATCACCATCCCCGGCTCGGTCGTCGGCGACGCCGCCAACTTCCTGCTCGAGAACCAGAACGCGACGATCGCGACCCACGACGGCGAGCCGCTCTACGTCGAGCTCCCCGCCTCGGTCGTGCTCGAGGTCACCTACACCGAGCCGGGCCTGCAGGGCGACCGCTCGACCGGCGGCACCAAGCCCGCGACCGTCGAGACCGGCTACGAGATCCAGGTGCCGCTGTTCCTCGAGACCGGCACCAAGGTCAAGGTCGACACCCGCACGGGCGACTACCTCGGCCGCGTCAACGACTAGTGAGCGCACGCACCAAGGCGCGTAAGCGCGCCCTCGACGTGCTGTATTCGGCGGATGTGCGCCGCCAGTCGATCGCGGATGCGCTGGCCGACGAGGCCAAGCGGGCGCAGGAGCAGCCCCAGCGACGTTCCTCGTGGGAGTACGCCCGCGACATCGTGATGGGCGTCGAGGAGCACTCGTCGGAGATCGACGAGCTCATCGAGACGTACGCGCAGGGGTGGACGATCGCACGTATGCCCGCGGTCGATCGTGCGATCGTGCGCATCGGCGTGTGGGAGATCCTCTTCAACGACGAGGTGCCCGACAGCGTCGCGATCGCCGAGGCGGTCGAGTCGGCGACGGTGCTGAGCACCGAGGACTCCGCCGGCTTCGTCAACGGGCTGCTCGCGCGCATCTCGCAGTCCCGCGGCTGACCCGCGGGTGCGGATTCTGCCGCAGATCGCGGCGGAACGGCGGATGTTTCGTTCGGTTACGACTCGGTTTGTCGCCTCTCCCCGCGCTCTCGTAGCGTCGCAGGCATGTCCCTCGCCGCTCCCAGCCGTGCCAGCGCGCCCGCGCTGCCGGTGACCCTGCGCGGCGTCGGCCGCAGCTTCCCGGGGTCGGGCCGCAGCGTCGCGCCCCGGGTCGTGCTCCGCGACGTCGACCTGGAGATCGGCGCGGGGGAGATCGTCGCCCTGCTCGGCCCCTCGGGGTGCGGCAAGTCGACGCTCCTGCGCCAGGTGAGCGGGCTCGACCGCCCCGACTCCGGTTCGATCGCGATCGACGGCGATGCGGTGGTCGGCATCGACCAGCGGTGCGCCGTCGCCTTCCAGGAACCGCGGCTGCTGCCGTGGCGCACCATCGAGCGCAACGTGCGCCTCGGTCTTCCCCGTGACACTCCGGGCGAGGAGGGTCGCGAGCGCGTGGCCGAGCTGCTGCGCCTCGTGCAGTTGGACGGGTCGCGCGAACTGCGTCCCCGCCAGGTGTCGGGGGGCATGGCCCAGCGGGCGTCGCTGGCGCGCGCCCTCGCGCGCGGACCGGGTGTGCTCGTGCTCGATGAGCCGTTCGGAGCGCTCGACGCCCTCACGCGGTTGCGCATGCAGGACCTCCTGCTCGACATCCACGCGGCCGAACCGGCCACCATCCTGCTCGTCACCCACGACGTGGACGAGGCGCTGTACCTCGCCGACCGCATCGTGCTGCTCGGTGAGGACCCGGATCTCGGGCCCGGCTCCGGGTCGACCATCCGCCGCATCCTGCCCGTGCCGGGCAGGCGTCCCCGTGACCGCGGCGACGCCGCCCTCGCCCACCTCCGCGCCGAGCTCCTCGAGGGACTCGGCGTGCCCTCCCACCACAGCACGCGCTGACCAGCGCATCCGCACCGACCCGATCCCGAGGACCCCATGCCCCGCAGACGCCCGCTTCTCGCCTTCGCCGCCCTCGCCGTCACCGGCGCGATCGCCCTCACCGGGTGCGTCGCCGGCGAGGGGTCGTCGATCGCCGCCGATCCCGAGCCCGCGGCCCAGGAGGGCTGGAGCGCGGACACGCTCGACATCGACTTCGCGACCTACAACCCGCTGAGCCTGATCATCAAGGACCAGGGTTGGCTCGAAGAGGCGACCGACGGCGAGGTCACGGTCAACTGGCTGCAGTCCGCCGGGTCGAACAAAGCGAACGAGGCGCTGCGCGCCGGCGCGATCGACGTCGGCTCGACGGCCGGCTCCGCCGCCCTCCTTGCGCGCTCCAACGGCTCGCCGATCAAGACGATCGACATCTACACCCAGCCGAACTGGTCGGCGATCCTCGTGCCCGCCGGGTCGCCGATCACCTCGGTCGAGGAGCTTCGCGGCAAGAGCATCGCCGCGACGAAGGGCACCGACCCCTACTTCTTCCTCCTGCAGACCCTCGAGGAGGCGGGCCTCACCCTCGCCGACGTGAACGTGCAGAACCTGCAGCACGCCGACGGCAAGGCGGCCCTCGAGTCCGGTGCCGTGGACGCGTGGTCGGGCCTCGACCCGCTGCTGTCGACGAGCGTCGCGACCGCCGGGTCGAAGATCATCTACGACAACGTCGACTTCAACACCTACGGGTTCCTCAACGCCACCGAGGACTTCCTCGAGGCCTCGCCCGACCTCGCCCAGCTCGTCGTCGACGCCTACGAGAAGGCCCGCGCGTGGGCGCTCGAGAACCCAGAGGAGACCGCGGCGATCCTCGCCGAGGTCGCGGGCATCGACCCGGCGATCGCGGAGGCGACGATCGAGCGCACCGTGATCGACATCGACAACGTGCCGGGTGACGCCCAGCGCGACGTGCTCGAGGTCGTCGGCCCGATCTTCGTCGAGTCCGGCGACGTCGCCGACCAGAAGTCGATCGACACCGCGCTCGACAGCCTCTTCGACGACAGCTTCGCGACCGAGGCGGATCCGGACTCCCTTGGCTGAGTCGGCCGGCGAGGGCTCGGCGCCCGTCGAGGTCGCCGAGCGCCCCGCCTCCCTCCACCAGTACGTGTCGACCTACGGCTACTCGGCCGCGGGCACGGCCACCCCGGTGCGCCGCAGGGGGGAGGGGCGTGGCGCGTGGGCGCTGCTCGGCTTCGTCGTGCCGGTGCTGCTGCTCGCCCTCTGGACGTGGTTGAGCACGAGCGGCGCCGTGCCGTCGCACCGGTTGCCCTCGCCGCTCGGCGTCTGGAACGCGGGCATCGAGCTCGCGTTCGGCGAGCGCCCGCTGCTCGGCGGTTACATCGCCATCTCGACGCAACGCGTGCTCATCGGCTTCGCGGTCGGCTCCGTCATCGGACTCCTCCTCGGCGCCCTCGTGGGACTCTCGAAATGGGGCGGCGCGCTGCTGGCCCCGACGATCGGCGGATTCCGGGCGGTTCCGTCGCTCGCCTGGGTGCCGCTGCTCATCCTCTACCTCGGCATCAACGAGGATTCGAAGGTCACCCTCATCGCGATCGGCGCACTGTTCCCCGTGTACACGACCGTCGCCGGGGCGCTGCGCCACGTCGACCCGCACCTCGTCGAGGTCGGACGCGCGTACGGCCTCGGACGTCTGAGCCTGCTCACCCGGGTGCAACTGCCCGCCGTGGTGCCGAGCATCGTGTCGGGGCTGCGGCTCGCCCTCGCCCAGTCGTGGCTGTTCCTCGTCGCCGCGGAACTCATCGCCTCCTCGACGGGTCTGGGCTTCCTGCTCGTCGACTCGCAGAACAACGGCCGGATCGACCGCCTGTTCCTCACGATCGTGCTGCTCGCGGTGCTCGGCAAGACGACGGATGCGCTCATCGGCCTGCTCGAACGGGTGCTGCTGCGCCGGTTCGGCTAGGCGCGCTCAGGCGAGACCGGCCTCGCGGGCGACGACCGCCGCCTGCATCCGGCTCGCGACGCCGAGCTTGCCGAGCGTGCGCGACACGTGCGTCTTCGCGGTCGTCGTCGACACGACCAGTTCGGCGGCGATCTCCGCGTTCGAGTACCCCTGACCGAGCAACCCCAGCACCTCCCGCTCGCGTGCGGTGAGGGTGTTCAGAAGCGGATGCGACCGCACCGGCTGCGGTGTCGATCCGACGAAGGCTTCGAGCATCCGGCGGGTGACCTCCGGCGCGAGCACCCCGTCACCGGCGGCGACGCGCGACACCGCATCCCGCAGGGCGACCGCGCTCGTGGACTTGAGCACGAACCCGACCGCTCCGGCACGGACCGCGCCGAACACGTACTCGTCGATGTCGAAGCTCGTCAGCACGAGCACGTCGCCCAGCCCCTCGTCGGTGATCGTGCGCGTCGCCTCGATGCCGTCGGTGCCCGGCATCCGGATGTCCATGAGCACGACGTCCGGGCGCAGCCGCCGGGCCAGTCGCACCGCGTCCGCCCCGTCGACCGCCTCTCCGACGACCTCGAACCCGCCGTCTTCGAGGATGAGCCGGATGCCCGTGCGTACCGCCGCGTGATCGTCGGCGAGCAGCACGCGCGTCATGCCCGCACCGCCACCGGCAGCTCCGCGCGCACGGCCCAACCGGAACCCTCGGGACCGGCGGTGAAGCGTCCGCCCAGGGCCTCCGCGCGCTCCCGCATCGTCACGAGTCCCAGCCCGGCGCCGCCCGCGTCGGTCGCCCGACCCGGACCCGATTCGATCGCGAGTTCGAGGTGCCCGTCCCGGTGCGCGACGATGAGTCGCACGCGCGCACCCGCGGCGTGCTTCGCGACGTTCACGAGCGCCTCCCGCAGGATGCGCGTCGCCGCCTGATCGACCGCTGCCGGCAACTCGGGGAGTTCCGTCGCCTCGACCTCGACGCGCAGTCCCGAGGTGGACGCCTCGCCGACGATCTCGTGGAGCCGGTCGAGCCGGCTCGGGGCGACGGCCGGCTCGGCACCGGCGCGCAGCAGCAGGATCATCGAGCGCATCTCCTCGAGGCTGCTCACGCTCGACTCGCGCACCGCGGCGAGCGCATCACGATCCCGCGCCTCGTCCGGTTCCCGGGCGAGCGCCGCCTCCGACCGCAGGGCCGCCGCCGACAGGTGACCGGCGATGACGTCGTGCAGATCGCGGGCCATCCGCTCCCGCTCGGCGCGCACCGCATCCTGCTCGCGCAGCTCGGCCATCCGCGCCGCGTCGTCGGCGCGTGCCGCGTGGAGCTCGGCGAGCTCGTGGGCCTGCCGCACGGCCGTCGCCCACCAGAACGGGGTGCCGAGCAACGCGAACACGAGCAGCGCGGCGAACAGGGTCGTGCGCGCGTCGTGGGTCGTCGCGCCGACGACGGCGAGCACGGTGAGACCGAGCAGCACGAGGGCGAGGAGCAGCCGCATCCGCCCGGCCCGGTCGAGGCTCGCCGTCGCGGCGTAGATGAGGTCGTTCAACACGAGCAGCATGCCGACCGTGCCGAACGCGATGAAGTCGACGACGAACACGGCGCCGCCGAGGGTGAGCGCGAGCAGCGGGATGCGGTTCTTGGCCGCGAGCAGTGCGCAGCCGGGGACGACCGTGAGCAGCCCCCACCACGGGTTGTCGCCGAGCGGCCGCCACGCGGCGCCGTACAGCCCGGTGACGTCGAGGGCGAGCAGCACGACCGAGATCGCGAGCACCGCGGCTGCGGAGACCGGGCCCGGATGTCGCCGTGCGAACGCGCGTGCGCGCGGGAGAACGGAGGGGCCCATGCCACCATCCCAGCACGTCGGGGCGAGGCGTGGGTCGTCCGAAGGAAGTATCGCGGGTGTGCTCCTTCGGCGGACGCGCTCGGCTGCGGCGCCGCGAATGCTGGAGCAGTGACTCTCGAACTCCTCGCGACCCTCGGCGCTCTGGCGCTCGTCGACAGCCTGAGCATCGGCACCCTGCTCATCCCGGTGTTCTTCCTCATCGCCCCGCGCCTCCGGTCCGGCCGGATGCTCGTCTACCTCGCCGCGATCTCCGGGTTCTACTTCGTCGTCGGCATCGCGCTCACGCTCGGAGCGACGACGGTGCTGACGACCTTCGGCGACTGGCTCGACACCCCGACCGCCTACGGCATCCAGTTCGCGCTCGGCGCCGCTCTGCTCATCACCGGAATCGCGATGCCGACGAAGAAGAAGGACCGGCCCGACGACGGCTCACCCCGCAACGGACGCCTCGCCCGCTGGCGCGATCACGCGATGACTGGGAGGCGGCCGACGGCGGTCATCTCGATCGCCATCGCGGCGGGCCTCATGGAGCTCGCCACGATGGTGCCGTATCTGGCCGCGGTCGGCCAGCTCTCGTCCGCCCCGCTCGACACCGGTTCGCGACTGCTGCTGCTCGCGGCCTACTGCGTCGTGATGGTGCTGCCGGCCCTCGTGCTGCTCGTGCTGCGGCTGGTCGCCCGTCGCGTCGTCGAGCCCCTGCTGCAGCGCCTCGCCGCGTGGCTCGAGCGCACGGGGGCGGAGACGACCGCGTGGATCCTCGCCATCGTCGGCTTCCTGCTGCTGCGCGACGCCGCGGGCCACCTCGAGATCTTCGAGTGGCTCGGCACCCTCGACACCCTCGACGACCGCTGACCGTCGGAAACTCAGGAGTTCTGCTGCGGCCGTCCGTTCGCGTGATGTCGGAAACTCAGGAGCCTTCGGGGCCGGCGTCGTCGCGCATCCGGCTCGCTGACGGTCGGAAATTCAGGAGTCGTGCTCGGCGGCGCGCGGTGGTCCCGCGGAAGATCAAGGGACGACACCGGGCGGGCGCTGACAAGTCCTGAGTTTCCGACACTCCGGATGGGTGCAGCGGGTGCGTCGGCTGCGGCTGCGTTCCTGAGTTTCCGACGGGCTCGGCGCGAGTGCCCTGGAGAGCCGTGCGTCAATACTCCTGAGTTTCCGACGTGACCGGGCACAGCGACAACGACGACGGGGCGGGACCGTTTGGTCCCGCCCCGTCGTGCATGCAGTACGCGGTGTGGCGCGGTCAGGCGGTGCGGCGACGGCGTACGAGCAGGAGCGCCAGTCCGCCCACGAGGGCGAGGGCTCCGAGGAGGACGGCGCCCGCGGTCTCGGCGCCCGTGGCGGCGAGTTCGCCGGCGGGACCGCCCGTGTTCGGGTCGATCGGGGGCACGGTGCCCGGATCGGTGGCGGCCGCCGTGATCGAGTAGAGCGTCGTCGTGCCCGACACCTCGTTGCCGACGGCCAGCATGGGCGCCCCGGTGGGGGAGTCCGCCGCCGTGATGAAGGTGAGGCCCTCCGGTCCGAGGTCGCCCGCCTCCGGAGACTCGAGGTCGGCCTCGAAGTCGCGGTTGTTCACGTAGGTCACGAACGACGCCTCGGTCGGCGAGGTGATGTCGTAGACCATGACGCCGCCGATGCGCTCGAGTCCGATGAACGCGTAGGTGCGTCCGCCGACCTCGCCGAGCGTGATCCCCTCCGGCTCGGGACCCTTGCTGTCGCTGCGGCTGTCGAACTCGGTCTCGGCGTGGTCGGAGTTGAAGAACTCCGGCAGCAGCTCGGCGGTGATCCGCTCGAAGTCGCTGCCGCTGTCGAACACCTGGGTGCCGTCGGCGCTCCAGATGCTGAACGAGCGCCCGCCGAGCGTGTACAGCTCCGAGTAGCAGTCCTGGTCGGCGTCGTAACCGTTCGCGATCGACACGTTGAGGCGGCCGATCGCGGCGTCCGTCTGCAGGGCCGGGTCGAGGTTCGAGCACAGTGTGAGGTCCTCGACGCGCTCCTCCTCGAGGTATTCGTTCGGCGCGTTCTCGCCCCACTCGCGGGCGTCGCCCTCGTTCGCCGTGACCAGGTAGGTGGACCCGCCCGCCGAGTACGAGGCGATGGCGTCGGGGCTGTAGATGCCGAGCACCGGCCAGGAGGCGAGGTTGATGAGTCCGGTGGGGTCACCCTTCTCATCGAGCGGGCCGTCCTCGTCGCTGCCGTCGAAGACGTCGGCGGACCAGTCCTTGAATCCGAGCGGACGCACCTCGAGCAGTTCGGCCGCGTCGAGGTCGATCTCGGCGATCGCGTTCGCCTCCTGCAGCGTCACGTAGGCACGGCTGCTCGAGGAGTCGACGGTGATGTACTCCGGCTCGAGCGAGTCGGCGATCGGCGTGGCCGAGCCGGGCACACCGCCGTAGACGCGCACGCCCTCCGGAAGCGGCGCGCTCGTCGGCGGGTCGAAGCGCAGGAAGTCGACCGTCTGCACCGCCTCCTGCGCCGGCGCGGAGACCGTGGACGGCACGGAGACGATGCTCACCGTGCCTTGCGGGTCGATCGTGTTGGTGAGCTTGTCAGGCTCAGCTTCGTTGGCGACGACCACGCGCGTGCCGTCGGGGGTGAACGTGAGCATGTCGGGCAGCGCTCCGACCTCGACCGACCCGAGCGGAGCGCCGTTGCCCGCCGCGTCGAAGAACACCACACGACCCGGATCCGTCTTCACGGCGGCCTCCACCGCGACGGCGGCGAGCCCGTCCGCGCGGACCGCGACGGAGTTGGCGACGCCGACGAACTCGGATGCGATGTCGTAAGAGAACAGCGACACCGGCGCCGTGGGGTCGGAGACGTCGAGCACCTCGACGCTTCCCGCGACGGCGTTCACGACGAGCAGACGCTGCCCGGCGGCGTAGTACGCGACGATCTCGGCCGCGCCCTCCTCGAACACCCCGCTCTCGTAGGTGCCGATCGGGGCGAGCGTGAGCGCCGCGTCGTCAGCCGACACCGTGGGCGGCGAGGGGACGAGGGCGGCGGATGCGGGCTGCGCGGCGAGCAGCGCGAGGGGCGCGGCCGCCACGAGGGCGAGAGCGGGCAGGACGGGGCGACGGCGCACGGGAATTCCTCGACTCGGGTGACGGATGCCCGGACGCTAGGGCCGGCCCGTGTCCGCCGGGTGTCCACGAGGTGAACGGATGGCCGCGGCGCGCGCGGCGCGGGCCTAGAACCAGATGCTCGTGAACGGCACCACCGGAGAGCGGAACACCGCGTCCGTCGCGACTGCGGCGCCGGGGGTCGCCTCCTGCACGCGGCCCACGCGGAGGAGCGTCTCCGCGGTCACGCCGCCGAGCAGCAGCGATCCGAGCGAGGCGATCGGCACGTCGAGCGTCGGCACGCCCGTGGGCGGCTCCGCGACGCGCGACGCCGAGGCGGCACCTCGATCGTCCGTCTCGAGCAGCACCGTGCCGTCGGCGAAGCCGAGCGCGTCGGCGACGCGCAGCGCCACCCGGCCAGCGGCCGCGTAGGTGCGCGCCTCGAGAGACGCCACCGGATCGAGCACACGCAACCACAGGTGGTCGCGCTCGTCGGTCTTGCGCACGCCGCGCACGTCGTCGACGTACCAGGGCAGCGGATCGGCGGGGGAGCGGAGGTCGGCGGTCGCCTTGACGACGAGGTCCTGCTCGAGCAGGAACCGCCACAAGGCGGCTTCGGCGTCCCGTGTCGCTGAGAGCAGGTGGTCGACCACGACGGTGCCGCGGAACCCGTCCATGTCGGCGAGGTGGAACACCGCGAACCCCTGCGGTGTGCCCGACGCGTCGTCGTAGCGGGCGACGCGGATGCGGCGGGACTGCTCCGAGTCGGGCTCGATGAGTCCGGCCCGGCGGCGCCACCACATGGGCCAGCGTTCGACCTCGCCGGGCACGTCGAGACGTTGACGCTCGGCGACGGCGGGTCCGTTCTCGACGAAGTCGTCACGGTTCACGTAATGCACGCGGCCCTCGGGTACCGGTCCGGTCCAGCGGACACGCTTCGTGTCGACCTCGTACGGGGACTGCCGGTTCGCCGGGCCGAACCCGTACCGGCCGTAGATCGTCGCCTCGCTCACGGTGAGCATGGCGAGGGGGATGCCGAGTTCTCGGGCGGTGCGCAGCTCGCCCTCGAGCATGTTGCGGGCGATACCGCGCCGGCGGTGGGTCGCCGAGACGGTGACCGACGAGATCGCCCACGCCGTCACGTCGCGACGGCCGGGCACGGTGAGCTGCATCGGCCACGACGACACCGTCGCGACCGGAGCACCGCGGTCGACGATCGTGTCGTCGAAGATGCCGACCGTGCGGCGGAAGGCGAGTCCCTCGAGTTCCTGCGCGAGCACCTCCGCGGCCGGTTCGGCGTCGTGGAAGCCACGGGCGTCCGCCCGGAACCACCCGGTGTACGCGTCGCGATCGGACGACGCGACCACCTCGTAGCGCAGGCCGAAGGCGGCCAGGCGCTCCCGGGAGGTCGGATCGGCGGGCAGGTGGAGGTGTGCATCGCTCACTCGCGCCACCCTACCGAGCGGGGCGGGCAGCGGGTGTATCGTGAAGCGACCGACATCCTTTAAGGCCGTCCCGTGAGGCGGGGAAGGAGGTCAGGATGCCGCCACGCGTCGTGCTGCAGCACTCTGACATCACCCGGGCTCTGACCCGGATCGCGCACGAGATCCTCGAATCCAATCGGGGACCGGAGTCGCTCGTCCTGCTGGGCATCCCGACCCGCGGCGTCATCCTCGCCGATCGGCTCGCCGCCCTCGTCGAACGCTTCACCGGGACGGCCGTGCCGTCCGGTGCCCTCGATGTGACGATGTACCGCGACGATCTCGGCCGCAACCCCACGCGCGCCCCGTCGCCGACCCGCATCCCCGACGGCGGCATCGACGGGCGCACGGTCGTTCTCGTCGACGACGTGCTCTACTCGGGCCGGACCATCCGCGCCGCCCTCGACGCCCTCGCGGACCACGGACGCCCGCGGATCGTGCGCCTCGCCGCGCTCATCGATCGCGGCCACCGGGAACTGCCCATCCGCCCCGACTTCGTGGGCAAGAACCTGCCGTCGGCGGTCACCGAACGCATCAACGTGCGCCTGACCGAGGTCGACGGCGCCGAGGAGGTGACGATCGAAGGATGAGGCACCTGCTCAGCAGCCGGGATCTCGACCTCGACACGGCGGTCCGTGTGCTCGACGTCGCTGAGGACATGGCCGAGGTGGCGACCCGCGAGGTGAAGAAGCTGCCGACCCTGCGTGGCCGCACGGTCGTCAACCTGTTCTTCGAGGACTCCACCCGCACCCGCATCTCGTTCGAGGCGGCGGCGAAGCGGCTCTCGGCCGACGTCATCAACTTCAGCGCCAAGGGCTCGAGCGTCTCGAAGGGCGAGTCCCTGAAAGACACGGCGCAGACCCTCGAGGCGATGGGCGCCGACGCCGTCGTCATCCGCCACTCCGCATCCGGCGCTCCCCGCGTGCTCGCCGACGCCGGCTGGATCGACGCCGCCGTCGTCAACGCGGGCGACGGCACGCACGAGCACCCGACCCAGGCGCTGCTCGACGCCTTCACGATCCGCAAGCGCCTGCACGGCGCCGCGTCACGCGGCCGCGACCTCGACGGCGTGCGCGTCGTCATCGTGGGCGACATCCTGCACTCCCGCGTCGCCCGCTCCAACGCATGGCTGCTGACCACCCTCGGCGCCGAGGTGACCTTCGTCGCCCCGCCGACGCTCCTGCCCTACGGCGTGCGCGGCTGGCCGGTGCGGGTGCAGCACGACCTCGACGCCGCGATCGCCGAGGTGCCGGACGCGATCATGATGCTGCGCATCCAGGCCGAGCGGATGCGCGCCGCCTACTTCCCGAACGCGCGCGAGTACTCGCGCCTCTGGGGTCTCGACGATGCGCGCCTGGCCCGCCTCGGCGCCGATACGATGGTGCTGCATCCCGGTCCGATGAACAGGGGACTGGAGATCAGTGCCGCCGCGGCCGATTCGCCGAGGTCGACGGTCCGGGAACAGGTCGCGAACGGGGTGTCGATACGGATGGCTGTGCTCTACCTCGTGCTCGCGGGAACGGAGACGGCATGAGCATCCTCATCCGCGAGGCGACCCTGCCCGACGGAACCACCACCGACCTGCTGATCGACGGCGGTGTGATCGCCGAACGCGGGTCGGGACTCTCCGCGCACGACGCCGAGGTCGTCGACGCCGCCGGCCTGCGTGCCCTGCCGGGACTCGTCGATCTGCATACCCATCTGCGGGAACCGGGGTTCGAGCAGAGCGAGACGGTGCTGACCGGCTCGCGGGCCGCAGCGGCCGGCGGGTTCACCGCCGTGTTCGCCATGGCGAACACGAGCCCCGTCGCCGACACCGCCGGCGTCGTCGAGCAGGTGCAGTCGCTCGGCGACCGTCACGGCTACGTCACCGTGCGCCCGATCGGTGCGGTCACCGAGGGGCTCGCGGGGGAGCGGCTCGCCGAGATCGGGGCGATGGCGCACTCCCGCGCCGGCGTGCGCGTGTTCAGCGACGACGGCATGTGCGTGCACGACCCGCTGCTCATGCGCCGCGCGCTCGAGTACGTGTCGACCTTCGACGGCGTCGTCGCGCAGCACGCGCAGGAGCCGCGGTTGACGATCGGCGCGCAGATGAACGAGAGCGAGCTCTCCGGCGAACTCGGCCTGGCCGGGTGGCCCGCCGTCGCCGAGGAGGCGATCATCGCCCGCGACGTGCTGCTCGCCCAGCACGTCGGCGCGCGACTGCACATCTGCCACGTCTCCACCGCCGGCTCCGTGGACGTCGTCCGCTGGGCAAAGGCGCGGGGCATCGCGGTCACCGCCGAGGTCACGCCGCACCACCTGCTGCTCACCGAACAGCTCGTGCGCTCCTACGACGCGCGCTTCAAGGTCAACCCGCCGCTTCGCCGCGACGAGGACGTGCACGCCCTCCGCGCCGCCCTCGCCGACGGCACGATCGACATCGTCGCGACGGACCACGCCCCGCACCCCGCCGAGGCGAAGGAGTGCGCGTGGGACGAGGCCGCCAACGGCATGGTCGGCCTCGAGACCGCGCTCTCGGTCGTGCAGGAGGCCGTCGTCGAGACGGGACAGCTCGGCTGGGCGGACGTCGCGCGCGTGCTCTCGCGCACGCCGGCCGAGATCGGCCGCCTCGCGGGCTACGACGCGCCGTTCGAGATCGGCTCTCCCGCGCACCTCACGCTCCTCGACCCGGCCGTGCGCCGCGCGATCGACACGGACGATCTGCACGGCCTGAGCCGCAACTCCCCCTACCTCGGGCGATCGCTGCCCGGCCGCGTCGTGACGACGGTGCACGGCGGTGTCGTCACCGTGCGCGACGGCGCCCTCGTCGAGCCCGAGGAGGTCGCGCGTGGATAAGACGACCGCGGCCCTCATCGTGCTCGGCATCCTCGTCGTGGCGCTCGGGCTCATGTACCTCGGCTGGCGCGCGCGACGACGGCGACAGGCGGGACTCCCGCACCCCGACGCGGTGCCGCGCGACCTCGGAAGCGAGTTCTACGCCGGCGACGGCATGCACGTGGCCACCACGACCGCCGGCGACAAGCTCGACCGCATCGCGGTCTCGGGTGTCGGCTACCGGGCGCGTGCCGGAGTGCTCGTCGCCGAACGCGGCGTGATGCTCGCGATCGCGGGCGAACGGGATGCGTTCGTGCCGGTCGACACCATCCGCGGCGCCCGCCGCGACACCTGGACGATCGACCGGGCCGTCGAGACCGACGGCCTCGTCGTGATCACCTGGACCCTCGGCGGCACCGCCGTCGACACCTACCTCCGCGTCGATGATCCGGACGCCCTCCTGGCCGCGGTGCACCGCATCACGGCCGACGGATCAGGAAGTGAGACACCATGACGACCGAATCCGCCGTCCTCGTCCTCGAGGACGGCACCCGCTACACCGGACGCGCCTACGGCGCCCGCGGCCGCACCCTCGGCGAGGCCGTCTTCGCAACGGGCATGAGCGGCTACCAGGAGACCCTCTCCGACCCGAGCTACGCCGGGCAGATCGTCGTGATGACCGCGCCGCACATCGGCAACACGGGGATGAACGACGAGGACCTCGAGTCCCGCCGCCTGTGGGTCGCCGGCTATGTCGTGCGCGACCCCTCCCGCGTCGTGTCGAACTTCCGCGCCCAGCGCAGCCTCGACGACGACCTCGTCGCCAACGGCATCGTCGGCATCAGCGGCATCGACACGCGCGCCCTCACCCGCCGCATCCGCGACGCCGGTGCCATGCGGGCGGGCATCTTCTCGGGCGAGGAGGCGGCTCTCGACGCCGACGAGCAGCTCGAGATCGTGCGCTCCGCGGCCGACATGCGCGGCCTCAACCTCTCGGCGGAGGTGTCGACCCTCGAGGGATACGTCGTGCCGGCCGTCGGGGAGAAGATCGGCAACCTCGCCGTGCTCGACCTCGGCGTCAAGAGCTCCACCCTGCGCTACCTCGCCGAGCGCGGCTTCGAGGTGCACGTGCTGCCGCAGAGCGCCACGATCGACGACGTGCGGGCCATCGATCCGGTCGCCGCGTTCTACTCGAACGGTCCCGGCGACCCCGGCGCCTCCGACGCCCACGTCGAACTGCTGCAGGGCATCCTGCGCGACGAGCTGCCGTTCTTCGGCATCTGCTTCGGCAACCAGCTCTTCGGGCGCGCCCTCGGCTTCGGCACCTACAAGCTGCCCTTCGGGCATCGCGGCATCAACCAGCCGGTGCTCGACAAGGCCACCGGTCGCGTCGAGATCACGAGCCAGAACCACGGCTTCGCCGTCGAGGCGCCGATCGACGACGTCATCGAGTCGCCCGCCGGCTTCGGCCGGGTCGAGGTGAGCCACTTCAGCCTCAACGACCAGGTCGTCGAGGGACTGCGTGCCCTCGACATCCCCGCCTTCAGCGTGCAGTACCACCCCGAGGCCGCCTCGGGGCCGCACGACAGCAACTACCTGTTCGACCGCTTCCGCGACCTCGTCCTCGAGCGCCGACGGCAGCGCGACGAGCAGCCCACCACCCCCGCCGAGAACCCCGAGGAGAACGCCTGATGCCCAAGCGCGACGACATCCAGAGCGTCCTGGTCATCGGTTCCGGACCGATCGTCATCGGCCAGGCGGCCGAGTTCGACTACTCCGGCACCCAGGCGTGCCGCGTGCTGCGGGCGGAGGGCGTGCGGGTCATCCTCGTCAACTCCAACCCGGCGACGATCATGACCGACCCCGACTTCGCCGACGCGACGTACATCGAGCCGATCACCCCCGAGGTCATCGAGAAGATCATCGAGAAGGAGCGCCCGGATGCGGTGCTGCCCACCCTCGGTGGTCAGACGGCGCTCAACGCGGCCATGCAGCTGCACGAGCGCGGCATCCTCGAGCGTCACGGCGTCGAGCTGATCGGCGCGAAGTTCGAGGCGATCCAGCGCGGCGAAGACCGTCAGCAGTTCAAGGAGCTCGTGCTCGAGGCGGGCGCGGATGTCGCGCGCAGCCACATCGCGCACACCGTCGAGGAGGCGCTCGAGTTCGCCGAGGACCTCGGCTACCCGCTCGTCGTGCGGCCGAGCTTCACGATGGGCGGCCTCGGCTCCGGTTTCGCGTACACGCCCGAGGACCTGCGCCGCATCGCCGGCGACGGCATCCAGCAGAGCCCGACCTCCGAAGTGCTGCTCGAGGAGTCGATCCTCGGCTGGAAGGAGTACGAGCTCGAGCTCATGCGCGACACGGCCGACAACACGGTCGTGGTCTGCTCGATCGAGAACGTCGACCCGGTCGGCGTGCACACAGGCGACTCGATCACCGTCGCGCCGGCGCTCACCCTCACCGACCGCGAGTACCAGAAGCTCCGCGACATCGGCATCGACATCATCCGCCGGGTGGGCGTCGACACCGGTGGCTGCAACATCCAATTCGCCGTCGACCCGACGAACGGGCGCATCATCGTCATCGAGATGAACCCGCGGGTGTCGCGCTCGAGCGCCCTCGCGTCGAAGGCGACCGGCTTCCCGATCGCGAAGATCGCCGCGAAGCTCGCGATCGGCTACCGGCTCGACGAGATCCCGAACGACATCACCAAGGTGACCCCTGCGTCGTTCGAGCCGACCCTCGACTACGTCGTGGTGAAGGTGCCGCGCTTCGCGTTCGAGAAGTTCCCCGCCGCGGACACCACGCTCACGACGACCATGAAGTCGGTCGGCGAGGCCATGGCGATCGGCCGCAACTACACGACCGCCCTGCAGAAGGCGCTGCGGTCGCTCGAGAAGCGCGGATCCTCGTTCCACTGGCGGGGTCGCGTCGGCGACAAGGACGAACTGCTCGCTCTCGCCGCCGTGCCCACCGACGGCCGCATCGTCACCGTGCAGCAGGCGCTGCGCGCCGGGGCCACCGTGCAGGAGGCCCACGAGGCGACCGGCATCGACCCGTGGTTCCTCGACCAGATCGTGCTCATCAACGAGGTGGCCGCCCGCATCGGCGAGTCGCCCGCGCTCGACCAGGAGACCCTCGAGCTCGCGAAGGACCACGGGTTCAGCGACGCGCAGATCGGCGAGATCCTCGGGCTGCCGGAGTCGGCGGTGCGCATGATCCGCTACGAGATGGGCGTGCGGCCGGTGTTCAAGACGGTCGACACCTGCGCCGGGGAGTTCCCCGCCCTGACCCCGTACCACTACTCCAGCTACGACGTCGAGACCGAGGTGGCGCCGAGCGATCGTCGCAAGGTCGTCATCCTCGGATCGGGTCCGAACCGCATCGGCCAGGGCATCGAGTTCGACTACAGCTGCGTGCACGCCTCGTTCGCCCTGCGCGACGCCGGGTTCGAGACGATCATGATCAACTGCAACCCGGAGACGGTGTCCACCGACTACGACACGAGCGACCGGCTCTACTTCGAGCCGCTCACCCTCGAGGACGTGCTCGAGGTCCTCCACGCCGAGTCCCAGTCCGGCGAGCTCGTCGGCGTCATCGTGCAGCTCGGCGGGCAGACCGCCCTGGGCCTCGCGTCCGGACTCGAGGCGGCGGGCGTCCCGGTGCTCGGAACCTCGCCGAGCGCCATCGACCTCGCCGAGGAGCGCGGGCTCTTCTCGAGCATCCTCATGGAGGCCGGTCTCGTCGCGCCGCGCAACGGCACGGCGACGGGTGCGCCGTCGGCCGTGAAGGTCGCGGATGCGATCGGATACCCGGTGCTCGTGCGGCCGAGCTTCGTGCTCGGCGGCCGCGGCATGGAGATCGTCTACGACGGAGACTCGCTGCTGGACTACTTCGACCGCGTCAAGGACCAGGCGATCATCGGCCCGGACCAGCCGCTGCTGGTCGACCGCTTCCTCGACGACGCGATCGAGATCGACGTCGACGCGCTCTACGACGGCACCGAGCTCTACGTCGGCGGCGTCATGGAGCACATCGAGGAGGCGGGCGTGCACTCGGGTGACTCCGCCTGCACGCTCCCGCCGGTCACGCTCGGCCGCGACGTCATCGACCAGGTGCGCGACGCCACCGAGGCGATCGCCCGCGGCATCGGCGTGCGCGGACTCATCAACGTGCAGTTCGCGATCGGCGCCGGCGTGCTCTACGTGCTCGAGGCGAACCCGCGCGCATCCCGCACGGTGCCGTTCGTGTCCAAGGCGCTCGGCATCCCGCTCGCGAAGGCGGCGTCGCTGCTCATGGTCGGCCGCGACATCCGCGGGCTCGTCGAGGACGGGCTCCTGCCCGCCCAGGACGGCTCCCGCGTCCCGGCCGACGCGCCCGTCGCGGTCAAGGAGGCCGTGCTGCCGTTCAAGCGGTTCCGCACCAAGGAGGGCCAGGTCGTCGACTCGGTGCTCGGCCCCGAGATGCGCTCGACCGGCGAGGTCATGGGCATCGACCGGAACTTCCCGCGCGCGTTCGCGAAGAGCCAGGAGGCCGCGTACGGCGGGCTCCCGCAGAGCGGCACGGTGTTCGTCTCCGTCGCCGACCGCGACAAGCGGGCGATCGTGCTGCCCGTGCTGCGCCTGCAGCAGCTCGGGTTCGAGATCCTCGCGACCGAGGGCACCGCCGAGGTGCTCGCCCGTAACGGCATCGAGGCGGGCGTCGTGCGCAAGTACTTCCAGGGCCAGCAGGTCGACGCCGAGGACCCCTCGATCGTCGAGCTCATCAACGACGGGCGGGTCGACGTCGTGATCAACACCCCCAGCGGGCGCAGCGCGCGCGCCGACGGGTTCGAGATCCGCACCGCCACGGTCGCCGCCGACAAGCCGCTGTTCACGACGATCGCCCAGCTGAGCGCCGCCGTCGCCTCGTTCGACGCGGTGCGCGAAGGCTTCGACGTGCGGAGCCTGCAGGACTACGCGGCGGATCGCCAGGCGCGCGCGTGACGGCACCCTTCGGATCCCGACTGAGGGCGGCCGTGGATGCGGCCGGCCCGGTCTGCGTCGGCATCGACCCGCATCCGTACCTTCTCGAGTCCTGGGGCCTTCCGGACGACGCGGTCGGGTTGCGCGAATTCGGTGTGCGCGTCGTCGAGGCGGCCGCCGGTCGCGCCGGCGTCGTGAAACCCCAGGTGGCGTTCTTCGAACGGCACGGATCAGCGGGCTACGCGGCGCTGGAGCACGTGCTCGATCGGGCGCGGACCGCCGGGCTGCTCGTGATCGCCGACGCCAAGCGCGGCGACATCGGCACGACCGGCGAGGCGTACGGGCAGGCCTGGCTCACCCCGGGTTCCCCGCTCGAGTCCGACGCGCTCACGGTGAATCCGTACCTCGGGCTCGGGTCGCTCGACCCGATGCGGCGGCTCGCGGCCCAGCACGGGAAGGGTCTCTTCGTGCTCGCCGCCACCTCGAACCCCGAGGCCTTCGACACGCAGACCTCCGTGCGGGCCGCCGACGGCGAGACCGTCGCGGCTGCGATCGTGGCCGGGCTCGCGACGGATGCGGAACTCGGCTCCGAGGGGGTCGTCATCGGCGCGACCGTGCGACTCGCCGACTACGGCATCGACACCGACGACCTCGCCCGCCTGCCGGTGCTCGCCCCCGGATTCGGCGCTCAGGGTGCGCGCATCCGGGACCTGCCCGACCTGTTCGGCAGCGCCGCGCGGAATGTGCTGGTGGCGTCATCGCGCGGTCTGCTCGACGATGGACCGGATGGTGTCGCGCCGGCGATCGACGCGGCGCGCGAGGAGGTGCTGTCGTGTCTGGCCTGACCCCGCCCGAGGTGGATCGTGTCGCCGCGTCGCGAGCGGCCGTCGCCGCCCGTCGCGCGCGCGCCGAACTCAAGCGCCGGATCGCGCAGCGCGAGACCACCGCGCTCGCGATCGCCGAGTCCGCGTGGTCGGGGGAGTCGCCCGCGGCGGCCACCCTCCGGGTACGTGAACTGCTCACGAGCGTGCCGACCCTCGGCCCCACCCGCACCGATCGCGTCATGGAGCGGCTCGGCATCGCGCAGAGCAAGCGGGTCGGCGGTCTCGGACAGCGCCAGCGCTCCCGGCTGCGGGCGTTCCTCGTCGAGCGGGAGAACCGGGGCCGTCCCGCATCGCGCCTCGTCGTGCTCGCCGGCCCCACGGCGGTCGGCAAGGGCACCGTCTCGCAGTACATCCGCGAGAACTACCCCGACGTGCTGCTGAGCGTGTCGGCGACGACCCGGGCCCCGCGTCCGGGCGAGATCGACGGGGTGCACTACTACTTCCTCAGCGACGACGAGTTCGACCGCCGCATCGAGGCGGGGGAGTTCCTCGAGTGGGCGGTCGTGCACAACTCGCACCGCTACGGCACCCTGCGCGCCCCGATCGACGCGGCCCTCGCCGAAGGACGCAGCGTGCTGCTCGAGATCGACCTGCAGGGCGCGCGTTCCGTGCGCCGGGCGATGCCCGAGGCGCTCCTGGTGTTCCTGCTGCCCCCGACGTGGGAGGAGCTGGTGCGTCGGCTCATCGGCCGCGGCACCGAATCGCCGGCCGAACAGGCCCGTCGACTCGAGACCGCGAAGGTCGAGCTGGCGGCCCAGAACGAGTTCGATGTGCGCGTCGTCAACACCGATGTAGGGGATGCGGCGGCCGAGGTCGTAGAATTGTTGGCAGTGCCCAGCGCCAAGCGCTGAAATCCGCACGCCGAATTCACACGAGGGAGCCCCCCATGGCCGAGAAGCAGTCCGGCATCATCGACCCGCCCATCGACGAGCTGCTCGCGAAGGTCGAGTCGAAGTACGCGCTCGTCATCTTCGCGTCGAAGCGCGCCCGCCAGATCAACGACTACTACGCCGACCTGCACGAGGGCTCGCTCTTCGACAACGTCGGACCCCTCGTCGACTCGACGATCGACGACAAGCCGCTCTCGGTCGCGCTGCACGAGATCAACGAGAACAAGCTCGAGCTCAAGCCGGCCGCCGAGTAGTCCGCGGCCCCCGCCGACATGAGCGCTCCGCAACCGCTGAACGTCGTCGTCGGCATGAGCGGCGGCATCGCCGCCTACAAGGCCGTCGGTGTCGCACGTTCGCTCGTGCTCGAGGGGCATGACGTGCACGTCGTGCCCACCGAGTCGGCCCTGCGCTTCATCGGCAAGCCGACGCTCGAGGCGATCAGCCGCAACCCGGTCACGACCGACCTCTTCGACGGGGTCGCCGAGGTGCGGCATGTCGCGCTCGGCCAGCGCGCCGACGTCATCGTGATCGCCCCGGCGACCGCATCGACGCTCGCGCGTCTCGCGCACGGGCTCTCCGACGACCTGCTCGGCACGACCGTGCTCGCGAGCAGGGCACCGCTCGTCGTCGCGCCGGCGATGCACACCGAGATGTGGCAGAACCCGGCCACGGTCGAGAACGTCCGTCTGCTGCGCGAACGCGGCGTCGTCATCGTCGGACCGAACAGCGGGCAGCTCACCGGCGCCGACGCGGGACCGGGCCGGATGGCCGAACCCGAGGAGATCGTCGCCGCCGTGCACGCCGCGGTCGGTCCGCGCGACCTCGTCGGGCGCCGAGTGCTCGTGAGCGCCGGCGGCACCCGCGAGCCGCTCGACCCGGTGCGCTACATCGGCAACCGCTCGAGCGGTCGCCAGGGCGTCGAGATCGCCCGCGCCGCCGCCGCACGCGGCGCCGACGTCGTGCTCGTCGCCGCGAACCTCGAGGTCGCCGCGCCGAACGGCGGTCGCGTCGTTCACGTCAGCTCGGCCGACGAGCTGCAGCGCACCATGCTCGCCGAGGCGGCGGACGCCGACGTCATCGTCATGGCCGCGGCGGTCGCCGACTACCGGCCCGACGCCGTCGCCGAACGCAAGATCAAGAAGGACGAGCAGGGCGACGAGCTCGTGCTGCGCCTCGTGCGCAACCCCGACATCCTGCGCTCGCTCGTCGTCGCGCGTCGCGACGGCCAGGTCGTGATCGGGTTCGCCGCCGAGACCGAAGGCGACCGGGAACGGCTGCTCGAACTCGGTCGCGCGAAGCTCGCGCGCAAGGGCAGCGACTTCCTCGTCCTCAACACCGTGGGCTGGAATCAGGGTTTCGGCACCGAGCGCAACACCGTCGTGGTGCTCGATCGGGCCGGGGATATAGTGGCCGAGGCCGACGGCTCCAAGGCGTCGGTGGCCACCCGTATCCTCGACATCCTCCGCTGAAGTCCTCCGCTCCATCCTGCGAAACGGTCCTGCATGTCCTCCTCTCCGCTGCGCCTGTTCACCTCCGAATCGGTCACCGAGGGGCATCCCGACAAGATCTGCGACCAGATCTCCGACAGCATCCTCGACGCGCTCCTGACGGTCGACCCGCACGCCCGCGTCGCCGTCGAGACCCTCGTCACGACCGGTCTCGTGCACGTCGCGGGTGAGGTGACGACCTCCGGATACGTCGAGATCCCGTCGATCGTCCGCGACCGCATCGCCCACATCGGGTACCTGTCCTCCGACGCCGGGTTCGACGGTCGGTCCTGCGGCGTCTCGGTCTCGATCGGCGGCCAGTCGCCCGACATCGCCCAGGGCGTCGACGCGGCCTACGAGGCGCGGGAGCTCTCGAGCGACGACGCGATCGACCGGCAGGGCGCCGGCGACCAGGGCATCATGTTCGGTTTCGCGACGCGCGAGACGCCGCAGCTCATGCCGCTCGCCCCGTGGCTCGCCCACCGGCTCGCCGAACGCCTCACCGAGGTGCGCAAGACCGGGATGCTCGACTACCTGCGCCCCGACGGCAAGACCCAGGTCACCATCGGCTACGAGGGCGACGTGCCCCGCACGGTCGAGACGGTCGTGCTCTCGACGCAGCACGCCCCGCACGTGTCCACCGAGCAGTTGCGGGCCGAGGTCATGGATCTCGTCATCCGGCCGACGCTCGAGCGGGTCGACCTCGACGCGAGCGCGCCGAAGGTGCTCATCAACCCCACCGGTCGGTTCGAGATCGGCGGCCCGCAGGGCGACGCGGGTCTCACCGGACGCAAGATCATCGTCGACACCTACGGCGGTGCCGCGCGCCACGGCGGCGGCGCGTTCAGCGGCAAGGACCCGTCGAAGGTCGACCGCTCCGCCGCCTACGCGATGCGCTGGGTGGCGAAGAACGCGGTCGCGGCGGGCCTCGCCGACAAGCTCGAGGTGCAGGTCGCCTACGCGATCGGGGCCGCCTCGCCGGTCGGTCTCTACGTCGAGACCTTCGGCACCGCCCACGTCGACGAGAGCCGGCTGGTCGACGCGATCCGCGAGGTCTTCGACCTGCGGCCGGCCGCGATCATCCGCGACCTCGACCTGCTGCGACCCATCTACTCCGCGACGGCCGCGTACGGCCACTTCGGCCGCGAGCTGCCCGACTTCACCTGGGAGCGGCTCGACCGCGTCGACGCGCTGCGCTCCGCCGCCGGGCTGTGACCGTGGCGTCGGCATCCATCGCCCGGGTGCTGATCGACTCGCCGCTGCCTCAGCTCGACCGCCTCTTCGACTACCGCATCCCGCCGGAGCTCGCCGCCGACGCGCAGCCCGGCGTGCGGGTGCGGGTGCCGCTGCGATCGGCGGGACGCGTCGCCGACGGTTGGATCGTCGAGCTCACCGACAGCGTCGACTACACGGGTGAGCTGAGTCTCCTCGAGTCCGTGGTGTCGCCCGTGCCGGTGCTCACCCCCGAGGTGTGGACGCTCGCACGCAAGGTCGCCGATCGTGCGGCGGGCTCGGCGAGCGACGTCGTGCGTCTCGCCGTCCCGCGGCGGTACGTGCGCGTCGAGAAGGCGTGGCTCGCCGCCCCGCCCGCCCCGGCGCCCCCCGTCAGCCCGGTCGATCCGGCCGGGTATCGCGCCGAGCTCGTCGAGGCGATCGAGTCGGGCGGGCGGGTCGCCCTCGACGCCGTGCCGCGCCTCGCCCGCGTCTCCACGGGGTGGGTGGGGCGCTGGGCGACCACGTTCGCCGCCCTCGCGACCCACGCGCTCGCCCGCGGCACGAGCGCGATCCTCGCCGTGCCCGACCACCGTGACCAGAACCAGGTGCTCGGCGCGCTCGCGGAGGTGCTGCCCCCCGAGCGCATCGTGCATCTCGACGCGCGACAGCCCGACGCCGAGCGCTACGGCAAGTTCCTGCGCTGCCTCGGCGACGAGCCGCTCGTGATCGTCGGCAACCGGTCCGTCGTCTACGCCCCGGCCCGCCGGCTCGGGCTCATCGCCCTGTGGGACGACGGCGACCCGCTGTTCGCCGAGCAGCTCGCCCCCTACGTGCACGCCCGCGATGCCGCGCTGCTGCGCCAGGAGCAGCAGGGTGCCGCGCTCGTGCTCGCCGGTCACACGCGCAGCTCCGAGGCCGAACGCCTCGTGCAGCTCGGCTGGCTGACGAGCGTCTCGCCGGAGCGCATCGAGAGTCCGCGCGTTGTGCTCACCGCACTGCAGGCCCCGGACGACCGCCTCGCCGCGCAAGCGCGCATCCCCTCCTCGGCCTGGCGGTCCGCCCGCGAAGGCCTCGACAGCGGTCCGGTGCTCGTGCAGGTCGCCCGTCCCGGCTACGCCACCCATCTCGTGTGCGCCGATTGCGGGGAACAGGCGCGCTGCCGTCGCTGCGACGGTCCGCTCACGACGAAGAGCGCCACCGCGACCCCGTCGTGCGCGTGGTGCGGCGCCCTCGCGGCGGCATGGCGCTGCCCGCACTGCGAGGGCGCGAAGTTCCGCCGGGTCGGCGCCGGCAGCGTGCGGACCGCGGAGGACCTCGGGCGCGCGTTCCCCGGCGCGAAGGTGCTCGTCGCCGACGGCGAGCACCAGCGGCTGACGGTGCCGGACAAGCCGGCGCTCGTGATCGCCACGCGGGGTGCCGAGCCGATCGCCGACGGCGGCTACCGGGCGGTGCTGCTGCTCGACGGCGAGCGCATGGTCGCCCGCGAGAGCCTGCGGGTAGGGGAGGACTGCCTGCGCTGGTGGTCGGATGCCGCCGCCCTCGCCGCTCCCGGTGCGCCCGTCGTACTCGTCGGCGTCGCCGGCGCCCTCGCGAGCGCGCTCGCCACCTGGCGGCAGGCGGACTACGCGCGGCAGGAGCTCGCCGACCGTCGACGGCTGCGCTTCCCGCCCGCGATCCGCACCGCGACGGTCACCGGGCAGGTCGACGCCGTGTCGAAGGCGCTCGAACCGGTGCGCGACTCGGTGATCGACGTGCTCGGCCCGGTCGACGTGGAGGGCGGCGTCCGGGCGATCGTGCGCTTCGACTACGCGCACGGCCCCGCCGTCGCATCCGCCCTGCGTGCCGAGGTCATCCGCGCCGCGACCGCCCGGCGCGCCGCGCTCGCCCGCCGCGCGGCGGGAGCCGCTCCCGCCCTCCGCGTGCGCTTCGACGACCCCGAGCCTTTCGACTGACGACCGTCCCGCCGGTCGACCCGCACCGGGTCTGGGAGAATCGGAGGATGCCCGCACTGCGCCTCGTCTTCGCCGGAAGTCCCGCCGCGGCCGTGCCGTCGCTGCACGCGCTGCTCGCCTCGCGGCACGAGGTCGCGGCGGTGCTCACGCGCGAGGACTCCCCGCAGGGGCGCAAGCGCATCCTCACCCCGACGCCGGTCGCCGACGTCGCCGCCGAGCGCGGAGTCCGGGTGGTGAAGGCGAACCGCCTCGCTCCGGTCACCGACGAGCTCATCGCCCTCGAGCCCGACCTCGGCGTCATCGTCGCGTACGGCGGCCTCGTGCGGGAGCCGCTGCTCTCCGCGCCCCGGCTCGGCTGGATCAACCTGCACTTCTCGCTGCTGCCGCGCTGGCGCGGTGCCGCGCCCGTGCAGCACGCCCTCATCGCGGGCGACGACGTGACGGGCGCGTGCGTCTTCCAGCTCGTGCCCGAACTGGATGCCGGGGACGTGTTCGCGCGGATGTCGCGACCGGTCGGCCGCCACGAGACCGCGGGTCGTCTTCTCGACTCGCTCGCTGTCGACGGCGCCGAGCTGCTGGCACGCACCGTGGACGCGCTCGCGGACGGCACGGCCGTCGCGGAGCCGCAATCGGGGGAGGTGACGCTCGCCCCGAAGCTCACGATCGCCGACGGCCGACTCGACTTCGGCGAGCCCGCCCGCCGGGTGATCGACCGCTTCCGCGGCGTGACGCCCGAACCGGGCGCCCACACCGAGGTCGACGGTCAACGTCTCAAGATCCTCGACGCCGCCGTCGCGCACGACGCACCCCCGCTCCCCGCCGGCCGACTCGCCCTCGCGGCGAAGCGCGTGCTGGTCGGCACGCCCGACGGCGCCGTCGAACTCGTGCGCGTGCAGCCCGCGGGGCGCACCGCGATGGCGGCGGCGGACTGGTGGCGCGGCCTCGACGCCGACGCGGAGCACGTGGCCGCATGAGCGTGCAACCCGCCCGTCGCATCGCGTTCGAGGTGCTCGACGCGGTGCGCTCGAGCGACGCCTACGCCAACCTGCTGCTGCCGACGAAGATCGAGCGCGCGCGCCTGTCGACGGCGGATGCGGCGCTCACGACCGAGCTCACCTACGGCACCCTGCGCCGGCTGAACTACTACGACCGGGTCGTCGAATTGGCCGCCGGGCGGCCGGTCGACCGGATCGACCCGCCCGTGCTCGACGTGCTCCGGATCGGCGCGCACCAGCTGCTCGCCATGCGCACCCCTTCGCACGCCGCCGTCGACGAGTCCGTGTCGCTCACCGCATCCGTCGCCGGCCGCTCGGCGACCGGCTTCGTCAACGCGGTGCTGCGCGCGATCGACCGTTCCACGCCGGAGGAGTGGACCGGGCGGGTGCTCGCGACCGCACGCAGCGACGACGAGCGTCTCGCCCTCGAGCACGCCCACCCGGTGTGGATCATCCGTGCGCTGCGACGCGCCCTCGCCGCGGAGGACCGCGCGGACGAGCTCGCCGAGCTGCTGGCGGCCGACAACGCGTCACCGCGCGTCGCCCTCGCCGCCCTCCCCGGACTCGCGGGTGTCGAGGAGGCGGGGGAGCCGACCCGCTGGTCGCCGGTCGGCGTCGCGCTCGCCTCGGGCGACCCGTCCCGCGTGCCCGCTGTCGCGGCGGGCAGAGTGCGCGTGCAGGACGAGGGGTCTCAGCTCGCGGCGCTCGCCCTGAGCCGCGCCCGGGCCATCGAGCCGGGCGAGCGCTGGCTCGACCTGTGCGCCGGCCCTGGCGGCAAGTCGGCCCTGCTCGGCGCCGACGCCGCGCTCGGCGGTGCGACGCTCGTCGCGAACGAGGTCGTCCCCGCACGCGCCGGACTCGTCGAACGGGCCGTCGCCGCCCTGGATCCGCGACCGGAGGTGCGGGTGGGTGACGGACGCACGATCGGAGACGAGCAGCCCGCCGCGTTCGACCGCATCCTGCTCGACGCGCCCTGCACCGGGCTCGGAGCCCTGCGGCGGCGACCGGAGGCGCGCTGGCGCAAGAGCCCCGCGGACGTGGCGGCCCTCACGGCGCTCCAGCTCGAACTCGTCGCCTCGGCGGCGAAGGCGCTCAAGCCGGGCGGACTGCTCGCCTACGTGACCTGCTCACCGCACCTCGCCGAGACCCGGCCCGCGGTACAGGAGGCGGTCGAGCGGCACGGGCTCGTCGCCGTCGACACCGCCTCCGCCCTCCGCGGCGTCACCCGGGAACCGCTGCCGACGGTCGACGGCGCCCACCTGCAGTTGTGGCCGCACCGCCACGGCACCGACGGGATGTTCATCCAGCTGCTCGCTAGGGTGAACCGGTGACCGTGCGCATCAATCCGAGCATCCTGGCCGCCGATTTCGTCGACTTCGCGAACGAGCTGACGCGCATCCCCACTGCGGACCTCGTGCACGTCGACGTGATGGACAACCACTTCGTGCCCAACCTGACCTTCGGGCTGCCGATGGTGGAACGCCTGCAGCAGGTGTCGGAGCTGCCGCTCGACGTGCACCTCATGCTCGAGGATGCCGACCGCTGGGCGCCCGGGTACGCCGAGACCGGGGCGTACTCGGTCACCTTCCACGCCGAGGCCGCCGCCGACCCCGTCGCCGTGGCCCGTCGACTGCGCGAGATCGGCGCGCGCGCGGGCATCGCGCTCAAGCCGGGCACCGCCGTCGACCCCTACCTCGACCTGCTGCCCGAGTTCGACCAGGTGCTCGTGATGACCGTCGAGCCCGGATTCGGCGGCCAGTCGTTCATGGACTCCGTGATGCCGAAGCTCGAACGACTGCGCGCCGCCCGCGAGGCGGCCGGCCTCGACGTGTGGCTGCAGGTCGACGGGGGGATCTCGGAGAAGACGATCGGCATCGCGGCGGAGGCGGGAGCCGACACGTTCGTGGCCGGATCGAGCGTCTTCGGCACCGACGACCCGGTGGCGGCGATCGCGACGCTGCGCGCGGCCGCGCAGGCGCACACCCACGCGCACTGAAGATGGGGTGCGAGGGCGCCGCGACGGCCCGCAGGTCTGGTTGGATGGGCTCATGACTGAAGCCACCAAGCCCGAGATCGACTTCATCGAGGGCCCGGCCCCGACCGAACTCGTCATCACCGACATCACCGTCGGCGACGGCGCCGAGGCGCAGCCGGGCGCCAACGTCGAGGTGCACTACCTCGGCGTCGACTTCGAGACCGGTGAGGAGTTCGACTCGAGCTGGAACCGCGGCGAGTCGATCACCTTCCCGCTCGCCGGCCTCATCAAGGGCTGGCAGGAGGGCATCCCCGGCATGAAGGTCGGCGGCCGCCGCCAGCTCGTCTGCCCGCCGCACCTCGCCTACGGGCCCGCCGGCGGCGGACACCGCCTCTCGGGACGGACCCTCGTGTTCGTGATCGACCTGCTCGACGTCAAGTAACACCCGGATCGACCGCGGGCCGCCCGGAAGGGCGGCCCGCGGCATGTCCGCCGACCGATAGCCTGGAACCGTGAAGACCTTCGACGCCCTCTTCGGCGAGCTCAGCGAGAAGGCCGTCTCCCGCCCCGCGGGCAGCGGCACCGTCGCGGAGCTCGACGCGGGCGTGCACGCGATCGGCAAGAAGATCGTGGAAGAGGCCGCCGAGGTGTGGATGGCGGCCGAGTACCAGAGCGACGACGAGACCGCCGAGGAGATCAGTCAGCTGATCTACCACCTGCAGGTGCTCATGGTCGCCAAGGGCCTGACGCCCGCGGACGTGTACCGACATCTGTGATGTCCGCTCCCGTCCCGTCCGTCCCCCCGAGAAACGACTCCACCATGCTGCGCATCGCTGTGCCCAACAAGGGCTCCCTCTCCGAGACCGCCGTCGAGATGCTCGACGAGGCCGGATACGCCACCCGGCGTGACACCCGCGAACTGATCGTGCCCGACCACCGCAACGGGGTCGAGTTCTTCTACCTGCGTCCCCGCGACATCGCCACCTACGTCGGGTCGGGCGCCCTCGACGTCGGCATCACCGGCCGCGACCTGCTGCTCGACTCCGGTTCCGCCGCGACCGAGATCGCGGCCCTCGACTTCGGCGGCTCGACGTTCCGCTTCGCCGGCCCCGCCGGTCGCTTCTCGGGTCTCGCCGACCTGGAGGGCGTGCGCGTCGCGACGAGCTACACCGGCCTCGTCGGGGCGTTCCTCGAGCGGGAGGGCGTCTCCGCGCAGCTCGTCAAGCTCGACGGGGCGGTCGAGTCCGCCGTCGCCCTCGGCGTCGCGGACGCCGTGGCCGACGTCGTCTCGACCGGGTCCACCCTGCGCAAGCAGGGCCTCGAGATCTTCGGCCCGGTCATCCTCGAGTCGACGGCGGTGCTCATCGGCGCCCCGCGCGAGGTGCCCGGACTCTCGACGCTCGAACGCCGCCTGCAAGGCGTGCTCGTGGCCCGCCGGTACGTGCTCATGGACTACGACCTCCCGGCGACGCTCATCGAACAGGCCGTCGCGATCACCCCGGGCCTCGAATCGCCCACCGTGTCGCCGTTGCGCGACCGCGAATGGGTCGCCGTCCGCGTGATGGTGCCGCGCGAGAACACCAACCAGGTGATGGACGAGCTCTACGAGCTCGGCGCCCGGGCCATCCTCGTCAGTCAGATCCACGCGGCGAGGATCTGATGTCCATCGCCGTCCGGGTCATCCCCTGCCTCGACGTGGCGGCCGGCCGGGTCGTCAAGGGCGTGAACTTCCAGAACCTGCGTGATGCGGGCGATCCGGTCGAACTCGCGCGCCGGTACTTCGAGCAGGGCGCCGACGAGATCACCTTCCTCGACGTCACCGCGACGGTCGACGACCGCGCCACGATGTACGAGACCGTGCAGGCGACGGCCGAGCAGGTGTTCATCCCGCTCACCGTCGGCGGCGGGGTCCGCACGACCGACGACGTCGCCCGGCTGCTCGCGAGCGGCGCAGACAAGGTCGGCGTGAACAGCGCCGCGATCGCCCGCCCGCGACTCGTCGACGAGATCGCCGACCGCTTCGGCGCGCAAGTGCTCGTGCTCTCGCTCGACATCACCCGATCGGAGGCGGCGCCCTCCGGCTTCGTCGTCACCACGCACGGCGGACGCACCCTCACCGACCTCGACGCCCTCGCCTGGGCGCGGGAGGCGATCGAGCGGGGCGCTGGCGAACTGCTCGTCAACTCGATCGACGCCGACGGCACCAAGAACGGCTTCGACCTCGAACTCGTCACGGCGATGCGCGCCGTCAGCTCGGTGCCCGTCATCGCCTCCGGCGGTGCCGGAGCGGTCGAGCACTTCCCGCCCGCCGTGGCGGCGGGAGCCGACGCGGTGCTCGCCGCGAGTGTGTTCCACAATGGCGAGATGACGATCGGCGAGGTCAAGCGCGGCCTCGCCGAGGCGGGAGTACTGGTGCGATGACGGATGCGACGACCCCGATGACCGCGGAGGAGGCCCTCGCCGTGGCCACCTTCGGCTCCGACGGGCTGCTGCCCGCGATCATCCAGGAGGAGGGCACCCGCGAGGTGCTCATGCTCGGGTACATGGATCCGGAGGCGTTGCGCCGCACCCTCACGGAGGGCCGCGTCACGTTCTGGAGCCGCTCGCGTCAGGAGTACTGGCGCAAGGGCGACACCTCCGGCCACGCGCAGTACGTGCGGGCGGCCGCCTTCGACTGCGACACCGACACACTGCTCGTCACCGTGCACCAGGTCGGCGCAGCCTGCCACACCGGGGCGCACGCGTGCTTCGACACCCACCCGCTGCAGCCGGTCATCGGGGAGGTCGCATGAGCACCACACGAGCGGAGTTCGACGAGCGGATCGCCGCCGGCGACCGGGTCGTGCCCGTGCTGCGCGACCTGTTCGCCGACGGGGAGACCCCGGTAGGCATCTACCGCAAGCTCGCCGACGGACGACCGGGCAGCTTCCTGCTCGAGTCGGCGGAGCAGGGCGGCATCTGGTCGCGGTACTCGTTCGTCGGCGTCTCGTCGTTCGGCGTGCTGACCGAACGCGACGGTCTCGCCGAGTGGCTGGCCACCGGGATCGACGCCGACCGCGCGCTCGGTGCGGACGCACCGTCGGCGCCGCTCGAGGCCCTCGCGGCCCTCCACGAACGCTGGAACACCCCGCGCCGCGACGGGCTCCCGCCGCTCACCGGCGGTCTCGTCGGTTTCATCGGCTGGGAGGCGGTGCGTCAGCTCGAGCGCCTGCCGCATCCGCCCGTCGCCGACTTCGCCGTTCCCGCCCAGGCGCTCGCCTTCGCGTCGGAACTCGTCGTGGTCGACCACCGCACGGCGACGCTCTCGCTCGTGGCGACGGCGCTCAACGACGGCACCGACGAGGCCGACACGCTGTGGGCCGCCGCGCAGGAACGGTTGGACGCGATGCAGAGCGCCCTCGCTCAGCCGACGGAGGCGTGGCTGCACGAGGTGGACCCCGGCACCGTCCCGACCCCGCGGCCCCGCGTAGAGCCGGCCGACTATCAGGCCGCGGTCGAACGCTCGAAGCAGCACATCCGTGACGGCGACGTGTTCCAGGTCGTCATCTCGCAGCGGTTCGACCACGAGCTGACCGCCGAGCCGATCGACGTGTACCGGGTGCTGCGCACGCTCAACCCGAGCCCGTACATGTACCTGCTGAGCCTCGTCGATCCCACAGGCGAGCGGTACGCGATCGTCGGCTCCTCGCCGGAGGCCCTCGTCAAGGTGCAGCGGGGACGGGTGTTCTCCCACCCGATCGCCGGCTCCCGCCCGCGCGGCGAGACGCCGGAGCGCGACACCGAACTCGCCGACGAGCTGTTGCGCGACCCGAAGGAGCGCGCGGAGCACCTCATGCTCGTCGACCTCGCCCGCAACGACCTGCAGCGCGTCTGCCGTCCCGGCACCGTCGAGGTGACCGAGTTCATGCAGGTGGAGCGGTTCAGCCACATCATGCACATCGTCTCGTCGGTCGAGGGGGAACTGCGCGACGACGCGGACGCCGTCGACGCCTTCCGGGCGACGTTCCCGGCCGGGACGCTCTCCGGCGCGCCGAAGCCGCGCGCCCTCGAGATCATCGACGACCTCGAACCCGCGCAGCGGGGCGTCTACGGCGGGGTCGTCGGCTACTTCGACTTCGCGGGCGACGCCGATCTCGCGATCGCCATCCGCACGGCGCTGCTGCAGGGCGACGTGGCCCGCGTGCAGGCCGGAGCGGGGCTCGTGGCGGACTCCGACCCGCTCACCGAGCACCAGGAGGCGCAGAACAAGGCCGCCGCTCCGCTGCGGGCCGTGGCGATCGCCAACGCGCTGCGGCGGGTGCGGTGACCCCCGCCCGGCTCAAGGGTTCGCTGCTCGCCGCGATCGCCGTGGTCGACGGGCTCGCCCTGCTCTCGTGGACGCAGACGTGGTTCGAGGTCGCGCTCGACGACGGCGCGGTCACGGTGGCGGGCGACCAGGCGGCGCCGGCCCTCGCGGCGTTCGGCCTCGCCGGGCTCGCCCTCGTCGCCGCGCTCGCCCTCGCCGGACCGTTCTTCCGCTTCGTGCTCGGAGCGCTGCAGGCGGTGCTCGCCGGGTGCGTGCTCCTCTCGGCGGGTCTCGCGCTGGGCGCCCCGGTGCGCACGGTCGCCGGCGCCGTCACCGAGCAGACCGGCGTCGCCGGGACGGATGCGGTCCTCTCGCTCATCGCCTCCGTGCAGCCGACCGCCTGGCCCGCCGTGACGATCGCGGTCGGCATCCTCGGCGTGCTCGCGGGACTCGCCGTCGCGGCGACGGCGCGGCGCTGGCCGGGTCAGACCCGGCGCTTCAGCCGCATGGAGTCGGCCGACGCCCCCCGCGGCGCGGTGGACGACTGGGACGCCCTGACCGGGGGAGATGACCCCACGGGCGACGCCACGCCGCCCGAGGACCCCCGCCCCGCCCGGTAGACTCGATCGACCCCACCCCCTCGACTCCCGAAGGAGCCCCGTGTCGGTAGAAGACGAAGGCGGCCACGGCAACTCGCCCGCCGCCTGGACGGCTGTCATCATCATGCTCGTCGCGTTCGCGATCGGCACGAGCGCCTTCTTCTTCGAGGTCTATTGGCTCGTGTGGGCGTCGGCCGGGCTCGTGCTCGTCGGCCTCATCGTCGGCGCCGTGCTCAAGAAGCTCGGTTACGGCGTCGGCGGCGAGCGTTCCGCGAAGGCGCACTCCTAGGTGCTGGACTCACTCGTCGAGGGTTCGCTCGAAGACGCGGCGGCGCGGCGCGAGCTGACGCCGCTCGACCGCGTGGAGGCGGCCGCCCTCGCGCGCCCCGCCGCCCTCGACGCGCGCGCCGCCCTCGCCCGTTCCGAGCGGGTGAAGATCATCGCCGAGGTCAAGCGCGCGAGCCCGTCCCGCGGCGACCTCGCGGAGATCCCCGACCCCGCCGACCTGGCGGCGCGCTACGAGCGCGGCGGCGCGAGCGCGATCAGCGTGCTGACCGAGCAGCGGCGCTTCCGCGGATCGCTCGACGACCTCGAACGCGTGCGTGCCGCGGTGTCGCTCCCGGTGCTGCGCAAGGACTTCATCGCCGACCCGTACCAGGTGTTCGAGGCGCGCGCCGCGGGCGCCGACCTCGTGCTGCTCATCGTGGCGGCGCTCGAGCAGCCGCTGCTCGCCGAACTGCACGACCTCATCCGTCAGCTCGGCATGACCGCGCTCGTCGAGACGCACAGCGCCGACGAGGTGAGCCGGGCCATCGACCTCGGAGCCGAGGTCATCGGCGTCAATGCGCGCGACCTGCGCACCTTCGACCTCGACCGCGACCTGTTCGGCGAGCTCGCCCCGGCCATCCCCGCCGGAGTCGTCAAGATCGCCGAGTCGGCCGTCACCTCACCGGCCGACGTCGCGCACTACCGCGCGGCGGGAGCGGACGTCGTGCTCGTCGGCGAAGCCCTCGTGACGGGCGACCCCGTCTCCACCCTCGAATCCTTCCTGGCGGCATCATGAGCCTGCGCGATCAGTCCGGTCCGTTCTTCGGCGAGTACGGCGGGCGCTTCATGCCCGAGTCGCTCATCGCCGCGATCGATGAACTCGCCGCCGCGTACGAGGCGGCGCGGAACGACCCGGAGTTCCAGGCGGAGCTCGCCGAGCTGCACCGCAGCTACAGCGGCCGGCCCTCGATCATCACCGAGGTGCCGCGCTTCGCGCAGCACGCCGGGGGAGCGCGCGTCATCCTCAAGCGCGAAGACCTCAACCACACCGGCTCCCACAAGATCAACAACGTGCTCGGCCAGGCGCTGCTCACCCGCCGCATCGGCAAGACACGGGTGATCGCCGAGACCGGCGCCGGACAGCACGGGGTCGCCACCGCGACGGCCGCGGCCCTGTTCGGGCTCGAGTGCCGCATATACATGGGCGAGGTCGACACGAAGCGCCAGGCGCTCAACGTGGCCCGCATGCGGCTTCTCGGCGCCGAGGTCGTGCCGGTCACGACCGGCTCGCGCACCCTGAAGGACGCGATCAACGAGGCCTACCGCGAGTGGGTCACGAGCGTCGAGACCACCAACTACGTCTTCGGCACCGCCGCGGGCCCCCACCCCTTCCCGGCCATGGTGCGCGACTTCCAGAAGATCATCGGCGAGGAGGCCCGCGCGCAGGTGCTCGAGCTGACCGGCGGGCTTCCGGATGCGGTCGTCGCGTGCGTGGGCGGCGGATCGAACGCGATCGGCATCTTCCACGCCTTCCTCGATGACGCCGACGTCGCCCTGTACGGCTTCGAGGCCGCCGGCGACGGGGTCGACACCGAACGCCACGCCGCGTCGATCGAGCGCGGGCGTCCCGGCGTGCTGCACGGCGCCCGGAGCTACCTGCTGCAGGACGACGACGGGCAGACCCTCGAGTCGCACTCGATCTCGGCCGGGCTCGACTACCCGGGCGTGGGCCCGGAGCACGCGCACCTCGCCGACATCGGCCGCGCGCAGTACCTGCCCGCGACCGACGCCGAGGCCATGGAGGCGCTGCGTCTGCTCAGCCGCACCGAGGGCATCATCCCCGCGATCGAATCCGCCCACGCCCTCGCCGGGGCGCTGCGGCTCGGACGCGAACTCGGCCCCGACGCCGTGATCCTCGTGAACCTCAGCGGACGCGGCGACAAGGACGTCGCGACCGCCGGGCGCTACTTCGGGCTCTTCGACGACGGGGCGGTGCAGGAGTGATCCACGTCGCCGACACCATCGCCGCCCGCCGCGAGGCGGGCGGGGGAGCGCTCATCGGTTACCTCCCGGTCGGATTCCCCGACCTCGACACGAGCGTCGAAGCCGCCGTCGCCCTCGTCGAGAACGGCGTCGACGCCCTCGAGCTCGGCGTGCCCTACTCCGACCCGGTCATGGACGGCCTCGCGATCCAGCGCGCCACCCAGGCGGCGCTGAGCGCCGGCTTCCGCCTGCGCGACGTCTTCACCGCGGTCGAGCGCATCCGCGCGCGGGTCGACGCGCCGGTGCTCGTGATGACCTACTGGAACCCCGTCGTGCAGTACGGGGTCGAGCGTTTCGCCGTGACCCTCCGCGACGCGGGCGGCGCCGGTCTCATCACCCCCGACATCACCCCGGACTCCGCCGACGAGTGGATCGCGACGAGCGACACCACCGGGCTCGAGCGGGTGTTCCTCGCCGCACCGAGCTCGAGCGACGAACGCCTGCGCGCCACCGTCGCCGCGAGCCGCGGCTTCGTCTACGCCGTCTCCACCATGGGCATCACGGGCGCCCGGCAGGACGTCGACGCGGCCGCCCGGCGGCTCGTCGCGCGACTGCGCGAGGCGGGAGCCGAGAACGCGTGCGTCGGCATCGGCATCTCCACGGCCGCGCAGGTGACCGAGGTGCTCGAGTACGGTGACGGAGCGATAGTCGGTTCCGCGCTCGTCTCCGCCCTCGCCGACGGTGGGGTGCCCGAGGTGGCGCGCGTCGCCGCCGCCCTCGCCGCGGGCGCCCGCGCTCCGCACGCACACTAGGCTGATGGCCGTCGTTCCCAGAAAGGTGACCGCGTAGGTGTTCTCGCCGCTTTCGCTCCTCCACTCGAGCATTCCGAGCCCCGACCCGCAGTGGCAGGTGCTGTTCAACGTGTCCGAGTGGCTCCGTGACGCCTTCGGCTGGGATCTGCCGTTCGACATCCGCATCCACACCTACGCGATCTGCCTGCTGCTGGGCATGGTCGCCGCGGCCCTCATCACGGATGCCCGACTGCACCGGCGCGGCACCGATCGTGGCGCCGTGCTCGACGTGGCGCTGTGGGCCATCATCTTCGGCATCATCGGCGCGCGGGCGTGGCACGTGCTCACGCACCCCGACGACTACTTCGGCGCGGACAAGAACCCGCTCGAGATCCTCGCCATCCAGAACGGCGGCATCGCGATCTTCGGATCGCTCGTCGGCGGAGCGGTCGGCGCCTGGATCGGCTGCCGCCTCTCGGGCCTGCGCTTCTGGACCTTCGCGGACGCCCTCGCGCCCGGGCTGCTCGTCGCGCAGGCGCTCGGTCGCCTCGGCAACTACTTCAACCACGAGCTCTTCGGCACGCCGACCGACCTGCCGTGGGGTCTCGAGATCGAGTCGAGCAACCCGGCCTTCCCGGCCGGGCTCGAGGACGGAACCCTGTTCCACCCGACGTTCCTGTACGAGATGCTCTGGAACCTGTTCGGCGTGGTCCTCATCCTGCTCATCGAACGCGAGTACCGCTTGCAGTGGGGCAAGGTCTTCGGCCTCTACCTCATCTGGTACGGGCTGGGTCGCTCGTGGTTCGAGTCGATCCGGGTGGATCCGAGCGAGCTGTTCCTCGGCATCCGGTCGAACGTCTGGGGCGCATTCCTCGCCATCTTCATCGGCGTGGTCATCCTGTTCGTGCAGTCGCGACGCCACCCGGGACGCGAACCGGGGCCGTACATGCCCGGTCGCGAGCCGGAGCGTTCGGCTGAGGTAGACTCGGACGACACCTACTCGGAAGAAGACGAGATCGGCGACGTCGCCGAGGAGTCCACCGAGACGCCCGCCACAAGCGGCGCAGGCACCAAGTCCTAGGCACGTTCCACCCGAGCGCCGTCACCCCCTGCCATCCGTCCCGGATGGCGTCCCACCCGCGGGCCAGCGTCGTCCCCCCGGCAGTACCTACGTGAGGACGGTAGTCATGGCTCTCACGCCCACTTTCCAGCGCTTCGGCCTGGTTCCGCAGGCGACCGGCATGTTCGACCCGCGCAACGAGCGCGACGCATGCGGGCTCGCCATGGTCGCGACCCTGCGCGGCACGGCGGGGCACGACATCATCGACGCCGCGCTCGACGCGCTGCGCCACCTCGAGCACCGCGGCGCGGTCGGCTCCGATGCCGGCACCGGTGACGGTGCGGGCATCATCACGCAGATCCCCGACGCGTTCCTGCGCGCCGTCGCCGGCGTCGAACTGCCGCCGGTCGGCCAGTACGCCGTCGGCATGGCGTTCCTGCCGGTCGACGAGGACGCCCGCGCGGCCGTCAAGGCGCGCATCGGCGAACTCGCCGTCGAGGAGGGCCTGCGGGTGCTCACCTGGCGTGAGGTGCCCGTCGCGCCCGAACACCTCGGCAACCTCGCCCGCGGGGCCATGCCGGCGTTCGAGCAGCTCTTCCTCGCCTCGGAGCGCCGCGACGCGACCGGGGCCCCGCACGCGGGCATCGTGCTCGACCGTCAGACGTTCCGGCTGCGCAAGCGCGCCGAGCGCGAGGTCGAGGTGTTCTTCCCCTCCCTGTCGAGCCGCACGCTCGTCTACAAGGGCATGGTCACGACCCTGCAGCTCGAGCCGTTCTATCCGGACCTGAGCGACGAGCGGTTCGCCTCGAAGCTCGCGCTCGTGCACTCCCGGTACTCCACGAACACCTTCCCGTCGTGGCCGCTCGCCCAGCCGTTCCGCATGATCGCCCACAACGGCGAAATCAACACCGTGCAGGGCAACCGCAACTGGATGCGCGCGCGGCAGAGCCAGCTCGAGTCGGAGCTGCTCGGCGACCTCTCGCCGGTGCTGCCCATCGTCACCCCGGGCGCGAGCGACTCCGCCTCGCTCGACGAGGTCATCGAACTGCTCAACCTCGGCGGTCGCTCGCTGCCGCACGCGATGATGATGACGGTCCCCGAGGCGTACGAGAACCAGACCGATCTCGACCCGGCCCGCCGCGCGTTCTACGAGTACCACTCGATGCTCATGGAGCCGTGGGACGGCCCCGCCGCCCTCGTCTTCACCGACGGCTCGCTCGTCGGCGCGACGCTCGACCGCAACGGTCTGCGTCCCGGACGGTTCCTCGTCACCGACGACGGCCTGGTCGTGCTCGCGAGCGAGATCGGCGTGCTCGACGTCGATCCGAGCCGCGTCGTGCGCAAGGGCCGCCTGCGTCCCGGCAAGATGTTCCTCGTCGACACGGTCGAGGGCCGGCTCATCGAGGACGACGAGATCAAGTCCGAGCTCGCCGCAGCGCGCCCATGGGGCGAGTGGCTCGAGCAGGGCCAGATCGACCTCAAGGACCTGCCCGAGCGGGAGCACATCGTGCACACCCCCGCGTCGGTCACCCGTCGTCAGCGCACGTTCGGCTACACCGAGGAGGAGGTGCGCATCCTCATCGGGCCGATGGCCAAGAACGCCGCCGAACCCCTCGGCGCGATGGGCTCCGACACGCCGATCGCGGTGCTCTCGAAGCGGCCCCGGCTGCTCTTCGACTACTTCACCCAGCAGTTCGCGCAGGTGACGAACCCGCCGCTCGACTCGATCCGCGAAGAGGTCGTCACCTCGATGCGGCTCGGCATCGGTCCCGAGCGCAACCTGCTCGACGCGACGCCCGAGCACGCGCGCCAGGTGACGGTCGACTTCCCGGTCATCGACAACGACGAGCTCGCGAAGATCCAGCACATCGACCCGCGGCCCGGCAGCCACCTGACCACGACCATCCGCGGCCTGTACCGCGTGGACGACGGCCCGCAGGCGATGGAGAAGCGCATCGCCCAGATGTGCCGCGAGGCCGACGAGGCGATCGAGCGGGGCGCGCAGTTCCTCGTGCTCTCCGACCGCGACTCGAACGCCGACCTCGCGCCGGTGCCGTCGCTGCTCATGCTCGCAGCGGTGCACCACCACCTCATCCGTCGCGAGACGCGCATGAAGGTCGGCATCATCGTCGAGGCCGGAGACGTGCGCGAGGTGCACCACGTCGCGCTGCTCGTCGGCTACGGCGCCTCGGCGATCAACCCGTACCTCGCGATGGAGACGGCCGAAGAGCTCGTGCGTAACGGCACGCTGCAGGGCGTCACGCCCGAGAAGGCGGTGCGCAACCTCATCAAGGCGCTCGGCAAGGGCGTGCTCAAGATCATGTCCAAGATGGGCATCTCGGTCGTGAGCTCCTACGCCGGCGCCCAGGCGTTCGAGGCTGTCGGACTCAGCCGCGAGTTCGTCGACCAGTACTTCACCGGCACCTCCACGCTGCTCGGCGGAGTCGGCATCGAGGTCATCGCCGCCGAGAACGCGGCGCGTCACTCGGCCGCGTACCCGGAGGACGGCGCGGTCGTCGCCCACGAGCGGCTGCAGACCGGCGGCGAGTACCAGTGGCGCCGCGGCGGCCCGCCGCACCTGTTCAACCCCGACACGGTGTTCCGGCTCCAGCACTCCACCCGCGCGCGCCGGTACGACATCTTCCGCGACTACACGCGCCTCGTCGACGAGCAGGCGGCCGAGCTCATGACCCTGCGCGGGCTCTTCGAGCTGCGCACCGGCGTGCGTCCGCCCATCCCGCTCGACGAGGTGGAGCCGATCGAGTCGATCGTCAAGCGGTTCAACACCGGCGCGATGAGCTACGGATCGATCAGCAAGGAGGCGCACGAGACGCTCGCGATCGCGATGAACCGCCTCGGCGGCCGCAGCAACACCGGCGAGGGCGGCGAAGAGGTCGAGCGTCTGCTCGACCCGGAGCGGCGCAGCGCCATCAAGCAGGTCGCCTCGGGTCGCTTCGGCGTCACGAGCATGTACCTCACGCATGCGACGGACATCCAGATCAAGATGGCGCAGGGGGCGAAGCCCGGCGAGGGCGGGCAGCTGCCCGCGAGCAAGGTCTACCCCTGGATCGCGCGCACCCGCCACGGCACCGCGGGCGTCGGGCTCATCTCGCCGCCGCCCCACCACGACATCTACTCGATCGAAGATCTCAAGCAGCTGATCTTCGACGTGAAGCGCGCGAACCCGCAGGCTCGCGTGCACGTGAAGCTCGTGAGCCAGTCGGGCATCGGCGCGGTCGCGGCGGGTGTGACGAAGGCGAAGGCCGACGTCGTGCTCGTCTCGGGCCACGACGGTGGCACCGGCGCGAGCCCGCTCAACTCGCTCAAGCACGCCGGCACCCCGTGGGAGCTCGGTCTCGCCGAGACGCAGCAGACCCTCATGCTCAACGGCATGCGGGACCGCGTCGTCGTGCAGGTCGACGGCCAGATGAAGACCGGTCGCGACGTGATCGTGGCGGCGCTGCTCGGCGCCGAGGAGTACGGCTTCGCGACCGCACCGCTCGTCGTGGAGGGCTGCATCCTCATGCGGGTCTGCCACCTCGACACGTGCCCCGTCGGCATCGCGACGCAGAACCCGGAGCTGCGTGCCCGTTTCTCGGGCAAGCCCGAGTTCGTGGTCAACTTCTTCGAGTTCCTCGCCCAGGAGGTGCGCGAGTACCTCGCCGAGCTCGGTTTCCGCAGCCTCGACGAGCTCATCGGCCACCACGAACTGCTCGACACCCGTCGGGCGATCGACCACTGGAAGACCGACGGCCTCGATCTGACCCCGATCCTCATCGGACCGGACTTCGCCGACGACGAGCCGCGCACCAACCGCGTGCAGCAGGACCACGAGCTCGACGAGCACTTCGACCGCGACCTCATCCGGGCCGCGGCCGACGCCATCGAGCACGGCACGCCGGTGAAGCTCGAGCGCGGCATCCGCAACACGGAGCGCGCGGTCGGCACCATGCTCGGTCACGAGGTGACCGTGCGTCACGGTGAGAACGGTCTGCCCGAGGGCACGATCGACATCACCCTGCACGGCACCGCGGGCCAGTCGCTCGGCGCGTTCCTCCCGAGCGGCATCACGCTGCGCCTCGAGGGCGACTCGAACGACTACGTCGGCAAGGGACTCTCCGGCGGCCGCGTGGTGGTGCGTCCGCACCGCGACAGCGTCTACCCGGCCGAGCGCAACGTCATCGCCGGCAACGTGATCGGCTACGGCGCGACGCGAGGCAGCATGTTCCTGCGCGGAATCGTGGGGGAGCGGTTCCTCGTGCGCAACTCCGGCGCCACCGCGGTCGTGGAGGGCGTGGGCGACCACGCGCTCGAGTACATGACCGGCGGGCTCGCCGTGATCCTCGGCAGCACCGGCCGCAACCTCGGCGCGGGCATGTCGGGCGGGACCGCGTACGTGTACGACCTGCGCGAGGAGAGCGTGAACCGCGACGCCCTCGCGAGCGGAGAGCTGCTGCTCTCGCCGCTCGGCAGCGGCGACGTCGAGATCCTGCGCGATGTGCTCCGTCAGCACGTCGCGGAGACCGACTCCGCCCTCGCCGCGCGGATGCTGGACGACTTCGAGGCGACCGTCGCACGGTTCGTCAAGGTGCTGCCGCGTGACTACGCGGCCGTGCTCGCAACCCGTCAGACCGCCGTCGATGAAGGGCTCGACCCCGACGGCGACATCGTGTGGAACCGGATCCTGGAGGTGACCGGTGGCTGACCCCAAGGGCTTCCTCAAGACGCCGCAGCGAGAGCTGCCGCGTCGCCGTCCCGTCGCGCTGCGACTCATGGACTGGAAAGAGGTCTACGAACAGCAGGACTCCGCCGAGCTGCGCCGTCAGGCCGGCCGGTGCATGGACTGCGGCATCCCGTTCTGTCATCAGGGCTGCCCGCTCGGCAACCTGATCCCGGAGTGGAACGACCTCACGTGGCGCGGCGAGGGGCGCACCGCGATCGAGCGCCTCCACGCGACGAACAACTTCCCGGAGTTCACCGGGCGGCTCTGCCCGGCACCGTGCGAATCCGCGTGCGTGCTCGGCATCAACCAGCCTCCCGTGACGATCAAGCAGGTCGAGGTCTCGATCATCGACCAGGCGTTCCAGAACGGATGGGTCACGCCGCACCCGCCGGAGCGCCTCACCGGCAAGACCGTCGCGGTCGTCGGGTCCGGTCCCGCCGGCCTCGCCGCCGCGCAGCAGCTCACGCGCGCCGGCCACACGGTCGCGGTGTACGAGCGTGAGGACCGCATCGGCGGTCTGCTGCGCTACGGCATCCCGGACTTCAAGATGGAGAAGAAGCACCTCGAGGCCCGTCTCGCGCAGATGCAGGCCGAGGGCACGCGCTTCCGGGCCGGCGTCGAGATCGGCGTCGACATCAGCTGGGACGACCTCAAGGCGCGCTATGACGCCGTCGTGGTCGCGACCGGCGCGACGGTGCCGCGCGACCTGCCGATCCCGGGTCGCGACCTCATGGGCGTGCACTTCGCCATGGACTACCTCGTGCAGCAGAACAAGGCCGGCGCGGGCGACGACGTGCCCGAGCAGATCTCGGCCGAGGGCAAGCACGTGGTCGTGTTGGGCGGCGGTGACACCGGTGCGGACTGCATCGGCACCGCGCACCGTCAGCACGCACTGTCGGTGACCAACCTCGCCATCGGCCAGCAGCCGCCGAGTGAGCGTCCCGAGAACCAGCCGTGGCCGATGAACCCCACCCTCTTCGAGGTGCAGAGTGCACACGAGGAGGGCGGCGAGCGGGTCTACCTCGCCTCGACGGTCGAGTTCCTGAGCAACGAGGCGGGCGAAGTCCGCGCGATCCGTGTCGCCGAGACCGAGTACCTCGACGGGCGCCGCGTGCCGAAGGCGGGCACCGAGCGTGAGATCCCGGCCGACCTCGTGCTGCTCGCGCTCGGCTTCACCGGCCCGGAGCGCGACACGATCGAGCAGCAGCTGCGGGTGCCGTTCGACGGTCGCGGCAACGTGGGGCGCGACGACGACTACCAGACGAGTGAGGCCGGCGTGTTCGTCGCGGGCGACGCCGGTCGCGGCCAGTCGCTCATCGTCTGGGCCATCGCCGAGGGGCGCGCCGCCGCCGCCGCGGTGGACCGCTACCTTGAAGGCGAGACGGAACTGCCCGCGCCGGTGCGTCCCACCGACCGTGCGATCTCCGTCTGAGCGCCGCTCCACCTCCCTCCGAACACACCACCACCACGAAGGACACCATGAGACGCGCCAAGATCGTGGCCACGCTCGGCCCCGCGACCTCGACCTATGAGGACATCCGGGCCATCATCGACTCGGGCGTCAACGTCGCCCGCATGAACCTCAGCCACGGCAGCTACGACGTGCACGAGGGCGTCTACGCCAACGTGCGCAAGGCGGCCGAGGATGCCGGCAAGCCGGTCGCGGTGCTCGTCGACCTGCAGGGTCCGAAGATCCGCCTCGGCAAGTTCGAGGGCGGACCGTACGACCTCGCCCAGGGCGACATCTTCAAGATCACGATCGAGGACGTCGTGGGCACGAAGGAGCTCTCGGGCACCACGTTCAAGGGCCTCCCGAACGATGTGAAGCCGGGCGACCCCCTGCTCATCGACGACGGCAAGGTCACGCTGCGCGTGCTCGAGACCGACGGAACCGTCGTGACGACCGAGGTCGTCGTGCCCGGCCCCGTGTCGAACAACAAGGGCATCAACCTGCCCGGCGTGGCCGTGAACGTGCCCGCACTCTCCGAGAAGGACGAGGCGGACCTGCGCTGGGGCCTCAAGCTCGGAGCCGACTACATCGCGCTGTCGTTCGTGCGCGACGCCTCCGACGTCGACCGGGTGCACGAGATCATGGCCGAGGAGGGACGCAAGGTCCCCGTCATCGCGAAGATCGAGAAGCCGCAGGCCGTGGACAACCTCGAGCAGATCATCGACGCCTTCGACGGCGTCATGGTCGCCCGCGGCGACCTCGGCGTCGAGCTCCCGCTCGAAGCCGTGCCGATCGTGCAGAAGCGCGCGGTCGAGCTGTGCCGTCGGATGGCGAAGCCCGTCATCGTCGCCACCCAGGTGCTGGAGTCGATGATCTCGAGCCCGCGCCCGACGCGCGCCGAGGCGTCCGACTGCGCCAACGCGGTGCTCGACGGCGCGGACGCGGTCATGCTCTCGGGCGAGACGAGCGTCGGCGAGTTCCCCGTCATCACCGTGCAGACGATGGCCCGCATCATCGAGTCCACCGAGGAGCACGGGCTCGAGCGCATTCAGCCGCTCGGCACGAAGCCGCGCACCCAGGGCGGTGCCATCACGCTCGCCGCGGCGGAGGTCGCCGACTTCGTCGACGCCAAGTACGTGTGCGTCTTCACCGAGTCCGGCGACTCCGCACGACGGATGTCGCGCCTGCGCTACCGCATCCCGATGAAGGCGTTCACCCCGGACGCCGCGACCCAGCGCCGCATGGCCCTCACCTGGGGCATCGAGTCGTTCCTCGTCGACCGGGTGACCCACACCGACGCGATGTACCGCCAGGTCGACGAGCACCTCATGAACGCCGGGCTCGCCGAGGTCGGCGACAAGGTCGTCGTGATCTCCGGTTCCCCTCCCGGCATCGCCGGGTCGACCAACGACCTGCGCGTGCACCGCATCGGCGATGCGATCAACGCCGCAGCGCCGGCGTGGGAGTCGAGCCACTGATCCGCTCCGCCGATCGAGACCCGGTCCGCCGCACCGCGGGCCGGGTCTCGTCGTCTCACACCTGCTCGAGCAGGTCGTGCTCCTCGATCGCGTCGAGGGAGAGCACCTTGTAGCCCTCGGCCTCGAAGTACACGGTGATGCGGTCGTCCTCGGTGCTCATGACCGTGCCGTCGCCCCACAGGGCGTGGCGTACCGCCGACTGCACGGCGAACGGACCGTCGGCCTCGTGGTGTTCCGGTCCCGATCCCCGCTCGCAGACGTCGCAGCGGTCGCACGGCGGCGTGAACTCCTCACCGAAGTAGGCCAGCAGCACCTCGCGGCGGCAGCGGTCCGTCTCGGCGTAGCCGCGCATCATCTCGATGCGGCTGCCGTCGATCCGCTCCCGTTGCTCCGCCGCGGCGATCGCCTCGGCCACGACTTCTTCGACATCGGCGCCCGCCCGCAACCGCACCCCGCGGGCACTGCGTCGCAACCGGCCGGCCTGTTCGACGAGGTCGAGGAGCCCGCCCACGCGACGCCGGGTCAGCTCGAGCCGTTCGGCGAGGTCGGCGACCGACACGACCGCGTCGGCGTACTGCAGCGTGCCGATCACCCGGCGCAGCTGGCCGGCCGACGGGTTCTTCGCGGCGAAGAAGCGGCGCAGCCCGAGGTCCTCCGGCCGGTAGTGCAGGCGAGCCTGCGCATCCTGGCCGTCGCGGCCCGACCGGCCGACCTCCTGGTAGTACGCGTCGAGGGAGTCCGGCACCGCGGCATGCACGACGAAGCGCACGTTCGGCTTGTCGATGCCCATGCCGAACGCGGCGGTCGCGACGACGACCTCCACCTCGTCGTCGCGGAAGCGCTCGTGCGCCCTCTTCCGGTCTCGCGCGCTCATTCCGCCGTGGTAGCCGAGCGCCGTGATGCCGAGCTCCTCGAGCGCCTCGGCGTAGCGCGTCGTGTCGGCCCGCGTCGCGACGTAGAGCAGTCCCGGTTTCGGCAGCGCGACGATGTCGTCCAGCACGGCCTGCCGCGACTCGGATGCGGTGGTGTGGCGCTCGACGGAGAGGCGGATGTTGCGGCGGTCGAACCCGGTCGCGATGACGAGCGGGTCGTTCATGCCGAGCCGAGCGATGATGTCGTCGCGGACGGGGGCCGAGCCGGTCGCGGTGAGCGCGATCACCGGAGGGTTGCCGAGGGCCCGCCGGGCGGTGCCGAGTTCGAGGTAGTCCGGACGGAAGTCGTGCCCCCACACCGACACGCAATGCGCCTCGTCGATGGCGAGCAGGGACACCTCTGCCCGCTTGAGGCGTGCGAGCACGTCCTCTTTGACGAGCTGCTCGGGGGCGAGCAGCACGTACTCGATCTCGCCCGCCTCGATGTCGCGCCACGACTCCTCGAGCCGTCCGGCCGGCACGTGGGAGTTGATGACCGTGGCGCGGGGAGCGTCCGGGGCGTCTTCGATGCCGGCGAGCTGATCCTGCTGCAGGGCGATGAGCGGGGAGACGACGACGGTGATGCCGGGAACGAGTGTCGCGGCGACCTGGTAGATGGCGGACTTGCCCGACCCCGTGGGCATGACCGCGAGAACGTCCCGGCCCTCCAGGGCGGCTTCGATCGCCTCCCGCTGCGGTGGCCTCAGCCGATCCCATCCCCACCGCACGCGAGCGGCCTCGTCGATCCGGTCCCCCCGTGAGGCTGTTCGCCGCGCCATCCGTGCCCTTCCGTCGGCCGCCACCATAACCGTGCTTCCGTGCACGGTGGACATCGGCTCAGGGCTCCCTGTGAGTAGCCCGCACCGGCTGCGCCGCACGACCGGCACGATGAGGATCGGAACATGGACTTCGCACCCCGCACCGCCATCGTCACCGGATCCGACTCGGGCATCGGCAAGGCCACGGCCGTCGCGCTCGCGGCTGCGGGCATGGATGTGGGGGTGACCTGGCTCGACGACGAGGCGGGAGCGCAGGCGACCGCCGAGGAGGTGCGCTCCCACGGCCGCAACGCCGTGGTCGCCCGCCTCGACACGACGCAACTCGAGACGGTCGGCCAGGCGGTCGATCGGCTCGCGGAGGAGCTCGGCGGGGTGGACGTGTTCGTCAACAACGCCGGGACCGGCGACAACGCGCCACTGCTCGAGATGACCCTCGAGCAGTGGCGGCACACGATGGCCACCGACCTCGATGGTGCCTTCGTCGCCATCCAGGCTGCCGCGCGACGCATGGTCGCGGCAGGTCGCGGTGGCCGGATCATCGCGGTGACGAGCGTGCACGAGCACCAGCCGCGTGTCGGATCGAGCGCGTACGACGCCGCGAAGCACGGTCTCGGCGGACTGATCAAGACGATCGCGCTCGAACTCGGACAGCACGGGATCACCGCGAACTCGGTCGCGCCGGGCGAGATCGCGACTCCGATGACCGGCCAGGAGGACGAGGATCCGCATGGCACCCACCGCCCCGGCGTGCCGCTCGGCCGCCCCGGCGACGCTCGCGAGATCGCCTCCGTCATCGCCTTCCTCGCCTCACCCGCCGCCAGCTACGTGACCGGAGCGTCGTGGGCCGTCGACGGCGGCATGCTCCAGATGGGTCCGCAGGGCGGATCGCACATCACGAGCGACGACTGGCGCGAGGCCTGACCCGCGACCCCGGGCATCCGAGCGCCGGGGACGATCCGCACCACCGAGAAGGAGAACGCCATGGATTCCAACGACAAGCCCCAGCCCGACCTCGACATCGACGACCAGGACCGGGAGCACGCCGTGCAGCCGGAGGGCGGCAAGCCCTCGCAGGCAGAGGGCGACGACGACGACACCACCGCCTGAGTCGATGGCGGGGGAGCGAACCGTCTCCGACGCCCTCATCGCCCGCCTGCACGAGTGGGGCGTCGATCGCGTCTTCGGGTACAGCGGCGACGGCATCAACGGCGTGATGGGGGCGCTCCGCCGCTCCTCCGACGTCGAGTTCGTGCAGGCGCGCCATGAGGAGAGCGCGGCCTTCATGGCCGTGGGTCACGCGAAGTTCACCGGCCGGCTCGGCGTCGTCACGAGCACGCAGGGCCCGGGAGCCGTCCACCTGCTCACCGGGCTGTACGACGCGAAGCTCGACCACGTGCCCGTTGTTGCGATCGTCGGGCAGCAGAAGACGTCGGTGCTCGGGTCCGGGTACATGCAGGAGATCGACCTGCAGCACGTCTTCGCGGACGTCGCCGCCCAGTTCGTGCAGACGGTCGCCTCGGCGGAGCAGGTCCCGATGGTGGTCGACCGCGCGGTGCGCGCCGCGTTCGCGACCCGATCGCCGGCCGTCGTCATCATCCCGCACGACATCCAGCAGGAGCCCGAGGCCGATCTGCCTCACGAACACGGCGTCATCGCGACGGCGGTCGACTGGCGACCCCCGCGCGTGCTGCCGCACGACGACGACGTGCGCCAGGCGGTCGACGTGCTCACCGCCGGCTCCCGTCCGATGCTCCTCGTCGGTCAGGGCGCTGCGGGGGCGCGCGACGAGGTCGTGCGGATCGCGGAGCGGTTGGGTGCCGGGATCGTCACGAGCCTGCTCGGCAAACCGCACGTGGACGAGACGCTCCCGTTCGCCGCCGGCACGATGGGGCACCTCGGCACGACCGCGAGCGGACAACTGCTCTCCGAGTGCGACACGCTGCTCATCGTCGGGTGCGACAGCCCGTGGACGGAGTTCTACCCGCCACCCGGCGCAGCACGGGCGGTGCAGATCGACATCGACGGCCGGCGCATGGGCGACAGATACCCGATCGAGGTCGGACTCGTCGGCGACGCCGCCCTCACCCTGCAGGCGCTCGAGCGGCTGCTCGATGAGGCGCCCGCCCGCGTCGGCGAGTGGCGTGACACGGTGGAGCTGCGCGTGCGCGAGTGGCGGCAGATCCGCGACGAGCGCGCCGCGACACCGGCGGCTCCGATCAACCCGGAGCGCGTCACAGCGGAGCTGCGACCGCTCCTCCCCGGCGACGCGATGGTCGCCGTCGATGTGGGGAGCTGCGCGTACTGGTACGCGCGTCAGCTCGACCTGCCGGCCGGCGCATCCGCCCACATCTCGGGCACCCTCGCGAGCATGGGCTGCGCGGTGCCCTACGGCATCGCGGCGAAGCTCGCGGCCCCCGACCGCCCCGTCGTGGCGCTGGCCGGCGACGGTGCTACCCAGATGCTCGGTCTCGCCGAACTGGTCACCCTGTCCCGACTGTGGACACGGTGGACCGACCCCCGCTTCGTGCTGTGCGTCTTCGACAACGGCGATCTCGCCGAGGTCAGCTGGGAGCAGCGGGAGATGGAGCAGGAGCCGCGCTTCGAGGAGTCCCAGGCGCTGCCGAGCGTCCCGTACGCCCGGTACGCCGAACTGCTCGGGATGCACGGCATCGAGGTCGACGATCCGGTGCGACTGGCGGAGGCGTGGCGGGAGGCGCTCGACGCCGACCGCCCCACCGTGCTGCACGTGCACACGGATCCGGCAGTGCCGCTGTTGCCGCCGTTCCCCGGCGGAGCGGCGAAACTCGCCGGCATGCGCGACGCTCTCCGCCGGGAAGGCGATGCGGCCGTTCACGCCCTCGAGCTGCTGGAGCTCTATGCCGGGCACGAGTCCTCGCGCTACGGCGGCTGACTGCACCCTCGACCACCGGATTCCACCCAGCGGGGTACAGCACCATTGTGTTTCGCGGGATCAACCGGTTGAATGCATTCCGAGGACGCGGGCGACCTTGGGGGAGGTTCGACCGCATGGGAGTCGCTGTCTACGGCGCCCGGCCTCCCGGCCCGGGGGTGGGGTCAGGACCCCCGGGCCGGTACCCCATCACCCCTCCATCGCGCCGGTTCACAGCTGAGGATCCGCGGGGCATCGGGCATCCGACCACGGCGGACGGGCGTGCGGCGGTTAGCGTGCCGGAATGATCCTGCTCTTCGGAACCACCGCGAGGCTCGAGGCGATGCTGCTCGTGTCGTTCATCTGCAACTTCTGCGGCGTGCACGCCTCTCAGCAGGTCTACCGGCGGGTCAACCGCTTCACGCTGTTCTTCGTGCCCCTGTTCCGTGTCTCCACGAAGTACTTTGTGGAATGCTCGAACTGCGGCGGCGTGACACCGCTGAGTCGCGAGCAGGCGGCGCACGCCCAGCAGTGGGCCGCCTCGCGGGCGTGACGGGCTCCCTCCGAAACGGCTGCGCGGCGACGCCGAGGTGGTGCGGAGCCCCCTAGCCTGCGGGCATGGAACGGACCACATCCATCGCCCTCATCGGTGCCGGCTGGTGGGCGACGAGCTATCACCTGCCGAGCCTGACGTCCGATCCCCGGGTGGTGGTGACCGCGATCGTCGAGCCCGATGCGGATCGGCGCGACAAGGTGCGGCGAGGACACGGCATCGAGATCGCGGTCGCTGATGTCGGCGAGCTGCTCGAGCGCGTGGTACCGGACGGTGCCGTGGTGGCCTCCCCGGCGTCGGCCCACGCCGACACCGTGCGGGCCCTGCTCGAGCGGGATGTGCCGGTGCTCGTCGAGAAACCGCTGACCGTGCGTGCGGAGGACGCGTATGGACTCGTGAGCCTCGCCGAGGAGCGCGGTGTCGAACTGACGATGGGGTACACCGCCCAGTACACCCGTGCCGCGCAGGCGGCGAAGGAATGGGTCGGGCGCGACATCGGTGACCTCGTGCAGGTGGTGATCGAGTTCTCGTCGGGCACGGAGCGGCTCTTCGCGGGTGAGGACGACGCGGATGCGCCGGACGAGCAGCATCCGTCCGGTTACTCGCCGGAGAACGGGGGAGGGCAGGGCAACGTGCAGCTCACGCACGCGCTCGGCATGCTCACCTGGCTCACCGACTCGGAGTTCGAGCGGGTGGCGGCCTTCACCGACGACCGCGGACTCGACGTGGATGTCGTGGATGCGATGACGTTCCGGTTGCGTGGGGGAGTGCTCGGCGTCGCTTCGTCGACGGGGACCGTCCCCGGTGAGACGCCGGTGCGGCACCGCGTGCGTCTGCTCGGGGAGCGAGGGACGGTGGAGGTGGACCTCGCGTTCGGTCGCGCGTGGCTCTGGCGCGAGGACGGCGTGACTCGGCACGTGGGTCCGCGGAACGACGAACCGGGATATCCCGCCGAGGCTCCGGCACGCGCGTTCGTGGACCTCATCCGGGGTGAGGGGCCGAACCTCGCGCCCGGCCGACCCGCGGCCGCGGCGGTCGCGGGAGTCGAGGCGATGTACCGGTCCGCGGCGACCGGGCGGTTCGTCGACGTCCTGCGCGTGGGGACGCCGTCTGAGTAGAGTTCCGCTCATGCGAACTCCCTCATCCGGTGCGGCCAGGCGAACACTCGGCGCGCGCGTCTGCATCGCCATCGGGGTGGTCTTGGCCGCGTCCGCGCTGTTCTACGCCGTTGCCGCCGTCACGCTGACGGCGCGGCCGATCGCGATCCTCTTCACCGCCCCCGTGGTGGTGCTCGGGGTGGTGCTCGCCATCATCGGATTCCGCGAGCCTGCGCAAGCGGCGGCCGTTGCGACCGGGGAAGTCGGCGGCCCGTCGTCGGCACCCGCAGCATCCGCAGCGCCGGCGGCAGCGGGGGTGCCGGGGCAGAGCGCCCAGGGGTAGGCAGGAAGCCGGCACCCGGGGCACCCGACGCACCCAGGCGGGCCGAGCGGTGCGGCTCGCGCTCAGCCGGAGCGTGCGGCGGTGGCGGGTGTTTGGGTGGCGCGTTGTCGGCCGAGTGGTCGCCATTGTTGTGGGGGTCGATGTGGGGTGGTGTGAGGAGGTGGGGTTTCCCGCGGATCGTCTCCATCCGGTAGCCGGTGTTGTGGAGCATGTGGTGGTGCGCCGCGCACAGCAGCACCCCGTTGTCGAGGTCGGTGGGGCCGCCGTGTTCCCATTCGAGGAGGTGGTGGGCGTGGCACCACGATGGTGGTGCGGTGCAGCCCGGCCACACGCATCCACCGTCCCGGACGGCCAGGGCGCGGCGTTGCGCGGGGGTGAACAGCCGTTCCCGTCGGCCGAGGTGCAGCACTTCGCCGTTCGAGCCGAGCACGATGGTGCTCGTGTCGGCGTCGCACATGAGGGTGCGGGCGGTGAAGGCGCTGATCGGTTCTGACACGTCGTCGATCCACGCCGCCCCGCGACCGGTGTCAAGGTCTTTGGCGCGGACGATGATGTTCACCATCGCGGCCGGCCGCAACGACCCGCCCGGAGCCCGAACGCCCGCCGTCACCAGTCCGATGAGGATGTCGAACTGACGTTGATCCCGCGTCCGCGGATCGAGGCTCGGGTCGCTCGGGTCGAGGTCCTCGTCGCTCAGGAACCGTGGTTGCCGGTCGGGGGCGGTTCCTTCGGCCATCGCGGCGCGGAGGAGTCCGGCGGAGAGCGGGTCGGCGATGCCGGTGAACGGGGTCATCCCGTTCACTTCCCGTCCGATCGAGAACCGCCGTTGCGCCCGGAGGACCTCGTCGCGGGGGCGGGCACCGTCCGGGTCTAAGTACTCCCTCCACACCACGGCTTGGGTCTTCACCAGATCGGCGGAGTCGACCTCGGCCGCCTCCACGAGCATCCGCTCGGCCTTCTCGAGTTGAGTGGGCGTGGCGGTGTCGGCGCTGTCGAGGATGCGGACGATGTGCCCGGCCGACTCCACACCGATCCGCCCACTCCGCACGGCATCCGCCACCACCGGACGGGTCGCGGACAGCACCTCCCCGGACAGCGCCACCCGCGCCCGAAGCGCGCTCGCGAGGCGGATCCGCCGCGCGGCCTCGGCCTGGGAGATGCGCGTGATGCGTTCGATCAGGTGGGCGGGGCGGGCGCACCCGTGCCGGTACGCGAGCGCCTCGGTGCGAAGTTCGGGGCGGGAGCGTTCCGCGATTTCACCCGCGGCGCTGACTCGGAGCGCGTCGATCAGACGTCCCGCCTGTTCAACACGGCCGGTCAGGTCGCACAGGGCCGTGTCGGTGAGCTGCTCGATGGGGAGGGCGGCGGCACGGCGCAGGAGGTGTTCCGCCTGCTCGATCAGCGCCGCTGCTTCGTCCATATGAAGAGTGTGAACGCAACCACCGACATTACGTTTCCCCCGGTCAACGGCGCGTTTCGCTGTCGAAAAATGCGACATGACCCGCTTGTGGAGGAGTGGTGCAGGTGGTTCGGTGCGTCGCTTCGACAGGCTCAGCGACCAGGTTCTCCGCCGCGCGCAGCGTGCTCGACGAGCGGAACCGGACTGGTCACCATGACGAGACCGGCGGCCGCGCGAATCCGCGCGGCCGCCGGCCATCCGCTGCTCGACGATGCGCCGTGAGCGCACCGTCGGGCGACGGTCATCTCGAGGTGGTTCAGCCCGCGACGGACCAGGTGCGCACGTAGTCGACCTTGTAGTCGAGGTTCTGCGTCCAGTCCTTGTGAGCCGGGTCAGGAAGGCCCCAGTACTGAGCCGACGGTCCGACGTGCAGGTTGAGGCGCATGTGGAACGGCGAGCCGAAGTAGGCCTCGTTCCACAGGTCGGGGTAGCTCTGCGGCGTCTCGTACATCACGCGCACGTCGTCGACGTAGACCGCGGCGTACGTGGGCATGAGCTCGAAGGCCCAGACGTGGAACTCCTTGTGCACCTCGCTCGGACCGCCGCCGTCGACGTGGTGACGGATGAGCCGGTCGGGCTCGATGTTCATCGTGTCGTTGTGCACGGTGGTGGTGGAGCTTCCGATGCGCTGGCCGCCGGGAGCGGCCTTCTCGTTGTAGCCCCAGGCCTCCATGATGTCGATCTCACCGCTCTTGGAGTTGCGCAGCCAGAACGCCGCGAGGGCACCGTAGGTCTTCGGACCGACCGGAACCTGGGCGCGCATCTCCCAGCGGCCCCAGCGCTGCGTGCGTGAGACGTCGCCGGCGTTCAGCGTGCGCTGATCCATGTACCCGGTCTTGTGGGTCACCACGTCGGGCCAGGTCGGATGCGGACGCGAGATGGGCGAGCCGAGCCAGTCGGCGCGCAGGTGGGCGATGCCCTTGTCGTCGACCGACACCTGGCCGGAGTCGACCTTGGCCGCGTCCATGAACAGACCCATCTCGGAGCTGTCGCGCACGTTCCACTTGGTCGGGTCGACGGCCGGCTTGCCGGTCTTCGGGTCGATGTAGGTGAACTCGTCGCGCCACGTGGGCTCGCCCCACTTGGCGGCGTTACCGGGCGACGGAAGGATCTCGGGACCGCCGACCGGGGGAGTGGGGGCGGGCGGAGCGGGCTGCGGCGGTGCGGGCCGCGGCGGTGCAGGCTGCGGCGGAGCCGGCTGCGACGGCGGGGCCGCTGCGGCTCCGGTGGAGACGAGCTGCGCATCGAAGGTGAGGTTCGGCGTGCTGCGGTAGTTCGACTGCACCTGCGCGGCGACGATGTTGTGGCCCTCGTTGAGCGCCGACGCCGGGATGGTGGCGGTCACGAGCTTGGCGCGCGCCTTCGACGAGGTCGGCGCGGACTGGGCCCACCAGCCCTCGTGCTTCGGGGCGCCGCTGACGTTGCTGCGCAGCACCTCCGTGCCGTTGACGTAGACCACGACGCCGTCGTCAGCCCACGTGGTGAGCTGCACGCCCCCGGCGGGGATCGTGTCGAGACGGAAGGAACGCTGGAAGTAGGTCGCCAGCGGCTTCGGCGTCATCGAGTCCGGCAGCTTGGTCGCGAGCGTGCCGGTCGCCGAACCGGCTCCGAACGGCGCCCGTCCGGTCGCCCAGTCGGTCGTGTTGCGCTTCCACGCGGTCGACCGCGGGGCGGTCGTCTCTCGCGAGTAGCGCCAGCTCGAGCCGAACGGGACGAGGGTCGCGGACGCCGCGGCGGGCGCTGCGGTGGCTTGTGCTCTCGTGGTCGGAACGGTCGCCGCGCTCGCTGCGGCGGGGACCGCCGGAGCTGCGACAGCCGTGATGAGGGCCGCGACGACGAGCGTCGGGCGTAAGTTCCCGATAGTGCGGGTCAAAGGTACTCTCCAGATTCGTTGAGCCGGTGCGGGGATCGCGGTGGCTCCGGACGAGGGAAGCGGCGATCATACGACAACGAATTTGTCCAGGGAAATTGAAAAGACTCCACCGAACTGTTATGAAACGCCGTCGCCCCGGGGCGTCAGGGGCGCTACTCGAATCCACCGCGGGGCGTGACGCGGAGGGCGGGGTGCATCGGGGAGAAGGGCGCCGGACGTCGAGCGACCGGCCGGTGGCACCGGCCTCGCCTATCGAGTCACGTGGTGGAGGCCGTGCGAAACGGCCGGTTCCGGGTCCTCACCGGCGACGCGCAGAGCGGTGCCGGATGTGGGACTCGGGCCCACACTGTTCCCTTCCATCGTGTCGCGACCACGCATTTCCGCGCGGCCATCAGCATCGCGGCCCATCGGGGTCGGGTCGGGCACGCGATCCGGGTCGTACCGTATCACGCGTCCGTGAGAGCGCGATCCTGGGCGACCCGCGGGCGGGTGACGGGAAGAGTCACGGTGCCGGATGTGGGACTCGAACCCACACGCCCTCTCGGACAAAGCATTTTGAGTGCTCCGCGTCTGCCATTCCGCCAATCCGGCCAGCACGATCGATCGAAACCATACCGTAGGCTTCTGCCGTGAGTGATTCCGACGTCAGCAGCACCCCTCCCCGTCGCGTCGTCGTCGCGGAGGACGAGTCCCTCATCCGTCTCGACATCGTGGAGACGCTCCGCGACAACGGGTTCGACGTGGTCGGTGAGGCCGGCGACGGAGAGACCGCCGTGCAGCTCGCGACCGAGCTCCGCCCGGACCTCGTGATCATGGACGTCAAGATGCCCCAGCTCGACGGCATCTCCGCTGCGGAGCGGCTCTCCAAGGAGCACATCGCCCCCGTCGTGCTGCTCACCGCCTTCAGCCAGAAGGAGCTCGTCGAGCGGGCGAGCGAGGCCGGTGCCCTCGCCTACGTCGTCAAGCCGTTCACCCCGAACGACCTGCTGCCCGCGATCGAGATCGCGCTCAGCCGCTACCAGCAGATCGTGACCCTCGAGGCCGAGGTCGCCGACATGGTCGAGCGCTTCGAGACCCGCAAGCTCGTGGACCGGGCGAAGGGCCTCCTCAACGAGAAGATGGGGCTGTCCGAGCCGGAGGCGTTCCGCTGGATCCAGAAGGCGTCGATGGATCGGCGCCTCACCATGCACGATGTCGCCCAGGCGATCATCGAGCAGCTCGCGCCGAAGAAGTAGCGCTCATCTCGAGGCGAAGGATGCGCTCTCACGTCGTGACCGGAGGCGGTCGTGGTGTGGGCCGGGCCATCGCCGAGTTGCTGATCGCCCGCGGTGACGCCGTCGTCGTGCTCGAGGCGCGGCCGGACGACGTGCGCCCGCTCGGCCCGCACGGCGTCGTGATCGACGGTGACGCCTCGGCGGCGGTCGACGTGCAGCGCGCGATCGACGCGGCAGCCGAGCTCGCGCCGCTGCACGGCTGGGTCAACAACGCAGCGGTCTTCCGCGATGCGGACCTGCACCGCGATCCGGCGGCCGTGCTCGCCCTCGTGCAGGCCAACCTCGCGCCGACGGTGGTCGGATCGGCGCTGGCCGTGCGACGGTTCCTCTCGACGGGCGTGCCCGGGTCCATCGTGAACGTGTCGTCCCACCAGGCTCAGCGCGCCGTCGCGGGCGCCGCGCCCTACGCGACCGCGAAGGCCGCCATCGAGGGGCTGACGCGCGCGGCAGCGGTGGATTACGGTCGGCACGGCATCCGGGTCAACGCCGTGGCGCTCGGATCCATCGAGACCGAGCGTTTCGACGAGTCCCTGCGTCCCGCGCTCGAGGCGGTCCACCCGCTCGGGCGCGTCGGCGTGGGTGCCGAGGTCGCGGATGTCGTCGCGTTCCTGCTCTCGGACGCCGCCCGCTTCGTGACCGGCGCGGTCGTGCCCGTCGACGGCGGGCGCGCCGCGCGCGGCGAGGATCCCGAGGAGCGCGTCCCGCAGGTGTGACCGCGGGTCAGCGGTCGCGCAGCATGTTCGTCATGCGCACGGTCGACAGCCGGCGGCCCTGCTCGTCGCGCATCACGATCTCGTGCGTGGCGAGGGTGCGTCCGAGCACGAGCGCGGTGCACTCGCCCGTCACCCAGCCCTCGGTGATCGACCGGCTGTGGGTGGCGTTGATCTCGATGCCGACCGCGTAGCGGCCGGGGCCGGCGTGGATCGCCGACGAGACCGAGCCGAGCGACTCGCCGAGCACGACGTGCGCGCCGCCGTGCAGCAGCCCGACGACCTGGGTGTTGCCTTCGACGGGCATCCGGGCGACGGAGTGCTCCGCCGAGAGTTCGAGGAACTCGATGCCCATCTTGCGGGCGAGCGCGCCGCCGCCGCTCTCGACGATGCGCTCGTAGAGCTCCGGATCGAGGTTCTCGGGCAGGGTCGGCATCGGTGTCCTCCGGGGTACTCGGTGGGAGTCCGATCCCCGCCGGAACGCACGCGGAGGGCGACGGATGCGGGGGCCGGCAGCGCCGAGCGGTGTCGGAGGCCGCGGCTAGGCTGGCAGCCGTGTCGGACTCCGCAAAGCCTACCCTTCTGCTCGTCGACGGCCATTCGCTCGCGTTCCGCGCGTTCTACGCGCTGCCGGTCGACAGCTTCGTGAACCGCGAGGGTCAGCACACCAATGCGATCCACGGCTTCCTGTCGATGCTCATCCTGCTGCTGCAGAACGAGAAGCCCACGCACCTCGCGGTCGCCTTCGACATCTCGCGCTACTCGTTCCGGACGCGCGAGTACGCGGAGTACAAGGGCACCCGCGGCGAGACCCCGCCGGAGTTCGTCGGCCAGGTGCCGCTCCTGCAGGAAGCGCTCAAGGCGATGAACATCCCCACGGTCACGAAAGAGGACTACGAGGCCGACGACGTGCTCGCGACGCTTGCGAAGCGCGGCTCGGCCGAGGGCTTCCGGGTGTCGGTCGTCTCCGGCGACCGCGACACGATCCAGCTCGTCGACGACGACATCACTCTGCTCTACCCGAATGCCCGCGGGGTCTCCGAGCTCAAGCGCTACGACCGCGACGCGGTGCTCGAACGGTACGGCATCGAGCCCTACCAGTACCCCGACGTCGCGGCCCTCGTCGGCGAGAGCTCCGACAACCTCATCGGCATCGACAAGGTCGGCGAGAAGACGGCGGTCAAGTGGGTCAAGCAGTTCGGTGACCTGCAGGGCATCCTCGACCACGCCGACGAGATCAAGGGCGTCGTCGGCGAGAAGCTGCGCGAGCAGAAGGACAACGCGATCCGCAACCGCAAGCTCAACCGGCTGGTGACGGACGTCGAGTTGCCGCTCGGCCCGGGCGACCTCGAGCGCCGTCCAATCGACCCGGCCGCGGTGCGCGAGATCTTCGACCGTCTGCAGTTCCGCACCCTGCTCGAGCGGGTCATGAAGATCCACGCCGAAGAGACCGGCGGGTCCGTCCAGGAGTCGAACGCCACGGTCGAGGCGGCGCTGCCGCCCGTGCACCGGCTGGTCGACGAGGAGCTCGCCAAGTGGCTCGAGACGGCGACCTCCGGCGGCGACACGGCGCTCGGCGTCGTCGTCGAGTTCGTCGGCGGCGCGGTGTCCGGTTTCGGACTCGCGGCCGAGAGCGACTCCGTGTACGTGCCGTGGGCGCCGGGTCGGCCGGACTACCGGGCCCTCGAGGACTGGCTCGCGAGCGACGCCCCGAAGTACCTCCAGGGCTACAAGCGGCAGCTCAAGCTGCTCACCGGGACGGGGCTCGAGCTGCACGGGGTCGTGTTCGACACCGACATCGCCACGTGGCTGCTGCGCCCGGGCTCGAAGCCGGGCGATCTCTCCGCCCAGGTGTACGAGACCCTCGGGGAGTCGCTGCCGCAGAGCGACCCGAACCAGCTCGTCCCCGTCGACGACGAGGTCAGCCCCGCCACCGAGGCGTGGTTCGTGCGGCGCGTCGCGGAGTACCTCGCCTCGCGGCTCGACGCGACGTCGCGGCGGGTGCTCGACGACATCGAGCTCCCGCTCGTGCCGGTGCTCGCGCGCATGGAACTCGACGGCGTCTCGGTGAACCCGGTCGTGCTCGCCCGGCTCAACTCGAGCCTCGGCACGACCGCGGACGACCTCGCGCAACAGGCGTACGCGCAGATCGGCCACGAGGTGAACCTCGGTTCCCCGAAGCAGTTGCAGCAGGTGCTGTTCGAGGAGCTCGGGATGCCGAAGACCCGGTCCACGAAGACCGGCTACTCCACCGACGCGGCCTCGCTCGCCGACCTGCAGGACCAGCTGCCGGAACCACATCCGTTCCTCACCCTGCTGCTGCAGCACCGGGACGCGACGAAGCTGCGGCAGATCGTGGAGACCCTCGAGCGCGGGATCGGCCCCGACGGCCGGATCCACACGACGTACGACCAGACGGGGACGGCGACTGGACGGGTCTCGTCGAACGACCCGAACCTGCAGAACATCCCGATCCGCACCGCTGAGGGACGCGAGATCCGGTCGGCGTTCGAACCGACCGCCGATTTCGAGACGCTGCTGACGGCCGACTACTCGCAGATCGAGATGCGGATCATGGCGCATCTCTCCGGTGACGAGGGCCTCATCACCGCGTTCAACGAGGGGGAGGACCTGCACCGCTTCGTCGGCTCCCGCGTGTTCGGCGTCGAGCCCGCGCAGGTCACGCCGCTCATGCGCACGAAGGTCAAGGCGATGTCGTACGGCCTCGCCTACGGGTTGAGCGCGTTCGGCCTCTCCAAGCAGCTGCGCATCGAGACCGCCGAGGCGAAGCAGCTCATGGCGGACTACTTCCTGCGTTTCGGCGCGGTGCGCGACTACCTGCGCAATGTCGTCGAGCAGGCGCGGGTCGACGGCTACACGGAGACGATCTTCGGTCGCCGGCGGCCGTTCGGCGATCTCACCTCGAACAACCGCGTGTTGCGTGAGAACGCCGAGCGCGCGGCGCTCAACGCACCCATCCAGGGCTCCGCGGCCGACATCCTCAAGATCGCCATGCTCGGCATCGCCGACGACATCGTGACCGGCGGCCTCAAGTCGCGTCTGCTCCTGCAGGTGCACGACGAGCTCGTGTTCGAGGTCGCGCGGGGCGAACTCGACCCGCTGACGGAGATCGTCACCCGACGGATGCGCGGCGCGGCGGACCTGCGGGTGCCGCTCGACGTGCAGGTCGGTACCGGCGCGAACTGGGACGACGCGGCTCACTGATCGGACCGATCCGGGCGCGTTCGCGCTCGTTCGGGCAGGGACGGGCGCTTCCGCGCGGGCCTGTGGGCATGTCGGATTGACAGTCCCACACAAACGGACTTATATAAGCGCAGAACCACATCCGTTTCGCCCCGACAACGAGGTCACATGTACGCCCCGGAACGCCACCAGCGCATCCTGGCGACCGCACGTGCCCACGGCCGGGTGGATGTGGCGGGCCTCGCGCGCGAACTGTCCGTCACGCCCGAGACCGTGCGCCGCGACCTCACCGCCCTCGAGCGCCGCGGTGTCGTGCGACGCGTGCACGGCGGCGCGATCCCGGTCGAGCGTCTCGGCATCGAGCCGGCCGTCGCCGACCGCGAGACCGTCGCGGCGGGGGAGAAGGAGCGGATCGCCCGAGCCGCCCTCGACGAACTGCCCGACGGCGGATCCCTCATCCTCGACGCCGGCACCACGACCATGCGTCTCGCCCAACTGCTTCCCGACGACCGCGAGCTGACGGTCGTCACCCACTCGATCCCCGTGGCCGGTGCGCTGATCGAACGCCCCAACATCACGCTGCACCTGCTGGGCGGCATGGTGCGCGGACGCACCCTCGCCGCCGTCGGCGAGTGGACGCGCACCCAGATCGCCGAGGTGTTCGCCGACGTGGCCTTCATGGGCACCAACGGCGTCACCGTCGAGCGAGGCATGACCACCCCCGACCTCGCGGAGGCGGGCGTGAAGCGCGCGCTCATCCAGGCGGCCCGCCGCGTCGTGCTGCTGGCGGACCACCACAAGTTCGGGCGCGAGAACTTCGCCCGCGTCGGCCCGCTCTCCGACGTCGACACCGTCATCACCGACGACGGGCTCGACGACGAGCTCGCTGCCGAGGTCGAGAACGCCGGCCCCACGGTGGTGATCGCATGATCGTCACGCTCACCGTCAACCCGAGCCTCGACCGCACCCTGCACGTCGGACGACTCGAACGCGGCGCGGTGCTGCGCACCGGCGAACCGCTCATGGAGCCGGGCGGCAAGGGCGTCAACGTGAGCCGCGCCCTCGTCGCGAACGGCATCCCGAGCGTCGCGGTGCTGCCCGTCGCCGGCGGCGAAGGCGCGGAGATGAGCCGGCTGCTCGACCTCGAGGGCGTGACGGCCCGATTCGTGCCCGTCTCCGGCCGCACCCGGTCGAACATCACGGTCACCGAGGCCGACGGGTCCGTCACCAAGCTCAACGAGCCCGGGCAGTCCCTCGCCGACGCCGACCTCGCCGTGCTCGGCGAGGTGCTCGCCGCCGCCACCGCCTCGGGCGACTGGGTCGTCGTGAGCGGCAGCATGCCGCCCGGCCTCACCTCTCCGCGACTGCACGGGCTGCTCGCGGCCGCCACTTCGCGAGGTGCCCACCTCGCCATCGACTCGAGCGGCGATGCGCTCGTTGCCTCGCTCGCCGCTCGACCCCGTTTGATCAAGCCGAACCGCGCCGAACTCAGCGAGCTCACCGGGCGCGAGCTCGCGTCGATCGCCGACGTCGTCTCCGCCGCCGAGGCGGTCCGCGAACGCGGCGTCGAACTCGTGCTCGTGAGCCTCGGCGCCGACGGCGCCGTGCTCGTCGGCCCGAGCGGCACGCTCGTCGGCGAGTCGCGCATCGACCGGCAGCGCAGTGCGGTCGGCGCGGGGGACTGCTTCCTCGCCGGCTTCCTGTCCCGCTTCGCGGTCGACGAGGCGGATGCGGGGGCGGCGCTCGTCGAGGCCCTCGCCTGGGGCGCCGCCGCGGCGTCCCTTCCCGGAACGGCGGTGCCGTCACCCGACGACATCGATCACGAGAACGTCCGCCTGGTGTGGCAACCAGACCTGGACCGGCCCATCGTGGCCACCTAGCACCGAACAGCGCCATGCATCCCGACACATCCGACCGTACGAAACGTACAAAGGAGTACTCCCGCAATGTCTGACTACACGCCCACGGTGACCGGTACCGGTTTCCGTGCCTCCGTCCAGAGGTTCGGCGCCTTCCTGGCGGGCATGATCATGCCCAACCTGGGCGCCTTCATCGCCTGGGGCCTCATCACGGCCCTCTTCATCCCCGACGGCTGGGTCAACGAGATCGCGCGGCTCGGCGGCGGTCTCGCCGAAGACGAGAGCCTGCCGTTCGCCACGGCCGCCTCGTCGATCGTCGGGCCGATCATCACCTTCCTGCTGCCGATCCTCATCGGCTACACCGGCGGCCGGATGGTCCACGGTCAGCGCGGTGCGGTCGTCGGTGCCGTCGCGACCGTCGGCGTCATCCTCTCGCCGCTCGCCTACGGCTTCGTGGAGAGCTGGTCGGAGCTGCCGCCGCAGTTCCTCGGCGCGCTCATCATCGGCCCGGTCACGGGTCTGCTGCTGAAGCTCTGGGACCGCGCCATCGAGGGCAAGCTCAAGGCGGGGTTCGAGATGCTCGTCGACAACTTCTCCTCCGGCATCATCGGCGCCTTCATGGCGCTCGTGGGCGTGTTCCTGCTCGGCCCGGTCGTGCGCTGGATCAGCGACCTCTTCGGCGGTGCGGTCGGCTTCCTCGTCGACAACGGCCTGCTGCCGCTCGCCTCGATCATCATCGAGCCGGCGAAGGTGCTGTTCCTCAACAACGCGCTCAACCACGGCGTGCTGACGCCGCTCGGCGCGGAGCAGTCCGCCGAGATCGGCAAGTCGGTCATGTTCATGCTCGAGTCGAACCCCGGTCCCGGTCTCGGCATCCTCACCGCGATGCTGCTCTTCGGCCCGCGCGCCATCCGCCCGACCGTCCCGGCCGCGATGGTCGTGCAGTTCCTCGGCGGCATCCACGAGATCTACTTCCCGTACGTGCTCATGAAGCCGCTGCTGCTCATCGCCGCGATCGCCGGCGGCGCCACGGGCATCCTCGTCTTCACCCTCACCGGCGTCGGCCTGCGTGCACCGGCGTCGCCCGGCAGCATCTTCGCCTACCTCGCGGTGTCGCCGCCGGAGGACATCCTGTTCATCCTCCTCGGCATCGTGCTCTCGGCCGCCGTGGCTGCCATCGTGGGATCTGCGCTCCTCGGCTTCGGCCGCAAGGAGGCGAGCGAGACCACGGAGGAGGACCTCGCCGAGGCTCAGGCCCGCAGCGCGCGGAACAAGAACAAGCCGGCCCAGGCGACCGCCTGAGCCCCACCCAGAAGGAGACGATGATGGCAACCATCGACGGATCGAGCGTCAAGAAGCTGATCGTGGCGTGCGACGCGGGTATGGGCAGCAGCGTCATGCTCGCCGGCACCCTCAAGAAGCAGCTGGCCAAGAACGGGGTGACCGTCGAGCACTCGCCCGTCGCGAACATCCCCGCCGATGCCGACGTCGTCGTGACGCAGGCCGGCCTCGCCGACCGTGCCCGTGGCACCGTGCCCGACGTGCCGGTGATCCCGTTCCAGCTGTTCCTGGGTGACCCGAAGATCGCGAAGCTGGTCAAGGCCATCCAGAACGGCGAGACGGTCGAGGTCTGATCGCATGACCGACGAGACCATCCCGCTCACCGAGCTGCTCGCCGAGTCGTCGATCCGGCTCGATCGGGTCGCGACCGACCGCGACGACGCCATCCGGCAGACCGGGCAGGCGCTGCTCGACGCCGGCGCGATCGAGCCCGGATACATCGACGCGATGCTCGAGCGCGAGAACTCCGTCTCCACCTTCGTCGGGGAGGGTGTCGCGATTCCGCACGGCACCCTCTCCGGCAAGGACCTGGTGAAGAAGGACGCGATCGTCGTGCTGCGCTTCCCCGACGGCGTCGACTGGGACGGCAACGACGTCGCCGTCACGGTCGGCATCGCCGCGCGGGGCAACGGGCACATCGCTCTGCTGTCGCAGCTCGCGACGATCCTGCTCGACCCGGAGAAGGCCGAGACGCTGCGGGCCGCCACCGAGGCGTCCCAGGTGTACGAGCTGCTCGCCTCCGACGAGGACGACGAGTAGACCCACGGTGAAGGTCGCGAGATTCTATGCGCCCGGCGACATCCGACTGGAGGATGTCGCCGAGCCGCGTGCGGGTGCGGGGGAGCTGAAGCTGCGCGTGCGCAACTGCTCCACCTGCGGCACCGACGTGAAGATCTCGCGATCCGGACACCCGAACATGTCGCCGCCCCAGGTGATGGGGCACGAGATCGCCGGCGAGGTCGTCGAGGTCGGCGCGGGTGTCGACGGATGGGCGCCCGGGGATCGCGTGCAGGTCATCGCCGCGATCCCCGACGGCACCTGCCCCGACTGCCGCGCCGGACGGCCGACCGTGTGCCCCAACCAGCTGTCGATGGGGTACCAGTTCCCCGGCGGCTTCGCGGAGTACCTCATCGTGCCGCGCGAGGTGCTGCGCGTCGACGGGGTGACCCGCATCCCCGAGCACGTGTCGTTCGCGGAGGCGTCGGTGACCGAGCCGCTCGCGTGCGTGCTGAACGGGCAGGAGCTCGCGCGGGTCGGCGTGGGCGACACGGTCGTCGTCGTCGGTTCGGGGCCGATCGGCTGCCTGCACGTGCGGCTCGCCCGCGCCCGAGGCGCCGCGCGCATCATCCTCATCGACGTCAACGCCGAGCGACTGCGCCGCGCCGCCGACCTCGTCGCCCCCGACCTCGCCGTCGCCGCGGACTCCGCCGATCCGGTGCAGGCCGTGCTCGACGCAACCGACGGCCGCGGTGCCGACGTCGTCATCACGGCGGCCGCCTCACCGCAGGCGCAGCAGGACGGCGTGCGCATGCTCGCCCGCGGCGGACGCCTCAGCCTGTTCGGCGGCCTCGCGAAGGACGCACCGATGATCACGATCGACGCGAACCTCGTGCACTACCGCGAGCTGACGATCGTCGGCGTCAACGGCTCCTCACCGGAGCAGAACCGCCGAGCACTCGACCTCATCGCGACCGGCGCGGTACCCGTCGCCGACCTCATCACCCACACGCTCCCGCTGAACCGGCTGCACGACGCCCTCGACATCGTCGCGCGCGGCGAGGCCATCAAAGTCACCATCGAACCGTAGGAGGAACCCCCATGCCCGAACGCACCGTCACCGTCGCCTCGAGCGTCGGCCTGCACGCCCGCCCCGCATCGCTGTTCGCCCAGGCCGCCGCGAAGGCCGGCGTGCCGGTCACGCTCACCTCGTCGAAGGGCAAGAGCGTGAACGCGGCGAGCATCCTCGGTGTGCTCTCGCTCGGCATCGGCCACGGCGAAGAGGTCACCCTCGCCGCCGAGGGGGAGAACGCGGATGCCGCGCTCGACTCGCTCGTCGAGCTGCTGGGCACCGACCTCGACAAGGAGTGACGCGCTCCGCGTAGTCCCCGACCCGACGGCCGCGCCGCCGCCCCCGCCTTCCCGCGACGGCGGCGGCGTCGTGCATTCCGTCCGGCGCGGGCGCGACGCTAGGGTCGGATCATGACCGACTCGAACGCCGAGCAGCAGCCGTCCGCCCCCTCCCGCACGCCGTCCGAGATCGACGGGATCGCGGAGCGCTGGGTGTCGACCCTCGCCGACCTCGACCCCGACATCGCCATCTGGATCGGCATCCCGGGGCGGCTCGACGAGTACGCCGACCTGTCGCCCGCGGGGCACGCCCGGTACATCGACGAGGCGAAGAAGGTGCTCGCCGAGCTCGACGCCGCGCAGCCGACCGACACGGTCGACGAGGTCACGAAGACCGACCTCTCGTCGACGCTCCGCCTCGACCTCGAGGGCTCGGACGCCGGACTGTGGATGCGCGACGTCAACGTCATCGCCTCGCCCGCCCAGAGCATCCGCGAGGTCTTCGACCTCATGCCGCGTGCATCCGTCGACGACTGGGGCACGATCGCCCGTCGCATGACGAACGTGCCCGGCGCCATCGAGGGCTACATCGAGACGCTGCGGACCGGCATCGCCGAGGGCGTCATGCCGGCGCGTCGCCAGGTGCGCGAGGTGGGGGAGCAGGTCACCCGTTACGCCGCCCCCGACGGGTTCTTCGCGACCCTCGCCGCCGAGGCGGCCGTCGAGGGGGACGCTCAGGAGCTGCCCGAGTCCCTCCGATCCGACCTGCGTCGCGGTGCCGAGACCGCGGCCGCCGCCTATGGCCGCCTCGCCGAGTTCTTCACGACCGAGCTGCAGTCCGCCGCCCCCGACGTGGACGGCGTCGGTCGCGACCTCTACGCGTTGCGTTCACGCCACTTCCTCGGGGCTGAGATCGACCTCGACGAGACCTACGAGTGGGGCATCGAGGAACTCGCCCGCATGGTCGAGGAGCAGACGGCGATCGCGAACGAGATCCTGCCCGGCGCCACCGTCGAGGAGGCGATCGCGCACCTGGAGAAGGACGAGAGCCGCAAGCTCCGCGGCACCGAGGCGCTCCGCGAGTGGATGCAGCAGCTCAGCGACCGTGCCGTCGACGAGCTGTCGCGCTCGCACTTCGACATCCCCGACCCGGTCAAGCGTCTCGAGTGCATGATCGCGCCGACCCAGGAGGGCGGCATCTACTACACGAGCCCGAGCGACGACTTCTCGCGTCCCGGGCGGATGTGGTGGTCGGTGCCCGAGGGCGTCACCGAGTTCGACACCTGGCGCGAGACCACGACCGTCTACCACGAGGGCGTGCCCGGTCACCACCTGCAGCTCGGTCAGGCCGTCTACAACCGGGCGACGCTGAACACCTGGCGCCGTCAGCTCGCCGGCACGAGCGGGCACGCCGAGGGCTGGGCGCTCTACGCCGAGCGGCTCATGCAGGACCTCGGCTACCTCGACGACCCGGCCGACCGGCTCGGCATGCTCGACGGGCAGCGGATGCGCGCCGCGCGCGTCGTGCTCGACATCGGCGTGCACCTCGGCAAGCCGCGCCTCGACGGCACCGGCACGTGGGACTACGACTACGCGTTCGAGTTCATGAAGAGCAACGTGAACATGAACGAGCCGTTCGTGCGGTTCGAGGTGAACCGGTACTTCGGGTGGCCGGGGCAGGCGCCGTCGTACAAGGTCGGTCAGCGGATCTGGGAGCAGATCCGCGACGAGTACCGCACCCGCGAGGGCGACGCCTTCTCGATGAAGCGGTTCCACCGCACGGCGCTCGATCTCGGCGGCGTCGGCCTCGACACGCTGCGCACAACCCTGCTGGGCTGAGTAGCCGAACACGGAATACGTCCCCTCCGCGCGTCGTTGATGTCGACGCGCGGAGGTGACGGTTGCTCCCGGCTCGAACGGGCGGGTAAGCTGGACCGTCGCATTCTCGCGACTCCTATCCGCCTGCCATGGCGGCAAAATCCCGGAACCTCCACAGGCGCCGCGTCGACCATGGCCCGAACCATGTCCATTACGGAGCAACAACTACATGACAATCGCAACGACCGACAAGGCCGCGAAGCAGGTCGCGATCAACGACATCGGATCTGCCGACGACTTCCTGGCCGCGGTCGAGAAGACTCTGAAGTTCTTCAACGACGGTGACCTCATCGAAGGCACCGTGGTCAAGATCGACCGTGACGAGGTCCTCCTCGACGTCGGTTACAAGACCGAGGGTGTCATCCCCTCCCGCGAACTCTCCATCAAGCACGACGTCGACCCCAGTGAGGTCGTCGGCGTCGGCGACAGTGTCGAGGCCCTCGTTCTCCAGAAGGAGGACAAGGAAGGCCGTCTGATCCTCTCCAAGAAGCGTGCGCAGTACGAGCGCGCCTGGGGAGACGTCGAGAAGATCAAGGAGGCCGACGGTGTGGTCACCGGTTCGGTCATCGAGGTCGTCAAGGGCGGCCTGATCGTCGACATCGGACTCCGCGGCTTCCTCCCGGCTTCGCTCATCGAGCTGCGCCGCGTGCGCGACCTGACCCCGTACCTGGGTCAGGAGATCGAGGCGAAGATCCTCGAGCTCGACAAGAACCGCAACAACGTCGTGCTGTCGCGCCGTGCCCTGCTCGAGCAGACGCAGAGCGAGTCCCGCACCACGTTCCTCAACAACCTCCAGAAGGGGCAGGTCCGCAAGGGCGTCGTCTCGTCGATCGTCAACTTCGGTGCGTTCGTCGACCTCGGCGGCGTGGACGGCCTCGTGCACGTCTCGGAGCTCAGCTGGAAGCACATCGAGCACGCCAGCGAGGTCGTCGAGGTCGGCCAGGAGGTCACCGTCGAGATCCTCGAGGTGGACCTCGACCGCGAGCGCGTCTCCCTGTCGCTCAAGGCGACGCAGGAGGACCCGTGGCAGGTCTTCGCCCGCACCCACGCGATCGGTCAGATCGCGCCGGGCAAGGTCACGAAGCTCGTGCCGTTCGGTGCGTTCGTGCGTGTCGCCGACGGCATCGAGGGCCTCGTGCACATCTCGGAGCTCTCGGGCAAGCACGTCGAGCTCGCCGAGCAGGTCGTGTCGGTCGGTGACGAGGTGTTCGTCAAGATCATCGACATCGACCTCGAGCGTCGCCGCATCTCGCTGTCGCTCAAGCAGGCGAACGACGGGATCGACCCGGAGAACACCGAGTTCGACTCCGGCCTCGCCGCGCTCTACGGCATGGTCACCGAGTACGACGAGCAGGGCAACTACAAGTTCCCGGAGGGCTTCGACGCGGAGTCGGGCGAATGGCTCGAGGGCTTCGAGGCTCAGCGCGAGAAGTGGGAGCAGGAGTACGCCGCCGCGCAGTCGCGCTGGGAGGCGCACAAGGCGCAGGTCGCCGCTGCTGCCAACGAGGAGCCTGCCGAGATCGGCGGCTCGACCTTCTCGAGCGAGTCGGCCGGCAGCGGAACGCTCGCCGACGACGAGTCGCTGGCCGCTCTGCGTGAGCGTCTGTCGAGCAACAACTAAGCAGTACCGAATGATGGCCGGGCGCGCGAGCGCCCGGCCATCGCTGTATCCGGAGGAACCGTGACCGACTCGCGCGAACTGCTCGATCTGTTCGACCGCCGCGTGCGCGGCGACCTCGACGCCATGGCGGACGGCGCGCCGGCCGAGCGCGACGGCCCCGTCGTGCGCGTCACGTTCCCGGGTTCCGGATTCATCGGCACCCCCGCGGACACGGGCTACCGCGGCGCCCGCCTCGACGCGCTCATCGCCCGGCAGCGCGAACACTTCGCGGCGCGCGGTCTGCCGGTGGAGTGGAAGACGTACGGCTACGACCGTCCGCACGATCTGACCGAGCGGCTGCGGGCCGCGGGATTCGTGCCGGAAGAGCAGGAGACCCTTCTCGTCGCACCGACCGCCACGCTCGCGGGTCTGCCCACGGAGGTCGACGGCGTCGTCTTCCGCGAGACGACGGACGCCGCGGACCTCGCTGCCATCGGCCGGTTGCACACCGAGGTCTGGAACGCGGACTGGAGCTGGATCGCCGACGACCTGGCCGGGCGGATCGTGGCCGGCGCCGATCGCATCCGGATCCTCCTCGCCGAGGCCGACGGGATGCTCGTCTCCGCCGCCTGGCTCGTCATGCGACCGGCCGCCCCGTTCGCGGGACTGTGGGGAGGGTCGACCCTGCCGGAATGGCGGCGGCGCGGGATCTACCGGGCGCTCGTGGCGCGGCGCGCCCGGATCGCCGCGGAACGCGGCTACTGGTATCTGCAGGTGGACGCCTCGGAGATGAGTCGCCCCGTGCTCGAGCGACTCGGTTTCCAGGCGCTCACCACGACGACGCCCTACGTCTGGTCGCCCTGACGGTTCTTACGCGGGAGCGACCGCCCGCTCGGCACGACGTCGGCGCAAGCGCCGGAAGACGAGCACGAGCGCCACGACGAGGGCCGCGAGCACCACGACGACCAACAGCGGGAACAGCAGCGCGAACACGCTCAGCGAGACGCTCCCGATGTCCTCGACCGTGCTGAGCACCGGCGCCGCGGCCCCGAACGTGAGCGTGTTCGCGACGGCCCGCAACGCCATCTTGGCCAGGTGCACCGCGAGGGCGACGGCGACGCCGGTGACGATCGGCACCCATTGGTTCGACTCGAAGAACTCCGCCGGATCGGTGACGACCGCCGTCTCGGTGAGAGCGCCGCCCCCGAAGACGATGCCGCCGGACGCCGGCCGCACGAGGGTCTGGATCCAGTCGTTCACCGTGTCGACGGCCGGCACCTTGTCGGCGACGAACTCGATCACGAGCAGCACTCCGAGACCCACGAGCACCCACTCGTTGCTCAACCACGCCCACCCAATAGGCAACTGCACCACGTCGACGAAGCGGCCGGCGAGCCCGAGCGCGAGCAGCGGGATATAGGCGTTGAGGCCCGCGGCCGCCGCGAGCCCGGTACCGGCGAGGGCCTCGAGCATGCTGGCATGGTAGCCCGTGGGGGTCCGCCTAGGCTGGCTGCATGTTCCTTCTCGGGCTCACCGGCGGCATCGCCGCGGGCAAGTCGGTCGTCGCCCGTCGCCTCGTCGAGCTCGGTGCCGTGCACGTGGATGCCGACGTGCTCGCGCGCGAGGTCGTCGAGCCGGGCACGCCCGGACTCGCCGCGATCGCCGAGCGGTTCGGCCCCGGAGTGCTCGCCGCCGACGGCAGCCTCGATCGACCCGCCCTCGGGGCCATCGTCTTCTCCGACGACGCCGCACGCGCGGATCTCAACGCCATCACGCATCCGGCCGTCTGGCGGCGGGCGCGCGAGCTGTTCGCCGAGGCCGAGGCACGCGACCCGCACGCGGTCGTCGTCTACGACGTGCCGCTGCTCGTCGAGGCGATGCGCGAACGCTCGTTCGGGTTCGACCTCGTGGTCGTCGTGCACGCCGACCGGGCCGAACGCATCCGCCGCCTCGTCGAGGTGCGCGGCATGTCGCCACAGGAGGCGGAGGGCCGCGTCACCGCGCAGGCGAGCGACGCCGAACGGCTCGCGGTCGCCGACGTGGTCATCGACACGAACGGCACGATGGACGAGACGATCGCCGCGGTCGACGCGCTGTGGGAGCGCGCCAGGGGCCGCTGAGCCCGCTCGTCGTGCCCTGGGCGAACACCGCCCCCTGATGTCGGTGGTGCTGCTTACGCTTGAGGCATGCAGACGACCCGTTCCGTGCGCCCGTTCGAGGTCATCAGCGAGTACCAGCCGAGCGGCGACCAGCCGCAGGCGATCCACGAGCTCGCCGCCCGCATCAACGCCGGCGAGACCGACGTCGTGCTGCTCGGCGCGACCGGTACCGGTAAGTCCGCGACCACCGCGTGGCTCATCGAGCAGGTGCAACGGCCCACGCTCGTGCTCGCCCACAACAAGACGCTCGCCGCGCAGCTCGCGACGGAGTTCCGCGACCTGATGCCGAACAACGCCATCGAGTACTTCGTGTCGTACTACGACTACTACCAGCCCGAGGCGTACGTGCCGCAGACCGACACCTTCATCGAGAAGGACAGCTCGATCAACGCCGAGGTGGAGCGCTTGCGCCACTCGACCACGAACTCGCTGCTCAGCCGGCGTGACGTGGTGGTCGTCTCGACCGTCTCGTGCATCTACGGCCTCGGTGCCGCGGAGGAGTACCTCGAGGCGATGGTCGCCCTGCAGGTCGGCGATCGCATCCCGCGCGACCAGCTCGTGCGCAAGTTCGTCAACATGCAGTACCAGCGCAACGACCTCGACTTCTCGCGCGGCAAGTTCCGGGTGCGCGGCGACACGGTCGAGATCATCCCGGTGTACGAAGAGCACGCCATCCGCATCGAGATGTTCGGCGACGAGATCGAGGCGCTGTACTCGCTGCACCCGCTCACCGGCGAGGTCATCCAGAAGCTCGACGCGGTGTCGGTGTTCCCGGCGACCCACTACGCCGCGAGCCCCGACACGATGAAGCGCGCCATCGAGACGATCAAGGTCGAGCTCGGCGAACGGCTCACCGAACTCGAACGTCAGGGCAAGCTGCTCGAGGCGCAGCGGCTGCGGATGCGCACGACCTTCGACCTCGAGATGATGGAGCAGATCGGCTTCTGCAACGGCATCGAGAACTACTCGCGGCACATCGACGGCCGCGCCCCCGGTGAGGCGCCGCACTGCTTGCTCGACTACTTCCCCGAGGACTTCCTCGTCGTCATCGACGAGTCGCACGTGACCGTGCCGCAGATCGGCGCGATGTTCGAGGGCGACGCGTCGCGCAAACGCACCCTCGTGGAGCACGGTTTCCGCCTGCCGAGCGCGATGGACAACCGTCCGCTCAAGTGGGAGGAGTTCCTCGAGCGCGTCGGGCAGAAGGTGTACCTCTCGGCGACACCGGGCAAGTACGAGCTCGGCATCACCGACAGCATCGTCGAGCAGATCATCCGCCCGACCGGCCTCATCGACCCCGAAATCGTCGTCAAGCCGACGAAGGGGCAGATCGACGACCTGCTCGAGCAGATCCGGCTGCGGGTCGAGCGCGACGAACGCGTGCTCGTCACGACGCTCACGAAGAAGATGGCGGAGGAGCTCACCGACTACCTCGGCGAGGCCGGCGTGCGCGTGCGTTATCTGCACTCCGACGTCGACACGCTGCGGCGCGTCGAGCTGCTCACCGAGCTGCGCGCCGGCGTCTACGACGTGCTCGTCGGCATCAACCTGCTCCGCGAGGGCCTCGACCTCCCCGAGGTGTCGCTCGTCGCGATCCTCGACGCCGACAAGGAGGGCTTCCTGCGCTCGTCGACGTCGCTCATCCAGACGATCGGCCGCGCCGCGCGGAACGTCTCCGGTCAGGTGCACATGTACGCCGATGTGCTCACCGACTCGATGAAGATGGCGATCGAGGAGACGAACCGGCGTCGCGAGAAGCAGGTCGCCTACAACACCGAGCACGGCATCGACCCGCAGCCGCTGCGGAAGAAGATCGCGGACATCACCGATGTGCTCGCGCGCGAGGGAGCCGACACGGCGGCGCTGCTCAAGGGTCGCGACGGCAAGAAGCGCTCGCCCACCCCCGGGCTGCGCCGCGAGGGACTCGCCGCGCAAGGCGCCGGCGAACTCGAGACGATCATCGCCGACCTCAACGAGCAGATGCTCAATGCGGCCGCCGAGCTCAAGTTCGAACTCGCCGCGCGGCTGCGCGACGAGGTGTCGGAGCTCAAGAAGGAGCTGCGGCAGATGGAGACCGTCGGCCACGTGCGATGACGCGTACCGGGCGGGCGGCAGGGGAGTGCTCCCCATCGCCCGCCCGGCCGCGGTGCACGTAGGGTGACGACACGGCGTCGCCCGGGCGCCTCGAGGAGGTCCATGTCCGAGCGCCGCCGTCCCGCACCTCCGTTCAACCCGCAGGCACTCGTCGAGACCGTGCCCCGCCGCGTCATCACCGAGCGGATGCTCGCGCACGCGCGCGTGAACGCCGAGGAGACCATCGACCGCGACGTGCTGCGCGCCCTCCGCGCCTCCGCCGGCGCGTCGGGCCACCCCACCCCGGAGGCGCCCACGACGCCGGGTGTCGAGGGGACCGCCGCAGGACCGGTCCCCGCGGCAGACGCGGCTCGCGGAGGGCCGTTCACCCGCGTGTGGCGCGCCACCGTGCGGGTGTTCACCCGAGCGGGGCACGCCGTAGGACGAGTGGCCCGCGCCCCGTTCGCGCGGTCCTGAGCGCTCCGACCCGCGCCCACAGCGAACGCGGAAGGTCGATGTCGGTGGTCGCCATACAATAGATGGAGTGTCGATTTCGTTCGTAGAGGATGTCCCCAAGCTCAGTGTCCGGGGCGCTCGAGTCCATAACCTCAAGGACGTCGACCTCGAGATTCCACGTGATTCCCTCGTCGTCTTCACCGGCCTGTCCGGTTCCGGAAAGTCGTCCCTCGCGTTCGACACGATCTTCGCCGAGGGCCAGCGCCGCTACGTCGAATCGCTCTCGGCCTACGCCCGCCAGTTCCTCGGCCAGGTCGACCGCCCCGACGTCGACTTCATCGAAGGGCTGAGCCCCGCCGTCTCGATCGATCAGAAGTCGACGAACCGCAACCCGCGGTCGACGGTCGGAACGATCACCGAGATCTACGACTACATGCGTCTGCTCTGGGCGCGCATCGGCGTGCCGCACTGCCCCGTCTGCGGGGAGAAGATCGAGAAGCAGACGGTGCAGCAGATCGCCGACCAGCTGATGACGCTCGAGAGCGGCACCCGCTACCAGGTGCTCAGCCCCGTGGTGAGCCAGAAGAAGGGCGAGTTCGTCGACCTCTTCCGCGAACTCGCGGCCGGCGGCTACTCGCGCGCGATCGTCGACGGCGAGATGATCCAGCTGAGCGACCCGCCGAAGCTCAAGAAGCAGGTCAAGCACGACATCTCCGTCGTCGTCGACCGCCTCGTCGCCTCCGACGACATCCTCACCCGCCTCACCGACTCCCTCGAGACCGCCCTCCGGCTCACCGACGGGCTCGTGACCATCAACTACGTCGACCTCGAGGGTCCGCAGGCGTTCCGCACCTTCAGCGAGAAGCTCTCCTGCCCGAACGGGCACCCGCTGCAGCTCACCGAGATCGAGCCGCGCACCTTCTCGTTCAACGCGCCGTTCGGCGCGTGCCCCGAATGCTCCGGCCTCGGCACCAAGATGTCGGTCGACCCCGAGCTCGTCATCGGCGACCCGGACCTCAGCCTCAACGAAGGCGTCATCCTGCCGTGGCAGCAGCAGGGCAAGGGCCTCTACAACTACTTCCAGCGTCTGCTCGAGGGGCTCGCGCGCGACATGGGCTTCTCACTCGACACCCCGTGGGGCGACCTGAGCGACGAAGTGCGCACCGCGATCCTCGAGGGCAACAACTTCGAAGTGCAGGTGCGCTGGCGCAACCGCTACGGCCGTGAGATGAAGTACTCCACCGGCTTCGAGGGCGTCATGCCCTACATCGAGCGCAAGTACCACGAGGCCGAGAGCGACTGGTCGCAGCAGCGGCACGGCGAGTACCTGCGCGAGATCCCGTGCCCGGTGTGCGAGGGCAAGCGCCTCAAGCCCGAGGTGCTCTCCGTGCTCGTGCACTCGCAGAGCATCTCCGACGTCGCCGAGCTCAGCCTGCTCGACTCCTACCAGTTCATGCAGCGGCTCGAACTCACCGCGCGTGAGGCGCGCATCGCCGCGCAGGTGCTGCGCGAGATCCGTGTACGCCTCGAGTTCCTCATCGAGGTCGGCCTCGGCTACCTGTCGATGGCCCGCGCCGCGGCGACCCTCTCAGGCGGCGAGGCCCAGCGCATCCGGCTCGCAACGCAGATCGGTTCGGGTCTCACCGGCGTGCTGTACGTGCTCGACGAGCCGAGCATCGGCCTGCACCAGCGCGACAACCGCCGGCTCATCGAGACGCTCGTCAAGCTCAAGAACCTCGGCAACACGCTCATCGTCGTCGAGCACGACGAGGACACCATCCGCACCGCCGACTGGATCGTCGACATCGGCCCCGGCGCCGGCGAGCTCGGCGGCACCGTCGTGCACTCCGGTGACTACCGGGCACTCATGGCCAACGAGCACTCCCTCACCGGCGACTACCTCTCCGGCCGCAAGTCCATCGCCACGCCGAAGAAGCGGCGCAAGATCGACAAGAAGCGGCAGCTCACCGTCGAAGGCGCGCGCGCCAACAACCTGCGCGATGTGACCGTGAGCTTCCCGCTCGGCGCATTCGTCGCCGTCACCGGCGTGAGCGGATCGGGCAAGTCGTCGCTGGTGAACGACATCCTCTACAAGGTGCTCGCCAACCGGCTCAACGGGGCCCGCCGAATCCCGGGCAAGCACCGCCGGATCACCGGGCTCGACAACCTGGACAAGGTCGTGCACGTCGACCAGGCGCCGATCGGCCGCACCCCGCGCTCCAACCCCGCGACCTACACGGGCGTCTTCGACCGCATCCGCACCCTCTTCGCCGAGACGATGGAGGCGAAGACCCGCGGCTACCTGCCCGGACGCTTCAGCTTCAACGTCAAGGGCGGCCGGTGCGAGAACTGCGCCGGTGACGGCACCATCAAGATCGAGATGAACTTCCTGCCCGACGTCTACGTGGCGTGCGAGGTGTGCGGGGGAGCCCGGTACAACCGCGACACCCTCTCGGTTCACTACAAGGGCAAGAACATCGCCGAGGTGCTCGACATGCCGATCGCCGAGGCGGCGGAGTTCTTCGAGCCGATCACCGCGATCCACCGCTACCTCAAGACGCTCGTCGACGTCGGCCTCGGCTACGTGCGGCTCGGTCAGAGCGCGACGACCCTCTCCGGCGGTGAGGCGCAGCGGGTGAAGCTCGCGACCGAGCTGCAGAAGCGGTCGAACGGCCGCAGCATCTACGTGCTCGACGAGCCCACCACGGGTCTTCATTTCGAGGATGTGCGCAAGCTGCTGCTCGTGCTCAACGGGCTCGTCGACAAGGGCAACACCGTCGTCGTGATCGAGCACAACCTCGACGTCATCAAGTCGGCGGACTGGCTCATCGACATGGGACCCGAGGGGGGAGCCGGCGGCGGTCAGGTGATCGCGACGGGGACCCCTGAGCAGCTCGCGAAGAGCCCTGACAGCCACACGGCGGTCTTCCTGCGGGAGATCCTCGCCCAGTGACCATGAGCGACGAGTCGAGATGAGCGACACGCTCACCTGGCGGCCGAAGGCGGGGGAGATCCCGACCCAGCCGGGGGTGTACCGGTTCCGCGATGAGAAGAACCGCGTGCTCTATGTGGGCAAGGCGAAGAACCTGCGCGCCCGGTTGAGCAACTACTTCGCGCCGCTGCACACGCTGCACGAGCGCACCCGGCGCATGGTGCTGACGGCGCGCAGCGTGGAGTGGACCGTCGTCGCGAGCGAGTTCGAATCGCTGCAGCTCGAATACACCTGGATCAAGGAATTCGAGCCGCCGTTCAACGTCAAGTTCCGCGACGACAAGACCTACCCGTACCTCGCGGTGACCCTCGGCGACGAGGTGCCGCGGGTGATGGTCACCCGGAACCGCAAGATCCCGGGGGCGAAGTACTTCGGCCCGTACACCAAGGTCTGGGCGATCCGCGAGACGGTCGACCAGATGCTCAAGGCGTTCCCGATGCGCAGTTGCAGCGAAGGCGTCTACAAACGGGCTCAGCAGACCGGCCGACCGTGTCTGCTCGGCGACATCGGCAAGTGCGCCGCCCCGTGCGTGCGCCGCGTGAGCCTCGACGAGCACCGCCGGATCGCCGACGACTTCGTCTCGTTCATGGGCGGCAACGACTCCCGCTACATCGCCGATCTGCAGCGCTGGATGCGCGAGGCGGCCGCCGAGTTCGACTACGAGTCCGCGGCCCGGTACCGCGACCAGATCGCCGCGCTCGAGAACGCCCTCGAGAAGAGCGCCGTGGTGCTGCGAGATCGCGTGGACGCCGACGTCTTCGGCATCGCCCACGACGAGCTCGCCGCCGCGGTGCAGCAGTTCATCGTGCGCGGCGGCCGCATCCGCGGTGTGCGTTCGTGGGTCGTCGACAAGGAGCTCGACGTCGAACTCGGCGAGCTCGTCGAGACGGTGCTGCAGAACGCGTACGACGGCGACGACACCCCGCCCCGCGAGGTGCTCGTGCCCGCCCTTCCCGACGACGCGACCGACCTCGAGCGTTTCCTCGGCCAGCTGCGCGGGGGATCGAAGGTCGATCTGCGGGTCGCGCAGCGCGGCGAGAAGGCGTCGCTCGCGAAGACGGTCGAGATGAACGCGAAGAACGCGCTCGCGCTCTACAAGACGCGGCGCAGCGGCGACTTCGTCGCCCGCTCGCAGGCCCTCGCGGATCTGCAGGAGGCGCTCGGCATGCCGGAGGCACCGCTGCGGATGGAGTGCTACGACGTCTCGCACCTCTCCGGCACCAACATCGTCGCGTCGATGGTCGTCTTCGAGGACGGCCTGCCGCGCAAGGACCAGTACCGCCGGTTCAACGTCGCCGACTCGACCGACGACACCGAGTCGCTGTACCAGGTGCTCACCCGGCGTCTCGCGTATCTGAAGGATGAGCCCACGGCGGCCGGGTCGCCGGAGGACCGGGACGCCGTCATCCCCGTCTCGACGGGCGACGCGACGGAGGAACAGTCGGGGGACGAGACGGCGCTCGACGCCGGCACGCCGATCGACGCGGCCGCCCTCGACGGAGACCCCGGTCCCGACGCGGCGAGCGGCACCCGGCCGGGGAAGTTCGCCTACCGCCCGAACCTGCTCATCGTCGACGGCGGTCAGCCCCAGGTGCAGGCGGCGGCTCGCGCCCTGGAGGAGAGCGGGGTCACGGGCATCCAGCTCGCCGGCATCGCGAAGCGCCTCGAGGAGATCTGGCTGCCCGATTCCGACTTCCCGATCATCCTGCCGCGCAACAGCGACGCGCTGTTCCTCATCCAGCGCATCCGCGACGAGGCGCACCGGTTCGCCATCACCCACCAGCGGCAGCGGCGTAAGCGCGACATCAACTCCCAGCTCTCCGAGATCCCCGGACTCGGGCCCTCACGCGTGCGCGAGCTGCTGCGCCACTTCGGTTCCGTCACCCGGCTCAAGGCGGCCGAGCCGGCCGCGATCGCCGAAGTGAAGGGCATCGGTCCGACCCTCGCCGCCGCGATCGTGGAGCGACTGCACGCGCCGCGCGAGTAGGGTGGAAGTCCGCCCGCAACGCCAGGAGGAAGCTCCCGTCATGAGCGATGGAACACCCGCCCAGGAGCTGCTCATCGTCACCGGCATGTCGGGGGCGGGTCGATCGACCGTCGGCAACGCGCTCGAGGACCTCGGCTGGTACGTCGTCGACAACCTGCCGCCGCAGATGCTCGGTCCGCTCGTCGACCTCGCCGCCCGCGCGGGGGACACCCTGCCGAAGATCGCCGCCGTCGTCGACGTGCGCGGTGGCAAGCTCTTCGCCGACGCGCAGCAGGCGGTCGAGACGCTCCGCGCCACCGCGCCCGTGCGGGTGCTCTTCCTCGACGCCTCCGACGCCGCGCTCGTGCGCCGCTTCGAACAGGTGCGCCGGCCGCATCCGCTGCAGGGCGACGGCACCGTGCTCGACGGCATCGCCGCGGAGCGTGCGCGGATGAGCGAACTGCGCGCCTCGAGCGACATCATCATCGACACGTCGGATCTCAACATCCACCAGCTCGCCACGTCGATCACCGAGAAGTTCTCCGCCGAAGACGCCGCCGGGGTGCACGTGACGATCCTGAGCTTCGGCTACAAGTACGGGCTGCCCGCCGACGCCGATCTCGTGGCGGACTGCCGGTTCCTGCCCAACCCCTTCTGGATCCCGGAACTGCGGGCGCACACCGGTCTCGACGAGCAGGTGAGCTCCTACGTGCTGGCCCAGGACGGCGCGACCGACTTCCTCGACGGCTACTCCCACGCCGTCGCGCCGGTGCTCGCCGGCTATCAGCGCGAGAACAAGCGGCACGCTACGATCGCCGTGGGGTGCACCGGGGGGAAGCACCGGTCCGTGGCGATGGCGGAGGAACTCGCCAGCCGCCTTCGGGGTCTGCCGGGAGTGGCCGTGAACGTGAAGCACCGGGACCTCGGGCGTGAATGAGAGAAGTGTGATCGTGTGCCGCTGACCGCGGATGTGAAGGACGAGCTGCTGACCGTGCAGGCCGGCAAGACCACCGTGCGGGCCGCGGAGCTCGCGACGATCCTGCGCTTCGCGGGCGGACTGCACGTCATCTCCGGCCGCATCGCCGTCGAGGCCGAACTCGACTCGCAGCAGCTCGCCCGCCGCGTGCGCAAGGACCTCGCCGAGATCTACGGGGTGCGGAGCGACGTCGCCGTGATCCCCGCCTCGGGGATGCGACGTACCAACCACTTCCTCGTGCGCGTCATGGAGGGCGGCGAGACTCTCGCCCGCCAGACCGGACTGCTCGATGCGCGCCGTCGCCCCGTACGCGGCCTGCCGAACCGGCTCACCACCGGTTCCCTCGACGACCTGCGGGCGATCTGGCGCGGCGCGTTCCTCGCCGCCGGTTCGCTCACCGACCCGGGCCGCTCGGCCGCGCTCGAGGTCTCCTGCCCCGGCAACGAGACCGCGATGGCGCTCGTCGGAGCGGCGGGACGACTCGGGGTCGCCGCGAAGGCGCGCGAGGTGCGCGGAGTTCACCGCGTCGTCATCCGCGACGGCGAGGCGATCAGCGCGATGCTCGGCCACATGGGGGCGGCCGCGCAGGTCACCGCCTGGGAGGAGCTGCGCCAGCGCCGCGAGGTGCGCGCCACCGCCAACCGCCTCGTCAACTTCGACGACGCCAACCTCCGCCGGAGCGCGCAGGCCGCCGTCGCTGCGTGCGCGAGGGTCGAGCGCGCGCTCGAGATCCTCGCCGACGACGTGCCCGAGCACCTCCGCTACGCGGGCGCCCTGCGCCTCGCCCACCGCGACGCGAGTCTCGACGAGCTCGGCCACCACGCCGACCCCCCGATGACGAAGGACGCGGTCGCCGGCCGCATCCGCCGCCTGCTCGCGATGGCCGACAAGCGCGCCGAAGAGCTCGGGATCCCCGGAACCGACGCGAACCTCCCGCCTGAACTGCAAGAGGTCTGAATTCCGGGAAGCATCCGTCGGGGCCTCCGGTTGCCTCGATAGACTGACCGAAGTCGCCCCGGCGGCACAGTCACGGATGGGCCTGTCGGGGACCAAACTCGCAAGGAGAGACATTTCGATGGCTGACTACACCCTCCCGGATCTGCCGTACGACTACGCGGCGCTCGAGCCGCACATCAGCGCGAAGATCATGGAGTTGCACCACGACAAGCACCACGCGACCTACGTGGCGGGCGCCAACACGGCGCTCGAGAAGCTCGCCGAGGCTCGTGCCGGCGGCGACCTGAGCAACGTGAACAAGCTCGAGAAGGACCTCGCCTTCAACCTCGGCGGTCACGTCAACCACTCGATCTTCTGGACCAACCTGTCGCCCGACGGCGGCGACAAGCCCACCGGTGAGCTCGCCGCGGCGATCGACGAGTTCTTCGGCTCGTTCGACGGCTTCATGGCCCACTTCACCGCGGCCGCGACCGGCCTGCAGGGCTCCGGATGGGCGGTGCTCGGCTGGGATCCGATCGGCCAGAAGCTGCTCATCCACCAGCTCTTCGACCAGCAGGGCAACACCGTGCTCGGCACGATCCCGGTGCTGCAGCTCGACATGTGGGAGCACGCCTTCTACCTCGACTACCACAATGTCAAGGCCGACTACGTGAAGGCCTGGTGGAACATCGTCAACTGGGAGAACGCGCAGCAGCGCTTCCTCGCCGCCCGTGAGAAGACGGACGGCCTGCTGCTACTGTCGTAGCGGACTGACCCCTGCTCGGGTGGCCGGTCCGGCGACCGGTCACCCGGCATCAAACCCCGCATCTACCACCACCCTGCGCTGCTCAGCGCTCGAACACCAGGAGATCCATTGGGCGTCAAGATCGGCATCAACGGCTTCGGCCGCATCGGCCGCAACTACTTCCGCGCCGCTCTCGCCAAGGGCAGTGACATCGACATCGTCGCGGTCAACGACCTCACCGACAACGCGGCGCTGGCGCACCTGCTGAAGTACGACTCCATCACCGGCCGCCTCGACGCGACCGTGGAGCTCGACGGCGACAAGATCGTCGTCAACGGCAAGCCGATCACCGTGCTCGAGCAGCGCGACCCCGCCGCGCTCGGCTGGGGCGACCTGGGTGTCGACATCGTCATCGAGTCGACCGGTCGCTTCACCAACGCCGACGACGCGCGCAAGCACCTCGACGCCGGCGCGAAGAAGGTCATCATCTCGGCCCCCGCCAAGGGCGAGGACGGCACGTTCGTCATGGGCGTGAACCACGAGAGCTACGACCCGGAGACGATGCACATCCTCTCCAACGCGTCGTGCACCACCAACTGCCTCGCGCCGCTCGCGAAGGTCTTCAACGACACGTTCGGCATCGAGCGCGGTCTCATGACCACGGTCCACGCCTACACCGCCGACCAGAACCTGCAGGACGGCCCGCACAGCGACCTGCGCCGTGCCCGCGCCGCCGCCCTGAACATCGTGCCCACGAGCACCGGTGCAGCGAAGGCGCTCGGCCTCGTGCTGCCCGAGCTCGTCGGCAAGCTCGACGGTTTCGCGCTCCGCGTGCCGGTGCCCACCGGCTCGATCACCGACCTCACCGTCCAGTCCTCGCGCGAGGTGACCGTCGACGAGGTCAAGGCCGCGTACCGCGAGGCCGCCGAGGGCAAGCTCAAGGGCATCCTCAAGTACACCGAGGACGAGATCGTCTCGAGCGACATCGTCACCGACCCGCACTCGTCGATCTTCGACGCGGGCCTGACGCGCGTGCTCGGCAACCAGGTGAAGCTCTCGGCGTGGTACGACAACGAGTGGGGCTACTCCAACCGCCTCGTCGACTTCACCGAGTACGTCGCCGATCGCCTCTGACGGTCGCCGACATGGCTCTGCGCACCATCGACTCGCTGGGGTCGTTGGCGGGCAAGACGGTCCTGCTCCGCTGCGACCTGAACGTCCCGCTGAAAGACGGCAATATCACCGATGACGGACGCATCCGCGCGTCCGTCCCGACGATCGACCAGCTCCTGCACGCCGGCGCGAACGTCGTCGCGATGTCCCACCTGGGGCGTCCCGACGGCGCGCCCGACGCCAAGTACAGCCTCGCGCCGGTCGCCCAACGGCTGAGCGAGCTGCTCGGCAAGCCGGTCACCTTCTCCCGCGACACCGTGGGAGCGGGCGCCCAGACCGCGATCGACGGCCTCGCCGACGGCGGCGTCGCACTGCTCGAGAACCTCCGGTTCAACCCGGGGGAGACGAGCAAGGACGACGCCACCCGACGCGAGTTCGCGCAGCGTCTCGCCGACCTCGGGGACCGCTTCGTCTCCGACGGATTCGGCGTCGTGCACCGCAAGCAGGCGAGCGTCTACGAGCTCGCCGAGCTGCTGCCGAGCGCCGCGGGCTCCCTCATCGCCCGCGAGCTCGACGTGCTCGACCGCCTCACCGAGTCGCCGGAGCGCCCCTACGCGGTCGTGCTCGGCGGGTCGAAGGTGAGCGACAAGCTCGGCGTCATCGGCCATCTGCTGCCCCGTGTGGACACGCTCCTCATCGGCGGCGGCATGCTCTTCACCTTCCTCAAGGCGCAGGGACACGACGTCGCGTCGAGCCTGCTCGAGGAGGACCAGCTCGACGCGGTGCGCGGCTACCTCGCGCGCGCCGAGGAGCTCGGTGTCGAGATCGTGCTGCCCACCGACGTCGTGGTCGCGTCGAAGTTCGCCGCGGACGCGGAACACGAGGTCGCTCCGATCGACGGGATCGCCTCGACGCGGTTCGGGTCGTCCGGCATCGGACTCGACATCGGGCCCGAGACCGCGGCCCGGTTCGCCGAGGTCATCCGCGGATCGCGCACCGTGTTCTGGAACGGCCCGATGGGCGTGTTCGAGTTCCCGGCGTTCGAGGCGGGCACCCGCAGCGTCGCCGAGGCCCTGACGCAGGTCGACGGCCTCTCGGTCGTCGGCGGCGGAGACTCCGCGGCCGCCGTGCGCCAGCTCGGCTTCCGCGACGAACAGTTCGGCCACATCTCGACGGGCGGCGGCGCGAGCCTCGAGTTCCTCGAGGGCAGCCGACTCCCCGGACTGGAGGTCCTCGGATGGCAGCAGTGACCACGCGCACCCCGTTCATCGCCGGCAACTGGAAGATGAACCTCGACCATCTGCAGTCGATCGCGTTCGTGCAGAAGCTCGCCTGGACGCTCAAGGACGCGAACCACGACTTCGGCGCCGTCGAGGTCGCGGTCTTCCCGCCCTTCACCGACCTGCGGTCGGTGCAGACCCTCATCTCGGCCGACAAGCTCGAGCTCGGCTACGGCGGGCAGGACCTGTCGGCGCACGACTCGGGGGCGTACACCGGGGAGATCTCCGGCGCCTTCCTCTCGGCCCTCGAATGCGGCTACGTGCTCATCGGCCACTCCGAGCGTCGCACGATGCACGCGGAGACCGACGAGGTCGTCGCGGCGAAGGTCACGGCGGCGCTGCGTCACGGGCTCGTGCCGGTGATCTGCGTCGGTGAGACCGCCGAGGATCTCGAGCAGCACGGACCGAGCGCCGTGCCGGTCGCGCAGTTGCGGGCCGCGCTCGAGAACGCCGGAGCGAACCCCGACATCGTCGTGGCGTACGAGCCGGTGTGGGCGATCGGATCCGGTCAAGCAGCCACCGCGGAGCAGGCCCAGCAGGTCGCTGCGGCGCTGCGCGCGGAGCTCGCCGAACGCGACGCCGAGTTGGGCGCCCGCACGCGCATCCTCTACGGCGGCTCGGTGAAGGCGGGGAACATCGCCGGCTTCATGGCGCAGCCGGATGTGGACGGCGCGCTGGTCGGCGGGGCGAGCCTCGACATCCCCGAGTTCTCGAGCATCGTGCGCTACCAGAAGCACGTCGGCACCGTCTGACGCGCGGCGCTCCGCCTGCTACCACGACAGGCTGAGGTTATACTGTTCACCGGCCGTCAGGCCGTCTCGAAAGGTCTCCCGTGGAAATTCTCCAGGTCGTGCTGCAGGTGCTGCTCGGCATCACGAGCCTCCTGCTCACCCTGCTGATCCTGCTGCACCGCGGTCGCGGTGGCGGTCTGTCCGACATGTTCGGCGGCGGCGTCACCTCGAACCTCGGCGCCTCGGGCGTCGCGGAGCGCAACCTCAACCGCATCACGGTGATCCTCGCCCTGGTGTGGGTGACGTCCATCATCATCCTCGGGCTCATCACGAAGTTCGACGCCGGCATCTGAGCCGGCACCAACGAGAGGAACGGGATCACTCGTGGCATCTGGCGGTAGCGCCATCCGCGGCTCGCGCGTCGGCGCGGGCCCCATGGGCGAACAGGACCGCGGCTATCACGCCGAGCGCATCGCCGTGTCGTACTGGGACGAGCTCGGCAACGAGACCGTCCGCTACTTCGCGGCCAGTCTGCCGCCGGAGGAGATCCCCGAGGTCATCGACTCGCCGTCGACGGGGCTCCCCGCCGGGCGCGACAAGAACAACCCGCCGCAGGTGGCGAAGCTCGAGCCGTACAAGACGCACCTCGCGTACGTGAAGGAGCGCCGCACCGAAGAGGAGGCGGCTCAGCTCCTCGAGGAGGCGCTGCAGCAGCTCCGCGCGCGACGCGGCACCACGACCGCCGTCTGACGCACAGCGACGACGAAGAAGGCCGACCGGGGATTCCCGGTCGGCCTTCTTCGTGTGCGGTCCGCGTCAGTTGGCGTCGGCGGCCGTCCAGTAGTTGACGGGGGCGATGAGGTTCTCGGGCACCTCGGCCGCGGCGTCCTGGTCGACGAAGAACACGGTGCGACGACGACCCTGCAGCCCGGCGACCGGCACCTCCTCGAAGCTCGCGCCCGCGAGTGCGAGACCCAACACCGACGCCTTGTCGGGGCCGGCGAGCACCATGAAGAGACGCTCGGAGGCGTTGAGCACCGGAAGGGTCAGGCTCAAGCGCTCGGGCGGCGGCTTGGGGGAGTTGCGCTCGAAGATGACGCTGCGCTCCGTCTCGCGGATCCCCTCGCGGCCGGGGAACAACGACGCGATGTGACCGTCGGGCCCCACACCGAGGAAGGTGATGTCGAAGCGCGGAGCACGGGTGCCCTCGCGTGCCGCATCCGCCAGCTCGCGCTCGTAGGCGTCGGCGGCCTCTTCGAGGGTGAGCCCCGAGTCGGACGCGGCGAACGGATGCACGTGCGCCTCGTCGATCGCGATGTGGTCGAGCAGCGCGGCGCGGGCCTGCTTCTCGTTGCGCTCGTCGTCGTCGCGCGGCAGCCACCGCTCGTCGCCCCACCAGAAGCTCACCCGCGACCAGTCGACGCTGTCGCGTGCGGCGGACGCGTTGATGGCCTCGAGGACCGCGATCCCCATGGTGCCGCCGGTCAGCACGACGTTCGCGTCGCCCTCCGAGTCGATCACGTCGGTGATCTTCGTGATGAAGCGGGCGGCGACCGTGCCCGCGAGTGTCGCCTTGTCGGGGTGCACGAGCACCCGTCGTTCGTTCGTCACCGTCACCGGTCGGTCGCTCCGCTCTGCTCGGGGGAGTCGCCCGCGGCGCCCGGGCGCTTCGATCGCGACGGTGCACCGAGGTCGGGCAGACCCCGTTGGATGACCACCCCGAAGAGGTCGTCGGGGTCGAGCCTACGCAACTCCTCGGCCAGGCAGTCACGCAGGCTGCGGCGAGGCAGCGAGATGTCGTGCGTGGGCTGGTTCGGCTGCGTGAGCGTCGCCACGTTCGGCAGTTCCCGCTCGAGGTGGATCTCGCCGGATCCACGCACGAGCGTGACCCCGTGGATGCCGCTCGCGCCGTTGCCGGGCGTCGTCACCACGAGGTCGACCTGCACCTGCAGCTGCAGCTGCAGCCAGGCGGCGAGCAGCGCGGTCGAGGGGGAGTCCGACGATCCGTGCACCGTCACCGCGGTGATGGGCTCGTACGGCGGCTGGTCGAGCACGGCGGCGAGCTGCGCGCGCCACAGCGTGAGGCGCGTCCACGCGAAGTCGGTGTCCCCGGGTGTGTACGTCTCGCTGAGGTGCTGCAGCGCCAGTTGCGGGTTCGGTGCCGCGGCGGCGTCGGTGATCCGGCGCTGTGCGATCCGTCCGATCGCGCTCTGCGCCGTCACATCCGGGGCGTGACGGGGCCACCACGCGACGACGGGCGCGTCGGGCAGCAGGAGCCCCGTGACGAGGCCCTCCTGCTCGCTCGCGGTGTCGTCGTAGGCCCGCAGCACGATGACCTCGCTCGCGCCGGCGTCGCCGCCGACACGGATCTGCGCGTCGAGCCGGGCGCTGCCGGTCTTGCGCTGGTCGGGCGCCTCGGTGGAGAGCACGATGACGCGCATCGGGTGCTCCCGCGAGGCGTCGTTGGCGGCCTCGATGGCCTCCTCCTCCTCGCCCAGTTGGGTCGAGATCACGAGGGTGAGCACGCGGCCGAGGGCGACGGCGCCGCCCTCCTCGCGGATCTTGACGAGCGCCTTCGAGATGGCACTGCTCGTCGTGTCGGGCAGATCGACGATCACGGGCGCCTCCAGACGCGGCCGTCGCGGGCGAGCAGCTCGTCCGCGGATGACGGGCCCCAGGTCCCGGGGCTGTACTGCTCCGGCTGCCCCTGCGTGGCCCAGAACTCCTCGATCGGGTCGAGGATCTTCCAGCTCAGCTCCACCTCCTGGTGGCGCGGGAACAGCGGCGGGTCGCCGAGCAGCACATCGAGGATGAGCCGCTCGTACGCCTCGGGGCTGGCCTCGGTGAACGCGTGACCGTAACCGAAGTCCATCGTCACGTCGCGCACCTGCATGCCGGCGCCGGGCACCTTCGAGCCGAAGCGGATGGTGACCCCCTCATCCGGCTGCACACGGATGACGAGCGCGTTCTGCCCGAGGGCGGAGGTCTGGCTCTCGGCGAAGAGGTACTGCGGAGCCCGCTTGAAGACGACCGCGATCTCCGTCACCCGTCGGCCGAGGCGCTTGCCCGCCCGCAGATAGAACGGCACGCCGGCCCACCGGCGCGTGCCGATGTCGAGCCGCATGGCCGCGTAGGTCTCCGTCGTGGAGGCGGGATCCATGCCCTCCTCCTCGAGGAAGCCGCGCACCTTCTCGCCACCCTGCCACCCGCCGGAGTACTGTCCGCGCGCCGTGGCGAGCGAGAGGTCCTTCGGCAGACGCACCGCCGAGAGCACCTTCTCCTTCTCGGCACGCAGGTCGGCCGCGTCGAACGAGACCGGCTCCTCCATGGCCGTGAGGGCGAGCAGCTGCAGCAGGTGGTTCTGGATCACGTCGCGCGCCGCGCCGATGCCGTCGTAGTAGCCGGCCCGGCCGCCGACGCCGATGTCCTCGGCCATCGTGATCTGCACGTGGTCGACGTAGTTCGCGTTCCAGATGGGCTCGTAGAGCATGTTCGCGAACCGGAGCGCCAGGATGTTCTGGACGGTCTCCTTGCCGAGGTAGTGGTCGATGCGGAACACCGAGTCGGCGGGGAACACCGACTCGACGACATCGTTGAGCTCGCGAGCCGTCTTGAGGTCGCTGCCGAACGGCTTCTCGATGACGACGCGGCGCCACTGACCGTCCTGCGGGTCGGCGAGACCGCTGCGCTTCAGCTGCTCGGTGACGACGGGGAACGCCTTCGGCGGGATCGACAGGTAGAACGCGTGGTTCCCCATCGTGCCGCGGTGGGCGTCGAGCTCCTCGATCGTCTCCTTGAGTCGGGCGAAGGCATCGTCGTCGTCGAACTCGCCCTGGACGAAGCGGATGCCCTGCGCGAGCTGGCGCCAGACGTCCTCATCGAACGGGGTGCGGGCGTACTTCTTGACGGCCTCGTACACGACCTTCTCGAAGTCCTGGTCCTCCCAGTCGCGCCGGGCGAAGCCGACGAGCGCGAATCCGGGAGGGAGCAGGCCGCGGTTGGCCAGGTCGTACACGGCCGGCATCAGCTTCTTGCGCGACAGGTCGCCCGTCACGCCGAAGATGATGAGCCCGGACGGGCCCGCGATGCGGTTCAGCCGTCGGTCGGACGGAAGGCGCAGCGGGTTGAACTCGGGAGTGATCTCCACGGGTGCCATGGTGCGTGAGCCTCCGTCAGGCGAGAGCGGACCGCAGGGCGGTCAGCCCCGCGCGCACATCGGTGAGCGTCAGCGTCAGCACCGGTCGACCGTGCTCGGCGAGCACGCTCGCGTCACCGGCGGCCTGCGCCTGGATCAGCTGACCGAAGGTGAACGGGCGCTCGGGCACCTCGAGGTCCTCCTCGGGCGTCGACAGGAGCTGCAGGAACACGCCGACGGCGGGGCCGCCCTTGTGGAACTGACCCGTCGAGTGCAGGAAGCGGGGACCCCAGCCGAACGTGACCGGGCGGCTCACCCGCGACGCGACGAGGTCGCGCAACTCGGCGAACTCGGGGTGGGCGACGCGGTCGAGGTAGGCCTGCACCGCGACGTAGCCGTCGGAGCCGAGCTGCGTGAAGAGCGCCCGCAGGGCGCCGTCGAGCGTGTCGACGCCGTCGAGCAGACCGGCCGAGGCGCGCACCTCGATGCCGTCGGCCGAGAAGACGGCAGGGGCCGGCTCGGGACGGGCGTCGAGCAGGCCGCGCGCGGCGATCTTCGCCGACTCGACGTCGGGCTGGTCGAACGGGTTGATGCCGAGCAGACGGCCGGCGATCGCCGTGGCGTACTCCCACAGCAGCAGCTGGGCGCCGAGCGTGCCGGTGACCTCGATCTCGCCATCGCGGACCTCGCGGGTCTCCTCCTCGTCGGCGACGAGGCGCACGATCTGCAGGTCGCCGAGGCCGAGCGACAGCTCGGGGGAGTCGGTCTCGAGCACGACGGGCAGCAGACCCTTGCCGAGCTTGCCGGTCGACTCCGCGATCAGCTGCTCGGCCCAATCGGCGAAGCCCACGATGTGGGTGCCGTCGGCGATGATGCCGAGCTTGTCCTTGAGCGGCGTCGTGCCGCCGATGGCGGCACCGAGCACGAGCGCGGGGTTGTCGGGGGCGTCCTGGGCGAGCTCGAGGCCGACCGCGGCCGCCTCGTCGAGCAGCTGACGGATGTCCACCCCGGCGAGCCCGGACGGCACGAGGCCGAAGGCCGTGAGCGCCGAGTAGCGCCCGCCGACGTTCGGGTCGGCGTTGAAGACCGTGTAGCCGTCGGCGCGCGCCGCCTGGTCGAGCGGGGAGCCCGGGTCGGTGACGACGACGATGCGCTCGGTCGGCTCGATGCCCGCGTCGCGGAACGCCTTCTCGTAGACGCGCTTCTGGCTGTCGGTCTCGACGGTCGAACCCGACTTCGACGAGATGACGACCGCGGTCGAGGAGAGACGATCGCGCAGGGCGGCGAGCACCTGGCTCGGCTCCGTGGAGTCGAGCACGGTGAGCTCGACGCCGTAGGTGCGCGTGATCACCTCGGGCGCGAGCGAGGATCCGCCCATGCCGCCGAGCACGATGTGATCGACGCCGGCCGCGCGGAGGCGGTCGCGCAGAGCGATGATCTCGTCGACGAGCGGCTCCGAGATGGAGCTCGCCTCGGTCCAGCCGAGACGCTTGGCGGACTCCTCTTCCGCATCCGGGCCCCACAGGGTGGGGTCCTGACCGGCGATGCGGCTCGCGACGAGGTCGCTCACGAGCTGCGGGACGAGGCGGTCGACCGCCTCAGCGGCGGCACCCGTCGCGTGGACGCGGATGCTCATTTGGCGGCCTCGAGAGCGGCGGTGACGGTGTCGAGCAGCTCGTTCCAGCTGACGATGAACTTCTCCACGCCCTCCTTCTCGAGCAGGGCGGTCACCTCGTCGTACGAGATGCCGAGGCCGGCGATCGCGTCGAGCACCTCGCGCGCCTCGGTGTAGCTGCCGGAGACCTTGTCGCCCTCGATGACGCCGTGGTCGAACGTGGCCTCGAGCGTCTTCTCCGGCATGGTGTTGACCGTGTCGGCGACGGCGAGCTCCGTCACGTAGAGCGTGTCGGGCAGGTTGGGGTCCTTGACGCCGGTCGACGCCCACAGCGGACGCTGCTTGTTCGCGCCGGCCTGCAGGAGCGCCTGGGCGCGGTCGGTGGCGAAGGCCTTCTCGTACACCTCGTACGCGAGGCGGGCGTTCGCGATGCCCGCCTTGCTCTTGAGGGCGCGGGCCTCGTCCGTGCCGATCGCCTCGAGGCGCTTGTCGATCTCGGTGTCGACGCGCGACACGAAGAACGAGGCGACCGAGTGGATCGTCGAGAGGTCGATGCCGTCGGCCTGAGCGCGCTCGAGACCGGTCAGGTAGGCGTCGATGACCTCACGGTGACGCTCGAGGCTGAAGATCAGCGTCACGTTGACGCTGATGCCCGCCGCGATCGTCTCGGTGATGGCTTCGAGGCCCTCCTTGGTGGCGGGGATCTTGATCATCACGTTCGGGCGGTCGATCTTCGCCCACAGGCGCTTCGCCTCGGCGATCGTGCCGGCGGCGTCGTGCGCGAGGCCCGGCTCCACCTCGATCGAGACGCGGCCGTCGTAGCCGTTCGTCTCGTCGTAGATCGCGCGGAACACGTCCGCGGCGTCGCCGACGTCGTCGGTGGTGATCTCGAAGACCGCGTCGGTGACGTTGGTGCCGGCCTTCGCGAGCTCGGCGACCTGCTGGTCGTAGGCCTCGCCCTTGGCGAGAGCCGACGCGAAGATCGTCGGGTTGGTGGTCACGCCGACGACGTTGCGCTCGGCGATGATCTTCTGCAGGCCTTCGGCCTTGATGCGCTCACGGGAGAGGTCGTCGAGCCAGATGCTGACGCCCGCAGCGGAGAGCTGTGCGGTGGGGGAGGTGCTGTCGGTCATGCTTCTTCTCTTCTCTCACGCGGCCGAGACGACGGCCAGCGATTCCTTGGCGGCGGCTACGGCCGCCTCGGTGGTGATACCGAACTCGCGGTACAGGGTCTTCTCATCAGCCGAGGCACCGAAGTGCTCGATCGAGACCGATCGTCCGGCCTCGCCGATGTAACGCTCCCAGCCCAGCGACAATGCCGCCTCGACCGAAACTCGTGCCTTCACGTTCTTCGGCAGCACGGAATCGCGGTACTCCTGCGACTGCTCGGCGAACCACTCGAGGCACGGAGCCGAGACGACGCGGGCGTGGATGCCCTCGTTCGCCAGCTCGGCACGCGCCTCGAGTGCGTACTGCACCTCGGATCCCGTCGCGATGAAGATGACGTCGGGGGAGCCGTTCGCGGCGTCCGCGAGCACGTAGGCGCCCTTCGAGACGTTGCGCGCCGAAGCGAGCGTGTCGCCGGAGGCGTCGCCCTCGCCGCGCTCGAACACCGGCAGGTTCTGGCGGCTGAGTGCGATGCCGGCCGGACCCTCACGACGCTCGAGGATGGTCTTCCACGCCCACGCCGTCTCGTTGGCGTCGGCGGGGCGCACGACGTCGAGACCCGGGATGGCGCGCAGCGACACGAGCTGCTCGACCGGCTGGTGCGTCGGTCCGTCACCGCCGAGGGCGACGGAGTCGTGCGTCCAGACGAAGATCGACGGCGCCTTCATGAGGGCGGCGAGACGCACCGCGGGGCGCATGTAGTCGCTGAAGATGAGGAACGTGCCGCCGAACGGACGCGTGTTGCCGTGCAGCACGATGCCGTTGAGGATCGAACCCATCGCGTGCTCGCGGATGCCGAAGTGCAGCACGCGGCCGTAGGGGTTGCCCGTCCACTCGCGCGTCGAGTGCTCGGCGGGGATGAACGAGCCGCCGCCCTCGAGCGTGGTGTTGTTCGACTCGGCGAGGTCGGCGGAGCCACCCCACAGCTCGGGGATCACCGGGGCGAGGGCGTTGAGCACCTTGCCGCTCGCGGCGCGGGTCGAGACGGCCTTGCCGGGCTCGAAGACCGGCAGCGCCTCCTCGACGCCCTCGGGGAGTTCGCCGGAGAGGATGCGGTCGAGCAGCTGCTTGCGCTCGGGGTTCGCGGATGCCCACGCCTCGAACTGCTCGTTCCATTCGGCGTGCGCCTGCTGACCGCGCTCGACCGCCTGACGGGTGTGCTCGATGACGCCCTCGGGCACCTCGAAGGTCTGCTCGGGGTCGAATCCGAGCACCTGCTTGACGGCGGCGAGCTCCTCGGCGCCGAGCGCCGATCCGTGGATCTTGCCCGTGTTCTGCTTCTTGGGCGCCGGCCAGCCGATGATGGTCTTGAGGATGATGAGCGACGGCTTGCCGGTCTCGGCCTGCGCGGCCTCGATCGCGGCGTAGAGCTCGTGCACGTCTTCGACGTATTCGCCCGACTTCTTCCAGTCGACCGTCTGCACGTGCCATCCGTAGGCCTCGTAGCGGGCGGCGACGTCCTCGGTGAAGGCGACGTTGGTGTCGTCCTCGATCGAGATCTGGTTGCTGTCGTAGAAGGCGATGAGGTTGCCGAGCTGCTGGTGGCCCGCGAGGGAACCGGCTTCGCTCGTGACGCCCTCCTGCATGTCGCCGTCGCCGGCGATCACGTAGACGTGGTGGTCGAACGGGCTCGTGCCGGGGGCGGCATCCGGGTCGAACAGGCCGCGCTCGAAGCGCTGCGCGTAGGCGAAACCGACCGCCGAGGCGAGTCCCTGGCCGAGCGGGCCGGTGGTGATCTCGACGCCGTCGGTGTGGCCGTACTCGGGGTGACCGGGGGTCTTCGACCCCCACGTGCGGAGGGCCTTCAGGTCATCGAGCTCGAGACCGTAGCCGCCGAAGTAGAGCTGCACGTACTGGGTGAGCGAGCTGTGACCGACCGAGAGGATGAAGCGGTCGCGGCCGATCCATTCGTTGTCGCTCGGGTCGCGACGCATCACCTTCTGGAAGAGCAGGTAGGCGAGCGGCGCGAGGCTCATCGCCGTGCCGGGATGCCCGTTGCCCACCTTCTCCACGGCATCTGCCGCGAGCACTCGTGCGGTGTCTACCGCCTTGTTGTCAATGGGATCCCATTGCAGAGCTGCCACTGGATTGTCGACCCTTCGTAACGCAGGGCAACCGGAGCCCGATGGAACGGGGCGGCCGCGCGGACATACTCGCCACTGACATCATCGGCATGACCGCGCGCGTCGGCGGATCTCGTGGGAACGATGTCCGCGCAGCGCGGTCGGCAAGCAGGGCCAAGTATAGAGAAGGCTGAGCCCCCGCCGTCTGCCGCTGTGGTCCGGCTGGGAACGCGGCGTCACATTCGTTCGGCGATCCGCGCGCGGGCGGCGGCGCCCCCGGACGAGGGTCATCCGACCGTCGCCTACACTGGATGAGCCTGACCCGGTCGCGAAGAGGAGCAATGAACGTAGTCGCACCGCCCCGCGCGCGCGAGACCCGCATCGGGTTCTCCCGCAAGCTCCGCGCCTACGTCGCCCTCACCAAGCCGCGGGTGATCGAGCTGCTGCTCGTGACGACGATCCCGGTGATGATCCTCGCCCAGGGGGGACTGCCGAACCCGTGGCTCGTGCTCGCGACCGTCATCGGCGGAGCGTTGAGCGCGAGCAGTGCGAACTCGTTCAACTGCTACATCGACCGCGACATCGACCGCGTGATGAACCGCACGAAGCGGCGTCCGCTCGTCACCGGCGAACTCCGCGACGGGGAGGCGCTCGCCTTCGCCTGGGGGACGGGGGCGCTCTCGATCCTCTGGCTCGGCCTCACCACCAACTGGCTGGCCGCCGCGCTCTCGCTCGGCGCGATCCTCTTCTACGTCTTCGTCTACACGCTGTGGCTCAAGCGCCGCACCGAGCAGAACATCATCTGGGGCGGCATCGCCGGCTGCGCTCCCGTGCTCATCGGATGGGCGGCCGTCACCGGCTCGCTCGACTGGCCCGCGTGGATCCTCTTCGGCGTCGTGTTCCTCTGGACGCCGCCGCACTACTGGCCGCTGTCGATGAAGTACCGCGACGACTACGAGTCGGTGGGCGTGCCGATGCTCGCCGTCGTGCGCGGCCGCGTCGTCGTCGGCCTGCAGGTCATCCTCTACGCGTGGGCGACGGTCGCGTGCTCGCTGCTGCTGATCCCGGTCGCCGGGATGGGCATCGTCTACACGCTCGCGGCGGTCGGCACGGGCGGCTGGTTCATCGTCGAGGCGCACCGTCTCTACTCCTCGTCCCTGCGCGGCGACGAGGTCAAGCCGATGCGCGTCTTCCACGCGAGCATCAGCTACCTGAGCCTGCTCTTCGTCGCCGTCGGCGTCGACCCGCTCCTTCCGTTCTAGAGGCGCGGCGCCGCGTCGCGGGCGCGCGACCCCCTAGGTCGGTTTCCCGTCAGTAGATGCCCTTCTGAGCAGCGCGAAAGGGCATCTACCGACGGAAAACCGCCGGGCGACGGATCGGCGACGGATCGGGGAAGGCGTCGGAGCCGCGCACGCGGACCGAGCGGCGGACGCCCGGGCTACTTGCGCAGCGAGAGCACCGACGCGGTCGTGAGCGAGACCGTGCACACCGCGAGCACCATGTGCATCCCCACGAGCAGCTCGGGCAGGCCGAGTCGGGCCTGCGTCACTCCGACGACGATCTGCACGAGCATGACGCCGAGCAGGCCGAGCACGAACGGGCGGGGGGTGCGGATGCGCCCGGGCAGCGAAGCGAGCACGAGCAGGGCCACCGCGGCGAATGCGGCGTACGCGGGCCAGCTGTGCACGTGCTGCAGCAGGGCGGAGTCGAGCCCGTTGCGCGCGGCACCGTGGTCGCCCGCGTGCGGGCCCGACCCGGTGGTGAGGATGCCCACCAGAACGGTGATCGCGACGAGGGCCGACGCGACGTGGGCGAGCACGATGTACCAGCGCGGCGCGGTCGCCGTGTCGCCCCGCGGACCCTGCATGACGCGGTACACGAGGACCGTCGCGAGGGAGACGAGCACGACGGACGGGATGAAGTGCAGCCCTACGATCCACGGGTTGAGGTTGCTGAGCACCGTGAGGCCGCCGAGCACGCCTTGGAACGGGATGCCCAGGCCCAGCGCGAGCGCGAGGCCGAAGAGCTCCGGCCGGTCGCGGCGCAGCCGCAGCACGAAGAGGAACGTGACGATCGCGATCGCGACGAGCACGAAGGTGAGCAGGCGGTTGCCGAACTCGATGACGCCGTGGATGCCCATCTCGGGCGTCGCGACGAAGGAGTCGACCGTGCACCGCGGCCACGTCGGGCAGCCGAGACCCGATCCGGTGAGCCGCACCGCGCCGCCCGTGCCGACGATGGCGATCTGCGCGACGAGCGACGCCCAGGCGGCGATGCGCACGCGCCGATCGACGGTCGTGGGCAGTCGGTCGTGCAGCCGACGGAGAAGAGTGCGCTGCTCGGGCACCGTGGTCGTCACGGAGCACCTGGCCTTTCCTGCTGATTCGGAGGGTCACCCTGTAGACTCAGCTGGTTCAATGAACGCAAGTCCCGCCGGGTCGATGGAGACGTCCGGGGGATCCGGTGGATCCCCGGCCCGACCAGTCTAGGCAGGCGCGTCGGACAGCGATAATCCAGCCCGGACCCGGCACTCAGCACGTGTCGTGGGGAATGCGGGAACGGCCGCGATGGTTGTCCCCACAGGAAGCGAGGTACACATGTCAGACGTGCTCATCGACCGTCCGGAGCTCGCCGGTCTCGGCCAGTACGAGTTCGGGTGGGCCGATTCCGACGCCGCGGGTCAATCCGCGCGACGTGGGATCAACCCGGAGGTCGTGACCGACATCTCGCGGCTCAAGAACGAACCCGAGTGGATGCTGCGCAACCGGCTCAAGGGACTGCAGCTCTTCGAGCGCAAGCCCATGCCGACGTGGGGCGCCGACCTCTCGGGCATCGACTTCGACAACATCAAGTACTTCGTGCGGTCGACGGAGAAGCAGGCCCAGAGCTGGGAAGACCTGCCGGAGGACATCCGCAACACGTACGACCGCCTCGGCATCCCGGATGCGGAGAAGCAGCGTCTCGTCGCCGGCGTCGCCGCGCAGTACGAGTCCGAGGTCGTGTACCACCAGATCCAGAAGGAGCTGGAGGACCAGGGCGTCATCTTCATGGACACCGACACGGCGCTCAAGGAGCACCCGGAGTTCTTCGAGGAGTACTTCGGCACGGTCATCCCGGCCGGCGACAACAAGTTCGCCGCGCTCAACACGGCCGTCTGGTCGGGCGGTTCCTTCGTGTACGTGCCGAAGGGCGTGCACGTCGACATCCCGCTGCAGGCCTACTTCCGCATCAACACCGAGAACATGGGCCAGTTCGAGCGCACGCTGATCATCGCCGACGAGGGCAGCTACGTGCACTACATCGAGGGCTGCACGGCGCCGATCTACAAGAGCGACTCGCTGCACTCCGCGGTCGTCGAGATCATCGTGAAGAAGAACGCCCGCGTGCGGTACACGACGATCCAGAACTGGTCGAACAACGTGTACAACCTCGTCACCAAGCGGGCCACCGCGGCCGAGGGCGCCACCATGGAGTGGATCGACGGCAACATCGGCTCCAAGGTGACGATGAAGTACCCCTCCATCTACCTCATGGGCGAGCACGCCAAGGGGGAGACGCTCTCCGTCGCCTTCGCGGGCCCCGGCCAGCACCAGGACGCCGGCGCGAAGATGATCCACATGGCGCCGTACACGACGTCGTCGATCGTCTCGAAGTCGATCGCGCGCGGTGGCGGTCGAGCCGGATACCGTGGCGAGGTGCGCGTGGACGAGAAGGCCCACCACTCGGCGAACACCGTGCGCTGCGACGCCCTGCTCGTCGACACGATCTCGCGGTCGGACACCTATCCGGCGATCGACATCCGCGTCGACGACGTGCAGCTCGGCCACGAGGCGACGGTGTCGCGCGTGAGCGAGGAGCAGCTGTTCTATCTCCAGTCGCGGGGTCTGCCCGAAGACGAAGCCATGGCCATGATCGTGCGCGGGTTCATCGAACCCATCGCCCGCGAGCTGCCCATGGAGTACGCCCTCGAGCTCAACAAGCTCATCGAGATGAGCATGGAAGGATCCGTCGGCTAGATGCCCGCCGCCACCCCCACAGCACAGGCACCCGCCCAGCACGGACTCACCGAGCACAGCCACGGACCCGGCTCGCCGGTCCCCGTGCAGTCCCGTGCCGAGCGCTTCGCCTCGGTCGACCACTCGGCCTTCCCGCCCGTGACCGGGCTCGAGGCGGAGTGGAAGCTCACCCCGGTACGCGAACTCGGCGACCTCATCGACGGCGGGCTCGACGGCTCCCCGCTGCCGTACACGGCGACCGGGAGCGCGACGGTCGCCTGGATCGACCGCGACCACGCCCTGATCGGCCGCGCCGGCATTCCCGAGGATCGCGCCGCGGCCAACGCGTGGAGCTCGTTCGAGAAGGCGCTGCACGTGCGCGTCGACGGTCTCGCGACCGCGTCGGTGGAACGGGACGGCCTCGGGGCCGCTCCGCGCGCCGCCCACACGGTCATCGAGGCCACGCCGAACAGTGAGGGCCTCGTCGTGCTCGGCGGGCGCGGCGCCGCCCGGCTGAGCGAGAACGTCGAGATCGTCGTCGGCGACGGCGCGAAGCTCACCGTCGTGAGCCTGCAGGAGTGGGATGACGACGCGGTGCACCTCGCGAGCCACTTCGCCCGCGTCGGCCGCGACGCCCAGCTCAAGTACATCCAGGTCTCCCTCGGCGGTCGGATCGTGCGCGTGAACCCCTCCGCACATCTCGTCGAGCCCGGCGGGGACGTCGAACTGCTCGGCGCCTACTTCGCCGACGCCTCGCAGCACCTCGAACAGCGGGTCTACGTCGACCACGTCGCCCCGAAGACCCGCAGCCGCGTCGCCTACAAGGGCGCACTGCAGGGCGCCGGCGCCCGCACCGTCTGGGTGGGCGACGTGTTGATCGGCCGCGATGCGGCCGGAACCGACAGCTACGAATCGAACCGCAACCTCGTGCTCACCGAGGGCACGCGCGCCGACTCGATCCCGAACCTCGAGATCGAGACCGGGCAGATCGAGGGCGCGGGCCACGCGAGCGCGACCGGGCGTTTCGACGACGAGCAGCTCTTCTACCTGCAGTCGCGCGGCATCGAGGAGCACGAGGCCCGACGACTCGTCGTCATCGGATTCCTCGGCGAGATCGTGCAGCGCATCGGCGTGACCGAGCTCGAGCAGCGGCTCATGGCCGCGATCGAGGCCGAGCTCGCGGAAGTGATCGCGCGATGAGCCGCCAGCGTGTGTGCGCCGTCGCCGAGCTCTCCCCGGGTGCGGCTCAGCGCGTCGTCGTCGACGGCAAGGCCATCGCCGTCGTGATCGACTCCTCCGGGGACGTGCACGCCATCGGCGACACGTGCACCCACGGCGACATCTCGCTCACCGAAGGATTCGTCGAGGACGACACGCTCGAGTGCTGGGCCCACGGGTCGAAGTTCTCGCTCACCACGGGCAAGCCGCTCACGCTGCCCGCCTACGAACCCGTTCCCGTGTACGCCGTCACCGTCGAGGACGGCGACGTGTACCTCGACCCCGACGTGACCGTCGCGGTCGACTGAGACTTCCAAGGAGACACCACCATGTCGACCCTCGACATCCGTGACCTGCACGTCAGCATCCAGACCGAACAGGGGTCCAAGGAGATCCTGCGCGGCGTGGACCTGACCATCTCGCAGGGCGAGACCCACGCCATCATGGGGCCCAACGGCTCCGGCAAGTCCACCCTCGCCTACACGATCGCCGGTCACCCGCGATACACCGTCGACAGCGGCAGCATCACGCTCGACGGTCAGGACGTGCTCGCGATGAGCGTCGACGAGCGCGCCCGCGCCGGCCTCTTCCTCGCGATGCAGTACCCGGTGGAGATCCCCGGTGTCACGGTCGCCAACTTCCTCCGCACCGCCAAGACCGCGATCGACGGCGAGGCGCCGGCCATCCGCGGCTGGTCCGCCACCCTCCGCGACTCGATGACCAAGCTCCGCATGGATTCGGGCTTCGCCGCCCGCAACGTGAACGAGGGCTTCTCCGGCGGTGAGAAGAAGCGTCACGAGATCGTGCAGATGGAGCTCCTCAAGCCGAAGATCGCCGTGCTCGACGAGACCGACTCCGGCCTCGACGTCGACGCGCTCAAGATCGTCTCCGAGGGCGTCAACCGGGTGAAGGACGAGACCGGGCTCGGCGTGCTGCTCATCACGCACTACACGCGCATCCTCCGCTACATCCGTCCCGACTTCGTGCACGTCTTCGTGAACGGCCGGGTCGCGGAAGAGGGCGGCCCGGAGCTCGCGGACCGTCTCGAGGACGAGGGTTACGACCGTTTCCTCGCCGACGTCGAGGCGGTCTGACGATGCCCACCGCACTCGAGCCGCAGCTCTTCGACAAGCTCGAAGAGGCACTCAAAGACGTCATGGATCCCGAGCTCGGCGTCAACATCGTCGACCTGGGTCTCATCTACGACCTCAGCTGGGATGACGAGCACGACGCGCTCGTGATCAGCATGACGCTGACCTCGGCCGGCTGCCCGCTGACCGACGTGATCGAGGAGCAGGTGGGGGAGTCGCTCGACGGGCTCGTCGAACGCTTCCGCATCAACTGGGTGTGGATGCCGCCGTGGGGTCCCGAGCGGATCACCGACGACGGTCGCGACATGATGCGTGCGATCGGGTTCAGCATCTAGCAGGATGAGTTCTCGGCGGCATGTCGAGAACACGTCGACCGCTCCGACTCACTGATGAGAGCGCCCGCCCGGGCGCCACGTGAGGAGCGGAACGATGAAGTACATGCTGATGATGTTCGGGTCGGCGGGCGAGATGATGCAGACCAAGTCGCCCGAATGGATCCACGAGATGACCGCCTTCATGGTGAACATCGACGAGGAGCTCCGCGAGAGCGGCGAGATGGTCTTCAACGCCGGGCTCGCCGACGGGAGCGCGGCGAAGCTCGTCCACGCCGACGGCCTCGTCACCGATGGGCCCTTCGCCGAGGCGAAGGAGTCGCTCATCGGCTACTGGGTGCTCGATGTCGCGAGCGAGGACCGCGTGCACGAGATCGCGCGCTCGATCGCGAACTATGCAGGGGTCGTCGAGGTCCGGCCGCTCGGTGAGCGGCCTCCGGAGGTGTGAGCGACTCCCCGATGGGCACGTCGCGGGCCGTCGAGGACCTGCTGCGCGCGTGCGCGCCGCAGGTGCTCGGCATCCTCGTGCGGCGGCACGGCCAGTTCGAGGCGTGTGAGGACGCGACCCAGGAGGCGCTCATCGCCGCCGCGCGCGCCTGGCACGACGAAGGCATCCCCGAGCATCCGCGTGCGTGGCTCCTCGCGGTGGCGCAACGCCGATTGATCGACGAGTGGCGCAGCGAGAGCGCCCGACGTCGCCGCGAGGGGGAGTCGGCACTGCTCGAGGCGGCGACGGTACCGGATGTGCCCGAGCGGGACGACACGCTCGACCTGCTCGTGCTGTGCTGTCATCCGAGCGTGTCGGTGCCCTCCCAGATCGCGTTGACGCTGCGGGCGGTGGGTGGACTGACGACGGCCGAGATCGCCGCGGCGTTCCTCGTGCCTGAGGCGACGATGGCCCAGCGCATCAGCCGCGCGAAGCAGCGCATCGCGGCCGAGGGGGCCGAGTTCGGACAGGCGGGCGCCGGCGAGCTCGCGGCGCGCCTCCCCGCGGTGACGCGCGTGCTCTACCTCGTGTTCAACGAGGGGTACGCCGCCACGGCCGGCGAGCTCGTGCACCGCTCCGAACTGACCCTCGAGGGCATCCGGCTGGCGCGCCTGCTGCGCGCGAGCGTGCCGGACGACGGCGAGGTCGCGGGTCTGCTCGCCCTCATGCTGCTGACCGACGCGCGCCGCGCGGCACGGATCGACGCGGACGGGTCGCTCGTACCGCTCGACGAGCAGGACCGGCGACTGTGGGACGCCGCGATGATCGCCGAGGGCGTGCAGCTCGTCGGCGGCACGCTCGGGCGCGGCCCCGTCGGTCCGTACCAGCTGCAGGCCGTGATCGCCGCGCTCCACGACGAGGCTGCGAGCGATGCCGACACCAACTGGCCGCAGATCCTCGCCCTCTACGACGTGCTCGAGCGGGTGGCCCCGGGACCCGTCGTGACGCTCAACCGAGCCGTGGCGCTCGCCCGCGTTCACGGACCGCGTGCGGCGCTAGACCTGCTCGATACCCTCGACGCGGACACGCGGATGACAGGGAACCACCGCCTGCACGCCGTGCGGGCGCACCTGTTCGAGCGCGTCGGCGACATCCCCGCCGCGGTGGAGTGCTTCGAGACCGCCGCGCGACTCACCCGGAGCGTGCAGGAGCAGCGTTACCTCGGATTGCGGGCGGCACGGCTCCGTGCCTGACGGACCGAAGAGAAGAGCCCCGCACCGGGTGGTGCGGGGCTCTCGGATCCTGAGTGCGGATGCGGTCAGTCGCGGTGCGGGGCGGCCGCGTCGGCACGCTCGATCGCGCGCCAGGCGAGCGGCATGAGGCCCGCCGCGAGCACCGACTTGGCGATGCCGCCGACGATGAACGGGTACAGGCCGCCCTCGAGCGTGCCCGCCAGGTCGAGACCCAGCACGAGAGCGAGCCAGGGCAGACCGAAGACGAAGGTCACGCCGGTGCCGGCGAGGAACACCGCGAGCGCCTTGAGCATCTTGCGGTCCCAGCTGCGCTGCGCGAGCCATCCGGTGAGGGCGGCGGCGAAGATGAAGCCGACGATGTACCCGCCGGTCGGACCGCCGATGACCTGCCAGCCCGACGACGCGTCGCTGAACACGGGAAGGCCGACGACGCCGAGGACGGCGTACAGCACCATCGAGAGGGCACCGCGCACGGCACCGAGCGAGCTGCCGACGAGCAGCACCGCGAGCGTCTGACCCGTGATCGGCACCGGCCACAGCGGTACGGCGACCTGGGCCAGGATCGCGGTGAGCGCGGCTCCGGCGGCCACGAGAGTCGCGTCCATGACGAGGCTTCGGCCGAAGACGCGGTCGGAGAGAGTCGGGGCGAGGGCAGCGCTGGTCATGCGGTTTAGACTAGTGGGCTGATCCCCCCTCCCCGGGTTGTACGAACCCGACCGAAGAATTGGATGACGCCTGTGCTCAGCGTGCACGACCTCGAGATCCGGGTAGGTGCCCGGCTGCTCATGCAGGGCGTCGATTTCCGCGTCGACCGCGGCGACAAGATCGGCCTCGTCGGCCGCAACGGTGCCGGCAAGACGACCCTCACGAAGACCCTCGCGGGGGAGACCCAGCCCACCGCGGGCAAGATCGAACGCACCGGCGAGATCGGCTACCTGCCCCAGGACCCGCGCTCCGGTGACCCGGAGGAGCTGGCCCGCACGCGCATCCTGAACGCTCGCGGGCTCGGCTCCATCGTGCTCGGCATGCAGGAGGCCACGCTCGAGATGGCGAGCACGGATGACGCGGTGAGCGCGGCGGCGATGAAGCGGTACGGCAACCTCACCGACCGCTTCCAGGCCCTCGGCGGATACTCCGCCGAAGCGGAGGCCGCGTCGATCGCGAGCAACCTCAATCTGCCCGACCGCATCCTCGACCAGCCTCTGAAGACCCTCTCCGGCGGGCAGCGGCGACGCATCGAACTCGCCCGCATCCTGTTCAGCGACGCCGACACGATGATCCTCGATGAGCCGACCAACCACCTCGACGCCGACTCGGTCGTGTGGCTGCGCGAATTCCTCAAGAGCTTCCAGGGCGGGTTCATCGTCATCAGCCACGACGTCGACCTCGTGGGGGAGACCGTCAACAAGGTCTTCTACCTCGACGGCAACCGTCAGGTGATCGACGTCTACAACATGGGCTGGAAGCACTACCTGCGGCAGCGCGAGGCCGACGAGGAACGTCGCCGCAAGGAACGCGCCAACGCCGAGAAGAAGGCCACCTCGCTGCAGCTGCAGGCGGCCCGCTTCGGCGCGAAAGCGTCCAAGGCGGCCGCAGCGCACCAGATGATCGCGCGCGCCGAGCGGCTGCTCTCCGGGCTCGAGGAGGTGCGCCAGGTCGACCGGGTCGCGAAGCTGCGGTTCCCGGATCCCGCACCGTGCGGACGCACGCCGCTCATGGCGTCCGGTCTCAGCAAGAGCTACGGCTCGCTGGAGATCTTCTCCGCGGTCGACCTCGCGATCGACCGCGGCTCGAAGGTCGTCGTGCTGGGACTCAACGGTGCGGGCAAGACGACCCTGCTGCGCATCCTCGCCGGCGTCGACAAGCCCGACACGGGCCAGGTCGAGCCCGGCCACGGCCTGAAGATCGGGTACTACGCGCAGGAGCACGAGACGATCGACGTCAAGCGCTCCGTGCTGCAGAACATGATGTCGTCGTCCCCGTCGCTCAACGAGACGGAGGCGCGCAAGGTGCTCGGCTCGTTCCTGTTCACCGGTGACGACGCGCACAAGCTCGCCGGGGTGCTCTCCGGTGGGGAGAAGACGCGACTGGCGCTCGCGATGATCGTCGTGTCGGGCGCGAACGTGCTGCTGCTCGACGAGCCGACGAACAACCTCGACCCGGCGAGCCGCGAGGAGATCCTCGACGCCCTCGCCCACTACGCGGGCTCGGTCGTGCTCGTCAGCCACGACGAGGGCGCGGTCGAGGCGCTCAACCCCGAGCGCGTGCTGATCCTCCCCGACGGCGTCGAGGACCACTGGAACAAGGACTACGCCGACCTCATCTCCCTCGCCTGAACCCCCGGCGCCCTGCGCCTGGCGCCCGTGCCATTCCCGACGCGGTCCGGGCGTCGGAAATTCAGGAGATCGCACCCGGGCGCGCTCGAGTGCCGTCGACCATCCAGGAGATGCCCTGACCGACTGACGCCGTCGCTATCGTCGGAAATTCAGGAGAGGCAGCGGCATCGGTCGCCGCGGAGCGCGGAATCCCGCGGGTTCGGCGCGGTGAATAGCTGGATCGACCGCTCGAGTCCTGAATTTCCGACATGGATGGCGCGCAACGTCCGAGCGCGGACTCCTGAGTGCTCGGCGCGGCGACCGCGCGCCTCGAGGGCGCAACTCCTGAGTTTCCGACGCGGCACCGCGGATGGCGCGCGGCGCGGGTCAGCGGCGGTCGAGCAGGGCGTCCTCGACGTCGGCGTCATCGACCTTCGTCGAGCGGCGGCGTTCACGTTCGGCCGCGCGGCGTTGCTCGTCCGGGTCGTCCGCGTTGCGGGCGCGGTACTCCTGGCGCACCGCCCAGCCGAGTCCGATGAACGCGAGCAGGCCGAAGATGAACCACTGGAACGTGTACGACAGGTGAGGCCCGGGATCGGGTTCCGGCTTGAAGTTCGGCAACGGACGCTCGACGGGCGCCGGGTCCTCCGAGACGAGCAGTCCGTAGGCGCCCGTGTAGACCTCGCCCGGGATGCGGTCGGCGAAAGCGGGCAGATGGATGGTCGCGAGCTGCCCGTCGGGCGCGGAGCGCCCGGCGATCTCCGGCTCGCCCGGCTTCAGCCGCGCGACGACCTCGACGTCGCCGGTGGGCGCCTCGGGCACCGCGTCCGGCTGGTTCTGGTCGTCGCCCGACACCGGCACCCAGCCGCGGTCGACGACGAACACCTCGCCGTCGTCGGTACGGAACGGCACGAGCACCTCGAAACCCGGGCTCCCCGAGCGCGGACGGTTCCGCACGACGACCTGCTCCTCGGTCAGGTAGCGGCCGCGCAGCAGCACCGGCTGCCATTCCTCGTCCTCATCGAACGCGGCCGGATCGGCGAGGGCATCCGCGAGGTCCACGGGCGGGGCGTCGTAGTTGCGCTCGACGAGCTCGATCTCGGCGAGGCGTTGCTCGTTGCGCGACCATTGCCAGTTGCCCAGCAGCGCGCACGCCACGGCGAACACGACCGTGAGTGCGAGGTAACCGACCCAGCGCCGCGAGAGGGCGAAGCGCCAGCCGCCGCTCATCCGGCGGTCTCCGGGAGCCGCTCGAGCGGAGCGTCGACGGGCGTGACCACGACAGGGAACCCGCGGGTCGCGAGGTAGTCTCGCAGCCAGTCCCGGTGCTCGTCGCACGCCGTCCAGATCTTCACCCGCTCCGGACCATGGATGCGGGGGTTGCGCCAGTTCACGGCCCATGGCGCGCGTTCACGACAGCCCGCGCGCGAGCACTCGGTGTCGACGGTCACGGACGGTCCTCGGGACGGGATCGCACGATCGAGCCGGGTCGGGTCACCCGCCGGGGCGCGCTGCCGTCGCCCGCGTTGGCGAGCACGACGGCGATATAGGGCAGCACCACCGCGCCGGATGCGGGCAGCAGCAGCCACCAGCCCTCGACGAAGAAGCACGCGGCGAGGCAGATCAGTCGGATCAGCATCGTGACGCTGTAGCGGATCATCCGGCGGCGTCGTTCCTCCACCGGTGATTCCGGGAGGGAGGTGATGTCGGCCGGATGGTTCATGAGGGTCCCAGCCTACGTCCGCGAAACCGAGCGTTAGGCTGGAGGATCGTGACCACTCCACGCACCGTTCTCATCACCGGCGGAAACCGCGGCATCGGCTTCGCCATCGCCCAGGAGTTCCTCGCACAGGGCCACCGCGTCGCGGTCACCGCGCGCAGCGGATCCGGGCCGGAGGGCGCACTCACCGTGCGTGCCGACGTCACCGACGCCGCGGCGATCGATGCGGCGTTCACCGAGGTCGAGCAGCAGCTCGGACCGGTGGAGGTCGTGGTCGCCAACGCCGGCATCACCCGCGACATGCTGCTCATGCGGATGTCCGAGGACGACTTCGACACGGTCGTGGACACCAACCTCGGCGGCTCCTTCCGTGTGGTCAAGCGCGCGTCGAAGGGGATGCTGAAGGCCCGGTTCGGGCGCGTCATCCTCGTCTCGAGCGTCGTCGGTCTGCTCGGCGGCGCCGGACAGGTCAACTACTCCTCGTCGAAGGCCGGTCTCGTCGGCATGGCCCGCTCGATCACGCGCGAGCTCGGAGCCCGCGGCATCACCGCGAACGTCGTCGCGCCCGGTTTCATCGAGACCGACATGACCGCCGAGCTGCCGGAGGCGCAGCAGGCGGAGTACAAGAAGAGCATCCCGGCCGGCCGTTTCGCCTCTCCCGAAGAGGTCGCCAAAGTCATCGCGTGGCTCGCGAGCGACGACGCCGGGTACATCTCCGGCGCCGTGATCCCGGTCGACGGCGGCCTCGGCATGGGGCACTGACACCCCTCGATCGCATCAGTACCGCTCGAGCAACCACCGGCCGAGCGCCCGCAGACGCTCGGTGAGAGCGGCCGGTTCGATGACGTCGATGTCGAATTCGAGGTGGGCGATCCAGCGGGCGGCCCAATCGAGGTCGTCGGTGCTGAACCGCAGTTCGCATTCGTCGTCCTCACCGTTGACGACCGTCGCGACCGCCGGGTCCACCCGTTCGCGCACGAGGTCGCCCGAGGTGTGCACGGCGACGCGGATCCGGTACCGCCACGGGCCGTTCGCGAGTGTGTCGATCACGAGCGCGGTGGCATCGAGCGGCGCCTCGGGGGCGGGCAGCCGCGCGGTGAGCGGCTGCACCGAGTCGACGCGGTCGAGCGCGTAGACGTGCCACTGGTCGGCGTTTCGAGGGGCAGCGACCAGATACCAGCGGCGACGCACCGCCACGAGACGATGCGGTTGCACGTCGATCGGCACGGCAGGCGCCGTGTCGCTGCGGCGATGGCGGATGCGGAGCGCCTCCTCAGCCCGGCACGCGAGCGCCGTCGCAACGAGCACGTCGAGCCCCGGGCATCTCGGTGGCGGCGCCGCCGCCTGCACGTCGACGAAGGCGTCCAGTCGGGACCTCCACCGCGCGGGGACCACCTGGGTGAGCTTCGCGAGCGCGGTCACCGCGGCCGTCTCCAGGCCGTCCGCGGTCGCCGCGGTCCGCAGGCCCAGTGCGACCGCCGCGACCTCGTCGGCATCCAGCAGCAGCGGCGGCATGGTGCTGCCGTGGGCGAGCCGGTACCCGCCGGCCGGTCCCGCCTCGGCGTCGATGCGGTAGCCGAGTTCTCGCAGGTGCGCGACGTCCCGACGTGCGGTGCGCTCGGTGACACCGAGCATGCGCGCCAGGCGCGGCGCGGAGACGCCCGGATGTGACTGCAGGAGCGCGAGCGTCTCGAGTCGGCGTTGTGCGGTGCTCATGCCACGCATTCTGCCGCTGGACCCGGACACTATTCGACCGGGTCATGCGCGATCCTGACGGCATGGACACCATCACTCTGCTCCGCCCCGAGGGTCTCGTCACCTCGCCCGCCTTCAGCCACGTCGCGGTCGTGCCGCCCGGAGCGACCACGGTCTACATCGGAGGTCAGAACGCGGTGGACGCCGACGGGCGTCTCATCGGCGCCGGCGATGCGGCCGCGCAGACCCGCCGCGTCATGGAGAACCTCCTCGTCGCCCTCCGGGCTGCCGACGCGCGCGTCGCGGACATCGTGTCGATGACCATCCTCGTCGTCGACGGGGTCGATCTCGGGGCGGCGTACGCCGAGGCCGCTGCGGTGCTCGACGGAGCGGTCTCCACCGTCACGGTCGCTCGGGTGGCGGGACTCGCCGTTCCCGGTGCGCTCGTCGAGGTGAACGCTGTCGCCGCGGTGATGCGATGAGCGGTCCGGTCGGACTCACCCGCGATGCCGGGTGGCAGATCGGCGTCTCCCGCACGGTGGAGCGCTCGGCCGAGGAGGTGTGGCGCTTTCTCACGTCGCCCGACGGCATCGCGATCTGGCTGGGGGAGGGCGTCGCGAGCATCCCCGATCGTGGCTCGCCGTTCGAGACGACCGCGGGGGTGCGCGGCGAGACACGCAGCCTCCACGAACTCGACCGGGTGCGTCTCACCTGGCGCCCGCGGAACTGGGACCACGACACCACGCTCCAGCTCGTCGTGCGGTCGGCGGGCGCCGGTCGTGCGCGGATCACCGTGCACCAGGAACGACTCGCGGATGCGGCCGAGCGCGAGTTGCAGCGCGGGCACTGGAAGGGTGTCGTCGCCGCCCTCGGCGACGCGCTCCTCGTCTCGCCGGCCTCCCGGTCAGAGTCCGAGTAGCGGCAGCACCCGCGACAGGTCGCGTTCGTCGAGCACGAGGTCGGCGCGCTCGCGCACGGGCGCCTTCGCGTCGAACGCGATGGAGAGCTCGGCCCGCTCCATCATGAGCAGGTCGTTCGCGCCGTCGCCGATCGCCACGACGGTCGTGGCGCCGAGCTCCGCGCGCCACCGGTCGACCGCGGTCGCCTTCGCGCGGGCGTCGACGACGGGCCCGTCCACCCGGCCCGTGAGCACATCGCCGGCGGTCTCCAGGCGGTTGGCCTCCCACCGGTCGAGGCCCAGGCGGGAGGCGAGGGGATCGAGCAGCTCGTGGAACCCGCCGGAGACGACGGCGACCGCGCCGCCGGCGCCCTGCACGCCGGCGATCAGCTCGGGCACGCCGTCGGTGAGGCGGATGCGCTCGCCCACCCGGGCGAAGACGTCGGTCGACAGACCCGCGAGCGTGGCGACGCGTTCCCGCAGGCTCGACGCGAAATCGAGCTCGCCGTTCATCGCCCGCGCGGTCACGTCGGCGACCCGGTCGAGCGAACCCGCTTCGGCGGCGAGGAGCTCGATCGCCTCATCCTCGATGAGGGTGGAGTCGACGTCGAGCACGACGAGGAACCGGGGCACGCGCGTCTCCTCGGAACGGGGAACGGGATCAGTCGACCCGCACGCCCTTGCCGACGACGGTGATGCCCGAGTCGGTGACGGTGAACCCGCGGGTGCGGTCGAGGTCGTGGTCGACACCGACGGTCGCTCCCGGCGCGACGACCACATCCTTGTCCAGGATAGCCATCGAGATCGTGGCCCCCGCACCGATGTGGGCGCGCTCGAACACGACCGAGTTCACGATCTTCGCTCCCGACTCGATCATCGACCACGGTCCGAGAACACTGCGTTCGATGTGCGAGCCCTGCACGACGCAGCCGAGCGACACGATCGAGTCGATCGCGGTGCCGACGTTGTTGTTGGCGTCGCGCACGAACTTCGCCGGCGGGGAGTTGAGCTGCTGGCTGAAGATCGGCCATTCGCGGTTGTAGAGGTTGAACACCGGCAGCGCGGAGACGAGATCCTGGTGGGCGTCGAAGAACGACTCGATGGTCCCCACGTCACGCCAGTAGAACTTGTCGCGATCGGTGGAGCCCGGCACGTGGTTGCGGTTGAGGTCGTACACGCCGGCCTCGCCCCGCTTCACGAAGTCGGGGATGATGTCGCCGCCCATGTCGTGGTTCGAATCGGAGCGTTCCCCGTCGCGGCGCACGGCCTCGATGAGCACGTCGGCGTCGAAGACGTAGTTGCCCATCGAGGCGAGGATCTCGTCGGGGGAGTCGGCGAGGCCCACCGCATCCTTCGGCTTCTCGAGGAAGGCGGCGATGCGGTCGGGGTTCTGCTCGTCGATCTGGATGACGCCGAACTGGTCGGCGAGCGACAACGGCTGCCGGATCGCGGCGACGGTCGCTCCCGCGCCGGAGGCGATGTGGGCGTCGATCATCTGGGTGAAGTCCATGCGGTAGACGTGGTCGGCGCCGACCACGACCACGATGTCGGGCTTCTCGTCGCGCAGCAGGTTGAGGCTCTGCAGGATGGCGTCGGCGCTGCCCGCGAACCAGCGCTTGCCGAGCCGCTGCTGGGCGGGCACCGAGGCGATGTAGGAGCCCAGCAGTCCGGACAGGCGCCACGTCTGCGACACGTGGCGGTCGAGGCTGTGCGACTTGTACTGCGTCAACACGACGATCTGGCGCAGTCCCGAGTTGACCAGGTTCGACAGGGCGAAGTCGATGAGTCGGTATCCGCCCCCGAACGGCACGGCGGGCTTGGCCCGGTCCGCGGTGAGCGGCATGAGGCGCTTGCCCTCGCCACCGGCCAACACGATGCCGAAGATCTTCTTTGACGCCATGGGACCACGGTATCCGATGGAGTAGCGTCGACTCCCGTGCGCGTGGATCTTCTCAGCCGTGAATACCCGCCGGACGTCTACGGAGGCGCCGGGGTGCATGTCGCCGAGCTCGTGAAGGCGTTGCGCACCGAGATCGACGTGCTCGTGCGCTGCTTCGGCAACCCGCGCGACGAGCCCGGTGTGTACGGATATCTCGTGCCCGCTCAGCTCACCGGTGCCAATCCCGCCCTCGCGACCCTCGGCGTCGACCTGCAGATGGCGCAGGATGCCGGCGGTGCCGACCTGGTGCATTCGCACACCTGGTACGCGAACGCCGCCGGTCGCCTCGCGGCGCTGCTGCACGACATCCCGCACGTCGTCACCGCCCACAGCCTCGAGCCGCTGCGTCCGTGGAAGGCCGAACAGCTCGGCGGCGGATACCGCGTGTCGAGCTGGATCGAGCGCGACGCGTTCGAATCGGCGGATGCGGTCATCGCCGTGAGCCACGGCATGCGTCGCGACATCCTGCGCTCGTATCCCTCGCTCGACGAGTCGCGCGTGCAGGTGGTGCACAACGGCATCGACCTGCAGAAGTGGACCCGCCGCGAGGATGCGGAGCTCGTGCGTTCTCTCGGGGTGGACCCCGACCGGCCCTCCGTCGTTTTCGTCGGTCGGATCACGCGGCAGAAGGGGCTGCCGTACCTGCTGCGCGCCGCCTCGCGACTGCCCGCCGACGTGCAGCTCGTGCTGTGCGCGGGCGCGCCGGACACCCCGGAGATCCTCGCGGAGGTGCAGGCCGGCGTCGCCGCGCTGCAGGAGGAGCGCAGTGGTGTCGTGTGGATCGACCGACTGCTCGAGCAGCATCAGCTCGCCGCTGTGCTGTCGCACGCGACGACCTTCGTCTGCCCGAGCGTCTACGAGCCGCTCGGCATCGTGAACCTCGAGGCGATGGCGTGCGGTGCGCCGGTGGTCGCGACCGCGACCGGCGGCATCCCCGAGGTCGTCGCCGACGGTGTGACGGGACGCCTCGTGCCGATCGAGCAGGCCGACGACGGCACGGGCACGCCGCTCGACGAGGAGCGCTTCGTCGCGGACCTCGCAGCGGCGCTCACCGAGGTCGTCACCGACCCGCAGACGGCCCGCCGGATGGGTGCGGAGGGCCGCGCCCGGGCCGAAGCGGAGTTCGCCTGGTCGCAGATCGCGACACGCACGCGCGAGGTCTACGAGTCCCTGCTCGCCTGACCCGGTGCCGTAGGCTGGAGCCCATCATGGCCAGCGTTCTCGAGCTCTCCGACGTCTCCGTGGTGCGTGACGGCACCGCCATCCTGGACTCCGTCTCGTGGGCGGTGGAACCCGACCAGCGCTGGGTCGTCCTCGGTCCGAACGGGGCGGGCAAGACCACGCTGTTGCAGATCGCCTCGGCGAACATGCACCCGACCTCGGGCACCGCGACGGTGCTCGAGAACACGCTCGGTCGCGTCGACGTGTTCGAGCTGCGCACCCGCATCGGCTTCGCCTCGACGGCTCTCGCCCGGCGCATCCCCGCGGCGGAGACGGTGCTGGATGCCGTGCTCACCGCTGCGTACTCGGTGACCGGCCGCTGGAACGAGGACTACGAGGACATCGACGTGCGCCGCGCGCAGCGCGTGCTCGCGGAGTGGAAACTCGACCACCTCGCCGACCGGCCGTTCGGCCGGTTGAGCGACGGCGAGCAGAAGCGCGTGCAGATCGCCCGCTCGGTCATGACCGACCCGGAGATCCTGCTGCTCGACGAGCCCGCCGCGAGCCTCGACCTCGGGGCCCGCGAGGAGCTTGTGCAACTGCTCGGCGGCTACGCCAGTGCTGCGGAGGCTCCCGCGATCGTCATGGTCACGCACCACGTCGAAGAGATCCCCACGGGCTTCACGCACGCCCTCCTGCTCGCCGACGGTCGCGTCACGGCGCAGGGTCCCGTCGACGAGGTCATCACGGCGGAGCGGCTGGGGGAGACCTTCGGTCTCGAACTCGTCGTCGGCAAGGACGACGGCCGGTTCACGGCGCGCGCGGCGTGAAGTCCCGCGCTGCGGGCCTCCGCCGTGCTATTCTCGATGGTCGGGCCTGAGCGCCCATCCGCTTTGATCTCTCCCCGGAAACCTCCTGAGGACACACCCATGAAGACTGACATCCACCCCACGTACGCTCCGGTGGTCTTCCGCGACCTGGCGTCCGGCGAGACCTTCCTCACGCGGTCGACCGCGACGAGCGACAAGACGATCGAGCTCGACGGCGTCACCTACCCCGTCATCGACGTCGAGATCTCGTCGGCGTCGCACCCGTTCTACACGGGCAAGCAGCGCATCCTCGACTCGGCCGGTCGTGTCGAGAAGTTCAACCAGCGCTTCAAGGGCTTCGGCGCCTGATCCCACGCTTCTTCTGACGGGCGGTCCGCTTCGGCGGGCCGCCCGTCGTCGTTGGCGGCACCGGATCGCCCGGGCCACGCGGGAGTTCCGGCCGGGCGAACGGTCTCGGATGCTCAGGCGACGTCGCGGGAGTCGGCCACTTCGGGCGCCGGGGTCTCGAGCCGGGGGGTGAGTTCGACCGCCGGCGGCATCCGCTCCGGCCACTCGCCGCACGCGACGAACTCCGGATCCTTCTCGCGACGCATGTACTCCTGGAAACTCGCGGCCTGGGCCCGGCACCAGCGGGCTTGACGGTCGTGCAGGGCGTGGCCGTCGTCGCCGAGCCAGTCTCCGTACGCGGCGGCGAGGGCGAGTGCCACACGTCCGGCCGCGACGGCGTCGGCGCTCGCGTCGTGGGCGGCGTCGAGCCGCACGCCGTAGAACTCGCTCGTGACCGACAGGGTGCGCTTGCCGCGCCGGTACCGGTCCACGTGCTTGTCGATGACGAGAGGGTCGATCACGGGGCGGGGCTCGACGAGCGGCCGCACACGGTGACGGCGGGACTCGCGTGCGAGCACCGTGAGGTCGTACGGGGCGTTGTAGATCACGAGCGGGAGGCCCGCGGCGACGAGGGTGTCGAGCGTGGCGACGATCTCGCCGACGACCGCACGGGCGGGTCGGCCCTCGGCTCGCGCCCGTTCGGTGGTGATGCCGTGGATGGCGCTCGCGCCCTCCGGGATCTCCACTCCGGGGTCGGCGAGCCACTGCCACTGGTCGACCACGGCGCCGGTGCCGTCGAGGATTCCCACGTGAGCGGTGACGATGCGCGCCGTCTCGACGTCGATGCCGGTGGTCTCGAGATCGAACACCGCGAGCTCGTGTGACCAGGGGCGGGGCATGACGGCAAACTATCCCGGCCGTCCGACACGGGCGGGCAGGCGACGCGGCGTGCCCGCGGACAGGTCAGGGCGCGATCGCCACGACGACGGTCGCGGCGCGATCCTCGTCGTGCTCGATCCGAGCCGTGAAGCCGCGCGCCGCGAAGAGGGCCGCCGACGCGGCTGCCTGCGGTTCCCCGCATTCGATGAGGAGCGCCGCGCCGGGGGCGAGCCACGACCCGGCTTCCGCGGCGACACGCCGGTGCAGGTCGAGCCCGTCGGCTCCGCCGTCGAGCGTCACGAGCGGCTCATGGTTCCGCGCCTCGGGCGGCATGTCGGCGATCGCCCGGGTGGGCACGTAGGGGGCGTTGACGGCGAGCAGGTCGATCTTGCCGCGCAACCGGCGCGGGAGCGCGTCAAACAGATCGCCCTCGTGCACCTCGCCGATTCCCGCGAGGTTGCGCCGGGCGGTCGAGACGGCCGCGGGATGGATGTCGGCCGCGTGCAGCTCGAGGCCGGGCAGCCGCCGGGCGAGGGCGAGACCGATCGCGCCCGAGCCGCAGCACAGGTCGACGACGACCCGACCGCCGTGCTCCGCCGCCAGTTCGACGAGCAGCTCGGTGCGACGCCGCGGCACGAACACCTGCTCGTCGACGATCACCCGCAGACCGTCGAACCCGGCCCAGCCGACCACGATCTCGAGGGGGCGTCCGTCGACACGCTCGCGCAGCATCCGCTCGAACTCCTCGTCCGAGCGCGCTTCCGCGGCCAGGAGCGCCGCCTCGTCCTCGGCGAAGACGCAGCCGGCGGCGCGCAGCCGCTCGACAGCGTCGGCGTCGCGACGCCGTCGCGCCTCGCGGGCCGGGATCCCGGAGGCGTCGCTCAGACGATCCCCACGATGATGCGCGGTTCGCCCACGTGCAACCAATAGAACGACTGCGTCGCGAGCGTGAGGGTGATCTTGCCGTCCTCACCGACCGACGGGAACTCGCCGCCGCCGAACAGGTCGTACAGCGGCGACGTTCCCAGATCCTCGGTGTCGATCGTGACCGACACCGGGTTGTGGGCGAAGCTGAACACGCAGAGCACCTTCTCGGGCGAATCGCCGAACTGGCTGCCTTCACCCTCATACTCCCGCACGAACGCGAGCACCGAATCGTGGTCGGTCTTCAGCACGCGCAGCGAACCGAGGCCGAAGACCGGGTGCGCCTTGCGCACGTGGATGACGTTGCGCACCCAGTGCAGCAGCGACCGCGACTGCGCGAGCTGCGCCTCGACATTGATCTGGTTGTAGTGGTACACGAGCGACTGCACGACGGGCAGGTACAGCTTGCCCGGGTCGGCCGTCGAGAAGCCGGCGTTGCGGTCGGGGGTCCACTGCATCGGCGTGCGCGAGCTGTCGCGGTCGGGCAGCCAGATGTTGTCGCCCATGCCGATCTCGTCGCCGTAGTAGAGGAACGGGCTGCCCGGCAGGGAGAACAGCAGCGCGTGCGCGAGTTCGAGTTCCGCACGCGAGTTGTCGAGCAGGGGAGCGAGCCGGCGCCGGATGCCGATGTTCGACCGCATCCGCGGGTCGTAGGCGTACCAGCCGTACATCGCCTGGCGGTACTCCTCGCTCACCATCTCGAGCGTGAGCTCGTCGTGGTTGCGCAGGAAGACCCCCCACGCGGCGCCTTCGGGCACATCCGTCGTCTCCGACAGGATGCGCACGAGCTCGTCGGCGCGCTGCGACCGCAGCGAGTAGAAGATGCGCGGCATCACCGGGAAGTCGAACGCCATGTGGCACTCCGGCTCCTCCTCGGTGCCGAAGAACGCGGCGACCTCACGCGGCCACTGGTTCGCCTCGGCGACCAGGATGCGGCCCGGGTACTCGCGGTCGACCATCTCGCGGATGCGCTTGATGTACTCGTGGGTGGGCGGCTCGCCCTCGCCGTTGCCCTCCTCGGACTCGAACAGGTAGGGGATCGCGTCGAGGCGCATCCCGTCGACACCCATGTCCATCCAGTGCCGGATGATGTCGAAAATCTCCTCCTGCACCGCCGGGTTCTCGAAGTTGAGGTCGGGCTGGTGGGAGAAGAACCGGTGGAAGAAGAACTGCCGGCGCTCCGAGTCGAACGTCCAGTTCGAGTCCTCGGTGTCGACGAAGATGATGCGGATGTTCTCGTACTTCTCGTCCGTGTCGCTCCACACGTAGTAGTCGCCGTAGGGACCCTCGGGGTCGCTGCGGGACTGCTGGAACCACTCGTGCTGATCGGAGGTGTGGTTGAGCGGGAAGTCCATGATGACGCGCATGTTGCGCTCGTGGGCCTTCGTGACGAGCTCGCGGAACTCGTCGAGGGTGCCGAACTCCGGCAGGATCGAGCGGAAGTCCGACACGTCGTAGCCGCCGTCGCGCATCGGCGACGCGTAGAACGGCGGGAGCCACAGCGCATCGACACCCAACCACTGCAGGTAGTCGAGTTTCGAGATCAGCCCGCCGAGGTCGCCCGTGCCGTCGCCGTTGGAATCGACGAAGGAACGGATCATCACCTCGTAGAAGACGCTGCGGCGGTACCACTGCGGATCGAGCGTGAGGCCGGGCAAGGTGATCGGCGCGGTGAAGGTCACGCACGCAAGTCTAGAGTCGCGTCGCGGGCGCTCGGCACAGCGGCTGGGAGGTTGCCCAGACGTAGACTGGTGCGGATGCACGACTCCTCGCCGTACGCCGCCGCACTCGCCGATCGCCCGGTTCGCGCGGGCGAGATCGAGGTGCTCGGGTCGACCACCCGATACTGGGAGTACGGCCCCGCCGACGCCGCGACGACGATCGTCGTGGTGCACGGATTCCGCGGTGAGCACCACGGCCTCGAGCCCGTGATCGCCTACCTCCCCGACGTGCGGTTCGTCGCCCCCGACCTGCCCGGCTTCGGCGAGTCGACGCCGATGAGCGGCACCCGTCACGACGTGCCCGGCTACGGGCGGTGGCTGCGCGACTTCGTCGAGGCGCTCGGGCTCACCGGACGTGCGGTCGTGCTCGGGCACTCCTTCGGCTCCATCGTCGCCTCGGGTGCCGTCGCCGACGGGCTCGCGACCCCGCGGCTCGTGCTCGTGAACCCCATCGCCGCACCGGCTCTCGCCGGACCCCGGGGCGTGCTCACCCGCCTCGCGGTGCTCTACTACCGGATCGCGGCGCTCCTTCCCGAGCGGCTCGGCTTCGCGTTGCTGCGCAACCGCGCGATCGTGCGGATCATGAGCGTCGCCATGGCCAAGACCCGGGAACCGCGCCTGCGTCGCTGGATCCACGGGCAGCACGACCGCTACTTCAGCCGTTTCGCCGACCGCCGCGTGGTGCTCGAGGCGTTCCGTGCCTCGGTGTCGAGCGACGTCAGCCACTTCGCCGCCCGCATCGCCGTGCCCACCCTGCTCGTCGCGGCGGATCGCGACGACATCACCCCGATCGAGGCGCAGCACGCCCTGCTGAAGCGGTTCCCGGATGCGCGACTCGAGGTGCTCACGGGAGTGGGCCACCTCATCCACTACGAGAAGCCGGTCGAGGCGGCCCACGCGATCGCGGAGTTCCTTCCCTCGTGAAGGTGCTCATCGACTGCCGTTATGTGCGGGTGGGGCACCACGACGGCATCAGCCGATTCACCGCCTCGCTCGTCGCCGCCCTCGCGGCGCGCGAGCTGCCCGATCTGCGGCTCGAGCTGCTGATCTCCGACGAACGGCAGCTCACGAAGCTGCCGGAGCTGCCGTGGCACCGCATCCCGTCGCCGACGAGCCCGGGGGAGCCGTTCGTCGCGCGGCACGTGAACCGGCTCGAACCCGACGTCGTCTACACGCCGATGCAGACCATGGGTTCGCTCGGCCGTCGGTACCGGTTCGTGTCGACCCTGCACGACCTCATCTACTACGCCCACCCGACGCCGCCGCGTGACCTGCCCTGGTTCGTGCGGGTCGCCTGGCGCCTGTACCACCGCGCGTGGTGGCCGCAACGTCTGCTGCTCAACGGTGCCGACCTCGTGGTGACCGTCTCGGAGACCACGAAGCGGCTCATGCGCGAGCACCGGCTCACCCGGCGCGACATCGTCGTGGTGCCGAACGCGAGCGACCTGCCGCCGCGCGTCGAGCGCGACCGCCCGACCGACGGCGTGCTCGTCTACATGGGTTCCTTCATGCCCTACAAGGACGTGGACACGGTCGTGCGGGCGATGCGGGAACTGCCCGGCCACGAGCTGCACCTGCTCAGCCGCATCGCCCCCGCCGAACGGGACCGTCTGCTCGCGCTCGCGCCGGAGGCCCGCATCGTCGTGCACGACGGCGTCACCGACGACGAGTACCGCGCGCTGCTGGCCCGCGCCACGGCCCTCGTGAGCGCGTCACGCGACGAGGGGTTCGGCATCCCGCTCGTGGAGGCGATGGGGCACGGCACGCCGGTGGTCGTGACCGACATCCCGATCTTCCGTGAGATCGGTGGCTCCGCCGCCGCATTCTTCCCCGCCGGCGACGCGCACGCGCTCGCCGCGCGCATCCGTGAACTCGACGCGGACTGGCCCGCGCGGTCGGCCGCGAGCCGCGCCCGGGCGGAGTTCTACGACTGGGACCGCTCGGCGGACATCCTGCTCGACGTGCTGCGGAAGGTCAGCGCTCGGCCAGCGCCACGACGCGCGCGCCGGTGATCGCCCGCAGTCGGTCGACGGCGATGGGGAAGACCGCGTGGGCGCTGCCGGCCGCGGCCCACACCGTGTCGAACCGCAGGAGCGTCTCGTCGAACAGCGTCGGCAGCGGCGCCGGGTGGGCGAACGGCGGCACCCCGCCGATCGAGTAGCCGGCGTGCTCGCGCACGGTGCGCGCGTCGGCGAGGGCGACCTCCGCGCCGAGCGTCGCGGCGAGGCCCGCCGTGTCGAGACGGTGACCGCCGGAGACGAGAGCGAGCGTGGGGGAGCCGCCCACGAGCAGCAGGAGGCTCTTCACGATCGCGTCGACCTCGGTGCCGACGGCGGTCGCGGCCTGGGCGGCCGTGTGCGCGGAGTCGTCGAGCACGCGCACGTCGAGATCGTCCACACCGAGCTCGGCGGCGCGGTCGAGGAAGCGCCGGGTGCCCTTCTCGCTCACCGGCGCTCCAGCGCGTTCTGCTCGTCGAGGTCGTCGGCGCCGGGAAGCACGGACCTCTCCTCGATCGGGTCGTCGAAGGCGATCAGCCGCAGCGTCCCGTCCTCCACCCGGAAGCTGTGCACCGAGCCGTTGCTGATCGGCTCCGTGTGCCGACCCGGTTCGACGGCGTCGAGCACCGCGCGGATGACGCCGCCGTGGCTCACCACGACGACCGACTCGCCCTCGTGCTCCGCGGCGAGTCCGAGCAGCGCCGGCACGACGCGTTCGGCGACCTGCTCACGCGTCTCGCGCCCGCGCACGGTCGCCCCGTGCGGGAAGCGCTCCTCGACCTCCGGCCAGGTGAGCCCCTCCGCCTCGCCGTAGTTCCGCTCCACGAGGTCGGCGACGAGTTCCGGCTCGCCGAGTCCGATCTCCCGCGCGATGAGTCGCGCCGTGTCGGCCGCCCGCGAGAGCGGGCTCGCGGCGATGGCGCTCCAGCGGCGGCGGCTCAGCAGCCGGCCGGTCGCAGCCGCCTGCTCGCGGCCGGTCGAGTTGAGCGGGATGTCGGTGGCGCCCTGGATGCGTCGCGCGCGGTTCCAGTCCGTCTCGCCGTGGCGCACGAGGTACAGGTACGTCATGGTGTCCTTCCGGGGAAGGGCGACGACGGCTCAGACGAGTCGGTCTCGCAGCGCGGTCAGTGTCTCCGACGTGCCCGCATCGATCTTAATCGTCGCCCGACCGTCGCCCTTCGTGACACCGCGGTTGAGGATGACCACCGGCAGCCGGCGCCGCAGGGCCTGCTCGAGCAGCCGGATGCCGGAGTTGACCACGAGGGACGAGCCGGCGATGAGCAGCGCGTCGGCCGAGCGCACGAGCGCCGCCGCCTCGGCGAACTTCTCGGTCGGCACGAACTCCCCGAAGAACACGATGTCGGGCTTGAGTACCCCGCCGCAGACGCTGCAGACCGGGGGCACGAACCGGCTGATATCGGTGACCTCGACGTCGCCGTCGGGGGCGAGCTCGACCGCGCCGGGGTCGTCGAGCCACGGGTTCTCGCGCTCGATGCGCTCGGCGATGCCGCCGCGGGCGTACACCTGCCCGCACTCGAGGCAGCGCACCTGGTCCATGCTGCCGTGCAGGTCGACGACACGCCGGGAGCCCGCGCGCAGGTGCAGGCCGTCGACGTTCTGCGTGGCGATGCCGTTGACGACGCCCGCCTGCTCGAGCTCCGCGAGCATCCGGTGCCCGACGTTCGGCTCGGTCGTGCTGAAGGTGCGCCATCCGAGGTGGCTGCCGGCCCAGTAGCGGCGGCGGTAGTCCGCATCGGCGAGGAACTGCTGGAACGTCATCGGCGTGCGCACCGGGGCGCCCTCGCCGCGGTAGTCGGGGATTCCGGAGTCGGTGCTGACCCCGGCGCCGGTGAGCACCGCCACGGTGCGACCGCGCAAGAGGTCGACCGCCTCGTCGATCGCGGGCTGCGCCGCGCGGTCGCGCTCGGGAAGCACGACCGATCCACTGCCGACCGTCGTCATGGCACCTCCGAGCCCTTCCACCTCAGCGTAAACGTCGCAGGTGTCGGGATTGTTTCCGGCGACTCGACATCAGCCCTGCCCCGCTTCCGTCCTCGAGGTCGTACGCCGCCCGAGGATCAAACCGGCGGCAGCCCCAGCTCGGCGGCGTAGTCCTCGCCGTCCCGGCGATGGGAGGCGAACCGCCGCAGGCGCGCGAGGTCGCCTCGGCAGATCTGCGCCGCGAGACGATGGGCGAGCACGGCGCTGCCGAGCGCGCTCCGGGCATCCTCTCCCGGACGCACGGCATCCAGGTCCGCGGCGAGGCGGTCGTGATGAGTGGCGGCGACATCGAGGTCTCCTCCGCAGGAGAGCGTGATGACGGCCGCGAGGGCCAGCTGGTGGGAGAGGATGCGCACGCCCTCGTCGTCGCGATCGCCGGTGAGGTCATCCAGCACGAGGTGGCTGAGGGCGAGCGTGCGTGCCCACGCAAGGCGGGCGGACCGTTCGTCGCCGAGGTAGGGACCGACGAGACGGGCGATGCGCCCCCGCTGCACGGCAGTCATGCGAGCTCCTTCTGCTGGTCCACCCGAGTCGACCGTGGTCGGTCGGTTCCCCCGCGGCCGAGTCTAGGTGCGCGGCCGGTGCCGGGAGCGGCAGATGCGACGATGGTCCGATGATCCGCTACGAGATCGACGACGCCGACGACCCGCGCCTGTCCGACTACCGCGACCTCACCGATGTGGCGCTGCGGCGGACCGTCGAACCGGAAGGCGGACTGTACATCGCGGAGTCGGCGAAGGTGTTCGCGCGCGCACTGGCGGCGGGGCACCGCCCCCGCTCCGTGCTCGTGCAGCAGAAGTGGGTCGAGGATGCGGCCGAGCTGCTCGTCGGCACCGATCCCGGCGTGCCGCTCTATATCGTGCCGAACGAGGTCGCCGAGCAGGTGACTGGATACGCCGTGCACCGCGGTCTGCTCGCGAGCATGCACCGGCCGGCGCCGCGTCCGGTCGCCGAGGTGCTGGCGGACGCCCGTCGTGTCGTCGAGTTCGAGGACATCGCCGATGCGGGCGGTTGCGATGAATACGGTGCGTCGTCGCGGGCCGAGTCCCCGAAGCGTCGCTCGAGGATCGCGATCCTTGAAGGTCTGACCGACCACACCAACGTCGGGGCGTGCTTCAGATCAGCAGCGGCGATGGGCGTCGACGCGGTCCTCGTGACCCCCTCCTGCGCGGATCCCCTCTACCGACGCAGCGTGAGAGTCTCGATGGGCGCTGTCTTCCAAGTGCCGTGGACGCGCATAGACAACTGGCCGACGAGCGTGCAGGAGCTCCAGGATGCCGGCTATGTCGTCGCAGGCATGACCCTGGGGGAGGGCGCGATCACACTCGACGAACTGGTCGCCCAAGACCATGAGCGCCTCGCTCTCGTGTTCGGCAGTGAAGGCCATGGGTTCACACCTCACACCGATCGACTGCTCGATCGGCGCGTCACGATCCCGATGATGGGCGGCGTCGACTCGCTCAACGTCGCGGCGAGTTCGGCGGTGGCGTTCTATGCGACGCGATAGACGTCATCCGTACGCAGCGGGCGACGGGTGGCGCGGGCAGCTTGATGCTCGGTGGAGCGCCGTCGCGCTGTGGGCGCTACGCCGCTGAACTGAGCCCCTCGGCCACGCGATCCCAGCACGCCAGGTGCCGCGCCTCGACGACGGCCTGCGCCGCGTCGAGGTCGTCGAGGCACCAGCTGACGTTGAGCGCGGCACGCACGCGCGCCCACCGGGCTGCCCGCACGGGGTCGCACCCCATGGCTCGGGCGGCGACGACCACCCCGCGCCGCAGCAGGTCGGCGTCATCGCGCGAGATCCGGTCGGCGAGGTCGCGCACGAGGGGCTGCAGGTCGAACGCGGGGTCGCCGACGAGCGGCTTGATGTCGATGATGCGCCAGTCGTCGCCCGAGGAGATGAGGTTGCCCGGGTTGAAGTCGCCGTGGATGAGCGCGGTCCCCGTGCGAGCGCTCGTGAGGTCGAGGCCCTCCCGGAGGGCGTCCCGCACCCGATCCGACGGCACGCCGTGGCGCCGGGCGGCCTCGGCGTGCACGTCGAGCGAGACGAGCGCCCGACGCAGGAAGTACGTGAGCTGGTCGTCCAGCCGATCCACGTCGGTGTAGGGCACCGGGCACGCGGTGAGGCGGCGGTGCAGGCCGCCGGCGATCTCGAGGCTGTGATCGAAGGGAAGCCCGGCGCGCACTAGCGGGACGCCCGGCTCGATGGACTCCATGAGCGTCGCCCAGCGCCACGGGTCGACGCGGTAGACCGCCGGCGCCAGGTCGTCGGGGAGCGCATCGAGCACCGCCGCCTCCCACACGGCCTCGATGTGCGGGAAGCCGACCTTGAGCACCGCGCGCAACCCGTCCGGACGGGTGACGCGCGCCACGACGCCGCCCTCGCCCGCGTCGAGCATCTCCGGCTCGCTGAGCTCCCACTCGGCGAGCACGGTGTCGAACAGTTCGGTCGACACCGCGTCCCAGTCCGACTTCGCGGGATAGGCGTCGATCGCGCTCGATTCGAACGGCGGCAGCGGCATGGAACAACCCTAGCCAGCGTCGCTCCTCGGGCACCGGGACCGCCGGCACGGCTCCGCCGTTGCGGCGTGTGCGCGCGCACTGTCGCCTCGGGGCCTCCCTAGGATGATGCGGTGCCGCTGACCCGTGCCCAGATCTACCGGCGCCGCCGGGTCGCCGTCTTCGGCGGACTCGCCGCGGTGCTCGCCGTGCTCCTCTACCTTCCGACGACGCTGCTCGCTCCGGTGAGTGCGGCCGAATTCCGCCCCGTCGAGCTGCCGCCCATCACCACCGCACCGGCGGCCCCGACGTTCCCCGCCTATGGTGGCGGCGCCATCGGCGCGGTCGGCTGGGACGGCGTGCTCGCGACGTCGGGGGACACGGCTCCGCGATCCATCGCCTCGATCACCAAGGTGGTCACCGCTCTCGTGGTGCTCGACGCGCATCCGCTCGCCGTAGGGGAGACCGGACCCACGATCGAGACGACGACGGCGGATGTCGCGCTCTACGACTCCTACCTCGCCCGCAACGGCAAGGTGGTGTCGGTGCGCCCGGGCCTGCAGTTCACCCAGCGGGAGATGCTCGACCTCGTGCTCATCGAATCGGCCAACAACTACGCGGAGACGCTCGCCACGTGGGCGTTCGGGTCGCACCAGGCGTACGTGGACGCGGCGACCGCGTGGGTCGCCGCCCATGGGCTCACGCAGACGACGATCGTCGACAGCACGGGCATGTCGCCCGACAACCGCAGCTCGACCGCCGATCTGGTGACGCTCGGCAAACTCGCCCTCGAACATCCGGTGGTTGCCGAGATCGTGGCCACGCCGACGATGCAGCTGCACGACATCGGACGACTCGACAACACCAACGGGCTGCTCGGCATGGGCGGCGTCGACGGGATCAAGACCGGCACGCTCGACGAGGCGGGGGCGTGCCTGCTCTTCGCCGCCGACCTCCCTGTCGGGGGTGGAACGGTCACCGTCGTCGGTGCGGTGCTCGGTGCCGAGGACCACGATCAGCTCGACACCGATGTGCAGGCGCTGCTCGCCTCGGTGACGCCGGGCTTCCAGGAGGTCACGCTCGCGACCGACGGCGAGGTGGTCGGCAGTTACGCGAGCGAGTGGGGCGACCGGAGCGACCTCGTCGTCGTCGGCGACCACCGCACCGTCGTCTGGTCGGATGCGCCGGTCGCGGCGACCGTCGACTCGCGCGAGGTGCACCTCGCCCACGCCGGCAGCGACGCGGGTGCGCTGCGGGTCACCGTCGCGGGGGAGACGACCGACATCACGTTGCGGCTCGCCGACGAGATCGACGATCCCGGGCCGTGGTGGCGGCTGACGAACCCGATCGCTCTGCTGTTCTGACCAGCCGCCCGATCAGAGCGTCCGGTCGGTCTCCCGCACCCGCCCGGCGAGCGGCCGCTTCGCCGTGATGTTGTCGCCGGAGGACTGGTGGCGGATGCGCCGCAGCACCCACGGCAGGAGGTACTCCCGCGCCCAGCCGATGTCCTCGACGCGCGCCTGACGCCACGGCACGGGGTGCATCGGCTCGGGCCGGTACGGCTCGAGCGAGTGCTCGACGCCGAGCGCATCGAGCACGGCGATCGCGATCGTGTGGTGCCCGGTGGGGGAGAAGTGCAGCCGGTCCGGCGCCCACATGCGCGGGTCGCGCAGTTCGCGCAATGCCCACATGTCGATGATGACGGCGTCGTGCCGCGCGGCGACCGCGCGCAGGTTCTCGTTGTAGATCGCGACCTTGCCGCGCACCCGCCCGAGCACCGGCGTCATGCCGATGTCTGGTCCGGTGAAGAGGGCGACGGTCGCGCCGTCGGAGCGCAACCGGGCGATGGCGCCGTCGATGCGTCCCGCGACCTCGTCGGGATCGGTGTTGGGCCGGATGATGTCGTTGCCGCCCGCCGAGATGGTGATCAGGTCGGGCCGCAGTTCGAGGGCGGGTTCGATCTGCTCGTCGATGATCTGCTGGAGCAGGCGGCCGCGGACCGCGAGGTTGGCATAGGCGAGATCCTCGGTCTGTTCGCTCAACACCTCGGCGACCCGATCCGCCCAGCCGCGGTGCCCGCCGGGGCTGCGCGGTTCCGGATCTCCGATGCCCTCCGTGAACGAGTCACCGAGCGCGACGTACCGTGACCACGGGTGATGCTGTGTCATGCCTCCAGGGTGCCAAACCCGAGCGCCGCCCACATCCACCCGGAGAGGGATCAGCACGGGTCGAGCGGCGGGCCCCACGGTCGGTGGCGGCTGCGAGGATGGGCGGGTGAGCAAGCAGGACGGTCGAGGCCGCCAGGTCACCACCGCGCCGGTGGACGACCCGGCGGCCCACGTGCTGCACATGGACCTCGACGCGTTCTACGCGTCGGTGGAGCTGCTCGACCGCCCCGAGTTGCGGCATCTGCCCGTCGTGATCGGCCACGACTCGATGCGCTCGGTCGTCACGGCCGCGAACTACGTCGCCCGGCAGTACGGGGTGAACTCGGCGATGCCGATGAGCGTCGCCCTGCGCAAGTGCCCGAACGCCGTCATCCTCGAACCGCACTTCGAGAAGTACTCGCGCCTGTCCGGCGAGGTCATGGAGATCTGCCGCAGCGTCACCCCGCTCGTCGAGCAGCTGAGCATCGACGAGGCGTTCCTCGACGTCGCCGGGGCGCGGCGGCTGCTCGGCACCCCGTACGAGATCGCCGTCGACGTGCGCCGTCGGGTGCAGGAGCAGACCGGGCTCACGTGCTCGATCGGCGTCGCCGCCACGAAGTTCGTCGCCAAGCTCGCCTCGAGCCGCTCGAAGCCCGACGGACTGCTCGTCGTGCCGAAGGCCGAGACGCTCGACTTCCTGCATCCGCTGCCCATCTCCGCGCTGTGGGGCGTCGGCGCCCGCACCGAGGAGAAGCTGCGCGCCATGGGGCTGCAGACGGTCGGCGACCTCGCGCGCACCCCCGTCGAGACGTTGCACCGCTGGGTCGGTGCGGCGGGCGGAGCCAAGCTGCACGCGCTCGCGTGGGCTCGCGACCCGCGCTCGGTCGAGACGGAGCGCATCGAGAAGAGCGTCGGGCACGAGTCGACGTTCGGTCGCGACCTCACCGAGCCGGAGCAGGTGCACCGCGAGCTGCTGCGCCTCTCCGACCAGGTGGGGGTGCGGTTGCGCAAGCACGGGGTGGTCGGGCGCACGGTGTCGCTCAAGCTCCGGTACACCGACTTCACGACCATCACCCGCTCGCGCACCCTCGCCGAGCCCACCGACCTGGGACGCCGCATCTATGAGGAGGTGCGCGAGGTCTACGACGCCGTCGCGAAGCCGGGCGACCGCATCCGGCTCGTCGGGGTGAGGATGGAGCAGCTCGGCCGCCCCGAGGGCACCGCGCTCGGACTGTGGGACGACGACGAGGCATGGCGCGAGACCGAGACCACGATCGACGCGGTCGCCGAGCGCTTCGGCCGCGGTGCCGTGACGCCGGCCGCGCTCCTGAACCGCCGGAAGCGCGACCGGCCGCCGGCCGACTAGCGCACGAAGTCGACTCGGGCGCTCTCCTGCACGTACCCGCCGCGCTCGAACGTAATGCCCATCGCGACGTTGTCGTCGTCGGTCTCACCGGCGATGGACCGCGCCCCCGCGGCGAACTGCTGCCGGGTCATGAACGCGAGCAGGTCGGCGGCGAAGCCGTGCCCACGCTTCTCGGGCACGACGCCGACGTAGCCGTTGAGGGCCCGCTCGCCGGCGCCGCCGGTCACGAGCCCCACGAGCGCGCCGTCCGTGCGGTCGTAGGCGACGCGCCACAAGGACACGGGCCGGATGAACAGCTCCATGTCGCGCAGATCCTCGTGGGTGATCTCGTCGAGCGATTGAGAGCGTGCCGCTTCGACGGTGTGCGCATCGACGCTGTCGACGAGGGTGCGGCGGTACGCATCGACGAGTACCGGATCCCGGTGCGACTCGACCGGCTCGAAGCGCAGGCGGTCGGTCGTCTCGGGCACCCGTGCGGGATCGTCGGCACGGAAACGCCGCCGCCCGACGAGGTGCCGGAACCCGGCGGTGGCGAGCGCGTCGTGCATGTCCGGGAGGAACGGCGGCGGCATCGTCGTCCGATCCGGTGGGAGCACGAGATTCAGCTCGACACGCGGGAGTCCCTGTTCGCGTAGCTCCGCGTACGCGGTGGCGAGCAGTTCCGCGAAGAGCTGCACGCGGTCCGGCTCGGTGCCGAGCCAGGGCAGGTCGAGCGCGACGGGGAGGTCGGCGTCGCTGCCGGCCCACGCGGCGAGGGCGGCGACGACACGCCCCTCACGCCGGGCGAGCCAGACCCATCCGGGCCGGCGGTTGTTCTTCTCGAACGCCGCCCGCACCTCCTCGGGATCGGTCAGTCGATGGGCGAGCGGAACGTCGACCTGCAGGTCGAGTCCGCTGAGGGCGTGCGCCGCCTCGTCGATCGACGCGGCGCGGGTGATGGTGGTGCTGATGTGGGAAGACACACTCTCTCCTCGAGAGTCCGGGCGTTCCCCGGCGTCGCGGACCACGGATCAGCGAGACGACGAGGGGGAGACGCGGATACTGGTGATCACGGCGTCCTCCTTCCCTCGATCGGTGTGGTGCCCCGACACTAGCGCGTAGCGGTTCCTCGCGACAGGGGCGGATGTCGTACCCGGGCCGGTAGAATCTCGTCGAGTGAGCAGCGCGATCGAACACCCGCATCTGGGCGGGGGAGCGGCCGAGCGACTGCCACCCTCCTACCCCGAGCGCGCGGCCCGCGGAACCGCCGGAGCCCTGCGCGCGTGGCAGGCCGAGGCGCTCGAGGAGTACTTCCGCACCGAGCCCAAGGACTTCCTTGTCGCCGCGACCCCGGGCGCCGGTAAGACGACGTTCGCCCTCCGGCTCGCGAGCGAACTGCTGCACCGGCGCACGATCGACCGCATCACCGTCGTCGCCCCGACCGAGCACCTCAAGCGGCAGTGGGCCGACGCCGCGCACCGCGCCGGCATCCGGCTCGACCCGCAGTTCCAGAACCGGCAGCAGCGCTACGCGCGGCACTACCACGGCGTCGCCGTCACCTACGCGCAGATCGCCGTGCGGGCGGCGCTGCACCGCGAGCTCACCGAGTCCGGTCGCACGCTCGTGATCCTGGACGAGGTGCATCACGGCGGCGACGCGCTCAGCTGGGGCGACGCCATCCGCGAGGCGTTCGAACCGGCGACGCGCCGCCTGTCGCTCACCGGCACCCCGTTCCGCTCCGACACGGCGCCCATCCCGTTCGTGCGCTACCTGCGCGACGAGCGCGGCATCCGCCTCTCGCAGACCGACTACGACTACGGCTACGGACGGGCGCTGCAGGACGGCGTCGTGCGTCCGGTCATCTTCCTCTCCTACGCGGGCCGGATGCGCTGGCGCACCCGCCAGGGCGAGGAGATGGAGGCGCGGCTCGGCGAACCCGACACGAAAGATGTCACCTCGCAGGCGTGGCGCACCGCGCTCGACCCGAACGGGGAGTGGATCCCCGCGGTGCTGCGCGCGGCCGACCGGCGGCTCACCGAGGTGCGGCACTCGGTGCCGGATGCCGGCGGCCTCGTCATCGCGACCGATCAGACGGTGGCGCGCGCGTACGCCGAGATCCTGCAGCAGATCACCGGCGAGGCACCCACCGTGGTGCTCTCCGACGACAAGGGCGCGAGCGAACGGATCGAGCAGTTCTCCCAGGGCGAGCAGCGCTGGCTCGTCGCGGTGCGCATGGTCTCGGAAGGCGTCGACGTGCCACGGCTCAGCGTCGGCGTGTACGCGACCTCGGCCTCGACACCGCTGTTCTTCGCCCAGGCGATCGGGCGTTTCGTGCGCACCCGGCGTCGCGGCGAGACGGCGTCGATCTTCATCCCGAGCGTGCCCATCCTGCTCGCCCTCGCCTCGCAGATGGAGCTCGAGCGGGAGCACGCCCTCGACCGGGAACGCACCGACGACGGTCTCGACGATCAGCTCATCGACGAGGCGAACCGGCAGGAGAAGGCGTCGGAGGACCTCACCACCGAGTTCGAGTGGCTCGCCCTCGACTCCGAGGCGACCTTCGAGAAGGTCATGTACGACGGCGCCGAATACGGCCAGCTCGTCGAGCCCGGCACGGAGGAGGAGCTCGACTTCATCGGGCTCCCGGGGCTGCTGGAACCGGAGCAGGTGAGCGAGCTGCTCAAGGCGCGGCAGGCGCGGCAGTCGCGGCGCGTGGCGGAGAAGCAGCGGCACACGCCGCCCGAGCAGCGCGAGGAGCCGCCGCCTGCGCTGTACCGCACGCTCAAGGAGCAGCGCAGCCTGCTCAACAGCCTCGTCGGCATCTACGCGCGTACGGTGAACATGCCGCACGGCATGGTGCACGCGGAGGTCCGCCGCGTCTGCGGCGGCCCGGAGGTCGCCCGTTGCTCGGTCACCCAGCTGCAGGCGCGCATCGACTACCTCCGCAAGCGCATCGGCGGCTGACCCGGCGCGCTCCGGTCGCTGAGCCCGTTGCAGCAATCGCCGCAGCGCATCTCGATTTCCCGTCGCAGATTGCGGTGCGGGCGGACACGACCCGCAATTCGCGACGGGAAACCGCGGCAGGGTCGCGCCCGGTAGCGGCGGCCCGTGTCGGTCATCCGTTTCCCGTCAGTAGATGCCCTTACGGGGCGCCGATAAGGGCGACTACTGACGGGAAACCGATCCCGACGGCGACGCCGTGGTGCGTCGCGGGGTGCGGATGCGGACGCGCGCCGCTCAGCGGAAGTCGCGGGAGCGGGTCGGCACCGTGATCGACAGCGGCTCCACCCCGTCGGCGAGCACGTTGGTGACACCCTCCTCCGAACGCTCGAGCATGCCGCGCACGATGAGGGCGGGCGCGTCGCGCACCACGCGGCGGTACCGGCTCCACAGCCCCACCGAGCAGATGATGTTGACGAGCCCGGTCTCGTCCTCGAGGTTGAGGAACGTGATGCCGCTCGCGGTCGCCGGGCGCTGCCGGTGCGTCACGATGCCGCCCACCTCCACGCGGCGCCCCGACTCGGCGGTGCGCAGCGCCGCGGCGGTGAGCACGCCGCGCTGATCGAGGTCGTTCCGGATGTGCCGCAGCGGGTGGTCGCCGGGGGAGACGCCCGTGGCCCACAGGTCGTCGAGCAGCACCTCCGTCTCGGTCGGCATCGCGAACAGCGGCGGCTGCACCGCGACGAAGCTGTCGGGCAGGAACTCGGCCCGGTCGAGCGCGGCGTTGCCGGCCGCCCACAGCGCCTCGCGCCGCGACATCCCGAGCGCGTCGAAGGCGCCCGCGGTTGCGAGCGCCTCGAGCTGCGCGGCGACGAGCCCGGTGCGCCGCACCAGGTCGGCCATGCTGCGGTACGGGCCGTTCGCGTCGCGCTCCGCCGCGATCCGCTCCGCCACCTCCGCACCGATGCCCTTCACCTCGGTGAGCCCCATCCGCACCGCGAAGCGGCCGTCGCGGCGATGCGCGAGCGTCTCGTCGGGCGCGGTGGGGTCGAACACGGGCACGTGCGGCTGCTCCCGCTCGAGGCACGCGTCGAGTCCGGTCGGCTCGAGCGGGCCGCGATGCGCGGGGTCGGCGAGCGACTCGAGCCCGGTGAGCGCGCCGGAGCGCAGGATGCACGGCCGGCGCACCTCGACGCCGTGCCGTTCCGCATCCGCGACGAGCGACGCGGGGGAGTAGAACCCCATCGGCTGCGAGCGCAACAGCGAGGCGAGGAACACCGCCGGGTAGTGCAGCTTGACCCACGAGCTCGCGTAGACGAGCAGCCCGAAGCTCAGGCTGTGGCTCTCGGCGAAGCCGAAGTTCGCGAACGCCTGGATGCGGCCGTACAGCTCGTCGGCGAGCGCGCCGGTGATGCCGTTGTTGGCCATGCCGGCGTAGAGCTTCTCGCGCAGCGAGTCGATGCGCTCGAGCCCGCGCTTGGACCCCATCGCCCGCCGAAGCAGGTCGGCGTCGTCGCCCGTGCACTCGCCGACGGCCATCGCCATCTGCATGAGCTGCTCCTGGAACACCGGCACCCCGAGGGTGCGCTCCAGCACCGGTTCGAGCTTCGGATGCGGATAGGTGATGGGCTCCTTGCCGAGCTTGCGGCGCACGAACGGGTGCACCGCGCCGCCCTGGATGGGTCCGGGCCGCACGAGCGCGATCTGCACGACGAGGTCGTAGTAGCTGCGCGGTTGCAGGCGCGGTAGTAGCCCCATCTGCGCGCGCGACTCTACCTGGAACACGCCGATCGAGTCGGCGCGGCAGAGCATGTCGTACACGCCCTGCTCCTCCTGCGGGATGGTGTCGAGCTGCCAGTCCTCACCCGTCGTGTCGCGGATGAGGTCGAGCGCGTACTGCAGCGCGGCGAGCATCCCGAGCCCCAGCAGGTCGAACTTGACGAGGCCCATCCAGGCGCAGTCGTCCTTCTCCCACTGCAGCACCGTGCGGCCGTCCATGCGCGCATGCTCGATCGGCACGACCTCGCCCACCGGGCGGTCGGTGAGCACCATGCCGCCGGAGTGGATGCCGAGGTGCCGCGGCAGCTTGAGCGTCTGCGTCGCGAGCCCGACCACCTGGTCGGGGATGTCGTGGTCGTTGCTCTCGACGAGCGCGCCCCAGCGTTCCACCTGCTTCGACCAGGCGTCCTGCTGTCCCGGGCTGTAGCCGAGGGCGCGCGCCATGTCGCGCACCGCGTTCTTCGGACGGTAGCTGATCACGTTCGCCACCTGCGCGGCGTTCTGCCGGCCGTACTTGGCGTAGACGTACTGGATGACCTCCTCGCGACGGTCGGAGTTGAAGTCGACGTCGATGTCGGGCTCCTCCTCGCGCATCGCCGAGAGGAACCGCTCGAACGGCAGATCGCGGGCGATCGCGTCGACGGCGGTGATGTTCAGCAGGTAGCAGACGGCCGAGTTCGCGGCAGAACCGCGCCCCTGACAGAGGATGCCGCGCTCGCGCGCGAAGCGCACGATGTCCCACACGATGAGGAAGTAGCCCGGGAAGTCCTTGGTCTCGATCACGTCGAGCTCGCGCTCGATGCGGGCCCGGTCGGCGTCGCTCAGCCGCGGGTACTTGCGGGCGGCGCCCTCCCACACGAGCTGCCGCAGGTAGCTCATCGGCGTGTGCCCCTCGGGCACCTTCTGCCGCGGCAGGCGCGGCTTCGCCCGCCGCAGCGAGAACCCGAGCTCCTCGGCGTACTGCACCGTGCGCGACACCGCGCCGGGGTACCGGCGGAAGCGCTCCGCCATCTCGGCACCCGAGCGCAGATGGGCGGCCCCGGAGGCGGGCAGCCAGCCGTCGAGCTCATCGAGGCTGCGCCGCGCGCGCACGGCGGAGAGGGCGGTGGCGAGCGGATGCTTCGCGGGGGTCGCGTAGTGCACCGATCCGGTCGCGACGACGGGCAGTCCGCGGGCGGCCGCGAGCTCGGCGAGCGCGTCGTTGTGGGTGCTGTCGAGCGGGGTGCCGTGGTCGAACAGCTCGACGGCGACGTTGTCGTGTCCGAAGAGGGCGACGAGACGGTCGAGCTCCTCACCCGCCCGGCGGGCGCGGATGCTCGCCGACCCCTCACCCGTGAGCGCCTGACGCACCGCGCCCTTGCGGCATCCGGTCAGCACGAGCCAGTGCCCGTCGGCGCGCGCCGAGAGGTCGTCGAGGTCGTAGACCGGGCGCCCCTTCTCACCGCCGGCGAGCTGTCCGGCGGTGATCGCCGCGGCGAGCCGGTGGTAGCCCTCCTCCTGCCGGGCGAGCACGAGCAGGTGGGTGCCCTCCGGGTCGGGGGCGCCCAGTTGCGGGGCGGTGAGATCGAGGGAGAGCTCCGAACCGAACACGGTCGTGATGCCGTAGCTCTCGGCCGCCTCGGCGAGACGCACCGCACCGTAGAAGCCGTCGTGGTCGGTGAGGGCGAGACCGGAGAGCCCGAGCCGGGCCGCCTCCTCGAGCAGCTCCTCGGGCAGGCTCGCCCCGTCGAGGAAGCTGAAGGCCGAGTGCGCGTGCAGCTCGGCGTAGGGCACCGCGGCCTCGTCGGCGCGCAATCCCGCCGGCGGCACGTAGGCGGCGCGCTTCTGGCTCCAGGCTGGGCTGTCGCCGCCGTCGCCCGTGGTCGACGGCACGCTGCCGGGCCGACGGCCCTCGGTCAGGGCGCGCTCGAACTCCGACCAGGGGATCGGCGGGTTGTTCCAGCCCATGCGTCCTTCACCTCCTTCTGCCGCGACGCTCCATCTGCTCCATCCGGGTCAGTCGTACCGGGCCTCCGCCCACCAGCCGTCACCGCGCAACAGCAGCAACCAGGCGATCCCGTCGCCGTCGACCACCTGGAACCGGTGCTCCGGACCCGTCGACGCCGCATCCCACCAGCGCTCCTGCACGGTCCATGGCCCCGCCCAGCTCGCCACGGTGCGACGGGCGGCGCCGTGCGGGGTCGACGCCCCCGCTCCGTTCGAGAGCGTGAACGCTGCGGGCGGGGCGCTCGGATGCCCGCGCTCGTCGACCGTGACCGCCGCGCCCTGCGCATCCGTCACCGTCACCGCCCGCGGGGTGGGGAACACGGTCGAGGGCACCGGGGGCGGCAGGCTGCCCGGCCACGGGCGGCCCCGCTCGCGGGCGTGCACGGGGCGGTCGCCCCACGGCACGAGGGTCTGCCGGTCGGCGAGGGTGCGTCCGCCGCCGACCGTGGCGGTGACGACCCCGCGGTGCCCGAGCATGCTCTGCACGCGCGAGAGGGCGGCGTGCACCCGGTCGTCGGGTCCGGCGCCCCACAGCCCGTGCTCGTGGTTGCCGATCGCGTCGACCGTCTCGGGGGTGAGCCGCACCCGCACGACGCCCGAGCGCAGTCCGCCCTGCCCGGGGGTCGCGCCCTGCAGCTGCCAGCGCACCCGGTCGACCACCTCGCCCGCGGCGAACGCGCGCGGGTGCAGCCACACCCGTTCCGACCGCTCGCCGTTCTCCGCGGCGATCTCGACGCCGAGCGACGTGCACACCAGGTGGGCGGCGGCGAGTCCGTCGACGAACCGCTCGGCGGCGACCCGGATGCCGAACGCGACCTGGTCGACGTTGTCGAGGGGCGGTTCGAACGACACCTCGCGGTCGAGGTCACGCGGCGGCACGCGCGGCACGATGCGGCGCGAGTCCAGTCCGCCGGCGAGGGCGTGCAGCAGGGCGCCGTGGTCGCCGAGCCGGCCGCGCACCTCGTCGGGGGCGAGCGTCGCGAAGTCGCCGAGCGTGCGCACCCCGAGCCGCTGCAGCAGTCCGATGAGGTCGGCGTCATCGAGCACGGCGATCGGCAGCGGGGCGAGGAACTCCGCCGCCTTCCCGGGCGGCACCACACGTACCGGATCGGCACGGCGGGCGGCGTGCTCGGCCGTGAACGGACCGTCGGCGACGCCGGCCCGCACCTCGGGGATGCCGAGCTCGGTGAGGATGCCGACGAGGGTGAGGGCGGCGGGGATCTCGCCGCCGTAGTAGCGGGCGGGCCCGCGCACGCGCAGGGCGCTGAGCCCGGGCCGCAGGATCTGCACGCCCGGGGTGACCTCCTCGAGCGCGTCGATGACGGGGGCGAACGCGCGCTGGTCGAGCCCGGGATCGTGGCGCACGATCCGCAGCGTCGGGCATCGCGACTGCGCCTCACGACGGCGCTGACCGCGCCGCACACCCTCGCGGCGGGCGGCGGCGGAACACGCGACCACGCGGTTCGCCTCGACGAGCGCGACGGGCTCGTCGGGGTGCACGCGGGTGTCGCCGGCGCGGGAGAGCGCGACGACCGGCCAGTCGGGGCACCACAGCACGAGGCTGCGCACGGGGGAGTCGCCGACGGGTACCGGGGCGGCGGCGGGGAGGGCGCTCATCAGCCGACCGCCCGCACGCGCGGTGCGCGCACCGGACCGAGGGCCCGCACCTGCTGCTCGGGACCGGGCAGCAGCATCCGGGCACTGCGGGGCACCGGCGACTGACGGCTCGACACCGTGACGGTGACCTCGTGGCGGTCGAGGTAGCCGTGTCCGTCGCCGACGCCCGACCAGCTGCTGTCGCTGAGGCTGATCATCGCGTCGGCCTGCGGCCAGGCGCCGAGCACGAGCAGGGTCGCCCCGCGCTGGCGCAACCGTGCGGCGAGCCGCGCCACGGCGGAGTCGCTCGCGCGCGACGCCGGACGGGTGACGACGACCGTGAGCACGTCGGCGATCGCGGCCGTGACGCTCAGCCACTGCTCACCAGGTTCCGGAACGAGCACGAGCCGGTCGAGGTCGACGCCGAACTGCTGCGCGGCCTCGACTCCGAACTCGGGCATGCCGACGACGCCGCACCACGATCCGGCCGCGGACGGGCCGGAGAGCAGCGCCATCACGAGCGCAGAAGAGGGGGCGACCGAGTACGCGCCGCCCTCGAGCAGCGCGCCGCCGGGCAACAGGTCGGCGAACGCCGGATGCGTCGGCAGCGTGCGCGAATCCAGTTTGGGAGCCTGCATCTGCCGGATGCGCGCCTTGAGCCGCTGCACCTCGTCGGCGACGGGTGCGGCGGTATCGAGGAGGGTCGCCGGCATGCCCTCAGGATCGAACATACGTTCGAATATGTCAATCGGCACCGACATCGCGCGCGTGTCGTAAATCCCGCTCGTTTCCTGGGCGCTCCGGGCCGCCGCGCACCCCATCCTCACCGCATCCGCCGACCCGAGCCGCCGATGTATTTCGGACGGCAGTTCCCGTCGCATATTGCGGGTGGAACCGGGCCGCACCCGCACTTTGCGACGGGAAATCGCCACCACAGCCGCTCGCGGCGCGGGCGGATGCGCGGGGCGGGTCAGGCGGGAGGGGCGGGCACGAGCGGGGTGACGCCCGCGAGGTCGAGCCCGATCTCGACGAGGCGCACCTCGCCCGCGAGGGCGGACGCGGGCGCGCGCAGCAGGCCCGCCTTCACCGCGCCGAAGGTGACCGTGACATCGGCGGGCAGCACCGCCGCATCCGGCACGTCGCCCGAGTCGGGGTGGATGCCGCTCGGCACGTCGACCGCGACCACACGCGGGCCCGCAGGCGCCGCGACCACGGGCAGCAGGGCGACGACGAGTTCCCGCGGCACCCCGCGCAGCGCCGGGGAGTCCGAACCGATGCCGACGAGCCCGTCGACCACGACGGCCGCCGCGCGGGCGAGCGCGACGACCTCGCCGAGCGGGGCGGCGGGCCGCAGCCGCACCCCCGCGGCGAGCGCCGCCTCCCGGCCCGCCGGGTGCATCCGTTCCGCTGCGGCGACGGCGTCGACGCGCACCCCGTCGGCCGCGAGTTCCGCCGCGGCGAAGAGGGCGTCGCCGCCGTTGTCCCCGCCGCCGACGAGCACGAGCACCCGGTCGTCGGCGGAGCGCAATTCCCGGCGCAGTTCGTGCGCGAGTCCCGCGGCGGCGCGGCGCATGAGCGGCACCCCCGCGGCGAGCAGCGGGGCCTCGGCGGCGCGTACGGAGTCGGCGGAGTATCCGGCGGGCATCACACCGGCTCGAGCAGCGAGGGGTCGTCGATCTTGTTGCGGGTGGGCCCGACCGCGGATCCGACCGGGCGCAGTTCGAACCCGTCGCCGATGCGTGAGCCGGCGTCGAGCGCGTGCTGTACGAGCTCCTCGGAGGGCTTCGAGCGCGGGTCGAGCCAGTCGCCCCACAGCTCAGGGGCGAGGAACAACGGCATGCGGTCGTGGATCTCCTCGAGTTCCCCCGTCGCCGGGCGCGTGATGATCGTGGTCGAGAGCAGCCACTGCCCGTCTGCGGGGTTCTTCCACCACTCGTAGAGCCCCGCGAACGCGAGCGGGCTCCCGTCGGCGGGGTGCAGGAAGTAGGGCTGCTTGCCGTCGGCGAGCTTCTGCCACTCGTAATACCCCGCGGCGGGCACGATCGCCCGGCGCTTGACGTACGCGGTCTTGAACATGCCGTTCGTGGCGATCGTCTCGACGCGGGCGTTGAACGCCCGCACTCCGACCGAGATGTCCTTCGCGAACGAGGGCACCAGTCCCCAGCGCGCGCCCTCCAGTCGCCGTCCCTCCGAGCCCTCCTTCGCGGATTCGAGCACGACGGGGACCCGCTCGGTCGGGGCGATGTTGTACGACGGCGGCGGCACGTCCTCGGCGACGCGTTCGATCTCGAAGAGGTCGGCCAGGTCGTCCTGGCTCTGGATGACCGCGAAGCGTCCGCACATGCGCCCATTGTCCCCGGCACCGCCGACAGCGTCCAGCGCGCACTCAGCGTGCATCCGGTTCCGCCCCGCATCCGACGGGACGCGGGCGCTGCTCGCAGCGCACCCGTCGGCCGCTCCGGCTGCGCGGCACGCCGGAGCGGACGACGCGTCCGGGCGGCTCGCCGCCGACCTGGCGGGGGCGGCCGGTGCGCTCGACTGACCGCGCATCCGTAGGCTGGGAGGCATGTCCGCCGCTCCCGTGCCCGCCTGCGCCCGCGCGCGCGACGGAGCGATCGCGTCGGCCCTCCCGCGCTCCCGATGATCCCCGCCCGTCACCACCGTGTGGTCGCGGTGCTGCGTCTGGTCGTCGCCGTCGTCGGGGTCGTCGCGCTCGTCGGCCGGTTCTTCTACGGCCTCGGATTCAGCACGTTCGCGACGGGCAACTACTTCGGCTACCTCACGATGCAGAGCAACATCGCGGGGGTCGCGCTCATGGTCACCGGCGCCGTCTCGGCGTGGCGGCGACCCGTGGATGCGACATGGTTCAGCACCGCTCGTCTCCTGGTCACCTCCTACCTCGGCGTCGCGGGCATCGTGTTCGCGTTGCTCGCCACGCAGGCCGGCAACGTCGACTACCGCCTCGAGGTGCCGTGGTCGGATCAGCTGCTGCACTTCTGGATCCCCGGGTACGCGGTGCTCGACTGGCTGTTCGCGCCCGGTCGACGGCGGGTGTCGTGGCGGATGAGTGCCCTCGTGCTCGGCTATCCCGTCGTCTGGGGGATGGCGACGATGCTGCGCGGCTCGATCGTCGGGTGGTACCCGTACTTCTTCCTCGACCCCGGCCAGCTCGACAACCTGGGGGAGTTCGCCGGCTACGCGATCGCGGCACTCGCGTTGTTCTCCGGGGTCGCGGCGGCGCTCATCGGCCTGTCGCGCCTCATCCCCACACGGGTCTAGCCGGTCGCGCCGTCCTCCGCCGCGGGTTCGAGGAAGGGCCGCAGGCTCTCGAGTGCGGCCGTCTCGGCCTCGTCGTCGTCGTAGTCGGCGAAGCGGCGGGCGGCGTCGCCGGCGAGCCGGCCCACGAGCACGGCCTCCCCGGTGATCGGCTCGAGGTTGATCCACTGTGTGATGTCGAGGTCCTCGTCGAGCGACACCCACAGCGTCGCCTCGGTCGACCAGAGGGGCTCGTCGAACCGCAGCCAGACCACATCCTGCAGTCCCACGCCGAGGGCGGCGATCGCGGAGCGCTGCGCGAAGGGCAGCGGCGGGTCGAACTCGATGGCTCCGTCCTGCAGCACCCCGAGGGGCACGGTCACGATCACCCGGTCGACGTTGAGCGACTCCCCGGTGGCCAGGCGCAGGTTCACGCCGTCGGCGTCGTAGCCGATCCGCGTGACCGCGCTCGAGAGCGACACCCGGATGCCGTCGAGCGCGTCGTCGATGAGCGCTGCCATGCCGCCGGTGACGAGCTGATCGGCGCCCGCGGGCACCTCGGTCGTCGCGAACCAGGCGGAGAGCTCGTCCGGGTCGGCGCCGAGTCGCGCGACGATTGGGTCGGCGAGGTGCACTCGGAGCGCCGGGTCGTCGGTCGACGCCCCGGTGTCGGCGAGGGCGGTCGCCACCGAGACGTCGCGCACCCCGCTCGCGGCGGCGTCGACCGCGCGGGTGACGGCCGCGGCACCGGCGGCGGGGTCCACGTCGAGGACGGCACCGGCGGCGTCGCGCACCTGACGCACGTCCGCGATGGCGGTGTCGATCTGCAGGCGGGTGAGCTGCTGCAGCACGTCGGTCCCGGCGAGGTCGTGCACCCACGCGGCGCCGAGCTCGACCGGCACCGGCCAGGAGTCGGAGCGTCGCGTGTCGATGCGTCCGCCGGTGCGGTCGCGCGCCTCGACGACCACGACGTCGAATCCGTCGCGGGTGAGCTGCCGCGCCGCCGCGGCTCCCGCGATACCGGCTCCGACGATCGCGATGCGCTCGGCGTCGTCGGCGACCGCGGTCACCTCGTCGGCGGCGCGGCGGCCGGATTCCTGGGCACCGGCGACGCTGTTCGGATGCTCGCTCGAGGTCGCCTCGCCGGCGAAGAACACCCGGCGCTGCACGGGCTCCCGCAGGGCGACGCGATCATCCGGTGACGAACCGACGGGCAGGTAGCTCGACGCGCCCCGGGTGAAGGAGTCCGACGCCCAGCGGCTGCGGACCATCCCCGCGGGCCGCGGCAGCGGGCTGCTCGGGGTCGGGGTGGGGCGGGTGGGTCTCGGATCCGGCGTCGTGCAGCCGGAGAGCAGCAGCATCGACAGTCCCGATGCCGCCCCGATCAGGAAGGTCCGGCGTTGCATGCTCATCGCCCCGCCAGCCTACTTCGGCTGCACATCCGCCCGGAGGCCCGGCGACGGCGTCGACCCGAGTGCGAGAGTCGAGGGGTGCAGACCTTCCTGCCCTATCCGGAGTTCGACCGCAGCGCCGCGGTGCTCGACCGGGCGCGGCTCGGCAAGCAACGGGTGGAGGCGCTCCAGGTGCTCCGGGCGCTCACCGTGCCGGGATACGGCTGGCGTCACCATCCCGTCGCGAAGATGTGGCGCGGGCACCTGCCGGCGCTCGTGAAGTACTCGCTCGTCGTCACCGACGAGTGGATCCGTCAGGGCCACAGCGACACGGTGCGTCCGGTGGTGCTCGCCTTCGCGCCCGAGGTGGAGGCGTTGCAGCAGGCGGAACTCGACATGCCCCCGTGGATCGGCGACGAGGAGTTCCACCTCAGCCACCGGTCGAACCTCATCCGCAAGGACCCGGAGCTCTACGGGCCGCTCTTCCCGGGTGTGCCCGACGACCTGCCGTACAAGTGGCCGCCGGCCCCCGACGGCACGACGAACCCCGACGGCTCCGACCGGCTGCCCTGACCGCATCCGTCGGCGCCGCTCGCGCGGCGCGGCCGGCGAGTCCAGGCGGCGGCGCGGCCGGCGAGTCCAGCGGTCGCGGGGGCGGTCACGCCGCGCATTCTTGCGTGCGCCGTGATCCTTTCGAGCGCGCGTGGAAATGTGCGCGGCACAGGTCGTCGTCGAGACGAGGCGAGCGCGGATCTGGCGCGGCTGACGTTGCGACGACGCATCCGCTCCGGAGGCGCCGGTTAAACGGCGAGAGCCCCGGATTCCTCCGGGGCTCTCAGCTGTGCGCGAGGGGGGACTTGAACCCCCACGCCCTATACGGGCACTAGCACCTCAAGCTAGCGCGTCTGCCATTTCCGCCACCCGCGCGCTGGCCGACCAGGTCGACCGAGAGACGACACTAGCACGGATTCGGAGGGCCCCCGCGTCAGTCCTTGCGCTCCTCCGGGTGGCGCTCGTAGTAGCGCCGGATGCGCCATCCGGTCAGCCGGTCGGCGGCACGCTGGTCGGCCTTCTTGTCGCTCGCCTTCGTGTCGCGCGGCGGCAGCTTGAGCGTCTCCTCCGCCTCGAGCCCGGCCTGCAGCTCGCGGCCGCGTTCGAGCTCGGAGTCGAGCTCGGCGCCGAGCAGCAGCGCGTTGTTGCTGATCCAGATCCACAGCAGCAGCGCGATCACACCACCGAGCGAGCCGTAGGTCGCGTCGTAGTTCGAGAAGTTGCTCACGTAGATCGCGAATCCGACGGTGGCGAGCGCCCAGACGACGAGGGCGACGATCGATCCGATGCTCGTCCACTTGAACTTCGGCTGCTTCACGTTCGGCGCCGCGTAGTAGAGCAGCGCGAGCACGAACACGGCGATCGCGACGATGACCGGCCACTTGGCGATGTTCCACACGATGAGGGCGGCCTCGCCGAGGCCGATGACGTTCCCGATCGCCTCCGCCACCGGTCCGCTCAGCACGAGCAGCACGGCGGCGACCGTGAGCAGCAGCACCGAGACGATCGTCACGCCGAGCTGCATGGGCCGCAGCTTGAGGAACCCGCGGCCCTCCTCGATGCCGTAGATGCGGTTCATCGCGCGGCTGAAGGCACCCACGAAGCCGGACGCCGACCACAGGGCGCCGAGCAGGCCGGTCACAAACGCGAGACCGGCGGCGGGTTGCGAGGTGAGCGACTCCACCGGGCCCTTGATCGCCTCGAGGGTCTGGGAGTCCTGGATGAATCCGCCGATGATGTCGAGCACGGCGTCGGTCGTGCGCTCGGCCTCGCCGAAGAGCCCGAGGATCGACAGGGCGGCGAGGATCGCGGGGAAGATCGCGAGGACGGCGTAGTAGGTGAGCGCAGCGGCGAGATCGGTGCACTGGTCGGCGCTGAACTCGCGGAACGTCTTCTTGACGACGTACTTCCACGACTGCCCGTCGAGCTGCGTGGGGGAGTCCGGCTTGCGCGGGTCGTCCGGGTCGACGGACTGCTGCTCGCGCTTGCTCGCGTTCTCAACCACGGTTCTTCCTCCGGTCGATCACGGTCGCCGCGGTCATCCAGACGGCCACGGCGCCGAGCACCCCGGCGAGCGCCGCGAAGGCGCCCGGCGCCTTGCGGTAGTCGCGGCGGAAGCTCCCAGCCACGCGCAGCGCGTGCCAGCGCACGTCGAGGCGCTGACCGATGTCGTGCAGGGTTCCCTGCAGCTCGTCGCGGAGCAGGTCGATGTACAGCTCGATCTCGTTGCGTCCCGCACCGGAACGCAGCGCGGGTCGTTCGTCGCTTGCCATGCGGGCAGGCTACGCGCGGCGTCTCGGGACTCCGGGGTCGTTCCGGCGCCTCCCATGGGCCTCCCAGCGTGCCGGTCGGGCGGATGCGGGAAGGCGGCCGGGTAGCGTGGGCGCATGTCCGAGGAGCTCGACGAGACCGCACGCATCGCCCGCGACCTGATCCGGTTCGACACCACGAACTGGGGCGAAGGGCGCTCCCGCGGCGAGACGGAGGCCGCCGAGTACGTCGGCGCCATCCTCTCGGGCCTCGGGCTGGAACCCGAGTACGTCGAGTCCGAGCCGCGGCGCACGAGCGTCGTCGCGCGTGTGGCGGGAGCGGATCCGTCCAAGCCCGCCCTCGTCGTGCACGGGCACCTCGACGTCGTGCCCGCGGATGCCGCGAACTGGTCGGTCGACCCGTTCGGCGGGGAGATCCGCGACGGGATGCTGTGGGGCCGCGGCGCCGTCGACATGAAGAACATGGACGCGATGATCCTCACCGCGCTGCAGGACATCCTCGGCAGCGGTCGCCGCCCGGCGCGCGACCTCGTCGTCGCGTTCTTCGCCGACGAGGAGGCCGGCGGCGTGCTCGGCTCGCACTGGCTCGTCGACCACCGTCCCGAGCTCTTCGCGGGCGCGACGGAGGCGATCAGCGAGGTCGGCGGGTACTCGATCACCCTCGCGGGGGAACGTGCCTACCTGCTGCAGACGGGGGAGAAGGCGCTCGTCTGGGTGCGCCTGCGCGCCCGCGGCACCGCGGCGCACGGGTCGCGGGTCATGCGCGACAACGCGATCACCCGGCTCGCGGAGGCGATCGTCGTGCTCGGCCGCCGCGACTGGCCGGTGCGGCTCACCGAGACGACCGAGCGGCTCGTCGCCGAGCTCGCCGCGCTGCTCGGCGTGGATCCGCAGCGCGTCTCTCCCGACGAGGTCGTGCTCGGCACCGGCACCGCTGCCGGCTTCATCCAGGCGACCCTGCGCACGACGACCAACCCGACCCTGCTCACCGCCGGCTACAAGCACAACGTCATCCCCGACACGGCCGAGGCCCTCGTCGACATCCGCACCCTGCCGGGGGAGGAGGACGAGGTGCTCGCCGAGGTGCAGCGCCTCGTCGGCGACGACATCGAGATCGAGGTCGTGCACCGCGATGTCGGGCTCGAGAACCCGTTCTCGGGCCGGCTCGTCGAGACCATGGTCGAGGCGCTGCACCGCCACGACCCGGGCGTGCCGGTGCTGCCGTACCTGATGAGCGGTGGAACGGACAACAAGGCCCTCAGTAAGCTCGGGATCACCGGATACGGATTCGCGCCGCTGCGACTGCCCGCCGAGCTCGACTTCCCCGGCATGTTCCATGGGGTCGACGAGCGGGTCCCGCTCGATTCCCTCTCGTTCGGGCGCCGGGTGCTGACCGACCTCCTCCTCGCCTACTGAAACGGATACCCGTGGGTCTTCTCGAAGCCATCGTCCTGGGTCTCATCCAGGGTCTGACCGAGTTCCTGCCGATCTCGTCGAGCGCGCACCTGCGCATCGCCGGCGAGTTCCTGCCGAGCGCGACCGACCCCGGTGCCACGTTCACCGCGATCACGCAGATCGGCACCGAGCTCGCGGTCGTCGTCTACTTCTGGCGCGACATCGTCAGAATCATCGGCAAGTGGTTCCGCCACTTCGGCACGGCCTCCGGCATCGAGCGGAACGACCCGGACGTGCGGATGGGCTGGCTCATCATCATCGGCTCGATCCCGATCGTCATCGTCGGGGTGCTGTTCCAGGAGTACATCCGCTCGACGTTCCGGTCGCTGTGGCTCATCGCGATCGTGCTCATCGTGTTCGGCATCCTGCTCGGCGTCGCCGACCGCATCGGCTCGCGTCGCCGCCAGCTGACCGACCTGACCTACCCGCACGGCGTCTACTACGGACTCGCGCAGACCCTCGCGCTCATCCCCGGCGTCTCGCGCTCGGGCGCGACGACGACGATGGGCCGGCTGCTCGGCTACGACCGTCCGGCCGCCGCGCAGTACGCGTTCCTGCTCGCGATCCCCGCGGTCTTCGGCAGCGGGCTCTACGAGCTCTACAACAGCGTCACCGAGCCGCAGGTCGACAGCCCGTTCACCGGCATCGAGACCGCCGTCGCGACGGTCGTCGCCTTCGGTGTCGGGCTCGCGGTCATCGCCTTCCTGATGAGCTACATCAAGAAGCGCTCGTTCCTGCCGTTCGTGATCTACCGCATCCTGCTCGGCGGCGTGCTCATCGTGCTGCTCTCGACCGGAGTGCTCGACCCGCTCTGATCGGGCATGACCCGGCCCGCCGGGCGTCGGCTCAGACGACGGGCGGGTCGGGGCGCCACGGCTCGTCGCCCGCCTGCCCGGGGCTGCGGCCGTCACGGCCGTCACGCCGGCGCAGGTAGCGCTCGAACTCCTCGGCGATCGCGTCACCGCTCGCCTCGGGGGAGTCGACGGTGTCGCGGGCCTGTTCGAGCTGCTCGATGTACGACGACATGTCGTCGTCGTCGCTCGCGAGCGCGTCGATGCCGCTCTCCCATGCCGCGGCCTCCTCGACGAGGTCACCGCGGGGGATGTCGACGCCGAGGATGGACTCGAGCCTCTCGATGAGCGCGAGCGTCGCCTTGGGCGACGGGGCGTTGTGCACGTAGTGCGGAACGGACGCCCAGATCGACAGCGACGGGATCTCCCGCTGGCGCGCCGCGTCGCCGAGCACGCTGAGGATGCCCACCGGACCCTCATAGGTGCTGCGCTCGAACCCGAACTCCGCCCGAACGGCCGGGTCGTCGCTCGAGGCGAACACCGAGATGGGGCGCGTGTGCGGCACGTCGGCGAGCATCGCGCCGAGCAGCACGATGCCGTCGATCTCCCGGTCGACGACGATGTCGAGGATCTCCTGCGCGAACGTCTTCCAGCCGCGCGAGGGTTCCGTGCCGAGCAGCAGGTGGATGCGGGCCGTCGGGTCGACGGGGGCGAAGACGGTGACGCTCGGCCAGATCAGCACCCGCTCACCGTCGTCGTCGATCGCCACGGTGGGGCGGTTGAACTGGTAGTCGAAGTAGTCCTCCGGCTCGACCTCGGCGATCGGTTCGACCTCGAAATGGTCCCGGAGAACGCGCACCGCACCGCTCGCCGCCTCGCCGGCATCGTTCCAGCCCTCGAATGCCACGACCAGCAACCGGCCCTGCGCGAAAGTGTCTGCCACGTGTGTCCTCGCTCCCCGGTGTGAAGGCCCGGGGCCCGGAACCAGGATAGGACGGCGCGCACGGCCCGCCGAGCCGTCGTGGCTAGACTCGTGCGTCGTGACCCTCCCCGCCGCCGTCCTCTTCGACATGGACGGGACCCTGATCGACTCGGAACCGTACTGGTTCGCCGCCGAGGAGTGGATCGTCGGCGAGTTCGGCGGATCCTGGGACCACGAGAAGAGCCTGGAGCTGATCGGCCAGGGCCTGTGGCACAGCGCCCGCATCCTGCAGTCCCACGGCGTGGCGCTCTCGGAGGACGAGATCATCGACCGCCTGACGACCCGTGTGCTCGAGCAGGTCGCCCTCGAGGTGCCGTGGCGCCCGGGCGCCCTCGAGCTGTTGCGCGAGGTGCGTGAGGCGGGACTGCCGACCGCGCTCGTCACCATGTCGATCCGCCGGTTCGCCTCCCGGATCGCCGAGGTCGCCGGCGACGTGTTCGACGTCATCGTCACGGGCGACGAGGTCGAGCACTCCAAACCGCATCCCGAGGCCTACCTCACCGCGGCGCGGCTGCTCGGCGTCGACCCGGCGCACTGCGTCGCGATCGAGGACTCCCCGCCCGGGCTCGCCTCCGCGGTCGCCGCGGGGACCGTGGCGATCGGAGTGCCGCACATCGCCGAACTCGCGCCGTCATCCGACTACACCGTGTGGCCCACCCTCGCCGGTCGCACCGTCGACGACCTGCGGGAACTCGCGCTGAGCGGACGCACCTCATGACCGCGCGACGGCAGAACGGTCCGTTCCGCGCGGGGGACCGCGTGCAGCTCACCGGTCCCAAGGGCCGGATGAACACCATCACGCTCGAGCCGGGCAAGGAGTTCCACACGCACCGCGGGGCGCTCGAACACGACCGCATCATCGGATTGCCCGACGGCTCGGTCGTCACGAGCAGCAACGGCATCGAATACCTCGCGCTGCGTCCGCTGCTCAACGACTTCGTCATGTCGATGCCGCGCGGAGCGGCGATCGTCTACCCGAAGGACGCCGCGCAGGTGCTCGCGTTCGCCGACATCTTCCCCGGGGCCACGGTCGTCGAGGCCGGCGTCGGCTCCGGGGCCCTCACGCTCTGGCTGCTGCGTGCCGCCGGGCCGACCGGTCGGGTGCACTCCTTCGAGCGCCGCGCCGAGTTCGCCGACGTCGCCCGCGGCAACGTCGCGAGCTTCCTCGGTGAGGAGCCCGACTACTGGAAGCTGACCGTCGGCGACCTCGTCGAGTCGCTGCCCGACGCCGTCGCCCCGGGCAGCGTCGACCGGGTCGTGCTCGACATGCTCGCCCCGTGGGAGTGCGTCGAGGCCGTCGCCGACGCCCTCACGCCCGGCGGCCTCGTCGTCTGCTACGTCGCCACCGTGACCCAGCTCTCCCGCACTGCCGAAGCGCTGCGCTCCTCCGGTCTGTTCACCGAGCCCGACCCGTTCGAGACCCTCGTGCGCGGCTGGCACGTCGACGGACTCGCCGTGCGCCCCGATCACCGCATGGTCGGACACACCGGCTTCCTCGTCACCGCGCGGCGGCTCGCCCCGGGCGCCGTGCTGCCCAAGCGGGCGCAACGCGCGTCGAAGACCGACTACACCGACGAGGACGTCGAGGCCTGGACGCCCGGTGCCGTGGGGGAGCGGATCACGAGCGACAAGCGCCTCCGCAAGGCCGGTCGCCAGGCTCAGGCCACCGCCCGCCTCGCCGCGGACGCCGAGTCCGGCGACGATTCGCCGAGTCGGTAGAGTTGGTGCTGCTCATCGGGCAGCTCGAGTCAAAGGGAATGAGGATCCGTGCGCACTATCCCCGCGCTCATCGCCGTCGCCGTGCTCGGAACGACGCTCGTGGCGTGCAGTTCGCCGGCGGACCCCTCGCACTGCACCCCGACCTTCCCGAGCGGCCAGACCGCGAGCGTCGTGGAGGCGACCGGTCGCATCGGCCAGGAGCCCGACGTGAGCTTCCCCACCCCGCTCGTCACCAAGAGCGCCCAGGTCACCACCGTCTCCGCCGGGGACGGATCGCTCCTGCAGTCCGGCGAGGTCGCCGACCTGCAGATCTCCCTCTACGCCGGCACGAGCGGCGACCTGCTGACCTCGTCGAGCTATGACGAGGCCGAGCCGGTGCGCCGCACCGTCGGTGCCGAGGACGATATGTTCGCCCAGGCCGTCGAGTGCGCGACCGTCGGGTCGCGCGTCGCGTTCGCCGCGACGGTCGAGGACATCTACGGTGCCGATCAGCTCAACCCGGAGCTCGGACTCGGCAACGACGACACCCTCGTCGCCGTCATCGACGTCGAGCGCGGCTACCTCGGCAAGGCGAACGGCGCCAACCAGCTCGCCGAGAACGGCCTGCCCGCGGTCGTCACGGCGCCGGATGGGCGTCCCGGCATCAGCGTGCCCAACCAGGCCCCGCCCGCCGACACCCGCGTGTCCGTGCTCAAGCGCGGCGACGGCACCAAGGTGAAGGAGGGCGACCAGGTCGTCGCCCACTACACCGGACTCGTCTGGGACACCGGCACCGTCTTCCAGTCGTCGTGGGACAACGGCATCCCCGCGACGCTCCCGGCGGTCAGCCTCGAGGACGACCCGCAGGCCGGTCTCGTGCCCGGTTTCGCCGACGCGATCATCGGCAGCACGGTCGGTTCGCAGCTGCTCATCGTCATCGCCCCGGAGGACGGCTACCCCGAGGGTTCGTGGCCCCAGGGCATCCCCGAGGGATCTACCATGGTCTTCGTCGTCGACGTTCTGGGGATCCAGTAAGTCGGAGAACACCGACACTGGCCGGGTGTCCTGAGCGAAGGATGGATTCCGTGCCTGCCGCAGCGATTCCGCGCGTTCCCGTCGAGGAACGGCTGTTCAGCCTCGTGCTCGCGCTCCTCGCGACCGAGACCGGGCTGACGAAGACCGAGATCCTCTCGACCGTGCAGGGGTACCGTCAGCGCTACTCGCGCGCCGGTGACAACGCGAACCTCGAGCGTCAGTTCGAGCGCGACAAGGACGACATCCGCGAGCTCGGCGTGCCGCTCGAGACCGTCGAGTCGCCCGGAGACGCCGGCAACAACCAGAACCTGCGCTACCGCATCCCGAAGGGCGCGTACGACCTGCCCGCCGACATCACGTTCTCGGCGGAGGAGACGGCACTGCTCGGTCTCGCGGCGATGGTGTGGCGCGAGGGATCGATCTCGTCGGAGTCGCGCCGTGCCCTGCTCAAACTGCGCTCGCTCGGCGTGCAGGCGGCCGAACCCGTGCTCGCCTACCTGCCGCGGGTGCGCTCCCGCGACGCCGCGTTCGAGCCGCTGCGCTCCGCGCTCGACCGGCACGTCGTCGTGCAGTTCGACTACCTCAAGCCCGGGCAGCGCGACGCTCGACGGCGCACCGTCGAGCCGATCGCCCTCATCCAGCACCGCGGCCGTTGGCTGCTGCACGCCCACGACCGCGATGCGGAGGGCACGCGCAACTTCCTGCTGCGCCGCATCGTGAGCCCGGTCACCGTGACCACGAAGGGCTACACCGCCTACCCGCCCGAGGCGACCGAGCGCGCCCGCCACGAACTCGAGGAGATCTGGGCGGCCCGCACCGCGGAGCTGCGGGTCGAACCGGGCAGCGACGCCGAGACGCGGCTGAGCAAGCGGCGGGACAGCCGCCGCACCGACGACGGAGCGCTCATCGTGCACTACACCGACGCGGAGCTGCTCGCCGACGAGCTCGCCGCCCACGGTCCCGAGGTGCTCGTGGTGTCGCCGCCGGAACTGCGGGACTCGGTACGGGCCCGCCTGCTGCGGACGGCGGAGGATCATGGCTGAGCGCGCGAAGCCGATGCACGCGCAGGACAAGCTCGCGTTCCTGCTCTCCCTCGTGCCCTACCTGATGGACCACGACCGCGTCACCGTGCGCGAGACGGCCGCGCACTTCGGCGTGCCGGAGGAGCAGATCCGGGATGCGGTGCGCCTGATCGCGGTGAGCGGCGTGCCGGGGGAGACCTCGTCGTACCAGCACAGCGATCTGTTCGACATCGCCTGGGACGACTTCGAGGAGAACGACCAGATCGTGCTCACCAACCTGGTGGCGATCGACGACTCCCCGCGGTTCTCCGCTCGCGAGGCGGCCGCGCTCATCGCCGGGTTGCAGTACCTCTCGTCGTTGCCCGAGCACGTCGACAGCGCCGGCATCGCGTCGCTCATGGTGAAGCTCTCGCGGGGGGCGTCCGCCCAGCCGAGCCAGGTCGCCGTCGACGCCTCCGATGCGAGCGCGTTGCTCGATCCGATCCGGGAGTCGGTCGCCCGCGGCGTGCAGCTCGAGTTCGACTACGTCAACTCCCGCGGCGAGCGGGAGCGGCGTCGCGTCGACCCGCTGCGGGTCGAGTCGACGGATGCGGACTGGTACCTGCGCGGCTGGTGCCACCTCCGGCGGGCCGTGCGCACCTTCCGTCTCGACCGCATGTCCGAGGTGCGGGTGACGGACGAGCCGATCACCTACCGCGTCGGCGACATCCCGCTGCCCGACACGCTGTTCGAGGGTTCACCGGACGATCTGCTCGTGACCCTCGACGTGGAGCCCGCCGCGCTGCCGTTGCTCGCGGACTACGTGCCCGAGGGCAGCACGTCGACCGAGGTCGGCGGCCGCATCCGCACCACCATCCGCGTCTCGCACTACCACGGGCTCAAGCGGCTCATCGCGGGCATGTCCGGCGTCGCCACGGTGGTCGAGCCCGCCGCCGCCCGCCACGCGGTCGCGGAGTGGGCCGCCGCCGGAGCCGCACGCTACGACTCGTGATCCGGCCGACGACCGGGGCGGGCCGATGACCCTCCTGCTGGTGCTGCTCGGAATCCTGTTCCTCGGGCTGCTCTGGTACGGCACGGGGCGGGCACGCCGCCGGCGACGGGCGCTGCTGCTGGAGCGCGGCGTGCGCAGCCCGGGCCGGGCGATGCGCGTGCGCTGGAGCGGACGGGAGCGCACCGCGGTGCGGTTCGACCACGACGACAGGTCGTGGGAGGCCGTCGTCGTGCGCGCGGACCCGCGCGCCGCCCGCCACCTCGCCGGTCGCGCCGTCGCGATCCACCTGCCGGGGCGCTCGACCGACGCTCTCGTGAGCTTCGAAGGCGATCCGCGCATCTACCGGGCGATCCGCAGACGCGCGACGTAGACTGGACGCACGGAGACCGCGGATCCGTCGCGGCGCCCCAGACGAAGGATGGACCGGCATGCTCGGCAATCTCACCGGATGGCACCTGCTCGTCATCGTGCTCATCGTGCTGCTGTTGTTCGGCGCGCCGAAGCTCCCGCAGCTCGCCCGCAGCCTCGGGCAGTCGATGCGCATCTTCCGCAAGGAAGTGAAGACCATGAACGAGGAACGCGAGACCGAGGCCCCGCGCGCGGCCGACTCCGACCTCGACGACCCGTACCGCGACGACGCGGCCCCGCGGGCGGCGCGTCCCGAGACCTCGACGCGCGCGAACGACAGCACGCGCCCGAAGCCCTAGCACGGTGGCCGCGACCCGCTGGAAGAAGAAACGGGGACGCGACGACGAGGGGCGGATGACGCTCGGCGAGCATCTGCTCGAGCTGCGCAAGCGCCTCACGATCTCGGCGATCGCGATCCTCGTCGCGGCCGTCGGGGGCTTCATCGTCTCCGAATGGGTGCTCGACCTCATCACCGAGCCGATCATCGCGTTCGCGGAGGCGGGGGACCGCAACGCGAACCTCAACTTCCAGAACGTGACGACCGGGTTCGACCTGCGACTGCAGATCGCCCTCACGATCGGCATCGTCGCATCGTGCCCGGTGTGGCTCTACCAGGTGTGGGCGTTCCTCGTGCCCGGACTGGTGCGCAAGGAGAAGATCTATGCGATCTCGTTCCTCGGCGCCGCGATCCCGCTGTTCTTCGCCGGATGCGCGGCGGGCTGGCTCGTCATGCCGCACATCGTCGAACTCATGCTCGGCTTCGTCGATCCCGAGTACGTCGCGAACCTCGACGCGAAGGGCTTCTTCGACTTCGTGCTCAAGCTGCTGCTCGCGACCGGCATCGCGTTCGTGCTGCCGGTGTTCCTCGTGCTGCTCAACTTCGTCGGGGTGCTGTCCGCGAAGGCGATCCTCAAGGGATGGCGCGTCGCGATCCTCGTGATCTTCCTCTTCACCGCCATCGCGACCCCCGCCGCCGACGTGCTGTCGATGTTCCTGCTCGCGATCCCGATGATCGTGCTCTACTTCATCGCCGCGGGCATCGCGGCGCTCAACGACCGCCGCGTCTCCCGACGCAACGCTCAGCTTGAGGAATCGCTCGCCGCCTGAGCCTAGGCTCGGAGGTGTGAGCACCGAACTGTCGCCGGCGGAGCGGATGGCGGCGTGGAAGTCGCGCCAGGCGCATCCGCGCCTCGAGGCCTTCGAACGTCAGCTGTCGTTCCCGCTCGACCCCTTCCAGCGTGCCTCGTGCGAGGTGCTCGAGGAGGGGCGCAGCGTGCTCGTCGCCGCGCCGACTGGCGCCGGGAAGACGATCGTCGCCGAGTTCGCGGTGTTCCTCGCGATGTTCCACCCCACCGCGAAGGTCTTCTACACGGCGCCGATGAAGGCGCTCAGCAACCAGAAGTACCGGGAGCTCGTCGACGTGTACGGCCCGTCGGAGGTGGGTCTTCTCACCGGCGACACCAACGTCAACAGTTCGGCGCGCATCGTCGTCATGACGACCGAGGTGCTGCGCAACATGCTCTACGCCGACTCGGACCTGCTGCGCGACCTCACCTACGTCGTCATGGACGAGGTGCACTATCTCGCCGACCGGTTCCGCGGGGCTGTGTGGGAGGAGGTCATCATCCACCTGCCGTCGAAGGTGCGGCTGATCTCCCTGAGCGCGACGGTGTCGAACGCCGAGGAGTTCGGCGACTGGCTGCAGGCGGTGCGCGGCGAGACCGACGTCATCGTGTCGGAGGACCGCCCGGTGCCGCTCGATCAGCACGTGCTCGTGCGGTCGAAGCTCGTCGACCTCTTCGACTCCTCGGGGCAGGCCGCGACCAATCGCGTGAACCCGGAGCTCGTCCGCCTGACCGGGTCGTCGAGTTCGCGGGACGCCGGACGGTGGAACGGGCGGCAACCGAGCCGGCCGCGGGGCGGGGACTGGCGGCCGGATCGCATGGACCGTCCCGATATCGTCGAGCTGCTGCGGTCGAAGAACCTGCTGCCTGCGATCTTCTTCATCTTCAGCCGAGTCGGCTGCGACTCGGCCGTCCGCCAGGTGCTGCGCGCCGGAGTGCGGCTCACCGAGGGCTGGGAGCGCGACGAGATCCGCGCCATCGTCGAGGACCGCTGCCGCACCCTGCGCGATGAGGACCTCGCCGTGCTCGGCTACTGGGAGTGGCTCGAGGGCCTCGAGCGGGGCGTCGCCGCCCACCACGCCGGACTGCTGCCCGCCTTCAAGGAGGTCGTCGAGGAGCTCTTCCAGCGCAAGCTCGTGAAGGTCGTCTTCGCGACCGAGACCCTCGCCCTCGGCATCAACATGCCGGCGCGAACGGTCGTGCTCGAAAAGCTCGAGAAGTTCAACGGCGAGGCCCGCGTTCCGATCACGCCGGGGGAGTACACCCAGCTCACCGGTCGCGCCGGACGGCGCGGCATCGACGTCGAGGGCCACTCCGTCATCCAGTGGTCCGGTGGGCTCGACCCGCAGAGTGTCGCGTCGCTCGCGAGCCGGCGCAGCTACCCGCTCAACTCGAGCTTCCGCCCGAGCTACAACATGGCCGTCAACCTCATCAACCAGTTCGGTCGTGACCGCACCCGCGAGATCCTCGAGAGCTCCTTCGCCCAGTTCCAGGCCGATCGCGCCGTCGTCGACCTCGCCCGCAAGGTGCGGGCGCAGCGCGAGTCGCTCGAGGGCTACGAGAAGGCGATGCAGTGCCATCTCGGGGACTTCCGGGAGTACTGGAGCATCCGGCGCGAGCTCACCGACATCGAGAAATCCGGCCACGCCCGCGCCGACGTGCAGTCCCGCGCGGAGCGGGACCGGCGCCAGCACCGGCTCACCGCCTTGAGGCGCAAGCTCCGCCAGCACCCGTGCCACGGCTGCAGCGATCGCGAACAGCACGCCCGGTGGGCCGAACGCTGGAGCCGACTGAAGAAGCAGACCGACCAGCTCGCCGGCCAGATCAACTCCCGCACCGGGGTCGTGGCGAAGATCTTCGACCGGGTGACGGACGTGCTGCTCGAGCGCGGGTACCTCGTGCGCGAGGATTCCGGAGCCGTCTCGCTCGGACCGTACGGAGGCATGCTGCGCCGCATCTACGGCGAGCGCGACCTGCTCGTCGCCGAGTGCCTGCGCACGAAGGTGTGGGATCGGCTCGACCCCGCGGCTCTCGCCGCGATGGCCGCGACGATCGTCTACGAGGCACGCCGCGACGAGGGGGAGGTGTACGACCGCAACCTGCCGCGCGGCCCGTTCCGCGAGGCCCTCGACGCGACGACGGACCTGTGGAGCCGACTCGACGACCTCGAGCGGGAGCACCGCCTGCCGGGCAGCGACCCGCTCTCGACCGGTCTCGCCCTCGCGATGCACCGTTGGGCGACCGGCGCGAGCCTCGACACGGTACTGAGCCTCGCCGATCTCGCCGCGGGCGACTTCGTGCGCTGGACGAAGCAGACCATCGACCTGCTCGACCAGCTCTCGGTGGTCGCCGATCAGCCGGTCGGGTCGACCGCCCGCCGTGCCCTCGACGCCATCCGGCGCGGCATCGTCGCGTACAGTTCGGTCGCCTGACGAGCGATTAGGCTCGAGCCGATGCTCGAGACTCCCGCCGTCGTGCCCCTGGTGCCCCGGTGGCTGGGCCTCGCACTCGCCGCCGGGTCCGGATTCGTGCTCGACGCGGCCTTCCCTGATCGCGGGTGGTGGCCGCTCATCCTCCCCGGCATCGCGATGGTGCTCATCGCGTTGCGGGGCGCGTCGTGGCGGTGGGCGGCGCTCGTCGGCTTCATCGCCGGCTGGTCGTTCTACCTCGTGCACGTCGGGTGGATGACGCTCTTCCTCGGCCCGGTGCCCTACCTCGCGCTCACGATCCTCGAGGCGTTGTTCTTCGCCGCGGGATCGGTGCTCATCGCGCTCGCGTACCGTTTCGTCGCGCCGGCCTGGCCGGGCGCGCTCGCCCGGATGCTGTGGGTGCCGCTCGTGGTTGCGGGCCTCTGGACCGCGCGCGAGGGCATCGCCGCCACGTGGCCGTACGGTGGCTTCTCGTGGGGACGGGTGGCGTTCTCGCAATCGGCGAGCCCGGTCTCCGACGCCTTCGCCTGGCTGGGCGCATCCGGCGTGTCGTTCCTGCTCCTGCTCACGGTGGCGATGGCGATCGAGGCGGTGCTGCTGGCCGGCCGGCCGGTGCTCGCGCGCGTCACCGCGGTCACCGCGGTCGGTTCGCTGCTCGTGCTGCTGCCGGCGTGGTCGGCCCCGGACAACGGGGAGCTCACGGTCGCCGCCGTGCAGGGCAACGCCAAGGCCGGATACTTCGACGTCCGCGAACCGGGCGACAACCTGGCCGATCAGATCGAGGCGACGCGGCCCCTCTACGGCGACGACGTCGACGTCGTGGTGTGGCCCGAAGGAGGATCCGACCTCGACCCGCTGCGGTCCGCATACGCCGAGCGCGCCTTCGACACGGTCGCCACCAGGATGGATGCCCCGCTCATCGCCGGGGCGATCACGCAGGTGGGGGAGCGGTACTTCAACACCTCCCTGCTGTGGGTGCCGGGGGAACGCGCGGTCGATGGCTACGACAAGAAGCACCCCGTGCCGTTCGGCGAATACGTGCCGGATCGGCAGTTCTGGGCGATGTTCGCCCCGGATCTGATCGGCATGATCGGCCGGGAGTACACCCCGGGGACGCGTGACTCCGTCTTCGAACTGCCCGCGGGGGCACGCGTCGGGGTGAACATCTGCTTCGACATCGTCGACGACGCCCTCATGCGCGCGAGCGTGCGCGACGGCGCGCAGATCATCTTCGCGCAGACCAACAACGCCGACTTCGGCCGCACCGACGAGAGCGTGCAGCAGCTCGCCATCGCACGCATCCGGGCCATCGAGACCGGTCGTGCGCTCGTCAACATCTCCACCGTCGGCACGAGTGCCGCGATCCTGCCCGACGGCACGATCGTCGATCAGCTGCCGACGTATGAAGCGGGCCGCATCGTCGAGACGCTGCCGTTGCGCGACACGGTGACGCCGGCGGTCGCCGTCGGCGGCGCGCTCGAGCTCGTACTCGGCGGACTCGGCCTGCTCGGTCTCGCCGCCGGCGTCTCGGCTTCGCGCGGCGGGAGGGTCCGTGGCTGACACGCTCGTGATCGTGCCGACCTACAACGAGATCGAGAGCCTCGAGCGTCTGGTCGGGCGGGTACGTCAGGCGGTGCCCGACGCCGATGTGCTCATCGTCGACGACGCGAGTCCCGATGGCACCGGCGGTCTCGCCGATCGGCTCGCCGCGGACGATGCGGCCATCACGGTGCTGCACCGACCGGGCAAACAAGGGCTCGGACGGGCGTACCTCGAGGGGTTCGCCCGCGCGTTCGACCGCGGATACGAGTACGTCGTCGAGATCGACGCGGACGGATCGCACGACCCCGTCGACCTCGTGCCGATGCTCGCCCTCGCGCGCGGCGCGGATCTCGTGATCGGCTCGCGCTGGGTTCCGGGCGGTGAGGTGCGCAACTGGCCGTGGCCCCGTCGACTCATCTCACGTCTGGGCAATGCGTACGCGCGGCGCGTGCTGCGCAGCAGGATCCGCGACATCACGGCCGGGTTCCGGGTCTACCGGGCGACCGCGCTGCGGGCGCTCGAACTCGACCGTGTCTCCTCGCAGGGTTACTGCTTCCAGGTGGAGATGGCGTGGCGCGTGGAATTGTCCGGAGGACGCGTGCTCGAGCATCCGATCGCCTTCGTCGAACGGGCGGACGGCCGCTCGAAGATGCACGCGGGGATCGTGGCCGAGGCGCTCGTCCGGGTCACGGCTTGGGCCGTCCGAGGACGCCCGTAGACGACCCTGAACGGCCCAGGTGACGCGCTTACGCGCCGATCTTGTGCTGACCGCGACGGGAACGCAGGTATTCCAAGCGCTCCTGCAGCAGTTCCTCGAGCTCGGCGCGCGTGCGCCGCTCGAGCAGCATGTCCCAGTGGGTGCGCGGAACCTTGGCCTCGGCCTGTTCCGACTGCACCAGCTCGCCGTTGTCGGCGACCAGGCGCCCCGACTGTCCCGTCTTGGGCGAGTCCCACGTCTCCGGCAACTCCGCATCTGCAGCGAAGATCACCTCGAACGTCGACCCGTCGGGCGTGCGGTAGACGCCTCTCTTCCGCGGCGAGAACTCGACACCCTCTTCGCTCTGCAGGCTCTGAGCCCCGAGTCGCATACCGCGCAAACTACGATCCGCCATCGTGTGGCCTCCTTCTCGCGTTGCAGCTTCCGAAAGTTATAAACGTCGCACCTGGGTGGAACCTGCCCGGCGCGCGGCGCTGTCAGTCGACTCCCAGTGGGGAAGGCGGGGGAGGGGAGGCGTTCAGCGGGAGGCGACGAGGTCGATCGCGAGGTCCGCGCGGTCGGTGACGATCCCGTCGACACCCCACTCGAGCAGGCGTCGCATCGTCGCGACGTCGTTCACCGTCCACACGTGCACCTCGACGCCGGCGGCGTGGAACGCCCGCACCGACTCCGGGGTGACGACACGGATGCCGGACGTGCGCTCGGGCACCTGCAGGGCGTGCACATCGGCGAGCACACGACCGAGCGTGACCCGCATTCCGAGGCGCCAGGCGAGCACAGCCCGCGCGACGACGAGTGAGGAACCGGAGGTGGCCACCCCGGGTGCCGCGGCGAGGGCCGCCCGGCGGCGGCGTTCGTCGAACGCGCTCACGAGCACACGGTGCTCGGCACCCGCGGCCCGGATCGCGTCGCCGGCCGGTCGTGCGGCCTCGTGCGCCTTCACGTCGATGTTGAAGCGGGCGTCGGGCAGCGCCTCGAGCGCCTCGGCGAGGGTGCAGAACCCGCTGCCGCCGAGGTCGATCGCGGCGAGTTCGCGCGCCGTCAGTTCGGCGACGCGTTCGCGGCGGCTGGTGAGGCGGCGCAGGTCGGCGTCGTGGCTGATGATCGCGACGCCGTCACGCGAGGCGTGCACATCCGTCTCGATGTAGCGGGCCCCCGCATCCCATGCGGCGCGGAACGCCGGCAGAGTGTTCTCCGGTACCCGCAGCGCGAGACCACGATGAGCGAGGATGCGCGGGGTGGTGCCGGAGAAGAAGGGGTGGTCAGTCCGCGGGGGGAGTGGTGCGGCCACCCAGGAATCCCTCCCCGATGCCCTTGACGGCCTCCGTGAGCTCGCTCGGGATGATCCAGAGCTTGTTCGAGGAGCCCTCGGCGAGCTTCGGCAGCGTCTGCAGGTACTGGTAGGCGAGCAGCTTCTCGTCCGGGTTGCCGTCGTGGATGGCCTTGAACACCGTCGTGATGGCCTGCGCCTCACCCTGGGAGCGCAGCACCGCGGCCTGGGCCTGGCCCTCGGCGCGGAGGATCTCCGCCTGCCGGGCACCCTCGGCCTCGAGGATCGCCGACTGCTTCGTGCCCTCCGAGATGAGGATGGCGGCGCGCTTGTCGCGCTCGGCGCGCATCTGCTTCTCCATCGAATCCTGGATCGAGACGGGCGGGTCGATCGCCTTGAGCTCGACACGCCCGACTCGGATGCCCCACTTGCCGGTCGCCTCGTCGAGCACGATGCGCAGCTGCCCGTTGATCTCGTCGCGGCTCGTGAGCGCCTCTTCGAGGTTCAGTCCACCGACGACGTTGCGGAGCGTCGTCGTGGTGAGCTGTTCGACGGCACCGAGGTAGTTGTTAATCTCGTACGTCGCCGCCCGCGCATCCGTCACCTGGAAGTACACGACCGTGTCGATCGAGACGACGAGGTTGTCCTCGGTGATCACCGGCTGCGGCGGGAACGAGACGACCTGCTCGCGCATGTCGATGAGCGGTCGCACCCGGTCGATGAAGGGCACCAGGATGTTGAGTCCCGGCATGAGGGTCTTGTGGTACTTGCCGAGACGTTCGACCACGCCGGCGTTCGCCTGGGGGATGATGCGGATCGCGCGGATGAGCACGATGATCACGAAGATCGCCAGGACGACGAGCAGGGCGATCACGAAGATCTGGCCGATGAAGGCGCCGGGGTCGATCATGGGGTGTTCCTCTCGACGGGGATGACGATGGCGGTGGACCCGTCGATCGCGGTGACGACGACCCGCTCGCCCTCGAGCAGGTCGCGGTGTTCGGTGAGGGGGGAGACGCGGGCCGTCCACGTCTCGCCGTTGGCGAGCTTCACGAGTCCGCCGAGGTCGGTGACGGTGCGCGCGACGCGGCCTCCCATCCCGAGGAGCGCATCGACGTTGCTCGGCGTCGGATCCTCGCCTCGGCGGAGTGCACGCAGCAGTACCGGGCGGATGAGCAGGATGAGCAGCACCGACAGTACGAGGGCGACGAGGATCTGCAGCCACCACGGCGCGCCGAGCAGGTTCGCGGCGAGACCGCCGAGACTCCCGGTCGCGATCATCAGGAAGGTGAACTCGAGCGTCAGCAGCTCGATGATGACGCAGACCACCACGAAGACCAACCAGATGATCCAGAGGTATTGGGTCACGTCGGGCATCTCGGCCACCTCTTCCGGGGTCGGGCTCCCTTCGACGGTATCACCGGGTCCGTCGGCGGGGGAGTTGCTAGGGTCGGGGACCGTGAATCCTCTCGAAACCGGCTCGCTCACCGGCACGCGCGCGCTCATCACCGGCTCCTCTCGCGGCATCGGCGCCGACACGGCGAAGTACCTCGCCGCGGCGGGCGCGAAGGTGGTCGTGAACTACCGCAACAAGGAGGCGCGGGCGCAGAAGCTCGTGCAGCAGATCCAGGCCGACGGGGGAGAGGCCATCGCGGTCGGCGCGGACCTCACCGACCCGGCGTCGGTCGAGGCGATGTTCCAGAGCGTTCGTGAGCAGTTCGGCGGGCTCGACCTGCTCGTGCTCAACGCGTCCGGCGGCATGGAGTCGGGCATGGGCGAGGACTACGCCATGAAGCTCAACCGCGACGCGCAGGTCGCGGTGCTCGCCGCAGCGCTCCCGCTGCTCGGCGAAGGCTCGCGCGTGGTGTTCGTCACGAGCCACCAGGCCCACTTCATCCGCACCGTCGAGACGATGCCGGAGTACCTGCCGGTCGCACTGAGCAAGCGCGCCGGCGAGGATGCGCTCCGCGAGCTCGTGCCGCAGCTCGCCGAGGCGGGGATCGGGTTCGTCGTGGTCTCGGGGGACATGATCGAGGGCACGATCACCGCGACGCTGCTAGAACGGGCGAACCCGGGCGCGATCGCGAGCCGCAAGGAGTCCGCGGGCAAGCTGTACAACGTGGGGGAGTTCGCCGCCGAGGTCGCCCTCGCCGCCGTCGAGCCCATCCCGGAGAACAACACCCGTTACGTCGGGGACGTCGCCGACTTCCTGCGCTGATCCGAGTGGCCGAGGTCTTCCGGGCCACGGCCCGCGTGCTGCTCGTCGACGAGCGGGACCGTCTGTTCCTGCTGCTGACGAAGTGGCCGGCGGCGGTCGATCGACCCGCACGATGGATCACCCCGGGTGGCGGCATCGACCCGGGGGAGAGCGTGACGGCCGCGGCGATCCGCGAGCTGCGCGAGGAGACCGGGCTGGAGATCGACGACCCCGGCCCGGTCGTGCACGAGGAGCGATTCCGGATGGAGCGGACCGACGGTCACGTCGATGTCGGCCATGCCACCTATTTCCTGCACCGCACGACGGCGTTCGAGCCGTCCCGGGACGGCTGGACGCCCGAGGAGCTCGTCGACGTGCTCGACGCGCGCTGGTGGACGCTCGATGAACTCGACGCCACGGACGAGCCGATGCAACCGGCGGATCTGGTGTCGATCGCGCGGAACGTGCTGCAGCGTTAGGCGGGCTGCGGAATCGGCTCAGCCGAGCGACACGGTGCCGTCGTCACCGATCGACCACGACGGGTTGTGGGCGATCTCCCACAGCACGCCGTTCGGGTCCTCCACGAGCGCGTGGAACACACCGCCGAACGCGCCCGCCTGCGGCTCCTTGACGACCGATCCGCCGGCCGCGCGCATCCGAGTCACCGTCTCGACCACGGCGTCGGGGGAGTCGACGTTGTGGGCGAGGGTGAGCCCGCTCACCGACACGGCGGCGCGGCCGGTGTCCTCGCCGAACTTGCGCGAGTCGAAGAAGGCGAGCAGCAGCCCAGGGGCGACCTGGAAGAACACGATCTCGTCCGGCACGTCGAGGTGCGCCGTCCACCCGAGTCCACGCACGTAGAAATCGCGCACCGATTCGAGGTCGTCGGTCGCCAGCGTGATGAAATGCACGTTCGAATCCATGGATTCATCGTGCCGGTCGGCACCGACAGTTCTGGGAGGATCGGAGCATGAGCGAGCTCCCCGTGTACACCGCCGCCGATCTCGAGTTCGAGTTCGCCGACCTGCGATTCCCGTCGATGAGCAACGACGAGGCGGTCGACCTCGGCCTGGAGGCCGTGGGCGTCATCGACGAGCGCGAGCTCAACCTCGCCGTCGACATCGTGCTCGGCGGTGACCTCGTCTTCCGAGCGAAACTCGGCAAGACCGGACCGGAGAACGATCGTTGGCTGGCCGGCAAGGCCGCCGTGGCGCGCATGTTCGGCGTGCCGTCGCTGCTCGTACGCCGTCGTCACGAGGAGGCCGGAACGCCGTTCACCGACCTCGACATCGACCACGAGACGCACAAGGCGCACGGCGGCTCGGTGCCGATCATCGTCGGTGACGTCGTCGTCGGCACGATCACCGTGTCGGGCGAACCCGACGTGATCGATCACGCGACGGCCGTGGAGGCGATTCGGCGCTTCCTGAATCGCTGACGCGCTGTTCTGCGGCGCGGGCGCCCCTTCCGGGTCGCCGAAGCGGTATCCGATAATGCACATTATGTCAGATCGAATGGGCGCACGCCCTCCCGGCTCGCGGATCTACGTCGGCCGGACCGCCGCTCGCCGCGCCAGGTGCTCGTGCACCGACGAGAGGACCACTGACCCCTCTCCGACGGCGGAGGCGACCCGTTTGACCGATCCGCGCCGCACGTCGCCGACGGCGAAGATGCCGGGCACGGATGCCTCGAGCGGGGCGGGCAGGCGGTCGTGCGGCCACGCCCGTCGACCGCCCTCGGCCACGACGTCGGCGCCGGTGAACACCGAACCCCACCGGTCGCGGAGGACCTCCGGGGGAAGCCACTCGGTGTGAGGCCGCGCGCCGATCGTGATGAACAGGGCGTCGCACGCGAGGGTGTGACGTGAGCCGTCGTCGCGCTCCAACTCGACGCCGGTGAGCGGGCCGTCGGTCTCCCCCGCCTCCGCGCCGACCACCCGGGAGCGGGTGACGACGGCCACGCCCGCCGCCGCGAGTTCCGCGATCAGGTACTCCGACATGCTCGCCGCGAGACCGTCGCCCCGCACGATGAGCGTCACCGCGGCCGCGTACCGGCTGAGGTGCAGGGCGGCCTGCCCCGCGGAGTTCCCGCCCCCGACCACGCAGACTGACTTGCCGCGCTGAGCTCGCGCCTCGACCGCCGTCGCGCCGTAGAACACCGAGACCCCGGCGAACCGCTCGAGGGCGGGCACCGACAGGCGCCGATAGCTCACGCCCGTCGCCACGACGACGGCGGAGGCGCGCACCGTGTCGTCGCCGCCCTCCTCCCCCGGCGATCCGGCGACGTGCACGGCGAAGCCGTCGTCCCCCACCCGCAGCCCGTCGACCCGCCGCGCATGCGCGAAGCGGGCACCGAAGGCCCACGCCTGCTGGTAGGCGCGCCGCGCGAGGTCGGCGCCCGGAGTGCCGCGTGGGAACCCGAGATAGTTGCGGATGAGCGAGCTCGAGCCCGCCTGCCCGCCGATCGGTCCCTTCTCGATCACGAGCGTGCGCAGACCCTCCGACGCCGCGTAGACGGCGGCCGCAAGGCCCGCGGGACCGGCGCCGACGATCACGAGGTCGACGGGCTCGCGGGGCAACGTCGTCGCCAACCCGAGGGAGGCCGCCACGGCGGCATCGTGCGGATCGGTGAGCACCGTGCCGTCGTACGTGCGGACGAGGGGTACTCCCGAATAGGCGACGCCCGCCTCGTCGAGCGTCCGCCGTGCCGCGTCGGACTCGGGGGGAATCGCGTGCACGGCGACTCCCCCTCGCGTGAGCAACGACTGCAGCTCGTGGGTCCGCGGTGCCAGCGGCGACCCGATCACCAGGTACGAGGAGCCGTCGCTTCCCGTGCTCCGCTGCCAGTCCTGCAGAAGGTCGGTGACCGCCCGATGGAACGACTCGTCCGGGTCGTGACGTGGCGCGACGACGTAGAAGTCCACCACGCCGCCCGCGATGAGTTGCCGCACCGCGTCGGCGCTCCCCTCCCCCGCCCACGCGCCCCAGTCGATGAGCAGGCTTCGCCGGCACTCGGAAAACAACGAGCGCGCGATCGAGAAGAGCGGTTGCGGCTCGCCCGGCGCCGACCAGGCGGCGCCGTCGTCCCCGATGGTGAGTGCGACCTCGCGCTCAGCGACCCGCAGGGCGTGCAGCCGGTCCCGAGCCCGCCGCTCCCCCGGTTCGTCGATCACCTCGTAGTCGCTCCCGTACCGACGTTCCAGGTGGGTGAGCACGGACGTGCGCGCGGCCTCGTCCGCGATGCAGACGAGGATGACGGGATGCTGCGCGGATGACAACGACCGCCTCCTCGCGTCGTGTGCCTTCTGGTCCCGAGCGCGTCGTCGGGCCGGTTCGAGCGCGATGCTACGCCCGCGCATCCCCGCGTCGCCAGGGCCATCGGCACCGGATGCTGGACTTGCGGCCGATGACGGGTCCAGACTGCCTGCATGAACGCCGTCGCGGCGATTCGAACACCTGATCAGCGACTTCGTGTGTTCGTCAGCTCGACCCTGCGGGAACTCGCGGCCGAGCGCATCGCCGTGCGCGCTGCGATCGAGCGGCTCGCCCTCACGCCCGTCATGTTCGAGCTGGGCGCCCGGCCGCATCCGCCGCGTGACCTGTACCGGGCGTACCTCGCCCAGAGCGACATCTTCGTCGGCTTGTACGCGGAACAGTACGGATGGGTCGCGCCCGGCGAGGACGTCTCGGGCCTCGAGGACGAGTACCGGCTGGCGCCCGATCTGCCCAAATTGATCTACCTGAAACAGGGTGGTCGTCGCGAGGAACGACTCGACGCGCTGCTCCGCCGCATCCGGGACGACGACCGGGCGTCGTACAAGGCGTTCTCGACACCGGAGGAGCTCGCGCAGCTGGTCACCGCCGACCTCGCGGTGCTCCTCGCGGAGCGGTTCGACCGCACCCGCGAGGCGCCCGCCCCCGCGGAACCGTCGACGCCGGACCCGCAGGTGAACGCGCCGAGCGTCGTGGCGCCGCCGATCCCCCTCACCCGACTGATCGGGCGCGAGAAGGAGGTCGATGATCTCGTCACCCTGCTCGGACGCGACCGTGAACGGCTCGTGACCCTCGTCGGCCCGGGCGGGATCGGCAAGTCGCGGCTCGCCCTCGCGGCGGCCGACCGGCTCACGGCCGAGTTCCCCGACGGCGTGGCGTTCGTCGACCTGGCACCCGTGCGCGAGCCCGCGCGCGTGGTCGAGGCGCTCGCCCAGAGTCTCGGGGTGCGCGACGCCGGCGACGGCCGGCTCGAGCAACGGCTCGTCACGGCCCTGCAGGGTCGGCGGGTACTGCTGCTCCTCGACAACTTCGAGCAGGTCGTCGACGCGGCAGCCGTCGTGGTATCACTGCTGCAGGCGGTGCCCTCGATCGCCGTCCTGGTGACGAGCCGGGTGCTGCTGAGGGTGCACGGGGAACGCAGTGTCACGGTGGCGCCGCTCCCCCTCGCCACCGTGCACCACCGCGGCGACGTCACGGCGGCATCCGCGGTGCCCTCGATCGCCCTGTTCGTCGAACGGGCCCGCGCGGTGAAGCCCGACTTCGAGCTCACCGAGGCCAACCTTCCGACCATCGCGAGCATCGTCGCGGCTCTCGACGGGGTTCCGCTCTCGATCGAGCTCGCCGCCGCGCGACTGCGTGTGCTGGCGCCGCGAGAGCTCGAGGCGCGGCTCGGCCGTGCGCTCGCCGTGCTCGTCGGCGGATCCGCCGACCTGCCCGCGCGTCAACGCACGCTGCGGTCGACGATCGAGTGGAGCACGCGCATCCTCGCTCCGGCGGAGCAGCGGGTGTTCGCCCGGCTCGGCGTCTTCGCGGGTGGCTTCTCGCTCGAGGCCGCCGAGTGGATGGCCCGGGACGTCGACGGAGTGGATCCGATCGAGGCGCTCGCGGCGCTCGTCGACGGCAGCCTCGTCCGGCAGCACGACCGCGGCGATCGCGCGTTCTTCACGATGCTCGCGACCGTGCGGGAGTACGCGGTCGACCAACTCGAGCGAGACGGCACCCTCCGCGAGGCGCGCGACGCGCACGCCTCCTTTTTCCTGCGGCTCGCGCGGGACGCCGAACTCGAACTCGAACGCGCAGACCAGGCGCGATGGGTGACGCGGCTCGCCGACGATCGCGAGAATCTGCGCGCGGCGGTCCGTCACCTGCTCGACGAACGGCGCTGGGACGACGTCGCGCGCTTCGCCTGGGACCTCTACGTCTACTGGTGGGTCGGCGGACAGCTCGCCGCGGTGCGCGCATGGATGCAGGAGGTGCTCGACGCCGGAGACCCGCTGACCCCGCGGACTCGGGCGATCGCGCTGTACTTCACCCGCGCGATCGCGTTCTGGCAGGACCCCGACGACGAGCTCATCCCCGGCTTCCGGGAGAGCGCCGACCTGTTCCGCTCGGACGGGGACGCCTCCGGCGAGGCGCTCGCCCTCATCTCGCTCGCCCTCGCCCAGCTCGCCGCCCGGCACCCCGACGTCCGGGGCGCCGACGAGGCACTCCACCGCAGTCTCGACCTCTTCCGCGACGCCGGCGACGGATGGGGCGAGGCGATGAGCCTGGTCACCCTCGGCCGGGTGGAACTGGTGCAGCAACGGGTCGCCGACGCCCTCGCGCGCTTCGACGAGAGCCTCGCGGTGTCCCGCTCCCACCACGACGCGCTCGGCCAGTCCATCGCGCTCCACGATCGCGGGTGGGCGCAGTTCTTCCTCGGACGCGTCGACGAGGCGCGGGTGTGCTTCGAGGAGAGCCTGCAGGGCTCTGCGGCGATGGGCCACGACGAGGGCGTCGCATACGGCCTCGAGGGCCTCATGGCGATCGCGGCGGCGTCGGGGGACGCCGCTCGCGCGGGGAGGCTGCTCGGGGCGGCCGAACGGGTTCGTGAGCAGAAGGGGCTGTACAACGCGCCGTCGTTCTCCTTCCACCAGCAGTCCGTCGACGCTCTGCTCGCGGGTGACTCGGCCGAGGTGTTCGAGGCGAGCCGAGTCGAGGGACGGGCGATGAGCGTCGAGGCGGCGCTCGAGACCGCATTGGCGGAGGCGCCTCGATGACCGCGCTTCGCCGTCGCTCCCCCGCGCGAGATGACCGCATCCTGCCCTTCACCCGGGTGCTCGCCGCGGTCATCCTGCCGTTCCTCCTGGTCGCGGCCGTGCTGCTCTGCCTCTTCTCGGAATCGACGGACGAGCTGTTCGCCTGGACCATCGCGCCCCCGTTCACGGCGATGCTGCTCGGCTGCGCCTACATCGGCGGCATCTGGTTCTTCGTGGCGGTGCTCCGCGGCTCGCGCTGGCACGGCGTCTGGACGGGCATGCCCGCCGTGCTGGTCTTCGCGACGATGGCCGCCGTCGCGACCTTCCTGCACTTCGACCGCTTCCACCACGGGCACATCTCCTTCCTCGCCTGGCTCGCGCTGTACGCGACCACGCCCGTGCTCGTGACGATCGCGATCGTGCTCAACGGCCCGCGCGACCCGCGCGCATCCGAGTCCGGCGACGTCGAGGTGCCGCGAGTCGTCCGGTACGGCTTCGGCGCGGTCGGGCTGCTCTCCGTCGCGGTGGGGCTCGCCCTGTTTCTCGCGCCGGAGATGGCGATCCCCGTGTGGGCGTGGCCGCTCACGCCCCTGACGGCACGGATCGTCGGCGCCGTGCTCATCCTCCCCGGCATGGTCGACGTGCTGTTGCTGCGGGATGGGCGGTGGAGCTCGTTCCGCACGATCTTCGGCGCGCAGCTCGTCAGCATCGCCGCCATCTCGGTGTGCCTGCTCGCCCGTGGCGGGGATCTGTACTGGGATCGCGTCGCCGCTCCCGCGTTCGTCGCGGCGCTCGCCGCGGCGGCGATCGCCTACGCGACGCTCATGATCGCGATGACGCGACGCCGCAACCGGGCCGAGGTGTCGCCGGCGGTCAGGTCCCGCTGAGGATCACGAGCCGCTGGGTCGCACGGGTCATCGCGACGTACCGGTCGACCGCGCCTTCGACATCGCCGCCGAACGACTCGGGGTCGACCAGCACGACGAGGTCGAACTCGAGGCCCTTGGCGTTCACGGGTGCGAGCGACCGCACGCGCGGGTTCGCCGGCACGAACGAGGGATCGCCGATCACGCACGCGATGCCGTCCGCGTTCTCGGTCAGCCAGCGCTCGATGACGGCGTCGCGGTCGCCGAGGTGTCCGTGGGCCACGGCAATGCCGCTGCGGCGGATGGACGTGGGCACGTTCGCGTCGGGGAGCACCGAGCGGATCACGGGTTCCGCCGCGGCCATCACCTCCTCGGGAGTGCGATAGTTCACCGTCAGAGCAGCGAGACGGATGTCGCGCAGCCCGGCGTGGGAGAGGCGCTCCTCCCACGACTCCCTGAACCCGTGCCGCGCCTGCGCCCGGTCCCCGACGATCGTGAAACTCCGCGACGGGCAGCGCGACAGCAGCATCCGCCACTCGGCGTCGGTGAGCTCCTGCGCCTCGTCGACGACGATGTGGGCGAACGGTCCCGCGAGCAGGTCGGGATCGGCGGCCGGCAGGGCCGCTTCGTCGAGGAGGCTGTTCCGGGCATCCGGGCCACGCAACATCGACATGACGTTCATCTCGGAATCGTCCGCGGCGATGAGATCGTCCACGACGCGGTCCATCTGCTCCTGACGGGCGGCGATGGCGGCGGCACGCTCCCGCGCCCGTCGCGCCGCACCCGGATCGCCCGCGCGCAGTCGAGCCGCGTCGAGGAAGGGCAGGTCGGAGATCGTCCAGGCGAGCGGGTCGTCCCGCTGCAGCGACTGCACCTGCTGCGCGGTGAGCCACGGCGCACACCGGTGCAGGAACTCCGGGAGCGACCACAGGTCCCGCACGATGCCCGTGGGATCGAGCAACGGCCACGCCCGGGCGAACGCCTCCGACAGGGCCTCGTCCTGCGCGAGAGCGCGCCGCACGAGGTGCGCGGGCACCTCCTCGTCGTCGAAGCCGTCGACGAGGATGTCGAGCAGCGCCTCCCACACGTCCTGACGCGCCTCGTTGTGCGGGGTGCCGGCATCCGCGGCATCGAACGCCTCGGCCCACTCCGCCGCGCTGAGCCACACGTCGCGCCACGGCGTCTCGACCGTCATGCCGACGGTGGGCGGACGCTCGAAGTACCGCACCGCGGCCTCGACGGCGGCCAGCAGGTCGCCAGAGGACTTGAGGGCCGCGACGGCCGGGTCGGTCTCGGTCGCCGCCGCGGCGCCCTCCGGCACGAGATCGCGCAGGGTGCACGTCTGCACGCTCTCCTCGCCGAGGCTCGGCAGCACGTCTTCGACGTAGGCGAGATAGGGCTCGTGCGGACCGACGAAGAGCACGCCGCCCCCGCGCCGCAATCGCGCGTCCGAGTAGAGCAGGTAGGCGGTCCGGTGCAACGCGACGACGGTCTTCCCGGTCCCCGGTCCGCCGTCGACGACGAGCGCGCCACGGGAGTCGGCGCGGATGATGGCATCTTGATCGGCCTGGATCGTGCCGAGCACGTCCCGCATCCGCGGCGATCGACTGCTGCCGAGGCTCGCGATGAACGCGGACTGGTCGTCGAGCGCGGCGCGCGCGACCGGGTCGCCCTCCAGGAGTTCCGCGCCGAACACCTCGTCCCAGTAGTCCACGATGCGTCCGCGCGCCCAGCGGTACCGCCGGCGGCTGGCGAGCCCCATCGGTTCCGCGTGGGTCGCGGCGAAGAACGGTTCGGCAGCGGGGGTGCGCCAGTCGACGAGCAGCCGGCGACCGTCGTCGTCGGTCAGTCCCAGCCGTCCGATGTACACCGGATCGGGATCCCCCTCGTGCACGATGCGGCCGAGGCAGAGATCCAGTCCGAAGCGCCGCAGAGTGCGCAACCGCGCGGTCAGGCGGTGCACCTCGAGATCGCGCTCGAGAGCCTGCTGCCCGCTCCCCCCGGGTTGGCGGCGAGCGGCGTCGAGACGGTCGGAGAGCGCGGCGATCTCGCCGCGGAGGGTGTCGGCGATCGTGGCGAAGTGCTGGGCGTCGCGGGAGATGAGGGCCGGATCGGCCTTCGCGGCGAGTCGGTCGGGCAGGTCGAACGCGCTGATGGTGAGAGTCACGGTCGACGATTCTGCGACCGCACGGGGGTCTTGTGGCAAGCCCCCCGCTGCGCTATAGATTGATAGTGGCGGGAAGTATCTTCCGCCTGTCGTCCGGTGCCTCTAGAGCACCATCTGCCCGCGAATGCGGTGTCCGAGCGCGAGCGTCTCGCCCGAGATCGCGGCGGCCTGTTCCGAACAGAGGTAGACGACCGCGGCCGCGACCTCCACGTAGGTCGATCCCCCGGGCTGCCCGATCCCACGGTCGCGCTCCGGTTCGTCGGCGACGGGGCCGGGGTTGACGACGTTGACGGTCACGCCGGTGCCGGCTGCAGCATCCGCGACGACCTTCGAGGCGATGCTCGCGACGCTGTTGCGGGCGGACGCGGTGAGCGAGGTGCTGAGCAGGGCGTTCTGTCCGCTCACATTGATGATCCGCCCCCAGCCGCGCTCGAGCATCCCGGGCAGCACGGCCTCGATGACGCGCAGGTAGCCGAGCGCCTTCCCGTCGATGGCTGAGAGGATCGCCGCCGGGTCACGGTCCAGTGAGGGGTCGAGGGTGCCGGCCGGTGGAGCCGCGGTGTTGACGAGCACGTCGATGCGGCCGAGATCCTCGACGACCGACCGCACCATCGTGTCGACCGAGCCGGCGTCGCGCGTATCCACGACGGCGACCCGCACGTCGGCGCCGAGCTCCGCCGCGGCGGCATCGAGCCGCCCCCGGTCGCGGGCGGCGAGCACGACGACCGCCCCCTCCGCGAGCAGCTGGCGGGCGGTCGCGATTCCGATGCGTCCGCTGCCGCCGACGACGAGGGCCACACGGCCGGTGAGTCCGAGATCCATGGGTCAAGGGTAGATCGCACGACACCGCCGCTCCCTCCCCCGCAAATGCCTCTTGTCGCATCCGACAGGACACGCTAACGTAAGCGACACCTAACAAAGGAGTGGTCATGGGTCAGCCGGTAGCGATGTTCGAGATCGTCAGCACGGATCACGAGCGGCTCGGTCGTTTCTACGAGCAGCTGTTCGACTGGAAGGTCGACGGGGCGCCCGGCGACGACGGATACGCCCTCGTCGACACGCAGTCCGAGCCCATTCCGCTCATGGGCGGCATCCGGCCGTCGATGGGCGAGGGTGACACGGGCGTGAAGTTCTACGTGCGGGTCGACGACCTCGCCGCATACCTCGATCGGGCCGAGCAGCTCGGGGGCGCGCGGCTCGTCGAGCCCACGGAGCTGCCGGACGGGTTCGGCACCTTCGCGATGTTCACCGACCCCGACGGCAACACGGTCGGCCTGTGGGCGTGACGGCTGCCCTCGCTCGTGATGACGAAGCGGACCGGATGCTGCGGGCGCTCTCGGAGCAGCGTCGGCGCTCGATCCTCCGGCTCGTGCGCGAACGGGAGCTGCCCGCCGGCCGCATCGCGGAGGAATTCGACGTCACCCGGTCGGCCGTCAGTCAGCACCTCGCGGTGCTCAAGGAGGCGGGTCTCGTGACGGAGCGGCGCGACGGCACCCGGCGGCTGTACCGGGCACGCCCCGAGGCGATGGTCCGGGTGCAGGCCGCCCTCGACGCCATCTGGTCGGATGCGCTCGATCGCGGTCGCGCTCTCGTGGAGGCGGAGCGATGACCGCCGACAACGTGCTGCAGTTCACGCGTCCCCCGGTGCGGCAATCGACGATCGTGCGTGCCGACCGGGAGCGCACCTTCGACGTGTTCCTCGATCGGCTCGCGGAGTGGTGGCCGCTCGACCCGTTCTCCTACGGCGGGAGCGAGAGGATCGCCCGCATCACCGTCGAGCACCGGACGGGCGGCGCGGTGACCGAGCACTGGCACGACGGCTCGTCGCGCGAGTGGGGTCACCTGCTCGACTGGGCACCGCCTCACGGGTTCACCATGACGTGGAACATCACCGGGCAGCCGACCGAGGTCGAGCTGCGATTCACCGCACTGCCCGACGGCACGACGCGCGTCGACCTGGAGCATCGCGGCTGGGATCGACTCTCCGCCGAGGAACTCGTCGCCGCGTGTGCCCTCCCGGGCGGTTACGCCGGCGGCGCGTTCAACGAGGGCTGGGCGACCATCCTGCGTGGACTGAAGGAGCACCTGGAACGATGAACTGGTATCTCATGCGACTCCTCCCGCATCGAGCGGACTTCGCGGAGACGATGACCGCCGACGAATCCGCCGCCATGGAGCGGCACTTCGCGTATTGGGCCGAGCACCTCGCGGCCGGCACGGCCCTCATCCTGAGTCCGGTGGGAGACCCGGACGGCGTCTGGGGGATGTGCGTCGTGCGGGTCGCCGACCGCGAGGCCGTCAGCGCACTCGAGGCGTCGGACCCCGCGATCCTCGCCGGGATCGGGCGATACGAATCGCTCGAACTCCTCGACGTGATGGTGCGCGAGTAGCGCCCACTGCCCGTCGCGCGAGCGCACGAGCGCTCGATCACGTCCGCCGTGCGGGAATCGAGTTCACTCCCCCGCAATCGTCTCGACGAGTCGTGCCAGCTGCGCGGTCACCCCTCCCCAGCCCTCGGTGAATCCCAGTTCCGCGTGGCGGGCCCGCGCCGACGGGTCACCGTGACGCACCAGTACGCCGTACTGGGTGCCTTCCGGATGCTCGCCGAAGGTGATCTCCGCGGTCATCGGCACGGGGGCGGGATCGGTGGGCCGCCACGTGCTGTCGAGCGCGTTGGTGAAGACGAGCCGCTCGCCGGGCTCCACCACGAGGAAGCACGCATCCATGTGCGGCACGAACACGGTCCCGTCGTCACTCATCGAGGTGACCAGTGCGCCGCCCGGCCGCACCTCGAGCCGATCGACACGCGCGATCGTGGGCGAAGGCAGGAACCACTGCGCGAGCCGGGCCGCATCCGTCCACGCACTCCATACGGTGGAGCGCGGGGCACGGATCAGTCGCTGCAGGCTGAGGTCGAGGTCGGGATTCATCGCAGGTCCTCCAGGGGTGGGGTAGGGCTTTCAGAGTCGGAACGGGTCACGAAGTCCTCCAGGCGGTCGGTGCGGCCGGCCCAGACGCGGTGCTGCTCGGCGAGCCAGTCCTCGACCAACGCGAACCGTCGGCGGTCGAGGTGGCAGGTGCGGACCCTCCCCGACTTCACCGTCCGGATCAGTCCATGGGTCTCGAGCGTGTGCACGTGCTTCATGAACGACGGCAGGCTGATGGTGAACTGCCGGGCCAGATCGCTGACGCTGCACGGGCCCTCCCCGAGTCGGCGGACGACCGCTCGTCGGGTCGGATCAGTCAGCGCGGCGAAGACGCCGTCGAGCGCGCCGCTTTCGTTAACCATGCGGCTAAGTATTCACCTAAGAAATAGTTAGCGCAATGGCTAAGTTTTTCCTGCGCGATCACCCTGCACCTTCCCCGGTGCCTGCGAGAATCGACGGATGGAACGCTGCCCGTGCCTGAGCGGACTGCCGTACGACGAGTGCTGCGGCCCGCTCCATCGCGCCGAGCGCAGGGCGGGCACGGCGGAACAGCTCATGCGCTCGAGGTACAGCGCCTACGTGCGTCGCGAGGCGGAGTACCTGCTCGACACCTGGCACCCGTCGACGAGGCCGGTTTCGCTCGAGCTGGATCCGGAGTTGCGGTGGTATCGGCTGGACGTCCTCGCGCGAGAACGCGGAGGGCCGCTCGAGACCGACGGGGTCGTCGAGTTCCGCGCCATGTGGCGCGCCGGGACGGAACGCGGAGAGCAGTACGAGCGCAGCCGCTTCCGTCGCGAAGGCGGACGCTGGCTCTACCTCGACGGGTCCTGACGAGACCCGGCCGGCGTCAGTCCTGAGAGCGGCCCGTCTTCTGCTGGAGGCGCTCGATGTGGTCGGATGCCTCGGCCTTGGTGAGGTCCGCGGAGATCTCCTCCCCGGCCTCACGGGCGAGGGTGTCGAGGTAGCTTCGCTGAGCCGCGGTCATCGGCTCATCGCCGGTGACCCACTGCGAGGTGTCCTTCACCGCGGGATCGGCTTCCGGGCCTGCGGCGCCGAGCATCTCGGCGCCGTTCGAGTCGGACGGGTCGTTCGAGGAGGGGGAGTTCGAGTCGGACATATGTTCGACACTACGAGTCGGCGGGCCACGACGGCGTGTCGCGCGCGCACCCCCAGCAAGTCCACAGCGGGCCGGTCAGGCCCCCGCGGCAGCCACCCACGCGTCCAGTTTCGCCGCTGCCGCGCCCGAGTCGATCGTCGACTCGGCGACCGCGATCTTCTCGGCGAAACGCTCGCGGATGTCCCGTTGCACGAGTTCCGGATCGTTCGCCAGGTCCCACGACACGAGCCCCGCGGCGGTGTTGAGCAGCACGATGTCGCGCACGGGGCCGCGGTCGCCGGCGAACACCGCCCGCGCGATCGCCGCGTTGTGCGCCGCATCCCCGCCCTGCAGGTCCTGGATCTCGGCGCGGGCGAGACCCAGCTCGCGCGGGTCGATGTCGTGTTCGGTCACGAGTCCGCGCGACACCTCCCAGACGTGGCTGTGACCCGTGGTGGTCATCTCGTCGAGCCCGTCGTCGCCACGGAACACGAGAGCCGTCGCCCCTCGCGTCTGGAACACCCCGACGAACAGCGGGATCTTCTCCGCGTTCGCGACGCCGACCGCGCTCGCCTCCGGCCGCACCGGATTGCAGAGCGGACCGAGGAAGTTGAACACCGTCGGCACGCCCAGCTCCTTGCGCACCGGCCCGGCGTTCGCGAAGCCCGGGTGGAACGCCGACGCGAACGCGAACGTGATGCCGACCTCCTCGAGCACCTCGGCGACACGCGCGGGCGACAGGGAGAGATCGATGCCCAGGGCGGCGAGCACGTCCGAGGAGCCGGACGCCGAGCTCGCCGCGCGGTTGCCGTGCTTCACCACGCGCGCTCCGGCCGCCGCGGCGACCACCGATGACATCGTCGAGACGTTCACCGTGCCGAACCGGTCGCCCCCGGTGCCCACGATGTCGAGGGCCATGGGGTCGGCGTCGAACGGCAGCGCGTTCTCGAGCACCGCGTCGCGGAACCCGACGACCTCGTCCACGGTCTCGCCCTTCGCGCGCAGCGCGACGAGGAACGCCGCGAGCCGGGCGGGCGTCACGGTGCCTGCCATGACCTGCCGCATGGCCCACGACGCCTCGCTGATGGTCAGGTCGTCGCCGTCGAGGAGGCGGGTCAGCAGGCCGGGCCAATCGGGGGTCGCGAGCATGTGGCCAGGATAGGCCCGTCAGTGCGTTCAAGGGGTGCGGCGCGGTACGGGGGGTGCTCCGGATCGTCCATAATGGTGTGGTGACCAGCACCCCCTTGCCGCGCTCTCTGGGCGCCCCGATGATCAACCGTCCCAACGTCGTCCAAGTCGGAACGATCGTCTGGCTCGGCAGCGAGGTCATGTTCTTCGCCGGGTTGTTCGCGATCTACTTCACGCTGCGCTCGATGGCCCCCGATCTGTGGGCCCACGAGACGGCGAAGCTCAACATCCCGCTGTCGTTCACGATCACGGTGATCCTGGTGCTCTCGTCGGTCACGTGCCAGTTCGGCGTCTTCGCGGCCGAGCGCCTGCAGCACCGCCGCACCGGGTGGAAGCCCACGCAGTGGGGCATGATCGAGTGGTTCTACCTGACCTATCTGCTGGGTGCGATCTTCATCATCGGCCAGACCTACGAGTACTCGCTTCTGGTCAGCGAGTACGTGAGCCTCACCAGCAACTCGTACGGGTCGGCCTTCTACATCACCACCGGCTTCCACGGTCTGCACGTGACCGGTGGACTCATCGCCTTCCTTCTCGTGATCGGCCGTGCCTACGCGGTGAGGACGTTCACGCATCGCGAGGCCACCAGCGCCATCGTCGTGTCGTACTACTGGCACTTCGTCGACGTGGTGTGGATCGCGCTGTTCCTCATCATCTACTTCCTCAAGTAAGGCATTGGACCGGATCCCCCGCATGGCGAAGAAGACACGCTCCCCCCGTACCTCCGGCCGTCGGCACCCGCTGGCCTCGGCTGCGCTGCTGCTCGTCGGTCTGCTGGCCACCGGCGGCGCCTACGCGATGTTCACGACATCGGCCACGGCCGACACCACCGAAGCGACCCAGGAGATGGTCGACGAGGGCGGCAAGATCTTCGCCGCGAACTGCGCGAGCTGCCACGGCCTCGACGCCCAGGGCACCGAGGCAGGCCCGAGCCTCATCGGTGTCGGTGCCGCATCCGTCGACTTCCAGGTCGGCACCGGCCGCATGCCGATGGCCGCAACGGGTCCGCAGGCCCCGGACAAGCCCGCCCAGTTCAGCGAAGAGGACGTGCACAAGCTCGCCGCGTGGGTCGCGTCGCTCGCCCCCGGGCCGGCCATCCCCGACGAGGAGTACCTGCAGTCCGACGGCGACGCCGCCAACGGCGCCGAGCTCTTCCGTATCAACTGCGCGATGTGCCACAACGTGGCCGGCGCCGGCGGTGCGCTCACGGAGGGCAAGTACGCGCCGAACCTCAAGGACGTCAGCGCCGTGCACATCTACGAGGCCATGGTCACCGGCCCGCAGAACATGCCGGTGTTCAACGACCTGAACCTCACGCCCGAGGACAAGGCCGACATCATCACCTACCTGACCGAGTGGGCTTCCGCCCCGTCGCCCGGTGGCGTCGACCTCGGCAGTCTCGGCCCAGTGGCAGAGGGCCTCTTCATCTGGATCTTCGGTCTCGGGGCGATCGTGGGCATCACGATCTGGCTGACCGCCCGCTCCAACTGACCCCCGACGACCCGCACTCACTGGAAGGACACCATGGCGAAGCAGGACGACAGCGCCGAACCGGACTCGGGCGTGAACGACGCCAAGCCCGGCAAGGACGTTGCGAGGAGCGAGCACCCTGAGGTCTCCTCCGGCACCGCCGTCGTGCGTTCCGACTCGTTCGAGAACCCCGGATTCCCCCCGCACCGGCCCCGCGTCACCGACGTGGACCCGAAGAAGGATGCCCAGGCCGAGCGCCGCGTCGTGTGGCTGTTCTACGCATCCATCGTCGGCAGCGTCTTCGCGGTCGCGGCGTACATCGCCTTCCCGATCACCGAGGGCGACATGGGCTCGGTGCGCCTGAGCAACCTCCTGCTCGGACTCGGCATCACGCTCGGTCTGCTCGGCATCGGTCTCGGTGCCGTGCACTGGTCGAAGGCGCTCATGGACGGGCACGATCTCGTCGAGCAGCGTCACGGCACGCGCGGCAGCGACGCGACCCGCGCCAAGGCCGTCGAGGTCTTCGCCCTCGGCAACAAGGAGTCCGGCTTCGGCCGTCGCGCCCTGTTGCGCAACACGCTCATCGGCGCGCTCGTGGCGACGCCGATCCCGGCGGTCGTGCTGTTCCGCGACCTCGCCCCGGCTGCGGACCCGGTCAAGCTCCTCAAGCACACGATTTGGGACAAGAACGTCCGTCTCACGCGTGATCCCGACGGCTCCCCCATCCGCGCGTCCGACGTGACGCTCGGCTCGGTGTTCCACGTGATCCCGGAGGGGCTCAACGAGTCCCACCACAAGCTGGAGGAGAAGGCCAAGGCGGCCGTGCTCCTCGTCCGCATGAACCCCGCAGAGCTCAAGGAGTCCGAGGACCGCAAGTCCTGGTCGTACGACGGCATCGTCGCCTACTCCAAGATCTGCACCCATGTCGGATGCCCCGTTGCCCTCTACGAGCAGCACACCCACCACTTGCTCTGCCCCTGCCACCAGTCGCAGTTCGACGTCTCCGACCAGGCGAAGGTCATCTTCGGCCCGGCGGCGCGGCCGCTTCCGCAGCTGCCGATCGCGGTCGACGACGAGGGCTACCTCATCGCGCAGAGCGACTTCACCGAGCCCGTCGGGCCGTCCTTCTGGGAGCGCGAGCTGTGACCACCACAGAGAACCCCACCACCACCACGACCCCGCAGGCGCAAGCGCCGTCGCGTCCGGTCGTGCCGAGCCGCGGTACCCGGTTCACCGGGTGGGCGGCGAACTACATCGACGAGCGCACGAGCATGTCGGGACTGGTCAAGGAGCTGGGTCGCAAGATCTTCCCCGACCACTGGTCGTTCATGCTCGGCGAGGTGGCGCTCTACAGCTTCGTCGTCATCCTGCTCTCGGGCACGTTCCTGACGTTCTTCTTCCAGCCCTCGATGGTCGAGGTGGAGTACGAGGGGTCGTACGCGCCGATGCGCGGCATCGAGATGTCGATCGCCTACGCGTCGTCGCTCGACATCAGCTTCGACATCCGCGGCGGTCTGCTCATGCGGCAGATCCACCACTGGGCGGCCCTGCTCTTCGTGGCCTCGATCGTGCTGCACATGCTGCGCGTGTTCTTCACCGGTGCGTTCCGCAAGCCGCGTGAGATCAACTGGCTGATCGGCTTCGTGCTGTTCATCCTGGCCATGGCCGAGGGCTTCACCGGATACTCGCTTCCCGACGACCTGCTCTCCGGCAACGGTCTGCGCATCATCGACGGCATGGTCAAGGGCCTCCCGGTCGTCGGGACCTGGATCTCGTACCTGCTCTTCGGCGGCGAGTTCCCGGGAACCGACATCGTCGCGCGCCTGTACGTGCTGCACATCCTGCTGCTGCCCGCCATCCTGGTGGCCGCGCTCGGCGTGCACATGCTGCTGCTGATCGTGAACAAGCACACCCAGTTCGCCGGCCCCGGCCGCACGAACGAGAACGTCGTCGGCGTGCCGATCATGCCGGTGTTCGCGGCGAAGGCCGGCGGCTTCTTCTTCATCGTGTTCGGCGTCATCGCGCTCATCGCGTCGCTCGTGACGATCAACCCGATCTGGAACTACGGCCCGTACGACCCCTCCCCCGTCTCGGCCGGTACGCAGCCGGACTGGTACATCGGATTCGCCGACGGCATGCTGCGCCTGATCCCGCCGCACTGGGAGTTCATCCTCTTCGGCTGGACCTTCTCGATGAACATCATCGTGCCGGTCGTCATCCTCGGTGGATTCATCGTGCTCATCGCGGTGTACCCGTTCATCGAGGCCTGGATCACGGGCGACCGTCGCGAGCACCACATCGCCGACCGTCCGCGCAACGCGCCCACCCGCACCGCGATCGGCGCCGCCGGCATCGTGTTCTACTGCGTGATGTTCGCCGCGGCGAGCTCCGACCTCATGGCGACGCACTTCGCGCTGAGCATCGAGGGTGTCATCCACACGATGCAGGTGCTGCTGATCGTCGGCCCGATCATCGCGTTCATCGTCGCCAAGCGCATCTGCCTCGCGCTGCAGCGCAAGGACCGCGAGATCGCGCTGCACGGCTACGAGTCGGGCCGCATTGTGCGCCTCCCCGGCGGCGAGTACATCGAGGTGCACCAGCAGCTCGACGAGTACGAGCGCTGGCGACTGGTGAGCTTCGAGGAGAACCGCCCGCACATGATCCGTCCGGACTCGCGTGGACGCATCGGCGTGGGCCAGCGCGTGCGCGCCGGCCTCTCCCGCTGGTTCTTCGAGGACCGGATCGCTCCGGTCACCAAGGGCGAGATCGAGGTCGCCGCACACCACGGCGACGGCGGTCACCACTGATCCGACTGTTCCTCTGACGACGAGGGCCCCGCATCCGGCTGGATGCGGGGCCCTTCTCGTGTCGGGGGCGATCAGTTCGTCGGGCCGGGGCGGGGCGGGCCGGGGGCGGCAGCGAGAGCGGATGCCCGACGCGGTGCCCGGCGTGTCGGCGCTCGGACTCGGGGTGTCGGGCCGTCGTTCCGCTCCCGCTGCACGCGGGAACCGGCACAGCGCACCCGAGGGCGGACGCGCCCCGCTGTCGCTGGTGCGATGCGGCTGCGCGCCGGATCAGGCGTCGATGCGCTCGCGGTCGACGTCGGCGCCGATGATGAACTCCTTGCGGGGCGCCACGTCGTTGCCCATCAGCAGCTCGAAGACGTGCGCCGCCTGCTCCGCGTCGGTCACGCGCACGCGGCGCAAGGTGCGGTGGGCGCGGCTCATGGTGGTGTCGGCGAGCTGGTCGGCGTCCATCTCCCCCAGGCCCTTGTAGCGCTGGATGGGGTCCTGGTAGCGCTTGTTCGTGCGCTTGAGTCCCGCGAGCACGCCGGCGAGTTCCTGCTCGGAGTAGGTGTAGATCGTCTCGTTGGGCTTCGAGCCGGGGTTCATCACGACGACGCGGTGCAGCGGAGGCACGGCCGCGAAGACGCGGCCCTGCTCGATCATCGGCCGCATGTACCGGAAGAACAGCGTGAGCAGCAGGGTGCGGATGTGGGCGCCGTCGACGTCCGCATCGCTCATGATGATGACCTTGCCGTAGCGGGCCTGGTCGATCTCGAAGCTCCGTCCCGAGCCTGCGCCGATCACCTGGATGATCGAGGCGCACTCGGCGTTCGAGAGCATGTCGGAGACCGACGCCTTCTGCACGTTGAGGATCTTGCCGCGGATGGGCAGGAGCGCCTGGTACTCGGAGTCGCGCGCGAGCTTGGCGGTTCCCAGGGCGGAGTCGCCCTCGACGATGAACAGCTCGCTGTTCTGCACGTCGTTCGAGCGGCAGTCGACGAGCTTCGCCGGCAGCGAAGAGCTCTCGAGCGCGTTCTTGCGGCGCTGTGTCTCCTTGTGTGCGCGCGCGGAGATGCGGCTCTTCATCTCGGCGACGATCTTGTCGAGCACGAGGGCCGTCTGCGCCTTGTCGTCGCGCTTGGGGCTCGAGAACCGCTCCCCCAGCGCCTTCGTGAGCACGCTCGACACGATGGAGCGGACGGCGGGGGTTCCCAGGATCTCCTTCGTCTGGCCCTCGAACTGCGGCTCCGGCAGGCGGACGGTGAGCACGGCGGTGAGCCCGGCCAGCACGTCCTCCTTCTCGAGCTTGTCGTTGCCGACCTTGAGCCGGCGCGCGTTCTTGTCGACCTCGCTGCGGAGGAACTTCAGCAGGCCCGCCTCGAAGCCCGCCTGGTGCGTGCCGCCCTTCGGGGTGGCGATGATGTTCACATAGCTGCGGAAGACCGTCTCGTAGCCGACGCCCCAGCGCAGCGCGAGATCGACCTCGCACTCGCGCTGCACCTCGGTCGGCACCATGTGCCCGTTGGGCTGCAGCACGGGCACGGTCTCCGAGAAGGTGCCGGTGCCCTGGATGCGCCAGACGTCGGTGATCGGCCCGTCGATGGCGAGGTGCTCGACATACTCCGCGATCCCGCCCTCGAACCGGAAGAACTCGACGGTCGGGGTCTCCCCGCGCAGGTCGCGGATCTCGATTCCGAGGCCCGGAACGAGATAGGCGGTCTGCCGCGCCCGGGCGAGCAGCTCCTCGAGCTGGAAGGTCGCTCCGCGGGTAAAGATCTGGCGGTCCGCCCAGTAGCGGATGCGCGTGCCGGTGCGCGCCTTCGGCACCTTGCCGACGACGCGCAGTTCACTGCCGGAGACGAAGGGCGCGAACGGCGCGTCCGGCGAGGGGTCACCGGTGTCGGTGAACACCCCCGGCTCCCCGCGGTGGAACGACATCGCCCAGGTCTTGCCGTCGCGGTCGACCTCGACGTCGAGTCGCTCGGACAACGCGTTGACGACGGAGGCTCCCACACCGTGCAGACCGCCGGAGGCCGCGTACGAGCCGCCGCCGAACTTGCCGCCCGCGTGGAGCTTGGTGAACACGACCTCGACGCCGGAGAGACCCGTCTTCGGCTCGACGTCGACAGGGATGCCGCGCGCGTGGTCGCGCACCTCGACGCTGCCGTCGGCGTAGAGCACGACCTCGATGTCGGACCCGTGGCCGCCGAGGGCCTCGTCGACCGAGTTGTCGATGATCTCCCACACGCAATGCATGAGCCCGCGGGAGTCGGTCGACCCGATGTACATGCCCGGGCGCTTGCGGACCGCCTCCAATCCCTCGAGCACCGACAGATGCCGTGCGGAGTAATCGGATGACGCCACGGAGCTCCTCGATCGGGACGGGAATGCGCTGATCGCGCACGACGTTCCACTGTAACGAGGGCCGGAACGCATCCCGCGCCGCGACACCCTCACCAGGCCGTGGCTACGCGTTCAGCGAAATGCAGCCCGTATGGCGCCCATCCCCATGTTCGACGTGTTTTGATTGACGCACGCGGCCTTTCCGCAATCCGAGCCCGTAAGGAGCAGCCGATGTCTCAGATGACTACCGAGAGTGCAGTTACCAACGAGCTCGCTCAGGACCGCAGCCTCACCGCCCTTGACCGGTGCGACAGCTGCGGGGCGCAGGCCTACGTGCGTGTGACGATGAGCAGCGGCGAGCTGCTCTTCTGTGCTCACCACGCGGCGCGCTTCAAGGAGAAGCTCTCCGAGAAGGCGCTCGCCTGGCACGACGAGTCGAGCCGACTGCTCGAAGGGCAGCGCGCCTGATCCCCTGACACAGGACCACTGACACGGAACGCCGGGCACCTTCGGGTGCCCGGCGTTCGTCGTATCTGTGGCGTCAGGCGGTGAGACCCACGCTCGCCGCGATGGCGAGTCGTGCGTCGGCCGCGTAGCGGTCGATGCGGGAGAACTCGGGTGCGGCGGTCGTGTACCGCTCGCCGAGTGCGGCGGTGAGCAGGGCATCCGCCATGGCCGGGTTCTTCGCGAGCACCGGACCGTGCAGGCGGGTGCCGATGAGGGATCCGACCTCCACCCCGTCGGCGCCGTCGCCGTCACCGACGCCGTGCGCGACGCGGCCCAGGGCCGAGGTGCCCGCCTCGAGCACGAGCCGGCGGGCGTGGTTCTCGTACCCGACGAGGCGACCGTGGCGGGAGTCGACGAGCAGGTCGCCGGATGCGCGCTGGGAGAGCGGCACGGCACGAGCGGCGATCAGACCGAGCCCCGGGATGGCGTTCCCGGCACCGAGGTCCACCTCGCGGGTGAGGAGTTCGAGGCCGGTGCCGACGGCGAGCACCGGCACGCCGTCGGTGAGCCATGCGTCGAGCGCGGCCCGGAGCGGAGCCAGCCCGTCGCGCACCGCGGCGAGGTCGCCGTCGGTCGAGGAGCCGAGCACGATCGCCGTGGGACGCGCCGACGGCAGGTCCTCCGCCGTCCCCACGGGCACGACGTCGGCGGGCACGCCGGCCCAGCGGGCGCGCTGGGCGAGCACGAGGGCGTTCTCGGCGTCGCCGTTCACGTTGGTGAGCTGCGGCAGCAGCGCGAGCACGGCGCTCACGAGTGCAGCCCCAGGTGGGCGCGGATGCGACGCATGGGGTCGGCGGTGAACACGATCGTCTTGCGTCCGGCCACCGGTTCGGGCAGAGCGAGGAACTCGTCGACCGCGCGCGGCAGGTCGGTGCTGACCTTCTGCACGGGCACTCCCTGGTATTCGAGCTGCAGGGCCATCTCGGGCGCCTTCGACCCGGTCACGGTGTGCACCCGGCGGAGCCTCCGCGCGTCGACGGGCCAGAAGTAGCCGGGGTCCCGCACGTCGGAGCCCATCGCGACGAGCACCTGGTCGAGCTCTTCGGGCAGGTGGTCGACGTTGAGCTGGAAGCTCGTGGGATTCTGCACGAGCACGAACTCCACCTCGCGGCCGCGCACGGTGAGCACCTCGCCGCGCCCGAAGACGGGCGGCATCGCCGAGATCGCGGCGACCGCGGTCGTCAACGAGAACGCGTCGCCGAGGAGCGTCGCCGCGCCCGCGAGGGCCGCCGCCGCGTCGACGGCGTAGTGCACGCCGCGGGCCGGCAGCCCGACCTCGGCGCTCTCCCCCGCCCAGCTGACGGTCGCGGTGCGATCCCCCACGGCGGTGATGATCAGCCCGTCGGTCGTGCGTGCGTCGCTCGTGCGGGTCGTCCCCAGACCGCGCGGGAGACCCGCGAGCACCGTGTCGGTGACCCCGAACCGGGTGACCCGCACGCGGGAGGCGATCTCGCCGGCGAGAGCTGCGACGAAGCCGTCGTCGGCGTTGAGGACGACCGCGTCGGTCGTCGAGGTCGCGATCGTGCGCAGGTGACGCGCGACCTGCTCGGAGTCGTGGAACCGGTCGATCTGGTCGGTCATGACGTTGGTCAGCACCGACAGCTTCGGACGGAGGTCCGGGGCGATGCGCGCCCCGTGGGCCTCGTCCATCTCGAGCACCGCCACGTCGGCGTCGATACGCCCGGCGAGGCTCGTGCGCTCGAGAAGCGCCGAGGTGAGCCCCTGGGCGATGTTCGCCGTCGAGGGGTTCGTGAACACGCGGCGCCCGTGGGCGTCGAGCACGGCGACGAGCATCTTGGTCGTCGTCGACTTGCCGCTCGAGCCCGAGACGACCACGAGTCCCTCGGGGAAGGAGCGCAGCGTGTCCGCGAGGAACCGCGGCGCGATGCGGTTGACGACGAGTCCGGGCACGGCGGAGCCGCCCCCGCGCTTCCGCAGGCGTGCGAGCGTGCGCACCCCGCGGCCGACGAGGACCGCAGCGGCGTACTTCACGGCTTACTCGAGGTAGTCGCGCAGCGACTGCGACCGCGACGGGTGGCGCAGCTTCGCCATCGTCTTCGACTCGATCTGGCGGATCCGCTCGCGCGTGACCCCGAACGTGTCGCCGATCTGGTCGAGGGTCTTCGGCATGCCGTCACCGAGCCCGAAGCGCATCCGGATGACTCCGGCCTCGCGCTCGCTCAGCGAATCGAGCAGGCTCTCGAGCTGCTTCTGCAGCATCGTGAAGCCCACCGCATCCGCCGGCACGACCGCCTCGGTGTCCTCGATGAGGTCACCGAACTCGCTGTCGCCGTCTTCACCGAGCGGAGTGTGCAACGAGATCGGCTCGCGACCGTACTTCTGCACCTCGATGACCTTCTCGGGGGTCATGTCGAGTTCGCGGCTCAGTTCCTCGGGCGTGGGTTCGCGACCCAGGTCCTGCAGCATCTGGCGCTGCACGCGGGCGAGCTTGTTGATCACCTCGACCATGTGCACCGGGATGCGGATGGTGCGCGCCTGGTCGGCCATCGCGCGGGTGATCGCCTGACGGATCCACCACGTGGCGTAGGTGGAGAACTTGAAGCCCTTCGTGTAGTCGAACTTCTCGACGGCACGGATGAGGCCCAGGTTGCCTTCCTGGATCAGGTCGAGGAACTGCATGCCGCGGCCGGTGTAGCGCTTGGCGAGGGAGACCACGAGACGCAGGTTGGCGCCGAGCAGGTGGCTCTTCGCGCGCTGCCCGTCCTTCGCGACCCAGGCGAGTTCGCGGCCCAGCTGCGACCGCTTCTCGGCCTCGGCCATCTGCGACAGCTTCTCTTCGGCGAACAGGCCCGCCTCGATGCGCATCGCGAGCTCGACCTCTTCGGCCGCGTTCAGGAGCGCGACCTTACCGATCTGCTTCAGGTAGTCCTTGACCGGGTCCGCCGTCGCGCCGGTGATCGCGGCCGAGTAGACCGGGACCTCGTCCTCGTCGTCGGTGGAGGTCAGACGGAGTGCGCCGGTGGGCAGCTCCTCGTCCTTGCCCGTCGACTCTTCGTCGTCCGACTCCTCCGCGTCCTTCGTCTCCTCGACGACCGGCTCGTCCGCCGTCTCGACATCGGCCGTGTCCGCGACGACATCCGGCGTGTCCGCCTCGTCGATCACGGGCTCGCCGTCGAGCTCCTCGTCGTCGGTGTCGTCCGCGGCCTTGGTGGCCTTCGTCGAACGGGTGGCCTTCGTCTTGGGGGCGGCCTTCGCCGCCGGCTTACGAGCGGGCTTCTTCGCCGCCGTGGTCGTGGTCTCGGTCTCCTCGACCGCATCGGCGTTCTGCGACGTCTCGGCCTTCGCCTTCGCGGCCGTCGTTCGTGTCGCCATGCGCACCTCTCAAAGTTTTCGGGCAGTACTAAGACCCATGTCAAGTCCTGGGCTCGACCGCCGGGGAGAGGCGGACGATGACACGGGACAGACCGGGTCTTCAATAATCGATTATGGCACGGATCGGGCTCGCCGGCCGACCGGACGGTCGCCTCAACCTGCCGAACGGCGGCGCCATCTCCTCATCAGTGCAACCCAGATGGGGGCCACTTCTATTCCTTCTTCCTCGTGCAGCTTGCGCCGCGTGCGACGGCGAGCCGAGACGAGGAAGACCACCCCGATCCCGACGATCACGTACTGAACGAGGAACGCGAGACGGAAGTGGTCGAACGAGTACAGCTCCTCGGGCGCCCCGCTGCCCCCCGCGGCGCGGTCGAGCCCGTCGAGCACGAGACCGACGAGGAACATCATCACGAAGCTCGCGAGGAATCCGCCCACGTTGACGACGCCGTTGGCCGAGCCGAGGCTGCGCAGCGGGTTGAAGGTGCGGGCGAAGTCGAAACCGATGAGCGAGCCGGGACCGCCGACCGCCACCGTGACGAAGAGCAGGATGACCGCCCACAGCGGAGGTCTGCCCGGCCAGGCGAGCACGATCGCCCACGCGACCCCCATCGCGGCGACGATGCCGAGCACGATGTTGCTGCGGCGCATCGGGAATCGCGCGGTGAGCAGCCCGAGCACGGGACCCGACAGCACTCCCCCGACGACGATGAGCATGAGCATCGCGGAGGCGCCCGACGCCCCGTAGCCGAGGGCGACGGACAGGAACGGGAACCCCCACAGCAGGGTGAGCATGGTGCCGGAGGACTGCGTGACGTAGTGCGACCAGAAACCGAGTTGCGTACCCGGTCGGCCCAGCGCATCCCGTAGCCGTGTGAGCGCCTTCGTCGGCAGGGTGATCGGACCGGAGAACGCGGGTACCTCCCGCCCGTTGTCGACCAGCAGCAGCACGAGCACCGCCGAGAGGGCGGCCAGAGCGCCGGCGGAGAGGAACGCGGCACTCCAACCGAGGTCGTGCAGCAGCAGCGCGAACGGCAGCGCGGAGAGCACCTGCCCGAACTGGCCGACGGTGCCGGTCCACTGGGAGACCTGCGGCAGCACGCGACCGTCGAACCACGACGGAAGCAGGCGGATGACCGAGATGAAGGTCATCGCGTCGCCCGCTCCGACGAGGATGCGACCGAGCACGGCGAGCCCGATGTCGGGGGCGAGCCCGAGCACGCTCTGCCCGGCGGCCATGAGCACCGCGCCCCCCGCGATGAGCACGCGCGGTCCGACACGGTCGAGCAGCACGCCCACCGGGATCTGCAGTCCCGCGTAGACGACGAGCTGCGCGACGGTGAGGCTCGAGAGGGTGGTGGCGTCGACCGAGAAGCGGTCCGTCGCCTGCACTCCCGAGACGCCGAGCGTCGTGCGTTGCAGCACGGCGGTCACGTAGGCGAAGACCGCGACCCCGTAGACGACCCAGGCGCGCGCGGAATTCACACGGTCAAGCCTAGGAGCGCGTCAGTTGCTGCCGTCGTCGTCGCGACGACCCGCGAGGAACTTCTCCAGCTCCGCGGCGATCGCGTCGGCGCTCGGGACCTCGCCGTCGATGTCGGTCAGCGGCGACCGGAGGGGGTTGTCCTCCATGTAGGAGTCGTGGCGCTCCTCGAGCGTCGCCACGAGCTTCTGCAGTTCGGCGTTCCCCTGCACCTGGTCGTCGACGCGGGCGAGGAAGTCGCGCCCCTCTTCGCGCAGGCGGTCGGTCGGGAAGATGAGCCCGGTCGCGGCGCTCACACTCTCGAGGGCGCTGAGCGCGGCGAGCGGGTACTCGGTGTCGGCGAGGTAGTGCGGAATGAGCAGCACGAAACCCGCGGTCGGATGCGCGAGCTGCTGCAGCCGGTACTCGACGAGGTGCAGGGCGTTGGCCGGCACCTGGGTGTGCGGCCGCCACACCGAGAGGCTCTCGATGAGATCGGCGCGGTTGCCGCTCACGGTCACGCCGATCGGGCGGGTGTGCGGCACGGGCATCGGGATGGCGTGCACCCACGTCGTGGTCGACACCTCGAACCGGTCGAGCAGCTGCAGAACGGCGGAGGTGAACCGCTCCCACTGGAAGTCGGGCTCGTAGCCGGTGAGCAGCAGGAACCGGGTGCCCAGCTCGTCCTCGACGAGGTAGAGCTTGAGCTCGGCCGGCTGGTAGCCGGTGAGGTGGTCCTGATCGAAGTAGATCGTGGGGCGACGCGCACGGTAGTCGAGCAACTGGTCGGAGTCGAAGGTCGCGACCACCCGGTGCTCGAGCGTCGTCAGCAGGTACTCGCTGAACTGGCTCACCGCACCTCCGGCGTCGGCGAATCCCGTCAAGCCCGCCACGAGGGGCAGACCCGTCGGCACCTCACCGATCGCGTCGTTCAACTCGTACAGTCCGGCCGGATCACGCATCCGTTCATCGTATCCGCGTGACCCCCTGCGACCTCGCCCGTGAGCGCGCGCCCAGAGCGAACACGCCGCGGATACCATGGCCGGATGACGGCCCCCCGACTCTCCCTCGACCCCCGATCGCCCCTCGAACTCGACGTGGACGTGCTCGTCGTGGGGGTGGGCAACGGTCCCGCCCTGCTCGGTGAGGGCTGGCCGGGGGACCTCGCCGCGCTGCCCGCGTCGATCGGCTTCACGGGCGCCGTCGACGACGTGCGGCGCATCCCCGCACCGGCCGGCGTGGCCGCCGGTTCGGTCGCCTTCGTGGGCCTCGGCAACGGCACCGACGCGACGGCCCTGCGCAACGCGGCCGGTGCCGCGGCGCGCCAACTGCTCGGTGTCGAGAGCATCGGGCTCGCCCTTCCCGCCAGTACCCCTGAGGAGGCGCTCGCGGTGCTGGAAGGGGCCGCGCTCGGCGCGTACGTGATGCCCAGCTGGCGGAAGGCGGAACGCACCGCCGCCCAGGAGCCGGCCGCCCGCATCCTCGTGGCGTCGAGCATCGACGACACGGCGCTCGTCGAGCGCGCCGGCGCCGTGGGCGACGCGGTCCGTGCCGTCCGCGACCTGGTGGCCGCCCCTCCCTCGCACCTCTACCCCGAGACCTTCGTCGAACGCGTCCGCGAGCTCGCGGAGGGACTGCCCGTGGAGATCGAGGTGCTCGACGAGGCGGCGCTCGCCGACGGCGGCTTCGGCGGCATCCTCGCCGTCGGCGCGGGGTCGACCCGCGGCCCGCGGCTCGCGGTCGTGCGCTACGCGCCGGAAGGTGCCCGCAAGCACCTCGCCCTGGTCGGCAAGGGCATCACGTTCGACAGCGGCGGCCTCTCGCTCAAGCCCGCGGCCTCGATGGTCGGGATGAAGTACGACATGACGGGCGCCGCGACGGTGCTCGGCGCGACGCTCGCGGCGGCGCGCCTCGGCCTCGACGTCCGGGTCACCGCGTGGCTGTGCCTCGCCGAGAACATGCCCTCCGGCTCCGCCGTACGACCGAACGACGTCATCACGGTGCGCGGGGGCACGACGGTCGAGGTGCTCAACACCGATGCCGAGGGCCGTCTCGTGCTCGCCGACGGTCTCGTCGCGGCGAGCGAGGAGCAGCCCGACGCGATCGTCGACGTCGCGACGCTCACCGGAGCGGCTCGCGTCGCGCTCGGCCTGCGCTACGCGGGGATCATGGGCGACAAGGAGCTCGTGGACCGGGTGGTCGCGATCGCGGACGACGCGGGCGAACTGCTGTGGCCGATGCCGCTGCCCGCGGAACTGCGTCCCCTCATCTCCTCCGACGTCGCGGACCTCGTCAACGCGCGGCCGGGGAACACCGCCGCCGGCATGCTGCTCGCGGGCGTGTTCCTGCGCGAGTTCATCGGCGGCACCGACGAGGCGCGCATCCCGTGGGCGCACCTCGACATCGCCGGACCGGCGACGAACGACGGCGGCGGATACGGCTACGTCGGCAAGGGCGCGACCGGCATCGCCGTGCGCAGCCTGCTGGGTCTCGCCGACGAGCTCTCGGGCGCGAAGTAGTAGGGTCGACGAGGGCGAGTTCGTCTCGCCCTCACTGGCCCGCCGCCCACCCCGCCGGCGGCCGTTCGCACTGATCCGCACGAGGGAGTTACTGGGTGCCTGAGCAGAATTTCGATCTTGTCGTTCTGGGCGGAGGCAGCGGTGGTTACGCCGCGGCGCTGCGAGCCAGCCAGCTCGGCATGTCGGTCGGTCTCATCGAGAAGAACAAGCTCGGCGGCACCTGCCTGCACGTCGGCTGCATCCCCACGAAGGCGCTGCTGCACAGCGCCGAGATCGCGGACGCCGCGCGCGACTCCGCGAAGTACGGCGTCACGGCGACGTTCGAGGGCATCGACATCTCGGCCGTCACCGCCTACCGGCAGGGCATCGTCCAGAGCAAGTGGAAGGGCCTGCAGGGCCTCATCAAGGCCCGCGGCATCACGGTGATCGAGGGCTCCGGCCGTCTCACCTCGCCCACCACGGTCCAGGTGGGCGACACCACGGTGACCGGCAAGAAGGTCGTGCTCGCGACCGGTTCGCAGTCGCGCACCCTCCCCGGCCTCGAGATCGGCGGCCGTGTCATCACGTCGGAGCAGGCGCTCGAGCTCGACTTCGTACCGAAGAAGGTCGCCGTCCTCGGCGGTGGCGTCATCGGCGTCGAGTTCTCGAGCGTGTGGAAGTCGTGGGGTGTCGACGTCACGATCATCGAGGCGCTCCCCCACCTCGTCCCCAACGAGGACGAGGCCATCAGCAAGCAGTTCGAGCGCGCCTACCGCAAGCGCGGCATCGACTTCAAGCTCGGCGTGCGCTTCCAGAGCGTGTCGCAGGACGAGAACGGGGTCGTCGTGACCCTCGAGAACGGCGAGACCGTCGAGGCCGACCTGCTGCTCGTCGCCGTCGGCCGCGGCCCGGTCACCCAGGGTCTCGGTTTCGACGAGGTCGGCGTCGCGATGGACCGCGGCTACGTGCTCACCAACGAGCGCCTCGAGACCAACGTGCCCGGCGTCTACGCCGTCGGCGACATCGTGCCCGGCCTGCAGCTCGCACACCGCGGCTTCCAGCAGGGCATCTTCGTCGCCGAGGAGATCGCGGGCCTCAAGCCCGTCGTGATCGAGGACGTGCACATCCCCAAGGTCACCTACTCCGACCCCGAGGTCGCGTCGGTCGGCCTCTCCGAGGCGAAGGCCGTCGAGAAGTACGGCGCCGACAAGGTCTCGGCCTACGACTACAACCTCGCCGGCAACGGCCGCAGCCACATCCTCGGCACCTCCGGCTCGATCAAGGTCGTCCGCGTCGTCGACGGCCCCGTCGTCGGCGTCCACATGATCGGCGGTCGCGTCGGCGAACTCGTCGCCGAGGCGCAGCTCGTCGTCAACTGGGAGGCGTACCCCGAAGACATCGCGCCGCTCATCCACGCCCACCCCACGCAGAACGAGGCGCTGGGCGAAGCCTTCCTGGCACTGGCCGGAAAGCCGCTGCACGCCCTCTGAACCGCGGGGCGCGCAACTAAGCTGTACACACCGTCACACACGGGCAATAAGGAGCATCACTGATGAGCGAATCCGTCAACCTCCCGGCACTCGGAGAGAGTGTCACCGAGGGCACGGTGACCCGCTGGTTGAAGAACGTGGGCGACCGCGTCGAGGTCGACGAGCCGCTGCTCGAGGTCTCCACCGACAAGGTGGACACCGAGATCCCGTCCCCCATCGCGGGCGTGGTCGAGGAGATCCTCGTCGGCGAGGACGAGACCGTCGAGGTCGGCACCCCGCTCGTGCGGATCGGTGACGGCTCCGGTGGCGGCGACTCGAGCGCGCCCGGTGAGCAGGCTCCCGCCGCCCAGGAGGCGCCCGCCGCCCCCGCGCAGGAGGCCCCGCAGCAGGAGGCTCCCCAGCAGCAGCAGCAGCCCGCGCAGGAGGCTCCGCAGCAGGCTCCGGCCGAGCAGACTCCGGCGCCCGTGAGTGCCGCTCCGGCCGAGACCGCGCCCGCGGCCGCCGCACCGGCCACGGCCCCCTCGATCGACGCGCCGGCCGCGGAACCGCAGATCCCGCAGGCGGAGTCCACCGAGGTGCCCACCGACGGAGCCCCGGCCCCCGGCGAGGAGCCGCAGCCCGCGGAGGCGCCCGCCCCCGCCCCGGAGGCCGACCAGCCCCCGGCGGCGCAGGACTCCCCCGCGCCGACCGGCGCTCAGCCGGGCGACGAGCCCGCGTCGCAGCCGGCACCCCAGGCCGAGCAGCCCGCAGCCGAGCCCGCCCCGCAGGCGGCGCCGCAGGCCGAGGCCGCCCCGTCGTCGGACGACGAGTCCGGTGCGAACGCCGGCTACGTGACGCCGCTTGTGCGCAAGCTCGCTCACGAGAAGGGCATCGACCTCGCCTCCCTCACCGGCACCGGTGTCGGCGGTCGCATCCGCAAGCAGGATGTGCTCGAGGCGGCCGAGAAGGCCCAGCCTGCCGCGGCGGCCGCCGAGGCGCCGGCCACTCCGGCACGCCAGAAGCTCGAGGACTCGCCGCTGCGCGGCACCACGGTGCCGATGTCGCGACTGCGCAAGGTCGTCGCCCAGCGTGCCGTCCAGTCGCTGCAGACCTCCGCTCAGCTCACGACCGTCGTCGAGGTCGACGTGACGAAGGTGGCCGCACTGCGCGACCGCGTGAAGGCGTCGTTCCTCGAGAAGACGGGCACGAAGCTGTCGTTCCTGCCGTTCTTCGCCCTCGCCGCCGTGGAGGCGCTGCGCGCCTACCCGGTGATCAACGCGACCGTCGACGGCGAGACGATCGTCTACCCGCCCACCGAGAACCTGAACATCGCGGTGGACACCGAGCGCGGCCTGCTCACGCCGGTCATCCGTGACGCGTCGACCAAGGACATCGCCGGGCTCGCCCGCGAGATCGCGGATCTCGCCGCGCGCACCCGCGAGAACAAGCTCAAGCCCGACGAGCTCGCCGGCGGCACGTTCACGCTGACGAACACCGGTTCGCGTGGCGCGCTGTTCGACACGCCCCTGGTGTTCCTGCCGCAGTCGGCGATCCTCGGCACCGGCATCGTGTCGAAGAAGCCGGCCGTCGTGTCGGTCGACGGCAACGATGCGATCGCGATCCGCTCGACCGTGTACCTCGCGCTGAGCTACGACCACCGCATCGTCGACGGTGCCGACGCCGCCCGCTTCCTCGTCGCGGTGAAGAACCGCCTCGAGGAGGGCGACTTCGAGGGTCAGCTCGGTATCTGATCCCCCGCGACGATGTCGCGGATGCGCCACCCGGCCTCGGTCCTGACCATCAGGACCGAGGCCGGTCCGCGTTCCGGGGTGTCCACGCGCATCAGCACCGCCCCGCCGAGGTCCTGCACGAGCTCCACGGTTCCCGCCGTCGCCGGATCGGGCCACGGCGGATCGACCCGTCCCGTCGCCACACCCGCGTCGAGTGCGCGCCGGTCGTCGGTGAGCACGGACGATCCCGGATGCGCGACGCGGTCGAGGCAGTCGGCATCGAGGTCCGCGAAGCACTGCGATCGCAAGGACAGCAGCGCGTGCGCTGCTGCGACCGGCTCGTCCGGCGCGGACTCCCCCGGTGTCGCTCCCGCGGTGCCCCGCTCTGCGTCGTCGACGTGCCCGACGTCCGCTTCGTGCGACGGGTCGGGAGTGCTCCCCTGCGATGCGTCGACGTCGCCCGAACCGGACGCGACCGCGCCCGCATCCGCCTCGAGCAGCGCCACGAGGCCCGATCCGGCGACGAGGAACGCACCCGAGACCGCGGCGGCCACCCAGTAGCGCCGCCTCACGCCGCGGAGCCGGGTGAGCAGCCCGGCGGCGGAGGGCGGGCCGCCGTCCGCTCCGCGGCGGGCCACCCGGCGTGCCACCGCGTCCCACCGGTCGGTGACGAGCGACCTGAGCTCCTCGGGAACGAGACGCCAGAGACCGGTGGCCGGTTCCGACATGTGTCGGACCGGAGGCGAGACCGGCGTCGCACGCCCCAGGAGCCCGCGCACCGCACCGGAGGCGGCGATCCGGATCGGTTCCGCCGGCCCGAGGTCGAACACGCGCTCGGCGAGGGCGGCCGGGAAGTCGCCGTCCGCCCCGCCCTCCACCCACGATCGCAACGCCGCGACCGCATCGCCGCCGTCGACCACACGGTCGAGCACAGCGAGAGCGAGGGCCCGCAGCGCGGCGACATCCGAACGCAACATCGGATCCGCCTCCCTCGCGGCCGGGGAGTGCCCCGCGAGGCCGGATCGCGCGGCCCCGAATCGCGCGAGCACCGGCGCGCCGTCGCTCCGGAACAACACCGCGCTCGCCGACAGCGCCCCGTGCGCCACCCCGCGACCCTGCATCCGTTCGACGGCCGTCGCGAGGGGCTGCAGCAGCGTGATCGCCTCCCCCGGCGACAGATCCTCCCGCTCGGCCAGCAGCGCGCCGAGATGCCGGGATTGCAGCAGCTCGAGCACGAGCACGGGAGAGCCGTCGGGTGCCGATCCCAGGTCGAGCACCTCGACGACGTGCGGGCCCGCGGCCGCGAGCAGCGCGGCCAGTTCGCGTTCCGCGTCGGCGGGCGAGGACGGATGACGGAGCACCTTGAGCGCGACCGCTGCCTCCCCCACTCGGCCGAGGTACACGTCGGCGCGGGTCCCGGCGCCGACGCGGCGCAGCACCTGGGCGCCGGCGAGGACCGAGCCCACCGGCCGACCTCTCTCCCCTGCCGGCGCGGGCGGTTCCGTACCGGTGTCCGAGGGGAGGATGGCCATGCCGCCCAGCGTGCCCCGCGCGACCGCCGTGCGGGCCGTCGCCCGGGCCATCTGGGGACGAGCGGGCACGCGTTCCGCTCAGGGAGGACGACCGGGCCCGGCGGGTCGCCGAGGCCGTATCCTTGATGCCATGGCACGCACCCCCACGCCCGCGAAGGAACCCGGTCGCATGAAGCAGATGTGGCAGGTGTTCCAGATGACGCGGCGGTACGACTCGCTCGCCGTCTGGTACATGCTGCTCGCGTTCGTGCTGCCCCTGGCGCTCGGCATCGTGCTCGCCGTCGTCTTCGGCGCAGGCAACCCCGTCGTGCTCGTGCTCTACATCGTCGCCGGTCTCATGGGTGGTCTGCTCGGCACGCTCATCGTGCTCGGCCGCCGTGCGGAGAAGGCGGCGTACTCGCAGATCGCCGGCCAGCCGGGCGCCGTCGGCGCCGTGCTCAAGAGCTCGCTGCGCCGCAGCTGGCGCGCGAGCGAGATGCCGGTCAACGTGAGCCCGCGCACCCAGGACGCGGTGTACCGCGCCGTCGGCAAGGCCGGCGTCGTGCTCATCGGCGAAGGCCCGCGCTCCCGCACCCAGCGGATGCTCGACGACGAGCGGCGCAACGTCGTGCGCGTGCTGCCGAACGTGCCGGTGCACTTCATGTACGTGGGTCCCGACGCGGACTCCACGCCGCTGCACAAGGTCTCCCGCGGCCTCAACAAGTACAAGAAGTCGCTCAGCCGCGCCGAGGTCGTCGCGGTGTCGAACCGTCTCAACTCGCTCGGCAAGAACGGCCTGCCGATCCCCAAGGGCGTCGACCCGATGCGCGTGCGCGCGCAGCGTCCGCGCTGATCCGAACGCCGCACCTCCACGGTGCGGACGACGTCGTCAGCGTCGGACGAGCACCGTGCCGACGAGCCGGTCGTGCATGCCGCGCTGATCGCGATCCCAGATGAGCGCCGGAATCGCGAGGCACAGCAGGGCGGTGCGCACCACAGGACGCCAGACGCCCAGGTAGCCACCGGCGACCGGCACGACGCGCATCCCGAGCAGCAGATGCCCGATGCCGCCGCCGAGCAGCACGAGCAGCACGATCTGCTCCGTCGCGAACACCAGGGTCGTCGCGAGCGCGTTGATCTCGAGCCACCCGAGCGGCGAGAAGAACGCAACCGAGACGAGCGTCGCGATCGCCCAGTCGATGGCGATCGCCGCGATCCGACGCCCGGGACGGGCGATCGATCGGGCTCCGTCCTCCGGCAATCCCAGCCGCCGACCGGGCCAGTCCGCCGACGCGGTCGTACTCGTGCTCACCAGAGCATCCTAGGTCGCCGCCCACGTGTAACACGGTCGAAACAATCGCGTCACTACGGCGAAACGGCCTCCCCCTAGCGTCGACCATGGCTGCATCTCGCGGTCGCTCTCAGTACCAAACCCAGGAGACGCTTCACATGTTCAGTGACTCATCCGAGGTGCTCAAGTTCATCAAGGACACGGACGTCGTCTTTCTCGACATCCGTTTCACGGACCTCCCCGGGGTCCAGCAGCACTTCAACATCCCGGCCTCCACGGTCGACGAGGACTTCTTCACCGTCGGCCAGATGTTCGACGGCTCCTCGATCCGCGGCTTCCAGTCCATCCACGAGTCCGACCTGCAGCTGATCCCCGACGTCACCACGGCGTACATCGACCCGTTCCGCGCCGAGCGCACCCTCGTCGTGCTGTTCGACATCTACAACCCGCGCAACGGCGAGATCTACTCGCGCGACCCGCGCCAGGTGGCCAAGAAGGCCGAGAAGTACCTCGCCTCCACCGGAATCGCCGACACCGCGTTCTTCGCCCCCGAGGCCGAGTTCTACATCTTCGACGACGTGCGCTACGAGGTGAAGCAGAACAAGAGCTTCTACGAGGTCGACTCGAGCGAGGGCGCCTGGAACAGCGGTCGCGTCGAAGAGGGCGGCAACCTCGCCAACAAGACCCCGTTCAAGGGCGGCTACTTCCCGGTGAGCCCGGTCGACCAGCACGCCGACCTGCGCGACGACATCGTCGTGAAGCTCATGGAGGTCGGCCTCGAGGTCGAGCGCTCGCACCACGAGGTCGGCACCGCCGGCCAGGGCGAGATCAACTACAAGTTCGACACGATGGTGCACGCCGCGGACGACATCCTGAAGTTCAAGTACATCGTCAAGAACACGGCGGCCGAGTGGGGCAAGGTCGCGACCTTCATGCCGAAGCCGCTCATGGGCGACAACGGGTCGGGCATGCACACGCACCAGTCGCTGTGGAACGAGGGCAAGCCGCTGTTCTACGACGAGCAGGGCTACGGCGGCCTCTCCGACATCGCGCGCTGGTACATCGGCGGCATCCTCAAGCACGCCGCCGCGGTCGCCGCGTTCACGAACCCGACGGTCAACTCGTACCACCGCCTGATCCCCGGCTTCGAGGCCCCGGTCAACCTGGTCTACTCGGCGGGCAACCGTTCGGCGTCGATCCGCATCCCGATCACGGGCACCAACCCGAAGGCGAAGCGCATCGAGTTCCGCGCCCCCGACAGCTCGGGCAACCCGTACCTCGCGTTCGCGGCCCAGCTGATGGCCGGCATCGACGGCATCAAGAACAAGATCGAGCCGCACGAGCCCGTCGACAAGGACCTCTACGAGCTCCCGCCGGAGGAGGCCAAGGGCATCCCGCAGCTGCCCGGCTCGCTCGACGCCGCGCTCCTCGCGCTCGAAGCCGACCACGAGTTCCTGCTCGAGGGTGGCGTGTTCACGCGCGACCTCATCGAGACCTGGATCGACTACAAGCGTGAGAAGGAGCTCCTCCCCTTCGCGCAGCGTCCGCACCCGTTCGAGTACGAGCTGTACTTCGGCGTCTGACGCTTCCCGTACGAACGGGCCGCATCCTCCGGGGTGCGGCCCGTTCGTCGTTTTTGAGGTGATTCACTTCACCCCCACGAACTTGGGCCGTGGCTGTCGCCCGCGTCCGTCGATGCCGTCGCTACCCTGTGCAAACAGACGACGTGTCGACGAGAGAGACGGAGCCCAGGTGGCTGATGCGCAGGCAGGCTGGTACGACGACGGATCGGGAACGATGCGGTGGTGGGACGGCGAGAAGTGGACGGACTCAGTACAACCGCCCGCGCCCGCCCCGGCCGGCATCGGCGGTGTCATCGAGCGAGTTCAAGCGGAGGCCGTCGCGGGTGCTCAACCCCGACCCGCGCCGGCCGGGATGAGCTACGTCGTGCTTCAGGTCGTGCTCAAGGAGAAGTTCTTCGGCACCGGCTCCGGGAATCTGACCGAGCTGGAGAAAGTGATCAACAAGCAGGCAGCGTTAGGGTACCGCCTGCACACGATCACCACGGCGTCGTCGGGGTCCGCCGGTTTCGGCGGCGGTGACCGGATCCAAGCCACCATGGTGTTCGAGCGCCTCACCTGAGACCAGCGCCGCTCCGGGCGGAGAGGCCCGGGCGCACAGCGGGCTGTAATCCGCCGGTATCTACGATCGGGTACATGCTCGACAACTCCATCCAGATGTACGGCGCGGACTGGTGCCGCGACTGCCTCCGCACCAAGCGCCAGCTCGACGGACTCGGGATCGCGTACGACTACATCGACGTGGAGCAGAGCGCCGACGCGGCGGATGCGGCGAAGCGGATCTCCGGGCGCACCAACATCCCCGTCGTCGTGTACGCCGACGGCAGCCACCACGTCGAGCCGAGCAACGCCGACGTCGAGGCGAAGCTGCGCGAGCTGCAGCTGATCTGACTCGTCAGGTCGCGGGACGGGCCGGGGCGCCGTAGAACCGGCGGTCGAACACCTGACGGGCGAGGCGCGTCGTGCGCAGGTAGTCGTCCTCGAGGCGGCTCGCGGAGCCCGGCGGGTACTCCAGCAGGCGGGCGACACCTTCGAGCTGCACCCGGTCGGTGGGCAGCACGTCGGCCGTCTTCGCGTTCCACAGTGTGAGCGCCGATCGCGCCCGTGAGGCGAGGATCCACGCGTCGTGCAGGCGTGTGGCCTCGTCGGCCGGCACGAGCCCGGCGTCCGTCGCCGCGGCGAGGGCGCGCAGCGTGGATGTGGTGCGCAGCTCCGGGATGCGCGCCGCATGCTGCAACTGCAGCAGTTGCACGAACCACTCGACGTCGCTGAGGGAGCCGCGACCGAGCTTCAAATGGCGGGACGGATCCGCGCCCTGCGGCAGACGTTCCGACTCGACGCGGGCCTTGATGCGCTTGACCTCGCGCACCGCCTGTTCCTCGATCGCCTGCGGATAGCGCACCTCGTCGGCGAGCGTCTCGAAGTCGCGCAGCAGCTCCGGATCCCCGACGGCGCCGCGTGCGCGCAGCAGCGCCTGCGCCTCCCAGGTGAGCGACCAGCGCCGGTAGTAGGCGCGGTAGGAGTCGAGCGACCGGATGATCGCCCCGTTCTTGCCCTCGGGACGCAACCCGATGTCGAGGTCGAGCGGCAGCCGCAGGTCCTCCGTCAGCCGGTTCAGGCCGCGCACGACCGCCTCGGCCCGGGCTTGCACGCTCTCCTCCGGCGCATCGGTGCGCCGGTACACGTAGACGACGTCGGCGTCGGAGCCGAAGCCGAGCTCCTCGCCGCCGTACCGCCCCATCGCGATGATCGCGAACTCGAAGCCGTCCCGCTCCCGGTCGTGCAGCAGCGCAAGCATCCCGGAGAGCAGCGCGGTCGTGACGTCGCTGAGTGCCCGGCCGAGCTCCTCAACGGAGACCGCGCCGAGCACCGCGCCGAGCGCGGCCCGCAGCACCTCGCGGCGTCGCGCCGTGCGCAGCGAGAGCGCCGCGGCGTCGATGTCGTCGTGGCGCGAGGCGATCGCCGCCGACTCGTCGAGCAGCGCGCGCAGCGGACGCGGGCGCAACTGGTCGTCGTCGTTCTCGAGCCAGGCGGCCGCGTCGGGGATGCGCTCGAAGAGGGCGCCGATGAACCGGGACGCCGACAGCACCTGCGCGAGGTGCCGGGCGGCGGCGGAGGAGTCGCGCAGCATCCGCAGGAACCAGTACGCCTCGCCGAGGTCCTCGCTCAACCGGCGGAACGCGAGCAGACCGTAGTCGGGGTCCGCGCCCTCGGAGAACCACTGCAGCATGACCGGCAGCAGCGTCCGTTGGATCGTCGCCCGTCGTGACACTCCCCCGGTGAGCGCGGCGATGTGCCGCAGCGCGCCCTGCGGGTCGACGAACCCGATGGCGGCGAGGCGCGCCGCGGCCTGCTCGCTCGACAGCGCGAGCGACTCGTCGGGCAAGGCAGCGACGGCGGAGAGCAGAGGCCGGTAGAAGAGCTTCTCGTGCAGTGAGCGCACCGCCGTCTTGGTGCGGTGCCACGCCTCGATGAGTTCGCTCGCGGAGGCGAAGATGCCCGTCGCGCGGGCGAGCACGCGCACGGCCTCGGGGTCCCTCGGCATGAGGTGCGTGCGCTGAAGCTTCGAGAGCTGGATGCGGTGCTCGAGCAGGCGCAACAGCCGGTAGTCGCGAGCGAACTCGGCGGCCTCCACGCGTCCGATGTAACCGCCCTCGGCGAGGGCGTCGAGGGCCGGCAGCGTACCGGCGGCGCGCACCGCGGGGTCGTGCTGCCCGTGCACGAGCTGCAGCAGTTGGATCGTGAACTCCACGTCGCGCAGGCCGCCCGGCCCGAGCTTGAGCTGCACGTCGACCTCGTCCGCCGGGATGTGCGCGGTGACGCGCTCCCGCATCCGCTGCACCGACTCGACGAAGTTCTCGCGCGACGCACTCGACCACACCTTCGGGGCGACGCCCGCGAGGTACCGGTCGCCCAGGTCGCGGTCCCCGGCGAGCGGACGTGCCTTCAGCAGGGCCTGGAACTCCCAGCTCTTCGCCCACCGGTCGTAATAGGCCAGGTGCGACTCGAGGGTGCGCACGAGCGCGCCGTCCTTGCCCTCGGGGCGCAGGTTGGCGTCGACCTCCCACAGCGCCGGTTCGATCGCGAGGTCCTGGATGGCGCGCATCGTGTGCATCGCGAGTCGCGTGCCGATCTCGACGGCGCGGTCGTTCGCGAGGCCCTCGGCCGCCTCGACGACGAAGATCACGTCGACATCGCTCACGTAGTTGAGCTCGCGCGCTCCGGCCTTGCCCATGCCGATGATCGCGAGGCGCACGCGCGCGACGTCGTCGGCCGGGAACCGCACGTCGTGCCGGGCGACCGCGAGCGCGGCGTCGAGCGCGGCCCCCGCGAGGTCGGCCAGGCACCCGGCCACGGCGTCCACGGCGGCGAGCGGGTCGGGCTGGCGCACATCCCACGCGGTGATGCGCGCGAGTTCCCTCCGGTACCTCAGCCGCAACGCGACCCACGCGTCCTCCCCCGACAGGCCCTCCACCGCATCCGCGAGCGACGCCGTCAGCGCGTCGGCGGTGGGCAGCCGGTCGATCGGCTGTCGCAGCGCCTCGAGCGCGTCCGGACGGCGCACGAAGAACGCCGCGAGTCCCGACGACGCCCCGAGCACCCGGATCAGCCGATCGGCCGCGTCCTCATCCTCGAGCAGCGGCGTCGCGTGCTCCCCGAGCTTCTCCAGCCAGTCGAGCGCCGCATCCGGATCGGCGGCGTGTGCGAACAGCGGCACCACGCCGGCGTCGAGAGCCGCGACCCGTTCCCGATTGCCGCTGAGCTCGACGAACCCGAGGCGGGCGAGGTCGCTGAGGGTCTGCGTCCGGGGCATCTCAGAGGATCTCGAGGTTCCTCTCGAGCTCGTACGGGGTGACCTGCGCCCGGTACTCGCGCCACTCGCGCCGCTTGTTGAGCAGCACGAAGTTGAAGACCTGCTCGCCGAGCGTCTCGGCGACGAGCTCGGAGTCCTCCATGAGCGACAGCGCGTGGTCGAGGCTCGCGGGCAGCTGCGCATAGCCGAGGGCGCGCCGCTCGGCGTCGCTGAGGCTCCACACGTTGTCCTCGGCCTCGGGCGGCAGTTCGTAGCCGCGCTCGATGCCGCGCAGGCCCGCCGCGAGCATGACGGAGAACGCGAGGTACGGGTTCGCCGCGGAGTCGATGGCGCGGTACTCGACCCGCGAACTCTGCCCCTTGCCGGGCTTGTACAGTGGCACGCGCACGAGCGCCGACCGGTTGTTGTGACCCCACGTGACGAAGCTGGGCGCCTCGTCACCGCCCCACAGGCGCTTGTAGGAGTTGACGAACTGGTTGGTGATCGCGGAGATCTCGGGGGCGTGCGTCAGCAGACCGGCCACGAACTGCCGGCCGATCTTCGACAACTGGTACTGGCCGCCCGCGTCGAAGAAGGCGTTGGTGTCGCCCTCGAAGAGCGACATGTGGGTGTGCATGCCCGACCCGGGCTCCCCCGACAGCGGCTTCGGCATGAACGTCGCGTAGACGCCCTGCTCGATCGCGACCTCCTTGATGACCGTGCGGAAGGTCATGATGTTGTCGGCCGTGGTGAGCGCGTCGGCGTAGCGCAGGTCGATCTCGTTCTGACCGGGGCCCGCCTCGTGGTGGCTGAACTCGACGGAGATGCCGAGGTCTTCGAGCATCCGAACGCTGCGGCGACGGAAGTCGTGCGCCGTGCCCCCGGGCACGTTGTCGAAGTAGCCCGCCGAGTCCACCGGCTCGGGGGCACCGCCCTCGAACTTGCTCGACTTGAGCAGGTAGAACTCGATCTCCGGATGCGTGTAGAACGTGAAGCCGGCATCGGCCGCCTTCGCGAGCGTGCGCTTCAGCACGTTGCGGGGGTCGGCGACGGCGGGCTGCCCGTCGGGCGTCGTGATGTCGCAGAACATCCGGGCCGTGGGGTCGATCTCGCCCCGCCACGGAAGGATCTGGAACGTGCTGGGGTCCGGATGCGCGAGCACGTCGGCCTCGAAGGAGCGGGTCAGCCCCTCGATGGCCGAGCCGTCGAATCCGAGGCCCTCGGCGAACGCGCCCTCGACCTCGGCGGGCGCGATGGCCACGCTCTTGAGGGTGCCGACGACGTCGGTGAACCACAGTCGAACGAACTTGACGCCGCGCTCCTCGATGGTGCGGAGAACGAAGTCGCGCTGCTTGTCCACAAAGCTCCTCTACGACGGTCCGGATTTCGGGATGGATCGCTCGTTCAGGCTACTTGGTCCGCGTCTTCGCCGCGCGTCGTCGAGGGACGAGACGACGACGGTGGGTCGGCCCACGGCGGCGCCGGATGCGGCGGGGGCCGCGCCTAGACTGGCGCCATGGCAGACGCAGTCGTCAAGAGGGTCCGCACCCGGCACTTCCAGAACGCGAAGGCGCAGGGCATCAAGATCACGGGGCTCACGAGCTACGACGCCCTCACCGCGTCGATATTCGACTCCGCGGGCATCGACTTCCTGCTCGTCGGGGATTCGGCCGGCAACACGATGCTCGGCTACGACACCACGCTGCCGGTCACGATCGACGAGCTCATCCCCCTCACCCGCGCGGTGTCGAACGCCGTGCGCCGTGCGCTCGTCGTCGCCGACATGCCGTTCGGCTCGTACGAGACCGGGCCGGACGAGGCGCTGCACACGGCGTTCCGCTTCATGAAGGAGGCGGGCGCGCACGCCGTGAAGCTCGAGGGCGGGGAACGCAGTGCCGAGCAGATCCGCCGCATCGTCTCGGCGGGCATCCCGGTGATGGCGCACATCGGCTTCACCCCGCAGAGCGAACACGGGCTCGGGGGCCACGTCATCCAGGGACGCGGTGCGCAGGCCGAGCGCCTTCTCGCCGACGCCCGCGCCGTGCAGCAGGCCGGCGCGTTCGCGGTCGTGCTCGAGATGGTGCCGGTGGACGCCGCACGGCGGGTCACCGAGGAACTGCACATCCCCACCATCAGCGTCGGCGCGGGCCCGCACGCCGACGGGCAGCTGCTCGTCTGGACCGACTGGGCGGGCCTCACCGGGGGTCGCATCCCCAAGTTCGTCAAGCAGTACGCCGACCTGCGCTCGGTGCTGACGGATGCGGCGCAGGCGTATCGCGCGGACGTCGAGTCGGGCGTGTATCCCGGTCCCGAGCACAGCTACGACGACTGAGCCGGTGGCCGACGCGCGCATCGGGATCTCGGGGTGGACGTACGCCCCGTGGCGGGGCGTGTTCTATCCGAAGGGCGTGCGGCAGCGCGACGAACTCGCGTACGCGTCGCAGCGGCTCACCTCGATCGAGATCAACGGGTCGTTCTATTCGCTGCAGCGCCCGACGAGCTGGCAGAGCTGGCGTGAGCAGGTTCCCGACGACTTCCTCTTCGCCGTCACGGGGCCGCGCTACATCACGCACATCAAGCGGCTGAAGGACGTGCGCGCCGCGACGGCGAACTTCTTCTCCAGCGGGGTGCTCGCTCTCGACGGCAAACTCGGTCCGCTGCTGTGGCAGCTCTCCCCCACCCACCGTTTCGACGCGGACGAGATCGACGCGTTCCTCACCCTGCTGCCACGCACGACGTTCGAGGCGAAGGCGCTCGCGCAGGAGCGCGAGGACCGCATGCAGGACCGCACCTGGTTCGACGTCACCGTCGACCGGCCGTTGCGGCACGCGGTCGAGGTGCGGCACGAGAGCTTCGACACCGCCGAGTTCTTCGCGCTGCTCGAGAAGCACAACGTCGCCTCGGTCGTGGCCGACACGGCGGGCAAGTGGCCGTACCTCGAGCGGATGACGGCGGATTTCGCCTACGTGCGCCTGCACGGCGACGAGGTGCTCTACGAGAGCGGCTACGACGACGAGGCGCTCGACCGGTGGGCCGACAAGGCCCGCGGATGGTTGGGCGAGGGCCGCGACGTGCACGTCTACTTCGACAACGACATCAAGGTGCGCGCCCCCTACGACGCGATGGGGCTCCTCGGCCGTCTCGCCGCGTGGGATCCCCGAGCCGAGCCGATGGGCTGAGTGGCGCCCGGCGACTGGCGCGCGGCGGGCTCAGCGCCCCCGGGCCTCGTCCTCGGCCCACTTGCGGGCGCGCTCCCGCGCGATCTCCGGAGCGCGCTGCGCCTCCTCGCGCGAGGCGAAGGGACCGTCGCGATCGCTGCCGAGCGACTTCGGGCCCTCTTCGACCTCACCGGTCTTGTGGTTGTACCACCATTGCGTCATGGCGACCTCCCGCTCTCACTAGGCTTGATCGTATGCCCCGAGACGAGCGCGGACACCTCACGCCGGGCCGGATCTCGGCCCGCCGACCCGTGCCCGCCTCGATCCCGCGGCCCGAGTACGTCGGCAAGGACGCGCCGAGTCCGTACGGTGGTCGCGACGTCTACGACGCCGAGACGATCGAGCGCATCCGGGTGAGCAGTCGCATCGCCGCGGGCGCCCTGCAGGCCGCCGGCGCGGCCGCGCGACCCGGTGTGACGACGGATGAGCTCGACCGCATCGCGCACGAGTACCTGCTCGACCACCACGCGTATCCGTCGACCCTCGGCTATCGCGGGTTCCCCAAGTCGTCCTGCACCTCCGTCAACGAGGTCATCTGCCACGGCATCCCCGACGACACCGTGCTGCTCGAGGGCGACATCGTCAACATCGACGTGACCGCCTTCCACGACGGGGTGCACGGCGACACGAACGCCACCTTCACCGTGGGCGAGGTCTCCGACGACGTCGCGAAGCTCGTCGACGCCACCCGCGAAGCGCTCGCGCGCGGCATCAAGACGGTCGCCCCGGGACGGCAGGTCAACGTGATCGGGCGCGCCATCGAGTCCTACGCGAAGCGCTTCGGTTACGGCGTCGTACGCGACTACACCGGCCACGGGGTCGGTGAGGCGTTCCACAGCGGGCTGATCATCCCCCACTACGACACCGACCGGTTCGACACCGTCATGGAGCCGGGCATGGTCTTCACGATCGAGCCGATGCTGACCCTCGGTGGCGGCACGGAGTGGGATCTCTGGGCCGACGACTGGACGGTCACCACCCGCGACCGCAGCGCCTCGGCGCAATTCGAACACACCCTCGTCGTCACGGAACGTGGCGCCGAGGTGCTCACGCTCCCTGAGGCATGAAAGGCGACCCAGTGACGACTCTCGCGATCGGCATCGACATCGGCGGCACCGGCATCAAGGGGGCGCTCGTCGATGTCGACAGCGGCGAACTCCAGGGCGCCCGGTTGAAGAAGCCCACCCCGCGCGGCGGACGACCCACCGACATCGTCGAGGTCGTCGTGCAGCTCGTGACCGAACTGCTCGCAGAGGTCGACGGCGCGGATGTGCCGGTCGGAGTCTGCTTCCCCGCCGTCGTGCTGCACGGGCGCACCATGTCGGCGGCGAACGTCTCCAACGAGTGGATCGGCCTCGAGGCGGAGGCGCTGTTCGAGAAGGCCCTCGGGCGCAACATCCACTTCGTCAACGACGCCGATGCCGCGGGCGTGGCCGAGGTGCGTTACGGCGCCGCGCAGGACACCCGCGGGCTCATCCTGCTCACCACCCTCGGCACGGGCATCGGCAGCGCCCTCATCCTCGACGGCGACCTCGTGCCGAACACCGAGCTGGGCCACCTCCTCCTCGACGGTCGGGATGCCGAGAAGCGCGCGTCGTTCGCCGCGAAGGAACGCGGGCGGCTCAGCTGGAAGCGCTGGGCCGGTCGACTGCAGAAGTACTACGCGCACCTCGAGATGCTCTTCTCCCCCGACCTGTTCATCGTCGGCGGCGGTGTCTCGAAGCACCACGAGCAGTTCCTGCCGCTGTTGACGCTGCGCGCCCCGATCGTGCCGGCCGCGCTGCGCAACAACGCGGGCATCCTGGGCGCCGCCGCGCTCGCCGTGCCACGGGTGCGGCCCGATGCGGGGTCGGCCGCCACCGACCAGTGGTCGTGACCGACACACCGACCGCCTGACGGTGTGAGCCGTCCGTTCGGGAATCCTCCGCCGGCGTGAGGAAACCGTCAGGACCGGCAACGGATGCTCCACGCGGGGGTTGCCTGAGGGGGTGAACATCTCTTCCCCCGTTGCGTGCGCGGGCGGTCGTCGTGCTTGACGTCGTCTACGTGCTCGCGATCCTGCTCCTGCTCGGTCTCGTCTCGCTGGTCGCGCGGGGGGTGACCCGGCTGTGATCGTCGTGACGATCGCCGCCGCCGTGCTCGCCGTCGCGACCCTCGCCTACCTGGTTGTCGCCCTGCTGCTCCCGGAGCGATTCTGATGGGCGGGGGAAACGCGCCGGCGTGGGTGCTCGCCGCCGCGCAGTTCGCCACGGTCGTGCTCATCCTGGCGCTGGCCTATCGCCCGCTGGGCGAATACATGGCGCGCGTGTACACGGGTGAGCGTCACCTCCGTGTCGAGAAGGGGCTGTACCGCCTCATCGGCGTCGACGGCTCGCGTGAGCAGAGCTGGGGCGCCTACCTGCGCGGCGTGCTCGCCTTCTCGCTCGTCGGGATCCTGCTCGTCTACGCGCTGCAGCGGACGCAGACCGTGCTGCCGTGGGCGCTCGGACTGGAGGCGCCGTCGGAGGCGCTCTCGTTCAACACCGCCGTCTCGTTCGTGACGAACACGAACTGGCAGTCGTACGCCCCCGAGCTCACCGTCGGCTACACCGTTCAGGCCGCCGGTCTGGCCGTGCAGAACTTCGTCTCCGCGGCCGTGGGCATGGCCGTCGCGATCGCGCTCGTGCGTGGCCTCGCCCGTCGCGGGTCGGAGACGATCGGGAACTTCTGGGTGGACCTCGTGCGCGGCACCGGCCGCATCCTGCTGCCCCTCGCGCTCGTGGCCGCGGTACTCCTCGCGGCGGGCGGCGTCATCCAGAACGTCGTGGGATTCCGGGAGGTGGAGACGCTCGCCGGCGGCACCCAGACGATCCCGGGCGGTCCGGTCGCCTCGCAGGAGGCCATCAAGCTCCTCGGTACGAACGGCGGCGGGTTCTTCAACGCGAACTCGGCGCATCCCTTCGAGAACCCGACGGCGTGGACCAACCTGCTTCAGGTCGTGCTCATGCTGCTCATCCCGGTCGCCCTCACACGCACGTTCGGGGCGATGGTCGGCGACCGCCGCCAGGGCTACGCGGTACTCGGGGTCATGGCCGCGCTCTTCACCGCGTCCCTCGCCGCCATGACCGCCTTCGAGCTCGCCGCCGGCGGCTCGGCGACCCAGGCGGCCGGAGGCGCGATGGAGGGCAAGGAGGTGCGGTTCGGCATCGGCGCCTCCACGCTGTTCGGCACGACGAGCACGATCACGTCGACGGGAGCCGTCGACGCGATGCACGACAGCTTCACGCCGCTCGGCGGCGCGATGGCGATGGTCAACATGATGCTCGGCGAGGTGGCGCCCGGGGGCGTCGGGTCGGGGTTGTACGGCATCCTGGTCGTCGCGATCCTCGCCGTGTTCGTCGCGGGACTGATGGTCGGACGGACGCCCGAATACCTCGGCAAGAAGATCGGTCCGCGGGAGATCAAGCTCGCGAGCCTGTACCTGCTCGTGACTCCGACCCTCGTGCTGCTCGGCACCGCGCTGAGCTTCGCCATCCCGGCGGTGCGGGGGGACATCGAGGCGACCTCGATCTGGAACCCCGGACTGCACGGCTTCAGCGAGGTGCTCTACGCGTTCACCTCGGCGGCCAACAACAACGGTTCCGCGTTCGCCGGTCTCACCGCCAACACGCCGTGGCTCAACGCCGCCCTCGGAGCCGCGATGCTCCTCGGACGGCTGCTGCCCATCGTCTTCGTGCTCGCCCTCGCCGGGTCGTTCGCGGCGCAGCAGAAGGTGCCGGTCAGCCCCGGCACTCTGCCGACCCATCGCCCGCAGTTCGCTGGGCTGCATCTCGGCACCGTCGTCATCGTCTCGGCACTCACCTACTTCCCGGCGCTCGCGCTCGGGCCCCTGGCGGAAGGACTCTCCTGATCATGTCGACCCTCACCGAACGCCCCGCGCCGGCCGTCGCGCCCATGGCACCCCGGGGTCCACGACGCTGGAGCGCTCGTCAGGTCGTCGACGCACTGCCGGGTGCGGTGCGCAAGCTCGATCCGCGCCGCATGTGGCGCACTCCCGTCATGTTCGTCGTGGAGGTCGGAGCGGCGCTCACGACGCTCATCGCGATCGTCCAGCTCGTGTCAGGCCCGCAGCCCTCGGGCGGTTCGCCGATGCCGGTCTCGTTCACCGCCGGGATCACGGCATGGCTTTGGGCGACCGTGCTCTTCGCCACGCTCGCCGAGTCCGTGGCGGAGGGCCGCGGCAAGGCGCAAGCGGAATCGCTGCGCGCGACCCGCTCGAGCACGACCGCCACGGTCGTCGTCGACTACGACGCGGCGCTCGACGCCGCTGCGACCCGCGTCACGACACGAGCGGTGGCGTCCGCGGAGCTGCAGCTCGGCGACACCGTCGTCGTCACGGCCGGTGAGCTCATCCCCGGAGACGGCGACATCGTGTGGGGCATCGCCTCCGTCGACGAGTCGGCCATCACCGGCGAGTCGGCCCCCGTCATCCGCGAGTCCGGAGGCGATCGCAGCGCGGTCACCGGCGGCACGCGCGTGCTCTCCGACCGGATCGTGGTGCGCATCACGAGCACGCCCGGGCAGACCTTCGTCGACCGCATGATCGCCCTCGTCGAGGGCGCGTCGCGTCAGAAGACCCCGAACGAGACCGCACTCGACATCCTGCTCGCCACCCTGTCGATCGTCTTCGTGGTCGTCGTGCTCGCGCTGAACCCGATGGCGTCGTACGCGGGCGCGCCGGTGAGCGTGCCGGTGCTGGTCGCGCTGCTCGTGTGCCTCATCCCGACCACGATCGGCGCGCTGCTCTCGGCGATCGGCATCGCGGGCATGGACCGGCTCGTGCAGCACAATGTGCTCGCCATGTCGGGTCGTGCCGTCGAGGCGGCGGGCGACGTCACGACGCTGCTGCTCGACAAGACCGGCACCATCACGTACGGCAACCGCCGTGCCGCGGAGTTCGTGCCCGTGGGCGGCACCGACGCGGCGGAACTCGCGGTCGCGGCGGGCGTCGCGTCCTCGAGCGACCCGACCCCCGAGGGCACCTCGGTCGTCGAGCTCGCCGCCGCACTGGGGCACACCGTTCCGCCGGCGCCGTCCGCCGCGGTCGTCGTGCCGTTCACGGCGCAGACGCGGATGAGCGGACTCGACCTCCCCGACGGGCGGCAGGTACGCAAGGGCGCCGGATCCGCCGTGCTCGGGTGGGTCACCGAGACCGATGCGCTCGACACGGTAGGGCGCGCCGAGATCGACGATGCCGTCGCGCGGATCTCCCGCGCCGGCGGTACTCCCCTCGTCGTGGCCGAGCGGGTCGGCGGTCGTTCCCGCGTGCTCGGCGTCATCCACCTCAAGGACGTCGTGAAGGAGGGCCTGTCGGAGCGCTTCTCGGAGCTCCGGGCGATGGGCATCCGCACGGTCATGGTCACCGGCGACAACCCGCTCACCGCCGCGGCGATCGCCCGCGAGGCCGGAGTGGACGACTTCCTCGCCGAGGCGACGCCGGAGCAGAAGCTCGCGCTCATTCGGCGGGAGCAGGAGGGCGGACACCTCGTCGCGATGACCGGCGACGGCACCAACGACGCGCCCGCCCTCGCGCAAGCGGATGTCGGCGTCGCGATGAACACGGGCACCTCGGCCGCGAAAGAGGCCGGCAACATGGTCGACCTCGACTCCGACCCCACGAAGCTCATCGACATCGTGCGCATCGGCAAGCAACTGCTCATCACCCGCGGCTCGCTCACGACGTTCTCGATCGCGAACGACGTCGCGAAGTACTTCGCGATCATCCCGGCCATGTTCGCGGGCGTCTTCCCGGGTCTCGAGGCGCTCGATCTCATGCGGTTGAGCTCCCCGGCGTCGGCCATCCTGTCGGCGATCGTGTTCAACGCGCTCGTGATCATCGCCCTCATCCCGCTCGCCCTGCGCGGCGTGCGATATCGAGCGGCGGATGCCTCGAGCATCCTCGGCCGCAATCTGCTCGTGTACGGACTCGGCGGGCTCATCGCCCCGTTCGTCGGCATCAAGCTCATCGACCTCGTCGTGAGCCTCATCCCCGGATTCTGAGGAGACCCCCGTGACCACCTCTCGCAGACGCACCCTCGGCCAGACCGGGGTCGCGCTACGCAGCATGATCGTCGCCACCGTGCTGCTCGGAGCCCTCTACCCGCTCGTGGTGACGGGCATCGCCCAGACGGCCTTCCCCTCGCGCGCCGACGGATCGCTCGTACGCCATGACGGCGACGTGGTCGGATCGACCCTGATCGGACAGGGTTTCCTCGACGCCGAGGGCGAGCCGTTGCCGCAGTGGTTTCAGTCCCGCCCGTCGGCGGCCGGCGACGGCTGGGACGGCGGCGCCTCGAGCGGCAGCAACCTCGGCCCGAACAACGACGACCTGGGTGATGCGATCGAACAGCGACGCGCCACCGCTCGCGAACTCGACGGAGCGGCCGTGCCCCCGGACGCGCTCACCGCATCCGGCAGCGGCCTGGACCCCCACATCTCCCCCGAGTACGCGCTCCTGCAGGTGCCGCGGGTGGCCGACGCCCGCCGTCTCGACGAGTCCGACGTGCGGCGGCTCGTGGAGTCTAGGATCGCAGGGCGCGACCTCGGGTACCTCGGGGAGCCGACCGTGAACGTGCTCGAACTCAACCTCGCGCTCGAAGGGATGGACCCGGATGGGCGCTGATGGCTAGGGGACGCCTGCGGGTGCTGCTCGGTGCAGCGCCGGGTGTCGGCAAGACCTACGCGATGCTCGAGGAGGGTGGCCGCCTGCGGCACGCCGGCAAGGACGTGGTCGTCGCGGTGGTGGAGACGCACGGCCGCGCCGGCACGACGGCCGTGCTCGCGGGGGCGGAACTCGTGGCCCGCCGAGTCGTCGAGCACCGCGGGGTGCGCCTCGACGAGATGGACGTCGACGCGGTGCTGGCGCGGGCCCCGCGCATCGCGCTCGTCGACGAGCTCGCCCACACGAACGCCCCCGGATCCCGGCACGCCAAGCGGTGGCAGGACGTGCAGGAGCTGCTGGATGCCGGCATCGACGTCATCTCGACCGTCAACATCCAGCACATCGAGTCCCTCAACGACGTCGTCGAGCGCATCACCGGAGTTCCGCAGAGGGAGACCATCCCGGATGCGGTGCTGCGGCAGGCGGATCAGGTGGAGGTCGTCGACCTCGCGCCGCAGGCTCTGCGGGACCGCCTCGCCGACGGCGACGTCTACCCCGCCGAGCGCATCGACGCCGCCCTCTCGAACTACTTCCGCCTCGGCAACCTGACCGCCCTGCGCGAGCTCGCGCTGCTCTGGCTCGCCGACGAGGTCGACTCCGCGCTGCAGCGCTATCGCACGGAGCAGGGCATCGACCAGCCGTGGGAGGCGCGCGAGCGGATCGTCGTCGCCCTCACCGGCGGCCCCGAGGGCGAGACGCTGCTGCGCCGCGGCGCACGGATCGCCGCACGATCGGGCGGCGGCCAGCTCTACGCCGTGCACGTGACACGTCCGGACGGTCTCGCCGGCGACGATGCCGGTACGCTCGCGGCCCAGCGTGCCCTCGTCGAGACCCTCGGCGGCGGCTACCACCAGGTGGTCGGCGAGAACGTGCCCGCCGCGCTCGTCGAGTTCGCCCGGAGCGTGGGCGCCACCCAGCTCGTGATCGGCGTCAGCCGACGCGGCCGGCTCGAATCGCTCCTGACCGGATCAGGCAACGGTGCCGGGGTGGTGCGACGTGCCGGCGACATCGACGTGCATATCGTGAATCACGGCCTCGCCGGTCGACGGCGCCTGCCCGCGACCGTGGGCGCGCTGTCGGTCAAGCGGCGCCTGCTCGGATTCGGGGTCGCCGCGCTCGCGCTGCCCCTCGTCACGGCGCTGCTCGTCGCGGTCCGCAGCGAGGACTCGCTCACGAGCGATGTGCTCGTCTACCAGCTGCTCGTGGTCGTCGTCGCCCTCGTCGGCGGACTGTGGCCGGCGTTGCTCGCCGCCGTCGGCGCCGGGTTGCTGCTCGACTACTTCTTCTTGCAGCCGTTGTACACCGTCACCATCGCCGACCCTCTGCACCTCGTGGCCCTCGCGATCTTCCTGCTCGTCGCCGCGCTCGTGAGCCTCGTCGTCGATCAGGCCGCGCGACGTGCGCGCATCGCGGCACGGGCCTCCGCCGAAGCGGAGATGCTCGTGACCCTCGCGGGCAGCGTGCTGCGCGGGGGCGACGCGGTGGTGGCGCTCGTCGACCGCTTGAGGGAGGCGTTCGGACTGGCGAGCGTCGTGCTGCGCGAAGACGGCGAGACGCGCGCCGCAGCCGTGGAGCCGTCGCTCGTGGCCGACGACGACGAGGAGTCGACCTTCCCGCTCGGCGACCGGGCGACCCTCTATCTGCGTGGTCACTCGCTCGACCCGACCGACCGCAAGGTGCTCGGGGCATTCGTCACCCACCTCGAGTCGGCCATCCTGCAGCGGCGCCTCGCCGCGGAGGCCGCCGAGATGCGACCGCTCGCCGAGGCCGACCGGCTGCGGAGTGCCCTGCTCGCCTCCGTCGGGCACGACCTGCGACGCCCCCTCGCCGCCGCCACGGCATCCGTCAGCTCGGTCCGGTCGACCGACCTCGCGCTCTCCGACGACGACCGGCGCGACCTGCTGGCGACGGCGGAGGAGAGCCTCGCAGCCCTCTCCGCTCTCGTGACGGACCTGCTCGACGCGAGCCGGCTGCAGGCGGGCGCACTCGGCGTGCGCATCGAGCCGGTCGCCCTGGACGGCGTGGTGGCGAGCGCGCTCGATGAGCTCGAACTGGGCCCGGGCGACGTCGTCGTGCAGCTCGACTCCGACATCCGCCCCGCCCACGCCGACCCCGTGCTGCTGCAGCGTGCGCTCGTCAACCTGCTCGCGAACGCGCTCCGCTACTCGCCGGAAGGCGCACGGCCGCGGGTCACGACGAGCGCGTTCGGCGCCCACGTTCAACTGCGGGTCGTCGACACCGGGCCGGGCATCCCGGAGGAGCGCAGGGAAGAGGTGTTCCTCCCCTTCCAGCGACTCGGTGACACGGACAACACGACCGGCGTCGGGCTCGGTCTCGCGCTGTCGAAGGGCTTCGTCGAGGCGATGGGTGGGACACTCGGCGTCGAGGACACTCCCGGTGGAGGGCTGACCATGGTGATTGAGCTGGAGGCTCACGCGTGAAGGTGCTCATCGCCGACGACGACCCACAGATCCTCCGCGCCCTGCGCATCACGCTCTCGGCACGCGGCTACGAGGTCGTCACCGCCACGGACGGCGGCGCCGCGCTCGATGCCGCGATCCACCAGCATCCGGATCTCATCGTGCTCGACCTCGGCATGCCCGGGTTGACGGGGATCGAGGTCATCGAGGCGGTGCGTGGGTGGAGCCGCGTGCCGATCCTCGTCGTGAGCGGGCGCAGCGACTCGGCGGACAAGGTCGATGCGCTCGACGCCGGTGCCGACGACTACGTCACGAAGCCGTTCGCCGCGGACGAGCTGCTCGCGCGCCTCCGCGCGCTCGCCCGCCGGGTGCCCGGCGAGCAGGATGCGGCGGCCGTCACCTTCGGCGGCGTGACCGTCGACCTCGCCGCGCGGGTCGTGACGCGGGACGGCGCGGGCGTGCGGCTCACACCGACCGAGTGGCGCCTGCTCGAGGTGCTGCTGCGCAACCCGGGCCGGCTCGTCACGCGCGAGACGCTCCTGACCGAGGTGTGGGGTCCGCAGTACACGAGCGACACCGGATACCTGCGCCTCTACCTCTCGCAGCTGCGTAAGAAGCTCGAGCCGGATCCGTCGACTCCGCGCTACCTGCTCACCGAGGCGGGGATGGGTTATCGGTTCTCGCCGGATTGATCCGATCGCCGAGGCTCGAGAGGTCCGCTCCAGCCGGGATCTCGGCGGTCTCGAGAGTGTCATCGGCGAGCACGGCGTCGATCGCGGCCCGCGAGCCCGCCACGACGACGGTGTCCCAGTCCACCTCGCTCACGATCGTCCACGAGCGGTCGTGCGGCCACACCAGGCTCGGTGCGCGCCCGATGCCGGTGAACCACTCGGCCGGGTCGCCGGTGGCCACAGCGCGGCCGTCCGCGGTGAAAAGGTGGTGGGAGCGCTGCGGCAGAGCGAGGGTCGGATACGCGAGCTCGGGATAGGTGCGGGGCGGCGGCTCCGGCGCGGGTCCGTCGCCGGCCCAGAGGAGGATCTGCCAGCTGCCGCCCTCGCGCAGCTCGCCGTAGCCCTCCCACATGCCGGCCACCACCGCATCCGGTGTCGACGTGTGCGGCAGCAAAAGGCGCACCAGCTGCTGTACGAGCTCCACGGGTGCCCAACCGGGCTGCGGTTCGGCCGTGGACGTGACGCGGCCCGCGCCATCGCGTTCCTCGGAGGATGGCGCGATGCGGTCCCACTGCATGAGCGGATGCGCGACCGTGCCCGTCTCGTCCGCGATCTGGGCCCACGACATCCGCTGCTCGTCGATCATCGCCCAACCGTCCGGGTCGAACCGCCTGCGGTGCACGGGCGGGAACACCCGCGCGTACGCCTCGAACCTTCGCGGAACGACGCAGTGCATCGCGTCGTTCGAGTCGAGGCGGTCGGCGAGCCAGCGGTCGTCGTCCGAGGCGGGCGTGGCGAGGAACGGGTCCATCACACCATTCCAGTAGAGGCAAACGGGCCGGCGATACGCCGGGTTCTGTTCCAGTGCACGAGGCACCTTCGACGGTCATCTCTCTCGGGACTGCGTCACCGCAGCCCTCTAGCGGTCCACCCGACGCCGAGGCGAGCAACCTCATAGGCGTCTGTCTGACCTTGCTCCGGGCGAGGTTTACCCAGCGCACCCGATCACTCGGGCGCCTGGTGGTCTCTTACACCACCGTTTCACCCTTACCGCGCTTGCGCGCGGCGGTCTGCTCTCTGTTGCACTTTCTCGCGGATCACTCCGGGTGGGTGTTACCCACCGCCCTGCTCTGTGGAGCCCGGACGTTCCTCGGCACCCGCCGAAGCGGGCGACGCGACCGTCTGCCGGCCCGTTTGCTTCGTCCAGGGTACCGGGCAACCCGGTGGCGGCGTCGACCGCCCGCGTCGATCAGCGCGCGAAGGAGAGCTTCTTGTCCATCGCCTCGTTGGCGATCTTGTCCGCACGGGAGTTCTTCTCGCGCGGGATCCACTCGAACCGCACCGGCGTTCCGGTGAGCACGCGGCGCGCCTCGGCGGCCAACTCGGCCATGTCGGGGTGCTTGATCTTCCAGCGGCCGCTCATCTGCTCGACCACGAGCTTCGAGTCCATCCGCACCGTGAGCACGGCGTGCGGGTCGAGCTCGATCGCGCGGCTCACACCCGAGATGAGTCCGCGGTACTCGGCGACGTTGTTCGTCGCGATCCCCACGTACGTGCCGATCTCCGCGAGCACCTCCCCGGTGGCCGGGTCGAGGACGATCGCGCCGCTGCCGGCCTGTCCGGGGTTGCCTCGGGATCCGCCGTCGGCTTCGACGACGAGTTCGCGCGCCATCACAGCCCCGACTCGGCGGTGCGGATGAGGATCGCCGAGGAGTCCGGGCACAGGATCACGTCGTCGGGGGCGGCGGCACGCACGGCGTTCATGTCGGACGCGTTGAGGGCGACACCGGACGCGGTCGACATCCCTCCGCGCAGCAGCGACGCGCCCACGCCGTACCGGGCACGCTGCTTCTCGTAGAGCGCGAGCAGGTCGGCCGGCACCCGTCCCGCGACGGTCGAGCGGTTCGCCTGCGCGTGCCGCCGGTCGCCGTCGATCGAGGCGAGCGCGGCGTCGCGCGACTGCTCGAGCTCCGCGCGCTTCGCCGCGATCTCCGTCATCGCGGCGCGGGTGGCGTCGAGTTCGGCCTGGGCGGCCTCCACGCGCTCCATGACCGAGAGCTCGATGTCCTCGAGGTCGCTCAGCCGCGACGTGAGGGCGGCGAGCTCCTGCTCGAGCGCCTGCACGTCGCGCACCGACGAGGTCGCCTGCAACCGGGCGTTGTCCCGCGTCATGCGGGCCTCGACCACCGCGACATCCGACTCCGTGCGCTTGAGTTCGGCATTCGCGTCCTCCCATGCGCCGAGGCGCTGGGCGAGCTGCACACGCAGCTGCTCCTCCTCGCGGGCGAGGGCGGTGAGCTGCACGTGCTCGGGCAGGTTCTTCGCCCGGTGGTCGAGCTGCTGCACGAGGTTGTCCAAGCGCTGCAGATCGAGCAGCAGTGCCTGGTCGTCGGGGCTGGCTTTCAACGCCATGGACGCTCCGTTCGGTTGGTGGTGACGGTCACTGGATGACCGCGAAATCCCAGGGGTCGGTGCGCAGCTCGCTCACGACGACCTCGGTGCCGGGCAGGTCGTCGCGCAATCGGCGTGCGGCGTGCTCGAGCCACAGCCACTCGCTGGCCCAGTGCGACACGTCGATGAGGGCGGGCCCCGATCCGTGACGCGCGTTCTCCCCCGCCTCTGAAGCCGGGTGGTGGCGCAGATCCGAGGTGATGTAGACGTCGGCGCCGAGGACGGCGGGGTCGGAGAGCAGCGAGTCGCCCGCTCCGCCGCACAACGCCACGCTCTCGACGGGGCGCTCGTAGTCGCCGGCGACGCGCACCCCGGTGGCGGTCGGCGGGAGGATGTCGGCGAGCTCGCGGGCGAGGCGGCCGAGCGTGGTCGGCTGCGCGAGCCGTCCCACCCGTCCGAGTCCGCGGGAGGGCGTCTCGCCGGGCACGATCGGGCGGGTCTCGACGAGACCGAGGCGCGCGGCGAGGGCACCGGAGGTGCCGTCTTCGACGACGTCGGCGTTGGTGTGCGCCGCGACGAGCGCGCATCCGCCGCGGATGAGCCGGGCGAGCAGCGCGCCTTTGTAGCGGTCCTCCGCGACCGTCGTCACCCCACGCAGCAACAGGGGGTGATGCACGACGAGCAGCTGCGCGCCGGCGTCGAGCGCCTCGTCGACGGTCGCCGCGACGGCGTCCACCGCGAGGTGGATGCGTTCGACCGGCGCCTGCGGATCCCCGCTGATGAGGCCCACGGCGTCCCAGCTCTCGGCACCCGATCGGGGCCATGCCGACTCGATCACCGCGAGCACGGAGGAGAGCACGTGGGGCATCCCTTCAGTGTAGGCGGGCCCCGCACCGACGTCTGCGGTCACTCCCGGCGGCCGCGGCCGAACCAGCCGCGGAGCCCGCGCCGGCCCTCGGGCTCACCGTCGTTCTCCGCCTCGGCGCCGTGATGCCCATCGACCGCCGGCGTGCTCCCGCTCAGCAGGGCATCGAACGGATCGGGCGTCGCAGCCGGCGCGTCACCGGTGATCGGCGTCTCGACGGACGCCCCCGGCTCGCGGTCGTCACCTCCGCCGACGAGTGCGAGCAGCTCCTCGAACGGGTCGGGCTCGTCCGCATCGTCCGTCGCGGTGGCACCGGCGACGGACTCCGCCTCGACGGGGACGGACGGCGCCGACGTCTCGTCGATCGCTTCGAGTCGCCGGGTCGCCGGTTCGTCGGGGGCGGCGTCGGTAGCGGGAGCCGGCTCGAGCGTCCAGGCGGGCTCGATGGGGAGGGGAGCGGGATCGGAGATGTATGACGGTGCCGGCGTGGGTTCCCCCGCGGCAGGGGCCGCCTGCTGTTCCTCGGAGGGGTCGATGAAGCGCGGCCCGAACGGCGATATCGGCTCGGCAGCCGGTGCGGGCGGTACGGATGCCGTCGGCGCCGTGGGACCGGCGGGAGGCTGCGGCTCGGCGGTGGCGGGCGACTCGAGCGATCTGCGGGCGAGCTCGGCCTGCAGCCACTCGATGCGGTCGAGGGTGCTCGACTCGTCGGGACCGGACGCGGAGGGTGCCGCTGAATCCACGACCGGCGCCTCGGGCGAGGGGGCAGCGCCCGGTGCGATGGGACTCGACGCCGCGATCGGCGGCTCCCCCGGCGTGCCGGTCGAGGCGGCGCCGGTGGCGGCGGCGGCTTCAGCTGCCGTCGGGGCGATATGGGTGTCGCGGACCGGCGCCGGGGCCGGATCGGGCGCGACGGGTGGCGTGTGCACCTCGGGCGCCGCAGGCCACTCGGGCGTCGGTTCCGTCGCATCCGCGTCGGTATCGGACCGTGGAGTGTCGCCCGGAACCCCGTCGGTGAACGGGTAGCGGAACCCCTCGGGAGGCGGCCGATAGTTGGACCGCCGGCGGATCGGCGGGTCGCCCGCGCTGCCGTCGACGTCGTGCTGCATGTGCCCAGAGTATTGCCTGCGTGCGCGCGACACCGCGCCGACCCGCCTCCGTCAGTGGATGACGGCGATCTCGTCCGTGGTGCGGCGAGGCGAGCGTGCGACTCGGAAGCCCGGCGCGGGGTATCCGATCGCGACCATCAGGATGACCTGATCGTGCTCCTCGAGACCGATCGCGGCACGCAGGCGGTCCGCCCGATCGTTGCGTACGGACATGTTCAGCATGCACGTGCCGACGCCGAGCCCGTGCAGCGCGTGCACGAGGCTCATCGCGAAGAGGCCGCCCTCGATGTGGGGTTGATTGCGTTCCTCGACCCCGGCGAAGAGCCGCGAGTCGACCGTGATCACGGCCACACAGGGCACCTGCTCGGCGAACCCGCGATTGCCGTTCTGGAACTTCAGCACCCGACGCACCTGCTCGGGGTCGTCGAAGAAGTGGGCCGTCCACGACTGGCGGTTGCACACCGACGGGGTGTGGCCGGCGAGGTTCGCGGCATGCAGCAGCACTTCGCGCGGCACCCTCCGCGAGGAATCGAAGTCGCGGATGCTGCGGCGGCTCTCGAAGAACCGCGTCACCTCATCCGTGGTCAGGTCGTGGCGGGTGATGTCGGCTCCGAGGGGGCTCACGACGTCGGCACGCACCGCGTCGGTGTTCCAGCTCGTGAGCGCCGTACGAGCGTCCTCCGCGTAGCCGACGTGTGCGCCGACGAGCGCCTCGCGCCGGGCGACCGGGATGAGCGACTCCAGTCGCTGCGAGACGGCCGCACCGAACTGCGTCTTCGGGGCGGCGAGGGCCAGCCCCTTCTCGACGCGGTGGTAGTCCTTCGTGAGCTGGGTCTCGAGCTGCCGGCCGGTGACGCCGTAGGCGACCGCGGAATCCGGGGGCGCGGCGGCGCGCATGTAGCGTCGGCGGTCGAGGCGGTACTCGCGGCGCGCCACCTGCTGGCGTCGCTGGTCCGAGTACCACTTCCGCGCCGACCGCGGGACGAACTTCTTGATGACCGCTTTCATGAATCTCTCCCAATAGAACGCCGGTTCTACTGCTCTCCGCCTACAGAGTACCCCGCCCCCCGTTCGGGGCACCGTCGGCGTTTCGGGGGACGTGGACCGTCCGTCCCCCGTCATGGGCGGGGGTGTCCTTGGTCGGTTCGCCGCCTCCCCACTCTCGGTGAGTCCGGCCTCCCCCCGGTCGGACGCGTGGGTCCGAATGTCGGTGGTGTCTGGTGTCCTGTGGGTATGGAGCAGGGCAGCACCGCCGCGGAAGTCGCCGCGATGGCGCCTGCCGGCGCGGGGCTCGAGGCGCAGTTCCTGCTCGCCGAAGAGCTGCAGATGGTCGACCGCGAGGTCAACATCGCCGCCTTCCGTCGTCTGGAGCTGGTCGAGCGATTCCGCCTCGCCTGCGGCGCCCCGTCCGCGGCGGATGGGGTACGGTTCCGCGCCGATTCCGAGCTGGGATGGCGGTCGCTCCGCGCCGAGGTCGCGACGATGCTGTCCACCACCGAGCGCACGGCGGAGCAGTTGCTGCAGACCGCGTGGGCCCTGCATGAGCGACTTCCGGGCACGCTTCGCGTGTTCCGAGAGGGGTCGATCAGCGAACGACATGCACATGTGATGGTTCGGCACAGCGTCGGCCTCACGGCGGAGCAGGTCGTGGAGCTCGAGAAGGGCGCGTTGCGTGTCGCCGAGCGGATGAATTCGGCCCGATTCGATCACCGCGTGCGGATGCTGCGGCAGAAGATCACGGCCGAGAAGGCGGTCGAGCGGCACCGGGCCGCCGCTGAAGAACGTCACGTCGCGGTGGAGTACACGCACGACCAGATGGCGTACCTGACCGCCTACCTTCCCGCCGTCGAGGCCACCGCCATCCTCAACCGGCTCGAGGACACCGCGCTCGGGCTGCGGGGCGCGCCGGAAGAGACGCGGTCCCGTCGCCAGATCATGGCCGACACGTTGACCGAGCTCCTGCTCGGCGGCGACGCCCCCGGTGCCAGCCCGATCGTACCGACGGTGCGACTGACGGTGCCCGTCCTCACCCTCCTCGGGCAGTCGGACGAACCGCCCGTGCTCGACGGCTTCGGCCCCGTCGACCTGGAGACCGCGTGCCGGCTCACCGCCGACGCGCCCTCATTCACCCGGGTACTCACCCACCCGGAGACCGGCGCGGCGCTCTCCATCGGCCGCACCCGGTACCGGCCGACGACCGCGATGAGGGACTGGCTGCGGATGCGGGACGGCACCTGCCGCTTCCCCGGCTGCGGGCGCGCTGCCGACCGGTGTGACCTCGACCACACGACCGACTGGGCGGACGGCGGAGCCACCGATCACCTCAACCTCGCTCACCTGTGCCGAGCTCATCACACCCTGAAACATCACACGGGCTGGACGGTGAGACCCGGTCCCGCCCCGGGTGACCTCGAGTGGACCTCCCCGCTCGGATCGACCCATCTCTCCGAACCGGAGATCCGCTACGGGCCTCCCCCACCGACTCCGGCGTTCGAGGTGTCGCCGGCGGGTGACGCCCCCGAACTCGAGCGGATCGGTCCCGACCCGCTTGCCGACTGGTACGACTCGGAGTGGCGGCGCATCCTGAACACCTACGCCGACCCGTTCGCTCCCTGAGCCCGTCGGAGCGAGCACGGCATCGTGGACCCGTTCGCTCCCTGAGCCTGTCGAAGGGAGCACGGCATCGTGGACCCGTTCGCTCCCTGAGCCTGTCGAAGGGAGCACCGCGGAACCACCCGCCTCATAGAGTGAGCGTCGTCCATCCGTGAACGCACAGGAGGCAGCCCATGGTCGTCGTCGTCGGTCTCGTGCTCGTCGGTTTCGCCGCCCTCGTGCACGTGTACGTGTTCTACCTCGAGTCGATCGCGTGGGAGCGCGAGAGCACCCGCCGCACGTTCCGGGTGAGGACGCCCGAGGAGGCCGCCGCGACCAAGGTGCTCGCCTTCAACCAGGGCTTCTACAACCTGTTCCTCGCCATCGCGACGGCGCTCGGCATCGTGTTCGTGGCCGCGGGCTCGACCGTGATCGGCGCGACGCTCGTGTACGTCGGCGCGGGATCGATGGTGGCGGCAGGACTCGTGCTGCTGCTCTCAAGGCCTGCGAACGCCCGGGCGGCGATCATCCAGCTCGGCCCGCCGCTGCTGGGCGTCCTCGCCCTCGCGATCGGTCTTGCGAGCTGACGACGGAGCGCGGATCAGTCCTCGTCGACCCACTCGAGCAGGTCGCCCGGCTGGCACTCGAGCGTGCGACACATCGCCTCGAGCGTGCTGAACCGCACCGCCTTCGCCCGGCCGTTCTTGAGCACCGCGACGTTCGCCGGGGTGAGACCCACCCGTTCCGCGAACTCCCCCACGCTCATCTTGCGCTTGGCGAGCTCGACGTCGATGCGCACGACGATGGGCATCAGATGACGCCTTCCATGTCGGTGCGCAGTGCGGTCGCCTGCCGCAGCAACGCTCGCAGTACCACCATGAGCAGCACGAGCACGGCGCCGATCAGCACCATGCCGAACAGCACGATCGGGATGCCCGGGTCACGCAGTTCCGGCGTGAAGTAGATGAACGCTGTCAGGTAGACCGCGAGGCCCGCGAGCAGCGACCAGGCGATCACGAACGCCCAGACGATGCCGTCGACCCAGCGAAGAGACGCCTCGCTGAAGATCCGGTCCTTCTGCACCATCGTGAGCAGCCGCCACGTGCAGACGATCACGACCTGCACGCACAGCACCCCGAGTTCGGCGACCACGAGGATCGGCCACAGCAGGTGCGCCGCCTCCGGCGCCTGCTGCACGTCGTGGGTGACGTCGCCCGGCAGGCTCATGACCTGCATCACGATGAGGAACGCGAACAGCGTCGCGAGGAAGACGCGAAGAAGCAGCACGGGAACACGGATCGTCGGCATCCATCGAGTATCAGCGTGAATCTATCGAAAGTCAATAGACGGAGTTCGCCGTCACGCGAAAGTTCAGTGCTGCCCGCACGAGTTGCGCAGCACCAGCTCGCCGGCGAACACCTCGTGCGTGAGGTCGGCGTCCGAGCGTTCGAGCACCCGCCGCACGGCCGAGTCGGCCATCGCCTCGATGGGTTGCCGCACCGACGAGAGTGCAGGCCAGGAGTACTCGGTCTCCCACGACCCGTCGAACGCCACCATCGCGACGTCGCCCGGAACGTCGATGCGTCGCTCATGGAAGGCACGCAACAGACCGAGGGCCGTGCGATCCGAGGCGACGAACAACGCCGAGGGACGGTCGTCGTCCACCGCGAGGGCGAGCCCGGCACGATACCCGCCGATCCGGGTCAGCTCCGTCGCGATGAACGGCCCGGGTGCCACACCGGCGTCGGTGCAGGCCTCCATCCATCCGAGGTAGCGGAGCTCATCGGTGTTCGGCTCGCCGACGTATCCGATCGAACGGTGCCCGTGCTCGATCAGGTGACGCGTGGCCTCGATGGCGCCGGCGCGCAGGTCCACCCCGAGGCTCGCGAGGCCGGGCTGCGGGGTCGCGGTGTTCAGCTGCAGCCACGGGATGCCGACCGCGTCGAGCGCGGACACGTCGAGCGGTGCACCGGCGGGGAGCACGAGAACGCCGTCCACCTGACGGGACGCGAACTCGTGGAACCGGGTCAGGAGCTGCTCGGATTCCAGTGACGACGCGGTGGTGTACAGGGCGTACCCGCGTCGGCGCGCTGCCGCCTCGATCGCGCTCGCGAATTCGCTGAAGAACGCGTTCGCGAAGACCGGGTCGTCCCCGTCGGGCACGACGAGCACGAGCGTGCTCGCCGAGCCCGACTTGAGTGCTCGTGCAGCCTGATTCGGGCGGTAGCCGAGGGTCGCGACAGCCTCGCGCACCCGTTGTGCGGTCGCGGGGGCCACCGGAGCGCCACCGTTGAGCGTGTAGCTGACGACCGCATCGCTGACGCCCGCGAGTCGTGCGACGTCGGCGCGCGTCACCTTCCGCGGACTCGACTGGGTCATCGCCCTCCTCTTCGACTGGTCACACCATACGACGCGGCGGGATCCGTGCTCGCGGCGACGGTGCGGGGCGGAATCAGCGGGATCCCGGAGCGTCGCCGAAGTCCGGGATGGTGAGTCGCTCGCCGCCGGCGAGGGCCGATTGATGAGCGATGAGGCCCGGCAGCGTGTACCGAGCGGCCGTCCAGGCGTTCACGGGCGGGACGACCCCGTCGCTGATGGCCCGCACGAAGTCGTCGACGAGGAACTGGTGGCTGCCCTCGTGGCCGTCGGGTGCCACCGCGAACTCCTTCGGCAACCGCGCCGCTTCCGCGTCATGCACCGGCGCGTGACCGGAGACGAAGGCACTCCGCAGCGACGGGGCGACGTTGGCCAGCCGGGGGTCGTCCTCGGAGAGCGTCGCGCGGGTCGCGATGACGGCGGACACATCCTCGGCGCCCTGCTTGTCCTGCCAGACCGACGTGGTCGCGAGCTGCTCGAAGCTGCCCTCCGTGCCGAACCAGCGGAACCGGCTCTCCCGCAGCGGAGACGGATAGCCGACACGGCGGAACTCGTTGATGCGCATCGACCCCCCGCCGGCGAGCTCGAACAGTGCCGTGGCGTTCGAGAAGTCGTTGCCGAACATGCTCACCTCGGTGTCGAAGACGCCGTCGTTCCGGTCGTCACGCACGCCGATGCAGCTGACGCTCGTCGCGTAGGTGGGGATCGCGCCGAGTACGCCGCCGATCGAGTGCGTCGGATACCACATCGGCGGGTAGCTCGCCGTGGCACGCCACCCCTCGCCGCCCGAGTACCGGTAGGCATCGTAGAACCCGAGATCCATGTCGTGCAGGTAGTCGCCCTCGGCGTAGAACACGCGACCGAACGCACCCTCGGCGAGTCGCTGGCGCGCGAACACCGTGGCCGGGTTGTACTGGCTCGTCTCGCCCATCATGTAGGTGAGGCCGGTCTCGCGGACGGCGTCGATGATGGCCGCGATCTCGTCGACGGAGATGGCCATCGGGACGGCCGAGTACACGTGCTTGCCCGCGCGGAGCGCCGCGACGACGAGCGGCCCGTGCGTCCAACGCTGGGTGAAGATCGCGACCGCGTCGATCGACGGATCGGCGATCATCGCATCGAAGTCCGGCCGCGTGCCGGCCAGGCCGAGGTCGCGCACGAGCTGGTCGGCCCGCTCGGGGATCGCATCGGTGGCGTACACGGCCGAGATCCCGGGGTGCAGCTGGAACAGCGAGGCGAAGTGCGCCGAGAACTGGCCGGCACCGACCATGCCGAGGGTGAATGTCATCTCCGGTCCTTCCGTGGGGGAATCCGCGGCGCGGATCGAGGTCCTCCGGCGACGCGCGTCGGGTCAGTGTGGCATCCGTCGTTACCCGAGTCAACCCAATGAACATGCGGCACGTCGAGTTCGCATCGGGCTCTTGTGTCGCGCGATTTACTCGGGTAACGTCCCCGCTCAACAGGCCGCCAGGTCCACCCCTCGACGACGGAGGTTCGACGATGAAGTCACGGTCCCGCAGCGCAACCGCTGCCCTCACAGCGGGCGTCACGGCACTGATGCTCAGCTCCTGCGCCGGCGGCGCATCCGACTCGGGGAAGGTGACTCTCGAGTTCCAGACCGCGCAAGCGGCCGACTCCCCCCTGCTCGCCGTGCTGACCGAGATCACGGAGCAGTTCGAGTCCGAGAACCCCGGCGTCGACATCGACCTGAAGACCGGCGGCAACGACTACGAATCCCAGATCAAGGTGCGCCTGGCCGCGCGGAACCCACCAGACATCTGGGCCACCCACGGGTGGTCGCTGCTGCGCTACGGCCAGTTCCTCGCACCACTGCAGGACGAGCCGTGGGCCGAGCACTTCAACCCGGCGCTCGCGCCGGTCATGAAGAACGACGACGGAGAGTTCTTCGCCCTGCCGGTCGACACCGCGGTGTCCGGTCTCATCGTCAACGAGACCGTGCTCGAACGGGCTGGGCTCTCCGCGGACGACATCACTGATTGGGACTCGTTCCTGGCCGCAGCCGAAGCCGTGGCCGCCACGGGCGCCGTGCCACTCACCCTCGCGGGGTCGAAGGACGGTTCGGCCGGCAACGTGGTCGACTGGCTCGCCCCCGGGGCGTTCGACGAAGACCAGCTCGCCTCGTTCGAGAAGGGCGAGTTCGACGCGGACGGCTACGAGAAGATCCTCGCGGTGCTCGAGACCTTCCGCTCCAAAGGATGGATCAATCCCGACTACTCCTCCGCCACCGGCGACGACATGGCCCGGTCCCTCGCTCAAGACAGGGCCGCCTTCGCGTTGAGCAGCAACGTGCTCGTCACGCAAGCGCTGTCGTACGCACCCGGGGCGCGACTCGCGTTCGTTCCCGTGCCGGCCATGAACGGCACGGAGTCCTACCTCATCGGCGGCGAGAACACCGCGTTCGGTGCCGCGCGCGACGGCGACCACCTCGACGAGGCGAAGGAGTACCTCGCCTACCTCGCCCAGCCCGAGAACGATGCTGCCCTCGCCCAGGCGACCGGCAGCATCCCGGGCCTGACCAACGTGGAGGCGGACCTCGGCGTGCTGCAGCCCAGCTACGAGAAGTGGGTCGAACCGGGCACCGTGCCGCTGCGCCCCTTCTTCGACCGCGCGTACCTGCCGAACGGGATGTGGAACACGGTCGTGACGACCGCGGACAGTGTCATCGCGGGTCAGTCGTCGCCGGCCGACAGCACGAAGAAGGTCGCGGATGATTTCGCGACCCTCTACAAGGAAGCCGAGTGACGGGCGGATGACGGCCCTCGACTCTGCGATCCGGCGGAGGACACCGTGACGGTCCGTGCCGTCGAGCAGCAGACCGCTCTCGGATCGCGGCGCACGCACCGGCGTGCGTCGCGGTTCCGCGGCGCGAGCATCAACCTGCTCTACCTGCCCGCGCTCGTGCTCTTCGCGGTGTTCACGGTCTACCCGCTCATCAGCGGGGTGGCCCTCTCATTCACCGACTGGGACGGGTACAGCCCCCAGCGGGCCTGGGTGGCAGCGGAGAACTACGTGCGCCTGCTCACCGACGACACCTTCCGCTCGGTGCTCGGCAACACGTTCATCTACGGCATCGGCAGCACCGCGATCCAGCAGGTGATCGGCCTCGGACTCGCGCTCGCCCTCGACCGCCGACTGCGCGGGCGCAACGTGGCTCGCGCGATCATCTACCTCCCGGTGCTCGTCTCCCCCATCGTGATGGGCACCTTCTACTACCTGCTCTTCCAATACGACAACGGAGCGCTCAACGACCTCGTCGTCGCACTCGGGGGGCAGCGGCAGGCGTGGCTGAGCACGGCGGCCGGCGGCATCACGACGATCGTCCTGGTCAACTCCGTGCAGTTCGTCGGAACGTCGATGATCATCTACCTCGCCGGACTCCAGGCCATCGCGCCCGAGTACACCGAGGCGGCGATGCTCGACGGAGCCAACGCCTGGCAGCGGTTCTGGTCGGTCACCCTCCCCCTGCTGCAGCCCGCCTTCGCCACGAGCGTCATCCTGAACCTGATCGGCGGCCTGAAGCTCTTCGACGTCATCCAGGTGCTGACCGGCGGCGGACCGGGCACCTCGACGAGCTCGGTGTCGACCCTCATCGGCACGACCTACTTCGCCAATCAGGCCGCCGGCTACTCGGCGGCGATGGGGGTCGCACTCTTCGCCATCATCGCGGTGCTCACCGTGATCGCGAACGCCGCCCTCAACCGTCGTCGATTGGAGCAGCAATGAGTACGGCCGCCTCGCGCCCGGCGCCGTCCGCGTTCTCGGGACGCGCCGCGGATCTGCTCGTCGCCGCGTTCGTGCTCCTGATCGTGGTGCTCCAGCTCGTGCCGTTCTACGTGGCGATCACGACCTCCCTCAAGGCGAAGACCGACCTCTCCCCGCAGTGGAGTCTTCCGACGACGAACCTCGTGTGGAGCAACTTCGTGCAGGCCGTCACCGACGGCGGCATCCTGCGGGCGATGGGCAATTCCGTTCTCGTCGCCGGGGTGTCGACGCTGTTCGTGTGCCTGCTCGGGGCGATCGCGGCGTACCCGCTCGCGCGGCGCCGCTCGCGCTTCAACTCGGGGATCCTCGCCGTGAACGTCGGGCTCATGATGGTGCCCGCGCTCAGCATCCTGGTGCCGCTGTACTCGATGCTCGCCGACATGCGCGCGCTCAACACCTACTGGGGCGTCATCCTCGTGATGATCGCGACGAACCTGCCGCTGGCGATCTTCCTCTACAGCTCGTTCATGCGATCGTTGCCGGTCTCGGTCGAGGAGGCGGCGCGGATCGACGGTGCGAACCTCTTCCAGACGCTCGCCTACGTCGTCATCCCGATGCTCAAGCCGGTCACGGCGACCGTCGGGATCATCACCGGCGTCGGCGTGTGGAACGAGTACGCGCTCTCGGGCTACATCCTCTCCACACCCGAGACGCAGACGATCGCACCGGCGATCGCGTCGTTCTTCTCCATCCAGTCGAGCAACCTCCCGGCCGCGACGGCGGCCTCACTCATCGCCGTCGTGCCCGTCGTGGTGGCCTACCTCTTCCTGCAGAAGTACTTCGTGCGCGGGCTGGTCGGGGCCGAGAAGGGATGACGCACGCGGGCGGCTCGCCTGACCGGTTGACGAGAGATACGGGGACGCGTCAGTCGGCACCCGACGAACGGGACGATGATGGGCGGGCCATGGAACTCGAATCGATCCCCCTCACCACCATCCGCGGCGAGGCGACCTCGCTCGCCGCCTTCACGGGCAAGGTCAAGCTCGTGGTCAACGTCGCGTCCCGCTGCGGTCTCGCTCCGCAGTACGAGAAGCTCGAGCACCTGCAGCGCACCTACGGCGACCGCGGATTCACGGTGCTCGGCTTCCCGAGCAACCAGTTCCTTCAGGAGCTCGCGACCGAAGAGGCGATCGAGGAGTACTGCTCGGCGACGTGGGGGGTGACGTTCCCGATGTTCGAGAAGGTGAAGGTCAACGGGCGGCACCAGCATCCGCTCTATGCGGAACTCACGAAGACACCGGATGCGGACGGCAAGGCCGGCAAGGTCAAGTGGAACTTCGAGAAGTTCGTGATCACCCCCGACGGCGCGATCCACCGCTTCCGACCGGCCACGGAGCCGGACGCCCCCGAGATCGTCGGACTCATCGAGGCGTCACTGCCCGCCTGACCGGCTTCCGGCGTCGGAGCGCTGCGCCTCGGATGCGGTCACCGCGACCATCGTCACGAGCACGACGAAACAGGTCAGCGTGAGGCTTCCCGCTAAGCACAGGGCGAACAGCGGCCAATGCGGGCCGTCCTCGTCCAGGCTGCTGAGTTCGGCGCCTCCAGAGTTGAGGTAGAGGCGGAGCGCCACGAGGCCGACGATTCCTGCCGTCAGGCCGGCGGCGGACGCCCAGGTGACCGAGCGTGCGCCTCGCGATCCGCCTCGCCGGGCGGGAACCGGGTCAGCGCTCACACGACCTCGATGGCGGCGGCTCGAGCCACCGCCAGGCTCCGGGTGAGCGACACCGTCCTCCACGGCCACAGACCCATCCGGCGGACGATGCCGTCGCCGAGCGCCATGATGACGAGTTCGCGCTGCCGGCCGCGATCGAGCAGGAACACCTGAACGGCCCACGAGCCGGCCCAGTGGTGCTTTCCCGCGCGGAACTCCTCGACCACAGGCGCCCAGGAGTCGAGCGGTGAGGCGGGAGCACCGACGGTCTCGAACTCCGCGTCGCCGAGGACGACGCTGATGCGCTCGAGGATCTCGTCGGCGCTGTGCGACGTGATCACCCGGAACTCGCGGACCTTCACCCGCCGCAGATCGCGAGCGGTGGTCGAAGCCGGTCGGACCTCCATCGGACGGCGGCTGTGCAGCACTTGGCTTCGCGCGCCGTCGGCGCGCTCGACCAGCGGGTCCGGGCCGGCGGCATACCGCCGGTCGTCAGGCGGGATGATCTCCACCGCGTCGCTCCATTGCTTGTCGGGTCAAGCTCCTTACACGCTACCCGATTTCGCCCATGAAACGAGAGTCCCTCATCCGGGGGCGTGGAAAGGCGGACGATCTCATCCCATGTGTGTGGGGACCCGTGATTGGGTGGGTTCGTGCGAATCAGGTCAGCCGCGGTGGCCATCCTCGACGGCCGACTCCTCGTGGTGTCGCGACAAAAGGCCGGGCGCCACTATCTCGTCCTCCCTGGGGGCGGAGTCGAGGACGGGGAGACGCTTCGCGCTGCGTGCCGGCGTGAACTGCTCGAGGAAACCGGTCTGCGCGGAGAGATCGGCGAATTTATCGACGTTCCCGTGGACCCGCATGCCCCTGTCGCGTACTTCGCCGTGGCGGTCGATTCACGTGCGGTGTCGCTCGGAGGACCGGAGCTGGATCGCATGTCTCCCCGCAACCGCTACGAGCCGACGTGGGTACCCGTCGAAGCTCTCGGGACGATCCCGCTGGTACCGACATCAGCAGTACTCGCCGTCGAGACCTACCTGCGGCGACGTCGCTGAACGACACCCGGCCGAGGGGCGGGCCCAGGTCGGCCCCGTCTACCGAGCGCGGCGGGTCAGACCTCGGACGGGATGACGATCCAGAGCACGGCGTAGACGATCAGCTGGGATCCGGGGATCAGGAAGCTCAGCACCGCCAGCAGTCTGACCGTGGTGACACTCCAGCCGAAGCGGTTGGCGAGTGCGGCGCAGACTCCGGCGATCATGCGTCCGTTCCTGGGCCTGATGAGGGTGCTCATACCCTCACTCTGCTCGCTCCCGACGCGCCGCACCATCGGGTTATCCCCCCGACTCCCGGGGATGCGGAGCTGATCAACCGTTTCCGAAGTGGGCCCTACCGGGCTCGAACCGATGACATCCACGGTGTAAACGTGGCGCTCTACCAACTGAGCTAAAGGCCCCTGCGGTCGGTGGGTGCCGACGTGTCGATGTTAGCGGCGCGGGCGCCGTTCGTCAGGCCGGTACGCCGACGACGTCGCGGATCGCGGCCTGATAGGCCTCGATCGAGCGCGCCTCGCCGGGCTGGGTGATGAAGCTCGCCCGGATCATCCCCTGGGCGTCGATCACGAACGTCGCCCGGTTCGCGAAGCCCTTGTGGTCGAGGAAGACGCCGTACTCCTTCGCGACGGCCCCGTGCGGCCAGAAGTCGGCGAGCAGGGTGAAGTCGTAGCCCTCCCGGTCGGCCCACGCCCGCAAGGTGGCCTTCGAGTCGACGGAGATGCCCATGAGCTCCACGTCGCTGTGCTTGAAGAGCTCGATGTTGTCGCGCAGCGTGCACAGCTCGCTCGTGCAGGTGCTCGAGAACGCGAGCGGGAAGAAGACGAGAGCCACCGGCTTGCGTCCGCGGAACTCCGAGAGGCGGATGTGCTCGCCGTACTGATTGGGCAGCTCGAAGTCGGGAGCCCGGGTGTCGTTCTCCAGAGCCATGTTGTCGTTCCCTTCCGTCCGGCGCACGACCGGCGACGGGCCATACTACGCTCGCTCTCTGGGCGAGCCTAGGGCGCAGGATGTGCGCAGTAGACTCGTTCAGCCAGTCCACCCCCACCTGAATCGCAACCCGGTTCCGTGCTGCGGGGCGGGCACGATCTGTCGAACCAGGAAGAGGTCAACGGTGACGGTGAACGACCAGGACCCGTACTCGGTGAACAGCACCGACATGGACCCGGAAGAGACCGCGGAGTGGCAGGAGTCGCTCGACGCGCTCGTCGCCGAACGTGGCCACGAGCGGGCGCGCGAGATCATGCTCAGCCTGCTGAAGCGCTCGAAGCAGCTGCACCTCGGTGTGCCCATGGTTCCCACCACGGACTACGTCAACACGATCGCGCCCGAGGACGAGCCGCAGTTCCCCGGTAACGAGGAGCTCGAGCGCCGATACCGCGCGTGGATCCGCTGGAACGCCGCCATCACGGTGCACCGCTCACAGCGGCCCGGGATCGCCGTCGGCGGTCACATCTCCACCTACGCCTCCTCCGCCGCCCTCTACGAGGTCGGCCACAACTGGTTCTTCCGCGGTCAGAACGCCCCCGGCGGCGGTGACCAGGTCTTCTACCAGGGCCACGCCTCCCCCGGCATGTACGCCCGCGCCTTCCTCGAGGGCCGGCTGAGCACCGAGCAGCTCGACGGGTTCCGCCAGGAGAAGTCGCACCCCAACGGTGGGCTGAGCTCCTACCCGCACCCGCGTCTCATGCCGGACTTCTGGCAGTTCCCCACGGTCTCGATGGGTCTCGGACCGATCAACGCGATCTACCAGGCGCAGAGCAACCGCTACCTCAGCAACCGTGGGATCAAGGACGCGACCGACCAGCAGGTCTGGGCGTTCCTCGGCGACGGCGAGATGGACGAGGTCGAGAGCCGCGGAGCCCTGCAGTGGGCCGCCAACGAGAACCTCGACAACCTGAACTTCGTCATCAACTGCAACCTGCAGCGACTCGACGGTCCCGTGCGCGGCAACGGCAAGATCATCCAGGAGCTCGAGAGCTTCTTCCGCGGTGCCGGCTGGAACGTCATCAAGGTCGTCTGGGGCCGCGAGTGGGATGAACTGCTCGCCCGAGACACCGAGGGCGCGCTCGTCGACCTGATGAACCGCACGCCGGACGGCGACTACCAGACCTACAAGGCGGAGTCGGGCGCCTACGTGCGCGAGAACTTCTTCGGTCGCGACCCCCGCACGCTCGAGCTCGTCAAGGATTACAGCGACGAGCAGCTCTGGAACCTCAAGCGTGGCGGACACGACTACCGCAAGGTCTACGCGGCGTTCAAGGCGGCGAGCGAGCACAAGGGCCAGCCGACGGTCATCCTCGCCAAGACGGTCAAGGGCTACGGCCTCGGCCCGAGCTTCGAGGGGCGCAACGCGACCCATCAGATGAAGAAGCTCACGCTCGACAACCTCAAGCAGTTCCGTGACGAGATGCGCATCCCGATCACGGATGCCCAGCTCGAGGAGAACCCGTACCTGCCGCCGTACTACCACCCCGGTGAGAACGACGAGGCGATCCAGTACCTGCAGGAGCGCCGCCGCGAGCTCGGCGGCTACGTGCCGGAGCGCCGCTCGCGGTTCACGCAGATCTCGCTCCCCGAACCGACGACGTACGACATCGTCAAGAAGGGCTCCGGCAAGCAGGAGGTCGCCACGACGATGGCGTTCGCCCGCCTGCTGAAGGACCTGCTGCGCTCGAAGGACTTCGGCCACCGCATCGTGCCGATCATCCCCGACGAGGCGCGCACGTTCGGCATGGACGCGTACTTCCCGACGTCGAAGATCTACAACCCGAACGGGCAGACCTACACGAGCGTCGACCGCGAACTGCTGCTCGCCTACAAGGAGAGCCCGCAGGGCCAGATCGTGCACGTCGGCATCAACGAGGCCGGTGCGTTCGCCGCCTTCACCGCCGCGGGCACCGCCTATGCCACGCAGGGTGAGCCGCTCATCCCGGTGTACGTCTTCTACTCGATGTTCGGCTTCCAGCGCACCGGCGACGCCATGTGGGCGGCGGGTGACCAGATGGCCCGCGGCTTCATCATCGGCGCGACCGCGGGACGCACGACGCTGACCGGCGAGGGCCTCCAGCACGCCGACGGCCACTCGCCGCTGCTCGCCTCGACGAACCCGGCCGTCGTGACCTACGACCCGGCGTTCGGCTACGAGATCGGGCACATCGTGCGCGCCGGCATCGAGCGGATGTACGGGGGACAGCACCCCGACCCGAACGTCATGTACTACATCACGGTCTACAACGAGCCGCTCGTGCAGCCGGCCGAGCCCGAGAACCTCGACGTCGACGGGCTGCTGCGCGGCATCTACAAGCTGCGCAACCCCATCACCGAGGGTCCGCGTGCTCAGCTGCTCGCCTCGGGTGTGGGCGTGCCGTGGGCGTTCGAGGCGCAGGAGCTGCTCGCGAACGACTGGGGCGTGGCCGCCGAGGTGTGGAGCGTCACGTCGTGGAACGAGCTGCGTCGCGACGGTGTCGCAGCGGACCACCACAACTTCATGAACCCGGACGCCGAGCAGGCTGTGCCGTACGTCACGGCGAAGCTCAACGGCCACGAGGGTCCGTTCATCGCGGTGTCGGACTTCATGAACGCGGTGCCCGATCAGATCCGCGCGTGGGTTCCGGGCGACTACTACACGCTCGGCGCCGACGGCTTCGGCTTCTCCGACACGCGGCCCGCCGCCCGTCGCTTCTTCACGATCGACGGCCCGTCGATCGTGGTGCGCACGCTGCAGGGTCTCGCTCGTCAGGGCAAGATCGACCCCGCGGTCGTCCGGCAGGCCATCGAGAAGTACCGGCTGCACGATGTCACCGCGGGAACGACCGGATCGGCCGGCGGCGAGAGCTGACATGACCGCCACCGGCGAACGGGCGCGGTGACCGTTGGCCGCGCCCCGCACCAAGCAGCAGACGCTCGCGTGGCTGCGCACACTCTCGGGTGAGCTCGCGACCGCGACCCTGAAGCGGCTCGACGAGACCCTCCCCTGGTACGGCGACATGCCGCCGGGACGGCGCTCCGCCGTGGGCCTCGTCGCCCAGGCCGGCATCACCTCGTTCATCTCCTGGTACGACGACCCGAAGTCCACCCCGTGGATCGCGGCCGACGTGTTCGGCGCGGCGCCCCGCGAGCTGCTGCGTTCGGTGAGCCTGCAGCAGACGCTGCAGCTCATCCGCGTGACCGTCGAGGTCGTCGAGGACCGCATCAAGGGAGCCGACGAGTCGCTCCGCGAGGCGATCCTGCTCTACAGCCGGGAGATCGCGTTCGCCGCGGCCGACGTGTACGCCCGCGCCGCGGAGCAGCGCGGACTGTGGGATGCCCGACTCGAGGCGCTCGTCGTCGACTCGATCCTCAGCGGCGAGTACGACAACGAGCTGCCGAGCCGCATCGCCGCGCTCGGCTGGAACGGGCACGGCGAGGTGTGCGTGCTCGTCGGCACCGCCCCGAAGCAGCTCGACGTGGACCAGCTCCGCCGCACCGCACGCCACCTCGACGCGGACGTGCTCATCGGAGTGCAGGGCAGCCGCCTCGTGCTCGTCATCGGCCGCGCGTCGCCCGTGCAGCACGAGACCGAGGCCGAGGTCATCCCGTTCCTCGAGATCGCCACCCGGCTCGAACCGGGCTTCGGCCCCGGCCACCTCGTGCTCGGACCGGAGGTGCCGAGCCTCGTCGACGCGTCGAAGAGCGCCCGCGCCGCCCTCGCCGGCTTCGCGGTCGCGCGCTCGTGGCGCAACGCGCCCCGACCGACGCTCGCCGATGACCTCCTGCCCGAACGCGCCCTGGCCGGTGATCCGCTCGCCCGCTCGACGCTCATCAACCGCGTGTTCAAGCCGCTGCAGGCGCACTCGACCGAGCTGCTCACCACGCTCTGGTGCTACCTCGACAACGGACGCTCGCTCGAGGCGACCGCGCGCGAGCTCTTCGTGCATCCGAACACCGTGCGCTACCGGCTCAAGCGGATCAGCGAGGTCATCGGCTGGGACGCCACCGGCGCGCGGGAGGCGCTGATCCTCCAGACGGCGCTCATCATCGGCTCGATCGCCGAGCCGGACGCGCAACGTCGCCGCGGCTGACGTAGGACATATACAACGATCCGGCCGAACATTAGGCCGATTTGCACAGCGGTCGCGGCCGGGGTGCAGAGAGGATAGAGCAGTGATCGTCGTCGTCGCCCCCGGACAGGGCTCGCAGACCCCCGGATTCCTCGAACCCTGGCTCGCCCACGGGCGCAGCCGCGAACTGCTCGAGCAGTACTCCCAGGCGGTCGGCATCGACCTCGTGCGTCACGGCACCGAGTCGGATGCCGACACCATCCGCGACACCGCCGTCGCCCAGCCGCTCATCGTCGCCGCGAGTCTCGTCAGTTGGCACGCCCTTGTCGACGCGGGCGGATCGGACGACGTGGCCGGCGTGGCCGGGCACTCCGTCGGGGAGATCTCGGCCGCCGCGATCGCCGGTGTGCTGAGCGACGACGAGGCGCTCCGGTTCGTCTCCGAACGCGCTCGCGCGATGGCGGAGGCCGCAGCGCAGAACGCGACCGGGATGAGTGCCGTCATCGGTGCCGACCCCGACGAGCTCGCGGCGAAGCTCGCCGCGCTCGACCTCGAGGCGGCCAACCACAACGGCGGCGGGCAGGTCGTCGTCGCCGGGGCGCTGGAGTCGCTCGCGCAGCTGTCGGCCGAACCGCCGGCACGAGCCCGCGTCATCCCGCTGCAGGTGGCCGGCGCGTTCCACAGCCGGTACATGCAGCCCGCCCGGGAGCGACTCGCCGAGGTGGCGGGCACCCTCTCCCCCGCGGACCCGCGCCTGCCGCTCTGGACCAACAACAGCGGTCAGCGCGTCGCATCCGGTGCCGACTTCGTACAGCTCCTCGTCGGCCAGGTCGCCTCGCCGGTGCGCTGGGACGCGACGATGGAGTCGTTCGCGGCGGACGGCGTCACCGGCATCATCGAGCTCGCACCCGCGGGCGCCCTCGTCGGGCTCGCCAAGCGCGGGCTGAAGGGCGTGCCCTCCGTCGCAGTGAAGACCCCCGACGACCTCGCGGCCGCCACCGAGATGCTCCGCGCCGACCAGCCCAAGGAGGACTCGTGACCACGCTGAAGCAGGGCGTCGGTGCCCAGTACACGCGCATCTACGCGCTCGGCGCCGCCCGCGGAGACCTCGTCGTGCCGAACGACGATCTCATCGAGCCGATCAACTCGTCGGACGAGTGGATCCGCCAGCGCACCGGGATCGTGACGCGCACCCGCGCGTCGAAGTCCGTCGGCGCGGTCGACCTCGCCGAGCGCGCCGCCCGCGAGGCGATCGAACGTTCCGGTGTCGACCCGTCCCAGATCGACGCGGTGCTCATCGCGACGATCAGCAACGTGCAGCAGACGCCGTCCATGGCCGCCGTCGTCGCCGACCGTGTGGGGGCCAACCCGGCCGCGGCTTACGACCTCAACGCGGCGTGCGCCGGCTACACCTACGCGATCACCCAGGCCGACGCCCTCATCCGGGCAGGGGCCGCCCACTACGCCCTCGTCATCGGGGCCGAGAAGCTGTCCGACGTGGTCGACCCCACCGATCGGTCGATCTCCTTCCTGCTCGGTGACGGCGCGGGCGCCGCGGTGATCGGCCCCGCCGACGAGCCCGGCATCAGCGCGACCGTGTGGGGCTCCGACGGGTCGAAGGCGGATGCGGTCGGCATGAACGCCACGCTCACTCAGTTCCGCGACGGCGAGGCCGAATGGCCGACGCTCCGCCAGGAGGGCCAGACCGTCTTCCGTTGGGCCGTCTGGGAGATGGCGAAGGTCGCCCGGCAGGCGCTCGACGTGGCCGGTGTCGGCCCCGACGACATCGTCGCCTTCATCCCCCACCAGGCCAACATGCGTATCGTCGACGAGTTCGCCAAGCAGCTGGGGCTGCCGGAGAGCGTCGCGATCGGCCGCGACATCGCCGACACCGGCAACACGTCCGCGGCATCCATCCCCCTCGCCGCCCACCGCCTGCTGCAGGAGAACCCGCAGCTCAGCGGCGGCCTGGCCCTGCAGATCGGCTTCGGAGCCGGCCTGGTGTTCGGGGCCCAGGTCGTGCGGCTCCCCTAAGCTTGACCACGGTCAACGACACCCCCTGAGGAGAAAAAACATGGCATTGTCCACCGAAGAAGTTCTGGCCGGACTCGCCGAGCTCATCAACGATGAGACCGGCATCGCGACCGACACGGTCGAGCTGGACAAGTCCTTCACCGACGACCTCGACATCGACTCCATCTCGATGATGACCATCGTGGTCAACGCCGAGGAGAAGTTCGACGTGAAGATCCCGGACGACGAGGTCAAGAACCTCAAGACCGTGGGTGACGCCGTCAACTTCATCGTCAACGCGCAGGGCTGACCCTCCACCGCGCATCCGGCCGGGCACGGCAGCGAGTCCGGCCGGATACGCGGATGCGGCCCACGATCCATCAGAGGAAAGTCGTATGACCACCACACCCAAGAAGATCGTCGTCACCGGTATCGGTGCGACCACCCCGCTCGGCGGGACCGCGCGTGAGAGCTGGGACGCCCTGCTCCGCGGCGAGTCCGGCGTGCGCCCGCTCGAACAGGAGTGGGTCGCCGCCCACGAGCTGCCGGTGACGTTCGCCGCGCAGGCGAAGGTACCCGCGGCCGACGTGCTCAGCCGTCAGGAGACGAAGCGTCTCGACCCGTCCGCGCAGTTCGCCCTCATCGCCGCGCGCGAGGCGTGGCAGGACGCCGGCGCCCCCGACACCGACCCGGTGCGGATCCTCGTCGACTACGCCACCGGCATCGGCGGGCTCTGGACCCTCCTCGACGCCTGGGACACGCTGCGCGAGAAGGGTCCGCGGCGCGTGCTGCCGATGACCATCCCGATGATCATGCCGAACTCGGCCGCGGCCGCTGTGAGCATGGAGGTGTCCGCGCGCGGCGGTGCCCGCACGGTCGTCTCGGCCTGCGCATCCGGCACCGAGGCGCTCGCGAACGCCTACGAGCACCTCCAGCTCGGCATCGCCGACGTCGTCATCGCCGGCGGCACCGAAGCGGTCATCCACCCGCTTCCGATCGCGGCGTTCGCATCGATGCAGGCGCTCTCGAAGCGCAACGACGACCCGGCCCGCGCCTCGCGCCCGTACGACGTCAACCGCGACGGCTTCGTGCTCGCCGAGGGCGCCGGTGCCGTGGTGCTCGAGACGGAGGAGCACGCGCTGGCCCGCGGCGCCCGCATCTACGCGGAGCTCGCCGGCGGTTCGGTCACGAGCGACTCGTACCACATCACTGCTCCCGACCCGGAGGGGTCTGCGGCCGCACGAGCCATGAAGACGGCGATCGAGCAGGCCGGCGCCACGCCGGAGGACGTCTCGCACATCAACGCTCACGCCACGAGCACCCCGGTCGGCGACATCGCCGAATACCGGGCACTCGCGCGCATCTTCGGCGATCACCTGCCGATCATCCCCGTGTCGGCCACGAAGGCGTCGACCGGCCACCTGCTCGGTGGAACCGGCGCCCTCGAGGCGATCTTCACCATCCTCGCCGTCTCGGAGCGTGTCGCCCCGCCGACGATCAACCTCGACGAGCAGGACCCGGAGATCCCGCTCGACGTGGTCACCGAGCCCCGCCCGCTCGGCGACGGTCCGCTGCTCGCCATCAGCAACTCGTTCGGATTCGGCGGACACAACTCGGTGGCGGCGTTCCGCAGCTACTGAGCCGCACGCGCGCAGAACGGGCCGGCTCCTCGCGGAGGCGGCCCGTTCTTCGTCTTCTCCGTCGTCAGCCGACCTTGTGCAGCCAGACGACGGGGTTGTCTTCGCTCGCGTGCCGGAACGGCTCGAGTTCGTCGTCCCACGCCTGCCCGAGCGCGAGCCGCAGCTCACGGTGCAGTTCGAGCGCGTTCGATCCGGCGATCTCTATCGCGTACCGCACCCGGTCCTCGGGGATGACGATGTTGCCCACGGTGTCGGTCTGGGCGAAGAAGATGCCGAGGTCGGGGGTGTGCAACCAGCGGCCGCCGTCGGTGCCGAGTCCGGCATCCTCGGTGACCTCGAAGCGCAGGTGCTCCCACCCGCGCAACGCTGAGGCCAGCTTCGCGCCGGTGCCGCGCTCACCCTCCCAGTAGAACTCGGTTCTCTGGGCACCCTTCAGCACGGGCTGCGCCATCCAATCGAAATTGACGGCACGCCCCAGGGCGCGACCTGCCGCCCACTCCACATGCGGGCACAGAGCACGAGGAGCGGAGTGCACATACAGCACTCCGCGCGCAATCGCAGCAGCCACTTCCACTCCCATCGATCAGATGCGACTTCCCCATCGGTCTGATCTCGGCGTGACAGTGCCTGTCCCCTGCATTATTGCGGATCAGGCTGCGAAATGACAAGCGTGTGATTCGGCGCGCCTCACTTGGCCTGCCCGTAGTCGTCGACGATGGCGACGCTCAGCGGGAACTCGATCGGGAACGAGCCGAACAGCAACCGGCCCGCCTCCGCGGCGCACTCGCGGATCGTCTCGGCGACCCGCTCGGCCGACGCCTCCGGCGTATGCACGACGACTTCGTCGTGCAGGAAGAACGCCAGGTGCGGTCGTTCCTCGAGTCGTCCGTCGCCGAGCTCCCAGAGCCGGATGCGCAGGGTCGCCATCCAGTGCAACGCCCATTCGGCCGCGGTGCCCTGCACCACGAAGTTGCGGGTGAACCGACCCCACGCGCGTGCGCGCCCCTGGGCCGCGCGGTCCACCGCATCCGGTTCGTCCGTCGATGTCACCATGGCCTCGCCGGGAAGAGGCGACGTGCGGCCGAGCCAGGTGCGCACCCGCTCGCCGCGCTCGCCCGCCCGGGCCGCGTCTTCGACGAGGGCCATCGCGCGCGGATACGCGCGGGTGATGCGGGGCAACATCCGGCCGCTCTCGCCCCGGGTGCCGCCGTAGATCGCGCCGAGGATGCCGTACTTCGCCTGCTCGCGCGTCTGCACCGCCCCGCTGTCGACCATGGCCTGGTAGAGGTCGCTCGCGCGCGCGGCCGTCGCCATTGCGGTATCGGCCGACATCCCGGCGAGCACCCGGGGCTCGAGCTGGGCGGCATCGGCGACGACGAGCTTCCACCCCGGGTCGGCGATCACGGCGGAACGCACCTGCGCGGGAAGCTGCAGCGCTCCCCCGCCGTTCGAGGCCCATCGGCCGGTCACGACACCGCCGGGAACGTACACCGGACGGAATCGCCCGTCACGCACCCAGGTGTCGAGCCAGTGCCAGCCGTTCGCGGTGTGCAGGCGCGCGAGTTTCTTGAACTCGAGCAGCGGCGGGATGACCGGGTGCTCGATGCGCTTCAACTCGTGCGAGCGCGTCGAGTCGACGGTGATCCCCGCGCGGCGGAGGGCGCGCACGAGTTCCGGCGGGGAATCCGGGTTGAGGTCGGGCGCGTCGAGCGCGCGACGCACCTCATCGGCGAGGCGCTCCAGTTCCGCTGGGCGTTCACCGTGCCGCGGGCGTGGACCGAGCGCCGCCGCGAGCAACGCGTCGTGGGCATCCGCTCGCCACGGCAGTCCGGCGTGCGTCATCTCGGCGGCGACGAGAGCGCCCGCCGACTCCGCGTTCACGAGGCGGCCGATGCGCGCATCGGAGCCGGTGACCGCTTCGCGCTGCAACGCGAACTCGGCGACCGGATCGAGGTCGTCGCGCTGCTCGACGTCGAACAAGGCATCGAGGTCCACCGCGGCGGCTCCCGCGAGCCGGTCCCAGCCGGAACTCGGCGCGGCAGCGATCGAGGTGTGCGCGGTGAACAGCGAGGAGCGCAGGATGACGTGCGCGAGCCGAAGGTCGTGGCACCGCTCGACCCGCACGCCGGCGGCGAGCAGGCGCGGGTACCAGGCGGCGGTGTCGTGCCACACCCATCGGGTGTCGCCGGGCTCGCGGCTCGACACGTAGGTCGCGAGGTCGCCCTCCCGCACCGCGTCCGTCGTTGTCACGCGGCCGCCGTCGTCCGTGTGGTGCGCGAGCACGCCCCCGTCGGGACGGCGCTCGAGCACGATGTACATCCGTCCAGTCTGCCGCCTGCCGCCGACCCGCCTCGCGGCCGTGTGCTCCGCAGGAGCGCGTCACCCGCCCGCCGCCGCCCCGCACGTGCCCCGGGCCGTCGGAAATTCAGGAGTGGTGGGCGTCCGCTCGCCGACGCCCGCACGTTCACGGGCTCGACGCACCCGCGCGACGGCCGTACTCCTGAGTTTCCGACGCTGGGCGCGCCGACGCTGCGCCCGCAGGCCCCGTTGTGCGGGCGTGGGCAGTGTCCGCGTGGGTCGGTTGCTGCATTTCCGCGGTCGTGCGTCGGAAGTTCAGGAGCGGTGCACCAGTGGCTCCGAGTCACCCCCGGGATCATGGGTCAGGTTCAGCCCTTCGACCCGCCGACTCCTGAATTTCCGACGCACCGACGCGCCGACGCGCCGAACAGCGGCGGCCGACGGCGGGTGAGGTCAGGCCGGGATGAGGTCGGCGACGGCGGCGACGAGCTCCACCTGTGTGTCGTCGCGGCCCTCGATGCGGTCGAGCACCCCGGTCGCGGTGAAGCCGCGTCGCTCGTAGTAGCGGCGGGCGCGGGGGTTCTCGTCGCTCACGTGCAGGTGGAGTCTCGCGAGGCCGCGGTCGTCCCGCACCCACGCCGCGATGGCGGCGAGGAGCTGGTCCGTGACACCCGCCTCACGTCCGCGGAAGCCCGGGTCGATCCACACACCGACGAGGTACGCGCGTCGCTCGCGGGGCCGCTCACGCCGCTGGTCCAGGTACCAGGGGCCCGCCTCAGACACCACTGCGGTCATCGTGCCGACCCAGCCCGCCTCCGCATCGCGGGCGACGAGCACGACCGTGTCCGGCTGCTCGTTCCGACGCGCGCGCTCGCGCCAGATCTCCTCGGGCAGGGCGAGCGCGTCGTCGACGCTCTCGAGGAACGCGACGGGGGTGTCGCGCAGTGCACGGAGCCGCAGATCACGCACCCGCTCCCAGTCCGGCTCGACCGGGCGGTAGATCTCCACCATGTCGATCAGTGGAGCAGCGAGCCGTCCTTGGCGAGCACGTTCTTCTCGCCCGCTTCGATCGGCACGCGGAAACGGTTCTGCTTCGGCGGCAGCGGGCAGTTGAAGTTGTAGCTGAACGCGCACGGAGGCAGCACCGCACGGTTGAAGTCGAGGATGATCGTGCCATCCGGGTTCGGCGCCACGTAGAGGAACCGTCCGACGCTGTAGGTCGAGTCCCCGTTCGTCGTGTCCGCGAACACGAGCTGCAGCGCGCGGCCGGCCTTGAATGCGGCGAGGTCGTAGTCGACGCCGTCCTTGGTGAAGCGGATGCTGCCGGGGATCACCTCTTCGCGGGTCTTGCCGTTGTCCTTGAGGTGCTCGAAGCCGAGGGTGGTGCCCTCGGGGTTCTCGGTGAAGCTGGCGTGGATGACCCACTCCGGGTTGTACGGGAACGCGTCGATGCCGCCGAACTTCTGGATGTCCTCCGATTCGGCGTCCCACACGCGGAGGGCGTACGTGCCCTCTTCGCTCGCGATGACGAAGCCGCGCACGGTGTCGCTGAACACGATCTCGCTCGGGGCGGGGTCGTCCTTGCCGCGAACGATCGCCTCGCCGTCGACGAGCTCGCCGTCGACGCGGATCCCCTCGGACGCCGCCGCCTTCACGATCAGGCCGGATCCGCCGTCGGTGCGCGGCGCCCAGGTTCCCGGGACACCCCAGATCGTCTGCTCCGAGTCCACCCACTGCGTGTTGACGAGGGCCAGGCTGCCGAGCGGCTGCACCACGACCTCCTCACGGCGCTTGCGGAATGCGGCGAGCTGCTCGTCGGGGCTGAGCGTGGCGGTGTCGGTCATACATCCATCCTTGTCGAGTCTTCAGTGGCAACGGTCGTCGACACGGGATTATTTCGCGACCGGCCCCTCGACCTGCTCGTCCAGCGCGCGGTGGAGCGACGGGGTGACGAGATCGGCCCAGCGGGAGAATGTCGCGGCACTCCGGTGCCGTTCGCCGTCGCGATGCGGATCCGGTTCGAACGGCACGAACTGCGCGCGCGGATGATCGTCGAGCAGCATCCTCGTCTGCCGATTCAACAACGCGGCGTGGTGTTCGATGATGCGCGCGGAGACACCGCGGAACACCGGGATCGCCCGCACGGACGGGATGCCGAGCCAAAGCACGGGCGTGTCGCGTCGCGCGTGGGCCACCACGGCGTCGACCGCGCCGCGCACATCGTGCTGCCACGAGCGGATGGAGGTCAGTCGGCACGCGTCGCCGATGCCCGTCGTCACGACGATGGCGTCCATGCCGCGGAGCTCGAGTCGCTCGAGCTCGATCTTCAGCTCGCCGACGAACAGACGGGGGTGCGTGACCACCTCGACGCGCGCGCCGCGTCCCGTGGCGTGCGCGAGACGCCTCGCCAACGCGCCGGCCAACGCGAGATGATGACTGACCACACCGTACCCGCAGGCGGCGCCGTCGCCGATCAGCAGCACGCGATCAGCGTCGTCCCCCGGAACGTCGACGATCGGGTCGTCGTGGGGTCGCGGGATCGCGCGCCAGCGGTCCAGCTGGGTCGCGTGCCACACCCGGGCGCTCGGGCGCAGCAGGGCATGCGTCATCCGCTGCAGTCTGAGCATCCTGATCCTGGAGAGAGGGAGTGGTGCGGGTGGTGAGGCCGCTCGTCGATTCTACGGCCCGGGTGGTCACTCGAACGCGCGCACGAGCTCCCATCGGGCGCTCACGAGGTCGTAGCGCACATCGAACACCCGCGATTCTCCGTCGTCGGCGCGCCCCACGAACCGCCAACGGATCGCGGGGACGGGCGGATGTGTGATGACGGCGTCGTAGAACCAGTCGGCGGGGCGGCTCAATCGGGTCGGGCTGTCCGCCACCCGGAACCGTTTGTCGCGCCAGGTGAGTGCGGTCGGCACGTCGTCGACGAGGGCGAGAGCGACGGGTTCCACGGCTACCTCCATTCGAACATGTGTTCGATAGAGGAAGTGTACGCCGCGCGGGGGCGACACGCCGAGGGCGGGACGCCGGCGCTCCGTCTCTCGGACAGCGCCCCCAATTCGGGGGTGCGGATCGTGGTTTGGGACCTTTGGCGCACGGGACGCCGCGCGAGCGCGGGTATCGTCGCTGGCCAGGCGCCGGGACTCACCGATCGGACGCCGACCTCACGCGATTGGACCGGTCATGACCACCATGGACGACACCGACATCTCCGCCGTGCATCGTGCGCACGCGGAAGCGCACCCGGAGCGCCTGCGCCCGCCGGCCCCCGGCCTCCAGTCCGCCCTCTCGGACGGCGACGCGGCCTAGGCCCTCACGCTTCCTCGCGCCCGTTGCGCGGTTCGTGAGTCGATGTCACCATGAGGGCATCGACGGACCACCTGCAGGAGGCGGCATGCGAGCGACCATCGACCGAGTTCCGGCCGAGGCGCTCGTGACACTGCCTGGAGGCAGGGTGCTCCGACGCGTCCGGCGACTCCTGATCTGGACGTTCGGGGCGGGCTGGTTCTACTGGACGTTCACCGGAGGATCCGCGAGCTGGTGCGCAGGCGGGCTCGCCGGAGACGGTGGATACATCGACGCGGCCGGGAACCCCACGTCGGATGTCCCGGTGTGTCACTCGCTCACCCTCTCCCCCACGATCTTCGTCGTGGCCGCATTCGCAATCGCGGTCGTGTGGTCGATCTCGACCGCTCTGCGACGCGCAGCAACCGAAGCGGAGGCGATCCGCTATCTCGACCGCGCTGCAGCCTTCGTCGGGATCACGGCCGGCGTCTCGGTGATCGTGGCGCACGTCTGGTTCTGGACCGTCCCGATCGAGCAGATCGGAGTCGGCACCGTCTACTTCCCGTTCCCGTTCGCGAGCGGGAACGTCGAGTCCGACCCGATGCCGCAACCCTGACCGCGGTCGGCGCCCCAACGGATCTGCCGCACCCGCCGTCTGGGGTTGTAGGAGGCTGCCGATGCTCAAGACCGGAGTCGTGCTCGCGGCGCTGATCGCGGTGTGTCTGGCGGGTTGTTCACAGCCCGCGGTGTGTACCCCGGTCGGCTGGCTGAACACCGTGGACGTCGCGACCCCCGACTCACGTGTGGCCGAGGTCGTCTGTGTCGACGGATGCGAGACGCCGCAGTCCGCCCGGTCCATCCTGCGGGGGTGGCAGGTGCAGGTGGGGATCGGAGAGCCGGAATCGATCGTCGTCGCGGTGCTCGACGAGGCCGGGACCGAACTCGACCGCCACGAGGTCGACGTGGTGTGGCAGCACGTCGACCACGGTCCATGCGGCGGCCCCGGACGAGCGGACCCGGTGACGCTCCCGCACAGGGACTGACGCGCGACCGAGACGACGTTCGTCGGACTGGTAGGGCGGACGGGACTTGAACCCGTGACCGACGGATTATGAGTCCGCTGCTCTAACCGGCTGAGCTACCGCCCCGCGCGTGCGCGCACCGGCCACGCCGGCGGGATTCACGATACCGGGCGTCGCCGACTTCGTCGTTCACCGATGGTTCATGTGACCGTCACCTGGCGCTCGTGGGCCCACCGCGCCTCCCCTGGCATCGTGAAGTCGTGCCTCGTTCGGGGGGCGCTGTACGACCTTGAGGAGACTCCCTTTGACTCTCACCGACCGCCCCGCCCGCCGGCTGCTTCCGCTGCTGCCGATGACCGGCCACACCACCGGCAAGCGCAGCGCCGTCACGTGCCACCTGAAGTGCGCCGACGCGTGCTTCCATCCCGTGCCCAACACCAGCGAGAACGACTACTTCCGCGACATCGCCGCGATCGCCCTCAGCCGCCGGTCGCTGCTGATCGGCGCAGGGGTGGGGGCTGCCGCCATCGTCGTCGGCGGTCAGGTGACGGATGTGCCGAGCGCCGCCGCCGCGCAGAGCAGCACCCTGCCGTTCACCCCGATCACGCCGGTGCCGGCGTCCGTCGACGCGGTGACCGTGCCGCAGGGGTACCAGTGGGCGCCGCTCATCCGCTGGGGCGACCCGTTGTTCTCGAAGAAGGACGTGTTCTCGCCCGAGGCGCAGACCGCGGAGCTGCAGGCGCGTCAGTTCGGCTACAACAACGACTACCTCGACATCATCGAGGTGCCGTGGCTCGGCCTGCTCGGGGTGCTCGTCGCGAACCACGAGTACACCAACGAGGGGATCATGTTCCCGCCGGCCGCCGACGAGGCGCAGGCCGACGAGCAGCGCCGCATCGCCATGGCCGCGCACGGCATGTCGGTCGTGCAGCTCTACCGCACCGGACGCAGCAAGGCCTGGAAGTACAAGGTCGGCGCGAAGCTCAACCGCCGCATCACCGTGGCGACCGAGTTCGAGTTCACGGGACCCGCCGCCGGATCGCCGCTGCTGCGCACGAAGGATGACCGCAGCGGCACGCGCGTTCTCGGCACGCTCGGCAACTGCGCCGGCGGAACCACCCCGTGGGGCACGGTGCTCTCCGGCGAGGAGAACTTCAACGGCTACTTCCGCACGGCCGGCACGAGCGACGCCGAGAAGCGCTACGGGCTCGGCAACGCCCCGACCGCGCGCGGGTGGGAGAAGATCGAGCCGCGGTTCGACGCGACCAACCCGGGGTACGAGAACGAGCCCAACCGGTTCGGCTGGGTCGTCGAGGTCGACCCGCTGGCGCCGAACGAGCCTCCCGTGAAGCACACGATGCTCGGGCGTCTCAAGCACGAGGGCGCCAACGTCATCATCGGCAAGACGGGACACGTCGCGGCGTACACGGGCGACGACGAGCGGTTCGACTACCTCTACAAGTTCGTCTCGAAGGAGAAGTACGACCCGCGTCCGCGCCTCAACGCGCGCTGGCACAACAAGCGCCTGCTGCGCGAGGGCAGCCTGTACGTGGCCCGGTTCACGGGTGACTCCCCCAGCGGTGAGATCACCGGCACGGGGAACCTGCCGGCCGACGGCGCCTTCGACGGCAGCGGCGAGTGGATCCCGTTGGTCGTCGACGGCGAATCGCGCGTTCCCGGCTTCGCGGTCGACGAGGTGCTCGTGCACACCCGGCTCGCCGCGGATGCGGTGGGCGCCACCAAGATGGACCGCTGCGAGGATGTGCAGCCGAACCCGAAGACCGGGCGCATCTACGTCGCCTGCACGAACAACAGCGACCGCGGCAAGCCGGGCAAGGAGGGTGCGACCGAAGCGAACCCGCGTAACGCGAACCGCGACGGTCACGTGCTCGAGATCGTCGAGGCCGGCGACGACGCCACCGCCACGAGATTCGCGTGGAACATCCTGCTGCTGTGCGGCGACCCGAAGACGAACCCGAGCGCCTACTTCGCGGGATTCCCGGCCGAGAAGGTCTCCCCGATCTCGTGCCCCGACAACCTCGCCTTCGACTCCGAGGGCACCCTGTGGATCTCCACCGACGGCGCTCCCGGCACGATCGGCTACGGCGACGGCCTCTTCAAGGTGCCGCTCGAGGGGCCGGAGCGCGGCCGCGTGCAGCAGTTCCTCTCGGTGCCGCGCGAGGCGGAGACGTGCGGCCCGGTGATCAAGGACGAGGACGGCATGGTCTTCGTCGCGGTGCAGCACCCGGGCGAGGACGGCGCGTGGGGCGACCAGCACTCGTACTTCCCCGACTACGTCGCCCCGAACCAGCTGACCGGCGACGGCAAGTGGGGCGGACCGCGTCCCTCGGTCGTGCAGGTCTGGCGTTCCTGACGCTCGGATGAACAGAGAAGGGCCCGGCCGAACGGCCGGGCCCTTCGTCGTACGTGCTCAGTGCGCGCTGTTGCCCGCGGGGGCTCCGTTCGCGCCGACGGGCTCGCCGCGGTAGAGCCGTTCGAAGGTGCGCACGGTGTTCTCGATGTCGTGGGCGGCCACGATGTTCAGGCTCTCCTGCTGCATCTCGCGGTAGCGCTCGGGCGTGGCGGTGAGCACGTCGCGGAGGCGCGCCGCGAGCTCGTCGGCGTTGCCGGGCTCGAAGAGGTAGCCGTTCTCGCCGTCGTGCACGAGGTGCGGCAGAGCCATGGCGTCGGCGGCGACGACGGGAAGTCCGGAGGCCATCGCCTCCATCGTCGCGATGCTCTGCAGCTCGGCGATCGACGGCATGGCGAACACACTCGCGCGCGTGAGTGCGGCGCGCAGGTATTCGTCGCTCACCCGGCCGGCGAAGTGCACACGATCGCGCACGCCCAGCTCGGTCGCGAGGGCCTCGAGCGGGCGACGCTGGTCGCCGTCGCCGACGATCTCGAGTTGCACGTCGAGTTCGTCCTTCAACTGCGCCACGGCGCGGATGAGCCGGTCGACCTGCTTCTCCTCCTCCACGCGTCCGACGAACACCACGCGGTGATCGGTGCGCGGTCCGAGGTCGGCGGTGTAGTCGGAGACGTTGAGCCCGCACGAGATCGCGAGCACGTTGTGCAGCGACGTGTTCGCCTCGAGGAACTCCGCCGCTCGACGCGTCGGCGTCGTGACGGCCTCCGCACGCAGGTAGCTGCGCTGCGCCGCGCGCCACATCGCCTTCACCGCGCGCTGCTGGAAGGCCTCCGGGATGAGGGTGAACTGCAGGGCGTTGTTCGGCATGAAGTGGTTGGTGCCGATGACACGGATGCCGCGTTCGATCGCCGCGACGGAGAGCCCGCGTCCCACCACGATGTGCGACTGGAAGTGCACGACGTCGGGCTTCACCTCGTCGAGGATGCGGCGGGAGTTGGCCTCGATCTGCCACGGGAGCGCGAAACGCAGCCACGGGTGCGGGTACCAGCGCCAGCTCTTGAGCCGGTGCACGGTCATCCGCTCGCCCTCGTGCACCTCCGTCCAGGTGCCGTGCTTACGGGACGCCGCCGGCGCCACGATGTGCACCTCGTGGCCGTGCCGCACGAGGGCGGCGGCGAGCCGCTCGGCGAACTTGGCGGCGCCGTTCACGTCGGGAGCGAAGGTGTCGCATCCGATGACGATGCGCAGGGGCTTCGTCGCTGGGGTCGAGGATTCGGCCACGTCGACAGTTCCTAACGGGGTGGGAGCGAGTGCGGGGGTCTGCCGACCCTACCGCGAGCGACGCTCAACGGACGGTCTGAGGGTGGTGTTTCGCGAGCTGGAAGACGCCGATCACGGCGACTGCTCCCGCGACGAGGAAGGCGATCATCGCCAGCAGCGGTGCCTGGGCGGCCTCGCCGAGCACCACGATGCCGATACTGACCGCCACGATCGGATCCACGACGGTGAGGCCGGCGATGACGAGATCCGGCGATCCGACCGAATACGCCGTCTGCACGAAGTACGCGCCGAGGGCGGCGGCGGCGAGCAGCGCCACGATGCACAGCATCGTCAGCCATTCGAAGTTGCCCGTGAAGATGCGGTTGAGCACCACCTTCGCGAGCGTCGCGACGAATCCGTACAGCACGCCCGCGGCCAGGATGTAGAAGATCGCATTCGCGCTGCGGCGCTTCATGAGGAAGACGGTCCCCAGCACGACCGTCACCACGGCGAGCACGCTGAGGATGATGAGCAGTTGCGGCTCCCGGATCGGACGCTCGGTGGCCGTGAACGCCGCGATGGCGACGAAGACGCCGACGCCGCCGATGCACAGGGCGATCGCGCGGATCGCCAATCCGTCGAGCGGGGTCTTGGTCGCTCGGGCGTTGACGATCGAGGTGATGACGAGGGCGATGGCGCCGAGCGGCTGCACGACGAGCAGCGGCGCGATCCGCAGGCTCGCGAGTTGCAACACGATCGCAAGACCGAGCATCACCGTGCCGACGACCCACGACGGACGACCGAGCAGGGCCCGCAGTTCGCGGATGCTCAACCCGGCCTTCGCGCCGGACCCGTGGCTCGCTTCGACCTTCGCGACGCCGCGGTGCTGGAACTGCGCTCCGAGCGCGAGGAACACCGCACCGAACAGGGCCAACGGGATACCGAGGGCCTGATACGGCGTCAGAGAGATCTGAGCGGCGATGTCGTCGATGGCGGGCGGCACGCCCACGAATCTACCGGGAACTCCGCCGATATCCTGGGCGAATGGCCGTTCTGCCCATTCGAATCACCGGGGATCCGGTGCTCCACACTCCCGCCGCGCCCGTGACCGTCTTCGACGACGATCTGCGCCGCCTCGTCGCCGACATGTTCGAGACCATGGACGCCGCCCCCGGCGTCGGACTCGCCGGCCCCCAGGTGGGCGTGGATGCGCGCGTGTTCGTCTTCGGCTGGACCGACGAGGCCGACGTGGAGTGGCGCGGCGTCGCCATCAACCCCGAGCTGCTGTTGAGCCCGCTCTCGACCGCCGAACTCGACGAGGAGGAGGAGAGCGAGGGCTGCCTGTCCGTGCCCGGTGAGCGCGCTCCGCTGCGCCGCGCCCACAAGGCCGTGCTGCGCGCCGTGGACCTCGAGCAGCGTCCGTTCGAGATCGTGGCCGAGGGATGGCTCGCGCGCATCTTCCAGCACGAGTTCGACCACCTCGACGGGGTGCTCTACGTCGACCGCTTGCAGCCGGAGCATGCGAAGGGCGTGCTCAAGACGATCCGCAAGAGCGGATGGGGCGTTCCCGGTCAGAGCTGGCTCCCGGGAGTCGACGACCTCGAGGGGTGACGACGACCGCCGTCAGGGCCACCACATCCTGAGCAGCGCCGCCGTCGCGGCCGCCGCCACGACGACGACGATGAAGGGCGCCCGCAGCGCCAGGAGCACGGCGGCGACCCCGATCGCCGGCACGCGGGCGTCGAGCACGATCGCGCTACCGGTCGTGAACGTCTGCACGCCGACGAGCGCGGCGAGCAGGGCCACGGTCAGCAGACTGCTCGTGCGCGACACGGTCGGCTTCTCGAGAACCGAGGGCGGCACGAGGTAGCCGCTGAGCTTCAGTGCGAGCACGGCGATCGCCGAGATGAGCACGATGTGCCAGACGGTCATGCCCTGCGCCTCCCCAGCCAGTTCGTGATCCCGACCACTACGGCGACCGCCGCCGCGATGAGCACCGGCACGCCCGTGGGCAGCGCCGGCGTGAGCACGACGGCGAGCACCGCCGCCGCCACGGCGACCACGACGGGCTGCAGCTGCTTGAGCCGGGGCCACAGGAGCCCGAGGAACGCTGCGGCGGCCGCGGCGTCGAGTCCATACGCGCGCACGTCACCGATCAGATCGCCGACGAGGGCACCTGCGAGCGTCGTGAGGTTCCATCCCACGAAGATGATCACACCGGTCCACCAGAATCCGGTGCGCTGGGAGGCGAGGGTGGGTTGCGCGGTGGCGACCGCGGTCGACTCGTCGATCGTGAGGTGCCCTGCCGCGAGTCGCCGCCACCAGGGGCCGGGGATGAGCGGGGCGATGCGGATGGCGTAGAGGGCGTTGCGCGTTCCGAGCAGGGTCGCGCCGGTGATCGCCGCGACTCCCGCGCCCGCTCCGCCGCTCGCGACGACGCCGATGAGGGCGAACTGCGAGCCGCCGGAGAACATCAGCAGGCTCAGCACGCACGTCTGCCAGATGTCGAGCCCGGACGCGACCGAGAGCGCCCCGAACGAGACGCCGTAGGCGGAGACGGGGATGCCGACCGCCCAGCTCGCGCGGACCGCCGCGCGCCGGTCGGCGTCGGGGTCTGCGGGGCTGTCGTGCGCGTCGTCCCGGTGGGGCGGGCCGTCGCCCGGATCGTGAGCGGCGGAGGAGTCAGTGCGGGTCATCGTCTGCCAGTCTGCCCGGTCGCACGCCGAGATCCACACCGTGTACGGCGTTGTGGTGACGCAGCGTCGGGAAGACGGCGGAGAGGGAGAACCCGACACCGGGCACTCGGTGGGCGGTGAGCACGCCGCCGAAGAGCTCGGTGCGGGCACGCATCTCCGCGATCCCGCGGCCCTCGACCACCTCGGTGAGCGCACGCAGGTCGTCCTGCATCGTGTAGCCGCCTCCATCGCCGGCGACGCGGAGCCCGTCGTCGTCGACCTTCACCTGCAGACCGGTCGCCGTCCAGCCGAAGCCGACCCGCACGGTCGTGCCCGGACCGCCGTGGTGCAGAGCATTCACGAGCGCCTCCTGCAGGATGCGGTAGATCGCCACCTCCGCGCCGTCGGTGAGGGGGAACCGTGCCCCGGTCTCCTCGACCTCGATCGCGAGCCCGGCCGACCGCAGTGTGTCGAACAGCTCCCGAGCCGGTCGGATGCCCGACCACGGTTCGCTCGGCGCGTCGAGGTCGCCCGCGAACGCGAGCACGCGACGCAGATCGCCGAGCGCGGCACGCGCCGACACGGCGACGCCGTCGATGGCGCGGGCGGCCGCGGCAGGATCCGGAACCGAGTGCCGCGCGCCGTCGGCCCGCACGGCGATGTCGCCGACGGACCGCACCGCCACCTCATGCAGTTCGCGGAGCACGCGGAGGCGGGCGTCGCGATCGGCGACCTCGAGGCGCGCGTCGACCGCGGTCCGTTCGGCCTCGGCTCGCTGCGCGCGCTCCGTGTCGACCGAGCGCCGCGTCCGCGCGAGGGCGACCAGCACGATGAGCAGGGCGAGAGCGAGCACCGCCGCGACCGCGGCGAACGCGACGACGAGCGACTCGGCGTTCGCCTGCAGCCAGTCGTCCACGTCGATCCCTCCGCTGCGCCCTGCGGGCTCGGAGGAACACTACCGGCGCACCGCCGGAACGAGAACGGGGCCCCGCTTGCGCGAGGCCCCGTGGCTGCTCCCCGAGATGGACTCGAACCATCAACCTGCCGGTTAACAGCCGGCTGCTCTGCCAATTGAGCTATCGAGGATCGTGGAACAGCTAGGTCACTCTACCAAAGGAGCCGCCCCGGCAAAATCGAGTGTCGCTCACCACGCGAGCAGGGCGCTCGGCGACGGGACGTCCACCGCGTGCGAGTAGACCGGCACCCCGTTCTCGCCGAGATCGAACGCGGCGACCCGGTGGTCGAGCTGGTCGGCGGCGTAGAGACGTCGGCCGGACAGGACGAAGTGGCGCGGCCATGCGCCCCGCGTGGGCACCTCGGCGATCCGCTCGAGGCGACGGCCTCCGTCGTGTGCGGCGAGCACCACGATCGTGTCGCGACCGCGCACGGCCGCGTAGACGAAGCGTCCGTCGGCACTGACCGCGACCTCCGACGGGTACTCCTCGTCGGCGCGGTCGAGGAAGACCGAGACGATCGGGCGCAGGTTCTCGTCGAGCGCGACGACGTGGTTGTCGAGCTCGGTGATGACGTACACGATGCCGGTCGGATGCTGAGCGAAGTGGCGCGGACCGGATCCGGCCGGCAGGCGGACGGTGCCGACGCGCTGCAGCGATCCGTCCTCGCCGATGGTGTGAACGTGGACGGCGTCGGTGCCGAGGTCGCTCGAGAGCACGCGCCCGTCGGCGAGCACGATGCTCGCGTGGGCGTGCGCTCCCCCGCGGTTCATCGCGGCCGGCCCGGGTTCCGGGCGCAGCACCTGGGCGGGCTCCCCCGGTGTGCCGTCGTCCAGGAGCGGGTGGCGGGCGAGCATCCCGTCGCCGTAGCAGGCGACGAGCGCCGAGTCGGCGGTGAGCGTCACATGGCACGGCAGCGCACCGCCCGTCGCGATACGGGCGAGCGGTTCGGCGGACGCCGCATCGGGGGCGACCCGGAACGCGTCGAGGCGCCCCGCGCCTTCGGCGCTCGCGTACACCACGTCGCCGCGCCGGGCGAGGAACGACGGCGACTCGGTCTCCACGATCGTGCCGCGGTGGCTCATCCGCCCGTCCGCGTCGACCTCGACGAGTCCGATGCCCGTCGCGGCGCCGTCCTGATCGGCCGTGTAACCGCCGACGAGCAGTCGAAGCGCCGTCATCGCGTCTTCGCCGGCGCGGTCGACAGCACGGGGGTGTCCGGATGCTGGTGGCGGTACTCCTGCGCGAGACGCTCGACGTACGGGTGGTGGGGTCGCGCGAGCACCTCGTCGACCGGGCCGTACCCGACGATCATGCCGCGGTGCAACACGGCGAGGCGGTCGGCGATGCGGCGCAGCTCCCCCACCTCGTGGGCGATGATGAGGGCGCTGAACTCGCGCTGGCGCTGGAGTTCGCCGAGCACATCCAGGATCGCCCCGCGCACGAGCACGTCGACGCCCATCGTCGGGTCGTCGGCGACGAGCAGCTCCGGCTCGAGCACGAGGGCTCGGGCGAGCGCGACGCGCTGCCGCTGGCCCTGGCTCAACTCGTGCGGGTACAGCGACATGGTGCCGAGCGGCAGGTGCACCGCGTCGATGAGGGTCGCGACGATGCCGCCCGCCTGCCGGCGGCTGAAGCGCCGGTCGCGCAGGTAGATCGGCAGGGCGACGTTCTCGCCGACCGTCAGGTGCGCGTCGAGACGCGAGCCGCCGTCTTGCGGGAGGTACCCGATCCGGGCCTGCAGTCGGTCCCGTGCGCGCGTGCCGATCCGGCGCAGGGGGCGCCCGAGCACCGTGAGGCTGCCGCCGACGATGTGCGGGGAGTCGTGGGCCGGCAGACCGCCGAGGCCCGCGATGGCGCGCGCGATCGTCGACTTGCCCGACCCCGCCTCACCCACCATCCCGAGGATGGTGCCGCGCGGAACGGTCAGCGAGACACCGCGCACGGCGAGGCCCCGCGCTCCTCGCCGGTCCGCCGGATAGTTGAGCGACACGTCGTCCGCGTGTATCGCCGGGCCCTCGTCCACGTGCCCCTCCCCCAGAATCGCTGTGTCCAGGCTACGCGCTCACGAGGAGTGCCGCAGCGCCTCGCGACGCCGCCGCTGCTCCACCGGGTCGGGCACCGGAAGCGAGCCGATGAGCTTGCGGGTGTACGGATGCTGCGGCTGTTGCAGCACCCGGTCGCCGGGCCCCTCCTCGACGAGTTCGCCGTGGTAGAGCACCGCGATCCGGTCGGCGAGGAGGTCGACGACCGCGAGGTCGTGGCTGATGAACAGCGTCGCGAAGCCGAACCGCTCCTGCAGCTCGGCGAAGAGCTCGAGCACGCGCGCCTGCACGGAGACATCGAGCGCGCTCGTCGGCTCGTCCGCGATGAGCAGCGTCGGCTCGAGCGCGAGCGACCGGGCGAGGCTCGCACGCTGACGCTGGCCGCCGGAGAGCTCGTGCGGGAACCGGTCGCCGTAGGCACCCGAGAGCTGGACCGCCTCGAGCAGCTCGTCGACGCGCCCGCGGGCCTCGGCGGGCGTGCGGGCGACGCCGTGCACGACGAGCGGTTCCGCGACCGCCTGGGCGATCGTCAGCAGCGGGTTGAAGCTCGACGCGGGGTCTTGGAACACGAACCCGAGATCGCGGCGCACGGAACGGAACTCGCGCTCGCGCATCCCCCGCATCTGCACACCGAGCACCTCGAGGGAGCCGCCGGTCACGCGGGTGAGCCCGGCGATCGCGCGGCCGATGGTGGTCTTGCCCGACCCGCTCTCGCCCACGAGGCCGAGCACCTCGCCCGGCCTGATGTCGAAACTCACCCGGTCGACGGCGAGGAAGCCCGGTCGGCCGAAGCGTCCCGGGTAGCGGATCTCGAGGTCGCGGGCCGACACGACCGGCGCGACCGCCTCGTCCGGCACGACGCGCTCGGTGAGCCGCGCGCCCATCCGCGGCACCGCCGCGAGGAGCTTGCGGGTGTACTCCGCGCGCGGCGAGGCGAACAACTGGTCGACCGGCGCCTGCTCGACGATCTCGCCGGCGTACATCACGGCCACGCGGTCGGCGAGGTCGGCGACGACTCCCATGTTGTGGGTGATCAGCACGATCGCCGCCCCGAACTCGTCGCGGCACCGGCGGAGCAGGTCGAGGATCTCGGCCTGCACGGTGACGTCGAGGGCGGTCGTCGGCTCGTCGGCGATGATGAGCTTCGGGTCGAGCACGAGCGCCATCGCGATGACGATGCGCTGCTTCTGACCGCCCGAGAACTGGTGCGGGTAGTGGTCGATGCGCTTCTCGGGGTCGGGGATGCCGACCTTGCGGAGGGCGTCGATCGAGCGGGCGCGCGCCTCGGCGCGGCTGATCCCGGAGTGTGCGCGCAGGCCCTCCGCCATTTGCCAGCCGACGGTGAACACGGGATTGAGCGAGGTGGAGGGCTCCTGGAAGACCATCGCCGCCGTGCCTCCGCGCAGTTGCCGCAGCGCGGCGCCGTGCAGGGAGACGACATCGTCGCCACCGACGACGACGGCGCCGTTCACGGTCGCCGTCTCGGGAAGCAGTCCGAGGATCGAGCGCGCGGTGACGCTCTTGCCGCTGCCGGACTCCCCGACGATGGCGAGCACTTCGCCCGCCTCGACGGCGAGGTCGACCGACTTGACGGCGTCGACGTCGCCCTCGTCGGTGGCGAACCGGATGCGCAGGTCGCGGATGTCGAGAACGCTCATGCGCGGGGCTCCAATCCCTGGGCTGCGGGGCTGAGACTGCCGCCGGGCACGACCGAGGTCTCGGCGGCAAGGGCGGGGGTGCCGTCGGCGCGGCGACGGGCACGCAAGCGTGGATCGGCGAGGTCGTTGAGGCTCTCCCCGATCAGCGTGATGCCGAGCACGACGAGCACGATCGCGGCGCCGGGGAAGATCGAGGTCCACCAGATGCCGCTCGTGACATCCGACAACGACTTGTTGAGGTCGTACCCCCACTCGGCGGCCGAGGTCGGCTCGATGCCGAAGCCGAGGAAGCCGAGTCCCGCGAGCGTGAGGATCGCCTCGGAGCTGTTGAGCGTGAAGATGAGCGGCAGGGTGCGCGTGGCGTTGCGGAACACGTGACGGAACATGATGCGCGCGGTCGACGAGCCCATGACCTTCGCGGACTCGACGTACGCCTCCGACTTGATGCGGACCGTCTCCGCCCGGATGACCCGGAAGTACTGCGGGATGAAGACGACGGTGATCGAGATCGCAGCCGCGAAGACGCCGCCGATCATGCTCGACTGCCCGCCGCTGATGACGATCGCCGCGACGATGGCGAGCAGCAGGCTCGGGAAGGCGTACACGGCGTCGGCGACGACGACGAGCACCCGGTCGAGCCAGCCGCCGATGTAGCCCGAGATCAGTCCGAGCAGCACGCCGAGGAAGATCGACAGGATGACGGCGATCACGATGACGAGGGCCGCGGTCTGCGCCCCCCAGATCACCCGCGAGAGCACGTCGTAGCCGCCCACCGTCGTGCCGAGCAGGTGGGCGGAGCTCGGCGCCTGCTGCGCGCCGAAGTTGCCCCCCTCATCCCGCAGCTGGGAATAGCCGTAGGGGGCGAGCAGCGGCGCGAACACCGCGACGAGCAGGAAGATGCCGGTGATGACGAGTCCGACCACGAGCATGGCGCGCTGCAGTCCGACGGACTGGCGCAGTTGGTGGACGACGGGGAGCCGCTTGAGGCGGGACGACACGGACATCAGTACCTCACTCGAGGGTCGATGATCGCCGCGACGATGTCGACGATGAAGTTGGTGAGCGCGACGATGACGGCGAGGAGCGCCACGATCCCCTGCACGGCGACGAAGTCGCGCGCGGTGAGGTATCGGGCGAGCTGGAACCCGAGCCCCTCCCACTCGAAGGTGGTCTCGGTGAGCACCGCGCCGCCGAGCAGCAGGGCGATCTGCAGGCCGATGACCGTGATGATCGGGATGAGCGCGGGCTTGTATGCGTGCTTGCGCGCCAGCCGGAACTCGTTGACGCCGCGCGACCGCGCCGCGTCCACGTAGTCCATCGACAGGGTCCCGATGAGGTTGGTGCGCACGAGTCGCAGGAACACGCCCGCGGTCAGCAGACCGAGAGCAAGCGCCGGCAGCACCGCGTGGGCGAGCAGGTCGGAGAAGACCGCGCCGCTGCCGATGCGGAACGCGTCGATGATGTAGATGCCCGTCCCGCCGTCGAGGCGCGCGAGCTGCAGCTCCGTGCGCACGGACGCGCGGCCCGCGACCGGCAGCCACCCCAGAGCGACCGAGAACACGAGCTTGAGCACGAGGCCCGCGAAGAACACCGGGGTCGCGTAGCAGAGGATCGCGAACACGCGCAGCACCGCATCCGGCCAGCGGTCGCGGAAGTACGCGGCGAGCATGCCGAGCGGGATGCCGACGATGAAGGCCACGATGAGGGCGTAGAACGCCAGCTCGAGGGTCGCTCCCCCGTACCGGGTTAGCACCTCGAGCACCGGGCGGTTGTCGCTCAGCGTCGTGCCGAAGTTGCCGGTGAAGATCTGGCCGAGGTACTCGAAGTACTGCACGACGATCGGCCGGTCGTAGCCGGCCGCCACGATGCGCTCCTGCAGCTGCTCGGCGTTGAGCCGGCCGCCGAGCGCCGCCGTGATCGGGTCGCCGATCGCGCGCATGAAGAGGAAGACCATCGTCACGAGGATGAAGACGGTCGGGAAGATCAGAAGGAAGCGCACCAGGATGTAGCGCCCGAGCGAATTCGACGGGCCGCTGCGGCGGCGCTTCGACGGGGTGTCCGTCGCCGGCGTGCCGTTCTCGGCGGTGAGGGTCATGGGTAGTCCTGTCAGTACCGGTCGCGGACCGGGAGGGAGCATGCGGAGGGCGGCCCGCGCTGACGCGGGCCGCCCTGGCGCGGGGTCCGGACGCATCCGGACCCCGCTCGGCATCAGCCGCGGGTGAGTGATGCGTAGCGGAACTTGAACGACGCGTCGAGAGTGACGCCGTCGATGTCGGTTCCGGCCACGGCGATCTGCGCGCCCTGCAGCAGCGGCAGGGTCGACAGGTCCTCGGCCTCGAGCTGCTGGATCTGCTCGATGAGGGCCGTGCGCTCAGCGGTGTCCGGCGTGACCGCCTGCTGCAGGATGAGGTCGTTCACCTGCGGGTTGTCGTAGTGGTTGGCGAGGAAGTTCTCCTTGAGGAAGAACGGGGTAAGGTAGTTGTCGGCGTCCGAGTAGTCCGGGAACCAGCCGAGCTGGTAGGCCGGGTAGACGTCGGCGGTGCGGTCCTTCGAGTACTGCACCCACTCGGTCGACTGCAGATCGACCTCGAAGAGACCCGACTCGTCGAGCTGGCTCTTCACGAGGGCGTACTCGTCGGCCGAAGAGGGACCGTAATGGTCGTCGGAGTTGTACTGCAGGCTCAGCTGCACGGGCGTCTCCACACCGGCGTCGGCGAGGATCTGCGCGGCCTGGTCGGCATCCGGTCCGCCCTCGCCGTCACCGTAGAGCTCCTTCAGGGGCTCCGTGGCTCCGGTGAAGCCCTCGGGCACGAAGGAGTACAGGGGCGTGTAGGTGCCCTTGTAGACCTGCTCGGCGATCGCCTCGCGGTCGACGAGTGCGGCCGCGGCCTGACGCACGGCCTGGGCCTTGGCCGGGTCGGCCTCGGGGGTCGTGGCGCCGTACGGCATCGTGTTGAAGTTGAAGACGATGTAGCGGGTCTCGCCACCGGGGCCGTCGTGCACCTTCACGCCGTCCTGGCCGCGGAGGTCCTCGATGTCGGTCGGGGCGAGGCTGCGGTGGGCGACGTCGATCTCGCCCTCCTGCACGTCGAGCTTGAGGTTCGACGAGTCGGCGTACACGCTCAGCACGACGCCGTCGTTCTCGGCCGGGCCGAGCAGACCCTGGTAGTCCTCGTAGGGCTCGAACTCGACCGTGCTGTTGAAGTCGTAGCTCGTGATGACGTACTGACCGGCGAACGCGTTGGCGTCGACGATCTCCTCGTCCGGAGTGATCGAGTCGGGCGAGAACACGTCCTCGTCCACGATGGCGCCGGGGAAGCTCGAGAGGATCTGCGGGAAGACCTGGTCGTTCGGGGTCTTGAGGGTGAAGACGACGGTCGTGTCGTCGACGGCCTCGGTGCTCGCGAGGTTGTAGAGCAGGCTCGAGGGGCCGTTCTCATCGGCGATGGCGAGCTGACGGTCGAAGGTGAACTTGACGTCCGACGCGGTCAGGTCGTTGCCGTTGGCCCACTTGAGGCCCTCCTTGAGCACGACCGTGTACTCGGTGGGGCTCGTGAACTCGGCTGACTCGGCGATGTCGGGCTCGACGTCGGGGCTGCCGTACGGCGAGTTGAGCAGGTACGGGAAGACCTGCGTCTGGATGGCGAGCGACCCGTTGTCGTACGAGCCGGCCGGGTCGAGCGTGGTGACCTTGTCGGTGGTTCCGATGAGGATCACGTTGTCGCCGCTGCCGCCCGATTCCTGTCCGCCGCCGGCGGCGCAGCCGGCGAGCACGAGGGTGAGGGCTGCGATGCCGACAGCGCCGGCACGACCGGCTGCTCGGCGGGATGTGAACGCGGATGCCATATCCGGTTACCTCTTCCTGGTTGGAGGCCCGGACGCGCCGTCGACCCCGTGCGGGGTGGACGTGAGGGGGATGGCGTCGAGGCCGTGCTGTGTAACAGTCCTAACACACGGTGAACAGTCAGCCGGACCGCGGGCGGTTTTGTTAATGAGACCGCAACGCTTCCGGCGGGTCGCCGGGGTGATTTCGCGACCGGTCTCAGGTCTCCTCGCGCAATGCCCGGCGGTCCGCCTCGACCTGCACGAGCTGCTGCTGCAGCTCCCGGTAGCGGGCGTCGTCGGCGGAGGCGCGCTGCAGGGCACCGAGCAGCTCCGCCTTGCGGCGCAGCAGGTCGCGGGCGACGAGGTCGGTGACGACGCTGCGGCAATAGTTCGCGAGCTGCTCCGGCCGACCGGGCAGGGGCGCCACGCCGAGCTGTTGCACGAGGGTCGCGAACCGGGTGGGCACCTCGTCGGAGACGCGCATGAGCCAGTCGGACCGGTCGACCAGGTCGAGGGTCGCGGCGATCGCGTCGCGCACCACGGCGAGGCTGTGGTTGGCGAACGCGACGTGCGCGGCGCGACCGAGCAGGTCCGCGCCGACCTCCGCCGGATGCTGCAGCATCGCCATGAGCGCGTCCCGTTCGAGGCGGGTGTTCGGGTCCGTCGGCAGGGTCGTGAGCGACGCGGCCGGTTCCGCCACCTCGGCGCCGGGGTAGCCGGGCTCGTCGTACGGGTCGGGCGGCGGGGCGTCGGGCCAGTCGGGCTGCACGGACTCCCCCGGGCGCCGCCCGCCGGGACGGCTCGCATCCGAGCGCGGACCGGAGGCCAGCGGCGCGTCGCCCGGACCGCGCCGGGCGCCCGTCGCGGTCGGCACCCCCTCGGGTCGTCGCGAGTCGAAGCGACGCTGCCCCTCGCCGCGGGGCCCGTCCACGCGAGTGCCGTCGCCCCGGCCGGAGCCGCGCTCGCCGCGCTCGCCACGGGTGCCGTCCCCCGTCTTGCGATCCCCGGATGCGGCGGTGCGCTCCCCGGCGGAACGTGCCGCGGATACGGCGCGCTGCACCTCGCTCGGGTCCATGCCCAGCCACCCGGCGAGGTTGCGCACATAGCCGATGCCGAGGGCCTGGTCGCGGATGCCCGCCACGACGGGCGCGGCGGCCCGCAGGGCGGCGACGCGCCCCTCGACGGTCTCGAGGTCGAACCCACCCAGCACGCGACGCACCATGAACTCGAACATCGGGCGCCGCTGCTGGATGAGTCGTCGCACGGCGTCTTCGCCACGCTGGAGCCGGAGGTCGCACGGGTCGAGTCCGTCGGGCGCGACGGCGACGAAGGTCTGTGCGGCGAACCGCTGCTCCTCCGCGAACGCCCGGCTCGCCGCCTTCTGCCCCGCCTCATCCGGGTCGAACGTGAACACGACCTCGCCGAGCTGACGCGAGTCGGCGTTGTCGTAGTCGCCCAGGACCCGACGGATGATCTTGATGTGGTCGACGCCGAACGACGTGCCGCACGTCGCGACCGCCGTCGTGACGCCCGCGAGGTGGCACGCCATGACGTCGGTGTAGCCCTCGACCACGACGACCTGCTTGCCGCGCGCGATGTCGCGCTTGGCCAGATCGAGCCCATACAGCACCTGGCTCTTGTGGTACACCGCCGTCTCGGGCGTGTTGAGGTACTTGGGGCCCTGGTCGTCGTCGAGCAGTCGGCGCGCGCCGAATCCGAGGGTCTGCCCGGTCGTGTCGCGGATGGGCCAGATGAGGCGCCCGCGGAATCGGTCGTACAGCCCGCGATCCCCTCGCCCGACGAGTCCGGCGGAGACCAGCTCGTCGTCGGTGAAGCCCTGGGCCTTGAGGTGCTTCGAGAGGGCGTCGTACGACTTCGGGGCGAAACCGATGCCGAACCGCTCGGCCGCCGACTGGTCGAAACCGCGCTCGCCGAGGAAGCGCCGCCCCGGCTCGGCGCCGGGAGAGGCCAGCTGTGCCTGGAAGAACTGCTCGGCCGCCCGGTTCGCGGCGAGCAGGCGCGCACGGTTGCCGTGATCGCCGGCCGAGCCGCCGTCCTCGTAGTGCAGCTCGTAGCCGATGCGCGCCGCGAGTCGTTCCACGGCCTCCTGGAAGGTGACGTGGTCCATCTTCTGCAGGAACGTGTAGACGTCGCCGCCCTCGCCGCATCCGAAGCAGTGGTAGAACCCGACCTGGGGCCGCACGTGGAAGCTCGGACTGCGTTCGTCGTGGAAGGGGCACAGACCCTTCATCGACCCGACCCCCGCGCCCTTGAGCGTGACGTAGTCGCCGATGATGTCGGCGATGTTGGTGCGTGACCGCACCTCGTCGATGTCGCTCCTGCGGATGAGTCCGGCCATGGGTCGCTACGCCAACCGCTCGTGCCAGGCCATCGCCGACTGGTCGGTGAGCGACGCGACCTGGTCCACGACGACGCGCCGCCGGGCGGCGTCGTCGGGGGCCGCGTTCCAGTCCGCGGCGAACCCGGGGTCGAGGTCGCGGGGGCCGGTGGCGTAGAGCGCGTCGGCGAGCTCGGTGAGGATGCTCCGCTGACGCGCGTAGATCGGCTTGCGGGAGTTCGTCGACATGACGTTGGCGGCGACGATGCCCTTGAGCACCGCGATCTCCGCCTGCGTCTCCCGCGGGACCACCACATCCGCGCCGAACCGGATGAGACTGCCGCTCGGATAAGCCGCGCGAGTGGCGTGCACGGCCTCGTGCGCGAAGCGTCCGATGAGCTGGCTGGTCAGGTTCTTGAGCTTCGCGAGGTCGCGCCGGCTGCCGTTCCAGTCGTCGATCCAGAAGTCGAGGTTGTCGAGCCGGTCGAAGGCGGCGATGAGCTCGTCGTGATCGATCTCCCCGCCGATCCACTCGAACATCGCGTCGACCAGTTCGTCGTGGTCGGCACGCGCACTGAGCGCCGGCACGTCGAGGTAGCCGCTCACGATCGCGTCCTCGAAGTCGTGGACGCTGTAGGCGATGTCGTCGCTCAAGTCCATCACCTGCGCCTCGATGCAGCGCACGCGGTCGGGCGCGCCCGCGCGCAGCCACTCGAACACGGGGGTGTCGTCCGCGTAGAAGCCGAACTTGCTGCGACCGCTCGGGTCGGGGATGCCGTGCTGCTCGGGCCAGGGGTATTTGCAACTCGCGTCGAGGCTCGCCCGCGTGAGATTGAGCCCGTAGCTGTGGCCGTCGGGACCGAACACCTTCGGCTCGATGCGGGTGAGCAGGCGGAGGGTCTGCGCGTTGCCCTCGAAACCCCCGATGTCGGCGGCCCACGTGTTGAGCGCGCGTTCGCCGTTGTGGCCGAAGGGTGGGTGGCCGAGGTCGTGGGCGAGGCACGCGGTGTCGACGACGTCGGGGTCGAGTCCGAGGCTCGTGGCGAGTTCGCGGCCGACCTGGGCGACCTCGAGGGAGTGGGTGAGCCGGTTGCGGGCGAAGTCGAGACCGGCAGTCGGGCTCAGCACCTGCGTCTTCGCGGCGAGACGGCGGAGCGCGCTCGAGTGCAGCAGGCGCCCGCGGTCACGCGCGAAGTCGCTGCGGCGGGTGGAGTGCTCCTCGGGGAACCATCGCTCGGCGTCGGCCGGGCCGTATCCACGTTCGAGCGCGGCATCCGCGTCGGCGTGGCTGTGCCACTCACCCGCCACTGGTGCTCAATTCCGCGAGGTTCAACTCGTCGCGGTGGGTCTCCTGCAGCTCGCGGCTCTCGAGCCAGCGGTCGGGAAGCGCCGGCACCTTGGGGGTTCCCGCCCGACCGCGCTGGCCCTCGGCGGCCTCGCCGGGGTACGGCTGGTCGGGGTCGAGCTCGCCGAGCAGCTCGTCGAGGTGCGCGAGGCTCTCCACGGTGGCGAGCCGGGCGCGGAGCTCGCCACCGACGGCGTAGCCCTTGAAGTACCAGGCGACGTGCTTGCGGATGTCCCGGCACGCGCGGCCCTCGTCACCGCCGAAGAACTCGACGAGCAACTCCGCGTGCCGCCGGAACGCGCGGGCGACCTCACCGAGCGCGGGCTCGTGCCGCACGCGCTCGACGGTCGGGTCGACCTCCGAACGGAACGCGGAGGCGAGATCGCCGAACAGCCACGGGCGGCCGAGGCAGCCACGGCCGACGACGACTCCGTCGCACCCGGTCTCGCGCACCATCCGCAGCGCGTCGTCGGCGCTCCAGATGTCGCCGTTGCCGAGCACCGGCACCCCGGTGATGGTCTGCTTCAACGTCGCGATCGCGGACCAGTCGGCGGTGCCGGAGTAGAACTCGGCGGCGGTGCGTGCATGCAGCGCGATGGCGGCGACCCCGGCCCCCTCGGCCGCCTTGCCCGCCTCGAGGTAGGTCAAGTGGTCGGAGTCGATGCCCTTGCGCATCTTGACCGTGAGCGGCACGTCGCCGGCGGCACGGACGGCCCGTTCGACGATCTCGCGGAACAGCCCGAGCTTCCACGGCAGAGCGGCACCGCCGCCCTTGCGGGTGACCTTCGGCACCGGGCATCCGAAGTTCAGGTCGATGTGGTCGGCGCGATCCTCGGCGACGAGCATCGTGACCGCCTCGGCGACCGTCGTCGGGTCCACCCCGTAGAGCTGGATGCTGCGCGGCGTCTCCGACTCGTGGTGCTGGATGAGCCGCATGCTCTCGGGGGTGCGCTCGACGAGCGCGCGGCTCGTGATCATCTCGCTCACGTACAGACCGGCCCCGTACTCGCGGCACAGCCGCCGGAACGCGGTGTTGGTGATCCCGGCCATGGGCGCGAGAACGACCGGCACATCGAGCCGCAGCGGGCCGATGTGCAGCCCGGGCTCGGCAGCGGTCATCGTGGTCATCACTCTGATTCTCCCAGACCCTGCCTCCGCGTGCGGCACGGCGGGAATCCGGGGGACGCGTGTCGGGTTGTCGTCGCTGTGGACGAACTGAGAACAGGACGGGACCGGGCACGCGCCGACGCCGAGGCGCGGGGTGTGACGGTCGAATTCCGTGAGCGCCCGGCCGCCGGATCGCTCGAAGAGGCGGCGACACTCATCGGCGTCAGCCCGCGGGAGGTCGTCAAGACCCTCGTGGTCAAGCGCCACGACGGCACGTTCCTGTTCGCCCTCGTCCCGGGTGACAAGCAGATCTCCTGGCCCAAGCTGCGCGCCGTGGTCGGCGTCAACAAGCTCAAGCTGCCGGAGGCATCCGTCGCCCTCGAGGCCACCGGATACGAACGCGGCACCATCACCCCGTTCGGCTCGACAACCGCCTGGCCGGTCTTCGCCGACACCGACGTCACCGGGTCCGTCGCGATGGGGGCGGGCGAGCACGGGTACAGCCTGCTCGTCGACGCCGACGACCTCATCCGCGCCTTCGACGCGACAGTGGCCGACATCGCGGACCCGGCAGCCCCCAGGGACTGAGTCACGCCTCGTCGGCGTCGAGCCGGCTGATCACATCCGAGACCGCGGGGATGACGCAGAAGTCCCCCTCGCAGACGGCCGCATCCGGGGCACCGAGCGGGATGAGCTTGATGTCGCTCACGCGGCCGCCCTCGCATCCCGCACCTGGCCGAGCACGTCGGCGAACGTCGCCGCGTCCTGCGCGCCCGACACGGCGAACCTGCCGTCGAAGACGAAGAACGGCACGCCCTGGATGCCGAGCTGCTGGGCGAGCGCCTGGTCCTCGCGCACGGCGCCGAGGTGCTCATCCGTCGCGAGGGCGCGATGGGTCTCGTCGCGGTCGAGGCCGATCTCGGCCGCGAGATCGGCCAGATCGTCGATGCGACCCACGTGGCGACCCTCGACGAAGTAGGCGGAGAAGAGGCGCTCCATCATTTCGAGCTGCACGCCGTGTTGCTTCGCGGCGTGGAGGAGCTCGTGCGCCTTCACCGTGTTGGTGTGCTGCAGCGCGTCGTAGTCGTAGGCCAGATCCACCGACGCCGCGATCTGCGTCACGCGGTCGATCATCTGCTCCGCCTGCTCGCGCGGAATGCCTTTGTGCCCGGAGAGGAAGTCGATCTCGCCGCCCTCGAACTCGACGGGAGTGTCGGGGGCCAACTCGAAGGAGTGGTACTCGATCTCCACGTCGCCGCCGAAGCGTTCGACGCCGGCCTCGAACTTGCGTTTGCCGATGTAGCACCACGGGCACGCGATGTCCGACCAGATGTCCACCTTGATGGGTTCACTCACGTGAACTGCAACCCGTCGTGCGGTTCCGTATTCCCCGCGCTAGACCTGGCGAAGCCGACTCTCGTGCGGCGTGGTGTCGGAAATTCAGGAGCCAGGCTGGTGCGCGGTACTTCATCGGGACGCGAAGGCCGGAAGCATGCGGCGTCCCGGCGGACCGCCCGGCGGTTCTCCTGAGTTTCCGACGCTGAGAGCGGAGCGGCGGGCCGCGATCGCAGCACGGATGGCCGCCAGCACCTCGGGCCACCGGTCGAAGACGAGCCGCGCGGTGGGCCGTAGCGGGTGGTACCCGTCGCGGGTGATCGAGAGATCCTTCGCGCGGTCGCGTTCGAAGGTGAGCAGATGGTGCTCGCGGCCGTCCACCTCCACGGCGACGATCCCGTCGACGACGACGTCGATGCGTTGTGATGTGCCGGTGATCGGCACCTGGGTACGAACGCGATGGCCGGCCAGCCGTGCGCGCGTGCAGAGCAGGCTCTCCGGCAACGACTCGCGTGCCGGGTCCACCAGAGCGGCGAGCACCTGCAGCCGGGCGGGCAGCTCCTCCAGCACCCGTTCGAGATCCGTCCGCTCGAAGCGCCCGGTGCGCATCGCCCAATCGAAAGCGGCGACGGCAACCTCGAGCGGCTCGTCGAGCGCGGCGCGTCGGAGTGCGTCCGCCAGGCCGACGAACATGCTGTCGCCGTGTGCGGACCGTTCGCGCTCCTCCCAATGCAGCACCACGCCGTCTCTGCCGCGCGCTAGTCGCCGTCGACGGTTCCCCGGTGACCTCTGCCGCGCGGCGTTCACCGGCACCGCGACATGGAGCGTCGTCGACCGCTCGACCCACCCTCCCCACGCCGCGATCGCGGAGACCCCCGTCAACCGACCTCCGACGCGGACCGCACGGACGCGCGGATCGTCGGTCGGAAGCGTCGTGTACCAGCCGTTGCGCACCCGGATCACCTCCCCCGTACGAACGGCTGCGGTCAGGTGCCGATCGCCGGCGCCTCGACGCACGAGCTGCTGCTTCTGCGCCATGCCGCCCAGCTCATCCACCCAGTCCGCAATGCTCACGTCGACCACGGTCGCGAACCGGCTCCCGCGACGGTGCGTCGATCGCGGATCCGTGCACAACGGCCAGCCGTCGCGCCGTGTGGTGGACGCGCGGGACCGAACAACCACGCTCAGAGCGTCGGAAATTCAGGAATGCGCGGTCAGTGCCCGGTGTGCTGTGCCGCGATTCCGGGTGCGCCGACCCCGGGCACCGCCCGACTCCTGAATTTCCGACACCTGGCGATCGAGGAGGGCACCGGTCGTGCCGCGGTATGCGGAGGCCGGCGCCGGGCGCGCGGGCGGGTCAGGCGCCGAGGAGCTGGCCCGCGAGGTAACCGCGCAGGTTGTCGAGGGAGATGCGCTCCTGCGACATCGTGTCGCGCTCGCGCACCGTCACGGCCTGGTCGTCGAGGGAGTCGAAGTCGACAGTGACGCAGAAGGGGGTGCCGATCTCGTCCTGGCGGCGGTAGCGGCGGCCGATGGCGCCCGCGTCGTCGAAGTCGATGTTCCAGTACTTGCGCAGGTCGGCGGCGAGGTCGCGCGCGACCGGCGAGAGACGCTCGTTGCGCGACAGCGGCAGCACGGCGACCTTCACCGGCGCGAGGCGCCGGTCGAGCCGCAGCACGGTGCGCTTGTCGACGCCGCCCTTCGTGTTCGGCGCCTCGTCCTCGGAGTACGCGTCGATGAGGAACGCCATGAGCGCACGCGTGAGGCCGAACGCCGGCTCGATCACGTACGGGGTCCAGCGCTCGTTCTTCGTCTGGTCGAAGTACGACAGGTCGGTTCCGGATGCCTCGGAATGGGTGGTCAGGTCGAAGTCGGTGCGGTTCGCCACACCCATGAGCTCGCCCCACTCGCCACCCGTGAAGCCGAAGCGGTACTCGATGTCGACGGTGCGCTTGGAGTAGTGGCTCAGCTTCTCCTGCGGGTGTTCGAAGAGGCGGAGGTTCTCCTCCTTGAGCCCGAGGTCGCGGTACCAGCGGTACGACTCGTCGATCCAGTACTGGTGCCAGTCCTCATCGGTGCCCGGCTCGACGAAGAACTCCATCTCCATCTGCTCGAACTCGCGCGTGCGGAAGATGAAGTTGCCCGGCGTGATCTCGTTCCGGAAGCTCTTGCCGATCTGACCGATGCCGAACGGCGGCTTCATGCGCGCCGCCGACAGGACGTTCGCGAAGTTGACGAAGATGCCCTGCGCCGTCTCCGGACGCAGGTAGTGCATGCCCGCCTCGTCGTCGACCGGCCCGAGGTAGGTCTTCAGCAGCCCGCTGAACTCGCGCGGCTCCGTCCACTGGCCGCGGGTGCCGCAGTTCGAGCACGCGATGTCGGTGAGGCCGTTCTCGGGCGCGCGGCCCTTCTTCTCCTCGAACTCCTCGAGCAGGTGGTCGGCCCGGTAGCGCTTGTGGCAGTGCAGGCACTCGACGAGCGGGTCGCTGAACACGGCGACGTGTCCGGATGCCTCCCACACCTTGCGGGGCAGGATGACGGCGGAGTCGAGACCGACGACATCGTCGCGGCCCTGCACGAGCTGCTGCCACCACTGGCGCTTGATGTTCTCCTTGAGCGCCACACCGAGGGGTCCGTAATCCCACGCGGACCGGGATCCGCCGTAGATCTCGCCCGATTGGAAGACGAAGCCGCGACGCTTCGCGAGTGAGATGACGGAATCGAGTGCAGTGGTCGCCACGGGGTCGTTTCTCCTGGGATCAGCCGAGCTGGTTCGCCGGTCGGCAGGGATCACCAGTCTAGTGATCAGCGGGTGACGCCCCTCGCACTACCATCGGGCCCGTGCTCCTCGCCGGCGATCCGCTCCCCCACCGACCGCGCCGCATCCTGGTCGCGGGCGTCTCCGGATCGGGCAAGACGACGCTCGCCCGCCGGTTGTCCGCGGTGACCGGGATCCCGCACACCGAGCTCGACGCGCTGCACCACGGCCCGCAATGGACGCCGCGACCCGAGTTCCTCGACGACGTGCGCCACCTCGCCGCTCGCGACGAGTGGATCACCGAGTGGCAGTACACGTCGGCGCGACCACTGCTCGCCGCTCGCGCCGACACGCTCGTCTGGCTCGACCTGCCGTTCCCGCTCACTCTCGCCCGGGTGGTGCGGCGCACACTGCGCCGCGCCCGCACGCGCGAGGTGCTGTGGAACGGAAACGTGGAGCCGCCGCTGCACACCATCTTCACCGACCGCGAGAACGTGGTGCGCTGGGCGATCTCGACCCGCAACAAGTACAAGGAGCAGGTGCCGGAGGCAGCCGCGGCGCATCCGTCGCTCACGGTCGTGCGGCTGAGCTCACGAGCGGACGTCGAGCGGTGGATGGACGGACCGGTGGCCGACCTCCGACGTGGAACGGACGACGACGGATCCTGAAGGGCGACGGCCCCGACGGGAACGGGTCAGCGCACCGCGGCGACGACGGCGGCGACGTCCGACTCGTCGTTCCAGAGGTGGAACGCGGCCCGCACGCGACCGGCTCGACCCGACGCGCGGATGCCCGCCGCAGTGAGCCGCGCGAGGTCGGCGCCCGTCGGGTCGGGCCAGGTCACGATCGCCTGGTGCTGCTGCGGCACCCCGAGGGCGTCGCACAGCGCGTCGCCGAGTCCGCTCGCGCGGCGCCACACCTCGTCGATGTCGAGCCCGGCGAAGAGCCCGATGGACTGCTCTGCACCGATCCACGCCTGCCAGGCGGGAGACACGTCGAAGCGACGCGCGTCGTGGGCGAGGTTCATCGCGGGGCCGTAGCAGCTCGACCACACGTCGTCCCCCGCGTACCAGCCGGCCTGCGTCGGGGTCAGCAGCGGGAGCATCCGCTCGCTCACCGTGAGGAACGCGACCCCGCGGGGGGCGCACAACCACTTGTACGCGTGGCACACCGTCACATCGAACGGCGACGCGTCGACCGGAAGCACGCCGGCCGCCTGGGTGGTGTCGCAGAAGGTGTACGCGCCGTGCCGCTGCGCGGCCTCGAGGATGGCGGCCGTGTCGGCCACGCGCCCTGTCGCGGACTGGACGAGCGAGAAGACGACGATCCACGTCTCGTCGGTGACGGCGTCCGCGAGTTCCTCGAGCGGCACGGCACGCACGCGCACGCCCGGGCGCTGCAGGAACGGGAACTCGATCGACGAGAAGTCGCCGTCGACGAGCAGCACTTCGGCGCCCTCGGGCACGGCGGCCGCGACGAGGGACGTGAGCACAGAGCTCTGCGAGCCGATCGCGACGCTCGACGCCGGCACGTTCACGAGGTCGGCGTAGGAGGCACGGGTCGCGGCGATCACCGGGTCGTAGCCCTGCGGATCGCGGTCGGCGGCGGCCCAGGCGGCGAGGTCGGCGGTGAGCGCCTCGACCGCGCGGCGGGGCGGCAGGCCGATGGATGCGGCCGCGAGGTAGCCGCGGGGCTCACCGAATTCGGCGATGGCGGAGGACAGTTCGGGCGAGACCATGCCGTCAGCATCTCGCCGGCATGACACATGCCACAAGAACATGTGTGCCATGCGTTCCATAAGCTGGTGTGATGGAAGCGTTGGGTGGACTCGACCTGCTCTCGGTACGCATCGTGCGTGCGATCGCCGAGCACGGCACGATCAGCGCGGCGGCGCGTGCCCTCGGCTACAGCCAGCCGGCCGTGAGCCAGCACCTGCGTCGCGCCGAGACGCGGCTGGGGGCGCCGCTCGTCGTGCGCGCGGGCCGCGGGGTGCGGCTCACCGAGCCGGGCCAGGTGCTCGCGCGGCACGCGGTGGCGATCACGTCGGCGCTGGATGCGGCGGGCGGGGAACTCTCCGACCTGGTCGGCCTGCGGGCGGGATCCGTGCGGGTCGCGGCGTTCCCGACCGCCTCGTCGACCCTGGTGCCGCGATTGCTCGCCCGCTTGCGGGAGCATCGCCCCGGGTTGACCGTGGGGTATGTGGAGGCCGAGCCGCCCGAAGCGATCGGGATGCTGCGGGACGGTCTCGCCGACGTCGCCATCACCTTCGCCTATCCCGGCGATCGGGCCGATCCGCATCGCGCCGACGACACCAGCCTCGAGACGATCGAGCTCTTCACGGAGCCCGTCGTGCTCGCTCTGCCGGCCGACCATGGGCTCGCCGCGCGCGAGGCCGTGGATCTCGCCGATCTCCGCGACGAGGCGTGGATCGCCGGCTGCCCGTTGTGCCGCGGACATCTGCTCGCCGCGTGCGAGGCGGTCGGCATGTCGCCGACCATCCGGTTGGAGACCGACAACGCGGTCGCCGTGCTCAACCTCGTCGCGGCGGAACTCGGCGTCGCACTGCTCCCCCGCCTCGCACTGTCGACGGCCGCGGTGCCCGCCGGAGCCGTCGTGCGCCGCACGGCGCCCTCGAGCGACCGCAGCATCCGACTCGTGACCCAGTCCGGATCGGCTCGCGTCCCGGCGATCGGCGCCGTTCTGCGCGAGGTGCTCGCGCTCGACGGGACGGAGTGGGAGCTCGAGCGCACCGACTCCTGAGCGCGCCCACGGGTGGCGGGACCGCGACGCCGCGGACCGCGACGCCGGCGCGACCGCTCAATGCTGCAGCGCACCCACGCTCTGCACGGACTCGGCGACCGCCGCGACGACGGTCGGCACGTCGACCGCCTCGGCCCCGTCGCCGAAGGTGAACCGCACCGCGGTGCGCGCGGTGTCGGCGTCGAGTCCGATCGCCAGCAGGACCGCCGAGGGCTCGTCGCGACCCGCTGCGCACGCGGATCCGCTCGAGGTCGTCACGCCCCGCCGCTCGAGCTCGAGCAGCACCGCCTCGCCGCTCGTGCGCTCGATCACGAACGACGCGTGGTCCGGCAGTCGCGCCTCCGGGTGGCCGGTGAGGCGTGCTCCCGGCACGGCACTGAGCACGCCGTCGATGAAGGCGTCACGCACGGCGACGACCGCAGCGGGGCGGCGCTCGGCGCGCACGGCGCGTACCGCCTCCGCAAGTCCCACCGCGCCGGCCACGTTCTCGGTTCCGGAGCGGCGTCCGCGCTCCTGGCCACCGCCGTGCACGAGCGGTTCCAGGGCGACCCCCCGGCGCACGAGCAGCGCACCGACCCCCTTCGGAGCGCCCAGCTTGTGACCCGACACGCTCACCGCATCCGCGCCGAGCGCCCCCGCGGACACGTCGAGCCAGCCGGCCGACTGCACCGCGTCCGTGTGCAGGAGCGCCCCGCGGGCGTGCGCGATCTCGGCGACGGCGGCGACCGGCTGCACCGTGCCGATCTCGTTGCTCGCGTGCTGCACGCTCACGAGTGTCGTGTCGTCGCGGACGAGGGCGGCGAGGTGTTCCGGGTCGACGACGCCCCGGGCATCCACCCCGACGATGTCGACGGTGAAGCCGTGGAATCGCTCGAGATAGCGGCACGATTCGAGCACCGCCTGATGCTCGACCGCGGAGACGACGACGTGCCGTCCGCGCGGCCGGGCGAGGGCGAGCCCCTTGACGGCGAGGTTGTCCGCCTCGGTACCGCCCGAGGTGACGACGACCTCCGCCGGCCGCCAGCCGAGGCCCTCCGCGATCGCCGCGCGCGCGTCGTCGAGGGCGGTTGCGGCGCGCTCTCCGAAGCCGTGCGTGCTCGAGGGATTCCCGAACTCGCCGGTGAGGAACGGCCACATCGCCTCGAGCACGCTGCGGCGCACCGGTCCGCTCGCGGCGTGGTCGAGGTAGATCATGCGCCGACCGTCACATCGAGCCCCAGGTCCAGGGCGCGGACGCTGTGGGTGAGTGCGCCGACGGAGATCACGTCGACGCCCGTCTCCGCGATGGCGCGCACCGTCTCCAACGACACGGTGCCGCTCGCCTCGACGATGCACCGTCCGGCCACCCGGTCGACACCGAGCCGCAGGTCTTCCAGCGAGAAGTTGTCGAGCATCACGGTGTCGACGACGCCGGAGGCGAGCACGTCGTCGAGTTGGTCGAGCCGGTCCACCTCCACCTCGAGGTGCATCGTGTGCGGCAGGCGGTTCTTCGCCTCGCGCAGCACCTCGGCGAGCGGGCGACCGGTGGCGGTGAGCACGGCGAGGTGGTTGTCCTTCGCCATGACGGTGTCGGAGAGGGAGAACCGGTGGTTGCGTCCGCCCCCGGAGCCCACCGCGTGACGGTCCAAGGCGCGGAGGCCGGGCACGGTCTTGCGGGTGTCCGCGATGCGTGCGCCCGTGCCGGCGACGGCCTCGACGAAGCGGGCGGTCTCGGTGGCGATGCCGCTCATCCGCTGCACCAGGTTCAGCGCGACCCGCTCGGCGGTGAGCACCGACCGGGCGCGACCGCGCACGACGGCGACCACGTCGCCGGCTACGAGCGGCGCGCCGTCCGGGAGTCGCAGTTCCACGGTCGTCGCGGGGTCCGCCGCGCGCATCGCCGCGGTGAACACCGCTCCCCCGCTGAACACGCCGGCACCGCGGGCGGCGAGCACCGCCGTCGCGGTCGCGTCGGCCGGGATGAGCGTCTCCGACGTGACGTCGCCCCACGGCGCGTCCTCCTCGAGGGCGCTGCGCACGACGCGGTCGATGAGTTGCGGGGTCAGCACGCGGCCACCTCCAGGGGGCGGGATTCGGAGCGGATGTGCGCAGCCGCGTCGTGGCGATGGTGGGCCCCGACGGAGCGCTCGCGACGGAGGGCGGCCCGCGCGGTGAGTCGCGCGAGGTCGAGGAGGTTGCGGGTCTCCCGATCGGGGACGGTGGAGCCGGCGACGTGCGCGGTGTCGAGGCGCGCGATAGCGGCTCTCAGCCCGACCGCATCCCGCTCGAGGCCCAGGTGGTCCCACGCGATCGCGGCGAGCTCGTGGCGTTCGATCGGGATGTCCCCGGCTTCGCGCAGCTGCTCCCGGGCGACGGGCGGACCGCGCCACGGGTCCGCGGACTCGAGCGCCTCGACCACCCGTGCGGCGAACACGAGCCCCTCGAGCAGCGAGTTCGACGCCAGCCGGTTCGCGCCGTGCACGCCGGTGCGGGCGGCCTCCCCCACGGCGTAGAGCCCCGGAACGGTGGAGCGTCCGTGCAGGTCGGTCGCGATGCCGCCCATCGCATAGTGCGCGGCCGGGGTCACCGGCACCGGCTCGCGCGTCCAGTCGTAGCCGTGCTCGAGGCACACTGTGGTGAGGCCCGGGAAACGGCGCGCGAGCCCGGGCACCCCGGTGGCGTCGAGCAGCACCTCGTGTCCGCTCGCCCGGTGGGCGGCGATCGCCCGGGCGACGACATCGCGCGGGGCGAGTTCCCCGTCCGGGTGCGTGTCGACGAGGAACCGGCGGCCGCGCTCATCGATCAGGGTCGCTCCCTCGCCACGCACCGCCTCCGACACGAGCGGACGGCCCGGCACGGCGAGAGCGGTCGGATGGAACTGCACGAACTCGAGGTCGGCCAGCGCGGCGCCCGCCCGCCACGCGGCGGCGACACCGTCGCCCGTCGCCCCCGGCGGATTCGTGGTGTGCGGATACAGGGCGCCCCAGCCGCCGGTCGCGATCACCGCGGCGTCCGCGCGGAGGACCACCTCGTCGCCGCCCAGCAGCAGGCGCACCCCGCTCGCGCGACCGTCGACGACGAACACCTCGTCGAGGAAGGCGTGTTCGATGACCTGCACCGTCGCGCGCCGTACGGCGGCGACGAGGGTCCGCGAGATGGCCGCACCCGTGGCGTCGCCGTCCGCGTGGAGGATCCTCCGGCGCGAGTGGGCAGCCTCCCGCCCGCGCGCGAACCCGGCGCGGTCGCGGTCGAAGGGCACGCCGAGCCCGACCAGCTCCGCGACGCGGTGCGGACCCTCAGAACACAACACGCGCACCGCATCCGGATCCGCCAACCCGGCACCCGCCGCGAGCGTGTCCTCGAAGTGGACGGCGACATCCGCGTCGTCCACCGCCGCGGCGATGCCGCCCTGCGCCCACGCGGTGCTCCCCCCGCCGAGGGCGCCCTTCGTCACGAGCACGACCTCGTGGTGGGCGCTCGCCCGCATCGCGACGGACAGCCCGGCGATCCCCGAGCCGACCACGATGATCCGCATGTCAGCCTCGCGGCTTCGCCGCGAGCATCCGCTCGAGAGCGACGCGCGCGTTCGCGGCCACGTCGTCCGCGACGGTGATGCGGTTGAGCGTCTCGCCCCGCGCGAGCGCTTCGAGCACCCAGGCGAGATAGCCGGGGTGGATGCGGTACATCGTCGAGCAGGGGCAGATCACCGGATCGAGGCAGAAGATCGTGTGCTGCGGGAACTCCGCGGCGAGCCGGTTCACCATGTTGATCTCGGTGCCGATCGCGAAGGTCGTCGGCTCGGTGGCCGCCGCGACCGCCTTGCGGATGTGATCGGTGGAACCGGCCTCGTCGGCGGCGTCAACGACGGCTTCCGGGCATTCCGGGTGCACGATGACCCGCACGCCGGGGTGCTCGGCACGGGCCTGCTCGATCTGGCCGACGGAGAAGCGCTTGTGCACGGAGCAGAAGCCGTGCCAGAGCAGCACCCGCGCGTCCAGCAGCGCGTCGACGTCGTTGCCGCCGAGCGGCTTGCGCGGGTTCCACATCGGCATGCGCGAGGTGGGCACCCCCATCCGCTTCGCCGTGTTGCGGCCGAGGTGCTGATCCGGGAAGAACAAGACCCGCTGACCGCGCTCGAACGCCCACTCGAGCACCGTCTCGGCGTTCGAGCTCGTGCATACGATGCCGCCGTGCTCGCCGCAGAAGCCCTTCAGCGCCGCGGACGAGTTCATGTAGGTGACCGGGATGACCGGCACGCGGCCGTCCGCGTCCGGCTCGGTGCCGTAGAGCTCCTCGAGCTCCGCCCAGCACTGCTCGACCGAGTCCAGGTCCGCCATGTCGGCCATCGAGCATCCGGCCGCCAGATTCGGCAGGATCACCTGCTGCCCGGGCTTCGCGAGGATGTCGGCCGTCTCGGCCATGAAGTGCACGCCGCAGAAGACGATCGCCTCCGCATCGGGCACCGTCTGCGCCGCGTTCGCGAGCTGGAACGAGTCGCCCACGAAGTCGGCGTGCTGCACGACCTCGTCACGCTGGTAGAAGTGCCCGAGCACGACGACGCGGTCGCCGAGCGTCGCCTTCGCGGCGCGGATGCGGTCGTGCAGCTCATCCGTCGAGGCCTGCCGGTACTGCTCGGGCAGGCCGCCCTGGCGCGGCGAGCCGGTCGGGAGCACGTCGCCCATGCTCGCGCCCGGTCCGTAGCCGAGCACCGCGTCCCACGGCTCGCGCGCGAGCTCGGGCGTGCAGGTGGTGCCCGCCGCGCGGCCGGTGCGGATGCGGTCGATGGTCAGCGCGACGGAGGTCACGAGCGGTTCCCCTCGGGTCGGTAGGGCGGGAGCGGGCCGTTGTCGGCGAGCTCGATGGAGGTGTCGTAGCGGTAGAGGCGCGGCGGGCGGTGGCGTCCGCCGGTGACCCGTTCGTCGGTGACGACGAGGGCGTCGCCGGAGAGCATCTGGCGGCGGAAGTTAGCCGGGTCGAGGGCGACGCCGCGGATCGCCTCGTGCACGTGGCGGAGCTCGCTCAGCGTGAACGTCTCACCGAGGAACGCCTGCGCGATCCGGGAGTACTCGACCTTGGTGCGCAGCCGCCACAGCGCGTACTCGACGATGAGGTTGTGGTCGAACGCGAGCTCGGGCAGCTCGTCGGCGAGCACCCACCGCACGTTCTCGCCCTCCGGTTCGCGTTCGATCTGCTCCGCACGCACGAGCGCCCAGTACACGACCGACACGACGCGTCCGGTCGGCGAGCGGTCGACATCCCCGAACGCGTACAGCTGTTCGAGGTAGGCGGGTCGCACGTGCGTGGTCTCGAGCAGGTTGCGCGCGGCGGCGTCGGCGAGGCTCTCGTCGGCCCGCACCCATCCGCCGGGCAGCGCCCACAGTCCCTCGAAGGGGTCCCGGATGCGGCGGACGAGCGGCAACCACAGCGTGCTGAGCCCGGTCTCGGGATGCGGACGCAGGGCGAAGATGACGGTCGACACGGCGAGCGGCACGTGAGCGCGGTTCTGCACGCGGTTCCTCTCGCCGGACGGCACGGCCGCGGTTAAGGTCACTGCGACTCGAAGGAGGCTACCACTTCAGGTGCGTCCGACTCAAACCCCGCACGCGATCCCCCTTCTCCGGCCCGCCCCACACGCCCGCTGCCACCGTGCCGTTGTGCCGCAGTGGTGTCGTGGTGTCGGAAATTCAGGAGTGCCAGTCGGTCAACTCGTTCGCACCCCCGGGATCGCGTGGCCCGCCGCCCGCTCCCACGCGCAAACTCCTGACTTTCCGACAAGCCCGCACTCGAGCGCGTCGTGCGCGGTCCGCGCACGGCCCGTCGTGCGCCTCCTCACCGGGCTCGGGGTGCGTGGAAGAGGCCGGGCCGAGACGTCGGAAATTCAGGAACCGCCACCGGCGGGCGTATGCGCCGCCGCGGAATCACACGGCTCGGCTATCGGGTCGCGAGCGGGACTCCTGAATTTCCGACACGACGGCGGGACCGGGGAGGGCGGGCGTCAGGCGGTGGGGGCGTCGACGGCGGCGCCGAAGCGGCGGTTGCGGGTCGCGTAGATGCGGATCGCCTCCCACAGCTGCTCGCGCGTGAAGTCGGGCCACAGCGTGTCGAGGAACACCATCTCGGCGTAAGCGGACTGCCACAGCATGAAGTTGCTCGTGCGCTGCTCGCCCGAACTGCGTACGAACAGGTCGACGTCGGGCAGCTCGGGCACGTAGAGCCGGCGCTGCAGCAGCTTCTCGGTGACCGCCGACGGCTTCAGCCGCCCGGCCGCGACGTCGTCGGCGATCCCGCGCACCGCGTCGGCGATCTCGTTGCGGCCTCCGTAGTTGACGCACATCGTGAGGGTGAGCGTGCTGTTGTGCGCGGTGAGCCGCTCGGCGAACTGCAGCTCCGAGATCACCGACCCCCACAGACGCGGACGCCGCCCGGCCCACCGGATGCGCACGCCCCACTCGTTGAGCTGGTCGCGCCGCCGGTGCAGCACATCGCGGTTGTACCCCATGAGGAAGCGCACCTCCTCGGGCGAACGCTTCCAGTTCTCGGTCGAGAACGCGTACACGCTGAGGTGCTTCACGCCCACCTGGATCGCGCCCGCGACGACGTCGAGCAGCGCGGCCTCCCCCGCCTTGTGCCCCTCGATGCGCGTCTTGCCGCGGGCGTTCGCCCAGCGGCCGTTGCCGTCCATGACGATCGCGACGTGATCCGGCACGGCACCCCGGGGGAACTCGGGCGGATGGATGCCCGTCCAGTCGAGCGGGACGAAGTCGACCGCATCCTTGTGTGTCTTGGCGACCGGGCTCATCGGGCTCCTGGGATCGGGGCGACCGGATCCGACGCGGTACCGGGCTCGGGTGCAGTGGCCGGTTCGGGTGCGGTGGTGGGTTCGGATGCGGAGGTTTGGGCGGATACGAAGGGCTGGGCGGATGCGGCGGGGTCACCGGACGCGGAACCCCGGTCCGACGGGCTGCTCGCGTCGTGCGGCGCAGGCGCAGCGCTCCCCGCACCGCGGTCGAGCACGACGGGAGCGACGGTCGTACGGGGCGCGGCCGCCGCGGCGGAACGGTCCACGTGCTGGAGCGAGCGCAGCCCGCGCTCGAGATGGAACTGCGTGTACGCCGCGACGATCCCGCTGGCCTGCGCGCGCGTCGCCTCCGGCGCCTGTTCCGCGTGCACCCAGTCCCCGGAGAGCAGGGCGCCGAGCAGGTCGAGTGTCGCCGCGTCGATGCGCGGCGCGCCGGGCGGCGCGACCGCGTCCGCCACCACGCCGCCCATCTGCACGACGAACGCCGAGTGCGGCCCCGGTGCGCCGGTCACGGCGCAGTCGCCGAAGCTCGGGGCCCATCCGGCGATCGAGAGGGCGCGCAGCAGATACGAGTCGAGGGTGAGGCCCGGTCCGTGTTCCCGCCGGGACAGCGAGCGAAGCGCGCCGACCAGCAGCAGGTACTGCTGGAGGCTGCCGTCGTCGTCGGTGAGGCGGTCCGCGGTCTCGACCATCGCGTTCGCGGCGGTGAAGCTCGCGTAGTCGCCGGCGATCATCGCGCCGTAGGCGCCGAGGGATTCGGCCTGCTGGATGATGTCGAGGCTCCGGCCGACGTACAGCTGCGCGTCGACGACCATGAAGGGCTCGAGCCGGGATCCGAACTTCGACGAGGTGCGGCGGACCCCCTTCGCGACGGCACGGATCTTGCCGTGCTGGCGGCTCAACATCGTCACGATGCGGTCGGCTTCACCCAGCTTGTGGGTGCGCAGCACGACGGCTTCGTCACGGTAGGTCGGCACTCGTCGATTATCGCGGTCGCGCCTGGCCGATCGTGGTGGACGGGCCGGAGCGGGCAGGACGGTGCCCCGCGTCCGAGCGGACGCGGGGCACCGTCGTCGGGCGTCGGTCAGTGACGGGCGCCCGACTTGCCCTGGGTCCGGCCACCCGCTGGCCGGTCAGGAGTCGTGGTCGCGGTCTCGGCCCCCGAGCCTTCCGCGAGGAGAGCGTCGCGTCGAGCGCCCGGTACCCAACCGGTGTCGACCACGCGCTTCTGGAAGATCGACGCGCCGACCACGAGCGCCGCGCCGATGAGGACACACACGATGACGCCGATCACGGGGCCGCCGAGCAGACTCACGCCGATCGCCGTGCCGAACCAGCCGAAGTCCGCGTCACCGAAGGTGCTGTTCGCGAAGCCCAGCTCGCCGAAGACGAGCAGCAGCACGGCCGGCAGGATCGTGATGAGCACGCCGTTGACGAAACCGCCGACCGCGGCGCCGATGCGCCCGCCGGTCGCATTGCCGAACACGCCCGCACCGCCTCCGGTGAAGAAGTGGGGCACCATGCCGGGCAGGATGAGCGCGAGACCGAACGCGGGGTTGAGCCATACGGCGATGAGCACGAGCGTCACCAGCCCGCCGAGGAACGAGGCGAGGAAGCCGATGAGCACGGCGTTCGCCCCGAACGGGAAGACGATCGGGATGTCGAGCGCCGGCTTCGCCCCGGGCACGACCTTCTCCGCGATGCCCTGGAAGGCCGGCACGAGCTCGCCGAGCACGGTGCGCACGCCGAAGAGGATGATCGCGACGCCGACGCCGAACTGCAGGGCCTGACCGAACGCGGCCATGATGTAGGCGCCCTGGTTCTCGGAGCCGAAGATGTCGAGCGCCTCGGCGGTCGGCAGCGCGATGAGGCCCCAGATCGCGAAGACGAGGTAGATCAGCACCATCGACAGCGCGGTCGCGACGGTCGAGTCGCGCAGGAAGCGCAGCCCCTGCGGGAAGTTGATCTCCTCCGTGGAGCGGCTGCGGCGTCCGACGGCCTGACCGGCGGCCCCGGCGGCGATGTAGCCGAGGGTGCCGAAGTGCCCGATCGCGATCGTGTCGTCGCCCGTGATCTTGCGCATCCACGGCTGGGCGAACGCCGGCATGACGACCATGATCACGCCGAGCAGCACCGCGCCGAGGATGACGACGAGCCAGCCGAGCTCCTCGCCGAGTCCGACCGAGAGCACCACGGTGAGCAGCAGCGACATGAACACCATGTGGTGGCCGGTGAGGAAGATGTACCGCAGCGGGGTGAACCGGGCCAGGAGCAGCATCACGATGAACCCGAGAACGAGGATGTACGCGCTCTGCGCCCCGTACTGCTCGGACGCGATCGCGGTGATGACCTCGTTGGTGGGGATGACGCCCTGCGCGCCGGTCACGGCGAGGATCAGCCGGCCGAGGGGATCGAGCGAGGCCACTACGACGCCGGCACCCGCGCCGAGGATCAGGAACCCGATGGCCGCCTTGAGGCCGCCGCCGATCACCTGCCCCGCGGAGCGCCGCAGCGCGATGAGCCCGACCGCGGTGATGATGCCGATGAGGTACGCCGGCACGTTGAGGATCTGCTGACCCAGGAAGTCGAGAACGACCACCAACCACTCCATCGTGGGTTCCTTTCTCTATCGTGACCCGGGCGGTGATCCCGCCGGGGATTCCCTACTGCAGTGCGTCCGTGATCTTCTTCGTGATCTCGTCCATGTTGGTGAAGTTCTGGATGACGACGACCTTCGCGGGCACATCCCCGATTTCGTCGGCGAGGTCCTCGGAGGTGAGCACGAGCTGGGCGGTGCGAGCGGCTCCGCGGGCGGTGCCGATGTCCGCCGCCTCGACATCGGCGTCGACGCCGAGCGCGCGCAGGGCCTTCTCGGCGTTCATCTTGAGCAGCACTGACGTGCCGATGCCCATGCCGCACACTGTGACGATCTTCATTGAGTCGGTCCTTCCGGGTGGTCGTGCTCGGTCGTTCGGGTTCGCGGATCCGGCTCAGCCGGTCGCGTCGGCGACGCGGGAGAAGATCTGCACGATGCTCTCCGCGTCGGGGGCGGCGATGAGGTCGGTCACGGCCTGCTCGTCGGACAGCACGGTCGCGAGGGCGGACATCGTGCCGAGGTGCCCGTCGTGGTCGGTGGCCGCGAGTCCGATGACGAGCGACACCGGGTCGTTCGCCTTGTTGCCGAACTCGACGGGGGTCGCGAGCGTCACGATGCTGAGACCGGTGGACAGCACGGCGGGCGACGGACGGGAGTGTCCGATCGCGATGCCCGGGGCGATGACGATGTAGGGGCCGAGTTCCTCGACCGCGGCGATCATCTCGTCCGTGTAGTCGGCGGTGGTGGCACCCGCTCGCACGAGGGCGTCGCCGGCGAGTCGGAGTGCGTCACGCCAGTCGGCGACGTGGGCCCGCGCGACCACGGCGGTCTCGCCGACGTGCACCCGTCCGACATCCGTCATCGCTCGCTCCTTCGCGTATCCGGCCGTGCCGGTTGAGGTGACTGTAGTACGCGACACGATCTTTTGCCTACCACTATGCGAAAGACACGCTCGGCGTGTCGAGGCGGAATGCCGGCTCCTCGCGCAGGGTGCGTTCGACCCGCTCGGCGTCGAAGAGGGCGTCCTGCGCGATGAGCGAGGCGCCGCGCACGCCGGCCTTCGGCCCGAGCCTCGAGGCCTCGATCTGCAGTCCGCGGCGGGAGAACGGATGCGTCGTGCCGAGGATGCCGGCTCGGATCGCGCCGAGGAACCGCTCCCCCGCGCCGGCGAGGTTGCCGCCGACGACGACCGCCTCCGGGTTCACGAGACCGACGACATCGGCGAGGGCCGCCCCGATCAGCTCGCCGCACTCCTCGACCAGTTGGACGACGAGGCGGTCGCCCGATCGCGCGAGCGCCACGATCTCGGCGCTCGTCGAGACCGTCCGCCCGGCCTCCGCGAGTCGATCGCGGATGACGCGTCCGCTCGCGACCTGCTCGAGGCGCACGAGCGGATCGCTCGGCCGCCCGGTGCGCGGGGCGCTGATGGTCCCTGCCCCGCCGCGGGCCCCGCGGTAGACGCCGCCGTTCCAGACGAAGGCGCATCCGATGCCCATGCCGACCTTGACGACCACGAGGTCCCGGTAGCCGGGCCACGCGAGTCGGTGTTCGCCGAGCGCCATGATGTTGACGTCGCGGTCGACGGCGACCACCGCCCGGTCGAGGTACTGCGCGAGGTAGTCCTCGATGCGGATGCCCTCCCAGCGCCGGTCGTTCTGCGGCGTGCCGAGCAGATTGGTGGTCACGTCGACGGGTCCGGGGACGCCGACCCCGACCGCCTTCACGTGCGCGCGGCTGCGCCCGACCCGTGGGAGCAGGAAATCGAACACCTGCATCGCCCAGCTGAAGATCTCGTCGGGGCCGTCGAACAGCCCGATGTCGGCCTCGTCCTCGGTCAACACGGCGGAGCTGAGGTCGGTGACCCCGATCCGCGTGTGCGAACCCCCGACGTCGATGGCGAGGATGACGCCCGCGTCGGCCGCGATCGCGAACTGCTCCGGGGGGCGCCCTCCGCTGCTGCTCTGCTGACCGACGGTCTCGATGAGGCCCGCGCCGAGCAGCTCGTCGAGCCGCCGCGAGAGCGTGACGCGCGACCAGCCGAGGCGGTCGACGAGCTCACGTCGGGTCGTCGCAGCACCGGACCGGATGAGATCGAGCACGACGCCCGGCCCCGTCGACATCGCTGTCACAGCTTCTCTCCAGGTGCGTCGATTGACTTTTGACTAGTCCTATCCCAAAGTAGCGGGATGGTCAATGGTGAGTCATCAGCGGTCCGCGGAGGCAGCGCCCTCGATCGTCGGGCGGTGCGCACCGCCATGGCGATCCCGGCCCACGTCGTGCAGGCGAAGGGGCACGGACACGCGGGCACGGCGATGGCGCTCGCGCCGCTCGCGCACGTGCTGTTCTCGCGCGTGCTGCGCCACGACCCCGCGGATCCGGCCTGGGAGGGCCGCGACCGGTTCGTGCTCTCGGCCGGGCACGCGAGCCTGCTGCTGTACGTGCAGCTCTTCCTCACCGGATACGGACTCGAACTCGGTGATCTCGCCCTCAGCCGCACCCTCGACTCACGAACGCCCGGACATCCGGAACTCGGGCACACGCCGGGCGTCGAGATGTCGACCGGACCGCTCGGCCAGGGCGTCGCGAGCGCCGTCGGCATCGCGCTCGCCGCCCGGCGCGACGAGGCGCTCCATGGTCGCGACAGCGGCCTGTTCGCTTCGCGGGTCTGGGTGATCGCGGGTGACGGATGCCTGCAGGAGGGCGTCTCCGCCGAGGCGTCCAGTCTCGCCGGCACCCTCGGGCTCGGCAATCTCGTGCTGCTGTGGGACGACAACGGGATCACCATCGACGGCCGCACCGAGGTGACGTTCCGCGAGGATGTGCGCGCCCGCTACCGCGCCTACGGGTGGCGGGTGCTCGAAGTGTCCGACTCGTCCGACCTCGACGAGATCGACCGCGTGCTGCGCGACGCCGAACGCGGCGACGGGCGACCGACCCTCGTCGCCGTGCGGAGCGTGATCGGCGCCCCGTCGCCGTCGCGCGCCGGTACCCCGGCCGCCCACGCCGGCGGGTTCGGCGACGACGATGTCGCGACCGTCAAGGAACTGCTCGGCTTCGCCCGCGACGCGGGACTCGACGAGCTCGTCGACGACGAGGTGCTCGCCCACTGCCGCGAAGCCGTCGCGCGAGGCGGCGCCGCGCACGAGGAGTGGGACGCGCGGCACCGGGAGTGGGCGGTCGCGCATCCGGACACCGCCGCCGCACGCTCGGCCGCCCGCACGCCCGACCCCGCGGCCCTCGCGGACCTCGTCGCCGGCACGCCCGTGGGCGGGGAGGCCGTCGCGACCCGGTCGGCGAGCGGGAGCGTGCTCGTGCGCCTTCACGGCGCCGGTATGCTGTGGGGCGGCTCGGCCGACCTGTCCGGCTCGACGAGCGTGGCCGTACCGGGGGACGCGGTTGACCCGCAGACCCCTGGAGGCGGGTTCGTGCACTTCGGGATCCGCGAACACGCGATGGCGGCGATCCTCAGCGGGATCGCGTTGCACGGGCTCTGGCGCCCCTACGGGTCGACGTACCTCGCCTTCAGCGACTACCAGCGCCCGGCCCTGCGGCTCGCCGCGCTCATGCAGCTGCCGGTCATCCACGTCTACACGCACGACTCCGTCGCGGTCGGCGAGGACGGCCCCACTCACCAACCGGTCGAGCAGACCGCGGCCCTGCGCACCATCCCCGGGCTCGCGGTCATCCGACCGGGCGACGCCCACGAGACCGTGGCGGCGTGGCGCCGCATCGCGACACGACCTGAGGGCCCCGTCGCGCTCGTGCTCTCCCGGCAGACGCTCCCCGTGCTGCCCCCGGCGGACCCGGACTCCGTCGCCCGCGGCGGCTACGTCGCCTTCACCGCCGGCGACGGGGCCGACATCGCCCTGCTCGCAAGCGGGAGCGAACTGCACCTCGCGATCGAGGCGGCGCGTCGCCTCGGCGCGGACGGTGTCGGCGTGCGCGTCGTCTCCCTGCCGTGCTGGGAGTGGTTCGAGCAGCAGGAGCCGTCGTACCGCGACACCGTGCTGCCGCCGGCGCTCCGCCGCCGGGTCGCGGTCGAGGCCGGTCGCGGCGACGCCTGGTACCGCTGGGTGGGTCTCGACGGCCGCGTCGTCTCGATCGAGCAGTTCGGAGAGTCCGGGTCGGGTGCGCAGGTGCTCGAGCGTCGCGGGATCACGACGGATGCGGTGGAACGCGCCGCGCGGGAGCTGCTCGTCGCCGACTGACCCGACCGCCGTGCGCTGACCCGACCGCGCCGCGCCCCGCGGGGCGGCGGTCCCGTGCTACGAATGACGGATGGCCGCCGCATTCTCGATCCCGCTCTGGGCCGACCTGCTCGCCGTCGGGATCGGCGGAGTGCAGGGCGCGCTCTTCGCCGCCCAGTTCCGCGACCGGCGGCTCGACCTGCTCGGCGTGGCGATCGTCGGCATCGCGACCGGGTTCGGCGGCGGTGTGCTGCGCGACATCCTGCTCTCGACCGACATCGCCCCGCTGCACAGCAACTGGTACCTCGTCGTCGCGACCGGGGCGGCGCTGCTCGGGATGCTGCTCGAGCGGATCTTCGTGCGCGTCAACGTCGGCATCACGCTGCTCGACGCGCTCACGATCGGGTTGTTCTGTGCGATCGGCACGACGAAGGCGCTCGCGTTCGGTCTGCCCGAGATCCCCGCGGCGTTCGTCGGGGTGCTCGCGGCGGTCGGCGGGTCGATCCTGCGTGACCTGCTGCTCAACCTGCCGATCGCGCTCATGCACGTCGGCTCGCTCTACGCAGTCGCGGCCGCGGCGGGATCGCTGACCCTCGTCGGGCTCGTGAGCGCCGGGGTCGACGTCTACGTCGCCGCGAGCGTGTGCGTCGCCCTCACGTTCGGCGTGCGCGTGCTCGCGGTGCTCTTCAAGTGGAGCCTGCCCGAGCAGCGGGCCCTCAGCCGGCTGCCGCGCATCCGTCCTCGACCGCGTCGCTGATCCCCCGGTGTGCCGGGTGCCGGCGGACCTCAGCGGCCCGCCGGCACCCGATCGGTGTTCGCGCTACTGCGCCGCTCCGACGAGCTGCGGCTCGGACGCCCCGGCGCGCACGGCACGGTTGACCGCGGAGACGACGGCCTTGAGCGACGCGGTCGAGATGTCCGCGTCGATCCCGACACCCCACAACCGCAGCCCGTTGACCTCGAGGTCCACGTACGCGGCGGCGAGGGCGTCGCCGCTCGCGCTGAGGGTGTGCTCCACGTAATCGAACAGCTTCACCGCGAACCCCTGCGCACCGAGCACCTCGAGGAACGCGGCGATCGGACCGTTCCCGGTCGCTTCCGCCGACTCGACCTCCTCACCGTCGCGCAGCTGCACCTGCAGCGTCACCGTGCCGGTCATGTCGCTCGCGGTGCGGGTGCTCAACAGCTCGAAGCGGCCCCACTTGTCCTCGGGGCGTTCCGCCGGAGCGGGCAGGTACTCGTCCTGGAACGCCGTCCAGATCTGCGCGCTCGTGACCTCGCCGCCCTCCGCATCCGTCTTCGACTGCACGACCTGGCTGAACTCGATCTGCAGCCGACGCGGCAGGTCGAGCGCATGGTCCGTCTTCAGCAGGTAGGCGACGCCGCCCTTGCCGGATTGCGAGTTGACCCGCACGACGGCCTCGTAGCCGCGGCCGACGTCCTTCGGGTCGATCGGCAGGTAGGGCACGGCCCAGACGAGCTCGTCGACGGTGGTGCCGCGCGCCGCGGCCTCGGCCGCCATCGCCTCGAAGCCCTTCTTGATCGCATCCTGGTGCGACCCGCTGAAGGCCGTGTAGACGAGGTCGCCGGCCCACGGGCTGCGCTCGTGCACCTTCAGCTGGTTGCAGTACTCGGCGGTGCGACGGATCTCGTCGAGGTCGCTGAAGTCGATCTGCGGGTCGATGCCCTGCGTGAACAGGTTCAGGCCGAGCGCGACGAGGTCGACGTTGCCGGTGCGCTCCCCGTTGCCGAACAGGCACCCCTCGATCCGGTCGGCACCGGCGAGGTAGCCGAGCTCCGCGGCGGCGATCGCCGTGCCGCGGTCGTTGTGCGGATGCAGCGAGAGGATGACGTTCTCGCGGTGGTTCAGGTGCCGCGACATCCACTCGATCGAGTCGGCGTAGACGTTCGGGGTGGCCATCTCGACCGTGGAGGGCAGGTTGATGATGACCTTGCGCTCCGGGGTGGGTTCGAACACCTCGAGCACGGCGTTGCTGATCTCGAGCGCGAAGTCGAGCTCGGTGCCGGTGTAGCTCTCGGGCGAGTATTCGTAGTAGACGGTCGTGCCGGGCACGGTCGCCTCCATCTCGCGGCACTTGCGGGCTCCGTGCAGGGCGATGTCGACGATGCCCTGCTTGTCGGTGCGGAAGACGACCTCGCGCTGCAGCACGCTCGTCGAGTTGTACAGGTGCACGATCGCCTGCTTCGCGCCGCGGATCGCCTCGTAGGTGCGCTCGATGAGGTGGTCGCGCGCCTGGGTGAGCACCTGGATGGTGACGTCGTCCGGAATGTGCCCGCCCTCGATGAGGTCGCGCACGAAGTCGAAGTCGGTCTGGCTCGCGGAGGGGAAGCCGACCTCGATCTGCTTGTAGCCCATCCGCACGAGCAGATCGAACATGATGCGCTTGCGCTCGGGACTCATCGGATCGATGAGGGCCTGGTTGCCGTCGCGGAGATCGACCGCGCACCACATCGGCGCCTCGGTGATCCGCTTCGCGGGCCAGGTGCGGTCAGGGAGATCGACCGCGATCTGCTCGTGGTAGGGCCGGTACTTGTGGATCGGCATCGCCGACGGCCGCTGGGTGTTGTACATCTACTTGCTCCTCGCCTGGGTTCGGTGGTCGGCCAACGACGAACTCCGCGACGAGTGAGGCCTGATCAGGACCCGTCGCGGCGGCTAAGAAGGAGCGCACCAAACAGCACGGGTCGAGGCTACCACTCCCCCGGCCGGAGGCGGTGTCGGAAATTCAGGAGCGGGGCGGGGAGCGACGACGCGGGCCGCGCGATTCCGGGTCGACCCGGCTCCGCGCGGCCCGCGGATCCTGAATTTCCGACGCCCCGGGGACGAGCCCGGGACGGAGAACGGGCCGGGTCCCCGCAGGGATCCGGCCCGTTCGTGGAGATGCGGGTCAGTCGACGGCGAGGGCCACGACCGGGCTCACGCGCGTCGCCCGGCGGGAGGGGGTGACCGCCGCGGCCCACGTGAGCACGCCGGCGGCGACCACGACGACGCCGAGCACGACCCACGGCACGCCCGGGAGGATGACGCCGGGGCTGCCGTTGATCGAGCCGAGCAGGGACTGCGCGCCGACCCAGCCGTAGAAGAAGCCGAGCACGATGCCGGTCACGACCGCCGCGATGGTGAGCTGCGCGCTCTCGGCGAGGATCATCCGGCGCACCTGGCGCGCCGTGAAGCCGAGTGCCCGCAGCAGGCCGAGTTCCCGTGTGCGCTGCACGACGCTGAGCGAGAGGTTGTTCACCATGCCCACCGCGGCGATGAGGGCGCTGAAGCCGATGAGCACGCTGAAGACGACGATCGTCGCGGTCAGCATCTCGTCGATGCCCGCGTAGACCTCCGGCTGCTCGCGCTGGGCGGCGCGGATGAGGTCGCTGTAACTCGCCATGGCCACCGAGAACATGACGACGAGCGTCACGCCGATGACGAGTCCGATCGTGGTGCGGGAGCTGCGCTCGGGGTACCGCACCGCGTTCTCGGCGGCGAGGCGTCCGGCGGACGAGCGTCCCATCATCCGGCCGACGAGCCGCAGCACGCGCGGCATCACGAGGTGGGCACCGGTCACGAGTCCGGTGAACGAGAGGATGCCGCCGATGAGTCCGATGAAGACGCCGAACGGCGAGACGAGCCCGACGAACACACCCGCGGCGAGCAGGGCACCGCCGAGCACGAAGAGCACGATCGCGACGGCGTTGCGCATCGGCCGGCCGGTGACCTCCTCGACGCTCAACTCCCGCGCCCCGCCGATCGCCTGCATCGGCGTGACGGTGAGCACCCGACGGGAGCCGACCCACGACGCGAGCCACGTCGTGAGCACCACGGCGACCACCGGGAGGATGAGCGTCGGCTGGACGTAGGAGTAGTCCGTCGCCGGGAGCGTCTCCGTCGCGACCGCGAGCGCGGCGCCCGCGGCGGCGAGTCCGGTGCCGAGCACGGCACCCACGACTGCGCCGATCACCCCGACGACCAGTCCTTCCCGGGCGACGGCGCGGCGCTGGGCGCTCGCGCTCGATCCGACGAGCCGGAGCAGCGCGATCGTGCGTGTGCGACCGGCGATGATCGTCGAGAAGGTGTTCGCCGTCACGATCGCGCTCACGTACATCGCCACGACGATGAAGACGGATGCGGTGATGGTGAGCATGAACGCGACGGTGTCGCTGCTGCCGGTCACCTCGTCCGCCGCGATGGCGGCCGACAGGAATCCGGTCACCTGCAGCAGGCCGACCCCGAAGGTGGCACCCAGCACCGCGACGAGGATGCTCGCCCGGTGCTCGCGCGCATCGAACCGCGTCACGCTGCCGCCTCCATCGCGAGCATGTAGCGGGAGATCTCCTCGGCGGTCGACCGCTCCCGATCCTCGACGACGCGACCGTCGGCGAGGAAGAGGATGCGGTCGGCGTAGCTCGCGGCGATCGGATCGTGGGTGACCATCGCGATGCTCTGTCCGTACTGGGCGCTCGCGGCGGCGAGCAGCGAGAGCACCTCTCGGCCGGTACGCGAGTCGAGGTTGCCCGTCGGCTCGTCGGCGAAGACGAGATCCGGACGCGTGGCGAGCGCCCGGGCGATCGCGACACGCTGCTGCTGTCCGCCGGAGAGTTCGTGCGGCCGGTGGGTCAGCCGACCGCGCAGCCCGAGCGAGTCGACGAGGGTGTCGATCCACTCCCGCTCCTGCGAGCTGGGCTTGCGTCCGTCGAGCTCGAAGGGCAGATGCACGTTGCCCGCGATGTCGAGCGTCGGAACGAGGTTGAACGACTGGAAGACGAAGCCCACCCGCCGACGGCGCAGCAGCGTCAGCTGGCTGTCACCGAGCCCGGTGATGTCGGTGTCGCCGAGCCACACCCGGCCGCCGGTCGGCGAGTCGAGGCCGGCCATGATGTGCATGAGGGTGGACTTGCCCGACCCGCTCGGACCCATGATCGCGGTGAACTGACCGCGCCGGATTCCGATGGTCACATCGCGGAGCGCGTCCACCCTGTTGTCGCCGGAGCCGTAGGTCTTGGTGAGGTTCTGCACCCGGGCGACCAGGCCCATGGCGCTCGTACTGATTTCCATGTTCCCGACGCTACGGACGGCCGTGCCCGCGGGGATCGGGCGCAAGAGCGAACCCGCTACATCGCGAGGATGACCTCAGACGAGGCGATGTTCGAAGGCGAAGACGACGAGCTGCACCCGGTCGCGCAGACCGAGTTTGGCGAGGATGCGGCTGATGTGGGTCTTCACCGTCGCCTCGCTCAGGTACTCGCGACCGGCGATCTCGGCGTTGCTGAGTCCGCGGGCGGCGAGCAGGAAGATGTCGCGTTCCCGGGCGGTGAGCGTGCCGTAGCTCTCCGGCGGTTCGGGGGTGGCCGCGCGGGAGTCGAAGTGCTCGAACAGCTCGCGGGTCGCCGATGCGGCGATGACCGCGTTGCCGGCGTGCACGGTGCGGATCGCGGCGAGCAGGAACTCCGGGTCGGCGTCCTTGAGCACGAATCCGCTCGCGCCGCCGCGGATGGCGCGCGTCGCCGCCTCGTCGAGGTCGAACGTCGTGAGCACGATCACCCGGGGTGCGCGCTCACCGCGCTCGGCGGCGCCCTGGAGGAGCCGGCGGGTCGCCTCGATGCCGTCCATGACGGGCATGCGGATGTCCATGAGCACCACGTCGGGCCGCTCGCGCTGGGCGAGCGCGACACCCTCGGCGCCGTCGCCGGCCTCCCCCGCGAACTCGAGGTCGGGCTGGGAGGAGACGAGCATCCGGATGCCCGCGCGGAAGAGCGCCTGGTCGTCGACGAGGGCGACGCGGATGCGGTCGCTCACGCGGCCACCGCCGGGGCGTGCACGGGCAGAACGGCACGCACGACGAACATCGAGCCGACGCGTTCCGCGGTCAACGCACCTCCGACGAGCACGGCCCGCTCGGTCATGCCCGCGATGCCGTGGCCGAGGCGCGGTTCGGTGCCGCGAACCTCGCCGAGTCGTGCCTCGGTCGCGCTCAACCGGATCGCGCTCGTGATGTGGAGATTCAACTCGGCCTCCGACCACGCGAAGGAGACGACCGCCTCGTGCTCGATGTCGCCGTGGCGGAGGGCGTTGGTGAGCGCCTCCTGCACGATGCGGTAGACCGCGAGCTGCAGCGCGGTGCTGGCCGGGCGGGGCTCGCCGACCGTCTCGACCCGCACCTTGAGGCCGGTGGAGCGGAACTGGTCGTAGAGCCGGTCGAGGTCGTCGAGCACCGGTTGGGGTCCTTCCGTCTGGGAGTGACGCAATTGCGCGAGCAGCACGCGGACGTCGGCGAGTGCCTCACGCGCGGTGCCGGCGATCGTCTCGAGCGCCCCGGTCACCGCCTCGGGGTCGTTCTTCGCGAGGTACCGCGCACCGTCGGCTTGCGCGATCACGACGGCGAGCGAATGGGCCACCACGTCGTGCATGTCCCGCGCGATGCGGGTGCGCTCCTGCTCGACCACCACTCCCTGCTCGGCGGCGTACTGGGCGCGCCGGCTCTCGCGGGCCCGCTGCGCCGTGCGCACGAGGAGTCCGAGCGTCCAGGCGAGCACGAATGCGATCGCGGCGGTGAGGAACACCTGCCAGGCACTCAGTACGACGTCGTCGCCGGGTGTGACGATCCGCTGACCGAGCACGTAGGGCACGAGCACGACGTAGGCGGTGATGACGCCGGCACCGAGGAAGGCGGAGGCGAGCCCGAGCCAGCGGCTCGGACGGCCGCCGTACGCGGCGACGCTGTAGAGCACGGAGAGGATCGCGAGGTTCGACGGATCGGGTTGACCCCCCATGGAGATCTGGATGAGGCAGACGACCCACGCGACGGTGAGGGAGAGTCCGGGCGCGAGACGCCGGATGACGAGCGCCCCGCACATGCCGAAGAGCACGAACAGGCTGAGGACCGCGTTGCTGAACAGCAGGTACGGCCCGATGCAGATGAGCAGCAGGATGCCCGGCGCGATGATGTCGAACGCCAGCTGGCCGGGGCGCAGCGAGCGGATCATGTTCCCACGCTAGGCCGTCCCGGCGGCCGACGGCACCGTCGGATGCCTCCTGGCGCCGGAATCATCCTGCGGAGGTGCGCCCGCGGACCGGAATCATCCTGCGGATGTAGGGCCCGGGCCCGCTCAGAAGCCGAGGCGACCGAGCTGCTTCGGATCGCGCTGCCACTCCTTGGCGACCTTCACCCGCAGCGAGAGGTAGACCTGCGCGCCGACGAGCGGCTCGATGGCCGCTCGCGCCCGCGCGCCGACGTCCTGCAGCCGACTGCCTCCGCGGCCGATGATGATGCCCTTCTGGCTGTCGCGCTCGACGAAGAGGTTGGCGTACACCTCGACGAGGTCGCGATCCTCCCGCCGCACGATGTCGTCGATCGTCACGGCGAGCGAGTGCGGGAGCTCGTCGCTCACGCCCTCGAGCGCCGCCTCCCGCACGAGCTCTGAGATCCGCTGTTCGAGCGTCTCGTCGGTCACCGCGTCGTCGGGGTACAGGTTCGGCGATTCGGGCATCAGGGCGATGAGCTCGGAGACGAGCGTGTCGAGCTGGATGCGGTCGACGGCCGAGACGGGGATGATGCTCTCCCAGTCGCGCAGCTTGCTGACGGCGAGCAGCTGCTCCGCGACCTGCGTCTTGCCCGCCGCGTCGATCTTCGTCACGATGGCGATCTTCTTGGCGCGCGGGTACTGGTCGAGCTGCTCGGCAATGAATCGGTCGCCCGGGCCGATCTTCTCGGTCGCCGGCACGCAGAATCCGATGACGTCGACCTCCCCGAGGGTCGTCTGCACGACGTCGTTGAGACGCTCACCGAGAAGCGTGCGGGGCCGGTGCATGCCCGGGGTGTCCACGACGATGAGCTGCCCGTCGTTCCCGTGCACGACGCCGCGGATCGCGCGTCGCGTCGTCTGCGGCTTCGACGAGGTGATCGCGACCTTCTCGCCGACGAGGGCGTTGGTGAGCGTCGACTTGCCGACGTTCGGACGTCCGACGAACGTCACGAATCCTGCGCGGTGCTCGGTCATGACTGCCTCTCGGTTGCGGCCGCCCGGCGGAGTTCGCCGGTGTCGGTGCCGACGTGGTCGGGATCGCGCTCGACGAGCACGGTGGAGAGCCGTTTGCGCCGCCCCTCGGTGCGTTCGGCGGTGAGCGCGATGCCCGACACCTCGGCGCGGGCGCCCTGCACGGGCAGGCGGCCGAGCGCTTTGCTGAGCAGTCCCCCGACGGTGTCGACGTCGTCGTCGTCGAGCTGGATGCCGAAGAGGTCGCCGAGTTCGTCGACCGGGAGTCGAGCGCTCACCCGGTACAGGTGCTCACCGAGCTGTTCGACCTCGGCGACGGTGCGGTCGTACTCGTCGGAGATGTCGCCGACGAGTTCTTCGATGAGGTCCTCCATGGTGACGAGACCCGCGATCCCGCCGTACTCGTCGACGACCATGGCGAGGTGGTTCGACTCGAGCTGCATCTGCCGGAGCGTGTCGTCGGCCTTCTTCGACTCGGGCACGAACAGCGCGGGGCGGGCGAGCCGGCCCACGGTCGTCGCCTCCCATCCCGTGGGCTGCTCGTGGATGAGCCGGGCCGCGTCGCGCAGGTAGAGCACCCCGAGGATCTCGTCGGCGTCCTTGCCGACGACGGGCATGCGCGAGACGCCGCGGGCGAGGAACACCGACATCGCGTCGACGATCGTCTCGTCGTCGTCGATCGTGACCATGTCGGTGCGCGGGATCATGACCTCGCGCACGACGGTGTCGTTGAACTCGAAGATCGAGTGGATGAGTTCGCGGTCGCCCTCTTCGAGCACGTCGAGTTCGGTGGCCTCGTCGACCATGCTCAGCAGCTGCTCCTCGCTCGAGAAGCTGCGTGCGCCCGGACGACCCGGAGTGACCCGGTTGCCGATCGCCACGAGGAGGTCGGCGATCGGGCCGAGCAGCACCCGGATCGCACGCACCAGCAGGGCCGAGAAGGCGAGCACAGGGCGGGCGTGGGCGCGTCCGACGCTGCGCGGACTGGAGCCGACGAGCACGAACGACGTACCGATCATGATGAGCGCGCTGACCAGCAGCGCCCACCACCAGTCGAGCACGTAGGCGAAGCTGATCGAGACGAGCACCGCCGCGGTGGTCTCCGACACGATGCGCATGAAGTTGAGCGCGTTGACGTGGGCTCCCACGTCGTCGGCGATCGCCACGAGCGACCGCTTCGCACGGCTGCGACCGGCCAGGTCGACGATGTCGGTGCGGCTCAGCACCCCGAGGGCGGAGTCGGCGGCTGCGAGCAGACCGCCGAGCACCACGAGGAGGATCGCCGCGACGACGAAGACCGGGATCATCGTTTGCGGCGTTCGGAGTGCGCGAACCCGATCAGCAGGTCGCGCTGCAGTCCGAACATCTCCTTCTCCTCATCGGGCTCGGCGTGGTCGAATCCGAGCAGGTGGAGCAGCCCGTGGCACGTGAGCATGAGCAGCTCGTCGAGCATCGGATGTCCGGCCGTCTTCGCCTGGGTGATGGCGACCTGCGGGCACAGCACGATGTCGCCGAGCAGTCCCGCCGGGGTGATCGCATCCTCCGTACCGGGACGCAGCTCGTCCATGGGGAAGCTCAGCACGTCGGTCGGCCCTGGCTCGTCCATCCACTGCACGTGCAGCTGCTCCATCGCCGCCTCGTCGACGAGCATGATGGCCAGTTCCGCATCCGGGTGCACCCGAAGCTCGTCGAGACAGTAGACGACGAGCCGCTGCAGGGCCGCCTCGTCGGTCTCGATGCCCGACTCGTTGGTGACCTCGACGCTCATCGGCCCCACCGCCGATCGCGACGCGGCTGGTGATCCTGCGGCGTATGGCCTCGCCGCTCCGCGCGGTTCGCGCCCGTGGGCGCCTCGACTCCCTGCTCGCGCTGGAATCGTCGCGCCTGCTGCTCGGCGTCGTACTTGGTGTAGGCGTCGACGATCTGCCCGACGAGCGAGTGCCGCACGACGTCTTCACTGCCCAAGCGGGCGAAGTGGATGTCGTCCATCCCGTCGAGGATGCGCGTGACGAGTTGCAGTCCACTCGCGCCCGTGGGCAGGTCGACCTGCGTGATGTCGCCCGTGACGACCATCTTCGAGCCGAACCCGAGTCGGGTGAGGAACATCTTCATCTGCTCGGGGGTGGTGTTCTGCGCCTCGTCGAGCACGACGAACGCGTTGTTGAGGGTGCGACCGCGCATGTAGGCGAGCGGCGCGACTTCGACGGTGCCCGCGGCGAGGAGCTTGGGCACGATCTCCGGGTCCATCATCTCGTTGAGCGCGTCGTAGAGCGGCCGCAGGTAGGGGTCGATCTTGTCGGTGAGGGTGCCGGGCAGGAACCCGAGCCGCTCCCCCGCCTCGATCGCCGGCCGGCTGAGGATGATCCGCTCGACCTCCTTGCGCTGCAGGGCCTGCACGGCCTTCGCCATCGCGAGGTAGGTCTTACCGGTACCGGCGGGGCCGATCCCGAAGACGATCGTGTTGTGATCGATCGCGTCGACGTAGTTCTTCTGACCGAGGGTCTTCGGCCGGATGCTCTTGCCCCGGCTGGTGAGGATCGCCTGGCTGAGCACCTCCGCCGGGCTGCCGGCGCCGCTCTCGATGATGCGGGCCGACGAGGCGATGTCGGCCGGACCGAGGTCGGTGCCGTTGCGGACCATCTGGATGAGCTCCTCTACGAGCGTTCGGGCGGCCTTCACCTGGTCGGAGGGGCCGTCGAGGAAGATCTGGTTGCCGCGGACGAGCACGGCGACGGCGGGGTACTGCCGTTCGAGGGTGGTGAGCAGGCGGTCCTGCGGGCCGAGCAGTCGCACCATCGCGACGCCGTCGACGTGCAGTTCGGCGCGCTCGATCGGTACGCCGGTGGAGCCGGTGTCGCTAGTGGGCAAGTGTGCCTTCCTCTAGTCGCCCGCCCAGCAGGTGGGCGTGCACGTGGAACACGGTCTGTCCGGCTTCGGCGCCGGTGTTGAAGACGAGGCGGAACTGCCCGCCGGTGTGCTCGTGCGCGAGCCGGCCGGCGGTGCTCACGATGTCGGCCAGCAGTGCGGGGTCGCCTTCGGCGAGCTCGACGACGTTCGCGTACCGTTCCGTCTTCGGCACGATCAGCAGGTGCACGGGCGCCTGCGGAGCGATGTCCCGGAACGCGATGAGGCTGTCGGTCTCGTGCACGATGTCGGCCGGGATCTCCCGGTCGGCGATGCGCGTGAAGATCGAACGCTCGGCGTCAGTCATGCATCGATCTTAACGACGAGCGGGCGTCGCTATTCCCCCTGCTACCAACGTCCCAGGCGTGCGTTCAGCACCGCGAGGGCGGCGGGCCCCGCGGTGGAGGTGCGCAGGATGCCCGCGCCGAGGTGCACCCGCTCGGCGCCGGCGCCGGAGAGCCGCTCGAGCTCGGCCGGCGCGAAGCCGCCCTCGGGCCCGACGACGAGGTGCACTCGCGCCGCACCCGCCGGATCTATCGCGGTGAGTGCGGTGTGGGCGGTCGGGTCGAGAAGCAGCATCCGGGTCTCCCCGGCGAGGCGGACCAGGTCGGAGGTGCGCGCGAGTGGCGCGACCTGCGGAAGCCAGCCGCGCAGCGACTGCTTGCTCGCCTCGCGCGTGATGGTGCGCCATCGGGCCTCGCCCTTGGCGACCTTCGCGCCCTCCCAGCGCGACACGGAGCGGTCCGCGGCCCACGGCACGACGCCGGTCACGCCGAGTTCGGTCGCCGCCTGCACCGCGAGCTCGTCGCGATCGCCCTTGGCGAGGGCCTGCACGAGCCACAGCTCGGGCGATGGCCACGGTTCGGTGCGCACCTCGGCCACCTCGATGACGAGCTCGTCCGGTGCCGCCGAGACGACCGCCCCGGTGACGACGAGTCCTTCGCCGTCACCGATCGAGACCGTCTCGCCCGGGCGGATGCGGTTCACCGTGACCGCGTGGCGCGCCTCGTCGCCGCGCACGCCGACGCGCGCGCCGACGACCGCGGCAGCGGGCTCGAGCTCGGGATTGAGGAACAGCGTGCTCATCAGCCGCCGACGAAGCGGTCGCGCAGCTTGGCGAAGAGTCCCTGCTGGAAGTGGGCGAGTCGCGGCGGCTGGTTCTTGCGCGACGCCGCGAACTTGCGCAGCAGTTCCTGCTCCTTGTGGTTGAGCTTCGTCGGGGTGACCACGTGCACGCCGATCTTCAGGTCGCCACGGCCACCGCCGCGCAGGCGGGTGATGCCGCGGTCCTTGATCGTGAGGATCTCGGCGCTCTGCGTTCCGGGCTTGAGCTCCACGTCGATGTCGCCGTCGAGCGCGTGCAGTGTCGTGCGGGTGCCGAGCACGGCATCCGTCATCTGCACCTCGAGCGTCGCGAGCAGGTCGTCGCCGTTGCGGCTGAAGGTGTCGTGGTGGCGCACCTTGACCTCGAGGTAGAGGTCGCCGTTGGGGCCGCCGGCGGGACCGACCTCGCCCTGACCGGGCAGCTGCAGGCGGAGGCCCGTGTCGACTCCCGCGGGGATGTCGACGGGGATGTTGCGGGTGGCGCGCACGCGACCCTGACCCGCGCACGTCGGGCACGGGTTCGGGATGACGGTGCCGTAGCCGCGGCAGGTGCCGCACGGGCTCGACGTCATCACGTTGCCGAGCAGCGAGCGCACGGCGCGCTGGATCTGACCGGTACCGTGGCAGATGTCGCACGTGACCGGGCTGGTTCCCGGGGCCGCGCACGAACCGTTGCAGGTCTCGCACAGCACGGCGGTGTTGACCTCGACGTCGCGGTGCGTGCCGAAGATGACCTCTTCCAGTTCGATCTCGACCCGCACGAGGGCGTCCTGACCCCGCTCGCGACGCGAACGCGGGCCCTGGCGCGTCGCCCCGGCACCGAAGAACGTCTCGAAGATGTCGCCGAAGCCGCCGAAGTTGGCGCCTCCCCCACCTCCGAAGCCGCCGGAACCGCCGAGGTCGTACTGCTGACGCTGCTGCGGATCGCTCAGAACGTCGTAGGCGTGGGTGACGAGCTTGAACCGCTCGGCGGCGTCCGCCCCGGGATTCACATCGGGATGCAGTTCCCGAGCGAGCCGGCGGTACGCCTTCTTGATCTCCTCCGGCGTCGCGTTGCGTTCGACGCCGAGTACCTCGTAATGGTCAGCCAAATCCTGATTCTTCCGTCGTGGGCGGGGAACGCCCGATCGGCTAGTCGCCGTCGATGAGCTTGGAGAGGTAACGGGCGACCGCCCGCACCGCCGCCATGTTGTTGGAGTAGTCCATGCGGGTGGGGCCGAGCACACCGAGCTTCGCGACCCCGTCGCCCGCTGGAGCGTAGCCGCTCGCAAGCACGGAGGTGTCGGCGAGACCGAAGTCGGCGTTCTCGCGGCCGATGCTGGCCGAGACGCCGGACCCGTCGACCTCCATCTCGCCGAAGAGCTTGAGCAGGGTGACCTGCTCCTCGATGGCCTCGAGAACGGGATAGATGCTGCCCCCGAAGTCGGCCTCGGTGCGGGCGAGGTTCGCGGCACCGGCCATGACGAGCTTGTCGCGGCGGTTCGCGTCCACCTGCGAGAGCAGGCTCTCGCCGATCCGCTCCACCAGCGCCGCGCGTTCGGGCACGAACCGCTCGGCGATCCGCGGGAGCGCCGTCGACGCCTCACTCAGCGACCGGCCCGCGAGAGCGCCGTTGAGTTTCGCGCGCAGCTCGCCCACGAACGCCTCGTCGACCGCTTCGCCGGCGTCGACGATGCGCTGGTCGACCTGGCCGCGGTCGGTGATGAGCACGGTCATGAGCCGCGTGTCGCTCAACGGGACCAGTTCCACATGGCGCACGGAGGCGCGCGTGAAACTCGGGTACTGCACGAGCGCGACCTGGTTGGTGAGCTGCGAGAGCAGGCGCACCGTGCGCGCGAGCACCTCGTCGACGTCGTCGGGTTGACCGAGGAAGGTCTCGATCGCCTGCCGTTGCGCGGCGCTCAGAGGGCGCATGTCGGCGAGCTGGTCGACGAAGACGCGGTAGCCCTTGTCGGTGGGGACCCGGCCGGACGAGGTGTGCGGAGCGGCGATGAGCTCCTCCTCCTCGAGAAGGGCCATGTCGTTGCGGATGGTCGCGGCCGACACACCGAAGGAATGCCGCTCGACGATGGACTTCGATCCGACGGGTTCCCGCGAGGCGACGTAATCCTGCACGATGACCCGCAGCACTTCGAGACTGCGTTCCGATGCCATGGCCACCGCTCCTTCCTGGCACTCGACAGGTCTGACTGCCAATTCTACCGCTCGACCGGGCAGAACGGGGGATGCGGTCGACCAGCGCGCCATTGCAGGGATCCGCGCCGGACCGCTACCTTGAGTCACAGCTCGCCTTCAGGCTGCCATGTCATGGCGCGGCGAGCCGACGATCTGAATCCCCGAAAGGCACCCCGACGATGACCAACACCGCCCAGCCCGCGGCCCCGCTCACCCCGGCCGAAGACAAGCAGTGGGCCGGACTCGCCCACCTCCTCGGGATCCTCGGCATCCTCCCCTCCCTCATCATCTGGCTGGTCTTCCGCGAGCGTGGCGGTTACACCAACCAGGAGGGCAAGGAGGCCCTGAACTTCCAGATCACCGTCGTGATCGTCGCCTTCGCCCTCTCGATCGTGACGACGATCCTCACCTTCGTCACCTTCGGTCTGTTCGGCTTCCTCGCGCCGCTGCTCTTCGTGCTGCTCTGGGCCGCCGTGGTCACCTTCTCGATCATCGGCTACACCCGAGTGAACGCCGGCGGCAGCTACCGCTACCCGGTCGCGATCCGCTTCATCAAGTAGCACTCCGCACGACGACGGGGACCGGGGCGACCCGGTCCCCGTTCTCGTTCCCGGGCGGAACCGCGTCAGGCGGTGAGCCGTCGCACCACCGCGTCGGCGAGCAGGCGACCGGCGAGGGTGAGCACGATCCGGCCGCGCAGCGCCGCCGCGCCCTCGATGAGCCCGTCGGCGATGAGCTCGGCGATCGTCGCGCGCCCTGCGGCGGGGATCGCGTCGATGGCGAGTCCGTCGGCGAGGCGCGACTCGAGCAGCACCCGCTCGACACCGCGCGTGGCGTCGTCGAGGGTCTCCCGCCCGGCGGCCGGTGACGCGCCCGCCAGAACGCGGTCGGCGTACGCGGCCGGATGCTTCACGTTCCACCAGCGCACGCCGCCGACGTGACTGTGCGCGCCCGGACCGACGCCCCACCAGTCCTGACCGGTCCAGTAGGAGAGGTTGTGCCGCGACCGGTGTTCGACGCCGGCGGCCCAGTTGCTGACCTCGTACCAGCCGTATCCGGCGTCGCCGAGCATCCGCTCCGCCAGCTCGTACATGTCCGCCTGCAGTTCGTCGTCGGGCGTCTCGACCTCGTGACGCCGGATCTGCCGGGCGAGTTTCGTGCCCGGCTCGACGATGAGCGCGTAGGCGGAGACGTGATCGGGCCGCTGCGCGATCACGTGCTCGAGCGAGGCGCGCCAGTCGTCGATGCTCTCGCCGGGCGTGCCGTAGATGAGGTCGAGGCTCACGTCGAGGCCGGCGTCGCGCGCCCACGCGACGACGAGCGGCACCCGTTCGGGGTCGTGCGTGCGCTCGAGGGTCGCGAGCACGTGCGGCGCGGCGGACTGCATGCCGAACGAGACGCGGGTGAACCCCGCGGCGCGGAGCTCCCGCAGGTATGCGGCATCGACGGTGTCGGGATTCGCCTCCGTCGTCACCTCCGCGTCGGCGGCGAGTCCCCACGTGCGGCGCACCGCGTCGAGCATGCGAGCGAGATCGGATGCGGGGAGCATCGTGGGGGTGCCGCCACCGAAGAAGACGGTCGACGCCGGTCGGGCGGGCAGGTCGGCGAGCACGCCGCGCGCGAGGTCGATCTCCGCGAGGGCGTGAGAGGCGAAGTCGGTGCGGGAGACGCCCCGCAGCTCGTCCGCGGTGTAGGTGTTGAAGTCGCAGTACCCGCAGCGCACCCGGCAGAAGGGCACGTGCAGGTACACGCCGAAGGCGCGCGTGTCCGCCCCCTCCGCTGCCGTCGCGGGCAGCAGTCCGTCGGCGGGCGCCGGATCGGCGATCGGGAGCGCGCTCGGCATCAGTCGACGCTCCCCGTCGTGGACGCGCCCGAGAGGACCCGGAGGTAGCGGCGGGTGTACACGAGCTGCGCGAGCCGCACGGCCGGGAGCACGAGCCGCCACTGGCCCGACGCCCTCCAGAACGCCCGCACTCGGAACACGACGCGGTCGTCGGCGTCCCAGTGCACCATGAAGGCCTCTTCGCCGATCTCGGGATGCCCGGCGAGGGTGCCGTACGCGAATCCCGCGGTGCGGGGCTCGTCGACCACGTAGACGACCCGTGCCGGCGCACTGACCCGGAACGGCCCGAACGGGATCCGCAGCGTCACGCTCTCCCCCGCGCGCACCTCGCCCTCGCCGTCACGGTCGACCCGCATTCCGCTGCGCCGCTGCACCTCCCAGTGCCGCACCGCCGATGCGGACCGCTCGAAGGCGCCGCGACCGCGACCCACGACCGCCTCCCGCTCGAGCGCGCGGAACCCGGCGGGCGGGAACGGCGCCCTGTCGCGGGTGTCGGTCGCTCCGACCTCGGCGTAGGTGAATCCAGTGGTCACTCCGTCGGTCCGGTGAGGGCGACCATGTAGCGCGCGAGGTAGCGGCGATGCGCCACGCGCAGGAGCGGTCCGATGAGCTTCCATCCGAAGCCCGCGGGGCGGCTCAGTGAACGGATGGTGAGCCAGACCGACCCGTCCTCGGTGCGGTCGATGATGAACGACTCCTCGCCGCTGAGCGGATGCCCGGGCAGCGTGCCGTAGGCGAATCCGCTGCGCTGGGGCTCGTCGATGCGGTAGACCACGCGCACGGGTTCGTGCACGCGGAACGGACCGACCCTGGCCACGAGCACGGCCGTGTCGCCCGGCTTTACGAGCGCCGTGCCGTCGGGCGCGTACTCGATCTCGTCGCCGGCGACGAGGCTCGCGGCCTGCACGGGCGTGCCCGACTCGTCGTAGCCGACCCCGGTGTATCCGATCTCGCTCACGTCGCCGGGCGCATCCGTGCGCTCGACCTCGAAGCCGCTGCGGCGCTTGATGCCCCAGCTGAGCAGCTCGGTGCGCGCCCACTCCCAGCGGGCGTCGCCGTGACCGATGCGGGCCCGGCGCTCGAACGGCCGGTAGCCCTTCGGCGGGTAGGTCATGAGGTCGACGGCCTGCGTGCCGCCCACGGCCCCGTACGTGACGGGCAGACGCCAGGCCTCCTGCCGGTCGGCCACTACTTCTTGCCGTCCTTCTTCTCGGTGTCGCCCGAGAGCGCGGCGATGAACGCCTCCTGGGGCACCTCCACGCGACCGACCATCTTCATGCGCTTCTTGCCCTCCTTCTGCTTCTCGAGCAGCTTGCGCTTACGGGTGATGTCACCGCCGTAGCACTTGGCGAGCACGTCCTTGCGCATTGCGCGGATCGACTCGCGGGCGATGATCCGCGCCCCGATGGCGGCCTGGATGGGCACCTCGAACTGCTGGCGCGGGATGAGCTCGCGCAACCGGCCGGTCATGAGCACGCCGTACGCGTAGGCCTTGTCCTTGTGCACGATCGCGCTGAACGCGTCGACCTGCTCGCCCTGCAGCAGGATGTCGACCTTCACGAGGTCGGCCTCCTGCTCCCCCGCCGGCTCGTAGTCGAGGCTCGCGTAGCCCTGCGTGCGGCTCTTCAGCTGGTCGAAGAAGTCGAAGACGATCTCACCGAGCGGGAGCGTGTACTTGAGCTCGACGCGGTCCTCGCCGAGGTAGTCCATGCTGCGCATCGTGCCGCGGCGGCTCTGGCAGAGCTCCATGATCGCGCCGACGTACTCCTTCGGCGCGAGCACCGAGGCGGACACGACCGGTTCGAGCACCTTCTCGATACGCCCGGTCGGGTACTCGCTCGGGTTCGTGACCGTGACGGTCTTCTTGTCCTCGGTGGTCACCTGGTACGGCACGCTCGGCGCCGTCGTGATGAGGTCGAGGTCGAACTCGCGCTGCAGGCGCTCCGTGACGATCTCGAGGTGCAGCAGACCGAGGAACCCGCAGCGGAATCCGAAGCCGAGCGCGACCGAGGTCTCCGGCTCGTACTGCAGTGCCGCATCCGACAGCTTGAGCTTGTCGAGCGCCTCGCGCAGGTCGGGATAGTCGCTCGCATCGATCGGGTAGATGCCCGAGAACACCATGGGGAGCGGATCGGTGTAGCCCGCGAGCGCATCCGTCGCCGGCTTGGCGGCGGTCGTCACGGTGTCGCCGACCTTCGACTGGCGCACGTCCTTCACGCCGGTGATGAGGTAGCCGACCTCGCCCACACCGAGTCCGTTCGAGGGGCTCGGCTCCGGTGAGCTGACGCCGATCTCGAGGATCTCGTGGGTGGCGCGCGTCGACATCATCTGGATGCGCTCGCGCGGGTTGAGCTTGCCGTCGACCATCCGCACGTAGGTGACGACGCCACGGTAGGCGTCGTAGACGGAGTCGAAGATCATCGCCCGCGCGGGGGCGTCGGCGTCGCCGACGGGAGACGGGATGCGCTCGACGACGCGGTCGAGCAGCTCCTCGACGCCCATGCCGGTCTTGCCCGAGACCCGCAGCACGTCGGCCGGGTCACCGCCGATGAGCTGCGCGAGCTCGCGCGCGTACTTGTCGGGGTCGGCCGCCGGCAGGTCGATCTTGTTGAGCACCGGGATGATCTCGAGGTCGTTCTCGAGGGCCAGGTAGAGGTTCGCGAGCGTCTGGGCCTCGATGCCTTGCGCGGCATCGACGAGCAGGATCGCGCCCTCGCACGCGGCGAGGCTGCGGGACACCTCGTAGGTGAAGTCGACGTGGCCCGGCGTGTCGATCATGTTGAGGGCGAAGGTGCTCTGCCCGACCTGCCACGGCATCCGCACCGCCTGGCTCTTGATCGTGATGCCGCGCTCACGCTCGATGTCCATCCGGTCGAGGTACTGCGCCCGCATGTCGCGGTCGGAGACCACACCGGTGATCTGCAGCATCCGGTCGGCGAGGGTCGACTTGCCGTGGTCGATGTGCGCGATGATGCAGAAGTTGCGGATCGCGGAGGGGTCGGTCGCGGCGGGGGCGAGGGCCGCGGAGGCACGTGGGGACATCGCCGCCATTCTCCCATGCGCGCCCGGGGCGTCCGCGCGGGCCGCGTCAGCGCAGGATCGAGCGCAGCGCGGCCTCGAGCGCGGGGTACTCGAACTCGTACCCCGCGGCCTGCAGCCGCTCGGGCAGCACCCAGCGGCTCTTGAGCAGCAGCTCCGTCTCCGTGCGGAGCGCGACGGCGCCCACCTCGAGCATCCAGCGCAGGAGCGGGATGCCGACCGGAACGCCGAGCACCCGGCGCAGCGTCGCCATGAGCTCGCGGTTCGTCACCGGGTTGGGTGCCGCGATGTTGACGGGCCCCTCGAGCTCGTGGGTGCGCAGGAAGCGGACGGCGCCGAGAACGTCGGCGAGGTGCACCCAGCTGAACATCTGGCGGCCCCCGCGGGTGCGTCCGCCGATCTGCGGGCCGCCGAATCCCACCCGGGTGAGTCCGGCGAGCGGGGCGAGGGCGGACCCGTCGCCGAGCACGATGGCCATGCGCAGCGCCACCTGTCGCGTCTCGGGTCGCTCGTGGGCGAAGAACTCGCGTTCCCACGCGGTCGCGACGTTGACCGAGAAGCCCTCGCCGATCTGCCCGCCGCTCTCGGTCATCGGCCGGTCGTCGGCGTGGCGGTAGATGGTCGCGGTGCTCGCGTTCATCCACACCGGCGGCGGAGCATCGGACTGCTCGACCGCGCGGCCGAGCTCCGCGGTCGTGAGCAGTCGAGAGCTGAAGATGTCGGCCTTCGTGCGCTCGTTGTAGCGGGCGTTGACGCTGCGGCCCGCGAGGTTGATCAGCAGATCGGCGCCGTCGACGGCGGCGCGGATGCGGTCGGCATCGCCCCAGCGCACGTCGGCGTCGCGTCGCCCGATGGTCGTGATCGCGGCGCCCTCGGCACGGAGATGCTGCACGAGGTAGCGGCCGACGAATCCGCTGGCCCCCGCCACCACGATCCGGTCGCCGGCTGCGGGATTCTCAGTCTCGCTCGTCACTCTGCACAGGCTATTACGATCGCAGCGTGCCTCCGTCCGTCGTGCTCGTCCACACGCTCCGCAGCTCGTCGACGATGTGGCGGCACCAGCGCGAGACGCTCGCCGAGCACGGCATCACCTCGATCGCCCCCGACCTGCCGGGGCACGGCAGTCGGATCGACGAGCACTTCACGCTCGACGAGGCGCTCGCCACGATCCACCGGGCCGTCACGGAGGCCCCGGGTCCCGTCGTGCTCGTCGGATGCTCGCTCGGCGGCTACCTCTCCGTGCACTACGCCGGGCAGGAACGCCGCGACATCATCGGGCTCATCGCCGCGTCGTGCGGCACCCAGCCGCTGTCGTGGCTGCTCGACAGCTACCGTCTCGCGGCGGGGGCGATCAACGCGCTGCCCGACAAGGGCGCGTCGCTCAACCACGCGGCGGTCACCGCGTTCGTGCGCGACCCGCAACTCGCGCACGACGTCGAGGCCGGCGGCGTCGCCCTCGAGGTGATGGACGACGTACTGCGCGAACTGCACGGACTGGACACGCGCGGATCGCTGCGGCGAATCGAACAGCCCGTGTGGCTCGTCAACGGGCAGTGGGACCATTTCCGGCTGCAGGAGCGCGGCTTCCTCAAGGCGACGCAGCGCGGACGGCTCGTGCGCGTGAAGGGAGCCGGGCACCTCGTGAACGTGTCGAAGCCCGCCGAATTCGACCGCATCCTGCTCGACGCGATCGCCGTGTTCGACCGCTGATCGGTTTCTGGCGGCGTCCGACCCGCGGCCTCTCCGCGCGTCGTTGCCCCGACCCCCATGGCACTGGTAATGTCATCTGTTGGCTTGCGTGTGGATAGAACCGCACGAATCTCGCCGCGACGCGACCCTCTCTCGCCGACCGGCACATCCGCACTCATCGAAAACGAAAGACACCATGGCGAACATCAAGTCGCAGCTCAAGCGCATCAAGACGAACAAGAAGGCCCAGGACCGCAACAAGGCGGTCAAGAGCCAGCTCAAGACCGCTCTCCGCAGCGCCCGTGAGGCCGTCGCCGCCGGCGACAAGGAGAAGGCCACCGCCGCCCTCGTCGTGGCGACGAAGAAGCTCGACAAGGCCGTGAGCAAGGGCGTCATCCACAAGAACCAGGCCGCGAACCGCAAGTCGGCCGTCGCGAAGCAGGTCGCGTCGCTCTGAACCCGGAGCACCGTGCCGAAGGCCCCGTCCGCGAGGACGGGGCCTTCGTCGTTTCCGGGCACACGAGGACGGGGCCTTCGTCGTTCTCCGCAGGTCGCCGACTCGCCGATGACCGGACGTGCGAGACCGCGTCGGAAATTCAGGAGTCGCGCGTCACGACGGCGGTCGACGACTCAGGACTCCCGCCGAGATGCTGGGGTGTTCACGGACGGCGTCGCTGGGCGCAGCACGTGACTCCTGAATTTCCGACATCGGGGCGCGCGACCGGCGAGTGGTGAGCGGGGAGGTGGGGTCAGAGGCCGCGGGAGCTGACGACGGTGATCATGCGCTCGAGCGCGTACACGGGGTCGCGGCCGGCGCCCTTCACCTGCGCGTCGGTGTCGGCGATGAGCACGATCGCCCGGCCGATGCCTTCCTCGCTCCAGCCGGCGAGGTCGCGGCGGGCCCGGTCCACCTGCCACGGGGCGAGGCCGAGCCGACCGGCGATCTGACCGGAGGGACCGCGTTCCCCGGCGACCTTCGCCATGGTGCGCAGCTTCGACGCGAACGCGGCGACCATCGGCACCGGGTCGGCACCCGAGGCGAGGGCGTGCCGGAGCAGCACCAGGGCCTCACCGAGGCGTCCGGCGATCGCGGAGTCGGCCACGCGGAACGCGTTCGTCTCGACCCGGCCGCCGTAGTAGGTGTCGACGGTGCGCTCGGTGATCTCGTCGACCGCGGCGTCGGCGATGAGCTGCTGACAGGCGGAGGCGAGTTCCGCGAGGTCGTCGCTGAACGCCGAGACGACCGCCCGCAGCGCGCCGGCGGTGATGCGGCGGTTCGCGGCCGCGAACTCCGCGGCGGCGAACTCGTACTTCTCGGAGTCCTTCTTGAGCTCCGCGCAGACGATCTCGACGCCGCCGCCCGTGCCCGAACGGATGGCGTCGAGCAGCTTCTTTCCGCGCACCCCTCCCCCGTGACGCAGCACGACGGTCGTGTCCGGGTCGGGCGACTCGAGGTAGGAGAGCGTCTCGCTCAGGAAGGCGTCGGTCATCTTCTCGACGTTGGAGACGCGGATGAGACGGGGCTCCCCGAACAGCGACGGGCTCGCGAGGGTGATGAGTTCCCCCGGCGCGTACCCGCCCGCGTCGATGTCGGACACCTCGAGGCTCGGGTCCTCGGCGCGCAGCAGCTCACGCAGCGCCCGGATGGCGCGATCGGCGAGGAACGACTCGCTGCCGGTCACGAGCACGATCGGCGCGGGCCGGAGTCGGTCCCAGGTCAGCTGAGGGATCGCGACCTTGGCCGACGCCGCCCGACCGGACGATCCACGTGCCGTTCTCGTCGCCACCGGGCTCCTTCCGTCCCTCCCAGCCTACGGGGACGCACCGTCACGCTCCCGCCACACTGCGATGCCCGAGTGGCCCGGCGACACGAGGACGAGCCCGTCCCGATCCGTCCGGGTGATCGCCGTGGCATCACCCGCGAGCAGCGCCAGCAGTTCCTCCGTCGGGTGTCCGTAGCCGTTGTCCGCCCCCACGCCGATGAGGGCGAGACGCGCGGACGCGGCGTCGTACAGGGCCGGGCTCTGATCGCGCGACCCGTGGTGCGCCACCTTGACGACATCGACCGCCGGCACGGCGCCCAGGCGCAGCAGCCCATCCTGCTCCTCCTCGCCGAGGTCCCCGAGCAGGAGCGCGCTGAGGCACGACGGACACGCCCGGCCGGGCCCGACGTGCAGCACGACGCTCGCCGCGTTGCCCGGCTCCACGGCGCGCCGCGGCGACGGCCACAGCACGCGCCAGTGCAGTCGCCCGAGGGTCCCTTCCTCGCCCCGCACCACGGGATCCACGCGGGCCCCCGCCGACGCGAACCGGTCGAGCAGCGCAACGTCCTCCGCGGTGTCGGGCGGGCCCGCGAGCACGCGGTCGACGCGGCCGATGAGAGCGTCGGCACCGGCGACGTGGTCCCGGTCGAAGTGGGTGAGCACGAGCAGCGAGACCCGCGCGATCCCGAGCGTGTCGAGACAACGCGCGACGCGATCGGGATCCTCTCCGACGTCGACGACGGCGACCGCCGGACCGTCCCGGATGAGGGTCGCGTCGCCCTGGCCGACGTCGCACGCACCGTACTGCCAGTCGCCTGGCAGCCGCATGCGACGCACGAGCGGATCACCCACGAGGGAGCCGATCGCGAGGGCGGTGACGAGGACGAGGGCGACACCGGCGACGCGCCGGGAGCGCCCGCGGGCGAACACGACCACACCGGCAGCGAGAGTGATGGCGGTGAGCACGCCGACTCCCACCCAGCCCTCGAACCAGGGCAGCTGAGAGCCGGGGGCGGTCGCGAAGAACCGCGCGACCGCCGCGATCCACGCGGACGGCGCCCAGGCGACGGAGGCGAGCAGCGTGGCGATCGGCGGGACGAGCGGATGCAGCACGCAGGCGAGGAGCCCGCATACGGTCGCGAGCGGCGCCGCCGGGCCGGCGAGCAGGTTCGCCGGCACGGAGTACACGGCGACGGACGGCTCGAGCAGCACGACGACGGGTTGGCAGACCAGCTGCGCGCTGATGGGCACGGCGAGCACGAGCGCGACCCCGCGGGGCACGACCCGGGCGAGCCGCTCCGCGAGCGGCGGCGCGAGCACGAGCAGGGCCGCCGTCGCGAGCACGGAGAGGACGAACCCGTATTCCCGCGCGATCCACGGGTCGGCGAGCACGAGCACGAGTACCGCGAGGGCGAGCACCGGCACGCCACGGGAGGACCGCCCGCTCCAGCCGGCGAGGAGCACGGCGGCGCACATCACACTCGCGCGCAGCACGCTCGGTTGAGGCGTCACGAGCACGACGAACCCGCCGAGCACCACGACCGCCGCCGCCGAGCGCACACCGCGTGGCGCGCCGCAGGCACGCGCCGCCGCGAGAACGAGGCCGACGACGACGGCGCAGTTCGCTCCCGACACCGCGGTGAGGTGACCGAGCGAGGCCGCGGTCATCGCCGCGTCGAGCGTCGGGTCGAGACGCGACGTGTCCCCGATGGCGAGACCGGGGAGCAGCGTGCCGCCGTCACCAGGGAGCGAGGACGCGAGCGTCGTGAATGCAGCCCGGAGGGCGTCGGCACCTCCGACCACCGGCGCGGCCGCCGCCCGCTCGCTGAGCTTCCCGTCGGCGAAGAGCAGGAAGGCGGCCCGGTCCCCCGGCACGGCGCGTTCGACCCGCACCCGTCCCTCGAGCATCACGCCGATCCGGACTCTCGCATCCGACCGCTCTCCGGGGTCTCGTTCCGCGCGTCCGAACGCGACGGCGGGCACCGCGACGGGCGTCCACGACCCGTCGACGGCCCGCACCGCGACGATCGAGACGGCGAGGTGCCGATCGCCGACCGCGGGCGTCTCCGTCACCTCGACGCGCGCCTCGATCGCGCCGCGCTCGTCGGCCGCCTGGATCAACGCCTCGACCTCTCGAGGTTCCGCGTGCAGCCCCACGGCGCCCGCGCCGAGCGACACGCCCACGAGCGCGAGCGCCACGAGCGCGCCGCGGGCACGTGCGAGCAGGAGCAGGAGCGACGCACTCACCGCCGCGGCCACGGCGACCACGACCGGGAGCGCGGGGGCGCCATCGACGACACCGATGAGCAGTCCCACGCTGAGCCACGCGGCGACCGCCGGCACGACGAGACGGAGGTCGTCGGCGTGTCGCGCGCCCGTCGGGTCGCGCCCGGGCCCGGCCGTGGTCCGCCCGCCCCGGCGCCGCAGTGCCGGGAGGCTCACACGGTCACCCGATCGCGCAGGCCATCGAGGGTCTTGTCTCCGATGCCGCTCACCTGGCCGAGGTCGTCGACGGAGCGGAACGGCCCGTTCGCGTCGCGCCAGTCGACGATCCGCTGCGCGAGCTCGGGCCCGACCCGGGGCAGGGTCTCGAGCGCCGCGACGTCGGCGGTGTTCAGGTTCACCCGGTCGTCCGCGACCGGCGGGGGTGCCCCGGCGGGAGGCGCGGCGCCCGCCACGGGGATCACGAGTTGTTCGCCGTCGGCGACGAGCCGGGCGAGGTTCAGGGCGGCCTGGTCGGCGTCCGGCGTGAATCCGCCGGCCGCGGCGACGGCGTCGACGGCGCGGTCGCCCTCGCGCAGCTCGTAGAGCCCGGGGCGGTTGACCGCCCCGAGGATGTGGACGAAGACGACGGCCGCGCCGTCCGAGCCCGTCGCCGGATTCGTCGCGGACGTCGGCGCACCCGCATCCGGTGCGAGCACCTCGCTGCGCCCACCGGGGGCGAGCAGCGACAGCAGGACGGCGACGCCGAGGCCGAGCAGGCCGATGACGATGACCGCGCCGACTCCCGCGCGCACGCGCGGCAACCGGTCGCGGTCGGGATCCGTCACACCGCGACGCTAGGCGGGCCGCCCGTCGACGACGGGCGGCCCGGATGCGGTTGTGGAGGGGTCAGCCGCGCGTGGCGATGTTGACCAGTCGCGGCGCGCGCACGATGACGTTCACCACGGTGCGGTCGCCGAGCGCCCGCTGCACGGGGGCCGACGCCTTCGCGAGGGCCTCGAGCTCCTCGGCGGAGATCTTCGGCGACACCTCGAGCCGGTCGCGCACCTTGCCGTCGACCTGCACGATCGCCGTCACCGACTCCTCGACGAGGAGGGTCGGGTCGGGCTTGCGCCAGTGCACGAGCGAGACGGTCGGCTGGTATCCCAGCCGCTGCCACATGTCCTCGGCGGTGTACGGCGCGAACAGGCTCAGCGCCACGGCGATGACCTCGGTGGCCTCGCGCACGGCGGCGTCGCCGCCCCCGGCGCCCGAGTCGATGACCTTGCGCGTGGCGTTGACGAGCTCCATCAGCCGCGCGACGACGACGTTGAACTTGAACGCCTCGACCAGGCCCGGGGCTTCGGCGAGGAACCGGTGGGTCTGACGCCGCAGAGCCACGTCCCCCGTGCGCCATTCGATCGACGGGTCGCTCGTCACGTCGCGGGCGAGCCGCCAGGCGCGCGCCAGGAACTTCGCCGACCCGGCCGGCGACACGTCGGCCCAGTCGATGTCGTCCTCGGGAGGCCCCGCGAACGCCATCGTGAGCCGCACCGCGTCGACGCCGTGCTCGTCGAGCTGGTCGGAGAGCCGCACGAGGTTGCCGCGGCTCTTGCTCATCGCGGAGCCGTTCATCTGCACCATGCCCTGGTTGAGCAGGGCGCTGAACGGTTCGGTGAAGCTCACGTAGCCGAGGTCGAACAGCACCTTGGTGATGAAGCGGGCGTAGAGCAGGTGCAGGATGGCGTGCGTCACACCGCCGACGTACTGGTCGACGGGGGCCCACTTGTCCGCCTCGCGCGGATCGAACGCCTGGGTGTCGTCGTTCGGCGAGAGGAACCGCAGGAAATACCAGGAGCTGTCGACGAAGGTGTCCATCGTGTCCGCGTCGCGCAGCGCCGGCGTGCCGTCGAGCGGGTTCGTGGTCTCGACCCACTCCTTCGCGGCACCGAGCGGCGACGAGCCCTTCGGGGTGAGGTCGAGACCCGCGGTCGGCGGCAGCTCGACCGGCAGCTGGTCCTCCGGCACGGGCACGAGGGAGCCGTCCTGGGCGTGGATGATCGGGATGGGGGTGCCCCAGTACCGCTGACGCGAGATGAGCCAGTCGCGCAACCGGTAGGTCTTCGCGGCCCGCCCGACCCCGCGCGATTCGAGCAGCTCGATGACGCGCTTGATCGCGTGCGACTTGCTCAGCCCGTCGAGCGGACCGGAGTTCATGATCCGTCCGTCGCCACTGAGCGCCTCGCCGGTCACGGCGGGGTCGATCGAGGGCAGGTCGGGCAGCACCGGGACGCCGTCCGCATCCGTCTCGATCACCGGGATCGCCCCGGTCACCGGCGCGGTCGTGTCGACGACCACCCGCACGGGCAGGTCGAACCGGCGCGCGAAGTCGAGGTCGCGCTGGTCGTGCGCCGGCACAGCCATGACGGCGCCGTGTCCGTAGTCGGCGAGCACGTAGTCCGCCGCCCAGATGGGCAGCCGCTCGCCCGTCAGCGGGTTGATGGCGTGACGGCCGAGGGGTACCCCGGTCTTCGGGCGCGACGCGTCCTGCCGGTCGATCTCGCTCGTGCGCTTGACGGTGTCGAGGTACTGCTCGAACGCGGCCTTCACCTCGTCGTCGGCATCCGCGACGAGCTCGGCGGCGAGGTCGGAGTCCGGGGCGACGACCATGAAGGTCACGCCGTACAGGGTGTCCGGGCGGGTCGTGAAGACGGTCAGCTTCTCGTCGCGACCCTCGACCTCGAAGTCGACCTCGGCGCCGGTCGAACGGCCGATCCAGTTGCGCTGCATCGCGATGACCTTCGACGGCCAGCTGCCCTCGAGCTGCTTCAGGTCATCGAGCAGCCGATCCGCGTAGTCGGTGATCTTGAAGTACCACTGCGTCAGCTGCTTCTTGGTGACGAGGTTGTCGCACCGCTCGCAGCGTCCGTCGATGACCTGCTCGTTCGCGAGCACGGTCTGGTCGAAGGGACACCAGTTCACCCAACTCGCCTTGCGGTACGCGAGGCCCTTCTCGTACATCTTGAGGAACAGCCACTGGTTCCACTTGTAGTAGTTGGGGTCGCTCGTGTGCAGCACGCGATCCCAGTCGAAGGATGCGGCGTAGCGGCGCATCGAGGCGCGCTGCTGGGCGATGTTCGCGTCGGTCCACTCGCGGGTGTCGAGCCCGCGCTTGATCGCCGCGTTCTCGGCGGGCAGGCCGAAGGAGTCCCAGCCGATGGGGTGGAGCACGTTGAAGCCCTGCTGACGCCAGTACCGGGCGATGACGTCGCCGAGCGCGTACGCCTCGGCGTGGCCCATGTGCAGGTCGCCAGACGGGTACGGGAACATGTCGAGCACATACTTGCGCGGGCGCTTGTCTCCGGGGTCGCTCGTGCGGAACGGCTGGAGCTCGTCCCACACGGGGAGCCACTTGTCCTGCAGGCGGGCGGGGTCGTACACGTCGTCGGCGTGGTCGTGGTCGTGCTCGGTCACGGAACTCTCATTCGCTTCGGGGTCGGGCTCCCGGCCGGCGATCGCCACGCTCGGGGCCCGGGTCCAGAGTAGCCAACCCTCGGGGTGCCCCGGATGTTCCGCCCTTGCGCCGGAGGACATCCAACTGCAATGCTGGGGTTGCAGACTCGGGAGGAGCGGACGTGGACGACCTGGTCATCACTCGCAGCATCGACATCGAGGCCGAACGCGGACGCGTCTGGCAGACGCTCACGGATCCGAGCCTGCTGTCGCAGTGGTTCGGCGACGGGGCCGAGTTCGAGCTCCGTCCAGGCGCCCGCGGGCGGTTGATCTGGAATGAGCACGGAGTGTTCGGGATGCTCGTCGTCGCGGTCTCCGAACCGGACTCGGTGACCTACCGGTGGACGAAGGATTCCGACGTCGAGGTGACCGACGACAACTCGACCGAGGTCACCTTCACGCTCGAGGAGGCGCCGCTGGGGACCCGCGTCACCGTGATGGAGCGCGGGTTCGAGGTGTATGGCGACGGCGCCCGGGCGCAGTTCGAGGGCGACTCGGAGGGGTGGGAGACGGAACTCGCGGAGCTCCGTGAGCTGCTCGAGCGGCAGGACTCGGTCTGACCGACGCGGCTCAGCGGCTGCCGAGCACCTCGAGCAGCACGCGGGCCTTGAGCTTCTTCTCCTCGAGCTCCTCGAGGGGGTCCGACGGGGCGGTGATGCCGCCGCCGGAACCCACCCGCGCCACACCGTCGGCGAGCACGATGGTGCGGATGGTCATGGCGAGCTCGGCGGGTCCGTCGGCGCGGAGGAACCCGAACGCGCCCGCATACGGCCCGCGGGGCCGCCGTTCGAGCGCATCGAGCAGTTCGACAGCGCGACGCTTCGGGGCGCCCGTCATCGATCCGGCGGGGAACACCGCGCGCACGGCATCCACGGTCGTGCGTCCGGACGCGAGCCGTCCGGTGACGGTGCTGACGAGCTGATGCACCTGCGGGTAGCTCTCGACGTCGAACAGCGACTCGACCGCGACGGAGCCGACCTCGCACACCCGCGCGAGGTCGTTGCGCATGAGGTCGACGATCATGAGGTTCTCCGCGCGTTCCTTGTCGCTCGCGAGCAGTTCGTGCCGCAACCGGTCGTCGACGTCGGCACGCGGATCCCGGCGTCGGGTTCCCTTGATCGGGCTCGTCGACACGCGGCCATCGGCTCCGATGCTGAGGAACCGCTCCGGGGAGGCGCTCAGGAGGGCGACGTCCCCGGTGCGCAGGAGGGCCGCGCGGTGGCTGGGGCTGCGCTCGCGCAGCCGCACGTACAGGTCGAGGGGATGCTCGTCGGTGGCGACGCGCGCCTCATCCGTGAGGCAGAGCTGGTACGCGTCGCCGCGCCGGATGGCGGCGAGGCACTCCCCGATGGCGGCGAGATACGACTCGTCGTCGGTGCGCCAGTGCGCCGGCCGAAGGGTCGGTGCGGCGCGGGGTGCGACGGGGGCCGCGTTCCGCAGTGCCGTGACCGTCTCGTCGCGCCAGCGCAGGGCCTCGGGCGTCCACGCGTCGCCGGCGACGATGAGCTCCACCGTCCTCGTCGCGTGGTCGAAGCGGATGAGCCGGGAGACCTCGAGCAGTCCCGCGTCCGGCAGGTCGGACTCCGACAGTGCGGGCAGTTCGAGCGTGCCGCGGGCGTATCCGTAGCCGAGCCAGCCGACCCATCCGAGTACCTCGGCGCCGGGAGCGCGCTCGAGGACCGAGAGCGGGTCGGGGCCGACGACCGGCGTGCCGCCGCCGAGGAACGTGCGGCCCGGCTCGCCGGGTCGAGGGGCGGCGGTGTCGAGCCAGAAGGAGTGCGGGTCGTCGCGGTGGAGCGCCGCGTAGGCCGCCGCGGGGTCGACCCAGGCGACCGGATGCCTGAGGACCCGCATAGCCTGAGTCTATGAGCGCGCCCCTGCGATGGATCGACGGAGCCCTGGTGCCCGACGACACGTGCGACACCGAGGAGGCGGAGACGCTCGTCGCGGACTCCTGGATCGTGCGTGACGGGCGCACCCTCGCGATCGACCTGCACCGGCGCCGCTTCCTCGACGGTACGCCCGCCACCGAGCGCGCGGAGGCCGCCCGGGTGTGGGATGCCGTGGTCGCGTCCGTGCCGGAACGGGGCGACTGGTTCCCCCGTATCGAGGCGCGACGTCGCCGCGGAACGATCGGCTTCGCCGCGTGGCTCCGACCGGCGCCTGAACGCTCGAACTCCGTGGTGCTCGCGACGCACGACGGCGCCGACCCGCGCAGACGACCCCGCGTGAAAGGGCCGGATCTCGCCGCCCTCGGCCGGGCGCGCGCGGCCGTGCAGGCGCGCGGGGCGGGCGAGGCCGTGTTGCTCTCACCCGAACGGTTCGTCGTGGAAGGCGCCTACAGCTCGATCGTCTGGTGGCGTGGCAGCGCCCTGTGTGTCGTCCACGCCGGATTGGACCGAGTCGACAGCGTCACCGAACGCGTGCTGCGCACCATCGCGACCGCGTTGCGCATCGAGGTGCGCGAGGAACTCGTCACCCCCGACGAGCTCGACGGCCTCGAGGTGTGGGCCCTGAGCGCGCTGCACGGTGCCCGGCTCGCGACGGCATGGCTCGATGGGCCGCAACTCGCGGCCGAACCCGGGCGTCTCAACGCCTGGAACGCGCGCCTGGAAGCGCTCCGCAAGTAGGGTGTGAGCCGTGGTCAACGACATCCTGAGCTGGATCCTCGGGGTCGTGGACAGCGTCGATCCGGTGCTGCGGATCGCCCTCGCCGGCCTCGCCATCCTGCTCGAGACGAGCGTGCTCATCGGGCTCGTCGTGCCGGGTGACTCGGTCGTCATCGTCGCGAGTCTCGCGACGCCCAACCCGTTCGACAACCCGGTGCAGTACCTCGCACTCATCCTGGTCGTGATCGCCGGTGCCCTCGCCGGCGAGAGCATCGGATTCGCGCTCGGACGGTGGTTCGGACCCCGCATCCGGTCGTCGCGCATCGGGCGCCGCATCGGCGAACACAACTGGGTGCGAGCCGAGAACTTCCTCGACCGCCGCGGCGGCATCGCGATCTTCGTCTCGCGGTTCCTGCCGGTGCTGCACTCGCTCGTGCCGCTCACCGTGGGGATGAGCGGCATGCCGTACCGCCGGTTCATCGCGTGGACCGCGCCCGCGTGCGCCATCTGGGCAACGGCCTACGTGACGGTCGGGGCGACGGCGGGCGGCGTGACACGCACCCTCATCGCCGATCAGCTGCACTACGCGGGCTATGTGTTCGTGGCGATCATCCTCGGCTTCCTGCTGGTCGCCTGGCTCGTGAAGCTCGCCCTCCACCGGCTCAACGAGCGCCACATGGCCCGCGCGGGCGACGGCGATCCCGACACGCGCGACGATATCCGCCGCAGCTGAGGGCCGCCGTAACGAGTCGCGGGGCGGACGCTCGCGCATCCGCCCCGCTCTGTTCGATGGGTCCGCTCAGTCGAGCAGGCCCTTGTCGGTGAGCCACTCGGTCGCGATGTCGTCGGCCGACTGCTCGTCGACGGTGCTCTTGACGTTGAGGTCGACGAGGTCCTCGGCGGTCATCGCCTCGCTGATGGCGTTGATGACGTCGGAGATCTCATCGGCCACGTCGGCGTTCGCGATCGGCACGACGTTGGACGCGAGGAAGAGCCCCTCGGGGTCCTCGAGGGTCACGAGGTCCTCGGTCTGGATGCGGGGGTCGGCGCTGTAGACGTTGGCGATGTCGATCTGGCCCTCGACGAGGGCGTCGACGGTCGTGTCACCGGTGGCGTTGAAGCCGACCGTGACGCCGTAGACGCTCTGGAGGCCGGCGGGCCCGTACGGGCGCTCCTCGAGCTCGGCGTTCCCGCCGAGGGTCAGGTCGGGGATGCCGGCGAGGTCAGCGATGCTGGAGACGCCGTTCGCCTCGGCGAACGCCGCGGTCACGTTGTAGGAGTCCTGGTCGGTCGCCGCGCTCTGCTCGAGCGCCGTGAGTCCCTCGGGAAGAGCCTCGGTCAGGGCGGAGTACACCTCGTCGGGCGTCGTGGCCGTCGCCTCGGGGTCGTAGAACTGCAGGAGGTTCCCCGTGTATTCGGGGAACAGGTCGACCTCGCCGCTCTCGAGCGAGGGGATGTAGGCGTCGCGCTGTCCGATGTTGAACTGACGTTCCACCTCGAGGCCGGCGTTCTCGAGCGCCTGGGCGTAGATCTCGGCGATGATCTCGTTCGAGTAGTAGGCCTGCGAGCCGACGACGATGGTCTCGTCGTTGCCCGCGCCGCCCGATCCGGTGTCCGGGGCCAGAGGGTCACCCGATGCACACCCTGCCAGGGCCAATGCCGCCCCGACCACGACTGCACCGAAGGCGAGCCGGCCCTTGTTCCTTGCTGTGTTCACTGATTCATCCTTTTCCTGTCACGGCGGGAGTCCCCGCCCCCGCGCGACGCCGGGATGACGTCGAACGGTCGTCTTTCACACGGCCCGCGGTCACCCCGCGCGGCACGACGAGGTGCTGCGTGAGGGCGAACACCGTGTCGAGGGCCAGCGCGAGGGTGGCGATGAGCAACGCGCTGCCCAGCATCTCGTCGTACGTGCGCAGGCTGATGCCGCGGAACAGGTAGATCCCGAGCCCACCGAGACCGACGTAGGCGGCGAGGGTTGCTGTCGCGACGACTTGCAGCGCGGCGCTCCTCAGACCGCCGATGAGCAGCGGCAGCCCGAGCGGAATCTCGACCTTGCGGAGGATCTGCCACTCCGTCATGCCCATCGCCCGGGCGGCGTCGATGGTGCGCCGGTCGACGGCCTCGACGCCCGCATAGGCGCCCGCGAGGATCGACGGGATCGCGAGCAGCACGAACGCGATGACCGCCGCGAGCGGTGCGCGGGTCGTGCCGATCAGCAGCACGAGCAGGAGGATGAGGCCGAAGGACGGCAGAGCGCGCGCCGCCCCCGAGAGGGCCACGGCGATGTTCCGGCCCCGTCCGGTGTGGCCGATCACGTATCCGAGCGGCACGGCGATCGCCGCCGCGATGATGACCGACAGGAAGGTGTAGAACAGGTGCTCCCCGAACCTGAGCGGAATGGGGTTGCCGCCCTGCAGCCGATCAGGCGAGAACAGCCACGCGAGCGCGTCGGCGATGAGGTTCATACCTGCACCGCCGTCACGACCCGGGCCGAGGGCGACGGGGTGAGCGCCGACGCGCGGGTCCACGGCATGAGCAGACGTCCCGCGAGGACGAGCATCAAGTCGAACAGGAGCGCGAGCAGCATGGTGCCGATCAGTCCGGCGAACACCTCGACGAGGATCCCGCGCTGCAGTCCGTTCGTGAACAGGTAGCCGAGGCTCTCGACCCCGATGAGGATCCCGACGGTCACGAGGCTCACGGTGCTCACCGCGGCCACGCGCAGGCCGGCGAGGATGACCGGCCCCGCGAGCGGGAACTCGACGCCCCAGAACCGGCGCCAGGGACCGTAGCCGACCGCGGTCGCCGATTGTCGCACCGCCGGGTCGACCGAATCGAGGGCGTCGGCCACGCTGCGGGCGAGGATCGCGACGGCGTAGATCGTGAGAGCGATGGTGATGTTGAGTTCGCTGAGGAAGCTGATGCCGAGCACGGGCGGCAGGATCACGAACAGGGCGAGCGATGGGATCGTATACAGCAGTCCGGCGACGGTGAGGAGCAGGCCGCGCGTGAGCCGGAAGCGGAACGCGAGCCAGCCGAGCGGGATCGAGATGAGGAACCCGAGCACGATCGGCGGGATGCTCAACCGCACGTGCTCGACCGCGAGCTCGAAGATGAGGTCGAGGTTCCCGACGAGCCAGTTCACGGCGTCTCCGTCAGCACACCCGCCGGCCGCCCGTCGCCGTCGACGAGGACCCGGCGCCCACCCACCTCGCGCACGCGCAGCTCGCGCTTGCCGCGGTCTGCGCCGATGAAGGTCGCGACGAAGTCGTCGGCAGGCGCCGCCAGGATCTCGGCGGGAGTGCCGCGCTGCGCGATCCGTCCGCCCTGCTGCAGGATCACGACCTGATCGCCGAGCAGGAACGCCTCGTCGATGTCGTGGGTCACGAACACGACCGTCTTGCCGAGGGACTGCTGCAGCCGCCGCAACTCCTGCTGCAAATCGGCGCGCACGATCGGGTCGACCGCCCCGAAGGGCTCGTCCATGAGCAGGATGTTCGGGTCGACGGCGAGCCCGCGCGCCACACCGACGCGCTGCTGCTGGCCCCCGGAGAGTTGACTCGGGTAGCGATCGGCCATGGCACGGTCGAGACCGACCGTGTCCATGAGCTGGAGCGCCCGCTCGCGCGCCTGCCGCTTCGGCGTCCCGTTGAGCAGGGGCACCGTGGCGATGTTGTCGACCACCTTGCGGTGCGGCAGCAGGCCCGAGTTCTGCATCACGTAGCCGATGCGGCGACGCAGTCGCACCGGGTCGATCTCGAGCACGTTCTCACCGTCGATCTCGACCGCCCCGCTCGACGGGTCGACCATGCGGTTGATCATCCGCAACAGCGTCGTCTTGCCGGATCCGGAGGACCCGACGAGCACGGTCGTCTCCCGGGATGGGATCACCAGGGAGAAGTGTTCGACGGCGACGGTGCCGTCCGGGAACTCCTTGCGGACGTCACGGAACTCGATCATGGGCGGTCGGTCCATTCCTCGCGGGCTCGTCGGCCGAAGAGCCGATAGTCAGGCCAACGATATTCGGAACGACCGACATTCCCGATGGGTCGAGTCTTCCGAAGGATCCCCTCAGCCGGAAGTCCCGCGTCTCGACGACGGCCCCGGTCAGACCCTCCCGAAATGCTGCTCGAGCAGCACCCGCACGCCGCTGCGCACCTGATCGAGATACCGCTCGTCACCCTTCGGGTCGGTCACGAAGGCACGCGCGACCAGCGCGTCGGACACCTCGATCGCGACGTCGAAGGCGAACACCGTCGCATCGTCGGTGGGCAGCTCGAACCGCTCCGCGAGCGCCTCGAAGATCACGCGCGCCATCGCGGAATTGGCCGTCTCGGACGCGGCCCGCGGGTACAGGTCGATGACGTCGCCGAGGCGGATCGACCGGAACCCCGGCTCGGAGCGGAAGGCATCCACGAACACGCCGAGCACGCCGTCCATCGCCTCGAGCCATGTCGAGTGTCCGGGGTCGATCACCTCCGCGCGCACCCGATCGGCCATCCGCTCGAAGTTGCGCTGCGCGAGGGCCTGGAGAACGGCGAGCCGGTCCGGGAAGTAGCGGTAGACGGTACCGATCGATGCTCCGGCGCGTTCGGCGACCATGGCGGTCGTCAGACGTTCGAACCCGATCTCCGCGATGACGGAGGCGGCGGAATCGAGCAGCGCAGTGAGACGCGCAGTGCTGCGCGCCTGGACGGGTTCATTGCGGATCTGTACGGCGCCCGGGATTGAGGGAGTGACGGGTTCCGGCACGGAAGCTCCTTATCTGAAATGTGGGCTGAGTCTATTACGCCCCCGAAGCGGGGGCGTCGCCACCGCTTCCCCCGCCTTCGGGTGTCGACCCATCGGTCGACCCCCGTGCCGGTCGTGGCGGTCCTCGACGCACGGACGGGCGTGACAGACTGGAGACATGGCCCGGTCCGCTCGCGATGTCGCGCACTCGGCGGAGCCGATCCTGCATCGCGCCGCCCGCATCGAGGACGCGTTCCACGATTTCCGCGAACGCCGGGGCCGTCGTCGCGGTCTCGCCGCCACGATCGTGCCCTATACCGGGTACGGCAGCACCAAGTGGGTGCGCGTGCTCGGCCGCGTCGTGCTCACGCGGCCGGTGCAGGACGCCGGGGAGCCGCGCTACGCCTCCGTGCGCGGCTGGCGCAGTTTCTGGAGCATCCCGGTGAAGAAGGCCGCGGTCCGCGTGACCGTGGGTGGCACCGAGCACGTCGTCCACGCCGACCGGGGAGGCGTCATCGACGCCAAGGTCGAGGTGGAGATCGAGCCCGGCTGGCAGAGCATCGAGTTGCGGGCCGACGGCGCCGAGCCCGTGAGCGCGCCCGTCTTCATCGTCGATCCCGCGGAACGCTTCGGCGTCATCTCCGACATCGACGACACCGTCATGGTGACCGCGCTGCCCCGCCCATTCCTCGCCGCCTGGAACACGTTCGTACTCGACGAGCACGCCCGCCGGCCCGTCGCGGGCATGGCGGTGCTCTACGAGCGCCTCGCCCGCCAGCACCCGCGTGCCCCCGTCATCTACCTCTCGACGGGCGCCTGGAACGTCGGACCGACGCTCACCCGCTTCCTCTCCCGCAACCTGTATCCGCCGGGCTCGCTCCTGCTCACCGACTGGGGGCCGACCCACGACCGCTGGTTCCGCAGCGGGCGTGAACACAAGGTCGACAGCCTCAGACGCCTGTCGCGCGAGTTCCCCGACATCCGGTGGCTGCTCATCGGCGACGACGGGCAGCACGACGAGGAGATCTACGGCGACTTCGTCGCGGACCATCCCGACAACGTGGCGGCGGTCGCCATCCGGCGCCTGTCGACCGGCGAAGCCGTCTTCGCCGGTGGGCGCACCCGTGCGGAAGGCGTCGACCGGCACCGTGCACCGTGGGTGAGCGCCCCGGACGGCGCCGGACTCGCGGATCAGCTCTCGGATGCCGGCCTGCTGCCGGGCGGGGCCGTCGGCCCCGATCTGGAGAACCCGCAAGCGCCCGCCACCGACTGAGGCCCAGCCGCACGCGCGGTCCCACCGGTCTCCCTGCGCGTGACTGGCAGGATCGTCACGTGCCCCACAAGATCGAGGACTACGCCCTCATCGGCGACTGCCATACCGCGGCGCTCGTCGCGCGCAACGGCAGCATCGACTGGTTGTGCCTCCCCCGCTTCGACTCCGATTCGGCGTTCGGCGCCCTGCTCGGCGACCCGGACCACGGCCGGTGGCTCCTCGCACCCGTCGACCCCCGGGCGCGAAGCACCCGGGAGTACCTCGAGGACACGTTCGTGCTGCGCACGGTGTGGTCGACCTCGACCGGAGAGGTCGAGGTGCTCGACTTCATGCCGCACGGCGACCGCCGGGCCGACGTCGTGCGGCGTGTCCGCGGACTGCGCGGCACGGTACGGATGCGGCAGGAGCTGCGCATCCGCTTCGGCTACGCGACGGCGTTGCCGTGGGTGCGGCAGGTCGACGAAGGTGCGGCGACGACCTCGCTCGTCGCGGTCGCCGGGCCCGACGCCATCGTCGTGCGGGGCCCGCGGCTCACCGCCCAGAACCACGCCCACGTCTCCGAGTTCGACGTGGACGAGGGCATGACGGTGGACATCCCCCTCACCTGGTACCCGGCGCACCGCGAGCCGCCGCCCATGGCCGACATCGACGAGCAGCTCGAGGCGACGGTGAGCTGGTGGCGCGGGTGGGCCGGGAGTGCGCAGGCTCCCGAGCGGTACTCCGACCTCGTGCGTCGTTCGCTGCTCGTGCTCCGTGCGCTCACCCACGAGGACACCGGCGGCATCGTCGCCGCCGCGACCACGAGCCTGCCCGAGGACGAAGGCGGCACGCGCAACTGGGACTACCGCTACGTGTGGCTGCGGGACGCGTCCTTGACCCTGCAGGCGCTCATGTCCCACGGCTTCGAGAGCGAGGCCGAGGAGTGGCGCAGCTGGCTGCTGCGCGCGATCGCCGGCGACCCTGGCGACGTGCAGATCATGTACGGACTCTCCGGCGAGCGGCGGCTCACCGAGTTCGAGCTCCCGAGCCTGCCCGGGTACCGCGGCGCCTCCCCCGTGCGCCTCGGCAACGGGGCCTACACGCAGTACCAGGGCGACGTGTTCGGCGAGGTGATGGTCGCCCTGCACAACGCCCGGGAGCTCGGCATCGTCGAGAACGAGTTCTCCTGGTCGCTGCAGCGCGAGCTGCTGCGTCACGTGGAGAACGTGTGGCGCCGCCCCGACAACGGCATCTGGGAGATCCGCGGCCCGGAGCGGTCGTTCACCCACTCCCGGGTCATGCTCTGGGCAGCCTTCGAGTACGGCGTCCGCGGCGTGCGACTGCATGGGCTCGACGGCCCCGTCGCCCGATGGGAACGGGTGCGCGACGAGATCCGCGACGAGATCGAACGGGAGGGCTACAACGCGGAACTCGGGCACTACACGCAGTACTACGGCGGCACCGAGGTCGATGCGGCGCTGCTGCAGATGCCGCAGGTCGGCTACCTCTCGCACGGGGACGAACGGATGCGGCGCACCGTCGCCGCGATCGAACGCGAGCTGCTCGTGGACGGTCTGCCGCTGCGCTACCGCACCGAGAGCGGAGTGGACGGGATTCCCGGGGACGAGCATCCGTTCCTCGCGTGCGCCTTCTGGCTCGTCGAGCACTACGCCCTCGACGGCCGCCTCGACGAGGCCATCGCGCTCATGGACCGGCTGGTCGGTTTCGCCAACGACGTGGGTCTGCTGTCCGAGGAATTCGACACGCGCACCGGCCGGCAGATGGGCAACACGCCGCAGGCGCTCTCGCACCTGGCGCTCGTGCGAGCGGCGGACGCGATCGCCACCGCGGGAGGCTGAGCACTTCTGTTGACGGGCGTCGAAGCGGGTGTTACCTTGAGCGTGCCCGACGTCGTGTCCCCCATTCGGCGGACACGGCGGAACTCCCCCGTGCACGCGCGTCACGGAGGGTGAACCACCGAGAGAAGCCGGACAGCACCGGCACCGTCCGCCCGCCGCACCCGCGGCGCCCCTTGCTCACGGCCAGCGCGCCGTGACCAGATCGGATCGACGGATCCCCGTCGTGCCGAGATGGCCGTCACGTCGCTGCGACGCTCGTCTCGCCTGACCCGCCTTAGCGGCGTGCGAGCGTCGTGGCGATCTCGACGCGTCGTGGCCGGTGTCGGCGGAGGCCGCGATACTGGGCGGATGAGCAGTCGCGTCGACGACCTCCGGCGGATCACGCGGTGGCGCCTGCGCGCCCAGTTGCTGCATCCCACCTCCGCGTCCGACCCGGTGGACGCGGTGCGCCACCTCCTCGCGCTGCAGGGTCAGGACCACGGCGGAGTGCTGCTCTCGGCGGCGCTACGCGCCCCCGGTTCCAGCACCGCGGCCGTGAGCGCGGCACTCGAGAGCGGACGGCTCATCCGGTCGTGGCCCCTCCGCGGCACACTGCACCTGCTGAGTCCCGACGATGTCGCCTGGATGCTCGACCTCACCGGCGACCGTGAGGTGCGCGCGTCCGCGACGATCCACGCGCAACGCGGCCTGGACGACGCCGTGCTCGCCGCCGCGGAACGGGTGATCCTCGCCGAACTCGCCGGCGGTGCCCGCACCCGCCCCGAGTTGTTCGCCGCGCTCGAACGGGCGGGCATCGACCCGGCCGGCCAACGCGGCTACAACATCCTGGTCTGGCTGGCGCTGCGCCAACGGCTCGTCGTGGCAGCGCCGAGCGGGAAGCAGCAGTCGTTCCGCGCGTTCGAGCACGCGGTGCCCGATCCGCGCCGCCTCGAGCGCGACGACGCGCTCGGCGAACTCGCCCGGCGGTACTTCCGCGGGCACGGTCCCGCCACCGAACGCGACCTCGCCCACTGGAGCGGGCTTCCGCTCACGGACGTGCGCCGGGGAATCGCCGTCGCCGGCGACACCCTCACCCGGCTGGCGATCGACGACACCGAGTACCTCATCGCTCCGGACGTGCTGGACGTCGTGGATCCGGCTCCCCCGGTGCTCCTCCTGCCCGGTTTCGACGAATACCTGCTCGGCTACGCCGATCGTTCCGCCGCGCTCGACCCGGCGCACGCCGACGCCGTCGTGCCCGGGCGTAACGGGATGTTCCGGGCCACCGTCGTGCGCGACGGCCGGGTGGTCGCGCTGTGGCGACGCCGCGAGACGCGCGCCGGATTCACGATCGAAGTGGAGCCGCTGCCCGGAGCCCGGCAGCCGGCGTCCCGCGCCCTCGCGGCATCCGTGGATGCATTGGGCCGTGCGCTCGGGGCACCCGCGCGGCTCGCGCGGTCCGAGGACTGACCGGTCGCACCCGGCCGGCCGCGGGCGCAACTAGCCTGGGTGCGTGAGGGCCGTCCCGTCGTTGCGCACCGCGAAGCGGGCACCGTTGTTGCAGGTGCTCAAGACGTCCGCCGCGGCGATCGTCGCCTGGCTCGTCTCGGTGATCGCGCTCGACCAGCCGCTGCCGATCTTCGCCGCGATCGCGGCCCTGCTCGTCGTGCAACCGAGCGTGACGCAGTCCCTCACGAAGGGGCTCGAGCGCTCGGTGGGGGTCATCGGCGGGGTCGTGCTCGCGTACCTCGTGGGGCAGTTCCTCGGCAACGCGAGCTGGATCGTCCTGTCCGTCATCGTGGTGTCGCTGCTCATCGCCTGGGCGCTGCGGCTGGGTCCGGGCTCGACGAACCAGATCCCGATCAGCGCGATGCTCGTGCTCGCGATCGGCGACCAGACGCCGGCCTACGCGCTCGACCGCATCATCGAGACGATCATCGGCGCGGGTGTGGCGCTCATCCTGAACGCGCTCATCGTGCCCCCGGTGCTGCTGCGCCCCGCGCACCTCGCGATCTCCCGCCTGCTGCGTGAGACCGCGGATGCCCTCGACGCGTTGTCCGCGGCGCTCCGGATGCCCGTCGACGCGCCGACCGCGGAGCGGGTGCTCGAACGCGCGCGGAGCCTGCGTCCTCTTCGCGACGCCGCCGCCGACGCGGTCGCGGCCGGCGAGGAGAGTCTCGCGTTCAATCCGCGGCGCTCCCGCCACCGCCGCGTGCTCGAGAACGACGCCGAACTGCTCGCCCGCCTGTCGGCGCTCGTGACCCGGGTCATCGGCATGGCGCGCGCCCTGCGCGACCACCGCGATCCGACCCTCCATCGCGAGGCGACGGTGCAGGCGATCGCCACGGAGCTCGAACGTGCCGCGCACGACCTGCGCCTGCTCGATCGCGACCCCGACGGCGAACCGCCCACGGTGACGGCGGAACTCCCCGCGTTGACGGCTCCGCTCGCGGTCGCGACACCCCACCCCGAGCACTGGATCCTCATCGGCTCCTTGCTCGAAGACCTGCGGCGGGTGCGCGAGGAGATCGTCGGCGGCCGAGACAACTGAGCCGTTGCTCACCCGCCCCTCACGGGTTCCGCGGATGCGCGCGGATAGCATGACGGGATGCCCTCCCGAGTGTCCGCGCTCGCCCGGTCCACCCATCCGGGTCCGGCCGTCGCGGTCACCGTCGTCACGCTACTGCTCGCGGTCGGTGCCGGGCTCGAGGTGTGGCGCACGGTGCTCGTGACGCTCGCGGTCGGGCTCAATCAGCTCTCGGTGGGTCTCTCGAACGACTGGCTCGACGCCGACCGCGACAGGGCGGTGGGCCGCACCGACAAGCCGGTCGCGAGCGGCGCGGTCGGTGTCGGCGCGGTGCGTGCCGCCGCCTTCGCGACGCTCGCGCTCGCGCTTCTGTTCACCTCGCCTCTCGGCCTTCCCGCGACGCTCGCGCACGCGCTCTTCCTGGCGGCGGCGTGGGCCTACAACCTCGGCGTCAAGTCGACCGCGTTCTCGATGCTGCCCTACCTGATCGCGTTCGGGACGCTGCCCGCGATCGTGACGCTGTCGGCGTCGGAGCCGGCGTTGCCCGCGTGGTGGGCGTGCGCGGCGGGCGCGCTGCTGGGCGCGGCGGCCCACGTGGCGAACGTGCTGCCCGATCGCGACGATGACGCCCGCACCGGGGTGCGGGGATTCGTGCACCGGTTGCCGCTCGGTGCGGCCGGACTGCTGCTCTGGCTCGCCCTGCTCGGCGCGGCTGCGCTCGTCGCCTTCGGGGATCCGCCGCCGCGTGTGCCGGCCGTCGTCGGCTTCGGGATCGTCCTGGCTCTCGCGGTCGCCGGGATCGCGCGGTTGGCGCGGGGGGACACCGGCCGGGTGCTCTTCCGGCTCGTCATGGTCGCCGCCGTCGTGATCGTGATCTCACTGGCCTTCGGCGGCGCGAGCCTGCTCTCCTGACGGTACGGCGTCATCCGGCGCCCGCGGGGTCCGGATGCCGAGCCACGACACCACGCCGCCGATCACCATCAAGGCGATCGCCGTCCAGAGTCCGCGCTGGAAACCCTCGACGTCGAGCCGCTCGCCCACGATGACGCCGAGGAAGGCGATGGCGATGAGCCCGGCGACGCGGGCGACGGCGTTGTTCACCGCCGATGCGATGCCCGAGCGCTCGGTCTCGATCGCCCCGAGGATCGCGGAGGTGAGCGGCGCGACCGTCGCCGTGAGCCCGAGTCCGAAGGCGAGCACGCCGGGCAGCAGTTGCGTCCAGTAGTCGACGCGTTCCCCCGCCCCGAGCATGAGGGCGAATCCCGCCGCGGCGAGCAGCGGCCCGAAGGTCATGAAGATCCGCGGTCCGTATCTGCCGCTCAGTTTCCCGAAGTACGACGAGAGCACGATCATGATGATCGTCGACGGGATCATCACGAGGCCGGCGGCCGTCGCCCCGTAGCCTGCCGTCTGCTGCAGGAACACGGTGATGACGAATCCGGAGAGCGACAGCGCGGCATAGATGAAGAACGTCGCGAGATTGCCCCAGCCGAAGTTCCGCACGGTGAAGAGGTTGAGCGGCATGAGCGGCTCCGCGGCGCGGCGCTGACGCACGAGGAAGCCCGCGAACAGCAGCACGCCGAGCGTGAACGGCAGCCAGATCGCCGGGTGCGCCCAGCCGAGGTTCCCCTGCTCGATGAGGGCGAAGACGGTCCCGGCGAGTCCGAGGGTGGCCAGTACGGCGCCCGCGTAGTCGATGCTCACGCCGGCGCGCCGCTCGTCGCGCTGGGTGAGCCGCGCCATGAGCAGAAGGGTGAGGGCGACGGGCAGCACGTTGATCAGGAAGGCCCACCGCCACGAGAGATAGTCGATGAAGAGCCCGCCGACGACCGGTCCACCGAGGATCGCGGCGCTCGTCCACGCCGTCCACGCGCCGATCGCCTTCGCCTGCGCGGCATCGCGGAAGTTCGAGGTGATGAGCGCGAGCGAGCTCGGCACGAGCAGCGCCCCGGCGACCCCCTGGAGCGCCCGGGAGACGGCGAGGAACTCCGGGGTCGGTGCCGCGGCGATCATGACGCTCGTCACCCCGAAACCGACGAGGCCGATGCGCAGAACGGTGAGCCGGCCGAGCACGTCCGAGACCGAGCCCGCGACGAGGATGAGCGAGCCGAGCGTGATGAGGTAGGCGTCGACGACCCACTGCTGCACCGTGAGACCGCCGCCGAGGTCGTCGGCGATCGCGGGCAGCGCGACGTTGACGAGGGTGCCGTCGAGGAACGACGCGAACGACGCCAGGATGGCGATCGCCAACACGAGTCGCTGCTGGCGGGTCGTTCCGGTTGCTGTCGACGGCGTCTCACTCATACGCGCGAGACAACCTCTCGGATGACCTCGGGATTCCCGAGTGGCCGGAAATGGCCGACGATCGGCACCCGCAGGTTCTCCCCGCCGGTGAGCGACGTGTCCGGTGGCACGAACGGATCCTGTTTGCTCGAGATCGAGGTGATGCGCGAGTTGACCTCGAGCTCTTTCGACAGCAGGCGCACCGTCTCGCCTGCGGGCCGGAACTCGCGCAGCGTGCGGCCCACGGCGATGCGGGCGAGCGGGGACCCGGAGAACGGCGTGTTCACGGTCACCATCTTCGCGACGCGGCGCTCGCGGTCGTTGACCGCCATCATGTGCTTGCCAATCAAGCCGCCCTTGCTGTGGGCGACGATCACGACGTCGGTCAGGTCGCGTTTGCGCAGATAGGCCTGACCCAGGGACGCGGAGTCGCGGATGCTGCGCCGGTTGTAGCCGAGCGCGTCGAGGGCGTGCACCGGGTGCCCGAGCTCGACGAGCCGGTCGGCGATCGGGCGCATGAACTGCCAGGTTTCGTAGACGCCGGGGATGAGCAGCACCGCACGACCGCTGCCGCGCGTGTATTCGGCCTCCGGCCAGCGTCCGCCCAGGTGCCGCAGCGTCGCCCGAGTCGCGTACACCCAGTCGCTCGCCCACTCGATCACCGGCACCGGCATCCTCATCGGGCGTGTTCCAGCAGCAGTTCGGCCGTGCGACCCGGGTCCGTGAACATGATCACGTGCGGGCCCCGCACCTCGGCGTGGCGTCCTTGGGGCGCGAGGTCGGCGAGGTGGCGCGTCCAGCGCGGAGGGCAGATGGGATCGCCGTCGCCACGCACGACGAGCACCGGCATCGGCAGCTGCGGCATCCGGTCCTCCGGGCGGTCGTCGATGAGGTTCGGCAACTGCCGGATGTAGTACGGGATGCCGCAGCGGAACAGGTAGTCCGAACCGACGACCCACTTGGCGCTCCACGGCGCCTTGAGCATCTCGATGAAGAGGCTCCACGACTGCTGCGGCACGGAGCGGCGCCGGTCGTCGGTGGTCGGGCCGAGCATGACGAGGCGGTCGACGAGTTCCGGATGACGGTGTGCCGCGACCGAGACGACCTGGGATCCCATCGAATGGCCCACGACGACGGGGTTCCGGATGCCGGCACGCTGGAGGAATCGCGCGAGCACCTCCGCGTGGTCCTCAAGGGTCACGTGCCGCGGCGGCTTGGGGCTCGCTCCGTAGCCCGGCAGGTCGACGACCCACACCGGTCCCAACCGGGCGAGGCGGGCGGCGAGCGGCTGGAAGTAGCGGCTGGAGACACCGATGCCGTGGACGAGCACGAACGGTCGCGGACTCTCCGCCGCCGCCGTCGGCGGTCCGGGGAACCGCTTGACGACGAGCACGAGGTCGCCGTACACGTCGCGGCTCGTGAAGTACGTCGCGCCGCCGATCTCGCGGGTCGGGTAGCGCGACTCGGGGCGCGGCGCTCGGCGACCGCGGGCCGGAACGGATCGTTCCCGGGTGGCCGACATGCGGTCAGTCTAAGGAGGCGCGATGTGCGGACGGTTAGAGTTCACAGATGGCCGAACGCAACTGGGCGGGCAACCTCGAGTACCGCGCCACCTCGATCCACCACCCGGCCGACCTCGGGGAGCTCCGCGACCTCGTCGTCGGTGCCCGACGCATCCGAGCCCTCGGCTCGCGCCACTCGTTCAACGACCTGGCCGACAGCGAGCACGAACTCGTGGTGCTCGACCGGGTCGACCCCGACGTGCGCATCGACGAGGGGGCGCGCACCGTCACCTTCGGCGCCGGGATGCGGTACGGGGATCTCGCCGAGGTGCTGCAGGGTGCCGGGTGGGCGCTGCACAACATGGCGTCGCTGCCGCACATCTCCGTCGCGGGTGCCGTGGCGACCGGCACGCACGGTTCCGGGGACCGCAACGGTACCCTCTCCTCGGCGGTCGCGGGGCTGGAGCTCCTGACCGCGGAGGGCGAGCTCGTGCACGCCCGCCGGGGCGATGCGGAGTTCGACGGCATGGTCGTCGCGCTCGGCGCGCTCGGCATCGTCACCCGCCTCACTCTCGACATCCAGCCGACCTTCGAGGTGCGGCAAGACGTCTACTCGGATCTTCCGTGGGACCGGGTGCTCGAGGACTTCGACGCCATCACCTCGAGCGCGTACAGCGTGAGCCTGTTCACGAACTGGGCCGGGGACTCGATCGGTCAGGTGTGGCTCAAGAGCACGACGCCGGATGCGCCCGAGACGCTCGCCGGAGCGGAGCGTGCTCCCGTGGACCGGCACCCGCTGCGCGAGATGCCGGCCACGAACGCCACGCGTCAGGGCGGCGTGCCCGGCCCGTGGAACGACCGGCTCCCGCACTTCCGCATGGGCTTCACGCCGAGCAACGGCGAAGAGCTGCAGACCGAGTACCTCGTGCCCCGCCGGCACGCGGTCGAGGCGATCCGGGCCGTCCGTGCCCTCGGCGAGCACATCACGCCCCACCTGCTGGTCACCGAGATCCGCACGATGGCCGCCGACTCGCTGTGGTTGAGCGGTGCGTTCGAGACGGATGCGGTGGGCATCCACTTCACGTGGAAGAAGGAGCCGGAGCACGTGCTTCCGCTGCTCCCCCGCATCGAGGCCGCCCTCGAGCCGTACGCCGCGCGACCGCACTGGGGCAAGCTCTTCGCGATGGACAGCTCCCGCGTGCGCACGCTGTATCCGCGGATCGACGACTTCGACCGTCTCGTCGCGCGCTTCGACCCGGAGGGTGTCTTCTCGAACGACTACTTGCGTCGGGTGCTGTGACCGGCGCACCGCTCGCCGGTCGCGCCGCGCTCGTCACGGGAGCGTCGCGGCGTCGCGGAATCGGCTTCGCGGTCGCGCGCCGGCTCGCGGAGCTCGGGGCGAACGTCGCCATCCATCACCACTCCGCCCATGACGCAGACCAACCGTGGGGCGCCGACGACCTGGACGCGGTGCGGGCGGGCATCCGAGCAGCCCTGCACCCGGGCGCCCGATTCGCCGACCTCTCCGGCGATCTGGCCGACGCCGCCGTGCCGTCCCGACTGGTCGACGAGGCGCGGAACGCGCTCGGCGGGCTCGACGTGCTCGTCTGCAACCAGGCCAGGAGCGGCAGCGACGGCACGCTTCTGGAGATGACACCGGAGCTCCTCGACGGGCACTGGGCGGTGAACACCCGTGCCACCCTGTTGCTCACCCGACGGTTCGCGGAGACCTACGCCGCCGCCGACACGCCGGTGGACGAGAACCGGCTCGGCCGGGTCGTCTGGATGACCTCGGGGCAGCAGGACGGCCCGATGCCCGGCGAGGTCGCCTACGCGACGAGCAAGGCGGCGCTCGCCGGCGTCACCGCGACGGTCGCCCGGGCGCTGCTGGACCGGGGCATGCTGCTCACGACGGTCAATCCGGGCCCCGTGAACACCGGATACCTCGACCCGGAGACGGCGGACCGACCGGTCGACGACATCCGCGCGTGGGTCGCCGGCACGCCGCTCGGGCGGTTCGGCACGCCCGACGACGTCGCCCGCCTGATCGGGTGGCTCGCCACCGACGACGCCCGCTGGATCACCGGACGCGTCATCACGAGCGACGGCGGGCTCTCGCTCCTCTAGGCGACGAGCGACCGACCCGTCCATCCGGGTGTGGTGAGGCGACGCGGGTCCCCGACCGAACGGGACGCGCGTACACTACCGAGCGTGAATCGCTCATCCGCCATGCCCGTCGGGCGTCTGGAGGTCGTCGGCGTCTCCCTCGCCGGCGCGAGATAGCTGATCCTCTCCCCCGCGTGAATCCCGTGCGCGCCTGCGCGCGCACCTCCCCGTGACCGCCCGCGACTTCCGTCGCCGCGGACCCTTTTACGCAGTCGTCCCGCACGATGCGGGACACGACCCCGAGGTACAGCCATGCGATCGATCACCGAGAAGCAGCTCCGTTCCTGCTTCGTCAACGCAAGTCTCCGTGAGCGGAACGCGCTCACACTCCCCGACGGATTTGACGACCTCAGATGGGACGACCTCGACTACCTGGGCTGGCGCGACCGCAAGTCGCCGCAGCTCGGTTACGTCGTCGTCGACCTCGATGACGGACCGGTGGGCATCATGCTCCGCCGCTCCGACGGTGCCGCGCGCACGCGCCCGCAATGCGCGTGGTGCGAAGACGTGCACCTGCCGAACGAGGTGCTCTTCTTCAGCGCGAAACGCGCCGGCCAGGCCGGGCGCAACGGCAACACCGTCGGCACCCTCGTCTGCGCGCAGTTCGAGTGCTCGGCCAATGTGCGCAAGCGGCCACCGGTGGCCTACGTCGGCTTCGACGTGGAGGCCGCCCGGCGTGCGCGCATCGAGACCCTGCGCGAGAACGTGCGCAACTTCGCCGCGACGGTCATGAAGGAGGGGTGACCGAGCGGGTCACCGTACCCACCAGCCGAGATCGGCGGGCTCCTGCTCGTCGATGTGACAGACCCAGTGCGGGAACGGGTCGACCTGCCACCGGACCGTGGCGACCGCCTCGGCCGGGCGGTCGGGGTCGAGCTGCTCGCAGGCCTGTCGCGCGTGCGAGCCCTGCAGCACGGGAGGCCCGCTCAGGCAGATGACGAGGGGGACGGCGACGAGGAGCGCGAGCACGTGCTCCACCGGATCTCGTCGCCGTCCCTCGCGAACTCCGTCATCCGTGCCCGTCATCCTCCGAGGGTGGCACAGGACCGGGTGTGCCGGTGCCGAACGCGCTCAGATCGCCCGACGACTGGCGACGAGCGGGCAGTCGAACGGATCCCGGTCGCCCAGCCCGACGCGGTTGATGTGCCGCAAGACGATCGCGTACGAGTGGAACAGCCCGGTCTGCGTGTACGGCACCTCGTGTCGACGGCAGTATTCCGCGACGATCCGGGCGGCGCGACGGAGGTTCGGGCGGGGCATCGACGGGAACAGGTGGTGCTCGATCTGGTAGTTGAGCCCGCCCATCGCGGTGTCGATGAAACGGTTCCCCCGGATGTTCCGGCTGGTGAGCACCTGGCGGTGCAGGAAGTCGAGTCGCGAGGTCTTCGGCACGAGAGGCATGCCCTTGTGGTTCGGGGCGAACGACGCGCCCATGTAGAAGCCGAACACCGCGAGCTGCACGCCGAGGAACGCGAGCGCGACCCCCGGCGACAGCACCCAGAACACCAGCCCGGTGAATCCGACGAGGCGGATCGCGAGGAACGCCACCTCCACCCAACGCCGCTCCACGGGTTCCTTCGCGGCGACGCGACGCACGCTCGACGCGTGGAGCGAGAGGCCCTCGAGCGGCAGGATCGGGAAGAAGAACAGGCCCTGGTGCGACATCAACCAGCGGGCCACCGGATTCCGGCGTCGTGCGGCCTGCTCGGGTGTGAACGTGATGACGGGCAGGTCGATGTCCGGGTCGGCGCCCTCCTTGTTCGGATTCGCGTGGTGCCGGGTGTGCTTGTGACGCCACCAGCCGTAGCTGAGACCGACGAACAGGTCGGCGAGGATGAGACTGACCCAGTCGTTCCACTTGCCGGAGCGGAAGATCTGCCGATGGGCCGCGTCGTGCCCGAGGAACGCGATCTGCGTGAAGATCACACCGAATGCGGCCGCGGTGAACATCTGCCACCAGGAGTCCCCGATGAGGATGAAGACGGTGACCGCGATCGCGAACACGATCGGCACCGCCAGGAGCTTGGTCCAGTAGTACCCGTACCGCCGGCGCATGAGACCGGCCTCCTGCACCAGTTGCGCGAGCTCGGTGAATTCGCTGTTGCCCCGCCCGCGCTTGCCTGTCTGCGCCTGGGCCGGGTTCGTCTCGATCGTCATCGCCGTTCACTTCCGCTCACAGCGGCCTCGATCCGGTCACCGTCGCGGTCACCGTAAGCAGGCACTCGGCCGGAGCGTTCCCAGGTTCGCGAACCCCCGGGATGCTGGCGGCGCGCTTGCGGGCCCCACCCAGGATGGGAAGAAGACCCTTCGGCGCGGATACGCGACCGGATACACGAAAACCCCCGCTCACGCGGGGGTTCTGGTGGATCTGAGGGGACTCGAACCCCTGACCCCCTGCATGCCATGCAGGTGCGCTACCAGCTGCGCCACAGACCCTCTTCGCCGTCCGAAGACAACCACCCCAGATTACACCAAGGACGGCGGACGACCCAATCGAGCGGGCCGCGGGCTCAGTCGAACAGCTCGGAGAGCCAGTTGTCCTTCTTCTTGCGGCGGTACGGGTCGTGCGACTGGCCGTAACGCGGGTCGTAGCGCGGCGTCTCGTAGCGCGGTTCGGCGTACTGCGGAGCCGGGGGCTGCTGGTACGCCGGCGCAGCGGGAGCGACGGGCGCGGACGTCGGGGTGGGCCCCGCCCGATCGATGATCTTGTCGAGCTCGCCGCGGTCGAGCCAGACACCGCGGCACTCGGGGCAGTAGTCGATCTCGACCCCGCTGCGGTCGCTCATGACCAGGGTCGCTCCGTCGTTCGGACACTTCATGTCGGGTACCTCCTCGATCAGTGAAGCACGGCCGCCTTCGACGGCGCTGAGATCACTCGGATGCGGGTGTCGGCAGTTCGATCGGCAGCACGGGGCAGTCGCGCCAGAGGCGCTCGAGCCCGTAGTACATGCGGTCCTCCTCATGGAAGACGTGCACGACGATGTCGCCGAAGTCGATGAGGGCCCACCGCCCCTCCGAGCGGCCCTCGCGGCGCAACGGCTTCACGCCGATCTCGGCGAGCTTCTCCTCCACCTCGTCGACGATGGCGAGCACGTTGCGCTCGTTGCGGCCGGTGGCGAGCAGGAACGCGTCGGTCAGCGGGAGCGGGCCGGAGACGTCGAGTGCGACGAGGTCGGTCGCCTGCTTGGAGTCGGCGGCGACGGCGGCCACCTGAACGAGACGACGGGCGTTGTCGGATGCGGTCACAGGGTCCTTCGGGATGTCAGAGGTTGCCGGTCACGGCGGCGACGATCAACAGGGTGACCGCCACGACGGCCATCACGGAGGTCGCGATGACGAGGGCCGTCAGGTACTTGGTGCTGCGCGCCTTCTTCGGCGGGGTGGCGATCATGCCTCGGGTCGAGGTGTGGCTGCTCACCGCGCGCACCGCCCGTACCGGGGCGGAGTCCGTCGAGGTGAGTTCCTGATCGCGAGGATCGAGCACGTGGTCGATGCTCGAATCGTCGATCCGGTCGGAGTGGGCGCCGGTCGAGCCGAGGCTGCGGGGCAGGTCGATCGAGCCGGTGACGAGGATCTCGCCCGTGCTCAACGAGTAGCTGAACTCCCCCGTGTGCGGTGCGTTCGGCATCACGAGGGCGCTCGGGGCGAAACTCCCGGTCGATCCGCCCTCGAATGCCGCACGGGAGTCGTCGGTGGCCTGCTGCGACCAGTGTTCCGCCGGACGCGGGGTGTCGCCGCCGGTGCCGTTCACCGGCGCCTCCGCGGGTGTTTCGTCGGCGTCGGCTGTCGGCTGCACCTCCGGCACGATCGCGTCGAGCGGGGTGTCGAGCGGGCGTCCGGCCTCGGCCTGCGCCTGCGCGCGACCGAGCAGCGCGGCCCACGCGGCGTCGGAGGACGCCTGCGCGGGCGCGTCGTCGGCCGCGGGAGGCTCGATGAACGCGGGGGCGAGCGGAGCGGGTTCGACGAGCGCCGGAGGCTCCTCCACCACCGCGTCGGTGACGACCGCGGTCTCGTCGGTCGTCGACGCTTCGTCGCGGGGCTCGTCCGCCGCTTGTGCGTCGATCGCCTCGGGTTCCGCCGCATCGGTGTCAGCACTGTCGGATGCGGAGGCCTCGGCCTCGGGGGCATCCGCTCGGGCGGCCTCGGGCTCGGCGGCACCTTCGGCCGCCTCCGCGTCCGCATCGGGGCGCGTCGGCAGCAGGTACGGCAGCTCGATGGGACCGGACTTCAACAGGAAGTCGATCGCGTCGGTGTGCGTCGAGGGTTCGGTGCCGCCGGATTCCGCCTCGCGACGCGCACGCAGCAGGCGCAGCTCGCGACGCGTCATGGTGCGCTCGCCCGTGGGGACGGCGACGTCCGAGGCGCGGCCGGTGCGCGGCGGCTCCGGGGCGTCGGAGACCTGGGGGGCGGAGTCGTCGGATGTCGCGACGGCGGGCGTCGCGGGAGCGGCGGGCGGCGCGAAGCTCGAGGGGGTCAGCGGCGTGGAACGGCGACCCTCGGGCGAGTAGTCGCGCAAAACCGGGCGATCCTGCTCGGCCGACGCCGATCCGGCGGGCTGCTCGTCGGCCCGCGGCGCGTCGAGCACCGGAGCGCCTTCCGCTCCGCGGGTGGCGTACTCCAACGGTTCAGGCGTCGACTCGGTCGGCCGCTCCGTGGGGAGCTCGCCTCGCAGACGCGCGCGCTCCCGCTCTCGGGCAGCGCGACGCGACAGCGGCTGCTCGTGGGATGTCGTCATGTCTGACTCCGATACAGGTGGTGCTTGGAGATGTACTGGACAACACCATCGGGAACCAAATACCAGACCGGGAGCCCCCGGCTGACCCGGTCGCGGCAGTCCGTGGACGAGATCGCCAGCGCGGGTACCTCGAGCGAGCTTACGCTCCGCTCCGGCAATCCGCTAATGCTGAGGGCGTGTCCCGGACGGGAGACGGCGACGAATCGGGCCAGATCCCAGAGCTCGTCGACGTCCTTCCACTCGAGGATCTGGGCGATGGCGTCGGCACCCGAGATGAAGAACAGCTCGGCATCGGGTCGCTGCGTGCGGATGTCGCGCAGCGTGTCGATCGTGTAGGTCGGCCCGGAGCGCTCGAGGTCCACGCGACTCACGGTGAACCGCGGGTTGGATGCGGTCGCCACGACGGTCATCAGATAACGGTGCTCAGCGTCGGTGACCGTGCGCTTCATCCACGGTTCGCCCGTCGGCACGAAGATGACCTCGTCGAGGTCGTGGTGCTGCGCGACCTCGCTCGCGGCCACGAGGTGGCCGTGGTGGATCGGATCGAAGGTGCCGCCCATGACGCCCACGCGCGGGCGTCGCGTCGCGACATCCGTCATCGGCGCTTAGTGGGCCGAGTCCTGGCTCTGCGACGCGCCGCGAGACGACGAGGAGTGCCGGTTGGCCACGTCGCGATAGCTGTACGTGACGATGGCGAAGGTGAGCAGCAACACGGCGACGATGCCCGCGATGACGCCGGGCGGGGCGATCAGCGGGGCGAGCTCCTCGTGGGCTTCGGCGGCGAGGAAAGCGAGTCGCGACATGGGTCTCCTTCTGTCGCCGTCGAGTCTACCCGCGGATCTGACCGGTTCCGCGCACCACCCACTTGGTGCTCGTGAGCTCGGGGAGTCCCATGGGGCCGCGGGCGTGGAGCTTCTGCGTCGAGATGCCGACCTCCGCGCCGAATCCGAACTGGCCCCCGTCGGTGAAGCGGGTGGACGCGTTGACCATCACGACGGCGGCGTCCACCTCGGCGAGGAACCGCTCGGCTCGCGCGAGGTCGTTGGTGACGATCGCCTCGGTGTGCTTGGTCGAGTAGCGGCGGATGTGCCCGATGGCCGAGTCGAGGTCGTCGACGACGCCGACGGAGAGGTCGAGGCTCATGTGCTCGGTGCCCCAGTCCTCGGGGGTGACGGGCACGGCGTCGGGGAAGATCGCGCGCGCCCGCTCGTCGGCATGGATGGTGACGCCGGCCTCGCGCAGGGCGCTCAGCACGGGCGGCAGCAGGCGCTCCGCGGCGCGCGCGTCGACGAGGAGCGTCTCGAGGGCGTTGCAGACGCTCGGGCGCTGCACCTTCGAGTTGACCGCGACCTCGATCGCCATGGCCTCGTCCGCGCTCTCGTCGAGCACGAGGTGCACGACGCCCGCACCGGTCTCGATCACCGGCACCGTGGACTCCTCGACGACGGTGCGGATGAGTTCGGCGCTCCCGCGCGGGATGAGCACGTCGACGAACCCGCGCGCGGTCATGAGCCGCCGGGCACCGTCACGGCCGAACGGGTCGACGGTCTGCACGGCGTCGCCGGGGAGACCGGTGCGCTCGAGGGCGTCGGCGAGCAGTTCCACGAGCACCCTGTTGGTGTTCTCCGCGGCGCTGCCGCCGCGCAGCACGACCGCGTTGCCGCTCTTGAGGGCGAGAGCCGCGATGTCGATGGTGACGTTGGGCCGCGCCTCGTAGATGGCCCCCACCACGCCGAACGGCACCCTCGTCTGGGCGATGCGCAGGCCGTTGGGCAGTGCGGAGCCGCGCACGACCTCGCCGACCGGGTCGGGAAGGGCGATGACCTCGCGCACCGCCGCGGCGAGCTGGTCGAGGCGGGCGCGGTCGAGCCGGAGGCGGTCCTGCAGTCCCGAGGAGAGCCCGTTCTCGCGTCCGTTCGCGAGGTCGAGTTCGTTGGCGGGCAGGATCTCGTCCGCACGCTCGACGAGGGCGAGCGCGATCGCCTCGAGCGCCGCATCCTTCTGCGCCGTCGTGACGGTGGCGAGCCGCACGGCCGCATCACGCGCGGCGGCCAGTCGCTTCTCGATCGGACGCACGGCGGCGAGGGTGTCGGTCATGCGACGGATTCTACTCGCGCCCCCGCCGACCTGATGTCTATGGTGTTCACATCCGACCCGCCGTCGAGGGAGCATCATGACCGCATACGCCACCACCCCCACGGGGGCGCGGATCGCCTACACGGCCGAGGGCGAGGGGCCACGCGTCATCCATGTCGACGGGGCGTTCCAATTCCGGGCGTTCGATTCCGAGACGCGCGACTTCCTCTCCGTCCTCGCCGACCGGGGTTTCACGACGGTGCACTTCGACCGGCCCGGTCGCGGTGAGACGGTGGCCGAACCGCCGCACACCCTCGACCGTCAGATCGAGGCGATCGGCGCGCTCATCGACGAGGTCGGTGGACCGGTCGCGTTGTACGGCAGCTCCTCGGGAGGCGCGATCGCGCTGGCCGCGGCGGCATCCGGTCTGCCCGTGTCGCACCTGGTGCTGTGGGAGCCGCCTCTCGGTCCGGAGTCCGGATCGGACGGCGCCGAGTTCCTCGCCGGGCTGCGGGAGGCGATCGCGACGGGCGATGCTGACCGCGTCGTCGCCTACTTCATGAAGGACATGCCGCCGGAGTGGCTCGAGGGCTCACGGCGCAGTCCCGCGTGGCCGGTCATGACGGGTGTCGCCGCGAGTCTCGAGGGCGACAGCGACGCCCTCGCCTGGACCCAGTCGGCACCCCGCAGTGAACTGTGGCGCAACGTCACCGCACCGACCCTCGTGCTGCTCGGCGAGGAGACCCTCCCGATCTTCCCGCCCGCGGCGGACTCGATCGTCGCGAACCTGCCGGACGCCCGCGTGGAGCGCGTGCCGGGCTCCGACCACCGGTGGGAACTGACGGCGCTCGTCGAGCGCGTCGAAGGGTTCCTGCGCGCCTGAGTCAGCCGCCGTGTCGTCGTGCCCGCGGCGCGGCGTCGAACCAGGTGCCCACGGCTTCGCCGCCGAGGGCGTCGGCGACCCGGGTCGTCGAGGTGAGCACGACGGGAGTGCCGCCGGCCGCCGCGTGTTTCGCCGCGGCGATCTTCGTGCCCGCTCCCCCGGTGCCGACCCCCGCCGAGCCGATGTCCCCGAGTTCGACACCCGCGAGATCGTCGCCTATGGGCACGTGCGAGATGAGTTCGGCCCCGGGCTCGTGCGGCGGACGGGTGTACAGCGCGTCGACATCGCTCAGCAGCACGAGCAGGTCCGCCCCGATGAGCTCGCTCACGAGCGCCGCGAGCCGGTCGTTGTCGCCGAAGCGGATCTCGTGCGTGGCGACCGTGTCGTTCTCGTTCACGATCGGCAGGATGCCGAGGCCGAGCAGTCGTTCCATGGCCCGCTGGGCGTTGCTGCGGTGGGTCGGGTTCTCGACGTCGCCGGCGGTGAGGAGCACCTGTCCGGCGACGATGCCGTAACGGTCGAGGCTGTCCTGGTAGCGCACCATGAGCACGTTCTGCCCGACCGCGGCGGCCGCCTGCTGGGTGGCGAGGTCATCGGGCCGCGCGTCCAGTCGCAGATAGGGCATCCCGGTCGCGATGGCGCCGGAGGACACGAGCACCACCTCGGTGCCCCGGGCGTGGGCGGCGGCGAGGGCGTCCACGAGCGGACCGATCTGGGCGGCGTTGCGCCCGCTGATCGACGACGAGCCGACCTTGACCACGAGTCGACGGGCCGCGAGCACCGCGTCGCGTCGCTCCGAGGCGACCACGCTCATGCCTGGCCGTCCTCGTCAGCCCAGAGCCCCGCCTCCTTCTCGCGCACGAGCTCCGCGCGCGCCTCGGCCTTGGCGTCCATCCGGTCGAAGTAGTCCTCGCGTCGCTGGTTGCGCGTCGGCCGCACGTTCGGGTCGAGCCGCCCGTCCGACCCGCGCGGGCCGGTCATGAGCTCGGCGGTCGAGGTGAGCGTCGGCTCCCAGTCGAAGACGATCGACTCGCCCTCGCCGATGACGACCGTCGACCCGGCGACCGCGCCGGAACGGAACAGCTCGTCTTCGACGCCGAGTTTCGCGAGCCGGTCGGCGAGGAAGCCCACCGCCTCGTCGTTGGTGAAATCGGTCTGCTGCACCCAGCGCACCGGCTTGTCGCCGAGGATGCGGTACACCGGGCCGTACGTGCCGCCCTCGACGCGCACGGTGAACTGGGCGGCGTTGACCGCCTTCGGACGCAGCACGATGCGCTGCGGCGCCGGTTCGGCCGCCTTGCGGGCGCGATCCTCCTCGACGAGTTCGGCGAGGGCGAAGGAGAGCTCGCGCAGACCCGTGCGCGCCACCGCGCTGATCTCGAACACGCGGTAGCCGCGCTGTTCGAGCTCGGGGCGCACGAGAGCGGCCAGGTCGTGCGCATCCGGCACGTCGACCTTGTTGAGCGCGACGAGCTGCGGCCGCTCGAGCAGCGGGGTCTGACCCTCCGGCACCGGGTAGGCGCGCAATTCGCTCAGGATGACGTCGAGGTCGGAGAGCGGGTCGCGGCCGGGTTCGAGAGTCGCGCAGTCCAGCACGTGCAGCAGGGCGCTGCAGCGTTCGACGTGGCGCAGGAACTCCAGACCGAGCCCCTTGCCCTCGCTCGCGCCCTCGATGAGCCCGGGCACGTCGGCGACGGTGAACCGGGTCGACCCGGCCTCGACGACGCCGAGGTTCGGGTGCAGGGTCGTGAACGGGTAGTCCGCGATCTTCGGCCGGGCGGCGGAGAGCGAGGCGATGAGGCTCGACTTGCCGGCGCTCGGGAACCCGACGAGCGCCACGTCGGCGACGGTCTTGAGCTCGAGGCGCAGCTCGCCCTCCCAGCCCGGTGTGCCGAGCAGGGCGAATCCGGGGGCCTTGCGCTTGGTCGTCGCGAGCGCGGCATTGCCGAGCCCGCCCTGACCGCCCGCGGCGGCGATGAAGCGGATGCCCGGCGCGTCGAGGTCGGCGAGCACCTCGCCGGACTCGTCGGTCACGACCGTGCCGACCGGGACGGGCAGTTCGAGGTCGTCGCCGTTCGCGCCGTGGCGGTGGTCGCCCATGCCCGGCTGACCGTTCGGGCTCGTGCGATACGGGCCGCGGTGGTAGGTCAGCAGCGTGGTGACCTGGGGGTCGGCGACGAGGATGATGTCGCCGCCGTGGCCGCCGTTGCCGCCGTCGGGCCCGGCGAGCGGCTTGAACTTCTCGCGGCGGACCGAGACACAGCCGTTGCCGCCGTGTCCCGCCCGCAGGTGCAACGTGACCTGGTCGACGAAGGTGGCCATGGTGCGATTCTTCCGGTTAAGTCATTGAGGGCGGGCCGAAGCCCGCCCTCAACTCAAGTGTGGTGCGTCAGGGGTGTCGCGCCTCAGGCGGCGACAATGTTGACGACCTTGCGGCCGCCCTTGTTGCCGAACTCCACCGAGCCCGCCTCGAGGGCGAACAGGGTGTCGTCCTTACCGCGGCCGACACCGGCGCCCGGGTGGAAGTGGGTGCCGCGCTGGCGGACGATGATCTCGCCGGCCTTGACGACCTGGCCGCCGAAGCGCTTCACGCCGAGGCGCTGCGCGTTCGAGTCGCGGCCGTTACGAGTGGACGATGCGCCCTTCTTGTGTGCCATGTTCCCTGTCCCTGCCTACTACTTGATGCCGGTGATCTTGACCCGCGTGAGCTCCGAGCGGTGGCCCTGGCGCTTCTTGTAGCCGGTCTTGTTCTTGAACTTCTGGATGGTGATCTTCGGGCCGCGGAGGTCGGTGAGGACCTCGGCGGTCACGGTGACGTTGGCGAGCGACTTGGCGTCGTGCGTCACCTTGTCACCGTCGACGAGCAGCACCGGGGCAAGCTGGATGTTGCCGTCCTTGTCAGCCTGCACGCGATCGAGCACGACCACCGTGCCGACCTCGACCTTCTCCTGACGCCCGCCGGCGCGCACAATCGCGTAAACCACTTTGAACCCTAACTTCGAATGAGGAAAGTCTCGGTGCGATCCCGCGGGCTCGGCCCAGCGCACACCAACAGTCGAGAATACTGCACCGGAACACGACCGGTCAAACCGTGCCACGCCGTAGGATTCCGGAATGGCCGTGCTGATCGATCCCCCGATGTGGCCGGCGCACGGTCGGCTCTGGTCCCACCTGGTCACCGACTCCGATCTCGCGGAGCTCCACGAGTTCGCGGCGACCGCCGGAATCCCGCGGCGGGCGTTCGATCACGACCACTACGACGTGCCCGAGGAACGGCACGATGAACTCGTCGCGCTCGGCGCTCAGGCCGTGAGCGCGCGCGAACTCGTGCTGCGCCTCGAGGCGAGCGGGCTGCGGGTGTCGCAGCGCCGCAAGCGGGGGTTGTGAGCCCCTACTCCCCCGCTTCCCGGGTCACGCTCGCCGCCGATCCGGCCGCACTGCTCGCTCGACGCGAGCCGCGTCCGCGACCCTGACCCGGCTTCTTCGGCTCGGGCAGCGCTTCGAGCACCGAGTCGAGGATGAGCTCGGCGTCGTGAGTGCTGATGCGGCGTCCCTGACGGGGTGCCTTGGCCACCGGGATGTCGAGGATCGCCACGGCCGCTTCGGCCGCCGCGACGGAGGCGTCTTCAGCGGTCGCGGCAGGCGCCGTCTCGGCGGGTTCGGCGGCCTTCTGCTCCGCCGGTTGCCCGGCGGGCTTCTTCTCGGACTCCGCGTGCGGCACGGTGCTCTTCGCGATCTGCGCGAGCGCGTTCCGAACGTCCTCGGTGATGGCGTGGGTGCCGGTCACGGGAGCGCCGTTGCCGTTGCCGCCGTTGCCGTTCCCGTTGCCGTTCGAGGGCTTCTGCTGCTGTTGCTGCTGACCGCCGCCCTTGCCCGAGCGGCGGGACCCGCGTGCGGGCTCCGCCGACGGCGCGCGGTGCTTCTGCACTGGGTCGTGGTGCACGATCACGCCGCGGCCGGCGCAGACCTCGCACGGCTCGCTGAACGACTCGAGCAGCCCGAGACCGAGCTTCTTGCGCGTCATCTGCACGAGACCGAGCGAGGTGACCTCGGCGACCTGGTGCTTCGTGCGGTCGCGGCTCAAGCACTCGACCAGACGACGCAACACGAGGTCCCGGTTCGACTCGAGCACCATGTCGATGAAGTCGACGACGATGATGCCGCCGATGTCGCGCAGCCGGAGTTGGCGCACGATCTCCTCGGCCGCCTCGAGGTTGTTCTTGGTGACCGTCTCCTCGAGGTTGCCGCCGGATCCGACGAACTTGCCCGTGTTGACGTCGACGACCGTCATCGCCTCGGTGCGATCGATGACGAGCGATCCGCCCGACGGCAGCCACACCTTGCGGTCGAGCGCCTTCTCGATCTGCTCGCTGATACGGAACTCGTCGAACGCGTCCCGATCGCCCTCGTACCGCTCGACGCGGTCGAGCAGGTCGGGGGCGACCGAGCGCAGGTAGCTCTCGATGGTCTCCTGCGCGTCGTCGCCGGCGATGACGAGCTTCTGGAAGTCCTCGTTGAAGACGTCGCGCACGATCTTGATGAGCAGGTCGGGCTCACTGTGCAGCAGGGCGGGGGCCTGCACGGTCTCGACCTGGCGGCTGATGTCGGCCCACTGCTGGGTGAGGCGGTTGACGTCGAGGGTGAGCTGCTCCTCCGTGGCGCCCTCCGCGGCGGTGCGCACGATGACGCCGACGTTGTCGGGGAGCACCTCCTTGAGGATCTTCTTGAGCCGGGCCCGCTCGGTGTCGGGCAGCTTGCGGCTGATGCCGTTCATGGAGCCGTTCGGCACGTACACGAGGTACCGGCCGGGCAAACTCACCTGGCTCGTGAGCCGGGCACCCTTGTGACCCACCGGGTCCTTGGTGACCTGCACGAGCACGCGGTCGCCCGCCTTGAGGGCGAGTTCGATGCGACGCGGCTGGTTCTTGGTCTCGGATTCGGCGGCCGCGGCCTCCCAGTCGACCTCGCCCGAGTACAACACGGCGTTGCGTCCGCGTCCGATGTCGACGAACGCGGCCTCCATGCTCGGCAGCACGTTCTGCACGCGCCCGAGGTAGACGTTGCCGATGAGCGACGCGTCCTGGTTGCGGGCGACGTAGTGCTCGACGAGCACGCCGTCTTCGAGCACGCCGATCTGGATGCGCTGCCCCTTGGAGCGGACGACCATGACGCGGTCGACACTCTCGCGGCGCGCGAGGAACTCCGCTTCGGTCACGACCGTGCGACGCCGGCCGGCGTCACGGCCGTCGCGGCGGCGCTGCTTCTTCGCCTCGAGCCGGGTGGAGCCCTTGATCTTCTGCGGCTCCGTGATCGGCTCGGGCTGTTGCTGCACGGGCTGCGGCTTGCGGGGCTGGCGCACCTTGACGACGGTGTTCGGATCGTCGTCTCCGTCGCGCACCTCGTCGGTCGCGCGGCGGCGTCGACGGCTGCGAACGGCGGTGGCGGCCTCCGCCGGCTCCTCGTCGATCCGCGGCGGGAGGAGGGTCGGCAGGTCGGGCGCCTGGAAGATGAGCGAGGTCGTCGCCCGGCGCACCGGCTTGCTCGGCGGCTCGGCGTCCGAGGGCGCGATGCTCTCTTCCGGCTCCGCCTCCGGCGCCTCGACGGCGGCCGCGTCCTCCGGCGTCTCCTCGACCGGCGGCTCGTCCGCCGACGGCGCGGCCGCCCGCGTCCGTGCGCCCGATCGACGCGGCGCGGGCTCGCGCACGACATCCGACTCGGGGCTCACGATCGCGGCCTGCTCGACCGTCTCGCTCTCGGCGCGGTCGATCTCCGACTCGGTGACGACCGGCTCCTGCTCCGGGGCGTCCTTACGGCGTGCGCCGCGTCGTCCGCCGAACAGTCCTGCTCTTCTCGCGGGCTTTCCCGCTTCGTTCGATTCCACCATTCCTGGTGCACTCCTCGTCCGGAAGGGCCGCGCCCGCTCCGGGTACTCTCCACGCGACGCGAGCGCCGCTAATCCTGTTGTCCCGACCGGCTCTTGGCTCTGATCGGTCGCGCTCTCTCACAGCGCTACTCGGAACTGGCTGTCCGACACGGAGCAAACTCTGCTCGTCGTGGCCCGGTGTGCCCGGTAAGCCTTCTCTGGCGTCGACGCGCGCGCGGCACGTCGACTGCAAGTCATTATCGCACGCCGTCGACCCGGCGGCCCGCACGACGCGTGCGAAGATGAGCCGGTGACCCGTGTCGACCCGCCGGCCCCGCCCTACGCCTTCGCCGTCTTCCTCATCCTGGCCGGCATCATCGGTTGGACCGCGGCCGCCGTCCTCATGGTCGAACGCAGCGTGCTGCTCGAGGATCCGGATGCGACGCTCGCCTGTGACTTCAGCCTTCTGGTGCAGTGCGGCAAGAACATCACGTCGTGGCAGGGCTCGCTGTTCGGCTTCCCGAATCCCGTCATCGGTCTCGTCGGTTTCGTCGCCCCGGTCGTGATGGGCACGGCGCTCCTCCTGCGCCGCCGCCCCGCGCGGTGGGTGTGGTCGGGCTTCAATCTGGGCGTGCTCGGCGCGCTCGTGTTCGTGATCTGGCTCATCTACCAGAGCATCTTCGAGCTCGCGACGCTGTGCCCGTGGTGCATGGTGGTGTGGTCGGTGACCATCCCGCTGTTCTGGTCGGTCACCCTGTACAACCTCAAGGAGGGCCACCTCGGCGGGGGCCCGGCACTGCGGCGCTTCGCGGAGGCCGCCTACTCGTGGGTGCCGGCGATCACCGTCGGCTCGTACCTCGTCGTGGCGATCGTCGCGCAGGTGCGGCTCGACGTGCTGTCGTACCTCTGAGAATCGAGTCCGGCCGCACCCGCGCTACTGCTCAGTCGGCGGCGATCGCCTCGCGGACACGGGGTGCCACCTCGGTGCCGTAGAGCTCGATCGTGCGCAGGAGCTTGTCGTGGGCGAGGGTGCCCACGCTGTACTTGAGGTCGAAGCGGGCGACGCCGAGGGCACGGACGGTGCGGATGATCTTCGCCGCCACCGTCTCGGGCGATCCGACGTAGAGGGCGCCGTCGGGGCCCGCCTCCGCCTCGAACCGGTCGCGGCTGAGCGGCGGCCAACCGCGCTCGGCACCGATGCGGTCCATCATGGCCTTGTGGTGCGGCCACACCTCGTCGCGCGCCTGCTCGTCGGTCTCGGCGATGTACCCCGGGGAGTGCACCCCGACGGGCAGGTCGGGCATCCCCAGCTGCGTGAGGGCGCGGTGGTACAGGTCGACGTAGGGCGCGAAGCGCACCGGCTCGCCGCCGATGATCGCGAGCATGAGCGGAAGGCCGTAGCGCGCGGCGCGCACGACCGACTCGGGGCTCCCGCCCACTCCGATCCACGTCGGCAGGGCCCCGCGTTCGGTCGTGGGGAACACGCGCTTGTCGTTCAGGGACGGGCGGAGGGTGCCCTGCCAGGTCACGGCCTCCTCGCTGCGCAGCGCCGCGAAGAGGTCGAGCTTCTCCTCGAACAGCTGCTCGTACTGGGTGAGGTCGAAGCCGAAGAGAGGGAACGACTCGGTGAACGATCCGCGTCCGAGGATGACCTCGGCGCGTCCGTTCGAGATCGCGTCGACGGTCGCGAAGCGCTGGTACACCCGCACCGGGTCGTCGGAGCTGAGCACCGTGACGGCGGATCCGAGGCGGATCCGCTCCGTGCGTGCCGCGATGGCCGCGAGGACCACCTCGGGGGCGGAGACGGCGAAGTCCTCACGGTGGTGCTCCCCCACGCCGAAGAAGTCTAGCCCGACGCGGTCGGCGAGCACGCCCTGCTCGATCACGTCACGCACCACCTGCGGGTGCGGCGTGAGCCCGCCGTCCGCCGTTCCGGTGACGTCGCCGAAGGTGTCGAGTCCGAGTTCGATCGCGGGTGTCATGGTGTTCCCTTCCGGCGCCGCTCGGCACCTGTGCGCGACAACCGGCGGGCCGCGCCGCCTATTCCATGCGTATGCATCGATAGGCGGCGCGGGCGCCGATCAGGAGAACCAGAGGGCGAGTTCCCGCTCGGCCGACTCCGCCGAGTCGCTGCCGTGCACGAGGTTCTGCTGCACCTTGAGGCCCCAGTCGCGGCCGAGGTCGCCGCGGATTGTGCCCGGAGCCGCGGTGGTGGGATCGGTCGTGCCGGCGAGCGAACGGAATCCCTCGATCACGCGGTGCCCGGCGATGCGCATCGCCACGACCGGTCCGCTCTCCATGAACTCCACGAGCGGCTCGTAGAACGGCTTGCCCTCGTGCTCGGCGTAGTGCTGGGCGAGCAGCGAGCGGTCGGCCTGCAGCATCCGGATGTCGACGAGCGCGTAGCCCTTCGCCTCGATGCGGCGCAGGATCTCGCCGGTGAGGTGACGGGCGACACCGTCGGGCTTGACGAGCACGAGGGTCTCTTCGAGGGACATGGTTCTCCTATTCGGTGGGGGCGTTCGGGGGGTCGGTGAGTGCATCGTCCGCAAGCTCCGGGTGCCGGGCGAGGAACTCCTCGCGAGCCCGGTCGAGTTGACGTCCGCGCACGAAGCAGTACGTCCAGATACCGGCGAAACCGAGCCCGACGGCATAGAGGATCGGCAGCAGCAGTCCGGTGGCGACGAGGACGGCCTGCAACACCCATCCGAGCCACACCGCCCACGGATGACGCACGAGTCCGGCCGTGAGGGCGAGGAGCACCACGAGGGCGGCGCCGCCGCCGAACGCGATCGCCGGATCCACCAGCCGCAGCCCGAACACGGTGATCGTGATGAAGAACACGAGCACGGCCTCGAGCACGAGGGCCACCTGCAGCAGGGACTCCGTCGCGGTGCGGCGGCGACGGGTCACGGTTTCCAGCCCTCGCGCTGCGCGATCTCGATGACCTCGCCGATGAGCACGATGGAGCCGGCGACCACGACCGCGCGGCGCGGCTCCTCCGCGGCCCACTCCCGCGCGTCGGCGAGGGCGTCTTCGGCGCGGGGGTAGACCGTCGGCGGTTCGGGCAGCCGGTCGGCGACGATCTCGGCCAGATCGTCCGCCGGGACCGCGCGGTCGGAATCCGCCTGGGTGACGATGAACCGGGTCGCGACCTGCGCGAGTTCGTCGACCATGCCGCCGGCGTCCTTGTCGCCGAGCACGCCGAACACGAAGACGAGCTCGTCGAAGTCGAAGTACTGGGTCAGCGCGGCGGCCAGGGAGGCAGCTCCGTGCGGGTTGTGCGCGGCGTCGACGAGCACCGTCGGCTCGACGCCGACGAGCTGCAGACGGCCGGGCGACGTCGCGGTCGCGAGCCCCTCCGTGAGCACATCCGGGTCGATGCGCTGCGTGCCGTCACCGAGGAACGACTCGACCGCGGCGACCGCCACCATCGCGTTGTGCGCCTGGTGGTCGCCGTAGAGCGGGAGGAACATCTCGCGGTACTCCCCCGCGCGCCCGCGCAGCGTGATGAGCTGGCCGCCCACGGCGACCGCGATCGACTCGACGGCGAAGTCGACGCCCTCGGACGCGAACCCGGCCTCGTTGTGCTCGGCGGCGTCGCGGAGGACCGCGAGGGCGCCGGCGGGCTGGGCCGCGCTCACGACGCGGGCGGCGGGCTTGACGATGCCGCTCTTGGTGCGGGCGATCTCCTCCACGGTGTTGCCGAGGTTGCGCATGTGGTCGAGCGCGATCGGGGTGAACACCGCCACCTGCCCGTCGGCGACATTGGTCGAGTCCCACTCGCCGCCGAGACCCACCTCGATCACGGCGACGTCGACCGGGGCATCCGCGAAGCTCGCGAACGCGAGCACGCTGAGCGCCTCGAAGAAGCTCAGCGGCGGTTCGCCGCGACCCTCGAGCTCGCCGTCGACGAGTTCGAGGTACGGGCGGATGTCCGCCCAGTTCGCGGCGAACGCCTCGTTCGAGATCGGTTCGCCGTCGATCGCGATGCGCTCGTTCACGCGCACCAGGTGCGGGCTCGTCAGCAGACCGGTGCGCAGTCCGTGGGCGCGCAGGATGCTCTCGATCATGCGGCTCGTGCTCGTCTTGCCGTTCGTGCCGGTCACATGCACGATCGGGTAGGCGCGCTGCGGGTCGCCGAGCAGCTCCACAGCGCGACGTGTGGCGTCGAGCCGCGGCTGCGGGTGGGCCTCCCCCACCCGGGCGAGCAGTTCGGCGTAGGCCTCGTCTGCCGCCTGCTGGAACTCGTCGTCGCTCATGCCCGCTCCACGCTCACCGTCACGGCCGACCCGTTGCCCACGGGCGTGCCTCCTTCACCCTCGCGCACGTCGAGCGCGAGCGCCAGGGTCTCCTCACCGATCAGTCCCGCGTGCGCCCGGATGGCTGCGACGGCGACGTCGTCGCCGACGAGCGTCAACCGGATGCGGTCGCTGACCTCGAGACCGGCGTCCTTCCGCGCCTGCTGCACGGCCCGCACGACGTCGCGGGCGAGCCCCTCGGCCTCGAGTTCCGCGGTCGTGACCGTGTCGAGCACCACGAATCCGCCGTCGGGCAGGAACGCGATCGCGTCGTCGGCGTTGGCCGACTCGAGCACGAGGTCGTACTCGCCGTCGAGCAGCGCGACACCCCCGACGGTGACGCCGTCCGAGGTGGTCATCCAGTCGCCGGACTTCGCCGCCTGGATGACCTTCTGCACCTCGCGGCCGAGACGCGGGCCGAGCGCCCGCGCGTTCACCGTCAGGCGCCGGGTGATGCCGAAGTCGCCGACGCTCTCGTCGACGAGCTGCTCGAGGCGCACGTCCTTGACGTTCAGCTCGTCGCGCAGGATGCCCGTGAACGGTTCGAGCGCGCCCGGATCGGCGGTGACGACGGTGACCGCTGCGAGCGGGAGCCGCACGCGCAGCTGCCGCGCCTTGCGCAGGGCGAGCCCGGAGGAGGCCACCTCGCGCACGCGGTCCATGGCGCGCACGAGGTGCTCGTCGCGCGGGAACGCCGGCGCGTCGGGCCAGTCCTCGAGGTGCACGCTGCGGCCGCCGGTGAGACCCTGCCACACCTCCTCGGCCACGAGCGGCAGCAACGGAGCGGCGATCCGGGTGAGTGTCTCGAGAACGGTGTAGAGCGTGTCGAACGCGTCGCGCCAGTCATCGCCACCGGCCTCCCCCGCCCAGAACCGGTCGCGACTGCGCCGCACGTACCAGTTGGTGAGCACGTCGGCGAAGTCGCGCAGCGCGGCCGCGGCGAACGGGCTGTCGAGCCCGTCGAGGTGACGGGTGACCTGCTCGACGACCTCGCCGGTCTTGCCGAGTAGGTACCGGTCGAGCACATCCGTCGAATCGGTGCGCCAGGTCGCCGTGTAGTCCGAGGCGTTCGCGTAGAGGGTGAAGAAGTAGTACGTGCTCCACAGCGGCAGCAGCAGCTCGCGGACGCCCTGGCGGATGCCCTCTTCGGTGACGATGAGGTTGCCGCCGCGGATGACCGAACTCGACATCAGGAACCAGCGCATCGCATCCGCGCCGTCGCGATCGAAGACCTCGGACACGTCCGGGTAGTTGCGCAGGCTCTTCGACATCTTCTGCCCGTCGCTGCCGAGCACGATGCCGTGACTGATCACGTTCGAGAAGGCGGGACGGTCGAACAGCGCCGTCGAGAGCACGTGCATCGTGTAGAACCAGCCGCGCGTCTGGCCGATGTACTCGACGATGAAGTCGGCGGGGCTGTGCTCGTCGAACCACTCGCGGTTCTCGAACGGATAGTGCACCTGCGCGAACGGCATCGACCCGGAGTCGAACCAGACGTCGAGCACGTCGGGAATGCGCCGCATCGTCGACCGGCCGGTCGGGTCATCGGGGTTCGGACGCGTCAGCTCGTCGATGAACGGGCGGTGCAGATCGACCTCGCCCTGCTCGTTGCGCGGCAGCGCGCCGAAGTCGCGCTCGAGGTCGGCGAGGGAGCCGTACACGTCGATGCGCGGGTAGGCCGGGTCGTCGCTCTTCCACACCGGGATCGGGGAACCCCAGAAGCGGTTCCGGGAGATCGACCAGTCGCGGGCCCCGGCGACCCACTTGCCGAACTGTCCGTCCTTGACGTTCTCGGGCACCCAGGTGATCTGCTGGTTGAGGTCGCCCATGCGGTCGCGGAACTCCGGCACGCGCACGAACCAGCTCGACACCGCCTTGTAGATGAGCGGATTCCGGCAGCGCCAGCAGTGCGGGTACGAGTGCTCGTAGCTCGCGACGCGCAGCAGCCGGCCCTCGGCACGCAGCTTCTGGATGAGGGGCTTGTTCGCCTCGAACACCTGCAGCCCGGCGACATCCGGCACCGAGGGCAGGAACCTGCCGCCGTCGTCGACCGAGATGATGATGGGGATGTCGGCCTTCGCCGTCGTGATCTGGTCGTCTTCGCCGTACGCGGGGGCCTGGTGCACGATGCCGGTGCCCTCGCCCGTGGCGACGTAGTCGGCGACGAGCACCTGCCAGGCGTTGTGGGTGCCCCACGCGTCCATGTCGGCGTAGTAGTCCCACAACCGGTCGTACAGCACGCCCTCGAGCTCGGAGCCGAGGAGGGTGCGGGTGATCGCGCCGCGCGCGTCCTCCGGCGTCGCGTAGCCGAGGTCCTTCGCGTAGGCGCCGACGGTGTCGACGGCGAGCAGGTACTCCCCCACGCCCTCTTCGGTGCGCTCGCTCGTGCCGTCACCGTGGGTCGCCGCATCCGCGGCGCCGAGCGGGCCGCTCGGGATCACCGCGTACTCGATCTCCGGACCGACGGCGAGGGCGAGGTTGGTCGGCAGCGTCCAGGGCGTGGTCGTCCAGGCGAGGGCGCGCACGCCCGTGAGCCCGAGCGATTCGGCCTTCACCCCGACGAGCGGGAACGTGACGGTGACCGACTGGTCCTGGCGCATCTTGTAGACGTCGTCGTCCATGCGGAGCTCGTGGTTGCTGAGCGGGGTCTCGTCACGCCAGCAGTACGGCAGCACGCGGTAGCCCTCGTACGCGAGGCCCTTGTCGTGCAGCGTCTTGAACGCCCAGAGCACGCTCTCCATGAACGACGGGTCGAGCGTCTTGTAGTCGTTCTCGAAGTCCACCCAGCGCGCCTGGCGGGTGACGTACTCCTGCCACTCGCGGGTGTACCGCAGCACCGATTCGCGGGCCTTGCCGTTGAACGCGGCGATGCCCATCCGCTCGATCTCATGCTTCTCGGTCATCCCCAGCTGGCGCATCGCCTCGAGCTCCGCCGGCAGACCGTGGGTGTCCCAGCCGAAGCGGCGGTGCACCTGCTTGCCGCGCATCGTCTGGTAGCGCGGGAACACGTCCTTCGCATAGCCGGTGAGCAGGTGGCCGTAATGCGGCAGCCCGTTGGCGAAGGGGGGCCCGTCGTAGAAGACCCACTCCTCGCAGCCGTTGCGCTGCTCGACGGAGGCGCGGAAGGTGTCGTCGCCCTTCCAGAAGGCGAGGATGCCCTGCTCGATCGTCGGGAAGTCGGGCGATGCGGGCACGCCGCCGGCGCGCGGACTGCGGGGGTAGACCATGGGTACTCCTCGTGCTCTGCACGAGGACGACTTGCGCCGCGGTACCACCTCGCTTGCCGCCCGGTCCGCGGGTGCGGACGAGCGACCGCTCGTTGCGGCGATGACGGGCCGACCCGCTCGGTTCTACTGGGCTCGCGCCGTTCTTCCGAGGACTCCCCGGTGATGGCCGGTTCGCAGTCTGTGCCCTCATCATATCGCGGCGCGAGGTGCGGCCGCATGCCGCCCGCGGGGAGCCGGGTGCCGCACCCGTCACCGCGCGCGCCGCGCCGCCCAGCGTGCCCGTTTGCGACGTTTCCGGCCGCCTGGGAACGATTGCGGCGTCGCGAACGGGCACGCTCGATGGAGGGGCGCCCGCCGCCGTTCGTCACGTCGCGGCGCGGGTGGGGTGTCCGCCGAGCGGCGGACTGGTGGCGTCCCCCGGATGAGGGGTACCCTGGAGGCGGCGGGAAAGCGTTATCCCGCTGCTACTCCGAGAGCAAGGATTCGACGATGAATTCCGAACGACGATCATTCCGACGCGCCCTCCTCGCCGTCGCACTGAGCGGGACACTCGCCGCCACGGGTGTCGCGGGCGCCGCGACGGCCGCCCCGGGTGAAGTCCAGGGCAACGGCAATGGCAACGGCAACGGGCGCGACGACGGCGCCCACCTGGAGCCCCTCGACCGCGGCCTCGTGGCCGCGAGTACGCCCGAAGGGGTGTTCCTCAGTTGGCGGCTGCTCGGCACCGAGGTGACCGGCCACACCGACACGGGCATGCGCGGCACCGACTTCCATGTCTACCGCGACGGGCGGCGCATCGCGACGGTGACCGACAGCACCAACTTCCTGGACCCCGACGGCACGGCCGCCGCGCGCTACCGCGTGCAGCCGACGGACGAACGCGGCCGGCACGGCGGGCACAAGACCGAGGTGACGCCCTGGGCGCAGGCCTCGGTCGACATCCCGTTGCAGAAGCCCGCCGACGGCGTCACCCCCGCCGGTGAGGCCTACACCTACTCGGCGGGCGACATGAGCGTCGGCGACGTGGACGGCGACGGCGCCTACGAGTACGTGGTCAAGTGGGACCCGTCGAACGCGAAGGACGTCTCGCAGGTGGGCTACACGGGCAACGTGTACCTCGACACCTACGAGCAGGACGGCACGCTGCTGCACCGCATCGACCTCGGGGTGAACATCCGCGCCGGCGCCCACTACACCCAGTTCCTCGTGCACGACTTCGACGGCGACGGACGAGCCGAGACGATGCTCAAGACCGCGCCCGGCACCACGGTGACCCGCTACGACAAGCGTGGCGACCCCGCCGAGTCGCGGGCGATCACCCTCCCCCGCGAGGACCGCGCTGCCGGATATACGAACGACGACGACTACCGGATGAGCGCCGCCGACTACGAGGAACACCTGACCGACGTCTTCCAGGGCTGGAGCGGACACCCCGAGGTGATGGCGGGCAATTGGCCGGCGACCCTCGAGGAGGCCTTCGGCATTCCGGTGACGCACGAGTACCCGCTCACCCGCGAGGCCGCCGCGGAGCTCGTCGACTACTTCATCGACGTCTACGCGCCGTCACGATCCGCCCGGAACCAGCTGCGCAACTTCGCGGGCTTCATCCTCTCCGGCCCCGAGTACCTGACGGTGTTCGACGGACGGACCGGGCGCGAGCTGCAGACCGTGCGGTACACGCCGGAGCGGCACGACGACGGACTCATGTGGGGCGACTACGCGATGTCGCGCATCGAGCCCGGCAACCGGGTCGACCGCTTCCTCTCCGGCGTCGCCTACCTCGACGGCGAGCACCCCTCCGCGATCTTCGCCCGCGGCTACTACACCCGGGCGAATATCGTCGCGTACGACTGGGACGGCAAGCGGCTCACGCAGCGCTGGCACGCCGACAGCGGTTGGGTACCGATGACGAATCCGTTCAACGACGGCCCGCACGGCCGCGACGGCACCGACCCGCAGTACGGATCGATCACGACGCAGGGATTCCACTCGCTGAGTGCCGCCGACGTGGACGGCGACGGCCGGCACGAGATCGTCTACGGATCCGCGACGCTCGACGACGACGGCTCGGTGCTCTACTCCTCGGCGGACGTGCTGCCGGCCGGCAGCAGTGCGCCCGGAACGGTTGCGCGGTTGGGCCACGGCGACGCGATGCACGTGACCGACATCGATCCGGCGCGACCCGGGCTCGAGATCTACACCGTGCACGAGGGGGCGACCTCGGCTCCGTACGGCTACGCGCTCCGCGACGCCGCGACAGGCGAGGTGATCTACGGCGCCTACTCGGGTCGGGACACCGGGCGCGGCATGATCGGCGACGTCCGCCCGGACGTGCCGGGCATCGAGACCTGGGCGATCGGCATGCGCAGCGCGTCTGGCGAGCAGCTGTCGTCGCAGATCCCGGGCACCAACCAGAGCATCCGCTGGGCGGCGGACGGCACGACGCAGCTCGTGAACGGAACCGGTGACGGCGATGTGACGATCGACGACTGGACGCGCGGGCGACTGTTGACGGCGACCGGCACGCGATCGAACAACGGCACGAAGGGCAACCCGTCACTCGTGGCCGACGTGTTCGGCGACTGGCGGGAGGAGCTGCTCGTGCGCACGGCGGACAGCTCGGCGATCCGCATCTTCACGAGCACCGAGCTCACGGATCGCAAGCTGTACACGCTCATGCACGACGTGCAGTACCGGGCGGAGGTGGCTCGCCAGCAGACCACCTACAACCAGCCGTCGTATCCGGGCTTCTACCTCGCCTCCGACACCGACTGGTCGACCGTGCCGGTGCCACAGCTCGACCTGCGCGGGCGCGGACGCTGATCGTCCGCTAGCGGCGCGGCGACTCCCCGACCGCCTCACGCACTCCCGACCGCACGAGGTCGAGAGCCCGCGCGAGGCGGTCGCGGAGCTCGCCCCGCCGCACCCCGGCACCGGCCCACGCCTGCCACGCGGCGGCGACCGCTCCGGCGGTCATACGGGCGATGACGTCCGTCGTCTCGGCGTCGAGAGTCGCTCCGCGGCCGAGGGCGTCGCGCAGTTCCCGCCCGAGCCGGGCGGCACGCGCGAGTCCCGCCGCCTCGATCTCCGCGGCGCCGCCCATCGCCTCGGTCTCGGTGATGGCGAGCGGCACGTGCTGCGCGTCCACGCGCGCACCGACGGCGAGGACCCCCTCGAACACGTCCTCGGCGGTTTCGGCGCCGGCGAGGGCGACGCGCAGGGCGTCGAGGGCGTCGTCGACCGCGACCCACACGACGTCGGCCTTGGTCGGAAAGTAGTTGAAGAAGGAGGTACGGCTCACCCCGGCGCGTCGGGCGATCTGGCCGACGGTCGTGGCCTCGTATCCCTGCTCGAGGAACAGCTCGGTCGCAGCTTCTTCGAGCGTCGCGCGGGACGACGATCGCGGGCGTCCGACGCGGGGATCCTCGGCGGGCATAGACGGCCGTCCTTCCGTGTTAGGTTTCTGGACTGCGTCCAAGAATACGCACCCGATTCCCGGAAGGCTCCCGTGACCGCGACCGCCACTCCCGCATCCGCTCCCGCCGTCGACCCCGAACGCCTGCGCACCGCGCGCCGCGTCACGTGGGCCTCGCTCGTCGGCACCGCCCTCGAGTCGTACGACTTCTACGTCTACGCCTACTTCGCCGCCTTCTTCGTCGGCCCCCTCTTCTTCGAGTCGCTCGGCGCGTTCGCCGCGACCCTGTCGGCGTTCATCACGATCGGCGTCGGGTTCATCGTGCGCCCCCTCGGGGCGATCGTGTTCGGTCACCTCGGCGACCGGATCGGACGCCGCCGCACCCTGCTCGTGACCATCGCGATCATGGGCGTCGCGACCGGACTCATCGGCCTGCTGCCGCCGTACGCCGTTGCCGGCTGGGTCGGAGCGATCCTGCTCGTGCTGCTGCGGCTCGTGCAGGGCTTCTCGCTCGGTGGCGAGTGGGGCGGAGCCATCCTCCTCGCGAGCGAGCACGCGCCGCTGAAGCGCCGCGCCTTCGCCGCCGCGATGCCGCAGCTGGGCTCGCCCATCGGATCGATCCTCGCCGCTGCGGTCTTCCTCGTGATGACCGCCTCGCTCTCGCCGGAGGCGATGACCGAGTGGGGCTGGCGCATCCCGTTCCTGACCGCGATCCCGCTGCTGCTCGTATCGCTGTACCTGCGCTGGTCGATCGACGAGACCCCGGTCTTCCGCGATATCGTGCAGGAGGGACGTCGTGACCGGGTGCCGCTCGCGAAGGTGTTCGCGCAGCAGCCGACCGCCCTCGTCATCGCGGTGGGCGCCGCGCTGCTCGGCATCGGCTCGTACTCGTTGATGAACACGTACACCGTCAACTACGGCGTCACCTCGCTCGGGTTCGACTACACCCAGTTGCTCATCGCGACGACGATCGGCGGATTGCTGCAGCTGGTCACGATCCCGCTCTTCGGGGCGTGGGCGAACCGCATCGGCTCGGCGCGCGTCGTCGCCATCGGCGCCGCCGGCACCCTCATCGTGACGTTCCCGATGTACTACCTGCTCCAGTTCTCGACCTTCGAGATCCTCGTCGCGACGATGCTCATCGGCGGGATCCTGCCCACCCTCAGCTGGGCGGCGCTCGGCGGTCTGATGGCCGACCTGTTCGCCGACCACTACCGCTACTCGGCGCTGTCGATCGCGTACAGCGTCGCGGCTGTGCTCTCGGGCTTCGTGCCGGCACTCACGGCCGTCGTCGCGCGGGAGACCGACAACGCCTGGTGGCACCCGGGCATCGTGCTCGCGATCATGTCCGCGGTCACCCTCGTGGCCGCGATCGCCGCGGCCCGCAAGCGCTCCGTCGACGCCTGAGTGCCCGAACGACGACGGGACCGGACCCCAGGGGGCCCGGTCCCGTCGTCGTTGCAGGGTTCAGCCGCAGCTGTAGGTGACGCCGTTCACGAGGTGCTCGCCGGGTCCGAGTTCCGCGCACTGCGCGACGACGCCGCCGATGATGCTGACGACGACCACCGCGGCGATGATCTGCAGCACGAGCACGATCGCGCCGACCCAGATCGCCGCCTTCGCGGGGGTGTTGCGGTAGCCGGCCTTCTTCGACTGGCTGAGCGCCACGATGCCGAGGATGAGCCCGACGATGCTGGCGAAGACGGCGACGGGGATGGCGACGATTCCGAGCGTCTTGCCGGGGAACGTCTCGGGCGCGGCCTGCGGCTGCGACGGGTTCAGGGCGGGGTCGGACACGGTACTCCTCGAATCGGGGACGGGGGTGAAACGGTTGACGGCCGCCGGATGGCAGGCGCGGCACCGCCCGCCAGGGTAGAGGTCGACCGGCCGCCTCCGCCATGGGGAGCGCTCCGCGACGGGCACGGCCGGTCCGCGTTCCGCGACTCCCGGCCGATAGGATGGTCGGCGCAACCCACACTCAGGCACCCATACCGACGCGGTGCCGCACATATCGCTCTGGAGTCCTTCATGTCCGCTGCCCTGCCCGACAAGCCCGCCCTCGAAGGACTCGAGCAGAAGTGGGGCGAAGAGTGGGAGCGTGAGGGCACCTACCGTTTCGATCGCGCCGCGACGACCCGTGAGAACGTCTTCTCGATCGACTCGCCGCCGCCCACGGCATCCGGCAGCCTGCACATCGGGCACGTCTTCAGCTACACCCACATGGACCTCGCCGCCCGATACCAGCGGATGCGCGGCCGCAGCGTCTTCTATCCGATGGGCTGGGACGACAACGGCCTGCCCACCGAGCGGCGTGTGCAGAACTACTACGGGGTGCGCTGCGACCCGTCGCTCCCGTACGACCCCGACTTCACCCCGCCGTTCGAAGGCGGCGAGAACGCGAGCTCGAAGGCGGCCGATCAGCAGCCGATCAGCCGCCGCAACTTCATCGAGCTGTGCGAGCGACTGACGCTCGAAGACGAGAAGCAGTTCGAAGACGTCTGGCGCAAGCTGGGTCTCTCGGTCGACTGGACCCAGAGCTACCGCACGATCGGCGACGACGCGCAGCGGGCCGCGCAGCGCGCCTTCCTGCGGAACCTCGCCCGCGGCGAGGCGTACCGCGCGGATGCGCCGACGCTGTGGGACGTGACCTTCCGCACCGCCGTGGCCCAGGCGGAGCTCGAAGACAAGGAGCAGCCCGCCGCGTACCACCGGGTGTCGTTCCACCGCCCCGACGGCGAGACGATCGAGATCGAGACGACCCGGCCGGAACTGCTTCCCGCGTGCGTCGCGCTCGTGGCCCATCCGGACGACGAGCGCTACCAGCCGTTCTTCGGCACGACCGTCACCACCCCGCTGTTCGGGGTCGAGGTGCCCGTGCTCGCGCATCACCTCGCCCAGCGCGACAAGGGCTCCGGCATCGCCATGATCTGCACCTTCGGCGACGTGACGGATGTGGTCTGGTGGCGCGAACTGGACCTGCCGAACCGCGCCATCATCGGTTTCGACGGCCGACTCGTCGCCGACCCGCCCGCCGCCCTCGAGACCGAGACGGCCCGGGCCGCCTACGCGGAGCTCGCGGGCAAGACCGTCTTCAGCGCGAAGCAGCGCGTGGTGGAGTTGCTGCGCGACTCGGGTGACCTCATCGGTGAGCCCCGCAAGATCACCCACCCGGTCAAGTTCTTCGAGAAGGGCGACCGGCCGCTCGAGATCGTGTCGACCCGTCAGTGGTACATCAAGAACGGTGCGCGCGACGAACAGCTCCGTGAGGCGCTGCTCGAGCGCGGCCGCGAGATCAACTTCGTGCCCGACTTCATGCGGGTGCGTTACGAGAACTGGGTGGGCGGCCTCACCGGCGACTGGCTCATCTCCCGGCAGCGGTTCTTCGGGGTGCCGATCCCCGTGTGGTACCCGCTCGGACCCGACGGCGAACCGATCCACGGCGAGGTGATCGTGCCCGGCGAGGACGCGCTGCCCATCGACCCGAGCTCCGCAGCGCCTCCCGGGTACGACGAGTCGCAGCGCGGTCAGGCGAACGGGTTCATCGGCGAGATCGACATCATGGACACGTGGGCGACCTCGTCGCTCACCCCGCAGATCGCCGGCGGCTGGGAGACCGATCCCGAGCTCTTCGACCTGGTGTTCCCGTACTCGCTCCGCAGCCAGGGACAGGACATCATCCGCACCTGGTTGTTCTCGACGACTCTGCGGGCTCAGCTCGAGCACGGCACCGTGCCGTGGCACAACGCCGGCATCTCGGGCTTCATCGTCGACCCCGACCGCAAGAAGATGTCGAAGTCGAAGGGCAACGTCGTCACGCCGGCCGCGATGCTCGACGACCACGGTTCGGATGCGGTGCGCTACTGGGCGTCGTCGAGCCGCCTGGGCACGGATGCCGCCTTCGACCCGCAGAACCCGAAGCAGATCAAGATCGGCCGACGTCTGGCGATCAAGATCCTCAATGCGGCGAAGTTCGTCTACTCCTTCCCCGAGCCCGCGGATGCGGCGGTGACCGAGCCCCTCGATGCCGACATGTTGGCCGAGCTCGCACGCGTCGTGCGCACCGCGACCGCGGCGTACGAGGAGTACGACCACGCCCGCGCGCTCGAGGCGACGGAGCAGTTCTTCTGGACCTTCTGCGACGACTACCTGGAACTCGTCAAGGAACGCGCCTACGACACCTCCGACGCCGCGGGCCAGGCGAGTGCCGTGACCGCTCTTCGGGAGGCGGTCGACGTCACGCTGCGGCTGTTCGCCCCGGTGCTCCCGTTCGCCACCGAGGAGGTGTGGAGCTGGACGCACGAGGGCTCCGTGCACACCGCCGCATGGCCGACCGCGCCGACCGCGGACGAGCCGACCGGGTTGCTCGCGCTCACGAGTTCGGCCCTCATCGGCATCCGGCGGGCGAAGACCGAGGCTAAGGCGAGCCAGAAGACGCCCGTGACGCGGGCCGTCATCGCGGGACCCGCGCTCCTCGCCCAGGCCGCCGTCGACCTCAAGGCCGTCGGCCGCATCCGCGAGCTCGAGTTCGTCGAGGCGGACGAGGTGTCGGTGACGGCGATCGAACTCGAAGAGACGGAGTCCTGATGCAGATCGGCACCCGCTGGGCTGTGGGCGGCGAACCGCCCGCGCGACTTCCCGAGGCGGTCGTCGAGGCCGTGCGCGGAGTCGAGGCGGAACTCGCCGATGCGGACACGTCGCGTTGGCGCTGGACGCTCACCTGGTTGGAGAACCGCCCCGTCGTCGAGCTGGACGACGGGACGGTCATCCGGGTCGGGCGTGACGGCACGGTGACCGTCGCCCACGACGAGCTCTAGCCCGTCGTCGCTCAGCCGAAGACGTCGTACGCGCGCCGGGCGGCCTCTTCGCGCAGCTCACGCTCGACGGCGCGCCGCAGCAGGGCGGCCTCGCGCGCGGGCTGGTAACGGTTGCGCCGCCCCCAGTCCACGAGCAGCATGCCCAGCCAGACGGCGAATCGTTCGAGGTGGCTCGCGCGACGGAGGTGCCGGTGGTGAGCCGTAACCGTGGTCATGATCTGCCTCTCTTCTGATCGTCACTGTAGGTGGGGCCTCCGACGTCGGGGCGGTCGTCGGCCGGGGTCTCGACTCCGTCGAGAACGGGGAACGCGTCGATCTGCACTTGCACGGGACGCGATCCGGGCACAGGGTGGTGTTTCTGGTGGCGGTACCGGTCGACGTAGCCGTCGACGAGCGCCAGCAGCTCCGCACTGAGCGAGCGCAACTGCTCGTCGGTGAGGAACAGGTTCGCCGTGCTGGACACGGTCGCGGAGATCCACCGCTCGGGGAGTTCGTCCTCGCCGCGCAGCAGGAACGCGTCGAGCAGCTCCGCACGGTTGCGCTGCCACTCCCTCATGACGAGATCACTCGCCGGACGGGCGGCCTGCGGGAGCTTGCGCGGCTCGATGTTGATGCCACCGGGTCGGCGTTCCCACCAGCGTTCGCGACCGCTGCCGCGGTCGGCGACCTCCTGCACGAAGCCGTGACGCTCGAGCTGCCGCAAGTGGTAGCTCGTCGCCCCGCTCGTCTCGCCGAGTCGATCCGCGAGGCCGCTCGCGGTGTGCGGTCCGTAGACCGAGAGCACGTCGAGGATCTTCACGCGCAGCGGATGCGCGAGTCCCTTGAGCGACGCGAAGTCGATCTCGATGTTCTCGGGAGGGGTTTCGTCGGCCATGTCTGCAAAGATACCTTTGCACGATTTCCTTTGCAAGGATTTCTTTGCATGGGTTTCTTTGCATTCTTCCCCTGCACGCCATCCCCGGGACATGCGGAACGGCGGGGCCGCCGCGGCGACCCCGCCGTTCGCGTGGCTCCCGGATAGGAGCCGAGGATCAGACCATCAGTACGAGACGCACGGCGATCCGTCGAGGGTGAAGAGCAACGGCTCGCTCATCGTGCTGCCGTTCGTCTTGCCGACGAGCGCGACCACCGTCGTACGACCCGGCTGGATCGACCGCGACCCGGTCACCGCCACTTCGACACCGTCCTGGGTGAACGAGCCGGGGAGCGCCCGGTGAACCGTCTCGGCCCCGGCGAACGACCACGCGAGGGACCAGTCCCCCGTCGGTTCGGTGCCGGTGTTGCGCACCCGGACGGTCGCGGCGAAGTTGCCCTTGAGCGGACCCTTCACGTCGAAGGAGACGTGGCAGGTCTGGGTCGGAAGCGCGGGCTCGGCGAGTTCGACGAGCTCGCGCGCCTGCTCCGGGAACCACTGCCCCGCGGCGGGGTCGATCATGCCGCGTTCGGGGTCTTCGGGGCCGCCGGTGCCGCGGTAGCACTGACCGTCGGACTCCCCCGGGACCTTGATCCAGAAGTAGGCGTCGATGAGCGGCTCACCGGTCTCGGTCGTCGGCGTCAGCCCGGCGCCGCGGGCGGGCGGGTTGCACCACACCTCCGGATCGGTGTACTTGCCGACGGGCGCCGTCCAGGGTCCCTGGCCGTTGCGACTCGTGTCGATCACGAAGTGGGCTTGCGCCGCGGGGTCACGGGTCACGCCCGTGTCGGCGTAGGCCTGGTCGTACGCGGCGTCGGTGAGGCCCCACGTGGAGAAGTCGTCCGGGCTCGCCGGGTAGTACTGGCTGCCGCAGAACGCGGGCTCGTACCAGCTGTTCACCGAGAGGTTGAGGCAATCGGAGATCCACGTGCCGTACTTCTGCAGGCGCTCGGTCTGCACGTAGTTCGACGCGTTGAGGAAGAATCCGTCCGCCCGCTCGACGCCGGCCTTGATCAGGCGGTCCGTGATGTCGCCGACACCGAGCCAGCCGCTGTGCGTGCCGTCGAGGTAGACCGCGGTGTTCGGCAACGCCGTGAGGGCGTCGACGGCATGGTTGAGCTGCACGAACCGGTCGGATGCGGCGGTCGCCGAATCGAGTTCGGCCGGCTGACACCACTCCAGTTCCCCGTTGATCGTCGTGTACCAGGGGATGATCCCGAGACCGTCGGGCTCGAGGATGACCACGGCGTCGCGGTCGCCGATGCCGGCGGCGAGTCCGTCGATCCATGCGGTGTAGGCGGCCGTGTCGGCCGCGCCGCCCGCGGAGTACTGCGCGCAGTCGCGGAACGGCAGGTTGTAGGCCACGAGCACGGGGACCTCGTCGGTGGCGTCCGCCGCGCCGACGAGGGCGGCGACCTCGTCGCGCACCTGGTCGGGCGTGCCCTCGGTGAACCAATTCGCGGAGGCGAAGCTCCCGAGCAACTGGGCGTCGGCGCGAGCCTGGCCGTCGAGCGTGGCCGCCGCCTGCAGGGTCGTGCTCTGCGGGTTGACGAAGAGCTCGTCGTCCGGACCGATCACGTCGTTCGCCGCGAGGGCCGGTTGGGCGGCCACGAGGCCGCCGAGCGAGAGGGCTGCGGTCGCCAGCACCGCGGAGATCCGTCTCGTCTTTGAGATGCGAGTCATTCTGCTTTCTCCCGGATTCATGCGCCGGTCGTCAGTGACCGGCGTCGGAGCGACGCGAGCGGGCGCCTCCCGTGGGAGCGCTCCCACCCGGAAGCTCACGACTACCCTCACCGACCCCCGATCGGGTGTCAAGCGGTCGTGAGGAGCCTGGGAGTTCGAGCCGGGGTCAGTCCCGGGCGAGGATCTCGCCGTGCGGCATCGCGAACCACCCGTCGGGGTGCTCGGCCCACTCCCGCCACGCCGCCGCGATCCCTTCGAGGTCCGCCCGCGTCGCGTGCCCGTTGTCGATCGCGTCTGCGGCGAACTGCGACTCGGTGGCGCGCTCGGCCCACGAGCCGCCCCACCACGCCCGCTCCTCATCCGACGCGAAGCACCAGATCGACGTGGAGGAGGCGACCGAGGCGAAGCCCGCCGCCCGAGCCCAGCTCTTCAACCGGCGTCCCGCATCCGGTTCGCCGCCGTTGCCGCGGTGTACGCGCAAGTACAGGTCGAGCCACTCGGCGAGCCCCGGCAGGAGCGGGAACCACATCGTGCCGGAGTAGTCGACATCTCGCGCGGCCACGACTCCCCCGGGCCGCACCACCCGGCGCATCTCCCGCAACACCTCGATCGGTCGGGCCACGTGCTGCAGCACCTGGTGCGCGTGCGCGATGTCGACGCTCGCGTCGGGCAGGTCGAGCTCGTAGGCGTCCGCGACCGCGAACCGCACGTTGCCGACACCACGCTCGTCGGCGAGGGCCTGCGCCTGCTCGACGATGCCGGGGGCCGCATCGACGCCCGTCACCCGGCCCGGCGCGACTCGCTCGGCGAGGTCGACCGTGATGGTGCCGGGACCGCTGCCCACGTCGAGCACATCGAGTCCCGCCGCCAGGTGCGGGATGAGGTAGGCGGCCGAGTTCTCCACCGTGCGCCAGGTGTGCGAGGCGAGAACGCTGGGATGGTGGCCGTGGGTGTAGCTCTCACGCGTCATGTTCGCACTCTACGGAAATAGCATCGGGAGCATGGACAACCCGCTCTTCGCACCGAGCCCGCTGCCGTACGGTCTGCCGCCGTTCGCCGACATCGAGCCGGAGCACTACCTCCCGGCGTTCGAACGCGGATTCGCCGAACAGCGCGAGGAACTCGAGCGCATCGCGTCGGACCCGGAGGCACCCGGCTTCGAGAACACGATCGCCGCGTGGGAGCGCTCGGGGCGGCTGCTCGAGCGGGTGAGCCGCGTCTTCGGCAACCTGTCGTCGTCGCACGCGACGGGGCAGATCGACGAGATCGACGAACGGGTCGCGCCGCTCGAAGCGGAGCACCGCGACGCGATCCTGCTGGATGCACGCCTGTACGCGCGCGTGCGGCAGCTGCACGACGACATCGACGCGCTCGGGCTCGACGAGGAACAGCGCTACCTGCTGCAGCGGCGGTATCGCAACATGACCCTCGCCGGTGCGGGACTCGACGCCGCCACGACGGAGCGGTTGCGAGCCATCAACTCGCGGCTGTCGGAGCTCACCACCCGCTTCAAACGCAACCTCCTCGATGACGGCAACGACCTCGCCGTCCACGTGGCCAGCGCCGAGGAGCTCGACGGCCTGTCGCCGGGCGAGCTCTCCGCGGCCCGGTCGGCGGCCCAGGAGCGCGGGCTCGAGGGCTACCTCGTGACCCTCGTGCTCTACACGGGGCACCCGTGGCTCGCGTCGCTCCGCTCGCCGACGACACGGGAGCGGGTGATGGCGGCGTCGCGGGCGCGCGGCTCCCGCGACACCGCCCACGACAACCGGCCGGTGCTGCTCGAGATCGTGCGGCTGCGTGCGGAACGGGCCCGGCTGCTCGGCTTCGACACCCACGCCGGCACCGTCACGGCCGACGAGACGGCCGGGACCCCCGAGGCGGTGGCCGGGCTCCTCGAACGGCTCGCTCCCGCCGCGGCGCGGAACGCCGCCCGTGAGCACGCCGAACTCGAGGCCCTCGCGGGCGCGCCGGTGACCGCCGCCGATTGGGCATACTACGCCGATCGCGTGCGCGCGGAACGCTTCGCGGTCGACACGAGCGCGATGCGCGACTACTTCGAGGCCGACCGGGTGCTGCGCGACGGGGTGTTCTTCGCCGCGACGGGTCTCTACGGCATCCGTTTCACCGAACGGCACGACCTCGTCGGGTATCACCCGGATGTTCGCGTCTTCGAGGTGACCGAGGACGACGGTACCCCGGTCGGCCTCTACCTGCTCGATCTCTACGCCCGACCCACCAAGCGCGGCGGGGCCTGGATGAACTCGCTGATCCAGCAGAACGCCCTGCTGGATCACCCGACCGTGGTCGTGAACAACCTCAACGTGCCGAAGCCCGCCGAGGGCGAGCCCACCCTGCTCACGCTCGACGAGCTGACGACGCTGTTCCACGAATTCGGGCACGCCCTGCACGGGCTCTTCGCCCGCGCGACGTACCCGTCGCTCGGCGGCACGAACGTGTACCGGGACTTCGTCGAGTTCCCCAGCCAGGTGAACGAGATGTGGGCCCTGTGGCCCGAAGTGCTGGCGAACTACGCCGTGCACCACGTCACCGGAGAACCCATGCCGACGGAGCTCGCCGAGAAGGTCAGCGCCGCCCGCTCATACGGAGAGGGGTTCGCGACGAGCGAGTACCTCGCCGCGGCGCTGCTCGACCAGGCGTGGCACGGGATCACCGCGGATGACCCCGTGGACGACGTGGAGGAGTTCGAGCGGAACGCCCTCGCCCGAGTCGGACTCGACCATCCGGCCGTCCCCCCGCGGTATTCGAGCACCTACTTCGCGCACGTCTTCTCGGGCGGCTACGACGCCGGCTACTACTCCTACATCTGGAGCGAGGTGCTCGACGCGGACACGGTGGAGTGGTTCCGCGAGAGCGGCGGACTCACCCGCGAGAACGGCGAGCGGTTCCGCCGGCTGCTGCTGCAGACCGCGGGCACGCGCGAACCGCTCGACGCGTATCGCGAGTTCCGCGGCCGCGACGCCGAGATCGCACCACTGCTGCGCCGACGCGGACTCGACTGAGGGTCAGCGCCGACGCGGCGCCGCGCGCCAGGCGATCGCGGTCGTCCCGAGCGCGGAGACTCCGAAGACGGCCGCGAGGATGCCCCACCCCCACCAGCCGAGGGTCAACGCGGTCACCGTCACGAGCAGCGGGGCCCCGGTGGACCCGATGGCGTAACCGGTGGACAGCAGCCCCTGATACGCGCCGGCGCGTTCGGGACGGGCGAGTTCGAAGCCGAGTCCCCAGATGCCGGCCTGCGAGGTGACCTCGGCGAACGCGTGCGCGAGTGCCGCGAGCACGAGCATGACGATCGCGCCCGTCGCGGCGAACTCGGCGGCACCGGCGTACACGAGGCACGCGGCGACCATGAGCGCCCCGGCGATCGCCGTGATCGTGCCCGCCCAGCGGATCTCGTGCGTACCGCGTGAGAGCGGCACCTGGAACAGGATGACGACCGTCGTGTTGAGCACGAGGAGCACGGCGACCATGACCTCCGGCGCCTCGGTATGGTGTGCGATCCAGAGCGGCACCCCCACCTCCGCGAGCCCGAACTGCATCCCGAACACGCCGCTCAGCGCGGCGAGGGCGAGGTAGCGGCGGTCGCGCCAGGGCGACAGACTGCGGTACCGCCGCCGCTCTTCCACGGTCGGCTTCGACTCCGGTCGCGCGGCGTCCACCCGGGCGGGCAGGCGACGCAGCGGCAGCACGCTCGCGAGGTAGGCGAGGCCCGCGACGACGAGCGTCAGACGGTACGCGTCGGCCGTGCCGACGGCCAGCGCCGCACCCGCGCCCGCCGAGCCGATCGCGATCCCGAGGTTCATCACGGTGCGGAGCACCGCGCGGGCGCCCACGCGCGCCTCGCTCGTGAACGCCCGGGCGACGATCGCCGACCGGGCCGAGTGACCGGCACTGTTCGCCCCGACCACGACGCTCGCCACCAGCATCGCGAGCGGCAGTGTGGTGACCGTCGTGTAGGCGAAGAACCCGACCGCCTCGATGACGGCCGCACCGATGACGATGCGACGGGCGCTGAAACGGTCGGCGAGCTGACCGCCGAGCTGCGAGGTGACGATCCCGACGAGGTTGCCCACCGTGACCACGGCGGCCACCTCCCCGATGTGGAGGCCGACCACGAACGTGAAGTACAGCACCGTGACCGCGTGGAAGATGCCGCGCCCGAGCGCGGAGACGAAGGTCGCGACCGAGAGCGCCCTGAGCACCGGGTCCGCGTCCACCCACCGACGACCCAGGCGCATCCGCCCAGCGGCACGGGGTGCGCCGGCGGTCTGCGCTGCCGCGCTCGAGCCGTTCTCGGCGGCCTCGGACGGCTCCTGGCTGGGGATCTCGCCGGTCGGGGCGGATGCGGTGGGTGCGGTCACCCGTCCTTTCTGCCACCCGCCATCGACGGAGGGAAACGATGTAGCGTTGCGCTACATGTTGCGGTATCGGCTGACCGGCTCGGATCTCGGCGAGGTGCGGTTCGGCATCTCCCCGCTGTGCGAACTCGGACTCTCGCTGCGCGCCATCCGCGACCCCTCCCGCTTCCCCTTGCAGGTCGGCTGGTTGCGCGCGACCGAACGCGCACGATCACGTGTCGACCTCGACGCGCTGCTGCCGTTGCTCAACGACCGCACCTGGTCGCCCGACTTTCTGAACCCGCGTCCCGAGTCGCCGCTCACCCGGGTGGAGGACGAACTCGCCGCGCTCGAACGCCTCGACCCCGACGTGTTCGCCCGGCAGATCGCGTCGGTACACGGACACGTGCCTGAGCGGATCGCCGCGGATCCCCGCGCCGCTCGGGATCGCGTCGTGCGCGCCCTGCGCGAGCTGTGGCACGCGTGCTTCGCGCCCTACTGGCCGCGCATGCGCGCGGTCCTCGACGCGGACATCGCCTACCGCGGGCGACAGGTCGCCCGACACGGTCTGGCCGCGATGCTCAACGGGCTGGCACCGACGGTGAGCTTCGCCGACGACGTCGTGAGCGTCACCATGAAGGACCCGCGGGATCGGGAGTTCGCGACCGACGGGGCGGGCCTCACCCTCGTGCCGACGATGTTCACCCGCCGCGCATCCGTCCCGGTCGACGACGGGCCTCCGCTCATCCTCTACTCGGCCCGCGGTGCCGGCACCCTGCTGCCGCGTGAACCGGATCGAGACCCGGCCGCCGTCGCGGCGCTGCTCGGCGCCGCGCGCACCGACCTGCTCGTCGCCCTCCGCGACCCGGGCTCCCCCACGTCGCTCGCCGCCCGATTCGGGGTCACTCCGTCGGCCGTCGCGCAGCACTTGCGTGTGCTGCGCGAGGCGGGACTCGTGTCGGCCACCCGGGCCGGGCGCAGCGTGCTGTACCTGCGCACCGACCTCGCGTCGGCGCTGCTCGCGGGGCGTGCCCTCGACTGATCGCGGAATCGTCAGGCGGCGAGCTCGGCGAGGGTGCGCACCCGCTGCTCGAGCGTCGGACCCTGCGGAGCGACGATGACCTCGTCGGCGCCGGTCGCCTGCCGCAGCTCGGCGACCCGAGCTCGCACGTGCTCGGCGTCGCCGACGGCCTGGTGCACCATCCGCTGTTCGAGCATCGCCCATTCGGCTTGCGACCAGTCCTTCGACGCCGCCTCGGCCGTCTCGAGGGAGACGACGCGGCCGGGACGGGAGCCGCGACGCAACTGCAGCTGGGTGTGAAGCTGCGGCAGCATGAGCCGGCGGGCCTCCGCGGCGTCGTCGGCGACGAGCGCGGCCACGGCGACCGCGGACTTCGGCCGGGTCAGCACGACGGACGGCGTGAACGCGTCGCGATAGAGGTCGAACGCGACCGGGGTGTTCGGACCACCGGCGAAGTGGTGCGCGAAGGCGTACGGCAGCCCCATCATGCCGGCGAGCCGAGCGCTGAAATCGCTCGAGCCGAGCAGCCACAGCTCGGGGGCGTCGCCCATGCCGGGCACGGCGATGACGCGGGAGCCGACGCCGTTCTCGAGAGCGGGGATCGTGCCGAAATACGCGAGCAGCTCGATGATCTGGTTCGGGAAGTCGTCGACCGTCTCCGCGCCGACGTTGCGGCGGATGGCGTTCGAGGTCACCGGATCGGTGCCGGGCGCACGACCGAGCCCGAGGTCGATCCGGTCGCCGTGAAGGGCGACGAGCGTGCCGAACTGCTCCGCCACGACGAGCGAGGAGTGGTTCGGCAGCATCACACCGCCGGAACCGACCCGGATGCGTTCGGTCGCCGCCGCGATCGCGCCGATCAGCACGGGCGGGGCGGACGAGGCGACTGCGGGCATGTTGTGGTGCTCGGCGACCCAGAACCGGGTGTACCCGAGCCGTTCGGCCTCCTGGGCGAGTTGGATGCTGTCGGCGAGGGCGGCGGCGTGCGTCGAACCCTCGAAGACGGTGGCGAGATCGAGTACGGAGAGCGGAGCGTCCATTCCTTCGTACAACAGGTGCGCCCCCGACGGCATTCCTGTGCGGCAGGAGCAGTTCGCACCGGTCACCGCGAGAGGCGCCGGCGACCCCATCCGAGCCAGGCCATGACGACCCCGCCGACGACGAGACCCCAGAACGACGACCCGATCCCGGCGATGGTGACGCCCGAGGCGACGACGAGGAAGGTGGCGATCGCGGCGATCCGGTGCTCGGCCTCCTCGAGTGCCGCGACGACGGCGGCGATGAGGGCGCTCAAGAGGGCCAGGCCCGCGACAGCGGTGATGAGCACCGGGGGCGCCGCGGCGACGAGCGCGCTCGCGAGTCCCGCGGCGAGTCCGAGCGCCAGATACACGACGCCGCCCGAGACGGCCGCGATCCATCGTCTCGAGCGGTCCGGATGGGCGTCGGGGCCGGCCATGATCGCGGCGGAGAGCGCGGCGAGGTTGACCGCGTGCGCCCCGAACACGCTGCCGAAAGCGGTCACCGCACCGGAGCCGACGAGCACCGCGCGCGCCGGCGGGTCGTCGTAGCCGAGGGTCGTGAGCACGGCGAAACCGGGCACGTTCTGACCGGCCATCGTGACGATGTAGAGGGGCAGCCCCAGGCTCACGATGACGAGAGGGTCGAACACCGGCACCACGAACTCGACGCGCGGCGCGACCCCGTCGCCGACGAGCCAGTCTCCCCCGGCGGTCATGCCGATGCCGACCGCCGCCACGACCATCGCCGCGGGAACGGCCCAGCGGGGCGCGAGCCGCACCAGCACGAGCCACACCCCGACGACCGGAAGCGCCAGCAGCGGGATCTCGATCGAGGCGGTGACCGGAGCGATGCAGATGGGGAACAGGATGCCCGCGAGCATGGCGCTGCCCACGGGGCGCGGAATGCGCACGACGGTGCGGCGCAACCACGGCCACAATCCGGTCGCCAGGATGAGCACGCCGCAGACCAGGAACGCCCCGACCGCCGCGCGGAAGTCGCCGGTCACGGCGTGCGCGCTGACGAGCACCGCCGCACCGGGCGTCGACCAGGCGAACGACAACGGCAGCCGGGTGCGCCAGCTCAGCAGCACCGCGAGCACCCCCTGTCCGATGCAGAGCACGAGCAGACCGGATGCGGCCTGCGCGGGGGTGGCGCCGACGGCCTGCAGACCGGCGATGACGATCGCGAACGAGCTCGCGAAGCCGGTGACGGCGCCGATGACGCCGGCGGCGAGGGGCTGGATCATGCGGCGACTCCCGTCGGGCGAGCCCCCAGCCTAGGCACGCGGAGGGGTCAGGCCGCGCTCATCCGCGAGGCCAATCGGCGCTCCGTGGACGGCTCAGGCCGACTTCTCGGTGCGCAGCTGCGTGCGCGGAACGATCGTGGGGGCGGCGTTCTCGAGCACGGCCGCGCGGGTGACGACCACTCGAGCCACCTCGTCGTCGGAGGGCACCTCGAACATGATCGGCCCGAGCACCTCCTCGAGGATCGCGCGGAGACCGCGCGCACCGGTCTGCCGCAGCACGGCGAGATCGGCGATCGCCTCGAGCGCGCCCTGATCGAATTCGAGCTCGACCCCGTCGATCTCGAACATGCGCTGGTACTGCCGCACGAGCGCGTTCTTCGGCACCGTCAGGATCTCCATGAGCGCGACCTGGTCGAGCTGCGTGACCGTCGTGACGACCGGGAGACGACCGATGAACTCGGGGATCAGCCCGAACTTGTGCAGGTCTTCCGGCAGCACCTCGCTGAAGAGGTTCACGTCGTCGTTCTTGCTGTGCAGCGGGGCTCCGAAGCCGATCCCGCGCTTGCCCGCACGCTGCGAGATGATGTCCTCGAGACCGGCGAACGCGCCCGCCACGATGAACAGCACGTTCGTCGTGTCGATCTGGATGAACTCCTGGTGCGGGTGCTTGCGTCCACCCTGCGGCGGCACCGAGGCGACCGTGCCCTCGAGGATCTTCAGCAGCGCCTGCTGCACACCCTCGCCCGACACGTCCCGGGTGATCGACGGGTTCTCCGCCTTGCGGGCGATCTTGTCGACCTCGTCGATGTAGATGATGCCGGTCTCCGCGCGCTTCACGTCGTAGTCGGCGGCCTGGATGAGCTTGAGCAGGATGTTCTCGACGTCTTCACCGACGTAGCCGGCCTCGGTGAGCGCCGTCGCGTCGGCGACCGCGAAGGGCACATTGAGCCGCTTCGCGAGGGTCTGGGCGAGGTAGGTCTTGCCGCAACCGGTCGGCCCGATGAGCAGGATGTTGCTCTTGGCGATCTCGACATCGTCGATCACCGCGTCGGCGGCGGCGAGCGTCTGCCGGGAGCGGATGCGCTTGTAGTGGTTGTAGACCGCGACGGAGAGCGCGCGCTTGGCCTGCTCCTGTCCGATGACGTACTCCTCGAGGAAGGAGTAGATCTCCTTGGGCTTGGGCAGCTCGAACTCGCTCGAGGTCTCCTCGCTCGCCTCGGCGAGTCGTTCCTCGATGATCTCGTTGCACAGCTCGACGCATTCGTCGCAGATGTACACCCCGGGACCCGCGATGAGCTGCTGCACCTGCTTCTGGCTCTTGCCGCAGAAGGAACACTTGAGCAGGTCGGCGCTCTCCCCGATCCTCGCCATACCGTGCCTCCCTCGTGCCGAGTACCGCGTGTACCCGAGCCTAACCCGATCCTCCGTCCCGGGAGGCCACTGTGCACGCATGTTGCGGCTCAGTTCGTCGTCAGCGAACCCCGTAGGGTGGTGGCGACCCAACCGGTGCAGCGTCCGCTGCGAATCATCCGCGTGGAGGCCCGTCGCATGCTCAGCCGCTCGGCACGTCTCGTGCGCGCGTGGTCCGGCGCCGCGGTGACGGGTGTCGTCGCCGCGGTGTTGCACGCGTCGGCGGGGGGCGGGTTCCCCCCGATCGGTGCGATCCTGCTCGCGGCGGCCTTCTCCGGGCTCGGCGGCATGGCTCTCATCGGCCGGACCCTCTCGACCGGTCGGCTGGCCGCGGCGGTCGCGCTCGGGCAGGTGATGTTCCACCTCGTCTTCACCCTGGCCGGCACGGGCGATGTCGCCGTCACGAGTGCCGGACACCACGGCATGCTGCATCTCGCCGCCGGACAGGCGGACGCGGTCGCCCACCACTCCGGACCGATGATGTGGTTGGCCCACGGCGTCGCCGCGATGATCACGGTCATCGCCCTGCGGAGCGCGGAACGCGTCGTCTGGGGCGCCTCGGCCTTCGCCCGACTGCTGCTGCGGCGGCTGCGTCCCGTCGTGGTCGCCCCGCCGCGATCCGTCCCCCCGGCTCCGCCGATCGGGCGCGACGTGCCGCGTCTCGTGGCCCGCGCCGTGGCGCAGCTCCCCCGCCGCGGTCCCCCGCTCGCCGCATCCGCCTGACCCGGTTCCCGGATCGGGCGGATTCCGCGACCCCGATCCGCGCCGCGCTCCGCGGCGAACAGAACCGAAAGAACACGCATGCGTACACGCACCTTCACCCTGCCCGCACTCGCCCTCCTCGCCGGAGGCGCGCTCGCGGTGGCGGCCCCGCTCGCCGCCTCCGCCCACGTCACCGTCGCACCGGATGATGTCGATCCCGGCGACTACGCCCTCGTCACCGTCAAGGTGCCCAACGAGTCGGCGACCGCCGGAACCTCGCAAGTGGCGATGACACTCCCCTCCGACACCCCGTTCACGAGCGTGCGCTTCGTGCCGGTGCCCGGGTGGACCGTCGAGTTGCAGCGGGAGACGCTCGATGAGCCCGTCACGGTCGGCGAGAACGAGATCACCGAGGCGGTCACCCGTGTCGTGTGGACCGCCGCGCCGGGATCCGAGATCGCCGACGGCCAGCTGCAGACCTTCCAGCTGTCCCTCGGACCGGTGCCCGACACGGGCACGGTACTCCTGCCCACCGACCAGACCTACACCGACGGCGAGGTGGTGAGCTGGAGCGAGGAGGACCCCGACGCCGAGCACCCCGCTCCCGCGCTGTATGTGAACGATGAGCCCGCCGGGGGCCACCACGGTGCCGCGGCGGACGACCACGGATCGGACGCCGCCGAACCGGAGACCGACTCCGCCGCGCAGACGACGGATGCGGCGCCGGTCGACGTGCTCGCCCGTGTGCTCGGGGTGCTCGGTCTCGTCGTCGGCGCGGTCGGCGTCGTCATCGCGCTCCTGTCACGCCGGCGGGCCGCGTGAGACGGCCCCTCGTCGCGATCGCGGCGCTCACCCTCGGGGTGGGCGTCGCGGTCGCTGCACCGCTCGCGGCCTCCGCCCACAGCTATCTCGTGGGTTCGACACCGGTCGCCGACAGTACCGTGACGGAGGCGCCGGAGCTGTTCTCGGTCACCATGAACGAGAACGTGCTCGACGTCACCGGCGAGGCGGCCGGCTTCGCCCTGCAGGTGCGCGATGCCGACGGTCGCTACTACGGCGACGGCTGCCTCACGATCGAGGGGGCCACCGTGTCCACCACGGCGAAGCTCGGCGAGCCGGGCGCGTACACGCTCGGCTGGCAGGTGGTCTCGGCGGACGGTCACACCGTGTCGGACGAGCTCTCGTTCGAATGGGCGCCGCCCGCCGGGTACGCGCCGGCCGAGGGGGCGGACTCCCCGGGAGACTGCGGCGGCACCGTCGATCCGGCCCCGCCGTCCGAGGCGGACGGCGGGAACGCCGACGGGCCGGCTGACGACGCGGGGGCCGCTGTGCCGCTCGCCGATCTGCTCTGGATCGGCGGTGCCGTGCTCGCCGTCGCGGCGGCCGTGGTGGTCGCGTTGCTCGTCGCGGGACGTCGCCGGGCCGACTGACGTCGGCATACGGGAACGGCCCCGCATCCGAAAGGATGCGGGGCCGTTTCGCGTGGCGCGTGAACTACTTGACCAACGCGGTGCCGCTCTTGCGGCTCGTGAGCACCTGGTCGATGAGGCCGTACTCGAGCGCCTCCTGCGCGGAGAGGATCTTGTCGCGCTCGATGTCGGCGTTCACCTGCTCCTGCGTGCGGTTGGAGTGCTTGGCGAGCGTCTCCTCGAGCCAGGTGCGCATGCGCAGCACCTCGCGGGCCTGGATCTCGATGTCCGACGCCTGACCGCGACCGGCGTCACCGGTGGCCGGCTGGTGGATCAGCATGCGGGCGTTGGGCAGCGCGAGCCGCTTACCGGGGGCACCTGCGGCCGCGAGCACCGCCGCGGCCGACGAGGCCTGGCCGAGCACGGTGGTCTGGATCTGCGGGCGGATGTACTGCATCGTGTCGTAGATCGCCGTCATCGCGGTGAACGAGCCACCGGGCGAGTTGATGTACATCACGATGTCGCGGTCGGGGTCCTGGCTCTCGAGCACGAGCAGCTGGGCCATCACGTCATCGGCCGACGCGTCGTCGACCTGCACACCGAGGAAGATGATGCGGTCCTCGAAGAGCTTCGCGTAGGGGTCCTGCCGCTTGTAGCCGTAGGCGGTGCGTTCCTCGAACGAGGGCAGCACGTAACGGCTCTCGGGCATGTTCGCCGCGGTGCCGCCGAAGGTGGGGATGTTCATGAAGGTGTCCTTAGTCGATCGGGCGGTCACTTGTCGTTGGTTCCGCCGCCGCCGATGACGTCGCTGGCGGATTCGCGGATGTGGTCCACGAAGCCGTACTCGAGCGCCTGCTGGGCGTTGAACCACCGGTCGCGGTCACCGTCGCGGTTGATCTGCTCGACCGACTTGCCGGTCGCCTCCGCGGTGATCTCGGCGAGGCGGTTCTTCATGTCGATGATGAGCTGCGCCTGCGTCTGGATGTCGGAGCTGGTGCCGCCGAAGCCGCCGTGCGGCTGGTGCAGCAGCACGCGTGCGTTGGGCGTGATGTACCGCTTGCCCTTGGTGCCCGCGGTGAGCAACAGCTGACCCATCGACGCGGCCATGCCGATGCCGACGGTCACGATGTCGTTCGGCACGAACTGCATGGTGTCGTAGATCGCCATGCCGGCCGTGATCGAGCCGCCGGGCGAGTTGATGTAGAGGTAGATGTCCTTATTGGAGTCCTCCGCCGCGAGCAGCAGCAGCTTCGCCGAGATCTCGTTGGCGTTGTCGTCGCGAACCTCGGAGCCCAGCCAGATGATGCGGTCTTTCAGAAGTCGGTCAAAAACACTGGGGGCCAGTGTTGCTTCGGCCATGTGAAGAGCTCCCTATCACTCGTTGTGGTGTCGAATCTATCGGAGCCAACGCATCCGAAATGGACTGTTCGCCGTGGGCAGATCGACACTGCGCCGTGGGTGGATCGACGTCAGGCGTGGCGCGCGCGGACGGCGTCGGAGCGCCGTCGTGTCAGGTGCTCACGCTCGGCGTCGTTGGCGCATCGGGCGAGCGCGTCGTCGTAGGCCGCGACCGCTTCGGTGGGGCGTCCCGCCCGGGCAAGGAGTTCCGCCCGCACGGCAGGGAATCGATGCCCGGGCGAAGTGAGCGCATCCACGTGCTCGGGCGGGAGTGCGTCCAGTTCGGCGAGCCCCGCCTCGGGACCGCGGAGTTCGGCGATCGCGACGGCCCGGTTGAGTCGCACGACCGGCGAGTCGGTGAGTGTCACGAGTTCGTCATAGCGCTGCACGATCCGTTCCCACGCGGTCTCGGCGGCGCTCGGGGCGATCGCGTGCTCGGCCGCGATGAGCGCTTGGAGGAGGTACGGCGCGGCGGGTGCGTGGGCGAGCGGCGTGAGCAGCGCGAGCGCCTCGAGCGTCTCGTCGGTCCGCCACAGGCTGCGGTCCTGCTCGGGCAGCAGCACGAGCCGGCCGTCGCGCACCCGCGCGTCCCGGCGGGCGTGCTGCAGGAGCAGGAGGGCGAGGAGGGCGTCGAGTTCGGAACGGTCCACCGAGTCCGCCTCGTGCGTTCCGTCGAGCAGCTGCCGCACGACGCGGACGAGACGGATCGCCTCTCCGGCGACGTCCGCGCGTAGGGCGTCGACGCCGGAGCCGGGCGCGTAGCCGGAGGTGAAGGCGAGATACGCGATGTCGGCGACGACCGCGATCCGCTCCGCGAGCTCGCGTCCGCCCGGCAGTCGTAACGATTGCGTGGCGAGCGCTTTGCGGGCACGCGTGAGCCGCGCGGCCATCGTGCTGGGACGGACCAGGAACAGCCGGGCGAGGTCGTCCGTGGAAATGCCGAGCACGAGCCGGAGGGTCAGGGCCGCCGCGGCATGCCGCGGAAGGCTCGGGTGCGCGCACAGCACCACGAGACGCAACCGTTCGTCGGGAATGGGCCGCTCCTTCACCTCGCCACCCTCCTCCCGGCTCGCGATGCCGACCGGGTCGGTGAGGGCGGCGCGGGCGGACTCGTGCAGTTCCGCGTCCACGCGCAGCAGCGGCAGCGTGCGCGCGGCGACCGCCTCCGCCCGCACGCGGTCCACGAGCCGACGTCGGGCGGCGATGAGCAGCCACGCGGCCGGTTGTGCGGGTGCGCCGTCGACCGGCCAGGTGCGCGCCGCCGCCTCGAACGCATCCGCCAGCGCATCCTCGGCGAGATCGAGCCGGCGGGATCCCGCGGCCAGCAGTGCCAGCAGCCGCCCCCACTCCTCGCGGAGGACGAGCGCGAGCACCTCCGCCGGCCCGATCGCGTCGCTCACCTCAGTCGACGCCCCGTCGGTCGCCCCAGGCGACGTCCGGGTACACGTCGAGGAGCGGACGCACCTCGACGGTGTACTCCGAAGGCAGTAATCGGGCGATCTCCACCGCCGTGTCGAGATCCGGGAGTTCGATGACGTAGAACCCTCCCACCTGCTCGACCGACTCCGCGTACGGCCCGTGCGTCAGCGGACGGCCGGCGGCGGATCCTGGCCGCAGCGTGACGGCCTCCTCCGGTCGGCTCAGGGCGTCGCCGTAGCGGAGCACACCGCGCGCGCGGACCGCGTCGGTGAAGGCACGGAACGCGTCGAAGACCGCCTGCTGGTCCGCGTCGCTACTCGCGTCCCAACGGTCGAAGTGGTCGGGCTCCGTCATCAGCACGAGGAACTTCACGAGGTCACCGCCGCTTCGTCGACGATGTCGGTTCCTCCGGCCGGCTCAGCGCCGTCCGGGGTGCTCCCGTCGACGACGGCGCGGACCTCCACGCCGCCGTCCGAGCCGGCGATGATCCCGCAGATCCGCACCAGGTCGTCGAGGTCGTCGGAGTCGACGAGGTAGAAGCCGGAGAGCTGCTCCACAGTCTCCGCGTACGGGCCGTCCGTGATCGTGAGGTCGCCGTCTCCGGTCGACCGCACGACCTTCGCGGTGCGCGAGTGGGTCAGTTCCGCGCCCCCGGTCATCCGGTGGCCGCGTTCGGCGAGCAGCCGAGCGAACTCGGCGTGGCGGGCGTAGGTCTGCTCCCGCTCCTCCCGTGTCGCGGCCTCCCAGACCGCCTCGTCCCCGGGCAGCAGCACGGCGTAGGTCGTCATGGTCCGATCCTTTCGTTCGTTGAGGTTGCTGTCACCTCTCTGACGGGCGAGATCGGCCGGATCGACATGTTCGGTTCCGGAATCCTCGATCCGGTGGCCGCATGCGGCGATAGCGTGGGCTCCCGTGATGGAACAGCACTGGCGCGATCGGGTCGAGCACGTGTGGGATCGCACGTCGGAGCTGTCGGATGCGGAGGTGCTCGCGGCGATCGACGCGCTCGTCGCCGAGCGGCCGGATGACGACGCCGAGGCGCTCTTCGAGGCCGCGTCAGGCCGCGACTACGCGGGACTCGAGGCGGAAGCCGCCCCGCTGTACCGGGAGGCGCTCGAGGCCGGACTGGACGAGCCGTTCCGTACGCGCGCGCTCATCCAGTTGGGTAGCACGCTGCGCAACCTCTCGGACTACGACGCCTCACTCGAGGTGCTCGACGGTGTCGACGACGGGCATCCGCTCGCTCCCGCGGCCGCGGCGTTCCGTGCGCTCACGTTGCGCGACGCCGGTCGACCGGACGATGCCCTTGCGGCTGCCCTGACCGCACTCGCTCCCACGCTGCCGGAGTTCGGCGGCGCGGTGGCCCGCTACGCCCGCGAGCTGTCTTGACCGAGCGCCGCGACGATCGTCGCGGCGAGTTCGGCCGGACGCGTGAACTGCGGCCAGTGCCCGGTGGGGAGTTCGACGAGGTTGTAGTCCCGCAGTGTCGCGAGCTCCGTCGTGTACGGGTGTCCCTGGGCGATCAGGGCACGGAACTGCTCGGCCGGGAACGTGCACGTGATCACCACCGAGCGGATGTCGCGGTGCGCGTCGCCGCCGGAGAGCTCCAGCGGGTCCATCGCGACCCGCGCCGGCTGCGACACCGCGCGGGCACGGAGGCGGCCCGGAGTTCGTCGGTGAGACCGACGAGCTGCCGGTCGTCGAACAACGTCCAGTCGGGCAGCGGGATGTCGGCACCGTCGCTGGGGAGCTGGTCATTGATGCTGTCCCCCTCGCCGAGCGGGCCGGAGTCGACATAGATGACGCGGGAGATGCGTTCGGGTCGCGCGTCCGTCACCGCGTAGGCGATGACGCCGCCACCGGAATGCCCGACGAGCGCGACGGGTGCTTCGATCGCGTCGACGAGGGCGACGACCGAATCGATGTGAGTGCGCAAGGTCACCTCGGACCGGTCCGCCTCCGCGCTCTCGAGTCCGGGCAGGGTCGGCGTGTGCACGGTGTGCCCGGCATCCCGCAGGGCCGGCGCGATGCCGTCCCACGAGTCGCCGCGCAGCCAGAAACCGGGGATGAGGATGACGTCCATGCGGCGAGGCTATGCCGGGGCACCGACATGCCGTCGGGGCTGAGAGAATCATCGGGATGAGCGACACAGCCGGCACGCCGACCGCCGAAGGCACCCATCCGGACGGCGCGGGGCGGCCGGCCAGCTGGTCGGACCGCGCCCCTTGGATCGCCTCCGCGATCGCTCTCGTCGTGGTCGTCGTCGACCAGCTCTCGAAGCTCTGGGCCGAGCAGAATCTGGAGCTCGGCACCCGCACCCCCGTGCTGGGCGACGCACTCGGGATCCAGCTCGCCTACAACCCGGGCGCGGCGTTCTCGCTCGGGGAGGACGTGACGTGGGTCTTCACGATCCTCGCCGGCCTCGCGATGCTCGGGATCGCGTGGTTCGTGGTGCGCGTGCGTTCGCGGCTCTGGGCCGTGTGCCTCGGCCTGCTGCTCGGAGGCGCGGTGACGCACTTCGGCGACCGCTTGCTGCGCGCGCCGTCGTTCGGCCAGGGACACGTGGTCGACTTCATCGCCTACTTCGACTGGTTCATCGGCAACGTGGCCGACATCGCCCTGTTCGTCGGCGCGGTCGTGCTCTTCGCGCTCACGATCCGGAACGTGCCGCTGCGTCCACAGACCGCCGGATCCGCGGCCGCCACCGAGGCTGGGACGCCCGCAAGCTGACCACCCGGGTCGGCCGCCCGGGCATCCTGAGCCACCGGGCCCCCACCTCCCCCGGTCGATCTCCCGTCGCACATTGCGGGTCGTGGCTTCCCCGACCCGCATTTCGCGACGGGAAATGCCGGCCCTGGAACGACGAACGCCGACCGGACGGATCCGGTCGGCGTTCGGTGGAGAGGCTCGCGATCAGTGCGAGTGGCCCTCGTGACCGTGGTCGTGGTCATGGTCGTGACCCGCGTGCTCGTCGATCTCGACGGGCTCGTCGACCGGCGCGGAGCCCGCGGCGGTGAACTCGCTCAGGTCGATCTCGTTGCCGTTGGTGTCGACGACCTTCGCCTTGCCGAGCGCGACCGCGAGCGCCTTCGAGCGCGCGACCTCGCCGACCATGGCCGGGATCTGGCCGTTCTGGTCGAGCACCTGGATGAACTCGCCCGGCTCCATGCCGTACTGGGCGGCACCCTGCACGAGGTAGGTCGTGAGTTCCTGCTGGCTCACCTTGACCTCCTCCTTCTCGGCGATCGCGTCGAGCAGCAGCTGGTTGCGGAACGTCTTCTCGCTCGCCTCGGTGACCTCGGCGCGGTGGGTGTCGTCCTCGAGGCGGTTCTCGTTCTCGAGGTGACGGTGCACCTCCTGCTCGATGAGCGACGGCGGCACCGGGATCTCGACCTTCTCGAGCAGCGCCTCGACGAGCTTGTCGCGGGCGGAGGCACCCTGGCCGAACACCTTCGACTTGGCGAGCTGCTCGCGCAGGTCGGCCTTGAGCTCGTCGAGCGTGTCGAACTGGCTCGCGATCTGCGCGAAGTCGTCGTCGGCCTCGGGCAGCTCGCGCTCCTTCACCGACGTGAGCGTCACCTCGATGAGCGCGGTCTCGCCCTCGTGGTCGCCGCCGAGCAGCTTCGACTCGAACGTGGTGGTCTCGCCGGCGGTGAGGGTGTCGAGCGCCTCGTCGATGCCCTCGATGAGCTCGCCGGAGCCGATCTCGTACGAGATGCCCTGAGCCGTGTCCACCTCGGTGTCGCCGATGCGGGCGATGAGGTCGATCTGGGCGAAGTCGCCGGACTTCGCCGGACGCTCCACGGTGACGAGCGTGCCGAAGCGGCTGCGGAGGTTCTCGAGCTCCTGCTCGACCTCGTCATCCGTCACCTCGGCCGCATCCACCTCGACCTGCAGGCCCTCGTACTCGGGCAGCTCGAAGTCGGGACGCACGTCGACCTCGACGGTGACGAGCAGGTCGCCGGAGAAGTCCTTCTCGCTCGGCCACTCGGCGATGTCCGCCTCGGGGCGACCCAGCGGACGCACCTTCTCCTGCTCGACCGCGTCGCGGAAGAACCGGTCGAGGCCTTCGCTCACCGCGTGGTTGAGCACCTCGCCGCGACCGACACGCTGGTCGATGATGGGCGGCGGCACCTTGCCCTTGCGGAAGCCGGGGATGTTCACCTGCTCCGCGATGTGCTTGTAGGCGTGGTCGATGCTGGGCTTCAGCTCGTCGGGGGTCACCGTGATGGTGAGCTTGACGCGGGTGGGGTTGAGCTTCTCAACCGTGGTCTTCACGATTCGATGTCTCCTGAGGTAGGGGTGTCAGGTCCGGATGGTCGGGGCGACAGGATTCGAACCTGCGACCTCCCGCTCCCAAAGCGGGCGCTCTAGCCAAGCTGAGCTACGCCCCGGCATGCGGTACGGCCGAATCCGATCGACACGATGCGGATCGTCCGAAAAAGGCCTCGTGAAGTCTAGCCCGATTCGCGCCGCGGTATTCCGGATGCGACGGCGCCGGTCTCACGCGTCCGGTACAGTAGGTCCGCAGTCGCCTCGGCGACCGCGGGGATGTAGCTCAATGGTAGAGCCTCAGTCTTCCAAACTGATGGTGCGGGTTCGATTCCCGTCATCCCCTCCACTGTCGCCCCGTCAGCGGTTGCCCGGGCACCTCCATCTGCGGATGGACCGCTGTGAGCGCACCGATCACCGCGACGGCCATCCCGGTGAGGACCGCGGTCCCGCCCCTCCCGTCGGTGCTCGAGTAGATCGTCGCGAGCACGGCGAACAGCGCGGCGCCACCGAGTGCCACCGCCGCGAGCCGGCCCCCGCGGGAAGGCCACCGTGCCGCGAGGGCCGGCGCGGCCGCGCCGAACAACACCGGGGCGAGGAGGTGCGGCCACAAGCCGAGCGCCAGCCAGACGACCGTCAGCGGAGCAACGAAGAACGCCGCGAGGGACGAGCCGACGCTGAGCGCGAAGGGCAACGCGGCGATGTCGATGACCACGACCGCTGTGCAGACGGCGACGACGACGCTGCGCAGCCAGACCGGCCACCGCGTCATCGGGGGTCCGCGGTCAGCACGGTCTCGAAGTGCTCGACCGTGGGGAACGGGTCGTAGAAGTGGTGCAGCAGCGCCTTCCACTCCTGATACTCGGGCGAACCGCGGAACCCGACCTCGTGGTGTTCGACGCTCTCCCAGTGCACGAGCAGGAGGTAGCCGTTCGGTCGCTCGACGCACCGCGCGAGGGCCAGGTCGAGAAAGCCCGGCATCGACGCGATGATCGCGGATGCACGGGCGAACGCACGCTCGAAGTCGTCCTCCATGCCCGGTCGGACGGTGAGCGGCGCGTGTTCGAGGATCATGACGCCATGCTGCCGCATGCGGGAACGGCCCGCCCCTCCCGGGACAGGCCGGTCGGTATCAGGCGGCGGCGAGGCGTCGCTGCCGAGCCGGTTCCGGCTCCGCCGTCGCCTTCTCGGTCGCCCGCATCGGCGGGATGAGGGCGGGCAGCGGAGGCATGAAGACATGGCGTCGCACGACCTGGCGCGCGACGTCCTCGATCGAGGAGCAGTAGCTGCGGACGTCGGCACGGCCGACGCAGACGACCTCGAACAGGTCGCCGCGCTGCGTGACGAAGGCGAGCAGGCCGTCGAGGCCGGTCGCCGGGGCACGGCGATCGCGCACAGCCCAACCGCCGGGCATCGGGGTGAGGCGGATGTCCGCTTCGGTGACGGGACGCGCTTGACGAGGCATGGTGTTCCTCCCTGTTCCTGCGGGTCGGCTTCAACCCGCATGTCTTTCCTATGAGAGGCACCTGAGTGACCCCTGAAAGGGGGGTGCCCGGCGGCGCTGGTGTCTCCTCCCCCTTCGTGAACCGGTGGGTCGTTCTCCCCATTGCGGCGAGGAGCACTCACCTGCACGCTGGAACGCCGCTAACGTGAGGCGACGACAGGGGAACGGGAGCATGGCCGGAATCGACTACCTCCGTTACGTGGGGCGCGTGCTGTTCCCCCGTGAACCGCGGGATCTGACGGACACCGGTCGCTGCCCCGCGTGCTTCACCCCACTGCGCGCGTCGACCTGTCATGTCTGCGGGCTCGACCTCGCCCACCCCGCGTCCACGGAGCTCGCTTCCGCGTCCACCCGGGCCGCGGAACTGCTCGACGAGCGCCTGCGCATCATCGGGCGCATCCGATATGAGACCGCGCATCCGGCCCCTGCTGCGGTGACCCCGACTGCCGAGACGGCACCCGGCACGCCCACGGCGCCCCCGATCCCCGCGCCGGCGCCCGCGGCAGCGTCCAGCCCCGTATCCGCGCAGTCGAACGCCGTCGCCGCACCTCGCCCGGTGGCCGCTCCCCCTGTGCCCTCCCCGGTCGCTCCGCGCCCGCCCGTGCCCCCCACCGGACCGGTCGCCTCCCCAGCCCCCTGGGCGTCGCCCGCGGAACCCTCCTCCGCTCCGTCCGCCGACCGTCCCGCGCCCCCCGGTCTCGGGAGCCCGCCGCCCGCGGCGGAGCAACCCCGCGGGCGCCGGTCCGGAGTGCAGGTGCTCCTGCTGATCGCGGGCATCTCGCTCCTGTCGATCGCCGCGATCGTCTTCACGGTGCTGGCGCTGTTCACCTTCGGCGTGGTCGGCCGCAGCATCGTCATCGCGGCCGTCACCTTCACCGCGATCGCCGTCGCCACGTTGCTGCGACGGCGCGGGCTCGACGCGACCGGCGAGGGCATCGCCGTGTTCGCCGTCGTCCTCGTGCTGCTCGACGTCTGGGCCGTCCGCGCCAACGACCTGTTCGGCGCCGCCGGCGCGGAGAGCACGCTGTACTGGGGAGCGGGCCTGACCGTCGTGACCGTCGGCGCGGCGGTCTGGAGCCGAGCGGCTCGACTGCGCACCCCGCTCGTCGCCGCCGCCCTCCTCGTCACTCCGGGGGTCGGGCTGCTCACCGCCGGCGTCGCCGCGGAGCTCCCCGACACCACGCGCGCGTTCGCCGCCTCGCTCGTGGCGTCCCTCGTCGCGCTGCTCATCCCGCTCGCGGTGCTCGCCGAGCGTCGGCCTGCAGTGTTCGAGCGTTACGTCGTGCTCGTCGGCGCCGCCCTGGCGGGAACGGGCGCCCTCGCCACTGGTGCTCTCGTCGGTGACCGGGCCTGGGAGGTCGGCGTCGCGCTCGGCGTCGCGGCCGTGCTGTGGGCCGCCGTCGCGTTCCGCGCGCTGCGCGACGACACGCCGCCCCGCATCCGTCCCCACCTGTTCGCCGTGGGGGCGGCCGTCGCGCTCGCGGCGATCGCGCCGCTCATGGCGACCCGGGTCGAGGATCCGGAGCCGTTCCTGGCCATCGCGCCCCTCGCGACCGCCGCCGTGGCGCTCGGCGCCGACGTCGCGAGTGCGCGGGCCGGGAGGGCCCGTTCCGCGCTCACCGCCGCCGCGATCGCCGCCGGTGTGCTCGCCGCACTCATCCTGCTGGTTCCGTTCGGTGTCGCGGTGATCCGCACGCTCGTCGTGCTGGCGGAGGCCGTCGTCGGCGCGTGGACGGTCGAACCCGTCCAGGTCGTCGTCGACACGGACCCGACGCTGCCGTGGTCGATCGCGGGGCTCGCCGCCGTCGTCGGCCTCCTCGTGGCGGCCCGCCGCCTCGGCGGGCACCTGCGACCGCTGGGCATCGTGTTCGCCGCTTCGGCGGTCGTCGTCGTCTTCGCCGTCACCGCGGTGCCCGTCCCGCTCGTGCGCACCGCGCTGTGGCTCGGGATCGCGCTCGCGGCCATGGCCGCTCTGCGCTCGGCCGCCGTGCGTGGGCGGCCGGCGCTGGCCCTCACCCTCGCCGTGACGGCACCGGTGGCGTCGCTGTTCGGCTACCTCACCGGGTGGGCGGCCGACGGCACCTGGATCGCCACCGGCCTCATCGTCATCGCACTGCTCGTGCTCGCCCGGTCCACGCCGGGGGCCGGCGTCATCGCACGGACGACAGCCGTCGCCCTCAGCGTCGGTGTCGCCACCGGGCTCGCGATCGGCCTCGCCGCGGCCGCGGTCGCCGCGCCGCAGCCGGCGCTGACCCTCGACGGCCACCGGTTCGTCACCGTGCTCGCCGTCGTCGTGCTCCTCACCGCTGCGGTCCTCCCCCGCATCCCGGCGCTCGAGCGACGCGCCCTGTTCTGGTCGGGCCTCGTCATCGGCCTGCCGGCCTTCGCCGCACTGGCCGCGGCGCTGAACGCCGGGGCGACGCCGGAACTCCTCCTCGAGCCGCTCAGCTCGCTCGTCGTGGGCTCGGCCCTCGTGGTCGCTCTCGCTCTCTGGTCCGCCGCGCCGTCGCTCCGCCCGCTGCGCCCGGAGCGTGTCGCGGCCGCCGTCGCCACCGGACCCGCGCTGTTTCTCGCCCTCGACGCGCTCGCTCGGCTCACCGGGATCCACGCTGTCGCCGCGTTGAGCGTGCCGGTCGTCGCGGCGTTGCTCGTGGCCGCCGCCGCACTCGCCCGCGCCGTCCGCACCGACCCCGGGGTCCCCCGCATCGCCGGCGAGGCGGGCGCGCTCGTCGTCGGATTCCCCGCCGTCGCGACCGCGCTCGGGCGCGGAGACGACTCGGGGTGGCTCGTGCTCGTACTCGCGGCGGTCGCCGTGCTGATCGCGGCCGTGGACCGGGACGGACTGTTCGGCTCGAGCTCGAATCGACGGCACCTCGGCTGGCTCGCCCTCGCCCTCGCCATCGGGGGCCTCTGGTGGCGGCTCGGCGGCGACGGGGTCGACGCGCTCGAGGCCTACCTGCTGCCGGTGACGGGTGCGCTGCTCGCGGTCGCGGCACTGCTGTGGCGGGCGCGACGCTCGGGGCGTGCCGCCGAGCTCGTGCCGCCCTCGCTCACCCTCGCCGCCCTCCTGGTCTCCGTCGTCCCGCTCGCGCTCGACGCCTTCGACGGCGGATCGCTCCGCATCGTCGTCATCGCCGCCGTCTGCGCGATCGGCGCGATCCTCGCGAGCGCGTTCCGCCCGTCGACGGGAGCGCGGCCGTACCTCGACGCTGTCGTCGCCGCGGGTGTGCTCGGCATCACCATCGCGGGCGTCGGACGAGCGCTGTGGACGAGCCGCCACGGCAGCACCGGGCCGGAACCCGACCTCTGGGCGATCGCTGTCGTCGCCGCGCTCGCGATCGTCGCCGCGCTGCAGTCGCACGGCACCCCCTCCCCGGCCCGCGCGCGGGTGGCGAGCGCCCTCGTGCTCGCCGCGATCGCCGCCGCACTCCTCGTCGAACTGCCGCTGCTCGACGACGGCACCCTCGGTGGCCTCCGGGCGCTCGCCCTCATCGCCGTCCTCGGTCTCGTGCACCTCGCCGGGCTCGCCGCGCCCCGCCCGCCGATCGACCGGGTCGTCGGCTGGGTCGCCCTCGGCGGATCAGGCGCGACCGCGGTCGCCGGCGTCGCGGTGGCCGCACTCGAGCCGGTCGAATGGGGCAGCGTGCCGCTCGCCCTCGTGCTGCTCGCCGGCGGCACGATCGTGATGACCCGCGACCCGCGCGCCCGCAGCTGGCCCTGGTACGGACCGGGCGTGGCCGTGCTGCTCATCCCCTCGCTCGTCGCCACCCTGTGGGATCGGCCGCTGTGGCGGCTCGTCGCCCTCGGCGTGGCCGGTGTGGCGGTCGTCGTCATCGGCGTCGTACGCCGGCTGCAGGCCCCGTTCCTGATCGGCATCGCGGTCACCCTCGTGCACGCGATCGCGACGTTCGCGCCGCAGATCCGCGCCGTGTACGAGACCGTGCCGCCGTGGCTGTGGCTCGCTCTCGGCGGCATCCTGCTCACCGTGCTCGCCGCCCGTTACGAGCAGCGCCGCAAGAACGTGCGCGACGCGATTCGCGGCATCTCCGCGCTGCGCTGATCCGCGCAGCCGTCCGAACGCGGCCGGTTCAGGCGCTGTGCTGCAACCAGGCGAGCACCGCGAGCACCCGCCGATGATCGGTGCCCGAGTCCTCGAGCCCGAGCTTCGAGAAGATCGCGGTGACGTTCTTCTCCACCGCACCCACCCCGATCACGAGCCGCTCGCCGATCGCGGCGTTCGTGCGCCCCTCCGCCATGAGCGTCAACACCTCGCGCTCCCGAGGAGTCAAGGTCGACAGCGGGTCGTGACGGCGACCGAGCAGCTGGGCGACCACTTCCGGGTCGAGCACCGTGCCCCCGTCGCGGATGCGGTCGATCGCCTCGGCGACCTCCGACAGCGACGCGACCCGGTCCTTCAGCAGGTACCCGACGCCGCCGCGCCCCGACGACAGCAGTTCCTGCGCGTAGGTGACCTCGACGTACTGCGACAGCAGCAGGATGCCCACCTCCGGGGAGCGGCGACGGATCTCGATCGCCGCCCGCACCCCCTCATCGCGGTAGTCGGGCGGCATGCGCACGTCGAGCACCACGAGCTCCGGCGCGAGGTCGGCGAGTTCCGCGAGCAGTGCATCGGCCGAGCCGAAGGCGCCGACCACCTCGTGGCCGGCTTCCTCGAGGATGCGCACGAGACCCTCGCGCAACAGCAGGGAATCGTCGGCGACGACGACGCGGGCGGAACTCACCCCGCCAGCGTAGGACTCCGCAGTGGTCACCGTGCGGTCACGGTGCCACCGGGATGCCCACCGGCAGGTGGGCCGACAGGATTGTCGGGCCACCGGCCGGGCTGAACACCTCGAGGGTGCCGCCGACCCCGCGCACCCGCTCGTCGAGCCCCGCGAGCCCGTGCCCCTCGACCGCGCTCGCGCCCCCGCGGCCGTCGTCCGACACGATGACGTCGAGCCATCCCGATGCCGGTTCTTCTCCGGAGCGCACGGCCACCCGGATCTCGGCGTTCGACGCCTCCGCATGCTTCGCGGCGTTCGCAAGGGCCTCGCTCCCGACGAAGTAGGCGGCGCGCTGCACCTCGTCGGGCAGGTCGATCCCGGCCGGGCTCTCGTCGACGAACGTCGTCGGCAGCGGACTCCGTGAGGCGAGCGAATCGAGCGCGGCGACGAGCCCCCGGTCGAGCAGGAGCGGCGGTGCGAAGCCGCGCGACAGGGCACGCAGCTCGTCGAGCGCATCCTTCGACTGCCGGCGTGCCTCCGCGATGAGCTCCCGCGCGCGATCCGGGTCGCCTTCGAGCTGCCGCTCCGCCGCGGCGAGATCCATCTGCAGGCGCACGAGACGCTGCTGCGGTCCGTCATGGATGTCGCGCTCGAGCCGGCGGAGGGCGGTACCCTCGGCGGCCACCGCGGCGGTGCGCGAGGCGGAGACCTCCGCGACCCGGCGCTGGAGCGCTTCGCTGTCGAACGCGGCGAGCATCACCCGCGCGATCGCCCACTGCAGTCGCGTCAGGGCGTGCGTGACGAACGGCAGGGTGACGAGGGCGATGACCCCGATGATGAAGAAGAACACGTTGTCGGCGAGCCGCTGCTCCGTCGACGGGTCGGAGCCCGGGAACAGGAATCCGACGGTGATGTCGAGGAAGTTCCAGTCGCGCTCCGACGGGATCCATCGCGAGTAGATCCAGTACGACGTCCCCCCGAGCGCGATCGACAGCCACGCGATCGTGACCGACCAGACGAGTGAGCCGACGATCGGCACGACGAGCACCGAGTGCAGCAGGTACAGCCAGTAGTGACCGCCGATGATCGGGCGGGTCAGCCGTCGCCAGAAGCCGCCGTCATCGCTCGACGACCACGAGGGCCTGCGGATGGGCGGGGTTCCGGCCAGTCGTAGCCGCGCCAGCTCGAACGTCCCGGCGCCGCGCGCGGTGTAGAGCGCTCCGACGAGCACGAACACTCCCAGCACGATCGGAAGCAGACCGATCCCGAGCGAGAACAGCACCGCGAGCACCACTTGCGAGACGATCACGATCGGCAGGAGCGGCAGCAGGTAGCCGAGCTCGCGCGGCACCCCCGCCCAGAGGCGGGGGTACAGCGGGCGACGCTCAGTGGGTGTGGTGCTCATCGTTCTCTCCGATCATCATGGCGGGCTTCTGCCCCTTCTCGACCACCACGAATTGCGCCATCATGCCGGTGTCCTCATGACGCAGCAGGTGGCAGTGGATCATGTAGGGCGAGGCCGGGTCGGCGTAGTCCTCGAAGCGCAGTCCGAGCCGGAACTCCACCTGAGGCGGCAGGTAGACGGTGTCCTTCCACCCGTTCAGCTCGGGAGGCGGGACCTCGCCTCCGACGCTGAGTACGCGGAACTGCACGTCGTGCACGTGGAAGTTGTGCGGCATCGCCATGTCGTTGCGCACGTGCCAGATCTCGGTCGTGTCGAGCGTGACGACCTCGTCGATGCGCGCCATGTCCATGTTCTGCCCGTTGATCTGGGTGCTGTCGAGCGTGAACCGACGCTCCGCCGAGGGCCGGTCGAGATCCGGGATGTCCTCGAGCGCGACGAGGGACGTCGGCACGGCGGGCGAGGGCCGCAGCGCATCCGCGGCTCTGAGTTCGAGCACGTCGAAGCTGTCGCCTCCGCCGTTCGAGCCGCCGAACGGCACCGTGCCGCCGAGCTCCGGAGGCCGGGAGCGCAGCACCACCCGCTCGCCCGGCCCCACGCGGACCACGATCTCCGCGCGCTCACCCGGCGAGAGCCGCACGTGGTCGGTGCGGTGGGGCGCCGCGAGCAGTCCGCCGTCCGTCGCGATCTGGTCGAACGACCGGTCGTCGGCGAAGGCGAAGTCGTACACGCGAGCAGGCGACGCGTTCACGAGCCGCAGCCGCACGGATTCGGTCGTCACGTCGAGGAACGGACCCAGCGTCCCGTTGACGAGCAGCCGGTCGCCGAGCGGGCCGACGAAGTCGCCCTGACCGCGTTCGAACTCGCCGTCACCGTCGAAGCGCACGTCCTGCACGATGACGGGCACGTCGTCGACGCCGTACTCGCGGGGCAGCGGCAGAGCGGATGCGTCCCGGTCGTCGAGCAGGAACGCCCCGGCGAGCCCGCGTGCGACGTGCTCCTCCGTCTCCCCGTGCGGGTGCGGGTGGTACCACAGCGTCGCGGCCGGTTGATCGATGACCCACTCCGGCGCCCACGTCCCACCGGGGGCGATCGGCTGGTGCGGTCCACCGTCCATCGCCGCCGGGAGGTGCATCCCGTGCCAGTGCACGGTCGTCGTTTCCTCGAGCTCGTTGGTCACCTCGACGCGCACGCGCTCCCCTCGGCTCGCCCGCAGGGTCGGGCCGAGGTGGGCGCCGCTGAACCCCCAGGTGGTCGTGCGCACCCCCTCCTCGAACTCGGATTCGCCCTGCTGCGCCGTGAGGGAGAACACCCGGACGCCGTCCGCATCCACCCTCGACGGGGCGAGCGGGGGCACGGCGAGGGGACGCTCGAACTCGACCTCGCCGACGGTGCTGATCGGAGTGCCGCCGGTCAGTCCGCAGGCGCTCGTCACCGTGACGAGCACCGCGGCGGCGAGGGCGGCGGCAGGTCGGAGGACGGGGCGCGGAGTCATGCATCGAGCCTCGCCGGGCGCGCCCGCGGCCCCCATCCGACGGCCTCCCGGATGCATGGTGGGGTTTCCCCCCGCTCCGGCCGGCGGGGCCGCCTGTGCATACTGGTTCCCACCACGGTGGAAGGAGTCGGATGCGTCGCGGCACCAATCTGCCCGCCGTCGGCGAGTTCAACCAGGCCGTCATCCTCGACCGGGTGCGCCGCTCACGAGACGGGCTGAGCCGGGTCGAGCTCGCCGAGCTCACCGGGCTGAGCGCGCAGACCGTCACGAACGTGAGCCGCCGACTGATCGAGACCGGACTCGTGCGCGAAGCGGGCAAACGCATCAATGGTCCCGGCAAGCCGCGCACCATCCTGCAGCTCGAGCCGGAGTCGCGGTACGCGATCGGAGTGCACCTCGATCCCGCCGTCATCACCTACGTCGTGCTCGACCTCGAGGGCACCGTCGTCGCGCAGTCGCGCGCCCGCACGCCGTCCGCGGCGCGCCCGCCGCGCCTCGTCGAATCGATGGCGCAGGCGATCTCGTCGCTCATCGCCGCCTCGGGGGTGCGCACCGAGCAGATCCTCGGACTCGGCATCGCCGCCCCGGGCCCGATCGATGACGCTCTCGGCGTCGTGGTCGATCCGCCGCTGCTCGAGGGGTGGCACCGCGTGCCGTTGCGCGACAGCCTGCTCGAGGCGCTCGGACTGCCCGTGCTGCTGGAGAAGGACGTCACCGCCGCCGTCGCCGCCGAACTCTGGATGCACGACGAGGCGGGCAGCGACGACGTCGGTTTCTTCTACTACGGCACGGGCGTCGGGTTCGGCATCGCGGTGGACCATGCGCCCGTGCGCGGATCGAGCGGCAACGCGGGCGACGCCGGCCACATCATCGTGAGCGACGAGGGCGAGGTGTGCCGGTGCGGCCAGCGCGGGTGCCTCGGTGATCTGACGCTGCCGCGCACGGTCGTGCAGGACGCCATCGCGCGCGGGGTGATCGCGGAGCCCCCGCGCGCGCTCACCCTCCCCGTGATCGACGAGCTGTTCGGCAAGGTCACCGCGGCCGCCGCCGCCGGGGAGCCGGAGGCCGTGGCGCTCATCGACGAGCTCTGCCGGCGGTTCGCCCGCGGCATCGTGACGATCGTCAACCTCCTCGACCTGCAGCGGGTCGTGTTCGGGGGCCCGTTCTGGGACCGCCTCGCGGGTGTGGCGCTCGAGCGCGTCGCCCGGCACGTCGCCGACTCCTCGGCGCTCATCCGGCTCGCCCCGATCAGCATCACCTCGTCCGCGGTCGGAGCCGACGTCGCCGCGATCGGCGCCGCATGCCTCGTGCTCGACAACACGTTCTCGCCTCGGCCGTCGACCCTGCTCATCGGGCGCTGAGCGCACCTCTGCGCTGTCCCGCATCCGAGGGCCCGAAAGCCTTGACAGCAATTTATCCATACGTTTGAGTAATGCCATCACCCGTGCCCACCCACGGGAACCGTCCGAGCAAAGGAGCTTCGATGAGAAGGATGACGTTCGCCGCGGTCGCGGCGGTCGCGGGTCTGACCCTCGCAGGATGCGCGGGTCCAGGGGACGACCCGAACACGATCAAGGTGGCCTACCAGAAGTTCGGCAACTTCGTGCAGCTCGACGAGCACATGAAGCAGGTCAAGGAGGACTTCGAGGCCGAGAACGAAGGGGTCACCGTCGAGCTGGTGCCGATCGAGGCGCAGCAGAACGACTACTTCACCAAGCTGGCGCTCATGAACCGGTCGGACGCGACCGCCCCCGACGTCATGTACGAGGACACGTTCATGATCAAGTCGGACGTCGACGCCGGCTATCTCGCTCCACTCGACGAGTACCTCGCCGACTGGGAGGACTGGGATCAGTTCTTCGACAACGCCAAGCAGGCGGGCGAAGGCGACGACGGCAAGATCTACGGCGTCTCGATGGGCACCGACACCCGTGCCCTCTGGTACAACGAGAAGCTCTTCGAGCAGGCCGGGATCCCCGTGCCGTGGGAGCCGAAGACCTGGGACGACGTGCTGAGCGCGGCGGAGACCATCAAGTCGAAGCTGCCCGAGGTGGTCCCCTTCAACATCTACTCCGGCAAACCGCAGGGCGAGGCCGCCGCGATGCAGGGCTTCGAGATGCTGCTCTACGGCACCGAGGACACCCTCTACGACGAGGACGAGCAGAAGTGGGTCGTCGGCTCGCAGGGCTTCATCGACAGCCTGCAGTTCATCGCCGACGTCTATCAGGGAGGCCTCGGACCGACCCCGCAGCAGGCGCTCGACAAGAACATCGGCACGAAGGTCGTCGGAGAGTGGCTGCCGAACGACCAGCTCGCCATCAACCTCGACGGCTCGTGGACGAGCGGCACGTGGCTCGAGAGCGGCAACGTGCCGTGGCCCGAATGGGATGACGTGATGGGCACCGCGCCGATGCCGACGCAGAACGGCCAGGAGCCCGGCGCCGTCAGCATGTCCGGCGGCTGGACGCTCGCGATGGGCGAGAAGTCGAAGAACAAGGACCTCGCGTGGGAGTTCATGGCGATGGCCCTCAACAAGGAGAACTCGCAGGCGTACGACATCGCGGCGAGCCAGATCGCGGTGCGCACCGACGTGTCGGAAGACCCGGCCTACGTCGAGGCGAACCCCTCGTTCGAGTTCTTCTCCTCGATCGTCGAGTACACCCACTTCCGTCCGGCGACCTCCGACTACTCGAAGATCTCGAACGAGATCACGGTCGCCATGGAGGCGGTGATGACCGGTCAGCAGACACCCGAGGAGGCCGCAGCCGAGTACGACGAAGCCGTGATCGGCATCGTCGGCGAGGACAACACGACCAAGGGCTGAACGGATGACCGTCACGCAGACGCCACCGACGTCGGCCCGGCCGGGCGCGGGGAGGACTCCCCGCGCCCGGCGCGGCGGCCGCGAGTTCGCGCGCGGGATCCCGCTGCTGCCGGCCGTCGTGCTCCTCGCGATCTTCCTCGCCGGCCCCGTCATCACGAGCTTCTACGGCTCGCTCACGAACAGCTCGCTGACCGGCGCTGCCGCGCAGGGTTCCGAGTTCGTGGGCCTGCAGAACTACATCGACCTCTTCCAGGACGAGGACTTCCCGAAGTCCGTCGTGCTGACCCTCGTGTTCCTCATCGCCTCGGCGATCATCGGTCAGAACGTGCTCGGACTCGGGCTCGCCATCCTCATGCGCAGCGCGAATCGCTTCGTGCGCACGACCGTGGGCACGGTCGTCGTCGTGGCGTGGGTGCTGCCCGAGATCGTCGCGTCGTTCGCGGCGTACGCGTTCTTCGCCGACGAGGGCACGCTCAACACGCTGCTCGGCATGGTCGGCGGCACGGGGGCGAACTGGCTCTACGAGTACCCGATGCTCTCGGTCATCCTCGCCAACATCTGGCGCGGCGCCGCATTCTCGATGCTCGTGTACTCCGCGGCGCTCAACGACGTGCCGCCGGAGATCACCGAGTCCGCCGAGGTCGACGGGGCGCGGGGGTGGCAACGGCTGGTGTTCATCACGCTGCCGATGATCCGCCGCAGCATCTCGACGAACCTCATGCTCACCACGCTGCAGACCCTGTCGGTGTTCACGCTCATCTTCGTGATGACCGGCGGCGGTCCCGGCACCGACAGCTCCACCCTGCCGCTGCTGGCCTACCAGGAGGCGTTCCGGTTCTCGGAACTCGGCTTCGGCACGGCCATCGCGACCATCATGCTGCTCGTCGGCGCGATCTTCTCGATCGCGTACATCCGGGCACTCAAGCCGGAGGTGGACTGAGTTGACCGCCCTCTCCTCCCCCAGCCGCCGGTCGCTGAGGGTCGTCTCGAACGGCGTGCTCGTGCTCGTCACGATCGCGTTCCTGCTGCCGCTCGCCTGGCTGCTGCTCGCCTCGGTCGATCCGACCGCGACGCTCTCGGTCGACCTGCCCGAGCGGGTGACCTTCGACAACTTCGCCGCGGTGCTCACGCCGGAGATCTCGTTCGTGCCGCTGCTGAACAGCCTGATCCTGTCGGGCGGATGCGCGGTCGTGACCGTCGTCGTGTCCATCCTCGCCGCCTACCCGCTCTCGCGGTACCGGCTGCGGATCAACAAGCCGTTCCTCTACGGCATCCTGTTCGGCACCTGCCTGCCGATCACGGCGATGATGGTGCCGGTCTACAGCCTGTTCGTGAGCCTCAACCTCATCGACTCGGTTCCCGGCGTCATCCTGTTCCTCGCGGCGAGCAGCCTGCCGATGGCGATCTGGATGGCGAAGAACTTCATGGATTCGGTGCCGGTGAGCCTCGAAGAGGCGGCCTGGGTCGACGGCGCCTCGATGTGGCAGACCCTCATCCGCATCGTCGTGCCGCTCATGCGGCCCGGCATCGGCGTGGTGTTCATCTTCGTGTTCATCCAGGCGTGGGGGAATTTCTTCGTGCCGTTCCTGCTGCTGCTGAGCCCGGATGCCCAACCCGCCGCCGTGAGCATCTACTCGTTCTTCGGGCAGTACGGCGAGGTGGCCTACGGGCAGCTCGCCGCGTTCTCGCTGCTCTACTCCATTCCCGTGATCGCGTTGTACGCCGTCGTCTCCCGAACGCTCGGGGGCTCGTTCGCGCTGGCCGGCGCGGTCAAGGGCTGACCCTCGAAAGGACCCCATGCACGACAACTCCCGCCTCGTCGAGGCCCGCATCCAGCGCTTCTACCGCGAGCGCGTCGTCGGAGCCGCTCACGCCCGTCACGTGCCGCTCGCGATCGCCGCGTACACGGTGCCGGGCGAGCCGGTGCCGTTCGCCGAGGCGGTGACCCAGCAGTTCGAGCCGTTCGAGCCCGGCACGCTGTGGGGCCGCCCGTGGGGCACGACGTGGTTCCGGGTGTCCGGCACCATCCCGGAGGACTGGTCCAAGCACGACGGCGCGATCGAGCTCTCGGTCGACCTCGGCTTCACGGGGGCGGGACCGGGGTTCCAGGCCGAGGGACTCGTGCACACGACCGAGGGCCGCATCCTGAAGGCGCTCGAGCCGCTCAACGGGCACGTCCGCCTCGACGGCAAGCCCGGCGACGACGTGGAACTGCTCATCGAGGCGGCGTCGAACCCGAACATCGGCGGTGAGTGGAGCTTTCAGCCGACACCGCTCGGCGACCTCGAGACCGCCGGCGACGAGCCGCTCTACCGGTTCGGTCACGCCCGTATCGTGCAGGTGCACAGCGACGCGTGGGAGCTCGAGCGCGACATGTGGACGCTCCTCGGCCTGCTCGGCACCCTGCCCGCCGAGAGCGCACGGCGGGCGACGATCCTCCGCACCCTCGAGCGCGCCGTCGATGTGCTCGATCCGCACGACGTGCGCGGCACCGCCGCGGCCGGCCGGGAGGTGCTCGGTGACGCCCTCGACCGGCCGGCCGTCCCGACCGCGCACCGCGTGGTCGCCGTCGGTCATGCCCACATCGACTCCGCGTGGCTGTGGCCCGTGCGCGAGACGATCCGCAAGTGCGCGCGCACGTTCTCGAACGTGCTCGACCTCATGGACGAGGACCCGGACTTCGTGTTCGCCTGCTCGTCGGCGCAGCAGTACGAGTGGATGCGCCTGTACTACCCGGAGCTGTTCGAGCGGATCCGGGAGCGGGTCGCCGAGGGACGCTTCGTGCCCGTCGGCGGCATGTGGGTCGAATCCGACACCAACCTGCCGGGCGGTGAGGCGATGGCGCGCCAGTTCGTGCACGGCAAGGGCTTCTTCCTGCGGGAGTTCGGCGTCGAGCCGCGCGAGGTGTGGCTGCCGGACTCGTTCGGCTACTCCGCGGCGATGCCGCAGATCGTGAAGGCGGCAGGGAGCGAGTTCTTCCTCACGCAGAAGGCGTCGTGGAACGAGACCAACGTCATGCCGCACCACTCCTTCCTGTGGGAGGGCATCGACGGGTCGCGGGTGTTCACGCACTTCCCGCCGGTGGACACGTACAACTCCGATCTCTCCGCGGTCGACCTCGACCGGGCGGAACGGCAGTACGCCGAGAAGGGGGTCTCCGACCTCTCGCTCGTGCCCTTCGGCTACGGCGACGGAGGCGGCGGTCCCACCCGCGAGATGCTCGCGACCGCCCACCGGAAGGAGGACCTCGAGGGGTCGCCACGCGTGCGGCTCGACACCCCGACCGCGTTCTTCGAGGAGGCGCGCGACACCCTGCCGAACCCGCCCGTGTGGTCGGGCGAGATCTACCTCGAGTTCCACCGCGGAACGTACACGTCGCAGGCCCGCACGAAGCGGGGCAACCGCCGCAGCGAGCACCTGCTGCGCGAGGCGGAACTGTGGGCGGCGACGGCCGCCGTGCGCACCGGCGCGGAGTATCCGGCCGACGCCCTCCGCTCGGTATGGGAGACCGTGCTGCTGCAGCAGTTCCACGACATCCTGCCGGGTTCCTCCATCGCGTGGGTGCACCAGCAGGCCGAACGCGAGTACGCGCGCGTCGCGATCGAGCTCGAGCAGCTCATCGCGAGCTCGATCGGCGCGCTCGCCGGGGAGGGTGACACGGAACTCGTGTTCAACGCGAGCCCGTTCCCGGTGCACGGCGCCCCGGCGCTCGGCGCCGCCCCGTCCACCGACGGACGCGGTGTGCGTGTCTCCGCGGACGGCGACCGGTTCGTGTTCGAGGGCTCGCGCGTCCGCGCCGAGTTCGATGCGGCGGGCCTGCTCGTCTCCCTCGTCGACCTCGTGAGCGGCCGTGAGAGCGTCGCCCCGGGCGAGCCGGGCAACCTGCTGCAGCTCTTCCGCGACACCCCGAACCAGTGGGACGCGTGGGACATCGACGCGGCGTACTCGCGCGTCGGCACCGACCTCGTCGAGGTGGAACGGATCGGCGTCGTGTCGACCTCGGCCGGGGAGGCGCTCGAGATCGTGCGCACCTTCGGCGGGTCGCGCGTGCGGCAGGTCGTGACCCTCGACGACGAGAGCGGCGCGCTGCTGTTCGAGTCGACCGTCGACTGGCACGAGCGGCAGAAGCTGCTCAAGCTCGCGTTCGGCTTCGACGTGCACGCGGACCGCGCGTCGTACGAGGTGCAGTTCGGTCACGTGCACCGGGCGACCCACGCCAACACGTCGTGGGATGTGGCGCGGTTCGAGACTTCCGCGCACCGCTGGGTGCACGTCGGCGAACCGGGATTCGGGGTCGCCGTGGCGAACGACTCGACCTACGGACACGACATCACGCGGCACACCCGCGAGGGCGGCGGCACGACGACCGTCGTGCGCGAGTCGCTGCTGCGCGCCCCGCTGTTCCCGGATCCCGGAGCGGATCAGGGCGAACACGTGCTCCGCACCGCGGTGCGGATCGGGGTCGATGCGCTCGGCGCCGCCGAGCAGGGCTACCGGCTCAACCTCCCGGTGCGTGCGGTGCGCGGGTCGGCACCGGTCGAGCCGCTCGTCACCGTCGACGACCCGGCGGTCGTCGTCGAGGCGGTCAAGCTCGCCGAGGACGGCTCGGGCGACGTGGTCGTGCGCCTCTACGAGGCCACCGGCGGCCGGTCGACGGCGCGTCTGACGCCGGGGTTCCCGGCCGGCGCCGCGGTGCGCACCGACCTGCTGGAGCGACCGCTCGCGACGCAGCCGGAGGACCCGACGCTCCTGCGGCTGCGGCCGTTCGAGATCGTGACGGTGCGCATCCCGCGGGCGTGAAGTGAGGGTTAGTGCAGCCTCAGCTTGCTTGCGGAAATCTCCCAGCGGCGTAATTTCGGAAGCGTAACCGGCACTCCGCGAGGAAGGAACACCGCATGAGCACCGTGCAGACGGTCCCCCAGAGCTCCATCGATCCTGACGTCACGTCGGGCGTCGCCCAGTTCCTCGGCCCGGTGGTCGTGGACCTGACGGCCCTCGCCGTCGACGGCAAGCAGGCGCACTGGCACGTGCGCGGCGCGAACTTCCAGGCGGTGCACCTGCTGCTGGACGAGATCGTCGACCACGCCCGCGAGTACGCCGACACGGCCGCCGAGCGCGTGGTCGCCCTCGGGCTGCCCGTCGACGCCCGCGTGCAGACGGTCGGCGCGAAGACCTCGACGCCCGTCATGACGCCGGGCTTCCAGCGCGCCGAGCAGGCCATCGCGGAGGTCATCGCCTCAATCGACGCCGCCCTCGGCTCGCTGCGCACGGCCATCGACGAGCTCGCCGAGCTGGATCCGGTGAGCCAGGACGTCGCGATCGAGATCGCCCGCGCGCTCGAGAAGGACCGCTGGTTCCTCTTCGCGCACATCAGCGCCAGCTGAGCTCCGCACTCACGGACGGCCGCCCCTCGGGGCGGCCGTTCGTCGTTCCAGGACCCCGCGGCCGGCGGTCGAACGGCACTGAGCGCGGACGATCCGGTCGACACCCCGCGCTCGCCCCTCCCCGGGCGGCGTGCCGCGACACCATTCCGCTGTCGGTGCCGCCGACGAGCACGTCGGTGACCGTTCTCGGGCTCCGCGACGGGCCGACGTGGACCCCCGACCGGCACGCGCACGACCACGCTCGCTGAGCCTGCCGAAGCGGGTAGTGCGGACGGTTCCCTTCGACAGGCTCAGGGAACGGACCGGTGCCGCCGTCAGAGGGCGTCGTGGGTGACGCGACCCGCGAGCACCGTGAGGGCGACCGGCATCGTCCGCAGCTCTTCGGGCGACGCCGCCCACGGGTCCCGCTCGACGACGCACACGTCGGCCGGCTGGCCCACCTCGACGCGGGTGCGCGCACTCGCAGCGAGCGCGTCGGAGACGCCGATCGTCTGCTCCGGATGCCACGGAGCCCGGTCCCCGCGGGTGCGGCCGACCGCCGCGGCGATCGTCACCCAGGGGTCGAGCGGCGCGACCGGAGCGTCGGAGCCGAAGCGCAGCTCGACACCGGATTCGAGCAGGCTGCGCAACGGGAAGGCGCGGTCGGTGCGTCCGGCCCAGTGCCTCTCGGCGACGTCGCGGTCGTCCATGGCGTGCTCGGGCTGCACGCTCGCGACGACGCCGAGTTCGCGGAACCGCGACAGGTCCTCCCAGCGCAGCAACTGCGCGTGCTCGATGCGGCCCGGGCATCCGACGGTCTGGAACGCGTCGAGCGCGAGCCGGTTCGCCTCGTCACCGATCGCGTGCACCGCGGGCGTCATGCCCATCTCGTGTGCCGCGCGCAGCCAGCGCTCGAGCTCGTCGGGCGGCACCGTGAGCAGACCGTAGGGATGCTCGGTCTCTCCCGGATAGGGGTGCACGCAGTAGGCGGTGCGGGTGTTGAGCGACCCGTCGGTGATGATCTTCGCCGGACCCACGGTGATCAGTTCGTCGAGCGGGAGACCGGTGCGCAGCCCCCGGTCGCCGGCGAGCTGCAGGTGCGGCGGATACACGCCGACGTCGACGCGCAGCGCCGCGAAGCCGGCGTCACGTCGGCGCAGCCACACGTCGATGTTCCACGCCATCTCGAGGTCGACGACGCCGACGACCCCGCGGGCGGCCGCGGCCGCCGCCGCATCGGCGACCCACGCGTCGGACTCCTCGACAGGCACCTCGTCGAGCCGCCGGACGACGGAGAAGCAGTCCTCCTCGCGCAGCAGGCCGTCGGAGCCGGTGTGTCCGAAGCGCGCGAGGGCGCGGCTGTTCAGCCAGCAGCTGTGCAGGTCGGCGCTCACGAGCACGACGTCCCGGTCGGCAACGACCGCGTCGAGCACCGCGGCGGTCGGGCGGTCCGGCCACAAGGCGTCGCGGAAGTCGCGACCGACGACCGTCCCGGCCGAGGTCGCCGCGGCGTCGGCGACGAGCCGCGCCGCGTCCGCTGCGGACGCGGCCGCCGAGAGGTCGATCCGACGCCGGCTCGCCGCCCACTGGGTGAGGTGCACGTGCTCGTCCCACAGCCCGGGCAGCAGCCACCGCCCGCCGAGCGGCACACCGCCGCCGCCGAGGTCGCCGATCTCTCGGATGACGCCGCCTTCGATGCGCACGTCGACGACGCAGTCGCCGAGGCGCGCCTCAGAGAGCAGCATGGGGGTCCCCGTGCACGCGACGCATCTCGCGGGCGAGCGCCGGATCGGCGTAGGGGCCGTCGCCCTCGAGCGCGCCGATGATGCGCGCGGCCACCTTCGGCGGCTTGTTCTGGCTCAGCTTGAGCCGCGCGTCGATGCGCGTGATCGGGATGCGCAGGCCGACGGTGCCGCGCGCGATGCGGGCGGCGTAGTCGGCGTCGATCGCGAGACTGCGCGGCTCCGGCATCCGCTGTTCGAACCGGTCGACGAGTTCGCCGAGCACGCGGAGGTTCTCCTCGTCGGAGAGGATCTCGGGTGTGCCGTAGAGGTGCGCCGTGACGTGGTTCCAGGTGGGGATGAACTCCTCGGTGCCGTACCAGCCGGGCGAGATGTAGCCGTGGGCCCCCTGCACGATCACGAGCACCTCGTGGCGGCCGAGCTCGTGGAGCGTCTCGTCGGGGCGTCCGACGTGCGTGAGCAGGGTGAGGCCGTCCGCCTCGTCGTCGATGAAGAACGGGTAGTGCGACGCGACGAGTCCGGATTCCGGCGCCGAGACGATGGTCGCCCACGGGTTCTCGGTGACCAGCCGTCGTACTTCGCGTTCGTCCTCGAGCAGGAACGCGGGCGTGCGCCTCATGCCTGGTCCTTCGGGCACCAGTACAGCTTGCGGCCGGCGGCGATCTCCATCACGATCGGCGTCCCGCACACCCGGCAGGGCTCACCGGTGCGGTGGTACACCCAGTGCCGGTCGTCGCGGCTCGCGAGCGCCCGCGCGTACGCCTCCGGATCGAGGTCCTCTATCGTCATCATCTGCCCCGTGTCGACCCCGACGCGCAGCAGGTGCACCCAGTCGCGCCAGAGCCCGCGGGCCTGCTCGTCCGTGAGGTTGCGGCCCGGGGTGTGCGGGTTGAGCCGCGCACGGAACAGCAGTTCGGCGCGGTAGACGTTGCCGATGCCGCTCACGACCGACTGGTCCATCAGCAGCAGCCCGATGGGCGTCGGCTTGCGACGCACGGTCGCGACGAATCGCGCTTCGCCCTCGTCGAGGTCGTCGACGAGCGGATCGGGGCCGAGTTTCGCGATGACGGCTGCGACCTCGAGGGGTTCGAGCACGTCGCACGCGGTCGGTCCGCGCAGGTCGGCGACGACCGTCTCGGTGAGCAGGCGCACGCGCACCTGCCCGATCGGATCCGGGGGGAACACGTCCGGCACGGCGGCACCGTCGTCGCGCAGGCTCTCCTGCTCGGCCATCCGCAACCGCGTGCGCCGCGGCGCACCGATGCTCGACAGCGAGTCCTCGAAGGCGCCCACGACCGTGCCGCGCTGGTTGGTCTGCCCCATCCGCCCGTTCGCCGAGGCGGCCGTCGCGTCGAGGGCGACCTCTCCGGCGAAGTCCCACGCGCCGTACATGCCGAGGTGCACGCGCAGGAAGTCGCCCGTGTCGAATTCGAGGAACATCTGCTTGCCGACGGCGCGCGAGTCGATCATGGTGCGCCGGTCGATCCGGGCCGCGCCCGCCGCGAACCGTCCCTGCGGCGACGACGCCGCGACCTCGTGCCCGACGAAGTGCCGGGCGAACTGGCGGGCGATGCGGTGGACGGAATGACCCTCGGGCATGGGTCAGTCGATCTCGCGGCCCGCGATCGCGCCGGTCGTCTCGTACTCGGCGAGCTGGGCGATGCGGCGCGCATGCCGCTCCTCGCCGGGGAAGGGCGTGGCGATGAAGGTGTCGATGAAGAGCACGGCTTCGTCGATCGAGTGCTGGCGTGCGCCGATGGCGATGACGTTCGCGTCGTTGTGCTCGCGGGCGAGCTTCGCGGTGGCGAGGTTCCAGACGAGTGCCGCACGCGCACCGCGCACCTTGTTGGCGGCCATCTGCTCGCCGTTGCCCGATCCGCCGAAGACGATTCCGAGCGCCTGCACGCCCGCCTCCTGGTCGGCGACGACGGCGCGCGCCGCGTTGATGCAGAAGCTCGGGTAGTCGTCGAGCGGGTCGTAGCTCTGCGGTCCGTGGTCGACCACCTCATGCCCCTCGCGGGTCAGGTGCTCCTGCAGATCGCTGCTGAACTCGAGACCCGCGTGATCGGTGGCGATGTGGATGCGCATGCCAGCAGTCTAGGGACGTCCGCTACCTGAATACGCGCTGCGATCCGCCCTCGGGCCCTGGTGCGACGCGGGCGACCGGAGAAGAATCGTGTCCCGGTTCCGGCGCTCGAGGAAGGCGTCCCCATGGCTCACATCGCACCCGACGGAATGCCCGTTCTGAGCGCAGGGCGGCACCGCCTGCATCTCGGCGGCGCCTGCTTCATGGAGTACGCGTCGTACCTCGCCGGAGAGCGTTGGAGCGACCATCCGCGCTGCACCGACGGCACCCTCGCCCTCCTCGCCCGCGGCGTCAACGACCTCGTGCCGGACGAGGACCGCGGCGATCTCGTGCGGCTCATCCCCTCGGTGGTCGGGCTCGTCGACGACGACGGCGCCATCGCCACCGCCGTCGCGGTCACCGCCGCCGTGCATGCCCTGCCGATCGCGAACGAGACCCGCCAGCGCGCCCTCGCCGCGGGCCTACTGAGCATCGACGTCATGCTGCTCCGCCGTGAGGACGCGCAGACCGCCGAACTTCGCGACCGCATCGCCGACGCACTCGAGCTCGTTCCGCACGCGACCCGGTGGGCGCGCGACTTCCAGCGTCGGCTGGGGACGCGGCTGAGCCGGCGCGCCGAGGCGCGGCTGACCGATCAGCTCGTCGAGACGGCGCTGCTCGGCATCGCGACCGCGTGCGTGCCCGACCCGTCGCGGCGCCTGCGCGCACTGCTCGCCGAGGCGATCGACGTCGCCCTCGCGACGCGGCCGGTCACGACGCCGCCCACTCCTGCACCGGCCCAGCGGATTCCGGCCTCCGGGCCCACGGCACTCGCGCGGTAGCCCGGTTAGGGTGGTTCAGGCGCGTCCGCGCGCCGCCGCACCCCACCGAAGCCGCAGGAGACGCCGCCGTGCCAGGAGAGAACCTCACCCGCCTCGAAGCCCAGGAGCGCAAGGCGCTCATCGACGTGCGCAGCTACGACGTCGCACTCGACCTCACGACCGGCGACGAGGTGTTCCGCTCCCGCACCCGGGTCGAGTTCACGGGCTCCGAGGGCGCGTCGACGTTCATCGACGCCTTCACCCGCACCGTCCACGCCGTGACCCTCAACGGCCGCGAGCTCGACCCCGCCGAGGTGAGCGACGGCGTGCGCATCCGTCTCGACGGCCTCGCCGCCGAGAACGTGCTCGAGGTCGACGCCGACGCCGAGTACACGAACACCGGCGAGGGCCTGCACCGGTTCGTCGACCCGGTCGACGGCGAGGTGTACCTCTACACGCAGTTCGAGGTGCCCGACAGCCGCCGGGTCTTCGCCGTCTTCGAGCAGCCCGACCTCAAGGCGACCTTCACCTTCCACGTGACCGCTCCGGCGCGCTGGCGCGTCGTCAGCAACTCCCCCACCCCCGAGCCGGCGCCCGTCGAGGGCACGGATGCGGCCACCTGGCACTTCGAGCCGACCCCGGTGCTGTCGAGCTACGTGACCGCGCTCGTCGCCGGACCGTACGAGTCGGTGCACAGCGAGCTCACGAGCGCGAGCGGCCGCGTCATCCCGCTCGGCGTCTTCGCCCGCAAGTCGCTCTTCGAATACCTCGACGCGGACTACATCTTCGAGAAGACCCGCCAGGGGTTCGAGTTCTACGAGCGCATCTTCGACTACCCGTACCCGTTCGCGAAGTACGACCAGCTCTTCGTGCCCGAGTTCAACGCGGGCGCGATGGAGAACGCGGGAGCGATCACCTTCACCGAGACCTACGTCTTCCGCAGCAAGGTGACGGATGCGATCAAGGAGCGTCGTGTCGTCACGATCCTGCACGAGCTCGCGCACATGTGGTTCGGCGACCTCGTGACGATGAAGTGGTGGAACGACCTCTGGCTCAACGAGTCCTTCGCCGAGTACATCTCGACCCTCGCGACCGCCGAGGCGACCGAGTGGACCGAGGCGTGGACGACGTTCCAGGCGATGGAGAAGAGCTGGGCGTACCGGCAGGACCAGCTGCCATCGACACACCCGGTGGTCGCGACCATCAACGACCTCGAGGACGTGCAGGTCAACTTCGACGGCATCACGTACGCCAAGGGCGGCTCGGTGCTCAAGCAGCTGAGCGCGTGGGTGGGACGTGAGGCGTTCCTCTCCGGCGTCGCCGCCTACTTCGCCAAGCACGAGTTCTCGAACACCGAGCTGACGGATCTGCTCACCGAGCTCGAGACCACGAGCGGCCGCGACCTGTCGTCGTGGTCGCAGCAGTGGCTCGAGACGGCGGGGGTCAACACCCTCCGTCCCGAGATCGCGACCGACGAGAACGGCACCATCACCTCGTTCGCCGTGCTGCAGTCCGCGCACCCGGACTACCCCACCATCCGCCCGCACCGCATGGCGATCGGGTTCTACGAACTGCAGGACGACGCGCTCGTGCGCGTGAAGCGGATCGAGCTGGATGTCGACGGCGAACGCACCGAGGTGGCCGAACTCGTCGGCGAGTCGAAGCCGGCGCTCGTGCTCCTCAACGACGACGACCTCGCCTACGCGAAGATCCGTCTCGACGAGGACTCCCTCGCGGTCGCGATCGAACACCTCTCGCGGATCAGCGACCCGCTCGCGCGCTCCCTCGTGTGGGGTTCCGTGTGGGACTCGACGCGCGACGCCGAGACGGCGCCGCGCGACTACGTGCGGCTCGTCCTCGGGAACATCGCGTCCGAGACGGAGTCGACGACCATCCGCACGACCCTGACGCAGCTGACGACCGTCGCGCGGCTCTACGTCGACCCGGCGACGCGTTCGGAGACCGTGCGCGCCGTGGCCGACGGGCTCTGGGCGCTCGCCCAGTCGGCCGAGGCCGGCTCGGACGCGCAGTTCCAGTTCGTCAAGTTCTTCGCGAGCGTCGCGAGCACCGACGAGCACGCGGCCGCACTCCGCGGGCTGCGCGACGGCTCGATCACGCTGCCGGGCCTGACGGTCGACACCGACCTCGATTGGGAGCTGCTCGAGGGCCTCGTGCTCACCGGCGCCGCCGGCGCGGAGGCGATCGACGCGGCGCTCGAGGCGGACAACACCGCGAACGGCCAGCAGGCGGCGGCCCGCGCCCGCGCGACGCTGCCGACCGCGGAGGGCAAGCGCGCCGCGTTCGACTCCCTCGTCACGAGCGACGAACTGCCGAACGCGATCGTGCGCAACGTCACGATGGGCTTCCAGCACGTGAGCGACCCCGCGGTGCTCGGCGAGCTCATCGAGCCGTACTTCGCGATGCTCACCGACATCTGGAACTCGCGCTCGTACAAGATCGCCGAGTACGTCGTCGTCGGTCTCTACCCGACGCCGCTCGCCTCGCAGGAACTCGTCGACGCGACGCGCGCCTGGCTCGACGCGAACGACGAGATCCCGGCGCTGCGCCGCCTCGTGAGCGAGAACCTCGCGGGCGTCGAGCGCGCCCTCGCCGCGCAGCAGCGCGACCGCGCCTGATCGCGGCGGGTCCCCGGCGCCACGGCGTCCGGGGACCCGCCCAGCGGGTGCTGCCTACACTGGAGGGCGTATGTTCGCGACCGAAGCCCCGCCGTCCCCGAGCCCGGGCCCGCAAGACATGCTCGACGCGGTCTTCAACTGGGAGTCGCCGCTCGGCAAGTTCCTGACGGTGCTCATCATCATCGCGATCCTCGCGGTGGTGCGCATCATCCTGCACTTCGTCATCCGCGCCGTCGTCGATCGCATCGTCAACGGCTTCAAGCGCCGGCAGAACGTCGAGGACACCCAGTCGATCCTCGCCTCACCGCTCGCCGCCGCGCGCACCGTGCAGCGCACGCGCACCCTCGGCGCGGTGCTGAGCAACATCGTCACGACCGTCGTCGTCGTGATCGGCCTGCTGATGGTGCTCACGACCGTCGTGCCGAACGTGACGAGCGCGTTCGCGCTCATCACCGCCGCCCTCGGCGCGGGACTCGGCTTCGGCGCGCAGAACATCATCAAGGACGTGCTCAACGGCCTGTTCATGGTGATCGAGGACCAGCTCGGCGTCGGTGATGTGGTCGACCTCGGCCCGGCGACGGGCGTCGTGGAGACCGTCGGCATCCGCATCACCCAGGTGCGCGATGTGAACGGCACGCTGTGGTTCGTCCGCAACGGCGAGATCCTGCGCGTCGGCAACATGTCGCTCGGCTGGTCCCGCGTCATCCTCGACCTCGCGGTGCCGTACGAGGCCGATGTCGACACCGTGCAGCAGCGGATGCTCGAGACCGCGAACGAACTCGCCGCGGATCCGAAGTGGCGGGCCCGCGTCGTGGAGAAGCCGGAGATCTGGGGCATCGAGTCCATCTCGGCCGAGGCCGTCGTCGTGCGCCTCGTGGTGAAGACCCGCTCGGGAGTGAAGGACGACGTCGCCCGCGAACTGCGGGTGCGTCTCAAGCGCTCGCTCGACGAGATGGGCGTGCGACTTCCCGCCCTCAACACGATCGTGCTCTCGGGATTCGAGGGCGCCGCGTCGGTGAAGGGGGCGCGTCCCCCGCGGACCGGACCGGTCGATGTCCCGGCGGAGCCGAAGAAGCCGCGCCGCCGCCCCGCCCGCGACAAGGAGACCCCGTGAGCGACCTCACCCTGCGCGGCAGTGACGGTGCGCCCGTCGAGACGAGCTTCTGGCAGCAGGTGGGCGGCCGGCCCACCTTCGAGAGGCTCGTGCGGCGTTTCTACGAGGGGGTCCGCGGCGACGACGTTCTCTGGCCGATGTATCCGGAGGAGGACCTCGAGGGCGCGGTGCAGCGACTCACCGGCTTCCTGGAACAGTATTGGGGCGGACCGGGCACCTACAGCGAGCAGCGCGGGCACCCGCGACTGCGGATGCGGCACATGCCGTTCAAGGTGAACCCGCTCGCCCGGGACCGATGGCTGCAGCACATGCGCGTCGCGGTGGACGAGCTCGGATTGAGCCCGCTGCACCGGGAGATGCTGTGGGGCTACCTCGAACGCGCCGCGCAGGCGATGGTCAACACCTTCGAGGACTGAGCCCGGAGGTCGAAACCGCTTCGCGTTCTCCCCCATGATGGAAGCGCGGCGCCGACGCCGCGGATCGGGGTCGACGATGTACCACGCGGATGCGATCGTGGTGGGGGCCGGGCTCGCGGGGCTCGTCGCGACCGCCGAGCTGCTGAAGGCCGGCAAGAAGGTGCTCGTGGTCGAGCAGGAACCCGAATCCAACCTCGGGGGTCAGGCCTGGTGGTCGTTCGGCGGGCTCTTCCTCGTCGACACCCCGGAACAGCGCCGGATGGGGGTGCGCGACAGCCACGAACTCGCCCGGCAGGACTGGTTCGGCACCGCGGGCTTCGACCGCCCCGAGGACGACTGGCCACGAGCCTGGGCCGAGGCGTACCTGCAGTTCGCGGCCGGCGAGAAGCGCTCCTGGCTGCGCGAGCACGGGATCGGCCTGTTCCCCGTCGTGGGTTGGGCCGAGCGCGGCGGCTCGGGGGCCGTGGGGCACGGCAACTCCGTGCCGCGCTTCCACATCGTGTGGGGAACGGGGCCCGCGATCCTCGCCCCGTTCGTGCGCGCCGCCCGCGCGGCGACCGCGACCGGTCAATTGCGGCTCGCGTTCCGTCATCGCGTGGACAGCCTCATCGTCGAGAACGGCGAGGTGACGGGCATCCGGGGCACCCGACTCGCGCCCGACGACGCCCTCCGCGGTGTGTCCAGCTCACGCGAGGTCGTCGGCGACTTCGAGTTCCGTGCCGGGGCGGTGCTCGTGGCGAGCGGGGGCATCGGCGGCAACCTCGACCTCGTGCGCGCCCAATGGCCGGCACGACTCGGCGCACCACCGGAGCACATGCTCAGCGGCGTGCCCGCCCACGTCGACGGACGGATGCTCGGCATCAGCGAGCGGGCCGGCGCGCGCCTGATCAACGGCGATCGGATGTGGCACTACACCGAGGGGATCGTGAACCACTCCCCCGTCTGGCCCTCGCACGGCATCCGCATCCTGCCCGGACCGTCGAGCCTGTGGCTCGATGCCACCGGGCGTCGCCTGCCCGCGCCGCTCTTCCCCGGATTCGACACGCTCGCGACGCTCGCCCATCTGCGCACCACCGGGTACGACCACAGCTGGTTCGTGCTCACCCAGAGCGTGATCGAGAAGGAGTTCGCCCTCTCCGGCAGCGAACAGAACCCGGATCTCACCGGCAAGAGCCTGCGACAGCTGCTCAAGCGGATCGGGAAGGGCGCCCCGGGTCCGGTCGAGTCGTTCAAGGAGCGGGGCGAGGACTTCGTCGTCGCGCACACGCTCGACGAGCTGCTCGGCGGGATGCGCGCTCTCGCGCCGGGAGTTCCGCTCGACGGGACGCGGGTGCGCTCCGAGCTCGAGGCGCACGACCGCGCGCTCGACAACGCCTTCGGCAAGGACCCGCAACTGACCGCGGTGCGGTCGGCTCGCAAGTACCGCGGCGATCGGCTCATCCGGGTCGCGGCTCCGCACCGCTTCCTCGACCGCGACCACTTCCCGCTCATCGCCGTCAAGCTGCACGTGCTCACCCGCAAGAGCCTCGGCGGCATCGAGACCGATCTGCAGGGCCGCGTCCGCGGTGCGGGCGGGCGCGTCGTGCCGGGACTGTACGCCGCCGGCGAGGCGAGCGGATTCGGCGGCGGCGGTATGCACGGCTACCGGTCGCTCGAGGGCACCTTCCTCGGCGGCTGCCTCTTCTCCGGACGCGAGGCCGGGCGGGCGATGGCCGCCGCCGTCTGAGGTCGGCGGATCAGCGGGCCGCCCGTGCACCGCAGCCGAGCCGAGCGCGGCACGGGGAGCGGACTTTCGCCGCGACGCGCCGGCGTCCGCTCGCCGACGACGGCGCGCCACGCCGATCATCCGTGCTCGGTGCACGCGGCGACCGGCGAGGAGCGGATCAGCGCGCGAGTGTCCAGGCGCGGCGCTTCACGAGAACGTGACCGCGCGGGGTGCTGAGCCGGGTCCACGGTCCGCTCTCGAGGATCGCCACCTCGTCGTCCGCGCCGCTGCCCCCGAGGAAGCCGAGGCTCACGGCGGCGAACGCCGCCCCCGCCGGCACGTGCTCGAGCTCGTCCATCGGCCGGCCCCACACTTCGGTGCGCACCCGCTGCACGAGCTGCGCCCCGGTGCCGGTGGGCACCGCGGCGGCGACCTCCTCGATGCCCGCCTTCGCGTTGCGTTCGAGCACGCCGGCCCGCGTCGGGTCGAGCGTCAGCCAACCGCCGCGGGGCGGCGAGATCCCCGCCCAGGTCACGGTCGCGACCTCGTGCGGCACCGCGACCTCGACCCGTCCGTCGGCATCCGCTGTGGCGAGTTCGAGACGGTGCAGGAACGATTGGATGGGCACGACGGCGTCGAAGTCCTCCGGCTTCACGAGGGCGACGGTGCGGAGGCCGAGCACGGTCGGCGTCTCGTCGAGCAGCCCGATCGGGTACAGCACCGCGACGTACGCGGCGAGCACACCGCCGGTGGAGATGAGTCGCACGGAGCCGTCTTCCACGCGTTGGGCGCGGCCGAGGAAGGTGCGCAGATCGTCGCGAGCAGAGGCGTCGGGAAGCGTGAATGTGCTGGACATGCGACCTCTAGACTACGGGCATGGGAGACCCGTTGACCGGCCTGCTGGCGACTCTCGACCTCACCGACACGGGCGCACGCACCCGGGAGGACATCTTCACCGGGCCGAGCCAGTGGGCTCCGCTCGGTCGGGTGTTCGGCGGTCAGGTGCTCGCGCAGTCGCTCGTCGCGGCGATCCGCACGACGGATGCCGAGCGGATCGTGCATTCGATGCACGGCTACTTCCTGCGCCCCGGCGACGCGAGCCTGCCGATCACCTTCTCGGTCGACCGCATCCACGACGGCCGCTCGTTCTCCACCCGGCGCACGCAGGCCTACCAGAACGGCAACCCCATCCTGTCGATGATCGCCTCGTTCCAGACCGTCGACGAGGGTCTCGAGCACCAGATCGAGATGCCCGCCGACCTCCCCTCGCCCGAGGAGCTGCCGAGCGCGGCGGAGGCGCTGCGCGGCGTCGACCATCCGATCGCCGAGTACTGGGCGACCGAGCGGCCCTTCGACATGCGGCACGTCCCGTCGCCGGTCTACTTCTCCGTCGAGGGCGAGCACGTCGCCCACCAGGCGGTGTGGATGCGCGCGTTCGGTACCCTCCCGGATGACGAGAACCTGCACCGCGCCGCCCTCGCCTACGCGAGCGACTACTCGATCCTGGAGTCGATCTTCCGCCGACACGGCGTCTCGTGGGCGAGCCCGGGACTCAAGGCCGCCAGTCTCGATCACGCGATGTGGTGGCACCGGTTCGGGCGGGTCGACGACTGGTTCCTCTACGCACAGGAGTCCCCGAACGCGGTCGGCGGTCGCGGACTCGCCCTCGGACACATCTACTCGCGCGAGGGCGTGCTGCTTGCGAGCGTCGCGCAGGAGGGCATGGTCCGCGTCCCACGCTGAGGCGCTCAGGCGCAGCGCGGGCTCAGGGGCGTGCCCGCAGCAGCACGTCCCCCGAATCGACGGCGCGGATGTCGACCACCGCGATCTCGGACGGAGACAGCCGGGTCGTCGCACTCGGCGTCGCGGAGGTGCCGGGCGCCGCGGTCCATGTCGCGACCTCCTCGCTGCTGCCATCCCGACCGGTGATCCACATCGCGTAGGCGACGGCGTCGTCGTCGGGTGCGTATCCGGGGCGTTCCGGACGGATCTCGTAGTTGCAGTGGGTGTCGAGCCGGGTGCCCCAGTCGTGCGAGACGAGCGTGACCTCCGCGCTGAGCGGTCCGGGAACGACGGGCTCGAGGGTCAGTTCGCGCCGCTCGACCCCACCGCCGAGCACGAGGGGCACGACGAGAGCGACGACCGCAGCTGCGGCAGCGACCGCCCCGACGACGGCGCCGATCACGCGGCGGCGGCGACGGGCCGCGACTCTGAGCATCCGAGGCAGCAGGGTGTCCGGAACCGGGTGCTCGTCGAGCGCGCGGGCCGTCTCGGCGTCGAGCCCGCGCAGCGTGCCCGGCACTCCGGCGAGTTCGGCGATCGCCTCGGCGCATGCGGGGCACGTCGCGAGGTGCTCCTCGAACTCGCGGCGCTCGGCGGGGCTCAAGGCACCGAGGAGATAGGCGGCGTCCCACTCGCGGTACGGATCGGTGCTCACGGTCGGGTCACCCCCCGCTCCTGCAGGGCCAGACGCAGGGCGCGCAGGCCGTAGTGGAGCCGCGACTTGACCGTTCCGGGAGGAACACCCAGCCGCTCGGCGATGTCGGCGACCGTGTGTCCTCCGTAGTGGGCGAGCACGACGACGGCCCGGTGCTCCGGGGTGATGGCCAGGAGCGCGTCCGCGATGGCCCATGAGTCCAGCGCGGCGTCGACCTGGTCGCTCTGCACCCGCTCGGGCAGCTCGTCGGTGGGCAGTTCGTGGCGGGAGCGCGCGCTGCGCCAGTGGTCGACGACGAGGTTGCGGGCCACGGTGAAGAGCCACGACCGGGCGCCGGCGGGCTCCTCGAGCACGCGGGGCGTGCGCCAGGCGCGGATGAGGGTCTCCTGCACGACGTCTTCGGAGAGGGCGTGGTCGCGAGTGAGGGACACGACGTAGCGCCAGAGCGCCGGCGCGTGCTCGTCGTGGAGCGCCTTCAGCAGCTCCGGTCGTCCCTCGGTCATCACTCTCCCATCATGGGGACTACGTCGCCGGAACGGGAAAAGTTCACGGCGACGCTGAACCCCCCGCCCCCACTTCTCGTGTCATCTTCGACGCCCGTCGCCCAACGATCGGAGATCCACGTGACCGCACCGCAGCGCACCACCACATCCGTCATCAGCCGCCGGACGGCGCTCACCCTCGGCGGCACCGCCGTGGGCGCCGGGGGTCTCCTCCTCGCGGGGTGCGCGGCACCATCCGACTCCGGCTCTGGAGGAGCGGGCGCCGGGGAGGGGTCGGGCGGCGCCGCGGCCCCGAGCGAACCGACCCGGGTCGCGTCGCTCGCGGACGTGCCGGTCGGCGGGACGGCCGCCGCGGAGCTCGACGGCCAGCCCATCCTGCTCGCCCAGCCGACCGTGGGAGCGGTGGTCGCGTTCAGCGCCATCTGCACGCACCAGGGGTGCAAGGTCGAGCCCGCCGAGACGTCGTTCGACTGCCCGTGCCACAACTCGCGGTTCGATCCGGCGAACGGCGAACCTCTCGAGGGACCCGCCCTCGAGCCGCTCCCCTCCCTCACCGTCACGGTCGAGGGCGACGATGTGCTGGTGTCGGCCTGATGGAGATCAACGGCCTGCCCCTGCACCCGCTCGTCGTCCACGCGACGGTCATCTTCGTGCCCCTCGCCGCCCTGCTCGTCTCGGTGTCGGCGGTGTGGCCCGCCGCCCGTCGGCGCCTCGGCTTCCTCACCCCGTTGACGGCGCTGGTCGCCCTCGTGCTCGTGCCCATCACGGTCGCCGCAGGACAGTGGCTCATCGCCCGGGTGCCGCAGGCGCCGCTCATCGGCGAGCACGCGAGCATCGGCCGCAACCTGCTGCCGTGGTCGATCGCCGTGTTCGTGATCGCCGTCGCCCTCTGGGTGCGCGACCTGCTCGAACGCCGCCGGCAGCGCGGCACCGAGCCCGGTGCGGAGAGGCCAAACTCCCGGGAGCTGCGCCGCCGTCCGGCCGGAACCGCGATCACGGTCGCGCTCGCCGCGCTCGCGCTCGTGGCCTCCGCAGGCTCGGTCGTGCAGGTCTATCTGATCGGCGAGTCCGGCTCCCGCGCCGTCTGGGAGGGCGGGGTCGCCGACGAGCCGCTCGAAGGCTGACCCGGCGTCGTCGCCCGCGCCCTCCGGCGCGGGCGACGACGGTCACCGCTTGGTGAAGACGATCGGGTCGTCGAGGAACGGCGTCCACGCCGCGCGTTCCCGGTCGTTGATCCGCCGCGGCCGCTCGCTCGCGGCGTCGACGAGCACGATCGTCGTGGCCGCGCGGGCGTAGGCCGTGCGCGGTTCAGCGCCGACCGGCGAAAAGACCTCGTAGCAGACCTCGAGGCTCGCGCCGCCGAGACGTCCGAGCCACATCTGCACGTCGAGCGGCTGACGCAGGTACGGCACGGGCGCGAGGTACTCGATCTCCTGGCGGGCGATGAGGGTCAACGTGTCGGCGCCCGGCCGGCCGTCGAGCACGGCGGTGGACCCGCCGATCGCGTGTTCCGCGCTCACCTCGTCGGTCTCCCAGAACGCCTGGATGCGGGCCTCTTCGAGCAGACGCAGCATCTCGGCGTTGTTGACGTGCCCGTAGGCGTCGAGGTCGCTCCAGCGCAGACGGATGGGGACGTGCAGTCGCGTCATGCCGCGTCCGTCAGTCGCGCGTGAGCTTGCGGTAGGTCGACCGGCTCGGCTTGGCCGCGTCGGGCCCGAGTCGCTCGATCTTGTTCTGCTCGTACGCCTCGAAGTTGCCCTCGAACCAGTGCCAGTACGACGGGTTCTCCTCGGTGCCCTCGTAGGCGAGGATGTGCGTCGCGATGCGGTCGAGGAACCACCGGTCGTGCGTGATGACCACGGCGCAACCGGGGAACTCGAGCAGCGCGTTCTCGAGGCTGCCGAGCGTCTCGACGTCGAGGTCGTTGGTCGGCTCGTCGAGCAGCAGCAGGTTGCCGCCCTGCTTGAGGGTGAGGGCGAGGTTCAGTCGGTTGCGCTCACCACCGGAGAGCACGCCCGCCTTCTTCTGCTGGTCCGGCCCCTTGAAGCCGAACTGGCTCACGTAGGCGCGCGACGGGATCTCGGTCTTGCCGACCTGGATGTAGTCGAGCCCTTCGGACACGACCTCCCAGAGACTCTTGTTGGGGTCGATGCCCCCGCGGCTCTGGTCGACGTACGAGATGTCGACCGTCTCGCCGATCTTGAGCTCTCCCCCGTCGAGCGGCTCGAGCCCGACGATCGTCTTGAACAGCGTGGTCTTGCCGACGCCGTTGGGTCCGATCACGCCGACGATGCCGTTGCGCGGGAGGGTGAAGCTGAGGTCGGAGATCAGCTGACGGTCGCCGAAGCCCTTCTGCAGCTTCTTCGCGTCGATGACGACCTGCCCGAGGCGCGGGCCGGCCGGGATGACGATCTCCTCGAAGTCGAGCTTGCGGGTGCGCTCCGCCTCCGCCGCCATCTCTTCGTAGCGGGCGAGCCGGGCCTTCGACTTCGCCTGGCGGCCCTTCGCGTTGCTGCGCACCCAGTCGAGTTCGCTCGCGAGCCGTTTGGCGAGCTTCGCGTCCTTCTTGCCCTGCACCTGAAGGCGCTCGGCCTTCTTCTCGAGGTACGTGGAGTAGTTGCCCTCGTAGCCGATGAGGCGACCGCGGTCGACCTCGGCGATCCACTCGGCGACGTTGTCGAGGAAGTACCGGTCGTGCGTGATGGCGATGACGGCGCCGGAGTACTTCTGCAGGTGCTGCTCGAGCCACAACACGCTCTCGGCGTCGAGGTGGTTGGTGGGCTCGTCGAGCAGCAGCAGGTCGGGCTTCTGCAGCAACAGCTTGGTCAGCGCCACGCGGCGCTTCTCACCGCCCGAGAGGTTGCCGACGGCTTCGTCGCCCGGCGGGGTGCGCAACGCGTCCATGGCCTGTTCGAGCTGCGAGTCGAGGTCCCACGCGTCGGCGGCGTCGATCGCCTCCTGCAGCACCCCCATCTCGGCGAGCAGGGCGTCGAAGTCCGCGTCGGGTTCGGCCATCGCAGCCGAGATCTCGTTGAACCGGTCGACCTTGGCCTTGATCTCGCCGACGCCCTCCTGCACGTTCTCGAGCACGGTCTTGCTCTCGTCGAGCTCCGGCTCCTGCATGAGGATCCCGACGGAGTATCCGGGGCTGAGTCGCGCCTCGCCGTTGCTCGGGGTGTCGAGCCCGGCCATGATCTTGAGGATCGTCGACTTACCGGCACCGTTCGGGCCGACCATGCCGATCTTCGCGCCGGGCAGGAACGCCATCGTCACGTCGTCGAGGATGACCTTGTCGCCGACCGCCTTGCGGGCGCGGACCATCGAGTAAATGTATTCGGCCATGCGTCCAGTCTAGGGATGACGAGATGGGCGCCCCGACGACGCGACGCGCCACCCCTCCCGGCCGGGCGGGGAGGTCTACCAGTCGATGGGCCGGGTGGCGCCGACGAGGCACTTGCCGGTGCCGAGGATCGGCGCGACCGCGCTCACGTAGCCCGTGTTGCCGACCTGCCCGACAAGGCACCCGTCCGCGAAACGCACGGCGAACTGCACATTGTCGGCATCGAGGTCGACGGCCGTGCGATCGGGAGTGACCTCCATCGCGGCCTTGTCGAATCCGGCCGTGACGAGGTTCTCGATCAGCGTGCGCCCGTCGGGGTCGCCGTTCTGACCGAGCAGGCGCTCGTTGACGAAGTCGAAGTAGTCGAGGTTCTGCTCAGCGCCGCCGACCGGGTCGAAGACCGGATCGGGGGCGGGCGTTCCGCTCGGCGATGGAGAACTGCTGCTCGGTTCCGGCGCCGGCGCCGGACCGCCCGTGCAGCCCGCGATCGCGAGCAGGGCGCCGAGCGCGAGCACCACGGTGCCGATGAGGGCCGGTCGACGCGCGGGGGCCTCGAGGGGTCGCTTCACGCCTCGAGTCTAGGGCGGCCGGACGCGGCGACCGTCGCAGGCGGGCGGCGCCGCGCGCCGACGGTCAGAACGGCGTCGGCTCGAGCACGGACACGCTCTCGTCGTCCGCTCCCGGCCGCGCCCACGCCTCCGCGTCGGATGCCGGCGGCTCGCTGGCCGACACCGCGTGAAGCGTGCGCGACCACGAACCGGCGCCCCAGTTGAGATCGTGACCGACCGCATCCGCCTCGATGTCGACGGTGACGCCGCTGCGGTCGTTCTTCTCCCACGTGCGCACCTTGAGCCGGCCCCGCACGATGACGCGCTGCCCCTTGTGCACGGAGGAGCGCACGTTGTCGCCGAGTTGGCGGAACGCGCTCACGGTGTACCAGTTCGTGTCGCCGTCGACCCATTTCTGCTCGCGCCGGTCGAAGTAGCGGTGGGTCGAGGCGAGCCGGAAGCTCGTGATGCCCAGACTCCCGCTCGCGACCACCTGATTCGGCTCGGTGCCCACGACGCCGGTGAGCGTGATGGTGTCGGACATGGTTCCTCCTTCGTCGATGCGGACGGATCCGGGGCGGGGCTCGTGCCGGGGCGATCCGCCCCGGATCCCTACCTCCAGCCTGCGCCGGCCGCACACACGACGACGCCGGTCGCCCCCGGAATGTGGGGACGACCGGCGTCGGTGTCGCTGGTGAGGAGTCGCGCCGGCGTCGAGCGCCGGAGCGGATCAGTGTTCGCGGAACTCCGGGCGGCCGCTCCCGGAGGGCAGGGCCGCGACGAGCGCGCTCTTCGCCACCTCGAGCGACGGGTAGACCGGTCTCACCTGCTCATCGCCGAGCAGGCGGACGAGGTACCCGTCCTCCATACGGTGGATGGAACCCACCGCACCGGCGTCGCCGAAGGCCACCCAGGTGCCGTTCTTCGTAGTCGTGGTCGTGTCGTTCATCGCACCACTCCTTTCCGATTGCTCACCGTACGCTCGCCGTCAAGCGACGGCCGGGATCCGCAGCGGACCGTCAGGAGGCGAGCACGTACTGCGCGTACGACTTGCGCACCTTGTTCACCTTGGGCAGCGCGACCGCGAGGCAGTAGCCCTGGTTCGGGTTCTTCGCGAAGAAGTCCTGGTGGTACTCCTCGGCACGGTAGAACTCGCCGAGCGGCTCGATCTGCGTGACGATCCCGCCGTCCCACACCTCGGACGCACGGTCGCGCGCGGCCTCGAACAGCGCCTTCTGCTGCTCGTCCGCGTAGAACATCGCCGAGCGGTACTGGGTGCCGACATCGGCCCCCTGGCGGTTGAGCTGCCGCGGGTCGTGGAGGGTGAAGAACACGTCGAGGATCGTCTCGACGGGGATCACCGTCTCGTCGAAGGTGACCGCGACGGCCTCGGCGTGACCGGTCGCACCGGTGCACACCGCCTCGTAACTGGGGTTCGCCGTGGCGCCTCCCGTGTAGCCCGACACGACATCCGACACGCCCTTGAGCGTGCGGTACACCGCATCCAGACACCAGAAACAACCACCGGCGACAACGAACGTCTGCATGTTCCGAACCTACTTCCCGCCGGGTGGGACCCGGCTCCACATCCACCGGGTGCAACCCGCATACCCGCTCCGCTGTTCCCGTGCCGCAATAGGCTGACCGCATGCCGTACAACGCCGCATCAGACCGTTACGACCGGATCGAGTACGCGAGGGTGGGCCGCAGCGGGCTGCGACTGCCCCAGGTCTCGCTCGGTCTCTGGAACAACTTCGGGACGGACCGTCCCCTCGAGACGCAGCGGGCCATCCTGCGCCGCGCGTTCGACTTGGGCGTGACCCACTTCGACCTCGCAAACAACTACGGTCCCGAGGCCGGAGCCGCCGAATCGAACTTCGGCCGGGTCTTCGCCGACGACTTCCGCCCCTACCGCGACGAGATCATCGTGTCGACGAAGGCGGGCTACTACATGCACGAGGGCCCCTACGGCGACTGGGGCTCCCGCAAGTACCTGCTGTCGTCGCTCGACGCGAGCCTCAACCGCATGGGGCTCGACTACGTCGACATCTTCTACCACCACCGTCCGGACCCGGAGACGCCCATCGAGGAGACGATGGGTGCGCTCGCGAGCGCCGTGCAGCAGGGCAAGGCGCTCTACGTCGGCGTCTCCAACTACTCCCCCGAGCAGACGCGCGCCGCCGCGGCCGCCCTCGCGGAGCACAAGATCCCCCTCACGATCCACCAGCCCCGCTACAACATGTTCGACCGTCACATCGAGAACGGCCTCTTCCCCGTGCTCGACGAGGTGGGCGCGGGCAGCATCGTGTTCTCGCCGCTGGCTCAGGGGCTGCTCACCGACCGCTACCTGAACGGCGTTCCGTCGGACTCCCGCGCCGCCGAAGGGCGCTGGCTCACCGAGGAGAACATCGACGAGCAGTACCTGGACCGGGCCCGGGCGCTCAACGAGATCGCGCAGGGTCGCGGTCAGACGCTCGCCCAGCTCGCCATCGCGTGGGTGCTGCGTCACCCCCAGGTGACGAGCGCCCTCATCGGGGCGAGCAGCGTCAAGCAGCTCGAGAACAACGTGGCCGCGCTCGAGAACGTCGCGCTCAGCGACGACGAGATCGCCGCGATCGAGCCGCTCGCGGTCGACGGCACCGGCACGCGCTGATCCCTCCACCGGCATCCGGACGGCCTCCCGTCCGGATGTCGGTGGCGGTGCATAGGTTGCTCTCGAACCGACCGGGCCGGCGGTCACGAGAAGGGAGCACCATGCGACTCGACCTCGCGGACACCGCCGTCACCCGATCCGGCCTGTCCCTCATCCAGCTCCACGACGGGCTGTGGCGCATCTGCCGCTCGACGGGAGACGTGCTGGGGTATGTGGAGTCGGAACGCACACCCGGCGGGGACCGGTTCCGTGCGAAGCGCTACCTGCCCACCCAGCGACGCTTCTCGCCGGTCGGCGAGTTCTGGCGGTTCGAGGATGCGGTGAGCTGCTTCCGGTTCTGACCCGCCCCGCACTCCTTGCAGTGAGTGCAATCTTCGCCGTACCGGCGCGCGATCCCCGGCCGTCCCGGCCCGCGTCGTACGGTACGGGCATGCAGTGGTGGACCGACTTCCTCGATTGGCTGGGCTCCGAAGACGGCTGGCGGGTGCTCTCGACCGCCGTCTTCCCGTTCCTGGCGATCCTCATCGCCGGCGTGCTCGCGGCGCTCATCGCCCGTGCCGCCATCCGCGGACAAATCCGGCACCACGACCGTGAGTACAAGGCGTCCGCTGTCGCGACCCTCATCGCGGGCGGCCGCAAGGCGGCGACCTGGAACAACCTGTCGACCGGCGAGCAGGAGCACTACGAGCACCTCTTGAGCGAGGCCGAGGTGCGCGTGCGCCTCCTGCCGCTTTCGGGATCGACGCTCGCGGCGGACTGGGCCGCCCACCAGATCGCCGAGATGAAGCGCAACTCCGCGAACTTCAGCTTCCAGGCCGATCAGACGCTCGAGGAGTTCCGCGACCGGCTGATCGAGTGGCAGCACCGGCCCGGACGCGCCCGCAAGCTGTTCAAGCAGGACCTCGAGCGCTGGAAGTTCGACAAGCCCGAATCCACCGACCCGCTGCTCGACCGCCAGCGCGAGTGGGCCGCCTCGCAGGTCGACTCCGCTCCCGCGGAGCGGGAGAGTTCCACCCCGACGGTCGTGACGTCGACCCCGACGACGCAGGCCACACCGCTCCCCACGTCGGCGCTCGCCCCCGCCGCTCCGACGGCGACGACAACCGCCCTCCCGGCGGCGACCGCGACGACCACCGCCGCGCGACCCGTTGACACGGGGAGCACGAGCGCGTCGGACGACCCCTCGTCGACCGGGCCGGTCGACGCCACCGAACCGGAACGCGTCACCGGAGCGATCGATCGCGCGGAGGGCATCCGCTCGGGCGTGCGACCGGAGCACGACGCCCCGCCGCCCGTCACCGCGAGCGCGGTGCGTCAGCGCATCGCGCCGACGCCCGACGACGAGCGCTGACGCCGGTCGCGACCGACCACGGGTCGAGGCGACGCACGCATGGTGCTGAGCGCCGGACTGCTGCTGTATCGCGGTGATCCGCCGCACCTCGAGGTGCTCATCGCGCACATGGGCGGTCCGTTCTGGCGTCACAAGGACGCCGGGGCGTGGTCGATCCCGAAGGGCGAGGTAGAGCCCGGTGAGGATCCGCTCGACGCGGCCCGCCGCGAGTTCACCGAGGAGCTCGGCGTGCCCGCGCCGGACGGCGACCCCGTGCCCCTCGGCGAGGTGCGTCAGTCGAACGGCAAGACGGTGATCGCGTGGGCGGTGCGCGCCGATCTCGACCCCGCGTCGATCCGACCGGGGACCTTCGAGCTCGAGCTGCCGCGCGGGTCCGGACGCACGATCACCGTCCCGGAGATCGACCGGGTCGGCTGGTTCGAGCCCGCCGTCGCGGTGACGCGGCTCGTGCGAGCACAGGGCGCCTTCGTCGAGCGTCTCGTCGAGCGTCTCTCCGACTGACGGCGCGACCGCGCCGTACCGCGCTCAGCGGTGATGCACGAGCCGCCCATCGCGGATCTCCACCACCCGGTCGGCCCGTTCGGCGACCGACGGGTCGTGGGTCGCGACGAGGGCGCTCATCGAACGCTCGTGCACGAGACGCACGAGCAGGTCGACGACGCTGCGCCCGGTCTCGCTGTCGAGCTGACCGGTCGGCTCGTCGGCCAGCAGCACCGAGGGCCGGCCGACGATCGCCCGGGCGATGCCCACCCGCTGCTGCTGGCCTCCCGAGAGTTCCGCCGGCCGCTGCAGGGCGTGCCCGGCGAGACCGACCGCCGCGAGCGCCTCCGCCACCCGCCGACGCCGCTCGTCGGGTCTCACGCGCCGCACCCGCAACGGCACCTCGACGTTCTCGGACGCGCTCAGCACCGGGATGAGCGCGAAGCTCTGGAACACCGAGGCGACGCGCCCACGCCGCACCGCATCGGCGTCGGCGACCGGGCGGCCGTTGAGCTCCACGCGACCCGCGGTCGGCGCGTCGAGCCCGCTCAGGATCGCGAGCAGAGTCGACTTGCCCGCCCCGGATCGCCCCCGCAGCACGACGAACTCACCGGGGTGCAGGTCGAGGTCGACGCCGTCGAGCGCCGTCACGGCGGCCGTGCCGTCGCCGTAGACGCGCCGCACTCCGATCGCCCGCAGCACCGGCTCGCTCATCCGTCGCTCCCCTCGACCGGCACATCGGCGTTCGCGGACCGTTGCCCCGGTCGCACGGCCACGTGATCGGGCTCGAGCGAGAGTCGCACCCGTTCGCGCAGCCCGAGCGTCCGCGTGAACTCGGCGGGGAGCTGCATCCGCCCCACCGCGTCGAGCACGGCGAACTCCTCGGCGACGCGCACCTCCTGACCGGTGTGGTCGGTCTCGGTGCGGCGGAGCACCTCGGTCGAGGTGCGACCGTCACGGATGCGGACGGTGCGGTCGACGTGATCGGCGACGGCCGGGTCGTGGGTCACGATGAGCGTCGTCACGCCGCGCTCGCGGTTGACCTCCTCCATCGTGGCGAGCACGTCGGCGCTCGTCGCCTCGTCGAGCTCGCCCGTCGGTTCATCGGCGAGCAGCACCCGCGGCGAGTTCGCCAGCGCCACCGCGATCGCGACGCGCTGTTGCTGACCGCCCGACAGCTCGTGCGGGCGCCGTGCCCGCAGATCACCGAGACGCAGGAGGTCGAGCAGCCCGTCCGCCACCTCGGCACGGCGTCGACGCGGCACCACCCCGGCGACGGTGTGGGCGAAGGCGATGTTCTCCTCGGCCGAGAGGTACGGCAGCAGGTTGCGGGCGGTCTGCTGCCAGATGAACCCGACGCTCTCGCGGCGATACCGCAATCGCTCGGCTCCGCGCATGGCGATGAGGTCGTGACCGGCGACGCGCGCGGCGCCGGCGGTGGGGGTGTCCAGTCCGGCGAGGATCGTGAGCAGCGTCGACTTGCCGGAGCCCGAGGCGCCGACGAGGGCGACCAGCTCCCCGCGATCGACGCGCAGCCCGAGGCCTTGCAGGGCCTGCACCTCGATGCCTTTGGCCACGAAGATGCGCACGAGTTCGGAGCACAGGATGTCCGGCTCATCGTCGGCGGAGGCGGTCATGGGGTCATCCTTCCGGATCGATCGAACGCAGGGTGCCGGCGACGTCGGTGCGACGCGCGGTCGCGAGCGCGATCGTCGTCGCGAGCGCGACGACGAGACCGAAGCCGCCGAGCAGCACGAGCACGAGCCACGGGTCGACCTCGACGGGAGGCGCCACGGTGCCTCCGGTGAAGACGCGGAGGTCTCTCGCGCGTGCGACGAGCGCCGCGAGGGTCATGCCGGCCGCGACGCCGAACGGTGCGCAGACCACCGCGGCGGGCACGATCTCCCACAGCACGAGGCCCCACTGCTGTCGGCGCCGCACCCCGAGCGCTCCCAGCAGGGTGAAATCCCGGGCCCGTGCGCGGCCCGCGAGGATGAGCGAGAGCGCCACCGTCACCGCGAGCAACGCCGCCGCGAGCGAGGACGCCGCCGCCGCCACCCCGACGAGCGTGCCGACGACCGGTTCGGTGGCGCGATCCACGACCGCCTCCTCGACCCCCGTCACGCCGGCGGCGTCGCCGAGGAGCCGGCGGACGGGCGCCGCGAGGTCGCCCGCCGAAGCCCCCGCATCGAGCTTCACGAGCACGACCGCCGGCGAGAACGGGGTGCGCACGATCTGCTCGGCGACCGAGCGGTCGACGGCGACCCACAATCGCCCCGGACCGAGCGGCCCGTCGCTCGGGGCCACGCCGACGATGTCGAGATCATGGGAACGGATCTGCACCGTCTCGCCGCCGGCACGCCGCGCGAACTCCTCGGACGCGATCACCGGGACGGGCTCCCCGGCCCGCGTGAGGCGGTCGACCCACGGCAGGGCGGAACCGCCGGACTGCACGGCCCGCATCTCCGCCACATCGACGACGTAGACGGTGGCGCGGCCGCTGCCCACCGGGAAGGTCACCTCGCGCCGTTCATCGGCGTACACCGGCGCAGCTCGTTCCACCCCGTCCAGTGCACGGATCGCCGCGATCGCGTCCGCATCGACGAACGGAGCGACGATCCGGGCATCGGCTCCCACGCGGTACCGCACGGCGTCGCGGATGCCGCCCGAGACGGTCGCCGACAGGCCGGCCGCGAACACGGCGATCGCGACGGCGCCCACCATGGCGCCGAGGGCGAGCACCCGCAGCGCGGGGTCGCGGATGGCACGTGCCGGTCCCACGAGCGCGACCGGGCCGCGCGCGCGTCGGAGGGTCGCGGCGAGCACCGTCAACACGGGGGGAAGCACCCGGGCCGCGGCGAGTCCACCCACGGTGGCGATCGCGATCGGCAGCACGAGGGCGCTCGCGGACGGCGCGGCCTCCCCGTCCGGCGGAGTGGCCAGCACGGGCACCACCGCGAACGCGGCGACGAGCACGACGCCGACTTCCGACAGCACCCGCCCTCGACCGCCCACTCCGGCGTCGAGGTCGCGACGACGAGAGGCGGCCGTCGCGTCGAGGCCGGCGAACGGGAGGGTCACCGCCGGCACGAGTGCGGCGAGTGCGGGGAGCACGAGCACGGCGGGTCCGCCGCCGGGCGCGAGGAGCGATCCGGCGAGGCAGCCGGCGACCGCTCCGACCACCCCGATCGACAGACCCTCGAGAGCGAGCCAGCCGGCGAGGAGTGCCGGCGAGGCGCCGCGGGCCGCGGCGAGCACGAGTGTCGACCGACGGCGCACCGCGAGCAGACGCGCCGCGAGCGTCGACACGACGACGAGCAGTCCGAGGGGCCCGGCGGCCACGATGCCCGCCATCGCATCGAGGCCGTCGACCCGGTCGAGCGCCGCTCGCAACCCGTCGGCCATCCCCGTGGACAGCTCCGCGTCGGTGAGGCGGTTGTCCTCGGCATCGACGAAGTCCGACCGCAGCGGGGGAACCGTGAGGGTGGCGCGCAAGAGCTCGTCGATCCGGTCGGTCTCCAGCCGGTCGGGCACGAGGGGGAACCACAGGTCCGTGCTGCGCACGCCGAATCGGTCGAGCTGCTCGATCAGCGCAGGATCGGCGAACGCACCGCCGTGCAGGACCTGTTGGTTGTTCGCGTCCTCCACGGTCGGCACGAGCGCGTTCTGCGTGCGGATCCACGATCCGGCGTCGTCGTCGAGCGGTTCGGCGATGGCCGCGAGACGCAACGGGCGGCTGCGTTCCCCCACCCCCCAGGTGCGCGTCTCCCCCACCGGCCAGTCGAGGGGTTCGGCGATCGTGCGGGTGAGCACGATGTCGAGAACGCCGTCGGCGGGAGCGCCGCCCCACTCCGGCGCCACCCCGTCGACGATGCGCACCCGCTCCTGCCAGCGCGGGTCGAGATGCAGGATGAGCGATCCGATCGGCGGCACCGGCCGGCGTTCCGTCGTGAGCCGGAGATCCTCGAGGTGCACGATCGCCTGCGGCACCCCGAGCACGTCACGCAACGCGGGGTCGAGTCCCGACGCGTACCGGTCGAGGTCGTCCAGGGCCGCACCCCACGCCTCGGCGCCCTCGGGCAGCGCCATCGCGGTGCGCCCCGACCCTTCGCCGGGCACCGGGGACGCGGGGATCGGCCGTGCGGAGAGGTCGCGGGTCAGCGGCTGCACGCGGTCGAGCACCCACGACGATTCGGCATCGCGCGACGCGGCCAGTACCCCGGGCAGGGCGGCACCGACGAGCGACACGAGAGCCACCACAGCGGCGACGAGCACCGAGACGACGGGCGTCGTCGTCGACGCCTTCCAGCCGAGCCGGGTGGGGTTCATCACAGTCCCTCCCGTCGCGAGGGGGCGGAGGCGAGTCGCTGCACGGCGCGGGCCGCGGCGCCCCCGATGGCCAGGGCGACGGCGGCACCGGCGAGGGCGGCCCAGGCGACCGGTGGCCACTCCACCCCCGGTGCCGCGCGGGCGATGGATGCAGTGGCGAGCGGCACGGTGAAGACGGCGGCCGCCACACCCCCGGCGGCACCGGTGACGCCGCCGAGCGCCGCCAACCCCACCGTCTCCACGAATCGCGAGCGCCCCTGCAGGCGCGGTGAGGCTCCGGCGACGCGGAGCGGCAGCACTTCGGGCGCACGGGCGCGTGCGAGGGCAGCGAGCACCGCGATGAAGCCGAGCATCCCCACGACCCCGGTCGCTGCGGCCGTCGCCCACGAGAGCCCGGCCACCGCGCCCAGCACCGGCCCGTCGGAGACGGCTGTCGGCGTCACGACCTCCGCACGCACGGGAAGCGCCGCCGACACGGTGTCCTCGAGCGGACCATGCCCGTGCACCCACAGCTCGTCATCGCCCGGGGGTGTTGCTCCGGCCGCCTCGACGGCCGCGTCGAGGTCGGCGCGGTCGAGGAAGACCCCGTCCGGACCGACGCCCGCGGGGATGTCGGCGACGACCGCGGCGACCTCGAGCGGAAGCTCGGGTGGCACGCCCCGCATGGCGAGGTGTGCGGAGTCACCGACCCGCAGGGCGGCCCGCCGCGCGAGATCGTCGGTGATGACGGCATCCAGCCGCGCGGGGTCGTCGCCGACGCGGTCAGGCAGAGCGAACCCGGGTGCCCGTCGGGCGACGCTGTCGACGTCGGCCGCGACGACGTCGACCGGCGAGCCGCCGAGGTCGCCCTCGCTCACGAGCGCCGGGAGCACGGCGTCGACCCCGTCGCTCCCGCCGATCGCCTCCGCGAGCCCGGTCAGGTCGTCGGGCAGGTCGCGCGGGGCGAACCGCACCCGCGCGTCGGCCACGACGACCGCCGACACCGCCCGCGCATCCGACGCGGCGACGGTGCGCTGCACGGTCGCCGCGAAGAGGATGCCGGCCGCGCCCAGCGCGATGACGAGCAAGCCCGCCGACACGGAGCGCGCGCGTCGTGCGAGCTGCCGCAGCGGGTACACCGGCAGCAGCCCACGACCTCGAGCGGCGACGAGCGCGGCCGCGCCGAGCACGGGACCCACGAAGATCCGCGCGATCAGCAGGAGCGCGACGACGAGCAGCGACGGCGCCCCGGCCGCGAGCGGGTCGACGGCGTCGAGTCCCCCGTGCACGAGTCCGCCGCTGTGCAATTGCGCGACGGCGAGCACCGTGACCGCGACGAGCGGCAGCAGCACCCCGAGGTCCGCGAGCACGGCGGCGCGACCGGACGGCTCGCGCGCGGGCTCCCACCGCGGGCGTCCCGCGACCAGGAGCGTCGACGTGGCCCCCGCCACGGCGGCGCCGGCGACCACGATCACCGTGTCGACCCGTGCGGGCACTCCGAGCGCCGACGACCCGGCGACCACGGCGGCGCCGACCGCGGCGCCGACGGCGGCCGCCGCGAGCGCCTCCACCCCGACGACGGCGGTGAGCGCGCGGGCGGACGCGCCGCGCGATCGCATCAGTACGGTGTCCGGGGCGCGGGCCGCACCCAGTTCACGGCCGAGGAGCGCGAGCACGAGCGTGCACACGACGAGCAGCAGGGTGATCGGCACGGCGGCGAGCGCCCGTGCCGTGGCATCCGCTCGGACGACCCGGTCGAGCGTGCCGTCGAGCGCGCCGTCGAGAGTGACGGCGTCGCTGCCGTCCCCGATGTCGGGGATCGCCGCGCGGAGCCGCTCGAACGCGAGCAGGAGCCCGGGCACGGTCGCCACCGAGAGGGCCGAGGGCTCGGGGCGGATGGTCCACGACACGTCGGCACGCGCCACGTCGGCGAGCACGGGCTCCGCGACGACGAGCGGACCGAGACCCTCCGCCGACTCACCGCGTCGGATCAGCGGGTCCGCGTTCCAGCGCGCCGAGTGGACGTCCCGCGCCTCCCACACCCCGACGACGTCGAGGTCGCCGACGCCGGTCGCGATGCGGTCGCCGACCGCGACGTCCAGACGTTCCGCCGCGCCCGTCGACACGGCCGTCTGCCCGGCGTCGACGGGCCAGGCCCCGGAGAGCACGCGCACCTCGTGGTCGGCCGGGAACCAGGTCAGCACCACGGATCGCCCGTCAGGGAGGGGCACGGGCAGAGCGGTCACCGTGCGATCCACCCGCACCGGCGCGTCACGTAGGGCACCGGCCAGCACCGCATCGACCTCGGCCGTCTGCCCGTCGGGATCATCGAGGTCGTACGCCGTCTCGAGTCGCACCGCGGCCGCCTGCGGCGTCGCGGCCGCGACGATCCCTCGCGCGCCGTCGCGCAGGGCGTCGTCGCCCACCGCCAGGACCACCGAGAGTCCACCCGTCACGAGCGCAGTCACCGCGGCGACGGCGAGGAGCAGGGACGCCTGACGACGAGCACGGCGCGCGGAAAGACGCCACCACCCCATCGTCACCTCCGCCGTCTCGCCGGATGCCGCGCCGGCGAGTCCGATGAAGCCTCACGCAGCGTAGCAAGGCCTTTCGGAGCGGCGTAGTACCCTCGGAGGCGCGCCCCCGTAGCTCAGCGGATAGAGCAGCAGCCTTCTAATCTGTCGGTCGCAGGTTCGATTCCTGCCGGGGGCACCATCACCCTCGCCGCGCGTCTCCGCGGCACAACCGTCGGCTCCGCGTCGCTCCGCCGCGAGGCGCATCGCCCTGCGCGAACGGATAACCTGGTTATATATCCAGGTTATACGATTGTGACATGACCACTTCGCACTCCGACACCCTGGAGGCGCTGCTCGTCGCGACGCACCGGCTCACCCGGCTCGCCGCCCAGGAGACGGGCAGCACCACCCCCGCGGCCGTCTGGCGCACCCTGTCCATCCTCGAAGCCGAAGGCGGGATGCGCGTCGGCGAGCTCGCCGCGAGCAGCCGCATCAGCCAACCGGCGATGACGAAGCTCCTGCGCGAGCTCATTTCCGACGAGCTCGTGTACCGCATCGCCGACAGCGACGACGCGCGGGCCTGGACGATCGCGATCACCCCGAAGGGTTCGCGAGCCCTCGACTCCTGGCGCACCCGGCTCGCCGAGACCCTCGAACCGCACTTCGGCGACCTCGACGCCGCCGACTGGGCCACGCTCGACCGCGCGGCGCGACTCCTGACCCAGCACCTCGGGCACGGGGAGGCGGTCGCGTGAGCGGCACCCACGGGTCGAGCATCCTCAAGCAGCCGGGACAGGTGTGGGCCGTCGCCTTCGCGAGCGTCATCGCGTTCATGGGCATCGGCCTCGTCGATCCGATCCTCCCGGCGATCGCCGCTGACCTCGACGCCAGCCCGACCGAGGCGGAACTGCTGTTCACGAGCTACCTGCTCATCACCGGTCTCGCGATGCTCGTCACGAGCTTCGTCTCGAGCCGGCTCGGCCCGAAGCGCACCCTGCTCATCGGTCTCGGGCTCATCGTCGTATTCGCGCTCGCGGCCGCACTGAGCGGTGACGTCGAGGCGGTCATCGGATTCCGCGCCGGGTGGGGACTCGGCAACGCGCTGTTCATCTCCACCGCCCTCGCGACGATCGTCGGCGCCGCGAGCGGAGGCACCTCCTCCGCCATCGTGCTCTACGAGGCCGCCCTGGGACTCGGAATCGCGATCGGGCCGTTGCTCGGCGGCCTGCTCGGCGGGATCTCCTGGCGCGGACCGTTCTTCGGCACCGCGACGCTCATGGCGATCGGGTTCATCGCGATCGCGGTGCTGCTGAGAACCGACGCGGACGAACCGCGCGAGCGCACGCGACTCAGCGCTCCCCTGCGCGCCCTCGGCCGGCCTGCCCTCGCCCTGCTCGCCGTGACCGCGTTGTTCTACAACATCGGGTTCTTCGTGCTGCTGGCCTACACGCCGTTCCCGCTCGGCTTCGACGCGATGGGCATCGGGCTCACGTTCTTCGGGTGGGGTGTCGGGCTCGCGATCACGTCCGTGTGGGTCGCCCCGCTGCTCACGGCCCGCGCGCGACGCACGACGGTGCTCGCGGTCGTGCTTCCGCTGCTCGCGGTCGACCTGCTCGTCGCCGCGGTCACCGTCGGGTCCCCCGCAGCGCTCGTCGCGTGCGTCGTCGTCGGCGGCCTCCTGCTCGGCGTGCTCAACACGGTGCTCACCGAGAGCGTGATGGAGGCGACCGATCTGCCTCGATCCGTCGCGTCGTCGGCGTACTCCGCGGTGCGTTTCATCGGCGGCGCGGTCGCCCCGCCCCTCGCGACGGTGCTCGCCGACAGCGTGTCGGAGAGCATGCCCTACGTCGTCGCCGCCGCGAGCGTGCTGATCGCCGCCCTCGTCGTGCTGTTCGGCCGGCGCGCTCTCGCCCGCATCGACGACGGATCTGAGAGCACGCTCACCGAAGCCGAGGCGATCACCATCGGCGACGCCGCCTGACCGACGGGTTCAGACTGCCTTCGCGATCGCGACGAGCACCTGGTCGAGCGTCGGGATGCCCTCGGCACGGAACACCTCAGCGCCCTCCCGGTCGTCGATCGTGACGGTGGGGGTCGACCGGATGGCGCGCGCCTCGGCCTCGTCGACGTGACGGGCGACGTCCCGCTCGTCCACGACGAGCCCGGGGACGACCGCCTCGGCACGGTCCAGCACCGCACGCGTGCGCGCGCACGGCTCGCAGAAGGCGGAGCTGAAGAAGGTGACGCGGATGCCCGCTGCCGGGGCGTCCGCGTCGCCTCTCTCAGCGGTCGTTTCTCTCCATGGGATCCTCGAGCTCTTCGCTGTCGAGCTGATCCCAGATGTAGGTGACGTGCACCTCGTGACCGACGTCGACGGCGCTCTTGGCGGCGTAGACGAGCTGGGTGTCGATGCCCTCCTGCGAGACGATGACGGTGACCTCGTCATCCCAGGTGCCGTCGGTGCTGATGCGCCGCTCGGTCTGGCCGTCGAAGGGACCGCCGGAGAACAGCACGACGTACTCGTCGCCCTGGGCGACTCGGGGGGTGGTGTCAGACATGCCCCCAGTGTACGAGGGCTGAATTCTTGCTTTCCGGTGAGGAAAGGCGGCCGCGACGCGGTGGTCCGGTGCGCGGTCCGGGGCAACACTGTGCTCATGGACCGACCGGGATGGACCCGCTACGTCGCCCTCGGTGACTCGATCACCGAAGGATTCTGCGACCCGATCGTCGGATCCGGCGAGCCCTGGCTCGGCTGGGCCGACCGCCTCGCCGCCATCCTCGACGGCAACGCCCGGCTCGGGAACGGCGACGGCATCCGTTACGCGAACCTCGCGGTGCGCGGTCGCCGGGTGCGCGACGTCGTCGACGAACAGATCCCCGCCGCGCTCGATCTCAAACCGGATCTGGTGTCCGTGATGGTCGGCGGCAACGATCTGATGACTCCCCGTTCCGACCCGGACGCGCTCGCGGACCGCATCGATCTCGGGGTGCGCCGTTTGCGCGAGGCGGGCGTCGACGTGCTGCTCGCTAACTGCTTCGATCCCCAGTTCGCGCTCTTCCTGCGTCCGTTGCGGGGACGCGCCGCCGTCTTCAACGCGCACATGTGGTCCATCGCGCGGACGCAGCAGACCTACACGCTCGACCTCTGGGGCATCCGCGAGTTCCGCGATCGGGCGATGTGGTCGCAGGATCGGGTGCACCTCACGAGCGCCGGCCATCGCGTGCTCGCGCGCCGCGCCGCCTCGTCGCTCGGCGTGCCGTATTTCGAGGTGCCGGGGGAACCGACCGCGGCGGCCGAGCCGGTGCGCACGCTCACGACGATGGGCTGGCTCACCACGCATGCGCTGCCCTGGGTGGGCCGGCGCCTGCGCCGGGTGTCGACCGGCGACGGCATCGCCGCCAAGCTGCCGATGCCGATCACGGTCGTGCCCCCTCGCTAGAGTGGCCGAATGGCTGCTGCTGACGACCGTCTGGTGTGGATCGACTGCGAGATGACCGGACTCGACCTCGCGGTCGACGAGCTCGTGGAGGTCGCCGTCGTCGTCACCGACTTCGATCTCGAGCCCGTGCATCCGGGCTTCACCGTGGTGATCAAGCCGGATCAGTCGGCCCTCGACAACATGAGCGAGTTCGTGCGGAACATGCACACCGAGAGCGGACTCATTGACGAGATCCCGCACGGCAAGAGCCTCGCCGAGGCCGAGTACGAGGTGATCGAGTACATCCTCGCTCACGTGCCCTCGGCCCAGCACGCACCGCTCGCCGGCAACACCATCGGGACCGACCGCATGTTCCTGGCCAAGTACATGCCGCGCGTCGACGCGCACCTGCATTACCGCAACGTCGACGTGTCGTCGATCAAGGAGCTGTGCCGACGCTGGCTGCCCCGCGTCTACTTCAACGCCCCCGCGAAGAACGGCGGCCACCGCGCCCTCGCCGACATCCTCGAATCGATCCGGGAGCTGCAGTACTACCGTCGCGCGGCGTTCGTGCCCGATCCCGGTCCGACGACCGAGGAAGTTCAGCTCGCCTCGGCCGAGGTCACGGAAGCCTGGGCCACGCGCCTCGCGTGAGCACGGAGGCCCCGGCTTTCGTACTATGATCATCCGGTTGCCTCGCCACGCGAGGCGCATGGTGGGCGTAGCTCAGTTGGTAGAGCGCTGGCTTGTGGTGCCGGATGTCGCGGGTTCGAGTCCCGTCGTCCACCCCAATCTCCTCCGACCCGCGCAGCGGGTCGTCGATGGCTGCGGCGGGACCGGGCGCTAGCGCCCCGTTCAGGCCCGTCGGGCCGCGCGCCGGACGGTGAACGCCGCTCCGAGCGCGAGCAGGAGGGTCGCGAGAATCGCGGCGAGCGCCGGGTCGGTTCCCGTCGCGGGGAGCTCGGCGGCGCCCGATGTGCCGGTTCCCGGGGCGACGGGAGCGGGCGGCGGCACGACCGCGGCCGGCGCGATCGTGATCGTCGTGATCGCCGAGACGTCGGGCTCGGTTCCGTTGCTCGCCGTCACCGTGAAGGTGAACGTGCCCGGCGTCGTCGGGGTGCCGGAGATGACGCCGGTGACCTCATCGAGCGCGAGACCCTCGGGGAGCGTGCCGTCCGTCACCGTGTACGTCGGAGCAGGGGTGCCCGTCGCGGTGACGGTGTGCGTGTACGGCGTGCCGACAGTTCCGCTCGAGGGGGCCTCGGACGTGAACTCGGGGCTGTCGGTCTCGACCGGTTCGGAGCCGGGCTCGCAGCCGTCGGGGACCGTGATGTCGTTGGTGTCGAGGGTGACGGCGGTGCCGTTCGCGAGGAGTCGGCCCTCGATGTCCGCCCCCGTGTTGGCGGTGATCGCGGCGCCGGCCATGACGGTGCCGACGAAGTCCGCTCCGCTGCCGATCGTGGCCGAGCTGCCGATCTGCCAGAACACGTTGCACGAGGTCGCCCCGCCGGTGACCTGGATCTGTGCCGCAGACCCGACGGTGAGGGTGCTCGCCGCCTGAAAGACCCAGATCGAATCCGCGGCGCCCGCGAGGGTGAGCAGGCCGCCGGTGCTGAGCGACAGCTCGCCGCCGGAGTAGACGCCCGGCGTGAGCGAGAGTCCCGCGAGCTCGCCGACGCCGGACGTGGTCGGGGTGAGGCCGGCCGCGTCGCCGATGGCGTCGGTCAGGTCGGTCTGCGCCTGGGATGCCACGGCGTCCGTCTGGTGGATCGTGCCGGTGACGTCACCGGCGGGCGGTCCTTCGAAGCCGGTGATGGAGGTGCCCGGGCTGACCCCGAGGTCGCCGTTCACCACCGACGGACCGGTGTTGGTGACGGCGCTGGCGCCGAGGACGCCGAACGTCTCGGCCGTGCCGAGGTCGATCGGCCCGTCGATGACGGTCGCGGCGGTCGCGCTCGACGCCGAGGCGACGCAGATGCCCAGAGCGAGCACCCCCGTCACGGTGACCGCGCACAAGGTGCGAAGGGAAGAAGAACGAACGGCCACAGCGGGCCCCCTGCCTGTCTGGAGGAGAAACCCGGAATGCCCCATACGTTCCGCCCCTGCTACCTGAGGGGTATCACATCGCTTCTCGGATAGCGAGGGAAAACCGAAGTCGACTCGACATTGGCAGGCCACGCGCAGCCGGGCGGGACAGCGGCTGAGTGAGCGTCGCGCGGCCCTCTAGCGTGGAGGCATGACCCTTCCCGCGCGTGACACGACTGTGCTCTACCCCTCCAGCGCCCTGGGCAACACGACGACCGTGCTGCACGTCGAGGCGCTCGGCGATGCGCGCGCGGCCGTGCTGCTCGAGGCGACCGCGTTCCACCCCCGCGACGAGGCCTGGCCCGACCAGGGTGCCGACGCGGGAGAGCTCCTCGTCGGCGACACCCGGGTGCCGATCGTCGACGCGGTCGTCGCGGCGACCGACGGCGCCTCGCTGCACCTGGGCCGCGAGGTCCCCGTGCGCAAGGGCACCGACGGGTGGGCATTCGTCGTCGCGCACCTCGTCGACGCCGCCGGTGCGCCCGCCGAGGGCGACACCGTCACCGTGAGCGTCGACGGCGACCTGCGGCGGGCGCTCTCGGTCGGCCACACCGCGTGCCACCTCGCCTCGCTCGCGCTCAACGCCGCGCTCGCCTCCGCGTGGCGCAAAGAGGTGCAGCCCGATGCCGCCGGCTCGCCGGACTTCGACGCCCTCGCGATCGAAACCTCGACCATCACCGCCGACGGCTCCGTGGACGTCTACCGCATCGGCAAGTCCCTGCGGCGCAAGGGGTTCGACCCCGCGGCACTCGACGACGTCCAGGCGGTGGGCTCGGTCGTGAACGCCCGGCTCGCCGAATGGACGGCGGCCGGCATCCCGATCACGATCGAGAGCGACGGCCCCGATCTGACCGACCGTCGCCGGTGGCGCGCCGAGCTGCCCGACGGCGTCGTGACGATCCCCTGCGGCGGCACCCACGCCTCCTCGACCGACGAGACCGGCGGGATCACCGTCGGCCTCGAGACCTCCGCCGAGGAGGGCGCGGTCCGGCTCGTCATGACCACCCGCGCCCATCCGCCCCGCCCGTAGGCTGGACGCGTGCCGCTGACCGAGGAACGCACCGACGCCGCCACGCGCGTCGCACCCGACGTGCCCTGGGTCACCATCGTCTGGAACGACCCGGTGAACCTGATGTCGTACGTCACCTACGTCTTCCGCACGTACTTCGGTCACCCGCGGGAGGAGGCGGAGCGCCTGATGCTCCTCGTGCACAACGAGGGGCGCGCCGTCGTCGCGAGCGGACCCCGCGAGCAGATGGAGCGCCACGTCGAGGCCATGCACGCGTACGGGCTGTGGGCGACGCTGCAGCGGGAGGACGCGTGATCGGGTTCGAACGGATGCCCGACGGCCGTGTCGCCGTCGAGCTCGCGCGCGAAGAACGCGACCTGCTCGCGCAGCTCGTGGGACAGCTGCCGACGGTGCTCGACGGCGGCCGGGACGACCCCGCGGTGGCCCGCCTGCTGCCCGACGCCCATCGGGACGACGCCCCCGCCTCCGAGGAGTTCCGGGAGCTCACCGGGCGCTCCCTCCTCGACGGCAAGCGCGCCGACGCGGTCCGCGTCGGAGCGGCGCTCGCCCGGGTCGACGACACGGCCGACGACGGAGCACGAGTGGAGCTCGACGACGGACTCGTGCTCTCCTGGCTGCGCACGCTCACCGATCTGCGTCTCGTCGTCGCGTCACGACTCGGCATCGAGCACGATGACGACCCCGGGGCGCCGGACGAGGGCATGCGGATGGTGTACGACTGGCTCGGCTACCTGCAGGAGTCGCTGCTGCACGCGATCGACGAGCCCGCATGAGTCTCGAACTGAGTCCGGAGGAGTTCGAGGAGATCGTCGCCGACGAGCTCGACGAGCTGCCCGAGGAGATGGTCGAGGGCCTCGACAACGTCGTCTTCGTCACCGAGGACCGCCCGGAGGACGGGTCCCTCGACCTGCTCGGCCTGTACGACGGCGTCGCCCTGACCGAACGCGGTCAGTATGGGTTCGGTGAGCTGCCCGACCGCATCGTGCTCTACCGCGAGCCCCTGCTGGCCATCGCGGCGGATCTCGACGAACTGCGCGACGAGATCCACGTCACACTCGTGCACGAGATCGCCCACTTCTACGGCATCGACGACGATCAGCTGCACGAGCTCGGCTGGGCCTGAGTCGCTGCCCGGATCGGGCCTGCGCGGCGGTTAGCCTGGCCGCATGGTCGAGGGCAGGCGCATCGCGCGCGGGATCGGCGTGCTCATCGGCACGCTCGCCATCCTGACCCCCGGCGTCTACGGCGCCGTCACGCTGCTGCCGCCGCTTCCGGAGCCGCGGGTGGTGCAGACCGCGTTCACCGAGCCGACGGAGATGCCGCCGCTCGCGGTGCCGCTGCCCGCAGCGGGGGCCTCTGCTCTGGTGAGCGCCGACGGCACCGTGCTCGGCACCGGCGGCTCCCCCGACGCCGTGCCCATGGCCGGGGCCGCGAAGACCGTGCTCGGCCTCGTGACGCTCGATGCGCATCCGATCGCCGACGGCGATGGCGACACCGTGACGATCACGGCGGATGACGTGACGGCGTTCGCGAAGTACTCCGCCGAGGGCGCGCGCGTGACGCCGGTGACCGCGGGATCCACCTGGACGCAGCGCGAACTGCTCGCCGCCGTCGCGCTCGGTTCGAGCAACAACCTCTCCGAGACCCTCGCGCGCTGGGCGTTCGGATCGGTCGCGGCCTACCTGGATGCTGCGGCGGCCTGGTTCGACGAGCAGGGTCTCGATTCCGCCGAGGTCGTGGATGCGACCGGGATCGCGGCCGCGGATGTCGCCTCGGCCGCCGACCTCGCGCGCATCGCACAGCTCGCGGGTACGGACCCGGTGCTCTCGACGCTCTACGCCGAGCGCGGTGTCGACTCGAGCAACGGTCGCGGATTGCAGGACTACGCCGAGTACCGACCCGAGACCGGCATCAGCGGCATCTCTCGCAGCTACACCGACGCGGCCGGCGTGTGCCTGCTCTTCGCGATGCCGTTGCCGACGGCCGAGGGCGCCGAACCGGTGACGGTGTATGTCTCGATGCTCGCCCAGGACAGCTACCCCGCGCTGTCGGCGGCGCTCGATGGCGTCCTCGCGGCGGCTCCTGCCGCCCTCGTGCCCACGGAGGTCGTGGCCGAGGGCGCCGAGATCGCCCGGGTGCGTACCGCGTGGGGCGACGAGGCGACTCTCGTGGCCGACCGAGGGCTGAGCGGATCCGGGTTCGCCGGGTCGCTCCCCCCGGCGACGGTCGACGTCGTGGGCGGCGGCTTCGTCACCGACGGCCGCAACGTCGGCACGGCCGCGTTCGATGTCGCCGGGTCGACGCAACGCGTCGCCCTCCGGGCGGAAGGCTCCATCCGCGACCCGGGACCCGGATGGCGGTTGACGCACCCGGTGGAGATGTCGGCGCGCGTCGGCGCGCTCTTCGGCGGCTGACCGCCTCACCCGTCCGGCGCCAGCCACCGGTCGACCACGAGGTCCACCGATGCGGCGACGTCGACGCCGTCGACGACGAGGTCGGCGCCCTCCCGGGGATGCTCGGCGGCGAGGAAGGCGTCCTCCTGCCGGGCCCATCGTTCCCAGTGCGGGGCGTAGGCGTCACCGTCGCGCTCGAGGGCGCGACGCCGGCGTGTGCCGGCATCGAGCTCGACCCACACGGTCAGGTGAGCGCGTTGCCGGGCCGCCGCGCTCGCGGCGCCGCAGCCCTCGACGATCAGCGGGCGTGCCGGGTCGAGCGGGCCCCACGGCCCCTCCCGTTCGGCGGCCCAGTCCCACGCGCGCCACCCCGGCGCGACCGGATCGAGCACGTGCGCGACGACGTGCGCGCTGCCCGCGGCGAGCCCGTCCCATCCGGGATAGACGTCGTCGAGGCGCACGAGCTGCGCGCCGGGCACCCGACCGGTGACGAGGCGCGCGAGATCCGATTTGCCCGCCCCCGACCGCCCGTCGATGAGGAGCACCGGGCCGCGCTCAGCCAAGGATCGACCTCCACGCCCCCACGGAGACCGACGTGACGATCGCGGCGACGACGATCACGATCGCAAGCAGCATCAGCACCGCGTCGGCCCGGCCCACCGACGAGGGCCGCGCCCAGGTGCGGGGCGCATCGGTGCGGAAACCCTTCGCCTCCATCGCCGTGGCGAGTTTGGTGCCGCGCCGCACGCTCAGCACGAGCAGGGCGAACGCCTGACCCGCGAACCGGCGCACCCGCCCGCGGTCGGCCACCCCTCGCGCGCGGCGCGCGAGTTCGAGCGCGCGCCAGTCCTCGACGAAGAGTCCGACGAGCCGCAGCCCGGCGAGGGCGCCGAGCACGAAGCGGGCGGGCAGGTGCAGCAGTTGCGCGAGCCCGTCGGCGAAGCGGGTGAGGTCGACCGTGATGAACAGCACGATGGCGGGGATGCCCGCCGCGAGGACGCGGAGCGCGATGACCGCCGCGAGCTCGAGCGACCCGTCGGTGACCGTGACGAACCCGAGCTCGAGCCGCACCCGGCCTGAGTCCTCGCCGTACAGCGCGGTCGTGACCCCGGCGAGCGGTGCCGCGATCCACACCGGCGCCGTGCGGACCCAGAAGGTGCGCCAGGGCACCCCGGCAAACGGGATGAGCAGCAGCTCCGCCGCGAGGGCGACCGACGCGGTGACGATGTCGAGGGAGACGAGCAGGCTGACGGAGAGCACGAGGGCGGCGGCGAAGGCCGTGACGGGATTGACCCGCGCGAGCGCGTTCACGCGAGCACCAGCCGATCGTCGGCGAGAGCATCCAGGAACTCGGCGTCGTGCGTGGCGGAGACGACGGCACGGCCCTCGTCGAGCAGCTCGGCGAGGAGGGCCACGAGCTCGGTCCAGGTGCGCAGGTCCTGCCCGAAGGTGGGTTCGTCGAGCACGAGCACCCGCGGCGCCGTCGCGAGCGCCGTGGCGACCGACAGCCGGCGCTTCTCGCCTCCCGAGAGGGTGAAGGGGTTCGCCCCGGCGAGCGCCGAGAGCCGCAACCGCTCGAGCAGCGGCTCGACGCGGCGGGCGATCTCACCGGATTGCATGCGCAGAGCTCGCGGCCCGACCTCGAGTTCGGCGCGCACCGATCCGGTCAGGAACTGGTGCTCGGGATGCTGGAACACCGATCCGATGCGGGTGAGCAGCTGCCGGGACCGCCAGCGGTGCGGGAGCGGCCCGGCGCCGTCGGCGAGGAGCGGCCCGGCGATCGCCTCGCCGGCCACCGGGGCGAGCAGTCCACCGAGGGTCAGGGCGAGGGTCGACTTTCCCGACCCGTTCGCTCCGCTGAGTCCGAGCATCCGCCCGGGTCGCAGTGCCGGCACGTCGACCGACGCGACGGGCATCCGGTCGCGACCGACGACGAGTCCCTCGGTCGTGAGCAGTTCGATGCCGGAGGAGCGCGGGTCCCGCGCGCGGGTCGGCGGGGCCGGCTTCCGACCGGGCACCCAGACCCCCAGTCGCGCGAGCCGGTCGCCCTCGCGGTCGAGCACCGCATCGGGGGCGCCGTCGGCGACCACCGCCCCGCCGTCGATCACGACCACCCGCTCGACGAGGTCGCGCCATACCGCGACGCGGTGCTCGACCACCACGAGCGTCGCGCCCGTGGCGCCCACGGCGCGCGCGACGGCGTCGCGCACCTCGAGCACCCCCGCCGGATCGAGGTTCGCGGTCGGTTCGTCGAGCAGGAGCAGGCCGGCGTGCATCGCGAGGGCCCCGGCGATCGCGAGCCGCTGCTTCTGACCGCCCGACAGGGCGGACGTCGCACGATCGAGCGGCACGGTGAGCCCCACGTCGCGCAGGCTCTGCTCGACCCGGCGCCAGATCTCCTCGCGCGGCACGGCGAGGTTCTCGCACCCGAAGGCGACGTCATCGCCCACTCGGGACAGCACGATCTGGGAGTCGGGGTCCTGCAGCACGAGCCCGACGCTCCCGCGCGCCGCGGCCGGCGGCCCGCCCCCGACGAACAGCGCGCCGTGCTGGTCACCCTCGTCGTCGCCGAGCACGCCCGCGAGGGCGTGCAGGAGCGTCGACTTGCCGGACCCGGATGCACCGAGCAACAGCACACGCTCCCCCGGCTCGATGCGCAGATCGAGCCCCGTCGCGACGGGGGCGCGGCGCCCGGCGTACGTCCAGCCCCAGCCGCGCGCCTCCGCCCCGACCGGGGCGATCACCTAGGCCGAGACCTCGCGCCCGGCGGCGAAGCGCGCGAGCGCTCCGCTGCGGGCGAGTCCACGCATCGCGAACCAGCTCAGCAGACCGGCGAGCAGCGCGCCCGAGACGAGCGCCGAGAGCGCGTACACCGTCTTGAAGACCGCGTCCGTCGCGGGGTACCACACGGTCAGGTCGGTGATGACGAGGCCGACGGCGCCGCCCATCCCGGCGAGCACCGCCGTCCACATCCGCCATGCGCGGTAGGCGAGGATCGCGAACACGATCTCGATAGCGATCCCCTGCACGACGCCGGAGAGGAGCGTCAGCCACGCCCACTGGGTGCCGATCACCATGGAGACGAGGGCGGCGATCACCTCGGTGTAGAGGGCGGCGCCGGGCTTGCGGATGACGAGTCCGCCGAGCACCCCGGCGAACAGCCATCCCCCGGCGAGGAGGGCCGACAGTCCGGGCAGGAACGCCAGCGGGATGCTCCCGACGTTCCAGAAGATGCCCCACGCCCAGAAAACGACTCCGCTCGCGACGCCGATCACGCTCGCGACGACGATGTCGACGACACGCCAGGAGTAGCGCGATCGGGTACCGGATGCGGTGGGGACTGCGGTGGTCATGACGTGCCTTTCACGTGGAGGAACGGCACGGGTCTCGAGAATGCCTCCCTGCGCTGGCATGATCCAGATCAGGTTCGACGGTCGAAGCTTGGAGCAGCTTCCTCTCAGCCCGGCTCACCGGACTCCCGTGTACGGGCCAAGCATAGGATGTGCCGGTGGAAATCTGCATCTTCACCGAACCCCAGCAGGGCGCCTCCTACGAGACGATCCTGGCCCACGCCCAGGCGACCGAGCGGCTCGGGTTCACCGGCTGGTTCCGCAGCGACCACTACCTCGTGATGGGCGACCACGACGGGCTGCCCGGCCCGACCGACGCCTGGACCACGCTCGCCGGCCTCGCCCGCGAGACCTCGCGCATCCGCCTCGGCACCCTCGTGTCGTCGGCGACCTACCGGGTGCCCGGCATCCTCGCGATCCAGGTCGCGCAGGTCGACCAGATGTCCGGTGGACGGGCCGAGCTGGGTCTCGGCACCGGCTGGTACGCACGGGAGCACGCCGCGTACGGCATCCCGTTCCCCGAGAAGCGCTTCGACCTGCTCGAGGAGCAGCTCGCGATCGTCACCGGCCTGTGGTCGACCCCCGAGGGCGCGACGTTCTCGTTCGACGGCGCGCACTACTCGCTCACCGACGCCCCCGCCCTGCCGAAGCCCGTGCAGTCGCGCATCCCGGTCGTCGTCGGCGGCGGCGGCCCCAAGCGCACGCCCGCCCTGGCCGCGCAGTTCGCGACCGAGTACAACATCGGCTTCACCGACGAGTCGACCATCGCCGAGAAGTTCGCCGTCGTGCGCCGGGCGTGCGAAGACCACGACCGCGATCCCGCGGACCTGCGCTACTCCGTCGCGCTGCCCACCGTGGTCGGTGCGACTCGCGACGAGTACGAGCGCCGCGCACGGGCGATCGGCGAGGACCCGGAGGGTTTCGCCGTGGTCAACGTCGCCGGGAGTCCCGCCGAGGCGGTCGACAAGCTCGGCCGTCTGCGCGAGCTCGGTGCCGACCGGGTCTACCTGCAGACCATGGACATGACCGACCTCGAGCACCTCGAACTGCTCGGCGCCGAGGTGCTCGCGCAACTCGGGTAGGCCGCGCGCCCGTAGGATCTCGGGCATGGACTTCTTCACAAGCCCTGACCTCTGGATCGCCTTCCTCACCCTGTTCGTCCTCGAGCTCGTGCTCGGCGTCGACAACGTCGTCTTCATCTCGATCCTCGCCGGCAAGCTGCCGAAGGAGCAGCAGGCGCGCGCCCGCACCGTCGGACTGTCGCTCGCCCTCGTGCTGCGCATCGCGCTGCTGTTCGCCGCCTCATGGATCATCGGGCTGACCGACCCGATCTTCTCGATCGGCGACGCGGACGCCCTCGAGTTCAGCGGACGCGATCTCATCCTGATCCTCGGCGGGGCGTTCCTGGTCTACAAGGCCGTCATGGAGATCCACGAGCGGCTGGAGGGCTCCGAAGGTCACGGGCGCGGGGCCAAGGCGGCGAGCTTCGGCGCCGTCATCGTGCAGATCCTGCTGCTCGACGTCGTGTTCTCGCTCGACTCGGTCATCACCGCGGTCGGGATGGTCGACGAGCTCTACATCATGATCGCGGCCGTCGTGCTCGCGATCGGCATCATGCTGTTCACGGCGGGCGCGATCAGCGACTTCGTCAACAAGCACCCGACGGTCAAGATGCTCGCCCTCGCCTTCCTCGTGCTCATCGGCACGACCCTCATCGCCGAGGGCTTCGACGTGCACATCGACAAGGCGCTCATCTACGGTCCGATCGCCTTCGCGATCATCGTCGAGACCCTCAACCTCGTCTACAAGTCGCGCCAGGCGAAGAAGCGCCACGAGACCGTGGAGCCGGTGCACCTGCGCGCGGCCTACGTGCCGGAGGACGACAGCACCACGAACGGAGCCACCAAGTGACCACGCTCGACCGCCAGGTCGTCGACTCGCTGTTCCCCGACGACCTGCCCGAGGTGGAGCACTGGGAGTCCCTGTACCCGCCGCGGGAACTGCCCGAGGGTGCCGCCGTGACCCGCTTCGCCCCCAGTCCGACCGGCTTCGTGCACATCGGCGGCATCTACACGGCGATGATCGCGCAGGATGTGGCGCTGCGATCCGGCGGACGCTTCTTCGTGCGGGTGGAGGACACCGACAAGGCCCGTGAGGTCGCCGACTCCGCCGTGCAGTTCGCGCGCGCGTTCGAGTACTTCGGTGTGCACCCCGACGAGAGCGATCCCGACGGAGCGTACGGTCCGTACCTGCAGTCCTCGCGGGAGCGGATCTACCACAGCTACGTGCGGCAGCTGCTGCGCGAGGGCAAGGCGTTCCTCTGCTTCGCGACGACGGAGCAGCTCGCGGCGATCACCGAGGAGCAGCGCGCGCTCAAGGCCCAGCCCGGCTACTACGGCCGCTGGGCGCCGTGGCGCGACGCGAGCCAGGCCGAGGTCGAACAACAGCTCGCCGCCGGCGCCCCGTTCGTCGTGCGTTTCCGCGCGCCCGAGTTCACCGGCGCCCGTTCATCGTTCACCGACCTCATCCGCGGCCGCATCGACCAGGACGACAACCGCAACAACTTCGTGCTGCTCAAGCGCTCCGATTCGAGCCCCTGGCTGCCGACCTACCACCTCGCGCACGTCGTCGACGACCACCTGATGCGGGTGAGCCCGGTGATCCGCGGCGAGGAGTGGATGTCGTCGGTGCCGGTGCACCACCAGTTGTTCGACGCCCTCGGCTTCGACCGCATCCCCTACGCGCACATCGCCCCGCTGCTGAAGCAGGAGGGCTCGAGCAAGCGCAAACTCTCGAAGCGTAAAGACCCCGAGGCCTCGGTCGACTTCTACATCGAGGCGGGTTATCCACGGGATGCCGTGCTCTACTACCTGCGCGGGCTCGTCAACGGCCGTCTCGCGGAGCTGCCCATCGCCGACGCGCTCGCCGCCCCCATCCGTCTCGACGAGGCGGGGGTCACCGGAGCGCTCGTCGACACGGCCAAGCTCGACAACATCGCCAAGGACGTGATCGGCGACCTCACCGCCGACGAGGTGCTCGACGCCGTCTCCGGATGGGCGACCGCATTCGACCGGGAGCTCGCCGAGGTCATCGCGGCCGACCGCGAGTACGCCCGTCGCGTCTTCGACGTCGAGCGCAGCGGCAGCGAGAACGTGCGGAAGGACCTCGCGCGCTGGTCGGACGCGCGCGCGGCCTACGGCTTCCTCTTCCCCGCGCTCTTCACCCCCGTCACCGATCCGGCCGACGAGCGGCTCGGCAAGATCGAGCCCGCAACGGCCGTCGCGGTGGCGCGCGACTTCGTCGAGTCGTACCGCGACGACGCGGACCGCGACGTCTGGTTCGCTCAAATCCGCGAGCTCGCGGTGCGGCACGGGTACGCGCCCGGTCCGGCCGAGCTCAAGGCCGAACCGGAGCGGTACAAGGGCCCGCTCCGGATCGTCGCGAACGTCGTGCGCGTGCTGCTGACCGGCGCGTCGCGCAGCCCCGACCTGTGGGAGGTCGCTCGCGTGCTCGGGGCCGACGAGGTGCGGCGACGCGCCTCGGCGCTCGGGGCCTGAACGCGCGCATTCTGGCCGAGGATCGCGACGGATCCGGCCGCCCGCGAGATGATGGGGCGAACTCCCGGCCGCCGTCCCCGCGGCGTGTCGGCGGGCGGCATAATCGAAGGTGAACCCGCGCTCCCCGCGGGCGGAAGGAGGGCGGCGTGGGCAAGCTGCTGTACGGCGACTCGCAGGTCGAGATCCAATTCGACGATCGTGCGCTCGCTCATCTGCAGATCGTCATCGGCGCCAAGCTGCGCCGCCGCGAGAGCTTCTTCCTGAGCTGGCGCGACGACCCCAGCGTGGGCGACGGCCGCAGCTCCATCTGGATCGACGCCGCCATCCCGCTGTACTTCAAGTATTTCGGCGGACGGCTCCCCGACATCAACCGCGAGTGGCTCGAACTGCTCACGCAGTCGGCGCACTCCTCCCACGGCCTGCAGCTGATGGACGAGCCCGGCAACCACAACGGGCATCCGCCGCGCTCGAACGCCTGAACCCACGGAACGGACTCACGGCGACACTCCCCCTGTGCCACTCGCGTCCCGCTCCCGGTCGAGACGTGCCAGCCGACGGCGCGCGGCGAGTTCGCTCGTCGAGGGGCGCCCGAGGATGCGCTCGACGAGCCACAGCACGAGTCGGGTCGCCGTGACGGCCGGCCACCACGGTCGGCGCAGTCCGAGCAGCCGCCGGTGTGCCGGCGGAAGCGACGCCACCGCGCCCGCGAACAGCACGCGGTAGCCGAGCATCGTGCCGGCAGGCAGCGGCGGTCGACGGATGAACGCGATGGCTTCGCGCACCCGGTCGTCGCCGCGCAGGCGCGGGCCGAGGTGGGCGAGCCGTCGTTCCAGACCGCGCCGATCGGTGGGCGGTTCCGGCAGCCCCATCGCGGTGCCCGCGGCCGCCCACTCGCGCACATACGCGTCGGAACCGCCGGGGATCGGGCCGCCCCAGATCTCGTGGCAGACCAGGAACGACTCGGTGAACGCGCAGTGCACCCACTCGACGAGCTCGGCGTCGTTGGCCGAGTAGTCGGTGGACGCGCCGTCGTGCGCGATGTACTCCCCGTGCACCCGCTCGTGCAGCCGGCTCACCCTCGCGGAGGCGCGGAGCGCGCCGGCGCGGTCGGCGAAGGTCGTCGTGATGACCCACCGCACGGTGCCGGCGAGCCGGCCGAGAGGGTCCTCGCGGTAACGCGACCAGTCGTGCACTCCCGCCATGGCCCCCGGATGCAGGGTCTGCATGAGCAGGGCCCGGATGCCGGCGACGAGGGTCGCCGTGCCGCCGTGCACCGCCCAGACCGCTGAGCCCGGCCCGAAGAATCCGGCGTCGTCCCCGGCTTCGAGTTCCCGTACCCACGGCGGAGAGCCGTCGGGCTCCCCCGAGAACATCCGCAGGAGGCGGGCACGGAAGGGTTCGCGCCGCCGGTCGTCAGAACCCGCCGAAGTCGCCCCCGCCGAAGTCCCCACCGCCGAAGTCCCCTCCGCCGAAGTCGCCGAATCCGCCGTCGCCCCAGCCGCCGCCCGCGTCGGCACCGGCATCCGCACCGGGATCACCGCCCGCGTCGCCGCCGGCGTCCGCGCCCGGGTCGCCGCCGCCGTCGCCGCTGGCGTCGCCGCCTCCGTCGCCCTCGCCGCCCGCGTCGCCCTCGCCTGCGGCCTGATCGGCACCCGGATCGGGCAGGAACGCGCCGACGAGGGCCGAGCCGATGACGTAGCCGGCCACGGTGCCGAGCAGCGACGAGGCCATCATGCCGCCGAAGCCCATGCCGCCGCCCATGCCGCCGCCACGTCCGGCGAAGGTGCGCTCCATCGTCCCGGGCTGACGCAGCTCGGAACGGGTCGCCGACTGGGCGAGCGCCTCGGGCGAATCGCTGCGCGGCTTCTCACCCTCGGGTGCTTGGTCGCTGAGCTCGCGGAAGACCTGCTGCCGCTGCTCCGGGGTCAGCTTCGCGAACGCCTCGGCGTGCACCTGTTCGATGGTCTCGGGCGGCGCGGTCCGGAGCAGATAGCGGTACCGCTCGATCGCGATCTCGTCGTCGGAGCGCGGTTGCCGCTGCGGCGGCGCGCTGTCGTAGGCGCCCGCACGATGCGGCGCCTGGGGCACGGGCGGGGCGGTCGGCTGCTCGGGTTCGCGGCCGAAGATGCGGTCCATCAGTCCCATGGGTGTCTCTCCTCGATCGGGGATGACTGAACGCTATCCACGTCGTCTGGTAGTGCGCTCTGCGCCGGCCCGACGCTCGTCGACAGCGCGCCGAACGGTCGCCGTCAGGCGAGCGAGGTGCCGAAGGCGAGCCCGAGCAGGTAGGTGACCGCCGCGGCCCCGTACCCGATCGCGAGCTGGCGCAGGGCGCGTTTGCCCGGCGAGGCGCCGGAGAGCACACCGACGATGGCGCCGGTGGCGAGCAGCGCGAGTCCGACGAGCGCGGAGGCCACCGCGACCGCGGCGACGCCGCTCAACCCGACGAGGTACGGCAGCACCGGCACGATCGCGCCGGAGGCGAAGAACGCGAAACTCGACGCCGCGGCCGCCGGGGCGCTGCCGATGGCCTCGTGGTCGTCGTGCTCCGGCTGGGCGTCGCCGTGACCGCCCGCGAGCACCTCGTCCGCGTGCCGGCGGGCTTGCGCCTCGTCCATACCGCGGGCGCGGTAGACGAGGGCGAGCTCGTTCTCGTCGATGTCGAGCAGAGGGAGGGCGGCGGCCGCCTCGGGCGCCGGGCGAGATGCCGCGAGCAGCTCGCGCTGCGAGCGCACCGACACGTACTCCCCCGCCGCCATCGAGAGCGCGCCGGCGAGCAGACCGGCGACACCCGTCAGCAGGACGGCCGAGGTCGGCAGTCCGCTCGCGCCGACACCGAGCACGAGCGCGAGGTTGCTCACGAGACCGTCGTTCGCGCCGAACACCGCGGCGCGGAAGGTGCCGGAGAGCCGGCTGCGGCCGCGGTCGGCGAGGCCGCGGATGACCTCGCCGTGGATGACCTCGTCGGCAGCCATCGTGTCGGTCGCGTCCGAGTCGCCGGCGTACGGCGACCGCGCCTCCGCGCGCTGCGCGAGAGCGAGCACGAAGACGCCGCCGAACCGGCGGGCGAGGAAGCCGAGCACGCGCGTGCGGAGGTCGCCGCGCAAGGGGTATCCGACGCGGTCGCCGAGAAGCGTGCGCCAGTGCGCCTCGTGACGGCCCTCCGCCTCGGCGAGCGCCAACAGGATCTCCCGCTCCTCACCGTCGCGGCGCGACGCCAGGTCGCGGTACACGGCGGCCTCGGCGCGTTCGTCGGCGAGGTAGCGTCGCCACCGCCGCACCTGGCGTGCATCGGGGGCGGGCGTCATAACCCCATCATCCCGCAGGTGCGGGCTCGGTGACGAAGTCGATGAGCTGCTCGACCCGGCCGAGCAGCGCCGGTTCGAGGTCGGCGTAGGTGGTCACGCGCGAGAGGATGCGCTGCCAGGCGCGGGCGATGTCGGCCTGGTCCTCCGCGGGCCAGCCGAGAGCACGGCAGATCCCCCGCTTCCATTCGATGTTCCGCGGGATCTGCGGCCACGCCCGCAGCCCGAGGCGCTGCGGGCGCACCGACTGCCACACGTCGACGTACGGGTGGCCCACCACGAGCACGTGGTCGGCGTAGGGGCCGCGCGCGACAGCCTCGGCGATCCGGCTCTCCTTCGAACCGGGCACGAGATGGTCGACGAGCACGCCCAGTCGGGCATCCGCACCGGGACGCCGTTCGGCGAGGGTCTGCTCGAGCAGGTCGACGCCCTCGAGGTACTCGACGACGACGCCCTCCACCCTCAGGTCGTGCCCCCACACCTTCTCGACGAGTTCGGCGTCGTGACGACCCTCGACGAGGATGCGTCCGGCACGGGCGACGCGGGCGGGTGCGTCCGTCACGGCGAAGGAGCCGCTCGCACTGCGCAGCCTCCCCGCCGGTGCCGCGACGGCCGGCACGAGCTCGACCCCCACCCCGTCGATGAGGAAGCCCGTACCGAGGGGGAAGCCGCGCACGGCACCGTGCCGGTCCTCGAGCTCGACGACGCCCTTCTGCACGCGCACCACCGCCCCCGTGTACCCGCTCGCCGCGTGCTCGACGACGAGGTCCCGCTCCGCCGGCACCTTGCGCGGGGTCGGCTTCCGGCGGGCGCGGGCCGCGGCGAGCACATCGGATCCGTAGCGGTCGTAGGTCACCGCACGAGGGTAGAACGTGTCGAGCCGTGCGCGGGGGCGGCACGCTCGGAAGCGTGTGGGCGGACTCCCAGGGAGGGCCGTCCCCGACGGCGTCGCCCGTTATCGTGTGCGACGACGACCGGAGGAGTCACGTGATCACCTGGCCTGGAAACCCCTACCCGCTCGGAGCCACCTTCGACGGCAACGGCACCAACTTCGCCCTCTTCAGCGAGGTGGCGGAACGCGTCGAGCTCTGCCTCTTCGACGCAGACGGCACGGAGACCCGTGTGGAGCTCACCGAGATGGACGCGTACGTCTGGCACGCGTATCTGCCGGAGGTGCAGCCCGGACAGCTCTACGGATACCGCGTGTACGGGCCCTACGAACCCGAGCGCGGAATCCGCTGCAACCCGAACAAGCTGCTGCTCGACCCGTACGCGAAGGCGACCGCCCGCGAGATCGACTGGCACCCCTCGCTGTTCTCGTACGACTTCGACGACCCGGATTCCCGCAACGACGAGGACTCCGCGTCGCACATGATGCTCGGCGTCGTCGTGAACCCCTTCTTCGACTGGGCCGGCGACCGGTCCCCCGACGTGCCGTACAGCCGCAGCGTCATCTACGAGGCGCACGTGAAGGGCCTCACGCAGCTGCACCCCGGCATCCCTTCGGAGGAGCGCGGCACCTACGCCGGTCTCAGCCACCCGCTCGTCATCGAGCACCTCAAGAAGCTCGGCATCACGACGCTCGAGCTCATGCCGGTACACCAGTTCGTGCAGGACAACACCCTGATCGAGAAGGGGCTGCGCAACTATTGGGGCTACAACACCATCGGGTTCTTCGCCCCGCACAGCTCCTACGCCGCCACGGACGAACCGGGCCAGCAGGTGCAGGAGTTCAAGGCGATGGTGCGCGCCATGCACGCGGCCGGCATCGAGGTCATCCTCGACGTGGTCTACAACCACACCGCCGAGGGCAACCACCTCGGGCCGACGCTGTCGTTCAAGGGCATCGACAACCAGGCGTACTACCGCCAGGTCGACGACGACCCGCAGTTCTACATGGACTACACCGGCACCGGGAACACGCTCAACGTGCGTCACCCGCACGCGCTGCAGCTCATCATGGACTCGCTGCGGTACTGGGTCACCGAGATGCACGTCGACGGTTTCCGCTTCGATCTCGCCTCGACCCTCGCCCGCGAGTTCTACGACGTCGACCGTCTCTCGAGCTTCTTCGAGCTCGTGCAGCAGGATCCGGTGGTGTCGCAGGTCAAGCTCATCGCCGAACCCTGGGACGTCGGACCCGGCGGATATCAGGTCGGCAACTTCCCGCCCCAGTGGTCGGAGTGGAACGGCAAGTTCCGCGACACCGTCCGCGACTTCTGGCGCGGCGAACCGGCGACCCTCGGTGAGTTCGCCTCCCGCATCACGGGCTCGGCGGACCTGTACGAGACCTCGGGTCGCCGCCCCGTGGCATCGATCAACTTCGTCACCGCGCACGACGGGTTCACGATGGCCGACCTCGTCTCGTACAACGAGAAGCACAACGAGGCGAACGGCGAGGGGAACAACGACGGGGAGTCGCACAACCGCTCCTACAACCTCGGGGTGGAGGGACCGACCGACGATCCGCGCATCGTCGAACTGCGCGCCCGTCAGCAGCGCAACTTCCTCACGACGCTGATGATCTCGCAAGGTGTGCCGATGATCCTGCACGGCGACGAGCTCGGACGCACCCAGCACGGCAACAACAACAGCTACGCGCAGGACTCCGAGATCAGCTGGGTGCACTGGGACGAGGCCGACACGCCGCTCATCGAGTTCACCTCGGCGCTCGTCGCTCTGCGCGAACGCCACCCCACCTTCCGCCGCCGCAGCTTCTTCCACGGACGCCCGGTGCGCCGGCGCGTCGGCGAACCGCTGCCCGACATCGTGTGGCTCAACACCGACGGCACGCCGATGGAGGAGGAGGACTGGGACACCAGCTACGCCCGCAGCTTCGGGATGTACCTGAACGGCGACGGCATCCGCGGTCGCGGTGAGCGCGGCGAGCGGATCGTCGACTCGAGCTTCCTCGTCTACTTCAACGCCCACGATGACGTCGTCGAGGCGGCCCTGCCGCAGGACGAGTACGCCCGGGCGTGGGAGATCGTCGTCGACACGGCCGCGAAGGCCGACCCCACCGAGCGTCCCGCCGGGTCTGCGCTCGAGCTGCAGGCGAAGTCCACGGTCGTGCTGCGCGCCTACCGCCCGCCGGCCCCGGAGCCCGACCCGTCTCCCGCCGCGTCGGCCGCGCTGATCCTCGGCCGGATCCCGCAGAGCAACGAACCCATCCCGTCGAAGGAGAGCCGATGACCGCGCCGGTCTCGACGTACCGCCTGCAGATCCGCGAATCGTTCACCCTGCGCGACGCCGCCCACCTCGTGGACTACCTCCACGAGCTCGGCGTCGACTGGGTCTACCTCTCGCCGTTGTTGACGGCGGAGAAGGGGTCGGACCACGGCTACGACGTCGCCGACACGACGACGATCGACCCCGCGCGAGGCGGAGCCGCGGGTCTCGAAGCCCTCTCGGCCGCCGCGCGTGAGCACGGGATGGGCGTGCTCGTCGACATCGTGCCGAACCACATGGGTGTCGCCGACGCCGCGCAGAACGCGTGGTGGTGGGACGTGCTCACCCACGGTCGCGAGTCGGAGTACGCCGACGCGTTCGACGTGGACTGGGACTTCGGGAACGGCCGCCTGCGCATCCCCGTGCTCGGCGAGCACGAGGATCCGCCCCTCACGATCGAGGACGGCGAGCTGCGGTACTACGACCACCGCTTCCCGCTCGCGTCCGGAACCGCCGACGACGGAGCGGACCCGGCGACCGTGCACTCGCGGCAGCACTACGAGCTCGTGCACTGGACCCGGGCCGACGGCGACCTGAACTACCGGCGCTTCTTCGCCGTGAACACGCTCGCGGCGATCCGGGTGGAACTCCCCCGGGTGTTCGACGACTCGCACGCCGAGATCGTGCGCTGGTTCCGCGAGGGCCTCGTGGACGGCGTGCGCGTGGACCACCCCGACGGGCTGATGGACCCCGGCGCCTACCTCGAGCGGCTCGATGCGGCGACCGGCACCGGCTACCTGCTCGTCGAGAAGATCCTCGAGAACGGCGAGGAACTGCCGGCGCACTGGCCGGTCGACGGCACCACGGGATACGACGCGCTGGCCGAGATCGAACGCGTGCTCGTCGATCCCGCCGGCCGCGAGCAGCTCGACGCGCTCGAGGCGCGCCTGTCGGGCCGCGACGACCCCACCGACTTCGCGGGACTCATCCGCGGGACCAAGCGCGCGATCGCCGACGGCATCCTCCGCTCGGAGGTGCTGCGGCTCGCCCGCGACATCGAGCGGGCGGGACTGCCCGGCGACTTCAGCGTCGACCAGCTCGACGACGCCCTCGCCGAACTGCTCGCGTGCTTCCCCGTGTACCGCTCGTACCTGCCGCTCGGGATCGAGCACCTGCACGAGGCGGCGGAGCTCGCCCGTCGCCACCGCCCGGACCTCGGCGACCGCATCGACGCCCTCGTGCCGCTGCTGTCGGACCCCGCGCATCCCGCGGCGATCCGGTTCCAGCAGACCTCGGGCATGGTGATGGCCAAGGGCGTCGAGGACACGGCGTTCTACCGGTACGCGCGACTCGCGAGCCTCACCGAGGTGGGTGGCGACCCCGCCGAGTTCTCGCTCACCCTCGAGCAGTTCCACGACGCGCAGCGCCGACGCCAGTCGTCATGGCCGCACTCGCAGACGACGCTGTCCACGCACGACACGAAGCGCGGCGAGGACACGCGGGCCCGCATCACGGCCCTCGCCGAGATCCCCGACCGATGGGCGGCCACTCTCGACCGCTTGCGCGAGCTCGCCCCCCTCGGCGACGGGCCGCTCGAGTCGATCCTCTGGAGCTCGATCATCGGGGCGTGGCCGGCGAGCCGCGAACGCCTGCACGCGTACGCCGAGAAGGCGTCGCGGGAGGCCGGTTCGAGTACCACGTGGACCGCTCCGAACGAGGAATTCGAAGCGCGGATGCACGCGCTCGTCGACTCCGCGTTCGACGACGAGCGGGTCACGGCGATCCTCCACGCGTTCGTCGAGCAGATCGCCCCGGCCGGTTGGTCGAACTCGCTCGCGGCGAAGCTCATCCAGCTCACCGCACCCGGAGTGCCCGACGTCTACCAGGGCAGCGAACTCTGGGAGACCTCGCTCGTCGACCCCGACAACCGCCGGCCGGTCGACTTCGACGAGCGCCGCCTGCTGCTCGCAGCCCTCGACGCCGGAGGCATGCCGGAGGTCGACGAGGGCGGGGCCGCGAAGCTGCTCGTCACCTCGCGCGCCCTGCGCCTGCGACGCGATCACCCCGAGCTGTTCACCCGGTACCGGCCTCTTCCCGCCGCCGGGGAGGCGTCCGAGCACCTCGTCTCGTTCGATCGCGGCGGAGCCATCACCCTCGCCACCCGGTTGCCGCTCGGACTCGAGGAACGCGGCGGCTGGGGCGACACGAGCATCGTGCTGCCCGCCGGCCACTGGATCGACGTACTCACCCGGCGGCGGCACGCGGGCGGGGTGACGCGCGTGCGCGACGTGCTGCGCGAGTTCCCCGTCGCTCTCCTCGCCCCGGTCGACGCCGCACATGCGAAGCCGACGACCGAGACCCCCCAGCACACGGAGACGGAGCAGCAGTCATGACGTACGAGGTGTGGGCGCCGCGCGTGACGCGTGTCGCCGTCCAACTGGACGGCACCCGGCACGATCTCGAGGCCGTCGGCGACGGCTGGTGGGCCGGAGCCGCCGACCTGCCCGTGCAGGCCGGCATCGACTACGGCTACCTGCTCGACGACGACGAGCGACCGCTGCCGGACCCGCGCTCACGTCGTCAGCCTGCAGGGGTGCATGAGCTGAGCCGCACCGTCGACCTCGCCGAGCACCCCTGGCAGGACGCGTCGTGGACGGGCCGGCAGCTCGCCGGCGGACTCATCTACGAACTGCACCTGGGCACGTTCACCCCCGAGGGCACCCTCGACTCGGCGATCGAGCGCCTCGACCACCTCGTCGACCTCGGAGTCGACTTCGTCGAACTGCTGCCGGTGAACGCCGTCAACGGCACCCACAACTGGGGTTACGACGGCGTGCTGTGGTACGCCGTGACCGAGAACTACGGCGGTCCCGCCGCGTATCAGCGCTTCGTCGACGCGTGCCACGCCCGCGGCCTCGCGGTCATCCAGGACGTCGTGTACAACCACCTCGGACCGAGCGGCAACTACCTGCCGCGATTCGGCCCCTACCTGCGCGAGGCGAGCCGGAACACCTGGGGCGACTCGGTCGACTTCAGTCTCGAGCCGGTGCGACGTTTCGTGGTCGACAACGCGCTCATGTGGATGCGCGACCTCCACGTCGACGGCCTGCGTCTCGATGCCGTCCACGCGCTGCTCGACGACTCCCCCACGCACATCCTCCAGCAGCTCGCCGAGGAGACCGACGCGCTGTCGGCGCACCTCGGCCGGCCGCTGACCCTCATCGCCGAGTCGGACATGAACGACCCCAAGCTCATCAGCGCGCGTGAGGCCGGCGGATACGGGCTCACCGCCCAGTGGAGCGACGACTGGCACCACTCCGTGCACGTCGCCCTGACCGGCGAGACGACCGGCTACTACGAGGACTTCGAGCCGATCGACGCGCTCGTGAAGACCTCGACGAAGGGGTTCTTCCACGACGGCACCTACTCGTCGTTCCGGGAACGCGACCACGGGCATCCGATCGACCCGCACATCCCGGCCTTCCGTCTCGTCACGTTCGCCCAGGATCACGACCAGATCGGCAACCGGGCGACCGGCGACCGGTTGAGCGAGACGCTCGACGAGCGGGGACTCGCCCTCTCGGCCCTGCTCACCCTCACCGCCGCGTCGACCCCGATGCTCTTCATGGGCGAGGAATGGGGCGCATCGACGCCCTGGCAGTTCTTCACCTCGCACCCCGAACCGGATCTGGGCAAGGCGACCGCCGAAGGGCGCATCGCCGAGTTCGAGAAGATGGGCTGGGATCCCGACGTGGTGCCCGACCCGCAGGACCCGGCGACGTTCGAGCGTTCCAAGCTCGACTGGTCGGAGCCGTACCCCGACGCCGGGGAATCGGCGCACGTGCGGTTGCTCGATCTCTACCGGTCGCTCGCGCGACTGCGCCGCGAGGTGCCCGAGCTCACCGATCCGCGCTTCCCGACCCTGTCGGCGACGGCGAGCGAGGACCCGCGCTGGTTCCGGCTCGTGCGCGCCGGCATCGAGGCGGGCGACGTCGAGGTCATAGTCAACTTCGGCGACGGCGAGCAGCGGTTCGACGCCGACGGCGAGATCCTGCTCGCGACCTCGGACGCGCGCCTGGACGACGACGGGCTCGTGCTCGCACCGCGCTCCGGCGCGGTGATCCGCCGCATCGACCCGACGGTCGCCCGCTGATCCACCCCCTGCACCGCCCCGAGGAGGAGACATGACCCGTTTCGGCTACACCCTGATGACCGAGCAGAGCGGTCCGAAGGACCTCGTGCGCTACGCCGTCGCGGCGGAGCGCATCGGTTTCGACTTCGAGGTGTCGAGCGACCACTACTCGCCGTGGCTGATGTCGCAAGGTCACGCCCCCTACGCGTGGACGGTGCTCGGCGCGGTCGCCCAGGCGACGGAACGCGTCGAGCTCGCGACGTACATCACCTGCCCGACGATCCGCTACCACCCGGCCGTCGTCGCCCAGAAGGCCGCGACCCTGCAGGAGCTGTCGGACGGGCGGTTCATCCTCGGCCTCGGATCGGGCGAGAACCTCAACGAGCACGTCGTCGGCGAGGGCTGGCCTCCGGTCGATCAGCGCCAGGACATGCTCGTCGAGGCGGCACAGATCATCCGCGAGTTGCACTCGGGAGACCTCGTCACCTGGGAGGGGCAGTACTTCCGCGTCGATTCCGCCCGGATCTGGGATGCCCCGGACGGCGGCGTCCCCATCGGCATCGCCGTCTCGGGCGAGAAGTCGATCGAGCACTTCGCGCCGCTCGGCGACCACCTCATCACCACCGAGCCTGACAAGGAGCTCGTGGAGGCCTGGCACGAGAAGAAGGGCGACCGCTCCTCGCGGGTCATCGGCCAGATCCCGATCTGCTGGGATCCGGATCGCGACACCGCGATCGCGAAGGCCCACGACCAGTTCCGCTGGTTCGCCGGCGGTTGGGCGGTCAACGCCGACCTGCCGACCCCCGCCGGCTTCGCGGGCGCGAGCAAGTACGTGCGGCCGGAGGACGTCGCGGAGCAGATCGTGTGCGGGCCGGATCTCGACGAGATCGCCGAGAGCTTCCGCGCCTTCGTGGACGCGGGCTTCACCGACATCGCGCTCGTGCAGGTCGGCGACGAGGGGCAGGACCGCTTCCTCGACGAGGCCGCCGGCCCGCTGCTCGAGAAGCTGCGCGCGCTGTGAGCGTTCGGGGCCGGCTCAGCGCCGGCCCCGACCCTCTCTAGCCCCGCCCACCGCCGATGCGGCGCTCGCGCTGCGCGACGCCGGCCGTGCCGTACGGGTAGTCGTCGATGCGCGGTGCGCTCGCCTCGGTCAGACGGGTCATCGCCTCGTCGTCGAGGTGCAACTCCGCTGCCGCCAGATTGTCGTCGAGCTGCTCGATCGTGCGGGCGCCGAGGATCACCGAGGTGACGACGGGCCGCTGGGCGAGCCAGGCGAGCGCGACGCGCGCGGCGGTGGACCCGGTCTCGCTCGCGATCGCGTCGACCGTGTCGATGACCCGCCAGGTGCGTTCGTCCGCGTTGCGCGCCGCCCACGCCTCCATCCCGCGTTCCGGGTTCTCGCCGAGTCGGGTGGCGCCGCGCGGCGGCTCGTCCCTGCGGTACTTCCCGCTCAGCCAGCCCCCCGCGAGCGGCGACCAGGGCAGCAGGCCGATGCCCGCATCCAGGCAGGCCGGCACGACCTCGTGCTCGATGTCGCGCACGAGCAGGTTGTACTGCGGCTGCAACGTCACCGGCGGCGCCCAGCCGCGGGCATCCGCGCGGTGCACGGCCTTCGTGATCTGCCAGCCCAGGTAGTTCGAGAACCCGTAGGCCCCGATCCGACCGGAGCTGATGGCATCGTCGAGAAAGCGCAGCGTCTCCTCGATCGGCGTCAGCGCGTCCCACGCGTGCATCTGGTACAGGTCGATGTGTTCCACGCCGAGCCTGCGCAGCGAGGCGTCGAGCGCGACCCGCAGGTGTCTCGCCGAGGTGCCGTGGTCGTTCGGGCCCTCCCCCATGGGGAACCGCCCCTTCGTCGCGATCACGACCTGATCGCGGATGCCCGACCGCGCGCTCAGCCAGCGTCCGATGATCTCCTCGGACACGCCGGCGCTGTAAACGTCGGCCGTGTCGACGAGATTCCCGCCGCGCTCGAGGTAGCGGTCGAGGATGGCGTGCGAGGTCTTCTCGTCCGCTTCCGCCCCGAAGGTCATCGTGCCGAGGGCGTGCACCGACACGACCGTGCCGCTCGCGCCCAGATTCCGGTACTCCATCGTCCTGCCTTCCTGGGCGTGCGCTCCGCACACCCGCGTCGAGACGATACGCCCGCCTACCCTGACGGCATGGAACGCGAGACGACGCCCAGCGACTCACCAGCCGACCGCGAGCTCGCGGATGCCGTACGGTCCGTCGAGGCGACCCACGAGGACTCTGTACCCCGCGGCTCCGATGACGGTGAACCGGGCGAGCACGACGGCACCGACGGCGCCGGAGGGGACGACACTCGCGTATCAGGGTCTTGAATCGCGCTCCCGTTGGGTCTAGCCTGACCTCACCCATACGAGGAGCACACGATGAAGTGGACTCGAGCACTACCCGAACCCAACACCGGCACGATCCCGGTGACCGCCTACACGTCCCCCGAAGTGGGACGAGTGCGCCTGAGCGCGCATCAATACTCTGGCGGTATGGCCCTTTCCGATGTCAAGACCGTCGATCTGACGGGACGCCGCCCCGCGCGCTCCGCCGCCGACCTGCTTGCCTGGGCCTCGATCGCCGGAGGCGCCGTGCTGACGACCATCATCGTGGTCGTCGCGATGTCGATGCCCTGACTGTCCCCCGTATAGAGGACCCCCCGTGTGGGGGGTGTTACGAGGATGTTAAACCTCGTTGTCACATTCATTAATTTCGGTTGACCGCGCTTCGCTCCGTCGGGGGCTCGCGGTAGCTTGAGGGAATCCCCCCAGCGAAGGATCGAATAATGTCTGTTGCGCTGCGCCACGAGATCGACGAACCGACGATCATCGACCGCGCAGCTCGGGTGGGCTGGGAGACGCGCTACGCGCGCCGGCTCCTGCTCACCGATGCGCTCGTCGTCATCTCCGCCGTCTTCGGCGCCCAGATCGTCTGGGTCCGTCTGCTCTCGTTCCTCGAGGGCGAGCCGGTCCCCGTCCGCGAGGCGGTGCCCTTCGGCACCGTCTACTCCGTAGTGCTCACGATCGCCTGGCTCACCGCGCTCGCCTTCTTCGCGAGCCGCGACAGCCGCGTGGTTGGCATCGGCTTCACCGAGTACCGCCGGGTGCTGCAGGCGTCGTTCGCGACCTTCGGGTCGCTCGCGATCATCGCGTACCTGTTCGACTTGGAACTCGCGCGCGGCTACTTCCTGATCGCCCTTCCCATCGGGCTCGCGACGCTCGTGCTCGTGCGTCACCTCTGGCGGCTCTGGCTCACGGCCAAGCGCAAGGAGGGCGAGTTCGCGGCCAAGGTGCTGCTGGTCGGATCGGCCGTCTCGGTGTCGCACACCGCGCGCGAGCTCGCGCGGGTGCCCGAAGCCGGATACCACGTGCTCGGCGCGTGCGTGCCGCCCGGGCAGGCCACCGACATCAACATGGCCGCCGAGGTCCCGATCATCGGCGAGTTCGACCGACTGCTCGCGGCCATCGAGGCCAGCGGCGCCGACACCGTCATCATCACGAGCTCCGACGCGCTCCCGCCGGACCGCGTGCGGGAATTGAGCTGGCAGCTGGAACCGGGCCGTCAGCACCTCATCGTCGCCCCGAGCCTCACCGACATCGGCGGTCCGCGCATCCACACGCGTCCCGTCGCCGGGTTCCCGCTCATCCACGTGGAGACCCCGCGCTACGCGGGCGGCAAGACCTATTCGAAGCGCATCTTCGACATCGTCGTCTCGTCCCTGCTCATCCTCCTGCTGAGCCCCGTGCTGATCTTCATCGCCGCCGCCGTGCGGTTGAGCACCCCCGGCCCTGTGCTGTTCCGCCAGAACCGCATCGGCAAGAACGGCGAGCCGTTCACCATGCTCAAGTTCCGCTCGATGGTGCCCGACGCCGAAGCGGTGCTCGAGGAGCTCCGCGACCGCGAGCGCGACGCGGGCAACAGCGTCATGTTCAAGATGAAGGACGACCCCCGGGTCACGCCGATCGGTCGCGTGCTGCGGCGCTTCAGCCTCGACGAGCTGCCGCAGCTGATCAACGTGCTCATGGGGTCGATGTCGCTCATCGGTCCGCGTCCCCCGCTGGAGAGCGAGGTCGAGGAGTACGAGCGGCACGTGCACCGCCGCTTCCTCGTCAAGCCGGGCATCACCGGCCTGTGGCAGGTGAGCGGCCGCTCCAACCTCTCGTGGGAGGAGAGCGTGCGGCTCGACCTGTTCTACGTCGAGAACTGGACGATGACCGGCGACCTCATCATCCTCTGGCGCACGGCGAAAGCCGTGCTCGCACGCGACGGCGCGTACTGACGGCTCACCCCGTCCCCCCACTTCACCGAAGGGGTGCGCCGTCCGGTGCGCCCATCCTGAGCACAACGGAGGAACAAGTGCGCATTTCCGTCATCGGCTGCGGCTACCTGGGCGCGGTGCACGCCGCGAGCATGGCCGAACTCGGCCACGAGGTGGTCGGCATCGACGTCGACGAGGCGAAGATCGCCGCGCTGCAGGCGGCTCAGGCGCCGTTCTTCGAACCCGGCCTGCCCGAACTGCTCGAACGCTCGATGGCCAGCGGCCGCCTGCAGTTCACGACCGACATGTCCGCCGCGGCCGAGGCCGATGTGCACTTCATCGCCGTCGGCACGCCGCAGAAGAAGGGCGAGAACGCCGCCGATCTGCGGTACGTGAACGCCGCCGTCGACGGGCTGCTACCCTATCTCAAGGAGGGGTCGCTCGTCGCCGGCAAGTCGACCGTCCCCGTGGGCACCGCGCGAGCCCTGGCCGAGAAGGTCGAGGCATCCGGTGCGATGCTCGCCTGGAACCCCGAGTTCCTCCGCGAGGGCTTCGCCATCGAGGACACGCTCACGCCCGACCGCTTCGTGTACGGACTGTCGAAGGATGCGAGCGGCGAGACCGCTCGGGCGATGCTCGACGAGATCTACGGGAAGGCCCTCGCGACGGGCACCCCGCGCATCACCACCGACTACGAGACGGCCGAACTGGTCAAGGTCGCCGCCAACGCGTTCCTCGCGACGAAGATCTCGTTCATCAACGCGATGGCCGAGGTGTGCGAGGTCACCGGTGCGGACGTGACCCAGCTCGCGGATGCGATCGGTCACGACGCCCGCATCGGCCGCCGGTTCCTCAACGCCGGACTCGGCTTCGGCGGCGGTTGTCTGCCGAAGGACATCCGCGCGTTCATGGCCCGCGCCGGAGAGCTCGGCGCCGACCAGGCGCTGACCTTCCTGCGCGAGGTCGACTCGATCAACATGCGCCGTCGCGCCCGCGCCGTCGATCTCGCCCGCGAGGTCTGCGGCGGATCGCTCCTGGGCAAGAAGATCGCGGTGCTCGGCCTCGCGTTCAAGCCGGACAGCGACGACGTGCGCGACTCGCCGTCCCTCAACGTCGCGGCGCAGCTCGAGCTGCAGGGCGCCTCGGTGCTGTGCACCGACCCCGAGGCGATTCCGAACGCCCGCCGCCGGTTCCCCGAGCTCACCTACGTCGAGACCGTCGAGGAGGCCGTCTCGGGCGCCGACGCGATCATGGTGCTCACCGAGTGGAAGCAGTACCGGCAGCTCGACCCGTCGCAGCTCATCACCAAGGTGGGTACGCCCGCGGTCGTCGACGGTCGCAACTGCCTCGACCCGATCGAGTGGCGCGCCGCCGGCTGGCGCTACCGGGCGCTCGGCCGCCCCTGACCCCTGCTGCATCGACGAAGCCCCGCGCGGAATCCGCGCGGGGCTTCGTATCGATCACACGGGATCAGGGCATGCAGCTCACGTTCGAGTAGCCGAGCGCGGCGTCCTGCACGACGTTCGTGCACGCCACCCGGTTGCCGAGGTCGCCGCGACCGGCCGGCTGGTGCAGCCACGTGCCGTAGCCGGCGACGTCGATCGCCGTGTTGCGGGCGAACACGTTGCTCTCGCCCCAACCCACGACGCTCGCGTTGACGGCGTAGCCGTTGGCGGGGCTCTCGGAGCCGCGGTTGTCGGCGACGTACCAGCCGTTGCCCTTCACGAGCACCCACGCGTCCTCGACGCCGTCGGCACGGGCGTCGGTGAAGACGTTGCCCGCGACGATGCCGTCGCTCGTACCGGCCTTCGCCTCGATCGGCTCGGTGCCGATGCCCGAGAAGGTGTTGTTCATCACGCGGACGCGGTCGGTGCGGTCCGGCTGGCAGTTGTTGACCGAGCACCAGTTCTCGTCGGAGGTGCCCACGTAGACGCCCTCGCCGAAGCGCGGCTCGACCAGGCCCGTGTTGCGCACGGTGTTGTAGCTCACCTCGGCGTCGGTCGTCTGGTTGCGCAGGTGGATGGCCTCGTAGCCGATGTTCTGCACGGTCAGGTCGGAGACGACCACCCGCGAGCTCGAGATGATCGTGACGCCCTTGTGCGCGGTGTCGATGGCGAATCCGGTCAGGACGACATCGTGCACCCCGTTGACCATGATGCCGTGGTCGGCCGTGAGCGATCCGGTCGTGATGACCGACTGTGCGGAACCGCAGATCCAGATCGGGTCGGTGGCGCTGCCCGAGGCGTAGACCTTGAACCCGCCCTTCAGCCGGTAGGTGCCGGGCGCCATGTGGATGCTCGTGCCGGGTCCGGCCGCGGCGAGGGCGGCCTTGAACTCGGCCGAGGTGCGCACGACGACGGTCGCCGCGGGGCAGTTCGCCGCACGCGCGCCGACGGTCCCGGTCATCGGAGCCGACTTCACCTGCAGCTCGGGGCTGTGGTCGGACTCGGTGCCACTCGCGCGCACCGCGGTGATCGCGTAACGGTAGGTGCGGGCCGACTCGATGCCGATGTCCTCGTAGGTGGTCTGCGTCGCCGGCAGCTGGGCGATCGGTTCGAGCGTCTCCCCCGCAAGCGCGCGGTAGACGCGGTACGCGGCGAGATCGGAGACCGCGACCGGGCTCCAGCCGAGCGTGATCCCGCGCACGGCCACCGCATCCGCCCGCACCTCGGCGGGAGCCGGCACGGCGCGCAGGTTCGGCACCTCGAACGCGTCGACGAGCACGTTGCCGCCGGTCGAGGCCGGGTTGCGCTTGCCGGTCCATTCGATCCGGATGGTGTGCACCCCGTCACTGAGGTCGTTCTTCTCGAAGACGACCTTCTTGAAGACGTTGGACGGCGAGTAGCGGTCGACCCGCTCGACGAGCACGCCGTCGATGTAGACGTCGTTGATGCCCGAACTCGCGGTCGTGCGGCTGATCCACTTGATGCCCTGACCGCGGAAGGTCAGCGACACCGAGCCGGCGCCGTTGAGATAGTTGGAGGCCCGCGCGCTGTCGCTCGCGGAACTCATGACCCGCCAGCTGCCCTCGTAGACGAGCGCGGCGGAGGTCTCCTCGTAGTAGCCCGGCGTCACGACGGTCGGCTCGGCCGCCTCCACGGCGGCGGGCTGGAGGAGGGCGATGGACGAGATCGAACCGGCCGCGACGGCGACGACGGTGGCGGCGGCGATGGCCAGCCGACGACCGATGCGGTGGCGGTTCCTCGTGGACGAACGACGAAGCATGGACTTTTCCCCCCGGAAGTCTCAGTGAAAACGCCCGATCCCCCGACCGTGGCGCAGTTTCAGTGTAAGGAAGCCGGAGCGATTTGTCTTCCACCGTTTCCGGGGGGCACCCGCGCGGGGGTGAAGCGGCTCAGCAGTCCGTCGCGACGGTGAGCGCCTTGATGAAGGCACCGGTCTGATAGACGTAGTGCCAGACCCAGTCTTCGGGACGCAGCGGCGCCGGATCCACGATCACATCGAGCTCGTCGCCGGGGAAACACCGCTCCATGATGAGCCGGGTGCGCGTGACGTGCGGGGTGAACGTGATCACCGCGGCCGACTCCCACCCGTGCTCTCGGGCGAGTCGGGCGAGCGTCTGCGCTTCTCCTTGCGTCGTGAAGGGCTCGGAGTGCTCGCACAGCACGTCGAACTTGATCGGATCCTTCACGCACTTCGACCACCGGTGCGCGCTGCGCACCCCGTACTCCGGAACCGAGATCAGCAGGGTGTCGCTGATGCCCTCGTCGACGATCAGATGGCGGGCGAGCTCGAGTCGCGACGGGGTCGCCGGACCGATGACGTAGACGACGTCCACCTTGCGCGGCTCGTCCGACGTCGGGAACACGTAGAGAGGGAGTCCGGCGATGACGATGAGCGCGATCACCGAGACCAGTGCGGTGAGGGCGCGGAACATCCACCTGCCGCGCCGTCTCGCCATCCCGCCATCGTAGGGCGGTTTCGGAGCGTGTACCCCGCACGGGGGTCCCCCGCCACGTGAACGGCGTGTAAATCGTGGGGCGCCGCGGCATCCGCGGGAAACATGCGTCCCCTAGAGTGGGGTCACTGTTTCTGGGGGCTGTTCGCGCATTGCGCGGATTTTGGAGAGGGCATGATGCACGAGACCACTACGGGACGATCCCTGTCGCCGGCGGGACGCACCAGCCGACGCACGCTGCTCGCGTCGGCGGCCGCCGGAGCGTTCGCGCTCGGGCTGGGCGGCACGCAGACCGCGTGGGCCGCGACGCCGAACCCGATCCCGAAGCTGCCGGGCGAGGTGTCGCGACTCGCGAACCAGGTCTCGGCGGGCGGAACGCTCTACGACAACATCGAGGTGTCGATCGGAGGCGACCGGGCGCGCATCTTCGTGCCGCAGTCCGTGCGGCCGGGATCCAAGACGCTCGCCGGCGTCGTGTGGTTCTACCACGCGACCGGCAGCACGCACAGCTCGCTCAACAGCGCGTTCAAGTACCCGGCGGAGCTCGCGGTCGACAACGGCGCGATCAGCATCTGCCAGAACCTCGGTGGGTCGATCTACACGAACCCCAAGGCCGTGGAGGCCCAGGTCGCCGGCTGGAACTGGATCAAGAACCTGTTCACCATCCGCGCCAACTTCCTGCGCGCCAACTCCGGTGGCGGGGCGATGGCCTCGTTCACGCTCGGCAAGAAGCTCATGCCGTACATCTCGGGCCTCTACATGGCCAACTCGATCTACGACGTCGAGGAGCGCTACCGCGCCACACCCGACCGCATCGGCCCCGCGTACAACTGGGACGAAGCGCTCATGCGCGCCTACAACCCCGCGAACCTGCCGGGGAGCGCATGGACGGGCTCGCGCATCCGCGTCGTCGTCTCGGACTCGAGCCACCCCGACGTCGTGCTGCCGCAGGCGGCGCACGGTCTCGCGCTGATCCGTGACGCGAAGCCCACCGCGCTCGAGACGACGGTCCGCACGCACGCGCTCGGCCACCAGATCCCGGGCTGGGTCAACTCCGACATGATCTCGACCTTCGGCCGCTGGCTCGGGCGCTGACCCGCGAGGGCGTGCGCCCGGCCCGACCGGGTCAGGCGCGCGCCCGCCCGCGTGACATCGCGAAACGGTAGAGCGGCGGGGCGAATCGCCCCGCGCCGAGCAGGGCGAGCCGCTTCGGGTCGCGTCGCGCCGCGACGGCGCGCAGGCCGCGCAGGCTGATGCGGCGCCGGATCTGGCGCGCCAGTGCCCGCGCCGCGGCGTCGTCGTACGACTGCGAGGTCGCGTCCTTGAGGGCTGACAGCACGATGAACCGCTGCACGTAGTACTCGTAGTCGGTCGAGGCCAGGATGGCCGGGTCGAGGGCACCGGCGGCGTCGCGGACCGCGTCGCCGACGAGCACGAGCGACTCCGCCCGACGCGTGCCGGAGCGGATGATCGACCCCTCTCGCAGCAGGTACGAGTAGACGAGGTCCGGGATCACCGAGACCCCGCGCACGGCGGAGGCGAGCAGCTGGGCGACCATCGCCTGGTCCGAGTGCACGCGGGCGCGCGTGTAGATGATGTCGAGGGCCCGCTCACGGCGGAACAGCTTGTTCCAGAGGTGGCCGGTGAGTTCACCGCGCAGGAACGCCCGGAAGGCCGCCTCGGCGGTCAGCGGGCCGTTCAGCCGCGGGGACCCGACGGGCTTGTCGTCCTTGCCGTCGGGGAACACGTAGTGGGCTCCCGCGACCACGACGTCGGCGCCGGAGCGTCGCGCCTCCCCGAGCAGCGTCGCGACGGCGTCGTCGGCCCATCGGTCGTCGGCGTCGACGAACCACACGTACTCTCCCGTCGCCTCCCGCACCGCTCGCTCCCGGGCGGCCGCGACGCCCGCGTTCTGCGGTTGCCGGAAGTAGCGGACGAGCCCGGCGGCGGCGAGGGCGCGTCCGATCCGTTCGGTGTCGTCGCCCGACCCGTCGTCGACGACGACGATCTCGATGCGGGCGCCTTCCTGCCGCGCGAGCCGACGCACCGCATCGTCGAGGTACTCGGCGCCGTTGTAGACGGGCAGCACGACGCTGACGTCGGGCGCGGTGACCTCAGCCACGGCGGGCGGCGATCGTGCGCCTCAGCACGCGCTCGAGTGCGGCGCCGCTCCCGGCCGGCGAGAAGCGGTCGAGCCAGCGATCGATGCCCGTGAGCTCGAGCTCCGCCGCGCGTTCCACCGCGTCGGCGAGATCGGACGGCTCGGCGGTGAGCGCGAGTTCCCCCGTGATGCCGGGCACGATCGCGTCGGCGACGCCGAGTGCGCCCGAGACGGCGACCGACGGCACACCGGCGGCGGCGGCCTCCACGAGCACGTTGCCGAAGCCCTCACGATCCGACGGGAGCAGCACGACCGAGTTGGATCCGAAGTGCTCGAACCAGTTCTCGACCCAGCCCATCGGGCGGAACACCACACCGCGCTCCTCGGCGAGTTTCACGAGGTCGTCGAGCAGCGGTCCCCCGCCGAACGAGATGACCTCGGCCGGGATGCCTCGGGAGGCGAGTTCCGCCGCCGCGAGGATCGCCAGGTGCGGCCGCTTCTGCTTGACCAGCCGGCACGGCAGCACGAGCTGCACCCCCGCCGCGGTGCCCGGCACCCGGTCCACGCGCGTGCCCGGGGCGACCTTCGCGGTCGCGGGGTTCGGCACGACCGTGCAGCGCTCCCCGCTGACCCCGAAGCCGCTCACGAGCTCCCCCGCCACGGGGTGGGAGATCGCGATCACGTGGTCGGCGTGGCGGTAGAGCCGCTTGGCGGTGAAGATCTTCATCCGGTGCGACAGGTCCGCCCCGGCGAGCCCGAGCGAGACGAGGTTGCGCTCGCTGATGATCACGGGCGGCTTCGCCGCGCCCATGCCGCGGGCGGCGGCGAGCAGCACGAGGTTGGGGTGGGCCTGCAGCGCCACGGCCACATCCGGGTGCGCGGCCGTGAGGATGCGACGCAAGGCGGCGGTCTTCCGTGACTGTCCGCGCTGACCGGCGAGGGTGCGGGCCTCGACGCCGGCGGGCAGGAACTCGTCGGTCGGCTTGCCCGAGGTCGTGACGACGGTGACGCGGTGGCCTCGGGAGACGAGCCACGCCATCCAGGTGCGCGCGACGAATTCGGCGCCGCCGCCGTGCAGCGACGGCACGACGAAGAGCACGTGCAGCGGTCCGCCGCCGTCGCCTCCCGTGACAGCGGTGCGATCCTCCGCCAGTCCGGTCGATTCCATTCCCACTCCCGTCATTCCGCGTTCTCGAGCACCCGGATCAGCTTGGCCGGCACGCCGCCGTACACGCTGTCGGGTTCACAGTCCTTGGTGACCACGGCACCCGCCGCGATCACGGTGCCCCGGCCGATCGTGACGCCGCCGAGGATCGTCGCTCCCGCTCCGACCCACACCCCGTCCTCGATCGTGATCGGGGAACTGACGTTTCCGCCGCCCCACCGGTGGTCGCTCGTCCCGAGCTTGTGCGTCGTCGGCAGCAGTTGCACGCCGGGGCCGATCGCGACGCGCCGACCGAGGGTGACCGGGGCGTTCGACCCGATGACGACGCCGAGGTTGAGGAACGACCCGGCTCCCATCGAGAACTCGTCGACGCGGCCGATGAACCGCACGTACGGGTGCACCCGTGCGCTCGGGTCGAGTCGGGCGCCGAGTCGGCGGAGGATGCGGGCTCGCGTGCGCGGGGACCACACGCCCGAAGCGGCGATGACGTTGGCGAGTCGACCGCGGTATCGCGATGCCATCAGACCCGCCCCGCCGTCGTGACGGGCAGACCGTCGAGGTTCCGGCGGGCGAGGTCGACGAGGTGGGGCAGGTGCTCGGCGATGGCGGCGCGCGCCGGCGAATCGTCCGGGCGCACCTCGTCGATGAGATCCACGATGCGGGAGCCGAAGCCCGGAGTCGGCTCCACGGAGAGCTGCGGCACCCCGAGCAGCCGCATGAGCCCCTCGACCTTGCCCTGGGTGGAGAGCGTGACGGCGGGCTTGCCGTTCATCATCGCCATGATCGCGAGGTGCATCCGGCCGGTCACCACGAACGACGCGCCGGCGCACAGACCGCGCACCTCCGCCGGACGCAGCACGCGCTCCACGAGCGTGATGCCTCGCGAGCCGACGGCGCCGAGGAGGGCACGGCAGGCGTCGAGGTCGTCCGCGCCCGGGCGGATGACGTGCGGCAGCAGCACGATCGGGATGTCCTTCGCGCGCAGGTGCTCGATGACCCGGGCGTACTCGTCGAGCTGGCCGACCTTCTTGGCCACGAGTCCGCTGACGTTGACGATCGCGAACGGCTGCCCGGCGCCTGCGGGGAGCACCTCGTGCACGATGCCGGGTTGCACCGTGTGGGCGGCGAACACGATGTCCGCGACCTCCTGCACGTGCTGCACGTGGTCGCGCCGCGCGCGCTCCGCCGAGAGCGGGTCGCGCAGCAGCACCCGCACGCCGGCGCGGCTCGCGCGCACGAGTGCGCGGCGGGCCGCGGGCCGTGCGGCGCCGTTCCAGCTGAATCCGAGGATGCGCGAGTCGACGCCGGCGATCGCGGCGAGTTCCGCGACGTTCGAGCGGTTGACCGACCCGCGGGGGCTGTAGCGCCCGTCCATGATGTCGGCGCCGACGACCGTGAACGACACGGCATCGGTGAGCAGCGCGCGGAGGCGCACGATGTCGCGGCGATGGGCGGCGTCGACGCGGTAGAGCAGGGCGGGCAGCTCGACCACCTCGATGCGCTCCGCCTGCTCGGCGGGCACCACGAGGTCGGCGGCGCGACGCACGATCACGCGCACCGGGCCCGTGGTGTTCTCGAGGAACGCCTCGACGAGCGCCTGGTCGCCGATGTTGCCACCGCCGGGCGGCGCGACGAGCACGTGCACGCGACGGTCGGCGGTCGGCGCCGGAGCCGCGCGGAACGCGCGACGATCGGCGACGCCCGGTGCGCCGGTGTTCAGCCACCATTCCGCGGTGGTCTTCTTGGTGCGTCCGATGATGCGACGGATCATTCCGGGGAATCCTCTGGAGTCGGGGCCCCGCCGGAGCGCTCACGCCGCAGGTAGCGGCGCGCTCCGGCGATCGCCACGAGGTCGCGGCGGAATCGGGGCCAGATCAAGGCGATGAGGGCGACCGCGGCGACGAGCGCCGTGAACCCGACCGCGAGGCGCAGCACGAGTTCGTCCGGGTCGATGAAATAGGTGGACAGGTACGAGGCCGCGGTCGCCACCGAGTAGGCGATGAGGGCTCGCATGCCGTTCCAGAACATGGCGGCGACGGGGACGTCGGACACGCGGCCGATCCACCAGAGCCCGAGCGGCCAGAGCAGCAGCGACCCGAGCGCGTAGCCCGCGGCGACGCCGTTGACACCCCAGATCACGCCGACCACGACGAGGACGACCATGATCGGCCGGGAGACGAGCGCGTAGTGCAGGTTGGACCGCGTCAGGCCCTTGGCGAGGAACGCCCAATAGGTGGCGTATCCAGCCGTCTGGAAGAGTCCGGCGACGAGCAGGATCTGGAAGATCGGCACCGACGCGAGCCACTGGTCGCCGAGCGCGATCGCGATGATCGCGTACGCCTGCGCGCCGACGAACGCGAAGACGAAGCAGACGACGTTGAGCATGACCGACTGACCGAAGATGATGAACGACGCGAACCGGTCGCGATCCTCCTGCAGGCGGGAGAGGATCGGCAGCGCCACCCGCGTCGACGGCGCGTTGAGCTGGTTGAGCGGCAGCAGCATGAGCTGGAAGGCCCGGTTGTAGAGACCGAGCGGTCCCGCGCCGAGGGTCGCGCCGATCACCACGGAGTCGGCGTTGCGGCTCGCGTAGCCGAGCAGCTGAGCCCCCACGATGTTGGCGCCGAAGCCGAGGAACGGCTTCATCTCGACCCGACGGTAGATTCCCGCGGGGAACCAGTCCGTCACGATGACGAGGATCACGAGCTGCACGAGGTGGTGCACGACCTGCTGCGCGACGAGCGCCCAGTATCCGGCGCCGAGCGCCGCGAGCACGATGCCCGCGGCGAGGCCGATCAGCTGCGAGGCCACCTCGACGGAGGTCAGCCGCACGAACTGCAGCTTGCGGGTCAGGTCGGCCCGGAACTGCGTGATGATCCCGTTGAGCAGGAAGGTCGACGAGAGCGCGAGGCTCACGAGCACGAGCCGCTCGTCGTCGTAGAGCGCCGCGATGCCGCCGGATGCCGCGCACACGATGAGGGCGAGGGCGAGTCCGATGGAGGTGTTGATCCAGAACAGGTTGCTCTTCTGCTCGCGGGAGACACTCTTCGCCTGGATCGCCGCCGACGAGAGGCCGAAGTCGCGGAACACCTCGCCGACACCGATGATCGCCGTCACCATGGCGATGAGGCCGTAGTCCTTGGGGTCGAGCAAGCGCGCGAGCACGACGACTCCGGTGAGCTGGATCGCGATCCTCAGCAGTTGTCCGCCGAAGGTGGTGATCGCCCCACTCGCCCCGGCCGCCGCGAGCCCCCCGCGCGGTGGCGCCTGATCACCCACGGTCACGACGTCCCCGCAGCCGTTCGATGGCGCGCAGATAGGCGCGGTGGTGCAGCTCCCCCATGTGATCCCAGTCCCGACCCGACAGTCGCGGCCGGTCCTCCCGCGGCGTCGACCGCACGCGGTCGAGCGTCGCCTCGATGATCTCGGCGGTCAGCTCGCCCTCGTAGTCGTAGATCCAGCCCGGACCGACCTCGTCCTTGAGGGCGTCGTTCGACGGTGATGCCGAGACGAGCACGGGCCGGTCGAGCGAGAGGGCGACGAGGATCGAGCCGGAGTTGTGCATCTCGCGATAGGGCAGGATCACGAGTTCCGCGCGGCCGATCTCGTCCACCAGCTCGGCGTCGTCGACGTAGCGCAATTCGCTCGTGATGCGCGGGTCGGCGGCGCACGCGGCCTCCACGAGCTCCCGCTGCCCGACGCTCGGGCTGCCCACCACGCGCAGGCGCAGGTCGGGCCGGTCGAGCGTGCGGAACACGTCCATCAGGCGGGTCACGCCCTTGTAGGGGCGGATGATGCCGAAGTACAACAGCCGCCCGGGCTCGATCGAGGGCATCGGGTGCCCCGCGAAGCGTTCCCGGTAGTGGCCGTGCAGGATCGTGACGACGTCGCGACCGGGACCCAGGTCGGTCGTCGGGTTGAGCCGGATGAACAGGTCGGTCGCCCGGTCGTATCGACGCAGTGAGCGGCGTTCGGCCGCGCTGCCGGGCTCGTGCGGTTCGACGTTGTGCACGGTGCGCACGAGCGGGATGCGCTTCACGCGCAGACGCAGCAGCAGCAGGTCGAGGGCGCGGCGGCGCAGGAACCGGTGGGTGCGGCTGCGCCCGCGGATCGTGAGCTCCGGCCAGTGCACGTGGAAGACGTCGTAGTCGCCGGTGAGCACGCGCTTCCAGGTGAAGTAGCGGATGGTCGTCCCCGCGGTCGCGCCTTCGACGATCATGTCGACGTACTTCGTGCGCCCGTCCGGCGGCGCGAGCGAGTGGACCACCTCGACCGGCGGCAGGCGCTCGACCGGGGTGTCGGCGTACGACGGGGCGGTCGCGGCGATGACGTCGCGTGTTGACGAGGCGGTGGACTCCGTGGCGGTCACGAGCGGCTCAACAGTCTGCTCGGGCCGGGGGCGATCTCGAATCGTGTCTCCTGCGGTGAACGGGGGAACAGCGGTGGACGGTGCAGGCGCGGCGCCGGGGCGCCGTGCAGCGTGAGGATGAGGAGCAGGCCGAGCATGAGGTGCAGGGCCCGCACGGCGTCGATGGCGTTGAATCCCGTGATCGCGATGACGTATCCGGCCAACGCGGCGGCCGAGGCGACGTCGCCCCGGCGGGCGGCGGTCAGCAGCAGCAGCCCGATGAGGGCGAGGAAGAGGGCGAGCCCGGGGACGCCGACGCTGATGAGCAACTGGAACAGCGAGTTCTCGATCACGACGTCGTAGATCTCGCGACCGCTGATCCCCGAGGTCCCGGGTCCGGAGCCGAGCCATCCCGCGTTCGCCGCCGCCCGCATCGTCACCTCGGTGGCGATGTCGCGCGCCTGACTCGAGCGCACGGCGTCGAGGGAGTCCATCCGTGCGGTGAGGGCGGGGAAGTTCAGCACCCCGATGCCGCCCACGACGGCGAGGGCGGTGAGCTGCGCGACGCGTCGGCTCGGTCGGCGCGGGATCACGGTGAGGGCGAGCACGAGCGCGAGGCCCGCGCCGAGCGCGACGGCGAGGATCGCGCCGCGGGACACCGTCGCGACAACACCGACGGCGGCGACGAGCCCGGCGACGAGGTGCCAGGTGCGTCCGGAAGCGAGCCAGCTGCCGATCCCGAGCAGCGCCGCCGGGGTGAGGAAGGCCGCCGCGAACAGCGGATGCCCGAAGCTCACCTCCGCCCGGTACACCGACCAGTGCTGGCTGGATCCGTAGCCGAGGGCGTCGTAGAGCGTCCCCCACACCGGGGAGCCCTGCAGCACCACCTCGACGGCGGCGTACGCACCCGCGACGAGTCCGACGACGAGCCAGGTCGAGCGCAGCGTCCGGGCCTCTGCCCGCGCATCCGGCACGAGTAGGGGCAGGAGCATGCCGACGGTGAGGCTCGACAGCCACGAGAACCCGGTGTCGGAGTACTCGCTCCTCACGGCGGTGAGCAGCGACCAGGCGAGGAACGCCGCGGCGGCGATCCAGGTGCCGATGCGCAACGCGGGCGGGGTGGTGGGGGCGGGCAGACCCCCGGTCGGGGGGCTCTGGCCGAGGACGAGCCGCCGGAACACCCAGATCGCGAGGATGAGTGAGATCGGCGGGAGGGCGTTGAAGATCGACTCGCTCGGCACGAGCCGGTTCGGCACGACGGCGAAGGCGACGACGGCCGCGGCCGGCAGCCATCCGACCGGCAGCAGGAACATCGTCGCGGCGAAGACGGTGGCCGCCACGAGGGCGGCGAGGATCTCCCAGCCGCTGTCCGCGAGGAAGCGCACGGCCACCGCCGTCGCGCCGATGACGCCGATCGCGGCGAGCGGAACGAGCGTCAACGATGCTCTCGTCGGAATGCGCATGCATCACCTCGCCGCTTGTGGTTGGGAGGAGCCGTGACGACGGTGCTCGGACGTGAGCGGCGATCGTCGGAGCGAGTGTGAACTCCTCGCAGCATCGTTGCGGTCGACGGCTCGTGGCCGAGTATTGCATGACGCGGGCCGATCGGCAACGATGGCGCATAGCCATTCCCCAGCGTTAATACAAGTCCCCCGAACACGTCATACGGGGGAAACAATCCGCGGATACACTTCCGCGGAACCCCCTGACCCCCGGTCGCCCCCGGCGACGTGACCCTCGGAGGTGCCGTGGACCCGAACCGTCGCGCATCCTGGCTCGTACGACCCGACGTCGGCCACCGCGACTGGGTCGACTTCGCCAAGGGCCTGGCGATCGTGCTCGTGGCCTATTTCCACGCCGTGCTCATGCTGCGCACGGTCGAGGTCGACAGCGGCGGCGGGCGGCTCAAGGTGCTGCTCGAGATGTTCCCCATGCCGACGTTCTTCATCATCGCGGGGCTCTTCAGCGCACGCCTGCTCACCTGGACGCTCTCCGAGGCGTGGCGGCGCCGCATCCTGCTCTACCTGTACCTCTACGCCCTGTGGTCGGTCATCCGATTCGTCTTCTACTGGATCGTGCCCGGCGCGAGCGGAGAGGTCGGGGAGATCTCGGCGCAGAACCCGCTCGGGCTCGCGGCGATCCTCGTCTGGCCGAGCAGCAGCTACTGGTTCATCTATGCGCTCGCGATCTTCACCTTCGTGACGTGGGCGATCCGCAGGCTCCCGGTGTGGGTGCAGATCACCTCCGCCGCCGTGATCTCGAGCCTGTTCTCGTCGGGACTGATCAACACGACGAACGTCGGATGGAACCGGATCGGCGCCTACCTCGTGTTCTTCGTCGCCGGGGTGCACTTCTCGAAGTGGATCGTGCGGGCGGCCCCGAAGGCGCGCTGGTGGCACGTCGTCGCGTTCGGCGCCGGAGCCCTCGCGGTCGTCGCCCTCCTGCTGCTGCTGCGCGGCACCCACATCCCGGGCCTCGCCCTCATCGGGCAGGTGTGCGCCGTCGGCCTCGGCATCGCCGTCTCGGTGCAGCTCGTGCGGGTGCGCCCGCTCGCGTTCGTGAGCCACCTGGGGGCGAACAGCTACCAGATCTACCTCATCCACCTGTTCGTGATCGCGGCGTCCGTCGTGCTCGTCTCGCTCGTCGCGGGCGACCACACGCCCCGCATCGTGGCGCTGCTGCTGTCGGTGACGGTGGCCGCCGTCGCCATCTACCTGTCGCTCGTCATCGCGCGACTGACCCGGAGGTTCTCTTGGCTCTACGTGCTGCCGCGACGCCGCTCGCGCCGGCCGCGATCGACGTCGGGCGCTCCGGATCCGTCACCGGCAGCCAGCGAGACGCGGGCGGCCCCGTGACCCGTCGTCGGTCGGTCGTCGCGGCGGCGGCCCTCGTGGTCGTCGCGCTCTCCGGGTGCGCGTCCGGGGGCGACGCCTCGGACGGCGGAGGCTCCGCGTCGCGCGTCGAGCACCTCACCGCCGAGCCGTACCGCTCGATCGACGGGCAGGAGCTGCTCGCCGACGCGTGCCTGCCCGCCGAGGGCGAGCAGACGGACCGCCCCGCCATGGTGCTGCTGCACGGCGGAGGATTCGAAGAGGGCGGCCGCGACAAGGGCGGCATGCCCCGCCTGTGCGACGAGTTCGCCCAGCGCGGCATCGTCGGGGTGTCGATCGACTACCGCCTGCTGCCCGCCGCGTCGTACCCGGCGCAGGTCGAGGACGCGGCCGCCGCCGTCGCCTGGCTGCGCGAGCCGGCGCAGGTCGAACGCTACGGGCTGGATCCGGCGCGGATCGGCGTGCTCGGCAGCTCCGCGGGCGCGATCATCGCCCAGAGTCTCGGCACGGCGGGCGAGGGGTCCCTCGACGCCGGTTCGCGCGTGCGGCTCGTGGTGTCGCTGTCGGGGGCGTCGGACCTGACACCGGACGCGCTGGACAAGGGCGAGCCGAGCCCGGAGGCGCAGCAGGTCATCCAGGCCTACCTCGGTTGCCTCGGGGAGGACTACACCGCGTGCGGCAGCACCGACGCCGCCTCGCCGCAGACCCAGGTCGACGCGAGCGACGCGCCGATGCTGCTGATGAACGGCGATCGGGAACTCGTCCCCGTCGAACAGCTCGAAGGCATGGAGCAGGCGCTCCGGGCCGCCGGCGTCGACGTGCAGACGGTCGTCGAGCCCGGCGCGAAGCACGGAACGCAGCTCATGACGTCGTCGAACGTGCGCACGATGCTCGACTTCGTCGAGGAGCGATTGTGACCCGCGTCGAATGTTACGGGCACGTGAATGGCAGGGTTCGATCTCGGAACAATATGACGCCGCGGTAACGCGGACCGTCAGAGCACTGAATAATGGAGCGCGGTGCCCCTCGAATGAGGGACACCCGCGAAGCGTGAGGAGAATACGTGCAGTCGAGCGTCATCGGGCGGATGTTCCGCAAGTTCTGGGTGCTCATGGTCGCGCTCGCGATCGTGGGCCTCGGCGCCGCGGCACTCGTCTCCGCCATCATGACGCCGGTCTACACGTCGGAGACGAAGTTGTTCGTGTCCGTGCAGACCACCGCCGCGGCGACCCCGAGCGACCTGGTGCAGGGCAACAACTTCGCCGCGCAGAAGACCGCCGCCTACCTCGAGATCGTGCCGAGCGAACGCGTGCTCGGGCCCGTCATCGACCAGCTCGGCCTCGATGAGACGACCGCCGAACTCGCACAGCGGGTGAGCGCGACGACCGAGCCGCAGAGCGTGGTCATCACGATCGCCGCGAACGCCGACACCGCCACCGCGGCGGCCGACCTCGCCGAGGCGGTCTCCGACACGTTCTCCGAGGTCGTCACGAACGAACTCGAACTCCCCGTCGGCGGCGGCATCAGCCCCGTCCGCATCGAAGTGCTCGAGAGCGCGACGCTCGCCGAGGAGCCGTCCTCCCCCAACCTCCTGCTCAACCTCGCGCTCGGCGGATTCATCGGCCTCGTCGCCGGCGTCGTCGCCGCGCTCGTGCTCGTGCTGCTCGACAAGCGCGTGCGCGGCGCTCGCGAGGCCGAACAGATCAGCGGCCGCGCCGTGCTCGGCGGGCTGCAGGCCGACCGCATCTCCTCCCGCGGTCAGCTCGTCGTGTACGAGAACCCGGTCGGCGCCTCCGCGGAGGCGTACCGGGCGCTGCGCACCAACCTCGAGTTCGTGGCGCGCCACGGCAACAAGAAGGTGTTCCTCGTGACCTCGTCGCGCGAGGGCGAGGGCAAGACGACGACCGCGGCCAACCTCGCGCTCACGATGGCGCGCAACGGCTCCCGTGTCGTCGTGGTCGACGCCGACCTGCGCTCCCCCGGCATCGCGGCACGGCTGGGCGTGCCGTCCGCTCGCGGTCTGAGCGAGGTGCTCGCCGGCGCGCTCGACGCCGGGGACGCGCTGCTGCGGTCGCCGCACGACCAGGTGACCGTGCTGCCCGCGGGCGAGCGCCCGGACAACCCGGCCGAGCTCCTCGGCTCTGAGCGCATGTCCACGCTCATCGCCGCTCTCGCGGCCGCCTTCGACGTCGTCATCATCGACTCCCCCGCCGCGCTTCCGGTGACGGATGCGGCGGTGCTCAGCGGACAGGTCGACGGCACGATCGTCGTGGCCGCCGCCGGGCGCGTGAAGCAGAGCGAGCTCGCCTCGACCCTCGAGGTGCTCCGCAACATCCAGGCCCCCGTCGCCGGTGTCGTCGTCACGATGCTGCCGAGGCGCGGGCCGGACTCCCAGGTCTACGGAGCGGCCACGGCCGTTCGCTCCGACGAAACGGTCGCCACCCCTCACGGGTGACGACACGAACCAACAGGCGGGCACCGCGTACGCGGTGGGATAGGGGAAAACACCATGGCCGGATCGAGCGTGGCTGGGGCGCGCCGCAAGCTGCTCCTCGTGGCATCGACGGGCGGGCACCTCGCCCAACTGGTGCGACTGGCGCCCGGTCTCGGGGCCTCCGACGACTCCCTCTGGGTGACCTTCCGCTCCCCGCAGAGCGAATCGCTGCTCGCGGGCAAGCGCGTGCTGTACGTGCCGTATGTGCGCCCGCGCGACTTCGCCGGCGTGCTCAACACGTACCGCACGGTGAGCGCGCTGCTGAAGCGCGAGCGCTTCGCCCAGGCGGTGAGCACGGGCGCCGCCATCGCCCTCGCCGCGCTTCCCGCGGCGCGACGTCACGGCGTGCCGACCCTCTACATCGAGAGCATCTCGCGCGTGCAGGGTCCGTCGCTGTCCGGGCGGGTGCTCGCGGCGACGCGGTTCGCCGAACTGCGCACCCAGCACCCGAGCTGGGCCGGCGGCCGGTGGGGCACCCACCCCGCGGTGCTCGCGACCTACCGCCGCCGTGAGGTGAGCCGCACCGCGGAGCGACCGCGCCTGTTCGTGACCCTCGGCACGATCGAGGGGTACCGGTTCGACGCCATGATCGACGCCGTCCTGGCCACGGGCCTCGCGGACGAGCGCACCGTCTGGCAACTCGGCTTCTCGGCCGGTCGCACCGATCTGCCCGGCCAGGTGTACGAGCAGGTCTCCGCGGCGGAGTTCGAACGGTACGCGCGCGAAGCGGATGTCGTGGTCACTCACGCGGGTGTCGGCACCATCCTCGGTCTGCTCGAGATGGGCGTGCACCCCGTGGCGGTGGTGCGCCGCTCGGCGCGGAACGAGCACGTCGACGACCACCAGGCGCAGATCGCCGCTCTCATCGGGGAGCTGCGTGTCGGGTCCGGCGTCGAGGTCGACGATCTCGATGCCGACACCATCCGGGCCGCCGCGCGGTACCGCATCGACATCGACGGCACGTCCGAGGCGGCGCGCGTCTCGGCCGGCAACTGACAGGACCCATGACTCACGCGATCTTCGTGCCCGGAGTGGGCCAGTACGACAACATCGGCGACATCATCCTGCGCCGCCAGCTGCTCGACTGGCTGCGGCCGCTCGGCACCCTCCACGTCTACGTCGGCCCCGCCCCGGCCGGCTACACGGAGGGGCTGCGCCTGGCGCCCGACGACGTCGTGTACCGCTCCTTCGGCGCCTGGTATCGGGCGGGACTCGCGACCGCCGCGCGCGCTCGCACCTCGTACGTGTTCAAGCCGGGCGAGATCCAGCTGAGCCTCATCGGCATGAAGGAGCACGTCGGCATGCTGCCGCTGCTCTCGCTCGTGCGGGCGCGCGGCGGTGTCGTCGCCCGGGTGGGAGTCGGAGCGCGCAACAACGCGGCCGTGCCGCGCGCGCTCATGGCCCCGTCGATCGCCCTGTCGAACCTGACCGCCTGGCGCGACGGCGAGACCGCGGCCTACCTCGGCGGCCGGGTCATGCCCGATCTCGCCTTCGGCGAGGGCGAGGCGGTCATCGACGAGTCGCTCCCCCGCGACACGCTCGTCGTGTCGATGCGCAGCGATCGGGACGAACCCTCCGCGGCCTGGATCGCCGGCGTGCGCGACTTCGCCGACCGGCGGGCGTTACGGGTCGTCGCGGTCACGCAGGTGCTGCGCGACTCCGCACGATCCCGCGATCTCGCGGACCGGCTCGGCGGAGAGGTGCTCGACTGGGACGGCACCGACCACGCCGGGCAGGAGGAACGCCTCCGGGAGCTCTACCGGCGCTCCGCGGTCGCCGTGAGCGACCGCCTCCACGTACTGCTCGCCGCCTTCACCGAAGGCGCCGTGCCCGTCGCGCCGCTCGTGGACCGGTCGGGCAAGATCGCCCGGCACTTCGCCGCGGGCGGGGTGACCGACATCGCCTTCCCGACCGCGGGGATGGATGCCGCCGCGATCACCGAGCGCATCGCGACCGTGGCCGATCGACGCGCCGAGCTCTTCGCGGCGCTGCCGACGGCGCGCGCCGACCTCGCGGCCGTGCGCGGCGACCTGGAACGTGCGCTCGGTGGGACCCGCAGCGCCGAACCCGCCGAGGCGGTGCGGCAGGCGTGAACCGGCCGATCGCCTGGCACATCGGACGCCGGGGCGAGGTCGCGGGCGGGATGACGCAAGTCGTCAACGGCTACCTCGCGTGGTCGTTCGACCGGTTCGACGTGCGGGTGCTCGTCTCCCGCGACGGGAGCCACGGTCCCCGCGCCCTCGCGCTCTTCGCCCGCGCCGCCGCCCGGCTCGCGACGCTCGGCGGACGGCGGACGGATGTCATCGTCGCGCACCTCTCGCAGGGGGGCTCCTTCCTGCGCGAGGGGGTGCTGCTGCGCCTCGCCCGCGCGCGTGGATTCGCGACCGTCGCGCAATTGCACGGCAGCAGCTTCCGCGACTTCGCCGACCGTCGCCCCGACCTCGTGCGGCGGGTGCTCTCCGCCGCCTCCGTCGTGCTCACTCTGAGCGACGAATCCGCCGACGTCGCCCGCCGTTTCGTGCCGGCCGACCGCGTTGTCCTCCTTCCGAACGCGGTGCCGCACGGGGACGAGGCGCCCAAGGGCCGGACCGTCGTCTTCGGCGGCAGCGTGTCGCACCGCAAGGGCGTCGACGTGCTCGTGCGCGCCTGGCGTGCGGTCGGCGCGGGCAGCGGATGGCGGCTGCTCATCGCGGGACCGGTCGCCGACGAGGCCGTCGTCGACCGGGACCTCCCCGACGCGGAGTTCCTCGGGTCCGTGGAGCACGCCCACCTCATGCACCTGCTCGAGTCCTCGAGCGTCGCGGTGCTCCCCTCGCGCGACGAGGCGATGCCGATGTTCATCCTCGAGGCGCTCGCGCGCCGCAATTGCGTCATCGCGACCCGCGTCGGCGGCATCGCCTCGGTGCTCGACGAGGGCCGCGGCCTGCTCGTCGATCCCGGCGACGTCGAGCAGCTCGAGCAGGCGCTCCGCACGGCGCTGTTCGACGACCACGCGCGTGAGCGCATCGCCGCCGCCGGGGCCGCGTCGTTCGACGCGGAGTTCTCGGCCCGCGCCGTCTACCCGCGCGTCGAGCAGGTGTGGAGCGACGCGCTCGCCTCCCGCTGAGGCGTCAGCCCAGAGCCGACCGGAGGTCGTCGATCGCGGCGCGGATCTCGTCCGCCTCCGCCGCACTGAGCGTGCCGCGGGCGGAGGAGAACCCGACGAGCTGCTCGAGGTCCTCGAGGGATTCCGCCGCCTCCGCGGTGTCGCCCTCGGCGATCTGCGTGCTCACCGTGTAGACGCGTTCCTGCAGCGACAGCACGGTGAGACCCCGGTCGTCGGAACCGGTGGGCGCGGAGCATCCGGCCAGCGCCCCGATGACGAGCGCCGCCGCTGTGCCCGTCAGGGCACGGCGCGCGAACGCCCTCATCGCAACTCCACCGCGTCCTGCAGGCGCTGCAACGGGGTGGCGAGGTCGCCGGAGACGGCGGGGTACTGCACCACCGTCGAGGCGTCCGCGCCGCCGCCGACGGTGCCGCTGATCCAGGAGGCGCCGATGACGGCGCCGAGCAGGGCGAGCAGCCCGACGCCCGCGAGCATCCGCACATCGAGGGAACGCCGGGCGCCGCGACGCGGTCGGCGCGGCGCCTCGTCGTCCGCGCGGCCGGCGGGTCGAGCATCCGCCTCCGGCACGATCGGGTGCGGCTGGGTGGCGTCGAGCGAGACGGCACTCAGGTCCAGTTCCGCGGTGCCGCGCAGCGACTTGGCGACCGAGGCGGCGCTCGGGCGGTCCTCGGGGTTCCGCGCGGTCATCCGTCCGATCAGCACACGCCACTCGGCCGGGAGGTCGGCCGGGATGTCGGGGTCGGAGACGAGACGCGCGGCGACGGACTCGATCGCGGTGCCGGGGAAGGACTTCACGCCCGTGAGCGCCTCGAGCAGCACGAGGCCGAGCGAGTACACGTCGCTCGCCCCGCTGACCTGACCGGTGGAGGTCTGCTCCGGGCTCAGGTAGCTCGCCGTGCCGATGACCGTGCCCGCCGAGGTGATGCGGTTGCCGCCGGCGAACTGGGCGATGCCGAAGTCGGTGAGTTTCGCGACCCGACGCAGCCCCTGGCCGCCCTCGGCGATGAGGATGTTGGCGGGCTTCACGTCGCGGTGCACGATCTGGTGCGCGTGCACGTAGGCGAGCGCCTCGGCGATCTGCGAACCGAGGTCGGCCACCTCGTGCAGTTCGAGCGGCTCCCCCACGAGACGCGATTCGAGCGTGGAGTCCTCGATGAGCTCCATGACCAGGTAGCGCCGCACCTCGTCGTCGAACATGTGGGTGCCCGCGTCGAAGACGCTGACGAGTCCCGGGTGGTTCAGTGAGGCGAGCAGCCGGATCTCGTGCTCCTGCCGCAGCACCTCCTCGGCCGTCGCGGCTTCGCGCCGGAAGACCTTGACGGCGACCTCCCGCCCGAGGCTCTCGTCCGTCGCCTGGTACACCGAGCCCATCCCACCGGACCCCAGCGGGGTGTGGATGCGGTACCGCCCCCCGAGGAGGTGGTTGACGCGATGGGGCACGGGGACGACCTTCCTGACGACGCACGGCCGAGAGCGGAAAGGAACCGGAAGGCGAGACGGGCGCGCCTCACGGTGCTCACATCGTATCTACGGGACCAAGGTCCCACCACATGACGCGCAGGGGCTTGCGCGCGACCGATCGGTGCTTCTACAATCCGCCGAACTCGCGTCGCAGGGCCGCGCGCGCGGCGTGCCATCCGGCCAGCCCGTGCACGCCCGGTCCCGGAGCCGTCGACGAGGAGCACAGGTACACACCGTCGACCGGCGTGCGCCACGGGTCGGAAGCGGCCACCGGCCGGGCGAGCAGCTGCGCGAGCGAGACGTCGCCCGCGGCGATGTCTCCGCCGACGTAGTTCGGGTTCTCGCGTTCCAGATCGGCGGCGGTGCGACTCGAGGTGGCGAGCACCAGGTCGCGGAACCCGGGCGCGAACCGCTCGATCTGCGCCGTGACCGCGTCCTCCCGGTCGACGGTCGATCCGGCCGGCACGTGCGTATAGGCCCACAGCGTGTGCCTACCCTCGGGGGCTCGGGTCCGGTCGAACAGAGTGGGCTGCGAGACGAGCACGTAAGGAGACTCGGGGTGCCGGCCGCGGAACACCTCCCGCTCCGACGCGGCGATCTCCGCGCGGGAACCGCCGAGGTGCACGGTGGCCGTGCGGTCCACGCCGGCGGCCGCCCACGGCACCGGACCGGAGAGGGCGTAGTCGACCTTGGCGACGCCGTTGCCGTAGCGGAAGCGCCGGTACGGCGCGGCCGCCGCCGGGCTGAGACGGTCCCCGGCGAGGCGCACGAAAGCACGCGGCGACAGGTCGAGCAGGGTCACGCGCGACGGCGGCAGCTCCTCGAGGGTGCTCACCTCGTGGTCGAGCACCAGTTCACCACCACGCGCGAGCAGCTCCCCCAGGAGCGCGTCGGCGATCGCCTGACTGCCCCCGACCGGCACGGGCCACCCCTCCGCGTGGGCGTGCACGCCGAGCACGAGACCCGCCGCAGCGGGGGCGAGGTTCGGCAGCGGGCGGATGGTGTGCGCGAAGACCCCGGTGAGCAGCGCCGGAGCCACCTCGTCGCGCCACCTCGCGTTCCACCACGGTCCGCCCTGCTCGAGCGCGCGGAGCCCGAACCGCACGGCCGTAACCGGATGACGCGGCACCCGCAGTACGGGACCGCCGACGAACTCCGTCATTCCGCGCACGGCGCGGACGAGCGGGGCGAAGAGGTTCCGCCACGCGGCGCCGTCGACTCCGAGGACGTCGGCCGCACGGTCGAGGTCGCGGTAGGCGAGGCCGGCCCGCGCGCCGTCGAGGGGGTGTGCGTACGACACCTCGGGCGTCACGAATTCGACCCGGTCGCGGATGCCGAGCCTGCGGAAGAACGGTGACGCGAACGCCATGGGATGCACGGCCGAGCCCCAGTCATGGCGGAACCCCGGCAGGGTCAGCTCGAGGGTGCGTGTGCCGCCACCGGCCGTCGACGCGCGCTCGTACACCCGCACGTGAAGACCGCGGCGGGCGAGCGTCACCGCGGCGGCGAGACCGTTCGGTCCCGCCCCGACGACGACCGCATCCGGAGTGCTCATCGCCGCCAGTATGGCAGCACGCCGTGCGGGGCTGACGGAGGCTCAGCACGCTGCCAGGGCCGCTGGCTAGCGTGCCGCCATGAGCGCATCCTCCACCCCCTCGGTCGGCGACCACGTCAGCTGGAAGACGCCGCAGGGACGCACCCGCGGCCGCGTCGTCGACAAGCGCACGTCGGACTTCACCTTCGACGGACAGCAGTTCCGGGCCTCCGACGACGACCCCGCGTTCATCGTCGAGTCGGACAAGTCCGGCAAGCAGGCCGCGCACAAGGCGTCGGCGCTCAACGTGCTCAAGGACTGAGGTGGCGGCGCGCATCGTCGTCGTCGCGGACACGCACGTCCCGGCGCGAGCGAAACGGCTGCCCGACGCGGTGTGGCACGACATCGAGGCCGCCGATCTCGTCGTCCACGCGGGCGACTGGGTGGTGCCCGAACTGCTCGACGAGTTCGAGCGACGGTCCCGCCGCTTCGTCGGGGTGTGGGGCAACAACGACGGCGAGGCGCTGCGATCCCGGCTGCCGGAGGTGGCGCACGTGGAACTCGAGGGCCTGCGGATGGGTGTCGTGCACATCACCGGGGACGCGAAGGGTCGTGAGCAGCGCTGCGACCGCGACCATCCGGGACTGGATGTGTTGTTCTTCGGCCACAGCCACATCCCGTGGGACACCGTCACCCCGGCCGGCATGCGGCTGCTCAATCCGGGATCGCCCACCGACCGCCGGCGCCAGCCGTTCTGCAGCTACCTCGTCGTCGATGCGCACGACGGGGAGCTCACCGAGGTGCGGCTCGTGCGGCTGCCCAGGTCCTGATGCAGAGCGTCGAACTGCTGCTCGACGCGGACGCGGACGAGGCCGTGCGCGAGGAGTGGCGCGAGCTGGATGAGGCGGGGCTGCCGAGCCTCGCCCGGCACACCGGCGCGTCGAATCGACCGCACATCACGCTGCTCGTGGCTCCCGAGGGTGCGGAGACCCGGATCGCCTCGCTCCGCGACGCCGCCGCGCTGCTGCCCGTGCCCGTGACGCTCGGTGGACTCCTGCTCTTCCCCTCGCGGCACGGGGCGGTGCTCGCCCGCGCCGTGGTCGTCACGGCGGCGCTGCTCACCGTGCACCGCGCGGTGCACGACGCCGTCGGCCGCGCGGTGACCGCGCTGCCGGTGAGCGTTCCGGACGCCTGGACCCCTCACGTGACGCTGGCCCGTCGGCTCACCCCCGCTCAGGTGGCCGTCGCCCTCGAGGTGCTCGAGGCCCCGGTGCTGGCGGCGACGGCGACGGAGTCGCGGCTCTGGGATTCGGCGACCCGCCTCGTGCATCCGCTCGGGCCGGGTCAGCCGTCACGCTGAGCCCGCACGCGTCGCACCCGCCGCACGATGAGCCAGACGAGCACGCCGGCGATCGCCGCGTAGACGACGTAGTCGAGCACGCCCGAGTACTGCTCGATGAGCTCGTACTGCGACCCGAGGGCCGCCCCCAGCCCGACGAGGAGTCCGTTCCAGACGAGCGTGCCGGCGACGGTGAAGATCGTGAAGGTGACCAGCGGCATCCGGGTGCTTCCGGCGGGGAGCGAGATGAGGCTGCGCACGCCGGGGATGAGACGCCCGAAGAACACCGCGCTGCGACCGTGCCGGTGCAGCCACCCGGCCGCCTTCTCGAAGTCCTCCCGGTCGACGAGCGGGAGCTTCGACAGCAGGCGCACACTGCGCTCCTCACCGACGACGCGGCCGAGCCAGTACAGCAGCAGAGCGCCGATGAAGCCGCCGAGGGTCGCGGTGACGAGCACGAGCACGAAGTTCATGCGGCCCTGACTGGCGAGGAATCCCGCGAGCGGCAGGATCACCTCGCTCGGGATGGGCGGGAACACCGTCTCGATGAACGTGAGCAGCCCGACCCCCCACTCGCTGAGCGCCTCCATGACCTGTGTCGCGAGACCGAGGATGCCGGAGAGCTCCTGCCCTTGGCTCGATGAGGCGGACACGGCGAGCAGTTCCGTCAGACGCATGCTGCCAGCCTAGGAAGACGTCGGCGCGCCGGCGTCCCCCCTCAGGCGTATCCCGGGTCATCCGGGAGCAGCAGCATCCCGTCGGCGACGAGCTCCCTCACCTGCGGCAGCAGTTCCGCCCGCAGCGCGGCCGCATCCGCGTCGAGGAGGTCGGCGAGAGCGGCGACGATCGCCGCGGCGGTGAGTTCGCCGTCGCACGCGCCGACGAGGGCCGCGAGCGCGGTGCCGGCGTCGCGTTCGCGGGCGAAGCCGCTGCCCTGACGCAGGCGGATGACCGTCGGGTCCGAGTCCCCCGGCCAGTAGTGGCGCTCCTCCGTCACGTCGGGAGCGCGGCGCAGGCGCAGGGCGAGCAGCGCGTCGTCGTCGAGAGCGGCGAGGGTGTCCATCGTGAGGAGGGACGCGGCCAGATGCGCTCCGAGCGCACCGCCGACGGGGCCGTGCAGCCGTTCGGTACGCACCGGCCGGGGCCGCCCGGCGGGGCGCCGCAGCAGCAGGTACCCGAATCCGATCCGCTGCACACCGCGCCGCGTGAAGTCGTCGAGCCAGGCGTCGAGCAGGTCGTCGAACGCCGGGTCGCCGGGCCGGGTGCCCCCGTCGCGGATCCAGGTCTCCGCGTACTGCTCCGCGCTCTGAACCTCGCGTTCCACGATCCAGGCGTCGAGTCCGGCCCGCTGCGCCCACCCTGCCGCGCGCTGCAGTCCGTCCTCACCGGCGCGGTACTCCCAGTTGCCGAGCAGCTGGGCGGTCCCCCCGGGCGTCAGCACGTCTGCGGCTCCCCGCACGACCGACTCGATGAGGGCGTCGCCGACCAGTCCCCCGTCGCGATACTCGTACGTCGGCACGCCCGCGCGGCGCGGGGTGATGACGAACGGCGGATTGCTCACGATCCGGTCGACCCGCTCCCCCTCGAGCGGCGCGAAACGGTCGCCCCGGCGCACCTCGATGCCGTCGACGGCGTTGAGCGCGGCGTTGAATCGCGCGAACGCGAGGGCGCGTTCCGACACGTCCGTCGCGATGACGCGGCGTGAGAACCGGGCGGCGTGCAGAGCCTGGATGCCGCACCCGGTGCCGAGGTCGAGGGTCGTGTCGACCGGGGTCGGCATCATGATCGAGGCGAGCGTCGTGGAGGCGCCGCCGATCCCGAGCACGTGGTCCTCGCGGAGCGCACCCCCGACGGCGAGTTCGCCGAGGTCGCTCGCGATCCACCACCGGCCGGCGCCCTGGGCATCCACGAACTCGTAGGGACGCAGGTCCACGAGCGGCGATCCCTCCTCGTCGACGAGGCCCAGCCGGAACGCGCCCGCGGCCCGCAGCCGCGGCAGCGCGGCGTCGAGCTCATCCGGGGTCACGCCCATCCCGAGCAGGAAGGCGCGGCACAGGGTGGCCAGCGGAGAGGCGGGGAGGGCGTCGAGCGCGCGTCGAGCCGCGGTGCGATGTCCCCGACCGAGCGCGGCGTCCGCGCCCTCGCCCCAGAGCTGCCGCACGGCGTCGACGGTGAATCGCGCCTCGTGGAGATCCCCGCGCAGGGCGTCGATGGAAGCGGGGTCGGGACGCGGGCCGGTCATCCCTCCATTCAAGCGCGGATGCGGTGCGGAACCGCCCCGAGGGCTCGGATACGCTGTCCACAACGCGAGATCGGCCGCTCGGGCGGCCGCGCCGAGAGGGGAAGCGTGAGCGGACTGGGTTCGATGCGCACGACATATCGACACGGGGATCTTCGCGCGACACTCGTCGCGGTCGGTATCGAACTGGCCAGACAGGGCGGTCCCGACGCCGTCGTGCTGCGCGAGGCGACGCGACAGGCCGGCGTCGCGCCGAACGCCGCATACCGCCATTTCGCCGACCGGGCCGCTCTGCTCGCGGCCGTCTCGGACGAGGCCCAGGCGATCGTCGCCGACCGCATCGAGATCGCCTTCGACGCGATCCCCGACACGGGTGATGCGACCGCCGACGCCCGCGCCCGGCTGACCGCCATCGGGCGGGCCTACATCGATTTCGCGTGCACCGACCCCGGCCTGTTCCGCGCGGCCTTCACCGTGCCCCGCGACCTCGCAACCGCGCTCGAGCCGCCGAAGGCGGGAGCGCGGGGACGCACCCCGTTCGAGCTGCTCGGGGTGTCGCTCGACGCGCTCGTCGAGGCCGGCGCGCTGCCCGCCGAGCGGCGACCCGGGGCCGAGTTCCTCGCCTGGTCGGCCGTGCACGGCCTCGCCATGCTGCATCTCGAGGGTCCCCTCGCCCACCTCGGCTCACCGATGCTCGAAGGTGTGCGCGACCGCGTCGTCGAGATGGCAGTGCGTGGGATCTAGCTGCCCATCGTCTGGGCTTCTCCTGCGCACGCTGCGCCGGCGCCCGTCTCCCGCCTTAGCGTCGAGCGCATGAGCGATCAGCAGCACTTCGACGACGGCATCGACAAGGACACCGACTACAGCCCGGGCAGCGAACGCGAGACCCAGGTGCGGCAGGACGAGCCCGCGTCGGCCGCGGTCGCCGACGAGGCCGATGATCCCGGCGTGCAGGTGCGTCCGGGCACCGGCGGTCCCGATGACGTCGGCGACGTGCGCGTCGACGAGGACGACCTGAACATGCCCGACGATTCGGGCCGCAGTCACGACGCCTGACCCGGGCGACGATCCGTCAGGAGGCGGCGGCCTCGGCGCCGTCGGGCGGCGTGCGGTCGAGCGGATGACGCAGTTCGTCCCGCGGCATGCGGGCGAGCAGGATCGCGGCGGTCGCGAGGGCGGGCGGCACGAGACCGGCGACGAGGAAGACGGCCGGGAATCCGACCGCCTCGCCGACCGGACCCGCGACCGCCATCGACACGGGCATGAACGCGAGCGACACGAAGAAGTCGAGGCTCGAGACCCGTCCGAGATAGGCCGCGGGCACACGCCGCTGCAGCAGCGTTCCCCAGATCACGTTGGCGGCCGAGAACGCGAAGCCCACGACGAACAGGGCCGCGACCATCAGCCACAACGCATCCGTGACGCCGATGACGACGAGCGGCACGCAACCGAGGCCCCACAGCAGGTTCATGACGGTCAGGTAGCGGCGCGGCAACCGCAGAGTCGCCACGAGGAGTGAACCGACCGCGCCACCGACGCCGAACGCGCCGATCGCGAGCGCGAAGGCACCCGCCCCTCCCCCGGTCTGATCCTTCACGGCGAAGGGCAGGAGCACCTCGATCGGCCCCATGATGACGAAGACGAGCACGCTCGCGTAGACGAGGGTCGCGAACAGCCAGGGCGTACGCACCATGTACCCGAATCCGTCCCGGATGTCGCGGAGCAGGCCGCCCACCGGATGATCGGCGGCGTCGAGCTCGCGCCGCAGCGCCGTGGGTCGCAACAGCAGGAGCGCGGCCGCCGCAAGCACTTGCGAGCCGGCGACGAGCACGAACGCCGCGCCGGGCGAGGCGACCGCGATGAGGCCGCTCGCCGCCGCCGGTCCGGCGGCCTGCATGACCGCCGGCCGCAGCACGCCCTCGAGTCCGTTCGCGGCGAGGAGCTCGTGTTCGGGAAGCAGGCTCGGCAACAGGGCCGAGTACGCCGGGTAGAAGAACCCGTCGGTGAGCCCGAAGACGAGCGATGCCGCCGCCAGATGCCAGATCTCGAGGCCCCCGGTGAGGGCGACGGCCGCGACCGTGCCGACGGCGACGGCTTTCGTGAGCTCGACCGCGATGAGGATGCGCCGTTGCGGCACCCGGTCGGCGACCGCTCCACCGAGCAGCACCGCCACCACGGTGCCGGCCGCGTTCGCGGTCGCGACGATCGACAGCTCGACCGGGCTCCCCCCGAGCTGGATCACCTGCCAGACGAAGGCGACGAGCCAGACCCCCGTGCCGAGCAGCGACAGGGCGAGCGCCGCAGCGAGTACCCGGTATTGCCGATGCACGAACGGGTGTACCGCACGCAGCAGCGGCGGTAGCGCGGGCGCCCGCTGGGGGCTGCTGTCGGCCATGACCATCCTGTCCGCGGAGAGCTCGTCGGATCCGAGCCTAGGAAGCGCCGCCGACATCCGCATCCCCGGCGGTTACGCTGGACGGGATGCAGGCCCTCACCGAAGCCCAGATCCGTGACTCGTTCGTGAACGCGACACGCGGCGACACCGAACGGATGACCCTTCCCGGGCTGCACGAGGTGCTCTGGGACGACCGCGAGTACCTCGGCTGGCGCGACCCGCGGGCCATGCAGCGCGGGTACATCGTGCACTGGCGCGAGGACCGGCCCGTCGGGATCGCCCTCCGTGCGGCCGAGAGCCGCATGTCGCGCGGGATCAGCGCGATGTGCTCCCTCTGCCGCACCCCGCAGCCCGCCGATCAGGTGTCGCTGTTCAGCGCCGCCCGAGCGGGAGAGGCGGGCAGGGACGGGAACTCCGTCGGCACCTACATCTGCTCGGACCTGGCGTGCTCGATCATCATCCGCATTGCCCCGCCGAAGTCCGACATGCAGCCCGATCCGCGGGACGTCATCGCCGCGCGCGCGGCCGGTCTCGCCACCCGGTTGTCGTCGTTCACCGCCGATGTGCTCGGCACGCGCGGAGCCGCCTGACCCTCACCTCATCTCGACAGCGTGCGCGCGAGCGAGCAGGGTGGGGGGATGACGATTCGGGCCATCGACCTCGCGTTCGACGAGAATCTCGAGGGATACGTCTCGGGATCCGAGATCTCGATCATCCAGGAGTACACCGACAAGGCGGGGACCGGTCCCCGCCTGCATCGGCACCCGTACAGCGAGACGTTCATCGTGAGACGCGGGGCGGCGCTGTTCACGGCGGGCGACGTACAGCTCGTGGTCGCCGGCGGTCAGGTCCTCGTGGTCCCCGCGCTGGTCGCGCACAAGTTCGAGGTGCTCGATCGCGGGCTGTTCGAGTCGGTGCACATCCACGCGAACGACCGCTTCGTCACCGAGTGGCTCGAGTAGCGCCGGCACCCGACACTCCGACGCCCGTCGGGTGCTGCGATCGCGGTCGCAGCACCCGACGACGGCTCAGTCGTCCGCGCTCGAGAGCGGCTTGGAGATGTCCTCGAGGGACTTCCGCTCCGCATCGACACCGAAGATGAGGGCGACGACACCGCCGACGATCATGATGCCCGCGCCGAGCAGGTAGCCGACGGTGAGCGGTCCGCGGTCCTCACCCTCGCCGACGAGCGCTCCGTACACGGTCGGCGCGATCGATCCGGCGATCTGACCGAGGGCGAAGAAGTAGCCGATGGCCTGGGCGCGGATCTCGAGCGGGAAGAGCTCGCTCACCGTCAGGTAGGCGGACGACGCTCCCGCCGAGGCGAAGAAGAACGAGACGCACCAGAAGATCGTCTGCGTCGTCGCGTCGAGCGCGCCCGCCGAGAACAGGAACCCGGAGACGGCGAGCACCACTCCCGACACCCCGTAGGTGAGGAAGATCATCTTGCGGCGACCCCACGAGTCGAACAGGGGGCCGAGCAGCAACGGACCGAGCAGGTTGCCGATCGCGAACGGGAAGAAGAAGTACGCCGTGCTGCTGGGGTCGGTGCCGTAGAAGTTCTGCAGCACGAGGGCGTAGGTGAAGAAGATCGCGTTGTAGAGGAACGACTGCGTCACCATCATGGTCGCCCCGACGAGGGTGCGCCGCGGGTACACCTTGAACAGCACGTGGGCGATCTGCCGGAACGGCACGCGCTCGTGCGGGGTGAGCTTGATGCCCTTCGAGTCGTCGACCGGCTCCAGCCGGTGGCCGTCCTCGTGCTCCACGCGCCGCTCGATCTCGTCGACCGTGCGCTTGGCCTCGTCCTCACGTCCGTGGGTCATGAGCCAGCGGGGGCTCTCGGGGATGTGCCGGCGCAGGTAGATGATCACGAGCCCGAGCACCGGCCCGATGAAGAAGCCGATCCGCCAGCCCCAGTTCTCGTCGACGATGTCGGGGTTGAGCAGGAACACGTTCGCCGCGGCCCCGAGCGCGGCGCCGCCCCAGTACGTGCCGTTGATGGCGATGTCGACACGACCACGGTACTTCGACGGGATCAGCTCGTCGATCGCCGAGTTGATCGCGGCGTACTCACCGCCGATGCCCATGCCGGCGATGAACCGGAAGAAGAACAGCACCCACATGTTCGGCGAGAGACCGGCGAGACCGCTGCCGAGCAGGTAGATGATGAGCGTCAGGATGAACAGCCTGCGTCGTCCGAGCCGATCCGAGAGCCGACCGAAGACGAGGGCCCCCGTCACCTGCCCGAGGAGGTAGATGGTGCCGGCGATCCCGACCTCCGCGGCGGTCATGCCGAGGTCCTTCTGGTAGCCGGCGGAGGCGACGATCTGGATCTCGAGTCCGTCGAGGATCCACGCGACTCCGAGGCCGACCACGACGGACCAGTGGAATCTCGTCCACGGCAGACGGTCCATCCGTGCCGGCACCAGGCTGACCAGCGGTCCCCTGGCTTGTTCGGTCGTTCGCGCCATCGCTCCTCCTACCCCGTCCGATCCGGCCCCGTCATCGGGGTCGGGGTGGTCGGAACGACCGCCGGTCGAGATTCTGCCGAGGCCACAGCGGACGGTTCAAATCCTCTCAAGGAACGCTCAGCTGGCGTTCGGAGAGGCGGGAACGGCCGGGGTCAGTCGAACTTGTCCGCGAGGTGGAACGGGATCATGAGCGCGAGCGACGCGACGAGGATCCCACCGAGGAAGAGGATGAAGTTCATCGGCTCGGGGAACTGGTCGGCGTACCCGAACATGAGGAACGAGCCGACGAAGAGCACGGCGGCGACGACGAACAAGACGATCTTCATGGGTGGCTCCCTCCGGCCTCCGATCCTACCGGGACGGCGACGGCAGCCGTGCACGGCTTCCGGTTCCTCACATGTCCGGACGCGACTTGCGCCGCCAGGCGGCGCGGAGCTCGCGGTTCCACCGTCGGGTCACGGCGCGATCGGTGAAGCGGCGTGCCGAACGGCGGGCGGCTCGACGCATCCGCCGCACCCGTCGGGCGGGCATGGCCTGCAGCTGCAGAATCGCCGCGCACAGAGCGTCCACGTCCCCGGAGGGGACCAGCATCCCGTTGCGGCCGTGACGGATGATGTCGGCCGGACCGTAGGAGATGTCGTAGGCGATCGGGAGGCATCCGGCGGCCATCGACTCGACGAGCACGAGCGGGAACCCCTCGCTGCGCGAGGTGAGGAGCAGGAACGAGGCCTCCTCGAGCCGACGGCGGGCGTCCGGGTCGTGCCCGTGCAGCCGCACCACCCCCTCGGACAGCGCGGCGGCGCGTTCGATCCTGCTGCGCAGTTCACCGTCCCCGTACACATCGAGCGTGACGCGCGTCGACGCACTCGCGGCGGTCACCGCGCGGACCGCGTGGTCCACCCGTTTGCGGCTCGTGAGCGTCGCGAGCATGATCCCCCGCGACGGGTCGCGTTCGAGCGGAGCCGCGAGCGCCGGAGCGATGTCGCGCCCGTTCGGGATGACGGTGAGGTGGTCCGCCGGTCCGAGCAGAGCCTCGATGTCGCCGCGCTGACGCTCGCTGAGCACGACCACGGCGTCGAGCGCGTCGAGGTTCTCGAACACCCGGGCGCGCGAGACGCGCAGCGGCGCGATCGGTCGGGCCGACCCCTGCAGGTGCGAACTGTGCACGACGTGCACGGTGACGACGTGCGGTCGGCGGTATCCGAGCACGAAGTTCGCGGTGGTCTTGCTGTCCACGATCAGAAAGGACCGCTGCTTCGCCGTCAGCCGGTCGAGCCAATGGCGGTAGAACGCCCACGCGCCGCCGAAGGAGCGCACGGGCACGCCGTCCCGGTCGCACACCACGATCGACCGCGCCCCATCGTCACCGCGGCGGTCGCTCACGGCGAGCGATCCGTCGTCGCGCAAGTGGTCGATCTGCGTGGTCACGCCGTGCTCGTCGCGGCGCACCCGGCGGATCGGGACCCCCTCACGCAACTGCAGCTCCCCCTCGTGCGGCGCGAGGGGAGCGAACACGTGCCGACCGAGGTCGATCGATCCGGGCCGGGGGTCGTTCACCCGCCACCACTCCCAGAGGTTGAGCAGCCGCATGCCGTCCACGAGCTCGCCGCGTTCCCGGAGACGACGTTCGATCTCGGGGTAGTCGGCGCGGTCGTCGAGGGTCAGCACATCCACCGCGACTCCGCCGAGGTGCACGAACGATCGCGACCGGTGCAGCAACGCGCTCGTCATCCCGCCGAACTGGTCGGGGATGCTCCAGGTGAGCGCGAAGTGACGGCCGGCCGGAAGGTGCACCTCGTCACGATAGGACCGGGGCGTTCGAGGAACCCGAGCGCCGACTCAGCTTCGCACCGAGTCGGAGGGTGCTGCCGTCGGCGGGCTCGTCCTCCGCACAGGGAGGTCACGCGGTTCCCCGGATGCGGTCGATCCGCCGTCGGAGCAACACGCGTTCGATGAGTGCCCACGTCGTCGTGACGGTGAGGTACAGGGTCGCGGCGAGCGGCACGATCGCGGCGAACACGACCGTGAGGAAGGGCAACCAGCTCAGCACCGCGAGGGTGCCGGCGGGCATCCCCGGGCTCGGGCTCTGCGCCGCCCAGCGCATCGACACGCGCCGCGAGAAGGCGGAGACGACCGCGATGATGCCGAGCAGCACCGCGACGACGGCGATGTCGGGCCACCACGCGCCGGCGAGCACGAGCGACGGAAGAGACGTGCCGAGCGGCGCCCCGGCGAGCGGCGCCTCGAGCAGCACGTTCGCGTGGCCGTTGATGTGCGGGGAGACGAACAGGCCGTAGACGATGCTGACGATGGGTGCCTGCACGAGCAGCGGAAGACATCCCGCGAGCGGGGACACCTTCTCGGTGGAGTACAGCTCCATCGTCTTGCGCTGCAGCAGCTCGGGCTGGGTGCGGTAGCGCTCGCGCAAGCGCTGCAGCTGGGGAGCCAGTCGGCGCCGGTCGGCGTCGGCACGTGCGGTCGCCATGCCGACGGGGATGAGCGCCGCACGCACGATGAGGGCGACGACCACGATCGCGAGGGCCGCGGAATGGGCTCCCGCGAGCGGCGCGAGCGCGTCGGCGAGGGCGGAGACGGTGGCGTGGGCGGCGTCGAGCGCCGCCGCGACGGGCGGGAAGGTGTAGATGTTCACGGTGTCCTCGAGTCGGAGCGGATGGATGACCTGTGGCCACCCGTCCGTCGGCGACGGATCAGGCGACCGGGATCATCCCTCCCGGGGCTCGAGGACGAGCGCGACCCGGCGTGTCCGGGTGCTGAGGTGCGGGCGTGCGCGTGAGCACGTGCCGGTGTTCACGGGATCGTCCGCCGATGCCCCGCAGTCGCTCGCTCACGGCGAGAGTCAGCACGGTGTGGTGCACCGAGCACGCGAGCATGACGACGGCCGCGCCACCGAGCACGAGTGCCGCGGATTGCGGCTGGTCGGCGACCGCGAGCACGAGGAAGGCCAGCGTCAGCGCGACGACGAGTCGCGGATACCAGCGGTGCACGATGGACCTCCCGCGCTCAGCCTACGCGCACGTCGGCGGGCGACGGCCGTGACGCCGCCCGCCGGTCGTCCACGGGGTCAGGGCTCTTCGTCGAGCTGCACGTCGCCGTGCAACTCGTTCTCCGCCGCGTAGGGGGCACCCTCGACGGGTGCCGCGTCCTCGTCGAGCACCGTCTCGCCCGCGACGGCATCGTTCGTGACCAGGTCGTTGGCGAAACGGAAGTCCTCGACAGCGTCGTCGGCGAGGGGCGCGTCGCCCCCGCTGTCGTCGGCGTCGTCCGCGACGCGGCCGGCGATGGCGTCGGATTCGTCGAGGTCGACGTCGCTCACCGACGTGCTCGGCGCCGCGTCGCCGCTGAGCCCGACGTCGCCCTCCTCGCGCTCGCTCGAATCATCGCCGGCGACGTCGTTCGGGCGGTCGCCCGTGCTCAGGTCGGTGCCACTCATCTCCGCATCGACGGCGGCGGCGGCGTCGGTCACGCCCGCGCTGTCGGACGCGTCGAGGGCGCTGCCCGCATTCGTGCCCGTGATCGCGTCCGTCGTGCTGACCTCGCCGAACGAGGGGGTGGGTTCGCTGTCGCTCATGGTTCTCCTCCGATCACGTGTCGCCGCGCTGGCGGACCCCGCCACGCTAGGACGACCCGCTCGACCGCCGCTCGCCGTGTGAGCGGATGCCCAGGGTCACCGTTCATCCCGCGCGGGGCGCAGCGCCCAGGCGAGCACGGTGAGCACCGCGAATGCCGCCGCGCACCCGAGGATCGCGACGGCGGAGCCCCAGCGGTCGCTCACCGCGCCGATGAGCGCGGGCGTGAGCGGGGCGAAGGCGCCGACCAGCAGCGCCAGGGTCGACTGCGCGCGGGTGACGAGGTGGTCGGGGCAGCGCGCGGAGAGGTCGCCGAACAGCACCGCCGCCACGGCCGGCGCGAGGAAGAAGGCCGCGGCACCGGCGACGCCGATGAGGTACGGCGACTCGAGCGGGAGCAGCGCGAGCGTCGCGACCGTGTCGACGGCGGCGGCCAGGCGCAGCACAGCGACGGGCCGCAGCCGCCGCTGCAGCCACGGGGTGAGCAGGGCGCCGATCGCTCCCCCGGCGGCGCTGATCGCGTACATCGCGCCGATCTCCGCCGAGCCGGCACCGCGGTCGCGGGCGAAGACGAGGATGGCGAGGCCCACGGCGCCGAAGACGGCGGTGAGCGCACCCACCCAGAGGCCGGCGCGCAGCAGGAAGCCGTCCGACCGCAACCACCGCCATCCGGCTCGCACCTCGTCGCGCCAACGCGCTCCGGTCCCCCCGGTGGGGGCGGCTTGCGGCGATCGGACGAATGAGACGAGCAGGAACGACGCCGTGTAGCTCGCGGCGTCGACGGCGAAGGGAAGCGCCGGATGCACCGCGTACAGCACGCCGCCGAGCAGTGGCCCGATGAGTCCGGCGAGCTGGGAGCGCGACTGCATGCGTCCGACGGCGAGTGCCCGCTCCTCGACCGGCACGAGCAGCCGCACGAGCGCGAACTCGGCCGGTCCGAAAACGGTGCCGAACGCGACCTCAGCCGCCACGAGGGCGAGCAGCAACGGCACCGCCACCGCATCGAGGAGCACCATCGCCGTGACGGCGACGAGCACGCCCGTGCGGATGCCGTCGGCCGCGAGCATGAGCGGCCGGTACCGGAAGCGGTCGGCGAGCACTCCCCCGGGCACCCGCACCACGAACGCGACGGCAGCCGTGACCGCGCCGACGAGCCCCGCCTGCAGTGCCGACCCGGTCGCGTCGAGCACGAGCAGCGGATAGGCGAGCGTCGACACGCTCGTGCCCAGCTGCGAGAGCGCCTGCGACACCCACAACAGGGCGAAGGAGCGGCGAAGCATGAGCGGAGCCTAGACAGCCTCCGCGCCGCTTCGTCAGTGCGGATCCCCGACGTCGGAGGGAACCGTCGCCGCCGCGCGATCCGCGACGCGCGCCCGTTCCGCACTCGCGCGACGGGTTCTCCAGGCGCGGGAGCACGGAACAGTAGCGCGACGCGGACACGTATGACGGGCTCCCTTCGACAGGCTCAGGGAGCGGGTCTGCAGCGGACGCCGTGCGGCGCGCGACCGGCGGCGCACCGCTCAGCCGGCGACGACCCCCGACGGACGCACGCGGAACGACGCCCCGAGGTGCTCCTCCGGCAGCCGGTCGCCGCGGCCGTGCAGCTTGTTGCGCAGAGTGCCCTCCGCGTACGACTCCGGATAGGCGCCACGGGCGCGCAGCTCCGGGATGACGTAGCGCACGACATCCTCGAACGTACCCGGCGTCACGACGTAGGCGAGGTTGAACCCGTCGACGTCGGTCTCCTCCACCCACTCCTGCAGCTGGTCGGCGATCTCCGCGCCCGATCCGACGATGTACGGGCCGAGGCCGCCGATGGCGCCGTGCCGGCCGATGTCGCGCACCGTCCACTCGTCGCCGGCGGCCGCCGACTCCTGGAAGTTCGACACGACCGACTTGATCGCGTTGCTCTCGACGTTGCCGACCGGCTCGTCGAGGTCGTACTTCGAGAGGTCCACGCCCATCCAGCCGGACATGAAGACGAGGGCGCCCTCCTCGCTCGCGTAGGAGAGGTACTCCTCGAGCTTCGCCTGCGCCTTCTCGCTCGTCTCGTCGGTGATGATCGTCAGCAGCGTGTAGATGCGCGCGGCGTACCGGTCACGGCCGGCCGCCTCGAGGGCGTCTCGGATGCGCGACACGGTCTTCTTGAGCACGTCCTTGCTGTGGGCGGCGACGAAGATCGCCTCCGCGTTCGCCGCGGCGAAGGCGATGCCTCGCGGGGAGGCGCCCGCCTGGTAGAGCACGGGGGTGCGCTGCGGCGACGGCTCCGAGATGTGGATGCCCGGAACGGTGAAGTGCGTGCCCTTGTGCCCGATCTCGTGCACCTTCGACGGTTCCGTGTACACGCCCCGCTCCCGGTCGCGCACGACGGCGTCGTCCTCCCAGGAGCCCTCCCACAGCTTGTACAGCACCTCGAGGTACTCGTCGGCGTGGTCGTAGCGGTCGTCGTGCTCGAGCTGGTCGTCGTGCCCCATGTTGCGGGCCGCGCTCGGCAGATACCCGGTCACGACGTTCCAGCCGACCCGGCCCTTCGTGAGGTGGTCGAGCGTCGACATGCGACGGGCGAACGGATACGGATGCTCGTAGGCGGTGCCGGCGGTCACTCCGAATCCGAGGTGCTCGGTGACGAGCGCCATCGCGGAGACGAGCATGAGCGGGTCGCCGACGGGCACCTGCGCGCCGTGCCGGATGGCGGCCTCGTTCGTGCCGCCGTAGACGTCGTAAGTGCCGAGCACGTCCGCGATGAAGATGCCGTCGAAGGTGCCCGACTCGAGCAGCTTCGCGAGCCCGGTCCAGTACTCGAGATCGGTGTAGCGGTGGGCCTGATCGTCCGGATGACGCCAGAGGCCGGAGGACTGGTGGGCGACGCAGTTCATGTCGAAGGCGTTGAAGCGGATCTGCCGGGTCATGCCTTCATGCTGCGGGCAGCGCCGCCGACGCGCACCCCCGCCCGCAACACAACGCAACACGTCGGGCGAGCCTGTGCGACTCAGCGGTAGTGACGTTCCCCGCGGGCTGCCTTCTCCACGACGTCGGCGATGCGCGCGGCACGCACCGCGGGCGTCTTGATGTTGGAGATCCGGAAGAAGATCTGGAAGCGGTCCGCGCGCGGTAGCGCCTCGAGGAACGCGGCCGCAGCGGGGTTCGCGTCGAGTGCCTGCTGCAGATCCGGCGGGGCGACCGCACCCTTCACCCGGTACGCCGCATCCCACCGCCCGTCGGCCTTCGCCCGCTCCACCTCGGCGACGCCGCCGGGCCGCATCCGGCCTTCGGCCGTCAGCCGCGCGACGTGCTCGACGTTCACCTGCGACCACGGACTGTTCTTCCGCCGGGGTGTGAACGCCTGCAGGGTGTAGTCGTCGTCGAACCGCGAGGTCTGCCCGTCGATCCAGCCGTAGCAGAGCGCGACCTCGACCGCCTCCTGCCACGTCATGCCGGGCGCGGTCGACGACTTCTTGCGCAGCTTCAGACGCACGCCGCCCGGGTCGGGGTCGCCGGCGAGGAACTCCTCCCACTGCTCGACCGTGAGCTCGAGCACGGGTTTGTCGGCGAAGCTCACCATGAGCCGATGCTAGGCCCGACCACCGACCTCGTCGGTGCGGGGATCAGCGGGACGTGAAACGGTCCGCGAGCCAGCCCAGGATCGCCTCCGCCTGTTCGCGCTGGAACCCGCGCACGCGCTCGACGCCCGGGGACGGCGGTTCCTGCGATCGCGCGAGGAAGAACCCCGCGAGGAGGGCGAGCACGGCATCGGCGGCGTCCTCAGGCATCGTCTCGAACACCGAGTGACCGCGGATGTACTCCTCCACGTCGTGCGACGGATCGTAGAGACGCACGTTGAACAGCAGGGTGAGCGCGTCGAACCATGACGGACCGCGATGCGCCCACGGCCAGTCGACGATCACGGCACGTCCGGACCTCGTGATGAGCACGTTGTCCGCCCGCAGATCCAGCTGCACCAGGTGGTCGCCGCCGATGTGGGCTCCCGCCTCCACGGCGAGACGGTGCAGCTCGGCGACCGTCGCCGCATCGAGGTCCGACTGCACGCGCAGCCAGTCGTCGGCGGCGCTGCGCCAGAAGTCGAGCACGTGTGGGATGCCCGGGGGCACGGGCCAGCGCGCGATCGACTGGCACGCGTCGAGGGTCGCGACGACGTCGCGCCGCTGCCACGGCAGCGTCGGCGGCTCACCCTCGACCGGTTCGAAGGCGAGGGCGACCCAGTCGCCGTCGTCGTAGACGCCGAGCAGGTGGGGCACGGGGAGCTGCGGGTCGAAGGTCGCTGCGATCCGCGCTTCCATGCGGTGGATGTCGGGCGACTCGGGGTTGCGCTCGAATCCCACCGCCTTGATGAACGCCCGACGGCCGGCGGCGGTCGTGACGATGTCGGCGGATCCCGGCGAGAAACCACCCTGCTGCGACTGCCACTGCACGATTTCGGAGCCCAGCAGTTCGGCCGCCCACGCCCGCACCGCGGGGGGCAGCTCGGTCCAGGGCAACCGCGACATCGCCCCACCGTATCGGTTAGGCGCACGCGCCGTCAGGGTCGGCGCACCGCGTCGACCGCGAGGAGGCCCGGCCCCTCGCTGACGGTCGGCTCGGTGAAGGGATGTCCGGCGAGCGCCGCCCTGACCCTCGGCACGATGCGGTCGGCCCCCGTCGGGCCGAGGGAGAAGCACAGGGCGAGGCGTCCGCCCGGCCGCAGCAGGCGGGCGAGCGCGTCGCACTCGGCGTGCGCGGTGCCCGTCCAGAAGACGTTGACGTCGACCCCGAAGGCCACGTCGAACGGCTCCGGTGTGGAGAGGTCGGCGAGCGCCGTCTGCTCGATCGTCGCGTGCGGAACGTCGCCGATGCGTGCGCGGGCACGTGCGACGGCGACCGGGGACCGGTCGACCGCGAGCAGCGAGCCGCGGGCGAGGCGGCCGGCGGCGAGCGCCGCCGCGACGCCCGGTCCGCAACCGAATTCGAGCACGCGCTCCGTGCCCCGCAGGTCGAGGTGGTCGACCACCCACCGCTGACGCGCCTCGGTGTCGGTCACCCGGCGGCGGCCGCCTTGAGCGCACCCACGTCGAGCTTGCGCATCCCCAGCATCGCCGTCATCACCCGGTGTGCCGCGGCGGGATCCGGGTGCTGCAACAGCCCGGGCAACTCGGCCGGGACGATCTGCCACGACACCCCGAACGGATCGAGGAGCCACCCGCACATGCTCTCGGCTCCCCCGTTGCTCGTGAGGCGATCCCAGTACCGGTCGACCTCGTCCTGGGTGTCGCACCGCACCATGAGCGAGAACGCCTCGGTCTGCGGATGTCCGGGGCCGCCGTCGAACAGCGTGACCACCCGGCCGGTGAGCTCGATCGTCACCGACATCGTCTTGCCCGCGTTCACCGGTGCGCCTTCGGGGTACCGCTGCCGCTCGAGCACCCGAGTGCCCTCGAAGGTCTCGGTGTAGAGCTCGACGGCCTCGTCCAGCCGCCCGTCGAACCACAGGAACGGGGTGATCTCGATCGCCACAGGTGACTCTCCCTCCGACCGCCTCGATGCGGTTCCCGCACACAGTAGCGTCGGCGTTCCCCTGACAGAACCCCGGATGCGACACGCACGCGCGCGCGTCGTTCCCTACGGTGAGCGGCATGACCTTCAACGACGACGCGCGCATCGGTCGCAGCCGCACGAGCAAGCGCGGACGCAACGCCGGGATCGCCGTGGGTGGCGGCGGACTCGGCGTGATCGCCATCCTCCTCGTCGGCCAGCTGCTCGGTGTCGATCTGAGCGGACTCGTCGGCGGCGCACCCGTGGGCGGCTCCGGCGGCGGCACGGACACGAGCCTGGAGCAGTGCGACACCGGACGGGACGCCAACGAGCTCGTCGAGTGCCGGATGGTCGGCGCCGCCGACTCCCTCGACGCGTTCTGGTCCGAGCAGCTCGGGCAGCAGTACGTGCAGCCGCAGCTCATCCTGTTCGAACAGGCGACGAACACCGGTTGCGGCAGCGCGACGAGCGCGGTCGGCCCGTTCTACTGCCCACCCGACCAGTCCGTGTACATCGACACGTCGTTCTACGCGGAACTGAGCGGACGGTTCGGCGCCTCCGGGGGATCGCTCGCGCAGCTGTACGTCGTCGCCCACGAGTGGGGGCACCACATCTCGAACATCACCGGCGCGATGGACGGGTTGGACCGCAGCGAGACCGGCCCCGCCTCCGACGGCGTGCGGCTCGAGCTGCAGGCCGACTGCTTCGCCGGCGCGTGGGTGGCCGGAGCGGAGAACACGCTCGATGAGAACAGCACGCCCCTGTTGAAGCCGCCGACTCCGGCGGAGATCGCCGACGCGCTCAGCGCGGCGTCGGCGGTGGGCGACGACCGCATCCAGGAGGCGACGACCGGGCAGGTGCAGCCGGAGACCTGGACGCACGGCTCGAGCGAGATGCGGCAGCGTTGGTTCACCATCGGGCGGGAGCAGGGACGCACGGCCTGCGACACGTTCTCGGTGCCGGGCGACGACCTCTAGGGAATATGCGCACGTATCGAGACGCTGCACCGGGCATGAAGAAGCTCGGGTTCCTCTCCTTCGGCCACTGGCAGCCGGTGCCCGGCTCGCGCACACGCACCGCGGCGGACGCCCTCCTGCAGAGCGTCGAGCTCGCGGTCGCCGCGGAGGAGCTCGGCGCGGACGGGGCGTTCGTGCGCGTCCACCACTTCGCCCGGCAGCTCGCGTCGCCGTTCCCGCTGCTCGCCGCGATGGCCGCCCGCACGAGCCGCATCGAGATCGGCACCGGCGTCATCGACATGCGCTACGAGAACCCGCTGTACATGGCCGAGGAGGCGGCGGCCACGGATCTGCTGAGCGGCGGGCGCCTGCAGCTCGGCGTGAGCCGCGGCTCACCCGAGACGGCGCTCCGCGGCTCTGAGACGTTCGGGCACGTGCCTCCCGAGGGCATGACCGACGCCGACCTCGCCCGGGCGCACACGGAGCTCTTCCGCGCGGCGATCGCCGGGGCGGGCCTCGCGCAGGCGAACCCGCAGATGACCGGAGGGGCCACCGGCGCGCTGCCCATCCAGCCGCAGTCCCCCGGCCTCTCGGACCGGATCTGGTGGGGCGCCGGCACCCGCGCCACGGCGGTGTGGACCGCCGAGCAGGGCATGAACCTGATGAGCTCGACGCTGCTCACCGAAGACACGGGTGTGCCGTTCCACGAGCTCCAGTCGGAGCAGATCGCAATGTACCGCGACGCGTGGCGCGAGGCCGGACACGAGCGCACCCCGCGGATCTCGGTGAGTCGCAGCATCCTGCCGATCACGACGGACGAGGACCGCAGGTACTTCGGCGGACGGTCGGAGGACCGGGAGGATCAGGTCGGCTGGCTCGACGGCGGGCTCGCCCGGTTCGGAAAGAGCTACGTCGGCGAACCGGAGCAGCTCGTCCGCGAGCTCGCCGAAGACACAGCGGTCGCCGATGCCGACACCCTGTTGCTCACGGTGCCGAATCAGCTCGGGGTCGAGTACAACGCGCACCTGCTCGGCACGATCGTGCGCGATATCGCCCCCGCACTCGGTTGGCGCTGACCGCCCCCTGACGCCACGGCCGCATTCCGGCGGTGCGGGCTAGCATTCGAGCGTGCCCGACGACGCCCCGGATGACGCGCTCACCGCGATCGCCGACGAGCTGTACGCCCTGCCGCTCGACGACTTCACGAGCGAACGGAACGCGCGCGCCAAGGAGGTGCGCGCGGAGGATCGCGGGCTCGCACAGCGCGTCTCGAAGCTGACGAAACCGTCGGCGGCGGCGTGGACGGTCAACATGTTCGTGCGGCACCGCCGGGATCAGTTCGACCAGCTGTTGCAGCTCGGGGAGACGCTCCGCCGGGCTCAGGACGACCTCGACAGCGAGACGATGCGCACTCTCGGGGCACAGCGACGCAAGCTCATCGGCGCGCTCGGCCGGGAAGCCGCCTCGGTCGGCGCCGACCTCGGTCATCGCGTCAGCGGCGGGGCGATCGAGGAGGTCGAGCAGACGCTTCAGGCGGCCCTCGCAGACCCGGATGCGGCGGCCGCGGTCGGGACCGGCCGGCTCGTGCGCAGCCTCACGTCGACCGGATTCGAATCGGTGGACCTCTCGGGTGCGCTCGCGGGGGGCGATTCGACGACGCCGACGACCCGGACCCGTCGCGCCTCGTCCTCCTCGGACTCCGACGACGCGGAGCGCGCCGAACGGGAACGCGCTCGCGAACGCGCCGCCGCGCGGGACGCGCTCGAGGAGGCGCAACAGCGGGCCGACGATGCCGAGGCCGAGCTCTCCGGACTCGACAAGCGACTCGAGCAGTCCGAACGACGCCGCACCCGCATCGACGAGGAACGGCGAGAGCTCGAGCAGCGTCTGGCCGAGCTCGAGGACGACCTCGCGACCCTCGACCGCGAGACCCGCCGCTTGCGCGGCACCCGCGACGACGCCGCACGCGAACTGGACGACGCGCGCACCGCCGTGGACGACGCGGAGAAGCGGATGCGCGACCTCCGCTGACCCGGTCGCCGCTCCTCCCGGTGCATCGGCTGCGATGCTCCGGCATGCCTCGGGTGCGCTCGATACAGTGACGACGACCCGGATGTCGGGTCGCCCGCAGCGTGACCGTGCGGTCGCGCCGACCCTGGGAGCGCTCATGTCGCAGACCGCCGACCACTACGACGTCGCCGTGATCGGATCGGGTCCGGCCGGCACGGCTGCGGCGCTCCGCGCGCGCGAGCTCGGGGCGAGCGTCGTCGTGTTCGAGGCCGGCCTCACCGGGGGCACGTGCGTCAACACGGGGTGTGTGCCCACGCGGGTGCTCGCGAAGACCGCGCGCCTGGTGCGCGAGACGCGCGACGCGGCCGAGGCGGGCATCGTGGTCAACAGCCCCCGCGTGGATTGGGCGGCGACGGTGCAGCGCGTCCACGAGCGGGTCCACGCCGTGCGCGGGATCAAGCGGGAGGCCGAGCGGTTCGCCGCGGCGGGCGTCCACCTCGTGCAGGAGGGGCGCGCCCGCTTCGTGGACGACAGCACGCTCGAGCTCGACAGCGGCCGTCGCGTGACGGCGGGATCGATCCTGGTCTGCGTGGGAGGCCACTCCCGGCGCCTCCCCGTGCCCGGGAACGAGCTCGCACTGCTGCCCGAAGACGTACTGAACCTCCCGGACCTGCCGGGCCGCGTGGCCGTGATCGGTGCCGGCAACACCGGGGCGCAGCTCGTCACGGTGCTCAATGCCTTCGGGTCCGAGGTGACCCTGCTGGAAGTCGCGCCACGCATCCTCATGGCCTCCGACGCCTCCATCTCCGACGCCGTCAGCGCCGCGTTCACCGCCCGCGGCGTGCGGGTGCAGGCGGGCATCGAGACCGTGAGCGGATTGGAGCGCACCGACGACGGATCGATCCGGCTCGCCTGGCGCGCGGACGACGCCGACCTGTCGGCCGAGTACGACGCGGTGATCATGGCTGCCGGCTGGCCCGGCAACGTCGACGACCTCGGCTTGGAGAACACGGGCGTCGAGACGGAACGGTCCGCCATCCGCACCGACCGCTACTTCCGCACCTCCGTGCCCCACATCTTCGCCGTCGGCGACATCACCGGGCGCGACATGCTCGTGCAGGCGGCCCAGTTCGAGGGCGAGGCCGCGGCGGAGAACGCCGTGCTCGGCGCGAACCGGCGCACCCCGCACCACCTGCTGCCCGCGGGCGGCTTCACCGATCCGGACTACGCGGGGGTGGGACTCTCGGAGGCGGAAGTCAGGGACCGCGATGTCGCGTGCGTCGTCGCGACGGTGCCGTACGCGGAGCTCGACCGCGCGGTGATCGACGCTCGCGAGGAGGGGTTCCTCAAGCTCATCTCCGACGGACGCCGCGAGCTGCTGCTCGGCGCGCACGCCGTTGGCGAGAACGCGATCGAGGTGATCCAGTCCGTCACCACCGCGATGGCCGCCGGCGTCGACGTGTCGACCCTCGCCGGGGTGCGCTTCGCCTACCCGACGTACAGCGCCATCATCGGCTCGGCCGCGCGTGCGCTCCTGCAGCAACGGGAGAGCGGCGCCGAGCTCACCTGATCGCGCGCCCTGAGCCCATGTTCCGCTCCCTGAGCCTGTCGAAGGGAGCACCCCGCACGACCCCGCTCCCTGAGCCTGTCGAAGGGAGCATCACGAGGCACCCGGAATGTCGGTGGTTGCTGGTCTCGTGGGGGTATGGAGCAGAGCAGCACCACCGGATCCGCGGTCGACGGAGCTGCCGTTCCAGCGCCGTCGAATGTCGGTGGCTGCTGGTCGACTTCAGATATGGAGCAGAGCAGCACCGCCGTCGCGGATCCCCCGCCGACGCCTGCGGCGCGCGCTCTGGCTGAGCGGTTCGAGCTCGCCGAGGACCTCCAGCTGATCGACCGATCGGTGAACATCGCCGCGGCGGCCCGGATGACGATGGTCGAGCGGCTCCGGGTCTCGTGCGGTGCGCCGTCGGCGTCGGACGGGGTCAGGTTCCGTCCACAGGGAGACCTGGAATGGCGCTCCCTCCGCGCCGAGATCGCCGCCCTGCTCACCATCACCGAACGCGCCGCCGAGCATCTCCTGCAGACCGGGTGGGCGCTCCACGACCACCTCCCCGGCACGCTCGCCCTCTTCCACGACGGCTCCATCTCCGAGCGTCACGCTCACACCATGGCCCACCACACCAACGGGCTCACCGCGCAGCAGATCCGCGAGCTGGAGGAACAGGCGCTGCAGGTGGCCCCTCGCCTGAACCCGGCGAGGTTCGAGACGCGGGTGCGGATGCTGCGGCAGAAGATCACCGCCGAGGTCGCCGCCGAACGTCACCGGGAGGCCGCCAAGGCACGGCACGTGTCGGTGCAGCACGTCGACGACCAGATGGCATGGTTGACCGCCTACCTCCCCGCCGTCGAAGCGACCGCCATCCTCAACCGGCTGGAGAACACCGCGACCGGACTACGCAACGACCCGGAAGAGGAACGCACCCGCAACCAGCTCATGGCCGACACCCTCACCGAACTGCTCCTCACCGGTCACGCCACCGGAACCGCCGGAATCACCGCCACCGTGCACCTCACCGTCCCCGCGCTCACCCTCCTCGGCCACACCACCGACCCCGCCATCCTCGACGGATTCGGACCCATCGACATCGACACCGCCCGCCGGCTCACCGCCGACGCGCCCTCCTTCACCCGCATCCTCACCCACCCGGAGACCGGCGCGATGCTCTCCCTCGGCCGCACCAGGTACCGGCCCACCGCCGCGATGCGCGACTGGTTGCGGCTGCGCGACGGCACCTGCCGCGCGCCCGGATGTGGACGACACGCCGACCGTTGCGACCTCGACCACACCACCGACTGGGCCCACGGCGGCACCACCGACCACGACAACCTCGCCCACCTCTGCCGCCACCACCACACCCTGAAACACCACACCCCATGGGAGCTCCGAGCCGGACCCGCACCCGGAGTTCTGGAGTGGGTGTCACCGCTCGGATACATCCACACCACCGACCCGTTCCTCGAATACGGCACACCGCCACCCGAGGCGGCCGTCGACGCAACGCCGGACACCGACGACCTCGAACGACTCCCACCCGATCCCGACCGCGAATGGTACGAGACCGAGTGGCAACGGATCATCCGCACCACCTACGCACCGAGCGCAGCCTGAACGCGGCTGGGCGCCCGCGTCCCCTGATCCCGTCGAAGGGAACACCCCCGCACGACCCGCTTCGACAAGCTCAGCGAACGTAGGCGTCTCGATACGCTCCTTCGTCGCTACTCGACGAGCGGGGCGAGCCGCACCCCGTTCCCTGAGCCTGTCGAAGGGAACACCCCGCACGACCCGCTTCGACAAGCTCAGCGAACGTAGGCGTCTCGATACGCTCCTTCGTCGCTACTCGACGAGCGGGGCGAGCCGCACCACGTTCCCTGAGCCCGTCGAAGGGAACACCCCGCACGACCCGCTTCGACAGGCTCAGCGACCGGGGACGGCGCAACCGTCAGGACCCGTCGATCGTGGGCGTCTCGATACGCTCCTTCGTCGCTACTCGACGAGCGGATCGGGACTCGCGTGACGCTCCGACCAGCTCAGCAACCGTGCCACAAGGTCAGCGAGCAGCGCGCGACCGACCGCCACGAGCGCCACACCCGCGGCGGGGACCACCCAGCGGCGCCCGGCCCGCACGGCTACTGCTGGGCGCGCTCGAGCACGAGCTCGCGCACGCGGGCGGCGTCCGCGGTGCCCTTCATGGCCTTCATGACCGCGCCGATGATCGCGCCCGCGGCCTGTACCTTGCCGTCCTGGATCTTGGCGAGCACGTCGGGCTGCGCGGCGAGCGCCTCGTCGATCGCGGCGAGCAGCGCGGAATCGTCCGACACGACGCGGAGACCGCGCGCCTCGACGACCTCGTGCGGTGAGCCCTCACCGTCGATGACGCCCTCGAGCACCTGGCGGGCGAGACGGTCGGTGAGGTCGCCGTTCTCGACGAGGGCGATGAGCTCGGACACGTCGTGCGGCGAGACGAGCGTTCCCGGCTCGACCTCGCGCGCGTTCGCGATGCGGGCGATTTCGCCGGTCCACCACTTGCGCGCCTGGAACGGCGCCGCGCCTTCGCGCACCGTCTCGGTGACCTCGATGAGCAGGTTCGAGTTCACGATGTCGCGGAACTCGGCGTCGGTGAAGCCCCAGTCGGCCTTGAGCCGGCGGCGCATCGTGGCGGGCGCCTCGGGCAGGGCATCACGCAGCTCCTGGATGAGGGCGGGCGACGGCACCACGGGCAGCAGGTCGGGCTCCGGGAAGTACCGGTAGTCGTCGGCGTCGCTCTTCGGGCGACCGGCGGAGGTGGTGCCGGTGTCCTCGTGCCAGTGCCGGGTCTCCTGGGTGATCGTGCCGCCGGCAGCGAGGATCGCCGCCTGACGCTGGATCTCGTAGCGCACCGCGCGCTCGACGCTGCGCAGCGAGTTCACGTTCTTCGTCTCGGTACGCGTGCCGAGCTTCTCCTGACCGCGCGGGCGCAGCGACACGTTCGCGTCGCACCGCAGGTTTCCGCGCTCCATGCGCGCGTCGCTGATCCCGAGACCGCGCACGATGTCGCGGATCGTGCCGACGTACGCCTTCGCGAGCTCCGGGGCGTCCTTCTCGGCACCGAAGATCGGCTTCGTCACGATCTCGACGAGCGGCACACCGGCACGGTTGTAGTCGACGAGCGAGAACTCGGCACCCTGGATGCGGCCGGTGGCGCCGCCGACGTGCGTGAGCTTGCCGGCGTCCTCCTCCATGTGCGCGCGCTCGATCGGGATGGTGAACAGCCGTCCGTCCTCGAGCTCGACCTCGACGGAGCCCTCGTACGCGATCGGCTCGTCGTACTGGCTGATCTGGTAGTTCTTGCCGAGGTCCGGGTAGAAGTAGTTCTTGCGCGCGAACCGGCTCGACTCGGCGATCGAGCAGCCGAGGGCGAGCCCGAGCGAGATGGAGTACCGCACGGCCTGCTCGTTGACGACGGGGAGGCTGCCGGGGAGGCCGAGGTCGAGCGGAACGAGGGCCGTGTTCGGCTCCGCGCCGAAGATGTTCGGCGCGTCGGAGAACATCTTCGTCTTCGTGTTCAGCTCGACGTGCACCTCGAAGCCGAGCACCGGCTCGAAGAGTTCGAGGGCCTGATCGAAGTCCATGAGTTCCGCGCGAGCCATGCCTCAATCCTAGGCGCGACGCGGGAGCCCGGGCGCCTGCCCGCGGCCGGCGTCCGGGCGCGTGCCCGCGGCCGGCATCCGGTTCCTCGCTCAGTCGCGCCCGTCGAGGTCGGTGGTCGCGATGACCCTCGTGTCCACGTCCTCCCGGTAGGCGCGGCGCCCACCGGTGAAGTAGGTGATCGCCCACAGCACGAGCCCGACCGCGAGCAGCACACCCGCGATGAGGTACTGCTGCGGGTCCCGGCCGGAGGAGAACGGGAACACGAGCCAGGCGCACGCGAGAGCGCCGATGATCGGGAACACCGTGCCGGCGTGGAAGTGCTTGTGCTCCACTCTGTCGCGTCGCAGCACCAGCACCGTCACGTTCACCACCGCGAACACGGTGAGCAACAACAGCGACGTCGTGCCGCCGAGCATCACCACGACGGGCGAATCCTGTCCGAGCGAGACGAAGGTGATGAGCCCGAGCGAGAGGACCGTGGTGAAGATGATCGCCGTCCACGGCGTGCGGCGCGTGGAGTGCACGCGGCCGAGGAAGGCCGGCAGCACGCCCTTCTTGCTCATGCCGTAGAGCAGCCGGCTCGCCATCATCATGTTGATGAGCGCCGTGTTCGCCACCGCGAACATCGAGATGAACGGCAGCAGGTCGGCGATCGGGAAGTCGGGCGCCGCGGTCTGCACGACCGTGACGAGCGGCGTCTCGTTGTCGGTGAGCTCGCCGATCGGCACGAGCGCGACCGCGCAGATGGACACGAGCACGTAGATGACCGCGGCGATCCCGAGCCCGGTGAGCATGATGCGCGGGAAGATACGGCTCGGATCCTTCGTCTCCTCCGCCATGTTGACCGAGTCCTCGAATCCGACCATGGCGAAGAAGGCGAGCGAGGTCGCGGTGCTCACCGCGAGGAGAGTGTTCTTGTCGTCCGGCGACTGGAACAGCACGACCTGCGACCAGTCGCCCTGCCCGCCCGCGAGCGCCCACGCGCTGATGAGGATGACGAGAACGAGACCGGAGAGCTCGACGAGCGTGAGCACGACGTTGACCCCCATGCTCTCGCTCACGCCGCGGAAGTTGACGAGCATGACGAGCAGCATGAACGCGAGCGCGATGAGCAGGATGCCGCCGGGCGCGAGATCGAGGCCGAATCCGGCCGCGAGGTTGGCGGCGAACGCCTGCGAGGCCGTCGAGGCCGAGGTGATGCCCGAGCACATGACGATGAAGCACACGATGAAGGTGACGACGTGGATACGGAACGCCTTGTGCACGTACAGGGCGGCGCCGGCCGTCTCCGGGTACTTCGTCACGAGCTCGAGATAGGAGAACGCGGTCAACAGGGCGACCGCGAACGCGATGAGGAACGGCACCCACGCGGCGCCGCCCACCTCGGCGGCGACCTGACCGGTGAGGGCGTAGATGCCCGTGCCGAGGATGTCGCCGATCACGAAGAGCAGCAGGAGTTTCGGGCCGATCACCCGCTTGAGCTCGGTCTGCTGTGGCTGCTGGGTCTGGGTCATCGTCGTCCTCCCCGCTCGATGTGAGCACCCATCATGCTCCTTCTCGAGCGGGGAGGGCGACGGATCAGCTCAGATCTTCGGCGAGCGCTCGGGCGAGCGGCACGGTGGGCCGGCCGATCAGGCGCGAGAGGTCCCCCGAGGTCTCACCGAGCAGACCGTCGCGGATGTTGCCGTCGAGCGCGACGACGAAGCCCGCGGTGCCCTCGTCGAGACCAGCGTCGAGCAGTGTGCGCAGGTGCTCCTCCGGGGTGAGGGCACGGTATTCCACGGGCCGGCCGAGCACCTCGGATGCGGCGGCGGCGAGTTCGGCGGAGCTCCATGCCTCATCACCGGAGAGCTCGTACACGGCTCCCTCGTGCCCGTCCTCGGTGAGCACGACCGCGGCGGCCTCGGCGTAGTCGCCACGCGGCGCGCTGGCGACGCGCCCGTCGCCGACGCTCGAGGAGACGACCCCGCTCTCGCGCGCCCTCTCGACCGTCGCGGTGTAGTTCTCGGTGTACCAGTTGTTGCGCAGCACGGTCACGGCGAGACCGCTCGCGGCGAGCCGCTCCTCGGTGGCCTTGTGCTCGGGTGCGAGCACGAGCGTCGTGTCGGTGGCGCGCGGTGCGCTCGTGTAGACGATGCGGCGGGCGCCGGCTCCGACGGCGGCGTCGATCACGTTGCCGTGCTGCTGCACGCGCTGCCCGACCGCGTCGCCCGAGACGAGCATGACCGTGTCGACACCCTCGAGGGCGCGGCTCAGCCCGTCGACGTCGGCGTAGTCGGCGCGAGCGGTGCGCACGCCGAGCCCTTCGAGTTCCGCCAGCCGGGCCTCGTTGCGGCCGAGGGCGACGATGTCGCCCGGCGCCGTACCGCGCGCCAGCAGGTGGTCGACGATGAGGCGGCCGAGGTGTCCGGTGCTGCCCGTGACGGCGATGGTCATGTGAGGGTCCTTTCGTCGGAGCGTTCCCTCGCCCCAACCGGACCCGGTCACCCGGTTATTCCATGCGAGCGCATGAAACGCTCAGACCGCGCCCTCCCGGGCGGCGAACATCTCCCCCGCGACCAGATCCGGCGCCTGGCGCAGCAGCGGACCACCCCAGCGGGCCTCGAGCAGCTGCTCGATCGCCGCGCCGACCGTGTAGAGCCGCGCATCCTGGCGCAGCGGCGCCATGATCTGCAGCCCGGTCGGCAGCCCGTCCTCGGGCGCGAGCCCCATCGGGATGCCGATGCCGGGAACCCCGGCGAGGTTCGCCGGGATCGTCGTGATGTCGTTGAGGTACATCGCGAGCGGGTCGTCGAGCTTCTCGCCGAACTTGAACGCCGTCGTCGGCGCCGCCGGCGACACGAGCACGTCGGCCTGCGCGAACGCCGCGTCGAAGTCGCGCTGGATGAGGGTGCGCACCTTCTGGGCGCTGCCGTAGTAGGCGTCGTAGTACCCGGCCGACAGGGCGTAGGTGCCCAGGATGATGCGGCGCTTCACCTCGTCGCCGAATCCGACCTCACGCGTGGCCGCCATGACCTGTTCGACGGTCCCGCCGCCCTCGGGGGCGACCCGCAGGCCGAAGCGCACCGAGTCGAACTTGGCGAGGTTGCTCGAGGCCTCGGCGGGCAGGATGAGGTAGTACGCCGACACGGCGTACTCGAAGTGCGGGGCGGAGACCTCGACGATCTCGGCGCCCGCCTCGGCGAGCAGCTCGAGCGTCTCGCTGAAACGCTGACGCACGCCCGCCTGGAAGCCCTCGCCGTTGAGCTCCTTGACCACACCGACCCGCACGCCGCGCAGGGCGTCGCCGGTGAGTCCCGCACGGGCGGCGTCGGCGAACGACGGCCACACGTCGGGCAGCGAGGTCGAGTCGCGCGGGTCGTGGCCGCCGATCACGTCGTGCAGCAGTCCGGCGTCGAGCACGGAACGCGCGACGGGACCGACCTGGTCGAGCGAGGAGGCGAGGGCGATCGCGCCGTAGCGGGACACACCGCCGTAGGTGGGCTTCATGCCCACGGAGCCGGTGACCGCGGCCGGCTGGCGGATGGACCCGCCGGTGTCGCTGCCGAGCGCGAGGGGCGCCTCGTAGGCACTCACCGCGGCGGCGCTGCCGCCGCCTGAGCCGCCCGGGATCCGCTCGAGGTCCCACGGGTTGCGGGTAGGACCGTACGCGGAGTGCTCGGTGGACGAGCCCATCGCGAACTCGTCCATGTTGGTCTTGCCGAGGGGCACGAGGTGCGCCTCGCGCAGCTTGCGCACGACGGTCGCGTCGTACGGCGGGATCCATCCCTCGAGGATCTTCGACGCCGCGGTGGAGGGCATGTCGAGCGTGCAGAGCACGTCCTTGATGGCGACGGGAACACCAGCGAGCGGCCCCAGCCGGGCACCGTCGCCGCGCGCCGCGTCCACCTGCGCCGCCGTCGCGAGCGCGGCGTCCGAGACGTGGAGGAAGGCGTGCACGTCGCCGTCGACGGCCTCGATGTGGTCGAGGTGCGCCTGCGTCACCTCGACGCTCGACACCTCCCGCCGGGCGAGCAGATCGGCGAGCTCGGACGCGGGCTTGTGGATGAGGTCGCTCACTGCTCCTCCCCCAGGATCGCGCTGACCTTGAAGCGGCTGCCGTCGTGCTCGGGGGCGCCCGAGAGCACCTGCTCGAGCGTCAACGGATCCCCGACGACGTCGGGGCGGAACACGTTCTGCAGCGGCACCGGGTGGCTCGTCGCGGGCACATCGGGCGTCGCGACCTCACTCACCTTCGCGACCGAGTCCACGATCGCACCGAGCTCTCCGGTGAGCTTCTCGATCTCGTGTTCGGTGAGCCCGATGCGGGCCAGGCCGGCGAGGTGGCGCACCACGTCGGGGGTGATCTCAGACATGCGACTCCGTCGAGGTCGTTGCGGGGGTTGGCTGCCAGTCTATTCGCGCACGACCGCCGCCCGCGGGACGGCGAGGCACCCGAACGGTGCAGACGGTCCTCCGAGTCGCCGCAGAAACAGCGGCGGATGCTCGACCCGGCGGGACGGCCGACCTAGCGTGGGCACATGAGCGAGCAGACACCCTTCGGAGCGGACGAGCAGACCTTCCTGACCCCCGGATCGTCGACGTCGATCCCCTCGCCGATCCCCGGTCCTCCCGGCACGGAACCGGAACCCTCCCCCGTGCCGCGCCCGGAGCCCGACCAGGAGCCGGTGCCCACGACCGACCCGGAGCCGTTCCCGGCATCCGACCCCGAGCCCTATCCGACGCCGGAGGTCGACCCCTTCCCGGGTCAGCCGGTGCCGGAGCCGCGTCCCGACCCCGCCCCGTAAGCGGTCGGCATCGAGCGGGTGCCGGTCAGTCCGGCCGGCACTCGCTCTCCCCCTGGAGGGTCATGCCGTCGTCGGAGACCCGGAAGACCAGCACCTCTCCGCGCCCGCTGCCCTGTAGCTCGGTCACATCGCCGACCGCCGTGGAGTCCACGCGGTAGTCCAGGCCCTGCCAGTACTCGGTCACCGCCGCGGCGGCCTCCGACGCGTCCCGTGGCGCATCCGCCAGCCGGAGCGCCGGATAGCGTGTGCCGTCGACGAAGAGCGGGATCGTGCAGTTGCGGGCCGTCGGATCGTCGACGTTCTCCCACTCACCGCCGACCTCGTTCTGCGTGTCGTCGAGCACGGTCGTGAAGCGGTCACGTGCCTCTGCGGGGTCGAGGCCGCCGGGCGCGGAGCACCCGCCGAGCAGCGCGGAGGCGACGAGCACGGGAAGCAGTGCGGCGGGAGAGGTTCTCATGACGGCGATCGCATCGACGCGATCCTCCAGCTTAACCCGGAGACCCGGCCTCAGCGACGAACGCCCGCGAGGGTGCGTGTGACGTCGTGGTCGGAGCCGTCGGTGACGAACTCCTCCCGGTCGATGCCGATGAGGGCGAGGTTGCGCAGCGACTCGGTGCCCGGGCCGAAGTATTCGTTGTGACCGACGGACGCGGCGAGCACCTCGTTCGTGATCGCGTCCACCCCGCCGGCGACGCTCATCGGTCTCGCCCCGTACTCGGCCGCTCCCGGGTCGCTTCCGAAGTAGGCGGAGTTCGGGATCGGGTCCCACGCGGCCTCGCCGACGAACACGTTCCCGCCGCGCACATGGAGTTCGTCGACGCTCTGCGCGTCGCTGCCCGGGGAGCCGATGAGAGCGAGGGCGTCCACCTGGAACCGCTCCTCGGTGAGCGCCATGAGCGCAGCCGTGGACCCGTAGGAGTGCGCGAGCACGGAGACATAGGGCTGATCCGCGGCGCGTACCGTCTGCAGACCGGTGATGAGTTCGGTGATCTCGTCGCGGCCCTCGTACGCGAGGTCGAGCGAGCCGACGTTGAGCAGACTCGGGGTCTGGTACCCCATCCAGGCGATCGCGGCGACGTCGTCGCCGTCGCCCGGCACCGACCCGTCGGCGCGGTCGAACAGGCGCAGCCAGCTCGTCTGCTCGTCGTAGAGACGGGCGGCGATGTCGGTCCAATCGTCGATCTGCCCGGTCACGCCGAAGAACATGCCGGGCACGAGCACGCTCACGTAGTCGGCGGTCTGCGGATTGCCGACGGCGATGGCGGCCGTGCGGCCCTCCCCGTCGAGGGACAGCAGGTAGCGCTGCGGCACAGAGCGGGAGTCGCCGAGGGCGGCGTCGACGGCGCGGAGGGCGTCGATCCCCTGCTGGAGCCGGGCGCTCTCCCCGCGACCCGCATCCGATTGAAGCTGGGCGTCGAGGGACTCGAGCTGGATGTCGAGGTAGCTGCGGTTGGCCGTGTTCCGCACGCTGAACGGCACGCCCTCGAGGTTGCCGACGACCCCGGGAGCTCCGGACATGACGGCCATGCGGGAGCTGCGATCCAGCCCCGACCACCACCCGGCGACGACCCGCGGTGCGGGAGGCGTGGCGAGAAGATCGCGGAGGTTCGCGGGGTCCGAACGCACGTACGCGGCGAGTTCGTCGGCGGAGTGGCGGCCCAGTTCGGCGAGCAGGCCCGTTCCGCTCACCGCCATGAGCCGGCGCTGGACGGTCGATTTGCCCCCGCCCACGGCGACGGGGTCGGCGGCCGTGATGCGGGTCGGCAGCGGCGGGGCGTCAGTCGCGGCGAGGCGGTCGGGGTGGTCGGCGACCGTGAGGGTGACGACGATCGACGCGCGCTCGGGCACGACAGGGGCCTCGGCGGCGAGTCCCAGGTGCCCCGAGGTGACGAGTAGCGCTGCGATGTCGAACAGCAAACCGGGTGTCCCATCGTTCGCGACGAACCCGGGTTCCCCCGCCGAACACGGCTCCGCGCACTCGAATCATAAGCGGAAACGCACCCCCTTCGGGGGGCGGGCGGCACATCCGCCCTCCCCGACATCGCTCTCGACCCCCGTTCAGGGGGCATTCAGATGGCGCTCGGGCCGCTCTCCACCAGTCGGGCGAACTGCTCCGCGTCGATGATCCGCACCCCGAGCTGCTCGGCCTTCGCGAGCTTGGATCCGGCGCCCGGACCGGCGGCGACGAAGTCGGTCTTCTTGCTCACGCTGTTCGCGGCCTTGCCTCCCCCGCGCAGGATCGCCTCCTGCGCCTCCTCACGCGTGAACCCCTCGAGGGAGCCGGTCGCGACGATGGTGAGTCCGGCGAGCGGTCCGTCGACGGCGGCAGCGTTGCCGGGTCCGGGGTGCCCGGGCGTCGCGAGCTGGGCTCCGGCGCGCTCCCACCTCTCGAGGATCTCGCGGTGCCAGTCCACCTCGAACCACTCGATGAGCGCGTCGGCGATGATGCCGCCGACGCCCTCCACCGCGGCCAGTTCGTCGCGGCTCGCCGCGCGGATGGCCTCGATCGAGCCGAAGTACCGGGCGAGGGCGCGGGCGGCGACGGGGCCGACGTGCCGGATGCTCAGCGCCACGAGGAACCGCCACAGTTCGGCGGTCTTCGCCTTCTCGAGGTTGGTGATGAGCTCGACGGCGGCGCTCGAGGGCACGAAGTCGGCGTCGCCGAAGAAGTCGCCGTCGGGGTCGAAGGACGGATCGGCGTTCGCGCCCGACTTGCGGCGGCGGCGACGGAAGGGGGTGTCGGTCTTCGCGATCTGACTGCCGTCGGCGGCGTCGACGAGTTTCGGAAGGCCGGTCTCCGCATCCCGCACCGCGACCTCGATGGGGAACAGGTCGCGCAGGGTCAGTTCGAACAGGCCCGCCTCGGTCTCGAGCGGCGGTGTAGCCGGGATCGTGGGCTGGGTGAGCGCGGCGGCGCTCACCTCGCCGAGGCCCTCGATGTCGAGGGCTCCACGGCTGCCGATGTGCTCGACACGCCCGCGCACCTGGGCGGGGCAGCTGCGGGCGTTCGGGCACCGCAGGTCGACGTCGCCCTCCTTCGCGGGACGCAGCTCGGTGCCGCACTCCGGGCAGTCGCGCGGCATGACGAACTCCCGTTCGGTTCCGTCGCGCAACTCCACGACGGGCCCGAGCACCTCGGGGATGACGTCGCCGGCCTTGCGCAGCACGACGGTGTCGCCGATGAGCACGCCCTTGGCTCGCACGACGTCCTGGTTGTGCAGGGTCGCCTGCCGCACCTCGCTGCCTGCGACGCGCACCTTCTGCATGACGGCGAACGGGGTCGCCCGCCCGGTGCGCCCGACGCTCACGACGATGTCGAGCAGTTTCGTGTTCACCTGCTCGGGCGGGTACTTGTAGGCGATCGCCCAACGCGGTGCGCGGCTGGTGGCGCCGAGTTCGTCGTGCAGGGCGAGTTCGTCGACCTTGACGACGACGCCGTCGATCTCGTGCTCGACGCTGTGCCGGTGCTCGCCGAAGTGCTCGATGTAGGCGGCGGCCTCGTCGGCCGTGCCGACGACGCGGTAGTGCGAACTCGTCGGCAGGCCCCACTCGGCGAGCAGCCCGTACACCTGGGACTGCGAGGCGACGGGCGGGTCGGGCCAGGCGCCGATGCCGTGCACGAGCATGCTGAGCCGGCCGAGTCGGGCGATCATGCGCTCGAGCGCCGCGGGCGCCTTGCCCTCCTGCTTCTGCCGCAGGCTGCCGGACGCCGCGTTGCGGGGGTTGGCGAAGACCCGGTCGCCCGCCTCGACCTGCCCCGCGTTGAGGGCGGCGAAGGCCTCGTTGGTGAAGAAGACCTCGCCGCGCACCTCGACGATCGGCGGGTGACCGGTTCCGGCGAGGCGCTGCGGGATGCCCGGCACCCGCCGGATGTTCTCGGTCACGTCCTCGCCGACGACGCCGTCACCACGCGTCGCGGCGCTCGTGAGCCGGCCGTTCTCGTAGCGGAGGCTGATCGCGAGCCCGTCGATCTTCAGTTCGCACAGGTAGGCGATCGACCGGCCCGCGTCTCGTTCGGCCTTCGCCGCCCAGGCGAGGAACTCGTCACGGCTGAACACGTTGTCGAGACTGAGCATCCGTTCCCGGTGCGTGACCGGGTCGAACAGGGTGGTCTGCGCTCGACCGCCGACGGTCTGGGTGGGGCTGTCCTGTCCCTGCAGCTCGGGGTGGAGTCGCTCGAGCTCCTCGAGCCGGCGCATCATCGCGTCGTACTCGTCGTCGGAGACGAGCACCTCGTCGCGCTCGTAGTAGGCGTCCCGCAGCTCGAGGATGCGGGCCGTGAGGCGCTCCGCCTCGGTCCGCGCGGCGGCGAGGCCGGCGTCCGTGTGCTCGGGCACCTGGGTGTCGATGTCGCTCACGCCGCGAGTCTACGGGCGACCCCCGACGTCACCACGGTGCCGGGCGGGCACGGGATCGTGCTCGCGGCGGAGCCTCAGGATGCGGGCTGCGGAACGGCCGAGACGGTGCGGTCGATCGTGCACTGGCCGAGCACGCGCGTGCCGACGTAGACGACGGCGGTCTGACCGGGCGCGACTCCGCCGAGCGGCTCGCGCGGGGTGAGCACGAGCTCACCGTCGCGCACGACGGCGACGGCCGGAACCGGGTCGGCGTGCGCGCGGATCTGCACGTCGCAGTCGAACTCCTCGTGCGGTGCCTCCGGCGCAGCCCCGGCCCAGGTGTAACGGGATCCGGCGAGCTCGGAGACCTCGAGCGCCTCCCTGGGACCGACGACCACACGGTTCTGCTTGGGGTGGATCTCGAGCACGAACCGCGGCTTGCCGTCGGCGGCGGGTCGGCCGATCGCGAGTCCCTTGCGCTGGCCGATCGTGTAGCCGTGGGCCCCGCGGTGCTCGCCGACGACGGTGCCGTCGCGCTCGACGATCTCCCCCGGCGTCTCGCCGAGCCGGTCGGCGAGCCACCCGCGGGTGTCCCCGTCGGGGATGAAGCAGATGTCGTGGCTGTCGGGCTTCGCGGCGACGCTCAGTCCGCGGGCGGCGGCCTCGGCGCGCACCTCCTGCTTCGACGGGGTCGCCCCGAGCGGGAACATCGCGTGGGCGAGCTGCTCGGCGGTGAGCACTCCGAGCACGTAGGACTGGTCCTTCGCCCACGCGGCGGCGCGGTGCAGTTCACGGCGACCCGACGCATCCGTGCGGATGTCGGCGTAGTGCCCGGTGCAGACGGCGTCGAAGCCGAGGGCGAGGGCCTTCTCGAGCAGCGCGGCGAACTTGATGCGTTCGTTGCAGCGCATGCACGGGTTGGGCGTGCGGCCGGCGGTGTACTCGGCGACGAAGTCGTCGACGACGTCGAGCTTGAAGCGCTCCGAGAAGTCCCACACGTAGTACGGGATGCCGAGGGCGTTGGCGGCGCGCTGCGCATCCATCGAGTCCTCGATGGTGCAGCACCCGCGGCTGCCGGTGCGCAGGGTGCCCGGCATCCGGCTGAGCGCGAGGTGCACGCCCACCACGTCGTGTCCCGCCTCGACGGCACGCGCGGCCGCCACCGCGGAGTCCACTCCGCCGCTCATGGCCGCCAGTACGCGCATCGTTCCAGTGTAGATCGCGCTGGAGGTGCCGCGATCAGGCGGGTCGGTCGTCTTCGAGGTCGCGGACGCGGCGTTCGAGCTCGTCGATCCGCCCGTCGGCCTCCGCCCCGGCGAGTTCGCGGCGTCGCCGGTACACCCGCGCACCGAACCAGGCGAAGCCCGCGATGACGAGCACCGGGAGCACCACGACCGCGAGGATGACGATCACGTGCCATCCGGTGAGGTTGCCGAGCATGCGGGCAGCCTAGCGGGCGGGATGCACGGCGAACGAGGTCGCGCGGGCGGCGAGCCCGGCGGCGCGAGCGCGCTCGACCGCAGCCGGGAGCGCCGCGAGCAGGGCGCCGACGTCGTCGATCGTGGAGTCGTGCCCGAGGGTGAACCGGAGCGCCCCGCGGGCCTCCGACTCGTCGAGGCCGAGGCCGAGCAGCACGTGCGACGCCTCCGGGATGCCCGCGCGGCAGGCGGAGCCGGTCGAGACCGACACGCCCGCCGCATCGAGCAGGAACAGGAGCGAGTCCCCCTCGCAGCCGGGGAAGGTGAAGTGGGCGTTGTTCGGCAGCCGGTCGTCCGGGTCGCCGCGCAGGACGGCGTCGGGCACGAGCCGCTGCACCCCGGCGATGAGGCGGTCGCGAAGATCGCGCCGGTCGTGGGAGTGTCCCGCGACGGCGCCGAAGGCGACGGCGGCCGGAACGTCCTGGGTGCCCGAGCGCACGTCGCGCTGCTGGCCGCCGCCGTGGATGAGCGCCTCGATCCGCGTACCCCGGCCGAGCACGAGCGCACCGATGCCCTGCGGACCGCCCGCCTTGTGCGCCGACACGCTGAGCGCGGCGAGGCCACTCGCCGCGAAGTCGATCGGCAGCTGGCCGTACGCGGCGATCGCATCGGCGTGCACCGGCACGCCGTGCGCCGTCGCGAGCCGCACGACCTCGGCGACGGGCTGGATCGTGCCGATCTCGTTGTTGGCCCACAGCAGCGTGACGAGCGCGACGTCCTCGGCGAGCGCCGCCTCGAGCGCCGCGAGGTCCACGCGGCCGGTCGGGTCGACCGGGATCCACTCGACGAGGGCGCCGTCGTGTCGCTCGAGCCATTCGAGGGCGTCGATCGTGGCGTGGTGCTCGCCGAGCGGGGCGAGGATGCGGGGTCGCGAGCCGGGCGGGGTGTTGCGCGCCCAGTAGATGCCCTTGATCGCCGAGTTGACCGCTTCGGTGCCGCCCGAGGTGAACACGACCTCGATCGGTTCGCAGCCGAGCGATGCGGCGACGCGTTCCCGCGCCTCCTCGAGCAGCTGCTTCGCGCGCTGCCCGTGGCTGTGGATCGACGACGGGTTGCCGACGAGACCGAGGGCGGCGACGTAGGCCTCCGCCGCCTCGGGCAGCAGCGGCGTCGTCGCGGCGTGGTCGAGATAGACGGGCACGGCACCTCCTCACCGCGACGGGCGCGGCTTCCGCACCCCCTACTCTAGATCCGTGCCCGCGCCCGATCCGCTCCGCGAACTGGGAGTCCGATCCGACGCCGACGGCGGGGAGCTGCGCGTCTGGAGCGGCTCGGCGGAGTCGATCGAACTCCGGCTGTGGGACGACCGCGATCCGGGCTGGTGCGTCGAGCGGATCGCGCTCGAACGCGACGCGCACGGCGTGTGGAGCGGCCGGTCCGCCCTGCTGACACCCGGCCGCCGCTATTCGCTGAGCGCCGACGGCCCGACCGGTCCGCTGCACGCCTTCGATCCCCGGATCGACCTCCTCGATCCCTACGCCCGCGGCCTCGAACGCACCCCCGACGGCGGGTGGCGCGGCTACGTTCAGGCCGACGACGGCTTCGACTGGGGCGGGGTCGCCAAGCCCGCCACTCCGCTGGATCACACCGTCGTCTACGAGGCCCACGTGAAGGGGCTCACCAAGCTCAATCCGGCGCTTCCCGAGGAGCTGCGCGGCACCTACGCCGGCCTCGCGCACCCGTCGACGATCGAGTACCTGCTCGACCTCGGGGTCACCGCCGTCGAGCTGCTCCCCGTGCACCAGTCGGTGAGCGAGCCGCGCCTCGTGAAACAGGGCCTCGTCAACTACTGGGGGTACAACACCCTCAACTTCTTCGCCCCGCACACCGGATACGCCACGCGCGCGGCACAGACCGGGGGCCCGGGGGCGGTGCTGCGGGAGTTCCGCGGCATGGTGCGCCTGCTGCACGAGGCCGGCCTCGAGGTGCTGCTCGACGTCGTCTACAACCACACCGCCGAACTCGGTCGCGACGGGCCCACGACGAGCCTGCGCGGGCTCGACGACGCGCACTACTACCGCCATCTGCCCGACGGCTCCTACCTCGACACCACCGGATGCGGCAACACCGTCGACGCATCGCACCCGGCGGTGCAGCGGCTCATCCTCGACTCCCTGCGCTACTGGAGCGAAGAGGTGCAGATCGACGGATTCCGCTTCGACCTCGCCGCGACGCTCGGTCGCGACGCGCGCGCCGAGTTCGACCCCGCTCATCCGCTGCTCACCGCGATCCTCGACGACCCGGTGCTGCAGCGGTCGAAGCTCATCGCCGAGCCCTGGGACGTCGGCATGGGGGGCTGGCGCGTGGGCGAGTTCCCGCGCCGCTGGCTGGAGTGGAACGACGGCTACCGTGACCGCGTGCGCGACTTCTGGCTCGGCGACGTCGCCTCCGCGCGGCGCCACGGCGTCGCCCCGAACGGGATCGGTCCGCTCGCCCGCCGCCTCGCCGGCTCCGCCCACGTGTTCACGTGGGAGCGCGGACCGCTCGCCTCGGTCAACTTCGTCACGGCACACGACGGGTTCACCCTCGCCGACCTGACCGCGTACGACCGCAAGCACAACGAGGGCAACGGGGAGGACAACCGCGACGGCACCGACGCGAACCGCTCCTTCAACCACGGCGTCGAGGGCCCGACCGACGACGAGACGATCGCCGACACCCGTCTGAAGGCGATGCGGAACCTGCTCGGCACGCTGCTGCTCAGTGCCGGCGTGCCGATGCTCACCGCCGGCGACGAGTACGGCCGCACCCAGAACGGCAACAACAACGCGTACTGCCACGACGACGAACTGACCTGGCTCGCCTGGGACCGCGAGGACTGGCAGGAGGAGCTGCGCGTCACGACGCAACTGCTGCTGCGGCTGCGTCGCGAGCATCCGGCGCTGCGGCCGGTGCGGTTCGGCCGGTTCGGCGAGACCGTGCCGAGCTCGAACCAGATGGACTGGTACAACAAGGAGGGTCTCGCCATGACGGGCGAGGACTGGGACTCGCCCGCCGAGCGCACGCTGCAGTACCTCGCCGCGTCGACGCCGGAGCTCGAGCACTTCAGCCGCATCCTGCTGGTGGTGCACGGGCTCGAGGAGGACGTCACGGTCACCCTCCCCGAACACGAGGGCGTCAGCGGGTACACGCTGCTGTGGGACTCGGCGATGCCGGAGCTCGACGAGGTGGAGCTGGAACACGGTCCGGGAAGCGAACTCGTCGTCGCGGGCACCTCCATCCAGCTCTTCGCGGCGCACTGACCGACGGCACCGACGGATCAGCACCGGAGCACACGGGATGGCGAGACGGGCGGATGCGGCGGGCGGCACCCCCGCCACGGTCGCGTTGACGGCGGCGGGCATCGCATTCACGGCGCATCCGTACCGGCACGATCCCGCCGCGGCGAGCTTCGGGCTCGAGGCGGCGGAGGCGCTCGGCGTCGAACCCGAGCGCGTCTTCAAGACGCTGCTCGCCGACACCGACGCCGGACTCGTGGTCGGCATCGTGCCGGTGGCGGGCCGGCTCGACCTCAAGGCCCTCGCCACGGCCGTCGGTGCGAAACGCGCGGTCATGGCCGACCCGGCGGTCGCGGAACGCCGCACGGGCTACGTCGTGGGCGGCATCTCCCCCATCGGGCAGAGGACCACCCTGCCGACCGTGCTCGACGAGACGGCGGAGCTGTTCGACACCGTGTTCGTGAGCGGCGGCCGGCGCGGACTAGATCTCGAGCTCGCCCCGGCCGATCTGCTGCGGATCACGGGTGGTCGAGTCGCCGCCATCGCCCGCGACTGAGCACCGGCGGCGACCACGACGGCAGCCACAGCGGAACTCCTCCCGCGCGACCGCGTGTCGCCGCCGGAGGGAGCGGCGTGGCGCGCGGAATTCCGCTCTCGACGCAGCACCACGCCGCCTGAGGCGGCCGCGCCGCGAGCCCCGGTCAGGCGATCGCGACGAGTCCCAACTCCGCCGGGGTGGCAAGCAGCTCGTGGCGGGGCGTGACGCGCACCGTGTAGCCGAAGCTGCCGGCGCGCGCGAGCCGCACCGTGCCGGCGAACGCCGTCGCGTCGCCCTCGGTGCCTTCGACCTCGAGTCGCGCACGTTCGACCTCGGCGAGGCGGTCCTCGTCGCGGGCGCGGCCGTAGACGACCTCGACCTTGACGTCCGACGGCGACAGGTCGCCGAGGGTGACGTGGGCGCGCACGTGCAACTGGTCGCCGACCTGCGGAACGGTGTCCACTCCCCCGGATTCGACGTGGGCGACGTGCACGGCCGGCCACGCGGCCCGCACGCGGGTCACCCACGCGGCGAGGTCGCGGCCGCCGGCGAACCCGGCGTCCGACACGGCGCGCTCGGACTGCGCGGCGGGCACGTAGAGCCGCTCGACGTACTCCTTGACCATCCGGTCCGCCGACAGGGCCGGGGACAGGGTCGCGAGCGTGTGGCGCATCGAGGCGACCCAGCGCGTCGGCACGCCGTCGGCACCGCGGTCGTAGAAGCGCGGGGCGACCTGGTTCTCGATGAGGTCGTAGAGCGACTCCGCCTCGAGGGCGTCACGCTCGGCGGCGTCGCCCGCGCTGTCGGCGCTCGGGATGGCCCAGCCGTTCTCGCCGTCGTAAAACTCCGCCCACCAGCCGTCGAGGATCGACAGGTTGAGCGAGCCGTTGAGGGCCGCCTTCATGCCGGAGGTGCCGCACGCCTCGAGCGGACGCAGCGGGTTGTTCAGCCACACGTCCGTTCCGGGGTAGAGCAGCTGCGCCATGCCGATGTCGTAGTTGGGCAGGAACACGATGCGCGTGCGCACGTCGGGCTCGGACGCGAACTGCACGAGCTCCTGGATGAGCCGCTTGCCCTCGTCGTCGGCGGGGTGCGACTTGCCGGCGATCACGAGCTGCACGGGCCGCTCCGGATGCGTGAGCAGCTTCCGCAGTCGCTCGCGGTCGTGGAGCATGAGCGTGAGGCGCTTGTAGGTCGGCACGCGTCGCGCGAAGCCGATCGTGAGCACCTCGGGGTCGAGCAGGTCGGAGAACCACGCGGGCACGCCGGCGCCGGGGTTCTGCTCGTTCCAGGATGCGGTGAGACGGCGGCGGGCGTCGGTGACGAGCTGGGCGCGCATCCGGCCCTTCATCTCCCACAGGTCACGGTCGGTGATGGCCTCGTTGCGCCAGTCGCACGAGGTGGTGTCCCACGCGCCGAGCCGGTCGGAGACGAGGTCGAGCACCGCGGGGTCGGTCCAGGTGGGGGCGTGCACGCCGTTGGTGACCGAGGTGATCGGCACGTCCTCGGCGTCGAACTGCGGCCACAGTCCGCCGAACATGCCACGGCTGACCTCGCCGTGCAGCTGGGAGACGCCGTTGGCGCGCTGTCCGAGGCGCAATCCCATGACGGCCATGTTGAAGGTCGAGGGGCTGCCGCCGTCGTACGACTCGGCGCCGAGCGCGAGCACGTCGGCGACCTGCACCCCGGGGAGGAGGTCGGTCGAGAAGTACCGCTCGACGAGCGAGCGGTCGAACCGGTCGATGCCGGCCGGAACGGGCGTGTGGGTCGTGAACACGGTGCCGGCGCGCACCACCTGGAGGGCTTCGGCGAAGCTCAGGCCGGTGCCGATGAGGTCGCTGATGCGCTCGAGGCCCTGGAAACCGGCGTGTCCCTCGTTGGTGTGGAACACCTCGGGGGCGGGCGATCCGGTCAGCTCGGTGAAGATCTTCACCGCACGCACGCCGCCGATGCCGAGCAGGAGCTCCTGCAGCAGCCGGTGCTCTCCCCCGCCGCCGTAGAGGCGGTCGGTGACCCCGCGCAGTTCCTCGGGGTTCGCCGTGATGTCGGTGTCGAGCAGCAGCAACGGCACGCGCCCGACCTTCGCCTGCCAGATCCGGGCGTGGAGCACGCGATCGTCCGGCAGGGCGAGCGCGACCTGCGCCGCACTGCCGTCCGGGTTGCGCAGCACGCTGAGCGGCAGCCCGTCCGGGTCGAGCACGGGGTAGCTCTCCTGCTGCCAGCCCTCCCGCGAGATGCCCTGACGGAAGTAGCCGGCGCGGTAGAACAACCCGACGCCGATGATCGGCACGCCGAGGTCGGAGGCGCTCTTGAGGTGGTCGCCGGCGAGGATGCCGAGACCGCCGGAGTACTGCGGCAGTGCCGCCGCGATCCCGAACTCCGGGGAGAAGTAGGCGATGGAGGTCGGGGCGTTCTCGAGCGACTGGTACCAGCGCGGCTCGGAGAGGTAGTTGTGCAGGTCGTCGAGCAGCGCGTCGGCTCGCCCCACGAACGCATGGTCGTTCGCGAGCTCCTCGAGCCGGGCCGGGCTCACCTCGCCGAGCAGGGCGACCGGATCGTGCCCCGTCCGCTCCCACAGCGCCGGATCGATCGAGGTGAACAGCTGGAGCGTGGGCTCGTGCCACGACCACCGCAGATTGGTGGCCAGCTCGCCGAGGGCGCCGAGCGACTCCGGGAGGACAGTACGGACGGTGAACCTTCTGATGGCCTTCACTCGGCACAGCCTAAGACACGCACTCGACCGGTCCCGCGGGTAGTAGGTCCCCTTCCCGAACACCCGCTGAACATCCCGTGGGAGCCCGCTCGACGCAGTCGGCCGCACCGCTACGGTCGAAGGGTGGCGCTAACCGACCAGACACGCATCGGGCGGATCCCCATCCGCCACCTCAGCCCCCGTCAGCCCGAAGACCGCTGGCCCGCCGCGGCCTTCGCCGGCGACGTCATCCCGTTCGAGGCGACCGTGTTCCGTGAGGGGCACGATGCGCTCGGCGCGAGCCTGCTGCTCACCGACCCGGACGGCCGCACGACCGTGCATCGCATGCACCAGCTCGAGCCCGCCGGTCTCGACCGGTGGAGCGTCGAGGCCCAGGTAGACCGTCCCGGCACCTGGCGCTGGCGCATCCGGGCCTACAGCGACGACTGGGCGACCTGGCTGCACAACGCCGAGATCAAGATCCAGGCGGGCATCGACGTCGAACTCATGTTCCGCATCGGCGCCGGGCTCGTCCGCCGCCTCGGACGCTCGAAGGTCGCCAGAGAGGCGCTCGCCGCCCTCGAGGACACCGCGGGCGATCCGATGGCGCGGCTCGAGCGGGTGCACGAACCGAAGCTGCTGGCGCTCATCGCGGCGAATCCGCTCGCGAGCCTCGTGACCGAGTCGGAGGAGCTGGAGCTGCGGGTCGACCGCACCCGCGCCGCGGTCGGCAGCTGGTACGAGTTCTTCCCGCGCTCGATCGGCGCGAAGCAGCGCAAGGACGGCTCGTGGAAGAGCGGCACCTTCCGCACCGCGGCGAAGCGGCTGCCCGAAGTGGCCGCAATGGGCTTCGACGTGCTCTACCTCCCCCCGATCCACCCGATCGGCCGCAGCTTCCGCAAGGGCCCGAACAACACCCTCCTCGCCGGACCGAACGATCCCGGATCGCCGTGGGCGATCGGTGCGGCGGAGGGTGGACACGACGCCATCCACCCCGACCTCGGCACCGAGGCGGACTTCGCCTACTTCCTCGCCCAGGCGAAGCGCAACGGACTCGAGGTCGCCCTCGACCTCGCCTTCCAGTGCTCGCCCGACCACCCCTGGGTCGCCGAGCACCCGGAGTGGTTCACGACGCTGCCCGACGGGTCGATCGCCTACGCGGAGAACCCGCCGAAGAAGTACCAGGACATCTACCCACTCAACTTCGACAACGACTGGGACGGGCTCACGCAGGAGCTGCTGCGCGTCGTGCGGCACTGGATCGACCTCGGCGTCAAGATCTTCCGTGTCGACAACCCGCACACCAAGCCCCTGCGGTTCTGGGAGTGGCTGCTCGCCGAGGTGCGGGCGACGAACCCCGAGGTGGTCTTCCTCGCCGAGGCGTTCACCCGCCCCGCGATGATGCAGTCGCTCGCGCAGGTGGGCTACCACCAGTCGTACAGCTACTTCACCTGGCGGAACACGAAGCAGGAGCTCGCGGAGTACCTCCACGAGATCTCGAAGGAGACCAGCGGCTGGTTCCGGCCGAACTTCTTCGTCAACACGCCGGACATCCTCACCGAATACCTGCAGTTCGGCGGGCGCCCCGCGTACGAGATCCGCGCCCTGCTCGCGGCGACCGGCTCCCCCAGCTGGGGCGTCTACTCCGGATACGAGCTGTTCGAGGACGTCGCCCGGCCCGGGTCGGAAGAGAACATCGACAACGAGAAGTACGAGTACAAGCCGCGCGATTTCGCCGCGGCGGAGGCCGCGGGCCGGTCGCTCGCCCCGTTCCTCACGCGGCTCAACCGCATCCGCGCCGAGCACCCCGCGCTGCGCCAGCTGCGCAACCTCGACGTGCACTGGAGCGACGACGACGCGATCCTCGTCTACTCCAAGTACCTCGCCGCACCGTTCACCGGCACCGGCCGGGCCGACGGGATCATCGTCGTGGTGAACCTCGACCCGCACTCGGTGCGGGAGACGACGGTGCACCTCGACCCGAGCCGCTTCGGCATCACGCCCGGACAGGAGTTCGGCGTGACCGACCTGCTCACCGGTGAGAGCTACACCTGGAACGTCGACGACTACGTGCGCCTCGACGCGTTCCGCAACCCGGCGCACATCCTGCGCATCGACTATCCGGAAGGACGCTCGTGACCGCGCTCCACCCCGACCACATCCGAGCCCTCGTCGAAGGGCGCCACCCGCGCCCCCACGACGCCCTCGGGCAGCACCACACCGAGGACGGCTACACCATCCGCGCCGTCCGTCCCCTCGCGACGGCGGTCACCGCCGTGCTCGCCGACGGCACCCGTGTGCCGCTCGAGCACCAGGCCGACGGACTCTGGGAGGGCTCGTACCGCGGGGCCGGCCAGGCGTACCTCCTCGAGGCCGACTACGAGGAGACCGGCACGTGGACCGCCGACGACCCGTACCGCTTCGTCTCCTCCGTCGGCGAGATCGACCTCTACCTGTGGGGCGAGGGGCGGCACGAGCAGCTGTGGCATGTGCTCGGCGCTCACTACCGCCCGCACGAGGGCGTGCAGGGCACCTCGTTCGCCGTGTGGGCCCCGCACGCCCGCGCCGCACGCGTCATCGGCGACTTCAACGGCTGGAACGGGGTGTCGCACGCCATGCGGCGCCTCGACGACAACGGCGTCTGGGAGCTGTTCGTGCCCGGCGTCGAGCCGGGCGCCGCGTACAAGTTCGAGCTGCTCACCCGGGACGACCGCTGGGTGCAGCGCGCCGACCCGATGGCGCGCTCCACCGAGGTGCCGCCCGCGACGGCGTCGCGCGTCGGCCACTCGGTGTACGAGTGGTCGGATGCGGCGTGGCTCGACAAGCGCGCGGCGGCCGACCCGCACAACGGACCGATGAGCGTCTACGAGGTGCACCTCGGCTCGTGGCGCCCGGGACTGAGCTACCGCGAGGCGGCCGACCAGCTCATCGACTACGTCACCGACCTCGGCTTCACCCACGTCGAATTCCTGCCGCTCGCCGAGCATCCCTTCGGCGGCTCGTGGGGCTACCAGGTCACCGGCTACTACGCCCCGACCTCGCGCTTCGGCTCCGCCGACGACCTCAAGTACCTCATCGACCGCCTGCACAACGCCGGCATCGGCGTCATCATGGACTGGGTGCCCGGGCACTTCCCGAAGGACGAATGGGCGCTCGCCCGCTTCGACGGGGAGCCGCTCTACGAGCACGCCGACCCCCGCCGCGGCGAGCAGCTCGACTGGGGCACCTACATCTTCAACTTCGGCGACTCGCAGGTGCGCAACTTCCTCGTCGCGAACGCCCTGTACTGGCTCGAGGAGTTCCACATCGACGGACTGCGCGTCGACGCGGTCGCGAGCATGCTGTACCTCGACTACTCGCGTGAGGACTGGCTGCCGAACAAGTACGGCGGGCGCGAGAACCTCGAGGCGATCAGCTTCCTGCAGGAGGTCAACGCGACCGCGTACAAGCGCAACCCGGGCATCATCATGATCGCCGAGGAGTCGACCGCGTGGCCCGGCGTGACCAAGCCGACCGCCGCATCCGGCCTCGGTTTCGGGCTCAAGTGGAACATGGGCTGGATGCACGACAGCCTGCAGTACATGGCGGAGGACCCCATGTACCGCTCGTACCACCACGGCAAGATCACCTTCAGCTTCATGTACGCCTTCAGCGAGAACTACCTCCTGCCGATCAGCCACGACGAGGTCGTGCACGGCAAGGGGTCGCTGCTGCACAAGATGCCCGGCGACCAGTGGCAGAAGCTCGCGAACGTGCGCGCCTACCTGTCGTTCATGTGGGCGCACCCGGGCAAGCAGCTGCTGTTCATGGGCAGCGAGTTCGGCCAGCCGAGCGAGTGGAGCGAGGAACGCGGCCTCGACTGGTGGATTCTCGACCAGCCCGTGCATCAGGGGCTGCAGCGCCTCGTCGCGCAGCTCAACCACGTGTACCGCGACCAGCCCGCGCTGTGGGAGCAGGATCACAGCGACCGCGGCTTCGAGTGGCTCGACGGCGGCAACGCGACGCAGAACGTCGTCGGATTCGTGCGCTGGTCGCGCGACGGCGTGCCCGTTGTCGGACTGTTCAACTTCAGCGGGGCGCCGATCGGCAACTACCGCGTGGGCCTGCCGTTCGCGGGCGCCTGGACGGAGCTGCTCAACACCGACGCCGAGGAGTTCGGCGGATCGGGCGTCGGCAACTTCGGCGAGGTCGTCGCGGAAGACGTGCCGTGGAACGGACGCCCCGCCTCGGTCGAGCTGACCCTGCCCCCGCTCGGCGGGTTGTACCTCACCCCGCGGCGCTGACCGCGGAACGACGACGCCCCGCCGCTCGAGGAGCGGCGGGGCGTCGTGCGTGCGTGCGGATCAGTAGAGCAGCATCGCGAGTCGGCGACGCGCCGCGGGCACCCGCGGGTCGTCCGCTCCGACGATCTCGAAGAACTCGAGCAGTCGCTCCCGCACCCGGTCGCGGTCACCGCCGGTGAGCGCGGGGAACACGTCGAGGAGCCGGCCGAACGCGTCGTCGACGTGACCGCCGCTGAGATCCAGGTCGGCGACGGCGAGCTGGGCGTCGGCGTCTTGCGGGGCGGCCGCGGCGGCTTCACGGATGACGGCCGCGTCGGCTCCGTCGAGCCGCAGCAGCAGCGCCGCCTGGGCACGGCCGGCGACCGCGAGCGTGTCCCGCGGATCCTGGGTGATCGCCGTCGTGTACGCGGCGACCGCAGCGGCGTAGTCGCCGCGCGAGATCGCGTCGAACGCCTCCTGATGCAGCGGCGGCAGCGGCGGTTCCTCGACGACGTCGGCGTCCGTCGCCTCGGCGTCGGGCGTCAGCGTGCCGGTCACGCCGTTCTGCGCGGCGAGCTCGAGCACCTGGTCGAGCACCTGACGCACCTCGTCGTCGGCGGGCATGCCGACGAACAACTGCAACGGGCGTCCGCCGATGACGGCGGCGACGGCCGGCACCTGCTGCACCTGGAACGCCTGCGCGAGCTGCGGGTTCGCGTTGCCGTCGACGGTCGCGAGTGCGAGGCGCCCGCCGTACGAGGACACGAGCGATCCGAGCGCGGGCTCGATGCCGGCGGCGTAGAACTCGACGATGACGGGCACCCGCGCCGAGAGCTCGAGCACCTCCTGGAATCCGGCGTCCCCGGTCTCGAAGACCACGGCCGAACCGGCGTCCGCCGAGGCGCCGTTCCCGCCGGCGCGAGGCGCCGAGGGTGACGGCGAGGACGGGCGCACGAGCGACGACAGGTCGACCGCGCCGCGCAGTCCGCTCAGTCCGGCGTCGCTCACGGGAGCTCCGTCGCGGAGACGAGGGCGTTGCTGTAGCCGAGCAGCTGCACCTTTCCGCCCTCGCTCACCGGCGGGACGAAGAAGAGCAGCTGCATGCCGTAGGTCGCCGTGATGCCCTTGATCGTCTGGGTCTTGCCCGAGAGCACCTTCACCGAGTTCTCGGTGTTGACGGCGGCACCCGCCTCGGAGGGCTTGACGGTCTCGCTCTCGGTGACGTTGACGGCCACGAGCGCACCCGCGTCGTTCGTCGCGAGGGCGACGGTCTCGCCGCTGCCCGGCGCGTTCGCGAACTCGAGCGTCGCGGTCGTCGGGATCGCGGCCTTGCGCTCGTTCTTCTTCGCGACGCCGATCTGCGGCAGCAGGGTGTCGCTCTCGATGTCGAACAGGCCGTAGGACGCGCTGGCCTCGCCCTGGGCGAGCACGTCGCCGTACGCCGCGGCGAGGTCGGCCGGGGCGACGACCTGCAGCTTCGAGTCGGCGGGCAGTCGTGCGGCGCCGACGCTCGGCGGTGCGACATCCGGGATCTGCGTCTCGGGCTCGAGGGCGATGGCGTAGTGCACCTTGTAGGCGCTGCGCGCGTCCTGCTGGATGAGCACGAGCGCGGTGGGCGCGACGGTCGTGTCCTCGTCGTCCTGCACGATCGTGAAGACGGTGCGCGGCCACGAGTCGGTCTGCTGCGGCAGCGTGAGCTCGACCTTGCCGCTCGGGATCTTCGGCAGCGCACCGAGGTTGGCGTCACCGCCGCGGATCGCGTAGCTGGCCTTGCGGAACTCGAGGGCCGGCCCGTCCAGGCGGGTGGCGGCGAGATCGGCGTCGCGGGCCTCGTCGGCCTGGGCGATCGTCTCGCCGACGCGGGCGACGATGCGACGCAGCTGCGGCTCGCTCACGGCCACGGGCCGCTGCTCCGAATCGGCGCGGGGAGCCGAGACGGAATCGGCCATGGCGGTGGCCGGTGCGACGAGGAGGGCACCGAGACCGACGGCGAGCGCGGCGGGCACGGCGACGAACGACCGCACCGCGCGGCGACCGCGGGTCTCCGGGGCGACGGCGCGGGTGCGCGGGCGGAACCGGCCCTGGCGCGGCGGGCGGGGCAGGCGCGGCTGCTTGCGGCGCGGTCCGCGCGAACGGCGCAGGTGCAGCAGGGCCCACAGCAGGGCGAGCAGACCGAGCACGAGCAGAGCGCTGCCGCCGATGATGAGGGGCGTCGAGAACGGGGTGCTCGCGTCGAGCGGCCAGGTGATGCTGACCTCGGCGGGCGCCGGGGCGACGCCATCGGATGCGATGATCACGGACACGTCGTCCGGGACGTTGACGATGAACTTCAGAGCGTCCTCCGCTTCGTAGTCGTTGAGCCAGAGGTCGCTCCCCGCGAGCGGGGGGACCTGCAGGTCGTCACCGGGTTCGAGTTCCGAGGTGAGCCGCTGGTTCTCCTCATCGATCCCGATCCTGTTGTACCGTGCATCGCCGATCCACGCCATCACATCCGAGGTGCGACCGTAGGCCGCCGCGACCGGGCCGTCACCGATGACGTCGATCGTCTGGCGGCTGTCGAAGCTGCGCAGCACGTCGGAGTCGATGACGGTGACCGGAGCGAGCGAGTCGCTCTCGGCGGTGAGGGTGATCTGGTCGGGTGGGGCCCAGACCGTTCGCTGCGCCAGTCCGATACCGATCGAGACGAGGGCGCCGACGAACAGCACGATGGCCACGACGAAACGCACGGGTGTGTTCTCCTTCCGTGCTGCCCGGCTGGCGGTGCGAACACGCGCCCCCGATTCGGCAAGGGCACGAACCGGGTGCCGACCGGATGCGAGGGAGCACCGGCGAAGGCAGCGACAAAGACATTCCAGAATAGCGGACGCTTCACGCCGCGGCCAGTTCGGGCCCTGGGAAAGTGCTGGCAGCGCCCGTCGATACACTCGGAGAGTCCGAGCACGGCAATGGGAGACGACGTGGCTGCAGAAGACGCCGGTTTCGGCACCGAGCTCCGGGGGTACCGCAAGGAGGAGGTCGACCAGGCGATCCAGAGCCTGCGTCGCGACCTCATCAAGGCGAACGCCGACCGCGCGGAGGCGCAGAAGGAGATCAAGCGCCTCAGCGCCGTCGCCGAAGACCTCCAGGCCGAGCTCGACGAAGCGGGGAGCCCCACCTACGCGGGCCTCGGCACGAAGCTCGAGAGCACCCTGCGGGTCGCCGAGGAGCAGGCGACGCGGCTCATCAGCCAGGCCGACATCGACGCCGAGAACCTGCGCCGCGGCACCCGCGAGGAGGTGCAGCGACTGCGCTCCGAGGCGGCCGCCGAGGCGGAGCGCGTGCTCCTCGAGGCGCGCGAGCAGGCGAACCGCCTGCTCGACGACGCCGGCCGCGACGCCGAGGAGCTGCGGGACACCTCCCGCGCCGAAGCCGAGACGCTGCACCAGGAGGCCGTACGCGAGGCCGCCGCGATCCGCGGGGCCGTCGCGACGGAGGCCGCCGAGGCCCGATCGACCGCGAAGCGGGAGGCCGCCGCGCTGCGCGCCGAGGCCGAGCGCGAAGCGGCCGAGATCCGCGTCGTCGCCGATCGCGAGGCGGCGATCGCACGCGAAGAGGCCGCCCGACTCACGCGCGACGTCGAGAAGGGGCGCGCGGACTTCGAGAACGAGGACGCCCTCCGGCGAGCCGAGCTCGAGCGCCACATCGACCAGGCGCGCAGCGACCTCGCCCACGAGGTCGAGTCCCGCACCGTCGCGCTCGAGACCCACGTCATCGCGACGCGCACCGGGGCGGACGAGTACGCCGCGCGGGTGAAGGCGGAGGCGCTCGAAGAGTCCAGCCGGCTGCGCACCGAAGCGGAGCGCGAGGCGGAGCAGGTGCGCGCCGACGCGACCGCGGAGGCACGGGCGGTGCTCGCGGACGCCCGGTCCGAGGCGGAGCGGGCCCGCGCCGACGCCGTGGCCGAGACCGAGGCGCTGCGCGCCTCGGCGGCGACGGAAGCGGAACACCTGCGCACGTCCGCCGACGAGGAGTCGGAGGCGGTGCGCCGCACCGCGGCCGAGGAGTCGGCGGCCCTGCGCGCGGCGGCCGGCGCGGAGGCCGAGGCGCTCCGCGTCGCTGCGGCTCGCGAGAGCGCCGAGTTGCGGTCCGCTGCCACGGCGGAGTCCGAGCGACTGCGCGCGGCGGCCGCCGAGGAATCCGAGACCCTGCGACGCAGCGCCCACGAGGAGGCCACGGCGGTGCGCGACGCCGCTCGCGCCGAGGCCGAGGCCCTCACCACGACGACGCACGCCGAGGTGGCTGCGCTGCGCGACACCGCGCACGCGGAGGTGGACGCCCTCCGGGCGACCGCGCAGGCGGAGACGGCGGCGTTGCGCGACGGCGCCCGCGCCGAGGTCGATGCGCTGCTCGCGACGGCGCAGGCGGAGGTCGACGCGCTGAGGTCGACCGCCGAGGCCGAGACGACCGCGCTGCGACTGGCGGCCCGGACGGAGGCGGAGAACCTGCTCGCCGACGCGCGCGCCGAGGCGGAGGAGCTGCGTGAGACGGCGCGCCGCGACACGGATGCGCTGCGCGAGGCCACCGAACGCGAGACCACCGCGCTCCGCGAGACGACCGAACGCGAGACCACCGCGCTCCGCGAGTCCACCGAGCGCGAGACGGACGCCCTGCGGGCGACCACCCGGCTCGAGACCGACACCCTGCGCGAGTCGACCCGCACCGAGACGGAGTCGCTGCGCGAGACCACCCGGGTCGAGGTCGAGACCCTCCGCGCGAGCACGCGCGCCGAAGTCGAGGAGCTGCGCGAGGCGGCTCAGCTCGAGAGCTCGAGCATCATCGAGGCGGCCCGTGCCGAGGCCGCCGGCATCCGGACTGCCGCCGTGACCGAGGTCGAGGGCATCCGCGAGGCGGCGACCGCTCAGGCCGAGGGACTCCTCGCCTCGGCGCGTGCCGAGGCCGAGGGTCTGCGTTCGACCGCACAGGCGGAGGCCGACGCCATGGTCGCGTCCGCGGCGGACGAGAGCGCGGCGCTCCGCGCCGCCACGATCGCCGAACTCGAATCGCGGACCGCGGAGGTCGAAGCGGAGACCGCCCGGGTGCGCGACGACGTCCGCGCCGAGACGGAGCACCTGCGCACCGCGACGGAGCAGGCGGTCCGCAAGCTGCGGGCGGATGCGACGAAGGACACCGACCGGTTGCGCGCCGACACCGACGCGCTCGTCGCCCGGCGCCGCGAGGAGCTCGAGGAGGAGCTCGCCTCCACGCGCGCCTCGCAGGAGGCCGAGATGGCGGAGGTGCGCGCGAGCTTCGACCGCGACTCGGCGAAGGCACGCGCGGATCTGGAGCGCGACACCGCCGCCCAGCGCGCACGCCTGGCCGCCGAGGCGGAGACCGCGCGGGCGGCGCTCGCCCACGAGACGGACGAACTGCGGGCGCGGCTCGAGCGGGAGGCCGAACAGGCCCGCGTCGACCTCGACGTGGAGCTCGCGTCGCGTCGCGACGAGGCCGAGCAGGAGGCGCTGACCCGGCACCGCGAGACCGTCGCGCAGACCCAGAAGTTCCTCGACGACGCGCAAGCGCAGCTCACCGACGTGACCGCGCGCGCGACGGCCCTGCGCGAGGAGGCGGACGCCCTCGAGGAGCGCGCCCGCACGATCCTGCAGGACTCGCGCGAGGAGGCCGACGCGACCGCCCGCGAGGTGCTCGAGAACGCGGAGGCGCGCGCGGCGGCCATGATCGCCGACGCCGAGGAACGCACCGCCCAGCTCGTCGCCGACGCGGAGGAGCGCCTCGCGAAGCTGCGGATCGAGCGCGATTCCGTCGCGGGATATCTCGAGGGTCTGCGCGGGGTATTGTCGCAAGCGGAGAGAATGACGGCCGACCGGTGACGTCGAGGGGGCGCGCGTGAAGATCCAGAATCCGTTCCGCCTCGGTCTCGTCGCGGGACTGGGAGTCCTGGTCGCCCTGGCGATCGGCGGGGCGCTCGTCAACCTCGCGACGATCCTCACCTACGTGGGCGCCGCCCTGTTCCTCGCGCTCGGTCTCGATCCGGTGGTCACCTGGTTCGAGAAGCGCGGTCTCCCCCGCTGGGTCGCCGTCGTGCTCGTGCTCATCGGCGTGGTGGGCCTCGTCACGGGGCTCGTCTTCGCGATCGTGCCCGTCATCACCGAGCAGGTGAACCGGCTCATCTCACAGGTGCCCGAACTCATCCGGGTCTTCTCCGACGGCACGGCGCTCACCTGGGCCGAGCAGACCTTCCCGTGGGCCGACATCGAAGGCGCCCGCGACGAGGTCGTCAAGTGGGCTCAGAACGCCGACAACATCACCGGGATCTTCGGCGGCGTGCTCGCGACCGCGGCGGGCATCGCGACCGGCGCGTTCGGCGTCGTCATCGTCGTGATCCTGATGCTCTACTTCGTCTCGTCGCTCAACACGCTCAAGCGCGGGCTGTACAAGATGGTGCCGGCCTCCAAGCGGGTGCGCTTCATCGACCTCGCCGAGCAGATCAGCCAAGCCGTCGGCCGCTACGTCATGGGCCAGGTCGCGCTCGCGCTCTGCAACGGCGTCTTGAGCTTCATCTTCCTGTCGATCATCGGCGCGGAGTATCCCGCCCTGTTCGCCTTCATCGCGTTCCTCGGATCGCTCATCCCGCTCGTCGGCACGATCTCCGGCTCGATCCTCATCGTGCTCGTGCAGCTCATCGTGAACCCCGAGTCGCTCGCGACCGTCATCACGATGGCGATCTACTACGTCGTGTACATGCAGGTCGAGGCGTACGTGCTGAGCCCCAACATCATGAAGCGCGCGGTGCGCGTGCCCGGCGTGGTCGTCGTCATCGCGGCGCTCGCCGGCGGCACGCTGCTCGGCATCCTGGGCGCGCTCGTCGCGATCCCGGTCGCCGCGGCCGTGCTGCTCATCGTCGAGCAGGTCGTCGTGCCGAGGCAGAACGCGCTCTAGGCGGCACCCGTCGTGTCGGCCGCTCCGTCGGCCCACTCGGTGGGCAGCGGCAGCACGCCCGGGTTGACGCGCGCCACGATCTCGGTGAGCACGCGGGAGGTCTGGGCCTCCCCCACCCACAGGTGCTTGCCGCCCTCGACCGCGACGAACTCGCGTTGCGGGATGCCCGCGAACCGCTGTTCCGCCTCGGCCGGACGCAGGTAGTCGTCGAGCTCGGGGATCACGAGCACGACGCGCGCGTCGCGGGCCGCCCACGCGGCGACCTCCTCGTCGGTGGCCCGGTGCAGCGGCGGCGACAGCAGGATGATGCCGTCGACGTCGTGGTCGCCGCCCCACTTGAGGGCGACCTCCGTGCCGAACGACCACCCGAGCAGCCAGGGGTGCGGGAGCCCGCGATCGGTGACGAACCGCATCGCGGCGGCGAGGTCCGCCCGCTCGGCGATGCCGTGCCCGAACTCGCCCTCGGAGGTGCCCCGTGGCGAGGTGACGCCCCGGAAGTTGAAGCGCAGCACGGCGAGGTCCGCGAGGGCCGGGAGTCGCGCGGCGGCCTTTCGGATGATGTGGGAGTCCATGAATCCGCCGGCGGTGGGCAAGGGATGCAGGCACACGAGGGTCGCCACCGGTTCCGCGGTCTGCGGGAGGGCGAGCTCCCCGACGAGGGTGAGCCCGTCGTCGGTGCGCAGCACGATGTCCTCGCGACGGGCGGGCAGCTCGATGCCACCACGGATCTCGGTCATGGGCGGATCCTCCAACAGTGGATGTGCCAGTGCCGGCGGGCGGCGAGGTCGTCGGCTTCGCCGAACAGCCCATCGGCCCGCCAGGTCACGACGTGGGCGGTCGCGGGCGGCACGTCGCCGCCGCATCCCGGGCAGACGTAGATCTTCACCGCCGACGCCGGTCCGACCGGCTGCACGTTCCAGACGCCGTCGCGTTTGGTGACCGTGTGCAGGCGCCCCGTGAGCGCGCGGGCGAGGTCGAGGCCGTCGTCGTCGGGCTCCCGCCGTCGACCGCGAGGACGGTTCGAGCGGGGCATGCCCCCAGCCTAATGATCCGCCGAGCCGTCGGCCTGGGCGAGGCGTGTCTCCTCGAGATCCAGCAGCGCCTGCGCCCGCCGGAGGATGCGGGAGGGATAGGCGCGACGAGAGCGCGCGTCGAGGAGCGCCTCGCGCTCCGCAGCGAGCACGTCGCGACGCAGAGCGCGGTAGCGCGAGTGCGGCGCCTCGACGTCGCCGTCATCGACGCGCGCCCGTTCCCACGCCGACTGGGCGCCGAGCAGCGTGTCGTGGCGCACGCGCTGCACGACCTCGTCGTCGGGATCCTCGTCGTCGAGGGTCGTCAGCCCCGCCTCGTTGATCTCGTCGAGCAGGGTCGCGAGCTCGCGGTTGTCCGCGGTCTCATCGCTCCCCCGCACTCCGCTACGCCGGATCACCCACGGCAGCGTCGACCCCTGCACGAGCAGGGTCGTGATGGCGACCGTGAAGGCGATGAGCACGAGCTGGGCACGGTCGGGCGTGTCGACGGGCAGCGATTGCGCGGCCGCGAGCGTGACCACCCCGCGCATGCCCGACCATCCGAGCACGAGACCGCCGCGCCAGCCGAGCCCCTCCGTGCGCAATTGGGCGAGGTCGTTCCCTCGGCGTTCGAACGCCGTCTCCGCCCGCTCGCGCCGGCGCTCCTGGCGGGGATCGAGCATCCGCAGCGATCGCCAGTATTCGAGCACGCGCTCGAAGCGCCGATGTCCGCGTTCCGCGCGCCGCATCGAGCGCCGCACCGCGAGCAGCAGCGGGGCGACGAAGAGGAAGCGCACGACCGCGAGCACGAGCGACAGCACGAGCCCGATGACGACTGCGAGCACGACCGAGGCCCGCGACTCGACGACCTCGGACACGATCGAGGTGATCTGCACGCCCATCACGAGGAACACGGCGTTCTCGAGCACGAATTGCACAGTGCGCCAGTTGAGCCGTTGCGCGATGCGGGCCTGCGCCGAGAAGTGCCTGGCCCCGTTGTGGCCCGTGTAGAGGCCCGCGACGACGACGGCGAGCACACCGGAGGCGTCGAGGTGCTCGGCCGGGAGATAGGCGAGGAACGGCACCGCGAACGAGATCGCGGTGTCGAGCACCGGGTCGGCGAGCCGGCGCCGCACCCACACGGTCGCGAAGCCGACGACGAACCCGATCGCGACGGCCACCGCGACCGCGTAGCCGAAGTCGCCCACGACGTCGAGCGCGTCCATCTCGACGTCGGTCGAGAGGGCTCCGACGGCGACCGCCGAGCGCAGCAGCACGAGCGCCGTCGCGTCGTTGACGAGGCCCTCCCCCTCGAGGATCGTCGTGAGGCGGGAGGGCAGCCCCAGTCGCTTGCCGATCGAGGTCGCAGCGACGACGTCGGTGGGGCTGATGACGGCGCCGAGCGCGATGGCCGAGGCGAGCCCGACTCCGGGCAGCAGCGCCGCGAGCACGAGCCCGGTGAGAACCGCGCTCACGACGACGAGCACGACCGACAGGGCCGAGATGGTGCCGAAGTCACGCCGGAAGTCGACGACGGGCAAGGTGATCGCCGAGGAGTACAGCAGGGGCGGCAACACCCCGGCGAGGATCCACTCGGGCGGCACCTCGACGTCGGGCACTCCGGGCAGCAGGCCGAAGGCGATGCCGACGACGGTCAGGATGAGCGGGGCGGCGACCCCGACCTTGGGCGCGAACGCCGACACGGCGACGATCGCCAGCAGTCCCAGGACGGCGACGAAGCCGATCTCCATGCCGGGGTGCTAGCCGCGTCGAGTCAGCCGCGTCGGCTCAGTACCAACCGCGAGCCTGAGAGTGACTCCAGGCGCCGCAGGGGGTGCCGTAGCGTCCCTGGATGTAGCCGAGGCCCCACGTGATCTGGGTGGCCGGGTTGGTCTGCCAGTCGGCGCCCGCGGAGGCCATCTTGCTGCCGGGAAGGGCCTGCGGGATGCCGTACGCACCGCTCGAACGGTTCTGGGCGTACACGTTCCAGCCGGATTCCTTCTTCCACAGCGCGACGAGGCACGAGTACTCGTCCTCGCCCCAGCCGCGGGCGAGGACCATCTCGTGCGCGATCGCCTGGGCGGTACCGGGGTCGGGGGTGCCGGCGGGCGGAGCGGAGCCGCCGCCCTTGCCCGGGGCGGCCTTCGCCGCCTCCGCGGCCGCCTTGGCTGCAGCCTCGGCGGCCTTCTTCGCGGCGAGCTCCTCGGGAGTGGTGGCCGTGAAACCGTCGCGCGCCACCGTGAGCGCGGCGCCGGCGGCGACCGTGACGGTCTGCGGCTCGTGGTCGACGACCGGGGCCATCGTGGTCTCGGTGCTCGCGTACGCGCCGGAGTACGGCTCGACGATGCTCACGAGCACGAAGGCGAGACTGGCTCCGAAGGCGAAGACGGGCAGCGACCACGCCGCCCGGGAGTGCCGTCGGTCGGACGCGCCCCGGCTCCGCAGATCGCGGGAGTCGGGCGCCAGAACGGTCGCGTGCCTACCCATATAACGTCAGTGTAACGGTCGCTGCGGCGAAAGCCGAGTCGATGCGGCCGCGCGTTCAGCGGACGGCGAGCATGACCTCGGTCACGCGGTCGAGCAGCAGATCGACCTGGGTCTCGTGGTATCCGCCTTTCCGGGGGCGGAATGCGATCGTGCGGACCTCGTCCACGCTCACCGGTTTGCCGTGCTGGAAGTACTGCACGAGCCGGTCGGTGAAGCGGTCGACGTCCGCCGGGTGGTAGCCGGTGGTGAAGACGCTGACCCGGCGGAAGCGGTGCCGCGCGGGCCGGTCGAGTCGGTCGAGGATCGTCTGCGCGGTGGCACGTGCCTGCGTGAACCACTGCTGGTCGCCCGCCTCCTGCAGCACCCGTTCGCGCTCACGCGCCGCGAACGCGTCCTCGAGCCGCTCGAGCGCCGCGTCGACGTGGCTCGGCGAGTAGCCGCCCTTGCGCATCGTGAAGGCGGTGTGGCGGATGCTCTCGGCCGTGAGCGTGACCTCGCTGCCGGCGGGGGCGGTGTAGGCGCGGCGTGCGTCCTCGAGGAACTCCTCGACCTGCTCGACGTCGTAGCCGAGCTGACGGGTGCGCGGGAACGTCGTACTCACGAGGCCATTCTGCCCGATGAGACGCCGCCGCCCACCGCGAGGGCCGCTCCGTGCCCGGCGATCACGTGCCGAAGACGAGGTAGAGCGCGTACGCCGCGGCCGCCGAGGGCAGCACCGAGTCGACGCGGTCGAGGAATCCGCCGTGCCCGGGCAGCCAGGTCGAGATGTCCTTGATGCCGAGGTCCCGCTTGATGAGCGACTCGACCAGATCGCCGAGGGTGGCGGTCACGACGAGCACGAGACCGAAGACGATCCCCGCCCACCACGGCACCCGGATCATGAACTCGGCGAGGAAGATGCCGATGACCACGGCCACCGCGATCGACCCGAGGAACCCCTCCCAGGTCTTCTTGGGGCTGATGCGGGGGGCGAGCGGATGACGGCCCCACAGCAGCCCGCTCGCGTATGCGGCCGTGTCGGACCCGATCACCACGATGAGGAATGCGAGCGTCCACCACTGGCCGCCCTCTTCGGCGGTCAGCAGCACGGTGATGGTGCCGAGGAAGGTCACGTAGGCCTGGATGAACACACCGCTCGCGATGTCTGCCCACAGCTCGCGGGCGCTCGCACGGTGGCTCGGCCGGGCGAGTTCCGCCACGCGCCAGAGGGTGACGAACGCCATGCCGCCGAGGCTCGCGAGCCAGTGACCCTCTGCGTGTCCGTAGAACGCCGCGGGCACGACGGCGACGCCCGCGAGCACCGTCGGCAACCGCGGCACGTCCCGGCCGGCGAAGCGGAGCGCGCTCGCGAGCTCGAACGACGTGAAGGCGACGAGAGCCGCCGCGAAGGGCATGTAGAACGCCTTCTCGACGATGAGGCTGAACAGCAGCGCGAAACCGAGCACGAGCCCGATCAGGATCGCGAGCGGGAGGTTCCGGCCCGTGCGGGCCTCGATCCGCTCCTCGATCGCGTCGAGCTGCGCCTTGCGTGCGCGCACCTGCGCCTCGAACTCGGCCACGGTGGCCTGCGCGCGCGCCTCGAACTCGGCTCGGGACCGGCCGCGCCTGCCCCGAGCGCGAGGCGCGTCATCCGGCGGAAGGGTCATCAGACCTCGAGCAGCTCGGTCTCTTTGCGCTTGAGCGCGTCGTCGATCGCGTCGATGTGGGTCTTGGTGATGGACTCGAGCTCCTTCTCGGCGCGAGCCACCTCATCGTCGCCCACCTCGCTCTTCAGCGCGTCGAGATCGGCCATCGCCTTGCGGCGGATGTTGCGCACCGACACCTTGGAGTCCTCGGCCTTGCCGCGCACGATCTTCACGTACTCCTTGCGGCGGTCCTCGGTGAGCTCCGGCATCGTCACGCGGATGATGTTGCCGTCGTTGGTCGGGCTCGCGCCGAGGTTCGGGAAGTTGACGATCGCGCGCTCGATCTCCTTGAGCGCCGTCTTGTCGTAGGGGGTGACCACGAGGGTGCGCGCTTCCGGGTTCTGCAGGCTCGCGAGCTGCGCGAGCGGCGTGGGCGTGCCGTAGTAGTCGACGAGGATGCGCTGGAACAGCTGGGGGTTCGCGCGGCCCGTGCGCACGGTCGAGAAGTCGTCCTTCGCGACATCCACGGCCTTGTTCATCTTGTCCTTGGCCTCGGCCAGTACATCGCTAATCACGCGTGACTCCTTCGTGTCGGATCGAGCTTAGCCGGGCTGCGGTCAGGCCTTGACGAGGGTGCCGATGCGGTCGCCCCGGATCGCCTTCTCGACGTTGCCGGCGGGTTCCATGCCGAAGACGACCATCGGCATGCCGTTGTCCATGCAGAGGCTGAATGCGGTCGAGTCGACCACCTTGAGGCCCTGCACGAGCGCCTCCTGGTAGGTGACCTCGTCGAGTTTCTGCGCGTCCGGGTCGAGGCGCGGATCGGCCGAGTACACGCCGTCGACGCCGTTCTTCGCGAGCAGCACCTCGTCGGCACCGATCTCGAGGGCGCGCTGGGCGGCGACCGTGTCGGTCGAGAAGTACGGCAGGCCCGCACCGGCGCCGAAGATGACGACGCGGCCCTTCTCGAGGTGGCGTTCCGCCCGGCGCGGGATGTAGGGCTCCGCGACCTGGGTCATGGCGATGGCCGACTGCACGCGCGTCGCGGCGCCCGCCTGCTCGAGGAAGTCCTGCAGGGCGAGCGAGTTCATGACCGTGCCGAGCATGCCCATGTAGTCCGCGCGCCCGCGGTCCATGCCGCGCTGGCTGAGCTCGGCGCCGCGGAAGAAGTTGCCCCCGCCGACGACGATCGCGATCTCGACCTCCTGGCTGGCCGCGGCGATCTCACGCGCGATGCCGGCGACGACATCCGGGTTCACACCCAGCTGGCCGGCGCCGAACGCCTCACCCGACAGCTTGAGCAGCACCCGTCGTCTGCGGTTCTCGGTCATCGCGTCTCCCGTTCGGTCGTGTTCATTATCCGGTGTGGTGCGGGCATGGAAAACGGGGCCCGGAACCAGTGGTCCCGAACCCCGTCATCCGCGGTCTTACGCGCCGACCTTGAAGCGGGCGAAGCCCGTCACGGTCAGGCCGGCGTCGGAGAGCACCTTGTTGATCGACAGCTTGTTGTCGCGAGCGTACTCCTGCTCGAGGAGGGCGACCTGCTTGAAGAAGGCGCCGAGGCGACCCTCGACGATCTTCGGGAGGGCGGCCTCGGGCTTGCCCTCGCCGCGGCTGATCTCCTCGACGATGCGACGCTCGTTCTCGACGGCCTCGGTGGGCACGTCTTCGCGCGACAGGTACTGCGGGTCGGCGAACGAGATGTGCTGCGCGATGCCGCGCGCGGTGTCGGCGTCGTCACCCGTGTAGGCGACGACGACGCCGACCTGCGGGGGCAGGTCCTTGCTCGTGCGGTGCAGGTACACGGCGAACTTCTCGCCGGTCACGACCGCGACGCGACGCAGTTCGATCTTCTCGCCGATGGTGGCGGCCTGGTCCTCGATGAGCTGGGCGACGGTCTGGCCGTCGACGGAGGCGGCGAGCGCCTCCTCGACGGTCGTGGCGCCCGCGGCGACGACCGCGTCGAGCACCTTGTCGCCGAGGCTCACGAACTTGTCGTTCTTCGCGACGAAGTCGGTCTCGCAGGCGAGCTCGATGAGCGTGGTGCTGCCCGAGCCCTCCTTGGCGGCGACGAGGCCCTCGCTCGTGGAGCGGTCGGCACGCTTGGCGTTGCCCTTGGCTCCCTTGAGACGGAGGATCTCGACGGCCTTCTCGATGTCGCCGTCGGCCTCGACCAGGGCGTTCTTGGTGTCGACCATTCCGGTGCCGAGACGCTCACGGAGCGCCTTGACGTCTGCCAGGCTGAAGTTGGCCATATTCCGTTGTCCTTACTTGGTGTCGTCGGTGGCGACGGGGGTCTTCTCGTCGTCGCTCGCGGCGGCCTCGATCTTCTCCTCGACCTCGGCCTGCGTCTCCGGTGCGTGCTCCGGCTCGGCGTCCGTGGTCGGCTCGGTCTCGGCGACGGCCGCGTCGGCGTCGTTCTCCTCGACGGTCGCGCCCACGCCCTCGGTCTGACCGGCCGGCACCTCGGCCGCGGGGGCCTCGGTCTCGGCGGCGGGAGCCTCGGTCGCGGGGGCACCCTGCTCGAGGAGCTCGCGCTCCCACTCGGCGAGGGGCTCGACGGCGGAGACGTTGCCCTCGGCCTCGGGCTTCTGGTGACGCTGGATGAGGCCCTCGGCGGCGGCGTCGGCGATGATGCGCGTCAGCAGCGTGACGGAGCGGATCGCGTCGTCGTTGCCCGGGATCGCGTACTGCAGCTCATCCGGGTCGGCGTTCGTGTCGAGGATCCCGATGATCGGGATGCCCAGCTTCGTGGCCTCGTCGACGGCGAGGTGCTCGCGCTTGGGGTCGACGATCCAGAGCGCGCTCGGGGTCTTGGTGAGGTTGCGGATACCACCGAGCGTCTTGTGGAGCTTGTCGAGCTCGCGGCGCTTGATGAGGAGCTCCTTCTTGGTGAAGCCCTTGGTGGTGTCGTCGAAGTCGATCTCCTCGAGCTCCTTCATGCGCGCGAGGCGCTTGGAGACGGTGGAGAAGTTGGTGAGCAGACCGCCGAGCCAGCGCTGGTTCACGAACGGCTGGCCGACGCGGGTCGCCTGCTCGGCGATGGCCTGCTGGGCCTGCTTCTTCGTGCCGACGAAGAGCACGGTGCCGCCGTGGGCGACCGTCTCGCGCACGAACTCGTAGGCGCGGTCGATGTAGGCCAGCGACTGCTGCAGGTCGATGATGTGGCTGCCGCTGCGCTCGGTCAGGATGAAGCGGCGCATCTTCGGGTTCCAGCGACGGGTCTGGTGTCCGAAATGCACGCCGCTGTCGAGCAGCTCGCGGATGGTGACGACGGCCATGGCCGTTCTCCTTCTTCCGGCGGGCATGGCCCGCCTGTGTTCTCAGTTGACTGCCGCGCCGGGTTCGGCGCGATCCCTGGTGCCCGGGCGCGCATCCGCCCACCTGCTGGTGGGACCGAAGGATGTGGAGGCCGTGCGATGGGCACGCGTAGTCACCCCGCTCACACGGGATGCGGGAACGAGTGTATCACCGACGGCCCGTCCGCCGGAGGGGTGTGGCGCGGGTGTCGCGGCGTACCCGACCGCGGACGGGCCCCGGCCGACGGCCCCGTTCTGCCACGATGGCGGCATGCTCGTTCGACCCGCCGTGCCCCGGAATGACGACGCGCTCGCGGAGCGCCTGCTGGCGGTTCAGCATGCGGCGTACCGGGTGGAGGCGGAGCTCATCGGTTCGAACGCGATCCCCGCGCTGCACGAGGACGTGCGGGCGCTGCAGTCGGCGCCCCTCTCCTGGCTCGTGGCCGTCGAGCCCGCTGTCGGCGCCGCGGCCGGTGCGATGGCGGGTGACGTACCCGGTGAGGTGGCGGGTGCCGTCGCGTGGTCGGTCGGGGACGACGGGTGGGACATCGACCGCCTCGTCGTGGACCCCGCCTTCTTCCGGCGCGGGGTGGGGCGGGCCCTCGTCTCAGCGGTGCTCGAGCGGGCGGGCGACGGGCCCGTGACCGTGATGACCGGGCGCGACAACGCGCCCGCGCGTGCCCTCTACGACTCGCTCGGGTTCCGCCACCTCGGCGACGTGGAGGTCGAACCGGGGGTCCACCTCGCCCGGTTCGCGCGTCGCTGACGCCGCCGCACCCGCCGCTCCTCCCCACCGGCGCCCCACCCGCGCCATTGCGCTGATCCCGGGGCCCGGCCCCCGCGGGTGACGGGACGCGACGAGGCTCACGGCATGCGGATCCGAACGTGGGAGCGGAGACTCGGGCAGGGTCCCCCGGCTCGGCGGCGGGCGTCAGCCGCGATGGTGGTGGCCGCAACCGTGCTGGTGCTCGGGGCGGGCGCCTTCGACCCTGCGTCCGCGGTGGCGGATGCGGTGCAGCGGTGGCATGGGTCGGCCACCGCGGTCGCGACGGGCGGCGCGGGTGCTCCCGGCACGACGGACCCGGCGGACGACGTCGGTCCCCCGCCGGGTGCCACGGCGTGGCGGTGGCCCGTGGCGCCGCGGCTCGTGCGGCCGTATCTCGCTCCCCCGACGCCGTACGCCGCCGGCCACCGGGGCATCGACCTGGCGGCATCCCCCGGCGACGAGGTGCGAGCGGTCGCAGACGGCGTCGTGCACTTCGCCGGCGTGGTCGTCGACCGTCCCGTGGTCTCGGTCCGGCACGCCGGCGACGTGCTCAGCAGCGTCGAGGCGGTCGAGTCGCCGCTCGCGCGGGGTGATCCGGTGGCGGCGGGCGACGTGATCGGCATCGTCGCCTCCGGAGGGCACTGCGACGGCGGCTGCGTGCATCTCGGCGCGCGGGTCGGCGGCGAGTACGTGTCACCGATGCTGTTCCTCGGCGGGATCCCGCGCGCCGTGCTGCTCCCGACGCGTCGGGGGTGAACACGATGATCGAGCCCGCGGTTCGAGGCGCTGCGGTTCCGGCCGGGTCAGGCCCGTGGGTGCGCGGTGCGGTAGGCGGCGACGAGCCGTTCCGACGAGACGTGCGTGTAGATCTGGGTCGTGCCGAGGTCGGAGTGGCCGAGCATCTCCTGCACGACCCGCAGGTCCGCTCCCCCGTCGAGGAGGTGCGTGGCCGCGGTGTGCCGCAGTGCGTGCGGACCGGCCGGACCCGAGCCGGGCACGTCGGCGAGCAGTCCCGCGATGACGCCGTAGACGGTGCGACTGCCGACGCGTGCGCCGCGGGCACCGAGGAACAGCGCCGCCGTCTCGCGCGCCGCGGCGGCCGCGGTGGCCCGAGCGCGGGCCAGCAGCACGGGCCGGCCGCGCTCGAGGTAGGCGTCGAGGGCGCGCGCCGCGGGCACGCCGTACGGCACGACACGTTCCTTCGAGCCCTTGCCGAGCACGCGCACGGTGAGGCGTCCGCGATCCAGGTTCTGCAGGTCGACCCCGACGAGTTCGCTGACACGGAGGGCCGAGGCGTAGAGCAGCTCGACGATCGCGAGGTCGCGCAGGGCGACCGGATCGTCGCCGGCGGCGCGGGCCGCGAGGCTCTCGAGCAGGCCGTCCATGTCGTGCCGGGTGAGCACCCGGGGCAGGTGCCGGTCGGGTGTCGGCGACTTCAGGCGCGCGCCGACGTCGTGCGGGATGCGGCCGGTGCGCGCACTCCACGCGGTGAACGATCGCGCGGCCGTGGCCCGCCGGGCGAGGGTCGCCTTGGCCCGTCCGGCTTGCGCCGTCTCCCACAGCCAGTCGCGCAGCAGCTCGAGATCGAGATCGCCGGGCGAGTCGACCCCGCGCGTCCGGGCGAATGCGACGAGATCGGCGAGGTCGTTGCCGTACGCGCGTGCGGTGTGCTCGCTGAGGCCGCGCTCGTCGTCGAGGTGGGCGAGGTAGGTCGCGACGGTCTCGTCCAGTCCGCCCCCCGACACTCAGGCCCCCGCGTCGTCGAGGGCGCGCAGCAGCCGGTCGAAGGTCGACTCCTTGCTCGACAGCAGCTCGAGCCGCAGTTCCGGGTCGAGCTTCGAGATGCGGTCGATGAGGTCCGCCGGGCGCGACGCGACCTCGGGGAAGCGCGCGAGCGGCGCGACGGTGTGCACGATGCGGTCGTCGTAGACGTGCACGAGGTCGATCGACTGCCCGCCGTCGACGCCCGAGAGCAGGCGGTCCGGCTCCAGGAACGTCATCGTGTAACACGTGGCGGCCGCCACGGAGACCGGCACCCCGGCGAACGTGCTGTGCGTGGAGTAGTGCAGATGCCCGCCGAGGATGCCGCGCACGTCCGTGCCTTCGACCACCTCGGCCAGCTTGTGCTGATCGCGCAGTTCGAGCGCGTCGTGGAAGTCGATGGGGCTCGGGACGGGCGGGTGGTGCAGGGCCAGGAGCGTGCCGCGCGGTGCCGGTGCGGCGAGTTCGCGGCGGAGCCAGTCGAGCTGGGCGTCGGTCAGCTCGCCGTGGTGGTAGCCCGGCACGGTGGAGTCGAGCGCGATGATCCGCAGTCCGTGGACGTCGTGGACCCGGTCCTGCGGCCGGGCGGCGTTCTCGCCGGCATTCTCGACGGACTCGCCGTAGAGGGCCGCCGCGAACGGCGCCCGCTCGTCGTGGTTGCCCATGACCCAGATGACCTCGGCCCCGAGTCGCGCGGCGACCGGTTCGACCGCGTCTCGCAGGATGTCGTAGGCGCCCGGTTCGCCCAGGTCGGTCAGGTCGCCCGTGAAGACGAGGGCGTCGAAGTCGATCCCCGAGCCGGCGAGCCGCTCCATCGCGAGATGCAGGTTCGCCACCGTGTCGATGGATCCGTTGAGCGGAACGCCGCCGGTCAGCAGGTGCGTGTCGCTGATGTGGGCGATGACCAGGTCCGCCGCCGGGTGTTGTCCCCATCGTGCCTTCGTCGCCATGTCGCCCTCCCCGGATCCCCCGATGTGCCCCAGCATAGGTCGGACCTCCGACCCCGCCGGGGATCGACGGGCACTCGGCGCCACCCCGTCGACCCGGTCGACCGGTGGAGCTCAGAGGCTCTCCGCGATGCCCTTGATCGCGGTGAGCCGGCGATCCCATTCGGCGCCGATGACCTCGAGTCGACGTGCCGTCGCGTTCAGCTGCGATCCGAGAACCCGGTAGCGCACCTCGCGACCGACGCGCACCGGTTCGACGAGACCGACGTCGTGCAGCACGGCGAGATGCTTCGCGATGGCCTGGCGGGTGACCGGCAGACGGCCGGCGAGGGCGGACGCGGACGCCTCGCCCTCGCCGAGCGCCTCGAGGATGCTCCAGCGCGTCTCGTCGCCGAGGGCGGCGAACACGGGGACGAGGGTGTCGACGGTCATGATCCGGTCTCCATCAGGGCGACGAGCTTGTCGAGTTCGCCGTCCCAGCCGCCGCGGTGACTCTCGAGGTTCGCGGCCGGGTCGGAGGTGCGCTCGAACCCGGTCTCGACGACCGTCAGGCGCGTGCCGTCGGCCTCCGGCTCGAGGGTGAAGGTGAAGACGGTCGAGGTGGCGTCGTCGACCTCGTCGGGGGTGACTCCGAGCGCATCGTCGTTGCTCCAGCGGTACGACACCATCCGCGGTGCCTCCATCGCCTCGATGCGCAGCGGTACGGAGCCGCGGTCCCAGGTGAGGGTGCCGCGCGTCCCGACGCCGGTGCCGTCGAACTCGGCGCGCCCGAACCACCGGGAGATGTGCTCCGGTTCGGTGACCGCCGACCACACCTTCTCGACGGGAGCGGCGATCCGGATGGTGCGGCGCACGGTGAACGCCTGCTCGTCGACGATCGACGGCTCGTTGCTGGTCATGGTCATGATGATGGTTCCTTCCACTCGAGATAGCAACTAGAGGGTTGCGGCAGGTTGCGGCGCGGATGCGAGCGGGGCGGGGCGCAAGCGCCCGGTCGCCCATGCGACAGCGACCGCGATCGCGGCGGCGACGATGCCGGTGACGGCGGTCGCGGGCACTCCCCCGGCCTCGATCGCGACTCCGCCGGCGAACGAGCCCAGCGCGATCCCCGCGTTGACCGCCGATGCGGGGAGGGAGGCGGCGAGCGGCGCGCCGGGCCCTGCGAGGGCGGTCACGCGGTGCTGCATCGCGGGCGCCATGCCCATCCCGAACACCCCGATGCCGATGATCGCCAGCGCGGCGGCCACGGGATCGGCACCGAAGACCGCCAACGCGAGCAGGGATCCGGTGAGCCCGATCGTGCCGACGACGAGGGTGCGCCGCGCATCCGTGTCGGCGAACCGGCCTCCGCCGAGCGAGCCGGTCGTCGTCGCGACACCGTAGGCGAGCAGGAACACGGTGACCGCGGCACCGCTGACGCCGGTCACCTCGCCGAGGAAGGGCACGACGTAGGTGAGCACGGACTGGATCGCCACGAAGATGAGGCAGCACAGAGCGAGCAGGGCGAGGACGCGCGGAGCGAAGGCGTGTCGAGCCTGCCCGAGCGCGGCACTCCCCGGCGGGGTCGGCACCGAGGGCAGCACGGCGAACGCGACCGCGAGCAGCACGGCGGACACCGCGACCACGGCCACGAAGGATCCGCGCCAGCCGACCGCGTGCCCGAGCAGGGTGCCGACGGGCACTCCGAGGGCGCTCGCGGTGGCGAATCCGCCGATCACGAGGGACATCGCGCGCCCCGCCCGCTCGGGCGGCACGACGGAGGTCGCGGTCACCATGGCCGCGGCGATGAAGAGACCCTGCGCCGCGCCGACGACGACCCGCGCCGCGATGAAGACCGGATAGTCCGCCGCCAGCGCGGGGAGCGCGTTGCCGAGGACGAACACGATCGTGGCCGCCAGCAGTACGGTGCGCCGGTCGAACCGGGTGGTGACGAAGGCGAGCACCGGACCGCCGATCGCGAGGCCGAGCGCGTTCGCGGTGACGAGCGCCCCGGCCTCCGGTACGGAGACCCGCAGATCCACCGAGATCAGATCGAGCAGCCCCACGACGAGCATCTCCGCGCACCCCATCACGAACGCGCCGGTGAACAGCACGGCGAGGACGAGACGGGCCCTGGCGCTCTCGGTACGGACGGACATCGCGACTCCCCAAACTGCAACCCCTTAGCTGCATATCCACCATGGCACGGCGCGAGAATGACTGCAACCATTGGTTTGCAGTTTGATCTCCCCCTTGACCTCAAGTCGAGGTGAGGTTCTACGGTCGGATCGGGATGCCGCACGTCAGTCGGCACGCGGAGGACGCCCGTCCTCGGCGATCCCGAACGCTCGGAGGAGCACATGACGATCGCCGATGAGTCCCCCGTGCACGCCCCGCTCCACGAGCCGTTCCCGGGGTTGCTCGCGACCCCTGCATCGCGACTGCCGTACCAGCACGATGTGCTGCTGCGCTCGTACCTGCTCGAGCGTCCCCACGGGAACGTGGTCGTGTACAACTCGCCTGGCGTGACCGAGTCGGCCGCCGCGATCCGGGCCCTCGGCGCGCCCGCCCGGCTGCTCATCAATCACGAGCACGAGGCGATGTACGGGCCGCCGGCGCTCGACGTGGCCGTGTGGGTGCACGCCGAGGACCGTTCGGCGGTGGGCCGATCGCTCGAGGTGGCGGGGGTCTTCGACCGCCGGACGAGGATCGACGACGACCTCGAGGTCATCCCCACCCCGGGCCACACCGCCGGGACCACCTCGTATCTGTGGGACGACGGCACGCACCGCTTCCTGTTCACCGGCGACTTCATCTGGATCGAGGACGGCGAGTGGAAGGCCGTCGTGCTCGACCCAAGGCTGCGGCGGGACTACCTCGACAGCCTCGCGCTCGTCCGCGACCTCGAGTTCGACGTGCTCGTGCCGTGGGGTGTCACGGAGGGCGATGCTCCCATCGCGCTCGTGCCGGACCGCTCGGAGGTACGCGCGCGGATCGACGCGATCATCGACCGCGTCCGCGCAGGCGCAGACCGCTGAACGTCACGCCGCTGCAGGGGACGCCGCTCCATGGCACGCCGCTGAACGCCACGCCGACCGGTCGACGCGCCTGATCGCTCGGCGGACGTCACCGCGCGGCGGCCGGGGTGCGCCGCTTGACCCACCCCGCGGCGGACGCGGTGACCGCGCCGTCGAGCTCGAGCATCCCGAGGGTCGCGCGGGCGGCGGCCGGCGACAGCCCCGCCCGCGCCGCCACGTCGCCACTGTCGCGCGGGGCGCGGGTCGAGAGCGCGTCGAGCACGCGGATCGCGTCGGGCGGGAGCCCGCGTGCCGCGGGATGCCGACCGTCCGCGCCGACGGGCTCCCCGAGACCGTCACCTCGCCGGTGCTCGCGGTCGTCGCGGGGCGCGAGTTCGGCCATCTCGTCCGGTGTCGTCACGAGGGTGGCGCCGAATTCGCGCACGAGCCGGTGGCACCCGGCGGAGGCGGAGGAGGTGACGGGGCCGGGCACGGCGCCGAGCGGTCGCCCGAGCGCCGAGGCGTGGGCGGCCGTGTTGAGCGACCCGGAGCGCCAGCCGGCCTCGAGTACGACGGTCGCGGCGCTCATCGCGGCGATGACGCGGTTGCGCTGCAGGAATCTCCATTTGGTGGGCGGCGTGCCGCACGGCACCTCGGAGACGACCGCACCGTGCTCCACGATGCGGGTCAGCAGGGCCTCGTGCCCGGACGGGTAGAACCGGTCGAGCCCGCCGGCCAGCACGGCGATCGTGACGCCGTCGCTCGCGAGCGCCGCGCGGTGGGCCATGCCGTCGATGCCGTACGCCGCGCCGGAGACGATCGCGTACCCGCGGTCGACCAGTCCGCTCGAGGCCTCCATGGTGACATGCTCGCCGTACCCGGTCGCGGCCCGCGCGCCGACGAGGGCGACGCCGCCGGTCGCCTGCGTGAGCAGTGCGGGATCGCCCCGCACCCACAGGGCGATCGGGGCGTGCGCGCCGAGATCGTCGACCCCAATCGGCCACTCGGGGTCGCCGGGCACGACGAGTCGCACACCGAAGCGCCGCGCCTGCTGCAACGCGATCACCGCGAGGCCGGACGCGAGGCGCGGGGCCCAGCGCGCCATCCCCTCCGCGAGCTCCTCACTCCCGAGCTCGCCGCCGGCGTCCGCGACGGATGCGGCGAATTCGACCGGTTGCGCGCGGGCGATGAGGGCCTCGAGGGCGCCGGCCGCGCCGAGTGCCGCGACGAGCGCGCCGGCGACCCGGTCGCCGGGCTCGCTGATCCCCGTCCACGCGGCGCGGGCGAACCGCTGCCGGGTCTCGTCGCGGTCGAGGTCGCCTCGCGTGAGTTCGCGCACGAGCGGCGCGACGGTCGCCTCGGTGAGTCCGAAGAACGTCATGTCGACATGGCCTTTCTGAGATAGAGCGCCCGGCCGAGGTGGTCGGCGTCGGGTCGGATGCGGTCGTCGAGGTCCGCGAGGGTCCAGGCGAGTCGCAGCACCCGGTCGTAGCCGCGCATGGTGATGCCGCCGCGCTCGAGCGCGCGGTCGAGACCGGCGGTCGTCGCGGGCGGCAGGCGTCGTTCGGGCGAGCGGAGCGTGGCGCCGGGCACGTCGGCGTTGAGCCGCCACGGCGTGCCGGCCCAGCGCTCGCGGGCGCGTTCGCGGGCCGCCTGCACCGCCTCCCGCGCCCGTGCGGTCGTGCGGGTGGGGGTCTCGGCGCCCATCCGGAGCATGGCCGCGGTGATGCGGTTGACCCGCAACTGGATGTCGATCCTGTCGAGCAGGGGACCGGAGATCCGGGCGAGGTACCGGCGCCGGGCGGCGGGCGGACACGTGCATTCCGCGTCGCGGGCGCCGTACTGCCCGCACGGGCACGGGTTGGCCGCGAGCACGAGCTGGAACCGGCCGGGGAAGCGGGCGACCGCCCGAGCCCGGTGGATCGTGATGGAACCGGATTCGAGGGGCTGCCGCAACGCGTCGAGCACCGCGGCGGGGAACTCCGGCGCCTCGTCGAGGAAGAGCACCCCGTGCGAGGCACGGGCGGCGGCGCCCGGGCGGATCCACCCGCTGCCGCCGCCGATGAGCGCGGCCGCGGTCGCGGTGTGGTGGGGGCTCTCCCACGGGGGTCGCCGGGAGAGCCGCGCGGCGACAGGCAGTCCGCTCAGTGAGCGCAGGGAGCTCACCTCGAGCGCCGCGTCGGCGTCCAGGTCGGGCAGCAATCCCGGGAGCCGCGCGGCGAGCATGGTCTTGCCGGCGCCCGGCGGGCCGAGCAGGAAGACGTGGTGTCCTCCCGCGGCGGCGGCCACGAGCGCCTCGACGGCGTCGTCGTTGCCTACGACGTCCGCCAGATCGAGTTCGTCGGGCGCCTCGTCGGCGAGGGCGGGCGCGGGGATGGCGTCGACCGGTTCGGGGTCGAACTCTCCCCCGTGCCAGATGGCCGCGTCGCGGAGTGAGGCGACTCCGACGACGCGGGCCCCGGGCACGAGCTCCGCCTCGGCGACGTTTCCGGCGGGCACCATGATCGTCGAGTGGCCCGCGCGCACGGCTCCGAGGACGGCGGGGAGCACCCCGACGACGGGTCGGAGGCGCCCGTCGAGACCCAGCTCCCCGAGATGCACGACCCGGTCGACGGATTCCGCCCGCACGTCCCCGGCGGCGGCGAGGGCCGCGAGCGCGATCGCGAGGTCGAACACGGAGCCGTGCTTCGGCAGCGACGCCGGCGAGAGGTTGACGGTGAGCTTGCGCGGCGCGAGCGGACACCCCGAGTTAGCGGCCGCGGCCCGCACACGGTGCTGCGCCTCGGAGAGGGAGCTGTCGGGGAGCCCGATGAGCACGAAGCCGGGGAGCGTGTTCGACAGATCCGCCTCGACCTCGACGACGGCACCGTCGAGGCCTAGCAGGGCGACGGCGCGGGTGCGGGCAACGGTCATCAGTAGACGCCCGGCAGGTGGTCGATCGTGGCCTCGCCGCGCGCGGGCGCCACGACGCCGACGGCGTCGATGCGTCGCCGCGGTGCACGCACGCCGTGCGCGTCGCACCAGGCCGCGGCGAGGCGGCGCAGCCGCGCGAGTTTCAGCGCGGTGATGGCCTCGAGCGGATGCCCGAACGCGAGTCCCGCGCGGGTCTTGACCTCGACGAAGACGAGCTCGTCGCCGTCGCGCGCGACGATGTCGACCTCGCCCTGGGCACACCGCCAGTTGCGGTCGAGGATCTCCAGTCCCGCGCCCGCGAGGTAGCGCGTCGCGAGCTCCTCACCCCGTCGCCCGAGCTCGTCTTTCGCTGCCATGCGTCGAGCCTGCACGGCGCATCGTCCGCGCGGAGGCCGCTGCGCGGCATCCGTTCACCGCGGCGACGTCGGCTCCCCTGGGGAGGACCGGCGGCGGGTCACTCGTCGAGTGCGAGCTCCTTGGGCAGCTCGAGCTCGCGGCTCGACAGCTCCTCGACGTTGACGTCCTTGAAGGTGAGCACGCGCACGCTCTTGACGAAGCGGTCGGACCGGTAGACGTCCCACACCCACACGTCGTTCATGGTGAGCTCGAAGTAGAAGTCGTGCTCGGTGTCCTGCCGCACGAGGGAGACCTCGTTGGCGAGGTAGAAGCGCCGCTCGGTCTCGACCACGTATTTGAACTGGCCGACGATGTCGCGGTACTCGCGGTAGAGCGCGAGTTCGACCTCGCGGTCGTAGTCGTCGAAGTCGTCGTCATCCATGGCTCGACCATCCTAAGCACTCGCGGAGCCGACGGCGGACGAACTCGAACTCAGACCACGAGCGGCTCGCCGATGCTCTCACCCAGCTCGTCGAAGAGCGACGGCTGCCGCAACCAGGTGACCCGGTGCAGTCCGTGCGGCCCGTGCGTGTCGATCGCGGCGTAGTGCGCGGTGCTCGCATAGCCCTTGTTGCCCGACCAGCCGTAGGCGGGGGCGTCGTCGTGGGCCTCGATCATGAAACGGTCGCGGTGCACCTTGGCGACGACGGATGCGGCGGCCACCGACGCGCAGTCCCGGTCCGCCTTGACCCGCAGGTGCACGTTGACGCGCTCCTCGAGGGCGGGGTTGAGGTAGTCCCAGGAGCCGTCGAGGATGACGACGCTCTCCTGCAGCGGCACCCCGCCGTCGGCGAGGGCCCGGATGGCCCGTGCGGCGGCGAGGCCGAGGCACGCGGTGAGCCCGAGCCGGTCGATCTCGTCGTTGCCGACCACTCCGACCGCGGAGTGCAGGGCCCACTTCCGCGCCTGCGGGGCGAGCTCCTCGCGCCGCTTCTCGCTCAGCATCTTCGAGTCGCGCAGGCCCCGCGGCATCCGCTTCACCGACGCGTCGAACACGCAGACGCCGATCGCGAGCGGACCGGCGATCGCGCCGCGACCGACCTCGTCCATGCCGATGACGTAGCGGGCGCCCTCGCGCAGGATCTTCTTCTCGACACGCAGCGTGGGATCGGCGACGGTCACTGCTCGTCCACTCCCTTGAACACGAGCGGGTAGTTGTCGAGCCACGCCCACCGGTCGATCGGCCAGCTCACGAGCACGGCCCGGCCGACGACGTCCTCGATCGGCACGAACCCCTCCCCGGGGGCGTTGTTCGCGTGGCGGAAGGCGGAGTCGGCGGAGTTGTAGCGGTTGTCGCCCATCACCCAGAGCTTCCCCTCGGGCACCGTCACCTCGAAGTCGTTCGGGGTCGCCTTGGTCTGCTCACCGAGGCGCAGGTACGGCTCGTCGAGCGGCACGCCGTTGACCGTCAACTGACCGAACTCGTTGCAGCACGCGACGGTGTCGCCCGGCAGGCCGATGACACGCTTGATGAGGTGGTCGTTGCTGTCGGGGGCGGAGAGTCCGACGAAGGCGAGCACCGAGTCGACGCCCGTGACGAACCAGTTCTGCTGTGGCTCGGGCTCATCGGTGAGCCACCCGCCCGGATCCCGGAAGACCACGACATCGCCGTGCTCGAGCCCGACGACCTCGGGCACGAGCTGGTTGACGATGATCCGGTCGTTGCGGATGAGCGTGTCCTCCATCGACTCCGACGGGATGTAGAAGGAGCGGATGAGGAATGTCTTGATGAGGAACGAGATCAGCAGCGCGGCGAGGAAGATGAGCAGGATGTCGCGGAGGAAGACCTTGAATCCGCGCGACCTGCCGCGCTGCGCGTCGCGGGCTTCCTGCCCGACCGATTCGGCCGGATTCGCCCGCGCCGTGCCTGTTTCGTCCACTTAAACCCCTGAGCTCCCGACCCAGTGTAGGGCGGGAGCTCAGCGGTTCGATCGCGGTGCGGACTTACGCGTCGCGCTTCTCCTTGATCTTGGCCTTCTTGCCGCGGAGAGCGCGGAGGTAGTACAGCTTCGCGCGGCGCACGTCGCCGCGGGTGACCAGTTCGATGTGGTCGATGACCGGCGAGTGCACCGGGAAGGTGCGCTCGACACCGACCTGGAAGCTGACCTTGCGCACGGTGAAGGTCTCGCGCACGCCTTCGCCGGAACGGCCGATGACGACACCCTGGAAGACCTGGATTCGCGAGCGGTTTCCTTCGACGATGTTGACGTGCACCTTCACGGTGTCGCCGGCGCGGAAGTCGGGGACGTCGGTGCGCAGTGACGCTGCGTCGACGGAGTCGAGGATGTGCATGGCTCTTCGCTCTCTGCGACCGCCACAGGTCGACCGCGATGAATTGATCAGATCGGGACGCGCCTCAGGCGATCACCGACTCCCCTGTGGCAGAGCGGTGCCGAGGCACAAACGCCTATTCTGCCACAGCGCGACGTTCGCCGCCTATTCGGGCCGCCGCTGCTCCGGCGGGTCGAGGCGGATGACCGGGCCGGGACCGCGCCGCGGGTCGTACCCGTCGCGTTGGTAGGTCTGGGCCTCGAAGGTGTCGATCACCTCGCGCATCCGGCGCCGGGTCTCGGTCACGAGCTGGGTGATCGACGTCCAGAACGCGACGACGCCCGCCACGAGGCCCACCGCCGCGAACACGTTCGCGAGCACGGGGTCGGGCATGGCGGCGTGGAGCACGATCGCGGCGTACCAGATGCTGAGCACGAGGGCGTCGAGCATCGAGACGGCACGGGTGCGGCGCACCGACCCGCGCCAGCGGACGAGGGCCGCGATGATGCCGAGGGCGACCGCGAGGATCGGCGCCACGACGAGGTAGACGACGAAATCCCACCCGGAGTCGCGGAAGAGCAGTCCGCGGCCGAGCAGCACCACGGTCGGCAGCACGAACGCGGCCGGGATGAGAGCCACAGCAAGGGCACGGCGGTACCACATGGGGCCAGGGTATCGTCGTCGGGTCACAGACAGATCGGAGGGCGCCATGTTCGACCAGAACTCCCCCGCGCAGATCCGCACCGAGCCGGTGCAACAGCGCAGCGCCGAACGTATCACCTTGCTCCTGGACGCCGCCGCCGCACTCATCGCCGAGAGCGGCATCGACGGCCTCACGACGAGCGACGTCGCAGCGAAGTCCGAATCCTCGGTCGGCGTCGTCTACCGCTACTTCCCCAATATCCAGTCGCTGCTGCGTGCCCTCGCCGGCCGCAACCTGCAGCGCTACACCGAGCGGCTGTTCGAGCGCGTCGACGCCGTCGACGACTGGCGGGCGGCATTCGACCTCGCGATCGACGTCTACATCGAGCTCAACCACACCGAGCCCGGTTTCCGCGCCGTGCGGTTCGGCGACGTCATCGACGAGCGGGTGCTGCAGCCCGAGTTCGACAACAACGGGGTGCTCGCGCGGGCGTTCGCGGGAATCCTCGTCGAACGGTACGGGTTGGAGTTCAGCGACGATCTCGTGTTCGAGCTCGAGGTGCTCGTCGCCATCGCCGATGCGCTGCTGCACCGCGCCTTCCTCGTGAACAAGGACGGCGATCCCCGCTTCATCGAGGCCACTCGCCGCATCGTGCACGAGCAGGCCGCCAAGACGACCGCCCTGGGAGGGACATGATCGAGCTGCGCACCCCCGCCGAGATCGACGAGATGCGCGCCGCGGGCCGCTTCGTCGCGAGCGTGCTGGAGGCGACGCGGGCGGCCTCGGATGTCGGCGTCAACCTGTTGGAACTGGATGCGCTCGCGCACGACATGATCCGGCAGGCCGGGGCCGAGAGCTGCTACATCGACTACCACCCGTCGTTCGGCGGGTCGCCGTTCGGCAAGGTCATCTGCACCTCCGTCAACGACGCGGCCCTGCACGGACTGCCGCACGACTACCGGTTGAAAGACGGCGACCTGCTCTCGCTCGACTTCGCGGCGAACGTGGACGGCTGGGTCGCCGACTCGGCCGTCTCGTTCGTCGTGGGCACGCCGCGTGACGAGGACCTGCGCCTCATCGAGGTGTGCGAGCTCGCCCTCGCCGCGGGCATCGCCGCGGCGCAGCCGGGCGGCAAGATGGGCGACGTCTCCTCGGCGATCGGCGACGTCGCGCGGTCCGCCGGGTTCGGCGTGAACCTCGACTTCGGCGGCCACGGTGTCGGACGCACGATGCACGGCGACCCGCACGTGCCCAACGACGGCCGCGCGCGGCGCGGCTATCCGCTCAAGCCGGGGCTCGTCTTCGCGATCGAGCCGTGGCTCATGCACACGACCGACGAGATCTACACCGACGACGACGGATGGACGCTGCGCAGCGTCGACGGGTCGCGTGCCGCGCACGTCGAGCACACGGTGGCGATCACGGCGGACGGGCCCCTCGTGCTCACCGCGCGCGACGGCGCCTGAGCTACGGATCGGTCGAGCGACCGACTCAGTCGACCGGGCCCTCGGGACCGAGCAGCTCGGGCCGCACCCGTCGTGTGCGCTCGAGCTGCTGCTCGCGCCGCCAGGCCGCGATGGCCGCGTGGTTGCCGCTCAGCAGCACGGGCGGCACGTCGAGCCCGCGCCAGCTGGCGGGCTTGGTGTAGCTCGGGTATTCGAGCAGACCGTCTTCGTGACTCTCCTCGTCGAGACTCGCCGGGTTCCCGATGACACCCGGCACCAGTCGGGCGACCGCCTCGATGACCGCCATCGCGGCGACCTCTCCCCCGTTGAGCACGTAGTCGCCGAGGCTCAGTTCGCGCACCCGCACGCGGCCGGAGGCGTGGTCGACGACGCGGTGGTCGATGCCCTCGTAGCGTCCACAGGCGAAGACGAGGTGCTTCTCGGCCGCGAGCTCGCGCGCGATCGCTTGCGTGAACGGGGTGCCGGCGGGGGTGGGCACGATGAGGGTCGCGTCGTCGTCGTCGGCGAGCACGCTGTCGAGCGCCTCGCCCCACGGCTCCGGGCGCATGACCATGCCGGCGCCACCGCCGTAAGGGGTGTCGTCGACGGTGCGGTGGCGGTCGTGGGTGAAGTCGCGCAGGTCGTGCACCCCGACGTCGATGACGCCCCCGCGTCGTGCCTTGCCGAGCAGCGAGACGTCGAGCACGGAGAAGAACTCCGGGAAGATCGTGATGACGTCGATGCGCACGTCGTCGACCCTATCGGCCCGTCAGCGCCCGCCCGCCGCGGCCGCGAAGCGATCGATCACGAGGTCGACGAGGGCGGGAGGCGGCGGACCCCCGTCGAGCAGCGGCGCCGTGACGACGTCGGCATCCCCGGCCTCGACCAGACCGGCGAAGTAGCCGGGGGCGAGCAGGTAGGTGGCGACCACGACACGTCCCGACCGGCTCGCCGCGCGCGCGGCGTCGATCGCCTCGGCGAGCGGCGGTACGGCCGCGGACACGAAGCCGACGTCGACGCGGCACCCGAGCCGCGCGGCCAGCGACACCGCCATCCGCTCGCAATCGCGCACCGATCGCTCGTCGCTGGAACCGGCGGCCGCGAGCACGACACCGTCGCCCTCGTCCCGACCGGACTGCGCGAGCCGCTGTTCGAGCACGTCGACGAGACGGCGATCGGGACCGAGCGCCGCCGCGACGAGAGTCGGCACCGGAGAACGCCGTGCCGCCCGCGCGAGGTCGACGTGCACGTGGTAGCCGGCCGAGAGCAGCAGGGGCACGATGACCGCCGTCGCCCCCTGATCGACCTCGGCGAGCACATCGGGCACGTCGGGGCGCTGCACGTCCACGAAGCCCGGACGAACCCGCACCCCGCGGGCGCGCTCCGCGACGGCGTCGACGAGAGCGGCGATCGCGGCCTGCCCCGCCTCGGACGAGGTGCCGTGGGAGATCGCGAGCAGGTCCGCTCGGGCCTGCGGCGCCGCGGGCACGTGGGACGGCGTCGGCGTGGCCACGAGGGTCACGGCTGCAGTTCCACCTCGAGGAAGCCGCCGACCACGCGGGTGCGGTAGGTGCCGAGCATGAGCCGCGGATCGGTGAAGCACTCCCCCGTGCCGAGGTCGTACACCTGCTTGTGCAGCGGCGACGCGATGGTCGGTCGGTCGCCCTTGGACCCCACGATGCCCCGCGCCATGACGTTCGAGCCCGTCGCCGGATCCCGGTGGGCGACCGCGTACACCTCCCCGGTGCCGAGCAGGAACACCGCGATCTGCTTCATGCGCACCAGCAGCGCCTCACCCCATCCGGGCTCGAGCTCGTCGACGGGGCAGCCGCGTTCCCACACCGCGGACGGGGCGGATGGGGCGGGCAGGGTGATCGCGGTGCTCGACATGGCTCCTCCTTCGTCAGTCATGCCGACGGTAGGCGCGCCATGTTTCCGCACCGTGTCGCCCTGTTTCGCCCACGTGAAACCCGTCTCACAGCCATCGGAGAAGGATGTGGGGCGTTGGTCACAGGAGGTTACATCGGGTTAACGGCGGCGAAACGGCCGGTTCCTAGGCTCCCGTCATGACCACCAGCGACGCCCCCCGCATCCGTCACGTCGTCGTCGTCGGCGGCGGGCCGGCCGCCCATCGGCTGACGGACGCCCTCCTCGCCCGCGGACGCGACGATGTGCACGTCACCGTCTTCGGCGAGGAACTGCACGAGCCGTACGACCGCGTCGCCCTCAGCCGACGACTGCAGGGGGAGGCCGATCTCACGCTGCAGCCGCGCAGCCAGTGGACGAGCGACGGGGTGACGCTCCGCACGGGCCGGCGCGTCGTGTCGATCGACAAGAAGCGGCGGGTCGTCGTCGCCGACGACGGATCGCGCACCCCGTACGACGACCTCGTGCTCGCGACCGGGTCGAGCGCGCCGGTGCCCGGGATCCCCGGCCGCAAGCATGCCCGCGTCTACCGGACCATCGACGACGTCGACGCGCTCGTCGCGGCCGCCGCGCGCATCCGTGCCGCCGAAGGGCGACCGGCGCGGGTCGTCGTCGCCGGAGGCGGACTGCTCGGACTCGAAGCGGCGGGCGGACTCGCCGCGCTCGGCGCGGAGGTCACCGTGGTGCACTCCGGTGCCTGGCTCATGTCCGCGCAACTCGACGAAGGCGCCGGAGTCGCCCTCGCCCGCCTCATCGGCGCGCGCGGGGTCGGACTGCGCCTCGGCGTGCGTCCTGCGGCGCTGCTCGCGCCGGGCGGCACGCTCGCCCGGGTCGCGCTGACCGACGGGTCGCACCTCGAGGCCGACCTCGCCGTCTTCGCGATCGGCATCACCCCGCGCGACGAGCTCGCGCGGGAGGCCGGGCTCGCGACGGGACCGCGCGGCGGTGTCGTCGTCGACGCGGGCTGCCGCACCTCGGACGAGCACATCTGGGCGATCGGCGAGGTCGCGTGCGCCCTGGGTCGCTGCGTCGGGCTCGTCGCACCGGCCAACGCGATGGCCGAGGTCGTCGCCGACCGCCTGTGCGGTGGGGACGCCGTCTTCGACACGATCGACGACGCCACCAAACTCAAGCTCGCGGGCATCGACGTGGCGAGCTTCGGCGACACCCTCGGCAGCTCGGACGACGCGCTCGAAGTCGTGTACGCCGACCCCGCGCGCGGCCTCTACCAGAAGCTCGTGCTCTCGAGCGATGCACGCGTGCTGCTCGGCGGGGTGTTCGTCGGCGACGCCGGACCGTACGCGTCTCTGCGCCCCATGCTCGGCCGCGAACTCGGCGGCGAGCCGGCCTCGTTCCTCTCCGTCGCGGGCATCGAGGGCGGATCCCTCGAACTGCCCGACGACGCCCTCGTGTGCTCGTGCAACAACGTCGACGCCGGGACCGTGCGCGGCGCCGTGCGCGGCGAGCACGGGCCGGCCTGCACGGACCTGGCCTCCCTCAAGTCGTGCAGCCGGGCCGGCACCCAGTGCGGCTCGTGCGTGCCGCTCATGAAGAAGCTGCTCGAATCCGAGCTCACCAAGGCCGGGCTGACCGTCTCGCGCGCGCTGTGCGAGCACTTCGCGATGAGCCGTCAGGAGCTCTTCGACGGCGTGCGCGTCGTCGGTCTCACCTCGTGGGAGGCGGTCGTCGAGCGCTTCGGATCCGGCGCCGGGTGCGATGTGTGCAAGCCCGCCGTCGCGTCGATCCTCGCGAGCCAGCACGGGTCGTACATCCTCGACGCCGGCCGCGGCGCCCTCCAGGACACCAACGACCGCGCACTGGCCAACATGCAGCGCGACGGCAGCTACTCGGTCGTGCCGCGCATCCCCGGGGGCGAGATCACCCCGGAGAAGCTCGCGGTCATCGCCTCGGTGGCGATGGACTTCGGGTTGTACACGAAGATCACCGGCGGGCAGCGCATCGACATGTTCGGTGCCCGGCTGGACCAGCTGCCGGACATCTGGAAGCGGCTCGTCGACGCGGGCTTCGAGTCCGGCCAGGCGTACGGCAAGGCGCTGCGCAACGTGAAGAGCTGCGTCGGATCGACGTGGTGCCGCTTCGGCGTGCAGGACTCGGTCGGCATGGCGGTGCGGCTCGAACTGCGGTACCGGGGGCTGCGGGCACCGCACAAGTTCAAGTTCGGGGTCTCCGGATGCGCGCGCGAGTGCGCGGAGGCGCGCGGCAAGGACGTCGGGGTGATCGCGACCGAGACCGGCTGGAACCTCTACGTCGGCGGCAACGGCGGCTTCCAGCCGACGCACGCGCAACTGCTCGCGAGCGACCTGGACGACGAAACCCTCATCCGCTACATCGACCGCTACCTCATGTACTACATCCGCACCGCGGACCGTCTGCAGCGCACGGCGCGGTGGATGGAGGACCTCGACGGGGGTGTCGACCACGTGCGCGAGGTCGTCGTCGACGATTCGCTCGGTCTCGCCCCCGAACTCGAGGCGGCGATGGCCCGGCACGTCGACACCTACGAGGACGAGTGGGCGGCCACCCTCGCCGATCCCGAACGTCTCCGCCGGTTCCGCTCCTTCGTGAACGCGCCGGGCGAGCCCGACCCCGACCTCGTGCGGGTGACCGAACGCGGGCAACGCCGGCCCGCGACGGACGAGGAACGCCGCGTCATGATCGCCGGCGGGTCGATCCCGGTGGGGAGGACCCGGTGACCGCCGCGGTCGGGCGGGTGACCCTCGTCGGCGGCGGACCCGGCGATCCGGACCTGCTCACGCTCGCGGCGGTGCGGGCGCTCGGAGAGGCCGATGTCGTGCTCTACGACCGTCTGGCGCCGTACCGGGTGCTGCCCGAGCTCGCGCCGCAGGCGGAGCACATCGACGTCGGTAAGCGACCCGGACACCATCCCATCGGGCAGTCGGGCATCGAGCAGCTCATCGTCGAGCACGCCCGCCGCGGTGCACACGTCGTGCGCCTCAAGGGCGGCGACCCCTACGTCTTCGGCCGCGGGAGCGAGGAGGTGCTCGCGTGCCATGCCGCGGGCATCCCCGTCCGCGTCGTGCCCGGGGTCACGAGCGCCGTGTCCGTGCCGGCCGCCGCGGGCATCCCGCTCACGCATCGCGGCACGAGCCGTCTGTTCACCGTCGTCTCGGGTCACGCCCCGCTCGAGGAGCACGAGCTCGAGCACCTCGCGGGACTGGGCGGCACGATCGTCGTGCTCATGGGCGTCGGCACCCTGCCCTCCCTCACCGCGGGGCTGCGGCGTGCCGGGTGCGACCCCGACACCCCTGTCGCCGCGGTCGAACGCGGCTGGACGGATCGGCAGCGCACGACCGTGTCGACACTCGGGGGCATCATGGAGGAGTGCTTCCGCGTCGGTGTGTCCTCCCCCGCCGTGCTGGTGATCGGCGAGGTGGTGCGTCTCGCCCACGACCGCGACGCATCGATCGAGGAGCTGCTCGCGCGATCGGCCGAACTGACCGCACGAGGATGACCCGGTGACCGCGGCCGAGCCGGTGCCCGGCTTCCGACCCGATCAGCTCGCCGGATTCCGCATCGGCGTCACCTCCGACCGCCGCAGCGAAGACCTCATCGACGCGTTCGAACGACGTGGCGCCCAGGTGCTCCATGCCCCGACGATCCGCATGGCCAACGCGCGCGACGACGCGAGCGTGATCGCCGAGACGCGGGCGATCATCGACGCCGCCCCGGATCTGCTGCTCGCGACGACCGGGTACGGCATCCGCCGCTGGTTCGAGGTCGCGGATGCCGCCGGCCTCGGCGACGCCCTCACCGGCGCACTCGCCGCCGGCCGCATCCTCGTGCGCGGACCCAAGGCGCGCGGAGGTGTGCGCGCCGCGGGTCTCGACGACGCGGGGATGAGCGAGGTCGAGACCACCCGCTCCCTCGTCGACAAGACCCTCGCCGAATACGGCACCGGGCTCACCGTCGCGGTTCAGCTGCACGGGTACACCAACGAGGAGCAGCTCGACCGGTTGCGCGCGGTGCACGAACGGGTGCTCGTGGTCGCCCCGTACCGGTGGGAGAACCCCGACGGCGACGACGAGCGCGTCGGGCGGCTCGTCGAGGCGATCTGCGCCCGCCAGCTCGACGCCGTGACCTTCACGAGCGCGCCCGGGGTCGAGGCCCTCTTCCAGGCGGCGGAGGCACTCGGTGCGCTCGGCGAGGTCGTCGCGGCGCTCCGGCACGACGTGCTCGCCGCCGCCGTCGGCCCGGTGACCGCGGCGCCGCTCATCGCGGTCGGTGTCGACCCGATCCAACCGGAGCGCCACCGCATGGGCGCGTTGATCCGGCTCGTCTGCGAGCACCTCGAGCGCACGCGGGTGCACCGAGTGCCCACCCGGCACGGCGAGCTGCGACTGCGGGGTCAGCTCGCGAGCCTCGGCGACCACCGCGTCGCCCTCGCGCCCGCCCCGCTCGCCCTGCTGCGGGAGCTCGTCGCCGCGGAGGGCGGCGTCGTGCCCCGCGCCCGGCTCACGGCCGCCCTGCCGGGCAACGGCGACGACCACGCCATGGAGATGGCCCTCAGTCGACTGCGTCAGTCGCTCGGGACCCCCGGCGTGGTCGCCACCGTCGTCAAGCGCGGCTACCGCCTCGACGTCTGACGGCGCTCAGGCGGCGTCGACGGTGTCCGCGGTGCGCGGCACGGCGACGACCGCACCGGCGCGGGACGGCGCGCGCCGGTGGGAGAAGTAGAGCAGCCCGGCGGTGAGCAGCAGGGCGCCGACGAGGTTGCCGAGCAGCACGGGCGCCTGGTTCCAGAGCCACCACTGCCCGAGCGAGACGTCGGCACCGAGCAGCATGCCGGCGGGGATGACGAACATGTTCACGACGGCGTGCTCGAATCCGAGGGAGAAGAAGGTGGTCACCGGCAGCCACATCGCGAGGATCTTGCCGCTCGTCGATGTCGAGGTGAGCGCCATGAGCGCGCCGATCGAGACCATCCAGTTGCACAGCACGGCCTTGATGACGACGAGGGCGATGCCCGCACCGCCGAGGGCTTCGTAGCCGAGGGTCTTCGACTCCGCCGCGGCGACGATCGCGGTGATCATCGGGTCGGAGTGGTCGGTGCCCATGCGGGTGATGACCGCGGCGTAGAGCAGCAGGTAGATCGCGGCGCCGAGCAGGTGGCCGGCGATCGCCCAGGCGAAGTTGCGCAGCGCGGCCGGCGCGGTGGCCCGGCGCTCGAGCACGGCGAGGGGGATGAGCGCGAAGCTCCCGGTGACGAGTTCGAGGCCGAGCAGCACGATCATGACGAAGCCGACCGGGAAGACGAGGGCGCCGACGAGCGGCAGCCCGGTCTGTGCGCTCGCCGTGTAGGCGACCGTCGTGGCGCATGCGAGGATCGCGCCGGCGAGCGTGCTGCGGCACAGCAGCTGGGTCACGGTGAGCGTGGCCTTCGCCGCCCCCACTTCGACGGCGGACTCGATCAGCTGATCCGGTTTGACGTACGACACGCGGCCTCCTCGATGGGTTCTCACGTGAGAACGTACGAGTGGCGGGTGTTCGCGCTGTTGCGCCGCCGTATCGGGTGCGTTTAATCGGACTCACCGCGGGCGGCACCCGCGGTGAGACTCAACTCCCGGGCTGCTGCTCCGGCTCCGCCGACGCGTCGTCGGCGTCCGATTCGGTTGCCTCCGTCGGCGTGCCGGCGGGCTCAGGATCGTCGTCCGGGAGCTCCTCGAAGAGACCGGGCGGCGGGGTGAGCACGATCGTGCCTGCCGCGATGTCGACGGTCGGGACGAAGGCGGAGACGAAGGGGACGAGCACCTCGCCGTCGGCGGTCGTGATCGCCAGCAGATCCTGCGCGGGCAGGTGGTCGACGCGCGCGACCGTGCCGACCTGGTGGCCGTCACGCAGGGCGCGCAGTCCGACGAGCTGATGGTCGTACCAGGCGTCGGGCTCGTCGGGCAGCTCCGCGGTCGACTGATCGACCCAGAGGATGGCCTTGACGAGCGTCTCCGCTTCGGAGCGGTCGTCGACCCCGACGAAGAACGCCACCGGGTGGGTGTTGTACCAGCGCAGTTCGATGAGTTCGAGCGTCTTGCCGTGCCACTTCGATGACGTCGGCACCTGGAGCGAGAAGACCGCGCCCGGTACGAAACGCCGTTCCGGGTCGTCGGTGTAGAGCTCGAGTTTGATCGCGCCTTTGAGGCCGTGGGCCTTGAGCAGGCGACCGACGCGGAGCTGGGTCTTGCCGGGTCGCGGCGCGTGGGAGCGGGCCACCGCTATTCGTCGGTGTCGACGACGTCGACGCGCACGCGCTTGCCGTCGGCGATCGCCGTCACGAGCGTGCGCAGCGCCTTCGCCGTGCGACCGGACCGCCCGATGACCCGGCCGAGGTCCTCGGGGTTCACATGAACCTCGAGGACCTCGCCGCGAGCGGAGCTCTTCGCGACGACCCGGACCTCGTCAGGGCGATCGACGATCCCCTTGACGAGGTGCTCGAGTGCGGCGGCGAGCATGATCAGGAGTTCTCGGCCTGCGCGGGGGTCTCCTCCGTGGTGGCGGAGGAGCTGTCGGCCTGCTCGGCGACCTCGGTGTCGACCTCGGCGTCGGCCGTGGCCTCGGCGGCGGCGACGTCGTCACCGGTCGCGGCGGACGCCTCGGCGTCGGCCGGAGCCGACTTCGGCTTGAGCACGGGGGTCTTCTTCTCGTCGGCGACGAAGGCGGTCTTGCCCTCGGCCACGCGGACCGTGTTCTTCGCGCCCTTCTCGCCCTTGAAGGTGCCCCAGTCGCCCGTGAGCTTGAGCAGCGCGGTGACCTGCTCGGTCGGCTGCGCGCCGACACTGAGCCAGTACTGGGCACGCTCGGAGTCGATCTCGATGATCGAGGGGTCCTCGGTGGGGTGGTACTTGCCGATCTCCTCGATCACTCGACCATCGCGCTTGGTGCGCGAGTCGGCGACGACGACACGGTAGTAGGGCGCGCGGATCTTTCCGAGACGCTTGAGACGGATCTTGACAGCCACGTTTCTCCTGTGGGGTGTGTAGGTGGGGCGAACTGCACGCCGTGAGCGTGGGGGCACACTCGGCAGGAAAGCTCTGGGGTGGTCGTGGGCCGTTGGATAGAGGGTCGAACGGCCTGGACCCGACGGACTATTCTGGCAGATTTTCGGCCCGTGCGGGAACCGCCACGTCGTCGCGCTCCCGCGGGACGCTCCGGCGACGGCTCACGGACACCCCGACGAGGCAGACGACACCGCCCACGATGGCCAGCAGCGCGGGGATCTCGCCGAAGAACAGCAGTCCCATCACGATCACGAGCGGCGGGACGATGTAGGTCGTGACACCGAGCTGACCGGCCGGCATGCGGCCGAGCGCGTACGCCCACGTGCTGAAGGCGAGCGCCGTCGGCACCACACCGAGGTACACCATGCCCCACACCGCACCGGGGGGAGCATCGGCGAGATCGGCCACGAGCTCACCGGAGAACGGAAGGCACAGCACCGCGCCGATCGCGGCGCCCAGGAAGGTCACCTGGGCCGCGGGGAGACGCGCGATGGCCGGCTTCTGCAGCAGGACGCCCGCGGCGTAGGTCACCGCGGCGACGAGCGCCCAGATCAGTCCGATCCCGTCGCCGAAGCCGCTGCTCGTGGCGATGCCGATGAGCACGACCCCGACGAAGGCGATCGCGGCCCCGATGCCGAGCCAGCGCGGGAAGCCCTCGCGCAGGATGACCCCGGCGCCGACCGCGATGAGGATGGGCCCGATGTTCACGATCATCGACGTGGTGCCGGCGTCGATCGTCTGCTCCGCCGTGTTGAGCGCGAAGTTGTAGACCGCGAACCAGAACGCCCCGAAGCCGGCGATGAGCAGCCACTCGCGCACCGTGGGCGCCACCCAGCGCCGGCCGATCAGCACGACCACGCCGAGCAGTACCGCTCCGACGACGAGACGGCCGAGCGCGAGCGATCCGCCACCGAAGTGCTCCCCCACGCCGCGGATCACGACGAAGGAACTCGCCCACGACAGCACGGTGACGACGATCGCGACGAGCACCGCCGGCGAGAGTCCGGGTCGTGAAGAGGGTTCGGCCATTCCCCCACGCTAGCCACGGCCACCGACAGCGCGAGCCGTTCCCGCTGACGCTGGCAGTTCCCGGCCGAGGAGTGGCGTTCGGTCGACGAAGAGCCGGCTCTGCCAGGATGTCGAGCACGGCACCCGTCGACGGAGGAGGTTCGCATGCGGCTCGAGTTCGCGGCGTCGGAACGGTCGACCATCGGCATCGAGTGGGAACTCGCGTGCGTGGACCGCGGCACCCGGGCCCTCGCCCCGGCCGGACCGGCCATCCTCGACCGCATCGCCGGCGACCCCGGCACCTATCCGCAGGCCACGAGCGAATTCCTCACCAACACCGTCGAGATCGTGAGCGGCGCGCATCACCGGGTGGGTGACGCCATGGGTGACCTGCACGAGCTGCTCGCCGCGGCGCGCGCGGCCGCGGATCCGCTCGGCGTCGACCTCATCAGCGCCGGCACGCATCCGTTCGCGCGGATGCAGGACCAGCAGGTCACCCCCGGCAGCGAGCGGTACCGCATCCTCGCCGACCGGATGCGGTGGTGGGCCGATCACCTGCTCATCTGGGGGCTGCACGTGCACGTCGGCGTGGAGGACGCGGAGCGCGCGGTGCACATCACCAACGGCCTCATCCGCTACTTCCCGCACCTGCAGGCGCTGAGCGCCTCGAGCCCGTTCTTCATCGGCGAGGACACCGGGTACGCCTCCAACCGGGCGATGATCTTCCAGCAGGCCTCGACGGCGGGGCTCCCCCCGCACCTGGGCGCGTGGGCGAACTTCGAGCAGTACGTCGAGGACGTCACGAAGGTGGGCATCATCGCCGAGCCCAGCGAGCTGCGCTGGGACGTGCGCCCCTCGCCGAAGTGGGGCACGGTCGAGGTGCGCATCTGCGACGCGCCGTCGAGCGCGCGGGAGGTGGCGGCCCTCGCGGCGCTCATCCAGTGCACCGTCGAGCGTCTCGGCGAGAAGCTCGACGCGGGCGAGGAGCCGGTCGTGCTGCCCCCGTGGTTCTCACGGGAGAACAAGTGGCGGGCGGCGCGGTACGGCCTGGACTGCGAGGCCATCGTCGACCCGGACGGCACGGAGCGTCCGCTCGTCGATGACGTCCTCGCGCTCGTCGACGAGGTGGAGCCCATCGCCCGGCGTCTCGGCTGCGATGCGGAACTGCGCGACATCGAGGCGATCCTGGATGCGGGTTCGGGCTACCAGCGGCAGCTCAGCACCGCGGCCCGTCACGACGGCGAACTCGTGCCGGTCGTCGACGCGCTCGTCGCGGAGCTCCGCGACGGCGCCTTCTAGGGGCGGGAACGACGGAGCGCCCCGGACCCGCAGGATCCGGAGCGCTCGTCCGCGGGATGCGGGTCAGGCGTTCTTGGCGTCGCGCCACGCGAGCCAGCGCTTGACGTCGTCGAGCGGGTAGTCCGGGCCCGAGATTCCGATCGTGAAGAGGGTGACGCCGAGTTCGTGCAACCGATCGGCGGTCTGCTCGTCGCGGCCGCCGAGCTCGTTCGAGAACTCGATCTCGGCCAGGTCGCGGCCGACGGCGTCGGCGTGCCCGCGCAGCACCTCGGTCTTGCGCTGGAGCGTCTCCGGGTCGCCGAAGCTGTGCCAGATGTCGGCGTGCTGGGCGACGATGCGCAGGGTCTTCTTCTCGCCCGCGCCCCCGATGAGCACAGGGATGTCGCGCAGCGGCGCCGGGTTGAGCTTCGCCCAGCGCTCCTCGATGCGGGGCATCGCGTCGGCGAGGGCGTTCAGGCGCGTGCCCGGGGTTCCGAACTCGTAGCCGTACTCGTCGTAGTCGCGCTCGAACCAGCCGGAGCCGGTGCCGAAGATGAACCGTCCGCCCGAGATGTGGTCGATGGTGCGGGCCATGTCGGCCTGCAGGTCGGCGTTGCGGTAGCTGTTGCAGTTCACGAGCGCACCGAACTCGACACGCTCGGTCTGCTCGGCCCACGCGGCGAGCATGGTCCACGACTCGTAGTGCAGACCCTCCGGGTCCCCGCTGAGCGGGAAGAAGTGATCCCAGTTGAAGAGGATGTCGACGCCGAGGTCCTCGAGCGTGCGGACGGTGTCGCGGATGGCGGGGTACTCGGCGTGCTGCGGCTGCACCTGCACGCCGATGCGGACGGGACGGTTTTCGGTCATCCCGGCAGCCTAAACGCCGCGCGGCACGCCCCCGCGCACGTCCGCCGTGCCTCTCAGGCCCGCGTCAGCCGGCCGAGTTCGTCACCGTGTCGATCGAGCAGCACGAGGTCGTCGCCGTCGAGCCACGCGGTCGTCGCCGTCGCCATCCACGTCGGCACGGGAGCCCCGTCGCACGCCATGAGCGTCGACGGACCGGAGGTCGCGAGCAGGGTGCCCGTGTCGTCCGCGACCCACCGGCCGCCGTTGCCGTTGCATCCGTCGGACCCCGTCCACGAGCCGTCGTCCGCGAACTCGACGAAGGCGGCGCCGGCGGTGTCCGCGGCGACCCATCTCGCGGGAGCGCCGGGTCCGGGTGTCCGGTCCTCCGCGAGCGGCGCCGGCGCGGCGAGCGCCTCACGCATCGCATCCGTCACCTGCGGCACGGCGACGAGCGAAGGGTCGATGTCGGCGGGCGGCTCCGGCGCCTCGGACGGGGTGAGGGTCGCCACCTCAGCTCCGGCCGCGTCCGTGAGCACCCGCGTGCCGTCGTCGCGCGAGTCGAAGCCGGCGACGCGCTCGAGCCATCCGACCGGCTCCGTGCCGCAGCCCTCGCCGAACGACCCCCAGTTCCCGAGCACCAGCAGGCCGTGCGCGGCGCGCCAGGATCCCGCGATCACGCCGCACTCGGCGCCGAGCAGGAACTCCGTCTCGTCGATGCGCAGCCAGGTCGCCGCGTCGACGCCGGCGACCTGCCACATGCCGACGAGGTCGATCGCCGCCGCTCCCGACGGCGCGACGGCACCGGGCTCGGTCGAGTCGTCCGCGCCGCCGGGCGATGCGGCGCACCCGGCGAGCGCGAGGACGAGGGCGGCGGACGGCAGGAGTCTCTTCACGCTCCCACGCTAGGAATCACCGCGCCGCATCGCCAGCCAACGTTCGGCGGCGTTCGTTCGTCGGCGCTCATTCGTCCGGCCCGGTCACGCGGATCCGCGCACCACGAGTTCGGTCGGCAGGGTGATCGTGGCCGGCGGAGCCCCGTCGATCACCTGCATGAGCAGGCGCACCATCTCCGAGGTGATCCGGTCGAACGGCTGGCGCAGCGTCGTGAGCTCGGGGTCGGTGCGCCGCGCGACCGGGGCGTCGTCGAAGCCGACGACGGCGACGTGCTCCGGCACCCGGCGTCCGGCCGCGCGCAGCTCGGTGAGAGCGCCGGCGGCCATCCGGTCATTGGCGGCGAAGACGGCGTCGAGATCGGGGGCGCGGTCGAGCAGGGCCCGCATCGCCCGCGCGCCGCTCGCCTCCGAGTAGTCCCCGCGCTCGATGAGCGCCTCGTCGACGGTGTCGCCGAGTTCCTCCCGGTACCCCTCGAGCCGCTGCCGGGCGCCCGCGGTGTCCTGCGGGCCGGTGATCGTCGCGATCCGGCGACGGCCCAGGGCGACCAGATGCGCGGTGGCGATCCGCCCACCCTCGCGGTCATCGGCGGCGACCCAGCCGATCTTCCGCTCATAGCCGAGGGGCACACCGCACGAGATGAGCGGCACCCCCGCCGTGTGCAGCTGACCGACGAGGTCCATGCCGGAGTTGTGCCACGAGACGAGCAGCACCCCGTCGACGTGCCCCTGCTGGATGTAGTCGCTCGCGCGGCGCTGCTCGGCGGCGGTGCCGGCCATGAGCACGACGAGCGAGACGTCGATCTCGGCCAGCGCGCGGGCCACGCCGCCCATGAGCTCCGCGAAGTTCGGGTCCTCGAACAGCAGCTCGAGCCGTTCCGTGAGCAGGAAGCCGACCGAGTTGGTGCGCTTGGTCGCGAGACTGCGCGCGTGCGGGTTGACCCGGTATCCGGTCTTCTTGATCGCCGCGTTGACGGCGCGCGAGGCCTCCGGACTCACCCAGTGACCGCCCTGGAGCACCCGCGACACCGTGCCGCGCGAGACCCCGGCGGCCTCGGCGACGTCGCGGATGGTGGGCCGTCGCGGCCGAGCGCTGTTCACGACCCGAATCCTACGGCCGGGTCACGCCTTCACGGCTCCCGCCGCGAGGTCGACCCGCCAGTACCGCTGCAGCAGCAGGAACACGGCGATGAGCGGCAGGATCGACAGGAGCGCCCCGGTGATGACGAGCGTGTACAGCGCCGGCACCGTCGCGCCCTGGTTGAGCAGTCCGTGCAGCCCGACGGTGAGCGGGAACAGGTTGTCGTCGCCGAGCATGATGTACGGGAGCATGAAGTTGTTCCAGATCGCGACGAACTGGAACAGGAAGATCGTCACGAGGCCGGGCGCCATCATCGGCAGGGCCACCCGATGGAAGGCGAACAGCTCGCCGGCGCCCTCCGTGCGTGCCGCCTCGACCACGTCGGTCGGCACGGATGCGGCGGCGTAGATGCGCGCGAGGTAGATGCCGTACGGGCTGATGATCTGCGGCAGCAGCACCGACCAGTAGGTGTTGGTCAGGCCGAACTGCGCGAACAGCAGGTACTGCGGGATCGCGAGGATGACCCCCGGCACCAGTACGCCCATGAGCAGCACGCGGAACACGACCGACTTGCCCGGGAACGAGAACTTCGCCAGCACGTACCCGCTCAACGCCGAGACGTAGGTCGACAGCGCGGCCCCGACGCCCGCGTAGAGGGCGGTGTTGAGCATCCAGCGCCAGAAGAGCCCGTCGCGATAGGCGGTCAGTTCGGCGATGTTGTCGCCGAGGTGGGTGCTCGGCGCGAAGGTGAACGTCGAGAACAGCTCCCCGCCGTCCTTCGTCGACGCGGTGAGCACCCACAGCACGGGGATGAGGCAGTACACGGCTCCGAGCAGGAGCACGGCGGTCGCGACGATGCTCGGCCGGTCGCGGTCGGCGCGCGACGAAGCGCGCCGGGCGGCGCGGGTGCGGACGGCGGTGGCGGCGGTCATCAGTCCTCCTGACCGAAGGCGCGGCGCTGCACGATCCGCAGGAACAGGAACGACAGCAGGAACGTGGCGAGGGCGATCACGACGGAGCTCGCCGCGGCGGAGCCGAGGTCGTCGCGGGTGAACGCGTCGCGGTAGACCTTCATGAGCGGGGTCCACGTGGTCGAGAGCGAGTTGCTCAGCGGGCGCAGGGTCGTCGGCTCGGCGAAGACCTGCAGGGTCGCGACCATCGAGAACAGCGCGGTCATGACGACCGCGGGCGCGATGATCGGCACCTTGATCCGCAGGGCGATCTGCGTCTCGGTCGCCCCGTCGAGCCGCGCGGCCTCGTAGATCTCGGTGGGCACCGCCCGCAGGGAGGTGTACATCACGATCATGTTGAACCCGACTCCGCCCCACAGCGCGATGTTGGCGATCGCGAAGATGACGAGGTCGTTGGAGAGGATGCGCGGGGCGTCCCAGCCGAGTCGCTCGAAGATCCAGTAGGCGGGGCTCACGGCCGGGAGGTACAGGAAGCCCCAGAGCAGCGAACTGATGACCGCGGGAACGGCGTAGGGCAGGAAGATCGTCACGCGCGAGAAGGTCGTGGCCCGGCTGCGCCTCGAGTCGAGCAGCAACGCGAACAGCAGCGCGAGCAGCAGCATCGCGGGCACGAGGATGAGGCCGTAGAGCAGCACCCGCCCGACGCTCGCGAGGAACTCGGGGTCGAGCGCGGCGGCGTAGTTCTCGAGGCCGGCGAAGACGGTCTTGCGGGCCCCGGAGCCGAGGCCCAGACCCTCCACCTGCGTCTTCTGGAAGCTCAAGACGAGCGTGTAGAGGATGGGTGCCGCCATGAACAGCACGAACAGCACGATGCCGGGGGCGAGCATCGCGTACGGGATGAGGATGCGGCCCGTGCGGCCGCCGCGTGGAGAGGTCATGAGGGTCCTCGTCGGCACCCGCGGGGACGGTCGTCCGCCCCCGCGGGTGGTCGGCTACTCGACGGTGAATCCGGCGGATTCGAGGTCGTCGACGGTGATCTTCTGCATCCGCCTCACCGCTTCGGTGAACGCGGCGGCGGTGCGGGCCTCGGCGGCCGTGGCGAACTCGTCGTTGTAGGCGCTGAAGGCGACGTTGACGTTCGGTCCGTAGGTGAAGTTCTGCACCTGCTCCGACGCCTGAGCGGCGAGCTCGTAGAACTCCGGCTGGTTGGCGATGAAGGCGGGAGGGTCGCTCAGCGCGTCCGCGGCGGCGTCGACCGCCGCCGGGTAGACGCCCGAGATGTCGGCGAGCGCCGCGACGGCCTCCGGGTCGGTGTTGAGCCACGTGGCGAACTCGACAGCCTCGGCGGTGTGATCGGACTGGGTCGTGACGGCCGTGCTCGATCCGCCCCAGTTGCCGTTGGCCTCGTCCCCGGCGTTCCACTGCGGCAGCAGCGCGGCCTTCCACAGTCCCTCGGTGTCCGGCGCGTTGCCCGCGAGCACGCCCGGTCCCCAGACGGAGCTGATCCAGCCGAGCTGGGTGCCGTCGTTCAATCCGGCGTTCCACTCGGGGGTGTACATCGGCTTGTTGTCGATCACGCCCTCCTCGACGAGTCCGCCCCAGTACTGGGCGACCTTCTGCGTGGGCTCGGCGTCGATGTCGACGCTCCACGCGTCGCCGTCGATGCCCCACCACGAGGCGCCCGCCTGCTGCGCGAGTCCGCTGAACCAGCCGGCGTCGTTCGCGGAGAAGGTTCCGAGGAAGCTGCCCGGACGTGCGGCGGTGACGGCACGGGCCGCCTCCGCGTACTCGTCCCACGTCGTCGGCACCGCGAGTCCGAGTTCCTCGAAGATGTCGGCGCGGTAGTAGAACATCATCGGGCCGGAGTCCTGCGGCACCGCGTAGACGGCGTCGCCGCCGAGCGTGACCGAGTCCCACGTGCCGTCGGAGAACTCGTCGGCGACGGAGCCGTCGAGTTCGCCCGAGATGTCGGCGAGGGCGTCGCTCGAGACGAGGGTCGGGATCTTCTGGTACTCGGCCTGGATGAGGTCGGGTGCTCCGCTGCCGGCCTTGATCGCCGTGAGGAGCTTGGTGATGGCGGGGTCGCCGCCGTCCTGCTTGTTGACGGTCACCTGGATGTCGGGGTTCTGGTCGTTCCAGATCTCGACCACCTTGTCCAGGTTGGGAGCCCAGGCCCAGTAGGTGAGCTCGACCGGCTGGTCGCCCGAGCCTCCCGCCGAGCACCCCCCGGCCGTGAGCGCCGCGACCGCGATCGTCGCGGCGGCGGCGAGGCGAGTGGATGCGCGCATTTCGTCCTCCTTGTCGAATGCTGTGGTCCGGTTTGCCGGGCGGGGATGCCGCTTCATGTGCCAACCGGCTGTGACCGGTAACAGTAGCTCATACGATTTGGCGCATGTCAACCGGGCTACCGTGCCGACGTGTGGCCGTGTTACAACTGTGACCGTACACAGTCAGACGGGATGACATGACCCTCGAACAGCAGCGCCGCGCCGATGCGAGCGACACCCAGCCCGACGCGCGCCCGCGTCGGACCCCGTGGTCGGGCGCGCGCGGCCTGCGCTACGGCGGCGACTACAACCCGGAGCAGTGGCCGCGGGAGACCTGGGTCGACGACATCGCGCTCATGCGCGAGGCCGGCATCGACCTCGTGAGCGTCAACATCTTCTCGTGGGCGCTGCTCGAACCGCGCGAAGGCGAGTTCCGTTTCGACCAGCTCGACGACATCCTCGATCTGCTCGCCGGTGCGGGCATCGACGTCGACCTCGGCACGCCGACGGCCGCTCCCCCGGCCTGGTTCTTCACGACGTATCCGGAAGCGCGCGTGGTGACGCGCGACGGCATCGCGCTCGGGCACGGATCCCGCGGGATGGCGAGCCCGAGCTCGCCGCACTACCGACGCGCCGCGGCCGCCATCACCGAGCAGCTCGCCCGCCGATACGCGCAACACCCGGCCGTCGTCATGTGGCACGTGCACAACGAGTACGGCGCCCCCGTCAGCGAGAGCTACGACGAGGCCTCGGTGCTCGCCTTCCGCGAGTGGCTGCGCCGCCGTTACGACACCCTCGACGCCCTCAACTCGGCGTGGGGAACCACCTTCTGGGGGCAGCGCTACACCGAGTGGCACGAGATCGACGCACCCCGACTGGCCCCCTCGGTCGTCAACCCGGCGCAGCGACTCGATTTCGCCCGATTCACCTCGGACGCGCTGCTCGCGTGCTTCGTGATGGAGCGCGACATCATCCGGCAGCACACGCCGCACCTGCCCGTCACGACCAACTTCATGGCGACGAGCTGCCCGTCGATGGACCTCTGGGCCTGGTCGCGCGAGGTCGACGTCGTCGCGAACGACCACTACCTCACCGCCGAACGACGCGACAACCACGTGCTGCTCGCGATGGACGCCGACCTCACCCGCTCACTCGCGGACGGGCGCCCCTGGATGCTCATGGAGCATTCCACCTCGGCCGTCAACTGGCAGCCGCGGAACATCGCCAAGCGCGCGGGCGAGCTCGCGCGCAACAGCATCAGCCACCTCGCCCGCGGCGCCGACGCGATCATGTTCTTCCAGTTCCGCGCGTCGCGATCCGGGGCGGAGAAGTTCCACTCGGCGATGCTGCCGCACGCCGGCACCGGATCGCGTATCTGGCGCGAGGTCGTCGCCCTCGGCGACGACCTCACCCGCCTCGCCGGTGTGCGCGGGGCGACCACGCGAGCCGAGGTCGCCGTGCTGTGGGACTGGCAGTCCTTCTGGGCCCAAGATCTCGAATGGCGGCCGAGCGTCGACCTCGACCACCGCCGCCGCATCGAGGCCTTCTACAGCGCCCTCTGGCACCGGGATGTGACCGTCGACTTCGCGCATCCGGCGGCCGATCTCTCCGGCTACCGGGTCGTGCTCGCCCCGGCGCTCTATCTCGTCGACGAGCTCGCCCAACGCAACCTGCGCTCCTATGTGGAGGCCGGCGGTACCCTCGTCGTCTCGTACTTCTCGGGTGTCGTGGACGAACACGACGCCGTGCCGGCGGGCCCGCACCCGGGCGGTCTGCGCGACGTGCTCGGACTCGTCGTCGAGGAGTTCCTGCCCCTGCGCTCCGACGAGACGGTGCAGCTCGACACCGGCGAGCGCGGGCGCATCTGGACCGACGCCGTCCGCACCGAGGGCGCCGAGGTCGTCTCGCGGTACCTCGACGGCCCCGCGGAGGGAGGGCCCGCCCTCACCCGCCACGCGTTCGGTGCCGGGACCGCCTGGTACGTCTCCACCGACCTGGAGGGCGGCGACCTCGACGCCCTGCTCGTCCGCGTGCTGGGCGAGACGGGGGTCCCCTTCGGCGCACCCGATGAGGTCGAGGTCGTCGTGCGTCACGCCGACGATGCGGCCTACACGTTCGCGATCAACCACACCGCCGCTCCCGCGCACCTCACGGCACCGGCCGGAGCCGTCGAGATGCTCACCGGCGAGAAGCTCGGCGGCACACTCACCGTGCCGCCTCACCTGGTCAGGGTGATGAGGACGACGACCGGCTGATCCGCCAGCGCGCGCCGGGAGCAGATGTCGAGGAGGACATGATGCAGCACCACGTCAAGAGAGCGATCTCGACGGGGGTGATCGCCCTCGTGCTCGCGGCCGTGCCGTCGCTCAGCGCGACCGCGGCCCCGCCCGCGCATCCGATCGCCAACCCGGGATTCGAAGAGGGGCTCACCGGCTGGAGGAGCACCGGCGTGGGCGGCGCCGCCCGCACCGAGGCCGGTGGGGTGGACTCCGCGACGCGGCTGACGCACTGGCTGGATGACGGGGGTGCGGTCACGACGACGCAGCGATTCCGCCCCGCGGCCGACGGCTGGTACACCTTCAGCGCGAGCGTGAAGTCCGGCGGCGGGCTCGCCTCGAGCAGCCTCGTCGCCACCGGATGCGGTGTGCCGGCGGTGACCACGGTCCCGTCGACGGAGGTCGACGACGCGTGGGTGCGGCTCTCGGTGAGCTTCCGTTCGTTCCGCGGCGGCTGCACCATCGGACTGAAGACGGACGGCCCGGCCGGGTCGTGGGCGAGCTTGGACGACGTCGAGGTGACCGCGGGCCGCAGCGAGCGGCTCATCCGCGGAGCGGACCTCTCGGGCGTGCGCAAGAACGAGGACTTCGGCGCGACCTACGCGGCTCCGAACGGCCACCGGGTCGACCCCGTGCAGGCGTTCGCCGCTGCCGGTGCCGACCTCGGGCGTCTGCGGGTGTGGGTCGATCCGGCCGACGGCTACAACGCACTCGACGACGTGGTCGCGACGGGCAAGCGGATCACCGCCGCGGGGATGGGCGTGCTCGTGGACTTCCACTACTCGGATCGGTGGACCGACCCGGGCGCGCAGGGTGTGCCCGCAGCGTGGGCGCACTCCGACGTGCCGACCATGACCGCGCAGCTGCGGCAGCACACGCTCGACGTGCTCACCGCGCTCAAAGAGGCGCGGGTCGACGTGCGCTTCGTGCAGGTCGGCAACGAGATCAACCCGGGCATGCTGTGGCCGCACGGTCAGACCTGGGACGTGGTCCCCGGCGACGGGGTCGACACCCCGCAGTGGGACGCGCTCGCGGGCTTCCTCACGGCCGGCTCGACGGCGACGTCGGAGGTGTTCCCCGAGGCGCGGGTGATCCTGCACCTCACCAACATCAACAACGGCGTCGGCTCGCTCACGTGGTGGTTCGACGAGGTCACGGCGCGCGGCGTCCCGTTCGACGTCATCGGCCTGTCGTACTACTCCTACTGGCACGGCAGCTTCGCCGACCTGCAGGAGGCGGTGACCGTGCTCTCCGACCGGTACGACCGCGACGTGCTCGTCGTCGAGACGGCCTACCCGTGGACGCTCGCCGACGATCCCGTCGACCCGTGGGAGAACGTCATCGACCTCGAGTCCGAGCTGACGCCGGGCTACCCCGCGACGCCCGAGGGGCAGGCGGCGAACTTCCGAGCGGTGCAGGATGTCGTGCGATCGGCGCCCGGCGGGCGCGGGCTCGGCGCCGTGTACTGGGAACCCGCGTGGACGGCGGTGCCGGGTGCCGGCTGGGATCCGGCGGACCCCGCCTCCGGTAACGCGTGGGAGAACCAGGCGATGTTCGATCATGAGGGCCGGATGCTCCTGCCCGGCTTCCTGCAGTTCCTGCCCGACCTCGGCACCATCGCGCCGGGGTGGCGGGCGTTGCTGCGCTGAGCAGGTCGTCGCGGATACCGGGCCGACCCGGTATCCGCGACCTCCTTCCTACTTCTTGCCGCAGTCGGTCGCGCGGTAGTCCACCTGGTAGCTGGAGTACTTCCCCTGCCCGTCCTTCCAGGTGTAGCCCGCGATCGTGGCAGACCCGGCGGGCACGCGCTTCGACGCCTTCCAGATGTAGGTGACCGTGTCATCCGGTGCCACCCGGGTGAACTTCACCGTGCCCTCCTCGCTCGTGAGGCGGATGTCGGCGGCGAGACCGGAGCGGTTCACCGCCGAAGCGACGATGTACGCCTTGCCGTCGAGGCACTGCGTGTGGGCGCTCACCTCGAGCGGCACGTCGTGCACCGGAGCGATCCGGATCGTGCCGCTCCAGCGCGCGACGGTCGAGCGGTTGCCCGACGAATCGGTCGCTCGGGCCTCGACGGTGTGGGCACCGTCGCCGAGCACGAGGGGCTCACCGACGGGCGCCCACGCGGCGCCGTCGACGGCGACCTCGAGCGTCGGCGGCGGGGTGAAGTCGTCGGTGCCGCTCACGGTGAGGGTCACCGCTCGCGTGTACACGCCGTCCGCGCCCGGCGCGGCCGGGTCCGCGTCGATGCGCACCGTGGGTGCGGCCGTGTCGGCCGGCGGGTAGCTCACCAGCTGCCTGGAGGTGCCGGACGGCGCCTCCGCGGTGGCGCCGGCGTCGTTGATGATGTGGTCGATCCCACCCGAGCCGTTGAGGAACACGCTCGTCATCGACCGGAAGCGCACGTCGGGCGAACGCGGAGCCTGGATGCCGCTCTCGAGCCGGATGTCGATCCCGCGTTCGAAGTACGCGTACACGCCGAGCCCTTCGGCGAGGTGGTGCCGCACGTCGTCGGCCACGCGGTAGGAGGCGTAACCGAGCCGGTCGCCGTCCATCCAGGCGGCCTGGCTCGGCGGGTCGTAGGGCAGCTCGCTCTGGTAGAACACGGTGCGGCCCCGCTCGCCGTTCCACTGCACCTGGGTCTTCTGGTAGTGCTCCACGAACAGCCCGAGCGCCGTGACGTCGTCACCGTTGACCACCAGGCCGTGGTCGCCGACGTTCGAGTCCCACGCCACCCCGGCGCCGTGGTCCGCGCGCCAGGCCCAGATGTGGTCGAGCAGGGTGTGCGGACTGTTCACCTCGATGGAGGTCGTGGCCGTGCCCGCCCACGCCCCACCGACGCGGATGAACACGTCGCTGAGCGTGGTCGGGTCGGCCGGGTCCGCGGCGGTCGCGCCGCGCGGTCCCACCTGCACGAGCACGTCGGAGCGCTGCTCGCCGGCGTCGACGGTGATGCCGGCGATGGTGACGCCGGGGACGTCGCCCACCTCGATCGCCGCATCGCCCGCGGTCGGCACGAGCGACGCGTATCCGAGGCCGAGCACGACGGTCTCCGCACGATCGACGTGCAAAGCGGCATCCAGGTGGTAGACGCCCGGCGTGATGAGCAGGTGCTTGCCGGCGGCGAGCTGCGCGTTGATCTGCGCCGCGGTTGCTCCCTCCTTCACGATGAAGAAGTCCTCGAGCGGGAGCGAGTCGCCCGCGTCGGCGTCGGTGGACCAGTCGTGGCCGCGCGTCTCCGTGCGTGCGGCGGGGACGAACACGCGGTAGTGCCCGGCGTCGTCGATGTAGAGGTACGGCGCCTCCCGCGTGATCGGGGTGGTCTCGAGCGTGGTCTTGTTCCCGGTGCCGCTGCCGACGGGCTGGCCGAAGTCGGTCGCGGGAGCGCCCTCCACGCCGGAGAAGACCGTGTTCCACACGCCGCCGTCCCACGTGCCGACGGTGGAGTCCCGCGTGAACCACTGCTGCTGGGAGCCGCTGATGAGGGTGCCGTCGACGTTCGAGTTCGCGAGGTAGCCGCCCGAGGCGTACTCGCCGACGCGGCCGAACAGGGTGAGGTTCCCCTCGATGTTCATGCGGCGCAGCGGGGCGGCCTGCGACACGGCGTAGCGCATCGTGTGCGGGTCGGTGATGCCGCTCGGGAACGGACGGTCCGCGTCGACACCGACCGGGCGCTGGATGGGGTTGATCGTCATGTTGCTGAGCGAACGCCAAAAGCGTGTCAGCGAGCCCGGCTGCGGGCAGTCCCACGGGTTGGCTTCGCAGGCGCGCACGGGCTCCACGTGCAGGGCTCCGTTGATCCGGACGTCCTCGGGCGAGGCCCCGAGCCCGGAGATCGCGGTGTAGTAGCCGAGCTCGGCGTTCACGATGCCGGTCGCGGTCGCCGGGTCGTCCTCGCCGGAGGCGTCACCGTAGGTGCCGGGCTTGAAGAACACGGCGTGGCGGTTCTGGCTGAACTCCGCCTCGCCGGAGATGCCGGCGAGGGTGGAGTTGATCTCCTCGACCGGCATGGACGGGTCGAAGACGATCACATTCGGGCCGAGGTCGGGCTCCGCGGCGTAGGCGACGTCGCCGGTGCCGAGGTTGATCGCCCCGGCGAGCAGCGCGCCGGCGATCACCCCCGCGCCGATCCGTCTCGGAAGGTCTACCCGCGGCCTCGGTGCCGGCATGCGCGTACTCATCGGTTCTCCTTTGAACGAGAGGCGGTCGACCGCGTGCCGCGGCCGTGCGTGAAGGCTACCCGGAACGTTACCTACTTGTCAGTAAGTGGTTTGGAGGACACAGGTGTACTACGCGCTCCCGCATTAGGGGGAACACGCGGACGTCGTCGCGCCTCAGCGGCCGAGGAACTTCTGCAGCGCGGAGAGCTCTTCCTCGGTGGGCTGCTGCGGGGTCGACGCGCCCCCGCCGAGACCGAACCCGGAGCCGCCCGAGTTCGTCGCGGGCTTGACGCCCTGGGCGCGGGCGGCGTTCTCGGCGGCGCGCTTGGCGGGGTTGCCCGAGCGGGAGCCCGCCTTCTTCTTCTGGGTCTTGCCCTTGCCGCCGGCGAACTTCGCGCCGGGAACCGGACCCATGCCGGGGATCTGCGGCATGCCGCCGCGGGCGACCGTCTTCATCATCTTGGCGGCCTGCTCGAAGCGGGTGACGAGGGCGTTCACATCCGTGACCGTCATTCCCGAACCCCGCGCGATGCGCAGACGACGGCTGCCGTTGAGCAGCTTCGGGTTGCGGCGTTCGGCCGGCGTCATCGACTGGATGATCGCCTCGGTGCGTACGATCTCGCGCTCGTCGAAGTTGTCGAGCTGCTCGCGCATCCCCTTCGCGCCCGGGAGCATGCCGAGCATGCCCTTGATGGAGCCCATGTTCTTGAGCTGCTGCATCTGGGCGAGGAAATCCTCGAGCGTGAACGTCTCGGTCGCGAGCTTCTCGGCGACCTTGAGCGCCTCCTCCTCGTCGAAGGCCTTCTGCGCCTGCTCGATGAGGGTGAGGATGTCGCCGAGGTCGAGGATGCGGCTCGCCATGCGGTCGGGGTGGAACGGTTCGAAGTCGTCGAGTCCCTCGCCGGTGGAGGCGAAGATGATCGGCCGGCCGGTGACGCTCGCGACCGAGAGCGCGGCACCGCCGCGCGCGTCGCCGTCGAGCTTGGTGAGCACGACGCCGGTGAAGTCGACGCCCTCCTGGAAGGCCTTCGCCGTGCCGACCGCGTCTTGACCGATCATCGCGTCGAGCACGAAGAGCACCTCGTCGGGGTCGACGGCCTTGCGGATGTTCGACGCCTGCTTCATGAGCTCGGCGTCGACGCCGAGGCGGCCGGCGGTGTCGACGATGACGACGTCGTGCTGACGGTCGCGCGCGACCTTCATCGCGTCCTTCGCGACGCGCACCGGGTCGCCCACGCCGTTGCCGGGCTGCGGGGCGTAGACCGTGACGCCGGCCTGCTCCCCCACGACCTGCAGCTGGGTGACCGCGTTCGGTCGCTGGAGGTCGGCGGCGACGAGCATCGGGCTGTGGCCCTCGCCCACCATCCACTTGGCGAGCTTGCCCGCGAGCGTCGTCTTGCCGGCACCCTGAAGACCGGCGAGCATGATGACCGTCGGCGGGGTCTTCGCGAACTCGAGCCGGCGCTGCTGCCCGCCGAGGATCTGCACGAGCTCCTCGTTGACGATCTGCACGACCTGCTGCGCGGGGTTGAGCGCCTTGTTCACCTCGTCGCCGAGCGCGCGCTCCCGCACCTTGCCGGTGAAGTCCTTCACCACATCCAGGTTGACGTCCGCCTCGAGCAGGGCGCGACGGATCTCGCGCACCGTGCCGTCGACGTCCGCCGGGGTCAACCGGCCCTTGCCCCGCAGATTGCGGAAGGTCTCGGTGAGCCGGTCGGAGAGCGTTCCAAAGGCAGCCATGATCCGGCCAGTTTAACGGCAGCGACGCCGCGCCTACGCTGAGGGCATGAGTCTCATCGTCGAGTTCGCCGGTCACACCCCCTCCCTCGCCGACTCCGCCTGGGCGGCGCCCACCGCGACGCTCATCGGCGACGTCGTCGTCGGCGCCGATTCGAGCGTGTTCTACGGCGCCGTGCTCCGCGGCGATTCCGACCGCATCCGCCTCGGCGACGGCTCGAACGTGCAGGACAACGTGGCCATGCACGTCGACGCCGGGCGACCGCTCACGATCGGGAGCGGCGTGAGCATCGGGCACGGCGCCGTCGTGCACGGCTGCACCGTCGAGGACGACTGCCTCATCGGCATGGGGGCCACGGTGCTCAACGGCGCGGTCATCGGCTCCGGTTCGCTCGTCGCCGCGGGCGCGGTCGTGCTGGAGGGCACCGTCGTGCCGCCGCGGAGCCTCGTCGCGGGCGTGCCGGGCAAGGTGCGACGCGAGCTGACCGACGAGGAGGTGGCGGGCGTCCGCGCGAACGCGACGCACTACGTGGAACTCGCCGCGCAGCACCGGGCCGCGACCGCCGGAGCGAACCGCGGCTGAGCCCGCGCCCACGCTCCGGCCCGGTCACCCCTCACGGCAGCGAGAGCGGACATCCGCCACCCCGAGCGGCGCGGCGGACCCTGCCCGCGGCGTGTCGCACGACGGATCCGCGCTCGCTGCCGCCGCGAGGATCAGCTGAAGCGGGCGACCACGGCGAGCGCCGCGACGACGGTGCACGGCACGAGGATCACGAACGCGACGACCGCGACCGGGCGGGCCGTCCGGTCACCCACCGAGAGGGCCGCCGCGACGAGCCCGGCGGCGGTCGCGGCGATGCCCAGCGGGGAGAACCAGCGTGCGAGGAGCGGGTCGTCGCCGATGTCGAAGGTGACGATCACGGTGAACACCGTCGCGGCGAGCACGGCCGACACGACCGCGAGCGCCGCGAGGCGACGGCGGCCGGGGCTGCCGGCGGGGTCGGTCATCCCACCAGGTTCTGCACGAACACGTGCGGGGTGAAGCCCGTGAGGTCGTTGATGCCCTCGCCCTGACCGACGAGCTTGATCGGGATGCCCGTCTTCTCCTGCACCGCGAGCACGAAGCCGCCCTTAGCGGAGCCGTCGAGCTTCGTGAGCACGAGGCCCGTCACCCCGGCGTGCTCGATGAACGCCTGCGCCTGCGCGAGCCCGTTCTGCCCGGTGGTCGCGTCGAGCACGAGCAGCACCTCGGCCACCGGGGAGAGCTTCTCGACCACGCGGCGCACCTTGCCGAGCTCGTCCATGAGCCCCGCCTTCGTCTGCAGCCGGCCGGCCGTGTCGATGAGCACGATCTCGATGCCCTCGCGCTGCGCGCGTTCGACCGTCTGGTACGCGACCGACGCCGGGTCCTGGCCCTGGTGCTGCGGGCGCACGACGGCGGCTCCGGCGCGCTCGGCCCACGTCGCGAGCTGCTCGACGGCGGCGGCGCGGAAGGTGTCGGCCGCGCCGACGACGACGCTGCGGTCGAAGGTGCGCAGGAAGCGGGCGAACTTGCCGATCGTCGTCGTCTTGCCTACGCCGTTCACCCCGACCACGAGCACGACCGCGGGACGTGCCGAGAGGGTCAGCGTCGGATCGTACTTCGAGAAGCGCTCCTCGAGCGATTCGCGCAGCATCCGCTTGAGGTCCGCCGGATCCGTCGTGCGGTAGCGGTCGACCTTCGCCCGCAGATCCTCGACGACGGCATCGGTCACGTCGGGACCGAAGTCCGCGCCGATGAGGGCGGCTTCGAGGTCCTCCCACGTCGTCTCGTCGATCGTACGTTTCGTGAACATGCCCCGAAGGGCTCCTGAGAGAGACCAGGGGGTACGCTCGGCCATCCCCTCAGGTTAGACGACCGGCAATAGGGTTCTCTGCGATGACGGTCTACGGATTCCACGCCTCCCATGAGCAGATCCCGCCCGCGCGCCTGCTCGACGACGTACGCAGCGCCGAATCTGCCGGCTTCGACGCCGGCATGTGCTCCGACCACTTCGCCCCCTGGAGCGAGAGACAGGGCGAGTCCGGATTCGCCTGGGCCTGGCTCGGTGCGGCCCTGCAGGCGACCTCGTGGCGGTTCGGTGTCGTGAACGCCCCCGGACAGCGCTACCACCCGGCGATCATCGCCCAGGCGGCGGCGACGCTCGAGTCGATGTACCCGGGCCGCTTCTGGGTCGCTGTCGGCAGCGGCGAGGCGATGAACGAGCACATCACCGGCGAACGCTGGCCCGCGAAGGCGGAACGCAACGCCCGGCTCCGCGAGTGCGTCGACATCATGCGCGCGCTCTTCGCCGGGGAGGAGGTCACCCATCGCGGCCTCGTGACGGTCGACCGCGCCCGGTTGTGGACCCGCCCCGAGACGCCGCCTCCGCTCATCGGCCCCGCGGTCACCCCGCAGACGGCCGCGTGGGCCGCGTCGTGGGCCGACGGTCTCGCGACCATCAATCAGCCGATCGAGAAGACCCGCGAGGTCGTCGACGCGTACCGCGACGCGGGCGGACGCGGACCCATCGTGCTGCAGTTGCACGTGTCCTGGGCCGCGGACGACGACACCGCGCTGCGGATCGCCCACGACCAGTGGCGCACGAACGTCTTCCCGCCTCCCCTCAGCTGGGACCTCGACACCCCCGAGCACTTCGACGCGGCGGCGCGCGACGTACCCCTCGAACGGATGCCCGACTCGGTGATCATCGCCTCGGACGCCGCCGCCCTCGCCGACCGCATCCGCGAGTACGTCGCCCTCGGCGCCGACGAGGTGTACCTGCACAACGTCGGACGGGACAACGCCGACTTCATCGACGCGGCCGGGTCGCGCATCCTGCCGCTGCTGCGAGGTGAGCACGCGTGAGACTGACCGACACGAGCGACCTGTGGTGGAAGACCGCCGTCGTCTACTGCCTCGACGTCGAGACGTTCATGGACTGGAACGACGACGGCGTCGGCGACTTCGAGGGGCTCGCGCACCGGCTCGACTACCTCGCGGAGCTCGGCGTCACGTGCCTGTGGCTCATGCCGTTCCACCCGTCGCCGCAGCAGGACGACGGCTACGACGTGTCGGACTTCTACTCGATCGACCGCCGCTACGGGCACCTCGGCGACTTCGTCGAGGTGGTCCGCACGGCACGTGACCGCGGCATGCGCGTCATCGCCGATCTCGTCGTCAACCACACGAGCGACCGGCATCCGTGGTTCCTCGCCGCGAAGTCGAGCCGCAAGTCGCCGTACCGGGACTTCTACGTGTGGCGCGACGAGCCGCCGAAGGAGCAGCCCGCACCGGTCTTCCCGGGCGAGCAGGACGGCGTGTGGGAGCTCGACGAGAAGTCGGGTCAGTACTACCTGCACAACTTCTACAAGCACCAGCCCGACCTCAACATGGCCAACCCGAAGGTGCGCGACGAGATCGCGAAGGTCATCGGGTTCTGGCTGGAGCTCGGGCTGGACGGGTTCCGGGTCGACGCGGTGCCCTACTTCGTCGCCCCGGACGAGGTCGACGGCCCGCACTCGTTCCTGCGCGAGCTCGCCCGGTACATCTCCCGTCGACGCGGCGACGCGATCCTGCTCGGCGAGGTGAACCTGCCGTACGAGCAGCAGCTCGACTACTTCGGCGGTCCCGACGGCGACCAGTTGAGCATGCAGTTCGACTTCGTCGGCATGCAGCGGATGTTCCTCTCGCTCGCCCGGGAGGACGCCACCCCGCTCGCCGAGGCTCTCGCGGCCCGCCCGCCGCTCGCGCCGGAGAACCAGTGGGCGAACTTCGTGCGCAACCACGACGAGCTGACCCTCGACAAGCTCTCCGAGGAGGAGCGCGAGGAGGTGTTCGACGCCTTCGCCCCCGAGGAGCGCATGCGCGTCTACGGGCGCGGCATCGTGCGCCGCCTCGCCCCCATGCTCGGCGGGGACCCCCGTCGCCTGCGCCTGGTCTACAGCCTGCTGTTCTCCCTGCCCGGCACGCCGGTGCTCTACTACGGCGAGGAACTCGGGATGGGCGAGGAGCTCAGCGCCGGAGGCCGCGCGTCCGTGCGCAACGCGATGCAGTGGAATCCGACGGAGCACGGCGGCTTCTCGAACGCCCGCCGACGCCGGCTCGCGCCGCACGTCACCCAGGGCGGTTTCGGGCCCGAGCACGTGAATGCGTCGCAGCAGCGCCACGATCCGGACTCGATGCTCAACTTCATCCGCCGGCTCATCGAGCGGTACCGCGCCTCGGCCGAGATCGGCTGGGGGGAACTGCGGATGCTCGACTCGGGCGATCCCGCGGTACTCGCCCACTCCGTGCACGGAGCCGAGGGCCGCATGATCGCGGTGCACAACTTCTCTGCGGAACCGCGCACCATCCGTCTGCGCCTCGACGACGTCGACGAGTCGACACGCCTCGTGGATCTGCTCGCGGAGGGTTCCCGCAACCCCGACGCCGCCGGGGTCGTCGAGGTGGAGCTCGGTGCGTACGGCTTCCACTGGTTGCGCGTGCTCGGCGCCGCCGACAAGCGGTTGTCCTGACCGGTGCCCACGACCCGGGAGAATGGATCCCCGTGACCTACGCCTTCATCCGCCACGGACAGACCGACTGGAACCGCGAAGACCGACTCCAGGGCTCGAGCGACATCCCCCTGAACGAACGCGGACGTGAGCAGGCCGCCGAGGCGGTCGACGTCGTGCGCGGGACCGAGTGGGCCGCCGTCGTGAGTTCTCCGCTCTCGCGGGCGCGCGAGACGGCGCAGATCATCGCCGACCGGCTGGGCGTCCCGCTCGGCGCCGCGTACGAGGAACTCACCGAACGCGATTACGGGCCCCTCGAGGGGTTCAACGCGACCGAGGCGATGGACCGCTGGCCCGACCGCGAATACCCGGGCGCAGAACCCATCCCGTCGGTCGTCGAGCGCGGCCGGGCGGGCCTCGCCCGCATCGCGGACGACTACGGGGACGCGGACGTCGTGATCGTCTGCCACGGGACGATCATCCGCTACACCCTCGCCTCGCTCGCGGGGAGCCCCGTCGACGGCATCCGCAACGGCGCCGTGTCGACGTTCCGGCTCGACGGTGACGCGTGGAAGGTGCTCACCGTGAACGGCGAGCCGTTCGTCGCGGTCGCCGAGACCGACGCCGACTGACGCCTCAGCTGGCCTTCTCGGCCGGGGTCGCGACGCGCTGCCCCACCACGGCGCTCACGCCGTCCTGCCGCATCGACACCCCGTAGAGCGCGTCCGCGATCTCCATCGTGCGCTTCTGGTGCGTGATCACGATGAGCTGCGACGACTCGCGCAGGTCTTCGAAGATCGTCAGCAGCCGGCCGAGGTTCGCGTCGTCGAGCGCCGCCTCCACCTCGTCCATGATGTAGAACGGGCTCGGCCGGGCCTTGAAGATCGCGATCAGCAGCGCGACCGCGGCGAGCGAGCGTTCCCCGCCGGAGAGCAGCGACAACCGTTCGATCTTCTTTCCCGCCGGCTTCACCGACACCTCGATGCCCGTCGTGAGCATGTCATCGGGATCGGTCAGGTGCAGGCTCCCCGTTCCGCCGGGGAACAGGATCGGGAAGACGCGGTCGAACGCGGCCCGCGTGTCATCGAAGGCCGCCGCGAAGATGTCGCGCATCCGACCGTCGAGTTCCTCGATGATCGTGAGCAGGTCGCGCCGGGTGTTCGTCAGGTCGGTGAGCTGCTCGGTGAGGAACTTGTGCCGCTGCTCGAGCGCGGCGAACTCCTCGAGCGCGAGCGGGTTGACCCGGCCGAGCTGCGACAGCTTGCGCTCGGCGCGTGCGAGGCGCGCCTCCTGCTCCGCCCGCACGAACGGCACGGTCGGCACCTCGGCGTCGGGGTCGTCGGATGCGCGACCCGCCGGGTCGGGCACCGGCACCTCGGGACCGTACTCGGCGACGAGCACGTCTTCGACGAGACCGAGTTCGTTGCCGGCCCGTTCGAGCAGGCTCGACAGGTGCAGCTTCTTCTCGTAGATCTGCATCTCGAGTCCGTGCACGCTGTCGCTCACGGCGGTGAGACGCTCGCGCAGGGCCGCCTCGGAGCGCCGCAACTCCGACAGCTCCTCGTTCTGCTGGGCACGTTCGGCTTCGGCCGCCGCGAGCCGCACGCGGGCCTCGGCGACGGAGCGGTCGACCGCATCGAGCACCGCAGGCAGCGCCTCGACGACCCGGGTCGCGCTCGCGATCTGCCGTTGACGCAGCACCGTGAGCCGGGCCTGTTCCTGGGCGGCCTGACGTTCGGCCTGGCGGCGCCGTTCGAGCTGTTCGGCGCGCGCGACCTCGCCGCGCACCCGTTCGCGGATCGTCTCGAGGGCGATGCGCTGCTCGAGTTCCGAGGCACGTGCGGCCTCGAGTTCGGCCACGAGACCGTCCCGTGCGGAGACGTCGAGCATCGGGCGGGGCGTCGCGGCGTGCTCGTCGCGGGCGGCCTCGGCGCGTGCCACGGCGGATTCCGCCTCGCGGACCGCCTCGGTCGATCGGGAGAGACCCGAGCCGATCCGTTCCCACTCGGCCTGCGCCGCCTCGAACTGCACCCGCGCGCGGGAGAGGCGCTCGCTCTGGGCGGAGAGCTCCGCGTCGAAGGCCCGGAGGGCCGCGAGCGCGGCGGAGGCGCGCTGCTTGGCCGCGTCGAGTGCGCCCCGCAGTTCCGCGAGGTCGAACCGCACCCGCTCGATCGTCGTGGCGACCTCGGCGAGCCGCTCCGCTGCGGCGTCGCGTTCGGCGACGAGTTCGAGCCGGCTGCGTCCGTCGTCGCTGCCGCCGCGTACGACGACGGCGGTGACGACGTCGCCCTCGCGGGTGACGAGGGTGAGTCCGTCGTCGAGCTTCGGCCAGACCCGTGCGGCCGCCTCCAGATCGTCGACGACGACGACACGGGCGAGCAGGGCGAGCACTCCGTCGGGGGCGGTGACCAGTCCGGCGGCGGGGAGGGCCCCGTCGACCGCCCTGACGGGGTCGGAGTTCGTCGGGGCGTCGGCGATGACGACCTCGACGCGGCCCGCGTCGGTCTCGGCGGCGTGCCGCACCGCGTCGAAGGCGGCGTCGCGGGAGTCGGCGAGCGCGGCCTCGGCGAGTGAACCCAGGGCGGCCGCGATGGCGGCCTCGTACCCGGGGCGCACCTGCACGTGATCGGCGACGATGCCGCGGATACCCGTGACCGACGCGATCGCGGTGGATCCGTCCTTCGAGTCCACCGCCATCGAGAGCGCGGAGTTACGGGCGGCGAGGGCGTCGCGCTCGCGTTCATGGGTGTGCAGCTCGTCGCGCATCCGCTCGATGTCGGCCTGCAGAGCCGCGACCTCGCTCTCGGCGGCCTCGTAGTCGGCGTCGAGGGCGCCGTCGCCCTGCTCGACCTCGGTCGCCTCGGCCTCGAGCTCGTCGAGCGCCGCGCGGTTGGAGTCGCGCCGCGCCTCGGCCTGCTCGAGCGCGTTCTGCTGCCGGAGCAGTTCGCCCCGCGTCGCGGCGAGCCGCGACTGGGCGACCTCGACCGCGCTGACGAGTCGGGCGACCTCGAGGTCGTGCTGCGAGACGAGGGCGCTCTGCGCGCTGATCTCCTCGTCGAGGGAATCGAGCGATGCCTTCGCGGTGGCGGTCGCTCCCGCGGCACGCCCGACGGCCTGCTCGGCGATCGCGACGTCGTCACGCAGCCGCGCGGCCTCGTCGCGGGCCTCCTGCACCATCTGCTCGGTGACGGTGACGGATGCGCCCGGGGCCTCGGCCTGCTGGGCGAGCATCGTGAGCTTCTGGTTGGCGAGGGAGAACAGCGACCGCAAGCGGTCCTGCGCCTGCTCGAGTCCGAACGCGACGCGCCGGGCCGTGTCGACGGCGTCGCCGGTCATCGACTGCTCGAGCCGACCCTGCCGGAGTTTCGCCTGGTCGAGTTGCTCCTGCAGCACGATGCGTTCGCTCTTGCGCTCGTGTTCGCTGCGCCCGAAGTCGGCGAGCGCGGCGCGCAGCGCGACGACCTCGTCGGCGAGCAGCCGCGCGCGGGCGTCGCGGACGACCGCCGCGATCGACTGCGCCTCGCGCGCGATCTCGGCCTGCTGTCCGAGCGGCTTGAGCTGGCGGCGCAGCTCACCGGCGAGGTCGTTGAGGCGGGTGAGGTTGGTCTGCATCGCCTCGAGCTTGCGGAGGGTCTTCTCCTTGCGTCGACGGTGCTTGAGGATGCCCGCGGCCTCCTCGATGAACCCGCGGCGTTCCTCGGGCGTGGCGTGCAGCACCGCGTCGAGCTGTCCCTGTCCGACGATGACGTGCATCTCGCGGCCGAGGCCCGAATCGGACAGCAGCTCCTGCACGTCGAGCAGGCGGCACGTCTCGCCGTTGATCGCGTATTCGCTGCCGCCGTTGCGGAACAGTGTGCGCGAGATCGTGACCTCGCTGTAGTCGATCGGCAGGGCGCCGTCGGAGTTGTCGATGGTCAGCACGACCTCGGCGCGACCGAGGGGCCCCTTCGTCGCCGTGCCGGCGAAGATGACGTCCTCCATCTTGCCGCCGCGGAGCGTCTTCGCGCCCTGCTCCCCCATCACCCAGGCGAGCGCATCCACGACGTTGGACTTGCCCGAGCCGTTCGGTCCGACCACGCACGTCACGCCGGGTTCGAAGGCGAAGGTGGTCGGCTGCGCGAACGACTTGAAGCCCTTGAGCGTCAGGCTCTTCAGATACACGCGGCCTCCCCTCGATGTGTGCGGCGGTTCGCCGGACTGTCCCGCCCGGATGCTGGGTCGAGCGTACCCGACCCTCGACCCGGCACCGCGGAGGCGCTAGCCTGGTCGGCTGCCCGATTTCCGAATCCCATTCGCCTCCGAGGAGAGCCGCACCGCATGTCCGCCTTCACCGTCGAGGAACTGCGCATCCCCGCCCGCATCGAGGATGCCGACGCGGCCGATTTCATCGCGACCGTCGATGTGCGCAACGCCGTCGAGGCGGAGGTGTGGGGCTCCGACGAGGGAACGTGGACGGCGGCGGAACTGCTGCCGGGGTGGCAGTCCGAGCACGAGCCGCACCGGCTCTTCGGTGTGCGCGTCGACGGGCGGGTCGTCGCCCGGGCGATGTTCGAGACGCGCCTCGGCGAGGCCGCCGACACCGCGTGGGTGGTCGTGCAGGTGCTGCCGGAGTACCGTCGGCGCGGCATCGGAACCGCGCTCGCGGACCGTGTCGAGGGCGTCGCGGCGGAAAGCGGCGTCCGCAAGCTCATCGTCTACACGCCGTCCGCCGATGCACCCGGCGAGCGGCTCGTGCCGCCGACCGGCTCCGGGTCGGTGCCCGCCGGTAACGCGGAGGTGCGGTTCCTGCTCGCCCGCGGCTACCGGCTGGAGCAGGTGGCCCGCGCCAGCCGGCTCGCGCTGCCGGTGCCCGCAGCCGACCTCGAGGCGCACCTCGCCGCGGCGACCGCCAGGGCCGGCACCGACTACCGCGTGGAGCGCTGGACCGGCCCCACCCCGGGCGACCGGCTCGGCGACATGGCGCACCTCATCACGCGGATGGTGACGGATGCGCCGAGCGCCGGCCTCGAAGAGCCCGCCGATCCGTGGACGGCCGAGCGCGTGCACGAGGAGGAGTTGCGCGAGCAGGCGAGCCCGACGACGGTGCTCACCGCCGCGGTCGAGCACGTGCCGAGCGGGCGCCTGGCCGGCTACACGCAGCTGTATGTGCCGCGGGAGCCGCACCGGCCGGTGACGCAGGGCGACACGCTCGTGCTGCGGGAGCACCGCGGGCACCGTCTGGGTATGGTGCTGAAGATCGCGAACCTGCTGCACCTCGAGCAGGAGCGCCCCGGCCACCCCTCGGTGCTGACCTTCAACGCCGAGGAGAACCGGCCGATGCTCGACGTCAACGAGGCGGTCGGCTTCGTGTCGATCGGGTTCGAGGGCGCGTGGCGTAAGGACCTCTGAGATTCAGCCCTCCGCCCGCACGAGGCGGACGAAACGGATCACGAGGTCGTCGGCGCCCTGCTCGAGCGCGATGCGGAACCGTGCGGTTCCGCCGAGGCCCGGCAGGGTGACCGTGGCGGTGCGCCACCCACCCGTGTTCGCGCGTTCGATGACGGGTGAGCCTCCGGAGGCGGTGTCGAGCGAGAAGCCGCCCCGGCCCGTGTCGAGGAAGGTGACCTTCGCCACGAGACGTCGGTCGCCTGCGGCCGCGGCGAACCGCTCGTCGACCTCGAGCACGAAGCCGGTATCGCCCTCGGCGACCGCCGTGGAGAGCCCCTCGAACGCGGTGCCGTTGTCGGGCTCGAGCGTCTCGACGTGCGCGTCCACCTCGGTGCGGTGGGCCACCGACCCCGGTTCGTCCCGCTGCACGAGCCACCGTTCGAGGTTGCGTACCCACGGCCGATCGACCCAGGCTGCCGGGTCGGCGAACCGTTCGCCCGCCTCGTCGCGCCAGTAGGTGTCCTCCGCGTCGCGGAAGGCGGCCCAGGCATCGGCCGAGGTCTCCGGCCGTTGCCCCTGCGACAACCGCACCCAGTCCCAGTGCTCCGGGTACTCGTCGAAGTACGACGGCCCGGGCACGACATAGATCCAGTTCGTGCGCAATTGCAGCGCCTTGAGGTTCGACTGCCGCACCGCGTAGTACGGCTCGTCGGTCTCGTAGCCGCAATCGGTGTAGCACTCGTTCTCGGTCGCGACGACGAACCGGCCGCTGTGCACGGGAAGCGACTCGTCCACGACGAGGTGCCCGTCGGGCTGGATCGCCGAGCCGTACGCGGGGGCTTCGCTGAGGTGGAAGTTCGCGAGTTCCGTGATGCCGGTGCGGATGCCCATGCCGGCGTCGACGGCGTCGCGGGCGAGCAGATCGTCGGCGGCACCGAACGGTCCGAACGGGTAGTCCTCCCCCGTGAAGACGAGCTTGTGCGCCTGGTCGCCGAAGAGCTCGACGAGGTCGGTCCAGGCGTGGGAGTACCAGGCGAGGTACGCCTCCTCGTCGAGGTCACCGGTCTCGACGGCGGCCGAGACGATGTCGTAGTCGAACTCCGCCCAGGTGAAGGCGCCGGGCACGTAGACGAAGCGCAGCCGCGGATCCGCGGCGAGCCCCTCATCGACGAAGACGCGGCGGTAGGTGTCGAGCAGGTGCCCCCACACGCACTCGTCCCAGATGGGCAGGTGCTCCATGCCGTCGTAGTCCGGTCCGTAGGTCGACACGCCGCACTCGTCGACGATCCACTCGGGCGCCCAGTCCGCACCGCTCGCGAACAATCGCATCCAGAAGGCGCCCGGGTCGGCGAGTTGGTCGTGGAGCGAGGCGAACTCGAGCTGTTGAGCGCTGCCGCTCGCCGCGCGGTCGATGGCGGCATCGCGTCGCGGCTGCAGCTGGCGCCAGGTGAGGTCGACCGAGCGCACGAGCACGCGGTGCTCCTCGGAGGCCTCCTCCGAGAAGAATCCCGAGTTCGCCGCGGGCCGCACCCACGGGGGCAGGCTCCAGTCGTCGCCGTCGATGACGACGGACGCGCCGGCCGGCGCGTCGACGAACGCGGCCCGCGGGCCGCTGGTGTCGACCGGTGGCGGGGTGGGCCGCGGATCGGCGGCGGAGGTGCATCCGGCCATCAGGACTCCGATCAGCACCACTGCGGCCGCGCCGATGCGGCGCGGCACCCGGCGTCGGCTCACTCGGCGGAGGCGGGTCGAGGGGCGGTCTCCACCCGCACGAGCGTACGCGCCGTCGCGACATCGTCGGCGGTGAACGACGCGGCGCCCGGTCGTGCCGTGTTCGCGGCGGCACCCGCGCTCGCGAGGGAGAGCGCGTCGCCGAGGTCGCCACCCGCCTCCAGTGCGACGAGCAGCCCGGCGAGGAAGCTGTCGCCACTGCCGACGGCGAAGCGGCCCGGGTGCGGGTACGGCGCGGCGCGGCGCGCGTGAGTGCGGTCGACGGCGGCCGCGCCGTGCACCCCGTCGGTGACCACCGCGAGCCCACCGGTGCGCTCGTGGAGTGCGCCGGCGAGGGCGAGGGCGTCCCCGTCTCGGCCCAGGTATCCGCTCGCCTCGGCGCGGTTGATCTTGACGACCGCCGGCGGGACGGCCTCGAGCACGGCGGCGAGCGCGGAGCCGTGCGTGTCGACGGCGACGTGGTCTCCCGCGGCGACGCGGTCCGCGAGCAGCCGGACGAGCAGCGCGGGGTCGAGCGCGGGCGGGACGCTCCCCGAGAGGGCGGTCCAGCCTCCGGCGTCGAGGGCGGCCGTCGCCGCGAGCACGCCCTCGAGCGCGGCGTCGTCGACGCCGGTCGCGGGTTCGTAGAACTCGGTGTGCACTCCGTCGTCCCCGACGACCGTCACGCACGTGCGCGTCTCCCCGGGTGCCGGCACGACGATCATCTCCACGTCGGCCTCGGCGGCGAGCCGGGCGACGAGGTCGCCGATGCCGCCGCCGAGCGGCGCGACGACGCGCGCGCGGCCGCCGAGTGTCGCGGCCGCCCGCGCGAGGTTGAGTCCCTTGCCGCCCGGCAGGCGCAGCACCTCGCGCGGCCGGTGGATCGCGCCGAGCTCCACCGTGTCGACGAGGTAGGTGACATCGAGCGCGGGACTCAGCAGGAGCGTCGTGATCACAGGTGCGCCCGCAGCTCGTCGAGGGTGGCCTGCGCCCCGGTTCCGCCGGCGGCCCGGGTCGAGAGCGATCCGGCGACCGTCGCCCAGCGCACCCGCTCGCGCTCATCGTGCACGCCGTGCGCGATCGCGGCGAGGTAGCCGGCATCGAAGCTGTCGCCCGCGCCGGTCGTGTCGACGACGTCGATCTCGAGGCCGGGTGCCGCGTGGCGCTCCCCCGCGGGATCGAGCGACCAGCCGCCCGCGGCGCCGTCCTTCACGACGAGCCGTACGCCGGCGGCGAGCGGGTCGGCCACGCGCGAGATCGCCTCGAGCTCGGCGCGGTTCGGCAGCAGCACGTCGACGTGCTCGAGTGCGCCGGAGACGCCGCTCCAGCGTTCCGTGGGGTCCCAGTTCGTGTCGAGGCTCACCCCGGCGCCCGCGGCGCGCAGTCCCGCCAGCACGTCGGGCAGCGACTCGGTGAACCCCGGCATGAGGAACGGCGAGGCGACGTGCACCCACCGCGCGTCGCCGAGGGCGACGTCGGCGGGGCGCAGGGTCGGGATGGTGCCCGGCAGGGTGAGGATCGCCCGGTCGTCCGCGCCGGAGAGGATCACCGAGATGCCCGTCGGCACGACCGGGTCGACGCGGATGCGGTCGGTCGCGACTCCCGCGGCGGTGAGCGCGTCGAGGGTGAACCGCCCGAACCCGTCGTCGCCGACGACGGCGGCGAGCGCGGTCGGCACCCCGAGTCGGGCGAGCCCGCAGGCGACGATCGCCGCACTGCCGCCGAGCACGAGGTCCGCGGCGTCGAGCAGTTGCTCCGCCTGACCGAAGCGCGGCACGACGTCGCCGCGCAGCACGAGGTCGACGTTCGCGTCGCCGACGACCAGCACCGGGTGCGGTGCGCTCATCGCCGATCCCCTCTCGATCCGTTCCGGGTCACTGCTCCCACGGTCATCCCTTCATCCCGGTGAGCGTCATGGTCGCCACGAACTGCTTCTGGGCGAACAGGAAGAACAGGATGAGCGGCAGGGTCGCGACGACGTTGCCGGCCATGAGCAGCTCCCACTGGGTGCGCCGCGTGCTCTGGAAGTTCGCGAGCCCGAGCTGCACGGTGAACGCCTCGTCGTTGTTGATCGCGATGAGCGGCCAGACGAGGTCGTTCCACGAGCTCAAGAGGGTGAAGATCGCGAGCGTCGCCAGTGCCGGCTTCGCGAGCGGCAGGATCACGTGCCAGAAGATCTGCCAGCGGTTCCCTCCGTCGATGCGTCCCGCCTCCTCGAGCTCGGGCGGGAGCGACAGGAAGAACTGCCGCATCAGGAAGATCCCGAACGCCGACGCGAGCCACGGCACGATCGCGGCGCCCAGGCCGTCGACGAGCCCCCAGCGCGAGAACAGGATGTACGTCGGGATCATGAGCAGCTGGGTGGGGATCATGATCGTGGCGATGATGAGGAAGATGCCCGTCGTGCGACCGCGGAACTTCAGTCGCGCGAACCCGTACCCGGCGAGGGAGCACAGCACGAGGTGCGACACGATCGCCGACAGCGACACGATCACCGAATTCGCCAGCCAGCGCACCACATCCGTCGTCGTGAACAGCGCGATGAACCCGCCGAAGTCGATGCGGGACGGCACCAACGGCGGCGGATAGGCGATGAGCTCCGCCGCCGGCGACACCGAGGCGAGGAACATCTGTACGAAGGGGATGGCGAACAGCAGCGAGACGGGAGCGAGCACGAAGTGCCATCCCGACATGCGGCGCTTCCCCCGCCGCGGGCGGGGCGCCTCCGCGGCGCGTGCGCCGGCCGTCGCCGCGTTCGACAGGATCGTGGCCATCAGAACGCCTCCGTTCCGCGGCGGCGCGAGTACACGACGACGCCGATCGTGATGAGCAGGGTGAGTCCGAACAGCGCATAGGCGACCGCGGATCCGTACCCGAACTCGAGGCGTCGGAACGCCTGCTCCCACAGGTAGTAGACGATCGTCTTCGTGGCGTCGAGGGGCCCACCGCGGGTCGTCGTGTAGACGAGGTCGAAGAGCTGGATCGACCCGATCGTCTGCCAGATCGCAGTGAACACGGTCACCGGGGCGAGCTGCGGCCAGACGACGCGCCAGAACGTCTGCCAGCGGTTCGCCCCGTCGAGGCGGGCGGCCTCGAGCAGCTCACCGGGCACGTCCTGCAGGGCGGCGAGGTACAGCACCGTCGTGAACGCGGCCTGCCCCCACAGCGACATGAGGGCGATGACGAACATCGCCTGCGACTCGTCCTCGAGCCACCCCTGAGCCGGCAGCCCGATCGTACGCAGCACGTTGTTGACGAGGCCGAACTGCGGGCTGAAGAGGTAGGTCGAGAGGATGCCGGTGGCCGCCGCCGACGCCACGAACGGAACGAAGATCGCGGTGCGGTAGAGCCCGATGAACCGGATGCGGCGGTTGAGCGCGACGGCGAGGAAGAGCCCGGCGAACAGCGACATCGGCACGAACATGGCCGTGTAGAGGCCGGTGTGCTGCACGGCGGAGAAGAAGTCGGCGTCGGTGATGAGCTCGGCGTAGTTGTCGCCGCCGACGAACTCCGGCTCGCTGAAGCCGTCCCACTCCTGGAGGGAGAGCAGGAAGGCCCACCCCGCGGGGAAGATCGACAGCCCGAGCACGATGACCGCCGCGGGGGCGACGAACAGCCATCCGCCGAGGTCTTCACGCCATCGCGCGACGCGGGAGCGTCGGCGGCCGCTCGCGGCGGGACGGTCGGCGCGACCGCCCCGCCCGCGGACCGTCATGGTGCTCATCGTCGTCGACTCCTTCCTCGGCACGTCGGGTCGCTCAATCGGCGAGGGCTTCGTCGGCCTCGGCCGCCGCCTCCTCGAGGGCGTCCTTCGGTTCGCCCCGGCCCTGCAGCACTTCGGCGATCGCGTTGGCGATCGACTCCGACAGTCCGACGTAGCCGGGCACGGTGGGCCGGGCCTTCACCGCGTTCTCGCCGTTGGCGGCCATGATGTCGAGTCCCGGCAACGCCGCGACCTGCTCCTGGAACGCCTCGGACTCGAGTTCGCTCGTGCGCAGCGGCAGGTTGCCGTAGGCGACGTTCCAGCGTTCGTCCTGCTCAGCCGCGGTGAGCCACGCGGCGAACTCGGTGACCCAGTACTCGCGGTTGGCGTCCTGGTGGTCGAAGAGCGCCCAGATGTCGGGGCCGGAGACGGTCTGGTGATCCCCGTCCGTGCCCGGCAGCACGGTGACGCCGTACTGCGTGCCCGCGGTGTTCAGGTCGTACAGCTGCCAGGGCCCCGACGTCATCATGCCGATGCGGTCGGCGGCGAAGAGCTGCGCGAAGCGGGTGTCGGTCTGGTCGAGGTAGACGCTGCCGTCGTCGACCGCCATGCCGCGCAGGAACTCGAGCGCCTCGACGCCGGCGTCCGAGGCGAACGCCGCCTTCGTACCGTCCTCGCTGAGGATCTCGCCACCGCGCTGCCAGAGGTGCGGCCAGAACTGCCAGGTGGTCTCCTCGGACCCCGAGACGGAGTAGGCGTAGCCGTAGGTGTCGGTGGTGGGGTCGGTGAGGGCCGCTGCGGCCTCCCGGAAGTCCTCCCACTCCCAGTCCTCGGTGGGGTACTCGACCCCGGCGGCGTCGAAGACCGTCTTGTTGTAGATGAGCGAGATGTTGTCGACGAGGGCGGGGAAGCCGATCGTCTTCTCGCCGGAGGGCCGCACGGTCGCCCGCGCCGCCTCGCTGAACTCGTCCCAGGCGAGGTCCGGGTCCTCCGTGCGCTCGGTGATGTCGAGCGTGCGCTTGGAGGACTCGAGCTGGCTCGCCCACGAGCCGAAGGAGTACGACATGTCGGGGTAGTTGCTGCTCGCGAAGCCGGCGGAGAGCTTCTGGAGCAGCTCCTCCGTGCTCGACGCGCCCTCGGAGACGTCGATCGTCACGTTGGGATGCTCCTCCTCGAACTCGGCGGCGAGATCGGCGAGCAGCTGGTGCGCCTCGTCGGTCTGCCCCGTCCAGAACTCGATCGTGACGTCGGCGTCCTCGTCGAGTTCGGTCGCGCCCTGCTGGCCGCCGGTGCAGGCGGCGAGGCCGAGGAGCCCGGTGGCGGCGACCGCGAGGGCGGTGAGCGGCCGGAGTCGGCGGCGAGAGCGGGGGTGTCGGGTCATCGGTGTCTCCTTCGAACGGATTCGTCTGCTGCAGCGGTGGAGCGGTGGAGCCGGTGGTGCGGTCGGATGAGCGCGGGAGGACGTCGTTACGAGACGACCCCGCACACCGACGCGACGACCTCGGCCATCGCGTCGCGGGAGGCGCTCGCGACGGGCCGCGGGTCCACGAGGTCGGGCCGGCTCTCGAGCAGGCGGCGGGTGGCCGCGGTGCCCGCGATGTTGAGCGCGGTGCCCACATTGACCTTGCGGATGCCGGCCTCGACCGCTCGGGCGAGCTCGGCATCCGAGACGCCCGACGAGCCGTGGAGCACGAGGGGCACGGACACGATCGCCGCGATGCGGCGCACGAGGTCGTGGTCGACCGAGGCGGAGCGGTCGCGCATCGCGTGCGATGACCCGACCGCGACGGCGAGTCCGTCGACGCCGGTCGCGGCCACGAACGACGCGGCCTCCTCGGGATCGGTGCGCACGCCCGGCGCGTGCGCGCCGTCTTTGCCGCCGATCTCGCCGAGCTCGGCTTCGACCCACAGTCCGGCGTCGTGCGCGCGGGCGGCCGCCTCGGCGGTCGCGGCGACGTTCCCGCTGTAGTCGAGCGTCGCGAAGTCGATCATGATCGAGCCGAGGCCGAGCTCGCGCGCGATGTCGATGCCCGTGTCGATGAGCGCGGGGTCGTCGATGTGGTCGAGGTGGAGCGACACCGGCACGGCGGCGGCCGCCGCGACCTCGCGGCACGCGGCGAGGAGGGGACGCGGGTTCCCTCCGTGGAAGCGCACCGCGTTCTGGCTGATCTGCAGGATGACGCCGCGCTGCGCGCGTTCCGCGCCGGTCACGATCGCCTCCGCGTGCTCGAGGGTGATGACGTTGACCGCAGCGACCGCGCGATCCCGTGTCACCGCGTCGGCGATGAGCTCGACCGTCGACGCGAGGCTCACGACAGCACCAGCTCGACGCGACCGCCGAGGTTCTCGGGGAGCACGCCCTCGTGCGCCGCGAACAGGGCGTCGGCGAGCTCCCAGAGGCGCTCCGGGGTGAGGGTCGACGAGGCGTTGGGGTCGACGAGCAGGGCCTGCTTGACGAGGTCGCGATCGCCTGTCCGGGCGGCCTCGACCGTCAGTTCGGCGACGGAGAGGTAGGTGCGGTTGTGCACGGCGCCCTGGGCGGGGATCGCGCCGACGGCCACGGGCTCGATCCCGTCCGCGGAGACGCGCGCCGGCACCTCGACGACGGCGCCCTCCGGGAGGTTCGAGATGAGACCCCGGTTGACGACATTGGCGTGGATCTCACGCTCGGTGCCGGTGATCATCGAGTGGATGATCTGCGGCGCGTACTCCGCCGCGTCGCCCTCCTCGTGCAGTTCGAGGTCGCCGCCGGAGTCGAGGGCCTGCCGCGCGGTGGTGAACTCCGCGACGTTCTGCTCGCTGATCCCGAGGTACTCGAGCGGCTGCAACCGGAACCGGTCGATCTGCTCGTCGGAGCGCAGGAACCAGGAGAGGTACTCCGAGCTGTGCTCGCTCGTCTCGGTCGGGTAGAACCCGATGCGGCGGAACATCTCGACCCGCACGCGGCGTTCGAGTTCCGGATCCGCGGCGATCCGTTCCCGCAGCCGCGGGTAAAGGTCCTCACCGTCGAGGCTCCACTCGTAGAGCCAGGACTGGTGGTTGACGCCGGCGGCCCGGTAGCGGGTGCGTTCGAGCGGCGCCCCGACGAGGTCGCACAGGTCGTTGACCGTCCAGTACACGCTGTGGCAGAGCCCGACGGCCTTGAGCTGCGGCGCGACGGCCGACATCCACCAGATGTTCATCGCCATCGGATTCGTGTAGTTGAGGAACCACGCGTCGGGGCAGAGCTCGAGCATGTCGCGCGCGATCGCCGACAGCACCGGGAAGGTGCGCAGGGCGCGGAACGCCCCGCCGACCCCCGTCGTGTCGCCGATCGTCTGCCGCAGCCCGAACGACGCCGGCAGCTCGAGATCGACCCGAGTCGCGTCGATGCCGCCGACCTGCACCATGTTGATCACGAAGTCGGCGCCGGCGAGCGCGGCGCGGCGGTCGAGGGTCGCCTCGACGCGCACCGCGCGACCCAGGCGGGACGAGACGTGGTCGGCGGTGCCGCGGGCGACGCGCAGCCGCTCGGGGTCGACGTCGTGCAGCACGATGTCGAGGGTCGGCAGGTCGTCGAAACGGAGCAGGTCGGTGAGCAGCTGGCGTGTGAACACGACGCTGCCCGCTCCGATGAACAGGATGCGGGTCATGGCTCGATACTGGACAGACTGCGCGTTTCGCGCAATACACTGAGCGACAACTAGTCGAATCGATCATTTTCGCTGCGCGAGTCGGCGACCGACGGCATGCACCACGCAGGAGGACCCATGACGACGCCGACCGCTCACCCGGGCTCCCCGGCCGCGTCGGGCAAGCGCTCGCGCCGGATGATCGCCATCCTCGACCTGCTCGCCGAGCGGGGATCGGTCTCCCTCGCCGACCTCGCCGACACGCTCGGCATCTCCGCCGCGACGGCACGACGCGACCTGGCGGAGCTTGCCGAGCAGCGTCTCCTGTTGCGCACCCACGGCGGCGCGCGGCTCATCGACTCCCGCAGCGAACTGCCGGTCAGTCTGCGCGACACGCGCTTCCAGGAGGCCAAGCGGGCGATCGGCGCCGCCGTGGCCGACCTCATCCCGCGGCAGCGTTACGCCGTCGCCCTCAGCGGCGGCACGACCGCCGCGAACGTCGCCCGGGCGCTCGCCCAGCACGAGGAGCTGACGATCGTCACCAACTCGCTGACCATCGCGCAACTCGTGACGAGCCACCCGCAGCTGAAGGTCGTGATGACCGGGGGCATCCTGCGCCCGCAGTCCCTCGAGCTCGTCGGCGTGCTCGCCGAGAACACCTTCAACGCGATCAACCTCGGCACCGCGATCCTCGGAACCGACGGCATCACCGCGAGCGGCGGAGTGACGACGCACGACGAGACGGAGGCCCGCACCAACAACGCCATGGTGACGCACGCCCAGCGCGTCATCGTCGTCGCGGACGGCTCGAAGGTCGGGCGGCTCGCGCTCGCCCAGGTGGCGACGACCGATCAGATCGACCTGCTCGTCACCGACCGGTCGGCCGATCCCGACGAGGTGCGGGCGCTGCGCGACGCGGGCGTCGAGGTGCGCCTCGTCGACGCGTGAGCGGACTCAGGCGGATGCCCGCTGCACGGCCTCCCGCGCCGGCTGCGAGGCGAGCTCCGGCTTCATGCGGGGATCGACCCGGCGCTCCGTCGGCCACTCGTCGAGAGCGCGCGCGACGAAGTCGGCGGTGCGCCCAATGACGCGCGCGGGATTGCCGCCGACGATCGACCCGGCGGGCACGGACTTCGTGACCACGGCGCCGGCGGCGACGATGCAGTCGTCGCCGATCGCGACACCCGGCATCACGATGGCGCGGGCGCCGATGAACACCCGGTCACCCACGGTGATCGGGGCGAGGCGGTAGCGGCGGCGACCCTCGGTGTCGCGGGCGAGCCAACCCGCGCCGTCGTGGGTGATGAAGAGCACCTCGCTGCTGACCGTCACGTCGTCGCCGATCGTGAGCAGCGCGTACTCCGACCGCACGTTGCACGAGATGATGCGCGACCCGCGGCCGACGGTGACCCCGAGGGAACGCGCGGCTTCGGCGCCGCCCGCGAGACGCGAGACGATCCGCCACCGCCAGCGCGTCGGGAGGCGGCGCAGGATGCTGCGGGGAACGATGCTCACCCGCCCACCCTAAGGGTCCCCCGTCCGGGGGACAAGACGGGTGACGATTCTTCGCTCTCGGGTCATCCCACCGACAGGAATCGGAAGTCCTCGAATCGCGCTTCGATCGGCGGTTCGGCGCCGCCTCCGGCGTAGAGGCCGACCGACGGGTCCGCGTCGGCGGGGAGGGTCCAGGTCGCGCCCCACCGCCACGACTCGCCGTCGAGCGACGACGCGGAGCGATACAGCTGCTCCCCCGTGGCGCTCGTCGTGCGCAGCACCCGCAACCACACGGTCGCCGCCGGCGGCCCGCCGAGGTGGCCGCCCCGGTCGACGCGATCCTCCCCGCTCTGCTCCTTGAGGAACTCGATGGTGCGGAGCGTTCCGATCGCGACCGACCCGAGGCGCAGGTAGTCGTCGTCGCCGACGTGCACGATGAGCCCGGCCTGCTGGAAGTTGCGGATGCTGTCGGTGCCGAGATCGAGCGTCAACTGCGTCTGCGCGATCCAGTCTCCGGCGGGCACGTCGCGCAACAGCAGGGGTCCGGCACCCTCCGGCGCGGCGAGGTCGTCGTTGCCGAGCGGCCAGTGCAGCGCTCCGTCGCGCACGACGATGTCGTCACGCCAGCGTTCCTGCCGCCAGTCTTCGTCGAGCGCGCCGTCGAACTCCTCGACGAAGGTCGATTCGCCCGCGACCGGGTCGGGGACGCGCTCCGTGACGAGCTCGGCGGCGTCGTTCACACTGAGATTGTCGATCTCGGCGGCACCGTCGGCCGCCTCGATGCTGAGGAGCCCGCGCACGTCACGGCCGGCGGCCCGCACGGAGGCGACGGGATCGCCGAGTCGCGATTCGCTCAGCTGCGCGAGGGTGCCGCCGCGGCGCCACTCGATGCTCAGCGCGACCCACGAGGTGAGGTCGACGCGCTCGGGGATGGGGGCACGCACGACCTCCCGCGATCCGATCCCCCAGCTCGAGAGCACGAGTTCGCGGGCCTCGCCGTCGACGCAGACGTGCACGCCCCCGAGGCCGGTCGCGCGCACGCACGCGGTGGTGTCGCCCTCCGGCAGGCGCAGGTCGAGCTCGAGTCGCTGCTCCCCGCGCACCGGGGTCGTCGAGACGACGAGCGCCCGGCTCGATCGACCGGGGTCGAGGCGGGCGATGTCGCCGCCGTCCGCGGTGCGGTCGGTCGCCGCCCGCCAGCGACCCACCACGGCGCGGAAGGCCTTGCCGTGCGCGGGATCCGTGCTGTGGATCCCGAGGTCGCTGCCGGTGACGGGCCCGGGCTGGGGTCCGTCGCTCGGTCCGGCTCCCGCGTTGACGACGGGCCAGCCGTCGATCCAGTCCAGCCGGTCGATGAGCGTCGGGCGGCGGTTGATGCCGCCGGGCTCGTTGAGCCACGGCTCGTTCCGGTCGATCGCGTGGTAGATCATCCAGTCCTGCCCCGCGAGGTCGGTGACGACGGCGTGGTGGCCCGGTCCGACCCAGCGGTTGCCGTTCTGCACGAGCACCTGGGTGCCGCCGGCGCGGGATGTGTCGAGCGGCACGCCGGCCGCGTCGACGAAGGGGCCGGTCGGGCTCTCGGAACGGCCGACGAAGACGCTGTACCCGGTCGTCGGGCCCGCGCAGCACCCGGCCGACGAGAGCATGAGGTAGTACCAGCCGTCACGCTCGACGACGTAGCTGCCCTCGTACCGTTCCGCCGCGGCGACGTGCGTCTCCTCCCCCACCGCGGTGAGTCCGTCGGGGGCGAGCTCGACGACGGAGATGCCGCCGGAGAATCCGCCGAAGTAGAGCAGCAGCCGACCATCGTCGGTGGCGAGCAGCGCCGGGTCGATCGTGCCGAGCCAGCGCGGATCCTCCGGGGTCGAACCGGGTGCGGGTCGCGAGTCCACGACCGGGGCGTCCGTCGCGGTCCACGGCCCGGCGGGGGTCGGAGCGGTCGCGACGCCGATCGCGGGGTCGCCTCCCGGCTTGTCCGCCGTGTCGGTGACCGTGAAGTACATGACGTAGCGATCGCCGATGCGCCGCACGTCCGGGGCCCAGAACAGCGCGCCCTCCGCCGCCCAGGCGGGCGTCTGCGTCTCGTCAAAGACCGTGCCGAGGTACTCCCACTCGACGAGGTCGAGCGAGCGCGCGATGTGCATGATGCCGAACGGGCCGCCTTCGACGAGCGGGTCGCTCGTGGCGTAGAGGTAGAACCAGCCGTCGTGGCCGCGGATGACGGCCGGATCCGCGTAGCTGTCGGAGAACGAGTCCGTGACCGGATTGGTGAACGTCGGGGCGGCTGTCGCGGCGGCCGCAGTGGGCGCCGCAGCGGCGGGCGCACTCGGGGCGGTGACCAGCCCCGCGGCGAGGGCGAGGGCGCCGATCAGCGCTCCGGACAGGCGGGGAAACCGTCGTGACATCGTCGTCGCTCCTTCGTCTCGTCTGACGTCGGGGGCGGACGTCAGCGTCGATGGGATGAGGCGACCCTAGACGCACCGTCCTACCGTGTAAAGAGCGGGATTCACCCGTCCACGCGCGCCCGGCGTACGCGCTGGCAGTAGGCGCAGAAGTGGGACCCGCGGTTCATGAAGCTCTCGCGCACGATCGGGCGTCCGCAGCGTGGACACGGGCGTCCGTGCTGTCCGTACGCGTTGAGCGAGTGGGAGAAGTAGCCGGAGGCGCCGTTGACGTTGACGTACTGGGCGTCGAAGCTCGTCCCGCCCTCGGCGAGAGCGCGGCCGAGCACGAGTCGCACCTCGGCCAGGAGCGTCGCCGCGCGCGGACGGCTCAAGGTCGCCGTCGGCTGGTCGTAGTGGATGCGAGCCGCCCAGAGGGCCTCGTCGGCGTAGATGTTGCCGATGCCGCTCACGAGCGTCTGGTCGAGCAGCGCTCGCTTGACGCCGGTGCGTCGTGCGCGCAACGCGCGGAGGAACCGACCGTCATCGAAGTGCGGGTCGAGCGGATCACGCGCGATGTGCGCGGCCTGGGTCGGGATCAGCTCCCCCGGCACGTCCGTCGGCACGAGCGCGTCGAGGGCCATCGAGCCGAAGATGCGCTGGTCGACGAAGTTGAGCCGCAGGGCGCCGTGACGCGGATGCTCGAGGTCGAGGCGGATGCGGGTCAGCCGGTCCTCGGCCGTGCGGTCGCGCAGGAGGACCTGCCCGCTCATGCCGAGGTGCACCATGAGCGCCTCGGCCGGTGCACCGTCGGCGGCGTCGATCGGGATCCAGAGGAATTTGCCCCGCCGTTCCGGCGCTCGGAACCGGGCGCCGGTCATCCGCTGCACGAAGTCCTCGGCCGGCCCGACGTGACGGCGCAGCGAGCGCTCGTCGAACACCTCGACGGCGGTCACGGTGGCGCCGTCGACGGCGGGAGCCAGGCCGGCGCGGACGACCTCGACCTCGGGCAGTTCGGGCACGGTGCTCCTCGGGCGCGTCAGCGGCCGCGCGACTGCAGGATCGTCCAGGCCTCGAGCGCGGCGGCCATCTCGGCCTGCTTCTTGCTCGTGCCCTCCCCCGCGGCGATGTCCTCGCCGCCGATGAGCACCGTCGCGTGGAACCGCTTGGAGTGGTCGGGGCCGCTGTCGGTCACGCGGTAGCTCGGCAGCCCCCGGCCACGGCGGGCGGCGAGTTCCTGCAGGCTCGTCTTCGGGTCCATGGCGGCGCCGAAGCGCGACGAGTCCTCGAGCAGTGGGGCGATGAGCCGCAGCACGAGGTCGGTGGCGATATCCGCCCCGGCGTCGAGATACACGGCGCCGATGATCGCCTCGACGGTGTCGGCGAGGATCGACGACTTGTCACGGCCTCCGGTGAGCTCCTCACCGCGACCGAGGCGCAAGTGGCGCCCGAGTCCGATGGTGCGGGCCACCTCCGCGAGCGCGACCGAGCTCACGAGCGCCGCTCGGCGCTTGGCGAGCTCCCCCTCGTCGAGGTCGGGGTAGCTGCGGAACAGCATGACGGTGACCGCCTGCCCCAGGATCGAGTCGCCGAGGAACTCGAGGCGCTCGTTGTGCGCGATGCCCCCGTTCTCGTACGCGTACGAGCGGTGCGTCAGCGCAAGAGTGAGCAGCTCGGGGTCGATGTCGACCCCGAGCTGCGCGGGCAGGCCGTCGGGCTCTGCCACGAATGGATCAGACGTCCGCGACCTTGCGGCCCTTGTACTCCAGGTACAGGGGCGTGCCGGCCGAGTCCTCGACGACCTTCGCGCGGTGCGGAAGGCTGTAGGTGACCTTGCCGTTCTCGACGGTCTTGACGAGCGTCGGGAGCGACGCCTTCCACTGCGAGCGACGGGCGTGGGTGTTCGCGCGCGACTGCTTCCGCTTGGGAACGGCCATGGCTATCTCTTCTCTCTCGAGGAACCCGCGGTTCCTTCATCGTCTGGTGCGGTGCGCAAGCTCTCGAGCGCGGCCCAGCGCGGGTCGATGACCTCGCGGGGTTTCCACTCCGGATGATCCGCCAGGCGCTCGCCCGTTTCGGGGTCGAGGCCCGGGCAGTCCGGGCGACAGACCGGCTGGAACGGCAGCGACAGCACCACCGCATCCCGGACTACGGGTTCAAGATCCACGTGGTCGTCTTGAACCGTGTAGTCGAAAGCTTCGTCGACAGAATACGCGAAAAGCTCCTGGAACTCGACTTCGACAGGCAGAGTGAGGTCGTCGAGGCAGCGCACGCACTGTCCGGAGGCCGTCGTCTCGACGTCTCCGGAGGCGAGAACACCCTCGTGCAGGCTCTCCAGACGCAGGTCGATGTGCAGCTGCGCGCCGGCGTCGACGTAGACGACGGATTCGCCGAGCCGTTCGGGAACGGCGAAGTCGAGCGTCGAGTCGCGGTGGTCGCCGGGGCGACGCGTGAGGTCGCGCACGTTGACGGAATACGGGGACTTGGGGGCAGGCACGAGGGGAGAGTCTACGCCGCGGTCGCCCGCGTGTCGCGGATGTGCGCTGTGAGCGCAACACGCCGAGTCCGGGATCAGGACAGCGCCGAGAAGGCCTCGTCGTAGATCTCGAGCGCGCGCTCCACCTCGGCGTCGGACACGGTGCACGGCGGCACGACGTGCAGCCGGTTGTCGGCGGTGAACGGCAGCAGTCCCCGCTCGAGCAGGCCCGCCTTGAGCGCCCCCACCACGGAGGGTGACACGGGCTCTCGCGACTCGCGGTCGGTGACGAGGTCGAGCGCCCAGAACACGCCGAGCCCGCGTACGTCACCGATGATCGGGTGGCGCTCGGCGAGCCGGGCGAGACCCGGAGCGAGCAGGTCGCGACCGATCCGCGCGGCGTTCTCGATGATCCCCTCGTCGCGCATCGCGTCGATCGTCGCGACGATCGACGCCATCGCGAGGGGATGACCGGAATAGGTGAGTCCGCCCGGGAAGACGCGCTCGTCGAACTCGTGGGCGATCGACTCGGAGATGACCACGCCGCCGGCGGGCACGTACCCGGAGTTCACGCCCTTGGCGAAGGTGAACAGGTCGGGCACGATCCCCTCCGGATTGAGGTCGCGGTTCTTCCAGGCGAACCAGTCGCCGGTGCGGCCGAATCCGGCCATGACCTCGTCGAGCACGAGCAGGATGCCGTAGCGGTCGGCGATGGCACGCACCCCGGCGAGGTAGCCCGGCGGCGGCACGAGCACGCCGGCGGTGCCGGGCACCGTCTCGAGCAGGATGGCCGCGATGGAGGCGGGCCCTTCGGCCTGCACGACGCGTTCGAGGTGGTGCAGGGCGCGCTCGGACTCCTGCTCCGGCGAGTCTGACCAGAACTCACTGCGGTATGCGAACGGGCCGAAGAAGTGCACGTGGCCGCGCGCGTATTCGTTCGGCACGCGACGCCAGTCGCCGGTCGAGACGATCGCGGCCCCCGTGTTGCCGTGGTAGCTGCGGTAGGTGGAGAGCACCTTGTCGCGTCCGGTGGTCAGGCGGGCGAGGCGGATGGCGTTCTCGTTGGCGTCCGCTCCCCCGTTGGTGAAGAACACCTTCCCGAAGTCGCTGCCGGCGAGGGCGAGGATGCGGGCGGCCGCCTCACCCCGGGTCAGGTTCGCGTGCGCCGGGGCGACGGTGGGGAGCACGGCGGCCTGGCGCTGGATCGCCTCGACGACGGCGGGATGCCCATGGCCGATGTTCGTGTTCACGAGCTGGCTCGAGAAGTCGAGATACCGAGTGCCGTCGAAGTCCCACACCTCGGTGCCCTGGGCGCCGGCGATGACGAAGGGGGTGAGCGAGCCCTGGGCCGACCAGGAGTGGAAGACGTGCGCGCGGTCGAGTTCGAGGGCCCGCACTCCGTCGGCGGGATCGAGGTCGGTCATGGTGCTCCGATTCTGGTGCTGCGGTGGATGGGGCGGGGTCGAACGACCCCGCCCCCGGGGCGGACTACTCGCCGCCCTCCTTGAGCGTCACGGTGAGCGGCTCGAAGCCGTCTCCCGTCACATCCTCCCCCTCCTCCTCGAGTTCGGCGAGCGCCTGCTCGACGTACTCGTTGGTGTGGGCGTTCGCCGGCGGCTCCTGCGTGATGATCGTCGCCCCGGTCTCGTTCTTCGTCTCGAGCGCGATCGACACGGTCTGCTCCCACGCGGCCTCGTCGATCATGCCGATCCCGCCGCTCGTGGAGGGCCAGATGAGTTTGTTGACCTCGTTGGTCATCCACAGCTGGTGCCCCGCGGGCAGGGTCGAGCCGGCGTCGGCGACGATCTGCGCCGCGTCCTCCGGGTTGTCGCGGGCGAACAGCCAGCCCTTGATCGACGCCTTGATGAACTTGACGGTCGTCGCGGCGTACGCCTCGTCGTCGGCGAGCCGTGCCGCGTCGGCCCAGATCGCGTCCTGCAGCATCGCCGTGCCCTGCTCGTTCCAGTCGATGACGTTCAGGTCCTCGGGCTGGTACAGCTCCCCCGTGGCGGGGTTGACCGTCTCGAGCACCTGCGCGTACTCGTTGTAGGTCATGGCCTGCGCCGCGTCGATGTCACCGGCGAGGAAGCCGTTCATATCGAACGCCTGCTGCACCAGCTCGATGCCGCCGGCCGTGTCGACGCCGGCCTGCTGCATGCCGGCGAAGAGCTCCCACTCGTTGCCGAAGCCCCAGCTACCCACCTTCTTGCCCGCGAGATCCGCCGGCGAGGTGATGTTCTTGTCCTTGAAGGAGATCTGCGTCGTGGCGCTGCGTTCGAAGATCTGCGCGACGTCGGTGACCTCGGCCCCGCCCTCGATCGATCCGAGCACCTTCGGCACCCAGGAGATCGCGTAATCCACGTCGCCTGCGGCGAGCGAATCGATCGGCACGGTGTCGGTGCCGGCCTCGAGGATCGTCACGTCGAGGCCCTCGTCTTCATAGAAGCCCTGTTCGGCGGCGGCGTAGTAGCCGGCGAACTGCGCCTGCGCGACCCACTGCAGTTGAAGCGAGACCGGGGTGAGGTCGGAGTCCCCGCCGGAGTCGTCCCCGCCTCCTCCCGCGCCGACGTTGCCGCTGCAGGCCGAGAGTACGAGGGCGCCGGTGAGGGCGAGCGCGCCGGTGGCGATCCGGGTGCGTGTGCTGTGGTGCATGGTGCTGTCCTCCTTCGTGGTGCTCTGGGTGGTGCCGTCGCCCGGATGGGGCGCACGAGTCACCCCGAGGTGCGGTGCCGCGTCGCGACCGTCTCGAGGGCGAGGGTCACGCAGTAGAACACGAGACCGGTGAGGATCGCGCCGAGCACGAAGGCCCAGGCGAGGGGGTAGTTGCTCGACGCGACCGCGGAGGTGATCGACTTGCCGAGTCCGCCGACCGGGCCGCCGAAGTACTCGGCGATGAGGGCGGAGATGACGGCGAGCGACGACGCGATGCGCACGCCGGTGAAGAAGAACGGCAGCGCGCCCGGGAGGGTGACGGTGCGGGTCGCCTGCCATCCGCTCGCCGCGTAGGCGCGCATGAGGTCGCGGTGGATGGGTCGCACCGTGCGCAGCCCCCGCAGCGAGTTGACGTACACGGGGATGAACACCGCGAGGGCGGCGACGAGCTGCCGCGCCGTCTCGACGCTCGCCCCGAACATCGTGTACAGCACGGGCGCGAGCGCGACGATCGGCACGACCGAGGCGGCGACCACGAGTGGGGCGCTCACCTGGTCGACCACCCGCAGCGTGGCGGAGAGCATCGCGAACACGACGGCGACCGCGACACCGAGCACGAGCCCGACGAGGGCGTTGCCCGCCGTCACGCCGGCCGCATCCGTCACCACCCCCGCATTGCGGGCGAACTGCTCCCCGATCGCGAACGGACTCGGCAGCACGAACGGGCGGATGCCGAGCGCGACGACGGCGAGCTGCCACGCGGCGAGCGCGGCGACGCCGAACAGCACGGGCGCCACGATCGTGCGCACGCGCGTCATCAGCGGGTCTCCACGCCCCGGACGCCCGCGACGGGCGCCCCGTGCAGGGCCTCCCGCACGGCGCTCACCCGGTCGAAGAACGCCGCGTCCTCCCGCAGCGCGTCGGTGCGGCGCTCGGCACCGCCCAGGCGCACCTCCACGATCTCGCGGATGCGGCCGGGCCGCGGCGACATGACGACGACGCGGTCGGAGAGGAAGACCGCCTCGGGAATCGAGTGCGTGACGAACACGACGGCGGCGCCCGTCTCGCCGGCGAGCCGCACGAGCTCCGCCTGCATCCGCTCGCGCGTCATCTCGTCGAGTGCCCCGAACGGCTCGTCCATGAGCAGCAGCCGCGGGCTCTCGGCGAGCGAGCGGGCGATCGCGACGCGTTGCTGCATCCCGCCGGAGAGCTGATCGGGGTGACGGTCGGCGAAGTCGCCGAGACCCACCAGGTCGATGAGTTCGTCGGCGCGCGCCCGGCGGGCGGCGCGGCCCATGCCGTGCAATTCGAGCGGCAGTTCGATGTTCGCGCGCACGGTGCGCCAGGGCAGCAGCCCCGCCTGCTGGAAGGCGATGCCGTAGTCCTGGTCGAGGCGGGCCTGGCGTGCGGTCTTGCCGAACACGGCGAGTTCGCCGGAGCTCGGCTCGTCGAGGTCCGCGATGAGCCGCAGGAGCGTCGACTTGCCGCACCCGCTGGGTCCGATGAGCGACACGAACTCGCCCGCCGCGATCTCGAGGTCGATGTTGGCGAGCGCCGTGACCGCTCCCCCGCGCGTCGCGAATGTCTTCGTCACGGATCGCACCGATACGGCGTTCACGCATCCACCTCTGCTCGTCGGTAGGGCTTGAGGGCGAGACCCAGCAGCGCCACAGCACCCGCGGCGACGAGGCCGACGAGTACGGCACCGAGGATGGGCGCCCACTGTTTCGCGGGGTCCGAGCTCGCGGAGGCGGCGAACTCGACGATCATCCGGCCGACTCCGCCGCGCAGACCGATCGACACCTCGGCGACGACGGTGCCGACGACGGCGTTCGCCGCGGCGAGCCGCAGGGCCGGCAGCAGATACGGCACACTCGCCGGTACCCGCAGCCGCAGGAACGTGCGCCACCAGCCGACGCCGTACGAGCGCATGAGGTCGAGGTGGGCGGCGTCCGGTGACGAGAAGCCGCGCAACGCGCCGATCGACACCGGGAAGAAGGCCAGGTACGACGCGATGACGGCGACCGACATCCAGTCCTGCCATTCGATCGCGCCGAGTTCGAGCTGCCCTCCCCACCGGCGCACGAGCGGGGCGAGGGCGATGAGCGGCACGGTCTGGCTGAGCACGACCCACGGCAGCAGAGCCGACTCGGCGGTGCGGAACCGCTGCATGAGGGTGGCGATGGCGAGACCGACGACGACTCCGACGAGCCAGCCGACCCCGGCGACACCGAGGGTGAACAGGGCCGCGAACAGCACCGCCTCCCAGAGGTTGAGGGCGAACCGTGCCCCGTTGATCGGCTCGGTCAGTCGCGTCGCGATGTCCCACAGGTGCGGCATGGCGATGTCGCTCGTGCGCGGCAGCACCGTGAGTCCGCCGATGACGACACCCTCCGCGGGGGCGAGGGCCTTGTACGTCTCCCAGAGCACCCCGAGCAGCACGACGCCGGCCGCGCCGTAGAGCAGGGTCCTCAGCCGGGTCACGACTTCGCCGTCACCGTGTCGCGCAAGGCGGGGATCACGGTCTCGCCGTAGACGCGCAGCGTCTCCTCCTTATTGTCGTGCTGGAGGTAGCCGGCGAACTGGTCGACCCCGAGCGCGCGCAGCGCCTCGAGCTTCTCGATGTGCTCCTCGGCGGTGCCGAGCACGCAGAACCGGTCGACGATCTCGTCGGGCACGAACGCGGTGTGCGTGTTCCCGGCCCGACCGTGCTCGTTGTAGTCGTACGACTCACGCCCGGCGATGTAGTCGGTGAGCGCTTTCGGCACCGCTCCGGAGGTCCCGTATTTGCCCACGATGTCGGCGACGTGATTGCCGACCATGCCGCCGAACCAGCGGCACTGGTCGCGCATGTGCTGCCGGTCCTCGCCGATGTACATCGGGGCGGCGACGCAGAACTTGATCGACATCGGGTCGCGTCCGGCGTTCTCGGCCGCGTCGCGCACGGTGCGGATCATCCACTCGGCGATGTCGAGGTCGGCCAGCTGCAGGATGAATCCGTCGCCCACCTCGCCGGTGAGCTTGAGCGCGAGCGGACCGTACGCGGCGACCCACACGTCGAGTTCGCTGCCGACGCTCCACGGGAAGCGCAGGGTCGCCCCGTTGTACTCCACCGCTCGACTGTTGGCGAGTTCGCGGATGACGTGGATCGACTCGCGCAGCTCCGCGAGACTCGTCGGCTTGCCGTTGGTCACCCGTACCGCGGAGTCGCCGCGCCCGATGCCGCAGATCGTGCGGTTGCCGTACATCTCGTTGAGCGTCGCGAAGACGGAGGCGGTGACGGTCCAGTCCCGGGTGGCCGGGTTGGTCACGAACGGCCCGACCTTGATGCGCCGGGTCTCCGCGAGGATCGCCGAGTAGATGACGTACGGCTCCTGCCACAGCAGGTGCGAGTCGAACGTCCACACGTGACTGAATCCGTGCTGCTCGGCGAGCTTCGCGAGTGCGATCGTGCGCGACGCCGGTGGGTTGGTCTGAAGGACGGCTCCGAACTCCATGCGCGTCAGACCAGGTACTGCGACAGGCCGCGCTTGAGGAAGCGACCGTCGCCCTTGCTGCCGAGGTACGCGCCGTCGTCGACGACGACCTTGCCGCGGCTGATGACCGTGTCGACGTGCCCGTCGATCTCGAAGCCCTCCCACGCGGAGTGGTCCATGTTCATGTGGTGAGTCTTGTCGATCCCGATCGAGGTGTGGCCGGCGGGGTCGTAGACGACGATGTCGGCGTCGGCGCCGGGGGCGATGACGCCTTTGCGTCCGTGCAGTCCGAACATCCGCGCCGGTGTCGTCGAGGTGAGCTCGACCCAGCGTTCGAGGGTGATCTGGCCGGTGACGACGCCCTGGTACATGAGGTCCATGCGGTGCTCGACCGAGCCGATGCCGTTCGGGATCTTGCGGAAGTCCCCCACTCCGAGGTCCTTCTGCCCCTTCATGCAGAACGGGCAGTGGTCGGTGGAGACCATCTGCAGGTCGTTGGTGCGCAGCGCCTGCCACATCGAGTGCTGGTGTCCCTCCTCGCGGGAGCGCAGCGGCGTGGAGCACACCCACTTCGCGCCTTCGAACCCGGGTGCGCCGAGCTGCTCCTCGAGGGAGAGGTAGAGGTACTGCGGACACGTCTCGCCGAACACGTTCTGTCCCGCGTCGCGCGCGGCGGCGAGCTGGGCGACCGCCTGCTTCGCGCTCACGTGCACGACGTACAGCGGTGCTCCGGTGAGGTGGGCGAGCATGATCGCGCGGTGGGTCGCCTCCTCCTCCATCTGCCAGGCGCGGGCGATGCCGTGGTAGTACGGGTCGGTCTTGCCCTGGGCGACGAGCTGCTCGGCGAGCACGTCGATCGCCGGACCGTTCTCGGCGTGCATCATCGTGAGCAGCCCGGTGTCGGCGGCCTTCTGCATCGCGCGGAGGATCTGCGCGTCATCCGAATAGAACACGCCCGGGTAGGCCATGAAGAGCTTGAAGCTCGAGATGCCCTCGTCGACGAGCGAGTCCATCGCGGTCAGCGAGTCCGCGTCGACACCGCCGATGATCTGGTGGAACCCGTAGTCGATGGCGCAGTTGCCCGCCGCCTTCTCGTGCCACGCGGCGAGACCGTCCTGCACGCGCTCGCCGTAGCGCTGCACCGCGAAGTCGATGATCGTGGTCGTGCCACCCCAGGCGGCGGCGCGGGTGCCGGTCTCGAACGTGTCGCTCGCGTTCGTGCCGCCGAAGGGCAGCTCCATGTGCGTGTGCGCGTCGATCCCGCCGGGGATGACGTACTTGCCGGTCGCATCGACGACCGTGTCGACGCTCGAGCGCAGGTCGCTGCCGAGCAGCACCGATCCGGGTGCCAGCACGGCGGCGATCGTCTCGCCGTCGACGAGCACGTCGGCCTCGGATCGTCCCGTCGCGGTGACGACGGTGCCGCCGGTGATGAGGGTCGTGGTCATGGTTCCGCTCCTCGTGCTGGTCGTCAGGGCTTCGGGATCGAGGTGTACGACTCGGGCCGACGGTCGCGGAAGAACTGCCAGTCGTTGCGGGTCTGCCGGATGAGGTCGAGGTCGAGGTCGCGGATCACGACTTCCTCGTGGTCGCTCGAGCCCATCTCGCCGACCCAGTTGCCGCGCGGGTCGAGGAACTGGCTCGACCCGTAGAAGGTGACGGCGAGTTCGCCGTACTCGTTGTCCTCGCGGCCGACCCGGTTCGGGGCGGCGACGAAGTAGCCGTTGGCGCCGGCCGCCGCGGCCTGCTCGATCTCCCACAGCCGGTTCGACAGGCCCGGCTTCGTCGCGTTCGGGTTGAAGACGATCTGCGCGCCGTTGAGCCCGAGCTCGCGCCACCCCTCCGGGAAGTGCCGGTCGTAGCAGATGTACACGCCGACCTTGCCGACCGCGGTGTCGAAGACGGGGTACCCGAGGTTGCCCGGGCGGAAGTAGAACTTCTCCCAGAACTTCTCGAGATTCGGGATGTGGTGCTTGCGGTACTTGCCGAGGATGCTGCCGTCCGCATCCACCACGACGGCCGTGTTGTAGTACACCCCCGGCATGTCCTCCTCGTAGATGGGGAGGATCATGACCATGCCGAGCTCCTTTGCGAGCGCGGCGAAGCGCTGCACGATCGGGCCGTCGGCGGGCTCCGCGTAGTCGTAATACTTCGGATCCTCGGTGATGCCGAAGTAGGGGCCGTAGAACAGCTCCTGGAAGCAGATGATCTTCGCCCCCTGCGCCGCCGCGTCGCGCGCGAAGCCCTCGTGTTTGGCGATCATGGACTCCTTGTCGCCCGTCCAGGTGGTCTGGGTGATGGCGGCGCGGACAACGGTCATATGACGAACCTCCAGGTGAGAACCCCATTGTTCGAGGTGGTTGTTTCGCAAGTATTTCCCTTTGTGACCGGGAGGTAAATAGCCGTCGCGGGTCGTAGACTCGTTGCCAGGACCCCCGCGCCGGTCATGGTGCGGAGAGCTGACTCCGAGCTGTGGAGCAGAAGGATCCGGATGTCGCGGCCGTCGTCGCCCGCGCCGTCCCGAGCGCCTCGAAGCGCCCCTTCCGCCCGTCGTCGTCTCCCCGGAGTATCCGTGCGTCCCTCCTCCTCCCGCCCCCACCTGCGCCTCGTCTCCGCCGTCGGCGCGACGGTCGCTGCGACGGCGCTCCTCGCCGGTTGCGCGAGCGGCAGCACCGCGCAGGTGCCGCCCTCGAACTCCGCCGACGCGGTGACCGTCGACAACTGCGGCACCGAGGTGACCTTCGAGTCCGCACCCGAACGCGTCGTGACGATCAAATCGACCTCGACCGAGATGCTGCTCGCCCTCGGGCTCGCCGACCGCATCGTCGGCTCCGCCTTCTCCGACGGGCCGGTGCCCGAGGAGTGGGCGGATGCGGCGGCCGACGTGCCGGTGCTCTCGGAGCAGGTGCCCTCGAACGAGGCCGTGCTCGAGCTGAACCCCGACCTCGTCTACGCGGGCTGGGAGTCGAACCTCTCCGCCGAGGGCGCCGGGGACCGGGACGAACTCGAGTCGCTCGGGGTTCACACCTACGTCGCCCCCGCCGCCTGCAAGGAACCGGGATACCAGCCGGAGCGGCTGAGCTTCGACGACGTGTTCGGCGAGATCCGCGAGATCGGGTCGGTCTTCCGCGTCGAGGACGCCGCCGAGGCCCTCGTCGCGGAACAGCAGGAGCTGCTCGACGCGATCGAGCCCTCGACGGCCGGTCTCACCGCCCTGTGGTACTCCTCGGGCACCGACGCACCCTACGTCGGGGCCGGGATCGGTGCGCCGCAGCTCGTGCTCGACACCGTGGGGCTCGAGAACGTCGCCGCATCGGTCGACGACACCTGGACGACGCTCGGCTGGGAGTCGGTCGTCGAGGCGGATCCCGACGTGATCGTGCTCGTCGACGCCGACTGGAACACCGCCGAGAGCAAGATCTCGAACCTCGAATCGAACCCCGCGACCGCGCAGCTCGACGCCGTCCGCGAGAAGCGGTATCTGACCATCGACTTCGCCGCGAGCGAGGCGGGCGTGCGTACCGTGACGGCGGCCGCGGACCTCGCCGACCAGCTCGCGGCGCTCGACGTCCGCGGGTGAGGCGCCCGCTCCCGCTCCTGGCCGGCGCGCTCCTCACGGTCGCCCTGGTCGCCTCGGTGCTGCTCGCGATCACGATCGGACCGGCCGACATCCGTCCCGACGAGGTGTGGTCGAGCGTCGGCCGGCACCTCGGTCTCGGCGGCGAGCTGCCCTCGTTGCGCGACGCGATCGTGTGGGAGCTGCGGCTCCCGCGCGTGCTGACCGCCGCCGCGGTCGGCGCCGGGCTCGCGATCGCCGGAGCGGTGATGCAGGCGCTCACCCGCAATCAGCTGGCCGACCCGTACCTGCTCGGGCTGTCCTCCGGTGCGTCGCTCGGTGCCGTCGCCGTGCTGCTGCTGGGCATCACGGTGCTCCTCCCGGTGGCCGCGTTCGCGGGGGCGGCACTGGCCCTCGTGGCGACGCTCGCCCTCGCGAACACGTCGGGGCGGCTCTCGCCCTCTCGCACGGTGCTCGCCGGGGTGGCCGTCTCGGCGCTGGCCGGGGCGGTCACGAGCTTCGTGATCTTCTGGACGGCGACCGGCGACTCGTACCGCGAGATCCTCGGCTGGCTGCTCGGGTCGTTGAGCGGGGCGCGCTGGCCCGCCGCCGCCATCGCCGGGGTCGCCGTGCTCGCGGTCGGGGTGCCGCTCATCCTCGCCGGCCGTCGCCTCGACGCGTTCGCGTTCGGCGACGTCTCGGCCGCGTCCCTCGGCGTCGACGTGCACCGTACGCGCTGGGTGCTCCTCGGTGCGACGGCCCTGCTCACCGGTGCCCTCGTGTCGGTGAGCGGGTCGATCGGGTTCGTCGGGCTCGTGCTGCCGCACGCGGTGCGCCTCGCCGTCGGACCGGGGCACCGCGCACTGCTGCCGCTGTCGGCCCTCGTCGGCGCCGTGTTCCTCATCTGGGCCGACACCCTCGCGCGCACCGTCTTCGATCCGCGGGAGCTCCCCGTCGGCATCGTGACGGCGCTCATCGGCGGGCCCGTGTTCGCCCTCCTGCTCGCCCGGCGCCGGGTCGCCGCATGAGCGCGCTCGAGGCAGCCCGCATCATCGTGCGTGCCGACGGCCACCTGCTCGTGGACGGCGTCGACGTCGTCGCGCCCGCCGGGGCGGTCACGGGACTCATCGGCCCGAACGGGGCGGGCAAGTCGACCCTGCTGCGGGCACTCGCGGCGATCGAGCGACCGGATGCCGGTGCCGTGCGATTCGGCGACGACGATCTGCTGGCGCTGCGACGCCGGGACCGCGCGCGGCTCGCCGCGCTCGTGGAGCAGGACGCGTCGACGGATCTGCCGCTCACGGTGCGCGACACCGTCGCCCTCGGTCGGCTCCCCCACCAGTCGGTGTTCGGAGCCGACGACGCGGAGTCGGCGCGTGTCGTCGCCGAGAGCCTCGACGCGGTGGGCATGGCGTCGTTCGCCGAGCGCGACGTGACCTCGCTCTCCGGCGGGGAGCGGCAGCGGGTGCTGCTCGCGAAGGCGCTCGCCCAGCGCACCCCCCTGCTGCTGCTCGACGAACCGACGAACCACCTCGACATCGCAGGTCAGCTGGGCACCCTCGCCCTGCTCGACCGGCTGGCCGCCTCCGGCGTCGCCGTGCTCGCGGCCCTGCACGACCTCACGCTCGCGGCGGCGCACTGCGCCCAGCTCGTGGTACTCGCCGGCGGCCGCGTCGTCGCCGCGGGACCGACGCGTGAGGTGCTGACCCCGGATCTCGTGGAGCGCGTCTACGGCGTGCGCGCCGCCGTGCTCGAGAACCCGCTCACCGGGGCCCCCGTCGTGGCGTTCGCGCCCCACTCGACCGACCAGGAGGACGCATGAGGATCACCGTGATCGCGGGCGGAGTGGGCGGCGCCCGGTTCGTGCGGGGAGTGCGCGAATGGGCCCGTCGCGAGAGCCCGGACTCGACGATCGACGTCGTAGTGAACACGGGCGACGACGCGTGGGTCGCCGGACTGCGCATTACCCCGGACCTCGACTCGATCATGTACACGCTCGCGGGAGTGAACGACGAGCAGCGCGGGTGGGGTCGCGTCGGCGAGACGGAACGGGTGAGCGCGGAACTCCGCGAATGGGGTGTCGGCTGGCCGTGGTTCACGCTCGGCGATCTCGACCTCGGGGCGCACATCGCCCGCACGTCGTGGCTGCGTGAAGGCCTGCCGCTGTCGACGGCCGTCGAGCGCCTCACGGCGCGGTGGCCGCTCGGGGTGCGGCTGCTGCCCGCGACCGACGCCGAGGCGGAGACGCACGTGCACGTGCGCGACCCCGAGGGCGGCGATCGGGTGATGCACTTCCAGGAGTGGTGGACGCGGCACCGGGCGGCTCTTCCCGCCGTGCGCTTCGAGCAGCGCGGCGTCGAGCAGGCGGTGCCCGCCCCGGGGGTGCTCGAGGCGATCGGGGACGCCGACGTCGTGCTCGTCGCCCCGTCGAATCCCGTCGTGTCGATCGGCACGGTGCTCGCGGTGCCCGGCATCCGGGATGCCGTGCGCGGCACCGCCGCCCCCGTGGTCGGGGTGTCGCCGATCATCGGCGGCGCTGCGGTGCGCGGGATGGCGGACGCGTGCCTCACCGCGATCGGCGTGAGGACCGCGGCCGACGCGGTGGCCGGGCACTACGGCGCCCGCTCCCGCGGCGGCGTGCTCGACAGCTGGCTGCTCGCCGAGGAGGATGCCGCCCTCGTCGACGACGTGCGCGCTCTCGGTCTGCGGACGGAAGCGGCGCCGTTGTGGATGCGCGACAGCGACACCTCCGCGGCCCTCGCGCGCGACGCGGTGCGGTTGGCGGGCGTGATCGACTGACCGGTGCGGCGAGCGCTCACGCCGTCGCGCGGTGCTCCACCGCGCGCCGGGTGTGCGGGCCGATTCCGAGGGTGAGCACCCGGTCGAGGTCGCCGGTCGTGTCGACGTCGCGGCGGAGCCCCCAGTCCACCGGGAGTTCGAGTTCGACGTAGCCCGCCGCACGGTGCGCCTCGCGCGATCCCGGACCGAAGCGCGGGTCGTGCGGGACACCGGATGCCGCGGTGGCGAGCACCGTGCCGACGCCGTCGGCGTCCGGCACGAACGCGAGCGGATGCGCTCCGGCGGCGGTGAGCGCGGCGTCCAGTTCCGCCGCTCTCAGCGCCGGCACGTCGCCGAGCAGCACGGCGCGGGGGCCGTCGCCCACGTGCGCCAGCCCGTCGGCGATCGCGGCGGTGAGCCCGCGTCGCTCCTGCTCGATCAGCACCTCGGCGCCGAGCGCACGGAAGGCCTCGCCGATATCCGCGCCCGTGATGACGAGCACCCGTCCCACATGACGCGCGGCGAGCGCCGCGGCGACGGTGTCGAGCGCGAACGCCACGGCGAGCTCGGCCCGCGTCCGCTCGCCGAGGGCGAGCCGGGTCTTCGCGCCGCGCGGTCCCTTCACGGGCACGACGACACTCCAGCTCACGGGTTCCATCGTCTCAGCAACGACCGCGGGGCGAAGGTCGCCGCGAGCCGTCCTCGCCGATCGAGCGCGCTGCGCAGGCCCCGGCGCACCCGCTCCACGTCGGCGAAGTCCACCCGTGCGGTGCCGCCGGCTGCGAAGCTCGCGCGCTCGACCGCGTCGACGAGCCGGTCGAGGGCGGCACGGGCCGCCGTGCGGTCGGCCGCGCCCGTGGACGGTTCGTCATCCGTCCACCCCCGATCGACCCAGCGCTCACCGATGCGCGCCGCGAAGACGCGCGGGGTCTCCGTCGACGGGGCCTGACCGCCCGTGTCGATCACCGTGTCGGTGACCTCGGCCCACGCGGCGAGCGCCGCATCCGGGGCACCGTCCCGCACGCTGCGGCGACGGCGCAGACGCACGACGAGACGCAGGATGGCCGGCACGAGCAGCAGGGCGATCACCCCGGCGGCGATCGCGGCACCGATGCCGAGCGGTCGCAGGTCGACGGCCGAGTCGGCCACTCCGGTCACGGGCGCCTCGTCGGGCCGCTGCGGCGCCGAGAGCGACGGGCTCGGGGTCGGAGCCGCGGACGGCTGCGACTCGTCGATGTCGGGAGTGGCCGGGTCGTCGGCGGTCGCCGCCTCGTACTCGGGCAGCTCGCCCCGGCCCGGCGTCGGCTCGAAACGCACCCACCCCACGCCCTCGAAGAACAGTTCCGGCCAGGCGTGCAGGTCGTGGGTGGTCACGACGAATTCCTCGAGTTCGCCCTCGTCGTCGAACTCCGGCAGGCCGGGCTGGAACCCGACGGCGACCCGTGACGGGATGTCGAGGGTGCGGGCCATGACGGCCATCGCGGAGGCGAAGTGCACGCAGTATCCGGCCCGCTCGTCGAGGAAAGTCGCGATCACCTCGGCACCGGTACCGTCGTAGCCCTCCTCGACGGGCGCGTCCTCCGAGTACTCGAACTCGCCGCCACGGAAGTAGCTCTGCAGGGCGAGCGCGCGCTGGTAGTCGTTCGTGGCCGCGCCGGTGGCCTCGCGGGCGGTGGCCGCGATCACCTCGGGCATCCCCTCCGGCAGGGCCACCATGTCGAGCATCCCCGGCTGCACCGCGTCGGGCGCCTGCTCGAGCTGTTCGGTCGTCGGGCGCACCGACAGGCTCTCGACGGTGTAGTCCTGCCCGCGCACGTTCGCCGTGTCGGTGCGCACCGAGAGCGCCTCCGGTTCCCAGAACCACGAACCCGACAGCCCCTCGATCGACGTCGGCGGGTAGGGGGCGGGCAGCCAGCGCCCGATGAGCGGACCGATGTCGACCGCCGTCGACACCGGGTCGCGTGCGACCGCGGGGGTGAGCCCGGCCGGGTCGCCGATGTCGTCGAGCGTGTTCTCGGGGCGCTCGCGCGCGTCGATCGGCTCCCAGCGGTCGCCGGTGAAGTCGTCGAGGGTCGTCAGCTTGAAGTAGAGGCCCTCCGCGGCGTCGGTCTCGTAGCTGAACGCGCGCACCTCGGTGCCGCGGCGCAGATCGTCGCCGAGATCGAGGATGGGGTTCACCCCGATCTGCGCTCCGCTGCCGGTCGCCGGGTCGGGAGCGCTCGTCACGTCGGGCAGCAGCACCGGCACGACGACCGCGCCGGTGAGCACGACCGCGCCGGCGCCGAGCGCGGTGCGCCGACCGGTGCCGTCGCCCCGGGGCCGCAGGAGCACGAGATAGACGGCGGCGGCGACGAGGAACCAGAAGGCGTCGGATCGGCTCGGGGCGACGACCACCGGCACGGCGAAGAGCACGAGGGCGGGGATCGCGGCGAGCGCCGGCGCCCGCAGGGTCTGCACGAGCAGGTCGGCGAGCACGGCGAGCGCTCCGCCGGCGAGCGCGAGGATGAAGACGATCCCGGGCACCGGCTGCGCCGGGATCCCCTGACGCAGGATCGACATCTCGCCCGCGATGAGCAGGTCGCCCCACGCCGTCCACGTGCCGCCGAGGGGAACGATGCCGAGCAGGGCGGTGCCGGGAGCGAACAGCAGGGCGAGCGTGGCCGGAAGGGTGAGCGCGGCCGCGACCGTCGGCCAGGCTCGGCCCCGCGCGAAGGTGCGGGTGACGGAGGCCGCCAGCAGCACGAGGAACATCACGGTGATGGTCGCGACCCACCAGCTCGCACCCTCGAGCAGCACGTGCAGCGAGGCGGCCGAGGCGGCGAGCAGGGCGAGGATCAGTCCCGCGCGTCCCCACCGGGCACGCGACGGATCGGCGTGACGACGATCAGCCACGGAGGTCCGCCGGTTCGATCGCGCGCACCGCATCCGCCCAACCCACCGACGGGTCGTCGTCCGGGCGCACGCTCACGAGGGTCCAGCCGGCCCGGCCGAGCGCGTCGACGGTCGCCGGTCGTGCCCCGGGGAGCAGGAACACCACGGCGCGGTCGCCCGGGCGGCGCAGTCCGCTCGCCCACCGCAGCACGTCGCTCTCGGGATCGGCGAACACGGCGAAGAGGGGACCGCCGGTCGCGGGGGTCTCCCGCTCCACCGCGGCGGCATCCGGTGCCGCGTCGATGAGCCGTACCCCGGCGAGCGACTCGAGGTAGATGCCGTCGCGTTCGGCCCGCTCGCTCGTCGCCCCCGGCTGCACGAGCTGCGCCGGGGCGGTCTCGAGCACGGTGAGGCGGTAGCCGGCGTCGCCGAGGTGAACCCCCATCGACGCCGCCATCCGCACCGCCCACTCGAACCCGTCGCTCTCGCCGCCCACCGCATCCGGATAGCTCGCGCGCCGGGTGTCGAGGATCAGCCGTGCGTCGGGGAAGGAACGCTGCTCCTCCTGCCGCACCATGAGCTCGCCGTGCCGGGCGGAGGCGCGCCAGTGCACGCGCCGCAGCGCGTCGCCGGTGCGGTACTCGCGGGTCATGAGGTCGTCGTCGTTGCCGGTCGTGCGGCGCTGCACGAACTGCGCCGAGCCCTCGCCCTCGCCGAACGCGCTGCCGTCGGCGGGGAGCCGGCTCACCTGCGGGGTGACGACGAGACGATCGACACCGCCGATGTGGTGCTCGACGTCGACCATGCCGAACGGGTCGCGCAGATCGAGCAGCAGCGGGCCGAACGACACGATCCCCCGGCGATGGGCCCGCAGTTCGTACTCGACCCGGGCGTCGCGGCGGGCGCCCCAGGCGAGCCCGGGGAGCGTACCGCTCGGTGAACCGCCCCACGGCGCGGTGTCCGTCCACTGGGCGGCGACGGTCGGAGAGGCGCCCACGTTGGAGACGGTCACGGTGACGCGCACGGTGTCGCCGGCCCCGACGCTCGCCGGGGTGAAGGTGCGCTTCACCTCGAGCCACGGGGAACGCACGAGGGCGGTCACGACGCCGCTCACCACGAGGAGGAGTGCGACGCCCGCGGGCAGCAGCAGCTCCTCGTAGCCGAGGGAGTACGCCGCGACGAAGAGCACGGCGGCGAGCACGAGCGTCGCCCAGCCGCGGGCACTCAGGCGGCGTCGCCGGGCCTCGAGCTCACGTGCCACGGATCAGGCCGACCCCACCGAGCCGAGGGGAACGGGCGTCTCGCGCAGGATGCGGTCGATCGTGTCGGCGACGGATGCGGCGCCGATGACCCGGGCGTTGGGCACGAGCCGGTGCGCGAGCACGGGCACGGCGAGCGCGTCGATGTCGTCCGGAACGACGAAGTCGCGACCGTCGAGCGCCGCGCGGGCCTTCGCCGCCCGCACCAGGTGCAGGGTCGCGCGGGGGCTCGCACCGAGGCGCAGTTCGCGGTCGTGGCGGGTGGCGTGGGCGATCGCGACCGCGTAGTGCTCGATCGCGCGGCTCGCGTAGACGTGCCGCACGGTGTGGATCATGCGGGAGAGCACGGCGCGGTCGATGACGGGGCGCAGCGACTCGAGCGGGCTCGTCGTCTCGCGCTGCCGCAGCATCGCGACTTCGCTCGCCGGGTCGGGGTATCCCATCGAGATGCGCGCCATGAACCGATCGCGCTGGGCCTCGGGGAGGGCGTACGTGCCCTCCATCTCGATGGGGTTCTGCGTCGCGACGACCGTGAACGGGGTCTCGAGCCGGTACGTGACGCCGTCGACGCTCACCTGCCCCTCGGCCATGCTCTCGAGCAGCGCCGACTGGGTCTTGGGGCTCGCGCGGTTGATCTCGTCTCCGATGACGACGTTGGCGAAGATCGGGCCGGGCTTGAACTCGAAGTCGCGCGAGCCCTGGTTGAAGACCGAGACGCCGGTGATGTCGGAGGGCAGCAGGTCCGGGGTGAACTGGATGCGCGACACGGTCGCGTCGATGCTGCGGGCGAGCGCCCGCGCGAGCATCGTCTTGCCGACGCCGGGCACGTCCTCGATGAGCAGGTGCCCCTCTCCGAGCAGCACCGTCAGGGCGATCTGTACGGCTTCGGGCTTGCCGTCGATGACGGTGCCGACGGCGCGCAGCACGGCGTCGGCGTGCTGCGCGAACTCCTGCGCGCTCATCAGGTCGGCCGCGGGCGCGGAATCCGCGCGGATGGGGGCCGGTGCAGGGCCGGGCGCACCCGACTCCGCCGCGGAACTGTTCATTCCGGCAGTCTGTCACGCGGACGCTGAGCCATCACCCCCAAATCCGGTGGCAAGCGGGCCGCCGGTCGGGTAGGCGCGGCGGAGCCCGCGGTGTCGAGACCCCGTACCGCCGACAGCAACCTGACGTAGGCTTCGCGCGTCAGGGAACGTACGGCACGGTGTCGCCGAGCGCGAGCTCGAGCCGTCGGCACGGCACCTCCACCGACGCCTCACCCGCCTCCGCGGCATAGGAGATCGGACCGGCATCGGCCCACCCCGCACACTCGTAGAAGCCCCGCGCCTCGACGTTCCCGGTCGCGACAGCCAGCCACGCGCGCTCGTAGCCGCCGGCGGCGATGACCGCGGCACCGTGCCGCAACAGGGCCACTCCGATTCCTGTCCCTCGCGCGGCCGCAGCAACGTAAAGCTGCTCGAGCTCGTCGCCGTGGACGACCACGAAACCCGCGACGACGCCGTGCCGGAGCGCGACCCAGGTTCCGCCGAGGCGCGCCCGCACCCGCGGCGGGTACATCGACGCCTCCCGGAACGCGGACAGCGCCTCGGGCACGCAGTCCGCGTGCGCGTCGCGCCATCCGGCCTCCCAAATCCGGGCGATGTCGTCGACGTCCGAGCCGCGCGCGGCGCGCAGCGCGGTGCCCCCGGTCACCGCCGCGCTCCGGCCAGGCGAACGGCTTCGGTGCGGGTGCTGGCGCCGAGCTTGCGCAGGATGGCCGACACATGCACGGTCACGGTGCGCGGGCTGACGAACAGCCGCTCCGCGATTTGGGCGTTGGTGAGCCCCTCGGCGACGAACTCCAGCACCTGCTCCTCGCGCGCCGTGAGACTCCGGGAGGGGCCGTCCCCCCGTCGGCGTGCGCCCAGCCCCGCGGTCTGGATCAGATCGTCCGCCCAGGTGACGATCAACCCGGCGCCGAGCTCCGACGCGCGCTCCAGCACCGCTTCGAGCGTGGCGGCGGCCGCCACCCGGTCGCGGGCCAGCACGAGGGAACGGCCATGCCCAAGGCCGGTGAGCAGTTCCGCGACCACGGGGATCTCCGGTGCAGCCGCCGCGCGGACCGCCTTCTGCCAGAGCTGCGGGTCCGAGCCGGCCCCGTCGTCCCCGCCGAGCTCGGCTGCGACGAGCGGCCGCCAGAATCCGGTGGTGACCCACGCGTCGCGCTCGACCACCTCGTGCAGCCGGCGCTCCTCCTCGGCGAACGCGGCGGCGTCGCCGAGCTCGCGGCGCCGGTGGGCGATCAGCCTGGCCATCGTGGGCGCGAGGGGAAGCTCCTGCGGCGGCGAGCCGAGCCGCGGCTCCTCAAGCAGCTGTGCCGCGACCCCCCACGCCTCGTCGACGTCACCCGCCGCAAGCAGCAGGTCGGCGATGTCGAGGGCCTGACTGGCGCGGGCCTGCTCCTCCCAGTGCGCGACGGCGGCCAGGGAGGCCGACCAGTCCCGCCACAGCGCATGCGCCCCGGCGACGTCGCCGCGCCAGAGCGTCGAGCGGATCTTCGCCCGGCGCAGGTAGGCGAGAAACGAACCGGGCGGGTCCAATTCCAGCGAGCGGTCGATGAGCAGGTCGGCGCGGTCCCACTCCCCGAGCGCGAAGAGCGGATCGACGGTGTTGACCGCGAGGATGGCCCCGGAAGTGCGCTCGACCCCCGCGGCCGCCGCGATTGCGAGCCCCTGCTCGGCGAGCTCGATCGAGGCCTCGTGCCGGCCGAGCATCAGCAGCCCGTCCGACAGGTTGATGTAGTAACGCAGCAGCGCGTCCACGTCGTCACCCGCTTCAGCGAGAGCCACGTCGTACTCGGCGAGCGCATCGTCGACGAAGCCCTGGTGCAGAAGGACCGCGCCGCGCATGTTGGCGGCAAATGAGCGCGTGCGCCCCGCCTCGCGAGGTGCTTCGTCGCGGGCGCGCGCGGCGGCGTCCAGCGACTCCCGTCCGCGCCCGGCGACCATGTACAGCGCCGCCAGTTCGACGAGGATCTCGGCGCGCAGCGCGGATGCCGTGCCGGACTCGAGCAGGTCGAGGGCCTCTTCCAGCTGGGAGACCGCCTCGGCGCGACGGGTGCTGTCCAGGAGGGTTGCGCGGTCGCGCATCAGCGTGGCCCGCAGCACGAGGTCGTCGTCGTCCAGCTCGTCGAGCGCGCGCTCGGCCGTCGCAATGGCGCGTGGGAACTCCCCCGACCTCGTCCAGTCGGACGCCGTCTCCGCCATCAGCCGGGCGAGGCTGCGCTGCGCCATCTGCTTCGCCCGCGGCACGCGGTCCCAGAGCTCGAGCGCCCGCTCGCCGAGCTGCGCCGCTGCCGCGAACGCGAACGCGTCCTCACTGAGACGCATGCCCTCGAGCGCGGCGGCGAACGCACGCTCGAGCTCGCGCGCCTCGTACCAGTGATGCGCGATGCGGACCGCCCGCGAAGTCCGCTTGCCCGCCTCCGGCGGCAGTGCTGCGAGCGCCTCGGCGAACCGCCGGTGCGTTCGCACCCGCTCGCCGGGAAGCTGCTGAGCGGCCACAGCTTCCCGCACCAGGGCATGGCGGAAGTCGTAGCCGGCCTCGTCCGCGACGAGTACCGCCGCGTCGATCGCCGGCGAGAGGGCTGCCTCGAGCCGCTCCTCGTCGGACGCGGAGACAGCGGCGAGCAATGGCAGCGCGATCCGTTCGCCCCCGGCCGCGATGACGCGGCACGCTGCACGCGCCTCCGGCGGCAGGGCGTCGTAGCGGACGAGCAGCAGGTCGGCGAGCGCGTCCGGCACGGCGGCCCCGACGGCGTCGAGAGCGAGAAGCTCCTCGACGAAGAACGGGATGCCCTGGCTGCGCTCGGAGAGTCGCCGGGCGTCGGCCGCCGTCGGGACCGCACCGGTGAGGTCGTGGGCCTGCGCGCGCACCTCCCGCGGGGTGAGGCGGTCGAGGGTCGCGCGGGCGGCTCGGGGATTCCGCTCGAGGTCGGCGAGGAACGGCCGCAGAGGATGGCCGCGTTCGATCTCGTCGTCCCGGTACGACATCACCACCAGGAGGTGCCCGGAGCGTGCGACCCGCGACGCGAAGCGCAGCACGTCGAGGGTCGCCGGATCCGCCCAGTGGAGGTCCTCGATGAGAACGGCCACGGGCACAGTCGCGCTGAGACCCTCGAGCGCCGTCGTGAACGCCTCATCGATCCGCTCCACCGACGACCGCTGCGACGGGGTTCCCTCCAGGACGGTCCGCAGCGCGGCCTCGCCCGCGCCGGCCGCAGCCGCGACCGCGTCCGTGCCGAAGCGCCTCGCCAGGTCGCGCAGCGCGTCGGCGAGCGGGGCGTAGGGGATACCGACCGCGCCGAATTCGACGCACTGCCCGACGGCGACCACCGCCTCCTCCAGCTCCAGCCGGAACTCCCGCAGCAGCCGCGACTTGCCGATGCCGGCCTCACCGGTCACGACCACGAGCCGTGGCTCCCCGGTGAGCGCCGTCGCCCACGCGTCGCGCAGCACATCCCGTTCGCGCTCGCGGCCGACCATGGTCGGCCCGCGTCGCCGCGCGGTCAGCGTTCCCCCTCGGACGTGCCTGCCCGCAGGGCGAGCAGGTCCGCGAGACGTCCGCCGAGGTGGCGCTCCCATTCGCGCGCGCTCACGTCGTAGCCCTCATCCAGCGGCGACAGCCCGACGTGCGTGAACCGCAGCCGCGTGCCGTCGGCGGCCGGGAAGAGTTCGAACGTGAGGTCGGTGCCCACCCACTCCTCGGAGTCGGCGAGAGACGGCCTCGTGCTGCGCACCACCCGCCAGACGATACGCCGATCCGCGACGAGCTGAGCCACCCGGAGCCGACAGGTGTGCACACCCGACTTCTCGACCCAGAACTCGTCACCCACTTCAGCGTTCGCGCCCCCGACCGCGGTGATCCACCACGCGCTCACGTCGTGGATCGCCGCAAAGACCTCAGCCGGTGCGCGCTCGACCTCGACCTCGAGCGCGAAGTCGGCATCGCGCTTCGGGGGGCTGCCGAGGGTCATAGCGGCCTGCCATCCCACAGGCTCGCCAGCACCAGAGCGGCGAGGGCGACATCTAGGGCCGCGCAGAACTCGGCGTACCGTGGAGTGACGGTCGACCCGCGGCGGTGATGCCAGATGTCCCAGAGCCCGTGGCCGACGAGCGCCGCCGCCGCGACCACGGCGAACAGCACGGGATGCGGTGCCAGCCACGCGCCGACGGCGAGCGCCGCGAAGACCACGACGCCGATCAGCTGGCGGCGGCCATCGGCGCGACTCCAGGTCCCGCGTGCGATGCCGACGCCGACGAGCACGACGCAGACGGCTCCGATGAGCGCGAGCGACACGGCCGGCGCGCCCAGGGCGAGCCCGAGGCCGATGGCGGGAATCGACGCGGCGAAACCGATCCAGGCCGTCGCCGGACGGCCGGTGACCGCCGCGACGAGGTAGATGGCGGCGCAGACGAGGACTACCGAAGGGACATCGCCGTAGCGGGCGATCCCCACGGCGGAGGCCAGGCCGAGGAGGCTCGGCCACCACGCGATCCGCGGGAAGCGAATGGTCTCGGGAACGGTCATGTCGTCAGCCTCCCGGAGTCGTGCGGAGGTCGCATCCGACAGATGACGTAGACCACAGCCGTCTAGCACTTTCGTCGGATGCAACCCGGCTCGCCGGCGGCGATGGTCGAAGCGAACCCCGACGAGAGGTAGTCCCATGTCTCACTACGTGTCGCAGCCCCCCAACCCGCTCCGCCATCGCTGGGGCATCCTTTGGCTGGTCGGCGTGGCCCAGCTGATGCTGATCGTCGACGTGACCGTGGTCGCCATTGCGCTTCCGCACATCGGCGACGACCTGGGTCTCGATCGCCAGGCGCTCACCTGGGTGGTGAGCGGATACACGCTCGCCTTCGGAGGCCTGCTGCTCGTCGGCGGCCGCATCGTCGACCTGATGGGCGCCCGTCGTGTGGTGCTTGCGGCCCTCACCGCGTTCGTCCTCGCGTCGCTGGCTGCTGGGTTCGCCGACTCCGGCACGGTGCTGCTCACCGCGCGGGTGGCGCAGGGCGTGTCCGCCGCGTTCCTGTCGCCCGCCGCTCTTTCGGTCGTCGTGACCACCTTCGACGGCGACGAGCGCAACCGCGCGCTCGGCATCTGGTCGGCGCTCGGCGGCGCTGGCGCCGCGTTGGGGGCCCTGCTCGGCGGCCTGCTCGCGGGCGGACCGGGGTGGCCGTGGATGTTCTTCATGAACATCCCGGTCGGCGTCGTGCTGGTCGTCGCACTCCAGCGCCTTCTGCCCCGCATCCCCCGCGGAGCAGCGGCGGGGCGGATCGACGTGCTCGGCGCCGTGCTCGTCACCGCCGGCACCGGGTTGCTGACCTTCGCGCTGATCCGTGCCGGCGACGCCGGGTGGCTGGACGCCGTGGTGCTCTGGTGCGCGAGCGGCGCGGTCGTGCTCTACGTCGCCTTCACCGCGCGCCAACTGACCGCCCGCGTGCCCCTGATGCAGGTCCGGATGCTCGCACGCCGCCCCGTGGCGACCGGCACCGCCCTCATCGCGGCGGCGACCGCGCTCATGGTGATGATGCTCTTCCTCGGCACCTTCTATCTGCAGGAGGACGAAGGGCTCGGCGCGCTGGTGACCGGACTGCTGTTCCTGCCCGTGGCGGTCGCGACGATGGTCGGCGCCCAGGTCGCGGGCCGCGTGCTCGGGAAGGCCGGGGCTCGGGCCCTCGGAACGGCAGGGATGCTGATCGCGGCGGTGGGGATGCTGGTCGCCGCCCTCGGCGGCGGCGTCGCCGTGGTCGTCGCCGGGGTCTCGATTGCGGCCGCCGGGACGGGTGTCGCGTTCGTGGTGGCCTCGGCGACCGCGCTGGGTGTGGTCGCCCCCGAGGAGGCGGGCATCGCATCCGGGATCGTCAGCACGTTCCACGAGTTCGGCGCCACGATCGGGGCCGCGCTCGTGTCGAGCGTCGCCGCGGCGAGCATCCTCGGCGCGGGCGACGGCGGATTCGGGCGCGGCTACCTGACGGCGGCCGTGGTCGCGCTGGCGGTCGCGGTGTTCGTCGTCGTCGCGGCGCCGCGGCGCCCGTAGCGGGTTGTGGACATGAACGCCTCGACCTTCGACCACCCCGATGAAACGCCCATCGCCGCGTCGGACGTACCCGCCCGGCGAACCGTGCCGCGCGTTGTGTCGCCGAACGTGCGGGTTTCACGGACGCGGAACTGCAGCCCGACGACCCGGGACTGCAGCTGCTCCGTCTGCCCCGTGCTCGAGCTATTCCAGCCACTCGGCGACGAGGCGGTCGTCGCCGGGGTCCGCTGCCTGATCTCGGGATCATCCCAGGATGCCCGTCGGGCGCAGAGGCCGGGTCGGTCGGATGTCGTACTCGTCGTCAGCACGGGAATCGGTGGTGACTCGGTCGACGCCGTCCGAGCACCAATCGTCGTTCCGCGAATCGACGCCCTTCCTCCCGAATCGTCCTAAACTCCGCGACGTGTCGCTGATCTTCAACGAGGCCGTCGTCGACGAGCCGATGGTGCAGCGAGTGTGGTGGTCGACGTGCGAGGCCGAGATGGTGTTCTCGTCATCGGTCAAGACGTCATCGATGATCGCCTTCGCCCGGAGCCCGGAGGGCGAGACGTCAGTCCATCTGCGCGGACCGGAGCAGTCGAGCGCGCCGGTGGGATGCGATGCGGGGTGGGACTTCTTCGGCGTCGATCTGCGGATGGGCACCTTCTGGCCGCGGTTCCCGCCGATGCGCCTGGCCGACCGGCAGGATGCGCTGCTGCCGACTCTCCCGGGCAACCGGATCGCGCTCGACAAGGTGGAGTGGGAGATGCCGACCGTCCAGAATGTGGACGTCTTCGTCCGGCGGCTGGCCGACGCCGGCCTGCTGGTATTCGATCCGCTCATCGATGACATCCGCCACGGCGGGCGGCCGCGGGGCATGTCGGAACGGACCGCGCAGATCCGGTTCCGCGGAGCCGTCGGGCTCTCACGTCGCAAACTCGGGAGTATCGAGCGCGCACGGAGCGCGGCTCGGTTGCTCATCCGGGGCGGATCGATCTCCGATGCCGTCGCCGTGGGCGGGTACTACGACCACCCGCAACTCGTCAGGGCGATGCGCTGGGCGACCGGCCAGACCCCGCTCGAGCTGAGGGCGGGCAAGACATATGTCGCCTTCTAAGCCTTCGCTTGAATACAAGACCGGCCGACCAGCCGGATGATTTACTCCGGGGCATGAGCAAGCTGATCGAGTACGACCACCTGTCCATCGACGGGAAGCAAGCGGGCGACGCCTGGTGGGCGGGCCAGCAGGATATCGTCCCCGGCGAGATGCACTTCACCTATCAGCTCGGGCTGCTCTCCTCGGCCGTGGGCATCGTGCTCGGGCGGGAGACCTACGAGGGGTTCGCCCAGACCTGGCCGACTCTCACCGGGGACGTGGCCGACAGAATCAACCCGCTGCCGAAATACGTCGCGACGAGATCCTTGACCGACTTCAGCTGGAACGCGCAGCCTCTCGAAGGCGACGCCGTGGAGGCGGTCGCGCGACTCAAGGACGCCGGCGACGGCACCCTTATCAAGTACGGCAACGGCGCGTTCAGCCGGGCGCTCTTCGAGGCGGGCCTGATCGATGAGCTGCATCTCAGCGTTTCGCCCTTCGTCGCCGGAGCCGGCGAGTCGCTGTTCTCAGGGCTGGTCACGACCCGACTCGAGCTGACGAACGTGACCGAGGTCGGCAACGGCACCGTGGTCCTGGCCTACGTGCCCAAGCGATGAGCAAGGAGGAGGAGACGGGAATGACGCAGGGCGCCTACACCGAGATCAACGGCATCGCCCTCTATTACGAGATCCACGGGGCCGACAACCCGGGCACGCCGCTCATCCTCCTCCACGGCGGCGCGTACACGTTCCACCTGAGTTTCGACGCGGTCCTGCCGGCCTTGAGCACCGACCATCGCGTGATCGGCATCGAGCTGCAGGGGCACGGCCACACGGCCGACAGCGATCGCCCGTTCACGCTGCAGCAGTGCGCCGAGGACGTTCTCGCGCTGATGGATCACCTCGACATCGGCGAGGCCGACTTCTTCGGCTTCAGTATCGGCGGACTGACCGCCACCGAGGTCGCCGTGCGAGCGCCGGAGCGCGTACGCCGGCTGGTGCTGGCCGCGTCGCACTTCGGGCGGACCAGGGGCGTCGGCTACTACTCCGACATCACCGACGTGAAACTCGATTCCCCACGGATGCCGACCGAGGAGCAGGGCAACGCGATGATCGCCGCCTACGCCGAGGTCGCCCCGAACCCCGACGGCTTCTTCGACTTCGTGCCGAAGGCGCAGTCGGAAGTGCACGAGTTCGAGGGGTGGTCCCCCGAGCAGCTCGCCGGGCTGACCATGCCCGTCCTCATCATCATCGGTGACACCGACTTCGTCCGTCTCGAGCACGCGGTCGAGATGAAGGAGTCGGTGCCGGATGGGCAGCTGGCGATCCTTCCAGGTACCAAGCACCTGGAGGTCATCCGGCCCGATCTCGTGCTGCCCATGGTGTCCGCGTTCCTCGCTTGAGGTCTCCCTCTACCTGATTCGTCCGATGCACCACGGGCACCCGGCGCCGATATCGGGACCTCCCTACCGCAGACACCTACCACGGGTCCCGCTCAGAGAGATCTCGATTCGGCCGTGAACGGCCTACTCGATCCGCGGAGACGCCGAGCGGCCTACTCGGTGTCCGCGTCGCGCGACTCGCGTTCGAGGCGGCGGCCGAGCGCGATCGCCTCGGCCGTGCCCATCCGGAACATGTCGTTCTCGCCGGTGCGGACGAGGGCGCGGGCGCCCGGGAGGTCGACCGGACCGACGAGGTGCCCGAGGCCGCGCACCACCGCGACCGGGCGGCCGCTCGCCTTGCCCTTCACGAGGTCGGCGACGGCGGCGATCTCGTCGGCGACCGCGGGGGCGGTGACGTCGAGGCGGCGGCCGTGCGCATCCGTGCTGCCGCGCAGGTCGTCGAGCACGCGGATGCCGGCGGCACCGATCGCGATGTCGGTCTGTCCGTCACGCCAGGGGCGGCCTGCGGTGTCGCTGATGACGACGCCGACCTCGACGCCGAAGCGCGTGCGCAAGGCGGAGGCGAGTGTGCGCGCCGTCGCGTCCGGGTCCTCCGGCAGCAGCAGCACGGTGCCCTCGGCGACGTTCGACGCGTCGACCCCGGCGGCGGCCATGACGAGTCCGAGCCGGTTCTCGACGATCCGGGTGACGCCGTTCGGGTGCACGCGCGAGGCGACGAGCCGCACCGTTTCCGCCGTGATCGCGTCCTCCCGGTCGGTCGCCGCGACGACGCGTCCCTCGGCCTTGCTGACGATCTTGCTCGTGACGGCGACGATGTCGCCGTGCTCGATCCCCTCGTCGGCAAGCGCGTCGCCGACGAGCGCGACGAGGTCGTCGCCGGGGTGCACCTCCGGGATGCCGTCGACCGCCCAGGCGGTCAGCCGCGGCGCGGTCATGCGAGCACCGCCGGCAGCACGGCGCGGCCGAAGGTCTCGATCCATTCGCGCTGGTTGCGGCCGACGTTCCGCACCATGATGCGATCGAAGCCGAGCGCGGCGAACTGACGCAGGTGCGCGCGATGGGCGTCGAGGTCGGAGCTCACGAGCAACCGGCCCTCGAAGTCCTCGGCGCGCACCATCCGCCCGAGCTGCTCGAACTCGTGCGGCGAGCGGATGTCGGACCGACCGGCGCGCAGGCCGCCGATCGGCCATTCCGTGAGGGCGTTGCGCGTCGCCTCGTCGTCGGTCGGCGCCCAGCTGACGGCGAGTTGCAGCACTTTCGGCATCGTCGCCGGATCCTTGCCCGCTTCGCGGGCGCCCTCCGCGAAACGGGTGAGGAGCGTCCGCAGCTTCTCGACCGGCGCGCCGATCGTGATGAGCCCGTCGGCGGTCTTCCCGGCACGCCGTGCCGTCACGGGACCGCCGGTCGCGATGAGGATCTCCGGAGCGGTCGGCGGCATCGTCCACAACCGGGTCGACTCGAGGCGGAAGTGCGGTCCGGCGTGCTTGACGTCCTTGCCCGCGAGGCCGCTCGCGAACAGCTTCTTGATCACGTCGACCGCCTCGAACATCCGGGCGATGCGTTCCGGCGCCTCCGGCCAGTACTCCCCCACGATGTGCTCGTTGATCGCCTCCCCGCTGCCGATGCCGAGCCAGTGCCGATCCGGGTACATCGCGGCGAGCGTCGCCGAGGCCTGGGCGACGGTCGCCGGATGCCAGCGGAAGGTCGGCGCCGTCGCGCCGAGCCCGATCTCCCCCTCGGTGCGCTCGGCGAGCGCGGTGAGCATGTTCCAGACGAACGGCGCCTGCCCCTGGCGCGGCGTCCACGGCTGGAACTGGTCGGCCGCCATCACCCCGTCGAAGCCGTGCCGTGCCGCGTGCACGGCGAGGTCGAGCACCTCGGCGGGCGGGAACTGCTCGAGCGGCACGGAGTAGCCGATGCGGAGGCGCGGGGACATGGCTCCATTCTTCCGCCCGCCTAGCATCGGACGTGCACCCCACGGGAAGGACGCTCATGAGGATCGAACTGCCGTTCGCGGAAGGGCTCGCCGTCGTCCGCTCCGCGACGACGCTGCCGCCGCTCGTGCGCGACCTGCGCTGCAGTGGCGCGACGGTCTACGCCGACATCGACCTGCGCGAGATCGAGAGCGACTCCTTCGGGTTCCGTCTCGCCGCGATGGCGGCCGGCACGGTCGAGGTCGCCGCCCGGCTCGAGGAGTTCGCGGACGGGGTCGCGGTGTTCGTCGTCACGGCGCACGCCCGCGGACTGCCGGCGCATCGGCTGGTGCCCTACCTCATCGGCCCGATCGAGTCGGCGCTCGATCGCGCCGGGCTCCCCGACGGGCTCGTGCGCGTGTTCGCGGACGAGGGTGACCCGCGGGTGTCCGTCGACGTGCAGCGCGCGGTCGACGAACGGGTCGGAGGCGTGCGGGTGCGCGACGTGTCGCTCGTCGACGCCGTCATCCACGTCGACGCCGACGTGAGCGGCTTCCGGACGCCCGCGGCGGCCGAGTAGCGCGACGGTTCCCTTCGACAGGCTCAGGAAACGGCCGCTGAGCCTGTCGAAGCGGGTCGTGCGACGGCTCGCTTCGTCGGGCTCAGGGAACGGGACTACGCGAGGGCGCGCAGGCGCGGGGCGAGGTCGCGCTCGAAGAGCTCGAGGAAGCGGCGCTGGTCGTGTCCCGGCGCGTGGAACACGAGGTGGTTGAGCCCCGCGTCTACGTACTGCTTGATGCCCTCGACGACCTCGTCCGGGTCGGAACCGACGATCCAGCGCGACGCGATCTGCTCGATCGGCAGCGCATCCGCCGCCTTCTCCATCTCGATCGGGTCGGTGATGTCGTGCTTCTGCTCCTTCGACAGGGCGAGCGGCGACCAGAAGCGGGTGTTCTCGAGCGCGACATCGGGGTCGGTGTCGTAGGAGAGCTTGATCTCGATCATCCGGTCGATCGCGCCGGCGTCGCGACCGGCGGCCTCCGCGCCCTCGGCGACGGCGGGCAGCAGCTTCTCGGTGTAGAGGTCCATGCCCTTGCCGGACGTGCAGATGAAGCCGTCGCCGGCGCGGCCCGCGTACTTCGCGACGACCGGTCCGCCGGCGGCGATGTAGACGGGGATGCCGCCCTCGGGAACGTCGTAGATGGACGCGTCGTGGGTGGAGTAGTACTCGCCCTCGAAGTTCACCCGGTCTCCGGTCCACAGCTCGCGCATGAGGCGGATGGACTCGCGCAGGCGCGCAAAACGCTCCTTGAACTCGGGCCAGTCCTGCTCACCGGCGCCCCGGAATCCTGTCGCGATCTCGTTGAGCGCCTCGCCGGTGCCGACGCCGAGCATGATGCGTCCCGGGTAGAGGCAGCCGAGCGTCGCGAACGCCTGCGCGATCACCGCCGGGTTGTAGCGGAACGTCGGCGTCATCACCGAGGTGCCGATCCGGATGCTCGAGGTGCGTTCGCCGACGGCCGCCATCCAGGCGAGCGAGAACGGCGCGTGACCGCCCTCGTGACGCCACGGTTGGAAGTGGTCGCTGACGGCGACGCTCTCCATGCCGTGCGCTTCGGCGGCAACCGCGATCTCGACGAGTTCACGCGGGTTGAACTGCTCGGCGGAGGCCTTGTATCCGAGGGTGAGGGTCATACGCCCATTCTGCTCCGTCGCATCCTGCGACGACGCTCCGAGCCCGGCCCGCGTCAGGCGTGGAGGCCGCCCTCATCCATCGCGCTACAGAAGCGCGTCCGCGCGCTCGAAAGAACGATGGCTGAAGCGCGGAACTGTAGCGCGACGAGTCAGTCGGCGTGCTGCAGGTAGTCGGCGACCGCGCGCGGCACGTAGGGCGCGACGTCGCCGCCGAGCGAGGCCACTTGACGCACGAGAGAGCTCGACACGTGGGCGTTCGCCGGGTTCGGCAGCAGGAACACCGTCTCGACGCCGGCGAGGTTGCGGTTCACGATCGCCATCGGCGTCTCGTACGCGACGTCGACCTGCGAGCGGATGCCCTTCACGAGCACGCTCGCGCCGACATCCGTGCAGTAGTCGACAAGCAGTCCCATGCTCCACGAGGTCACGACGATCTCGCCCTCGATCTTCGCCTCGGCGATGGAGTCGCGGATGAGGTCGACGCGTTGCGCGATCGGCAGCAGCGCCGTCTTGGCCGGGTTGTGCACCACGACGACGTGGAGTTCGTCGAAGATGCCGGCCGCCCGTCCGATGACGTCGAGATGACCGAGGGTGACGGGGTCGAACGACCCGGGAACGACGGCGATCCGACTCATGTTCAAACCCTATCGTGGCGGCGTTACCGTTTCGTGACACGAGCCTGAGCGCGCGCCGCGATGCGCCGGGCGGGTCTCGATACGGCGGCTTCGCGCGCCTACTCGACCAGCGGGACCCGGGCGGCGGCCCCGGCGGCTGGGTCAGCTCTTCGCGAGGAAGTCGCGTTCGCTCTCGTCGAGCCGCCGGGCGAGGGTCTCCGCGAGGGCGGGCGTGCGGGTGAGGTCCGGGTCGTCCTCGATGAGCGTCGCGGCGAGGTCGCGGGCCTCGCTGATCAGCGCCGCATCCTTCACGACGCGCAACAGGCGCAGCGACGACCGACGGCCCGACTGCGTACTGCCGAGCACGTCGCCCTCCTGCCGCAGCTCGAGGTCCTTCTGGGCGAGTTCGAATCCGTCGAGGGTCGACGCGACCGCCTCGACCCGTTCCCGCGCGAGCGTGCCCGCCTCCGCGCGGGTGACGAACAGGCACAGTCCGGGCACGCTGCCCCGGCCCACGCGCCCGCGCAGCTGGTGCAGCTGCGAGACGCCGAAGCGGTCGGCGTCGAGCACGACCATCGTCGAGGCGTTCGGCACGTCGACACCGACCTCGATGACCGTCGTCGACACGAGCACGTCGATGCGTCCGGCCGCGAACTCGCGCATCAGGCGGTCCTTCTCGTCGCTCGGCAGGCGACCGTGCAGCGCCTCGATGCGGCGACCGACGAGCAGCGGATGCCCGCGCACGACGTCGACCATCTCGAGCACGCTCGCGATCCGTTCGGCACCGCCGTCGGCATCCGCCCCGTCGGTCTCGGGTTGCTCGTCCTCGGGGGTGCCCCCGCCGATGGACGGGCAGACGACGAAGCCCTGACGCCTCTGGTCGAGCTCCTCGGCGAGGCGCTCCCAGATGCGGTTCACCCACCCGGGTCGTTCCGCGAGCGGCACGACGTGGCTCGCGATCGGTGAGCGACCGGCCGGCAGCTGGGTGATCGTCGACACGTCGAGGTCGCCGAACACCGTCATCGCCACGGTGCGCGGGATGGGTGTGGCGGTGAGCACGAGCACGTGCGGCGGGGTGGCGCCCTTGAGGCGCAGCGCCTCGCGCTGGTCGACCCCGAACCGGTGCTGCTCGTCGACCACGACGAGTCCGAGGTCGTAGAAGCCGACGTTGTCGCCGAGCAGCGCGTGCGTGCCGACCACGATGCGCGCGGACCCCGACACCGCGGCGAGCAGCGCCTTCTTGCGCTCGGCGGTCGAGAGCTGCCCGGTGAGCAGGGTGGGTCGCAGGCGTGCCGCGAGGTCGGGCCCGAGGGTGCGCACGATGGAACGCAGGTGTTGGGCCGCGAGCACCTCGGTCGGGGCGAGCAGGGCGCTCTGACCTCCGGAATCGGCGACGGCGAGCATCGCGCGGAGCGCGACGAGCGTCTTGCCGGAGCCGACCTCGCCCTGCACGAGCCGGTTCATCGGCGCGCTCGCCGCGAGGTCGGCGGCGATCTGCTCGCCGACCGCCCGCTGGTCGTCGGTGAGCTCGAACGGCAGCGCCGTTTCGAACTCGGCGGCGAGCGCCCCCGGCACGCGCGGCGTCGCGGTGACGGCCCGCAACCGGGCGCGCTGCTGCAGCAGCGCCGCCTGCAGCACGAACGCCTCCTGGAACCGCAGGGTCGCCCGCGCCACGCCGAAGTCCGCATCCTTCTGCGGCCGGTGGATGAGTTCGAGCGCCCGGGAGTAGCTCACCATCCGCCGCTCGGAACGGATCGATGCGGGAACCGGGTCGTCGAGTTCTGGAAGGGTGTCGAGCACGACGCCGACGGCGTTCTGGATCTGCCACGAGGCGACGGATGCGGTGGCGGGGTAGATCGGGATGGGCGTCTCCGCCCACTTGCGCGCCCGCTCCCCCGCGGCGTCCTCGTCGAGCGGGAACAGCTCGTAAGCGGGGTGCGTCAGCTGCAGGTCGGAGCGGTACCGGGTGACCTTGCCGGCGAAGATGCCGCGCACACCGGGCCGCAGTTCGTTCTGCCGCCAGGCTTGGTTGAAGAAGGTGAGGCTGAGGCGGCCCCGCCCGTCGGTGATGATCACCTCGAGGATCGAGCCGCGCCGTTGGCGCATCTTGCGCTCCTGCACGCCCACGACCTCCGCGACGATCGTCACGTTCTCATCGAGCGGGAGCGTCTCGATGTCGCTCAGCTCCCCGTGCTTCGCGTAGCGGCGCGGGTAGTAGGCGAGCAGGTCGCCGACCGTGCGGAGGCCGAGGTTCCGCTCGAACGACGAACCCGTGCGCCCGCCGAGCGCGGTGGAGAGCTTCGTGTCGAGCGGGGAGGCCACGGATCGAGGCTAGCGCCGGCGGCGGACGGTCAGAGCCAGCCGACGCGCTTGAACACGGCGAACAGCGCCACGCTCGAGGCGAGCATGAGCAGGAGCGCGAACGGATACCCGAACGCCCAATGCAGTTCGGGCATGTGGTCGAAGTTCATGCCGTAGATCGACCCGATGAGCGACGGGGCGAACAGGATGGCCGCCCAGCCGGAGATCTTGCGGGCCTCCTCGGCCTGCCGGTTGCTCGCCTCGCTGAGCCGCCGCGCTTCCTCGTTCTGCCGCTGGCCGACGAGGCTCGTGTGCACGGCGAGGATGTCGCGCAGCAGCGCCCGGAACTCCTCGATGCGTTCCTTCGCCTGCACGACGTGGTCGGACACGTCGCGGAGGTACTGCCGCAGCTTCTCCTCGACGTGGCCGTCGGCGAAGCCGCGCGCGAACGCCTGGATCATGCCGAGCAGCGGAACCACCGCGCGTTCGAACTCGATGACCTCGCGGTTGAGCTGGTAGATGCGCTTCGACACGGTCGGGTCGCCGTCGAACACCTGCGTCTCGATCTCGTCGATGTCGTTCGCGAGCCCCGCGACCACGGGCTTGTACCCGTCGACGACGGCGTCGAGGATGGCGTACAGCACGGCCTCCGGACCGTGGGCGAGGTGCTCGGGTGCCGCCTCCATGGTGCGCCGCACGACGGCGAGGTCCGGCGTCTCGGCGTGACGCACGGTGATGACGAAGTTGCGGCCGGCGAAGACGTGCAGTTCGCCGAATTCGACGCGTTCCTCGTCGTCGTCGTATTGAGCGGCCCGCAGCACCATGAAGAGCGTCTCGCCGTAGCGTTCGATCTTCGGTCGCTGGTGGGCGACGACGGCGTCTTCGACGGCGAGCTCGTGCAGCCCGAACTCGGCGGCGAGCGCATCGAGCTCGGGACGCTCCGGGCGGTACAGGCCGATCCAGGCCATCGCCTGCGGATGCGTGTCGAGGGCGGCGAAGGTGTCGGCGAGCGTCGCCGGCGAGGCGATGCGCGCCCCGTGCTCGTACAGCGCGTTGTCGACGATGTGGGAACGCGTCGCCGGCTCGATCGAGGTCACCCGGGAATCGTAGCCCTCCGTCAGAGCCGGAACCCGTACCCGCCGTCCTCCCGCACGGTGCGCCCGATCTGCGCGACGAACCGGTCGTCGTTGACCTCGAGCGACCGCAGGGCGCGGCCGACCTGACGTTCGGTGCGCTTGAGGAAGTTCATCGCGACCGTCTTCTCGGCGCCCGAGGCGTCGGCCCCGTCGCGCTCGAACACGGCGCTCGCCCGTCCGATGACCGCCGCTTGCGCGTAGATGCCGCTCGCCGCATCCGCCAGCCGCTTCTGGATGAGCTGCCGTTCCTGCACCCTCTTGCCGTGCTTGCGCAACGCCGCCTCGGCACGATCGCGCAACCGGGTGGTCTGGTCGGAGAGGGAGTTCACCTGACGGGCGAAGGCCGGATGCGCTCCGCGCAGCTTGTCGGGACGGATGCGCCGGTTGATGCGCCCCGAGACGTACGGCGCGAGCACCCCGACCGCCTTCAGCGGGTCGTTGATGCGCAGGCTCGCGACATCGGGCAGGTCCTCGCTGAGTGCCTTGAGTCCGTTGAGCGCGACGTACGCGCGCATGACGTCGTTGGAGCCCTCGAAGATCGGGAAGATGCGGAAGTCGCGCAGTGCCTTCGCGAGCGGGTGGTCGTTCATGAACGCGGTGCCGCCGTGCACCTGGAACGCCCGGTTGAGCGCGTACCAGCCGACGTCGCTCGCGACGACCTTCGTCATCGCGGACTCGAGGGAGAAGTCCGAGGTGCCGGCATCCACCATGCCGGTGGTGAGGTACGAGGTCGATTCGAGCCCGTAGATGGACTGCTCCATCCAGGCGAGCTTGTCCTCCACGAGCTCGAAGTCGATGATCTCCCGGTCGAACTGGCGCCGGGTGGTCGTGTGCTCGAGCGCGAGCTCGAGGAACCGCTTCATCCCACCGGAGATCGACGTGCCCATCGACATGCGGCCGTTGTTGAGGGTGTTCATGGCGATGCGGAATCCGTCGCCGGGCTCGCCGAGGAGGTTCTCCGCCGGCACCCGCACGTTCGTGAAGCGCACCCGCTGCAGGTGGTTGGCGCGCAGGCCCAGGGTGTCGAACCGCGGGCCCGTCTCGAGCCCGTCCATGCCCTTCTCGACGATGAGCGCGACGTGGCCGAGGTCGCTGCGGGCGAAGACGGTGAGCACGTCCTTGTCGCCGTTGCCGATCCAGCGCTTCTCGCCGTTCAGCAGCCACGACCCGTCGAACTGCCGCTCCGCCCACGTCTCGAGGTTGTAGGCGTCGGAGCCGACGTTGGGCTCGGTGAGCACGAACGCGGCGAGCTTGCGTCCGGCGGCGAGGTCGGGCAGCCAGCGCTCCTTCTGCTCGTCGGTGCCGTACAGGAACAGCGGTTTCGTGCCGATGGACTGGTGCACGCCCATGACCACCGACAGGCTCGCGTCGACGCGCCCGAACTCCTCCATCACGCGGCAGTAGCCGCTCTGGCTCAAGCCGAGTCCGCCGTACTTCTCGTCGACGAAGAGTCCGGTGAGCTTGCGCTCGCCCAGTTCGCGGATGGTGTCGTCGCCGACCCAGCCCTCCCGTTCAGCCTTCCAGGGGTCGTAGGTCTCGGTGAGGAACTCCCGCGCCGACGCGACCGCCGCGTCGACCTTCGCTCGCTCGCCGTCGGTCATGAGCGGGTAGGGCATCACGAGTTCCGACTGCACCTGGCCGAGGAACAGCGACTTCGTGAACGAGGGCTTCGGGGTGCGATCCACGCTGGTCATGGATCGGATTCTGGAGCTTTCCACGGTGGCACGCGGAATCAGTTGTGTCGCTCCTCCAAAGCGGAGGGGGCGAGCGCCGGTCGGCGTTGTCCGCTCACTCGGGTCGCATGTCGTAGGTGACCCACGGGGTGCGCTCCGCGATGCGGTCGTACCGGGCGCGGGCGCGGTAGTTGTCCTCCGCGGTGATCCAGCGCACGACAGACCAGCCGCGCTCGGCGGCGAGGCGGCGCAGCCGCGCGAGCAGGGCGTCCGCGACCCCCGACCCGCGGGCCTCCGGCTCGACGAAGAGGTCGTCGAGGTAGCAGCCCACCGAGCCGTTGAGGGGCCGCACGAACGGGCGCCAGTGCGCGATGCCCACGAGTCGCCCCTCCACCTCGGCGACGTAGGCGCCGAGTTCGTGATCGGGGTCCATGAGCCAGCCCCACACGAGGTCGTAGCTCTCCTCGCTCTTCTCCGTCTGGTAGAACTCGACGTAGCCCCGGTACAGGCGCCGCCACTGCTCGGCGTCGTCCGCCCGGATCTCGCGCACCTGCACCATCGGTCCTCCTCGTCCGCTCCGTCGCGGCACCGCCGCGTCCGTGCTCCCAGCATGACGTCGTCCTCCGACACGGCGCTACGCTCGACAGCGATGACCCGCATAATCGCCGGTGCCGCCGGATCGTTGCAGCTCAAAGTGCCGCCGTTCGGCACCCGGCCCACAAGCGACCGCGTGCGGGAGGCGATCTTCAGCGCCCTCGAGGCCCGCGACGCGATCACCGACGCTCGCGTGCTCGACCTGTATGCCGGATCCGGAGCACTCGGGCTCGAGGCGGCCTCGCGCGGCGCCGCCCAGGTGACCCTCGTCGACAAGGCGGCCGCGGCGAGCAAGGTGCTCGCGACGAACGCCGCGCTCGTGCGGCGCCGGGTGGACGAGGGCGTGACGATCACCGTCAGTTCGCAACCGGTGCAGTCCTTCCTGGGCGGCACGGCGGGGCCGTGGGACCTGGTCTTCCTCGACCCGCCGTATGAGCTCGGCGGCGCGGAACTCGTGCACAACCTCGAGGCGCTCGTGCGGGTGCTCTCCGACGACGCGGTCGTCGTGCTCGAACGCAGTGCTCGCGATCGTCCCCCGGAGTGGCCCGAGGGACTCGAGCTCGAACGCCGCAAGGACTACGGCGACACGGCGATCTACTGGCTCGGTCGCGACTGAGCGTCCACCCAGTCGCGCACCGTCGCGAGCGGCTCGGGAGTGAGGCGGTAGACCGAGCTCGTGCCGCGTCGCGTCGAGGCGACGAGACCCAGGTCTGCGAGCAGCCGCAGGTGCTGCGACACCGACGGCTGGGCGATGCCGAGGTCGGCGGTCAGCTCCCCCACGGTCCGGTCGGCGCTCCGGAGCAGTTCCAGGATGCGGCGCCGGCGCGGATCCGCGATGGCCGAGAAGAGATCGGCGCGCGCGGCCGTCTGCGGGCTCACCCGCGGGCCCCGTTCCAGTCGGCGTAGGGATCCCAGCCGCCCAGTCGGGCGTACGGCTCGCCATCGACGAGCACGCTCTCCCCCTCGACGACCAGCCCGATCGGCCGGAACCCCTCCGGAAGGGCGCCCTCCGGCGGGAATGTCGCGAGCAGGGCGTGCGCCTCCCCGCCCTCGAGTGCTTCGGGCGAGCCCACGTCCGCGAGCCGCAGGTCGAGAGCGACGCCGCTCGCCCGCGCGATGCGACGGGCGTCGAGGGCGAGTCCGTCGCTCACATCGAGCATGGCGGTCGCCCCTGCCCGTGCCGCGACGACCCCGAGCGTGATCGGCGGCGAGGGCCGCAGCTGCGCCCGCAGCTCTTCCGGGTGCCGCTCGGCGAGGCGGGCCGCGGCGTCGGCGTCGGGCATGCCGTGCGCATCCACCGCTTCGGCGAAGAGCAGACGGATGCCGGCCGCGGCGAGCGCGAGGTCGCCGGCCACGGCCACGACGTCACCCGGTCGGGCGCCGGAGCGCAACACCGGTGCCGCGCCCGCGAGGTCGCCGAAGGCGGTGACGGCGATGGTCATGGTGTCGGTGACCGAGAGGTCGCCGCCGACCACGCCGCAGCTCGGTGCGAGCGCGTCGCAGGCGTCCCGCAGCCCGTCGGCGAAGCGTTCGAGGGCGTCGACCGGGGTGTCGACCGGCACGGCCAGGGCGACCACGAGGGCGGTCGGCGCGGCACCCATCGCGGCCACGTCCGCCAGGTTGGTCGCCGCCGCCTTCCAGCCGAGGTCGTACGGGCTCGACCAGGCGAGCCGGAAGTCCGGGCCGTGCACCATCATGTCGGTGGTCACGACGGTCCGGCCGTCGGGCGTCGCGAGTACGGCGGCGTCGTCGCCCGGACCGATGATCGCCGAGGCGGCGTGCGGCAGTCGGGGGAAGATGCGGGCGAGCACGGCCTGCTCGCCGAGGGTGCCGAGGGTGTGCGCCGTCGTCATGGCTCAACGGTAGCCTGGAGGGGATGAACCGCCCGCGCCGTGCCACCGCTCTCGGGCTCGCCCTCCTCTCGGTGGCGGGCCTCGCCGGCTGCACCTCGACGGTGAGCCTCGAGGCGGCCGAGTACGCCACCGATCCCGCGTGCGCCGCCGTCACGGTGTGGTTGCCCGAAACGGTCGACGAGCTGAGCATCCGCGAGACCGACGCCCAGGCGACCGGCGCGTGGGGGGATCCGGCGAGCGTGCTGTTGCGCTGCGGCGTCGAGCCGCCGGCGCCGTCGACCCTGCCGTGCGTCACGGTGGAGGGCATCTCGTGGTTGCGCGACGACGCCGACGACCCCACCTACGTGTTCACGACCTACGGGCGCGAGCCCGCGGTGCAGGTCGTCATCGACTCCGACAAGGCCTCCGGCGGCATCGTGCTGAGCGATCTCGCCCGGGCCGTGCAGGAGACCGAGGCCGTGCGCGAGTGCGTCGACCCGGTCGAGACCCTCTGACGCCCCTCAGCCGCGCTCGAGTCGGCGACTCCATCGCCAAGAGCGCACCGGTGGCGATGCTTTCGCCAACTCGACGAGCGATTTCCGCTCAGCGGGCGGTCTGCAGGCCGAGCTGGATGAGCTCGTCGATCACCTCGGGGTAGCTCATGCCGCTCGCGATCCAGCACTTCGGGAACATCGAGATCGGCGTGAAGCCGGGCATCGTGTTGAGCTCGTTGACGACGAAACCGTCGTCGGTGAGGAAGAAGTCGACCCGCGCGAGCCCGGTGCCGTCGATGGCGAGGAACGCGTCCGCCGCGATCCGCTGCATCTCGGCGAGCTCCGTGGGGGCGAGGTCGGCGGGGCACACCAGGCCGGCGGCGTCCGGGTCGAGGTACTTCGCGTCGAAGTCGTAGAACTGTCCGGCGGCGGTCACGATCTCGCCCGCGACCGACACGCGCGGGGCGGATCCGTCACGACCGGCGAGCACGGCGCACTCGACCTCGCGGCCGGCGACGGCGGCCTCGATGAGCACCTTGCCGTCTTCGGCGAGGCCGACCTCCATCGCGCCGGGGAGTTCGTTGGGGCCGGAGACGCGCGAGACGCCGACGCTGGATCCGGCGCGGGCCGGCTTGACGAACACGGGCCAGCCGAGCTCCTCGGCGTCCGCCGCGACCGCATCCGGATCGGCGAGCCACTCCCGCGCGCTCACGGTGCGCCACGGGGCGACGCGGATGCCCGCGTGCTGCAGCACCGTCTTGGTGAAGTGCTTGTCCATGCCCACGGATGAGGCGAGCACGCCCGCGCCAACGTACGGCAGACCGAGCAGCTCGAGCATGCCCTGCAGGGTGCCGTCCTCGCCGTAACGGCCGTGCAGGATCGGGAACACCACGTCGATGTCGCCGAGCGACCGGATGCCGTCGCCGTCGACGACCCGCAGCTCGCGGTTCGTCGCGCTGTCGGGCCACAGGATGCGCGTGCCGTTGTCGACCACGGAGGGCAGTTCGGCCGACATCGCGAACTTGGCGGGGTCGTCGTCCTCGAGCACGAACGCGCCGTCGCGCGTGATCCCGACGGGGATGACCTCGTAGGTGTCGCGGTCGATGGCGGAGAGCACGCCGCCGGCCGTCGCGCAGCTGACGGAGTGCTCACTCGAACGGCCGCCGAACAGCAGCGCGACGCGGATCATGGGGGCTCCTCGGGGCGGGAGGACGCTCCGGGGCTACTCGCCCTGCGGTTCGTCCGTGTCGGTCGTCAGGTGGGGCGCGATGTCCCTCGGGGCCAGCGTACCGGCGAGCACTTCGGCCACCTGACTCACGATGGGCATGTCCACGCCCTTCGCCGCCGCGAGTTCGAGCACGGGCGCGACCGACGCGAGCCCCTCCGCGGTCTGGTTCATCTGCCGCACGACGGCCGAGAAGCTGTAGCCCTGGCCGAGCAGCCGCCCCGCCGTGTTGTTGCGCGAGAGCGACGACTCGCACGTCGCGATGAGGTCGCCCAGGCCGGCGAGGCCGCTCAGGGTCTCGGGCCGCGCCCCGTAGGCGACCGCGAAGTCGGTCATCTCGACGAGGCCCCGCGTGATGATCGACGCTTTCGTGTTCTCGCCGTAGCCGACGCCGTCGACGATGCCGATGGCGACCGCGATGAGGTTCTTCAGCACGCCGCCGAACTCGGTGCCGATGACGTCGTTGTTGACGAACGAGCGCAGGTACGGGTTCGTCGCGACGACCGCGACGGCCGCGGCGGTGTCGGGGTCGGTGCTCGAGACCACGGAGGCGGTCGGCTGCTCCTTCGCGATCTCCATCGCGAGGTTCGGGCCCGAGACGACGGCGACGCGGGCGGGGTCGATGTGCAGCTCCTGCTCGATGACCTCGCTCATCCGGAACCGGGTGCCCTTCTCGACGCCCTTCATGAGCGAGACGACGCGGGAATCGTCCGGGATGAGATGACGGATCGCGGCGAGGTTCTCGCGCAGCGTCTGACTCGGCACGGAGACGAACACCTGCTCGACCCCGTCGAGCACGGCGGCGACGTCGGAATCGGCGGAGAGGTTCGCCGGGAGGGTGATCCCGGGCAGGTAGTCGCTGTTACGCCGCGACCGGGTGATCTGCTCCGCGAGCTCCTGGCGTCGCGCCCACAGGGTGACATCCGCTCCGCCGTCGGCGAGCACCTTGGCGAAGGTCGTGCCCCAGCTGCCGGCCCCGAGCACCGCGACGCGCGTCAAAACCGCCCCGTCTCGGCCTGACCGTGCTTGGCCGGGTCCCAGCGCGTCTCGGGTGCCTTCTCGCCCCGCAGGTCCTCCAGCAGTCGCGTGATCGCGTCCATGACGTCCTCCGTCGCCTTCGTCAACGTGGCGGGGTCGAGCGGCTTGCCTCGGTAGGCCGACAGATCGACGGGGTCGCCGATCTTGATGACGATGTGCTTGCGCGGGAAGAGGCTGACCTTCTTGTCGTAGCGGGCCATGAGCTGCTGGCTACCCCAGTGCGCGGCCGGGATCACCGGCACGCCGGCCTGCAGCGCCATGCGCACCGCACCCGTCTTGCCGCGCATCGGCCACATGTCGGGCTCCCGCGTGAGGGTGCCCTCCGGGTAGATGATGACGCCGAGCTCACGCTCGGCGAGGGAGCGTGCGGCGGCGAGCGGGTCGGCTCCGCGGCCGGAGCGTTCGACCGGGATCTGCCCCGAGGCGCGCATGAGCGCCCCGAGGATCGGGATCCTGAACAGCGACGCCTTCGCGAGGAAGCGCGGCATCCGGTTCAGCTTCCACATGACGACGCCCATCACGATGGGGTCGATCTCGGTGTAGTGGTTCGGGGCGAGGACGAACGCGCCGGTCTTCGGCAGCTTGTGCCCGTCGCGGATCTCGTAGCGCGCGGCCATGTTCATGACCGGCAGCACGAGGCCCGCGAGGGTGTACCAGACCGGCGTCTTCTCCGAGCGCACCTTTTCGGGCCGGCGCTTCCCCGGTGTCTCCTGCGTCACCGCCGGGTCAGCTCGCGACGGAGAAGTCCGCGCCGAGGGTCTTCAGCTTGTCGATGAAGTGCTCGTAGCCGCGCGAGATGATCCCCACGTTGCTGATCGTCGAGCGTCCCTCCGCCGTCAGCGCGGCGATGAGGTGGCTGAATCCGCCGCGCAGGTCGGGCACGTGCACATCGGCGCCGTGCAGCTTCGTCGGGCCGGTGATGACCGCGGCCTGCTCGAGCGGACGACGCGGCACCCGGCGGGTGACCGACTCGAGACCCTGCTTGTGCACGGTGATGTCCGCACCCATCTCGATGAGCGCCTCGGTGAAGCCGAAACGGTTCTCGTACACGGTCTCGTGCACGATCGAGACGCCCTCGGCCTTCGTGAGGGCCACGACGAGCGGCTGCTGCCAGTCCGTCATGAACCCGGGGTGCACGTCCGTCTCGACGACGACGGGCTTGAGCGGGGTGCCGGGGTGGTAGAAGCGGATGCCGTCGTCTTCGATGTCGAAGGCGCCGCCGACCTTGCGGAAGATGTTGAGGAAGGTCATCAGCTCCTGCTGCTTCGCCCCCTCGACGAACACGTCGCCCTCGGTCGCGAGGGCGGCGGACGCCCAGCTCGCGGCCTCGTTGCGGTCGAAGATCGCCGTGTGGGTGTACCCGCGCAGGCTCTCGACACCCTCGATGAAGATGACGCGGTTCGGCTCGACCGAGATGATCGCGCCCATCTTCTGCAGGATCGCGATGAGGTCCATGATCTCGGGCTCGATCGCGGCGTTCTTGAGCTCGGTGACGCCCTTCGCGCGCACGGCGGTCAGCAGCACCTGCTCCGTGGCTCCGACGCTCGGGTACGGCAGTTCGATGTTGGCGCCGTGCAGGCCGTCGGGCGCGGTGAGGTGGATGCCCTCGTAGCCCTTGTCGACGATGGCGCCCATGGCGCGCAGCGCGTCGAGGTGGAAGTCGATGGGCCGGTCGCCGATGCGGCAGCCGCCGAGGTCGGGGATGAACGCCTCGCCCAGCTGGTGCAGCAGCGGGCCGCAGAACAGGATCGGGATGCGGCTCGAGCCGGCGAACGCGTCGATCTCGGCGAAGTGGGCGCTCTTGACGTTGCGGGGGTCGAGCACGAGCTCGCCGGATTCCGGTTCCGACACGAGCACGCCGTGCACCTCGAGGAGGTTGCGCACGACCTGCACGTCGCTGATCGCGGGCACATCGCGCAGCAGGCTCTCGGTGTCGCCCAGGAGCGACGCGACCATGGCCTTGGTGACGAGGTTCTTGGCCCCGCGCACGCGGATGCGACCCTGCAGCGGTTTGCCGCCGTTGATCACGATCTTGTCGGCGGTCATTCCGACCCGCGCTCCCGCCTTCTGGGCGTCTTCGACGAGTGAGTTCACGTGGTGACTTTCTTCAGCTTCGGGCAGGAAGCGTGGTCGGCCGCCAGGGTTCCCGGCGGGATTCGAATGTGGTGATCTGCGCTTCGTCGCGCAGCGTGAGAGCGATGTCGTCGAGGCCTTCGATCAACCTCCATTTAGTGTAAGCATCGATCTCGAAATCGACGGTGATGTCGCCCGCCGTGGCGGTCTGCGCCGGCAGGTCGACGGTCACCGGGGTGCCGGGCGCTGCTTCGAGCACCGCCCAGAGCCGCTCGATGTCGGCCTCGTCGACCGTTCCTGTGAGCAAGCCCTGTTTGCCGGAGTTGCCGCGGAAGATGTCGCCGAAACGGGGGCTCAGCACGGCCTTGAAGCCGAAGTCGCGCAGCGCCCAGACGGCGTGCTCGCGGCTCGATCCGGTGCCGAAGTCGGGTCCCGTCACGAGCACGGTCGCGCCCTGGTATTCGGGCCGGTTGAGGATGAAGTCCGGGTCCTGCCGCCACGCGTAGAACAGCGCGTCGTCGAACCCGGTCTTGGTGACCCGCTTGAGGAACTGGGCGGGGATGATCTGGTCGGTGTCGATGTTGGAGCCGCGCAGCGGCACGCCGACGCCCGAGACGGTGGTGATCTTCTCCATCAGCGCAGCACCTCCGCCTGCTCGGCGACGGTGTCGACGTCGATGCCGAGATCCCACGGGCTCGACAGGGTGCCGCGGATGGCGGTGGCGGCGGCCACGAGCGGGGAGACGAGGTGGGTGCGACCGCCCTTGCCCTGCCGGCCCTCGAAGTTGCGGTTCGAGGTCGAGGCGCACCGCTCGCCGGGGGCGAGCTGGTCGGGGTTCATCCCGAGGCACATGGAACAGCCGGCGAACCGCCATTCGGCGCCGAACTCCTCGAACACCTTGTCGAGGCCCTCGGCCTCGGCCTCGAGACGCACGCGGGCGGAGCCCGGCACGACCATCACGCGCACGCCGTCGGCCTTCTTGCGACCGCGCACGATCGACGCGAACGCGCGCAGGTCCTCGATGCGGCTGTTCGTGCACGACCCCATGAACACCGCGTCGACGCGGATGTCCTTCATCGGGGTCCCGGGCGCGATGTCCATGTACTCGAGGGCGCGCTCGGCGGCGGCGCGCTCGTTGGGGTCGATCATCGTGGACGGGTCGGGCACGGGCTGGCTCAGCGAGACGCCCTGCCCGGGGTTGGTGCCCCACGTGACGAACGGCTCGAGCTCGTCGGCGTCGAGGAACACCTCGGCGTCGAAGACCGCGTCGTCGTCGGTGCGCAGCGTGTTCCAGTACTCGACGGCGGCGTCCCAGTCGGCGCCCTGCGGGGCGTGCGGGCGACCCTTCAGGTAGGCGTAGGTCGTCTCGTCCGGGGCGACCATGCCGGCGCGGGCACCCGCCTCGATGGACATGTTGCAGATGGTCATCCGCCCCTCCATCGAGAGGGCACGGATGGCGCTGCCGCGGTACTCGAGCACGTAGCCCTGACCGCCGCCGGTGCCGATCTTCGCGATGACGGCGAGGATGATGTCCTTCGCGGTGACGCCCGGGCGGAGTTCGCCCTCGACGGTGATCGCCATGGTCTTGAACGGCTTGAGCGGCAGCGTCTGCGTGGCGAGCACGTGCTCCACCTCGCTCGTGCCGATGCCGAACGCCATCGCGCCGAACGCGCCGTGCGTGGAGGTGTGCGAGTCGCCGCAGACGACGGTGATGCCGGGCATGGTCAGCCCGAGCTGCGGTCCCACGACGTGCACGATGCCCTGCTCGACGTCGCCGAGCGAGTGCAGACGCACACCGAATTCGGCGGCGTTGCGGCGCAGCGTGTCGATCTGGGTGCGGCTCGTGAGGTCGGCGATGGGCCGGTCGATCGCGAGGGTCGGGGTGTTGTGGTCCTCCGTGGCGATGGTCAGGTCGGGGCGCCGCACCGGACGACCCGCCATCCGCAGTCCGTCGAAGGCCTGCGGGCTCGTCACCTCATGCACGAGGTGGAGGTCGATGTAGAGGAGGTCGGGGGTGCCGTTCTCACCCTTCACGACGACGTGGTCGTCCCATACCTTCTCTGCCAGCGTCCTGCCCACGACTCCTACCTCTCGTTCGGGGATCGGATCAGTCTAGTTCGCGGTAGGTGAACCCGCCGCCGCGAGGGTGTATTCCCGCCCTGCCGGACTCAGGAGCGCGCGAGGCGCACGACGTAGCTGCCGAGTTCGACCGCTCCCCCGCTGGCGACCGGCTGCGGATGCCCCGGTTCCACCACGCGGCTCGTGCCGTCGGGGTCGACCACGACGACGCCGTTGGTGGAGTTGAGATCGTGGACGAGCAGCCCGTCGACGGTCGGTTCGAGCAGCGCGTGCGTCTTCGAGACGCTCCGCGCGGGGTCGTCGAGGGGCAGCACCGTCGCGCCGCTCCGGTTCGGCGGCACGGAGGGGTTGCGTCCGAGCACGACGGTGCCGGGCAGAGGCCGTTCGGTGCTGTCCGGCAGGCGCAGCACCCAGGATGCGATCGGCACAACGGGGGTCGCCGGCGGCGTCTCCGGCGCGGCCGGATCGGGGTCGACCGCATCGGGCTGCCCCTCGGCGGCCACACGTTCCGCCTCGACGGCGGCCGGCGAGCCGGGCGGCAGGATCTGCGGGAGCGTCGCACGCACGCCCTGACCGGGGAAGAACGGCGGCAGCGGCGCCGCGATCCGCGGCGCCGGCACGCTGCGGCGCGTGCCGGAATCGACGTCCGGGTCCGCGGCAGGGATGAGTCCGGGCGGGGGTGTGATCAGAAAGGGGTTCTTCTCCGCGTCGCTCACGTTCCACCTCCGGCCGAGCCCATGGTAGCGGAGCGGCGGCTCCGGCCCGAGGGCGGCGTCATCGTCCGCGTCGCGCGCGGGTCACTTACGCCGCTGGGCATCCGACTTCGCCGCCTTGGCGCTCACTCGCGCCGCCCAGCGGCGGGCGGCGCCGATGCGGTAGCGGGCGATCAGCCGGCGGAACGTCGTCGCGGCCGCTCGCGCGGCGGCGACGGAGGCCATGGCCTCGGTCCACACCTTCTCGGCGTCGTCCGGATCCACGTCGCGTCCTGAGAAGACCGCGTCGTCGGTCACGCGGGCGAGCGTCTGCACGCCGCCGCGACGATCCTCGGGTAGTTGCGCCTCGAGATCCGCCGCCGTGCGCGGTCGCGTGAGCTTGTCGGGGATCGCGTAGCCGAGTTCGGAGTACCGGTCGAGCATCTCCTCCCACGCCCCGGCGACCCGCCGGTCCCCGGGCCCGGTGCGGCGGCGGCGGCGTTCCCGTCGGGCCTTCAGCAGCCCGACGATGAGCGCGGGGATCAGCAGGATGAGCGCGGGGATGAGGATGCTCAGGGCGAGCACGACGACCCAGGCGGGCAGGTTGAAGATGGTGTCGTCGTCCGAGTCGGACTCCTCCACCTCCACGGCCGTGACGAGATCGTCCTGCTGCTGCTCCGTCCGCGGGGGCTGTCGCACCTGGGGCTGCGGTTCGGACTGCGGCTTCGGCACCTCGTCCTGCGGCACGTCGGTGTTGTCGGGGGTGGGCAGGAACGGAACCCATCCGTAGCCCTCGAACGGCACCTCGACCCACGCCGTGACGTCGTCGCCGATGACCTCGACGGTCTCGGTGCCCTCGGGCACCTCCGGGGCGAAGCCCATGACGACCCGCGCCGGATAGCCGAGGCTGCGCGCCATGAGGGCGAACGCCGACGCGTACTGCTCCTGATCACCGACGAGATGCGAGCGCTCGAACAGCTCGGTCATGCGGTCGGAGCCGTGGCCGGCCCGCGACGGCACGCTGTCGGTGGCCGCGCCGTGGCTCAGGAAGCCCGTGGTCTTGAGTGTCGTCTCGATCGCGCGCAGCTGTCCGTACGCGGTCTCCTCGCCGGCGCTCATCTCCGCCGCCTTCTCGGCGACGATCGGCGGCACATTGCTCGCGTTCGGCAGCTGCACGTTCGCGGTCGGCACGTCGTCGAGTTCGCCCTCGACGGGCGCCGCCTGGTCGATCGAGGTGACACGGTACCGGTTGCCCTCGCGCAGCTTGGACGTCATGACCGCGGTCCCGGTGGCCGCGTTGTAGCGCAGATCGTCGGCCCGCTCGGCGAGCTGCGGGTCGTCGTAGCGCACCTTGTCCTGGTAGCCGACGCTCGGCATCCACACGTCGGAGTACCCGGTCATCTCGAACTCGACCCGCGACGAGCCCTCGGGGGTGACGAGCGGCGGCTCCGGGTAGCTGCGGCCGACGAGCGCGAAGGTGCCCGAGGCGGAGGTGGCCTCGGTGTCGCTCGCGACGTTCCACAGACGTCCGTCGTAGCTGTCCATCGTGGCGAGACGGACCAGCTGGCCGGTCTTCAATCCGCTCACGGTGAAGAGGGGCTCCTCGGCGAGGTCCTTCGTGTACTTGCGGAACCCGGAGAGCGGGCTCGGGTATTCGAGCGGGTCGAACGGGGGCTGGATCTCCTCGCGGAGCACGAAGCGGTCGTCGGGCTTCGGGGCGAAGGCCCAGCCGCCGAGGCCGCCGAGGAGCATCGCGGCCACGACGACGATCGCCGTGCCGCGCACCTTGCGCCAGAGGATCGCCCGGCTGCCCGACACGCCGAGGCGCTGGCTGCGCCGCCACCCGAGCCACACGAGCGCGATCGCGGCGAAGAGCACGCCGCGCACGCCGGGGTGGTAGGGCTCCTCGGTGCCGAGCAGGACACTCGCGAGGTAGAGCACCGCGGGTCCGACGAGCAGGAGGCTCGACCGCCAGGTCGTGCGCTTGCGCGGCAGCCAGCGCAGGGCGAGCACGGTGCCGACGAGTCCCACGACCAGACCGGCGACGTACGGGACCACCGCGATGTAGTCCGGCAGGCTCGCGGGCGCGCGCAGGGTCACGATGTCGGCCCAACCGAAGACCGCGCCGACGCACAGGCTTGTGAGGCTCTGCGCGGTCGGCACGACGGCAGCGATGCCTTCGGTCGGCACGGCGACCGGGGTGCCGAGCACGAAGAACAGCACGATCGCGAGGCCCGTGGTGGTGAGGGCGCCGAGGCGCCAGATGGCGGAAGCCGTCGCGGCGATCGTGCCGATGAGCAGGCCGCCGATGCCGGCGCGCAGATACGCGGAGTCGTCGAACGCGGTCGCGAGACCGACGATGCCGATGAGCGACAGCACGACGAGCACGCCGACATCGACCCAGCTGCGCACCGCGATCCGCCGCACACCGGCGAGGAACGACGCGATCATCGCACCCTCCTCAGCACGCGCGGCAGGTCGGCGAGCTCGCCGATGGTCATCACGGAGAAGCCGGAGACGCGGGAGACGCGGGCGGGCGCTCCCAGCTCGATGCGGAATCCGAAGGTCTGCGAGTCGGAGCCGAACAGCGACTCCACCGCCCGGAAGTCGGTTGTGTCGGACTTGGAGCCCGCGATCACCATCGCGACGCTCGGCGGCGGCAGCGTCAGCGTGGAGATCCGGGCGAAGTCGCGCATGTTCGCGAAGGGCGACGTGAGTTGCTCGAGTCGGCACGAGTCGTCGAGCACGGCGGTCGGGGTGTGGGTGCGCAACGACATGCCCTCGGTGACGACGCTCACCCGGGTCCCCTCGCGCACGACCTGCACGGCGATCGAGGCCATCACCGAGACGGCGAGTTCGAACTCCTCGTCGCTCGTGTAGTACCGACGGTCGGAGGTCTGCACGATCGTCAGCTGCGACCGTCGTGTCTCCTCGAACTGCCGCACCATGAGCTGCCCGGTGCGCGCCGAGGTGCGCCAGTGCACGTAACGACGGTCGTCGCCCGGCTCGTAGGCGCGCAGCGCGTGGAACGAGATGTCGCTGTTGGTGATCGTCTTGGTGATCTCGCCCTCGAGGTCGCGCACGAGGCCGGCGGCGGACGGGTCGAGCCGAGCGGTGCGCGGATGCACGAAGAGCTCGGTCGGATCCGACCACTTCACCGCGCGCCGCAGCAGGCCCAGCTGGTCGCCGCGCACCGAGACGGCGGGGCCGGCGACGATGACGGCGCGGCGGTTCGTCGGCACGGCGAACAGCTCCTCGTGCTCGGCCTGCGGGTCGAGGCCGGGGATGATGAACTCCGCGAGTCCCTTGCCGACGGGCAGTTCCATCCGTGAGGGGGTCGATTTGCGGGCGCCCGTGTTCGTGACCGCCATCCGGCCGAGTGCCCGTTCACCCGCGACCACACGCCGCGGCTCGAGTTCCACCCCGACCGCGAAGGCGGCGCGGCCGAAGACGAAGGGCACCGCGACGACGAGGCCGGCGAGGAAGGTGATGCCGACGAAGACGAACTCGGGCCAGCCGAGGGTCACTCCGGCGGCGAGGAAGAGCACGGCTCCGAGCAGCACGAGCCATCCCACCGCGCTGATGACCTGCAGGTAGGGCTTCGCCCACCGCCACGCCCTGGTCGCCGCGAATCGCGTGACCGACCACGCCGCGCGCACGCGGGCGCGCCACCCCCGCGCGACCGGCGCGGAGGTGGGCAGCTGGACGGGCGCGGCCTGCGTCATGCGGCGCGGTAGACCGGCGGCTCGATGTCGACGAGGATGCGCGAGACGATGTCGTCCGCGCGCGCCCCCGTGAACTCGGCCTCGGGGTCGACGATGATGCGGTGCGCGAGCACCGGCACCGCGAGGTCGCGGATGTCGTCGGGGGTCACGTAGGTGCGGCCGGCGGCGAGCGCCCACGTCTTGGCGGCGCGGGCGAGCGCGAGCGCGCCACGCATGCTGACGCCGAGCGCGACGTCCTTGTGGGTGCGCGTCGCGGAGACGATCTCGCTCACGTAGCCCATGACGGCGGCGTCGGTGTACACCTCGCTCGCGAGCTGGGCCATCGAGACGACCGATGCCGAGGCGATGATCGGCGAGATGCGCGAGGCGCGGGCGCGGTTCGACGAGTCGAGCAGCAGCGTCACCGAGGTCTCGTGATCGGGGTAGCCGAGCGAGGTCTTGATGAGGAAGCGGTCGAGCTGCGCCTCCGGCAGCGAGTAGGTGCCGGCCTGCTCGACCGGGTTCTGCGTCGCGATCACCATGAACGGCGAGCCGACCGAGTGGCCCACGCCGTCGACGGTCACGACGCCCTCCTCCATGACCTCGAGCAGCGCGCTCTGGGTCTTCGGGCTTGCGCGGTTGATCTCGTCCGCGAGCACGACCGACGAGAAGATCGGGCCCTTGTGGAACTCGAAGATCCCCTTGCCCTGGTCGTAGATCGTCACACCGGTGACGTCGGAGGGCAGCAGGTCGGGGGTGAACTGGATGCGCGAGTTCGTGCCGTCGATCGTGTTGGCGAGCGCCTTCGCGAGCACCGTCTTACCCGTTCCCGGGAAGTCCTCGAGCAGCACGTGCCCCTCGCTGAGCATCGCCATGACGACGAGCCGGATGACGTGGTTCTTACCGAGGATCGCCTGGTCGACGTTGCCGACGAGCTTGTCGAACGCGTCGGCGAACCAGGTCGCCTGCTCCTGGGTTACGGGCATCGGGGCCTCTCCGTGCTCTCTTGTAGTGCGGTGGTCGGTGCTGGGTGTGGTTGTGCGGGGCGGCGCTAACGGAAGTCGACGTGGTTGCTCTCGACGCCGTCGACGATCACGTAGGTGTCGGCGAAGCCGCAGTGCCACCCCGTGCCGTTCGTCCCGGAGTTGAAGTTGTTGCCGCTGAAGTTGGTCGATCGGAACGGTCCGCTGCAGTACGCATCGATGTGGTGGCTGCCGCCGGGGAAGTTCTCGAGCTGCACGTTGTAGAAGTGGCAGCCCGGTCGGCCGCTGCTCTGGCACGTCGTCGCCGCGCCTTCACTCAGGATGACCTTCGGCTTCGGTGGTGGGGGCGGGGGGAGCTCCGGGAGCGGAGTCGCGTCGTTGGACTGTCCCGACCACGCGCTCGATGCCCCGTTGGTGATCGCGTGCACGCGGAAGCTGTAGGTCCGGTTGAACTCGCCGTTGAATGAGTAGCTGGTCTGGTTGCCGTCGACTTCGACGGTGCCACGGCCCTGAATGTCGAGCACGTACTTGTCGACCCCCGGACCGTCGGAGCGGGCAGCGCTCCAGCTCAGGGACACGCGCTGGTCCCCGCGCGCCCCGACGTCGGCCCGCGGGTTCGACGGCGCACCCGGCTTCGGGGTCGCCACGTTCTGCGAGCCGGACCGTTCGCCTTCGCCGGCGGGTCCGACGGCGCTCACCGAGAAGGTGATGTTCGTCTGGCCGATCGGAACCTTGACGGTGGCGTTCGTCTGAGTCCCCGTGGAACCGGACTGGCCGTCGGAGGTACGCCAGATGTAGTTCGTCACACCGCGGCCGTTGCCGTTCGCGGCATTCCAGCTGATCGTCGCCTGACCGGAGCCGTTGTTCGTCGCCGTGCTGTTCAACCCGTCCGGCGGGAAGGGCTTGCCGTAGGGAATCGCGGTGTTGCTCGGGTCGGACACCTCGCTGTCGCCGAGCACGTTCTTCGCCGTCACCGTGAAGTTGTACGAATTCCCGTTCGTGAGACCGGTGGCCCGGTAGGAGTCCTGATCGGCGCCGACGGTCGCGCGACCGCCGTTCCACACGACCGTGTAGCTCTGGATCGGTTCACCGTTGGTGGCCGGGGCCTTCCAGGTGACCGTCACTTCCTTGTCGCTCTCCCCCGCGATGGCGGGCGGAGCCATCTTGCTGGGCACGTCGCGCACGTTGTACAACAGTCGGCCTTGCACGTGGCGGCTCGGGTCCTTCGTGGCGTCTTCGATGGTGTAGACGACGCTCACGACGCCGATGAAGGTGGAGCCGGCGCGCACCGTGATGTCGCCGCCCTCGGTGTGGCTCACGCTCGCGGCGCTCTCGGCGGCGTTCTCGACGGACGCCTCGATGACCCGCAGCGGCTGGCCCTGCGCCTGGAACGGGTTGTAGTCGTTGCCGAGCACGTTGACGGTCGAGCTCTTGCCGCGCTGTCCCTTCGCCTCGTCCTGCGCGGCGCGCGGGAGCGGGCGGGTCGAGGCGACGACCTCGACGCGGATGGTGCCCTGGATGCGGAACTCGCGGAACTGCACGTCGACGGTGAGCGTCGTGCCGGTTCCGGGCTGCACACCGAACGGCGACGACACCGACAGCGTGGACCCGCTCAGCCCGGCCTCGATGTCGCGGGTCGCTCCGGTGAGGTTCGAGTAGGTCATCTCGCCGATGAGCGACGAGTTCGGATGCTGGGTCGCGCTGCGCAGATCGAGCGTCTTCGGCGCTTCCCCGGCCTCGACCTGGATGGTCTGCTGGGTGAACGTCGGCGGCGTGTCCTCGTAGGTGGGGTTGCCGACCATGAACGGAAGGGAGAGGGTCGGCGACTTCGCGTTGGGATCGTCACGCCCGGACCCGTCCGTCACCGTGAAGGTGATGGTCGCCGGCCCGCGGTAGTCCGTCAGCGGGGCGAACCGCAGGGTGTTCTCGTCGATGGACAGTTCGGAGCCGTCGCTCGCCGTCGCCTTGATGGTCTCGCGTTCGATGAGCTTCACGGGCTTCTTCGACGGCACGACGAGGATGTCGTCGAGATCCCAGGTGATCTCGCCGTTCATGTCGACGTTCTGCGGCGGGAGCGCCGGGTCGATGTACGGCGCGGGGTAGTCGCTCGGGTTGTTCGCCGGGGGCACGACGATGAACGCCGTCGCGCTCGTGCCGTCGATCTCGTTGGTCACGCGGTAGGCGATCGCGATCCGCTTCTCACCCGGTGAGACGGTGATGATGCGGTTCGCCTGGTCCACTTGCGCCTGCGCGGCGTACGGCCCCTCGGTCGTCACGACGAGGTCCTCGACGACCCCACCCGGGTTGGTCGCGTAGTCGTCGATGTTCACGTCGAGGGAGTCGACCGCCTCGCCGTCCTCGCCGATGACGTCCTCCACCGGCACGAAGTAGTCCTCGGCGGTCGGGTACATGACCTTCGCATCGGGGGTCACGTCGACCTGGATGAAGGCGGTGTCGAATCCTCCGTTGCCGTTCGAGATTTCGTAACGGATCGCGAACGTGCCCTCCGTCTCGGGAGCCTCGACGACCACGATGTCCTCGCGGACCTCCGCGGTGATGCCCGGATCGATCTCGGGGAGCTCCTCGCTCAGCTTCAGCTTGTAGCCGTTGGGATCGGAGTCGTTGGTGAGCACCGGGACCGACGCGGTGCGACCGGGCTTGATCTGCACACTGTCGTCGACGGCGTTCGGCGGCGACACCTGCTGCGGTCGCGGGATGACCCCGACTCGCACTTCGCCGATGGCCTTCGAGCCGTAGGCGTCCTGGAGCTCGTAGCGGAAGATGTCCCCACCCGAAGCCCCGGGCGCGGCGGTGTAGATGAACGCGTTGGGGCCGTCCGACTTCACCGTGCCGAGCTGCGGCGCGCTGAGCACCTGGGTGACCTGCACCGAGTCGCCGTCGGGGTCGACGTCGTTGAGCGGCAGCTGGATGCGCACGTCCGAGCCCTCGAAGGTGCGCGCGGTGACGGGGTTCGGGTTCGGCGGCTGATTGGAGTCGAGGTCGCCGCCCTTGACCGTGAAGTTGACGGTCGCGGTGGCCTGCTCGCCGTACTGGTCCAACACGCGGTACCGCACCGGGTAGTCGCCGGGCTGGCTCGGCGCCTGGAAGCGGACGGTGTCGTCACCGACGAAGGCGAGCCCGTCGCCGACCTGCGACCCGTCGACGAGTTCGGGGTCGAGGTGGATCTGCGCGAGGTCGGGGTGGCGATCGTTCGCCATCACGTCGGCGCTCACGAAGTCGCCGGCGCGCACCGTGCGCTGGTCGTCCTGGGCGATCGGCGTCTGCCGCGTGACGACCGGCGGCACCGGCACGATCGTCACGCCGGCGATCGCGGACTGGCCGCCATCCGAGACGGTGTAGGTGAACTGGGTCTGCTCGGTCAGCGCGGTCGGCGTCGTGATGCGGGCGAACGTGTTGTTCAGCAGCTCGATCGACACGCTGTCGGCGGCTCGGCTGCGGTCGATCGACTGCACGCCGAGCACCTTGCCGGTGGGAGAGACGTCATTGTCGAGCATCCGGACGATGGTGGGTTCCCCGGGGCGCAGGAACGCGGTGTCCTTGACCGGAACCGGCGGGAGCGGGTCGGTGGGCGCCTCGAGCACGTTGACGCGGATGAGGCCCTTGCTCGTCGCCGCGCCGCTCGCGAGGGCGTAGTAGAAGTAGTAGACGCCGGGGTTGCTCGACCGGACGACCACCTCCTGGCTCTGCAGGTTCGGCTCGGCGTCGAGTTGCGACGGCACCTCCTCGATGCCGGTCAGGCTCGGGATGCCGCCCGTGGGCGTGATGTCGTTCTCGGTCGGCTTCATCGTGATCGGCTGGTCGACGAACGTCTCCACGAAGTCCGCGACACCGACGGGCTTGACCGAGCCGGCCGGCTCGACCTGGATCGTGAGCGTGCCGGTCGCGTTGAGCTTGCCGTCGGAGACGACGAACTGCAGTTCACGGGGACCCGGTTGCCCGGTGAGGTCGGTGAAGGTGACCGTTCCGTCGGGGGTGTACGACACGCGGTCGGCCCCGGTGGGCGACGCGGACGTGAGGAACAGCTCGTCGCCGTCCGGGTCGATCCAGTCGACGAGCACGTTGTAGTCGACCGCTCCGGTGGCCTCGACCTGCACGCCCGTCTCGCGCTTGGCGACCGGCGCGTTGTTCGCCTCGGCCGGCATGAGGGTGATGTTCACGTTGCCGGTCGCGACTCCGCCGCGGCCGTCGTCGACGGTGTACCGGAGCGTGGTGGAACCGACGGCTCCTTCCGCGGAGGTGTACTGCAGCGCCCGCCCGCCGTCGATCAGGTCGACGTAGCCGAGTGACTCCGGGATCTCGGTGATCTCGCTGATGGTGAGCACGTCGCCGTCGGGGTCGGTGTCGTTGTCGAGCACCGGGAGGATCGTCGTGCGGCCGGGTCTCGCCCCGAACTGGTCGTCGACGGCGACGGGCGGCCGGTTCACCTCGGTGCGCTCGGCGAGCGCCTCCTCGAACGACTGGATCGTCGACTTGTCGTCGCCGATCTGCTCCTCGCTCTGCTGCGGGGGGCTCACCTCGTCCCAGTTCTCGACGAGTCGCATGTTCGCGTCGACGAGCCACACGTTGCCGGTGTCGAGGTCGTTGAGGGCGATGACCGACTTGTTGACGCGGAATTCGAGCCGGGAGCCCGTGGTGCTCTTGCTCAGCTCCTCGATGCGCGGCTCGGCTCCTTCGCACGCCGCGAGGTAGAGGCCCGCTCCGGCCCAGGCGGCGTGTCCGCATCCGTTGAGCCAGACGGGGGCGGCGACCGCGTCGGCGGTGGTCACCTCTCCGCCGGAGGGATGCTCGACCGGCTCGCCGCCTCCCAGCGGGACCTCGAGCAGCGCGGTGCCCGTGGAGACGAGTGCCGCGTCGTTCTCACGGCCCGACTGCTGCAGTTTCAGCACGCCCTCGGGGAGGTCGGTGGTGCCGCCGTCGTGCACCACGAGGCGGCTCTCCTTCAGGTCGAGGGCGACGATCCGCTCCCCCACCGCCGCGAGCTCGTGCTCGGTCGAGATCTTGAAGGCGGACTCGGTGATGTCTCCCCCCGGACCGTCGATCCGGTACAGGATGCCGTCGGAGGGGGCGGTCGCGTACACCTGTCCCTTCGGCGTGACGGCGACGTGTCCGCCCTTGCCGAGCTTCACATCCGGCTTCTCGGAGGGGTCGAACGACAGCTTGTCGCTGACATCCAGCACCCACACCGAGCCGTTCGAGGGGTCGAGCACGGTGAGCACGCGACCCGCGAGGTCGACCTCGGCGCCGGCCGGCATGGAGCCCGACTCGACGAGGGTCGTGAACGCCGGGTCGATGCGGCTGATGGAGCCGACCTGCGGATCGAAGAGGAAGGCGCGTTCGCCGTCCTGCACGACATCGAGCGTCGCGGCTGCGGCCTGCACCGACGCGTCGAGCTCCTCGATCTGCCGGTTGAGTCGGCCGGCCATGAGCTTCTCGCCGTTGGTGACCCAGACCTGCTTCGCATCGAGGTCCACCTCGGTGACGGGGAACCCCTTGTGGATCACCGCGATCGAGATCGGCACGCCGACGAGCACGGCGATCGCCGTCGCTGAGGCGATCGACTTGCGCCGCCGAAGCCACGCCCACATCCCCCGCACGAGCACTCCCGCTATCGCATGAACTTCACATCGGTTTGGATTCGGCCACCCCAGTCGGCCGGAGTCAACCTAACATGTGCTCAAGGTCCGCACTAATGGGGACCGCTACCCATCCCGCTCATCGAGGAGCGGGAGATCCTCGACCGACACCAGTCGGCTCGTGACCGCGTACTCGACGAGCCGTGCGCGGCGGTTGACCGCGAGCTTGCCCTTGCCGCCGCGGAGGCCCGGCACCCCGACCTTGTCGAGCTTGTCGCAGACGTTGTCGAGCTTGCGGTTGAACGTCGTCATGCTCCAGCCGAGTCGCTCCGCCGCCTCCGCCGAGGTGGGGATCGTCCCTCGCCCCGGGACGCTCTGCTTGAGCACGTGCTCCGCGAGCGAGACGATCAGCTGGCGCTGGCTCTTGGTCAGCAGCACCGGCATGATCGTCGTCGTGCCGCCGCTCGGGGTGAGGGCCGCCGCGGTGTTGAAGTAGTCCTCCTCGGCGTGGATCGTGAAGTCGTACGTGGTGGACCCCGCGCTGAACATGACGTGCATCACCTGGAAGACGATCGGCAGGCGCGCGCCCGGGGCGAGCCAGGCCTGCACCTGGCCGGTCTCATCCGTCACGGTGGCCGTCAACAGGCTGCCCACGTTTCCGAGCCACCACATCCCGTGATCCTGATACAGCCGCAGGAACTGGCGGTGCAGGTAGGGGTTGTCGTCGATCGTGAGGTCGGACTCGCGCCCGATGTTGAAGTCGACGCCCGGTTCGGGCGTGTACCACTCACCGCAGAACTCGACGCGGAGAGTGGCGGTGTCGGTCGTGGTCATGACGGATAGCACCCCGTGGTCGGTTCGGAACTGCGGCCGGAACGGCGGATCTCGACGGCCACGCACATCCGCGTGCCGTCCGCCGGGACGGTGATGGTGGGCTCCTCGGTCACCTGCGGCAGGTCGGGCTGCTCGGTGCGGTACCACACGAAGCGGTCGTCCTTCTCCGGCTCCGGGTTGGTCCAGCTGAAGACGATGGACGCGCCGTCGGCGGAGGGTGTGACCGTCATGTCGGCCGGCTGTGCCACCTTGTCGATGATCGCGTCACCGCCGTCGGCGCTCGGCGTCGGGCGCGTCGGACCGGGGGCGGTACCACCGGTCAGCACGACCGACACGATCACGACGGCGGCCACGACCGCGGCGGCGGCGCCCACGATGATGCCGACCACCTTGCCCCGGCCGCCGCGCGGTGCCGTCTGCTCCTCGACGGACGCGGGCTGAGCCGCATCGCCGACGGCGGGCAGATCCCGGCGGCGGATCACGGTGTGGTCGGGTTCCGGCTCCACCCGCTGCCGCGAACGGACGACCGTGCGATCCTCCTCGTCCGGCTGCGCGATGGTGCGCCGCGACGACCGCACCACGGTGCCGTCGTCGGCCTGCGCCGCGATCGGCGTGACCGAACGCGCCCGGGTGGCGTCGGGGTCGTCCTGCAGCGTGCGCGGCTGGGCGTTCACGGTCGCGACGGATCGCACGCGGGTGACGTCGTCCCCGTCGTCGTCGTTGTCGTCGCGGGTGTCGCGGAGGTCGAGGTTCGGCACCTCGATGTTCGTCGGCGCGTACCCGAGCTCGAGTTCCACGCGCTGCAGCGCACGGGCGAAGTCGACGGCGGTGGCGAAGCGTTCCTCGCGCCGCGGGGACATGCCCTTCTGCAGCACGGCGAGCAGCGAGCGCGGAACGTCGTCCCGGGGCATCGGGGTGACGACGCCGCGCTCGATCCGGCCGATGAGGTCGAGGGTGCCGTTCGAGCGGCCCGCGATCTCGAAGGGGGTGCGCCCCGCGAGCAGGGTGTAGATGGTCGCCGCGAGCGAGAACACGTCGCTGCGGACATCCGGTTCGGGGTCGTCCTCGAACATCTCCGGCGGCGACCAGGGCACGCTCATGCCCACGGATTGGCCGCTCGTGGTGCTGCCGGTGCCCGTGTCGCTGCTGCGCCCGGTGAGCGTCGTGGTGTGCACGGGCAGCTCGTCCTCGAGCGTCGACGAGATGCCGAAATCGGTGAGCGCCGGCCATCCGTAGTCGTTCGTCAGCACGTTGGCGGGCTTGATGTCACGGTGCAGGATGCCCGCCGAGTGCGCCGTCGCGATGGCGGAGGACAGCCGCACACCGGTGCGCAGGGCGTCGACCACCTGGAACCGCTCGCGCTTGTACCGCTCCGAGAGGCTCGGGCCGGAGCAGTACTCCATGACGAAGTACGGTCGGTCGTCTGAGGCGACGTCGGCGTGGTAGATGGTCACGATGTACGGATGCGCCGACAGTTGCGCCATGAGGTTCGCCTCGGCGACGAACGCGGCACGGTTGGCCGGCGTGAGCTCCTCGGTGAGCAGCACCTTCACGGCCACGCGGCGGCGCGGCAGCTTCTGTTCGTACAGGAACACGTCCGAGAAGCCGCCGGAACCCAGCAGCTTGATGAACTGGTACCCCGGCAGTTCGGGAGGGGTCGAGGCGGCTCGGCGCATCAGCCCTCACGCACGGTGAGCGTCACGCCGCTGCCGAGGTCGATGACGGTGCCGGTGATCACGGCCGTCGGCTCGCCGGCCCGCAACCGCTGCGGTCCCTTGCCCGGCAGTACCACCATGGTGCCGTTGCGGGAGTGGAGGTCGGTGACGACGACGGTGCCGCCCTCGACGGCGACGCGGGCGTGGGTGCGGGAGATGTCCTGATCGTCGCCGCCGAGGGTGACGAGGCGGGGAGCGTCGGCACCGGTCGATCGGCCCGCGGACGGGGCGCGGCCGACGACGACGGCGGAGCTCAACGGCTCACGGCGACCGGTCGGCAGCTCGAGCGAGAACGCGACGTCCTTCGGCGCGGCCGGGGATGCGGTGTCGGATGCACGGGGGCGCCCGGCGCGCATGGCCCGGATGTCGGAACTCATGACGGTGTGGCCGTCGTGATCGCCGTCGGCATCCGGGATCGCCGACGGCACCATCGTCGCCTCGGAGTCGAGTTCGCCGGGTTCCACCACGGGCGTGGGGGCGGTCGCCGGTCGAGCCGTCGGCTGGGGCGCCTCGGCGGGCACCGGCGTGGGGAACGCGGGCGGGGCCGGTGCCGCGGCGGCAGGCGTCGGCTCAGGCGCGGCGGCTGTCGCCTTCGGCTGCGGTGTTGCGGCAACCGGCGTCGGTTCGGAGGCCGCCGGAGCCGTCCTCGGCTCCGGAGCGGCGGACGGCGCGGAGGTCGCGACCGCGGTGGGAGCGGGGGTGGACGCGCCGCCCAGCGCCCAGTCGCCGCCCGGGGTGCTCACGGTGACCCCGGTGGTTCCGGGCACGAACTGCTCCGACCACGTGGTCACGCCCTCACCGCTCAGACGGCTGTCCCCCTGCGCCGAGGTGATCGTCAGGGCCACTGCGCCGCGCACGAGCACTCGCAGGTCGCCGAGCGACTCTCCTCCGCCCCACGACAGCAGCGCGAACGACGGCGCCGTCGAGACGCCGCCGGCGACGAGCCGGTCGAGCACCGCCTGGAAGGCCCCCTCCTGCTCCAGGCGCCCGGCCAGATCGGGAAGCAGGGCCCCGTCGGCGGCGGGGTCCAGCACGAGCAGCGCGGTGTCGGTGACGATCGCGCGCCACGCGGCGGGGTCGGACGGGGAGTACTGCAGCACCATGAGTTCAAGCCCTCGGCATCGTGTCTTCGAAAGCGGCGGAGATCGGCGGACGGTCGAGCGTCTGCGCGGCATCGGTGTGGAGGTCGCCGACCAGTCGGGACTCGACGACCACGACGGTCACGTTATCGCGTCCGCCCGCCGCGACCGCGGCGGCGACGAGCTCCTCGGCGACGGTCGATCCCGATGACGCGTCGTGGTCGCGCATCACCCGGGCGATCTCCGGATCGGTCATCTCCTTGCTCAACCCGTCGGAGCAGATGAGGAACGTCTGCTGCTCCTGGATCGGGATCGACCACACGTCGGCGTCGGCGCGTTCCGCGGCGCCGAGGGCGCGCGTCACGACGTTGCGGTCGGGGTGCCCGTGCGCCTGCTCGGGCGTGATGGCGCCCGCGTCCACGAGCTCCTGCACGACGGAGTGGTCGACGCTCAACTGGGTGAGGTGCCCGGAGGTGTAGCCGTACAGCCGCGAGTCACCCACGTTGAAGCCGAGCCACGCGAACGCGCCGCCGGGCGTCTCGACGAGAGCGAGGCCGGTGAGCGTCGTGCCCGACAGCACCCGCTCCTCCCCAGCCCACGAACTGAGGTCGATGACGTCGGAGTTGGCCACCTGCACGAGATCGAGGATGTGCGCGATCTCGGCCGGCCGTCCGGGCACGACCTCGCGCTGGAACGCGGCGACGGCACTCTGACTCGCCCGGTCACCGAAGGAGTGGCCGCCCATCCCGTCGGCGACGAGGAAGACGGGGCCGACGGCGAGGAGGCTGTCCTCGTTGACCCGGCGTACCGCCCCGACGTCCGTCGCGGTGGTCACGGTGAGCTGCAACGAGGCCGCGGGCAGCGGGATGTCGTACGTGCGAGGCGCGCCCACGGAATCCCCCTCCTCTTGCGACCACCGCTCACGTTACCAACGCGGCGGCGCCGACCAGACTACTGGGGCGTGTGCTCGGACTCGATCGGGGTGCTGCGCTTGGCCTCAGAGCGGATCTTGATGAGGCTCGCGATGACGGCGACCGCCATGGCCCCGACGATCACGGCGAGCGAGGTCCAGGTGTCGATCTCGGGCGCCCACTCGACGTGGTGGCCGTCGTTGATGAAGGGCAGCTCGTTCTCGTGAAGGGCGTGGAAGAACAGCTTCACGCCGATGAAGGCGAGGATGAACGCGATGCCGTACTTGAGGTAGACGAGCTTCTCGACGAGGTCGCCGAGCAGGAAGTACAGCTGGCGCAGACCCATGAGCGCGAACACATTGGCCGTGAACACGATGAACGGGCTCTGCGTGATGCCGAAGATCGCCGGGATCGAGTCGATCGCGAACACGAGGTCGGTCGTGCCGAGGGCGATGAACACGACGAGCACGGGCGTGAAGATCTTGCGCCCGTCGACCACCGTGCGCACCTTGCCGCCGTCGTAGGTGTCGGTGATCGGGATGCGCTTGCGCAAGAACCGGATGATGCCGTTCTCGGTCTGCTCGTCGTCCTCGTGGCTCGACATCGCCTGACGGATGGCCGTGTAGACGAGGAAGATGCCGAAGATGTAGAAGATCCAGCTGAGGTTCGCGATGAGCTGCGCGCCGATGATGATGAAGATGCCGCGGAAGACGAGCGCCAGGATGATGCCCACCATCAGGATTTCCTGCTGGTACTTACGGGGCACCGAGAACTGGGCCATGATGATGATGAAGACGAACAGGTTGTCGATCGACAGGCTGTATTCCGTCAGCCACCCCGCGATGAACTGCCCCGCGTGCTCGGCGTCGCCGAGCACGAACATGAGGCCCGCGAAGATGAGCGCGAGCGCGACGTAGAAGCCGATCCACAGCGCGGACTCGCGCGTCGACGGCACGTGCGGGCGCCGGTAGGCGAGGAAGATGTCGAACGCCAGGATCAGCAGCAGCGTGATGTAGGTGCCGATTTCGAACCAGGCGGGCAGGGCGAGTTCCACGGGATTCCTTCGGGGATCAGGGGATGGAGAAAGACCGAAAGTCTCTCCCCCGGCCGAAAAGCGGACGGCGCCGTGCCCGGAGCCGCATCCTCGGAGCTCGTGGTGACGATCACGGCGTTCGGGATACTCCCTCTCGCTCGCACCATGGTAGCGGATGCCGCGGGCTGACCCGCGGCATCCGCTCAGCATCAGAACAGGATGCGGAGCGACTGCGGCTCGCTCTCGGACGCCGCGCTCGTCGGCGTTCCCGAGAAGCGGGCGACGACCTCGTGCGGTCCGCGGGGCAGGCGCGGGAGGGTGAACGGCACACGGCCGGTCGCCGGAACGGGCTTCGTCGCGACGACCGTGCCGTCCACCACGAGATCGACCGTGCCACCCGCCGCCGCGGGAGTGACCGCTACGGTCGCCGTGACCGACGAGAACGTGAACCCGACACTCCGAGCTAGCGCCAGGCGGGTCGAGGTCGGCGTCACGGCGGGCGCGCTTTCCACGCGAACGATCACGTTGAATCGCACGTCGCGTTCGACGGTTGGCGTGGTGTCGGTGAACGGCTGACGCACGACCGACGCCGTGCGTACCACCACCCGCTCCCCGACGTGGGTCGCCGGCAGGTCGCCCGGCGCGGTGAAGGACAGCTCGGATCCGTCTGCGCTCACCTCGGCGCCCGTCACGACGAAGGCCGGCGCCGTCGGCGCACCGTCGATCGTGATCGGCTGCAGGGACGCCTGGACAGCCGGGTCCTGGCCGGATCGGGCGAACGCTCCCGCCTCGCCGCGCACCACGAACCGGTCGCCCGGGCGCAGCGTCGACGGCGGCGTCGTGGTACCGCCGCGTCGCTCGGTGAATTCGGTGTACCGCGTGATCTTCGCCGGGTCGTCGGTGAGGGCGAGCACCTCGGGGGCGGTGCGGCTCTCCTTAAGCGCCCAGGCGGCGATCTGCGAACGCTCGACGCCGCTGCGGCACTGCATCCGGTACAGCGCAAAGGATCCGGCCTCGACGATGCCCGCGGGCACGGGCAGGGAGTGCACCTCCTCCGCCTGCCACTCGGCGCGGGTCCACGTGCGGAACGTCGACGGACCACCGGCGGGGTTCCACAGGGTGCAGGTGATCCCGCTCGCGGTCACCCGGATCGGATGCACGATCGTGATCTCCGTCGTCTGCGCGCCGATCGTGATGAGCCGGGATGCCGGTTGGGAGCTGCCGTACGTCCAGGTGATGCTGCCGTCGGCGGGACCGGCGGGGAACACCACTTCAGCGGCGGACGCCGACGTCGCGGCCGCGAGCGGAAGGGCGAGTGTCAGAGCCGCGACGGCGGCCAGTACGGCGCGGGCGGGGCCGCGTCGGGGGGCGGTGGGGACGGGGTGTTCCATGATCTGCCGCTTTTCTGTGGGGGTCGGGTGGGGCGCTCCGGGGTTACCAGAGGATCCGGACGCGATCCGGCCGGTCGCGCGAGCCTTCGCTGGCGGAGGTGCCGTCGTAGACGGCGGTGACGGTGTGCAGGCCGCGTCGGAGCTTGGGCAGGGTGAACGTGACGTCGCCGGCGTCGTCCGCCGTCAGTGAGCGCCGGAACTCCTGACCGCCGACGAGCAGTCGCACGCGTCCGTCCGTCGCCGGCCGGCCCTCCGAACGCACCGAGACGGTCGCCCTGATCGTCGACGACGACAGCGCGTAATGCCGATCGAGCGACAACCGCGTGGTCGATGCCGCGGCCTCGGCGGAGCGGATCGTGAGGTAGTCCGACCAGGCTGCTCTGACGAGCAGCTCCGGCATGGAGGGATCGCCCGGTATCCCGGAGTCGGCGCTCGCCTGCACGAAGTAGGCCGCGCCGAACGGGCTCTCCGGCAGATCGGGCGGGACGACGAACGAGAACGAGTCGCGGTCCGCTGCGACCACCGCCGGGGCGAGCGTGGACCCCCCTAGGTGGTTCACCGACACGTACGCCTTCGACGACGGCCACACTCCCCCGAGGCCCGACACGGTGACCCGATCACCCGCCTGGACGACGCGAGGCGTCTCCGCTTCCTCACCCGTGAAGGTGTAGTCGTCCGTCCGCTGCACCTGCTTCGCCGGATCGGCGGTCAGCTCGACCGTCTCCGGAGCGTCGGCCGAGCCGGCGAGCCACCACGTCTCGGAGTACACCGACGTCTCCGGTCCCCCACCGCTGCGGCAGCGGTACCACGCATCGATGCCGCCGGTCGAGCCGAAGGTGCCCGGATCGACCTGCACGACCACGCGGCCCGTCCACGGCGTCTCGAGCGACGAATAGTCGGGCAGACCGCCGGAACCAGCGCAGAAGACCCCGGGCGGCTCCTCGCTGAGGCCGGGGGTCACGACGAGGGTCGTCGTCGCCGGCCCGACCTCGATCCGCTGCTCATCCGGAATCGTGGTGCCGTAGTCGATCGAGACGTCGTGACCGGGCGGCCCGGCATCCAACGACACCTCGGCGGCGGATGCGCTCGGTGCGCTGATCGGGGCGACGACGAGCGCGCTGGACGCCACGATCGCAAAGACGAGGAGTGCGGCCCGGGAACGCTCCACGGTGGGCACCTAGAAGATGACGCGTACGGACGTCGTCGGACTGGTGCTGCCGCGGATGGTGTCGGTGCCGGAGTACACGACGCTCACGTCGTGGGTGCCGCGTTTCAGCAGGGGCAGCGTGAAGGTGACGCGCCCTCCCGCTCCGTCGCGCAGCTGCAGGGCCTGGACGGCGACGCCGTCGACGACGACCGTCGCGGTGCCGAGCGGATGCGGGGTGCCGGGCGCGATGACGCGGGCGGTGCCGGTGACGCGGCGGACGGACACGGCGTATTCGCCGCTCAATGCGAGCCGTACGCTCGATGACGTCTTCTGGTCGACGAGAATCGCCTCCGCGACCCACCACGCCGAGTACGTCTGAGCCGGAACGGTGTCCGAACCGGCCAGCGTGCTGTCAACGCGCACCTGCAATTCGATCCTGCCGGTGAGGGCTGCCGTCGTGGCCTCGTCGGGCACCACGAAGGTAAGGGCGGACCGGTCGCCGGAGATCTCGGGTACGGTCTCGACCCGTCCAGACCCGGCGGATGCGACGACGACCACGGTGGCCGTGTCGATCTCGCCCTGGCGCGCCCACGTGCCCGGTGATCCGGTGATGGTGACACGGTCGCCCGCGGCGAGGGTGCGCTGCTCGCTCTGCCCGCCACCGAGGAACACGGTCTCGTGCTCGACGACGGCCTTCGACGCATCCGCGAACAGCGGGAGCGTGGTCGGGCCTCCCTCGACGGCGGACAGGATCCATCGAGTCCGCTCCGAAGTGAACTCCCCGGTGTCGCACCACACTTCGTAGAGCTCACCCGGGATCACTCGTCCCTCGGGGACGGGGAGCCGGCGGTTGTCGGTGATCGCCCATTCCTCTTCGTGCCAGGTGCGGCCGGAGAGCTGGCCGCCGTTCGGCGCCTCCAGGAAGCAATTCATGTACAGGAAGACGTCGAATCCCGGGTCGAGCCGCACGGTGCGGGTGGCCGTGCCGATCTCGATCCGCCGAGCCGCGGGAGCGTCTGCGCCGTAGGTGTGCTCGAAACTCGAGTCGCCGAACCCCGCCGGATAGTCGACCGTCGGCTGGGGCGCGTCGGCGTGAGCCGGCGAGGCGATCCCCACCCCCGTGAGGATGAGTGCGGTGGCGGCGACGGCCGCCCAGCTCGACCTGCTCCGACCGGACATGCGCCACCCCGTCCCCCGGCGGACGCGGTGCACGAGGTCTCCCCCGTGTGACGGCCCGACGCGGATCCCCGGGCCCCCAGTAGCCCGGATGTGCACAGCGTGACGCACCCCGAACGGGGGGCACAAGCCCCAGTTCGACGAATTCTCCGGGAATGCGGCGCTAGACGTGGATGTGCAGCGACGCCGGGGCGCTGATGGAACCCGCGACTCCGGGGGCGCCGGAATACTGCACGCGGATCGCGTAGGTGCCGGGCGCCAGCTTCGGCAAGCGGAACGACACGGCCCCGAGCGTCGGTCCGATCTCGATCTCGCGGACCGCGCGATCGTCGACCCATACCGTCATGGTGCCGGTCGGATAGAGCACACCCGGAACGGTGACCCGCGCCGTGCCCGTGGTCGGCCAGAACGACACACCACGGTTGCGGCTGAGGGCGAGCCGGACGGACGACCCGAGATCGGGGGCGACGATGTCGGGCGTCGAGTACCAGCGGGTCGTCCACCGCCGTGTCGGCGTGGTGTCGGAGCCCGCCTCCTCGCTGACCAGGGTGACGCGGAGCGATGCCCTCGTCGCGCCGGAGGGGGGGAACTCCGGCACGGTGAACTCGACGCGGGACCCGTCGTCCGACACACGAGCGTCGTCGGCGAGGAGTTCCGGATCGAATCCGAAGGCCACCCGGAGTTCGGGGGTCGGTCCGGGTTGGTGGAAGGTACCCGGTTCACCGCGGATCACGACCGTGTCCCCGGTACGGAGGGTGCGCCGCTCGTAGGCCGCGAGCTCGAAGTAACGGAAAGACGAGTCGGACACGTGCTTCGCAGGGTCGAGGGTGAGCGCGACGTCGGCTGCGCCGTCTTCGACACCGGAGAGATGCCACGCGATGCGCTCGATCACCACCTCACCCCGTTGACAGGTGACGGTGTAGGCGACGTCGGGCTGGATCACCCCCTCGGGCACGGTGAAGTAGCGCTCGGCCGGTTCTTCGCTCCAGATGATCCCGGCCCAGTTCCGGTGCGCGAGGTCGGTCCGCGTGGCGTCGTCCTCGAGCCAGCACACGATCCCGAGCGACCAATCCTCGGGGAACTCGGGTTCGACCCGGATGGTGCGTGCGGCCGGTGAGATCTCGATCCGGCGTGCCTCCGGCGCGGGAGCACCGTACTCCGCCTCCGGCCGCGGCCAGTCGTCTCCGCCCGCGGGATACTCGACGACGGCCGCCGTTCCCGTATCCGCCGCCGCCGCAGGGACCGCGACTCCTGCCACCACCACCGTCAGCACGGCCCCCGTCGCGAGAACCGACCGTATCCATCGCCTCGACGTCGACATGCCGATCCTCCGGCTCCCCGGGCTCCCAGCGGCCCGGACGAGCACAGCGTGACGCACCCCGAACGGGGGGCACAAGCCCCAGTTCGACGAATTCTCCGGTAATGCAAGAAGCCCGGCCGGAGCCGGGCTTCCCGTTGTGGTGACCCCAGCGGGATTCGAACCCGCGTTACCGCCGTGAGAGGGCGGCGTACTAGGCCGCTATACGATGGGGCCGTCACGACAACTTGACGAGTATGCCACAGGCCCGTGGCGACTCGCAAAACGAGCGCGACGCACCCGGTCGATACACTGATCGCGCATCAGCGGGAGTGGTGAAACCGGTAGACACGCAGGATTTAGGTTCCTGTGCTTTCGAGCGTGTGGGTTCGAGTCCCACCTTCCGCACCAGCCGCATCCGGCGCGAGGTGAGCGTCACCCGCTAATCTGAACGGATATCCGCCTGCCGTCGCCGGCACCCGACGACTGGAGTCCTGTGGCCCCCGCTGCGCTCATCCCCTGGCTCGACCCCGAGACGCTCATCACCGCGTTCGGGCCGTTCGCCCTCCTCGGCGTCTGCCTCATCGTGTTCGCCGAGACCGGCCTGCTCGTCGGCTTCCTGCTGCCGGGCGACACCCTGCTCATCATCACGGGCCTGCTCGCGTTCAATCCCGACTTCCCCGTGGACATCTGGTGGGTCTGCCTCGCGATCGCGTTCGCCGCGTTCCTCGGCGGTGAAGTCGGGTACCTCATCGGGCACAAGGCGGGCCCGCGCATCTTCGAGCGCAAGGAGTCCGGGCTCTTCTCGGTCAAGAACGTCGAGCGGACGAACGCGTTCTTCGAACGCTTCGGTGGACTCGCCGTGATCGTGGCCCGCTTCGTGCCGATCGTCCGCACGTTCACCCCGGTGGCTGCGGGCGTCGGGCATATGAACTACGCGAAGTACTCGCTGTACAACGCGATCGGCGCGCTCATCTGGGGCGCCGGGCTCACCTACGGCGGCTACCTGCTCGGCTACATCCCGCCCGTGGCGGACTTCGTGCAGGAGTACATCGACCTCATCCTGCTCGCCGCCGTGCTCACCGCGGTCGTGCCGACGGTGTTCCACTACATCCAGTCGTCCCGCAAGGCGCGTCGCGCCCGCACCGAGGCGGCGGAGCCGGTCGACACCGCGTCGCTCGCCCTCTCGCCCGAGTACTTCGACCAGAACCGCGAGAACGACCCGAAGCACTGACCCGGGACGCTCCGCCCACTCCGGCGGTCGCACCCGGCCCGCGACGCGTCCGCGCCTCGCGCCACAGTTCCGCGCTGCCGCCACTGTCTCCGCGCGTCGCGCTACAGTTCCGCGCTGCCGCCACTGTCTCCGCGCGTCGCGCTACAGTTCCGCGCTCGAGCGCCACAAAAGTCCGGCGCGTGAGCACGGAACTGTAGCGCGAGACATCCGGCAGCCCGGAGCACCGCGGAGTGCCGCCAGGTCGAGAACGCGCCCCGGCGTCCCGCCGGCGGCAGCCACAGCGGACTCGTACCGCGACACGCCGACGTGCACGCGGCGGGCACGGCGCGTCCGACGAATCGTCCGCGCTCAGTGCACATCGCGGCCCCGCACGGCTCCCTTCGACAGGCTCAGGGAGCGAGCCGCGCCCGCCGGGCCGACCGCGGCCGGTGGCGGGCCCGCTCAGCCGCCGGTGGCGAGCAGGATGAGCAGCGTCACGTTGAGCGCGATCAGCAGCAGCGCCGCGACGGCGGCCGCGAGGGTCGTGCCGCGGCGGTTGACGCTCGACCCGAGCAGCTCCCGTTTCGCCGTCAACCACACGAGCGGCACGAGCACGAACGGGATGCCGAACGACAGCACGACCTGGCTGAGCACGAGGGCGAGGGTCGGATCCACGCCGAGCGCGAGGAGCGCGAGCGCCGGCACGAGCGTGACGGCGCGGCGGGCGAGCAGCGGCACTCGCGTGCGCAGCAGCCCGTGCATGATCTCCGCGCCCGCATAGGCGCCCACCGACGTCGACGCGAGTCCGGAGGCGAGCAGCCCCACGGCGAAGCACGTCGCGATCACCGGACCGAGTGCCGCATCGAGCGCGGCGTGGGCGCCCTCGAGCGTGTCGGTGCCCGCGACGCCCTGCAGGTTGGTCGCGGCGAGCAGCAGGATGACGACGTTCACCGTCCCCGCGAGTACGAGCGCGATGGTGACGTCGATGCGGGTGGCGCGCAGCACCGTCGCGCGGTCCGCGCCTTCGTCGACGCGACCGAAGCGGTCGCGGGTGAGCGCGGAGTGCGCGTAGATCGCATGCGGCATGACCGTGGCGCCGAGGATCGATGCGGCGAGCAGCACCGATCCCGTGTCCTCGAAGCGCGGCAGGAGTCCGCCGACGACATCGGCCGCGGCGGGAGGTCCGACGACGAGCCCGGCGCAGAATCCGACCGCGATCACGACGACGAGGGTCGAGACGATCCGCTCGAACGGCTTCGACCCGCGGCGGTTGTGGATGGCGAGGAGCACCATCGAGACGACACCCGTGATGACCCCTCCGGCGAGCAACGGGACACCGAACAGCAGTTGCAGCGCGATCGCGCCGCCGATCACCTCGGCCACATCCGTCGCCATCGCGACGAGCTCCGCCTGCACCCAATACGCGTAGCGGGCGTACCGGTGGCGGATGCGGTCGCCGAGCACCTCGGGAAGGCTGCGGCCGGTGACGAGCCCGAGTTTGGCGGAGAGGTACTGGATGAGCCAGGCCATCGCGTTGCCGACGATGACAACCCACACCAGGAGGAACCCGTACTGGGCGCCCGCCGTCATATTGCTCGCGACGTTCCCCGGATCGAGGTAGGCGACGCCCGCGACCATGGCGGGCCCGAGCAGCGGCAGCACGCGCAGAGCGGCGCGAGGTGCAGCGGGCGGCGCGGCGGACATCGACCCCTCCTGGTTTCGGTGAACCGAAACTAGCAGGATCAGTCGTCGAGCGGAATCACCCAGATCGCCGTCGCAGCCGCCGCCAGGCTCCCGGCCGAAACGATCGAGCCCGGCGATACACCCCCGCGCGTCAGTTCGCGCAGCATCTCCGGGTCACGGTCGCTCACCCGCGCAACGAGCGCGCGACCGTCCGAGAGTTGAGCGAGCGGCACCGCATCCGGCCTGTCGACCCGGCCGTGCACATCCGGGATCGGGTCGCCGTGCGGGTCGGATGTCGGGTGGCCCAGCTGCCGATCGAGTTCGTCGAGCAGGCGGTCGCTCATGGCGTGCTCCAGCACCTCGGCCTCGTCGTGTACCTCGTGCCACGCAAAACCGCAGCGCTCCACGAGCCAGGTCTCGATGAGGCGGTGCCGCCGCACCATGCGCAGCGCCTCCTGGCGACCGGCATCGGTGAGCCGGATCGCGCCGTAGCGGGCGTGGTCGACGAGTCCCTGCGCCGCGAGCTTCTTGACCATCTCTGTGACCGTCGACGGCGCGAGACCGAGGCGTTCAGCCAGTTGCGACGGCGTGACCGGGTCGTCCTGCCACTCGGTGTGGGCGTAGATCGCCTTGAGGTAATCCTCGACGACGGTGGCGGGCGGCCTAGCGATGAGCGTTCCCCTCCCGTGCCGAGTGCCCGGCTGGCTCCAGCTGGAACGTGGAGTGCTCGACGTCGAAGTGGTTCGCCAGGCAGCCGTTGAGCCGCGCGAGCAGCGCGCCGGCATCGCCGCGCGCGAACAGGGCGTCGTCGACCACGACGTGGGCGGTGAAGACCGGTGACCCGGAGGTGATCGCCCACACGTGCACGTCGTGCACCTCGACGACGCCATCGGTCTCGAGCAGGTGGTTGCGGATCTCGGCGACATCGGTGTCGCGCGGAGCGGACTCGGTGAGCACGCGCGCCACGTCGCGTAGCAGCAGGAAGGCCCGCGGCACGATGAGCCCGGCGATCACGAGCGAGGCGATGGCGTCGGCCGAGGCGAACCCGGTCAGCAGGATGATGAGCGCACCCACAACGGCCGCGATCGACCCGAAGAGATCGCCGAGCACTTCGAGGTAGGCGCCGCGCATGTTGAGGGAGGTGCGATCGCCGCCGCGCAGCACGAAGAGCGCCACCACGTTGGCCGCGAGCCCGAGCGCGGCGACGACGAGCATCGGCGTCGCCTGCACCTCGGTCTCGTCCGCGACCAGGCGCCGGACGGCCTCCGCGCCGACCGAGAACGCAACCGCGACGAGGATGACGCCGTTGACGAGGGCGGCGAGTACCTCGAGGCGCTGGAAGCCGAACGTGTGCCGGTCGGTCGCGGGCCGGGCCGCCAAGACGCTCGCGATGAGGGCCACGACGAGGCCGATCGCGTCGCTGGCCATGTGGCCCGCATCCGCGAGCAGCGCGAGCGAGCCGGAGACGAGCGCGCCGATCACCTCGGCGACGAGCACCGTCGCGACGATCGCGAGCGCGACGACCAGCCGGCGGCGGTCGCCCGACGCGTGGGAGTGGTGGTCGTGGCTCACCCCACCAGCGTAGGAACCCCGCCCGGGATATGCCAGACGCCTCGCCTACTCGGGAACGACTGCCGTTCTCACCCGACGAGCGGATGCTGCGGCGCCGGTCTCAGCGCAGCCGGTCGCCGACCGCGTCGAGCAGCGCCGTGAACGCGCGGGTGCGGTGGCTGATCGCGTCCTTCTCGTCCGCGCCGAGCTCCGCCGCGCTGCGTCCGTCACCGTCCGCGGGCACGAAGAGAGGGTCGTAGCCGAACCCGCCGCTCCCCCGCTCCTCGGCACCCACGACGCCCGGCCACCGGCCGAGCTCGACGTGCTCGAAGCCCTCGGCGACGAAGGCCGCGGCGCAGACGAACTCCGCGTCCCGTTCGGCCACCCCGTCGAGGCGTTCGAGCACTAGCCGGCGATTGTCGGCGTCGTCCCTGGTCCCGGCGAATCGGGCCGAATGGATGCCCGGGGCACCGCCGAGCGCGGCGACGCTGATCCCCGAGTCGTCGGCGAGCGAGGGCACACCCGTGTGCGCGAACGCCGCCCGGGCCTTGATGAGCGCGTTCTCGGCGAACGTCGTGCCGTCCTCGACCGGTTCCGGCCCGTCGTAGCCGACGAGCTCGATCCCTTCGAGACGGTTGCCGAGGATGCGACGCAGTTCGACGACCTTGTGGGCGTTGTGCGTCGCGAGCACGAGACGGGTCACGCGAGCGCCGCCGCCTGCTTCTCGGCGAGGGTCACCGCGCCGCCGAGGGCGAGGTCGAGCAGCGAGTCGAGCTCGCGCCGATCGAACGGTGCACCTTCTGCGGTGCCCTGCACCTCGACGAAGAGGCCACGACCGGTGACGACGACGTTCATGTCGGTCTCGGCGCGGACGTCTTCGACGTAGGCGAGGTCGAGCATCGGTTCTCCGTCGATGATGCCCACGCTCACGGCCGAGACGCTGTCGATGAGCGGCTGCGACTTCTGACCGATGAACTTCTGACCGCGCGCCCACTCGATCGCGTCGGCGAGCGCGACGTACGCGCCGGTGATGGCGGCGGTGCGCGTGCCGCCGTCGGCCTGCAGCACGTCGCAGTCGATCACGATGGTGTTCTCGCCGAGTGCCTTCAGGTCGATGATCGCCCGCAGCGACCGGCCGATGAGCCGGGAGATCTCGTGCGTGCGTCCGCCGATGCGGCCCTTGACGGACTCGCGGTCCATACGCTCGTTGGTCGAGCGCGGCAGCATGGCGTACTCCGCCGTGATCCAGCCCTTGCCCTTGCCGGTCAGCCAGCGCGGCACGCCGTTGGTGAACGACGCGGTGCACAGCACCTTTGTGTTGCCGAACGAGATGAGCGCCGAGCCTTCGGCCTGGGCGCTCCAGCCGCGCTCGATGGTGACCTCGCGGAGCTGGTCGTTGGTGCGGCCGTCGGCCCTGGTCATGCGGTCTCCTTGCGGTGCGGGAGCGGGATCGCTCCGGTCTCGAACGTCTCGACGTGGTGGACTTCGGGGCCGAGGAAGCGGGCGGCGAGCTGCAGGAAGCCCGCCTCGTCCGGCCCGGTCGCCTCGAAGCGCCGGGTGGGTGGGGTCGACGCGGTGCGCTGAAGCCCGTGCTTCACGAGCACCCGGTAGAGGTCGTACGCGGTCTCTTCCGCGCTCGACACGAGCGTCACCTCCGGCCCGACGACGTACTGGATGGCCGCGGCGAGCATCGGATAGTGCGTGCAGCCGAGTACGAGGGTGTCGATGTCGGCGGCCTTGAGCGGCGCGAGGTACTCCTCGGCGACGCGGAACAGCTCGGGACCGCTCGTCACTCCCGACTCGACGAACTCGACGAAGCGGGGGCACGCGACGCTGTGGATCTCGAGGTCGGATGCGGCGGCGAAGGCGTCGTCGTAGGCCCGGGAGCGGATCGTGCCCTGCGTGCCGATGACGCCGATGCGGCGGGAGCGGGTCTGCCGCACCGCCGCGCGGACGGCCGGCTGGATCACCTCGACGACGGGGATGCCGTACTCCTCGGTGTACCGCTCACGCGCATCGCGCAGCATCGCCGACGAGGCGGTGTTGCACGCGATGACGAGCGCCTTCACCCCTTGCTCGACGAGGTCGTCGAGCACCGCGAGCGCGTAGCGCCGCACGTCGGCGATGCGCTTCGGACCGTACGGCGAGTGGATGGTGTCCCCGACGTAATGGATGGATTCGTTGGGCAGCTGGTCGATGATCGCGCGCGCCACGGTGAGTCCCCCGACGCCGCTGTCGAATACTCCGAGAGGCGCGTCGGTCACGGCATCCGAGTGTAGACCGCCCGCGGGGCGCGGCCCGACCGGCATCCTGACGGAAGCCCGACGCGATGCGTCACCGCCGGAGCGCCGCCCCTAGGCTGACCGGGTGACCACCGCGCTGCTCACCGACCGCTACGAGCTGACGATGATCGAGGCCGCCCTGCATTCCGGGCGCGCCGATCGACGCTCCGTCTTCGAGGTCTTCGCCCGCCGACTGCCCGACGGCCGCCGTTTCGGCGTGCTCGCGGGGACGGGACGCCTGCTCGAGGCGATCGCCGACTTCCGATTCGCGGAGGCCGAACTCGAGTGGCTCGAACGCGAACGGGTGGTCGGCCGGCGCACCCTCGACTGGCTCGCCGCCTACCGCTTCCGCGGTGACATCACCGGGTACCGCGAGGGCGAGGTGTACCTGCCGAACTCGCCCCTGCTGACCGTGGAGGGCGGATTCGCCGAGGCGGTCGTGCTGGAGACGCTCGTGCTCAGCGTGCTCAACTACGACACCGCCGTCGCGAGCGCCGCGGCGCGGATGGTCGCCGCGGCCGAGGGTCGTCCGCTCGCCGAGATGGGTTCACGCCGCACGAGCGAGGCGAGCGCGGTCGCCGCCGCCCGCGCCGCCTACATCGCCGGGTTCGACGCGACGAGCAACCTCGAAGCGGGGCGCACGTGGGGCATCCCCACCATGGGCACCGCCGCGCACTCGTTCACCCTGCTGCACGACACCGAGGAGCAGGCGTTCCGCGCCCAGGTCGAGACCCTCGGCACCGGCACCACCCTGCTCATCGACACCTACGACATCCGTCAAGCCGTCGAGACGGCCGTGCGCGTCGCCGGCACGGGGCTCGGCGCCGTGCGTATCGACTCCGGAGACCTCCCCTCCCTGGTGCGCGAGGTGCGCGCGCAGCTCGACTCCCTCGGCGCGACCGGTACCCGCATCACTGTGACCAGCGACCTCAACGAGCACACCATCGCCGCCCTGCGCGGCGCGCCGGTCGACTCCTACGGCGTCGGCACGTCCGTCGTCACCGGCTCCGGAGCACCGGCGGCCGGCATGGTCTACAAGCTGGTCGCCCACAGCGACGATGACGGCTCGTGGGTTCCCGTCGCGAAGAAGAGCGCGGAGAAGGCCTCGCACGGCGGCGCGAAGCGCGCGGTGCGCGAGCTGCGCGGCGGCGTCGCGGTGGCGGAGCGGATCGTGGTCGACGCCGACCGGGACGGGGTGCCCGAGGCGCTCGAGATCGACGGCCGGGAGCTGACCGTGCCGCTCATGCGCGACGGTCAGGCCGTGCCCGAGTTCCTCGGCGTCACCGGCACGCGGAACGCCCGCGCGCACCGCGCGGCGGCGATCGCCGAGCTCCCGATCGGCGCCCTGCGGTTGAGCCACGGCGAGGCGGAGATCCCCACCGTCTTCGGCTGAGGCGCGTCAGTCCTTGAGCTTCTCGTAGATCTCTTTGCACGTGGGGCACACCGGGAAGCGCTGCGGGTCGCGGCCCGGCGTCCACAGCTTGCCGCAGAGGGCGCGCACCGGCTTGCCGGTCACCGCGGACTCCACGATCTTGTCCTTCGGTACGTAGTGCGAGAAGCGCTCGTGGTCGCCCTCGTCCAGCTGCTCGTCGTTCAGCAGCTTCTCGAGCTCGCGATCGAGGGTCGTCGTGCCCCCGCCCGGTTCGGTGTCGCTCATGGCGTCGATTCTAGTTCCGGCCGCTGAAGGCGAGCAGTTCCGGCGCCCGTCGCGAGAAGATCGCACCCCCGGCGAAGACTCCCCCGACGAAGCACACCACGCCGACCCCGAGTCCGACCCAGAGCGCCCACCATTCGCCGTCACCTTCGCCGTACACGCCGGCGACGGCGAACAGGATCGAGGGGAGGCTGAGCACCACGATGGCGAGGAACGACACGCCCTGGATGAGCGCGGCGGCTCCCCCGCTCGACTGCGGCTGCTGGAACGGGTTGTCACCCGGACGCACAGCGGGATAGGGGAACGCGACCGACATGATGCTCGAGAGCCCGAGGCCGACGAGCAGGATGCAGCCGGTGACGCCGAGCAGGGCGGGCAAGGCGTCCATGTCGCCGAAGCCGCGGGCGCACACGACCGACCCCGCCACGAGCAGCGGCACGCCGACGAGCAGCACGGGCACGACCCGGCCGATGCGGTCGGCACGGCCGGACGTGTTCGCGGCCACGTGCATCCAGATCGCGGTGTGGTCGAAGGCGACGTCGTTGTGGATCGTCCACGCGAGGAACAGGGCCATGAGCGGCACCGGCAGCAGCCAGATGACGTGGCTCGGCACCCCGCCGACGATGAGCGGCACGATCGTGATCGCCGGGACGATCGGGATGACGACGAGCGAGATGCGGTAGCGGGCGTCGCGGGCCCAGTAGGTGAGGCTCCGCGCCGCGATGACGCCCGCCGGGGTGGCGGGCAGGCGCCCGAACCAGCCGAGGCCGTGGTACGACTTCGCCGGAGCCTCCCGGTGCGGAGTGACGAGCATCCGGGCGACGAGGGCGGTCCACGCGAACCACAGCACGGCGACCGTCGCGAGCGCGATCAGCAGCTTCAAGAGCGCGCCGCCGGCGTCGCCCTCGGCGGCGGCGACCGGGGCGCTCCAGGCGGCGGCGAGGGGCGTCCAGGAGAGGTTTCCCGCGACCTCGCGCAGCATCGTGAGCCCGTCGCGCGCCCAGTCGATGTTCGCGAGCAGCACGATGACGGGCGACAGCGAGACGAGCACGACGACCGCCACGAGACCGGTGGCTTCGCGCGCACGTCGACTGGAGAGCAGGAACGCCGCGATCGAGGTGGTGACCCTCGCGCCGAGCACGCACGTTGCCACGACCGTGACGGCGCTCACGATCGCGAGCGCCGTGGCGAGAGGCGATCGGGTCCACGTGATGATCTGCGCGATGGCGACGGCGATGATCACGAGCGACGGGACGCTCACCAGGGCCGCGATGGCCAGCGAGAGCGTGAGCCGGCGGTTCTCGATGCCGAACAGCGCGAACCGGCGCGGGTCCATGCTGTCGTCGACGCCGAAGGCGAGCGGGACCAGCAGGAATCCGATGACGATGACCGCGCCGATGACGATGACGATCGGACCGGCGATGTCGACCGGCAGCAGGCGCAGTCCGGCGAGCGCCGTGACGGCGACGATGGCGAGGCCGAGCCCGTAGAGCAGGCCGAGCACCATCCCCACGACCTGCCACGGGCTCCGGCGGAAGGCGCCCGCCAGCAGGCGCAGCCTCAGTCCGAGAAGGTGTGCAACCACTCCATGCCCTCCGCCGCCTTGCGGCCACCGGCCAGCTCCACGAATCGGTCTTCGAGGGTGCCCTCGCCGCGCACCTCGTCGGTCGTGCCCGCGGCGAGCACCGAGCCCTCGACGATGATCGCGACGTGGTCGCAGATGCGCTGGATCAGATCCATGCTGTGGCTCGAGAGCACGACGGTGCCGCCCGCCTGCACGTAACGCTGGAGGATCTCGGTCACGTTCGCCGCCGAGACCGGGTCGACGGACTCGAACGGTTCGTCGAGCACGAGCAGTCGGGGCGAGTGGATCATCGCGGCCGCGAGCGCGACCTTCTTCGTCATGCCCGCGCTGTAGTCCGCGACGAGGCGGTCGAGCGCGTCCTCGAGTCCGAACGCGTTGGCGAGGTCCGTCGACCGCGAGCGCACGGTGTCGGAGTCGAGCCCGCGCAGCACCCCCGCGTAATAGAGCAGCTGAGCGCCGGTGAGCCGGTCGAACAGCCGCAGCCGGTCGGGAAGGACCCCCATGTTGCGTTTGGCGACCACGGGGTTGGCCCACACGTCGGCGCCGTGCACGTGGACGGCCCCGGCGTCGGGCCGCAGCAGGCCGGTCACCATCGAGAGCGTGGTGGTCTTCCCGGCGCCGTTCGGCCCGACGATGCCGAAGAACGACCCCTGACGCACCTCGAGGTCGATCCCGTTCACCGCGAGCGTCGACCCGAAGCGTTTGGTGAGTCCGGAGATGCCGAGCACCACCGGCGCGGCCGGCTGAGGAGCCGGAGGCGCGACGGGGGACGTCTTGGTGCGCGAGCGCGGCGCGGCCTTCTTGCGGGCCGGTCGGGCGGGCGCGGGTGTCGCCACTTCGGTCTCGGCCGGTTCGACGGTCGCCGGGGCAGCCGTCGCTGCATCGGGCGTCGCGATCTGCGGCTCGGCGGCGGTCTTCGCCGGAGCGGTCGGTGAAGGCGCGACGGTCGGCGGGGCGGACACGGCGGCCGACGGAGTCGGCGCGGCGGCATCCGGCTCAGTCGAGGCGGGAGCCGCGGTTTCCGCGCTCTTCGTGCGGGTCGTGGAGCGAGTGGTCGACGTGCGGGTCGCGGTGCGCCCGGTCGACGCGCGCGGGGTCGACGCGCGCGGCGTCGAGGTGCGGCCCGTGGAGGTGCGCGGCGAGCGGGCGGCGGTCGGGCGCACGGCGGTCGCGTCCGCCGCGGCCGACGGCTCGGGCGACGCGGTCGTGTCGGCGGGAGCCGTCGTGTCGGCGGGAGCGGTCGTGTCGGCGGGAGCTGCAGTGTCGGCGGATGCCACGGCGTCATCCGCGGGCGGCGGGGCGGCGGCGTTGACCGGTCGCGCCGCGGGCTCGGTCTTCTTCACTGGTGTCTTGCGTGCGGCCGGCTTCCTCGCCGCGGGGCGCCGAGGTTTCGTGGCGGGCGCGGCTGGGGCTTCGGCCGGAGTGCCCTCGGTCGGCCCGCTCGGGGAGTCCACCGAATCGGTGGCGGCAGGTTCGACCGTCGTGGGTTCGACGGCCGCGCTGGGGGTCGGCGCTGCCTCGGCGGCGGGGCGCTCCCCGGCAGGCGCGGCAGGCTTCTTCGGGGCACGCGGGGTACGAGTACCGCCCGATCGCGAGGTCGTGCCGGAACCCGCTCGACCGCTCGTCGAACGCGGTGTGCGCGTGCTCGGCGCCGCCGCGGCGGGCGCCGTGCGGCTCGCGGACGACTCGCGCGCCCCGCGCTCGGAGTCACCTTCCGCGGCTCGCGACTCGGTCGCAGAACCGTCGTCGCGAACCGTCGATTCCGCGTCGGCGTCTGCGAGAATGACCTCGGGCGTCTCGGCGTCGGAATCCATCCCATCACCGTACCAACGGGGTGACGAGGGCCGGTCACATCACGAAAAGGTGACAGAAAACTGGGGATAATCACCATTCCGGAAGGTCCCCGGTAGCCTTGACCTGCACAACGACGTGTCGGAATGGCGACTCGCGCGTGAATTCCCGGTGAACGGGGGCGCGGCGGGTCCGACCCGCGCCGCCTGGCGGCGCGCGATTAGGGAGACAAATCGTGAGCACGCAGATCGTGATCCTCGCGGCGGGAATGGGCAGCCGCCTCGGGCGGACGCTGCCGAAGCCGCTGACCGAGCTCAGCGACGGCCGCACCATCATGCAGCAGCAGTTCGACAACATCCGGCACGCATTCGGCGACGACGCCAAGGTGACGATCGTGGTGGGGTACAAGCTCGAGCACATCATCGAGGCGTTCCCCGAGGCCGAGTACGTCTACAACGAGCAGTACGACCAGACGAACACGTCGAAGAGCCTCATGCGCGCCCTGCAGGCGTCCGCCCCCGGTGGAGTGCTGTGGATGAACGGCGACGTCGTGTTCGACCCCGCCGCGCTGGACCGCGCCGCCGAGATGGTCGCCCGCGACCAGTCGTTCGTCTCCGTCAACACCGCGAAGGTGTCCGACGAAGAGGTCAAGTACACGACGGATGCCGAGGGCTACATCAAGGAGCTCTCGAAGACCGTGAAGAACGGACTCGGCGAGGCGGTCGGCATCAACTACGTCGCCGCGAACGACAAGGCCGTGCTCCTGCGCCACCTGCAGCGTGTGAACGACCAGGACTACTTCGAGCGTGGAATAGAGTTGGCGATCGAGCAGAACAAGCTCCGATTCGAGCCGGTAGACATCTCCGACCTCTACGCCGTGGAGATCGACTTCGCCGAGGATCTGGAGAGGGCCAACCTCTTCGTCTGACGCGGGCACGGGGGTGCTGACTTCGTGAGGACCCCGTGACCGCAGTTCCCGCCCGCAGCGCCTGGCGCCCGGCGGAGCGTTATCGGCGCACGTTGTGGCTGCTCACGCGCCGCGACCTGCGGGTGCGGTACTCGACGTCGGTGCTCGGCTATCTGTGGTCGGTGCTCGACCCGCTGGTGATGTCGCTCATCTACTGGTTCGTCTTCACCCAGGTCTTCCACCGCGGGGTCGGCCACGAGCCGTACATCGTGTTCCTGCTCTCGGGGCTGCTGCCCTGGATGTGGTTCAACGGAGCGGTCTCCGACTCAACCCGCGCGTTCCTGCGTGAGGCGAAGCTCGTGCGCTCGACGAAGATCCCGCGCACCATCTGGGTGGGCCGGATCGTGCTCTCGAAGGGCATGGAGTTCCTCTTCAGCGTGCCGGTGCTCGCCGCGTTCGCCATCTGGCAGGGCGCGACGCTGCACTGGGAGGCGATCACCTGGGTGCTCGCGATCGCACTGCAGCTGGTGCTGACCCTCGGCATCGGGCTGCTCGTGGCGCCGCTCGTCGTGTTCTTCCGCGACCTGGAGCGGGCGACGAAGCTCGTGCTGCGCTTCCTGTTCTACGCCTCCCCCATCATCTACGGACTCTCGGACCTGCCCGAGGATCTGCGGGTGCTCGGGGCGTTCAACCCGCTCGCCGGCATCTTCTCGCTCTATCGCAGCGCGTTCTTCCCCCAGCAGCTCGAATGGTGGGCCGTGGGCATCAGCGCCGGCATGAGCGTGCTCATCTTCGCGATCGGCCTGCTCGTGTTCCGGCGCAGCGTGCGTTCGGTGCTCAAGGAGATCTGATGAGCGAACCCGTCATCGTGGTCGACGGCGCCGGCATCCGGTTCCGGCGCAACCGTCGCGCGCGTCGCAACTTCAAGGACCTCTTCGCCGGACGGCACCGGCGCACCCTCCCGGGCGAGTTCTGGGCGCTGCGCGACGTGAGCTTCCGGGTGGATGCCGGGGAGGCGATCGGCGTCGTCGGACGCAACGGGCAGGGCAAGTCGACCCTCCTGAAGCTCGTCGCCGAGGTGATCCTGCCCGACGAGGGCACCGTGCATGTGCTCGGCGGAGTCGCGCCGCTCATCGAGATCACGGGCGGGTTCGTCGACGACCTCTCGGTGCGCGACAACGTGTACCTCACCGCCGGACTGCACGGCATGACCCGGCGCGAGATCGACGAGAGCTTCGACGAGATCATCGACTTCGCCGAGATCGGCGACTTCCTCGACACCCCGTACAAGCACCTCTCCTCCGGCATGAAGGTGCGGATCGCGTTCGCGGTCATCTCGCGGCTCGAAGAGCCCATCATCCTGGTCGACGAGGTGCTCGCCGTCGGCGACAAAGGGTTCCGCGAGAAGTGCTATCGCCGCATCGAGGAGCTGCTCGCGGGAGGTCGCACGCTGTTCTTCGTGTCGCACAACGAGCGCGACCTGCGCCGCTTCTGCACCCGCGGGCTCTACCTCGACAAGGGCTCGCTCGTGCTCGACGGCCCCATCGACGAGGTCATCGAGCGTTACAACGCCGAGTACGCCTGAGCACGCTCCGAATCCGCCCGGCTTCCCGCGTCCTCTCCGGGGTCGTGGATGTCGCGGTGCGACACTGAGCGGATGAGTGAGGATCGAGCGGTCGACGTGTCGGCGCAGGAGCGGGCCGCGGAGGCGTGGCGCCTCCCGTCCGACCAGACCGAGCTGACCGGGGCCAACGCGAGGGTGTTGAAGGCCATCGACCGGGTGCTGGGCGTGCAGCGTCCCGTGGTGCTCGCGCACATCCGGGCCATCCGGGCGCGGCATCCGCACGCGTCACCCGCCGAGGTGATCCGCATCCTCGAACGCGAATACCTCGCCGCCGTCACCACCGGCGGCGCCGCCGTGGGGGCGAGCGCGGTGATTCCGGGGGTCGGCGTCGCCGCATCGCTCGCCCTGTCGGGCGTGGAGACCGTCGGGTTCCTCGAGGCGAGCGCCCTGTTCGCACAGTCGGTCACCGAGGTGCACGGCATCGCCGTCGAGGATCCGGATCGGGCACGCGCGCTCGTTATGACGATGATGCTCGGCAGCGGAGGCACCGACCTCGTGCGACAGCTGGCCGCGCAGGTCACCGGGTCGGGCCCGGCGCGCTCGGCCTTCTGGGGCGACCTCGTCACGCGCAATCTTCCGCAAGCGGTCATGGGTCCGATCGCGGACCGCATCAAGCACTCGTTCGTGCGCCGCTTCGCGGCCATGCAGGGCGGCAACATCGTCGGACGCGTGCTGCCCTTCGGCATCGGCGCGGTCATCGGCGGAACCGGCAACCACATGCTCGGTCGCAAGGTGGTCGCGAGCGCGCGGACGGCGTTCGGGCCGCCGGCCGCATCGTTCCCGCTCGAACTCGAGCCGATCCTCAAGGAGCCGAAGCCGCCGAAGCCGCCGCGTGCTCCCCGCGAGGGTGCCCGGCTGCGTCTGCCGGGCCGCCGCCGGAGCTGATCGCCGACGGCGTCGCGGCGGGTCAGTCCTGCTCGACCGGGGCGTCCTCGTCGTCCTCGTACGCGAACGGGTCGCGCTCGTCGTGCCGTGGGTCATCGCGGTGGAGCGCTGCGTGCTCCTCCCACCGGGCGCTGAGCTCGTCGATCGCGGCGTGGAATCGGGCCGTCGCGGCTCCGGGCGTGGTGTCCCCGAAGTAGCGGTGCACCCAGAACTCGAGCTTCCGCTGCGCCTCTTCGCTCGTGAGCACCCGATCGACGAGCGGCACGATGGCGCGGGCGTCGTCGGCCCGCAGCCACTCCGCCTCCCCGAGGTATCCCCCGTGGTCGATGGCGGCGTGAGGCGAACTGGGGCGGGTGACGATGAGCGGCCGCCCCACTGCGAGCCGGTCGTAGACCATCGCCGAGATGTCGGTGATGGCCACGTCGGCCGCGGCGAGCTGCCAGCCGAGGGTCGGCCCGTCGTCGTACACGTGGTGCGCAGCCGGATCCGCGGCGTTCGCGGCCTCGAGCGCGGCGATGATGGCGGCGTTCGCGGCCTTGTACTCCGGGTCGAGCACGCCACTGCGCGGGTGGGGTCGGTAGATGACGCGATGGCGGCCCGTCGCGAGCAGCGCGTCGACGAGCGCGGTGCCGTGCGTCGCGATCGACCCGTAGGCGGCGGCCGCGCGGTCGCCCTCCCAGGTGGGGGCGTAGAGCACCACCGTGCGGTCGTCGGGCTCGTACGGCAGCTCCCCGGCGAAATGGTCGGCCTGGGGCCGGCCGATCGGCAGGGTGCGGGTCTCGACGTCGTAATCCCAGAGCGCGCGCCGCAACCGGTCCCTGGCGGCGTCGCCGGCGACGAGCGCGTAGTCGTACGCCTTGAACTGGTTGGTGGTCATGTACATCTTGTCGGACTCGCCGTGGTTGATGAACACGTGCCACATGCGCCCGTACCGGAACATCTGGAAGTTCTTGGCGTTCTGATTGACGTACAGCACCATGCGCAGGTTCTGCTCGGCGACGAACTGCTCGAGCTCCACCACCTGGCGCAGGTAGAGCACCGGCACCGGGGCCTCGTCCCACAGCGTCAGCGCGGTGCCGGGCGACCGGGTGATGATCGCGACCGGGTGGTGCTTCGACAGCTCGGCGAGCGGGGCGTACCACTGCCGGATCTGGTACAGGTTCACCCGCGTGTCGGCGAAGTAGACGGCGACGCGGATGCTGTCGGGCTCCGGACGCCGGATGAACGGTAGACGCTTGGACACGCCGGCCCGCGCGCGACGCGACCGCACGATGTTGCGGAGGACGCGGCGGGCGGACCTGAGATCGTCGAGAACGGCCATGAAGTCGGTTCCTCCCCTCTCTCATTGAATCAGCGTGCGCGGACGCCACCCGACGATCCGGCACATCCGTTACCGTTCCGATGCGTCACGCAGGCTGCGACGGACGCCCGTGCCAGAATCGAGGGCGACGTCGCCCGCCCCAGGAAGGCCCCACCCCGATGGCCCGCTTCACCTTCAGCGCCGGCAACGCGCGCAAGCTCGTGAGGCTACCGCTGTACGGGCTCGGCGCGGTCACGACGTTCCTCGTTCCGCGTTCCTCCCGCCGGTGGGTCGTCGGCTCGGGGATCGGAGTCGGCGAAGGTGCCCTGCCGCTGGTCCGGGCCGTGCGGGAGCATCTGCCCGAGGTGCGGGTGGTGTGGTTGGCCGGCGACGAGCGAGAACTTGCGGAGGCGCGCGCCGCCGGTCTCGAGGCGGCCGTGAAGACGAGCGCGTCCGGATTCCGGCACACGCTGCGCTCGAAGGTGCTCATCGTGACGCACGGTTTCGGCGACGTGAACCGGTACGCGGTGCGCGGCGGCTTCGTCGTGCAGTTGTGGCACGGCATCCCACTCAAACGGCTGCACCTCGACTCCCCGGCCGCGTTGCGGGTGTCGTTCCTGCCGGACCATCCGCTCGTGCGCCGGCTGATCGCTCGCGCCTACCGCACCGCGGGGCGCCAGATCTCCCTGTTCCCGGTCGCCTCGGAGCCGGCGGCTCGACGCATCGCGACGGCGTTCGGACTGCCGCCCGAGCGCGTGCGGGTGACGGGCGATCCGCGCGACGACGTGCTGCTGCGGGACACCCCCGCCGTGCGCCGGGAGCGCGCACGTGACGCGCTCGCGTCGGCGGTGGGCGAGCTTCCGGACGGCGCCCCCGTGCTGCTGTACGCCCCGACGTGGCGCGACGGAGCACCGGACCCGGCCGTGCCCACCGAAGCGGAGTGGGAGGCGATCGGCTCCGCCCTCGACGAGCTGGATGCGGTGCTGCTCGTGCGGTCGCATCCGCTCGGCGCCGGCGACTACGCCGTCGGCGCGGACCGCTTCGCCCGCATCCGGATGCTCGGATCCGACCTCCTCCGCGATGTGACGCCGGTGCTGCCGGCTGTCGACGTGCTCATCACCGACTACTCCTCGATCGCGTTCGACCACGCCCTGACGGACGGGTCGATCGTGTTCTTCGCGCCGGACGCGGCCCAGTACGCGACGCGGCGCGGTCTCTACCGGCCGTACCGCGAGTTCAGCGGCGGTCATCACCACCGCGACTGGGCGGGCACCCTCGACGCGGTGCGCGCCGCGTTGTCCGCCCCCGAGGACCGGCACGCCCGGCGCCTCGCCGACGAGCACCACGACGTGCGGGACGGTTTCGCCACCGAGCGCGTGCTGGCCGCTATCCTGCACGGTATCTCCGAGAAGCTCCCGGCGACGCTGCCGACCCCACCCGAACATCCGACCGCGCGACCCGAGATCACCGCCGTCGAGAAGCGATCCGACGTGCCCGCGCTCGTGCTCCACGGGCGGCTCAACGGCCGTCGTCCACGCACCGCGGCGGCGCGAGGCCCCCGCGCGCGCGTCGACGGCCACCTGGAGGTGCTCGACGACGGCTTCCGGTTGGAGATCCCGCTGCGGCTCTCGCGCTGGGGGTCGGCTCCCCTTCCGCTCCCCCGCGGCGACTACCGCCTCGAGTTCGACGACGGTGAGCCGCTGCACCGCATCCGGCTGCTCGCGGCGGCGCCGGAGCTGCACGACGAGGCCTCCCGGGTGGAGGTGGTGGCCGACGACGGCGGCGTCGTCATCCGCGTGGCCCCGCCCCTCGCCGACGACGAGCGCGGCCGCGACGCGCAGCGAGCGCTCGAGCGCAGCTACCGTCGCGGGCGCCCGACCCCGCGCGACGCCGTGTTCTTCGAGAGCTTCTACGGCCAGTCCGCCTCGGACAACCCGCGCGCGATCGACGCCGCGATCGCGCAGCTCAGCCCGGGCACCCGGCGGTACTGGAGCGTCGTCGACCTCTCGGTGGAGGTGCCCGACGGTGCCACCCCCATCCTCGAGGGCAGCCGCGAATGGTGGCGCGTACGCGGCGAGGCGCGGCTGCTCGTGGTGAACGACTGGCTGCGCAAACGGTACCGGCCGCGTGCGCATCAGCGCGTGCTGCAGACCTGGCACGGCACCATGCTGAAGAAGCTCGCCCTCGACCGCCCGACCTCGCATTGGCGGCAGCGCATCGCCGTGCTGCGGGAACGCGCGCGGTGGGATGTGCTGCTCGCGCAGAACGCGTACAGCGAGCGGATCTTCCGTCGCGCGTACGCGTTCACCGGTCCGATCTGGTGCGAGGGGTACCCGCGCAACGACGTGCTCGCCACGGGTGATCGGGCCGCGGTACGGCGACGGCTCGGGGTCGACGCCGACGCGCGCGTCGTGCTCTACGCGCCGACCTGGCGCGACGACCGCACCGAGATGGTGGACTACGTCGACCTCGCCCGGTTCGCGGCGGAGCTCGACGACGACACCGTGCTGCTCGTGCGCGGGCACTCGCGCACCCTCCGGTACGGACGGGATCTGCAGGGCGCGCGGCTGCTCGATGTGACCACCTATCCCGATGTCGCGGATCTGCTGCTGGCGACGGATGTGCTCGTCACCGACTACTCGTCCGTGATGTTCGACTGGGTCGCCACCGGCCGGCCCATCGTGTTCTTCACACCCGACCTCGCGCACTACAGCGAGGAGCTGCGCGGGTTCTACTTCGACCTGCTCGCGGAGGCGCCGGGCGCCCTCACCCGCACGCGCGCGGAACTGCTCGAGGGCATCCGCAACGCGGAGGCGGTGGCCGGCGAATACGCGCAGCGCTACGCCGTGTGGCGGGAGCGGTTCACGCCGCACGACGACGGGGGTGCGGCCGAACGCATCGTGCGCCGGCTGCTCGCCGACGGCACGATCGGCTGAACCGAGTCAGGATTCGGTGCGCGAGGTGTCGACCGCGTCGCGCGCACCCCGGACGACCCCGATGAGGAACCCGATGCCCCAACTGAGGTGCATCGTCGCGAGCACGAGCACGAAGCGCGCGCGATCGCCGAGGCTGCCGTCGATGGCGATGCCAGCGACGAGCAGCAGCAGAAGGTAGGCGAGCGGGCCCAGGTAGAGGAGCGCGAGCAGCATGCCGATCGGCCCGCTCAGCAGCCCGGTGAGATGGAACGGCAGCAGCACCACGGCGAGCAGCGTCACGATGACGAGTGCAGGCGGGGCGAAGAACCGCAGCGGGTTCTTGCCGCCGAGACGCCGGACGAGTTCTCCCCGCCAGATCCCGGTCGAGTGGAACTGCCGCGCGAGCCGGCTCCAGGTGCTGCGCGGCCAGTAGCGCACCTGCAGTTCGGGGTCGAGCCACACCAGGTGCCCGGCCTGCCGCAACCGGTAGTTGAGTTCCCAGTCCTCGCCTCGCCGCAGGGTCTCGTCGAATCCGCCGACCTGCGCCAGCGCATCCGCCCGCATGATGCCCATGTACGCCGACTCGGCCGGGCCCTCGTGAGCGCCGCCGTGGTAGGCACCGCCGCCGAGTCCGAACCGGCTGTTGTAGGCACGTGCCACGGCGGACTGGAATCCCGGTCGACCGACCGCGGACATGACTCCCCCGAGGCTCGCGGCACCCGTCCGTTCGAGCGTCTGCACGCCGCGCAGCGTGTAGCCCGGGGCGAGTTCGGTGTGGGCGTCGACCCGCACGATGATCGGATGTCTGCTCGCGGCGATCGCGAGGTTGAGCCCGATGGGGATGTCCATCCCCGGATTCCGGACGATGCGGATGCGCGGGTCCGCGTTCGCGAGTCGCTCGACGATCGCGTCGGTGCCGTCGGAGGACGGCCCGAGCGCGAGCACGATCTCGCTGTCGGCGGGGTACTCCTGCGCGAAGATGCTCGCGACGGCCGCCTCGATGTAGCCCGCTTCGTTGAGCACGGGCATCACATAGGAGACGCCCGGATAGGTACTCGCCTCGTGGTTCGCCTCAGGGGCCATGCGGTCTGCTTCGGTGTGGGGCTCGGGAGCCGTCGAACGGCGATCCGAGCCTAGCAGCGGCGAACGGCCCGGGCGCGCGGGGGCTGCGCGTCCGGTCCGTGCTCGCTGCGGGTGCTACTGGAGCTGTCCAAGCGTCACCTCGACGGTGTCGCTGCGACCGTCGCGCACGTAGGTGATGGTCGCCTTGCCGCCTGCCGGCTGCGTGCGCACCTGCGCGGTGAGGTCGGAGCTGCCGGTGATCGGCACGTCGTTGAACTTCGTCACAATGTCGCCGGCCTTGAGGCCCGCCGCATCCGCCGCGCCGCCGGGTTCGACGCTCGCGATGCTCGCGCCGACGGTGGTGGCCTCGGTCTGCTCGGGGTCGCTGGTGACGTCGCGCACCGAGGCTCCGAGCAGTCCGTGGGTCGCGGTGCCGTTCTCGATGATCTCCTTCGCGACGCGCTGCGCCACATCCGAGGGGATGGCGAAGCCGACGCCGATGTTGCCGGAGTCGCCGCTCGCGCCGCCGCCGGCGCTCGCGATGGCGACGTTGATGCCGATGACCTGGCCGTCGGTGTTCACGAGGGGGCCGCCCGAGTTGCCGTGGTTGATCGCCGCGTCGGTCTGGATGACCGACAGCGAGATGGCGGAGCTCTGCGCGTTCGGGTTCGGCTCCTGGCCGGGGATGTCGAAGTCGAAGAAGTCGAACGGATCGTTGCCGTCATCCTGCTGCTGCTGGTCGTCTTCGGGCGCCTGCGTCTCGGGCAGAGCGGACGAGGCGACCTGGATGCTGCGGTTCAGTGCGCTGACGATGCCGCTCGAGACCGAGTTGGAGAGGCCGAGCGGTGCGCCGAGGGCGATGGTCGTGTCGCCCACGTTGAGGTCGCTCGAGTCACCCCATTCGGCGGGCTGCAGGTCGCTCGTGTCGTCGACCTTGATGACCGCGAGGTCGGCGATCGGGTCGGTACCGACGACGGTCGCATCGAGGAGACGCCCGTCGTAGGTCTGCACCCGGATCTTCGGGTTGGCCGCGGCCCCGTCGAGGGTGACGACGTGGCTGTTGGTGACGATGTGGCCGTCGTCGTCGATGATGACGCCCGATCCGCTGCCGGATCCCTGCTCGCCGGTCACGTAGACCGTGACGGCGGAGGGCGCGGCGGTCGCGACGGCACCCGTGATCGCGGTGGCGTCCTCGGCGTTGTTGACGGTGACCGTGGTGGGGCGGCTCTCGGCGCCGGCCGGGGATCCGCTGTTGGCGCTCAACGACCAGGCGGTGACGCCCGCTCCGGAGACACCGCCGACGAGGGCACCCACCGCGAGCGCCGCGATGAGCGGTACGCCGGCGCGCTTCTTCTTCGTCGTGGTTCCGTCGCCACCGTTCGCGGCGGCCGGACCGAACGCGCTCCCGGGAGCGGCGGGGTCGCTCGCGTACGAGGTCTGCGGAGCGCCGTGCGGAGCCGTGGGGGCCTGCGGAGTCGGGTGACCACCGGAGATGTGCGGCGCCCCGTACTGCGGCGCGGTCGGCGTGGCGGAGTATCCGGCGGCGGTCGCGCTGTGCGGATGCGCCGGAGCGGTTCCGGGGGCGGAAGCCTGCGGCACGGTGGATGCGGTCGGCTGTGCAGTGGTCGGCTGCTGTGCGGTGGGGTGCGACACGGTCGGCTGCTGAGCGGTGGGCTGCTGCGGCTCCGTCGCGGTGTTGGCCTGCTGCGGGTTCCCCGCGGTCGGCGACTGCGGGGCGGTCGAGGTCGGCTGCTGCGGCTCCAAAGGCGTCGCGGCGGCCGGCTGCGCGTCGGGGCGGGGGGCGTTGTCGGGGGCGCTGGAGGCGTCGCTGGCGGCGGCCGGGGAAGACGTGGTGGGGTCCTGCTGCGGGTCCTCGTTCTCACGGCGAGGAGTGGACTCCGGGGTGTCGCTCATGGGTGCTCCTTTCAAGCCGTGCCAGCTTCGAGTTCGTTCCTGTGAACTCTATTTGGCTGCCCTGAGAGCGGTCTGCGGCGACCTTATGGCGTTGTTGTGAGCCGTCAGCAGCCGGGACCGCGCGGATTCTCGGCACAGTCCCGGCCGACGAGCACCGTGTCGGCGGTCCCGGCGACGGCGGTGATCTCGTTGGCCGCAACGGGGAGGGTGCCGGTGATGGCGCGCCACCCTGCTCCCGCGAACTGGTACTCGGCGGCGATGTCGACCGTGAGCCGGATCGTGTACGTGCCGGGCTCCTCGAATGTGTGACTCGTCGGCGTCGCATCGAACTCTCGGAGGCCCGCGACCTGCCAGGTGGAACCGCGCGAGGCGGTGGTCTTGGTGGTGCCGTCGCCGTAGTCCCAGCGCCACGCGACCGGGGTGAACCGAACGGAGGCCGGCAGACCCAAGAGCGTGCCTGTCTGCACCTGCTGATCCACCTGCGAGTAGAAGTTGGTCTCCAGCCCGGCGACCATCCAGCCGTTCGGTTCCATCCGCTGCACCGGTGGCACCGGGCGGAAGCTCACAAGATCGGCGAGCGTCACTGCAGGCAGACCCGGGTCGGGCGTCGGAGCAGTTTCCTCCTCGTCCGCCGACACGAAGCACCCGTCGTAGTTGGCGTTCGGGCGCATGTTGTCCGTCGGGCACGGCAGCGCCCGGCGAGGGCGCTGCGGCGAAACTGCCGTCCCATCTGCCGTCTCTGAGTCTCCGGGCTGATTCGCCCGTCCAGCGGAGGAGACACCGGTAGATGTGGTCGCCTCCAGATCAACCTCGGTCCCCACGATTTCGCCGTTTGCGTTGGTGCAACCGAATACCGCGCTGGAGCCGGCACACCCTTGTAGCCTGATCGCCGCCATGCTCGGTACGGATGCCGAGCCCAAGGCTGCAGTCAGAAGGAGGAACACCAGTACCTTCTGTGAGGTCAACATACGCCGCCGCCCTCCCACACATCGCTCGCAGCGAGGAGCAGTTTCGGCGGCGCACCCGCGTTCTCGAATCGCAATTCAAGAGGAACTAAGTCCGGCCGCGGGTTCGGCGTTTTATCCTGGCCTTCCTCATCGACCAATCGGGTGCCAGAGACGTCCAGACACGCATACGCCGCAATATCGACCCGTCCGCCCTCCTGGTGTAGTTGTTGGAGGCGGAAGTTCCGAAAGGATGAAGAGCCGGAGAGTCGGAGCGCTCGTTCGGAATACATCGCGAACGACGCAATCTCCTCCTCGAATTGATCGGCGGTCACCAAACCTCGCATGCGTTCGGGGTCCTTTCCACCACCGGTCGCAATCTCGTCTGACATCGCCAAGTACGCGGTGTACGCCTCTTCCGCCGCGGCGAGCGCCTCCTCCTCGGAGGCGAACACCGGCGCGGCAGAGGGCTTGGGCGATTCGGGCGGGTCCTCCGTCGGAGTCGTGCATCCGGCGAGCGCGACCGCTGCGACCAGGGCCGAGGCGGCGGTGACGCGGCGGAGCAGACGCATGCTGACACGCTAGAACAGCGGGCGCCGTCCCGGGTGAGGTTTCCACACCGTCATGGCGGGTCATTCGACCGTGGAGGACGGGTACCGTATCCCGGGTGACGAGCCATGGCGCCTGGCGGCGCACCGCATCCGGGGCAGGGCTGCTCGCCGACGACGGCACGCTGCGTCCGACGATCTTCGCGGAGATGAGCGCGCTTGCGCAGGCGACCGGCGCGATCAACCTGGGGCAGGGTTTCCCGGACGAGGACGGGCCGGCGGAGGTGCTGGAAGCGGCCCGGGAGGCCATCGCGTCTGGGGTGAACCAGTACTCCCCCGGTCGCGGTCATGCCCGACTGCGCGAGGCGATCGCGCGTCACCAGCGGCGCTTCTACGGGCTGGAGGTCGACCCCGAGACCGAGGTGCTCGTCACCGCGGGCGCGACGGAAGCGCTCACCGCGACGATCCTCGCGCTCACCGAGTCGGGCGATGAGGTCGTCACGCTCGAGCCGTACTACGACAGCTACGCCGCCACCATCGCCCTCGCCGGTGCACGCCACGTGACCGTGCCCCTGCACGCGCCCGACTTCACCGTCGACCACGAGGAACTTCGCGTCGCCGTGACCGACCGCACGCGGCTCATCCTGATCAACACGCCGCACAACCCCACCGGGGCGGTGCTCGACCGGGCGACGCTCGAACTCGTGGTGGAGCTCGCCCACCGCCACGACGCGATCATCGTCACCGACGAGGTGTACGAGCACATCACCTTCGGTGTGCCGCACACGCCGATCAGCGCCCTGCCCGGGGCGCCGGAGCGCACGATCACGATCTCGAGCGGCGGCAAGACGTTCAACACCACTGGCTGGAAGATCGGCTGGCTCACCGCGCCCGCCGCGCTGGTCGACCGGGTGCTCGCGGTGAAGCAGTTCCTCACCTACGTGAACGGCGCCCCGTTCCAACCGGCGATCGGTGTGGGCCTCGACCTCCCCGACAGCTACTTCACCGGGCTTGCGACGACGCTGCAGCGGCGTGCCGCCGTTCTCAGTGCCGGCCTCGCCGCCGCGGGACTCGAGGTGCATCCCACCCGCGGCAGCTACTTCGTGCTCGCGGATGCGACACCTCTCGGACATCCGGATGCCGTCGAGTTCTGCCGACGGCTGCCGGTCGAGGCCGGGGTCGTCGCCATCCCGGTGAGCGCGTTCGTCACCCCGCGGCGGCGACCCGAGTATGCGTCGCTCGTGCGGTTCGCCTTCTGCAAACGCGACGAGGTGCTGACGGATGCGGTGGGCCGGTTGGCCTCGCTGCGCGACTAGGCGGGAACGACCCGGAAGCGCCGCAACCGCAGCGCTGGGTTGACCTCGCGCACCTCCGCGAGGCGGTCCACGCTCAGGTCGGCGAGCACCACATCCGTGCCGTCGCCGAGCGACGCGAGCTCGACGCCCGCCGGGTCGATGACCGTGCTGACGCCGATGCCGCTCGGTGCGGCGTGATCGGCGGCGACGACGTAGCTCGTGTTCTCGATCGCCCGAGCGGTGAGCAAAGTGCGCCAATGGTGTTCCTTGCCGGGTCCCGGCACCCACTCGCTCGGCACCAGCAGCACGTCCGCGCCGGCGTCGACGAGTCGTCGGCTCACCTCGGGGAACCGGATGTCGTAGCAGGTCTGCATGCCGACGGTGAAGCCGCCGGCGGCGAAGGTCTGCGGGTCGACGATGTCACCCGGGGCGATCCGGTCGCTCTCACGGTGTCCGAACGCGTCGTAGAGATGCAGCTTCCGGTGCGTCGCGACGAGGTCACCGGCCGGGTCGATCGCGACGAGCGTGTTGGAGATGTGGCCGGCGTCGGCCCGTTCGACCATCCCCGCGACGACGTGCACACCGAACTCCCGTGCCATGGCGGTGACGCCGTCGACGAAGCGACCGTCGAGCCCCTCCGCGGCATCCACCCACGACGCGTCGAGCTGCGGCGAGAAGAAGTGCGAGTACTCCGGGAAGACGACCACGTCGGCGCCGCGCGCGACGGCACCGTGCGCCAGTCGCTCCATCTGCTCGAGATTCGCGGCCCGATCCGCGCCGGGCGCGAACTGCACGGCGGCCACCCGTACGGATGCCCCTGCCCTCTCGCCGCTCATTCCATTACCCTAACGATCACCCCGCCCGGTTCCGGAAGGACGACCATGTCCGACGTCGAAGGACGCCGCACGTTCCGCGCGTGGATCATCGCGCTCATCTCCGTCGGCGTCGTGCTCGCCATCGTCGCCGTTCTCTTCGCCACCGGCGTGCTCCGGGTCGGTCCGCAGGAACCGACGGAGACACCTCGGCCGAGCGTGAGCGCATCCGAGACGCCGGAGCCGAGTGCGACCCCGACGCCGACCCCCACACCGACGCCCACCGCCGCCACGCCGGATCTCGCCGCGATCGGCGCGATGCTGAACGGCGGCGACCCGGCGACGTTCGGGCCGTTGATCGCGGACCAGGTCGCCCTCGCCGTCGCGGCGAGCGAAGGAGCGGTCGTGAGCCGCGAGCAGGCGGTCGAGGCGATCTCGACCTACGGGGTCCAGGGGGCGCCGTGGCAGTTCCCGCTCGACGAGGCCGCCGTGGAGCCGTTCCGCTCCGGCGACTACGCCACCTACTTCCCCGACGGCGTCGCCGTCGGACGGTCAGCCGGAGGCGCGATCGTCGCCTTCCAGTTCACCGACGGGCTCATCTCGAGCGTGCTCTACTCGGTGAGCGAAGACCTGCTGTGAGCGGACGGCTCGTCGTGCTCGGGTCCGTCAACAGCGACCTCACCGTGCGGGTCGCCCGGCACCCGCGGCCCGGAGAGACCCTGTTGGGCGGCGACCTCTCGACGGGTCTCGGGGGCAAGGGCGCCAACCAGGCCGCCGCCGCCGCGCGGGCGGGTGTCGCCCCGCTCTTCCTCGGAGCGGTCGGCACGGATGCGGTGGGCGACACCCTGCGGTCGGGACTCGCGGGGGCCGGGGTCGACGTCTCCGCGCTGTTGACGATCGACGGCCCGTCCGGTGTCGCGCTCATCACCGTCGCAGACGACGGCGAGAACACGATCGTCGTCGCGGCGGGCGCCAACGACCGCGTGGATGCGGCGACCGTGCGCGACACGGTGTCCGCCCTCGACGCCGGCGACGTGGTGCTCGCCCAACTGGAGGTGCCGCTCGACGTGGTCGGCACGGCGAGCGCCAGCACATCCGCTCGGTTCGTGCTCAACCTCTCCCCCGCGCGCGAGGTGCCCGCGGAGCTGCTCGCCGCGTGCGACCCGCTCATCGTGAACGAGACCGAGGCCGCGCTCATCGCGGGCGACGGCAGCCCCGAGGAGCTCGTCGAGCGGCTCCTGCCGCGGGTGCGGTCCGTCGTCCTGACGCTCGGAGGCGACGGCGCCCTCGTCGCGGACGGCGACGGCGTGCGCCATCACCGCGCCCCGCGCGTCGAGGTCGTCGACACGACGGGCGCGGGCGATGCGTTCGCCGGCGCCCTCGCGGCGGCGCTCGCTCGCGGGGTGGCGCTCAACGAGGCGGCTGCGGCCGGTGTCGCGGCCGGCGCGGAGGCCGTGCAGTGGGTGGGGGCTCAGCCGCGCTGAGCCCTCATCGGGGTGCGATCCACGCGGTGGTGTCGGGCGGGAGCAGTCCCCCGTCGAGCGGGTCGGAACTCCAAAGAACCTCCCCGTCGGGCAGCGCCACGGCGATGTCACCCATGCCGACGACGACCATGACGCCGCCTTCACGGCGACAAACGACCGACCCGTCCTCGCCGAGCTCCCACTCTGCGCCCTCCCCAGCGGCGAAGACGCCGTCGTCGAGGAGCTCGCGCCTCAACCGGATCGTCGACCGCACGAGCGCGAGCATCGATGCGGAATCGTCCTCCTGTGCCTCGACGGAACGTCGGCCCCATCCGTCGGGCGTCGGCAACCAGGGCGTCCCTCCCCCGAAACCGTACGAGTCGGCTGATTTCGATGTCCACGGGATCGGCACGCGCGCCCCGTCGCGTGACACCCCGCCGCGGAACCACATGGGGTCACGTCGGGACTCGACCGGCACATCGACATCGGGCAGCGCCAGCTCCTGACCCTGGTAGAGGTAGCAGCCGCCGGGAAGCCCCAGAAGGGCGACGACGGCGGCGCGGGCTCGACGGATGCCGACCGCGCCATCCCCGAAACGCGTGACCGCACGAACCAGGTCGTGATTCTCGAGAGCCCAGGTGGGCGCCGACCCGTGCGTGCGCCGGGCCAGCTCCAGCTGGGCTCCCACCTGCGCCCAGGCGCCCGCACTCCATCCGAGCCGGGCGAACGCGAAGGCGAAGGCCTGGTGCAGTTCATCCGGCCGCGTGTAGCGTGCGGCTCGATCGGGTTCGAGGTTCACCTCGCCCACGAGCAGCCGCGGTGGCACGTACTCGTCGGCGATTCGCCGCCACCGTCGGTACACGTCGTGCACCGGCTCCTGATCCATGGCCAGCGGGTTCGAGCGGAGTCCGTCAATGACGGTCGGCACCACGGCGCTGTCGGGGAGGCCCTCGGCCTTGTAGAGACCGTGCGCCACGTCGATACGCACGCCGTCGACGCCCCGGTCCAACCAGAAGCGGAGCACATCGTCGAAGTACTCGGCGACGGCCGGATTGCGCCAGTTCCAGTCCGGCTGGGCGGGCGAGAAGAGGTGCAGGTACCACTCGGTGTCGTCGTGCGACTCGGGGCGCGCCCGCGACCACGCCGGTCCGCCGAAGACGCTCACCCAGTTGTTGGGGGGCGCGCCGTCCGCCGAGCCCTCCGCGAAGTGGAACATGTCCCGTTCCGGCGAACCCGGACCCGCGTCGACGGCCGCGCGGAACATCGGATGCTCGACGGAGGTGTGGTTCGGAACGAGGTCGACGAGTACGCGGAGATCGAGCGAGTGCGCTCCGCCGAGGAGCTCGTCGAAATCGGCGAGTGTGCCGAACATGGGGTCGACGTCGCAGTAGTCGCTGACGTCGTATCCCTGATCCACCTGCGGTGATCGTTGGAACGGCGTCAGCCAGATGCCGTCGACTCCCAGAGAGGCGATGTACGGCAGCCGCTCGATGACACCGCGGAGGTCGCCGACCCCGTCGCCGTCGGCATCCGCGAACGATCGCGGGTAGACCTCGTAGACGACCGCGGTGTCCCACCACTGATCCGCCGGGGCGCTCACTTGGTGGCCCCGGACGTCAGTCCCTCGACGATGCGCCGCTGGAAGATCAGCACGACGATCACGAGCGGGATCGTGACGATCACACCGGCCGCCATCTGCTCGCCGTACGGAGCCTGGAACTCGCTGGCTCCCGTGAACTTCGAGATGGCCACCGTCGCGGTCTGCACGGCCGGATCGTTGACCATCGACAACGCGATGATGAACTCGTTCCAGCTGTGGATGAACGTCAAGATCGCGGTGGTGAACACGCCGGGCGCGGCGAGGGGCAAGAGGATCTTCCGGAACGCCTGCCATTTCGTGGCGCCGTCGATCATCGCCGCCTCTTCCAGGTCGTAGGGCAGCTGCTTCATGAACGTGGTGAGGTTCCAGACCGCGAGCGGGATCGCGAACGAGAGGCTCGGCACGATCATCGCCTGATAGGTGTTGATCCACCCGATGTCACTGAACAGGCGAAGCAAGGGCACGACGACCGAGATGCCGGGGAACATCGACGTCGCGATGATGACGGCCAGGATGGCCGACTTGAACCGGAAGTTCAGGCGCGAGATGGCGTAGGCGGCGAAGATGCCGAGGGCGAGGGCGAGCACCGTCGTCGTCGTCGCGACGATGAGACTGTTGCCGAGTGCCCGGGCGAAGTTCGACGATCCGGAGAAGACCTTGAGGTAGCTCTCGACCGACCACACGGTCGGCAGCAGCGAGTTGTCGAAGATGTCGCTCGTGCGCCGAAGGCTCGAGACGAGCATCCAGTAGAACGGCGCGAGGCAGTAGACACCGATCACGGCGATACCGAGCCAGCGGCCGACCGAGCGGAGCACCTCCCTCCGGTTGCGGGCGGTGGTGCGGGCCGATGCGGTGAGCGCGGTCATCGCACGCCTCCTCTCTTGGCGGCGGCTCTCCGCAATCGTCGCTGCTCCCCCGCACCGGCGACGTCGGCGCCGAGGAGCTTCACGAAGACGAACGCGATGACCGCGACGTAGACGAGCAGCACGATCGAGAACGCCGAGGCGGCGCCGTACTGCAGTTGGTTCGAGGAGTCCCACGCGAGGATCGAGAGGGTCTCGACCGACGACTTCCGCGGCCCGATGAGCACGAACGGAAGGTCGAACATGCGCAGCGCGTCGAGCAGGCGGAACAGCACAGCCACGAGCAACGCCGGCTTCACGAGCGGGAGGGTGATCGACCGGAACTGGCGCCACGCTCCCGCGCCGTCCAGCTTCGCCGCCTCGTAGACCTCCTCGGGGATGATCTGCATGCCGGCGAGCACGAGCAGTCCGATGAAGGGCGCCGTCTTCCACACCTCGGCGGTGATCACGGCGACCTGGGACGCGAAGCCTTCCGCGGTCCACAGCACCTGCTGACCCGACAGCGCGTTCGCGATGCCGTCGGCCTGGAAGATCCAGCGCCAGAGCAGCCCCGAGACCGCCGTCGGGATCGCCCACGGCACGAGCACGGCCGCCCGCAGGAACGCGCGGCCCCGGAAGGCGCGGTTCATCGCCACGGCGAAGGCCACGCCGATGACCGTCTCGAGCGCGACCGACGTGAAGGTGAAGAAGGTCGTGTTCCCGAGCGCGTTGTAGAACCGGCCGCTCTCGGCTCCGGCGAAGATCTCGAGGTAGTTGCCGAGGCCCACGAACACGTCACCCTCGATGACGAAGCCCTGGGCGTCGAGCCCCGACTCCGAGCTGTACAGGGATTGGTGGAAGGCGGAGATGAGCGGGTAGAGGATCACGAGCGCCAGCACCAGGAAGGTGGGCGAGAGCAGCAGCGCCGCCCGGCGTCCCTCCCCCGGGGTGCGGGAGCCGGTTCGCGGCGTCCGGATGGTCGGCGCGGTGGGCACGGCCGTCATGAGCAACTCCTGGTCGATTCGGTGGTGGCCGCCGCCGAAGCGGCGGCCACCGAGGTCAGCCCGCGAGGGATTCGAGCTCGGACTGCAGGTCGGCGAGCGCATCCTCGACGCTCTTGTCGCCGGTGATGGCCGCGTAGACCTCGTCCTGGATCACGGCGGTCGTCTCCCCGTACTTGACGACCTTCGGTCGCGGCTGGGCGTTCTCGAGGGAGGTCAGCAGCGTCGGGAGATACGGGTACTTGGCGGTGACGGCCTCGTCTTCGAAGAAGGAGCCGTAGACCGGTGCCCGCGAACTCAGCTCGAGGCGCGCCTCCTCCTGCTCCTGGCCGGTGAAGAACTGGATGAACTCCAATGCCGTCGCCTTGTTCTCGGCGTTGGCGGCGATCGCCAGGTTGCGTCCTCCGAGGGTCGAGACGCCGGCTTCTTCCGCGCCGGGGATCGGGGACACGCCGAACTTGCCCGCCACCGCGCTGGAGCCGTCCTCCGCGCTGAGCGACTTGAAGATGTACGGCCAGTTGCGCAGGAACACGAGCTTGCCGTCCTGGAAGGCCTGTCGTCCCTGTTCCTCCTGGAACGTGATCGCCTCTTCGGGGATGGTGCCGTCGGCGAATCCGTCGACCAGGAACTGGAGTGCCGCCTTCGCCTCCGGAGTGTCGACGTCGGGTCGGCCATCCTCGGTGAACAGCGTGCCCCCTGCCGAGGCCACCGCTTCGCTGAAGTTGACGGTCAGTCCCTCATTCTTGTCGAACTGTCCCGCATAGCACGACATCCCCTGCGCCTCCGGAAGCGCGAGCACCTTGTCGCACGCGGCGCGCAGGTCGTCCCACGTCGTGGGGGGCTCGGTCACCCCTGCCGCAGTGAGCAGATCGGTGCGCGAGTAGAGCAGAGCGCCGTCCGTGTAGTACGGGGCTGCGAAGAGAGTGTCACTGTAGGTCGCCGCGTCCACGGTGGCCGGGATCAGATCATCCGTCGGGAGCGCGTCGTCCGGCAGGGGCACGATCCAGCGGTTCGCGGCGAACTCCGACGTCCACACGACGTCGAGGTTCAGCACGCTGTACGCATCGCTCTCGATCTGCGCGTTCTGCGCGAGCTGCTGACGCTGCTGGTCCGCGTCGAGCGGCAGTTCGATCCACTCGACCTGCTCGTCGGGGTGCTCGGCGTTCCAGACGTCGATGCTCTTCTGCGCCGCGCCGGATGCGTCCGGGCTGCTGACGTAGGTGATCGGGCCGCGTCCGGTGAGCTCGTCGGTCGCAGCGCTCTCGTCGCTGCTGCCAGCGGCGCAGCCCGTGAGCGTGAGGGCGGCGCCCCCTAGCAGAGCGGTGGCTGTGAGCAGCGGGGCGCTGTGGCGTCGTCGCCTCATGTCGTTCTCCTTGTTTATCGTTCGGTGAGGGGTCAAGGGGGTCAAGGGGTTCGTCGGGCTGGGCCTGTCGACCCGCGCTCGATGAGCCGGTGGGGCAGGATGCGCGCGCCGCCATTGCCGGCGTCGAGCAGGTGGTGCACGGCGACCTCCCCCATGCGTTCGAGTGGCTGCGCGACAGTGCTGAGGGCCGGGTGAACGTGCTGTGCGGTGCGGGTGTCGTCGAATCCGAGCACGGACACGTCGTCGGGGACCCGACGTCCGAGGCGCTGCAGTTCGTTGACGACAGCGGCCCCCATCTCGTCGCTCAAGGCGAAGACGGCGGTGAGGGCGGGGTCGCGCTCGAGCAGACGCCCGAGGGCGGGCGGGGCGCTGTCGTAGAGCGAGTTGCCCCGCTCGAGCAACGGTGTCGCTCCCGCCTCGGTCATCGCACGCAGATACCCCCGCTCGCGCGGCGCGTTGACCAACAGTGACGTGGCATCGCCGGCGAGCAGACCGATGCGTTCGTGACCGAGCCCCAGCAGGTGGCGGGTGGCGTCGTAGGCCGCACGTTCGTCGTCGATGGCGAGACTCGGGAACTGCTTGCCGTCTCGGATGGCGACGGAGATGAGTGGCATCTTCGGGCCTGCGACGCGCCGCATGTCGGCCGTGATCGCGGCGGAGATGAGCACCACGCCTGCGGCCCGATACGTGCGCAGCGTGTGCAGGTACCCGGGCGCGAACTCGGAGCCGGGCCCGGTGCGGCCGAGCATGACGGAGTAGCCGAGTTCGCGGGCGGCCCTCTCGACACCGCTCATCACTTGCGATGCCAGAGCGTCGGACACCACGGGCGCCAAAACCCCGATCATCGTGCTCTGCATGGTCTTGAGGCCGCGGGCGAGCGTGTCGGGCTCGTAACCCAGTTCGGCGACCGCCTGCGTCACGCGATCGCGAGTGGCCGAGGAGTATCCGGGCATGCCGTTCACGACGCGGGAGACCGTCGCTGGCGAGACGCCCGCGTGGCGCGCGACGTCGCGGATGGTGGTCACGGCGTCCTCCCCGGGTGCTCGACGGCACCGCGTCGGCGGCGACGTAAACGTTTACGTGAACAAGCAGCCACGACCATACGAAGCGCCAGGGAGCCAGCGCAAACGTTTACGAAACGGGCTGCGGCGAGAAGAGCGCGTCGAGCCTCAGCCGCGCTGACGGATGCCGCTCAGTCCGCGTGCTCCGGCGGCCAGACGACGCGGAAGCGCTCGAACGACACCTCGTCGTTCTCGCTCCACTCCTCGCCGCGAGCGGCCGAGACCCGCGTGAAGTAGCGGCGGTGCGCGTCCTGCCAACTCTCGAGGGTGCGGTCGTCCTCCCCCTCGTCGAAGGCGAAGCGCTCGTCGACGGAGGTGAACGGGCCGACCCGCAGCTCGACGGTTCGCAGGATCACGCGGGGTTCACCGGCGCCGTCGCACACGATCCAGTGTCCACCGATCCGCGGCAGCAGCTCCCCGCCGTGCACGAAGTCGGCGACCAGGCCGGCTGTCGCACGCTTGCGTCCGTCGATGACGAGCTCGAGCAGTTCGTCCGCGAGTCGGGGCGAGTCGCCGAACGACTCCACCGTGTACTCGGGAGCGGCGGCGAGTCCGGAAGGATCTGTGGCGACGTAGTCGTCCCACATCCGTTTCGCCGCCTCGGTGTTCGGTGTCATCCCGTCGCTCCTTCCGGCCCTCAGGGCCAGCGACGACGATACCGGTCAGCCCCAGGCTTCAGCGGGCGCCTTCACGACGTCGGCCGGGTGATAATGCCAGTGCGCGCCGTTCTGGTAGTGGCTGCTCGCCCACGGCGACGCCCAGATGGCGCTCTCGATCTGCTCGGTGGGGGCGGATGCGGCGAAGCCGGCGACGATGTCACGGTAGCCGGAGCCGCGGTGCAGGTTCTCTGCGGCCTTCTGCGCCGCGATCACGAGGTTGTCGTAGCTGCCCAGGCCGCTACCGCCGCCAGAACCGAACCCGTTGTTGAGCGGGTTGTTGCGCTGCCACCAGTTCTTCTCGTAGTTCTCCTGGCGCATCCACCGCATCATGACGGTCACGTTCGACTCGGTGGTCGGCCAACCGCCGTAGACGAGCACCATGGTGGCCCAATCGCGGTTGGTGCCGCTCGCGGCGAGCTGCGCGATCATGTCCGTCGCCGTCATGTCGTCACGCTGGACGGTCTGCGCGGGCGCATCGGCCGGGACGGTGAAGCTCTGCAGCGCGGCGACGGGCTTCTGTGCCGCGGTCGGCTCCGGCTGGTTCGTGACGAGGGCGGTCCCGCCGAGAGCGACGACGGCGGCCACGGCGGCGCCGATCCTGACGAGCGAGCCCCGGGTCATCTCGAGCCCCCACGGCAGTCGCACGGTGCGGCGACGAGGGCGGAGGGAACGGCGGCTCGGGAGTTCGGGAGAAGTCATAGAGGAGGGAGGTGTCTGACCGGGTCGACGGATACGGACCGCCCGAGGCTAACAAAGCCTCCTGCGAGTGTCACCCCGGGATTCCCTGGGAACGCCGTCGGGCGGGTCAGGGCAGGATTGCGTCGACGTACCCGCCATCGACGCGCACGGCGCCCCCGGTCGTCGCCGACGCGAGCGGCGACGCGAGGTACGCCACCATGTTCGCGATCTCCTCCGGCTCGATCAGGCGCTGCAGCAGAGACTGCGGGCGGTGCTTGCGCATGAACTCCCGCTGCGCCTCCTCCCACGGCAGATCCTTGTCGACGAGTTCGTAGACGAAGTCCTCGACGCCGCCGGTGTGCGTCGGTCCCGCGATGACCGAGTTCACTGTGACGCCGCTGCCGGCGGCGGCCTTCGCGAACCCGCGGGAGACGGCCAGCAGCGCGGTCTTCGACATCCCGTAGTGGATCATCTCGGCCGGGATGACGACCGCCGAGTCGCTCGCGATGTTGAGCACACGTCCCCAGCCCGACGCGATCATGCCGGGCAGGTAGGCGCGGATGAGGCGGACTGCCGCCAGCACGTTGGTGTCGAAGTAGCGACGCCACTCGTCGTCGTCGATGGTCAGCGGATCGGCGGCTCCGAAGATGCCGAGGTTGTTCACGAGGATGTCGAGCTGCGGCTCCGCGGACAGCACCGCATCGGCTCCCTCGGCCCTGGTCACGTCGGCGACCACGCCGCGCACCTCGGCGGTGGCGCCTCCGCTGCGGACCCGTTCGACGGCGGCCGCGACGGATTCCTCGCGCCGGCCGTTGACCACGACGGACGCTCCCGCTGCGGCGAGCTTCTGCGCGATTGCGAGACCGATCCCCGCGGTGGAGCCGGTCACCAGCGCCGTCTTGCCGGTCAGGTCGATCATCGTGCCTCCTCCTCGTTCGAGCCGGCGTGCGGTCGGCCGGTTGTCCTCACGCGACAGCCTCTCGCACCCACACCGTCATGCTCGACCGACCCCGGTTGTTCCACGCGGCGTAGGGCACGGCCCGCACGGGAATCGGTCGCCGTCCCAGAGGCCGTTCCGGGTAGAGATCCCCCGACGGCTCGTCGGCGACGCCGTCACCGACGAGCACGTCGACGCCGAGCGCATCGTCACGCGCGACGGCGAACGAGGCGCCGCGCGGCAGGGAGATCGCGTCGAGCGGTGCGTCGTGGTCGACCCCCTCGAGGCAGAACACGAGCGGGCCGCGGTGCAGGGCGACACGACCGACCGTCGAGGTCACGCGCGGATCCGCCCAGATTCGGCGCGGCTCCATCGGCAGCTCGAGTTCGACGACGTCTCCGGGGCTCCACCGCCGGGAGAGCCGCACATAGCCGCCGTCGAGCACCGTGCCCACGTCGAGCGGCTCCCCCACAACACGCAGAACCGCGCCCTGCCGAGCCCACTCGGGCAGCCGCACCGCGAGGATGAATTCGCTCTCGGCATCCGCTTCGATCTCGATGCGCACCGCGCCGTCATGCGGATACTCCGTCGAGACGCGTAGCCCGACGGCCGTCTCGTCGAACCGGAACCGCGCGGTGCCCGCGACGAACAGGTCGACGACCGCCTCGTGGTCGCCCTGCGCGTACGCGTAGTACTCGAGCGACTGCGTCAGCCGGGCGAAGTTGGGCGGGCAGCAGGCGACGCCGAACCACTCCTTGCGCTCCACCGACCCGTCGCTCGCGAGCGGGTTGCCGTAGAAGTAGCAGACGCCGTCGGCCGACGCCCCGCTCAGCACCGCGTTGTAGAGGGCGCGCTCGAGCACGTCGATGTAGCGTCCCTCACCGGTGAGCAGCGCCATCCGCTTCGCCCACAGCACGAGCCCGATGGCCGCGCAGGTCTCGGCGTAGCCGGATGCGTCCGGCAGCTCGTAGGGACCGGCGAAGCCCTCGATGGAGGGGTCGGCGCCCAGTCCGCCGGTGACGTACAGCTTCGTGCCGGTGAGGTCGTCCCACAGCCGTTCGCATGACTCGCGCAGGGCGGCGTCGTCGAGCTCCTGCGCGAGATCCGCCATCGCGGAGTACAGGTACATCGCGCGGACGGCGTGACCCACGACCTCGCGCTGCTCCCGCACGGGCAGGTGACTCTGGTTGTACTCGCGGAACCGCTGCGGGTGCGCGTCGCGGTCGGGGAACACGTGGCCGAAGTAGCCGGGCGTCCCGCGCCGCTGCGCCTCGAGCTCGAAGTAGAACGGCTGTGTGCCGCGCGCGTCGATGAGTCGCGCAGCGAGGTCGAGGTATCGCCGCTCCCCCGTGGCGCGGTACAGCTTCACGAGCGCGAGCTCGATCTCCTCGTGACCGTCGTAGCCGCCCTCCGCCGCACCGCCCGGGGCGAACTCGCGGTCGATGAGATCGGCCAACCGCCGCACGATGCCGAGCAGCGTCGTCTTGCCGGTCGCGGCGTGGTGCGCCACCCCGGCCTCGATGAGGTGCCCGGCCACGTACAGCTCGTGGGCGTCGCGCAGGTCGGTGAACCGTTCCCCCGGGCGCACGACGGTGAAGTACGTGTTGAGGTAGCCGTCCTCCTGCTGGGCGCCGGCGAGCGCCTCGATGACCTCATCGACGCGCCGCTCGAGGGCGGCATCCGGATGCGTCGCGAGGCTGTAGCTCGCCGCTTCGATCCACTTCGCGACATCCGACTCCCAGAACACGTGCGGCTCGTTCGGGTCGCCCGGCTTCCACGCGTGGGCGAGCGCCTCGATCTGGCCCCCGGTGCGCAGCATGTGCTCCTGCTGCGGCAGCGTCGCGGTGCGCACCGTCTCGCGGCGGGGCGCCCAGAACGCGTCGTCGATGACGACGTCGGTGATCGGCAGGGAGCTGCGGCGGGTCGAAGCGGGCATGTGTCCTCCAGTGCGGCGCGGTCGTGGACACCCCCAGTCAACCGGGCGGGACCTGAGACCGCGAGTCGGCTGAACCGACGCTCAGCCCGCCGCGACCTCCGACCTTCCTGAGTGACTTCCCCGCGGAGCATGCCGAGCACGATGCCCGGGTGAGGATGGCGCGCGGAGGGCACACATGAGAGCAATGGTGTACCGCGGGCCGTACAAGGTGCGCGTCGAAGAGAAGGACATGCCGCGCATCGAGCATCCGAACGATGCCATCGTGCGCGTGACGCGCGCCGCGATCTGCGGCTCGGATCTGCACCTGTATCACGGGCTCATGACGGACCTCAGGGTCGGTCACACGTTCGGACACGAGTTCATCGGTGTGGTGCACGAGGTCGGATCGTCGGTGCAGAACCTCAAGCCCGGCGACAAGGTCATGGTGCCGTTCAACATCTACTGCGGTTCGTGCTTCTTCTGCGCACGCGGGCTCTACTCCAACTGCCACAACGTCAACCCGAACGCGACCGCGGTCGGCGGCATCTACGGCTACTCGCACACCACCGGCGGTTACGACGGCGGACAGGCCGAGTACGTGCGAGTGCCCTTCGCCGACGTCGGCCCCTCGATCATCCCCGAGTGGCTGGACGACGAGGATGCGCTCATGCTCACCGACGCGTTCTCGACGGGGTACTTCGGAGCGCAGCTGGGCGACATCGTCGAGGGCGACACGGTCGTCGTGTTCGGCGCCGGTCCGGTGGGCCTCGCCGCAGCACAGTCGTCGTGGCTCATGGGCGCGGGCCGGGTCATCGTGGTGGATCACCTCGACTACCGCCTCGAGAAGGCGCGCACGATGTCGCACGCCGAGACGCTCAACTTCGCGGAGTACGACGACATCATCGTCGAGCTGAAGAACCAGACCGAGAACCTCGGAGCCGACGTCGTGATCGAGGCCGTGGGAGCCGAGGCGGACGGGAACCTGCTGCAGCACATCACCGGCTCGAAGCTCAAGCTGCAGGGCGGGTCCCCCATCGCCTTGAACTGGGCCATCGACTCCGTCCGCAAGGGTGGAACGGTGTCGGTGCTGGGCGCCTACGGACCCATCTTCAGCCTCGTCAAGTTCGGCGACGCGGTGAACAAGGGGCTCACCCTGCGCATGAACCAGGCGCCGGTGAAGCGGCAATGGCCGCGGCTGTTCGAGCACATCCGGAACGGCTACATCAAGCCGAGCGACATGATCACCCACCGGATCCCGCTCGAGCACATCGCCGAGGGGTACCACATGTTCTCGTCGAAGCTCGACGACTGCATCAAGACCGTCGTCATCCCGAACAGCGAAGCCTAGGAGTCCCCGTGGCCTATCCCGCCGAGAAGCAGAATCCCGCACCCTCCGCCGACGAGCTCCGCGCCCGCATTCCCGGCTGGGGTGCCGACCTCGATCCCGCGAACCGTCCCTCGTTCCCTCGCGAGCGGCGTGACCTCGACTCGGGTGCGCATTGGGACCTCCCCGAATCGCAACCCCAGTCCGGACCGCGCGAGCGGTCCATCGAGCACAAGTCGATGACACCGGTGTTCGGCACCGCCCAGCCGCTCAAGGGGCTCTCCGGGGTGATCCGCGGGTACGCGTACCGACGCTTCAGCGAGGGGCGCGCCGCCCATTGGCTGCTGCTCATCGTCGGCGACCGGGTCGACGCGATCGAGAGCCACCTCGCATCGTTCGCGACCACCCGTCCCGACAACCCGATCACCGAGACCGGCATCCTCAGCGAGTTCCGCCGGCACCCGATCTCGTCGCGCTACGGACGCAACCGGGTCGATGTGAACCACACCTGGCTCGACCCGATCCTCGTGGCGGGCCCGTGGGTGCTCGCGGGCGTGGTGGCGTTCAAGGTCGTACGGCGGCTCGCCCGCCGCTAGGTCCCCGATCGGTCATCGCCGCCGGGATTCGTACCGGGGAGTCAGCGAGAGCGGATGCCCGACTCGGCGCGCCGCCGACCGCGGCGCTTCACCGGCGTGTCGCTCGGAACATCCGCTCCCGCTGCCGCCAGACGGCAGGCGCGACTAAGGCCGGGCCCTCGGCGAGCGGCATCCGGGCCGCCCGGCCGACGGCAGCGGAACGGACTACTCCGCGACGGCGGGGGCTCGGCGTCTGTCGCGACGCGGCGGCTTGCCGACCGTGGTGCCGTGCGGCGGTTCGTCGCCGCTCCACGCCTTCGCGATCGCCCAGGCGGATGCGACGAGCGGCACCGACAGGATGGCGCCGGTGATGCCGGCGAGGATGGTGCCGGCGGTGATCGCGAGCAGCACGACGAGCGCGTGCAGTTGCAGCGAGCGGCCGAGCACGACCGGCTGCAGGAAGTTCCCCTCGATCTGGTTCACGGCGACGACGATGATCACGATGATGATGGCCGGCCACAACCCCGCGGTCACGAGCGCGACGAGCGCCGCGAGCACGCCTGCGGCGGTCGCGCCCACGATCGGCACGAATGCGAAGACGAACACGAGCACCGCGAGCGGAAGCGCGAGCGCGAACGGGATGCCGACCGCGAAGAGTCCGATGCCGATGAACACCGCGTCGACGAGGGCGACGAGCGCCGTGCCGCGCACGTAGCCGCCCATCACCTCGAGGGCGCGACGCCCGGAACGCTGCGCCTTCACGTGGTAGCGGCCCTGGAAGGGGCGGATGAGGAACTCGAAGATGCTCGCGCCGTCGCGCAGGAAGTAGAAGAGCACGAAGGCGAAGAGCACCGTGCCGGTGATGAGCTCGACCGCGCTCGAGACGCCGGAGATGGCGCCCGAGGTGAACGAGGAGCTGGTGAGGAACTCCTGCACCTGCGCCACCGCGTCGTCGATGGCCTCCTGGTCGGTCGCGATGCCGAACCCCTCCGCGATCTCGCGCAGCTGCTCCACGCCTTGCGTGGCGGATTCGACGAGCTGCGGCCACTGCGATCGCACCGCGAAGACGATGCCGGTCACGAGGCCGCCGAGACCGAGCACGGCGACGACCAGCACGAGCGCGGCGCCGGCGACGCGCGGGAGGCCCCGACGGTGGAGGGCTTCGACGATCGGGCCGAGCGCGGCGGCGACGATCAACGCGAGCAGCACCGGGATCACCACGAGTCGCAGCGCTATCGCCGCGTACACGATCCCGATGATCGCGATCACGAGGATGATGCTCTGCAGCGTGCGGGTGGCCACCTTGCCGAACTTGTCGGCCCACAGGCCCGCGGGCGGAGGCGGGGTCACGGAGTCGTCCGTCGTGTACCGGCGCGAGAAGGGCATGGTCCGAGCCTAGGAGGCGCGTCCCACCGCATCCGGTGTGAGGCGGGGCGCCGGGCGAATCGTCAGGATGCGGAGGCGCGGGCGTCGAGGGCGGTGAGCACGCGCGTCGCGGATTCTCCGAGCCCCCAGCGCGTGGTGAGCTCCGCGAATCGCGCGCGACCGGCATCCGGGACGCCGATGCTCGCGTCGAACGGCGGCAGGTCGAGGTCGCGCACGACGGCGACCACCGCCGGCGCCTTCGAGAGGTAGTCGGCCGCGCCCCGGATCTTCGCCGCCATCGTCGCCGAGATGCCCGACGCGGGTGCGGCGTCGGCGGCGGCGATGATGCCCCCGAGGTCGCCGTGGTCGCGCAGCAGTCCCGCGGCCGTCTTCTCGCCGATTCCGGGCACGCCGGGCAGTCCGTCGGAGGTGTCGCCGCGCAACGTGGCGAAGTCGGCGTACTGGGACGGAGAGACGCCGTACTTGCCCCGCAGCACTTCATCCGTCACGATCTCGAGCCGGCTCATGCCGCGCGCGGTGTAGATGACGCGCACCTCGCGGTCGTCGTCGGCCACTTGGAACAGGTCGCGGTCTCCGGTGACGACGTCGACGGGCCCGGATGCGGTGGTCGCGAGGGTGCCGATGATGTCGTCGGCCTCGTAGCCCGGCTTGCCGACGATGGCGATCCCGAGCGCGGTCAGCGCCTCGACGATGACCGGCACCTGCACGTTCAGCGGGTCCGGCACGACCTCGACGTCCGGTCCGACCTCGACCTCCTCCGCGAGGCGGTGCGTCTTATAGCTCGGGATGAGGTCGACCCGCCACTGCGGGCGCCAGTCGTCGTCCCAGCAGGCCACGAGCTCGTCCGGGCGGAACTCCGTCACGAGACGGGCGATCATGTCGAGCAGTCCGCGCACGGCGTTCACGGGGGTGCCGTCGGGCGCCGTGACGGTGTCGGGCACCCCGTAGAACGCCCGGAAGTAGAGGGCGGCCGTGTCGAGCAGCATGAGGCGTCCGGTGGTCACGCATTCAGTGTGCCGCACCGCGGCTCCGCGTCCCGGTTGTTTATCGCATCCGCACTGGGTAGCGTGCGGGCATCCGCGCTCGACGAGGAGATCTCTCATGACCCAGGTGCGTATCGCCGGTATCGCGATCGACGTTCGAGGGCAGCACGTCGTGCTCCTCAAACCGATGGCGGGGAACCCCAGGACCGACCGCGTGCTCCCGATCTGGATCGGCGAGCAGGAGGCGACGTCGATCCTCATCGCGATCGAGGGAGCGCAAGCACCGCGGCCGCTGTCGCACGACCTGATGAAGACGCTGCTCGAGACGGTCGGCGCGACGGTCGAACGCGTCGAGGTGACCCGGCTCGACGAGGGCACCTACTTCGCCGAGTTGTCGTTGCGGGTCGACGGTCGCCCGGTGTCGATCGACTGCCGGCCCTCCGACGCGATCGCCCTCGCGTCGCGCACGGGCGCCCCGCTGTGGGTGGCCGACGAGGTGATGGCCGCCGCGTCGGTCGACGACGACTTCACGAGCGAACCGGATGAGGAGGAGAAGCTCGAGGAGTTCAAGAAGTTCCTCGACGAGGTCGACCCGGAGGACTTCCAGGGCTGAGCCCGCCGCATCCGGCCAGACAAAGCAGAAGGCCCGGAACCAGTGGTTCCGGGCCTTCTGTGGTGGTTGCGGGGGCAGGATTTGAACCTACGACCTCTGGGTTATGAGCCCAGCGAGCTACCGAACTGCTCCACCCCGCGGCGCATGGAAAAGCCTAGCACAGCGGGGCGGGGCGGTTATTCGCTCGCGGCGATGGCCCGTTCGATCGCGTCCTGCAGTGCCTCGTCGGCCTGAGCCGCGGCGACGAGGTCGTTCCGCGCGTACGCGGCCTCGCGGTCTTGCAGCGCCTGGCGCGCATCCGCCAGCGCCTGGGCGAGGGCGTCGCCGCCCGTGCTCGGCTCCTCGGCGGGAGGCGTCTCGGTGCCCGGCTCCTCCGCCGGCGGCTCCTCGGCCGGCGGCTCCTCCGCGCCCGGCTGGTCTTCCGGATCGGTCGGTTCCACGTCCGTGTCACCGGCATCCGCACCGGAGTCGCCGCCGAACAGGGTGTCGAGCGCCTGATCGAGGGTGTCTTCGAACGCGATGTCGTTACCGAACGCCACAAGCACCTTGCGCAGCAGCGGGTACCCGGATTCGCCAGTGGCGCGCACGTACACGGGCTGCACGTAGAGCAGACCGCCGCCGACCGGGAGGGTCAGCAGGTTGCCGCGCCGCACCTCGGTGTTGCCGCGCTCGAGCAGCGCGAGCTGGTTGGCCACCTCGGTGTCGGAGCTGAAGGTGTTGAAAACCTGCCCCGGTCCGGGCACCTGACCCTCGGGGAGCGTCAACATCGTGAGCTTGCCGTAGTCCTCCCCCGGATCGGAGTTCGCGGTGAGGTAGCCGGTGAGCACGTTGCGCGCGTTCTGCCCGGAGTTGTTCGGGATGAACGTCGAATAGAGCGTGAACGCCGGCTGCTCCGTGCCCGGCACCTGCATGGTCAGGTAATACGGCGGCTGCAGCGTCGGGTTCGACGACGAGGCCGTCGGGTCGTTCGGCGTGCTCCACGCCTCGTTGCCCTGGTAGAACGAGTTCGCCGTGTCGACGTGGTAGCGCTCGAGCACCGACCGCTGCACCTTGAACAGGTCCGCCGGGTAGCGCACGTGGTCGAGCAGCTGGTCGCTCATCTCGCTCATCGGCTCGAGCGTCGACGGGAAGATCTTCTGCCACGTCTTCAGCACCGGGTCCTGGTCGTCCCACGCGTAGAGCGTGACCGTGCCGTCGTACGCGTCGACGGTCGCCTTCACCGAGTTGCGGATGTAGTTGATGTTGTCGAGCGGGAAGTTCGGCCGCGGCTGGTAGGTGTCCGCGATCGTCTCCGACAGGCTGTTCGTGTCGGAGTACGGGTAGTTCGCGCTCGTCGTGTACGCGTCGACGATCCAGACGATCTTGCCGTCGACGACCGCGGGGTACGGGTCGTTGTCGAGCGTCAGGTACGGAGCGACCTTCTGGATGCGCGTGGCCGGGTCACGATCGTAGAGGATCTGCGACTGGTCGTTCACCGCGTCGGAGAGGAAGATCTGCTCCGACTGGAACTTGAGCGCGTAGAGCAGGCGCTTGAACACGTTGTCGAGCTTCGGTCCACCGTCGCCGTCGAACGTGAAGCGCGGGCTCTCCGACTCGTCCTCGCCGGCGGTCGGGTAGTCGATCTCGCGGGCGTTGGCGCCCTCGTCCGCACCGACGATCGAGTACTCGGGCGACGTCTCGCCGAAGTAGATGCGCGGTTCGAACTCGCCGAGGCCGCCGCTGAGCGGGATGCCCGACTCGAGGAACACCGGCTCGCCGTCATCCGCGCGCTGGTTCCCGTACGCCGCGACGACGCCGTAACCGTGCGTGTAGATGATGTGGTCGTTGAGCCAGCCGCGGGAGCTCTGGCCCTCCTGGTTGAGCTCACGCAGCGCGATCACGGTGTCCTGCGTGGCGCCGTCGATCTCGTAGCGGTCCACGTCGAGGTACTCGGGGAACTGGTAGAACTGCCGCACCTGCTCGAGCTGCCGGAAGGTGTCCGAGACGAGCGCCGGGTCCACGATGCGGATGTTCGCCGTGGTCTCGGCATCTTCGCGCAGCGCGCCGGCCGTGGCGTCGGTCGTCGCGTTGTAGGGCTGCTCCTCGACGCCGTCCACGTTGTAGGCGGCGCGGGTCGCATCGATGTTGCGCTGGATGTACTCCTCTTCGAGGGTCTGCGCGCTCGGCTCCACCTGGAAGCGCTGCACGATCCAGGGGTACACGGAGCCGATGAGCAACGAGGTCACGAGCAGCAGCGCGGTGCCGATGATCGGCAGGCGCCAGCGGCCGATCACCGCGGTGACGATGAAGAGGATCGCCACGAGCGCGGCGACGCCGGCGAGGATCGCGCGGCTCGGGATGGTGGCGTTCGCCACGGTGTAGCCGGCGCCGGTCTCGAGGAAGCCCTCGTGCGAGGAGTACAGCGTCGTGTACTGGTCGAGCCACAGGCTCACGGCCTGCAGCGCGAGGTAGATGGCGCCGGTGACGGCGAGCTGGATGCGTGCGGTGCGGGAGATGCGCACCTCGCGGCCGTTCACGCGGAGCGCGCCGTAGAGGTAGCTCGTCGCGAGCGCGCCGACCGCGCACAGCAGCACGACGGCCGAGGCGAAGCCGACGACCCCGTGGTAGAAGGGCAGCTCGAACACGTAGAACGAGATGTCGAGCCCGAACTGCGGGTCGGTCTCACCGAACGGCGTGCGGTTGAGCCACTGCAGCACGACGGGCCACCGCGACGCCGTCGAGACGCCGGCGAAGAGACCGAGCACGATCGGGATGCCCAGCATCGCGACGCGACGCAGCGGTTCGACGACCTGCTGGTAGCGGTCGAGCTGCGAGTTGAGCTTCGCGTACATCGGCCGGAACCGGAACGCGATGAACAGGCTCGCCCACACCGGAAGCGCCATGCCGAGGAAGCCCACACCGAACATGGCGGCCTGCGCACCCCACTGGGTGAGGAGCACGCCGAGGTAGTCGACCTGCTCGTACCAGAGCACGTCGGTGTACAGGCTCGCGAAGATGAAGAACCCGATGACGATCACGGCGAGCACCGCGGCGACGACCGCGATGGTGGCTCGAGTTCGATTGGCGGGCGGGTTTGCTGTGGACAAGGGGCACCCTCGGCTCAGGAACTGGGTCGGGCCCCCATCCTATGGGGGACAGACTGCGAGAACGCCGGAGTTGAGGTCCGTTCGCTGAGGGCATGCGCGGGTGCCGAGCCCCGGCGGATGTGGCCGTCAGCCGGCGAAAGCCTCGCAGCCGGGCAGATCCGCCGTGTCCCCCGCGGCGATGCCCTCGACAGCCGCCTCGGCATCGTCGAGCGTCTGCACCGCGAACACCTCGAGCCCCTCCGGCACGTTGCCGACGACCTCCTCGCAGTTGCCCGCGGGGGCGAGGAACCAGTCGGCACCGCTGCCGAGCGCGCCGTACATCTTCTGCCGGATGCCGCCGATCGGTCCCACCTCACCGGCCGCCGTGATCGTGCCCGTGCCGGCGACGTTCTCGCCACCGTTGAGCTCGCCCGGGGTGAGCTTGTCGATGATCCCGAGCGCAAACATCATCCCGGCGCTCGGTCCGCCGACGTCGTCGAGTTCGATGTCGACCGCGAACGGGAAGTCGTATTCGCTGCCGACGGTGATGCCGAGCACGGGCTTGCCGTCGGGGCCGGGCACCGGGGTGAGCTCCTCGGTCACCTGCTCGCCGTCCCGGTCGACCACGACCTCCGCGGCGGCGTCCGTGCCGTTCTCGGCGATCGCCTCGCGCAGCGAGGTCACGTCGGTGAACGCCTCGCCGTTGAGAGACACGATCCGGTCGCCCTCTCGAAGCACCCCGTCCGCGGGCAGACCATCTGTCGTGGCGACGATCGTGAGCGTCGACGTGTACTCGTAGTCGAGTTCGGTCATCGCGGCCGCGATGGCCTCCTGCTTCGAGTTCTCCATGTCGACCCGGCTCTGCTCGTTCGACTGCTCGAGCGTGGTCCCGGGAGGGAAGACCTCGGCGACGGGCACCACCTTCTTGCTCGGGTCGAACCAGGCGAGCGCGATGTCGATCCAGGTCGGCAGCTGCTGCGGGTTGCCCGACACCGTGACGGTCAGCAGGCTCAGCGCGCCGTCGGTCTCGAAGGTCTCCTGATCCGGGATCTGGATGAGCGGACGCTCCTCCCCGCCGACCCGCGTGTCGCCGAGGGTGTTGAACACGGGTCCCGGACGTTCGATCACGTAGGGGGCCGGTGTCACCGCGATGACGAGGGCGGCGACGAGCCCGACGATGACGAGGAGCCAGCCGACCCAGGTCGACCGGCGCGCTCCGTGAGGCACGTCGGGTTCGACGTCGGTGAACAGGACCACTGCGCTCCTTCCAAGCGATCGGGGCGACGTGTTCGCCACGGGCGCACGCGCAGACGCCCCAGCCTAGGTCGATTCCGGGTTCCGGGCGGGGCGCACGGACTAGCGTAGATCGCATGGCTGACGATCCGCGGGACGAGCCCGACGAGTTCCGTGACATGCTCCGGGACTTCCTCTCCGGCAACTCCGACATCGACCCGTCGAAGCTCGCGGGAGCGGCGGGATTGCCCAACGACCCCGAGATGGTGGCCCGGCTCATCGCGCAGCTGCAGAGCGCGCTGCAATCCAGCGGCGACGGCATCAATTGGGGTCTCGCTCTCGAGCAGGCCCGGTCGATCTCGACCCGCACCTCCGTGCCCACTCTGCCCGCCGAGCGCTCTCAGCTCGAGCAGGCGTTCCACGTCGCCGCACTGTGGCTCGACGAGGCCACCTTCGTGGCCGAGCTGCCCTCCACTCCGCGGTTGATGAGCCGCACTGAGTGGGCTCAGGCCACCATGCCCGTCTGGACCCAGCTCGCCGAACCCGTCGCCACCTCCATCGCGAACGCCCTCACCGACGTGCTGCGCGATCAGGCGCCGGAGGAGATGGCCGGCCTGCTGCAGAACGCCGGGCAGCTCATGCGCAACGTCGGCGGCACCTTGTTCGCGATGCAGCTCGGCCAGGTCGTGGGTCAGCTCTCCACCGAGGTGGTCTCCGGCGGCGACGTCGGCATCCCGCTGCTCGACGAGGAGGCGGCGCTCATCCCCCAGAACGTCGCCGGATTCGGAACGGGCCTCGACATCCCGGTCGACCAGGTGCAGCTGTACCTCGCGGTCCGCGAGCTCGCGCACGCGCGTCTGTTCCGCCACGCCAAGTGGCTGCGCCTGCGGTTGCTGACCTCGATCACCGAGTTCGCGCACGGCATCCGCATCGACACCGAGCGGCTCGAGCAGCTCGCGGCCGACTTCGATCCGCAGAACCCCGAGGAACTGCGTCAGGCGATGACGAGCGGCGCCCTGATCCCGCCGAAGACCGACGAGCAGCTCGCCGCCCTGGAACGCCTCGAGACGATGCTCGCCCTCATCGAGGGCTGGGTGGATGTCGTGACGGCCGAGGCGACCACGCGTCTCCCCCGCGCGGACGCGATCGCCGAGACGGTGAAGCGCCGTCGGGCATCCGGTGGGCCCGCCGAGTCGGCATTCGCGACGCTCGTCGGACTCGAGCTGCGGCCGCGACGCCTGCGCGAGGCCGCCGCGATGTGGCGTGCCGTGACGGATGCCGTCGGCGCCGAGCGACGCGACGCCCTGTGGTCGCACCCCGACCTGGTGCCCGTCGGGTCGGACATCGACGACCCCGCGGCGCTCACCGCCCGCCTCACCGGCCCGGCGCCGGAACCGGACGACTTCGACCGCGCGCTCGAGGACCTGCTCGGCGACGAGGGAACGGACCGGCCCAAGGAGGCGTGAGCGCCGCTCCTCCCCAACCTCTGTCGGGAGCTTCTCGCGGCTCTCGTTGTGGACGGCCGGCCCGCAGCCCGTCGCGCCGTCGCATCATGACGGAATGTCGTTGCGTCTCGACCCCCGCATCCCCCTCGTCTGGCGCACCCCCGACTCCGTGCAATTCGGCGTGGATCATCCGGTGGCCCGCCTCGACGGGGTCAGTGCACTCGACGAACGTCTGCTGCAGGCGCTCGCCACCGGGGCGCCGCGCGGAGTGCTCCGCGCGGTCGTGCACGGCGACGACGCGGCCGTCGACCGGGTACTGACCGCGGTCGGCCCGGCGCTCCTCGATCCGGCGCGACGTCGACGCCGGATCACCGTGTGCGGCACTGGGCGCGTCGCCGACACGGTGACCGGACTGCTCGCCGCCGAGGGCGACGCGGTCACCCGTGGCCGTGCCGATCAGCCGGAGCCGCCGCTTCCGGAGGTGGCGGTGCTCGTCGAGCACGGGGTCACGGCGCCTCGCTCCGCGGGCGCGTGGTTGCGTCGAGACATCGCCCATCTGCCGGTGGTCATCACCGGCAACGCCATCACGGTCGGCCCGCTCGTGGCGCCCGGCCGGTCGCCGTGTCTGCACTGCCTGGCACTGCACCGCGCAGACGACGACGCGGCGCACGTCGCGATCTCGGCGCAGGTGCTCGGGCGGCGGTTCGCGGAGCCGCCCCTGCTCGCCACCGAGGCGGCGGTCGCAGCCGTGCGGATGCTGCAGGACGGCGTTGCCGGCACGTCGTTGCTCGTGACGGCGGCCGGAGTCAGCCGGCGGACGTGGACACGGCATCCCGAGTGCGCGTGCTGGGACGCAACTCAGCGAGGAAACGACTCGGTTGCCGCATCGTCTGCCGATGCATCCCCTGCTCGGCCCACGACAGCTGCAGCCGCCGGCGCGCTCGCGTGATGCCGACGTACATGAGGCGCCGCTCCTCGTCGATCGCGTCGAAGCCCTTCGCGTACGAGATGGGCACGAGTCCTTCGCTCAACCCGACGAGGAACACCGTGTCCCACTCGAGCCCCTTCGCCGAGTGGAGCGTGGCGAGGGTCACCGCCGAGACGGTCGGCTCGTGCTGAGTCGCCTGGCGGGCGAAGAGGTCGTCGACGAACTCGCGCAGCGTCGTGCCCGCTGGCGCCTGCTCGGCGAGCCCCATGATCGCGTCGAGGGCCTCCCACTTCTCCCGCACCGCCCCGCGCGCCTCGGGCGCCTGCTGGCTCCACCCGAGCGAGCGCAGCACGTCGCTCACCGTCTTGAAGAGCGGTTCGTCCATGATCGACACCGACGCGCCCTTGAGCATCATGAGCGCCTCACGTACCTCGCGCCGTTCGAAGAAGCGGGTCGCGCCGCGCACCTGGTAGCTCACGCCCGCATCCGACAGCGCCGACTCGAGCGCCGCCGCCTGCACGTTGATGCGGTACAGCACGGCGATGCTCTCCGGCTTCTCCCCCTGCTCGACGAGCTTCTTGATCTGCTGGGCGACGGCGCGCGCTTCGGCGGAATCGTGCGGATGCGACGAGACCACCGGTTCCGGACCGCGCACGTCGGCGGCGGAGGCGAGTTCGAGCGCTCCGGCCCGGCCGCGCATCAGCCGGTTCGCGGTGTCGACGATCGCGGGCGTGGAGCGGTAGTTCTGCTCGAGGCGGATGACGACGGCGCGGTCGTGCTTCGACGGGAAGCCAAGCAGGTAGTCGCTCGAGGCGCCCGCGAACGAGTAGATGGTCTGGCTCGCGTCGCCGACGACGCACACGTCGTCGCGGTCGCCGAGCCACAGCTCGAGCAGCTGGTGCTGCAACGGCGACACGTCCTGGTACTCATCCACGACGAAGAACCGGTACTGCTCGCGCACCTGCTGGGCGACCCGCGGCTCCTGCTCGATCATGCCGGCGGTCGCCAGCAGCACGTCCTCGAAGTCGAGCTGACGCCGTTCGTCCTTGAGGTTCTCGTAGGCGAGTTGAACCTGCGCCGCGCGGTCGGGCGTCAGATCGCCCGGAAGCACTCGCGTGTGGGCGGCGCGCTCGTATTCCTCGATCGTGAGCCCGGAGACCTTGCGCCACTCGATCTCCGAAGCGAGGTCGCGCAGGGTCGCGGTGTCGAGCTTGAGGCGCATACCGTCCACCGCGTGGGCGAGCAGGCGCCCCTTGCTCTCGACGAGCTTGGGCAGCGAACCGCCGACGAGCTGCGGCCAGAAGTAGGACAGCTGCGACAGCGCCGCCGAATGGAAGGTGCGCGCGGACACCCCCGAGGTGCCGAGTGCGCGCAGCCGGGAACGCAGCTCCCCCGCGGCCCGGGTGGTGAAGGTGAGGGCCATGACGCGCCCGGGCGGGTAGACGCCGGTCGCCACGCCGTACGCGATGCGGTGCGTGATCGCCCGGGTCTTGCCCGTTCCGGCGCCGGCGAGGAGGCACACCGGTCCGAGCAGGGCCTCGGCCGCCCGGCGCTGCTCGTCGTCGAGCGCCTCGAGCAGTGCGTCGGCACTCACCATTCGATGCCGTCCTCGATGGGACCGCCGTACCACTGCTCGATGATCGCCCGCGCGATCGACGCGTGTCCGGGCAGCCCGATCTCGTCGAGTGACGCGGCGAGCTCTTCACGGGAGAACCACCGCAGATCGATGATCTCCTGGCCGTCGGGCACCGGTTGGGTCGAGGCGCCCTCGGCGACACGCGCGGTGAACCCGACCATGAGCGAGGCGGGGAAGGGCCACGGCTGGCTGCCGAGATATGTCACCTGGTCGACGCGGAGTCCCGACTCCTCGTGCACCTCGCGGGCGACGGCCGCTTCGAGGGACTCCCCCGGTTCGACGAAGCCCGCCAGCAGCGAGTACCGCTTGCCCGCCCACATCGCGTTGGCGCCGAGCAGCAGTCGGTCATCGGCATCGGTGACACCGACGATGATCGCCGCGTCGGTGCGCGGGAACAGGTCCTTGCCGTCGGTCGGGTCGATCCGCACCCAGCCCGCGCGCGCCGCCGTCGTGGGCGCACCCGAGCGCGGTGAGAAGCGATGCGTGGCGTGCCAGTTCGCCATCGCGAGCGCCTCGGTGAAGATGCCGGCATCGCGGGCGGGGAGCGCCGCTCCGACCGCTCGGAGTCCGACCCACTCGACCTCGCCGACGCCGGGCACGGTCCGCTCGTCGACGACGACCGCGACGACGGGCGTTCCGCCTGCGTCGCGCTCGTCCGGGAGGGTGCGCCCCAGGTAGACGCGCAGCACCGAGGAGTCGACGGGGAACGGAGGCACGAGGGCGAGGGATCCGTCGGTGCGCAGCGGCGCCGACCCGTCGTGGAGCGGCAGCACGAGCGTGGAGGCGTCCGCCCAGAGCTCGTCGAGCAGGTCGTCCCGCTGGCGGGAGACGTCGTCACGGTCGATCGCCGAGCGCGAGAGCGGAAGGCGGGAGGTGAACGACGACATGGCGACCAATCGAGTCCGAGTGTGCGTGGCGTGCGGCCCCGGCGCCGAACCCCGACCTACCCTGTCGGCATGGCCAGAACCCCTCTCACTCTAGCCGCGCTGGCGACAGCCGCCGTCGCGGACCTCGACGTGGTGGCCGCGTCCGGATACGGCGGCACCGGGGGGTCCGTCGACTCGGCCCTCATCACCGCGCGTGACGGTCGCCGACTCATCATCCGCGTGCCCCGCACAGCCGCGAGCGAGTCGGAGCAGTCCGCCGACCTCGTGGCCCTTCGCGCCCTGAGCGCCGGTATCCGCACCCGCCTGCCCTTCGCCGTCACCAACCCGCTCGGCCAGGTGCCCGTGGGCGAGACGCGCGGCATCGTGTACGACTTCCTCCCCGGAGGCAAGACCGGGCTGAACACCATCACGCCCGAACTCGCCGCCTCCATCGGACGCGCCGTCGCCGCCATCCACGGACTGCCGACGAGCTTCGTCGCCGACGCCGGACTCCCCTCCCTCGGCGCGATCGAGTGCCTGCGCGCGTCGGTGAGCCTCATCGACCGCGCGACGGCGACCGGACTGGTCCCGTCCGCCCTCATCTCCCGGTGGGAGCACGCGACCGAGGAGTCGACGATCTGGCAGTTCCAGCCGACCGTCATCAACGGCGCGCTGAGCGCTTCCTCCATCCTCAGTGAGCGCGATCAGGTCACAGGTGTGCTCGGATGGCAGGAGTTGCGCGTGGGCGACCCGGCCCGCGACCTCGCCTGGCTGTTCGGTGCCCGCGGCGAATGGGTGGCCGAGAACGCGCTCGAGGCCTACACCCGGGTGCGCGGCAGCATCGACCGGCAGGTGCGCCAGCGCGCCACCCTCTACGCCGAACTCGAGCTCGTGAAGTGGCTGCTGCACGGCACCCAGACCCGCAGCACCGAGATCGTCGACGATGCCGTGAACCTGCTCTCGGCGCTCGCCGACCGCGTGCACAGCGACATCATGAACCCGATCGGACCCGCCACCATGCCGACCGCGACGGTCGACGAGGTCGAGTCGCTGCTGCAGCGCTCGGAGCGCGCCGCCGGCTGAACCGCTCCTATTGGCGGGACAACGCGCCGGGCGACGCGACCGGGCGCGAGGTGCCGCGGCCGCGACGGAACGGGCGACGCGGGGTGCGGTCATCCGCCGGGCGGTTCGCCCGCCGCTTGCGCGGAACGATGCGCACGAACCCGCGACGGTGCAGCTCCACCCGCAACGTCAACTGACCCGAGCGGGCCAGCACCAGCCCGATGACGATCGCCGCGACGGCCGGCACGGCACCGGAGATGACGAGGGCGAGGCGCGGTCCGTAGTGCTCGGCGAGCCAACCGAGCAGCGGACCGCCGATCGCCTGCCCGCCCACGAGCACGAGGATGTAGAACGACATCACCCGCCCGCGGATGGCGAGGTTCGTCGAGAGCTGCGTCATCGACTCCGCCGCAGTCGCGAAGAGCAGTCGTGCCATGCCCACGCCGATCAGCAGCGGGAGGAACACAGCGACGAGCGGCACGAGACCCGCGGTCATCTGCAGGGCGCCGTAACAGAACGCGGCGATCACGATCGAGCGCAGTCGCAGGTTCATCCGCCGGGTCGACAGCAGCGCTCCGGTCAGTGCGCCGACCGCGACGAGGGAGTTGTAGAGCCCGTATCCGGTCGCGCCCGTGTAGTAGACCCGGTCGGCCATGCCGGCGAGCAGCGACGGTAGCGACATCCCGAACACCGAGACGAAGGCGAGCATCGTCAGGGGCCAGTAGATGGTCGGCTTCGACCGGATGTACCGCACCGCCTCGCGCACCTGCCCGGGCTTCCCGGGGACGCGCGGCGCGATGCGCAGCTCGGAGGTGCGCATGAGCAGCAGCGACGTGATCGTGATCACGGCGGCGGCGGCGTTGATGGCGATCGCCCACCCGGCACCGACCACGACGATGAGTACACCGCTGACGGCCGGTCCGAGCAGTCCGCCGAGGTGGAAGATCGATGCGTTGAGACTGATCGCATTGCGCAGGCGCGAATGGCCGACGAGCTCGTTGACGAAGACGCTGCGCGCCGGTCCGTCGAAGACCTGCAGCAGACCGATCACGAAGACGATGACGTACACGTGCCACAGCTCGACGGTCCCGGTGATCGCGAGGATGGCGAGGAGCCCGCTCAACAGCGCCACCACCGTCTGAATTGCGAGGATCATGTGCCGCTTCGAGACACGGTCGGCGACGACGCCGCCGACCGCACCCAGGAGCAGCATGGGCAGGAACTGCAGGGCGATCGTGAGGCCGACGAGCGCGACGTTGCCGGTCAGCTCGAGCACGAGCCAGTCGGTCGCGATGCGCTGCATCCACCCGGTCGTGTTCGCGACGAGCTGGGCGGTGACGTACAGGCGGTAGTTGTACGAACGGAGGGCGTCGAACGTGTCACGCCATTTCGGACGTTCGTTGAGGACGGGCAGCGGAGCGGTGACGGCGGCGGGGTCCGTCGGAGATAACGACAAAATCAGTTCCTGAACGCGTGTAATCGGTTTCGTGGCAGCAGTTCCAACTTAGGGTGAACGCGTTCATTGCCGGAAATAATCCCACCTATAACTAGGATTGGTGAAGCCAATACGAGGAGGACGACGCTTGTTCGACCCCGCCCTGCTGCGCACGTTCGTCGCGCTCGCGGAGACCCGCAGTTTCACGCACGCCGCCACGCGTCTGCAGCTCAGTCAGCCGACGGTCAGTCAGCAGATCCGCCGACTCGAACACGCCGCCGGTCGCGTTCTCGTCGCTCGTGACACCCGGGCCGTTGGTCTCACGGACAACGGCGAGGCGATGCTCGGCTTCGCGCGCAGCATCCTCGCCGCCCACGATCAGGCGGCGAGCTACTTCACCGGATCGGCGATGCGCGGACGGCTCCGCTTCGGCTCGGCCGACGACCTCGCCCTCACCCAGTTGCCGCAGATCCTGCGCGACTTCCGACAGCTGTATCCGCAGATCAACCTCGAGTTGACGGTGTCGCAGAGCGGCACGTTGACCCGGCGGTTGCAGGCGGGACAGCTCGACCTCGTGTTCGTCAAGCGGGAGGCCGGCGACACCGCGGGCAGGCTCGTGCGTCGCGATCGGATGGCGTGGGTCGCGCACCGGGACATGAACCTCGATGGCACCGCGCCGGTTCCGCTCATCGCCTACCCGTCGCCGAGCCTCAGTCGTACCGCGGCGATCGCCGCCCTTGAGGAGGCGGGCCGCACGTGGCGCATCACCTGCAACGTGCGCGAGGTCAACGGCGCACTCGCCGCCGCACGGGCCGGCATCGGCATCGTCGTGCTGCCGCAGACGCTCATCCCCGGCGACCTCGCCGCGGTCGGCGAATCGCTCGGGCTGCCGGCCCTCGGCGACATCGATTTCGCCCTCGTCGACAACCCGAGCGCGGCGCGGGAGCCGGTCGAGGCGCTCATGACGGCGATCCTCACGCGATCGGGGAACCTGCAGCGCTGAGGCCCGCCGCGGGGGTCTCGATACGGCGGCTCCGCGCGCCTACTCGACCAGCGGGGACGGCGGGCGTCGGGCGGTCTCGATACGGCGGCTCCGCGCGCCTCCTCGACCGGCGTGATGGTGGGATCCGCGATCAGGCGACGAGGGCGGCACGCCAGCGGGCGACGAGCTCCTCTTCGTCTTCGAGACGGTCGGGGCGGATGACCCGGTCGTCGGCGACGAAGTAGAAGACCGCGTCGACGTCCGCCGGATCGATGCCCCGCCACCGCGCGTAGGCGAGCCGGTACAGGGCGAGCTGCAGGCGCTTCGCGGCGAGGTCGTCGGCGGTCGTCGGCGCCCGACCGGTCTTCCAGTCGACGATCTCGATGCGCCCGTTCCGCTCGAACACGGCGTCGATCTTGCACACGACGACCTGCCCGGCGAGCACGAGGTGCACCTCCCGCTCCACCTCGATCGGTTGGAGCGCCCCCCACTCCGATCGTTCGAACGTCGCCTGCAGCTCGGCGAACCGGTCGCGATCCACGCCGTCGCCGAGGTCGAGCTCGTGCGCGAACGCATCGACGAGGTCACCGGAGGCCGCGCCGGTCGCCCGCGCCTCCACCCAGCCGTGGAAGAGCGTGCCGAGCCGGGTCGCCCGGTACGGGCGCTCCGGCAACGGCCGCCGCAGTTCGCGGGCGATCGCGGCCGGGTCGCCGACGAAGTCCTTGAACCGTGAGGCGGGGATGCGCGCCGGCACCGAGACCCGGTCGGCGCGGGAGAGCCGGGCGGCGCGTTCGGCGAGCAGGAGTTCCAGGTCGCGCGCGTACGGTCCCGCGGCGGCGGGCTCGGCGACCGTCACCTGCGTGGCCGCGGCCTCGACACGCGGCCGGCGATGTCCGAGCGGGTCGCGCGGCCAGGTGAACCGCGACACGAGCTCGCCGAGCGGGTTCTCCTCGAGCTCCTCCGGCCCCTCCGGCAGCGCGGGGACGAGTCCGGCCTCCGCGAGTTCGACCAGGAACGGACTCGGCTTCCGCCATGCCGTCTGGGTCGCCCAGTACGACGCCGAGAGCAGCAGCCGGTGCCGCGCCCGGGTGACCGCGACGTAGGCGAGGCGGCGTTCCTCCCGGACGAACCGCTCCCCCACCTCGGCCTTGAATTCCGCGAGAGCGGTCTTCAGCTCCTTGCGGTCGCGGGCGCCGCGCCAGCCGAACACGGGCAGCTCCCCGACGTCGCCGCGGAACTCGTACGGCAGTCCGCCGAACGCGACCCATCCGCCCGTGCCCTCGAGCGGTTTCGAGGGCAACTCGTCGGCGACGAGCCGCGGCACGGCGACGAGGTCCCACTCGAGGCCCTTCGACCCATGGACGGTGAGGATCTGCACGGTGCCGGGCTCCGGGTCCTCCGGCCTCGGCGACAGGTCGTCGCGTTTCTCCGCCTCGCGCAACCAGGAGAGGAATCCGCCGAGCGTGGCGACGTCGTCGATGGCCACGTACGACGCGATCGCGTCAAAGAGCGCCTCGATGTTGGCCGACCCGACCGGTCGGGCCTCGTTCGCCGCGACTTCGATGTCGAGCCGCAGTTCCTGCAGCACGTGCCCGACGAAGTCGACGAGCTCGAGCCCGGCGCGCTCGCGGAGCCGGCGGAACAGACGCCCGGCGTCGCGCAACCGTTCCAGACCGACCGGACTGAACCGGGTCAGCTCTCGGTGATCGTCGCGCGCGTGGGCGACGAAGTCGAGCGCGTCGACGATGCTGCGCCCCTCGCCGTCGGCGAGCGAGGCGCGCATTCCCGCGCGCACGTCGTCGTCGAAGGAGCGCTGGGCGTAGTCACGGTCGCGCAGCCAGTCGCCGACGTCGCGCAGCGCGGCGAGATCCTTCGCGCCGAGCCGCCACCGCGACCCCGCGAGCAGCCGCAGCAGCGGCGAGCCCGCCGTGGGATCGTGCACGACGGTGAGCGCGCAGACGAGATCCGCGATCTCGGGCTCGGCGAGCAGACCGCCGACGCCGAGCACGTGCGTCGGGATGCCCGCGTCGCGCAAGGCGGTCAGGAAGAAGGGCAGCGTCTTGCGTGTGCGTAGCAGCAGAGCCGCCGACGGCGGCGGCTCCCCCGGCGGCGTCTGCAGGCGCGTGGCGAACCAGCGGGCCACCGCAGACGCCTCGTCGATGACGGTCTGCTGCACCGAGAGGTCGACGGGCAGCTCGCTCGCCCGCGGACCCGGCTGAAGCGTCGCGACGGGCACGCGGGACAGCGCCGACAGCGGCGCGGCGATCGTGTTGGCGACGTCGAGGATGCGCGTGCCGTTGCGCCAGCTCGTCGAGAGCGAGAACGCGGGGACGCTGCCGCCGGCGAAGTCGTGCCCGAACTGCTCGAGATTCGCCGCGCTCGCGCCTCGCCAGCCGTAGATCGACTGGTGCGGGTCACCGACGGCCATCACGGCGTGGCCCCGGAACGCGGCGGCGAGCAGGCGGGTCTGCACGACGCTCGTGTCCTGGTATTCGTCGAGCAGCACGACCTTGTGCCGCTCCCGCAGTTCCTCCCCGAGCTTCGGGAACGTCTCCAGGATGCGCAGCGCGAGGGCGACCTGGTCCGAGTACTCGACGAGTCCGCGGCGCACCTTCGCATCGGCGTACTCGCCGGCGAGATCGAGCAGCATCGGCAGGTGCAGCACCTCGCGCATCCGGTTCATGTCGTCCTCATAGGCGGCCCCGCGCGGCCCGAGAGGCAGCTCGTCGATCGAGGCGAACTGCCGGGTGAAGGCACGCACGCGCTCCGGATCGACGGTGTTCTCGCCGAGCGCCGTGCTCACCCGCAGCACGGCGGCCGTGACCACGTCGATGCTCTTGTCGAGCTCCCGCAGGGCCGGATGCGCGCTGCGGATGACGATCGACCGCGCGAGCTGCCAGGCGGACGCGTCGGAGAGCACGGCCCCGTCGTTCTCGCGGCCGAGCAGGGCCGCGTTGTCGCGGTACAGGGTGTTCGCGAACGAGTTGTAGGTCGCGACGACGGCCGGCTCGAACTCGTCGTACTCGGGGGCGAGTCCGACGGCGGCGAGGCGGCGGATGCGGTCGAGCAGCCGGTGGCCCAGCTCCCCCGCCGCCTTGCGCGTGAAGGTGAGGCCGAGCACCTCGCCCGCGCGCACGTGACCGTTCGCGAGTAGCCACAGCACGCGGTTGGCCATCGTCTCGGTCTTGCCGCTGCCCGCGCCGGCGACGACGAGGGTGGGTTCGAGCGGCGCCTCGATCACGGCCCGCTGTTCGGGGGTCGGCGGCGGGTTGCCGAGGGCCGCCGCGATCTCGAGCGCGTCAGTCACCGGTCACCGATCCGACGATGTGCCAGCGGAACTTCTCGTTGCCGGGGCGGAACTCGTCGAGCTCCAGCAGCCCCTCGAATTCGGCCGCGGCGATGAGCCGCGCCGCGCGGGTGATGCGCTCCTTGAAGGCCTCGAGCCCTTCGTCACCGAAGGGCGGCTGCACGGCGAGCGTGTAGGGCCGGCTCTTCGTGCCCTTCTTGACGAACAGCAGGGCCGCGCCGCCTGGCGCGTGCCCGTCGGCGAGTCCCTCGACGACACCGGAGGCGTAGGCGGCCTGATAGGCCTCGAGCTGCGCGTCGCCGTCGGCCTTCTTCGCCTGCCCGGTCTTGAGGTCGATGATCACGACGCGACCGTCGGCGGCCTGTTCGACGCGGTCGATCTTGCCGCGCACGACAGCACGGTCGATCTCGAGTTCGAAGGACTGCTCGGCGGAGACGAAGCGGTTGCCGGATGCGGTGGTGTCGGTGAGGTAGGCGGCCATCGCCTCGACCATGCGCCGGGCCAGGCGCTGCTCGCGTTCAGCCACCCACGGCGACTCGAAGGCGAGCTCGCCCCACCGCTCCTGCACGCGCGCCCACAGCGAGTCGGCATCCGGGGCCTCGCTCGTCTCGAGGGCCCAGTGCAGCACGTTGCCGAGCGTGAGCGCGGTCGACCCGGAGTCGCCGGCGACGCGGTCGACGAACCAGTGCAGCGGCGCCTCCTCGAGACGATCGATCGACGAAGGAGACACCGGCACACGCACCTCCGGGTCGTCGAGGTCCCACAGCGGAGCGTCGGTCGAGACCGGCAGCAGCCCGCCCCACTGCTCGGGCGCGGCGCCGGGCACCTGCTCGCGAGCGAGCAACGCGAGGCCCGACGCGGCGGCGGAGCGCACCGGGGCCGGCACGCCCGGGGCAGTGAGGTCGCGCCGCATCCGGCCGACGGTCGCCCGCAACGACAGCGGCCGCACGGCGGTCGCGTCGAGGCGCTCGACATCCGGGGGGAGCAGCCCGAACAGCACGCTCGGCGCCTCATCGTCGTTGACGACGGCGCCGACGATGACCCGCTCGCGGGCACGCGAGATCGCGAGCGCGAACAAGCGCAGCTCGTCGTCGCGCACGAGCCGGCGTTCGTCGAGCTGCGCGTCCGCCTCGCCGGTGACGACGCGCACGAGCTGCTGGGCGCCGAGCAGCGAGCCGCGCAGCCGCAGGTTCGGCCATACGCCCTCCTGCACGTCGGCGACGACGACGATCCGGTATTCGCTGCCGACGACACCGGAGGGCGTCGTGACGAGCACCGCGTCCTCCCGCGCCTGCGGGGTGAGCAGGTCTTCGGGCACCTCCGCGTCGAGCAGGCTATCGACGAACGCGCGCGGTTCGTCTTCGGGTCGCCGCTCGACGAAGCGCCGAGCCGAGGTGAACAGGGCGAGCACCCCGTCGAGGTTGCGGTTCGCCTCCTCCGCGGTCACCCCCGCCGAGAGCGCCTCTTCGCCCCATCGCTCGGCCAGGCGGCTGCGCTCCCACGCGGTCCAGAGCAGCTCCTCGATCGTGCCGCCGCGGGCGGCGAGCGCGGCGACCGCCTGGAGCGTGCCGGCCAGGCGGGTCGCCGAGCGTCCGACTCGATGGTCGATGGTCGCGAGCCGGGCCGGGTCGCCGAGCGCCTCGACGAGCAGCTCGCCGCTCGCGCGCGACCCGCCGCCCGCAAGCTCCTCCGCGCGCAGCGCGAGCCGGAGCGTGCGCAACCCCAGCCGATCGAGCCCGCCGAACGGTGACAGCAGCAGCTCGCTCGCGACCTGCTCGTCGAGCTCCGTGCGCCCGAGGGCGACCGCGGCGATCGTGAGGAGCGTGCGCGCGGCGGTGTCGTCACGCAGGGCGCGACCGCCGCCGGAGCCGCGCGCAGGCACCTCGGCGAGGGTGAGGGCACGGGCCACCTCCGCCAACCGCGAGCCGCTGCGCACGACGACGACCATGTCGGTCCATGCGCATCCGTTCTCGAGGTGCTCCTCGCGCAACCGGCGGGCGATCGCGGCGTACTGACGCGCGGGGGTCGGCGCCTCCACGACCGCGATCGGATGCGGGTGGTCGGCGGCGCGGGAGGCGGCGGCACGCTGGGTGCCGGCCGCGGCGGCGCCGACGCGGGCCACCACGGAGCTGAGGGCGGCCCGCAGGGCGGGACCGTGCCGGTGCACGCCGTCGAGGGTGAGGGTGCGAGGGGCGAGGCGCGCGAGGCCGGACGCCTCGCCGCCGCGGAATCCGTTCGTCGCGACATCCGGATCGCCGAAGGCGAGCACCGCGACGCCGCGGTCGGCGAGCGCCCGCACGAGCGTGAGCACCGACTCGGTCGCCTCCTGGGCGTCGTCGAGCAGTACGAGGCGCAGCGGGCCGAGGTCGACGCCCGCGCGGATCGACGCGGCGGCGGCCGACAGCAGCTCCGCCGGGTCGAGGGAGGCCGCGCCGGTGTTCGCGAGCACGGCGGCGTACTCGCGGGCGAACGCGCCGGCGGCGACCCACTCGGGGCGGTCGTGTTCGCGACCGAGGGCCGCAAGCCGCTGCGGGGCGACCCCGTACTCCGTCGCCCGCATGAGCAGTTCCCGCAGCTCGGTGCGGAATGTGCGCAGCGCGCGCACGTCGGGCCCGAGGTGGTCGGGCCAGGCAGGGCCGCTTCCTTCCTCGGCGTGCCCCTCGAGGAGTTCGCGGATGAACGCGTCCTGCTCGCCACCGGTCAGCAGGGTCGGCGGGTCGCCGAGGTCGTCGCTGCGGGTGATCCGGAACGCGAACGAGGTCGGCGTGCGGGCGAGCGGGCCGCTCGTCGGCACGCCCAAGCGCAGGGCGAGCCGGTCACGCAACCGCGTCGCGGTCGCGCGGGACGGCGCGAGCACGAGCAGCTCGTCGGTGCTCCAGCCCTTCTCGAGCACGCGTTGTGCGACGGCCTCGATGAGGGTCGTCGTCTTGCCGCTGCCGGGCGCGCCGAGCACGACGGCGCTCGCGTCGGCGGGCAGTTCGAGCACGGCTCGTTGCGACGGATCGAGCGCGACCGGAGGCTCCGGCGGCGTCGGCGCGACGAATCCCCGGATGACCACGCAGCCACGCTAATCGGCCACGCCGACATCCGCCGACCGCCGGCGTGTCTGCCCTCAGAGAACGTGGCCGAACCCCGCGTGCAGGGCCGGTACTCTGACGACGTGGACATTCGCATCGGCATCACCAACAGCCCCCGGGAGATCTCGTTCGAGACGTCGCAGAGCCCCGCGGAGATCGAACAGCAGGTCGCGGCCGCCCTCGACAGCGACAGCCGTTACCTCAAGCTGAGCGACGACAAGGGTCGCATCTACATCGTGCCGACCGCATCGCTCGGCTATGTCGAGGTCGGCGCGGAGGAATCCCGCCGCATCGGCTTCGTCGCCTGACATGGAGCTGCTCTTCGTCACCGTGATCGCCGCGGGCATCGGCCTGCTGGTGCGGATGGTGGTGCCGGGACGCAACGAGTACGGGCTGCTGCTCATCCCCGCCGTCGCGGCGGCGGTGACGGCGGCGGTCTGGGTCGCGCTGGTGTGGCTCGGACTCACGTTCGACGGCGGTTGGATCTGGGCGATCAGCCTCGTGCTCGGCGGTGCCGCCGCGCTCGCCTTCGCCGTGCTGCTGCCGCGCCGTCGTGAGAAGCACGACGAGCGGATGCTGCAGAGCCTCCTGAGCGGCAAGACGGCCTGACGCCGCTCCGCTTCAGCGGGCTCACGCGGTCAGGCCGAGCGCATCCATCCGGCGGGTGTGCGCCGCGATCAGTTCGGTGAAGACGGGCTCGATCCGGGCCTCGTCGGTGTCGTGATTGGCGCCGAAGACGAGCGCGGATCGGGCGACGAGCATCGTGTCTCCGACGAGTCGTCGCCCCCACATCGCGAGGCGGGAACCGAGCCGCGGATTCGCGTCGATGCCGGCCTGGATGAGCGCGACGAGGTCTTCGGATCCGGACGGGCGGCGGAACACCGCGACCGAGCGGGTGGCGGCCTCACCGGTGTAGCCGGCGCCGAGCAGCACGAAGAAGTCGTCGAGGAACCCGGCGGTCACGTAACACGTGACGAGGTTCTCGTACCAGTCGTTCCCCCGCGTCACGCGCTGGAACTCGTCGACGCCCGCCCGGAAGGGCTCCATCGCCTTCGCGGGGTCGTCGCCGCGTCGTACGATCTCGGCGACGAGCGCCTCGTGCTTGTCGAGCGCGCGGTCGGCGACCCGGGCGAGGGCGATCTTCGCCTCGGTCGTGGGCGCGGAGGCGACGACGTGGCCGAGCGTCTCGAAGAAGGTGAGCTGGAGGTACGCCGCTTGCGCGAGGTAGGCGGGCAGCTTCGGGCTGAGCTCGTGCAGATCCACCCGTTCCATGGCGCGCTGGTCGTTGCGCGGCTTCAGACGCGGAGCGTCGAGCCGCTCACGGGCGCGACGGAACCAGGAGACCACGAGCCCAGTGTAGGTGTCGGCGCCCCCGTGCCCGCGCCACCCCGGTAGAATGGCCGTGCCATCCCAATAGACAGGCTTTCTCTCCTTTGACTTTCTCCGATCTCAACATCGACCAGGACCTGGTCGACGCTCTCGCCTCCCACGGCATCGTCGAACCGTTCCCCATCCAGAGCCAGACCATCCCCCTCGCCCTCTCGGGCCAGGACATCATCGGTCAGGCCAAAACCGGCACCGGCAAGACCTTCGGATTCGGCCTCCCGCTCATCCAGCGCCTCGGGCTCAACCCCGAGCCGGGCGTCAAGGCGCTCGTCGTCGTCCCCACGCGCGAACTGTGCGTGCAGGTCGCCGAGGACCTCACGCTCGCCACCGCCAACCGCGACACGAAGGTCGTCGCCGTCTACGGCGGCAAGGCCTACGAAGGCCAGGTCGAGCAGCTCAAGGCCGGCGCCCAGATCGTGGTCGGCACCCCCGGCCGCCTCCTCGACCTCGCCGGGCAGCGACTGCTCTCCCTCACCAACGTCGAGGTCATGGTGCTCGACGAAGCCGACAAGATGCTCGACCTCGGCTTCCTGCCCGACGTCGAGAAGCTGTTCGCGCAGACCTCGTCGACGCGTCACACGATGCTGTTCTCCGCCACGATGCCCGGACCGGTGGTCGCCCTCGCGCGCCGCTTCATGAACCGGCCGATCCACATCCGCGCCACGGACCCGGACGAGGGACTGACGCAGGCGAACATCAAGCACGTCATCTATCGGGCGCACTCGCTCGACAAGGACGAGGTGATCGCGCGCATCCTGCAGGCCGAGGGCCGCGGCAAGACCGTCATCTTCACCCGCACGAAGCGCGCCGCGGCGAAGCTCGTCGAAGAACTCAACGACCGTGGCTTCAACGCCGCCGCCGTCCACGGTGACCTCAATCAGGAGCAGCGCGAGCGCGCCATGGCCGCGTTCAAGGCGGGCAAGAAGGACATCCTCATCGCGACGGATGTGGCGGCACGCGGGATCGACGTCAACGACGTCACGCACGTGATCAACCACACCATCCCGGACGACCACGACACCTACCTGCACCGCGCCGGCCGCACCGGCCGTGCGGGAAAGACGGGCATCGCGGTCACGTTCGTCGACTGGGACGACCTGCACAAGTGGGCACTCATCAACCGGGCGCTCGACTTCGGTCAGCCCGAGCCGGTCGAGACCTACTCGTCGTCGCCGCACCTCTACACCGACCTCGACATCCCCGCGGGCGTCAAGGGCCGGCTCAAGCCGAGCCCCGCGGCGCCCAACACGGAGAAGCCGCCGCGTGCCGAGGGCGAGGAGCGCCCCGCGCGCTCGCGCAGCCGGCAGCGCACCCGCGGCGGATCCGGCTCGGGTTCGGGTTCCTCGGGCGACGCCTCGGCACCGGCCGCGACCGCGGAGCGCTCGGCGGAAGGTGGAGGCGCACACGATGGCGGCGCCCCGACCCGCCGTCGTCGCACGCGCCGTCGCCGCCCGTCCGGCGGCGCCGCGCCGGCCGCGCCTCAGGCGTAGTCGCACAGGTCTACGGGAGGGGTCGGCGTTCGCGCCGGCCCCTTTTCCATGTGCCGCGCATCTTTCGTCGGCACGGCGGATTGTGCGCGGCGCGAACCTCCGTCCCGCGCCTGGGAGCGCGAGTTGGCGACGATGACCCGGAGTGGAGCACGTTTCGGGTCGAGATCGCCCCCTCGCGGCCGACGTCGTTGCTGCTGACGGTCACGGAGACGAACAACCCGCCAGATGCTCCGGCACGCGGGAGCTTCGGGGTCGACCCGGCCTGGATATGTAGTGCTGCGATCTCGTCGTGGCGGCGGAGCCGGCGCCGCGCGCGCTACGCCGTCTGATCGACCGGGAGCGTCGGGAGTGCGAAGCGCTTCAGGAACGCGCCAGCCGCGGCGCGGTCGCCCTGGATGCGCAGCTCGCCCGACTCGAGCGCGTCGTCGAGTTCGCGCCGCTCGAACATGACGGATCGGATCACGGATTCCGCGCCCTCGATCGTCACCGCGGGTTCGGCGCCGGCGGCGCGGGCGACCTGGAGGTGCTCGCCCTCGACCCGCACGTCGAACGCGTCGCGCACGAGCTTCAACCGCACGGAGCCGGCGAAGCCGTCGGCGCCCGGCACGAAGAGCGCCTTGAGTGCGAGGGCGAAGGCGTCGTTGCTCATCTCCGATCCGGGCTCGAGCGGGGTCAGTGCGCCCCACCGCGCCATCGCGACGAGCACCGGTTCGAGGGCGTGACCGGCGGCCGTGAGCTCGTAGGCGTGCGTGCTCGCCGGGGGGCCGAGGAGAGTGCGTCGCACGATCCCGGCCGCCTCGAGGTCGCGCAGGCGTTGGCTCAACACGTTCTGGCTGATTCCGCGCAACCCGGCGCGCAGATCGGTGAATCGCTTCGGTCCGAAGACCAGTTCGCGCACGACCAGGAGCGCCCATCGTTCACCGACCACGTCGAGCGATCGGGCGATGCCGCAGGCATCTTCACGTTTTTTCGCCGTCACGGGAATAGAGTACGCCGTCCGCACAGTTCACTCCTCCATCAGGATCACCTGGTCCTAAATAAGGAGCAATGGACATCATGGAACTCAAGCTCGAAGTCGTCATCCTCCCCGTCACGGACGTGGACCGCGCAAAGGCCTTCTACCAGCGCCTCGACTTCCGCCTCGATGCGGACTTCGTCATCGACGAGGGCTACCGGATCGTGCAGTTGACCCCTCCCGGGTCATCCGCGTCGATCATCTTCGGCACCGGCACGCTCAACGCCTCGGCGGCACCCGTCGGCGGACTGCTCGCCGCCGTGCCCGACATCGAGGCGGCCCGCGCCGACATCGCCGCTCGTGGCATCGAGATCTCCGAGATTTTCCACGAGGCCGACCCGTTCGTGCGGGAGGGCGCCCAGTACCGCATCCCCGGCGCACATCCGGAGCGTGCGAGCTACAGCTCGTTCGCGACCTTCAGCGACCCGGATGGCAACAGCTGGCTCCTCCAGGAGATCACCGACCGCCTCCCCGGTCGCTGATCACCTACGGCGAAGGAGAAGGAGCGATGGACAACGTGACGAACGAGGTGATCCTCGACCTCCTCACCGCCGCCGCGGATGCGCACGGCGTATTCGAGGCGGAGGAGCTGGGCGGCGTCTACGACGAGGAGTGGCCCGCGTGGTACGCGGCACACATGACCGAAGGCCTCGCCGCCCGCGGCTACCGGCTGGTGGCAGAGCCGGCGACGCCGAGCGCGTGAACGACTGAGAAGGATCACCACCATGTCGATCTACGAGGAGCTCTTCATCAGAGAGATCGAGATCGCTCCCCTGCGAGCGACTGCCGGCCGCGAGAACGACGCGGTCGGCAGTCGCCCGCCGGCACCCCCGACGGCGTCGACCACGGCAACACCCGCACCCCGCAGAAAGCACTGAACACCATGACCAACACCGAGACCACGCGCACCGAGGAATACGACGTCGTCGTACTGGGAGGTGGCGCCGTGGGCGAGAACGTCGCCGATCGGGCCGTCCAGGGCGGCCTCACGGCCGTCATCGTCGAGCACGAGCTGCTGGGAGGCGAGTGCTCCTACTGGGCGTGCATGCCCTCGAAGGCGCTCCTGCGCTCCGCCGCCGCTCTCCGCGCCGCTCGAGCGGTGCGCGGCGCGGCTGAGGCCGTCACGGGCGACCTCGACGTGCAGGCGGTCCTCGCCCGCCGCGACTCCTTCACGAACAACTGGTCGGATGCGGGCCAGGTCGCGTGGGCCACGGGTGCGGGTATCGACCTGCTGCGCGGCCACGGACGGATCAGCGGGACGCGTGAGGTGACCGTGCACACGCCGGACGGAGGCACCGTCGTGCTCCGTGCACGTCAGGCGGTCGCCATCGCGACCGGCTCCGACGCGTACATCCCCGACATCGAGGGGCTGCGCGAGGCACGGCCGTGGACGAGTCGGGACGCGACGAGCGTCAAGGAGGTGCCGGCGAGTCTCGTGATCATCGGCGGCGGAGTCGTCGCCGCCGAGATGGCCACCGCCTACGCCGGGTTCGGCACGCGCGTGACGTTGATCTCGCGCGGTGCCCTTCTCGCGGGCATGGAGCCCTTTGCGGGTGAGCGCGTGACCGCCGCCCTGCGCGAGAACGGCGTCGACCTCCGCCTGCAGACGGAACCGTCACGGGTCGCCCGCACCGACCACGGTTTCGCGATCGAGACCTCCGCCGGCGACACCGTGGAGGCCGAGCAGCTTCTCGTCGCGGCGGGTCGTGCGCCCCGGTCGGTCGACATCGGGCTCGAGACGATCGGGCTGCGACCCGGCACGTGGCTCGACACCGACGACACGCTCCTCGTGCCCGGCTTCGACTGGCTCTACGCGGTGGGCGACATCAACCATCGCGCGCTGCTCACGCACCAGGGCAAGTACCAGGCTCGCGCCGCGGGGGACGTCATCGTCGCGCGAGCCATCGGTCGGGACGTCTCCGATGCCCGCTGGGGTGCCCACGTGGCGAGTGCCGATCACGGCGCCGTGCCCCAGGTGACCTTCACCGATCCGGAAGTCGCCTCCGTCGGGCTCACGGCGGAGGCCGCCATCGCCGCGGGCCACCGCGTGCGCGCGGTCGACTACGACCTCGGCTGGGTGGCCGGAGCGAGCCTGCACGCCGACGGGTACCGCGGCCAGGCCCGTCTCGTCGTGGACGAGGACCGCTCGGTCGTGCTCGGCGCGACCTTTGTCGGCCCGGACGTCGCGGAGCTCCTGCAGGCGGCCACCGTCGCGATCGTCGGGGAGGTGCCGCTCGATCGCCTCTGGCACGCCGTGCCCGCCTACCCCACGGTCAACGAGATCTGGCTGCGCCTCCTCGAGACCTACGGACGCGAGAGCGCCATCCCGAAGAACCGTGAACGCGCGGACCTGACGCCCGTCGACTGACAACCGTCCGTCCCCCTCCCCCACCGCTCGCCGTGCCCCTCCCGCGGCACGGCGAGCGCCGATCACCTGAAAGCCCGGTCATGAACGCGCTTCACCGCACCCTCCCTCCGTCCGTCGCCTACTTCCTCGCCGCAGGGATCATCGGTCTCGCGCTGTTCGCCTCGGTGACGCCGTCGCCGATCTACCACTCGTACGGCGCGAGCTGGCATCTCTCACCGTTCACGTTGACGCTCGTCTACGCGACCTACGCGGTCGGCGTGCTCGTGGCCCTGCTCCTCGGCGGGTCGCTCTCCGACGACGTCGGGCGTCGACCCGTGCTGCTCGTCTCGCTCGGGGCGCTGCTCGTCTCCACGGTGCTGTACGTCATCGCATCGTCGGTGGGCTGGCTGTTCGTGGCCCGCGGACTCCAGGGCCTCGCGACCGGTCTCGCGGTGAGCGCCGCGAGCGCCGCCCTGCTCGACCTGCACCCCCGCCGCGATCCGTGGGCGGCGGGACTCGCGAACGGCGTCGCGAGCACCGCCGGTATCGCGCTCGGCATCTTCAGCGCCGCCGAACTCGTACAGTCCGGTGGCGCGCCGCGCGTGCTGCCGTACCTGCTGCTCCTCGTGCTCTTCGCCGTCGCGATGGCCGGCGTCGTCTGGATGCCCCACCCGGCCGCACAGGCGCGCGGTATCCGGGTGCGCGTGGCCCGCCCGCATGTTCCGCGGGCGATCCGCGGTCCGTTCCTCCTGGCCGCGCTCACCGTCATCGCCACCTGGTCGCTCGGCGGTCTCTACTTCAGCCTCGGCCCGGCCCTCGGGGCGCGACTGTTCCACACGACCGATGTGGTGCTCTCCAGCAGCGGGATCATCGCGCTCGCCGCCGCGGCGTCGATCGCACAGCTCGCCTTCCACCGCACACCGCCATGGCTCCTCGCGATGCTGGGGTCGGTGGCGCTCGCGGCCGGGGTGTCGCTCGTCGTAATCGCCACGGCGACCGGTTCGGGCACGGTCCTCCTCGTCGGTTCGGCGGTCGGCGGCATCGGCTTCGGCATCGGCTTCCTCGGCGGTCTGCGCGCCCTCGTCGGGACGATCCCGTCCCACCACCGGGCCTCGGTGATGTCCGCGTACTACACGGTGGCGTACCTCGCCCTGTCCGTCCCCGCCGTGGTCGCCGGCCTGCTGGTCGGGTGGCTCGGCCTCGACACGACGTTCGAGGTGGTCGGCTCGGTCGTCGTGCTGGTCGGGGTGGCGACGGTCATCGTCGCGTGGCGCGCCCGGCCGGCGCAGGCGACCGGCGTCGCGACGAACCCCGCGTGATGCGCTAGGCCGCGGCGCCGAGCACCGGTGCCGAACCGGTTCCGGCGGCGAGGATACGATCGAGCACCTCCGGCTCGGTCGTGTTCTCCCCCGGACGGTTCGGCTTGCCCGTGCCGTGGTAGTCGCTCGATCCGGTGACGGCGAGCCCGTACTTGCGGGCCGCTTTCAGCAGACGATCCCGCGCCTGCGGCGGGTTGTCGCGGTGGTAGACCTCGAGGCCGAACAAACCCGCGTCGACGAGTCGACGCAATTCCGCGTCGTCGAGCACGCGCTGGACGCCGGGTACTCCCGGATGCGCGATCACCGCGACGCCGCCGGCCTCGGTGATGAGCTTCACGCCGTGGACGGGCTCCGGCGCGTAGTGCGGGCGGTAGTACCCGCCGCGCCAGTGCAGGATGCTCGCGAACGCCGCCGAGCGATTGGGCACGTGCCCGCGGGCGACGAGGGCGTCGGCGATGTGCGGGCGGCCGACCGTGGCCCCGGGCGTGGTCTGCGCGAGCACGTCCTCCCACTCCAGGTCGTAGTCCGCTGAGATGCGACGCACCATCGATTCGGCGCGCGCCAGCCGTTCGGCCCGGATGCGTGCCGTCTCACGCACGAGCGCCGCATCGGAGGGGTCGAAGAGGTACGCGAGCACGTGGACGCTCGCGTAGTCGAGTTGCGTGCTCAACTCCATGCCGGGCACCACCGTGACCCCGGCGCGAGGTGCCTCCTCGAACGCCTCCTGCCATCCGGCCGTCGAGTCATGGTCGGTGAGGGCGATCGTGCCGAGCCCGGCTGCGGCCGCCGCACGGACGAGCTGCGAGGGCGTCTCGGTACCGTCGGACACGCTGCTGTGCAGATGCAGATCGATCCCGGCGGGCATCCCCCCATCGTACGCAGGGTGATCGACAGCCGACCCGGATAGGCTCGCGGAGCCATGATCGCCCGCCTGCTCGCCGCCCTCGCCCTGCTCGCGCTCGCCGCGGTCCTGTTCATCGCCGCCTGGCCGCAACTCCTCGGTCTGGAACAGGCGAGCGTCGTCGCTCAGATCGTGTCCCTGCGCGCGGTCGCGGCCGGCGCCGCCGTCGTGCTCCTGGTCGTCTTCGTGGTGATCGCCCTCGCCTCCCGCACCGTGCGCCGCTTCGCGGGCTCCGTCGCGGTGCTGCTGCTGGCGTTCGTGCTCGTCAGCGCCGCCGTGCTCGCCTCGCGTGGGTTCGGCCCGGCACGCAGCGCCGACGAGGCGTCTCTCACAGTGCTGTCGTGGAACACCCTCGGCGGCGAGCCGGGCGCGCAGGCCGTCGCCGAGATCGCTCTCGAGCAGGGGGCGGATGTGGTGACGTTGCCCGAGACGGCCCGCTCGACCGCGGACGAGATCGCCGCGGCGATGCTCGCCGGAGGGCGTCAGATGGCCGTGCTCGGTGGCGGCGACGAGGAGCTCGAGGCACGGGCCACGTCGCTGCTGGTGAGCGTCGAGCTGGGCGAATACGCCGTGACCGACCAGTTCGGTGACACGAGCGTGCTGCACTCCGTCGTCGCCCTGCCGGTGTCCGGCGAGGGTCCCTTGCTCGCGGCCGTGCATCCGGTCGCCCCGGTCCCGTCGCGTATGGACGAGTGGCGCGCCGATCTCGACTGGGCCGCCGAGCTGTGCCGACAGCCGGATGCGATCGTCGCCGGCGACTTCAACGCCACCCTCGACCACCTCGCCGGTCTCGCCGACGGCGGGGACCTCGCCGGATGCCACGACGCCGCGCGGGTGACGAACATGGCCGGCGTGGGCACCTGGCCGGCGTGGCTGCCCGCGCCCCTCGGCACCCCCATCGACCACGTGTTCGCCACGGATACCTGGCGCGCGCGGGCGTTCACGGTGCTCACCGACTTCGACGACGCCGGGAGCGACCACCGGCCGATCGTCGCCCGCTTCGACCGCTCGGAATAGCGGCGCATCGCTCGCAGACCCCTGACAGTGCCGGCGCGCATCTGGCCCGCCGACGGGCAGCGGAGCCATACTCCTCCCATGCGCACTTTCGGGGTGGAGGAGGAGCTGCTGCTGGTCGATCAGGTCAGCGGCGAGCCGCTCGCCGTGGCGCGCCAGGCGCTCGGCCATCATGCCGAGGCGCTGCCGGAACCCGGCCCGCAGCTCGAGGCGGAGCTGCAGCAGGAGATGCTCGAGGCCATCACCTCGCCGCATTCGACCCTCGACGGGCTCGCGGCGGAGATCGTCGCCGCTCGCGCTCTCGCCGACCGCGAAGCGCGCGCCGCGGGCGCTCGCGCGGTCGCACTCGCCAGCTCGCCCCTCCCGGTGCGCCCCCACGTGACCCCGAAGGCCCGCTACCACGAGATGATGGAGCGCTTCGGGCTCGTCGCACGACGGAGCCTCGTATGCGGCTTCCACGTGCACGTGTCGGTGACCTCTCCCGAGGAGGGCGTCGCGGTCATCGACCGGATGCGCAGCTGGCTGCCGTCGGTGCTGGCACTGTCGACCAATTCCCCGTTCTTCGACTCGGAGGACACCGGCTACAGCAGCTACCGCACGATCGCCTGGTCGCAGTGGCCGTGTTCCGGTCCGAGCGACATCTTCGGCACGATCGAGAACTACATCGAGCACGAGCAGCGCACCCTCCGTACCGGCGTGCCGATGGATGCCGGGATGCTCTACTTCGACGTGCGTCTCTCCCGCAACCATCCGACCGTCGAAGTGCGGGTCGCCGACGTGTGCCTCGATCCCGCGGACACGGCGGTCATCGCCGGTCTCGTCCGGGCCCTCGTCGAGACGGCCGCTCGCGAGGGGGCGCTCGGTCTGCCACCGAACCCGGTGCCCGCCTCCTCGATCCGGCTGGCGTCGTGGCGCGCCGCCCATTCCGGGGTGCGCGGTGAGCTCGTGCATCCGGTGACCGGATCGGCCCGCCCGGCGGCGGAGGTCATCACCGCGCTGCTCGAACACATCCGGCCGGCTCTCGACGACATCGGCGACGGCCCCGCGGTGGTCGCCGGCGTCCAGCGCATCCTGCGCCGCGGCACCGGAGCAGACCACCAGCGCCGGGCGTTCCGCCGCACCGGACGGCTCGCCGAGGTGGTGGCCGACGCGGTTCTGGCCACCCATGCCGCACAGCCCCGCTCCCCCGAACCCGTCTAAACCGCGCCGGCCGGATGCGCACCGGCGCACGCCGTGCCGTGCGGTGGGAGAATGGCGGCATGGCTGAGCAGACCGCGCCCCGCGCCACCGCGAACCGCAGCACCACCCCCGTGTCGGAGGGATTCCGTTCCTACATCTCGACCAATTGGGCCGAGCGCGACGAGGCCGATGCGGCGCCCCTCGAGGTCGCCTCGTTCGCCGCAGACCGCCGCGCGCGCATCTCGGCGATGTACCCGGGCAAGCGTCTCGTGTTGCCTGCCGGTCCCGCCAAGCCGCGCTCGAACGACGACGACTACCCGTACCGTGCGCACTCGGCGTTCGCCCACCTGACCGGGTGGGGAGCCGACACGGTCCCGGGCAGCGTGCTCGTGCTCGACCCCGTCGACGGCGGACACGAGGCGACCCTGTTCTTCCGGGAGCCGGCCGGCCGCGACACCGACGAGTTCTACGCCAATCCCGAGGTCGGCGAGTTCTGGACCGGTCGTCGCCCGTCGCCCTCGGAGGTGGCCTCGTCGCTCGGACTCCGCACGCGCGGTCTCACGCTGCTCGGGGACCTGCTCGAGCACGCGGATGCCGACACGCTCGTCGTGCGGGAGGCCGACCCGGCGCTCACCGCCCGACTGGACGAGGTGCGGGGTCGGCATCACGAAACGGATGTGGCGGGAGCCGACACCCTCGAGGCGCAGGATGCACAACTGCTGCGCGACCTGAGCGAGATGCGTCTGGTGAAAGACGCGTGGGAGGTGCAGCAGATGCGCCTCGCCGTCGACGTCACGAAGCTCGGTTTCGACGACGTGATCGCCGATCGCGACGAGATCATGGCGCACCCCCGCGGCGAGCGCCTCGTCGAAGGCACGTTCAACCGGCGCGCGCGAGCCGAGGGGAACGCGACCGGCTACAGCACGATCGCCGCCTCCGGTGAGCACGCGTGCATCCTGCACTGGACCCGCAACGACGGACCGGTCGCGGCCGGCGACCTGATCCTCATCGACGCCGGCATCGAACTCGACAGCTACTACACCGCCGACATCACCCGCACCCTGCCGGTGAGCGGACGGTTCACCGACGTGCAGCGCAAGGTCTATGAGGCGGTGCTCGAAGCCGCCGACGCGGCGTTCGCGATCGTGAAGCCGGGCATCCGCTTCCGCGAGGTGCACGCGGAGGCGATGAAGGTCATCGCCGCGAAGACCGCCGAGTGGGGTCTGCTGCCGGTGACGGCGGAGGAGTCGCTCGAGCCGGAGCACCAGTACCACCGCCGCTACATGGTGCACGGCACGAGCCACCACCTCGGCCTCGACGTGCACGACTGCGCCCAGGCACGACGGGAGCTCTACACCGACGGCGTGCTCGAGGCGGGCATGGTGTTCACGATCGAGCCGGGTCTGTACTTCCAGCCCGACGACCTGACGGTGCCGGAGGAGTTCCGCGGCATCGGGGTGCGCATCGAGGACGACATCGTCGTGACCGAGGACGGGGCGCTCAACCTCTCCGCCGGCATCCCGCGCACCGTCGCCGACGTGGAGGCGTGGCTGGCGCGCTGACCGCGGGAGGCGTGCTCACCGCGCCGACGAGTCCGCACCCACGGGACGTGGTCACTCGCCTGCGCGGGTGACCGCGAGCTCGGTCTCGGCGAGAGGCACGACCGGCGTGCCGGCGACGATGAAGTCGGCGCGCGCCCAGGGCCGTTCCCGCGCGAAGAACGGCACCTCCTCCTCCTGCCACAGGTCCCAGAAGGCCGTGGCGGCCTCGCGGTCGCCGTTGACGCCGCTCGCGACATCGCGGTCGAGTGCCCGCCGTCTGGCCTCTTCGGCGTCCGACTGCATCCAGATGCTCGCGTCGAACAGTGCCGCGAGCTCGTCACGGATGATCCCCGTGCCCTCGACGAGCACCGTCGACGTGCCGCGTTCGATGCGGATGCTGCCCGACCGCCCGTGCTCGTGCCACGCGGCGGGCCGGTAGTCGACCGGCAGACCTCGATGCAGCGGCTCGAGGATGTGCTCACGCATCGCGTCGCCCCAGTCGAACATGGAGTAGCGCCAGGCCACGTCGTCGGTGTGCACGATCGTCGTGGCCGGCACGACGTCGGCGATGCGTTCGGAGATCGTCGATTTGCCCGCTCCTCCCCGTCCGTCGATGGCGATCAGGCGGGGACGATGGACATGGTCACCCGCGAGGGCGATCAGCTCGCGGACCCAGGTGCCGAACGGACGGGCGGCGAACGAGCCGGCCGCGGGCTCGCCGGGACCGGGGATGAGGGGACGCGTCATACCGGCCATGCTGGCACCGGCGTCGGCCGCTATCGAGCCCCGAGGCGACGGCGGACATCGACGGGCGGATTCACGCTTCGGATTCGCACTCGCGCAGGCGGGCCTCGAGGTGACGCCGGGCGGGAGCTGCTCGAGTGTGTTCGAGCGCCCGGCGGTACTCCGCCGCCGCTTCGGTGCGCCGGCCCGAGTCGCGCAGGAATCGGGCGCGGGCCGGAGCGACGAGCGTCGCGGGTGCGTCACCCACCGTGTCCACGGCTCGCAGTCCGGCCTGCGGCCCGCGGGCCATCCCGACGGCGATCGCCCGGTTGAGGGCGACGACGGGTGACGGGTCGATCGCGGCGAGCGCGTCGTAGGCGTCGAGGATCGCGGCGAAGTCGGTGCGCTCCCACGACGGCGCCGTCGCGTGCGCGGCGGCGATGACCGCCTGCAGCGTGTACCGCCCGACGGTCCCTTCGCGTGCCGCCCGGCGGATGAGCGTCGAGCCCTCGGTGATCGCCTCCCGATCCCAGCGGGAGCGGTCCTGCGCATCGATCGTCACCGCGTCACCGTACTCGTCCACCCGCGCGTCGCGACGGGCGTGCTGCAGCAGGAGCAGCGCGAGCAGACCCGCCGCCTCCGTCTCCCCCGGCATGAGCCCGTGCAGGAGCCGGGCGAGCCGGATCGCCTGCTCGGCCAGCGGCGCACGGACGAGCTCGTCGCCCCCGGTTGCGGAATACCCCTCGGTGAAGACGAGGTAGATCACCGCGAGCACGCCGTCGAGACGTTCGGCCAGAAGCTCCGGCGGGGGCACGCGGAACGGGATGCCGGCGTGCGCGATCTTCGCCTTCGCGCGGACGAGCCGCTGGGCCATCGTCGATTCGGACACGAGGAAGGCGCGGGCGATCTCCGCCGTGGTGAGTCCCGCGACGGTACGCAGGGTGAGCGCCACCCGGGCTTCGAGAGCGAGCGCGGGGTGGCAGCACGTGAACAGCAGCCGCAGCCGGTCGTCGTCCACGTCGTCCGGCGGCTCCGGCGCGAGCAGCCCCTCGCTCACGATCCGTTGCTCGAGCCCGGCACGGCGCAGCCGGTCGAGGGCACGGTTGCGGGCCACCGTCGCGAGCCACGCACCCGGAGCCGGTGGGATGCCGTCCGCATCCCACCGGCCGAGCGCCGTCTCGAACGCCTCTTGCGCGCAGTCCTCGGCGACCGCCCAGTCGCCGGTCACACGGATGAGGCCGGCGACGAGCCGCGACCATTCGGCTCGGTGCAGGGCGGCGACGGAGTCCGCGACCGCAGCGGAGGTCACAGATCCAGCGGCCAGCTCGGTCGGATCTCGATGAGACCGTGGCGCGCCATGGGGTGCTTGCGGGCGATCGCGATGGCTTCGTCGAGGTCGGCGCATTCGATCACGTCGAATCCGCCGATGTAGTCGGAGCCTTCGACGAACGGGCCGTCGGTGACGAGCGTCTCGCCGCCGCGCACGCGCACGGTCGTGGCCTCGGAGGCGGGCCGCAGCCGGTCGCCGATCTTGCCGGCACCGCCGCCGTAGACCTCGCCGACCCACTCCTCGATGGTGGGGCCGTCATCCGCGGCACTCGACTCGGTCATGTCGGGCGAGCTGCCGATCAGGAAGAGATAACGCATGGTGGTGCTCCTTTCAGGGGGTGCTTACACCCGTACTACGAACGGGCCACGGCCGATCTCGACACCTCCACGATTCATTTCGGCGAGCGCACGGCACGCTCGCGAGCATGCTGCAGCGCCTCCCGTTCGCGCTTGCGGGCGTCGCGGAGCGTCTTCTCGGCTTCCCGTCGCGCTTTGATCGCCTCTTTCACCCGCTTGTCGCCGACCACCTCGGGCGGGTCGACGGGCTCCGGTTCGGGCGCCGCGGGACGCTCAGCGGCGTATTTCTCGATGCCGTCGAGCGACCGGTGGAGGGCGAAGGTGAACGGGTCGCCTTCGGTGTCGGGGTGGAAGACCCCCGCGTCGACCGCGCGGCGCAGATACGGGAACTCGGCCTCGGAGACGAGCATGCGGAGCACGGAGGCGTTCTGCCGGTCGAGCGCTTCGGTGTCGCCGCCGAGCGCTTCGGCCTGGGAGCGGTAGCCGCGCTCGATCTGCGCCTGCCAGCGCACCTGGGCCATCATCATGAGGCACGCGGCGACCTTCTCGTGCTCGGTGAGTCCGCTCTGGGCCAGCGCGCCGAGCCCCGCGTCGAGCCACGCCATGTTGTTCGGTGTGGTGACCGCCGTGCTCATGGTGGTGTCGAGCATCCAGGCGTGTCGCCGGTACATCTCGAGCTGGTCGTGACACCAGACGCGCAGCGCCTCGCGCCAGTCCGCGGCCTCGCGCACGCGTTCCGTCGGCACGCCCATCGCCTGCTCGTTCATGAGCAGCAGCAGGTCTTCCTTGGCGCTCACGTAGCGGTACAACGACATCGGTGTGAAGCCGAGCCGGGAGGCGACGCTCGACATCGACACCGCGGCGAGACCGCCTTCGTCCGCGATCTCGACGGCCGTGTCGACGATGCGCTCGAGACTCAATTCGCGCTTCGGACCCCGTTGCGGATGGGCGGCGATGCCCCACGCGAGGGCGATTCCCCGCGGGAGTTCTGGTTCGATCTCGGGGTCGCTCATCGGTTCCTGTCGCTCGGTGTTGACGCTCAGTCTAGAACTGTGTATGACTTAAACCACAAGCTATACGCAGTAAACAGTTTTCGACGTACACAGGAAGCGACAGCCATGACCGACGCCATCAGCATCCATGGACTCCGCAAACGATTCGGGGAGACGACCGTGCTCGACGGGCTCGACCTCGACGTGCGGGCCGGAAGCGTATTCGCGCTTCTCGGCCCCAACGGAGCCGGCAAGACGACCCTCGTGAACATCCTCTGCACCCTCGTGCAGCCCGACGCCGGCTCCGTGCGGGTGGCCGGCTTCGACACCGCGACCCAGCGCGCCGAGGTGCAGCACCGCATCAGCCTCACCGGCCAGGCGGCCGCCGTCGACGGACGACTCACCGGGCGTGAGAACCTCGAACTGGTCGCAGCGCTCCGCGGCCTGCGCGGACAGCAGGCCCGGCGGCGGACCGACGAGCTGCTCGAGCGGTTCGATCTGGTCGCGGCGGGTCGCCGGGCGTCGAGCACGTACTCCGGCGGCATGCGTCGCCGACTCGACCTCGCCCTCGGCCTCGTCGTGCCGCCGCAGGTGATGTTCCTCGACGAGCCGACCACCGGACTGGACACCCGCAGCCGACGCGAGCTGTGGGACGTCGTGCGCGGTCTCGCCGCCGACGGCACGACGGTGTTCCTCACGACGCAGTACCTCGAGGAGGCCGATCAGCTCGCCGACCGGGTCGCCGTACTCCACGGCGGGCGGATCGTCGCCGACGGTCATCCGCACGAGCTCAAGCGGCGCATCGGCGACGAGTTGGTCGAGGTGACGGATGCGACGGGCACGCAGATCGCGCAGGTCGCCTCCGACGGTACCCTCGCGGGCCTCGCCGCTGCGGTACGCCGACTCCAGTCCGACGGCATCTCGGAGGGCTCGGTGCAGCTGCGCCGGCCGAGCCTCGACGACGTCTTCCTCGCCCTCACCGGGGACTCCGCCCCGCTCACCACCACCGCGACCGCGACCGGAAGGAACTGACATGACCACGACGACCCCTCCCCTCACAGCCACCCGCCCGCGGCTCGCACCGCTCGCCCCCGAGCTCGCCTTCGCCCGCCGCAGCGTGCTGCGCTCCGTGCGGAACACCGAGGCGCTCCTCATGGCCGTCGTGCTGCCCGTGATGCTCATGCTGCTGTTCGTCTACGTCTTCGGCGGCGCGATCGACCGCGGCGGCGACTACGTGGACTACGTGGTGCCCGGCATCATCCTGTTGTGCGCCGGATACGGGGCCGCGAGCACGGCGGTCGACGTCGCCGACGACATGCAGAGCGGAGTGATGGACCGGTTCCGCACCATCCCCATCCGCTCATCGGCCGTGCTCACCGGACACGTCGTCGCGAGCCTGTTGCGCAATCTGCTCGCGTCGGCGATCGTCGTCGGTGTCGCCCTGCTCGTCGGCTTCCGACCAGACGCCGGCCCGCTCGAATGGCTCGGCACACTCGGCGTCGTCGCGCTCTGGATCCTCGCGATCACCTACCTGTTCGCAGCGATCGGCGCCGCGGCACCGAACGCCGAGGCGGCCAACGGGTTCGGATTCATCCTGCTGTTCCTGCCGTACCTCTCGAGCGCGTTCGTGCCCGTCGACACGATGCCCGAGTGGCTGCGCGGCGCTGCCGAGCACCAGCCGATCACGCCGGTGATCGAGACCATCCGCGGGCTGCTCATGGGCACCGAACTCGGCGCCGCGCCCCTGCTCACCGTCGGGTGGTGCACGCTCATCCTCGTCGTCGCCCTCGTGTGGGGCGGCTGGGTGTTCCGCCGCAAGGCCGCCCGGCGCTGACCCGGGCGCCCCGCGGGCTCGGGTCAGTGCCCGTGCTCCGTGTCGGGCCGGGCGAGCGCGTCCTGGGCCCGCACGAGCACGTCCGGCGCGACGATGATCTGGTAGTTCGAGGCGAGCACCTGAGTCTGCGAGGTGAAGTCGCGCACGCGGCGGTTGACGGCGTAGGTCACGAGACCGAACAGCATGCCGAACCCGGCACCGATGAGCACGGCGGCCCCGAGGAAGAGCAGATTCGGCGTCACGAACGTGAGGAGCACGCCGAAGAAGAGGCCGAACCAGGCACCCGAGGCGGCTCCCGCGGCCGCCGCGCGGCCGTAGGTGAGCCGCCCGGTGACCCGTTCGACGGTCTTCAGGTCGTTGCCCACGATGGACACGCGGCTCACATCGACCTCGGCCTTCGCGAGCCTGTCGACGATCTGCTGGGCCTCGGGATAGGTGTCGTAGGTGCCGAGCACCTCCCCGCGCGGCAGCGACGGCTGATTCGGTCCGCGGCGGCCGAAGAGGCCTGCATTCGTCATGTCGTCATTCTGGCACGGTCATCCGTCCGTCAGCCCGGAGCGACTACCCTCGTATCGTGAGCGCCACCAGGGTATTCGTCGCCCGTCTGAACGGGGCGGCCGTCTTCGATCCCGCAGGGGACCGGGTCGGCCGGGTCCGTGACGCGCTCGTGGTGTACCGCAAGACCGAACCGCCGCGCGTGGTCGGCCTGATCGTCGAGGTGCCGGGCAAGCGCCGGGTGTTCCTCTCGATCGGGCGGGTGACCAGCATCGCCGCCGGTCAGGTGATCGCCACGGGCGAGATCAACCTGCGGCGTTTCGAGCAACGCGGCGGCGAAGTGCGGGTGATGGCCGAGCTCATCGGCCGCAAGGTCGTGCTGCGCAACGGCTCCGGCGAGGCGACGATCGAAGACGTCGCCATCGAGGAGGAGGCCCCCGGCGAGTGGTCGGTCGGTCAGCTCTTCCTGCGCCGTCCGCGCACGAGCGGGCCGTTCGGCAAGGGCCCGTCTGTCTTCGCCACCTGGAGCGAGGTGCGCGAGAAGCAGTCCGACGGCGAGGCGCAGTCGGCGGAGCAGCTCATCGCGAGCTACTCCGAGTTGCTGCCCGCCGACCTCGCGAACACCCTGCTCGACCTTCCCGAGGAGCGCCGCCTCGAAGTCGCCGAGGAGCTGCCGGACAACCGGCTCGCCGACGCGCTCGAGGAGATGCCCGAGAACGAGCAGGTGTCGATCCTCGCCCACCTCGACGACACGCGCGCCGCCGACGTGCTCGACCAGATGCAGCCGGATGACGCCGCCGACCTCATCGCCCAGTTGAGCGACGAGCGCGGTGAGGCGCTGCTGCGACTCATGCAGCCCGAAGAGGCCGACAACGTGCGGTTCCTGCTCTCCTACGACCCGGAGACCGCGGGCGGTCTGATGACGACCGAGCCGATCATCCTCTCGGCCGACGCGACCGTCGCCGAGGCCCTCGCCCTCATCCGGCGCCACGAGCTCGCGCCCGCGCTCGGCGCCGCCGTGTGCGTGACGCTGCCGCCGTACGAGCCGCCGACCGGCCGCTTCCTCGGCATGGTGCACTTCCAGCGGATGCTGCGCTACCCGCCGATGGAACGCCTCGGCACCCTGCTCGACCAGTCGCTCGAGCCGGTCAAGGCCGAGACGAGCGCGGCCGAGGTGTCGCGCATCCTCGCGAGCTACAACCTCGTGTCGGTTCCCGTGGTCGACGACAACCACCGACTCGTCGGGGTGGTGACCATCGACGACGTCCTCGACTACCTGCTTCCCGATGACTGGCGAAGTAGCAGCGGAGACGAGGTGAAACCCTACGGGGACACCTCGACCGCTGCCATCACCCTGAAGCCGAGACCGGGAAGGAGGACGCGCCGTGCCTCGCGCTAGACGTCAGAATCCGTTCGAGACCCCCAAGGGCCAGCGCGTCCCCGTCGTTCCCCGCCTGCACAGCCGTGACCGGTTCGGGCGATTCACCGAGGGTGTCGCCCGCGCGATGGGGACCCCGTGGTTCCTGCTCGGCATGACGGTGTTCGTCATCGTCTGGATCGGGTACAACACGTGGGCCCCGCGCGAGGCGCAGTTCGACCCGCGCGCCCTGAACTACACGCTGCTCACGCTCATCCTGTCGCTGCAGGCGTCGTACGCGGCGCCGATGATCCTGCTCGCGCAGAACCGGCAGGACGACCGTGACCGCGTGCAGTTCGAGCAGGATCGGCAACGTGCGGAACGCAACCTCGCCGACACCGAGTACCTCGCCCGCGAGGTCGTGGCCTTGCGGCTCGCGATGAAGGACATGGCGACGAAGGACTTCATCCGCGGCGAACTGCGCAGCCTGCTCGAGGAGCTGGAGCGCGACGAGAGGTCCGATGACGAGCAGAAGCGTGACTGAGCCCCTCGAGGCGGCGGTGCTCACGGCGCTGTCCCGGGTCATCGACCCCGAGATCCGCCGCCCCGTGACCGAGCTCGACATGATCGGCGGCGTGACCGTCGCCGACGGGGCGGCTCACGTCGATCTGAAGCTCACGATCGTCGGATGCCCGGCGGCGGACCGCATCGAGCGCGACGTGCGCGCCGCGGCGGCCTCCGTCGATGGGGTGACGGCGGTGAGCGTCGACGTGTCGGTGATGACGCGCGAGGAGCGCGACGCGCTCACGGCGCGGTTGCGCGGCGGGCGTCCGCGCGAGCACCAGTTCGGCCCGGACAGCCTCACCAAGGTGTTCGCGGTCACGAGCGGCAAGGGCGGTGTGGGCAAGTCGACGCTCACGGCGAACCTCGCCGTCAGCCTCGCCGCGAAGGGACTCGCCGTCGGCCTCGTCGACGCGGACGTGTTCGGGTTCTCGATCCCGGGCATCCTCGGCATCGAGGGTGCCGTTCCGACGCGCGTGGGCGAGCTCATCCTCCCGCCGGTCGCCCACGGCGTGAAGGTCGTGTCGATCGGCATGTTCCTGCCGCAGCCGGCGCCCGGCGCGCCGCGCAACACGGCGGTCTCGTGGCGCGGGCCGATGCTGCACCGGACGGTGCAGCAGTTCCTCACCGACGTGTGGTTCGGCGACCTCGACGTGCTGCTGCTCGATCTCCCGCCGGGCACGGGCGACGTGGCGATCTCGGTCGGACAGCTGCTGCCGCAGGCGCAGGTGCTCGTCGTCACGACCCCGCAGACCGCCGCGGCGGAAGTGGCGGAGCGCTCCGGCATCGCCGCCCGGCAGACCGGGCAGACCGTCATCGGCGTCGTCGAGAACATGGCGGGGCTCCCCCAGGCCGACGGCACCGTGCTCGAGCTGTTCGGCAGCGGTGGTGGCGAGGAACTGGCCCGCCGCCTCGACGTGCCCGTGCTCGCGTCGGTGCCGTTGAGCGTCGACCTGCGCCGCGGCGGCGACACGGGCGCCCCGGTCGTGCTCACGACCCCCGATGATCCCGCCGCCGTCGCGATCGATGCGCTCGCCGACACCCTCGCGACGCGCGCCCGCGGCCTCGCCGGCCGCCACCTCGCAATGCGCATCAACCCCTAGCCGCCCCGTCGCCCGCGACCCCCGCTCCCTGAGCCCGTCGAAGGGAGCCCGTCGAGCATCCCGCTCCCTGAGCCTGTCGAAGGGAGCCCGTCGAACGTGCCCCTTCGCGACACATCCACCCCGTATTGCCGCGTTTTGTGTCGCCAACGGGCACTCTCGACGGGAGGACGACGGCCGAGCGTGCCCGTTACGGACTAAGCGGACGGATGGAAGCGCTCCCGCGGTCCGTAACGGGCACGCTCGACGCGGGCGGCACTTCGACCGGCTCGGCGTCCCGCTCCCTGAGCCTGTCGAAGGGAGCCCGCCGAGCGTGCCCGTTCGCGACACATCCACCGCGGATCGCCGCCGTTCCCGTCGCCAACGGGCACGTTCGATCGAAGGGAGCCCGTCGAACGTGCCTCCATCCGACGTTCTCCGCCCCGAAACTCGGTCAGAACGTCGGGTGGAGGCACGTTCGCCGAACCGCGACACGGTCTCGTGCCGGCGGGGTGGCCGCGGGTCAGCGGCGGGCGGCGTAGTGGGCGGCGAGGCGCTCCATGCCCTCGTCGATCGAGACGGTCGGGGTCCACGAGAGGTCGCGACGGGTCTCGCGCTGGTCGAACCAGTGGGCGGTGCTGAGTTGCTCGGCGAGGAAGCGGGTCATCGGCGGCTCGTCGACGCCCGGCCGGACGCGCCACACCGCCTCGACGGCGCCTCCCGCGGTGCGGGCGACCGCGGCGGGCACGCGCAGCGCCGGCGGCTCGACGCCGGCGGCCCGGCACATCCCGGCGATGAGTTCGGCGACCGGGCGCGGTTCGCCGTTGGTCACGACGTAGGCGCGCCCGTGCACCTCGTCGACGCGGTCGAGGGCGACGGCGATGGCGGATGCCGCGTTGTCGATGTAGGTCGAATCGATGAGCGCGGCGCCGCTGCCGAGGATGGGCAACCGTCCCTGGCGCGCCCGCTCGACGATGCGCTCCACGAGTTGGGTGTCACCGGGGCCCCACACGAGGTGAGGGCGGATGGCGACGACGTGCACGTCGTCGCCGTCGGCCGCGAGGGCCTCGAGTTCGGCCGTCGCCTTCGTGCGCGCGTAGTCGCCGCGCGCGTGCAGCGGATCTGCGGGGTCGGCCGCGGCGCCGACGATCGAGGCGCCCGCGTGGGCGACCGACGGAGAGGAGACGAACACGACCCGGCCGACGCCGCTCGCGCGGGCGGCGTCGAGCACGGAGCGGGTGCCGCCGACGTTGACCGCCTCGAACTCCGCCGGATCACCCGCGAGCGACACCTTTGCGGCGAGATGCACGACCGCATCCGTGCCGTCGACGGCCCGGCGCACGGCGTCCGCATCCGTCACCGACCCGAGCACATCCGTCGCGCCTGCGACGCCGGAGGGGCGGCGCTGGAAGCAGCGGACGTCGTGGCCGCGAGCGACGAGGTCCGCGGCGACGGCACGACCGAGGAAGCCGCTCGCGCCCGTGACGAGCACCCTCACGGCTGCCTCATCCGACCGCCGGCGAGCACGTCATCCGCCCACCGCGACAACCGGGTGCGGTCGATCTTCGAGTTGTGCCGGATGTCCGTGGGCAGAGTCGGCACGGTGAGCACGGCCGCGAGCGGCAGACCGGCGGCCGTGCGCGCGGCCGTCGCGAGGTCGAGGTCGGCGAGAGCAGCGCGGCGGGCCGCCGGCGTCTCGAGCACCGCGACGAGCTGCTGGGTGCCGCGGGGGCCGATCGCCGCGAGTCCCGCCCGCGTGACGCCCTCTACCGTCTCGAGCCGCTGTTCGACGCCGACGGGCGTGACCGGTCCGTCGGCGGTCACGGCGACGTGCGGCATGCGCCCCTCGATCCAGAGTCGTCCCTCCGCGTCGAGGTGGCCGACGTCGCCGGTGCGGTGCCAGCGCCGTCCGTCGTCGGGCACGCCCGCTGCCGCGGCGCGGTCGGTGAGGAACAGGCGGTCGTAGCCGGTCTTGAGGTGCGGTGCCGTCACGACGATCTCCCCGGTCACCTCCGGGTCGGCCGCCGGTGTGCCGGCCGCGTTGCCGTCGGCGTCGAGCGCCGCGATGCGCACCTCGACGCCGTCGGCGGGTCGTCCGACGCACACTCCCCCGCCGACGCGCGCGTCGGGGCCGGGTTCGGCGGAGCGGATGCCGTCGAGGTCGATGTCGGTCATGAGCAGTCCCTCGGTCATGCCGTAGGGGGTGTGCAGCCGCGCGGCGGGCAGGAGGGCCGCGAGGCGGTCGAGCAGGGCGGGGGCGACCGGCGCCCCCGCCGAGAGCGCGGTGCGCACGCTCGCGAGACCGTCGCGTTCGAGGTCGGTGAGGTCGTCGGCGGTCGCGACGACGTTGGCGATGGCGGCCGGGGAGAGGAAGAGCACGGTCGCCCGGACGGAGTCCACGGCCGCGGCGACGGCGCGCGCCGTGAGGGTGCGCGGCGCGGTGACGTCCATGTCGGGGGTCGCCGTGCGCGCCCCGAGCGCCGGGCCGAGCAGCGCGAACGGCGCGAACCCGGCGACGAGGCCGGTCGACCCGTCGATGCCGTACTGCGCGGCGAGACGGTCGCGCAGCGCCTCGAGCTGGCCGTGGGTGTAGAGCACGCCCTTCGCCGGGCCGGTCGACCCGGAGGTGAAGAGTACCGCGGCGAGCGCATCCGCGGCGGGCTCGGCCGGCAGTTCCGCGTCGCGTCCGTCGCGGGCCAGTTGCGGCAGGGAGGCGATCACCCCGAGCGGACGGGCGAGCGCCGGCGGGAAGGTCGTCGTCGAGATGCGCCGCCCCGGCCAGCCGAGCGCGCGTGCCGCGGCGAGGCCGGGCCGGGCGCCGATGATCCAGTCGGCTTGCGCGCCGCGGACGGCGCGGGTGAGTCCCCGGAGGCCGAGCCCGGCGTCCGCCACCACCACGACGGCGCCGATGCGCAGGCACGCGTAGAGCGCGGCGGTGAGGTCGGCGCCCGGCGGCACGAGCAGCGACACCCGGTCGCCTTCTCGCACGCCGAGCCGGTGGAGCCCCGCTGCGACCTCCCGCACGCGGCGGGAGAGCAGCGACCACGGCACCCGACGCGGCGCCGGTCGACCCGGCGGCGCGAGCTCGACGAGGGCGACGTCGTCATCGTCCGACCGTTCGATCAGGGTCGTCCACATCGGACGACGCTCGCCGACAGCAGCCGAGGGCGCGGGGTCCGCGGTCGGTTCGGAGGTCGAGCGGATGCGGTCGGCGAGCCAGTCGAAGACGATTGGCGCGCAGGCGACGTCTTCGGCGATGAGGTGTCCGGCGCCCTCGAATCGGTGCACGTCGCTGCGCGGCATCCGGTCGAGCAGGTCGTCGAGGTACCGGTCGCCGAAGATCGGGTCCGCCGGCCCCCACAGCAGCAGGGAGGGCACGTCGAGCCGCGTGACGCCGTCGGCGATCCGATCGAGTTCGGCGGCGCTCGGGTGTCTCCCGTCGACGGGGATGTCGGCGACGAACTGTCGGATGCCCGCGCGACGCACGGCCCCGGCGTAGGGCGCGCGGTAGGCGGCCCGCACCTCACGACGCAGCGCGGGTCGCGCGAGCGCGAGCGTGGTGTCGAGGAACGCGGTCGTGCGCTCGGTCGCCGCGGTGAGCACGGCGGGCTGGAGGGCGACGCGCAACGGCGCGGGGATGGGCACCCCGGCGGGCTGGTGCACCGCCGTGTTGAGCAGGGTCACAGCCGCGAGCCGGTCGGGGTGGTCGACGGCCCAGCCGAGTGACACCACGCCGCCCCAGTCGTGCCCGAGAGTCACCACGGGACCATCGAGCTCGAGCGCGTCGGTCAGTCGTCCGAGATCCGCGACGCGGTCGGCGAGCCGGCGCACGCGACCGGTGCGCTCGGACCAGCCCATCTCGAGCTGGTCGGGAGCGACGACCCGCCACGTCGTCTGCCCCGCCTCCGCGCGGGCGAGCGACGTGTCGAGCATCCGTCGCCAGAGGTACGACCAGGTCGGGTTGCCGTGCACGCACAGGATGGTGCCGGCCGGTTCGACGCCGAGCTCGGCGAGGCGCGGACCCGAGTCGAGCACGTGCCAGGTGACCGGCTCATCGCCGCCGACGGTGACGAGGCGGGAGGTCGCGGGATCGAGTTCCGCGAGTCCCGCGGGGGGCAGCTGCGCGGGGACGCGCGGCGGGGTCACCAGGCCAGTTCCAGCATCGAGGTGTTGAGCCCGGACCCGACACCCATCATGAGCACCCGATCGCCGCGACGCAGCGACGGGGCCTCCTCGACGAGGGTCATCGGGATCGACGCCGGTCCGACGTTGCCGAACTTCGGGTAGGTGAGCGGGATGCGCGCGCGGTCCAGGCCGACGGCCTTCACGAGGGCGTCGGTGTGCACGTCCGAGACCTGGTGCATGATGTAGCGGTCCATGCGCTTCCAGTTCCACTCGCGCTTGGCGTCCTTCCAGGCGGACACCACGAGGTCCATGCCGCCCTTGAGCAGCATCTTCGCGTCGGTGAACATGCCGTCGACGCTGCCGACGCACACGTCGTGGAACTGCGTCGCGGCGCGGGTCACGCCCCCGATCAACCGGTGGCCCTCGGGGTGGGCGTCGGCCGGGCCGAGCACGGCCGCCGCCGCGCCGGAGCCGAGGGTGAGGCTCGCGAACTCGGCCATGAAGTCCTCACGGCCGATGCCCTCGCGGCTCAGCCGCTCGATCGTGTTGAGCTGGATGTCGTCGGCGTCCTCGCCGTCGATCACGACCGCGTAGCGGATCTGCCCGGCGTCGATCATCTGCGCCGCGAGGCTCAAGCCGTTGACGAACCCGAGGCATGCGTTGGCGATGTCGAAGTTGACCGCCGAGGTCGGCAGCCCGAGACCGTGGTGCATGCGCACCGCGACCGACGGTTCGAGGTGTTTGCGGGTGACCGAGGTGTTGATGAGCAGACCGACCTGATCGGGTCGAACCCCCGCCTCGGCGAGGGCGCGGCGTCCCGCGTCGATCGTCGCGATGTCGAACTGCTCGCTGTCGGCCCAGTTGCGGCGCTCGGTGATGCCGGCGACCCGCTCGAGAAGACCCTGCGGCAGACGCAGCCGCTTGAGCACGGGCTTCAACCGTTCCTCGATCTGCGCGCTCGTGGTCACCCGGGGCGCCACGGTGCTGGCCACGGCGAGCAGTGCGGCGTTGCCGAATCTCGTCGTCGCGTTCCCGTCCACGTCACTCCTCTGGTACTCGATCGCAGCTGCGCGACTACCTCAGCATCTTCTCCTTACGGAGTGCCTGTTTCCTCGGCGTTCGCTGAACGTGTTCTCCGGTTGTGATCGTTCGAGCACGTGTTATGAGCGTTCGCGCAGCCCCGCTACAGTGATCCGGTGGACCAGCAGACCCGACACGACCGCATCCTCGACCGCCTCGAGGAGGTGGAACAGGTCACCGTGACCGAACTCGCCGCCTTGCTCGACGCGTCGGAACCGACGGTACGCCGCGACCTGCTCGACCTCGACAAGCGCGGACGACTGCGCCGGGTGCACGGCGGTGCCCGCCGGCTGGCGCTGCGGACCCGGGAGGCCCCGTATTCCGCTCGAGCGGTGTCGTCCGGCGACGCGAAGCGACGGATGGCGGCCGCCGTGGCGAGCCGCCTCTCCCCCGGCGAGAGTCTGCTGCTCGACAGCGGCACGAGCTGCCTCGAGGTCGCACACGCGATCGAGCAGCAGGATCTGCGCGTCATGCCGCTCTCCCTCGCCGCCGCGAACGCCCTCGCCGAGGCGCCGCGCATCCGGCTCAGCCTCCCGGGCGGCGACGTCCGTCCCGGCGAGGGGTCGTTCGTCGGACCCGCGGCCGAGGAGTCGGTGCGTCGTTTCCGCTTCGACACCGCCGTCATCTCGGGGTGCGGGTTCTCGATGATCGACGGCGTCACCGCCTACGACATCGGCGACGCCGCCGTGAAGATGGCCGCCGTGCGCTCCGCCGCCCGCAGCATCCTCGTCTGCGACGCCGCGAAGTGGGGCACCGTCGCGTTCGCCTGGGCGGCGCACGTGCGCGAGTTCGCGATGATCGTCACCGACCACGAGCCGACCGACGACGAGCGGGACATCGCCGAGCGGCACGACGTCGAGTTCGTGATCGTATGACGCGGCCGAGCGACGAGGAACTGCTCGCCACCGCGGACGACCTGCAGCGCACCGGGCTGGAGGTGCTGCGCGCGCTGCGCCTCGAGGACGTGCTCGAGGCGGGCCCCGTGCGCGTGATGGGCAGCGTCGTCTCGGGGCTCATGACCTGGCGCGATCTCGACGTCGCCGTCTGCCCCGGGCCGCACACGACCCCGCGCGACGTGCTGGCCATGATCGAGCGGGTGCTGCGCATGCCCGGCGTGCATGCGTTCGACTACCGCGACGAGCGTGGGGACCGCAGCCCCGCGGAACGCCGCGACGAGCGGTTCCACGTGCCCTTCGACGTGGTGCGGGACGGCGCCACCTGGCGCATCGACCTGTCGGTGTTCCTGCTCGACCCGCACGAACATGTCGTCGCCTTCCACGAGCGGCTGCGCGATCGGCTCTCGCCGGCCGAACGTGTCGCCATCCTGCGGATCAAGAACGAGTGGTGGGAGCGTGCCGACTACCCCGGCGGCTTCGCGATCTACACCGCCGTGCTCGACTCCGGCGTGCGCACGCTCACCGAATTCGACGACTGGCTCGCGGCCCGGGTCAGCTGAGCGCGGTCGGCTCGACGAGCCGCGCGAGCAGCTCCGTGAGCAGGCGCTCCGCGAGGGGCGCGGGTAGAGCCTCGATGAGGGCCAGGAGCGGCGCGAGCCGGTCGGGCAGCGCACCACCGCCGCCGATGCCGAACCCGGTGAGCAGTGCCGCAGCGGTGTCCGCGTCCACGGTCTCCGGCACGTCGCCGAGGGTCGCGAGCGCCCCGGTCGCGTCGGCGCCCGGAACACCGCGCGCGCGATCCGCGGCCTCGGCGAGCGCCGGCAGCAGCTCGGGCAGCACCCGTTCGGTCACCGGGGTGACCGTGAGGTGCGTTGTGCGCGGCAGGCGCGGACCGCCGGCTTGAGCGGATGCGGGCTGCAGCTGCAGCAGGAACCCCTCCGCCCGCACCTCGTCGGCCCAATGATGCGGATCGACGCGACGCCCCGCAGGGTTGGACTCGTCGGTCGCCACGGCGAGCAGCGGGCCGACGGGAGAACCGACGACGCGGAGCCCATCGATCCGCGCGACCTCGTCGATGAGGATGCGCGTGGAGCGACGACAGGAGTCGGCGAGCTCGGCGAATCCCTCCGGACCGAGCACGTTCACGATCGCCCACGCCGCCGCGAGCGGACCCGCGGGCTTCGACCCGAGCAGTGTGGGGTTGACGACCGGGTAGCCGGGCCAGCGGGTGGTGGCGAAGTACTGGGCGCGGTGACGGTTGCGGCCTCGTTGCAGCAGCACCGACGCCCCCTTGGGCGCGTACCCGAACTTGTGCAGGTCGGCACTCAGGCTCGTGACGCCGGGAACACGGAAGTCCCATTCGGGGAGGTCGGGCCAGAACGGCAGGGCGAGCCCCCCGAAGCACGCGTCGACGTGCAGGGCGATGCCCCGCGCGGAGGTCGCCTCGGCGACCTCGCCGACGGGGTCGAGCACCCCGTGCGGATAGCTCGGGGCCGACAGCACGACGAGGGCGACGTCGGCAGCGAGCAGGTCGACCACATCCGTCGCGCTCACGGCACCGTCGGCGTCGACCGGCACGAGGTCGAGGTGCAGCCCGAAGTACTCCGCGGCCTTGTGGAACGCCGCGTGCACCGTCGCGGGGGCGACGAGGCGCGGGGTGCCTTCGCCGCGCCACACCCGCCGCGCCGTGTGCACCGCGAGCAGGCAGCTCTCGGTGCCGCCCGAGGTCGCGTTGCCCACGACATCCGGACCGCCGTGCACGAGGTCACGCACGAAGCCGACGACCTCGCGCTCCATGACCGCGACGGAGCCGAACGTCGTCGGATCGAGCGCGTTCAGCGGCTGCACGAGACGTGCCGCCTCCGCCGCCAGCGCATCGAGTTCGGGGCGCCCGGAGTCGTACACGTACGACAGCACCCGCCCGCCATGGGTGGGCGCGTCGGCACGCCGCAGCTCGGTGAGCCGGGCGAGCACCTCCTCGGGCGTCACGCCGACGCCCGCTCGGGCTCGTCCACATCGTGGCGACGGATGCGGTAGCGGCTGAGTGGCACGAGACTCGCGGCGAGCAGCGCCGCCGGTACGAGTGAGAAGCTCACCACGATGCCGACGATCGCGGAGCCGGGCTGCTCGACAGTGGTGGCGCCGGTCGAGGAGAGGTAGCCCGTCGCGGCGAGCACGATCGAGAGCACGGTGGCGCCCAGGGCCATGCCGAGGGTCTCCCCCGCCGTCCACACGCCGCCGAAGACACCAGCCCGACCGGTGCCCCGCTCGCGGGCGTCGAGGGCGATGACATCCGGGAGCATCGCCATCGGCAGCGCCTGCATCCCCGCGTACGCGGCTCCCGCGAGCGCCACCGGGGCGTAGATCCACGCGCCGGGCGCCACGAGTTGCAGGGTCACGAGCAGCGCGGCGACGCCGAACAGGATGCTCGCGATGAGGTAGGCGCGCTCCTTGCCGATGCGCCGGGCGATCGCGCCCCAGACCGGGGTGGCGATGAGGGCCGGCGCGATGAGCGCCACGAACAGCAGGGTCACCGCATCCGTCGATCGCAGCACCCACGTGGCCACGTACTGCGCCGCCGCGAGCATGAGTCCGGTCGCGAGTCCTTGCAGCACGAACGCCGTCAGCAGCGCGCGGAACGGCTGGCTCGTGCGCAGCGCCGCCATGCCGGTGCGGTAGCCCTCGAGCAGCCGGATGCGGGGAATCGCCGCCCGGGCGGCGACACCGCTCGAGCGCGGCGCGACGCCGGAGGCGACGAGCATGCCCAGACCGATCACGACGCCGGCGACGACCGCCATCAGCAGGTATCCGGAGTTCTCATCCGCGCCGAGCGCACGGAGCGCCGGACCGCCGGCTCCGAACAGCAGGATCGCCGCCGTGAGCACGACGACCCTCGTCGACAGCAGGCGCGTGCGGGCGTCGTATCCCGCCGCGAGTTCCGCCGGGAGGGCGATGTAGGGCACCTGGAACAGGCTGAAGGCCGTCGTGCAGAGCACGAAACCCACGCCCACCCACACCCCCGCCGCCAGGGCCGGCGTACCGGCGGGAACGGCGAACGTGAGGGCGAAGAACACCGGGAGGGCGATCGCGCCGACGATCATCGGTCGGCGGCGCGCACCGCGGTTCGCGAGCTCGCGGTCGCTCAGCGCCCCGACGGCGGGATCGATGACGACGTCCCACACCTTCGCGAGCGTCACGACGACTCCGGCGGCGAGCGCGGACACCCCGAGCGTGTCGGTCAGGTAGAACACGAGCACGAGGCCCGGGAGGGTGCCGAAGCCACCGGTGCCGAGCGAACCGACGGCGTAACGCAGGCGCGTGGAGCGCGCGAGGGCGGACCGGGCCGGGTCCGCAACGACCGGAGTCATGGCGTGAGTGTATCGGCGGTCCGCCGTCGCGCCTCTGCTCCGGAACGACGAAGCGCCCCTCCCGATCGGGAGAGGCGCGGGTCCGTCAGCCGGTCGAACCGGCTCGGGGCTCAGGCGTGGCGGGTCGGGATGCGGCGGTAGCCGTCGCGCGCGATCGACACGATGCTCGCGGTGATCGCCCACGCCGACACGGCGCCGAGAAAGAGGAGTTCGAAGTTCATGGCTCCATTCCACCGCCAGAAACCCTTAAGCACAATCGAATTCGGATGCAATGTCGCTTTAGTCTGGCTACATGGACGTGCACCGGTTGGAACTGCTCCGCGAACTCGCCGAGCGGGGCAGCGTCACGGCCGTCGCCCGTGCGACGAACCGCACCGCCTCCGCGGTCTCACAGCAGCTGAAGGTGCTCGAACGCGAGGCCGGCATCCCGCTCACCGAGCGGCACGGGCGAGGGATCCGGCTCACGGTCGCCGGTCGTGCGCTCGCCGCCACCGCGACGGATGTGGCGATCGCCCTCGAGCGGGCCGAGGCGGTGTGGGAGGACTTCACGCGGCAGCCGAGGGGCGAGGTGACCCTCACCACGTTCCCCACCGCCGGCGAGATGCTGCTGCCCGGTCTGCTGCACGCGCTCGCCGACGTGCCGGGACTCGTGCTCAGCTGCACGGACCAGGATCCGTTGCTGCCGGACTTCGCCGACCTCACCCCGGACCACGACGTCGTCATCGCGGACGCGTCCGGCGTGCTGCCGAGTTGGCGCGAACGCGGCCTCACCGTCGTGGAGCTCATGCGCGAGCCCCTCGACATCGCACTCCGTCCCGATCATCCGCTCGCGAAACGGTCGAAGCTCTCCCCTGCCGACCTCGTGGACGAGCCCTGGATCGGGGCGCCCCGCGAATTCCCCTACGACCGCATCCTCACCCGCATCGCCGCGATCGCCGGCCGGGACCTCGACGTGACGCAGCGCTTCTTCGACAACGGCATCGCCGAGGCGATGGTCGCGGCCGGTCACGGCATCGCCATCCTGCCCCGCTACACCACCCGCGACCGCGAGAACGGGCTCGTCACCCGTCCGCTCACCGGCATCCGTTCGGAACGGATCCTCTGGGCGCTCGTGCGCCCCGACCGGATGGAACGACCCTCCGTGCGCGTGGTCGTCGAGGCGCTGCGCGCGGAAGCGGCCGCCTACACGGAACGCATGGCCGCCCGCGGAGTAGCGTGAACGCATGACCGACACCCGGCTCGTCGACGCGGACGAGCTCACCGCGGACCTCCACGCCACCTCGGGGCGCACCGTGCGGGTGCGTCTTCCCTTCTCCGGCGAGGTCGGACACGATCTGCCTCACAGCTCCGTCGACGACGTCGCGGATGCCGCGGCAGCCGGGCGCGCCGCGCAGCGGGCCTGGTGGGACGCGGGTCCGAGCCACCGCCGCGCCGTGCTGCTCCGCGCACACGACCTCCTGCTGCAGCGGCGGGGCGAACTGCTCGACCTCGTGCAGCTCGAGACCGGCAAGACCCGCGGCCAGGCGTTCGAGGAGGTGTTCCAGGGCGCGTCGGTCACCCGCTACAGCGCCCTCTCGACGCACCGGGCGGTCGCCGCCGAACGGCGCCGTGCCGGGATCCCCGGCGTCATCCGCACCGAGGTGACCTACCGCCCCAAGGGACTCGTCGGCGTCATCACGCCCTGGAACTACCCGTTGAGCCTCGCCCTCATGGATGCGGTGCCCGCGCTCGCCACCGGCAACGCGGTGCTGCAGAAGACCGACGACCAGGCGACCCTGTCGGTGCTCGCCGCGCGCCGCGCGTTCCTCGACGCGGGCGTTCCCGAGGAGATCTGGTCCGTCGTCACCGGCGAGGGCGACACGATCGGCTCCGCGGTGGTGGACTCCGCGGACTACGTCTGCTTCACCGGTTCGACCGAGACCGGACGCCGCGTCGCCGAGCGCGCCGCACGCGGGCTCACGGGCGCGTCGCTCGAACTCGGCGGCAAGAACCCGCTCATCGTGCTCGACGACGTCGACCCCGCGCGGGCCGCGCGCGACACCGCGTACGCCGCGTTCGCCGCGATGGGGCAACTGTGCGTGTCGATCGAGCGCGTCTACGTGCTGCGCGGCGTCGCCGACGCCTACCTCGACGAGCTCACGGCGGTCACCGACGGGCTCCGGCAGGGCGGGGCGCTCGACTACAGCACCGACGTCGGCGCACTCGCCACCCCCGCGCAGCTCGACCGCGTCGCCGCCCACGTCGACGACGCCATCGCCAAGGGCGCGACGGTGCTCGCCGGCGGGCATCCCCGACCGGAGCTCGGCCCGCTGTTCTACGCCCCCACCGTGCTCACCGACCTGCGCGAGACCATGACGTGCGCGCGGGAGGAGACCTTCGGCGCCGTGCTCGGCGTGACCGTCGTGGACAGCGAAGAGGAGGCGGTCGAGCGGGCCAACGACTCCAGCTACGGGCTCAACGCCGCAATCTTCTCGGGCGATCGGCGCCGGGCGCGCCGGCTGGCCCGGCGCCTCCACGCGGGCAGCGTGAACATCAACGAGGGCTACCGCGCCACCTTCGCGAGCATCGACGCCCCGATGGGCGGGCTCGGGCAGTCCGGGCTCGGGCGCCGCAACGGCATCGAAGGATTGCGCCGCTTCGTCGAGCCGGTCACGATCGCCGAGGCGACCGGTCTGCTGCAGCTGCCTCGCACGGGCGAGGAGTTCGAGCGGATGACCGGGCCGATGCTCCTGCTGCTCCGCGGGCTCAAGGCGGCCCGGCGGCGCTGAGGGACGGCGCCCCTCAGGTCGCCTCGGTGTCGAACGGAGTCGGCGAACCGGCGGCCGCCTCCATCTTCTCCTTGTGCTGCTGATACGCGGACTTGCGCGGCGGCGTCACCGTGGGCGGCGGGGGCGCGGGATCGTCCTCGAGCAGCGCCTCACGGATGATCCGGCGAGGGTCGTACTGTCGCGGGTCGAGCTTCTTCCAGTCGACGTCGTCGAAGTCGGGGCCCATCTCCTCGCGGAGGCGGTCCTTCGCCCCGTTCGCCATCTGCCGCAGCGAGCGCACGAGGCGCGCGAGCTGCGAGGCGTAGTACGGGAGCCGGTCGGGACCGAGCAGGAAGACCGCGATCACTCCGATCACGAGCAGCTTCTCGAAGGTCAACCCGAAGGACACCCGCACAGCCTAACCCGCGGCCCCTCGCCCTCCGCCTACAGTGGTCGACGGAGGTCACGTGTCCGACAGAGAACTCGCGTGGCGCTACTCGGAGGAACTCGTCAACGAGCCTCAGGAGATCGCCCTCGCCCGTCAGCATTCGCTCGAGCAGGGCGTCGACGCGGTGTCCCCGGGCACCGGAGCGCAGCTCGCGGTCATCGCCGCAGCGAGCGCGGCCAAGTCGATCGTCGAGATCGGCACCGGCCTCGGGGTGAGCGGGTTGTGGCTGTTCCGCGGTGCTCCCGATGCGACGCTCACGACGATCGACTCCGAGCTCGACTACCAGCAGAACGCCCGCAAGGCGTTCCTCGACGCCGGGATCGCGGGCGCCCGCGCCCGGCTCATCACCGGTCGCGCGCTCGAAGTGCTGCCCCGCATGAACGACGGCAGCTACGACCTCGTCTTCATCGACGCCGACCCCGCGTCGGTGATCGAGTACGTCGAGCACGGCCTGCGGCTCGCCCGGGTCGGCGGAACGGTACTCGTCGCCCACGCCCTGTGGCGTGGCCGCGTCGCCGATCCCGCTCAGCGCGACGGCACGATCGGTCTCTACCGCACGCTGCTCAAGGAGATCTCGCAGTCGACCGCGGTGGTCAGCTCGCTGTCCCTCGCCGGCGACGGGCTGCTCCAGCTGACCAAGCTGAGTGTGTGACCGCCCGCCCGCGCAGAGCGCGGACGGGCGGTGAGAAGGATCGTTCGAACGGCCTCAGGCCTGGACGACTCCAGCGAGTGCGTCATGCAGTTCCTTCGCCTCGGCATCGTTGACCGAGACGACCAGACGCCCACCGCCCTCGAGCGGAACGCGCACGATGATGAGGCGACCTTCCTTCACAGCCTCCATCGGCCCGTCACCGGTCCTCGGCTTCATGGCTGCCATCGATAGTCCCCTTTCAGCGGATGATCTCCTCCATTATCCGTCACTTCCGGCGTAACCCGAAAACGGGGGTGCATCACGGGGGCGTCCAGTCGTAGCCGTCGACCCACCACGCGATGTGCACCCAGCCCACCTGACCCGCGATCGCGACCGCCACGGCGGCGATGCGGTACCAGGGCGATCGCGGGAGCGCCACCACACCGAGCAGAGGGAACAGCGGCACGAGCAGGCGGAACGTACTCGACTGCGGGAAGAACACCGCGAGCAGATACAGCGCGTAGGAGCCCACCCAGATCCGCAGGTCGACTCCGAGGCGGCGCACGGCCGGGGTGAACAGCGCTGCCGCGAAGAGCGCCACGACGAGCAGGAGCACGAGGACCCCGACCGGGGAGTCGCCGGGCAGTCCGAGGCGGCCGAACCACCACTGGGCCGCTTGCGGCCACGCGGCGAACGGCACGAGGTGCTGCTCGCCGACGTAGGGGGCGCGCCACGCGAGCTCGGTGTCCGTGTAGGCGGTGAGACGGCCCGTGCCGAGCCAGGCCAACGCCGGCCAGGCGAAACCCATCACACCGCTGAACACCGCCACGCCGGTTGCGGCGGCGGCCTCGCCGCGGGGGAACGGCTCCCTACGCCGTCGCGCCCAGCGCACCACGACGTGCACAGCGAGCGCGAGGGCGAGCGCCAGCCCGCTCGGCCGGGTCAGCGATGCGACCGCGACGACCGGCAGCATCCACACGTATCGGCGGCGCACCAGCAGGGAGAGCGCCGACACGAGCAGAAGCAGATGCAGGGACTCGGCGTACGCGACCTGCAGGATGGGCGAGAGCGGGGCGACGCAGAAGAGCACGACCGAGAACATCACCGCGTGCGGCGGCAGCACGAGTCGCATCAGCCGCTCGAAGACGAGGGCCGCCCCGGCACCCGCACCCACCGACACGGCGACCGCGAGCACGTCGAACGGCAGCCCGGTGAGGAACATGAGCGCCCGCACGAGCAGCGGATACACCGGCATGAACGCCCACGCGTTCTCGCCGATCGCGCCGCTGTCGGTGACCGGCAGGTCGCTCGGATACCCGGCCACCGCGATGATGAAGTACCAGTGCCCGTCCCACATGCTCGCGAAGTCGGCGTAGCCCGGCGAGGCTCCGGTCCAGGCGTTCGCGGGCTGCGCGGCGGCGTAGGCGAGCAAGATGAGCGTGGTGACCACGCGGGAGGCCGCGTAGACGGCGAGCACCCGCACCCACCACGGCGTGAGGCGGTAGCGCGCCCGCAGCCGGGTCAGTTGCCGGTGAGCCACGCCCGGAGTCCGCGCTCGCACTCCTCGATGTGCGCGAGCGGCACCCGCTCGTCGTCGGCGTGCGCCTTCTGCGGGTCACCGGGACCGTAGTTCACGGCGGGCACGCCCAGCGCGGAGAAGCGGGCGACATCCGTCCAGCCGTACTTGGGCTTCGCCTCGCCACCCACGGCCGCGACGAAGTCCTGCGCGAGCGGGTCGTCGAGGCCCGGGCGAGCACCCTCGGCGAGGTCGACGACGGTCAGGTCGACGCCGGGGAACAGCTCGCGCAGGTGCGCGATCGCCTCCTCACCGCTGCGGCTGGGGGCGAAACGGTAGTTGATGTGCACCATGCACTCGTCGGGGATGACGTTGCCGGCCACTCCCCCGGTGATGCCGACCGCGTTGAGTCCTTCGCGGTACACGAGCCCGTCGACCTCGACCTCACGGGCCTCATAGGTCGCAAGGGTCTGCAGGATGGAGGCGGCGTCGTGGATGGCGTTGTGCCCGACCCAGGACCGGGCCGAGTGCGAGCGCACGCCGTAGGTGCGCAGTTCCACGCGCAGATTGCCGTTGCATCCGCCCTCGATGCTCGCGTTGCTCGGCTCGCAGAGGATGGCGAAGTCGCCGGCGATGAGCTCCGGCTCGGTGCGCGCGAGGCGGCCGAGACCGTTGAGGTCGTCGGAGACCTCCTCGTGGTCGTACCAGACCCAGGTGAGGTCGACGACGGGATCGGTCAGCTCGACCGCGAGCTTGAGCTGCACGGCCGCCCCGGCCTTCATGTCGACGGTGCCGCGGCCCCACAGGTAGTCGACGCCGTCCTCGGTCTCGAAACGCGTAGGCAGGTTGTCGTTGAGCGGCACCGTATCGATGTGTCCGGCGATCACGACGCGCCGGTCGCGTCCGAGCCGGGTGCGCGCGACGATCGAGTCGCCCCGGCGGATCACCTCGAGGTGGTCGGCTCCCTCGAGGACCGCTTCGATCGCATCCGCGAGCACCCGCTCGTTGCCCGACACCGATTCGATGTCGCAGAACTGGCGGGTGAGTTCCACCGCCGAGAGGGTCGGATCGAGCAGAGGCAGGGTCGGGTCGCTCACCGGCATGCCGCCCAGTCTAGGTCGGACGCCCTGGGCGGCCGTCGCGCGACCGATACCCTGGAGGCGATGAGCACCGAGTCGACTTCCGCGTCCCGCGCCGCCTGGGGCTACGGCCTCTCCACGATCGCCCGTGACGGCACGGTGCTCGACACGTGGTTCCGGGAGCCGCGCCTCGGCGCCCTGCCCGAGGGCACCGACCCGCACATCGCCCCGGCGTCGCTCGAGACGCTCGTCGGCACCGACGAGCGCCGCGCGGTGCGCACCGACTTCGTCACCGTGCAGATCGACCTCGACGCGCCCCCCGCATCCACCCCCGACGCATACCTGCGGCTGCATCTGCTGAGCCACACCCTCGTGGCGCCGAACACGATCAACCTCGACGGCATCTTCGGGCACCTGCCGATCGTCGCGTGGACGACCGCCGGCGCGATGCACCCGGATGACGCCGCGCGCCTGCGGCCGGAGCTGCAGCGCGCGGGCATCTCGTTCCTCGGGCTCGACAAGTTCCCGCGGATGCTCGACTACGTCAGCCCGCCGCGCGTGCGCATCGCCGACGCGTCGCGGGTGCGGCTCGGCGCGCACCTCGCGCCCGGTACCACCGTCATGCACGAGGGTTTCGTGAACTTCAACGCCGGCACCCTCGGCACCTCGATGGTGGAGGGTCGCATCTCGCAGGGCGTCGTCGTCGGCGACGGTTCCGACATCGGCGGCGGCGCGAGCATCATGGGCACCCTCTCCGGCGGCGGCACCCAGCGCGTCGTGATCGGCGAGCGTGCCCTGCTCGGTGCGAACTCCGGCATCGGCATCTCGATCGGCGACGACTCGGTCGTCGAGGCCGGCCTCTACGTGACCGCCGGCACCAAGGTGACGGTGCTCGTGCCGGGCTCCGAGCCGCGCGTGGTGAAGGCGGCCGAGCTGAGCGGGGTGCCGGGGCTGCTCTTCCGCCGCAACTCCCTCACCGGCGCCGTCGAGGTGCTCCCCCGCGCCGGGCGCGGCATCGAGCTCAACGCCGCCCTGCACGCATAGCCACTCTTGCCGCGCGTCTCGACTCGACTCGAGCAGCTCGCACAGCGCCAGTTGGCGAATCCATCGCGAAAACGCCCCCGGGTGGCGATGCTTTCGCCAACTCGGACGTTCGCAGGACCGCCGCTGATCGATTCGCCGCGAGGGTGTCGGACAATCAGACGCGCGGCACGCGGATGCGCGTGCCGCGAGTGTCAGCGCTGGGGCCAGTCGCGCGCGGGGGCGCCCGTGTAGAGCTGCTGCGGGCGGCCGATCTTCGTGGCCGGGTCGGTGTTCATCTCGCGCCAGTGGGCGATCCAGCCGGGCAGGCGGCCGATCGCGAACAGCACGGTGAACATGCGCGTGGGGAAGCCCATCGCCTTGTAGATCACGCCCGTGTAGAAGTCGACGTTCGGGTAGAGACGCCGCTCGACAAAGTAGTCGTCGGCCAGCGCGGCCTCTTCCAGCTGCTTCGCGATGTCGAGCAGCGGGTCCTGCACGCCGAGCGCCTCGAGCACCTCGTCGGCGCTCTGCTTGACGAGCCGGGCGCGCGGGTCGAAGTTCTTGTAGACGCGGTGACCGAAGCCCATGAGCTTGACGCCCTGCTCCTTGTTCTTCACCCGCTCGATGAAACGCTCGACGCTCTCGCCGGAGTCGCGGATCTCGCCGAGCATCTTGAGCACGGCCTCGTTCGCCCCGCCGTGCAGCGGGCCGTAGAGGGCGTTGATGCCGGCCGAGATCGAGGCGAACAGGTTCGCCTCGGTCGAGCCGACGAGACGCACGGTCGACGTCGACGCGTTCTGCTCGTGGTCCTCGTGCAGGATCAGCAGGCGGTCGAGCGCCTTCGACAGCACGGGGTCGACCTCGTACGGCTCGGCCATGGTGCCGAAGTTCAGCTTGAGGAAGTTCTCGACGAAGCTCAGCGAGTTGTCGGGGTACAGGAACGCCTGGCCGAGGCTCTTCTTGTGCGCGTACGCGGCGATGACGGGCAGCTTCGCGAGCAGCCGGATGGTCGAGATCTCGATCTGCTCGGGGTCGCGCACGCTCAGCGAGCCCTCGTAGAACGTCGACAGCGCCGACACGGCGCTCGAGAGCACCGACATCGGATGCGCGGTGTGCGGCAGCGCGTCGAAGAAGCGACGCAGGTCCTCGTGCAGGAGCGTGTGACGGCGGATCCGCTCCTCGAACTCGCTCAGCTCGCTCGGCGTGGGCAGCTCGCCGTAGATCAGCAGCCAGGCGACCTCGAGATACGTGGAGTTCGCCGCGACGTCCTCGATCGCGTAGCCGCGGTACCGCAGAACGCCCTGGTCGCCGTCGATGTAGGTGATCGCGCTGCGGGTGGCGGCGGTGTTGACGAAGCCGTAGTCGAGAGCGGTGTACCCGGTCTGCTTCGTGAACGTCGAGATGTCGATGCTCGGGTTGCCGTCGACGCTCCGGTGGATCGGGAACTCGGCCGTTCCGCCGGGGAAGGTCAGTGTGGCCTTGGCTGCGTCGTCGCTCACTGGATCTCCTGAGTGTTCGCCGTCGTGGGGTCATGGACGCCGGCGTCGGTCGTGGCGTCGCCCGCGAGGTCCGCGTTACAGCCTATGGGCAAAAGAACGCCAGAACGTCCCCCCACAGGACCAGAGGTCAGCGTTTGGCGAGTTCCGTCAAACGGTCGACCGCCGCGACCAGCCGATCGTCGACGACGGTGATCGAGATGCGCACATGCTCGGAGACACCGGAGGTGTAGAACGCGCCGGGAGCGACGAGCACACCGACTTCGGCGAGCGCCTCGACGGTCGCCCACGAGTCCTCACCGCGGGTCACCCACAGGTACAGGCCGCCCTCGCTCGCGTCGACACGGAATCCGGCGCGCTCGAGCGCGAAGCGCAGCAGTTCGCGCCGCATCCGGTACAGCTCGCGCTGCTGCGCGACGGACGCGTCGTCATTGAGGGCGGCGACCATGGCGGCCTGCACGGGCGCCGGCACCATGAGGCCGGCGTGCTTGCGGGCCTTCAGCAGCGCCTGAACGACCTCGCTGCAGCCGGCGACCATGCCGGCGCGGTAGCCGGCGAGATTGGCCTGCTTGCTCAGCGACGAGACGCTGAGCACGAGGCGGCGCGATCCGTCGGTGACGCGGGCGTCGAGGATGCTCGGCACGGCCTCGTCCTGCCAGCCGAACTCGGCGTAGCACTCGTCGTTGGCGATCACGGCGTCGAGTTCGCGAGCGCGCGCTACGGCGGCGCGCAGGAACTCGACCGAATGCACGCGGCCGTCGGGGTTGCCGGGACTGTTGAGCCAGATGAGCTTCGTGTTCTCGGGCCACGACGCGGGGTCGTCGCTCGCGACGACCTCGGCGCGGGCGAGTGCAGCGCCGATGGCGTAGCTCGGGTAGGCGATGGTCGGCTGCACCACGACGTCGCCGGGGCCGAGGCCGAGCAGCAGCGGGAGGCTCGTGATGAATTCCTTTGAGCCGATCGTGGGCAGCACGTTCTCGACCGAGAGGTCGTCGGCCGCGCCGCGGCGGCGCGTGTACCAGGCGACGATCGCTTCACGCAGCTCCGGCGTTCCGGCCGTCTGCGGGTATCCCGGGGCGTCGGATGCCGCGGCGAGGGCGTCGCGCACCGATTGCGGGGTGGGGTCGACGGGCGAGCCGACCGAGAGGTCGACGAGGCCGCCGGGGTGACGCTTCGCGGTCTCCGCGTGCGGCTTCAGGGCGTCCCAGGGAAAGTCGGGCAGGTCGATGCTCATGCGTTCACTCCCCGCTCGCCTGCGGCGGGAGCGCCGCGACGAGCTCGTGGTCCTTGTGGATGACTCCGACCTTGGCGGCGCCGCCCGGCGATCCGATGTCCTCGAAGAACTCGACGTTGGCCTTGTAGTAGTCCGACCACTGCTCGGGCAGGTCGTCTTCGTAGTAGATCGCCTCGACCGGGCACACCGGTTCGCACGCACCGCAGTCGACGCATTCGTCGGGGTGGATGTACAGCATCCGGTCGCCCTCGTAGATGCAGTCGACGGGGCACTCGTCGATGCAGGCGCGGTCTTTCAGATCGACACAGGGAAGCGCGATGACGTAGGTCACCTCGTCAGTCTACGGTGTCGGTCGCTGCGGAATCCTCGGCCAGCCGAGTGCTAAGAGGGCGATCAGCACCGGACCGAAGGTCCAGACGTATCCGAGTTCGTTGCCGGGCACCAGCACCGATCCGCCCCCGCCGGGCAGTGTGAACAAGGCGGCGGCGCCCAGCACCCCGACGGTCGCGGCGAACGACATCGTGCGGGTGCCGAACACGACCCGAAGTCCCACGACCAGTCCCGCGACGGCGAGCAGGGCGAGCGCGATGCCCCACGGCGGCGAGAACTGGTGGCTGATGGTGCCGAGAGCGCCGACCCCGGCGCCGGCGAGGAATGCGATGAGCGCGCCCGCGAGCAGGCTGGGAAGGCGGGTGCGTTCCGGTGCCGGGTGCCGCCGCAGTCGGGTGAAACGCTCGATCGCGCCCGTGGACGTCCGTCCGAGCGCGGCGAGCGCGGCGGCCTTGCGCTCCGCCGCGTGCCGATCCGGGTCGAGCCGGAGTGTCGCGGTGCGCCCCGCGTCGGCGCCGTCGGCGGCGTAGTACGGCACGCCCATCACCTCGGCCGCGCGTCGTGCCGCCTCGTAGACGCGGATGCGGTCGGGATGGCGATCGCCGCCCCACTCGTCGTAGCCGAGCACGACATCCGGTCTCACGTCGAGCACGACCGTGGCGACATCGGCGGCGACCTCGCCGGCGTCCGCGCGGCAGAGCGCATCGTGGTCGGCTCCGGGCGCCGGCTCACGCCCGAACGGGGTCTCGTTCACCGCCGTCGCGACGTAGCGGCGCGGCGCGAGACCGGTGCGGCGCGCGTCGGCGTGACCGAGTACACGATGGTCATGCACGCCGAGATCGGCGAGCGCGCGCGACACGTCCGCTCCGTCCTGCGTCTCGAGGCAACTCACGACGGTGACGTGTCCACCCGCGGAGGTCAGCGTCGCGATCACTCCCGCCGCGAGGACGATCGCGTCGGCGGGGTCGGCGACGACGATGAGCGCCCGCTGCGCGCGATTCGACATGGCTCCCCCGTCCCGGTTCGGGCCAGGATACCGAGGGCGCGCGGCGGGACCGCTGAGCACGGGACGGATCAGCGAGCGGACTTAGGGTAGGCTAACCTCGCCGCACGCCACTTCCGGACGGGCGACTCCGGGAGAGAGATGATCGCCAACTACCTCATCGGCCTGCGCGAAGGGCTCGAGGCCGCACTCGTCGTCGGCATCCTGGTCGCGTACATCGTGAAGCTCGACCGCCGCGACGTGCTGCCCCGCATCTGGCTCGGGGTCGGACTCGCGGTCCTGCTCTCCCTCGCCCTCGGGGCCGTGCTCACCTTCGGCGCCTACGGGCTCTCGTTCGAGGCGCAGGAGCTCATCGGCGGAACGCTGTCGATCGTCGCGGCGGGCTTCGTCACCTGGATGGTGTTCTGGATGCTGCGGGCCGCCCGCGACCTGAGCAGTCACCTGCGCCACGACGTCGACACCCACATCGCCGGAGCGGGGTGGGGTCTCGTGCTCGTCGCGTTCCTCGCGGTGGCCCGCGAGGGCATCGAGACGGCGCTGTTCCTGTGGGCGGCCGCCCGGGTGACCGGTTCGAGCGCCCTGCCGCTGGTCGGCTCGCTGCTCGGCATCGCGACGGCGATCGCCCTCGCCTGGATCATCCAGCGCGGCATCCTCCGCATCAACCTGTCGCCGTTCTTCACCTGGACCGGTGCGCTGCTCGTGATCGTGGCCGCCGGCGTGCTCTCCTACGGGGTGCACGACCTGCAGGAGGCGGGGGTGCTGCCCGGTCTCACCTCGTACGTGTTCGACGTGAGCGCGATCGTTCCTCCGGACAGCTGGCACGGCACCCTGCTCAAGGGCATCTTCAACTTCTCCCCCGCGACCACCTGGCTGGAGGCGGCCGTGTGGGTCGCCTACGCCGTCCCGGTGCTCACCCTCTTCGTCCGCGCGTCGCTGCGCGGACGCCGACCCGCCCGACCGGCGTCCGCGCCGGCCCAGCTCGAAGGAGTCCGATGACCCGCCGCGCCCTGCGCCCCGCACTCATCACCGCATCCGGTGCCGCCGCCCTGCTGCTGCTCGCCGGATGCGTGCCGAACGCACCCCAGGGCGGCGACACCGCCCGGCTCTCCGTCGAGAGCACCGCGGACTCGTGCGCCGTCTCGGCCTCCGAGGCGCCGAGCGGCAACGTGGTGTTCACCGTCTCGAACGCCGGCGACCAGGTGACCGAGTTCTACCTGCTCGCCGACGACGGACTGCGCATCGTGGGCGAGGTCGAGAACATCGGGCCGGGACTGAGCCGGGACCTCGTCGTGCAGGCCACCCCCGGCGACTACTTCACGGTGTGCAAGCCGGGAATGGTCGGCGAGGGGGTCGACAAGTCCCCGTTCACCGTCACCGACTCGGGGGTCGAGCTCGCCGCGAGCGGCGACACCGCTCAGCAGGTCGAGACCGCGAACGCCAACTACAAGGCCTACGTGAAAGACCAGGTCGAGCAGCTCGTGAGCGGCACGGAGGAGTTCGCCGCGGCCTACATCGCCGGTGACGACGACGCCGCGCGCGCCCTCTACGCGCCCACCCGCGTGCACTGGGAGCGCATCGAGACGGTTGCGGAATCCTTCGGCGACCTCGACCCGCGCATGGACCTGCGCGAGGCGGACCTCGAGCCCGGCCAGGAGTGGACGGGATGGCACGCGATCGAGAAGGACCTCTGGCCCGCCGAGGCCGAGGCCGGGTTCGTGCCGTACCCGCCGGAGAAGCGGGCGGACCTCGCCGAGCGTCTCGTCGCGGACACCGCGACCCTGCACAGCAAGGTGCAGGACCTCGAGTTCACGCTCGACCAGCAGGCCAACGGCGCGATCGGCCTGCTCGACGAGGTCGCGACCGGCAAGGTCACCGGCGAGGAGGAGTTCTGGTCGCACACCGACCTGTGGGACTTCCAGGCCAACGTCGACGGGGCGCGCGTGCTGTACGAGGGCGTCCGCGACATCCTGGCGAAGGAGGACGCCGAGCTCGTCGAGCGTCTCGACACCGAGTTCGCCGCGTTGCAGGAACTCCTCGACGCGCAGCGCGTCGGAGACGGGTTCCGTCTCTACACCGAGCTGACCGCCGACGAGGTGCGCGGCCTGTCCGACCAGGTGAACGCGCTCGCCGAACCGCTGTCGGGCATCACCGCCGCACTCGTGCTGTGACCACGGGCGGGATCTCCCGGCGCGGGCTGTTCGGGCTCGCCGGGGCGGGAGTCGCCGGCGCCGCCCTCGGCGGCGGCGCCACCTACGCCGCGACCGCCACCCTCGGGAACGGATCAGCCGTCGCACGCACCTACCCGTTCCGCGGGCTGCACCAGTCCGGCATCGTGACGCCCGCCCAGGACCGGCTGCACTTCGCCGCCTTCGACGTGAGCGACATCACCCGCGACGAACTGCTCGAGCTGCTCGCCGACTGGACGACCGCGGCCGAACGGATGACGACCGGCCTCGGCGCCGGGCCCTACGGGGCGGCTAGCGGACCCTACGACGCGCCGCCGGACGATACGGGAGAGGCGCTCGACCTGCCGCCCGGTGGGCTCACCATCACGTTCGGTTTCGGACCGACGCTCTTCGACGACCGGTTCGGGCTCGCCGGCCGTCGACCCGACGCACTCGAGGAGCTTCCCCACTTCCCCGGCGACGCCCTCGAGGAGAACCGCAGCGGCGGCGACCTGTGCATCCAGGCCTGCAGCGACGACCCGCAGGTCGCGGTGCACGCCATCCGGAACCTGTCGCGCATCGCCTTCGGCCGGGCGACGCTGCGGTGGTCGCAGCTCGGCTTCGGCCGCACCTCGTCGACGACCCGTGCCCAGACGACCCCGCGGAACCTGTTCGGGTTCAAGGACGGAACGGCGAACCTCCGCGCGGAGGACACCACCCAGGTCGAACGCCACGTGTGGGTGAACGACGGAGACGGCCCGGCATGGATGACCGGCGGCAGCTACCTCGTCGCTCGTCGCATCCGCATGACCATCGAGACCTGGGATCGCACGTCGCTGCGGGAGCAGGAGCGGGTGATCGGGCGTACGAAGGGCGTCGGAGCTCCGTTGAGCGGCGGTGAGGAGTTCACCCCGGTCGACTTCTCGGTGACCGGACGTGACGACGCCCCACTCATCGATCCCGCCTCGCACGTGTCACTCGCGCACCCGGAGCACAACGGCGGGGCGACACTCCTGCGCCGCGGCTACAACTTCGTCGACGGCAACGACCAGTTGGGCCGGCTCGACGCCGGGCTGTTCTTCATCGCGTTCCAACGGGATCCCCGCACCCAGTTCGTGCCCATCCAGCTCTCGCTCGCGCGCAACGACGCCATGAACGAGTACGTGCGCCACGTCGGCTCGGGCGTGTTCGCGGTGCCGCCCGGCTCACGGTCGGGCGAACCGGTCGGCGAGCGGCTCTTCGCCTGAGGCCGGGCCTCAGGCGGGCGTCACGATGTAGGTCGCGACGACCGCGTCCTGCTCGCTCGCCACGGTCAGCACGACCGAGTAGCCGTTGCCGGTGAACTGACCGAAGGCGCTGTTCGCGTCGGAATTGCTCACGGATGCGGTGAACCCGGCGTCTTCGAGGGCCTGTGACGCCTGTTCGTAGTCGGCCGCGGAGCCGAGCACCGTCTGCGCGACCCACCCGGACCCGTTGGGACCGGCACCGCCGCCGCGCACCTCGCCGGTGAGCGGCACCGTGTCGGTCGGGAAGCCCTCGGGCACCTGACCGTCGGTGGAGAGATCGGCGCCGCCGAGTGCGTCGCCGATCGCCTGATCCACGCCGCCCTGGAGTTGTTCGACCCCCTGGTCGACGAGTCCCTCCACCGCGTTGTCGAGCGGCGTGCCGGTGCACCCGGTGAGCAGGAGGCCCGACGCGAGGGCGCCGGCGAGCAGGTAACGACGGAAGGTCATGACACCATTCTGCCCGCCGTTGCCTGGGCAGCGGCGGGCAGGAGGGTGGTCGTCTTACGCGTCCTGGCGCTTGAGACGCGACGCGGCACGGGCCCGCGCGTTGGCGTCGAGCTCGACCTTGCGGATGCGCACGATCTCGGGCGTCACCTCGACGCACTCGTCCTCGCGGGCGAACTCGAGGCACTCCTCGAGCGACAGCTGCCGCGACGGCGTCATCGACTCGAACGTGTCCGCCGTGGAGGAGCGCATGTTGGTGAGCTTCTTCTCCTTGGTGATGTTCACGTCCATGTCGTCGGCGCGCGAGTTCTCGCCGATCACCATGCCCTCGTAGACCTCCTCGGTCGGGTTGACGAAGAACGTCATCCGCTCCTGGAGGTTGACGATCGCGAACGGGGTCACGACGCCGGCACGGTCGGCGACGATCGAGCCGTTCGTGCGGGTCGTGATGGTGCCCGCCCACTCGTCGTAGCCGTGGAAGATCGTGTTGGCGATCCCGGTGCCGCGGGTGATGGTGAGGAACTCGGTGCGGAAGCCGATCAGTCCGCGCGACGGCACGACGAACTCCATGCGCACCCAGCCGGTGCCGTGGTTCGACATGCCCTCCATACGGCCCTTGCGGGCGGCGAGCAGCTGGGTGATCGCACCGAGGTAGTCCTCGGGCGCGTCGATCGTGAGGTGCTCGTAGGGCTCGTGCACCTTGCCGTCGACGGTCTTGGTGACCACCTGCGGCTTGCCGACGGTGAGCTCGAAGCCCTCACGGCGCATGTTCTCGACGAGGATCGCGAGGGCGAGCTCGCCGCGCCCCTGCACCTCCCACGCGTCGGGTCGTCCGATGTCGACGACCTTGATCGACACGTTTCCGATCAGTTCGCGGTCGAGGCGGTCCTTCACCATGCGCGCGGTGAGCTTGTGGCCCTTGACCTTGCCGACCAGCGGCGAGGTGTTGGTGCCGATCGTCATCGAGATCGCCGGGTCGTCGACCGTGATCGGCGGCAGCGGCCGCACGTCCTCCGGGTCGGCGATCGTCTCGCCGATGGTGATGTCGGCGATGCCCGCGATCGCGACGATGTCGCCGGGGCCGCCCTTCTCCGCCGGATAGCGGTCGAGCGCCTTCGTCATGAGCAGCTCGGTGATGCGCACGTTCTGGGTGCTGCCGTCGTGGCGCACCCACGACACGGTCTGCCCCTTCTTGAGCTCGCCGTGGAAGATGCGCAGCAGCGCGATACGGCCGAGGAAGGGCGACGCGTCGAGGTTCGTGACGTGCGCCTGCAGCGGGTGCTCGTCGTCGTAGGTCGGCGCCGGGATGTGCTCGAGGATCGCGCCGAACAGCGGCTCGAGGTCGTCGTTGTCGGGCAGCGAGCCGTTCGCCGGCTTGTTGAGGCTCGCCGCTCCGGCACGACCGGAAGCGTAGACGACGGGCACGTCGAGGATCGCGTCGAGGTCGAGGTCCTCGACCTCGTCGGCCATGTCGCTCGCGAGGCCGAGCAGCAGGTCCTGCGACTCGCTGACGACCTCGTCGATGCGCGCATCCGGACGGTCGGTCTTGTTGACCAGCAGGATGACGGGCAGCTTCGCGGCGAGCGCCTTGCGCAGCACGAAGCGGGTCTGCGGCAGCGGGCCTTCGCTCGCATCGACGAGGAGCACGACGCCGTCGACCATGCTGAGGCCGCGTTCGACCTCGCCGCCGAAGTCGGCGTGGCCGGGGGTGTCGATCACGTTGATCGTGATCGGACCATCGGTGGCGTGAGCACCGGCATACGAGATCGCGGTGTTCTTCGCGAGGATCGTGATGCCCTTCTCGCGCTCGAGATCGTTGGAGTCCATCGCCCGGTCTTCCAGGTGGGCGTGGGCTTCGAAGGAGTTGGTCTGGCGCAGCATGGCGTCGACGAGGGTCGTCTTGCCATGGTCGACGTGGGCGACGATCGCCACATTGCGCAGGTCGCGACGGATGGCAGTGGCCATGCGGGAGCATCCTCACGGGAGAGAAAAAGGGGGAGGTGCGGGAGAGCCCGCGCCTTCCATTCTACCGGGGAAGCGTCAACTTCCGGTCGGGCGCCAATCCCACACGTTCCAGAGCACCCCGGGCGGCAGCGGCGAACGCGTCACGTTCTCCACTCCGGGCCCCACTCCGGTGAGCACGGGCAGCTGATACAGGGGCAGCCCGTAGGCGTCGCGCCACACCAGGGCGTCGAGCTCAGCGAGCCGCTGCGCACGGACATCCGCATCCCGTTCCCCGCTCAACTCGTCGAGCAGGGCGTCGACCTCGGGGTTGGCGTAGCCGTTGAGGTTGTCGATGCCCGTGCGGGAGCGGAAGATCGCGCTCGTGCCCGCGGTGGAGAGGTTCGGCACGTTCCACCCGAAGAGCGCCGCGTCGTACTCCCCCGGGCTGCCGAGGACGGGCACCGCATCGGGCGCGGAGCAGTCGGTCACCCGGAATCCGGCCTCGGCGGCGGACTCCTGGATGAGCTGGAACTCGCGCACGCGGCGCGGATTGGTCGAGGAGAACAGGATGCAGACCTCGGGCGAGGTGACCCCCGCCTCGGCGAGCAGCTCCCGCGCGCGCTCGGGGTCCGGGCGTGCGTACTCGTCCGACCCGTTGCCGGCGACCGCGTCGGCGTAGCGCGGGTCGGACGGCATGAACACGAACGAGTCGCGCAGTTCCGCCTCCTCCTGGATGGAGCCGACGAGCTCGTCGAGGATGCGCTGTCGCGGCACCACCCGCAGGAACGCCTCACGCACGCGGGCGTCGGCGAAGTGCCCGTTCCGGCTCGCGGTGAACTGCAGGTCGAGGTGCTCGTACGTGCTGTCCGACCCGCTCAGCACCGTGACGTCGTCGAGAGCGAGCAGTTCGGCGGCGACGTCGGCGGACGCCTGCGGGGTGATGACGTCGACCTCGCCGTCGCGCAGGGCGGCGACCGCCTCGAGCGGGTCGCTGATCGTGCGCAGGACGACACGCTCGAACTCGGGGCGGTGCTCGCCGCGGTAGCGGGGGTTCGCGGTCAGCTCGACGCTCTGCCCCGCTTCGATGCCGGTCACCGTGTACGGACCGTTCGCGACGAGCAACGACCGGTCCTCGGGCATCCGGTCGAGGTTGAAATCGGCGTTCCAGGTGCGCGACAGCGCAGCGAGTGCGGCCTCGTCGCGATCCTGGATCGCGGAGACGACCGCATCCTTCGCCTCGTCGGCGTCGTCGATGCCGAGGGCGCGGGCGCCGACGACGTGCGCGGGCACCCCGACCTCGAAGGCGAGCTCCCAATCGGCGAAGTAGCGGTCGTAGACGAGGGTGATCGACCGGCCGTCGTCCCCGACCTCCGGGGTCTGCGTCACCCCGGCGAGGCCGTTGCTCACCTGACCGTCGAAGTGGACGACGTCGTCGGGGAAGTCCTCGGCGTACGCCCCGGTCTCCTCGTCGACGTACGGCTCGTCGTCGAACTCCGGAGTGTTCACGGCGCCCGAGTTGGCCGCCCACGAGAGCAGCAGATCGGCCGCGTCGACGGGCTCGCCGTCGGACCAGGCGACCCCGTCCGCCACCCTGTAGGTGACGGTCAGCGGATCCTCGTCCTCGACGGTGATGGTGCCGAACGATTCATCGCGCACCAGCTCGGGAGTGGCGTCGTAGGCGACGAACTGCGACGTCGTCAGGTGCCGCACCGCGGCGTTGGTGCCGCGGTTGCCGTAGGAGGTCTGCGCGTTGAGCGAGGTGAACGGCTCGCTGCGGGCGACCGTGACGGTCGAGCCTTCGACCGGTTCGGGACCCGTCGGGGAGCAGCCTGCGGCCGAGCCGGCGAGTGCCGCGACGAGGACCGCGGCTGCCCCCCGACGCAGGTGGTCGCGTCGGGAAGAAGCCATCGATTCAGTCTGCCACGACTCGTCGCGGCACTCGGTCGTGCTCGGTCAGGCTCCCAGGGCGATGTTCGCGCCGGGGATGGCGGCGAGCAGCTCCTGGGTGTACGGGTCACGCGGGTTGTCGAACACCTCATCGGTGGTCGCCGACTCGACGATCTGCCCCTTGCGCATGACGCAGACGTTGTCGGCGATGACCCGCACGACCGCGAGGTCGTGCGTGATGAAGAGGTAGGTCAGCCCGAGCTCCGCCTGCAGGTCGGCGAGCAGGTTCAGGATCTGCGCCTGCACGAGCACGTCGAGCGCCGAGACGGCCTCGTCGAGCACGACGATCTCCGGCTTGAGCGACAGCGCCCGCGCGATGGCGACGCGCTGCCGTTGACCGCCGGAGAGCTCGTTCGGGTAGCGGGTGAGCACGCTCGTCGGCAGGGCGACCTGGTCGAGCACCTCCTTCACCCGCGCCCGACGGGCCGCCTTGTCGCCGAAGCCGTGCACCTGCAGCGGCTCGCCGATCGTGTTCTCGATGTTGCGCAGCGGGTTGAGCGAACCGTACGGGTCCTGGAAGACCGGCTGCATCGTCGAACGCAGCGAGAAGGTCTCCTTCCGCGACATCGGCCCGATCTCCTTGCCGCCCACCTTGATCGAGCCGGAGGTCGCCTCCTCGAGCTTGAGCAGCAGCTTCGCCGCCGTCGACTTGCCCGAGCCCGACTCCCCCACGAGCGCCATCGTGGTGCCGCGCGGGATGCTGAACGACACCTTGTCGACCGCGGTGAAGTCCGTCGAGCTGAAGCTGCCCGTGCGGATCTTGAACACCTTCGTGACGTCGGTGAACTCGATCGCCGGCACGGTCGACGCCGACGCGGCGGCACGGCGCGCCTGGGCGTGCGTCTCCGCCGCGGCGACGAGATCGACGACCGCGACCTCGTCCTGCGTCTCGTGCTCGATCGTCTCGTGCCGCCTGACCGACGACTGGATGCGGCGCGAGGCGAGGCTCGGCGCCGCGGCCACCAGCCGCTGGGTGTAGGGGTGCTGCGGGTTCTGCAGGATCTCGAGCGCCGGCCCCGACTCGACGACCTTGCCGCGGTACATGACCGCGATGTTCTCGGCACGCTCGGCGGCGAGGCCGAGGTCGTGCGTGATGAAGATCACCGCGGTGTTGCGCTCGCTCGTGAGCTTCTCGAGGTGGTCGAGGATCTTGCGCTGCACCGTGACGTCGAGCGCGGAGGTCGGCTCGTCGGCGATGAGCAGCTTCGGGTCGGCCGAGAGGCCGATGCCGATGAGCACGCGCTGACGCATACCGCCCGAGAACTGGTGCGGGAACTGCCGCAACCGCTTCTCGGCGTCGTCGAGCCCCGCCTCGCGCAGCACCTGCACGGCGCGGCGCTTCACATCCGCCTTCTTGCTCGCGATGCCATTCGCGCGGATGGCCTCCTCGACCTGGAACCCGACGTTCCACACGGGGTTGAGGTTCGACATCGGATCCTGCGGGACCATGCCGATGAGGCGCCCGCGCACGGACTCCATCTCGCGCCGGTCGAGCTTGGCGAGATCGCGCCCCTCGAAGAGGATCTGACCGCCGGTGATCTGTCCCGATCCCGGAAGGAGGTTGATGACGGCCGCCGCGGTCGTGGACTTGCCGGACCCGGACTCGCCGACGATCGCGAGGGTCTCCCCCGGCATGACCGTGAGGCTGACGCCGCGGACGGCGGAGACGAGTCCGTTCTGCGTGCGGAATCCGACCTCGAGATCCTTGATCTCGAGCAGGGGGGTGTTCGGATCGATGGTGCTCAACGCTGTGCCCTCGCCTTCGGGTCGAGCGCCTCGCGCACGACCTCGCCCATCATGATGAAGCTCAGCACCGTGATCGTCAGCGCGATCGACGGGTAGATGAGCGTCTGCGGCGACGTGCGCAGGTCGGCCTGCGCCTGCGAGATGTCGTTGCCCCAGGACATGAAGCTGTTGGGAAGCCCGACGCCGAGGTACGACAGCGTCGCCTCCGCGGTGATGGCACCCGCGAGCGCGATCGTCGTGATGACGACGACCGGGGTGATCGAGTTCGGCAGCACGTGCTTCACGAGGATCTTGAAGCGCGAGATGCCGATGGCGGTCGCCGCCATGACGTAGTCCGAGTGCTTGACCCGCAACACCTCCGACCTCAACACTCGCGCTGTCGACGGCCAGGCGAACGCCCCGATCGCCAAGGCGATGACGGGCACGCTGCGGTAGGCGGAGAAGACGCTCATGATGACGACGGCCGCGAGGATGTAGGGGATCGCGAAGAAGATGTCGCCGACGCGCGAGAGCACGCTGTCGAGCCAGCCGCCGTAGAAACCGGCGAGCGCGCCGACGATGACGCCCACGATCGAGGTCATCAGGATGACCAGCACGCCCACGGTGAGCGACGTCGAGGTGCCGTGCACGATGCGCGAGAACACATCGCAGCCCTGCTTCGTGTACCCGAGCGGGTGTCCCGCCTCCGGAGCGCCGTTGCTGTTCTCGAGCAGACAGTTGTTGTTCGGCGGCTCCGCGGTGAACAGCCACGGGAACAGCGCGACGAACGTGATGAGCAGGATGAGCACGCCGGAGACGTAGAACAGCGGGCGGCGGCGGGCGTCGCGCCAGGCGTCGAGCCAGAGGTTGCTCGGCTTGCCCTCGGCGCGCACGGTGTCGACGGCGCCGAGCGTGTCGTCCTCGAAGGGGGCCACGTAGTGCGGCAGGCGGGTCGAATTCTTACTTGGCATAGCGGATCCTCGGGTCGAGCACGCCGTACAACAGGTCGATGGCCAGGTTGACGAGCAGGTAGAGCAGCACCATGACGGTCACGAACGACACGACGGTCGGTCCTTCACCGCGCACGATGGCCTGGAAGAGGGTGCGTCCGACACCGGGCACGTTGAAGATGCCCTCCGTGACGGTCGCTCCGACGATGAGCACACCGAAGTCGACGCCGAGGTAGGTGACGACGGGGATGAGCGAGTTGCGCAACACGTGCACAGGGACGACGCGGTTCCGCGACAGTCCCTTGCCGTAGGCGGTGCGCACGAAGTCGAGCTGCGCCGTCTCGATGACGCCGGAGCGGGTGAGGCGCACGATCTGGGCGAAGCTGATCGTCGCGAGCACGATGGCCGGCAGCACAAGGTCTTGGATCGGTGCACCCCCACCGACCGTCGGTCTGAACAGACCCCATTGCACGCCGAGGAAGTACTGGGCGACGAACGCGAGAACGAAGATGGGCACCGAGATCAGCAGGAGGCTGAGCGCGAGGGCCGACGCGTCGAACCAGCCGCCCTTGCGGAGGCCGCTGATGAGGCCGACCAGGATGCCCGCGATCATCTCGATGATGATCGCCATGACCGCGAGACGGAGGGTGACCGGGAACGCCTGGGCGAGGATGCTCGAGACGGGCTGACCCGAGAACGAGGTGCCGAAGTCGCCCTGGAAGATGTTGCCGATGTACAGCAGGTACTGCACGATGAACGGCTTGTCGAGGTTGTACTCAGCCCTGAGACGCTCGAGAACCGCCGGGTTCGGCGTGCGCTCCCCGAAGAGAGCGACGATGGGATCGCCCGGCAGGGCGAACACCATGAAGTAGATGAGGAACGTGGTCCCGAAGAAGACGGGGACGGCCTGCAGCAGTCGACGGACGATGTACCCGGTCACGAGTCCGCCCGCACGAAGAGATATTCGGTCATGAAGGAGAATGCCTGTCTGTTGGCCCGCCCGGGCCGACGCACCATGCTACGTCACGTCGGCGGACAGGGTTGTGGGGCGGCGGATCGAAGTCCGCCGCCCCACGGGTGTCCACTATCAGGTGCGGAGAGCCCGGAGGCTTACTCCTTGACGGTCACCTGGTAGAAGAGCGGCACCGAGTGCCAGTCGATCGCGACGTTGTCGACGCGCTCCGAGAAGCCGGCCTGCACCGTGGAGTACCACAGCGGGATGGCGGGCAGGTCCTCGAAGAGGATCGACTGCGCCTGCTGGAACAGCTCGTTGGCTTCCTCGGTCGACGAGGCGGCCGAACCCTCCTGCAGCAGACGGTCGAACTCGGGGTTGCTGTAGTCACCGTCGTTCGAACCGGCGTTGGTGGCGTAGAGCGGCCCGAGGAAGTTGAACAGACCCGGGTAGTCGGCCTGCCAACCGGTGCGGAACGCCGTCTGGATCGTGCGGTCGGTGATGAGCGTGCGCGCCTCGGCGAAGGTCGGGTACGGAGCGCCCGACGCGTCGATGCCGAGGTTGTTCTTGATGTTGTTCGTCACCGCGTCGACCCAGGCCTGGTGGCCGCCGTCGGCGTTGTACGCGATCTGGAAGGTGCCGTCCCACGGCGAGATGGCGTCGGCCTGAGCCCACAGCTCCTTCGCGGCGTCGGGGTCGTAGTCGAGCACCTCGGAACCGGGCACGTCCTCCGAGTAGCCGTCGATGACGGGCGACGTGAAGTCGTGCGCGGGGGTGCGGGTGCCGGCGAAGATCACCTCGGTGATCTCCTCGCGGTTGATCGCCATCGAGATGGCCTGACGACGGAGCTTGCCCTCTTCACCACCGAAGTGCGCGAGGCGCTCCGGGATGGTGAAGGACTGGAACACCGCGGCGGGCTGGTTGATCGCCCGGTCGCCGAGCTCCTCCTCGAAGGTCTCGTACGCGGTGTCCGGCACCTGGTCGATGATGTCGAGGTTGCCCGACTGCAGGTCGGCGTAGGCCGCTTCCTGGGTCGCGTAGAAGATGATGCTGACGCCGTCGTTCTGCGCCTTACGGCCACCCTCGTAGTCGGGGTTCACGACGAGGTCGATCTTCTCGTTGTGCTTCCAGGCGCCCTCACCGTCGAGCATGTAGGGCCCGTTGCCGATGGGGTTCTCGCCGAAGGCGTCCATGTCCTCGAACGCCGCCTGAGGCAGCGGGTAGAACGCGGAGTAGCCGAGACGCAGCGGGAAGTCCGCGCGCGGCGCGTTCAGCGTGATGGTGAAGGTCTGGTCGTCGACGACCTTGAGGCCCGGGAGCTCCGGAACGCTCTCCTCGTAGCTGAAGCCCTGGATGTCCTCGAAGAAGTAGCTCGAAAGCTGCTCGTTCGCGGCGTCCGCTCCGTAGTTCCACGCGTCGACGAAGGACTCGGCGGTGACGTCCTCGTCGTTCGTGAACTTCTGGCCCTCCTTGACCTTGACCGTGAACGTGACGTTGTCCTCGGTCTCGATCGACTCGGCCATGTCGTTGATGGCGGCACCCTCAGCGTCGTAGTACACGAGGCCCGCGAAGATGTTGTCGATGATCTTGCCGCCGCCGACCTCGTTGGTGTTGGTCGGGATCAGCGGGTTCTGGGGCTCAGATCCGTTGGTGGTGATGATGCCCGAGGCGTTGCTGCCCTCGGTCTCTTCGCCGCCACCGGCGGAGCAGCCGCCGAGCACGAGGGCCGAGGCGATCGCCAGGCCCCCCGCTGCTGCTCCCACACGTGTGATACGCAATGTTCCTCCTGGTGAAAAGTGAGTACGCGGTCGCGCGGGATCCCCCATCACGAGCCACGCTCGATAGACAGAACCCTAGGCAGCAGACGGGGTGAGGCAAAACCAGGGCCGGAAAAGTTACAGAGCGGAAACCTAACAGGCAACGACTTTGCGCGAGAGTGGAGGCTTCGTGCGCCTGCAGCCGGGTCACGCAAGAATCGCGCGCAGCATCCCGCCGCCGCGACGGTGAAACCGGTTCCGCGCCGGCGTCGGGACGTGCGAGGGGTCGGTGGCACCGTGCGGCATCCGCCTGTCCGCCGCCTCTAGCATCGTGAGGTGACCCTCCCGCCGACGCAACGACCGAGCGCAGATCGTCGGCTCGTCGCCGAGGTCGTCATCGTGCTCGCGCTGTCGTTCGGTCAGTCGGCGGTGTACGCGATCGTGGCGATCGTCAACCGCCTCACTCGTGACGAGCCGATCTCCCGGCAGACGGCCACCCTCAACGCCTCGCTGAGCGACCGCGAGATCTTCGACCTGATCTACCAGCTGCTGGCCATCCTGTTCGATCTCGCTCCCGTCGCCCTCGTGGTGTTCCTGCTCTGGTCCACGGCCCGGCCTCGACTCGGCCGGCTCGGCATCAGTGGGGATCGCGTGGGGCGCGACAGCGGGCTGGGCGCGCTGCTCGTCGTGGTCATCGGCGTTCCCGGGATCGGGCTGTACCTGCTCGGCCGGTCGCTCGGACTCACCCCCCACGTCGTGCCGACCGCCCTCGACGACCACTGGTGGACCGTGCCTGTGCTGCTGCTCTCGGCGCTGCGCGCCGGGGTGACCGAGGAGGTGGTCGTGGTCGGCTATCTCTTCGCCAGGCTCCGCGACCTCGGCTGGGGCCGGTGGAGCATCATCCTCACTGCCGCCGTGCTGCGCGGCAGCTACCACCTGTACCAGGGGGTGCCGGCGTTCTTCGGCAACGTCGGGATGGGCATCGTCTTCGGTTGGCTGTATGCGCGTTACGGGCGGCTCGTGCCGCTCATCGTGGCGCACACGCTCATCGATGCCGTCGTGTTCGTGGGATATCCGTGGGCGGCGAGCGCATTCCCCTCGCTCTTCGGCGCGCCCGGGGGTGCTTGACACCCGCTCGAGTGCTGGAAACGATGGGGTAGCCCGCACACCGTCGTGCGGCAGCGAAGGAGCTGGAATGACGCATCTGCCACCGCCCGACTCCACGGCACCGCACGCGGGCACCCCCGAGGGCGACACGTTCGAGGAGGTGCAGCGCTCGCCCCGATTCACGGAGTTGAGGCGCCGGCACCGCCGATTCGTCTTCCCCCTCGCGATCGCCTTTCTCGTCTGGTACTTCGCGTACGTGCTGCTCGCGGACTACGCGCACGATTTCATGGCGACGCCGGTGATCGGGAACATCAACGTGGGCATCCTGCTGGGCCTCGGCCAGTTCGTCACGACCTTCGCGATCACGACCGCCTACGTCATGTACGCGAACCGTCAGCTGGATCCGCTCGCCGAAGAGCTGCGGACCGACCTCGAGCGCCGGGGGGTGTCGCGATGACCATCGGCGACCCGATCCTCAACATCTCGATCTTCGCGGCCTTCGTCGCGATCACCCTCGTGATCGTGCTGCGGGCGAGCAAGAACAGCAAGACCGCGTCCGACTACTACGCCGCCGGGCGCTCGTTCTCGGGCTTCCAGAACGGCACGGCGATCGCCGGCGACTACCTCTCGGCGGCGTCGTTCCTCGGCATCTGCGGTGCGATCGCCGTGAACGGGTACGACGGGTTCCTCTACTCGATCGGCTTCCTCGTGGCGTGGCTCGTCGCCCTGCTGCTCGTGGCCGAGCTGCTGCGCAACACCGGCCGCTTCACGATGGCGGATGTGCTGTCGTTCCGCCTCGCGCAACGACCGGTGCGGATGGCCGCGGCCACGACGACGCTCGCGGTCTGCTTCTTCTACCTCTTGGCGCAGATGGCGGGTGCCGGTGGTCTCGTGTCGCTGCTGCTGGGCATCGACGAGGCGCTCGGGCAGTCGGTCGTGATCGCCGTCGTCGGCGCGCTGATGATCCTGTACGTGCTCGTCGGCGGCATGAAGGGCACCACCTGGGTGCAGATCATCAAGGCGGCGCTGCTCATCGCGGGGGCCGGCGTTATGACGGTCTGGGTGCTGGCGATCAACGGCTTCGACTTCTCGGGACTGCTCGGCGCCGCGGCCGCCAACAGCGACAAGGCGGTGCTCGAACCGGGCGCCCAGTACGGGCTGACCGACATCACGCGACTCGACTTCCTGTCGCTCGCTCTCGCCCTCGTGCTCGGCACGGCCGGCCTGCCGCACGTGCTGATGCGGTTCTACACGGTGCCGACGGCGAAGGAGGCGCGCAAGAGCGTCGTCTGGGCGATCTGGCTCATCGGCATCTTCTACCTCTTCACCCTCGTGCTCGGCTACGGCGCCGGCGCGCTCATCGGGGCGGAGACGATCCTCGGCGCCCCCGGCGGGGTGAACTCTGCGGCGCCGCTGCTGGCGTTCGAGCTCGGCGGCTCCGTGCTGCTCGGGGTGATCTCGGCGGTCGCCTTCGCGACGATCCTCGCTGTCGTCGCGGGTCTCACCATCACGGCCGCCGCATCCTTCGCCCACGACGTGTACGCGAACGTCATCAAGCGCGGGGAGGTGCCGCCGAACGGCGAGGTGCGCGTCGCGCGCGTCACCGTCGTGGTGATCGGCATCCTCGCGATCCTCGGCGGCATCGGGGTGCAGGGTCAGAACGTGGCGTTCCTCGTGGCGCTCGCGTTCGCGGTGGCGGCGTCGGCGAACCTGCCCACCATCCTCTACTCGCTGTTCTGGAAGCGGTTCTCGACGGCCGGGGCGGTGTGGAGCATGTACGGAGGTCTCGGCAGCGCGCTGCTGCTCATCCTGTTCTCCCCGGTCGTGTCGGGCACCGAGACGTCGATCTTCAAGGACGTGGACTTCTCGTGGTTCCCGCTCTCGAACCCCGGCATCGTGTCGATCCCGATCGGCTTCGCCCTCGGCATCATCGCGACGCTCGTCTCGCGGCGGAAGGAGAGCCCGGCGCTGCAGGCCGAGATGGAGGTGCGCTCCCTCACCGGCCACGGCGCCGAGAAGGCGACCGAGCACTGACCCGAGCATTGACGGGCGCGGCCGCGGCGCCTGCCGTCGCGGCCGTCCCCCGTGCCGCGCAACCTTCCCCGTGCCGCCGAAATTCGCGCGGCGAAGGGAAGGATGCGCGGCACGAGTCGAGCGCGACGCCGAACGTGCCTCCGTCCGACGACCCGGCCGCGGTTCCGGGCCGGACGTGTCGGGCGGGGGCACGCTCGGCGTCAGTGCGCGGCTACGCGAACGCCTCGATCGGCGGGCACGCGCAGACGAGGTTGCGATCGCCGTACGCCTGGTCGATGCGCCGCACCGGCGGCCAGTACTTCGCCCGCACGAGGCTGCGCAGCGGGTACACCGCCTCCTCGCGCGTGTAGGCGTGCTCCCACTCCCCCGCGATGACCGCCTCGGCGGTGTGCGGCGCGTTCACGAGCGGGTTGTCGTCCTTCGGCCAGCGTCCGGCGCCCACGGCATCCGCCTCGGCCTTGATCGCGATCATCGCCTCGATGAAACGGTCGATCTCGGCGAGGTCCTCGCTCTCGGTCGGTTCGACCATGAGGGTGCCCGCCACCGGGAACGACATCGTCGGGGCGTGGAATCCGTAGTCGATGAGGCGCTTCGCCACGTCGTCGACGGTCACGCCGGTCGCCTCGCGCAGCGGCCGCAGGTCGAGGATGCACTCGTGCGCGACGAGCCCGTTCTCGCCCTTGTACAGCACCGGGTAGTGCTCGCGCAGGCGCGCGGCCACGTAGTTCGCGGCGAGCACCGCCGCACCGGTCGCGGCGCGCAGCCCCTCCTGCCCCATCATCCGCACGTACGCCCAGCTGATGGGCAGGATGCTCGGACTGCCGTACGGCGCGGCCGAGACGGGTCCACCCCCGTGCTCGAAGTCGCCGACGCGACCGGTGCGCAGGTCGAACGCCGGATGCCGCGACGACTGCGCCATCGGATGCCCGGGCAGGTACGCAGCGAGGTGCGCCTTCGCGGCGACCGGGCCGACGCCCGGTCCGCCGCCGCCGTGCGGGATGCAGAACGTCTTGTGCAGATTGAGGTGCGACACGTCGCCGCCGAAGTCCCCGAACCGTGCGTAGCCGAGCAGGGCGTTGAGGTTCGCGCCGTCGACGTACACCTGACCGCCGGCGGCGTGCACCGCATCCGTGACCTCGCGGATCTCGTGCTCGTACACGCCGTGGGTCGACGGGTAGGTGACCATGAGGGCGGCGAGCTGATCGGCGTGCTCTGCGATCTTCGCACGCAGATCGTCGAGGTCGACGTCACCGTTCTCGTTCGTGGCGACAACGACGACCCGCATGCCGGCGAGCACCGCGCTCGCGGCGTTCGTGCCGTGGGCGCTCGAGGGGATGAGGCACACCGTGCGTCCGGTGTCGCCGTTGGCGAGGTGGTAGCCGCGGATGGCGAGAAGCCCCGCAAGCTCGCCCTGACTGCCGGCGTTGGGCTGTAGCGACACCGTGTCGTATCCGGTGACCTCGGCGAGCCAGGTCTCGAGATGCGAGAGCAGCACGAGGTAGCCCTGCACGTCTTCGGTGGGGGCGAACGGATGCAGTCCGGCGAACTCGGGCCACGTCACCGCGGCCATCTCGGTCGCCGAGTTGAGCTTCATCGTGCACGAACCGAGCGGGATCATGCCGCGGTCGAGCGCGTAGTCCTTGTCGGCGAGGTACTTGAGGTACCGCATCATCGCCGTCTCGGAGTGATGGGTGCGGAACACCGGATGCGTGAGGAAGTCGCTGCGCCGGGCGAGTTCCGCCGGGATGGCCGGTTCGGCCGTGACGCGGTCGCCGTCGAGCCCGAACACCTCGGCGAGCACGGACGCCGCAGAGGCGATCGCCCCGCCGGACATCGCCTCGCTGGTCGCCTCGTCGAAGCTGATGCCGACGGTGTCGGCGTCGACGAAGTGCAGCAGCAGGTCCTTCTCGCGCGCCGCGGTGACGATCGCGTCGGCACGGCCGGGCACACGCACCCGGATCGTGTCGAAGAACACGTCGTGCTGCAGCTCGTGCCCGGCCGCGGTGAGCCGCGCCGCGAACGACGCGGTCGTGCGGGCGACCTGCCGTGCGATCCGGGTGAGGCCGGCGGGGCCGTGGTACACGGCGTACATCGATGCCATCACGGCGAGCAGCACCTGCGCGGTGCAGATGTTGCTCGTCGCCTTCTCGCGACGGATGTGCTGCTCCCGCGCCTGCAGGCTGAGCCGGTAGGCGGGGTGGCCGGTCGCGTCCTTCGAGACGCCGACGAGGCGACCGGGCAGCTGACGCTCGAGCCCGGCGCGCACGGCCATGTAGCCCGCGTGCGGACCCCCGAAGCCCATCGGCACGCCGAAACGCTGCGAGGTGCCGACGGCGACATCCGCACCGAACTCGCCGGGCGCGGTCAGCAGCGTCATGGCGAGCAGGTCGGCTGCGGCGATCACGAGGCCGCCGCGTTCCTTGACCGCCGCGGTGATCGCGGTGGGGTCCCAGACGCGACCGGATGCACCCGGGTACTGCACGAATGCGCCGAACGCCTCGGGCAGCTCGGCCGGGTCGGTGTCGGCGAGCGGCAGCGTCACGAGCTCGATGCCCACGGCCGTCGCGCGGCTGGCGAGCAGCGCAGCGGTCTGCGGCAGGGCATCCGCGTCGACCAGGAACACGTTCGACGTCGAGCCCGAGGCGCGACGCGCGAGCAGCATCCCCTCGACCACGGCCGTACCCTCGTCGAGCATCGACGCGTTCGCGGTCGTCATGCCGGTGAGGTCGCTCACCATGGTCTGGAAGTTGATGAGCGCCTCGAGGCGCCCCTGCGAGATCTCCGGCTGGTAGGGGGTGTACGCCGTGTACCAGCTCGGGTTCTCGAGCACGTTGCGCTGGATGACGCTCGGCGTGAGGGTGCCGTAGTAGCCGAGCCCGATCATCGAGCGGCGCACGCGGTTGTGGCCGGCGATGGCGCGCAGCTCGGCGAGCGCCTCACGCTCAGTCGCGGCATCCGGGATGCTGCTGCGGGCGATCGTGTCCTGCCGGATCGCGGCGGGCACCGCGGCGTCCATGAGGGCGTCGATCGTGTCGTATCCGACGGCCTGCAGCATCGCGAGCTGCGCGACGGAGTCGGTGCCGATGTGCCGTTCGCTGAAGGCGGTGCTCATGCGGTGAGCGCCGTGTACGCGTCGAGGTCGAGCAGCTCGGGCAGGGCGTCGAAGCGCACCTTGATGAGCCAGCCGTCACCGAGCGGGTCGCTGTTGAGCAGTTCGGGCGACGCCGCGACGGCGTCGTTCGCCTCGACGATCTCCCCCGCGACGGGCGCGTAGAGCTCACCGACCGACTTGGTCGACTCGATCTCGCCGACCACGCGGCCGGATTCGACGCGGGAGCCCACGGCGGGCAGGTCGACGAAGACGATGTCACCGAGCTGGTCGGCGGCATAGGCGGTGATGCCGATGGTCGCGACGTCCCCCTCGACGAGCACCCATTCGTGCTCCTTGGTGTACTTCAGGTCGGTGGGCTCGGCCATCACAGTGCCTTTCGCGAGTAGAAGGGAAGGGAGGCGACGGTGGCGGGCACCCGGGTGCCGCGCACGTCGATGGTCAGGGTGGTGGAGTCGGCGGATGCGGGGTCGACGTACGCCATCGCGATCGGATGCCCGAGGGTGGGCGACAGCGCACCGGAGGTGATCTCCCCGACGACGTCGTCCCCGTCGAGCACGGGGTATCCGGCGCGGCCGGCGCGGCGTCCCTCGGTGGTGAGGCCGACGAGCACGCGAGCGCCCTCCGCCGGACCCGCCTCGAACGCTTCGCGGCCGACGTAGTCGTCGCCGCTCTTCACGACGCGACCGAGGCCCGCCTGGGCGGGGTGGATGTCGCGCGAGAGCTCGTGTCCGTAGAGGGGCATGCCGGCCTCGAGCCGCAGCGTGTCGCGCGCGGCGAGACCGCACGGCAGCAGTCCGCTGCCCGCGCCGGCCTCGGCGATGGCGCGCCACAGCGCGGGAGCCACATCCGGCGACACGTAGAGTTCGAAGCCGTCCTCGCCCGTGTAGCCGGTGCGGGCGACGAGCACGTTGTGCCCGTCGAAGAGCCCGGCGGTGGCGCGGTAGTACTTCAGCGACGCCGCGTCCGCGTCGAGGTAGGGGTCGAGGTTCTGCAGGATCTCGAGCGCCTTCGGACCCTGAACGGCGATGAGCGCGATGTCGTCGCTCTCGTCGAGGCTCTCGCAGTCGAAGGGGGCGGTGCGTTCGGCGAGTTCCGCGGCGACGACCTCGCGGTTCGAGGCGTTCGCGACGACGACGAAGCGGTCCGTACCGGTGCGGTAGACGATGAGGTCGTCGAGGATGCCGCCTTCACGCCCGAGCAGCAGCGTGTACTTCGCCTGCCCTTCGGCGAGCGCCGAGATTCGCCCGGCGAGGGCGTAGTCGAGGGCCCGGTCGGCCTCCGGGCCGACCACGACGATCTCACCCATGTGGGAGAGGTCGAACAGCCCCGCGGCGGTCCGCACCGCGTGGTGCTCGGCGAGGTCCGACGTGTAACGCACCGGCATCTGCCACCCGGCGAAATCGGTGAAGCTGGCCCCGGCATCCGCATGGATGTCGTGCAGCGGTGAGCGGCGTTCGGTCACGGAGTTCTCCTGACGCATGGTCGACGGTGAAGAACTCCCCCTCTGTCATGAGCCTGAGAGCTTCACCGGCTGTCGCCGGCTTTCACCGTGGGCGGGACGCGCGCTGCGCATCCGCTTTTCAGAGTGGCCTGGTCGATGCGGTACACGTACCTGAGAGATTGGCGGGGAGTGCTTGCTCCTTCGGTGCCCTCGCGCGTTCCGAGAGCTCTCCCGCATCACCTGCGGCCCGGTGTTCGATTGTGGGCACCAGCGTACCGTGCGGATGTTTCGTGCGGGTGTCGCCGTGTGCCGACGGTCGAGGATCATCCGGAAGTCGCAGCGGGAGCCATCTCGCGGGGGACGTGCACCATCGCGGCTCCCCGGCAGGTTGAGGTGACCCCGAACGGAGCCTCATGACCATCGCCGTGTCCGTCACCGTCCTCGCACTCGTCGTGATCGCCTGGACGCCGACAGCGCGCAAGCGATTCGTCGTCGCGTCGTCGTCAGCGGTCGTCGTGATCGGGCTCACCGTGGTGCTCGTGGCCGAGCCGCGCTGGATGCTCGTTCCCCTCGCTCTCGCGGGCGTGCTCGCCGTCTCGACGGTCGCCGTGCGCGCCTCCGAGCGTCCGACGAGTCGCGCCGGCGCCGTCGCCCGCGGTGCTGCGGCGTGGCTCACCTCGCTCGCCGCCATCGCCTCGGCCGTGATCGCCGGTGGCGCCGCGTGGGCGCTGCCCGCGCTCGTCCTCCCCGATCCGAGCGGGAAGCACACGGTCGGCAGCACGGTCATCCAGTGGGATACCGGCGTCGACGAAGTGCTCACGGCCGCACCCGGCGACACCCGGGTGCTCGTGGCGCAGCTCTGGTATCCGACGGAGGCCGACGGTCCACGTCGGCCCTACCTGGAGAGCGCGGTCGTCTCCGAGGCGATGGCCGACCAGGCGGGTCTGCCCGGATTCCTCCTCGACGGCGTCGCCCACGCGGAGACCCACGCGATCGAGGACGCCCCGCGCGTCGAGGGCCCACTTCCGCTCGTGCTCTTCTCCCCCGGCCTGGGCGGCGTGCGCACCCAGAACTCGGCCTGGGCGGAGGATCTCGCCAGTCACGGCTACCTCGTCGCGGCACTCGACCACCCGTACGACTCCGCAGCCGTCGTGCTCGAGGACGGCACGGTGATCCGTTCCGCACTGACCACGACGGGTGACGACGAGACCGACCAGCGGGTCGCCGACGAGCTCGCGGGCATCCGCGCCGATGACCTGCTCGCGACCCTCGACCACCTTCAGAGCCATCTCGGGATCGAAGTCGGCGCAGTCGCGGCCGCCGGACACTCGATCGGCGGTGCCGCGGCGATACTCGCCGCGTCGCGGGATGCACGGGTGGATGCCGTGATCGACATCGACGGTCTTCCGCGGGGCGGCACCCCGACGGTTCCTGTGCTGGCGATCGTGGCCGGAGGAGGTGCCGGAAGTGTCGAGAGCGACGCGCGCTACGAACGGGCGCTCAGCGAGGTGCTCGCGTCCTGCGGCACCCGCGTGGTGGTGCCCGGCACGCAGCACCTCAGCTTCACGGACGCGGCGCTCTTCCTGCCGCCGCTGTCGTCGCTGATCGGCTCGGCCGGACGGACCGCCGGGATCGAGGCCGCGAACGAAGAGACGAGGAGGTTCCTCGAGACGACGTTCGACCGCGCATCCTGCCCCGGATGAACGTCGTCCGTGCCGTCGCCCTGTCAGTGCGCGGCGAGCATCGCGGCGGCGGCCGCGACGAGGTCGGCGTTGCCTGCCGCGAGCCGGCCGTCGGGGAGCACCGGGGTGTCTTCGAGCCCGGTGCGGATGCCGTGCCCGCGGTCGACGGCGCGGGCGTTGACCGCCCACGAGGCGATGCCGTCGCCGTGATGCACCTGCTCGAGGGTGATGCCGGCGTCGGCCACGATGCGCTCGATCCGCTCGGCGTGGGCGACCGCATCATCGGGGTCCGCGTCGAGCGGTTCGACCATCACGCGAACGCAGCGCGAGGCGAGGCCCGACGCGACGAAGAGCTCGGCATCCCTCCAGCCGAGCAACCCCGCCTCGATGCCGACGCCGTGGGAGATCAGCAGTTCGCAGAGCTCGACGATGCCCTCCTCCCCCTGGTTCGCCGTCACGAGGTCGGGCCACTCGGTCCACGCCGCGACCTGCTCGAGGCGTCGTCGCGGATCCGATTCGACGTCGGCGGAGGTGGTGAGCGAGATCGGCACGCCGGGGCACGCCGCGCGCACCACCCGCAGGGTGGCAGCGCACACCGCCGCGTCGAGGCTCTGGCGGTCGTCGCGGTCGTACGGATGCAGGTGAACGGATCGTGCGCCGGCGGCCACCGCGCCGGCGGCTTCGCGGGCGATCGCCTCGGGTGAGCGGGGAGCGGCGGGATGTTCCCGGTCCCCGTTGAGGGCGGCCTGCAGGAAGGGCTGCGACATGTTCGCCTCGCTCTCGTCGTCGGCGCGGACGTTCGTCACGGTACGCCCGGCCGACGACAAGCGCTCAGCGCCGCCGCGTGCGCTCAGCGGCGCGCGCTCAACCGCATCCACGCCCGCATGAAGGCGGGCACGACGAGGTAGACGGCGAGCGGCACCACGATCGCGGTGAGCACGAGCGAACGCAGCACGAGCGGCCACTGCTCCATGAGCGGCGTCAGCGCGGCGAGTCCGAGCGTCACGAGCGGGAAGATCGCGCTCCAGGTGATGAGCGCGCGGACGTGCACGGACGGCACGCGGGGAGGCGCGGTCGTCGGAGCGGCGGGGGTGATGGTGTCGGTCATTCAATCTCCAACCAGGTAGTTGGCACGACCATAGGACGGATGAGGCGCATTTGCAACTACCTAGTTGGGATCGCGCGTACACTGGCGTCATGGCCTGGGACACCGCGCGTACGCAGCAGCTGCTGCTCGATGCGGCGGCGCGCGAGTTCAGCCGCGTCGGGCTCGCCGGCGCCCGGGTCGACCGCATCGCCGCCGACGCGGGCGTCAACAAGGAGCGGATCTACCAGTACTTCGGCAAGAAGCACGAGCTCTTCGGCGTCGTGCTGCAGCGCGAGCTGCACGGACTGCTCGATGCGGTGTCCGTCGAGGGAACGGGAACGAAAGCCGTCGCCGACTACGCCGGGCGGGTCTTCGACTACCACTGCGAGCACCCGGAACTCTCCCGGCTGCTCATGTGGGAAGGGCTCGAACTCGGTGCTCCGCACGCGCTCATCGAGCGACGCGCGACGTGCCAGCGCAAAGTGAAGGGGATGCGCGAGGCGCTACCGGAGCTGACGGATGTGCAGGCACGCGACCTGTTGATCACGATCGTGACCCTGTCGGACGGGTGGCACGTGCTCTCGAACCTCGACCAGCTCTACTTCGGCGATCCGGACGAGCAGCGCCGCCTGCAGCGCCGGGACGCCATCGTCACGGCTGCCGAGGCGATCGCCGAGCGACTCAGCCGCCAGTCGGTCTGAGCGTCAGCGCTCGCCCGGCTCTCCGCTGCGGTCGTCGCCGCCGCGGTCATCGTCGTCGCGGTTGTCGCGGAACCAGCGCACCGCCTGGTAGACGAGCACCACGAATCCTGTGATCGCCGCGATGCCGAACAGCACGAGCACCCAGGGCGGTACGTCACCCTGCACCGGGATGGGGAAGAACGGCAGCATGCTGCGAGCGTACCGGCGTTCCTACGCACCCTCCGGCGGATGCAGAAGCAGCTCGACGCGCTCGGCGAGGTAGCGCTCGAAGGGGACGAGCGCCGCGGCCGTGGCGGCCCAGCGCACGCCCAGTCCGTCGTCGGTCACCACGAGCGGGCCCGCGGAGGAGCGCAACGCCTGCGCGTCCCATTCGATCGGGGTGGTGTCGAAGTTCACCGTCTCCCCTTGCTCGAAACCCGCCTTGAGGGCTGCCTGGCGGTACTCCCGTCGCGTCTCGGCGGAGAGCGACTGGAGGTTGGGGTGCCCCGTCGGCACGGCGCGCGTCAACGACCCCGTGGCGTACAGGCCGCCGCCGCCATCCAGTAGCAGCACACCGAGCCGCCACACCCGCCCCAGCGGTTCCATGGTGGCGGCGCGCTGGATGAACAGCACCCGGCGCGGCGGCACATAGCGGGCATGCGCCTCGGTGCGGGCACCGCCTTCGCGGAGGCGGTCCCGCGCGGCATCCGTCATCGCTTGCGCGTCGCTCAGCACGCGTGCGTCGTCGACGTGCCCCTCCATGTCGCGGAGCCTACCGGCGCCCGCGTGCCGCCACGCGTCCCTGGATGCGTCCCTCACCGCGGACGATCAGTCCGCGGCGCCCCCGCGCTCCGGCAGCCCGATCGGACGCCGAGCTCGCGGCAGCTTCTCGACCACGAGCAGGAACGACTCGGTCACCAGCTCATGGACGAGCGCCGCATCGATGTCGTCCCCGCCCGAGAGAGTGATCCAGTGGCGCTTGTTCATGTGGTACCCCGGAGCGATGTGCTCGAACCCGGCACACAGGGCCTTCGTGTCCTCCGGGGTCGCTTTCAGGGTCACGATCGGCTGCTCGCCCAGAGTGGTGAGCAGCATGAAGACGCGCCCGCGCACCTTGTACACATCCCACTCGGGGCCGAACGGTTGCTCGAGCCCGGCATCCGGCAATGACCCGGCACGCGCGACCGCCGCCAGCTGAAGGTCGTGACCGTTCACCCATCCCCCTGCACGATCGGATCGACGCGTTCCCGGACGATCCTCACACGAGCCTCCGTCGGCGCCGCGAACCCCCTTCCCGTAGACGCACGGCAGTGGCAGCATCGAGCCACGACGGCGAGGAGGCCCGGTATGTCCATCATCGTGACACCCGACGAGAACGGAGTTGCCGGACTCGCGGCGGACATCTACGCCGACGACATCCGACGCAACGGCTACGTGCCGAGTCACACGCGCGTGATGGCGATGAATCCCGAGGCGGAGCTCGCGTTCGAGAACCTCATCCGCGCGATCGCCTCCCAACTGGGTGCGCGGCGCTACGAACTCGTCACGTTGGCGGCCGCCCGCGGGGCCCGGTCACTGCACTGCCGACTCGCCCACGGCGCGAAGACCCTGCCGCTCATCCCCGAGCAGCAGCTCGTGCGGGTCGCGACCGATCATCACGACGCCGACCTCACCGAGGCCGAGATCGCGATGATGGATTTCGCCGAGAAGGTGAGCACGGATGCGTCGTCGATGACCGATGCGGACTCCCTGCGGCTCCGGGAGGTCGGCTTCAGCGATCGCGAGATCGTCGACATCGCGCTCGCGGCGGCGGCCCGCAACTATTACGCTCGGGCGGTCCAGGCCCTCGCGGTCGATGTGGATGTTCCGCCCACCCTCCCCGCCGCGCTGCGTGAGGCGCTCGTGGCGGGCCTGTGATCCGCGAGTTCGACGTGCCGTCGCCGCACGGCGGCACCCTTCACGGCTACGACACGGGCGAAGGCGACCACGTGGTCGTGTGGCTGCACGGCACCCCGAACCTCGGCACCCCGCCACGCCCGCTGTTCGACGCCGCCGAGCGGCTCGACATCCGGTTCGTCGGCTACGACCGGCCAGGCTACGGCGGCTCCACGCCGCGTCCCGGCCGCGATGTCGCGTCGGCGGCGGATGATGTCGCGGCGATCGCGGACGCCGTCGGAGCTGCCCGGTTCGGTGTCTTCGGGCACTCCGGAGGCGCCCCGCACGCGCTGGCGTGCGCAGCGCTGCTGCCCGAGCGCGTGACGGCCGTGGTCGCGGGCGCGAGCCCCGCTCCGTTCGGCGCGGACGGTCTCGACTGGTTCGCCGGGATGGCACCCGGCAGCGCCAACTCGCTGCGCGCTGCGGCGTCGGGTCGGCAAGCCAAGGAACGCCACGAGGCGTCACCCGGCGACGAGGACTTCGGTTTCATCGACGCCGACCGGCGCGCACTCGAAGGCGAATGGGGGTGGTTCGACGAAGTCGTCGGCCCCGCACAAGCGGCCGGCCCGGCAGCACTCATCGACGACGACCTCGCCTTCGTCGCGCCGTGGGGATTCGATGTCACCGACATCCGGGTTCCGGTGCTGTTCGTGCACGGCGCCGAGGATCGCATGGTGCCGGCCGCCCACGGCGCGTGGCTCGCCTCCCGGATCCCGGGCGCGACCTGGCGGAGCGTGCTGGGAGAAGGACACGTCTCGGTGCTCGCGAGCACCGGAGTCCCGGCGCTCGAATGGTTGGCCGACCGCGCTCGCCGAGCGCCGGAGCACGGCTCCGACCCGAGCTGAGCCTGATCAGCGGAGCGACGTGTCGTCCTCCGGAACGGTCGCCGGCACGGATGACGGGCCCGGTGGTGCATCGACCGGGGCGCGCCGCCAGGTGACGACGAACGACCCGGCGAGCACGAGCACGAATCCGACGATGGTCCAGACGGTGATGCGCTCGTCGAGCACGAGCGCGCCCGCGGCGATCGCGACCGCGGGGTTGACGTAGGTGATGGTCGTCGTCCGCACCGGTCCGATCTCGGCGATGAGCGCGAACATGATGAGGAATGCGCCCGCGCTGCACACGAGGGCGAGCGTCACGATCGAGCCGCTCACCGCGAGGGACGGCCACTCCGTGGGCCAGCCGCCGGTGAACGACACGAACGGCACGTAGACGATCGCCGTGATCGCGAGCGAGACGGCGACAACGCCGATTCCGGGCAGGTCGGACATCCAGCGAGAGAGGATCGCCGGACCAACGGCGTAGCCGACGACGACCACCCCGATCTCGGCGACACCCAGCAGGTCCGAACCGGCCACGTCGAGTCCGACGAGCGCCGCGACGCCGAGCATGCCGAGCAGGATGCCCACCCAGTTCCATCCCGTGACCCGTTCGGGTCGGCCCATGACGAACGCGACTCCGACGCCGACGAGCGGAACGGCCGCGATGAGCAGGCCAGCCGTGGAACTCGGCAACCGCGTCTCGGCGGAGCTCAGGAAATACCAGGGCAGCACGATCTCGACGACCGTGTAGACGAGCAGCGGCCGCCACCGTCGCAGCACCCTCGCCACCTGCTTGCGGTAGAACGCGAGCGGCAGCAGCGCGAGGGCACCGAGCGCGCTGCGGCCGAGCACGACCATCGCGGGGTCGAGTTCCTCGAGGGCGACCTTGATCAGCAGGTACGGGATGCCCCACGAGATCGCGAGGGCGATGAACAGCACGAGGGCGCGACGGGTCACAGTCCACCATCTTGGGTGTATCCGCCGACGCCGGACACCCCTCGCTGCGGACCCGGCAGCATCGCGGTGGAGTTCGGCACGAATTCGCCGTGCGAGGGCAGTCGTCGCGTCGGATCGCGCCGGCGCGATGACCGGCGCGATCCTCAACCTCGCGAGCGGATCGGTGATGGACTGACGCGACGTCGCGGCATCACCGGGACAGCCGCAGCGTCACCACCTCGAAGGGGCGCAGCTCCAGCGTCACGGTGATCGTCTCCTCGTCGACGGTCGTGGCGACGGACTCTGCCTCCACCGGGCGCTCGATCAGGTCGGTGCGGCTGATCGTGCCGAGACCGGGGGCGTCGAGGCGCACCTCGGTGCGGGCACGTCCGCCGCGCGACTCGTACAGCCGCACGATCACGTCGCCGGAGCGGTCATCCGCGAGCTTCACGGCGCTGATGACCACCGCCGGGTTCGTGCTCGTCGCGAGCGGCGACACCACGGCTCCGGTCGCATGGCGCGCCGGGGTGTTGAGACGGATGGCCGCCTCGGTGGCCGAGCCGACGTCCGCGCCGACGAGTACGCCGAACCGCATCGTCTGGGTCCCGCGGTCCGTTCGGGGATCGGGGAAGCGGGGTGCGCGCAGCATCGAGAACCGGGCGAGCTGTGACACGCGGTCGCCCTGCTTGACCCTCTGTACGTCGAAGCCGTGGCTCGAGTCGTTCAGGAACGCCACGCCGAAACCGGGCTCCTCGACGAGGAACCAGCGCTGCGCCTGGGTCTCGAACCGGGCGTCCTCCCACGACGTGTTCGTGTGCGTCGTGCGGGAGTGAACCCCGAACTGCGTCTCGGCGACCGCGTGGTCGGCGAACACGTCGACGGGGAAGGCGAGCTTGAGGAACTTCTCGGTCTCGGCCCACTCGACCGTGTTGTCGATGAGCAGGGTGCGACCGTCGTCGGCGAGGAACAGCCGCTGCCGGATGCTCGACTCCCCGAAGGACGTCGCGACCGTCACGGCGGCGCCGTCGAGGTCGACGACGGCGCCGGAGTCGAGGTCCTGCCGCATGTCGAGGTAGTGGGCGTCGACGTCCCACGCGTCCCACATGTTGGGGAAGTCCTGGTGCAGCTGCAGGAGGTTGCCGCGCTCCCCCGGCGGGACGGCGTCGCGACCCAGCGCGAGATCGACGGCGCTGACGACGTGCCCGTTCCCGTCGATCTCGATCTTCACGTGCTCGCTCTCGAGCACGAACCGGTCGCCCTCGCGACGGGCCGCGCGCGGAACCGGCGTCGGCCGCAGCGACACCGCGGCACCGGGCGCCCCGTTCCAGGTCACCGGTGCCGAGTTCACGAGGGTGCGCTGCGCGTCGGAGCGGCCGGCCGCCGAGACGTCGTCGAGGTCGACGCCGAGGGCCGCGAGCGCGTCGGCGATGATCGCCTCGAGCCGCCGGGCGATCTCGGCGTAGCGTTCCTCGGCCTCGCGGTGCACCCAGGCGATGGAGGTGCCGGGGAGGATGTCGTGGAACTGCAGCAGCAGCACCTCGCGCCACAGGTCGTCGACCTCGTCGTGCGGGAAGGCGTAGCCGGCACGGACGGCCGCGACGGCGCCCCAGAGTTCGGCCTCGGCCAGCAGCTGCTCGCTGCGACGGTTGCCCTGCTTGGTCTTGTGCTGGGTGGTGAAGGTGCCGCGGTGCAGTTCGAGGTAGAGCTCGCCGCGCCACACCGCCGGATCCGGCAGCTCCGCCATCGCGCGGTCGAAGAACGCGTCGGGCGACTCGAACACCACCCGGGGGCTGCCTTCGAGGTCCGCCATGCGCTTGCCTCGCGCGAGCATCTCGCGGGTGGTCCCGCCGCCGCCGTCGCCCCAGCCGGTCGGCGCGAGGGACGACGTGGCGACGGCCTTCTCCTTGAACTGGCGGGCGGCGCGCGCCACCTCCTCGCCGGAGAGCTGCGCGTTGTAGGTGTCCATGGGCGGGAAGTGGGTGAAGATCCGGCTGCCGTCGATCCCCTCCCAGAGGAAGGAGTGGTGCGGGAAGCGGTTCACCTGGTTCCACGAGATCTTCTGCGTGAGGAACCAGTCGAAACCCGCTCCGACGAGGATCTGCGGAAGCGAGCCGGAGTAGCCGAAGCTGTCCGGCAGCCAGGCTCCTCGGCACTCCACCCCGAACTCCTCGCGGAAGAAGCGCTGGCCGTAGCTGATCTGACGGATGAACGACTCTCCCGACGGAAGCACCGCATCCGGTTCGACCCACATGCCGCCGATCGGCACGAACCGCCCGGCGGCGACCGCCTCCTTCACCCGGGCGAACACCTCGGGTCGTTCGCGCTTGAGCCAGTCGTACTGCTGGGCGCTCGACATCGCGTAGACGAACTCGTCGTCTTCTTCGAGCAGCGTGACCATCGAACTCGACGTCCGCGCGACCTTGCGCACGGTCTCGCGGAGCGGCCACAGCCAGGCGGAGTCGATGTGGGCGTGGCCGACGGCCGTCAGCCGGTGCGCGCTCGGCTCCGCCGGGCTGGTGAGCACCTCGCGCAGTTCCGCCCGCCCGGCCGCGGCGGTGCCGGCGATGTCCTGCAGGTCGACGCGGTCGAGGGCCTTGTCGAGCGCCCGCAGGATGCGCGACCGCCGTGCCGAGTCGGCGCCGAGCTGCTGCGCGAGCTGCACGAGCACCTCGACGTCGTGCACGAGCTCGAAGACCTCCTCCTCGAAGACGCACGCGTCCACGCGACGGAGGCGGTAGAGCTCCTCGTCGGTCGCGGTGGCCGAGTCGCCCTGTTCGGTCGGGAGGAAGGGGTGGTAGTCGAGCAGCACGGGGTTCGACGCCGCCTCGATGTAGAACTCGATCGACTCTCCCCCGCGCGCCTCGGGCGTGACGGGGATCCACTGCGCGCGCGGGTTGAGCGAGCGCACGGGAGCGCCGTCGGGTCGGTAGACGAGTCCCTCGGCTTGGAAGCCGGGCATGTTCACGTCGAATCCGAGGTCGGCGACGATCTCCACGCGACGGCCCGCGAACGCGGCGGGCACCTCGCCGGTGATGCGGAACCACGTCGTGTCCCACGCCCGCCCCCACGTCGATCCGGCGGGCATCGGCTCGAACGACGCGGCGATCCCCTCCGACACGGGGATCGGCTCGCCGCCGACGGTGTGGCGGGCGAGTTCGAGCGGATGCGGCTGCGCGTGGATGGCGGGACGGAGCCGTTCCTCGAGCACGCGCGTCACGCGTCCGATGGTCAGCTGCTGGTTCTCGTGCATCGTGGTCTTCCGGTTCGTGGTGGTCGGGGCATGGCGGGGTGGACGGCGGGAGGGCCGGGTGGAGCGGGAGATGCGTGGTGAACGGCGGCGGTCAGGCGCGAGCCAGCGTGTCGGAGGGGACGAGCCGGACGAGCGGATGCCCGTGCGTGCGCGCCTCCTCCATGTACCGCCGCCAGAACGTGCCGCCGGGTGCGAGCGCCGCGCGTCCGCCGACCTCGTCGAGGTCGAGCGGGATCGACCTCGACGGCTCGCGCACCGGTGTCGATCTTGCCGCGGCGATGGCCCGCTGCACCGCGCGACCCTCCGGCTTGATCGTTCCGTGCTCGTCGATGAGCCCCAGGTCGTATTCGAGCTCCGGGAAGTCGGCGAGCGACCGGCTCACGTCGTGCGAGCACCACCAGGTGATGCCGTACAGCTCGGGCGCGCCGGCGAGGGCGTCGATCGTGTGCTCGATGAACGGCACGACCGACTCCGCGGGCAGCACGTTGCGCGGGGCGCCGAGTTCCTGCGCCCACACCGGCCGCGCCGGGTCGGTCTGGAACGCGCGGGCGAGCTCGACGAGGTAACGCGCGTGGGCCCGCGTCTCGAACGAGTCCGGTCCGTACTTCTGCGCGGTGCCGTTGAACACCCACGAATGCACGACGGTCGCATCCCCGATCCGCGCCGCATGCTGCGGGGTGAACGGCTGGGTGTCGTCGTACCAGGTGGCGTCGTAGCAGGAGTGCACGGTGAGCGCCTCGGGCGCGCCGGCCCGGCAGGCCGCGATCATCGTGTCGAGCCACCGGTCGATGTCGGCGACGGTGGCGGGATACGGCTCCGGATGCACCGTGCCGGTGAACTGGTTCACCTCGTTGCCGACGGTCATGCCGAGGAAGTTCGCGTGCGGTGCGCACGCGGCCGCGATCGTGCGCAGGTACTCGGCGGTGGACTCGATCACCTCCGGGTCGGTGAAGAACCCGCGCCGGTGCCAGCTTGTGAGCCACGCGGGCACGAAGTCGAAGCTCGAGAGGTGACCCTGCAGTCCGTCGACCGCGACGTCGAGCCCCCGCTGCGCCGCGAGTTCGAGCATCCACTCCAGGTCGTCGATCGCCGACGAGCGGATGAGGGTGCGATTCGGCTGGAACAGCGGCCAGAGCGGGAAGACGCGCACGTGGTCGACGCCGAGTTCCGCGATGGTGTCGAAGTCGCGGGCCACCTCATCGCTCGAGAAGTCGAGCCAGTGGTGGAACCAGCCCACCCGGGGCGTGTAGTTGACGCCGAACCTCATCTGTCGTAGTGCTCCCCGTCGGACGTGACGTGCGACGACCTCGGCGCCCCCATCGCACGGAACTTTAGCGCTTGAGCAAACCAACCACATCGGCGCGGAACGTCGCAACACTAGAGTGATCCCTGAAGCACTTGAGCGGGAGGCGTCATGACGGGCGACCACGGGGCCGTCGCGGATCCGCGGCGGCGCAAGCGCGTCACCATCGCGGACATCGCCGAACGCGCGGGAGTCACCAGCGGCGCCGTGTCGATCGCCGTCAACGGCAAACGCGGGGTCTCGGATGCGACGCGCGCGCGCATCCTCGAGGTCGCCAAGGAACTGCACTGGCGGCCCAGTCACGCCGCCCAGACCCTCATGGGCAAGAACGCGGAGACGATCGGGCTCGTGCTCTCCCGGCCCGAGGAGGTGATCGGCGAGGAGATCTTCTTCGCCAAGTTCATCGCCGGGGTGCAATCGGTGCTCAGCGAGCGCGGCTACTCCCTTCAGCTGCAGATGGCCGCCGACATCGCGGCCGAGATCGCCATCCACGAGAACTGGATCGCCGATGGACGCGTCGACGGCGTGCTCGTGCTCGACCCGCGCGCCGAGGATCCGCGCCTCAAGGTGCTCGCCGCGCTCGGGCATCCGACGATCGTGGTCGGCGGGGAGACCGAGAGCGACACGCTGCGCAGCGTGCACGTGGACAACGCCGGGTCGATGCGGCTCATCATGCAGCACCTGTTCGATCTGGGGCACACGCGCATCGCCTACGTGAGCGGCGACCAGAGCTTCTGGCACACCCAGCAGCGTATGGACGCGTTCTCGGCGTTCTGCATCGACAACGGCGTGTGGGGCCAGACGATCGCGGGCAACTTCGATCCGTCGCTCGCGAAGGACGCGACCCGACGCCTGCTCGCCTCGCCGCAACCGCCGACCGCCCTCGTCTACGACAGCGACGTCATGGCGATCGCCGGGATCAGCACGCTCTCCGGCCTCGGCGTCGCCGTGCCGGCCGACGTGTCGGTGGTGTCGTGGGAAGACTCCACGACGTGTCAGGTCCTGCACCCCACGCTCACGGCGCTCAACCGCGACGCCGTGACGCTCGGCAAGATCGCGGCCGCGGAGATGCTCCAGCTGCTCGCGCACGAACCGGTCGAGCATCCGCCCGTGCACGCGGCGATCGTGCACCGCGAGTCCACCGCAGCGCCCCGCTGAGCTCCCCCGGCCCGGTCCGCGCACGGCTCCACCCGGCCCGGGTCGGCGTGATTGACAACCGCGGCGGCCGGATGCTTTCATTCCACTAAAGCGCTGTAGTAAGGACCCGCCAGTCGGGCCGCACCGCGGTCGCGCACGTTTCGACATTGGTTCAAGGAAGAAGCTCTATGAAACTCACGACACGTCTCGCGACGGCGACCGCGGTACTCGCCGTCGGCGCCCTCGCCCTCACCGGCTGCACCGGCGCCGGACCCGCCGCCGGAAGCGACGGCCCCATCGACACGAGCGGCGAGCTGAGCGGAACGATCAAGTTCCAGAGCTGGTCGCTCAAGAACGAGAAGTTCAGCCCCTACTTCGAAGACCTCATCGCCGCCTTCGAGGAGGAGCACCCCGACGTCACCGTCGAGTGGCTCGACCAGCCCGGCGACGGCTACCAGGACAAGGTGTTGAGCCAGGCGAACTCGAACAGTCTCCCCGACGTGGTGAACCTGCCGCCCGACATCGCCTACCCGCTCGTGGCGGCCGGCAAGCTCGTCGACCTCGCAGCAGCGGACTCGTCGCTCGAAGACCAGTACGTGCCCGGCGCGTGGGAGGCATACACCTACCCCGGCATCGATGGCACCTACGGTCTGCCGTGGTACCTGGGCACCGACCTCGGCTGGTGGAACGGTGCGGCGCTGCAGCAGTACGGCGCGGACACCTCCGCGCTTCCGACGACCAACGAGGAACTCCTCTCCCTCGCCGAGCAGGTGGGCGAGGCGTCCGGCGGGCAGATGCCGCTGCTGTCGTCCATGCCCACGATCGACCTCTTCGCCTCGAGCGGTATCGAGGTCATGAACGACGACGGCGAATTCGTGTTCAACACCGACGAGGCCGCGGCGATCGTCGACCAGTTCGCGAGCGCGTACCAGGCGGGCGCTCTCCCCGCGGAGGCGCTGACCGGCGACTACGGCGGCAACGCCGACATGTTCAAGCAGGGCAAGGTGGCGTACACGACCGCCGGTTCCGGGTTCGCCGGCGACCTGCAGCGCGATGCCCCGAGCATCCGGGAGAGCGTCATCGCGACCCCGCGCATCGGCGATGCGCCGCTGTTCGTGCAGGGCGTCTCCGTCTCGAACGACTCGAAGAACAAGGCCGCCGCGCTCGCCTTCGCGGAGTACCTGACCAACACCGAGAACCAGGTCGCGTTCGCGCAGCTCGCCCTCGGCTTCGTGCCCGGCACCGTCGACGGCAGTGCGGATGTCGGCAGCCTCAGCGAGTCGGTCACCGACCCGCTGCAGAAGGAGGCGATGGAGATCGTCTCCGAGTCGATGAAGACCGCGCGCATCCTCATCCCCTTCCAGTGGACGAGCGCCATGAAGACGTACATGGACCAGCAGCTCGCGCTCGCCCTCAAGGGCGAGGTGGGGTCGAAGGAGGCCCTCGACAAGGTCGTGGAGTACGCGAACGACAACCTCGTCGAGTACTGAGCATCCGCACACCAGCACCCGGACCGACGGAAGGGCACCCGTGAGATCGCACAAGTGGTACACCCCCTGGCTTCTCGTGGCGCCCGCCGTGGTCTGGGTGCTGGTGTTCGGCCTCTGGCCGTTCCTCAACACGGTCATCCTGAGCTTCACCGACTCGCGACCGCTGCGCACCGGCGGGTTCGTGGGGCTCGAGAACTACGGGCGGATGCTGCAGGACGAGCAGTTCGGCTACGCCCTCACGACGAGCGTGATCTACATGATCGTGTGCGTTCCGCTGCTCACGATCCTGCCGCTGCTGCTCGCGTTGCTCGTCGAGAAGACGATCCCGGGCATCGCGGCGTTCCGCACGACCTTCTACTTTCCGGTGATCGCGTCGGTCGTGGTCGTCGCGCTCATCTGGACGTGGATGTTCGACAGCCGCGGCGTGATCAACCAGACGCTGCAGGCGTTCGGTCTGCTCGACAAGCCGGTTGCGTTCCTCGTCGACCGGTGGTGGCTGCTCGCCTGCGCGATCCTGCTCACGGTGTGGAAGGGTCTCGGCTACTACATGGTCGTGTATCTCGCGGCGCTCGGGAACGTGGGCCGGGAGCTGCACGAGGCGGCGATGCTCGACGGCGCGGGCGCGTTCCGCCGCTTCCTCTCGGTGACAATCCCCGGGGTGCGCGGCGCGATGCTGCTCATCTCCGCCCTCGTCGCCGTCGCCGCGATGCGCGTGTTCACCGAGCTGCACGTGCTCTCGAACGGAACCGGCGGCCCGGGCGGGCAGGACCTCTCCATCGTGATGCTCATCCGCCAGGTCGGGCAGGGTCTCAACGGCGACGTGGGGTACGCCTCCGCGTTGAGCGTCGCCCTGTTCCTGCTCACCGTGCTGCCCCTCATCGCGATCGCCTGGATGAACCGCGAGCGGAGGACCGTCTCATGACCGCGATCGACGACGCGAAGCGGGTGAGCGGGCCGGATGCCGGGACCACGCCGACCCCGCCGCGGGAACGCGCTCCTCGACGCCAGCGGCCGTACCGCCGGCGCGGATCGGGTGACTTCGCCCGCCCCACCCTCGGCGGGCTCGTCGGCCGGTACGCGCTGCTGCTCTTCGTGACCGTGCTCGTGGTGGGTCCGCTCGTGTGGCAGCTGTCGACCTCCTTCAAGGGTCCGGGCGACGACATCTACACGTTCCCGCCGAACGTCGTGCCGACCGACCCGACGCTGCAGAACTACGTGCGGGTGACCGATTTCATCCCCGTCTACCTGTACGCGTTCCACTCGCTCCTCGTCGCGCTCGGCACGGTGCTGAGCAACACGGTGCTCGCGACGTTCGCCGGCTACGCGATCGGGTGCATGCGGTTCCGGGGCAAGCGCATCGTGCTGGGCATCCTGCTCTCCACCCTGCTGCTGCCCGGCGAGGTGACGCTGACGAGCCAGTTCCTCACCATCCGCAACCTCGGTCTCGCCGACAGCCTGTGGGGCGTGTTCCTGCCCGGCGCGATCAACGCGATGAACGTGCTGCTCGTCGCGACGGCGTGCCGGGCGATCCCGAGCGAGATGCTGGATGCCGCGACCGTCGACGGCGCGACGACCTGGCAGCGCATCCGCCACATCGTGTGGCCGAACGTGCGCGGCATGGTGAGCGTCGTCGCGATCTTCGCCTTCATCGGCGCGTGGGACGACTACCTGTGGCCGCTCGTCGTGCTGAGCGACCCGGCGAAGTACACGCTCACGGTGGGTATGGCGTACCTGAACGGCAACTTCCAGGCCGACCCGCGCCTCATCGCGGCGGGCACGATGATCGCGCTCGTCCCCCTCGTGGTGATGTTCTCGATCACGCAGCGCTTCTTCTTCAAGGGAGTGCAGGAGGGCGCGGTCAAGGGCTGAGGTCGGCTCTGCCGTCAGCAGAACCGCTCGCGCTGCGCCCCGGCGTGCGCTGGGATGACGGCATGCGCATCCTCCTCCTCGGCGGCACCGCCTGGCTCGGCTCGCACATCGCCCGTGATGCGATCGCGCGCGGGCACGACGTCACGGCGCTCGCGCGAGGCTCGTCGGGCATGGCGCCGAACGGAGTGCGGTTCGTCACGGCCGACCGGGACGATCCCGCCGCGTACGAGGGCGTCGCCGGCGAGCGGTGGGATGCGGTGATCGACGTCTCGCGCCAACCCGGGCACGTGCGCGGCGCCCTCGCGGCGCTGAGCGACCGCACCGAGCACTGGGTGTTCGTGTCGACCGGCTCGGTGTACGCGCGCGACGACCGCCCCGGCGACGACGAGACGGCGGAGCGGCTCGAGCCGCTTGCGGGCGACACGATGCACGACATGTCGCAGTACGGACCGGCGAAGGTCGCGTGCGAGAACACGGTGCTCGCCGCTCGCGGCGACGGGGGTGCGCTCATCGCGCGGGCGGGGTTGATCGGCGGTCCGGGCGACGGCTCCGGCCGCACCGGCTACTGGCCGCGGCGCTTCGCTCGTCCCTCGAATGCCGAGGGGCGGGTGCTCGTGCCCGATGCGCCGCGACTCAGCACGCAGGTGATCGACGTGCGCGACCTCGCGTCGTGGCTCGTCGATGCCGCCGAGAGGCGCATCGCCGGCACGATGAACGCGTACGGCGACGCGACGCCCTTCGCCGAGCACCTCCGCCTCGCCCGCGAGGTCGCGGGCCACGACGGCGAGGTCGTCGCCGTGGCGCCGACGTGGCTCGCCGAGCACGGCGTCGAGGCGTGGATGGGCCCGCGCTCGCTGCCGATCTGGTTGCCCGAGCCGGAGTACAGCGGGCACAGCGCACGCGACGTCACCCGCTCCCGTTCCGCCGGCCTGCGCCCGCGACCGTTGGTGGAGACCCTCGCCGACACGCTCGCGTGGGAGTCGAGCGACGCCGGCGCGTGGCCGCGCCGCGCCGGACTGACCGACGATGAGGAACGCGAGCTGCTGGCGGCGGTCTAGTCGTTCCGGCCGTGCACCGGCAGACTGGCGCTCAGGGAGGTCGACGATGTTGTTGAACGAGAAGGTGGCGGTCGTGTACGGCGCCGCAGGGTCGGTGGGATCCACCATCGCGCGGGTCTTCGCCGAGGAGAGTGCGGTGGTGCACCTCGTGGGGCGCACTCGCGACTCCCTCGATCGCGTCGCCGACGACATCCGCGCCGCCGGGCACCGCGCCGAGGTCGCGACCCTCGACGCCTCGAAGCCCGATGAGGTGGATGCGCACCTCGAGTCGATCGGACGCGTCGACGTGACCGTCAACGCGACGAGCCTGCACGGCGAGCTCCAGGGCACCCCGTTGCGCGAGATGGACGTGGAGGACTACGTGCTGCCCACGGTCACCGCTCTGCGCACCAACTTCGCGATCGGCACCGCGGCGGCGCGGCGGATGACCGCCCAGGGTTCGGGCGCCATCCTCACCCTCTCGACCTCCGCATCCGCCCTGTCGGGCCGGGACCGCCGCTACCACGCGACCGGCGGGTTCGGCACGGCGTGCGCGGCGATCGAGGAGTTCACCCGCAGCCTCGCCGGGGAGGTGGGTCCGCACGGCGTACGCGTGGTGTGCCTGCGACCGGACGCCCTGCCGGAGTCGTGGGGCGACCCCGGGGAACTCGAGGACAACGAGACGTTCCACTACATGACCGCCGGCACGGCGCTCGACCGCATGCCGACGCTGCGGCAGGTGGCGGATGCGGCGGCGTTCGCCGCGTCGGATCGCGCCGGCGCGATGACCGGCGCGATCTTCAACCTCACGAGCGGGTCGGTGATGAGCTGACGCGCCCGCCAGAACTGGGGGTGGCTCGTTTCCCGCGGACTTCCCTACGCTGCCGGGAGTGACCTACCAGCCGCCGCACAGCCAGATCGTCTACCACCAGGCCGTCAAGGCGCCGTCGAACGGGATGGGGATCGCTGCGATGATCCTCGGCATCGTGGCGATCGTCATCGGCATCTGGACTCCCGTGCCGGTGCTCGGCCTCGTGTCGGCCTTCCTCGCGTTCGCCCCCGCCGTACTCGCGGCCGTGTTCGGGCACATCGGCCTGAGCCGCGCCGCCGGACTGGGCGGCATCGGACGCGGTCAGTCACTCAGCGGGCTGGTGCTCGGCTACGTCACGCTCGGCATCATCGTGCTCACCACCGCGCTCTGGATGGCCGCAATCGGCGCCGGCGGCGCGGCGGGCTACGCCGCCTGACGCACGCCCGAGCGCTGGATGCCGGCGACCGCGAGCGCGGGACTCGATCGCATGCCCGTGTTCGACCACCTCGGAGTCAGCGTCGACGACCTCGCCCGCGGTATCGCGCAGTTCCACCCGGTGCTGCACGCGCTCGGCATTGAACGCCACGATGCCGAGGGGTCGGTGTCGTGGCAGAGGGACGACGAGACTTAGCTCACTCTGATGCCCGCGCGGGCGCCCGGCACGGGTCCGCACGTGCACGGGCAGGTCGGGTGGCAGCACCTCGCTTTCGCCGTCGGCTCGCGGGAGGAGGTCGACCGGACCGCGGAACGCAGAGACCTGAGCGAGCACCGCGGCCTCATTCGTAATGGAAGCGGCACTGGGCGATGAGCACCGCATCGCCGGTCACCTTGTAGACGAGCCGATGCTCGTCAGTGATGCGACGTGACCAGTACCCCTGGAATCCGTGCTTGAGCGCCTCCGGCTTTCCGATGCCGTCGTTCCCGTTGCGCTGGATGTCGCGAAGCAGTGTGTTGATCCGTTTGAGCACCTTACGGTCTTGAGTCTGCCAGTACAGATAGTCCTCCCAGGCGCTCTCATCCCACACGAGCCTCACTCGTCGAGCTCACGCTCGGTTCCTGCGCCGTGTTCCAGTCGATCGATCGATGCGAGCAGCCGGCGCGCGTTGGCAGGATTGCGGAGCAGGTACGCCGTCTCCTTGAGGGACTCGTAGTCGTCAAGCGCGACGATGACGACCGGGTCCTTGCCCGCGCGTGTGACGACGACCTCTTCGCGGTCATCGAGCACCGCGTCGAGAGTCGCTGCGTATTTCGCTCGCGATTCGGAGTACGAGATGGTGCGCATAATCACATCCTTAGGTACAAGTTATTGTACGCAGCCACCCCGGTATGAGCAACCGGCACGCACCTTCCCCCGACCCGAATTGGGCTATACCATTGCGCAACGGCCGACACGCCGGCCGATCCGAGCGAGGGGGCCCCATGGATGCCATCGAGCAGATCGTCCGCGCCATCACCGACAACCTGTTCAGCCAGGTATCGCTACTGATCGGTCTGATCGCGCTTCTGGGCCTCGTCCTGCAGCGCAAACCCGCGGAGGACGTGGTCGCGGGCACGATCCGCGCCACCGTCGGCGTGATCGTGCTCACGATCGGCGTCGACATCTTCATCGGCGGGCTCGTCGCGTTCCAGGCGATCGTGTCGAGCGCACTCGGCCTCGAACCGCCCACCGCGGATTCGACGCTCGCCGAGTTCTCGGCCGGATCCGGATCGGTCGTGCCGCTCATCATTGCCGGCGGCTTCGTGGTGCACCTCGTGCTCGTGCGCATCTTCCGCGCCGCCCGCTACGTGTACCTCACCGGTCACCTCATGTACTGGATGAGCGTCGTGCTCGCCGCGAGCCTCGTCGAGGCGTACGGAGACGTGGACCGCTGGCTGCTCGCCGGAGTCGGCTCCATCCTCATCGGCTGCTACTGGGTGCTGCAGCCACTGTGGACCGCGCCGCTCATGCGCAAGGTGATGGGCAACGACGAGGTGGGCCTCGCACACACCGACTCGACGATCGCGATCGCCTCCGGCTACGCCGCCCGCGCGCTGCGCCTCGGAGACCCCGTGCGGCACGACGCCGAGCACCTCAAGCTGCCGCGCGCGCTGTCGTTCTTCAAGGACATCACCGTGTCGACCGCGTTCGTCACCGGCATCATCATGCTGATCGCCGTACTGTTCGCGGCTCCGGATGTGGTGGCCGAGCAGATCGGTGACGCCGCGGTCGCGCCGTGGGTGTGGGCGCTGCTGCAGGCGCTGCGCTTCGCCGGCGGCATCGCCATCATCCTCTTCGGCGTGCGGATGTTCCTCGCCGAGATCGTTCCGGCCTTCAAGGGCCTCTCCGACCGTCTGCTGCCCGGCGCGAAGCCCGCGCTCGACCTTCCGGTGACGTTCACGCGCGCCCCCACCGCGGTGATGCTCGGCTTCGTCAGCTCCACCGTGGTGTTCATCCTCTTCATGATCGGCTTCGCGACATCCGGCATCTTCGTGCTCATCCCGCCGATGATCATGCTGTTCTTCGGCGGCGGTGCGGGCGGCGTGTTCGGCAACGCGGTCGCCGGATGGCGCGGCGCGGTGTTCGGCGGCGTGCTCAACGCGGTCGTGCTGGCGGTCGGACAGTGGATCGGATGGGGTCTGTACAGCGGCACCGCTCCGGAGATCGCGACGCTCGCCGACGCGGACTGGTACGCGGTCGGCTGGCTCGTGCTCGGCGCGGGCCACCTGCTCGCCCCGCTCGGCGAGTGGACGCTGTGGGTCATCGCCCTCGCGGTACTCGCGGTCACGGTGATCGTGCTCGTCGCCCTCGGGCGTCGCATGCCGCGCGAACTGCCGGCGGACGCTGCTCCGGATGCTGCGCCCGCCGTGCCCGCTCCCGAGGGCGCCGCACTCGCCGCCGCTCCGTCCGGTCTCGGCACCGCTCCGAGCGCGGTGGCGACGGAACGCGCCACCTCCGAGCGCCCGGAGACGCTCAGCGTGCTCGCGGTGTGCGGCGCGGGGATGGGCACGAGTTTGATGCTGAAGATGACGGCGCAGAAGGCGTTCGGCAACCTCGGCATCCCGATCGAGATCGAGCACGCCGACGTGAGTTCGGCGCGCGGTCGCACGCCGGATCTCGTCGTCGCTCAGAGCAGCTACCTCAACGAGTTGGGCACGCTCGCACCGGTGATGGTGTCGGTAACCGAGTTCGTGAACGTCGAGCACGTGCAGACACGCATCGAGGCCGGACTCCGGGAGAAGGGATGGCTGTGACGCGCGACCTGGCGGACCTCGTCACCGACGTCTGCGAGCGCAACGCCGACGGAGTGCGCGCGGTCGCGGAGGCGATCGTCGCGTCGGGCCGCAACGGCGGCCTCGTGCGTGCCGCCGGCGCGGGGCACTCTCTGGCCGCGGTGCTGGAAACGTTCTTCCGCGCCGGCGGTCTCGCGCACGTGCGTCCGCTTTGGCATCCGCGGGTGCTCCCCCTCTACGGTGCGCGCACCGCGACCGCGGCGGAGCGCGAGCCGGGACTCGGGCGGGAGGTCGCAGAGGCGGCGGACATCCAACCGGTCGACACGGTCATCGTCTTCTCGACCTCGGGCATCAACCCCTACCCCGTGGAGGTGGCCCAGGTCGCCCGGAATGCGGGGGCGACCGTCGTCGCGATGACCTCGCGCGAGGCGAGCGCCGCGGCGCCGCTGCGGGCGGGTCAGCGGCTGTTCGAGATTGCGGACATCGTGCTCGACACCGGCGTCGCGCCCGGCGATGTCTCGTGGCCGCCTTCCGCGCCTGTCACGGCGCCGACGTCGAGCCTCGCGAACGTGGCGCTGTGGACGGCCGTGCTGCGAGAGGTGCACGAACTCAACCCGGAGACGCCGCGCTGGCGCAGCGCCAACATGGCGGGCAACGACGACGCGAACGCGAAGCTGGAGCAGCGGTTCAGCCCGCAGATCCCCGAGATCTGACCGGCTCGATGTGCGCGGAGAGCTCGAACCGCTCCCCCGCGTAGGTCGAGATGGTGTGCTCGACGACGCGCCCGCCGGCCGAGGAGGTGCGTTCGAGTTCGAGTACAGGGCTGCCGTTCGCGATCCCGAGAAGCGGCGCCACCTCCTCGTCGGCGAGGGCAGCACGGATGGTCTGCTCTCCCCCATCGAACCAGAGCCCGTACTCCCGCTCGAGCACCGCGTAGAGCGACTCCTGCGCGAGGTCGAACCGCTCGATGCCGGGCACCAGTTCTCCGACGAGCGTGCTGCGTTCGATCGCGAGCGGCTGCTTGTCGGCGAGTCGCACGCGGTGGAGTTCCACAACCTCCTGCGTTCTCAGCTTCTCGGTCTGGGTGGCGGTGGCCGCACGCCGCTCGAATCGGAGCACCGAGCTCGTCGGGACCATGCCGCGCACGCGCACGTCTTCACTGAAGCTCGTGAGCCGCAGAGGCAGGCTTACGCCGGGCCGCGAGACGAAGGTGCCGCGCCCGACCTCGCGAACGACGAGCCCCTCGTTCTCGAGCGCCTCGAGCGCCTTCCGCGCCGTCATGCGCGCAACACCGTGTTCCTCCGAGAGCGCGCGCTCGCTTGGCAGCGGAGCCCCTACCGGCAGGGACGCTACGGCGGTGCGCAGCTGGGCGGTCAGCTGCCGATACCGCGGCTCCTGTGCTTTCATCACGCTCCTATCACCACTTGCGTCGCGCACTCATACCTGCAGTACGCAAACCGCAAGATAGTACGGCGTTGGACGCGCCCGGAGAAGCGTGGCCCCTTAGATATCGACGCGGCGCCTTGGGACGCAGGATCATCAAGTCCGAACCTGAGCCGATTTCGTTCAATGCCCGTTCAGGTCGACTCCCGTTGATGCGGTCAGATGGGCCGCTGGCCATCAAATGGCATAGGGAGAACCTGATGGATTTGATCGGAGACCTTCTCCGTGCCGGCTCTTGACGCAGATCGGTGAGGGTGAAGACCGAGTTACATGCTCCGGTCAGCGACGAAGACGCTGACCAGGCGGTTCGCCTCGGACCTTCGAGCCCTGATTCCTCAAGCTCTAGCTGCGGGGGTAGACGAATCTACCTCGGCGATTGCGTATCCGATGCGGGCGGCGGATGCTGCGCTGCTCGACGAGTGGTCCACGTATCGAAACGTGTTTCCCGAGCCGCCAGCGGAGGTTCTCCGGGCAATGCTCGTCGGTGCGGTCGCACAAGCATCAGAGCATGACTTCTTTACCCAGAGGGCCCCAACCAAGATGCTCTCTGGAAGCGATCCGGGGGGACCCCGCGCGGCTCCGCATGGAGGGCCCTGGTGCAACCCGCTGGTGGAATGCAGTCCAAACTCTGAAGCAAGGTGGCGGTGGCGGAACCATCACCTTGGATGCTCTCCTCGCCCAGATGCGAGCAGGCTACCCAGGCAACGATTCCTCGACTTCCTTGCGATGAAGGCGAGCATAGGAGTCTCGCACCACGGCTATCGCAATTTCCGGCCGTTGGGCACAACTTACATTTGCGGAGCTCTTGCCGATCGCCCCGTGGAGCCGTAGCGCGTTGCGGGATTTGCGTCGAGCGCAAGCACGCGTTCTTAGGCGCTACGGCGCGACTTGGCCGGTAGGCGCGCGTTCCACGCTGTGTGTGCCGATGTGCCGTACTAGACGTTGACTCGGAACTCCACCACATTCCGTCGCGAAGCGACATCTCGGTTGGCTCGCTGGTGCCTACGCGGTGGCTGACGACGTCCCCGCGGTTTCTCACGAATACCCCTCTGCTCCGGTGCGGCCGCGCTTCCAGCAGGGGTACTCCACCCTGTTCGTGCAAATGTCCCGAACCCGTGGACGCAGAATGTTCCCCGCGCGAAATGCAAGCGAAACAAGCTGCGGCCAGCATCAAGGGATTCTCCCCTCCCCTACGGAAAGAGCCCTTCCCGAATGCCCGTTTCTGCCTTCTCGAAACTCTCCCGCGTGTCCGCTGTTTCGGCGGTCTGCGCCGGTCTCGCCGTCGCTGGCTCGATCGGTGCTCCCGCTCATGCCGCGTCCATGTCTGCACCGGCGGTCGTCGATCTCGGCATCGCCGATGTCCTCGCCTTGCTCCAGTCGGGGCAGACGACCTCGGTAGCTCTCACGCAGGAGTACCTCGACCGGATCGCCGCCTACGACGACCCCTACGGTGACCAGCCAGGACTAGCCGCGATCATCCTCGCCAACCCGGACGCGCTCGCGACCGCGGCGGAGCTCGACGCGGAACGTGCGGCGGGCAGCCTGCGCGGGCCACTGCATGGCGTCCCCATTGTGGTGAAGGACAACTACGCAACCTTCGACATGCCGACGACCGCGGGCAGCATCGCGTTGCGCAGCTACCAGACGAAGGTCGACTCCACGGCGGTCGAGCGCCTGAGAGCGGCGGGCGCGATCATCCTCGCCAAGACGAACATGGCGGAGCTCGCCTGGCACGGCACCTACACGGCGAGCTCCGAGCGTGGACGCACGGCGAATCCGTACAACCAGGCCAACAGCGCGAGTGGTTCGAGCGGCGGCACGGCCGCCGCGGTCGCGGCGAGCTTCGGTCCTGCGGGCCTTGGCACGGACTCGTGCGGCTCGATTGTGGGTCCGAGCGCCCACCAGAGCCTCGTCGGTTACCGACCGACGATGGGCCTCACGAGTGTGGCCGGCATCGTGCCGCTCTCGCTGCGTCAGGACGTGTCCGGGCCGATGACGAAGACCGTCACCGACGCCGCGATCCTGATGGAGGTCCTCGCGGGCTACGACCCCGCCGACCCGCAGACCGTGATCGCCGATGAGCAGGACTCCGACATCTACCTGGAGGGCCTCAGCGAGACCGCTCTCGTCGGCAAGCGGATCGGCTACTTCCACTGGACGTTCGAGGAGGACCCGGCCCGGCCGGGTCTCGCCGAGACAACGGCCCTCGTCGACCAGGCCGTAGCCGACCTGGCGGCGCAGGGCGCCGAAATCGTCGACATCACCGACACCTTCACTCGCGAGTTCGTCAGCGGGACGCTCGCGAGCGGCGGATGGATCGACATGCGTCACGACATCGACACCTTCTTCGCGAACACGGAGGCAGAGTGGCCCGAGGGCCTCGCCGAACTGACGGCACCCGCTGGTGCGCTCACCTTCACCGACCTGATCGAGGACGGCCGATCCTCGCTCACGCAGGGCGACATCGACTACTTCATGAGCGCCGAGCCGATCCCGAACCAGGCGTGGATCGACGCGGGGCTCGCACAGCAGGCCGGCCGCGCCGCCATGTACCAGTACTTCCTCGACCACGACCTGGACGCGATCGCGATGCCGACGAGCGCGACTTCGGCGACGCCGGACTGGGCGGGCACGACCTTCTGCGACGTGGGAGCGAACACGGGCGTGCCGACAGTCTCGTTGCCGGCGGGCTTCACCTCGACCGGCGCCGCGGTGGGCCTTGAGCTTGCGGCTCCGCGCAGCCAGGACGCGAGCCTTCTGGCGATGTCTTACGACTACGAGCAGGCCACCCTGCACCGCGTGCCGCCGGCGTCCACCCCGGAGCTCGACCACACGGTGCCATCTGCTGGCGGCACGCCTGAGTCGCCGGCGGCGGCGCCTAGCCCGACTCTCGCGGCGACCGGCCCCGCCGACGCGACACTGCAGGCCGGCGTCGCGGCGGGTCTCCTCGCGGCTGGAGGAATAACGCTGGTCGTGAGCCAGCGCCGCAGGAGGAGCCACACCTCCTGAGTGAGGCATGAGAGGAGGGGCCGGCGCCTATGGGCGCCGACCCCTCCTCGGTCGTTCGACTGCTACCCAGACGCGCATCGCGGGCCCGGGTGTCTCACCCTGACCCTGACGCTACCAGCGCCCTGGCGACGACGCGGGGTCTCGTGTGCGGGACTCTTCCCCGACCGCGGCGGGACCGACTAGGCGCGCAGCCCTGTCACACGTTGAAGCGGAACTCCACGACGTCGCCGTCCTGCATCACGTAGTCCTTGCCCTCGATGCGCGCCTTGCCCTTCGCGCGGGCCTCGGCGATCGATCCGGTGGCGACGAGGTCGTCGAACGACACGATCTCGGCCTTGATGAAGCCCTTCTCGAAGTCGGTGTGGATGACGCCGGCGGCCTGCGGGGCCTTCCAGCCCTTGCCGATGGTCCAGGCGCGGGCCTCTTTCGGGCCGGCCGTGAGGTAGGTCTGCAGTCCGAGGGTCTCGAAGCCGATGCGGGCGAGCTGGTTGAGGCCGCTCTCGTCCTGACCGGTCGAGGCGAGCAGTTCGGCGGCGTCGTCGGGGTCGAGGTCGATGAGCTCCGACTCGATCTTCGCGTCGAGGAACACGGCTTGAGCCGGGGCGACGAGGGCGGCGAGTTCGGCCTTGCGTCCGGCATCCGTCAGCACCGCCTCGTCGACGTTGAAGACGTAGATGAAGGGCTTTGCGGTGAGCAGCCCGAGTTCCTTGATCGGAGAGATGTCGACCTTCGTCGCCGAGAGCGGCGCGCCCGTGTCGAGCGCCTCCTTCGCGGCGAGAGCGGCGTCGAGCACGGCCGTGTCGATCTTCTTGCCGCGCACCTCCTTCTCGTAACGCGGGATCGCGCGCTCGAGGGTCTGCAGGTCGGCGAGCACGAGCTCGGTGTTGATCGTCTCCATGTCGCTCGCCGGGTTCACCGCGCCGTCGACATGCACCACATCCGAGTCCTCGAATCCGCGCACGACCTGCGCGATCGCATCCGCCTCACGGATGTTGGCAAGGAACTGGTTGCCGAGCCCCTCCCCCTCGCTCGCGCCGCGCACGATGCCGGCGATGTCGACGAACGACACCGTCGCGGGCAGGATGCGCTCCGAGGAGAAGATCTCGGCCAGCACGTTCAGCCGCGGGTCGGGCAGGTTCACGACCCCGACGTTGGGCTCGATCGTCGCGAACGGGTAGTTCGCGGCGAGCACCTGATTCTTGGTCAGGGCGTTGAAGAGCGTCGACTTGCCGACGTTGGGAAGACCGACGATTCCGATAGTGAGAGCCACGGGGGTCAATCGTACCGACGCGCTGCCGTGCGCCCCGCCGATAACGGTTCGGATACGGCGGTGGTAGTTCGTTCTGCAGGATGACTCACCCGACCCCTGGGTGCGTCACAGTGTGCTCGTGAAGAAGCTTCTCCTTGCCGCAGCGGCCGTGCTTGCACTGGCCGGATGCACGACGACGGCTCCCGCAGCGGACCCCACGCCGTCCGACTCCGCGTCGCCCTCGTCCACCCCGACGGCCGCGCCCGAGCCGGAAGTCGACGAGATCGTCATCACGTCGGCCGGCCTCCGCCTGCTCGACGACGGTACCGAGCTCGACGCGCTCGGCTGGTTCGACCTCGCCGAGGAGTCCATCGCCGCGCTCACGGACGCGTTCGGCACCGAGCCCGAGGAGGTGCCGTATCCGGGACACATCGAGGCGGCACCCGGCACTGACTACAAGTGGGACGGCTTTGTCTTCCGCGTGCAGGACTTCGAAGCCGAACCGCCGCTGTGGAGCAACATCTCGGTGATCAGCTCCGTGTCGAGCGTCGGCGACGTGGCGATCCGCACCGGTGACGGGCTCACGATCGGCTCCCCCACCTCGGCAGTGCAGGCGCTCAACCCGCCGATCGCGAACCCTTACGAGCACGAGGGACTGTCGTACACCTATTTCGCCGTCGATCAGATTGAGATCGAGTCGCCCAGCACGCACAACTTCGTCGGCGTGCGTGTCGAGAACGACCGCGGACTCGTCGTCGAGTTGAACGCTCCCAGCGCCGACTACGGCGTCTGACTCCTCCCTCCACTCGATCACACCGCAAGGAACCCACGTGCACGACAACTCGACCCTCCGCCGCCTGCTGCTCGTCGCGGTGGCCGCGCTCACTCTCGCCGGATGCGCGACCGCCGCCCCCGCGGAGCCTGTCGCGTCCCCCTCGGCGTCGTCCCCATCCCCTACCCCGACGCCCACCGAAGACCCCGACGCGCCCGCCGCGATCGTCATCGGGCCGGCCGGATTCGCCGTGCACAGTGCCACGGATGAGGTACTCACCGAGGTGCGATGGGACGCCGAACCGGACGCGCTGCTCGAAGCAGTGGACGTCGCGTTCGAGGCGGACCCGGTCACAGGAGAGGAGAAGGGCGACGGCACGCACATCGCCGACTTCGACACCTACGCCTGGGAGGGACTGACTCTCGGCATCGCGCGCCTCGACTTCCCGCGCACCGACTACTTCCTTCCCGCCTGGATCCGCGTGGACGCACCGACCGTCGAAGAGCTCGACGTCGTCACGCGCACCGGGCAGCACGTCGGCTCCGACCTGACCACGATGCCCGGCTTCGCCGAAGCGGTCCGCCGTGACTGGTTCGAGGGCGGCGTGATGTACCTGACCGATCCCGAGTTCCCCGAGCGGGTCGGTTCCGAGAGCAAGACGACCAAGATGATCGGCCTGCTCGGCACGCCCGACGGCGGGCCGGTCACCGCCATTCACTCGCCCCAGGAGTCGTACCTCGGGTTCTGACGGCCCGCCTCCGCCGAGTGTGCCCGTTCGCGACACTTTCGTCCCGGATTCCGGCGGATTCTGTCGCGAATGGGCACGCTCGGCGCGCTGAACGGCCACGAGGAGCGCGCGGCCGCCGTTCCGAGGTGAGCGGCGCGGCATCCGTCGCCACGTCGGAGGGCCGTGCGAGCCTTCGCTCGTGCCCCTCGACTTCACCGCGATCGACTTCGAAACCGCCAACAACTCCCCCGCGAGCGCCTGTTCCGTCGGCATGGTGAAGGTGCGCGACGGGCGTGTCGTCGACGAGGCGCAGTGGCTCATCCGCCCCACCTTCGGCGGGTTCTCGATGTGGAACACCCGCATCCACGGCATCACCGAAGACGACGTGATCGACGCCGCCACCTGGGCGGAGCAACTCGACGATCTCGTCTCGTTCGCCGAGAACGACCACCTCGTGGCGCACAATGCCGGGTTCGACATGGGCGTCATCCGGGCGGCGTGCGACGCGCACCTGCTGCCGACGCCGGGCTACAACTACCTGTGCACGCTGCAGCTCGCCCGTAAGACCTACCACCTCGACTCCTACCGCCTGCCCGTCGTGGCGATGGCCGCCGGCTTCGAGGACTTCTCCCACCACGACGCCCTCGAGGATGCCCGCGCCTGCGCCGCGATCGCGGTCCACGCCGCTCGGCGCCACGACGCGCCCGACGTGACCGGACTCGTCGACCTCGCCCGCCTGAAGCTCGGCACCATCGGAACCGTTGCGACGCCGCTCGGAGCGGCGGTTCCCACCTTCGTCTGAGGGCGGCACGGGCGGGTCGCGGCCGGCGATGTCGGAACCCGCTGCGACACTGAAGACATGGACGCGGTTCTCCCTCTTCTGCTCGGACTCCTCATCGGTGTCGCCCTCGGCGCGGTGATCGGTCTGCTCGTCGCACGGTCGCGCCGGGTCGAGCCCGTGACGGATCTCGCCGACCACCGGCTCGTCGAGGAGCAGCACGCCCGGGAGCTCGTCGAGCTGCGCGCCGCCGAGGCGGAGGTGCGCGCCGAACTGCAGGCGGCCGAGTCGATGCGGCGTGCGGAACTCGAGCGCGAGCTCGCGTCGATCACCGCGACCGCGGAGAGCCTGCGCGAGCAGGTCGCGACGCAGCAGCAGCGCAACGCCGAACTCGTCGAGCGGCACCGCCTCGAGGCGGAGGCGCGCGTCGAGGCGGAGCGCCGTGAGAGCAAGGTGCTGCAGGCGCTCACGCCCGTGCAGGAGACGCTCCGCACGATGCAGCAGAAGGTCACCGAGCTCGAGACGCAGCGCAACCTGCAGCACGGCGAGCTCGCGCAGCAGCTGCGCAGCGCCACCGAGTCGGAGGAGCGTCTGCGCGCCACCGCCGAGTCGCTCGCCGCCGCCCTCAAGAACAACTCCACCCGCGGGGTGTGGGGCGAGACGCAGCTGCGCAGCGTCGTCGAGGCCGCCGGACTCCTGCAGCGGGTCAACTTCGACGTGCAGTCGAGCATCGTCTCCGACCGCGGCCACGGCCGCCCCGACATGGTCGTCAACCTCCCCGGCGGCAAGAGCATCGCCGTCGACGCGAAGGTGCCGTTCAACTCCTACATCGAGGCCAACTCGATCGCCGCGACGGCGCCGGATGCGGAACTCGCGCGCCGCGAGACCCTCATGCGAGCGCACGTGAAGGCGGTGCGCGACCACATCACGACCCTCGGCAGCAAGGCGTACTGGGAGGGACTCGACGCGAGCCCCGAGATGGTGATCGCGTTCATCCCGAGCGAGTCGCTGCTCTCGTCCGCACTCGAGGTGGACCCGACGATCATGGAGTTCGCGTTCTCGAAGCGCGTCGCGCTCGCCTCGCCCGTGACCCTCTTCTCCGTGCTGAAGACGGTCGCCGTGAGCTGGCAGCAGGCCACCGTGACCGAAGAGGCGAAGACGCTGTTCGACCTCAGCCGCGAGCTCTACGGACGCCTCGCCACCATGGCGCAGCACGTCGAGAAGCTCGGCCGCTCGGTGAAGGCGACCGTCAACGACTACAACAAGTTCGTCGGATCGCTCGAGCGCCAGGTGCTGCCGTCGGCCCGCAAGCTCAACGTGCTCGACGAGTCGAAGGTCATCGGCGCGATGGAAGGCGTCGAGGAGACGCCCCGCGAGTTGACCGCGTACGAGCTCACCGGCACGACCGAGCGCGCGCCGAAGCGCGCCGTCGCCGCGGCCGTCGAGCTGGAGTTCGCCGCCCTCGAGGAGACCGGCATCGGCCGCCCGGAGATCGACCCCGCGCAGGTCACACCCGTGCTCGGCGACGAGGAGACCCGCCGCACCGCCTGACCGGCGACACGACGTACGAGAAGGGCCGCGCGATCACTCGCGCGGCCCTTCGCCGTAGTCAGAGGGTGGCGCGCAGCGCCGGGCCCTCATCGAGCCACTTCTCGGCGAGGTGGTCCGCGACGACGCGGCGGACCGTGCCCGAATGGGACCGCAGCACGATGCTCTCGGTGCGGATGATCGGCCCCTTGCGACGCACACCCTCGACGAGCTCGCCGTCGGTCACTCCGGTGGCGACGAAGAACGTGTTGTCGCTGCGCACCAGCTCATCGGCGCCGTACACGTAGTCGAACTTGAGTCCTGCGGCCGCTCCGCGCTCGCGCTCCTCAGCCGTCTTCGGGGCGAGCCGGCCCTGGATGAGACCGCCGAGCGCCTTGATCGCGCACGCGGTCGCGACACCCTCGGGACTGCCCCCGATTCCGATGCACATGTCGATGCGGCTCTCGTACCGGGCCGCGTTGATGCCGCCGGCGACGTCGCCGTCGAGCAGCAGACGTGTGCCGGCGCCGGCCTCGCGGATCTCCTCGATGAGCTGCGCGTGCCGCGGACGGTCGAGCACCGCGACGCGGATCTCGCCGACGTCCTTGCCCTTCGCCTTCGCCAGGGCACGGATGTTCTCGCCCACCGACTGCCGCAGGTCGACGACCCCGATGCCCTCGGGCCCGGTGACGATCTTCTCCATGTAAAACACGGTCGACGCGTCGAGCATGCTGCCGCGGTCGGCGACGGCGAGCATCGACAACGCGTTCGGGCGGCCAGCCGCGGTGAGCGAGGTGCCGTCGATCGGGTCGACGGCGATGTCGCACGCCGGGCCGCGTCCCGTGCCGACGATCTCGCCGTTGTAGAGCATCGGCGCGTGGTCCTTCTCACCCTCGCCGATCACCACGACACCGTCGAAGTCGACGGTACCCAGGAACTTGCGCATCGCATCCACCGCCGCCTTGTCGGCGGCGTTCTTGTCGCCGCGTCCGATGAACGGCACGGCGCGGATGGCCGCCGCCTCGGTCGCCCGCACGAGTTCCATGGCGAGGTTGCGGTCGGGGTGCTGAAAGAGGGTGCCGGTGTGGGTGTCCACCTGTGTCTCCCTGTCGTCGTCGGTCGAAGATCTGCCGGAAGGCAGCGGCCGGCGGCCCGGCCAGGGTTCACGCCAGGTGGTGGTCGGCGTACCGCCAGCCTAGCCACGCGGAACGTTCCCGGGCACGGGATGCACGGATGTGCGCAACGGCACCGAGCGGATCGCTCCGGCCCGGTCGGGCGGCGACGGCGGCGAGCGGTGTCAGCAGCTCGTCGCGCTACAGGAAGGCCCTCGCGCGCCAGGAAAACATGCCGCGTAACGGCGAAGGTGTAGCGCAACGGGACCGCGTAACGGCGAAGGTGTAGCGCAACGGGGCCGCGTGACGGCGGAGGTGTAGCGCAACGGGCGTGCGACGAGCGGGAAGGCGCCGGCCGGCGCGAGGGAGCGCGCCGGCCGGCGGTCGGGTCAGCGGGTGATGCCGTCGAGGTGCAGCATCCGCGAGATGACGTGGTCGAGCTGGTCGTCGCTGAAGATGCGCTTCCAGTCGTCCTTGATGATCGTCTCGCGGCCGTAGTCCATCGCGATGAGGCACGCGTCGGAGAACGGGTTGTCGCCCTTGAGCGTGTTCGCGAGCGCGACCTGCGTGTGTCCGAGCAGCATGGCGCGCGCGGCCGCCTCGGGCACGCCGACGGTGTGCACCGTCTCGTGCAGCGCCTCGCGCAGCAGGTCCCCGACCATGCAGGCGACCGTCTCGACGAGGGTCGGCTCGAGGTAGGCGAGCTGCTTCACGGTGACCCAGTGCACGTCGATGACGGGCGCGTAGATGACGCGGATGACCGTCTCGGCCATGGCGCGCACGGCCTCGTCCTCCGACTCGAGGGCCGCCACGACATCCTGCTTCGCGGCGATGCCGCCGAACGTGTCGGCGTACTCCTCGGGGGTGTGCCGCTCGACGAACACCGACGGGTGGCACGGATGCGCGACCGCGTACTCGACGTCATCGCGGCGGAACAGCAGGTTGGCGTAGGCGGCAGCCGGGTCGAGCGTGAGCACGATCGCGCCCGTCTTCAGCTGCGGCACGACGTGCTCCGACACGGCGCCGAGGGCGCGGTCCGGAACGGCGAGCACCACGACGTCGGCGTCGGCGACCGCGGTGTCGGTGTCGGTGAGGATGCGGCCGGTCGCGCTCACGCGCTCCTGCCCGGCGGGCGAGTTCTCGCTGTAGAAGACCGTGTGGCCGGTCTTCTGCAGGTTGTTCGAGACGCGCATGCCCATCTTGCCGCCGGCGCCGATCACGGCGATGGTGAGGTTCTCGGTCATGGGTTGTTCCTCCTGAGGTAGTCGAGGTTTCGGTCGTTCCACTCGTTCTCGAGGCGAGCGGTGGTCTCGTAGTCGCCCTGCCACGGCAGCCAGTGCTCGATGATCTGGCTGAGCCCGCGGGCCCGGGCGTCGACGGTGTCGATGAGGTGGTCGTAGTCGAGCAGGCCCTCGCCGAGCGGCACACCGGCGAGGGTGAAGCCCACCCAGCCGTCGCGGCGGCTGAAGGCGAAGTCCTTCACGTGCACGTTGACGACGTGCGGGGCGACCCGTTCGACGACGTCGCGCGGCAGTTCGAGCCCCGCGACGGTGTTGGCCGGGTCGACGCAGATGCCGAGCCGCGGCGAGGCGACGCGTTCCACGAGTTCGACGAGCGCCGTCGAGCTCTGCTGCTCGTACGTCTCGAGCGCGACGGTCACCCCGGCGGCCTCGAACTCGGGCATCACCTCGGCGAGCGCCGCGGCCGCCTCGTCGGGCGTGGGCCGGTCATCCGCCGTGTTGACCATGCTGCGCACGAGCGGCGCGCGCAGCAGCTCGGCGAGGTGCAGGTAGCGGCGCAGGTGAGCGGGGCGGATGCCGCGGGTTCCGAGTTCGAGTTCGATGCCGAGCTCATCCGCCTCACGTCTCAGCGCGAGCACGGCGTCGTCGTCCCACTGCTCGATCGCCGGGTAGTCGCAGATCTGCAGCAGGTCGACGCCGAGCTCGCGGGTGCGACGCAGCACGTCAGACAGGGTGAGCGGCTGCGGCGCCTCGTCGGACAGCTGCCAGAAGAAGGAGTAGGTGCTCAGTCCGATGGTCACGCCGCCGCCCCCCGGATGCGCAGCGCCTCGTCGAGGATCGCCTCGAGCGCGGCGGGGTCGTGGGCGAACCGGCCGAGGAAGAGCCCGTCGGTCGCGCCCGCGAGTTCGGTGAGCAGGCCCGGTCCGGCGCTGCCGCCGTAGATGGCGCCGCCCGCGAAACCGGGCGTCGCGGCGAGGTGCTCGCGGAGCGCCGTGAGAACGGTGCGGATGTGCTCCGGCTCGGCGGGACGCTCCGCGCCGATCGCCCAGTGCGGCTCGTAGGCCACGAGCAGCTCCCCGCCCGGAGACCCGTCGATCGCGGCATCGAGCTGCCCGATGCACTCGCGGGCCGCATCCGCCACGGGCATCCGCTCGGCCTCGCCGATGCACAGCAACGGCACGATTCCGTTCCGCAGGGCGGCGGCCGTCTTGTCGGCGACGACCTGCTCCGTCTCACCGAAGAGCCGTCGCCGCTCGGCGTGGCCGATCTCCGCGAGTCGCACGCCGATCTCGGCGAGCTCGACGGCGCTCACCTCGCCGGTGTACGCACCCTCGTCGGCCCACGCCACGTCCTGCGCTCCGACCTCGATGCCCGTCCCGGCGACGCGCTCGAGCACCGGCACGAGGGCCGGAAACGTGGGTACGACGAACAGGCGCACGATTCCGTCCCGCACGGCGGGGTGCCGGCGGGCGAGCGCGGCGACCGCGTCGACCCATTCGAGCGTGCGGGCGTGGCCGAAGTACATCTTCAGGCTCACGCCGATGGCGAGGGCCATCTCAGTCCTGCGCCTCGTACTCGTCGATCACGCGCACCTTGTCGGCGGAGGCGCTCGACTCGTCGAAGCGGTAGGTGAGCCACTCGCGGGCGAGGCGGCGGGCGAGCTCGAGCCCGACGACGCGCTGACCGAAGGTGAGCACCTGCGCGTTGTTGCTGAGCACCGCGCGCTCGACCGAGTAGCTGTCGTGGGCGGTGACGGCGCGGATGCCCTGCACCTTGTTCGCCGCGATCGCGACGCCGAGGCCGGTGCCGCAGATGAGCAGGGCCCGGTCGGCCTCGCCGCGTGCCACCATCTCGGCGGCCGCGATGGCGACGGTCGGGTAGGGGGTGTGACCGTCGGCGTCCACGCCGACGTCGGTCACGGAGGCCACGAGGTCGCTCTTGTCGAGGTCGGCCTTCAGCACCTCCTTGTAGTCGTAGCCGGCGTCGTCGGATCCGACGACGATGCGCAGGGCGTCGCTCATGACGCGTTCCTTCCGTTCGTGGTGGTGGTGAGCACGGCCCTCATCAGCAGCGCGAAGGAGTGCGCTCCCGGATCGGGCGTGCCGAGGCTCTTCTCGGCGTGGGGGCGCGCGCGACCCATGCGCGGCATGAGGTCGGCGGAGGCGGCGGCCGCGGCGGCGGCCGCATCGGCGGCGCGCGCCCAGGCGGCGGTGATTCCGGCGCCGTCGCCGACGGCCGTCTCGAGTTCGTCGGCGAAGGGCACGAGAGCGTCGACCATGGTCTTGTCGCCGACGACCGCGCCGAAGCGGAGCACGGCGTCGGTCGCCGCGCGCATGCCGCGGGCGAGTGCGGCGGCGTCCGGCACCCGCTCGTCGCCGACCTCGGTCGCGACGGCGCGGAGGATCGCGCCCCACAGCGCACCGGAGGTGCCGCCGGCCCGGTCGGCCCACGCGTCACCGGCGAGGGCCAGCACGGTACCGGCGCCCGCCTGGGCGGCGTGCGCGGCCCGCGCCGCGTCGACGGCGGCGTGCACGCCGCGCTGCATGCCGATTCCGTGGTCGCCGTCGCCGGCGATCGCGTCCATGCGGCCCAACTCGTCGACGTGCTCGTCGATCGTGCGGGACATCGTCGCGAGTGCGGCGACCGCGACGTCCGCGACCTGCCGCGAGGCGGCGGTCGCCGGCGGGATCTCCGCGGCCGTCTCCGCGGCGAGTTCGGTGTCGTCGATCAGTTCGGCGGGCTCGAGGGCGCCCTTGCGGTAGGCGGGGGTGTCGCACGGCGCACCCCACAGCCGCTCGAGCTCGTCGTCGAGCCAGAACAGGGTGAGCGAGACGCCCGCCATGTCGAAGCTCGTCACGAGTTCGCCGACCTCCGGGTCCACGACCTCGAGCTCAGCCTCGGCGAGCAGCTGCGCGACCCGGCGGTAGACGACGAAGAGCTCCTCGTACTTGACGGAGCCGAGGCCGTTGAGGATGACGCCGACCCGTGCCCCCCGCACGGTGTCGACGCTCTGCGGCACCTCGCCGAGCAGCGAGGAGACGAGCAGTTCCGCCAGCCCGTCGGCGCTCGGCACGTCGGCCTCGTGGATACCCGGCTCCCCATGGATCCCCATGCCCACGCCCATGCGCCCCTCCGGCACCGTGAAGAGCGGGGCATCCGCACCCGGCAGGGTGCAGCCCGAGAATGCGACACCGAACGAGCGGGTGCGCTCGTTCGCGCGCTCGGCGACCCTCACGACGCCGTCGAGGTCGTAGCCCGCATCCGCGGCCGCCCCCGCGACCTTGAACACGGTGAGATCGCCGGCGATGCCGCGGCGCTGATCGGCGCGGTCGGCGGGCGCGCTCGAGATGTCGTCGGTGACGCGCACCGTGCGGCACTCGATGCCCTCGGCGCGCAGGCGCTCCTGCGCCTGGTCGAAGTGCAGCACGTCGCCGGCGTAGTTGCCGTAGCTGAACAGCACGCCCGCTCCGCGGTGCGCCGTCGCGGCGACGGTGTGCACCTGTTGCGCCGACGGCGAGGCGAAGAGGTTGCCCATCGCCGCACCGTGGGCGAGACCGCGGCCGACGAGACCGCCGAACGCCGGGTAGTGGCCGGAGCCGCCGCCCACGACGACGGCGACGGTGCCGGGCTCGGTGCGCGTCGCGCGCACCACACCGCCGCTGACGCGGCGCACCCAGCGCGAGTTGGCGGCGACGAAGCCGTCGATCATCTCGTCGGCGAACGCCTGCGGGTCGTTGTAGAGGCGGGTCATCTCGAACTCCTGACGGACGGGCCGGGGCGGTCGACGACGACCGCCCCGGCGGGGATCACTTGGTCGCCGACGGCGCGCGCAGCGCGGCGGGGTCGGTCGGGTCGACCGTCGTGCGGTTGCGGCGCGACAGCGCGAACATCAGCACGGCGGAGAGCAGCATGAAGCCGCCCACGATGAACATCGGCACCTCGTAGTTCGGCTCGCCGTTCGTTCCCGTCCAGTCGGCCACCGCACCGGTGATGTAGGGCGCCGAGAATCCGGCGAGGTTGCCCACGGTGTTGATGAGCGCGACACCGGCTGCGGCGGCCGCCCCGGTGAGGAACTGCGTCGGCAGCGTCCAGAAGTTCGGCAGCGCCGAGAAGATCGCCATCGCGGTGATCGCGATCACCGCGATGGTGAGCACGGGCGAGCCGGCGAACAGGGCGAGCGGGATGCTGACCGCTCCGGCGAGCGCCGGCACGGTGATGTGCCAGGTGCGCAGGCCGCGGCGGCTCGCGTCACGCGACCAGAAGTACAACGCGATGGCGGCCGGCACGTACGGGATCGCCGTGATGAGGCCCTTCTGGAAGACGTCGAACTCGGTGCCGAACTGCTGCTGGAACCCGTCGATGATCGTCGGCAGGAAGAACGCGAGCGCGTACAGGCCGTAGATGAAGCCGAAGTAGATGAAGGAGAGCATCCACACCCGTCCGCTCGAGAAGGCGTGGCGGATGCTGACGTGGTGGTTCTTCTGCTCGGTGGCGGCCTTCTCGCTCGCGAGCGCCTCGGTGAGCCACGTGCGCTCCTCCGGGGTGAGCCAGCCGGCATCCGCGGGCTTGTCCTTGAGGTAGAACCAGGCGACGATGCCGACGACGATCGCCGGGATGGCGACGCCGAAGAACATGAAGCGCCAGCCTTCGAGGCCGAAGAACCAGCCGTCGGCCTGGATGAGCAGGCCGGCGAGCGGGGCGCCGATCACGGTCGTGAGCGGCTGCGCCAGGTAGAAGAGGGCGAGGATCTTGCTGCGGTGCTTGGCCGGAACCCAGAGGCTGAGGAAGAGGATCGCGCCGGGGAAGAACCCGGCCTCGGCGACACCGAGGATGAAGCGCAGGATCGTCAGCTGCTCGAAGTTCTGCACCCACGTGAACAGCAACGCGACGATGCCCCAGCTCACCATGATGCGGGCGAGCCACTTGCGGGCGCCGAAACGGTGCAGGGCCAGGTTGCTGGGCACCTCGAGCAGGATGTAGCCGATGAAGAAGACGCCCGACGCGAAGCCGAACTGAGCGGCCGAGAGGGCGAGGTCGTCGTTCATGCCGTTCGGCGAGGCGAAGCCGATCGCGGTGCGGTCGAGGTAGTTGATGAAGAACATCAGGGCGACGAACGGAACGAGTCGGATCGCGACCTTGCGGATCGCGGATCGTTCGATCGCGGTGCCGGATGCCGTGTCGGTGGCGGACACAGAACTCCTTTGTCTGGCATTCGGATGGTGAGGGAGCACCGCGTGCGGCGGTGGCGTCCGGGGACGCGCCACCAGTATGCGTACGTCGGCGTCGAAATAGCAACCGGTTGACCAATTTAGGTGGGGATGCGCGTGTCGGCCGTGCGCGCTTGCTACCCTCCGAGAGATGCCCGCCTATCCCGGAGACTCCGCCGACCGCATCACCGCTGCGCTCGGCAGTGTCGCGTCCGGCAGTGCCGTCAGCGCCGTGGCCAAGCGCCTGCTCGACTACTTCACGAGCGGCGACGTGGCCCCCGGCACCCGCCTTCCTCCGGAGCGCCAGCTCGCCGCATCCCTCGGCATCGGACGGTCGGCGGTGCGGGAGGCGCTCGCGGCCCTCGAGATCCTCGGCATCGTCGACGTGCGCCCGGGCTCGGGCACCTACCTGCGGGGGAACGCGAGCGAACTGCTGCCCGAGACGCTCAGCTGGGGCATGATGCTCGGCGAACCGCGCACGCGAGAACTCATCGAACTGCGCGGCCAGCTCGAGGTGTTCGCCGCCCGCCTGGCGGCCGAACGCATCGAGGACCGCGAGCTCATGCTGCTGCAGCGCCACCTCGATGCGATGCGTGACAACCTGCACGACCGCACCCGGTTCATCGAGGCCGACCTCAAGTTCCACCTCCAGATCGGCCGCAGCTCACGAAACACCGTGCTCTTCGACCTGCTGCAGAGCATCCGCTCGCTGCTGCGCATCTGGGTCGAACGCGGGCTCCGCGACGAGGAGGAGGCGCGGCTCGCCTACGAGGAGCACGCACGGGTGTTCGAGGCGCTCACGACGCGGGATCCGGACGCCGTCGCCGCGGCGATGGGCTACCACATGAGCACCGCGGGCGCCCGGCTCGCCCGGACAATAGACTCGTAGCGCTTCCTGCGCCCCCACCACCACCTGGAGACACCATGCCCGTCGCCACGCCCGACCAGTACGCCGAGATGCTCGACAAGGCGAAGACCCGCGGGTTCGCCTACCCGGCCGTCAACGTCTCGAGCTCCTCCACGATCAACGCCGTTCTGCAGGGCCTCAGCGACGCCGGCTCCGACGGCATCATCCAGGTCACCACCGGCGGCGCGGACTACTTCGCGGGCCAGAGCGTCAAGGCCCGCGCGACGGGCGCGCTCGCCTTCGCGGCCTTCGTCACCGAGGTCGCCAAGAACTACCCGATCACCGTGGCCCTGCACACCGACCACTGCCCGAAGGACGCGCTCGACGGGTTCGTGTATCCGCTGCTCGAGGCTTCGGAGGCCGAGGTGCGCGCCGGACGCAACCCGATCTTCCAGTCGCACATGTGGGACGGCTCGGCCGTGCCGCTCGACGAGAACCTCACGATCGCGCGCGAGATCCTCCCCCGCATGAAGGCGATCAACGCCATCCTCGAGGTCGAGATCGGCGTCGTCGGCGGCGAAGAGGACGGCGTCAGCCACGACATCAACGAGCACCTCTACACGACGCTCGACGACGCGGTGCAGACGGTCGAGGCGCTCGGCCTCGGCGACCAGGGCCGCTACATGGCCGCGCTGACCTTCGGCAACGTGCACGGCGTGTACAAGCCGGGCAACGTGAAGCTGCGCCCCGAGCTGCTCAAGGAGATCCAGGACGGCATCGCCGCCAAGTACGGCACCGGCCCGAAGCCCCTCGATCTCGTCTTCCACGGCGGATCGGGCTCGACGGATGCGGAGATCGCCGAGGCGGTCGCGAACGGCGTCGTGAAGATGAACATCGACACCGACACGCAGTACGCCTACACCCGCGACATCGCGGGGTGGATGTTCCGCAACTACGAGGGCGTGCTCAAGATCGACGGCGAGGTCGGCAACAAGAAGCAGTACGACCCGCGCGCGTGGGGCAAGTCGGCGGAGACGGCGATGGCCGCCCGCGTCGTCGAGGCCACCCAGCAGCTCGGTTCGGCCGGTCACTCCGGCAACTGATCCGCTCCACGAACGGCCCCGCACGCTCGCCGTGCGGGGCCGTTCCGCATCCGCGGGAGCTGTCGGTCAGGGGATGCGGGTAGGAAGGTGCGCATGGAGCCCGCTGCCGAGGAGGAGTTCGCGGCGCTGCTGCGCGCCCGCTCGGTCGAACTGCAGCGGTCGGCCGCCGCGGCGGCCGCGGACCTCGACGGCATCCGATCCGCCCGCTCGGCGGCGACCGCGGATGACGAGCACGACCCCGAAGGGTCGACGCTCGCCGCCGACTGGTCGCGCACGGTCGCGCTGAGCGGCGCGGCCGCCGCCGAGCTGCGCGAGGTCGAGGCGGCACTCGGCCGCCTGGAGGCCGGCGACTACGGCCGGTGCGAGAGCTGCGGTGTGGCGATCCCGGTCGAGCGGTTGCGGATCCGTCCGGCGGCGACCCGGTGCGTCACGTGCGCCGCCCAGCACCCGGCCCGCTGATTCGCCGCACGCTCAGCGCCGGGAATCAGTTGCGGCGACCGCCGAGGGCGCGCGCGTCCTGTGCGCCGGTGAGGTCGCGGCGCAGCTCCTTGGGCAGCGAGAACATGAGGTCCTCCTCCGCCGTGACGACCTCTTCGACGTCGGCGTAGCCGGCGTCGGCGAGCTGCTCGAGCACCTCCTGCACGAGCACCTCCGGCACGGAGGCACCGCTCGTGACGCCGATCGTCGCGGCGCCGTCGAGCCACTCCTGCTTGATCTCGCTCGCATAGTCGATGCGGTACGCCGCCTTCGCCCCGTGCTCGAGGGCGACCTCCACGAGACGGACGCTGTTCGAGCTGTTCGCGGAACCGACGACGATCACGAGGTCGGCCCCCTGGGCCACCTTCTTGATGGCGACCTGACGGTTCTGGGTGGCGTAGCAGATGTCGTCGCTCGGCGGGTCCTGCAGGTTCGGGAACCGCTCCCGCAACCGGCGGACGGTCTCCATCGTCTCGTCGACGCTCAGCGTGGTCTGCGACAGCCACACGACGTGGTCGGGGTTGTTCACGACGATCGAATCCACATCGTCCGGGCCGTTCACGAGCGTCGTGCGCTCGGGTGCGTGACCCATCGTGCCCTCGACCTCCTCGTGGCCGGCGTGGCCGATGAGCAGGATCTCGTAGTCGTCGCGCGAGAACCGGGTCGCCTCGCGGTGCACCTTCGTCACGAGCGGGCAGGTCGCATCGATCGCGTGCAGGTGCCGGTCGGCCGCGCCCTGCACCACCGCGGGCGAGACGCCGTGGGCGCTGAACACGACGTGCGAGCCCTCGGGGATCTCCTCGACATCGTCGACGAAGATCGCGCCGCGCTTCTCGAGCGTCGAGACGACGTGCACGTTGTGCACGATCTGCTTGCGCACGTAGACGGGCGATCCGTAGTGGTCGAGCGCCTTCTCCACAGCGACGACCGCTCGGTCGACGCCGGCGCAGTATCCGCGGGGAGCCGCGAGCACGACACGTTTGCGGCCCGCGACGGGGGTGTCGACTAGCCTGTTGCGTGCCGCGGGAAGACGCGGCATCTCGAGGCCGACGGCCGCTCCGTTCGTGATCGTGCTCACGTTCTCATTCTACGGGCGGGCCACTGGCCGACCACTGGGAGAGACGGGAGCGGTCGATGACGGATGCCTCGGCACCGTCGACGGTCGACGCGCCGTGGTCGGTCGCGATGCTCTCGACCAAGCTCGGAGCCTGGATCGAACGGCTCGGATCCGTGTGGGTCGAGGGCGAGATCACCCAGTGGAGCGTGTCGGGCGGCAACGTCTACGGCAAGCTCAAGGACCTGAACGCCGACGCGACCGTGTCGTTCACGATGTGGTCGACGGTGCGGGCCCGCGTGCCCGCCGACCTCAAACAGGGCGACCGGGTCGTCGCCTCGCTGCGCCCCAACTGGTGGGTCAAGGGCGGCTCGCTCACCATGCAGGTGTTCGACATGCGCCACGTCGGACTCGGTGATCTGCTCGAGAAGCTCGAACGACTGCGTCAGGCGCTCGCCCGGGAAGGGCTCTTCGACGCCGACCGCAAACGTGCGCTGCCGTTCCTGCCCACCTGCATCGGCCTGGTCACCGCGAAGGACTCCGACGCCGAGAAGGATGTGCGGCGCAACGCGCAACTGCGCTGGCCCGCCGTCAACTTCCGTGTGGCGTACGCCGCCGTTCAGGGCGAGCGGGCGCCGAGCGAGCTCATGGGTGCGATCCGCCGACTGGACGCCGATCCCGAGGTCGAGGTGATCATCGTCGCGCGCGGTGGCGGCGACTTCCAGAACCTGCTCGTGTTCAGCGACGAACGTCTCGTGCGCGCCGCCGCAGCGATCACCACCCCTCTCGTGAGCGCGATCGGCCACGAGGCCGACCGACCGCTGCTCGACGACGTCGCCGACCTGCGCGCGTCCACACCGACGGATGCGGCGAAACGGGTCGTGCCGGATGTCGCCGACGAACTCAACCGCGTGCGGCAGGCGCGTGCGCGCATCGCCAACCGGCTGCACACGCGCGTCAGTCACGAGATCGACCGGCTCGAGCACATCCGTTCGCGTCCCGTACTCGCCGACCCCTCCTCCCTCATCGACCGCCGGGCCGAGGAGCTCACGCGCTACGTCGGACGCGGCAGCGAACTCGTGTCGCTCGCCCTCGAGCGCGCCGAACGCAACGTCGTCGAATTGCGCTCGCAGCTGCGGGCCCTCTCGCCGCAGCGAACCCTCGACCGCGGCTACGCGATCGCCCAGTTGCCCGACGGGCGCGCGGTGCGGGACGCCGTCGACGCGCCGGTCGGCACCGCCCTGCGGATCACCGTCGCCCGCGGGCGGCTCGCCGCCGACGTCACGCGCGTCGAGGAGGGCGTCACCGGCGCCGTGGACAGCGCCGACGGCACCCCCACGGCGGCTCGGTAGGATCGACACGTGGCCTCCTCCCCTCCCTCGGATGTCGCGCAGCTCAGTTACGAGCAGGCGCGCGACGAACTCGTGCGCGTGGTCGCCGAGCTCGAGCAGGGTTCGCCGACCCTCGAGGAGTCGCTCGCGCTCTGGGAGCGTGGCGAAGCGCTCGCCCAGCGGTGCGAGGAGTGGCTCATCGGCGCCAAGGCACGGCTCGAGGCTGCCCGCCGGACGCCCGCGGGCGAGAACTGATGACCGACCCGGATGAGCGTCCGATCGTCGCCGGGCTGGAACGGCCCGAGACGCCGCAGGAGACCGCGCAGCGGAAAGCCGCCGCGCGCGAGAAGCGTCGGGCGAACCAGACCGCGTTCAACCTGATCGTCGCGATCGTCGCATCGCTGCTCATCGCCGGTTTCGTCGGTGCGCTGATGTCGAACGACCGGCCGGGGCAGGTGAACGTCATCGACTACGCCGCCGTCGCCGAGGACGCGCAGTCCGGCATCGACACCCCACTCGTCGTGCCGTCGCTCCCGGAACGGTGGCGTGCCAACCGCGCCGACGTGCAGACCGGCAGCGACCAGGTGACGGTGTGGACGATCGGTCTCGTCACCCCCACCGACGAGTACATCGGCATCCGCCAGGGGTTGGAGGCGAACCCCACCTGGGTGTCGAACGTGCTCGAACGCGCCGAACCCGGTGACACCGTCACCGTCGGCGGGCGCGAATGGACCGAATACGATCAGCGGGACGCCGAATCACCCGGCAATCTCGCCTACGCACTCGTCACCGAAGCCGAAGGATCCACCGTCGTGTTGTTCGGCACCGCCCCCGACGAGGAGTTCGGGGTGCTTGCCACCGCTGTCGCCGAGGAGTTGACCCCATGAGACCGGTACGTCCCCCCGCCGAAGCCTGGCGCGAGATGCGTGACGGCAACGATCGTTTCGTCTCCGGCACGCCGCTGCACCCGCGGCAGAACGTCGAGCGCCGCCACGAACTGGCTGGAGCGCAAGCGCCCCGCGCGGCCCTGTTCGGCTGCAGCGACTCCCGCCTCGCCGCCGAGATCATCTTCGACCAGGGGCTCGGCGACCTCTTCGTCGTGCGCAACGCCGGTCAGGTCATCTCGTCGTCGGTCATCGGCTCGCTCGAGTACGCCGTCGAAGTGCTCGGTGTGCCCCTCATCGTGGTGCTCGGGCACGACAGCTGCGGTGCCGTGCGCGCCGCCATCGACTCCCAGGGACCGGACGCGCCGACCCTGCCGCCGCACATCCGCGACCTCATCGCCCCCATCGTGCCGGCGGTGACGCGGGTGCAGGCCGAGACGGGCGCGACCGATCCGCTGATCGTCGGCCGCGAGCATCTGCGCGACACGGTGCGCGAGCTGCTGGAGGCGTCGGAGCTGATCAGCCTCGCCGTGGCCGAGGGTAGGCTGGCGATCGTCGGCGCGAACTACCGGCTCCACGAGGGCAAGGCGGTCTCCGACGTCGTCGTCGGATCCATCTGACACCCCAGCACCGATCGACCAGGGAAAGACACACAACGCCGTGAGCCACGAAGACTTCCGCATCGAGCACGACACGATGGGCGAGGTGCGGGTTCCCGCGTCGGCCCTGTACCGGGCGCAGACCCAGCGAGCGGTCGAGAACTTCCCCATCTCGGGCACCGGTCTCGAGGCGGCGCAGATCATCGCGCTCGCCCGCATCAAGCGGGCCGCGGCGATCGTGAACGGCCGGCTCGGCATCCTCGACTCCGGCATCGCGGATGCGGTGGTCGCGTCGGCCGATGAGATCATCGGCGGGCGCCACCACGAGCACTTCCCGGTCGACACCTACCAGACCGGTAGCGGCACCTCCTCGAACATGAACATGAACGAGGTGCTCGCGACCCTCGCGACCGAGAAACTCGGCTCTCCGGTGCATCCGAACGACCACGTCAACGCGTCGCAGTCGTCGAACGACGTGTTCCCCACCTCGGTGCACGTCGCCGTCACCGGCGCGCTGCTGCACGACCTCATCCCCGCCCTCACCCACCTCGCCGAGGCGCTCGAGCAGAAGGCCGAGCTGTGGGCGACCGCCGTCAAGGCGGGGCGCACCCACCTGATGGACGCCACCCCGGTCACGCTCGGACAGGAGTTCGCGGGCTACGCACGCCAGGTGCGTCTCGGGATCGCGCGCATCGAGTCCGCACTCCCCCGCGTCGCCGAGGTGCCGCTCGGCGGCACCGCGACGGGCACGGGCATCAACACGCCCCTCGGCTTCCCGCAGCAGGTCATCGCCGAGCTCGCCGAGGACTCGGGCCTGCCGATCACCGAGGCGGAGGACCACTTCGAGGCGCAAGGCGCCCGCGACGGCCTCGTCGAGGCGTCCGGGGCGCTGCGCGTGATCGCCGTGTCGCTCACGAAGATCTGCAACGACCTGCGGTGGATGGGGTCCGGACCCAACACGGGACTCGGCGAGCTGCACATCCCCGACCTGCAGCCCGGCTCCTCGATCATGCCCGGCAAGGTCAACCCGGTCGTTCCGGAGGCCGTGCTCATGGTCGCAGCGCGGGTGATCGGCAACGACGCGACGATCGCGTGGGCCGGTGCATCCGGCAGCTTCGAGCTCAACGTCGCCATCCCGGTGATGGGCACGGCGCTGCTCGAGTCCATCCGGCTGCTCGCCAACTCGACGCGCGTGCTGGCCGACAAGACGATCACCGGACTCGAGGCGAACCTCGACCGGGCCCGCGCCCTCGCGGAATCGTCGCCGTCGATCGTGACGCCGCTGAACAAGATCATCGGCTACGAGGCGGCGGCGAAGATCGCGAAGCACTCCGTCGCCCAGGGGCTCACCGTGCGCGAGGCCGTCATCGACCTCGGGTTCGTGGAGCGTGGCGAGATCACCGAGGAGCAGCTCGACAGCGCCCTCGACGTGCTCGCGATGACCCACCCCGGCTGAGTCGGGTCTGGACACTCCGCGATCGGAGGAGGATGCTGTCGGCGAGGACGCAGCGGACCGATCGAGGAGGATCACGATGACGGTGTTCGGCGAGACGAGGGCCTTCAGCGGCTTCTCGGTGGATGACCTCGACGAGGCACGTCGGTTCTACGTCGACGTGCTGGGACTCGAGCTGCACGACGACGCGATGGGCCTGACCCTCGCGCTGCCGGGCGGCGGCGAGTTGTTCGTCTATCCCAAGGAGAACCACGAGCCGGCGACCTTCACAGTGCTGAACTTCGCCGTGCGGGACATCGACGCGGCCGTGGATGCGCTCCGCGAGCGGGGCGTCGAGACGAAGATCTACTCCGACGACGAGTTCCCGACCGACCATCGCGGCATCATGCGCTCACGCTCGAAGGACGACGGTCCGGACATCTGCTGGTTCCGGGACCCGGCGGGCAACGTGCTCTCCGTGCTGTCGGATCAGGCCGAGTCCTAGCCCGCCACCACGGCGCGCGGCCGGCGCAGCGGCGACGGCGGGACGGTGCCGACGATCACCGCGACGACGAGCACGAAGCCGAGTGCGGTCAACACAGCGGTGAGCGGCGAGACGCCTCCTCGCATCGGTGGCACGGTGTCGGAGATCTCCATGCCGAGCGCGAAGCCGGCCCACGGAAGAGCCATCAGCCCGGCTCCGGCGGCGCCGACACCCAGGGCGACGATGCGGCGGATGCCGAGCCATGCCGCAACCGGCCCGTTCGCGAGCGGCGGCACCACGGCGAAGCCGGCCGCGAGCAGCACACCGAAGGCCGCCCAGAGCGTCGGCATGACGGCACCGCCGGTCGCTGCGGCAGGGCCGATCATGCCGTACACGTCGTCGAGGTCATAGGCGTCGTCGGTCATCGCGAGTGGCTGCAGCACGAGCGTGTCGGCGAGTCCGACGGCCGATACAGCGAGCAGCAGCACGGCGACACCCGCGCCGGCGAACGCCCGATGTCGGCGAGGGGCCGCGGTGCGCTGCCCGTGCTCGACCGTGTCGACCCGCGTCAGGAAGGCGCACGCCCCGACGACGACTCCGAGGGCGAGCAGGGCGATGGCCGGCGGGATCATCACCATCCCCGCGAGCGGGATGGGCACCGCGACGATGAGCAGCGCGAGACCCCACGGCTTGCCCGCGAGGTGCAGCGCGCGGGCGATCATGACGATCCCGGTCACCAGCAGCACGCCGAACGCCACCAGGAGCGCTGGCCAGGACGAGACGAACGGCAGGCCACCGAAGAACCACGCCGGCATCAGGATCGCGATCAGCAGCGACAGCACGCCCCAGCGCGCGAGCCGCACGGCGCGTACGGACGAATCGTCGATCCCGGCTGTCGGATGGCTCATGGGGCCAACGTAGGCGACGGTCCATCCGGTAGCGTCGTCCGCGCGGACTACTTCCCCGGCGTTCCGCGGCGGGCTTCGCGTACGGGGCGACCATCTCCGGCGCGGTTGCGACTTCTCCCGCGGTTCCGTCCGCCGACGTAGCGTGCCGCGTGCCATCCGGACGTCACCCTGGTGAGTTGCGGACATGTGCGGGAATGCGCGACGGCATTCCCGCACTTGTCCGCAACTCAACCGGTGAGCGTGTGCGGTCCCGGCCCCTTCGACAGGCTCAGGGGACGGGTCCGCAACTCAGTGCGTCGCCGTGGGTCAGGCGAGCTCGTTGCCCTCCAGTACTTCGGTCACGAGCGCGGCGATCGCGCTGCGCTCGGAACGGGTAAGGGTGATGTGCCCGAACAGCGAGTGCCCCTTGAGCGTCTCGATGACCGAGGCGACGCCGTCGTGGCGTCCCACCCGCAGGTTGTCGCGCTGCGCCACGTCGTGGGTGAGCACGACGCGCGAGTTCTGGCCGATGCGGCTCAGCACCGTGAGCAGCACGTTCCGCTCGAGCGACTGGGCCTCGTCGACGATCACGAACGCGTCGTGCAGCGAGCGACCACGGATGTGGGTGAGCGGCAGCACCTCGAGCAGGCCGCGGTCGACGATCTCGTCGAGCACGTTGTCGCTCACGAGTGCGCTGAGTGTGTCGAAGATCGCCTGACCCCAGGGGTTCATCTTCTCGCCCTGATCGCCGGGCAGGAATCCGAGCTCCTGACCGCCGACGGCGTACAGCGGGCGGAACACCATGATCTTGCGATGCTGCTGCTTCTCGAGCACCGCCTCGAGTCCGGCGCACAGGGCGAGGGCCGACTTGCCGGTGCCGGCGCGACCGCCGAGCGACACGATCCCGACCTCCGGGTCGAGCAGCATGTCGATCGCGAGCCGCTGCTCGGCGCTACGGCCGTGCAGACCGAACACGTCGCGGTCGCCGCGCACGAGTTTGACGACCCCGCGTGACGCGACCCGGCCGAGGGCGGACCCCCGGTCGGAGTGGATGACGAGGTTCGTGTTCGCCGGCAGGTCCGCGACAGCGCGGGTGTGCAGCTCCTCCTTGTCGTAGAGCTCCGCCATCTGCTCGGCGCTCAGCGTGAGGTCGTCGAGCCCGGTCCAACCGGAGTCGACGGCGAGTTCGGCGCGGTACTCCTCCGCGGCAAGACCGATCGACGCGGCCTTCACGCGCATGGGCAGGTCCTTCGACACGACGGTGACGTCGAGCCCGTCGCTCGCGAGGTTCATGGCGACGGCGAGGATGCGGGAGTCGTTGTCGCCGAGCTGCAGCCCGGAGGGCAGCACGGCCATGTTCGAGTGGTTGAGCTCGACGCGGATGCTGCCGCCCTCGTCGCCCGCGGCGATCGGGAAGTCGAGGCGCTCGTGTTCGACGCGCAGGTCGTCGAGGATGCGCAGGGCCTGTCGTGCGAAGTAGCCGATCTCCGGGTCGTGGCGCTTGGCCTCGAGTTCGGTGACGACGACCACGGGGAGCACGACGGCGTGCTCCGCGAAGCGGAAGATCGCGCGCGGATCGCTCAGCAGCACGGAGGTGTCGAGCACGTAGGTGCGCTCCCCCTGCTTCTTCTCGACCGATGCCTCGCGGCGCTTCTTCTGCTGGGGGGTTTCGAGCGCGGCCACTACTGCTCCTCCCCGGATGCTGAGCGCATCCGGATCCATTCGGCAGAACGGCCACTGGCGGTCCCGGAACGAACTTGTGTGGCCGCTCCGATCGGGCGCGATGCCCGATGAGCATGACGCTAGGCCCCGCCCCGGCGAGGGGTCGGGCGACACGCTGAAGCGGAGGTTACGGCGGCGTTAAACGTTGGTGGTCGTCGCGTACGAGAGGAACGCGCCGCGCAGCATCTCGAACGTGTCCTCGGTGGTCGACACGTGCGGACTCAGCCGCACGGTGCCGCCGCGCTGGGTCGAGGCGATGCCGTGGTTGTGCAGCGACGCGACGAGCACCGTCACGTGCTCCGGAGCCGGTTCGAGCACGACGATGCCGGCGCGCTCGGACTCGTCGCGGGACGACACGACGGCGAGCGCGTACTCGTCGGCGAGGTCGATGATGCGGGTCACCTTCTCGGCGAGACGCTGCTGCACGGCGGCGACACCGACCTCGGCGATCTCCTCGAGCGCGGCCGAGAAGCGGGCCTGCGCGACCCGGTCGGCGTTGCTGATGCGGAACGCCCTCGCCGTGCCGCTCGGCGGCGGCACCTCGTCGAGCGGCATCCCGTCGAGATCGGTACCGGGGAAGCCCGACCAGACCGGGGTGAGGTGCTCGAGCGCGCGGTCGCTCAACGCCATGAACCCGGTGCCCCAGCCGGAGCGGATCCACTTCTGGCCGCCGGCGACCACCACATCCGCCACCTCGTAGGGCGCATCCACGACGCCGAAGCCCTGGATGGCGTCGACGATGAGCAGCCGGTCGCCGATGACCTGCCGGATGCCCTCCAGATCGGCGAGGTATCCGGTGCGGAAGTCGACGAGGCTGACCGCCACCGCGACGGTGTTCGGTTCGAGCTGGTCGCGGAGGTTGCCGGGGGTGACCCGTCCGTGGTCGGTGTCGAGCCAGACCGGGGTGACGACACCGAGCGCCTCGCTCGCGCGCGCCGCCGCGAAGGTGAGCGACGGGAACTCGGATGCGGCGAGCGCGACGGGGCCGGTGAGCCCGAAGAGGGTGTGCATGAGGCCCGTGCTGGTGTTCGGCTGGAACACGATGTGGTCGGCGGCGAATCCGGTGAGGGCCGCGACCGCCTCCTGCACGCGCGGCTCTTCCGCCTCGAACGAGTCGATCGTGCCGAAGCGTGCGCGGGCGAACTTGTCGAGCTGGGCGGCGACCTCCTCCTCCACCGCACGACCGATCGGTCCGAGGCGCGCGAAGTCGAGGTAGCCGGGTTCCTCCGAGAAGCGCGCGGCGAAGTCGTCGATGTGCATGGGCGGTCTCACTGTCCGTATCGGCGGTGTCGTCGCGAGAAGTCGCGGAGTGCGCGCAGGAAATCCACCTCGCGCAGGTCCGGACCGAGTGCTTCGACGAAGTAGAACTCGCTGTGGGCGCTCTGCCACAGCATGAAGTCGCTCAGCCGCTGCTCCCCCGAGGTGCGGATGACGAGGTCGGGGTCGGGTTGGCCGCCGGTGTAGAGGTGGTCGCCGATGAGCTGCGGGGTCAGCAGGTCGGCGAGATCCTCGAGCGTGCCGCCGTCGCGGTGGTGCTTCTGGATGATGCTGCGCACCGCATCCGCGATCTCGCGGCGGCCGCCGTACCCGACGGCGAGGTTGACGTGCAGGCCGACATGGTCGGCCGTGCGCTTCTGCGCCTCGGCGAGGCGCTGCACGAGGGAGTCGGGCAGCCCTTCGGCGGTGCCGACGTGCTGCACGCGCCAGCCCTCGACGCGGGAGATCTCGTCGGCGAGGTCGCCGATGATCTCGAACAGCTGCTCGAGCTCGGCCTCACTGCGTCCGGAGAGGTTGTCGGCCGACAGCAGGTACAGCGTGACGACCTGGATGCGCACCTCGTCGCACCAGCCGAGGAACTCGCGCATCTTCGCGGCGCCGGCGCGGTGTCCGTGCGCCGCGGTCTCGAGGGCCCGCTGACGGGCCCACCGCCGATTGCCGTCGATGATCATCGCGACATGATGAGGCAGCTCGGCCCCGGCGAGCGACCGGCGGATGCGTCTCTGGTAGAGGCCGTACAGGAGGCCGCGTCCCACGCGCACCTCCGCCCTGTCCGTCACGAGCTAACGCTAGCCCACGCCCTCCCAGCGAGGCGACGCGGCGCTGTCGTAAACTCGCGCCATGACCGCGCCCGCACAGCCCGAGCGGCCCGCCGAGTCCACCTCCGTGGAGCAGGAGCCGGCGTCGGATCTGCCCAACCTGCCGCTGCTCGAAGACGAGGTCGACCACGCGGAGCGCAAGCCCACCTGGCGCGGGTGGATCCACGCCGGCACGTTCCCGCTCGCGATCATCGCGGGCATCGTGCTGGTGAGCGTCGCGGACGGCGCGACCGCGAAGTGGAGCACACTCGTCTTCGCCGTGACATCGCTCCTGTTGTTCGGGATCTCGGCGGTGTACCACCGCTTCGACTGGCAGCCGAAGACGAAGCGGCTGCTCAAGCGCCTCGACCACAGCAACATCTTCCTGCTCATCGCGGGCACCTACACGCCGCTCGCCGCGCTGGCCCTGCCGTTCGATCAGGCGGTGCTGCTGCTCAGCCTGGTCTGGGGCGGTGCGCTGCTCGGCATCGGCTTCCGCATCTTCTGGATCGGGGCACCCCGCTGGCTGTACGTTCCGCTGTACCTGCTGCTCGGATGGGCGGCGGTCATGTACATGGGAGACCTGTTCAAGGCCGACCCGGTCATGATGGCGCTCGTCATCGCCGGCGGGCTCATGTACACGGTCGGGGCGATCATCTACGCCCTCAAGAAGCCCAACCCGGTGCCGGGAGTGTTCGGCTTCCACGAGATCTTCCACACCCTGACCGTGCTGGCGTTCCTGTGCCACTGGACGGGCATCCTGCTCGTCGCTCTCGACCCGCCGACCTTCTGACCCCGCCGTAGGTCCTCGGCAGGTCGCGCCCGCGGGAGGTGCTCAGCGGGTCGGTTCTCCGTCAGTAGATGCCCTTTCGGATGCGCGGAAAGGGCATCTACTGACGGGAAACGGCGCTCTGCTGAGGCGCGAGCGCGCGCGCAGGCGCGCGCGGGGCCCGAGGCGAGCGCGCGGGGCTCAGCGGGGGGCGTCGGGCGTGCGGCCGTCCGCCGCCGGGCCGTCGGGTGTGTCTTCGGGGAGGATCTCGCCGCGAGCCTCGGCCTCGAGCCGCTCCCGGGCCTCGGAACGGTAGCGGGTGCGACGCACGCGGCGCGTCATGTCGAGCAGCAGCAGGATGGTCGCTCCGGCGACGAGGATGATCGCGATGAATCCGATGACGCCCGGGGTGACCGCGTTCTCATCGACCTGCGCCGCCAGCGTCAACACCCGAGCTCCTCACGTCGAGGCGGTCGCATCCAGCCGGACCGCCTACCCTGGAATCCAGCCTAGACGCGAGGAGGAGCGGTGACCGTCACGCCCGGAGTCGAGCGCGAGCTCGACCAGCGCTACGGCCGCACCCCTCGCCGCGCATCGCGCAGCCGGTGGTGGGCCGTCGGCGTCGCCGCCGCCTTCGTCGTCGTGCTCGTCGCGTGGGTGGTGTGGGGCGGGCTGCTCGGTCGCCCGGCCCAGCTCGAATCGCGCGATGTCGGCTACGTCATCAGCGACGACGGTCGTGAGATCGACGTGCGGTGGCGACTCACCGTCGAGCCCGGCACCGAGACCCGATGCGCGGTGCAGGCGCTCAGCGACAGCTTCGCGATCGTCGGCTGGCGCATCGTGGATCTGCCCCCGTCCGACCAGCGCACCCGCGAATTCCGCGAGACCGTGCGCACCGTGGAGGAGCCTGACACAGGCTTGATCCACAGTTGCTGGGTCGTCTAGGCTCGTACGATTCACCATCGGGGACCGGCCGTAGAGGCCGGTCTCATTCTGTGAGGAGCACCATGTCTGACACCTCGACCACCTGGTTGACCCAGAAGGCGTACGACCGCCTGAGCGCCGAACTCGAGCAGCTGAGCGGCCCGGGCCGACTCGAGATCGCGAAGCGGATCGAGGCGGCGCGCGAGGAAGGCGACCTCAAGGAGAACGGCGGATACCACGCGGCCAAGGAGGAGCAGGGCAAGATCGAGGCCCGCATCCGCGAGCTGACCCAGCTGCTGCGCACCGCGACCGTCGGCGAGACCTCCGCCCCGAGCGGCGTCGTCGAATCCGGAACCGTCGTGACCGCGAAGATCCAGGGCGACGAGAGCACCTTCCTGCTCGGCAGCCGCGAGATCGCCGGCGACAGCGACCTCGACGTCTACAGCGAGATGAGCCCCCTCGGCGCCGCGATCCTCGGCCTCAAGGCCGGCGACTCCACCACCTACACCGCCCCGAACGGGCGGGAGATCTCCGTGGAGATCGTCTCGGTCGACGCCTTCGAGGGCTGACCCGCATCCGCGACACGGCCGCTCGAGCATCGCTCGGGCGGCCGTTTCCGTCGACGCCCGGCGCGTCGGTACCGCGCCCGACTCCTAGAAGTCGACGCGCGGCGCGTACCCCGCGTCGCGGAGAGTGCGGATGACCTCGTCGGCGTGCTCGGGACCGCGCGTCTCGATGTGCAGTTCGAGCTCGACCTCGCTGATCTGCAGGCCGGTGCCGTGGCGGGTGTGCAGCACCTCGACGACGTTCGCGTTCGCCGACGCCACGAGCTGTGCGGTGTGCGCGAGCTGACCCGGACGATCCGGCAACGGGATGCGCAGCTTGAGGTAGCGCTCGGAGGTGGCGAGGCCGTGGCTGATCACGCGGTCGAGCATGAGCGGGTCGATGTTGCCGCCGCTGAGGATGATCGCGGTCGTGCCGAGTTCGCCGGTGATGCGTCCCGAGAGCAGTGCGGCGACGCCCACGGCGCCCGCGGGCTCCACGACGAGCTTCGCCCGTTCGAGCAGCAGCAGCATGGCCTGCGCGGTCTCGTCGTCGCTCACGGTCACGACGTCGTCGACCGCGTGCCGGATGATGTCGAAGTTGAGCACGCCGGGCCGGCTCACGGCGATGCCGTCGGCGATCGTCGGCGTGATGACGATCTCGACGGGACGGCCTTCGGCGAGCGACACCGGGTAGGGGGCGGCGCCGGCCGCCTGCACGCCGACGATGCGGATGTCGCGACCCTCGATGCGTGCCCGCTGCTTGAGGGCGCTCGCCACCCCGGAGATCAGTCCCCCGCCGCCGATCGGCACGATGACCGTGTCGACGTCGGGCAGCTGCTCGAGCAGCTCGAGGCCGAGCGTGCCCTGACCCGCGACCACATCCGTGTGGTCGAACGGCGGGATGAGCACCGCACCGGTCTCCTCGGCGAAGCGCGCCGCGGCGCGTAGCGTCTCGTCGACGATGGCACCCTCGAGCACGACCTCGGCGCCGTAGCGCTTGGTCGCCTGCAGCTTCGGCAGGGCGACACCGATCGGCATGAAGATGGTGGCCCGGATGCCCAACTCACGCGCGGCGTAGGCGACACCCTGGGCGTGGTTGCCGGCCGAGGCGGCCACGACCCCGCGCGACTTCTCGGCATCCGTCAACCGGGAGAGCCGGTTGTACGCGCCGCGGATCTTGTACGAGCCGGTGCGCTGCAGGTTCTCGCACTTGAGGTACACGGCGGAGCCGACGATCTCGCCGAGGAACGTCGCGCTCTCGAGCGGCGTCACCTTCGCCACCTGGGCGACCGCCTCGCGGGCGGCCTCGATCTCGGCCAGGGAGGGCCCGGCCAGCACTTGTTCAGACACGCGTTGCCACATCCTGCTCGTCGGGGTGGGCGGTGACGCGCCAGGCACCCGACGCGATGTACTTCACCATCACGTTGAGCACGGCGACGATCGGCACCGCGAAGAGCGTTCCCGGGATGCCCGCGAGGAATCCGCCGGCGGCGACCGCGAGCACCACGGCGAGGGGATGCACGCGCACGGCGGCGCCCATGATGAGCGGCTGCAGGATGTGCCCCTCGATCTGCTGCACGAGCAGCACGATGCCGAGCATGATGAGCGCCGGCACGGGACCGAGGAAGACGAGAGCGACGACGACGGCGAACGCCCCCGTGATGACGGCCCCGACGACGGGCACGAACGACCCGAGGAAGACCGCGACCGAGATGGGGATGACGAGCGGGAATCCGCCGAAGAAGAGGCCGAGGATCCACGCGCCGAGGCCGATGCCGACCGCGTCCACGAAGGCGACGAAGATCTGCACGCGCACGAACGTGCTGAGGGTGTGCCAGCCGGCCTCACCGGATCCGTTCACCGCGACGCGGGCGCGGCGCGGGAACAGCCGCACGATCCAGTTCCAGATGCCCCGACCGTCGATGAGGATGAACAGGGTGGCGAAGAGCACGAGCAGCATGCCGGTGATGAAGTGCCCGGCGGTGGACCCGACCGAGAGCGCGCCGGTCGCGATCGTGCTCGCGTTGGTCTGCAGCGCCGCGAAGCCCTGGTCGATGTAGCGGTTCAGGTCGGCGTCGGTGAGATCGAGCGGCGAGTCGCGCAGCCACTCCCGGAACACCTCGAATTGCTGCATCGTGCGGCGCTGCAGGTCGGGGAACCCGGCCCGCACCTGCGTGACGACGAGCCAGATGAGGCCGGTGATGACGGCGATGATCCCGATCTCCGACACGGCGACGGCGAGCCACTTCGGCCAGCGGTGCCGCTGCAGGAAGTTCGAGAACGGGACGAGGAGCGCGGCGAGCAGCACGGCCACGAGCACCGGCACGACGAGATCGCGCAACTGGATGACGAGCCAGACGAGCACGCCGATCACGGCGGCGACGGCGAGGAGCCGCCACGCCCACGCGCCGGCGATCACCATGGCGGGCGGCACCGTGCCGTTGAGCGCCCCGTCGACCGGTCCGGGACCGGTTCCGCCGACCGCCCGACCGCGTTCGAGCCGGGCCGAAGCCCGCTGCCCGCGTCGCCCGAAGATCATTGCGCCAGTCTAGGCGCGGTCATTCCGCCGATCGAACGCTCACCGGGCGTCCGTTCAGCGCGACATGAAGGCGCTCCCCCGGCACCGTTCGCGTCCCAGCCGCGTGCTGCACGGCGAGCACCGACTCGTCCGGCAGACGCACGAGCGTGCGACGCGCGGCACCGAGGAAGCTCGTCGACACGACGACCGCGGGGATGCCCGATTCGGCGAACGCGACGTCTTCGGGCCGGATGTAGGCGAGCACCGCTCCGTCGCGCGGCGCATCGCCGAGCACGGGCAGCGTGACCCCGTGCACCTCGACCGTGCCGCCGGTCAGCCGCCCGGGGACCTGGCTGCTCACCCCCACGAAGTCCGCGACGAACGGGGTCGCCGGAGATCCGTACAACTCCTCCGGGCTGCCGATCTGCTCGATGCGCCCGGCCCGCATCACCGCGACCCGGTCGGCGACGGCGAGCGCCTCCTCCTGATCGTGGGTGACGAACAGCGCGGTGATGCCGAGCTCGGTCTGGATGGCGCGGATCTGCTCCCTCAACTGAACGCGCACCTTCGCGTCGAGGGCGCTCAGCGGCTCGTCGAGCAGCAGTACGCGCGGGCGGGTCACGAGGGCGCGGGCGAGAGCGACGCGCTGCTGCTGACCGCCGGAGAGTTCGTGTGCGTAGCGGGCGCCGAGGTGACCGAGCCCGACGAGTTCGAGCGCCTCTCCCGCCCGCTTCCGGCGCTCCGCGGTGCCGACCCCGCGCATCCGGAGCCCGAATTCGACGTTCTGCTGCGACGTGAGGTGCGGGAAGAGCGAGTACGACTGGAAGACCATGCCGAGGTCGCGCTTGTTGGTGGGCACGCGGGAGACGTCGTCGTCGCCGATCCGGATGACCCCGGAGTCGATGCTCTCGAGCCCGGCGATGCTGCGCAGCGCGGTGGTCTTGCCGCACCCGGACGGTCCGAGCAGGGCGATCATCTCCCCCGCGCCGACGCGCAGGTCGATCCCGTCGAGGGCGCGGTGGGCGCCGTACTGCTTGACGACGCCGGCGAGGTGCACCTCGGCCGATGCGGTGGCGATCATGCGGACCTCCGGGCGGGACGCGCGATGCGTCCGATGACGAGCAGCAACGCGAACGCGAGCAGCAGGGCGAGTAGGGCGAAGACGACGGCGGTGAACGGGTCGCTCTTCGCGACCACCACGAGCGCCGTCTGCAGGTTGCTGCGGTTGAGCAGCGATGCGACGGTGAACTCGCCGAGCACCACCGCGATCGAGATGAACGCCGCGGCGAGCAGGCCCCGGCGCAGGTTGGGCAGCACGACGCTGACGAGCACGGTGCCCCAGCTCGCGCCGAGCGATCGCGCCGCTTCGCTGAGCGTGACGACGTCGACCGCGTCGAGGTTCGCCTGCACCGCCCGGTACGCGAACGGCAGCACGAGCACGCCGTAGGCGAAGGCGAGCGTCCAGGCGCCGCTGCCGAGAGCGCGGGCGATCACCGAGTACACGGGCGCGAGTCCCACGACGAGCACGATCGCCGGGATGGTGATGGGCAGCAGGCAGACGAACTCGAGCAGGCGACGCAACCGCGGGAACCGCAGCTGCACGAGCACCATCGTGGGTACGAGCAGCACGAACACGAGCACGACGGTCACGAGGGCGAGGGTGAGCGAGTTGCCGATGCCGATGAACAGCTGCCGGTACCGGCCGTCGAGCTCTCCGGAGAACACGGCGATCCACCGGTCGAGCACGTAGCCGCCTTCGAGGCCGCCGCGCAGCGTGAACTCGACCATCGCGGCGATGGGCACGGCGAACAGGAGCCCGACGACCGCGAGGATGACGATGCGGGTGGTGCGCGACGGGGTCGTCATCGAAGCTCGGGAGCTGGGCGACGGTGTCATCGAAGCCAGCGTCCCGCTCGGCGCTGCAGCAGCGCGTACGCCGTCATCGCGACCGCCATCACGACGACCATCCCGAGGGCGAGGGCACCGGCGAGGTTCTCACGACCGAGCACCGTCTCGCTCGTGAGCGCGGCACGGATCTGCAGCGGCACGATCTGCGAGCCCTGGCTGATGAGCGCGGCCGCGGTCGCATACGACGAGAAGGCGTTCGCGAAGAGCAGCAGCAGCGACCCGGCGAACGACGGCAGCAGCACGGGGATGCCGATGCGCAGCCAGTAGTCGCGGCGGGTGCCGCCGAGCGTGGCGTTCGCCTCGGCCCACTGCGGCTTGAGCGCCTCGAAGGCGGGCAGGAACGTGATGACCATGAGCGGCACCTGAAAGTAGACGTACGGCAGCAGCAGTCCCGGCACCTCGTAGATCCACACGCCGTCCGCGAAGATGTCGACTCCGGTCGCATCACGCAGCAGCACGGTGATGAGTCCCTGGATGCCCACGGTGGCGATGAACGCGAACGCGAGCATGACGCCGCCGAACTGGGCGAGCACGCCGCTCGCCGCATCCACGACCGAGCGCAGCGCGCCGCCCGGCCGCGCGCCGAGGAGGGCGTAGCAGACGAGTGCGCCGACGACGGCCCCGATGACGGCGGTGACCGCCGAGACCCACACCGAGTTGGCGAAGGCACTGAGCACCGGCGACTCGCCGAGCCCGGCGAGGTTCTCGAGCGTCAGCCGTCCCTCGCCGTCGACGAAGCCGGTGCCGACCGCGAGCAGAGTCGGCACGATGAGGAACAGCAGCACGTAGAGCGTGAACGGCAGCAGCCCGAGGGCCGCTGCCGTTCCGCGTGACCTACTGGACAGCCGAGGCCCACTTCTCGCCGAGGAGCACGCCCGCGGCGTCGCTCTGCTCGGCGGTCGGCACGACGGTCTCCTCCGGGCTCTCCGGCAGCGCGTCGAAGAGCTTCTCGTCGATCGTGCCGGCCTCCGCCATCGCGTCGGCGCGCACCGGACGGGCACCGCCCTTCAGCCACAGGTTCTGCACCTCGTCGCTGTAGAGGAACTCCTGCCAGAGGCGGGCGGCGGCCGGATGCGGCGCGTCCTTGTTGATCGCCTGGTTGTAGTAGCCCGCGTAGCCGGTGCCGTCGAAGATCACGACCTCCCAGTTGCGCTGACCCTCGAGCTGCGTGCCGTAGCCGACGTTGAGGTAGTCCCAGTCGAACACGACGGGGGTCTCGCCGGAGGCGATCGTCGCGGGCGTCGGGTCGACCTTCACGAAGTTGCCCGCGGCGTTGAGCTCGGAGAAGAAGTCGATGCCGGGCTGGAAGTCGTCGACCGAGCCGCCGTTCTGCACCGCCGCGAGTCCCACGGCCGCGAACGCCGCGCCGGCCTGCGTCGGGTCGCCGTTGATCGCGACCTTGCCCTTGTAGTCCGCCCCGAGCAGGTCTTCGAGCGATTCGGGCGCCGGCACGGCGTCGGGGTCGTAACCGACCGACATGTATCCGCCGTAGTCGCCGACGTAGAGGCCGGTCTCCTCCTTGAGCTCCGAGGGGATCTCGTCCCACGTCTCGACCTGGTACGGCGCGAAGGCGTCGGTGTTCTCGAGCGCGACCGCGAGGCCGAGGTCGAACACGTCGGGGGCGGTGTCTTGACCGGCGAGGTTCTCGGCGGCCTGGATCTCCTCGGCGCTCGACGCGTCCGGGCTCGCCTCGGTGACAGTGATCTCGGGGTACTTCTCCATGAAGAGGTCGAGGATCTCGCCGTAGTTCGCCCAGTCGCGCGGCAGCGCGATCACGTTCAGGGCACCCTCGGCCTTGGCGGCCTCCTCGAGCGCCTCGAGCCCGCCGACCTCGTCGAGGCTCGTCACGGTCGAGTAGTCCACCGAGTCGTCGGTGGCCTCCGCCTGAGCGGCGCACGAGCTGAGGGTGAGAGCGGTCGCGAGAGCGGCCGCGACGCCGATTCCGACGCGTCGAGTGTTCACTGGTCCTCCGTCATGGGGCGCGGCCGTCCGTGCTGTGATCCGGACGTAGGGGTACCGCGCGACCCGCTCGCACGCTAGGGAGAGCCGTTGGACGGTCGGCGTCCGCACGGTGAACGACGGACGACCGCGGGATGTCGTGAGCCGCCGCTAGGGTCGGTGGCGATGGTCGAGAAACTGTCTCTGGCGCAAGCCCGCCGCATCGCCCTCGCGGCGCAGGGCTTCGGCGTGCCGCATCCGCCCGCCGTCGGCACGCGCCAACTCAACCTGCTGATGCAACGGTTGAGGCTGCTGCAGATCGACTCGGTCAACGTCTTCGAGCGCAGCCACTACCTGCCCGTGTTCGCCCGCCTCGGCGAATACGACAAGACGCTCCTCGATCGGCTCACCTTCGCCCGGCGCGCCCGGTACACCGAGACGTGGGCGCACGTCGCGTCGATCATCCCGGTGGAGGACTGGCCGCTGTGGCGCTGGCGGATGGAGGACTCCCGCGAGCGCTGGTCGAGCGATCCGGCCGACTGGGCGCACGCGAACCGCGAGACGCTCGACTGGCTGCGTGCCGAGCTCGCGGCCAAGGGACCGCAGACCGCAGGAGCGATCGAGAAGGACGTCGAACGCAAACGCGGCACCTGGTGGGATTGGAGCGACGCGAAGCGCGGGCTCGAGTACCTCTTCCGGTGGGGCGACGTGGTCTCCGCCGGCCGCCGCAATTTCGAGCGGGTGTACGGACTCGCGGAACAGGTGCTGCCGGCCGACGTGGTGGAGCGGCGGGTGTCCAAGGACGACGCGCACCGCCGTCTCGTCTCCGACGCCGTGCGTGCCCTCGGCATCGGCACGCTCGGCGATATCGCCGACTACTTCCGGCTGCTCACCGCTCCCACGAAGGCCGTGCTCGTCGACCTCGTCGAGTCCGGCGAGGTGCTCCCCGTCGCGGTCGAGGGCTGGACGGCGCCCGCCTACCTGCACCGCGACGCCCGCATCCCCCGCCGCCTCGACGCCGACGCGTTGCTGTCGCCGTTCGACCCGATCGTGTGGGAGCGGGACCGGGCCCTGCGGCTCTTCGGTTTCCATTACCGCATCGAGATCTACACCCCCGCGCCGCAGCGCGTGTACGGCTACTACACGCTCCCGGTCCTGCAGGGCGACCGACTCGTGGGCCGGGTCGACCTCAAGAGCGACCGGCAGGCCAAGGTGCTGCGCGTCCAGTCCGCGTGGCGGGAGCCGGGCGTCGGCGATGAGGTCGTCGAGCGCCTTGTGCCGCTGCTCGATCGCACCCGCGAGTGGCAGGGACTCGAGTCGATCGCGGTCGCCGATCGCGGCGACCTCGCGCAGGCGCTGCGGCGGGCGATTCCCGCGGATTCGTGACCGAGTCGATATCTTCCCATAGACGCAACTGAGCCTGCGTCACCATATGCTCCGAGCATGACCAGCACGCGGGCGCTTCCCGCCCTCCTCGGCCTCACCGCCTCGATCCTCCTGCTCGCCGGATGCGCGACGCCCGCCTCCCCCGTGCCCTCGCCCAGTTCCACCCCGACCCCGAGCGCGACGCCCGTCGACCCGGTCGTCGAGCCGGCCTCCGTGTTCGATCTGGAGTGCGCCGACCTCGTCACGCCTGAAGACATCGAGAGCCTCGCACTGTGGCAGCCGGTGACCGTCGCGTCGGACGAACCACTGTCGACACTTCCTGGCGGAACCGGCCCGCTCGCATACGGCACGCAGCAGTTGGGCGGTCTGCACTGCGAATGGAACAACGGCAAGGACTACTACGCGGACGAGACGGGAAGTCCTTCGGAGCTGTACGCCGGCGTCCTCGTCAACGCCCTCCCCCATGCGACGGCCGAATGGCCGAAGTACCTCGCGAACTACAAGCAGGAGGCCAGCACGGCGAACTGCCACGACATCGCCGCGACATGGCGCTGCGAACAGAACGACCTGGTCGGCGACGTGTGGCTGCGGGTCACCGTGTCGGGTGTCACCGCCGGCTCGGAGACACAGGCGAGCGCTGCTGCCGCCGCGGTCTTCGCGCGGGTGACCTCGGCCATCGCCGCGTCGCCGCGCACTCCCCAAGCGGACTGGATGCCCGCGGACACCATCGGACTCGATGGATCGTGCGAGCGTTTCGGGCAGCCGGCCGAGATCACGGCGTTGCTCGGACTGGACACCGAGATGGTGTGGGTGCGCCCAGCGGGTGGATGGAGCCTGGAAGCATCGACGTGGGACATGATGCGGTCCGCGCCGTGCCTCATCGGCGCTCCCCACGCGGACTACTCCGTCGCGGTGATCGACTGGTTGCCCGCAGGCGAGTGGGCATGGCGGAAGGCCGAGCGCACGGGCACACCGCTGAGCCTCTCGGGCATGGGCGAGGACGACCACGCCCGTCTCGAGTGCCTCGACGACGGGCGATGCATCGCCGACATGCTGGTCGGACGCAACTGGATCCGTATCGAGATGTTCTCCCCCACCGACTCACTGCCGGAGTTCCGCGTCGCCGATGAGCTCCCGGCCGCCACGACCGCCTTGGCGCAGCACATCGTGACGAAGCTGCGGGGGTGAACTCGACGCGGCCCGCTGACGATTCCCGTCGCGAATTGCGGGTTCGGAGCCGCCCGACCCGCACTTCGCGACGGGAAATCGCGCGTGACGCGCCTGCGCGGCTGAACCGCGGCTAGAACTTAGCGGCGTTGTCGAGCAGGCGACGGATGCGGTCGGGGATCGGCGGATGCGTCGAGAAGAGACGGTCGACGATACCCGGCTTCGTCGGGTCGGAGATCCACATGTGCGCCATGGTCGAGTTCTGACGCCGCATCGGACGTCCGTACTCGCCGAGCTTGTGCAGGGCGCTCGCGAGCGCCTCCGGGTGGCGGGTCGTGAGGGCGCCGGTGGCGTCCGCGAGGTACTCGCGCTGCCGCGACACCGCGGCCTGCACGACGGTCGCGACGAGGGGGGCGATCACCATCGCGGCGATCCCGAGCACGAGGAAGATCGGGTTGCCGCCGCCGTTGTTGTTGTTGCGGTTGCCGCCCGAGAAGAACGACATCCGCAGCAGGATGTCGGAGATGAGTCCGATCGCGACGACGAGCCCGAACACGATCGTCGTGACGCGGATGTCGTAGTTCTTGACGTGGCCCATCTCGTGGGCCATCACGCCCTCGAGTTCGGAGTCGGTCATCATGTCGAGCAGGCCCGTCGTGGCGGCGACGACGGCATGCTGCGGATCACGGCCGGTCGCGAACGCGTTCGGGGCCGGGTCGTCGACGATGTACACCTTCGGCATCGGCATGCCCTCGGCGATCGAGAGGTTCTCGACGATGCGGTACAACCGCGGGTTGTCGCGCTTCTCGATCTGACGCGCACCGCTCATCATGACGGCCTGAGATCCCGCGGCGAAGTACTGCACGAGGGCGTAGATGCTCGCCCCGATGAGCGTGCCGACGAAGATGCCCCACTGCCCGCCGCCCCAGATCTGGTCGGCGGCGAATCCGAGCGCGCCGATGATGAGGATGAACAGCGCGATGATGAAGACGGTGTTGCGCTTGTTCCTGGCGATCGCGGAGTACATCGGGTTCCCGGTCTGGGTGGATCAGTGGCGCCGCGGAGCCGGCGTCAGAACTGCACGCGCGGCGGCTCGGCGATCGCCGCCGGCTCGTCGACCTCGAAGAACTCGCGCTCGTGGAACCCGAGACCCCGCACGAACAGCGTGTTCGGGAACTGCTTGATCTTCGTGTTCAGGTCGCGCACGCCGCCGTTGTAGAACCGCCGCGACGCCTGGATCTTGTCCTCGGTGTCGACGAGCTCGGCCTGCAACTGCAGGAAGTTCTGGTTCGCCTGCAGCTGCGGGTACGCCTCCGCCACAGCGAAGATGCTCTTGAGCGCCTGCTGCATGTGGTTCTCGGCCGCGGACGCCTCAGCGGGGCTGCCGGCCGACACGGTCTCGGCGCGCGCCTGGGTGACGTTCTCGAACACCTGCTTCTCGTGGGCGGCGTACCCCTTCACCGCCTCGATGATGTTCGGGATGAGGTCGGCGCGCCGCTTGAGCTGCACGGTGATGTCGCTCCACGCCTCGTCGACACGCACGTTCAGGCTCACGAGCGAGTTGTACGTCGCCCAGAGGTAGATGCCGGCGATGAGCACCAGAAGCACGATCACGCCGACGACGATGAGGAGTTCCATACCGGGAATCATACGGGAGCGATCCCAGCTCCGACTGGGGATTCGCCCGCACAGTGAGTCGCGTTCAGTGCCCCAGGATGCGCTCGAGGTGGGCGCTCGAGAAGACGCGGGCGGGGTCGAAGCGGTCGCGCACGCGTGCGAAGTCGCCGAAACGCGGGTACAGAGCGGCGAGGTCGGCCTGCACACGACCGTGCATCTTGCCCCAGTGCGGACGTCCCCCGAACGCCGCGAGCACCTCTTCCACGGCGGTGAAGTACTCGCGATGCGACTGACGGTGGTAGCGGTGCACCGCGATGTACCCCGTGGGCCGGCCGTAGGCGGTGGAGAGCCACACGTCGTCGGCGGCCGCCGCCCGCACCTCGATGGGGAACTCCACGCGCCACCCGCGTGTCTCGATCAGGCGCCGCACCTCCCGGAACGCCTCCGGCACCGCGTCGAGGGGAAGCGCATATTCCATCTCGACGAACCGCGTGGTGCGTCGGGTGGTGAAGACGCGGTGCGCGGCGTCCGAATGCTGGCCGCGCGCGAAGAGCTCCGCGGCGAGGCGGTTCACCGGCGGGACGATCGCGGGCGCCGCGAGCGCCACCGTGTTGAGCATCCGATAGCCGTACCCCTCCACGAGCACCTCGTCGACGAATCGCCGCGCCCGACCGCGCGGACTCAGTGGCTGGTCGAGCGGCAGCCGCTCGTTCGTCTTCGTGCACGCCACCCGCGTGTGCGGGAACCAGTAGAACTCGAGGTGGTCGGCGTTCGCCGCCCGCTCGCCGAACGCGTCGACGACGTCGTCGAGCGGCTCGACGAGTTCCGTCGCGCGCAAGGCGAACGACTCCACGCACTGCAGCTCCACCTCGACGAGCACTCCGAGGGCGCCGAGCGCGAGGCGGGCGGCGGGCAGCACCTCGCTGCGCTCGGTGTCGTCGATGCGCACGAGCTCGCCGGCGCCCGTGACAAGGGTCAGTCCGACGACCTGCGTGCACAGTCCGCCCCACGCGAGTCCGGTGCCGTGGGTGCCGGTGGAGATCGCCCCGGCGAGCGTCTGGCCGTCGATGTCGCCGAGGTTCGGCATCGCGAGCCCGTAGGAGGTCAGCGACTCGGCGACGTCGTGCAGAGTCGTGCCGGCGCGGAACCGCGCGCGTCGGGCATGCACGTCGACGGCCACGAGACCGGTCAGTCGGGACGTGTCGAGCCGGATGTCCGGGGCGACGGCGACGGCGCTGAAGCTGTGCCCGGAGCCGACCGCCCGCACCCGTCGGCCGTCACGCGCCGCGCGCGCGACCACTTCGGCGACGGCGTCGACGGAGGCGGGACGGGCGACGTGCGCCGAGTGCACGGTCTCGGTGCGTCCCCACGTGCGCCACGGCGTCACAGGAACGCCTTCCCTTCGCCGCGGTAGGTGGGGATGTGGCCGAGCACGCCCCCTTCGGACACGAGCGCGAACCGGTCGAGGTGCTCGCTCAACTCGCCCGCCTTGGCGTGCCTCAACCACACCCGGTCGCCCACCGCGACGGCGTCCGCCGCAGCACCGACGAGCGGGGTCTGCACCTCCCCGAACCCCTCTCTCGGCTCCGGCCGGAGCCCCTCGGGCAGCACCACGCGGGGTTCCCTGTCCCGCCCGACCGGGCCGGAGGCCATCCAACCGCCGCCCGCGATCACGACGCGTCGCGGTGAGGGCCGGCGGACGACCGGCAGCGCGAACGCCGCCGCGGGCAACGGGGTGAACGCCGAGTACTGGTCGAACAGGTGCGGTCCGAACAGTCCGCTCCCCGCGGCGGCCTCGGTGACGGATGGATCGTCGCTCGTGGATTCGAGCGATCCGGTCCCTCCTCCGTTCACGAACTCGAGGGGCGTCACGGCACTGACCGCGGAGACCGCGGCTGCGCGGCGGTCGGCGACCTCCTCGCGGGACCGGCGATGCACCGAGCGGACGACGGCGGCGCGTACGGGACGACCGGCCGGGCTGTCGCCGAGACCGGCCAGTTGCGCCTCGTACGCCATGAGGCCGACGAGGCGGAAGCCCCGCCGTCGCACGATCGCCTCGGCGAGGCGGCGGGCGTCGTCCGCCGTGGCGATCGGGGAGCGCCACACCCCGAGGCGGCCGAGCGCCCGGTGGGTGAGGGCCACATCGACCTCGAGACACACGCGCACGTCCCCGCGTCGACCCGCCGGCACCACCGAGTCGACGAGATCGAGCTGGTCGAGATCGTCGATCATCAGGGTCACCCGTCGGGCGAGAGACTCGGAGGCGCACAAGCGGGCGATCGCCCCGCGGTCGGCGCTCGGGTAGCCGACGACGACGTCGGGCACCGTCTCGGCGAGCCAGAGCGCCTCGCGCAGGGTGTAGGCGAGCACACCCGCGAATCCCGGGAGGGCGAGCACCGCGTGGAGCACGGCCCGCACGCGCACGGACTTGCTCGCGACGCGGATGGGGAGTCGTCCTGCACGCTCGGAGAGCGAGCGGGCGTTGGCGGCGAGCGCCGGCACCGAGAGCGCCCCGATCGGTGCGTCGAGGCCGGCCGTCGCCTCGTCGAGTTCGCGGACGACGGCGGTGGCGTCACTGGGGGCGGGAGCGAGCGCGAGATCGAGGGCGGGTGACCCGGCATCGCCCATGGTGAATCCCTTTCGCATCGTTGCTCGCGCCATGCTACGCCGTGGTCCCCGAAAAGTCAGGGGCGCGAGTTACACTTCCTGCACGCTCGCCGCCCAGGCGCCTCACGGTGCACGACAGGAGGGGGGACGGTGACGTACGGATTCGCCCCGTCCCGCGTGTTCCACGCGACAGCGATCCTGCTGCTCGCTGCTCTGGCAACGTTCTCCCCCGCGGCAGCGGCGACCGCCGAACCGACGCCCGCCCCTCCGAGCGGACCCGTCGCGCCGGACCCGATGCCCGGCCCCGGGTTCGAGGTGCAGGAACCCGCGGAGGGCCGGTTCTTCGGCAGCAACACCGGCATCGTCATCGCCGGCACCGCGACCCCCGGATACACCGTCGATGTGCTGTCGCAAGGCAGCACGCTGTGCTCCCTCCCGGTGGAGTCGAGCGGCGACTGGAGTTGCGAGCGTTCCCTGCCGAACGGCGCGGTCGAGCTCGTCGTGCGCGAACGCGACGGCGGAGAGGTGACCGGTGAGGAAGAACGCACGGTGCGGGTGCTCGGTGCTCCGCTCGTGCACGGCAGCTCCGTATTCATGACGCGGGGTCCCGTCTCCGGCACCGCGCAGCCCGGGGCGACGGTGTCGGTCCGGCTCACCGGCCCGACGACCGACACCACCCAGAGGTGCGGCTCCGCCGACGCCGGAGGCGTCTGGACGTGCGCGCTCACCGGCGCAGAGGGCAAGTACCAGGTGCGGGCGACCCAGACCTGGGCGACCACCGGTGACGACAGCTCCGACGCGTCCGCTCCCCTCAATGTGGTGATCGACCGCACCGCGCCGGCGGCGCCGACGGTGACCGCACCCCGTTCCGGCAGCCGGATCGACGCCGGTCCGGTCGAGTTCGCCGGCACGGGAGAGGAGGGCGCCGCGGTCGAGGTGATCGCGGCCGGTCGGATGCTGTGCGCCGCCTTCGTCGCCGGGGGTCGCTGGAGTTGCGTCGCCCAGGCGGGCGAAGGGGAGGTCACCGCGACGGCGCAGCAGATCGACGGCGCCGACAACCGCAGCGCCTCGAGTGCGCCCGTCGCCGTGAGGATCGGCGGATCGGCGCCCTCGGCGACGCCGACACCTCGTCCGACGAGGCCCGCTCCCGCCCCGGCGCCCGCGCCGGCACCGTCATCGCCCGCTCCGGTCACTCCCCTACCCGAGGCCACACCCGACGGTCAGGGCGTCTTCCCGCCGCCGGGCACGGAGCCCCCACGGAGCGACTGGAACGCCCCGACCCGGTACGCGTCGGCGCTTCCCACCCTCAGCCGGATGGGCGAGCCGACGCTGTGGCTCCTCGGCGCCGGAGCCGCACTCGCCTTCGTCGTGTTCGTCGCCCTGCCGCTGCGCCTGCTCGCCCGTGCGATCGCCCCGCGACTGCCGCGCCGGCCGGTCGCCCGGTTGACCGGCCGCAACCGCATCCGCGGCGTCGATGACGACGACGCCGTGCTCAACCCCTGGGTCGTCGCGTCGAGCGTCGTCGTGGGGGCCGCCGCGCTCGCCGCACTCGCGAGCGGAGTGGAGGGCGAGGTGCGCTACCTGCGCCTCGTCGCCGCCATCGCCGTCGGCCTCGTGGTACTCAACGTGGTGGGTATCGCGTTGCCGGCCCGGCTCCTCGGCGGACGTGCCGAGGTCGGATTCCGGCTCGCGCCGACCTTCCTGCTGCTCGGCGCCGCATCGGCGCTGCTCACCCGCTGGTGGGGCATCGAGCCACCCGTCGTCATCGGGGTGCTGCTCGCCGCGGTCCTCGGCAGCGGGATCGACCGCCGCCGGCGCGGACTCATCGGCCTGACCCAGGTCGGTTCCTCCGCGGCCGTCGCTGTTCTCGCCTGGGTGGTCGATGACGCGCTCGTGCCGTCCGCCGGGTTCTGGGGCTCGCTCGCCGGCGAGGCGCTCGCCACCGTCACGATGGCGGGATTGAGCGCGGTCGTCGTGCTGCTGCTGCCGGTCGCCACGCTTCCTGGCCGGGCGATCTTCGACTGGTCGCCGGTCGTCTGGGCCGGCACGACGATCGCGGCGGTCACCGTCGCGGCGATCGTGCTGGCCTCGGCCGTGACGTTCCCGCTCGCGACGGTCGTCGGCAGCGCGCTCGGATTCGGGCTGCTCGCCCTCGCCGTGTGGAGCTGGCTGCGCTGGGTGGATCCGCAGGAGGCCTGACCCACCGCTGACGCGTCGTCAGAGCAGCCCGTCCCGACGCATCACCTCGTCCTCGTCCTCATGTGACATGGCGACGAGGATGAGCGGATACTCGACGAGGCGCACGAGGTAGGTGATCTCGAAGCGGGACTCCCGCGTCTCGCCCGCGCGGTCGAACCGCAGTGTCCACGCGACCCTCGCGAGCACGTGATGGGGCGCCGCCGGGGTCGTCTCGAGCACCTCAGCGGAGACGTCGACGACACCGAGCCGCGACATCCCGTCGCTGCGCATGGCCACCGCCTCGCGGTACTCGTCGTCGACGATCCAGGCCTCGACGGTCGACGGCGCGCTCTCGACGTAGCCGGGACCGTGCGCCCCCGCGATCACGTGCGCATCACCGGTGAGCGAGGCACGCGCGTACGCGTGGAAGAAGCCCGTGAGGTCCACCGGTTCCCGGTCCGAAATCATCCGTCTGCCCTCCGCGTCGTCGCTCGAGCTGCCATCACCTGGCGGGAGCATATCGCCGGCGTATCGGGAATCGCATACATCGGGGCAACATCGCCCTGCCTTGACTGGGGCCATGATCCACAGCGACACCGCGCCGCCCGCCGCACCCGGCCGCGTGCCGGACGCAGCCGTTCCCGAGCCCGGCACGACAATCGGGATGACGGTGTACGGCTGCGCGCCGGACGAGGCCGCGCTGTTCCGGGAGCTCGCGCCGCGGCTCGGCCTCGAGCCGACCATCACCGCATCGCCGCTCAGCGAGCACACGGTCGCCCTCGCGTCGGGACACCGCTGCATCAGCGTGGGACACAAGACGCGCGTCACCGAGCCGGTCCTCGACGCGTTGAGCCGAGCCGGCGTCGCCTACATCTCGACGCGGAGCGCCGGGTACGACCACATCGCCGTCGAACACGCGCACCGGCTCGGGATCCGCGTCGAGAACGTGGCCTACTCCCCCGACAGCGTGGCCGATCACACCCTCATGCTCATGCTCATGGCGGTGCGGCACGCCAGGCCCGTCCTGCGCGGCGTCGACGAGCACGACTACCGACTGCACGGGATGCGGGGTCGTGAACTCCGCGACCTCACCGTCGGGGTGGTCGGAACCGGTCGCATCGGCACGGCGGTGATCACCCGCCTGCGCGCCTTCGGCTGCCGCATCCTCACCTATGACCTGCGCGACCGGAACTCCGACGCGCGCGACACCCTCGACGAACTGCTGGAACGCAGCGACATCGTGACCCTGCACATCCCGCTCACGGCGGCGACGCATCATCTGCTCGATGCCGAGCGCATCCGGCGTCTGAAGCGCGGGGCCTTCGTGGTCAACACGGCCCGCGGCCCTCTCGTCGACACCGAGGCCCTGATCGCGGCGCTCGAACGGGGCCGATTGGGCGGTGCGGCACTCGATGTGGTCGAGGGCGAGGAGGGCGTGTTCTACGTCGACCTGCGCGGGAGGATGCCGGCCGATACGCCGTTGGCGCGCTTGCAGGCGCTGCCGAACGTGGTCGTCACCCCGCACGTCGCGTTCCACACCGACCACGCGCTGACCGACACGGTCGCCAACACCATCATCAACTGCCTGCGATTCGAAGGACGGGAACACCGGTGAACAGAATCAGGATCGGAGTGCTGTTCGGAGGCGCATCCGAAGAACACCCCATCTCCGTCAAGTCGGCGATCGAGGTCGCCGAGAACCTCGACCCCGAGCGGTACGAGCCGATCTACCTCGGCATCACCCGGGACGGCGCCTGGCGGTGGTGCGACCGCCCCGCCGCGGGATGGGAGGACGGGGACTCACGCCCGGTGGTGCTCTCCCCCGACCCGGAGACGCACGGGCTGCTCGTCCTCGACGGAGCAACGCACGAGACCGTTCGGCTCGACCTCGTGTTCCCGGTGCTGCACGGCCGCCACGGTGAAGACGGCGCGGTCCAGGGGCTGCTCGAGCTCTCCGGCATCCCCTACATCGGGTGCGACGTGCCGGGCTCGGCACTCTGCATGGACAAGGCACTCGCCTACACCGTGGCCGGCGCCGCGGGCATCCCGACCCCGACGTTCTCGATCGTCACCGCCGGCGAAGAAGTCGACCCCGACGTGTTCGCCTATCCGGTGTTCGTGAAGCCCGCCCGCTCCGGCTCGTCGTTCGGCGTCAGCAAGGTCACCCGCGGCGAGGGGCTCGCCGCGGCCGTGGCGACCGCGCGACAGTACGACTCGAAGGTGCTCATCGAGGAAGCGGTCGTCGGCATCGAGGTCGGATGCGCGATCCTGGGTGACGACCCCGACCTCGTCGTCGGGGAGGTGGACCGGATCGCCCTCTCGCACGGGTTCTTCCGGATCCACCAGGAGGATGCGCCGGAGAGCGGGTCGGAGAACTCGACGCCGATCGTGCCGGCCGACATCCCGGCGACGACCCGCGCCCGCGTGCGGGACACGGCGGTGGCGATCTACCGCACCCTCGGCTGTCGGGGGCTCGCACGCGTGGACATGTTCCTCACCGACGCGGGCACCGTGATGCTCAACGAGGTCAACACGCTGCCGGGACTGACGTCGTACAGCCGCTACCCGCGGATGATGGCCGCCGCCGGGATGTCGCTCGCCGACGTGATCGACCGGGCCGCGTCGGCGGCGATGGCGGGGAGCCGGCGGTGAGCGGCGAGCTGGTGCACGTCGACGAGTTCGTCCCCGGCATCCGCTGGGATGCGAAGTACGCCACGTGGGACAACTTCACCGGCGGTCCGGTGGACGGCTACCACGCCAATCGCATCATGGGCACGCGTGAGCTCTGCGCCGCCCTCGAGCGAGCATCCGAGGCAGCCGCCGCCCACGGACGCGGCCTGCTGTTGTGGGACGGGTACCGCCCGCAGCGAGCCGTCGACCGCTTCCTGCGCTGGTCGCGCGAGCCGGAGGACGGGCGCACGAAGCGGCGCCACTACCCGAACATCTCCCGGGCCGAGATGTTCGAGCAGGGCTACGTCGCCGCGAGGTCGGGGCACAGCCGCGGCAGCACGGTCGACCTGACGCTGTTCGACCTCGGCACCGGGGAGCTCGCCGCGATGGGCGGCGACCACGACCTGATGGATCCGCGTTCGCATCACGGAGCGCACGGGCTCACCCCCGCCGAGGAGCGCAACCGGAGGGTGCTCCGCACCGTCATGGACGCTGCCGGCTTCGACGCCTACGACCGCGAGTGGTGGCACTACACGCTGCGCGACGAGCCGTATCCCGACACCTACTTCGACGTGCCGATCACGAGCCGGATGGCGGAGTCGCTGCTCAGTTCGCGTCCGGAGGCGCGACGGGCAGTCGCACGGTGACACGCAGGCCTCCGGCCTCGCGGGCGGTCAGTTCGAGGGTTCCGTCGTGGGCCTGCGCGATGCTCTTCACGATCGCCAGCCCGAGACCGACGCCGGCGTGATCCGAGCGGATGCGGTCCGTGCCGCGCTGGAACGGCTCGATCAGCGTCGAGACCAGGTCGGGCGGGAGCCGCTCGCCCGAGTTCTCGACCGTGAGCTCGACGGCGAAGCCGCGCGCTCCCGTGGACACCCGCACGGTGCCGCCCTCCCGCACGTTGTGCACGATCGCGTTGTGCACGAGGTTCGTCGTCAGCTGCAGCAACAGGGCGTACGAGCCGATGGTCACTGCGACCTCTCCGGAGGTCTCGATGGTGACGCCGCGCTTCTCGGCCAGCGGAAGCAGCGTCTCGGTCGCCTCCTCCGCGATGAGGGAGAGGTCGACCGGTCTGCGGGTGAACGACCGCTGGTCGGCGCGGCTCAGCAGCAGGAGCGCCTCGGTCAGCTCGATCGCACGGCCGTTGACGACACGGAGGCGTTCGACGAGTTCGCCGTTGTCACGGTCCGGGTCGTCGCGCGCGACGTCGAGGAGCGTCTGCGTGATCGCCAGCGGGGTGCGCAGCTCGTGCGACGCGTTCGCGGCGAACCTCTGCTGCTCGGCGTTGTGCGCTTCGAGTCGCGCGAGCATCGTGTCGAACGAGTCGGCGAGCTCGCGGAATTCGTCGCGGCGCCCCTCGAGGTGGATGCGGTGCGACAGCGAGGCGCCCGCCGCCAGGCGCGTAGCATCCGTGATGCGCCGCAGCGGCGCGAGCATGCTGCCGGCGAGGAACCACCCCCCGACGAGCCCGATGATCAGCAGGGCACCCATGACCGCTGCAGCGGGCGGCGCGAAGGCGCGTGCGAGATCGGATTGGTTGGGCACGAACACCGGACTCGGACCACCGTCCGGCTCCCCGGTCGGGATGTAGATCTGCTCGGGCACGTAGCGCAGCAGGAACAGCCACACCACGGCGAGCAGCAGCAGACCGGTGAGCAGGATGACGGCCGCGTAGCTGAGGGCGAACTTCAGGCGCACGCTCGGTCCCGGCTTCCTAGCGTCGGGCATCATCGGCTCCTCCCGGCCCCGTGTCGATGCGGTAGCCCACACCGGGCACGGTGGCGATGACCCACGGTTCGCCGAGTCGCTTGCGCAGCGCGGAGACGGTGATCCGCACGGCGTTCGTGAACGGGTCCGCGTTCTCGTCCCACGCCCGCTCCAGCAGCTCCTCCGCGCTCACGACCCCGCCTTCCGCGGCGACGAGCACCTCGAGCACGGCGAACTGCTTGCGGGTGAGCGGAACGTAGCGCCCGTCGCGGTACACCTCCCGCCGGAAGGGGTCGACCCGCAGACCGGCGAGCTCGCGCACGGGTGGGCGGTTGTGCGCGCGTCGGCGGTCGAGCGCCCGCAGTCGCAGCACGAGCTCCTGCAATTCGAACGGCTTCGTCAGGTAGTCGTCGGCGCCGAGCTCGAACCCCGACGTCTTGTCGTCGAGCCGGTCGGCCGCGGTGAGCATGAGGATGGGCATCCCGCTGCCGGAGTCGACGATGCTCGCGGCGACCTCGTCGCCGGACGGACCGGGGATGTCACGGTCGAGCACCGCGATGTCGTAGTCGTTGATGCTCAGCAGTTCGAGGGCGGTGTCCCCGTCGCCGGCGATGTCCGCGGCGATCGCCTGCAGGCGGAGTCCGTCGCGGATGGCTTCCGCCATGAACGGCTCATCCTCGACGACCAGCACGCGCATGTGGTCGATGCTACGAGGCCGCGCATATCGCCGTCGTATCCGAAACCGCATACGACCGGGCAACGTGCTGCTCGGTGGACTGGATCCATGAGTCGAACCACGTCATCCGCCTCCCTGTCCCGTACCGCCCTGAGGATGCTGGCCGTCGTACTGGTCGGGGCGGTCGCGACGGTGCTCGGGATCGCCATCCATCAGTCGGCCACCTCGACGGCGAGCCCGTCGACGGGCTCGCCGACCGACATCGCGCTCGGCCCGGATGCCACGTCGGTCGAACAGGGCGGCCTGCCCGAGGGGGTCACCGCGTTCGACGAGGGCTACCCCGGCGTCGACCGGCTCGAGCCCGACCTGCTGAGCGCGCTGCAGGAGGCGACGACGGCCGCCGCCGTCGACGGGGTCGACATCGTCATCAACAGCGGCTGGCGGTCGCGCGAGCACCAGGAGCAGCTGATGCGCGACGCCATCGTGAAGTACGGCTCCGCGGAGGAGGCCGCGCGCTGGGTCGCCACTCCGGATACGTCCGCGCACGTGACCGGCGCGGGCGTCGACGTCGGACCGTTCGAGGGCACCCTGTGGCTGTCGGAGTTCGGCGCGCGCTACGGCCTCTGCCAGATCTACGGCAACGAGCCGTGGCACTACGAGTTGCGCCCCGAGGCGATCGACCAGGGTTGTCCCGAGATGCGCGCCGACGCGACGCACGGCCCCGGCGACGGACACTGAGCCGCCTCCGCTCAGCGCAACGCCGTGGGTCCGAGAACGGCGAGCAGCTGGAGACGGTCGTGACTCTCGGTGCCCGGGATCGCCGTGTAGACGAGTAGCGAGTGCGACTGATCGGGGTCGATCAGTCGCTGGCAGGTGAGCTCGAGGGGGCCGACCTCCGGATGCACGAAGCGCTTGGTCGTGTGCGGACGCAACCCGATCTCGTGCTGCTTCCACAGCGTGCGGAACTCTTCGCTCGCGGCGAGCAGCAGCTCCGCCAGGTGGGCCGCTCGCGAGTCGGGGCCGCGCAGTGTGGCGATCTCGCGGAGACCGGATGCATACATCCGCGACAGGAACGGATGCTCCTCCGTCGCGTAGAGCTCTCGTGCGCCCGGATCGGTGAACCACCGGTAACCGATGCTGCGGGCTGGCCCCGTGAATCGGGTGGTGTCGCCCGTGAGCGCGACGCCGAGCGGCGTCTGCCGCAGGGTCTCGCCGAGTTCGGTGACGATCTCGGCGGGAGTGTCTTCGAGACGGTCCAGGATGCGCAGCATGCCCGGACTGATGTGCTCGGTCATCGCGCCCCGAGCCGGCGGATTGTGACCCGCGAGCCGGAACAGGTGGTCGCGTTCGGCGAGGGAGAGGTGCAGTCCCTGGGCGATGGAGGCGAGCATCTGGTTCGACGGCTGGGGACCGCGCGCCCGCTCGAGACGGGCGTAGTAGTCGGTGGACATGTGGCACAGTCCCGCCACCTCTTCGCGGCGGAGCCCGGTCGCCCGTCGCCGGGAACCGCGCGGGAGGCCCACATCCTCGGGCTGGAGTGCTTCACGGCGCTGCCGGAGGAACGCCGCCAGGCCGATGCGGTCGATCATCGCCCTCCCTCTCGTCGCGTTCCGTGTGCCGTTCCGTTTCTACCCTGCCTGATCGACGTCAGCCACGGCTCGACGATCCCCCCTTGCCAGGGGCGGATCGGGAGGCCGTGGCTCGCATCGTGCGGTTGGGCGACGGTGGACCGAATCCACCACAGAAGGAGCAGAACGATGCCACGCGAACACCCCGGGCTCACGATCCCGGACTTGAACGGGAAACGGGCCCTCGTCACCGGGGCGAGCGACGGTATGGGTCTCGGGATCGCCGAACGACTCGCCGCCGCCGGTGCGGAGCTGATCCTGCCGGTGCGCAATCCGCGTAAGGGCGAGGATGCGCTCGCCCGCATCCGCCGGGCGGTGCCGAAGGCGCGGGTCTCGTTGCGGTCGCTCGACCTCTCCTCGCTCGAGTCGGTCGCGGCCCTCGCCGACGGCCTGCGCGCGGAGTCCGAACCCATCCATGTGCTCATCAACAACGCCGGCGTCATGACGCCCCCGGTCAGGCAGGCCACGGCGGACGGGTTCGAGCTGCAGTTCGGAACGAATCACCTGGGACATTTCGCGCTGGTCGCCCAGCTCCTTCCGCTGCTGCGGGCCGGACGGGCTCGCGTGACCTCGCAGATCAGCGTCGCGGCCCGACGCGGGCGCATCCGCTGGGACGACCTGAACTGGGAACGGGGCTATCACGGCCAACGCGCGTACAGCCAGTCGAAGATCGCGATGGGACTGTTCGGGCTCGAGCTGGATCGCCGCAGCAGGGCGAACGGGTGGGGGATCTCGAGCAACCTCTCGCACCCCGGAGTGGCGCCCACCAACCTGCTCGCCGCGCGCCCGGAGCTCGGCCGCAGTTCCGACACCGCCGGCATCCGCATCATCCGCGCCCTCTCGGCGCGCCGCATCCTCGTCGGCACGGCAGAGAGCGCCGGACTGCCCGCGCTCATGGCGGCGACCGATCGGAGCGCGGGAGGCGGCGTGTTCTACGGCCCGAGCGGGCCGGGCGGTCTGGGCGGTCCCCCGACCGCCACCGCGCTGTACGCGCCGCTCCGCAAGACCGACGACGCGACCCGGATCTGGACGGCCTCGGAGCAGCTCACGGGCACGACCTTCCCGACGACGTGAGCGCCGCGAGTCCGAACCCGGCGGCGACGTCTTGTCGGGTGCCCCCGCAGGGACTCGAACCCTGACTGAAGCGATTTTAAGTCGCCTGCCTCTGCCGATTGGGCTACGGGGGCGCGCCCGGCGCGCGCCGTCAGCCTAATGGCCGGCGCACGCGGACTCTCGGATCCGCGCTGCCTCCGGCCCCGACGGCGCGGCCTCCCGTCCCGCTCGCGCTACTGGAACGTGGTCGCGCGCCACGCTTTCCTGTAGCGCGAGCGCGGAACTGCGGCGCGACAGATCGCGGGGACGCGGAACTGGAGCGCGAGGGGTCGCGGTGCGGCGGCCGGCGTGCGCGGGAGGACGACGGCCGGACGCGGCGGGCGCGGGAACGACGACGGCCCGGGCGCGAGCCCGGGCCGTCGCCTCAACCGTTCAGGACTTGGGTCGCGACGCGAACGTCTCGAACGCCACGCGCGGCTGCTCGCGCGCGCTCAGCTCGACGATGTCGCGGCCGAGCAGGAAGTTGAGGATCCAGTTCGAGAAGACGCGGATCTTGCGCTCCCACATCGGGATCGCGAGGCCGTGGTAGCCGCGGTGCATGAACCACGCGATGACGCCCTTGATGGCGAGCTTGCCGCTCTGGAAGGCGCCGACGCCGAGTCCGAGGCCCGCGACCGCGCCGAGGTTCTCGTGGTAGTAGTCCTTCGGCTCCTCGCCGCGCAGCACGGCGACGATGTTCTTCGCCATGAGCTTGCCCTGACGCACGGCGTGCTGAGCGTTCGGCACGCAGAAGCCGCCGACGCCCTTTCCGGTGAGGTCGGGCACGGCGCTCACATCACCGGCACCCCACGCGTCCGGCACGATGCCGTCGTCGTTGATGACCCGGAGGTCGGGCTGCACACGCAGGCGGCCGCGCTCCTCGGTGGGGAGGTCGGTGCCGCGCAGCATCGGGTGGGCCATGACGCCCGCCGTCCAGACGATGAGGTCGGACTCGAACGTCTCGCCCGTCGACAGCTCGATCTGGCCGTCCACGGCACTCTTGAGCTGCGTGTCGAGGTGCACGATCGCCCCGCGCTGCGCGAGGTTCTTGATGACCCAGAGGCTCGTCGGCAGCGACACCTCGGGCATGATGCGGCCCATCGCCTCGATGAGGTGGAAGTGCACGTCGTCGAAGGTCAGGTTCGGGTAGTACTTCAGCAGCGCGCTCGCGAAGCTGCGCATCTCGGCGAAGATCTCGATGCCGGCGAAGCCGCCGCCGACCACGACGAAGGTGAGCAGGCGGTCGCGCTCCGCACCGGCGGGCAGGTTCGACGCCTTCTGGAAGTTGGTGAGGATGCGGTCGCGGATCGCGATCGCCTCTTCGATGGTCTTGAGGCCGATGGCGTTGTCGGCGACACCCGGGATCGGGAAGGTGCGGGAGACCGATCCCGCGGTGACCACGATCTGGTCGTACTCGAACTCGTACGGCGCGCCGATCTCGGGCGTGATCGTCGCGGTCTTGCTCGCGTGGTCGATGCCGGTGACCCGGGCGGTGACGACGTTCGTCTTCTTGAGGTGACGACGCAGGGCGACCACGGCGTGACGCGGCTCGATCGACCCGGCGGCGACCTCGGGGAGGAACGGCTGGTAGGTCATGTACGGCAGCGGGTCCACCACGGTGACCTCCGCCTCGCCGGGCCGGAGCCACTTCTCGAGCTTGAGAGCCGTGTAGAAACCGGCGTATCCGCCGCCGACGATGAGGATCTTGGGCACGAGTCAGTGTCTCCTTGGTCGAAGGTCCGCCGACAAATCTACCCCCTGCGGCGAGTCGCTCCGTACGCGCGGACCGCGCGGGCGGTCGCGACGACGAAGGCTCCGCCGAACGCCACGAAGACGAGCAGCGGGATGCCGACGTCCCGCAGCTGCCCGGGGGTCGGATAGAGCGTGCCGCTCGGACCGCGCGCTTCGATGAGCGGAGGGGCCGAGGGTTCGAGCGGAGTGGGGGCGGCGGTCGGGTCGTCGGCGGGCGCGCGCCGGTTGACGCGGATCCACTCCCGCAGATCGCCCATCGGGTTCTCGTCGACCTCGGGCACCCGGTCGTTGACGGCGGCAGCCGCGTCGACGAGACCGAAACCGTACGAGTAGTCCTGTCCGGAGGGTCCGCGGTCGCGAGCGGTCTCGGTGATCCGGTTGATGACGTTGGCGGCGTCGAGTTCCGGATGCGCGGCGCGCACGAGCGCGACGATGCCGGCGACGATCGGGCTCGCGCCGCTCGTGCCGCCCCACTGGGCGTGGCCGCCCCCCGGTAGCGCTCCGACGAGTTCCTCGCTCGGTGCGGAGACGCCGATCGTGATGCCCTGCGACGACGCCTCGGCGCTGACCTGCTCGTCGCGGGTCACGCCTCCGACGGTCAGCACACCGGGCATGGTCGCCGGAGCGCCGACGACGTAGGTACCCGTGCCGCGGTTGCCCGCCGCGGCGACGACGACCACGTCGTTGTCCATCGCGTAGAGGAACGCGTCATCCCAGCTCTCGGGCCAGTCCCGCGTGTTGCGGGTGAGGGACATGTTGATCACGTCGGCACCGTTGTCGACGGCCCACCGCACGGCGCTCGCGATCTGGTCGTCCGACCCGATCTCCCCTTCACCGAATCCGATGGAGAGGGACAGCAGGTCGGCCTCGGGAGCGGCGCCGATGACGCCCGTGTCGGGCGCGCTCCCCCGGCCCGCCGCGAGCGAGCCGACGAGGGTGCCGTGCTCACTGCCGGTCGAACCGACCGGTTGCTGCCCGTTGCGCGCCCCGAGGCCCGAGAAGTCCGACCCGCCGACGACCGCCCCGGCGAGATCCGGATGGGTGCCGTCGATGCCGGTGTCGATGACCGCGATCGTCACGCCCGCTCCGCGGGTCGTGTTCCACGCCTCGCGGATGCCGTAATCGTCGAGCCAGTACTCGAGATCGCGCACCGGGTCGGCGTGCGCCGGAGTCGCGACGGCGAGCGAGGCGACGACGAGGCCGAGCACGGCCGTGCCTCGCGCGAGGGCTCTCACGCCGCGGTTCCGGGCAGCCACGACGCCTGCGAGGCGTCGAAGGGCTCCGCGCATTCGCACCGGTCGGGGCTCCACGCCGACTCGGCGATCGCCCGATCGCCGATCGGGTTCACACCGGGCCCGGTCGCGAGGGCGTGCGCGGCGAGCGCGTGGAGGCACTTCACCCGAGTGGGCATCCCGCCGGCCGAGACCCCGTCGATCTCGGGCACGTGCGCGACGCTCTCGCGGTCGGCGAGGTACTGCTCATGGGCGGCGGTGTACGCCTCGGCGATCTCGCCCTCGAGGGTGGCGGCCCACTCCGGCATGACGCCGATGGCCTCGAGGGTCGACATCGCCGCCGTCGCGGCGGGGTGGCTCAAGTAGTACAGCGTGGGGAACGGCGTGCCGTCGGGCAGCCGCGGGAGGGTCGCGACGACGGTCGGCGCCCCGCACGCGCAGCGCGCGGCGATGCCGATCACTCCTCGCGCCGGGCGGCCGAGTTGGCGGCTCACCGCATCCACCTCGGCCTCGGTGGGCGGAGGGAACGGGGGTCTGGTCACTGCTGATCCTGGAGCTGGGGGGAGACGATCTGGTCGGCGGGCTGCTCAGTGAGTCCCGCCGTGAGCACGGAGTCGAGCATGGAGCGGGTCCAGTCGACCTTGCTCGTCTGCAGTTCGTCGCTGATGGGGAGCACCGGCGTGGCCGCGACGTTCTCACGGTCATCCGCCACCAGGTAGGTGATGTCACCCGGGAACGCGTAGATCAGCCGGTCGCGGGCTTGCGCCTTGAGGTACGCGGGGTCCTGCCAGCGCGCGACCTGCTGTTCGAGCTCGTCGACCTGGTCCCGCGCGTCGGCGAGCTGCTGCTCGCGCAGCGCGATCTCCTGCTGCTGCTCGATCAGGTTCTTGAGCGACGGGGCGAGCGACACGAGCGCGGCGACGATGAGGAAGAGCACCGTGAGGGTGAATCCGGAGACCCGGAAGCCCCGCATCCACCCCGCCTGAACGCTGTCGCGCTCCGGCAGGGCGACGGGGACCTTCCGGGTGTGCTGCCGCCGCGCCATGTCGTCGACTCTAGGCAGTGAACCTCGGGAAGGCGCTACGACCCGCGTAGACGGCCGCGTCGCCGAGCTCCTCCTCGATGCGCAGCAGCTGGTTGTACTTCGCGACACGCTCGGAGCGGGCGGGCGCACCGGTCTTGATCTGGCCGCAGTCCACCGCGACCGCGAGGTCGGCGATGGTGGTGTCCTCGGTCTCGCCCGAGCGGTGCGACATGACGGCGGTGTAGCCGCTGCGGTGGGCGAGCGACACGGCGTCGAGCGTCTCGGTGAGCGTGCCGATCTGGTTCACCTTGACGAGGATCGAGTTTGCGGCCTTGCGCGCGATGCCGTCGGCGAGGCGCGTCGGGTTGGTGACGAACAGGTCGTCGCCGACGAGCTGCACGCGGTCGCCGATCTCGGCGGTGAGCTGCGCCCAGCCCTCCCAGTCGTCCTCGGCGAGCGGGTCCTCGATGGAGACCAGCGGGTAGGCGCCGAGCAGCTCGGCGTAGTAGGCGCTGAGCTCGGCGGAGCTGGTGGCCTTGCCCTCGAAGGTGTACACGCCGTTCTCGAAGAATTCGGTCGACGCGACGTCGAGGCCGAGCGCGATGTCGGTGCCGGCGGTGAAGCCGGCCTTCTCGATCGCCTCGACGAGCAGGTCGAGCGCGGCGCGGTTGCTGTCGAGGCTCGGAGCGAAGCCGCCCTCGTCGCCGAGGCCGGTCGAGAGGCCGCGGCTCTTCAGCAGCGACTTGAGCGCGTGGTAGGTCTCGGCGCCCCAGCGCAGGCCCTCCCGGAAGCTCGACGCGCCGACGGGCAGGATCATGAACTCCTGGATGTCGACGTTGGTGTCGGCGTGCGCGCCACCGTTGATCACGTTGAGCATCGGAACGGGCAGCACGTGCGCGTTGGGTCCGCCGAGGTAGCGGAAGAGCGGCAGGTCGGCCGAGTCGGCGGCGGCGCGGGCGACGGCGAGGCTCACGCCGAGGATCGCGTTGGCGCCGAGCTCCTTCTTGTTGTCGGTGCCGTCGAGGGCGATGAGCGTCGCGTCGATGAGGCGCTGGTCGGTGGCGTCGAAGCCCTCGATCTCCGGGCCGATGCGGTCGATGACCGCGTCCACGGCCTCCTCGACGCCCTTGCCGCCGTAGCGGGCGGCGTCGCCGTCGCGGAGTTCGTACGCCTCGAAGGCTCCGGTGGACGCACCGGAGGGAACGGCCGCGCGCGAGACGGTGCCGTCGTCGAGCAGCACCTCCACCTCGACGGTCGGGTTGCCTCGCGAGTCGAGGATCTCACGTGCGCTGACGGCGTCGATCTGGGCCACGGTGGAACGCTCCTTCAGGAAAGTGGGGGCTGGATGTCCGCGGATCATCCTAGTGCGGGCGCATGACGAGCCCGGGGGCTCGCGCTCAGCTCGCGAGCGGCCGCAGATCGAGGTCGGCCGCGGTGATCGCGTCCGGCCCGACGAACGCGAACCGCGTGATGCCGTCGGCGGCGAGCTGTTCGAGCTGCGCACCCGTCTTCTTCGCCCGACGGACGAGCACGACACGCGATCCGTCGGCGACGAGTTCGCGCTTGAGCGCCGCGAGCCGCTCGGGTGCGACCCCGTCGTGCACGAGGGCGATCGCATCCGTGACGCCGGCGGGCAGGTCGACGAGGTCGACGATGCGCTCGAACCCGAGCGAGGATCCCGCCGCGGGCACGTCGCTGCCGAGGAAGCGGCCGATCATGCCGTCGTAGCGGCCGCCACCGCCGAGCGAGTAGGGCACCGACGGGTGGGCGATCTCGAAGACCGTGCCCGTGTAGTAGCCCATGCCCCGCACGAGGTTGGGCGAGAACACGAGGCTCACGCCCGGCAGCCCGTCGCGCAGCGCGCGCAACTGGTCGGCGGCGGACTGCTCGATCCACACCGGCGGGTCCTCCAGCAGGCTCCACCCGTCGTCGGGCAGATCACGCACGAGTTCGAGCGTTTCGGCGATGACCGCCGCGTCGCCGAGTCCCTTCGCGCCGAGTTCGGCGACGACGCCGTCTTCACCGATCTTGTCGAGCTTGTCGAAGGTCACGAGGGCGCTCTCGGCGGACTCCGGCGGCACGCCCCAGAATGCGACGAGGGCCGTGAGGATGCGGCGGTCGTTGACGCGGATCCAGGCGTCGCCGAGTCCGAGGGCCTGCAGCGCATCGGAGGTGGCGGCGAGCAGCTCGAGTTCGGCGAGCGGTCCGGCCTCCCCGAGGATGTCGATGTCGCACTGCACGAACTGGCGGTAGCGACCGCGCTGCGGCCGTTCCGCCCGCCACACCGGCCCGATCTGGATCGTGCGCACGACGTTCGGCAGCTCCGCCCGGTGGCTCGCGTAGAACCGGGCCAAAGGCACCGTGAGGTCGAAACGCAGCCCGAGGTCGGTGAGGTCGATGGGCTCGTCGGCGGCCCGGAGGTCGTCCTTGCCGAGCCCGCGCTTGAGCACGCCGAACGCGAGCTTCTCGTTGTCGCCGCCGAGCCCGGAGTGCAGTCGGGCGCTGTCCTCCATCACGGGCGTCTCGATCTCGTCGAATCCGTGACGGCGGTACGCGTCTCGGATGACGGTGAGCACGTGTTCGCGACGCGCCTTCTCGGCGGGCAGGAAGTCGCGCATGCCGCGCGGCGGCGTGACGGGAGAGGCCATGATCCGATTCTCCCAGGCCCGCCGACCGGTGTCGGTCACGCTCCCGCCGGACGACCGCGAATCAGAGCTTCAGTCGTTTGCCGCCCCGAACGACGCGGGATAGAATGCGGTGTCTGCCCACCTCCCCCACTACCCGATGGGACGACGCGAATCAGTCGTGACGGAGCGCTGCGCTCCCGACAAACGCGGGCCGACGGTTCGGGTAAGCCGTCGGTTCGAGTCCGGACCCGTTCATCGAACGGTCATGTCCGGGCTGCGGCGCCCTCGCCATTCGGGTTGGCGAGGGCGTCGTCCCTCCGCTCGACCGAGCGGATGTCGCCCTGCAGCCGTCGCAACGCTCCGCGCAGCGCGCGTTCGGAATCCCAACCGCGGGCGCGCGCCGCAGCGACGAGGGCGAGCAGCTGCTCGCCGAACTCCTCCTCGCCCGCGTGATCGTCGACGCCGTCCGCCTCCGGCACGTCGACCCCCACCCGGTGCGCGCGCCCGATCACCTTGTCGGCGAGCGCGAGGGCGGGCATCGCCTGCGGGATGCCGTCGAGCACGCTCGTACGCGTGGGTTTCTCGGTCTTCTTGAGCTCGTCCCAGCGGGCGACGACGGCGTCGGCGGTATCGGCGACCGCGTCACCGAAGACGTGGGGGTGCCGGCTGATCATCTTGGCGTTCATGTGCGCCGCGACGTCCTCGATCGTGAACGAGCCGGCCTCGGTCGCGATGTCGGAGTGGAACAGCACCTGGTACAGCACGTCGCCGAGCTCCTCGACGAGCTCGTCGCGCGACCCGGACTCGATGGCGTCGACGAGTTCGTAGGTCTCCTCGATCAGGTACTGCACGAGCGACTCGTGGGTCTGTTCGCGATCCCACGCGCAACCGCCCGGCGCCCGCAGACGCTCGAGGGTGGCGATGAGCTCGTCGAGGCGGGGGTGCGGCGCGGCATCCGTCATCGTCCCATCCTGCCAGCGGACCCCCGATTCACTCGCCCGTGCCCGACGTGCCGCATTCCCTCCGCACGACCAGGCGGAGCACCGAGCCGAACGCGCTATCCGATGATGTCGGAGACCGAGATCGCCTCGTATACCGCGCCGACGAGAAGCAGGAGCAGGGCGAGCGCGCCCAGCCCGGCGATCTCCCTGAGCCCCCGTAGGTACCCCTGGCGCCGGTTCGGTGCTCCGACGGAGGAGGGGCGCAGCCAGTTCCTGCCCAGCACGAACGCCCCCAAGGCCAGCACCACATAGGCCTGGAACTCGAGAATCAGGGTCACCGAGTGCGGTAACAGGATCTCGGTCGCCTCGGCATCGATAGGAGCCAGGATGATGCCGACCAAGAACACCTGCAGCGTCGTGATGACGATGCCCGAGAACGGCACGACCAGGGATGGGAGCACGATCGACAACAACCCTGCTCGGAGGAGGTTGTTAGCGAAGATCGCCAGCGCGAACAGCGCTGGCGTGCTCGTCAACGACCTGATCAGATCGGCGCTCTCGCCCTCCCGGATGGCCGTGACCTGCGACTCCGTCAGGTCGGGGAACATCATGCCGACGACCATTCCGGCCATGCAGGCTCCGTAGATGACCACGTTGAGCACGAGGTAAGCGCGGAAGTGGTCCCGAATGATACGAAAAGGCCGTCTCAGAATCGCCACGATGTCACTCCGTTTCCGTCAGGAGCGAGATCGGGCTCACTCACGGCCAGTGAAGCCCGTGTGGCGGCAACATGGTCAAGTCCGGCGTGCTCTTCACGTTTGTCCACGTGACGTTGAACCCGCGGTGCTCGCCTACCGGTTCGTCTTCTCCGCGTGCACTTCGGAAGGGGACGACCCCGCGAGGATCGCCTTGATCTCCGCGTGGTTACGTTGAAGGCGTTCGATGGTGGTCCCCAGGTCGGCATCGATGGACCGCAGTGCGGCGGAGGCACCGTCTCCACTCCCATCCGCCCGCTCGATCTGTTCGAGTGGCACTCCGAGGTCGCGAAGGCGCCTGATCTGCAGCAACCGCACGAGGTGGCGGACCTGATACTGCTTGTAGCCGTTCGTCGTGCGCTCCGGTTCCTCGAGCAGGCCGATCCGGTGGTAGTGCCGCACCGTGTTGAGGGTCGTCCCGGCGAGGTCGGCGATCTCCCGCGTACTCCAAGGCATTCGTGTGGTCCCTCCTCAGCAGGACCCCATCGAAAACGGTGTTCCCAGCACAGTGTCAACCTCGCAACAGCGGCGAACGCCGTCGTGGGGTGATGGATGCCGTGCTCAGTCGTCGCCGTCGAAGATGCCGCCATCGAGGAGCCGGTTGTAGCGCAGTCGCAGCGCGCGCTCGACGCTCGCCCCGACCGAGACGAGCACCAGCACGACGTTCACCTCCGCGGCGAGTGCGATCGGGCTGACGAATACGCCGACGTGACCGGCGATGAACGGGATCCGGGTGATCTGTTCGACGATCTGCGGCACGCCGAGCAGGAGCCCGACGACGAGCACCATCCCGGAGACGAGTCCGATGGCACGGCTCAGCACCGGCCTCGCGCGCCCCAGATGGGCCCGCCGCCCCTCGGCCGACGCCGGGTCGGGCGTCAACTGCCTCCGAGTGCCGTCCGTCCCGACGAAGTGGCAGCGCTTCAGTCCGAAACTGCTTGCGGCGACCTCGATGGTGCCGCCCGGCACCGGGAACGCCGCGGGGAGTTTGGCTCGAGTTTCGTTCACCCTGTTGCGGTACAACTCCCCGTGCACCACGCCGTTCGAGTCGCCCCCGTGTCGCACGTCGACGGACCACAGGTCCGACGCGCCGTTGTCGCCGGCCAGACGGATGTGGAACAGCGAGCGGGCGAACAGTTGCCACCACCGGTAGGGCTGCAACGGGCGGCCGTCGCCGGGCTTGACCCGCCCCATTCAGCCGCCCTGCTTCGGCGATGACCCGACCGAGGCGCGCGGGCGTGGGCGCGCCGGTGGGGCGGCCGGTCGCCGACGCGTCGCGTCATCACACATAGAGCGAGTCGACACTGTGTTCCCACCACCGGGTCAAGCGTCGGCGGGTCCGAGCTGGCGGGTCCTCCGGAATCACGACCGACAGCTGCCGAAGGCGGGATCTTCCGGGGCGGACCGGCAGGTCACGACGCCTTCGGCGGCCGCGTGACTTCGAGCACCAGCACGATCACGACCATCCCGACAGCTGCCACGACGAAACTGTAGGGCCCGAGTGCGGCGAGCGCGATGGCCACCCCGAGCACCACGACGACCACGTTGGCCCACCGCGGCAGTACTCGCCGCAGCGCGAGCGACCAGATTCCGATCACGAACAGCGCCACCGGCACGGTGGCGGTGGCGGCAGCCACCACGCTGTCGAGGTCGGTCTGGTTGGTGTCGTGGTCGATGGCGACTTCGATGCCGGCCGAGAAGGCCCCGGCGGCCGCGAAGATCACGTAGTGCACATAGCCGAAGAGCACCGACCCTCGCAGGGTCTCGAGCCTGTCGTGCTGCGGACGAGCGAAGTACACCCACCACATCCCCGCCGCGAGCACGAGCGCCGTGACGGCGATGGTGAGCAGCGGACCGATCTCCGCAGTGTGGTGGATCGCGTCGATGATCGCGTTCGCGGAGGCGAGGATCGATTCGCCGAGGAGGATGAGCGTGAAGAGCCCGTAACGCTCGGTGATGTGGTGCGGGTGCCACGGCGTCTTGCTCGCGCGCTCCGCCCAGACGGGGATCGCGAGCTCCGCCATCGCGAGGAGGACGAAGCCGAGCGCCTTGAACTCGTCCGGTACGCCGAGCCACCACCCGACCCAGAGCAGCTGCACGGCCGGGATGCCCACGGCGAAGCGGAGCGCCGTGGCTCGATGCTCGACCGATCCGGCAGCGGCCCTCAGCCACTGTCCCACCGTGACGAGGCGCATCACGATGTACCCCAGGATCGTGAGGCCGAAATCGCCCTGCGTCATCGCGGCTTCGGCGCCAGCGGCGACTAGGAGCGCTCCGCCCATCTGGACGATGGTGGTCAGCCGGTAGAGCCAGTCGTCCGTATCGAATGAGGTCGCGAACCACGTGAAGTTCATCCACGCCCACCAGATGGCGAAGAAGATGGCGAGGTAGGGCCCGACCCCCTCGACGACGTGACCCTCGCTCTCGAAGTGGTGGAGGTTCCGAGACGCGATCGCTACGGAAACCACGAATACGAGGTCGAAGAACAGTTCGAGGGGGCTCGCACTGCGATGCGGTTCGTCCGGGTCACGCGGGCGCATCCGCACGAGGCCGAAGCGGGAGGCGAGGTGTGGCGGGGCGGTCATTTCGTCTTCCGGTCGTCCGAGTGGATTCAGCCGACGACCGCGTCGACACGGGCACCGGCCCGGGCCGGGACGGGCACCTGTTCTTCGGCGCCCCCGGTCAGTCGCCTCAGCGCGTGGACGCCGACGTTCGCGCCGAACGCGGGGCTGCCAGGTTCCAGACGCGCCCCGGCGGCGAGCGATCCGATGATCAGCGGGTCGAATCCGAGCTCGTCGACGAGGCAGGACGCTGCCGCGACGTCCTCACGTGCGTCGCCCGCGATCGCGATCGCTTTGCGGCCGACGCTCCCCCGCTCGCGCGACTCGGCCTCCAGGTCGTGATAGCCCATGTGATTGAACGCCTTCACCACGCGCGCACCCAGCAGGAACTGCTGCACCGCCTCGCTCGAGGTGACGCCCGGGGCCAGCACCGTGTCACGGGCGCCGTCGACCTCCCACCAGTGGTTCATCGCATCGATGACGAGCTTTCCGACGAGCTGGCTCACCGGCAGGGACCAGTACTTGCTGAGCGGGAGGGCGAGGATCACGATGTCGGCACCTGCAGCGGCTTCCGTCGCGTGCACGGCGGTGGCACCGGGGGTGAGCACCTCGGTCGACAGGGAGATCTTCGACGGTTCACCCGAGCCGGCGATGAGCACTCGATAGCCTGCGGACAGCGCCAGTCGCGCCATGGCCGTGCCGACCTTGCCGGCGCCGAGGATCCCGAGGGTCGCGGTCATCGCGCGACCTCGGGCACTCCGGTCTCGGCGAGCAGTTCCCGGACGCGAGGGATCACGCGGGTGCCGTAGAGCTCAACGGAGCGGAGCCGTGCCGAAGCGGAGACCGTACCGGCCGCGGAGTAGATCATGTCGAACCTCCTGACGTCGAGGGTGCGAATCGCGCGGGCGATCCTGTTCGCGACGGTCTCGGCCGAGCCGACGTACAGAGAACCCGCGGCGACATCGGCGTCGAACTCCTCACGGCGCAGCGGCGGCCACCCGCGTTGCGCACCGATGCGGTCGCGGATCTCGCGGTAGCCGGGATAGAACAACTCCTTCGCCTCCTCGTCGGTCGCCGCCACGAACCCCGGCGAGTGCATCCCGACCGGCTGGGCCGTCGTTCCGAGTTGCGCCGTCGCCTTGCGGTAGAGGTCGACGTACGGCACGAACCGATCCGGTGCGCCGCCGATGATGGCGAGCATGAGCCCGAAGCCGTAGTGGGCCGTCCTCAGTACCGACTGGGGCGAGCCGCCGACACCCACCCAGGTTCGCAGTCGCCCCGATTCCGTCTTCGGGTAGACGTCCGCGTCGTGCAACGCCGCGCGCGTGGTGCCCTCCCACGTGACGGGCGCCTCGTCGAGGAGGCGATGGAACAGGTTGATCTTCTCCTCGAACAGCACCTCGTAGTCCTTGAGATCGAAGCCGAAGAGCGGGAACGACTCGGTGAAGGAGCCCCGGCCCAGGATCACCTCCGCCCGGCCGTTCGACAGCGCGTCGACGGTCGCGAAGCGCTGGAACACGCGAACAGGATCGTCGGACGACAGCACGGTGACGCCGGATCCGAGTCGGATGCGCTTGGTCACCGTGGCGACGCCGGCGAGCACGGTGTCCGGGCTCGAGATCGCGTACTCGCGCCTGTGATGTTCGCCGAGGGTGATGGCGTCGATCCCGACCTCGTCCGCGAGCACCGCTTCGTCGACGACGGCCCTGATCGCTCGCGCGTGCGACACGATGTCGCCCCGGTCGTCTCGGGGCAGATCGCCGAAGCTGTCGATGCCGAATTGAAGCTGCGAGAGGTTTGTCACGGTGCTCCTGTCCGCCCCATCCGCTGCTTCCCGCGAATCGCGCTTCCGCTCCCCCGCAGGCGACGGAAGCGATGTGTAATTGATGTCTGAATCATCGCAGAAGTAATTCACATGTCAACCACAAGGGGAACGATGAGCGCCTCCCGCCGTAACGAACTTCCGACGAGCGAGGAGTTCGCGGTGTGGTCGGCCTACATCCAGACGGTCGAGATCCTCCGCGCGCGCGTGCAAGCTCGACTGCAGGCGGACTCCGGGCTCTCCGAAGGCGACTACAAGGTGTTGCTCACGCTCAGCGAGGCCGAGGGGAAGTCCCTCCGTTCGTCCGAGCTCGCCGCGCACATCGAGTGGGAGCGCAGCCGGCTGTCCGGCCACTTGGGGCGCATGGAGAGACGCGGACTGATCCGGCGCGAGCCGTCCGCCGACGACGCCCGCGGATCACGCACCGTGCTCACCGACGACGGCGCCCGGGCGTTCCGCGCGAGCACGATCCCCCACCTGCGCGCGATCAAGACCTACTTCATCGACGCGTTCAGCGATGAGCAGATGACCCGCATCGATGAAACCACGACGACACTCCGCGCCCACCTCGGCCTCGCACCAATGCCGGGCAGATCCCGTACGTGACGCACTGCCCCGTCCGCGGCATCCCGGATCCGATTGACACCGCCACGCGTGGTCCACATAATTCACATGTCAATCACTTGGACGGGATGCCGCTGATGAGCCGAGAACTGACCGACACCACCGGGACCTCCGCGATCATCGACACCGTCGACGACGGACCCATCCGGTCGTACCGGGTCCGCCTCGCCGACGACTCCGTGCCTGCGGGGCGCGCGGACTTCATCGAGGCCGATGCGGCAGAACGGGTGCGCATCTTCTTCCACACCGAAGTGGACGCCGCGTCGGGCGGGCGTGGACTCGCCGGGCTCCTCGTGCGCACGGCCCTGTCCGACGCGATCGACGACGGCGTCGTCGTGGTGCCGGTGTGCCGGCTCTTCCGAGCGCACCTGACCAAGCACGGTGACGCCTACCTCGCCGAGGGAGGGCGGTTCCGCGCGCCCTCCCCCGCCGATGTCGCCCTCGTCGGCCACGCCGTGCGCGGCACTCACAGGAGCAGCTGAGTGAGGGGATGGATGAAGTACCGCAGGGAGTACGCCTCCCACACCGCCCCGACGATGAGCAGCACGAGCGCCGGCAGCGCCAGCAACCCGAGCCGCTGCAGTCCTCGCACGTAGCCCTGGCGCCGGTTCTTCGCCCCGACTCGGCGGGGGAACAGCCAGGACCGGCCCAGGAGGTACGCGCCGAGGAGGAGCAGCACGTACGCCTGCAACTCGATGATGAACGTCAGCGAGTGCGGAATGCGCGCCACCCAGCCCTCGGGGCTGCTCGCGACGAGCGTGATGCCGGTTTCGACGGCCCAGTAGGCGAAGAACGCGAGTCCGGCGAAAGGCACGATGAGCGAGGGCAGCACGATCGTGAGCAGACTCAGGCGGAAGACGTTGACCGCGAGGATCACGAGCGCGAAGAGCGGCGGGGTGAACACGAGCTGGTACACGAGGTCCGCCGTTCCGTCGTCCTCCAACGCGGCACCTCGGGCCGCGTTGAGCTCAGGGAAGGCGAGCCCGACCGCGAACCCGGCGAGCGCGAGGCCGTACGCGCCGAGATTGATGAAGAGGTAGGCGCGCTTGTTCTCGCGGATGACCCGGAAGGGGCGCCGCCACAGCCGCACGCGTGCGGGCCGCTCGCTGAGAGCAGGTTCGGTAGTCATGCCCCCATCGCACCCTCTCGTGCGCCGCGCCGACAGTGGCATGGCGTCACGGGAAGGTGTGACACGACGTCACTGGCGGCGACAGGGGGTCGGCGGGATCGTGGGTGACCATGAAACTCCTCGACGTGGCGCTCAACGCGGTCATCCTGCTCTCCGCGACCGTCTTCCTGTCCTACATCGGCGTCTACTACTTCGACTTCGGTCTGTTCACGGCGCTGCCCGAGAGCATCACGGAATTCTTCCTGAGCGCAGGGGCCTTGCAGTACGTGGCGCTCGCCCTCGTCGTCGCGGCACTGATCGCGAAAGCCCTCGTCGGTCGCGCGATCGCACGTCAGGAAACGCGGAGGCAGATCTGACCGTCAAGGACGAGCCGGGCGATGCACCCGCCGAGGCGGGGATGCGCCGGGCGGCGATGGTCACGGCCGTCGTCGCGATCGCACCACTGAGCGTGCTCGGCGTGGCGCTGACGGCGACGTCGTGGTGGGAAGGCGTGACCATGGCGGCCGGCTACCTGCTCACGCTCGGTGTACTGCGCGAGTGGAACCTCGAAGGTTATCCCCGGCAGGCGATCTTCGCGCTCATGCTCACCGTGACGGCATGGCTGATCGGCGCTCTCACCGCCCAGAGCCCGATCAGCTTCGTTCCTCTGTCGTTGATCGGCGGCATGCTCATCGCCCGCATGAGGCGGTCGAGGCTGTGGATCGCGGCCTTCACCGTGGGCGTCGGCGCGATCGGGGCGACCTCGTTCGCCTTCCATCCACCGTCGTGGGGGCTCGCCGCGGCCTACCTGCTGACCCCCATCGTCGGCACGTTGTTCGTCGTCGGCGTGATCCTGGCGAGCGAGCACGCGTGGCTCATCGCACGGCGACTCGACCGCGCGCGGGAGACCGAGGCCGAGTTGGCCGTCGCGCGCGAGCGGGTGCGCTTCGCGGGCGACCTCCACGACATCCAGGGGCACTCGCTCCATGTGATCAAGCTGAAGGCGGCGCTCGCCGGACGGCTGGTGCACATGGATCCGGGAAGCGCCGAGCAGGAATTGACCGAGATCCGCCGGCTCGCCGACGAGACCATCTCCCACACCCGCACGCTCGCCTACGCGCGTCACGACCTGAGTCTCGCGACCGAGCTCGAGAACGCCACGCGCCTGATCGAAGCCGCGGGCATCGCCGTCGCGGCCCGGTTCGACGACGACGCCGGGGCCACTCCGCATCCGCTGCTCGCCCACGTGCTGCGCGAAGCGACGACGAACCTGCTCCGGCACGCTCGACCCACCACCGTCACGATCACGGTGTCGCCCGACGCTGTCGAGGTGACCAACGATGGAGCGGGAACCGACGTCGACGCGCCGCTGAACGGGCTCGCACGCCTACGCGAGCGGATCGAGGACGCTGGAGGCGTGCTGCGGATCGAGCGGCCGCCGGGCGGATTCCGCGTCGCCGCGCGCATCGGCCCGCGTCGCGACGAGGCCGCGAAGAAGAGCCGCCGATGACGTCTGATCCGATCCGCATCGTGCTCGTCGATGACGAGCACCTGCTGCGCTCCGCCCTCGCGGCGCTGCTCCCACTCGACCGGACGATCGAGGTCGTGGCGCAGGCGGAGAACGGCCCGCAGGCCGTGACCGAGACGCTGCGACACCGCCCCGATGTGCTCGTCATCGACCTCGAGATGCCGGGGATGGACGGCCTCGACGCGGTCGCCTCCATCCGGGCGGCTCTGCCGGAGCAGCGCGTGCTGATGCTCACGCGGCACGCGCGTCCCGGAGTGCTGCGGCGGGCGCTGCGGCTCGGCGTCGCCGGTTTCATGAGCAAGGCCGCCGACCCCGAGGACATCGTCGAGGTGGTGCGCACGGTTCACGCCGGAGGTCGCTGGATCGGTCACGACGTGCTCGAGGCGTCCGTCATCGACGATTCCCCGCTGACCGACCGAGAAGCGGACGCCCTGCGCGAGACGCGCGAAGGTTATTCGGTCGCGACCATCGCGCGTCGGCTGCACCTCGCGCCAGGGACCGTGCGCAACTACCTGTCGAACGCGATGCAGAAGACCGGCACGACCACGCGACACGATGCCGCGCGGACCGCCCGCGACCGCGGCTGGTTGTGACTCCAGGACATCCCCGGCACTGCGCGGTTGACCCGGTTGCTGGAACACGGTGTCGACTGTGGGTGCGATCCGCGGGACCTCACCGCGGGCGCGCGACAGAGGAGGCAGGGCCATGACAGCTCCGGCGGTGCAGTTCGGCGTCGACACGTTCGCGGACGCGATGACGGATCTCTCCGGCCGGGTGCTCAGCGACGCAGAGACTCTGCGGCGCACGGTGGACCAGGGGGTCCTCGCCGAGGGGGTGGGCCTCGACTTCTTCAGCGTCGGTGAGCACTACCGCTCGGACATGCTGGATTCGGCTCCGCCCGTCATCCTCGCGGCGATCGCCGGCCGCACCTCCCGCATCCTCCTCGGAACGAGCGTGACCGTGCTGTCGACGCAGGATCCGGTGCGCGTCTTCCACCAGTACTCGACGCTGGACGCCGTGTCGGGCGGACGGGCGGAGTTGGTCGTGGGCCGGGCCTCGACGATCGACTCCTTCCCGCTCTTCGGGTTCGACCTCGCGGACTACGACGACCTGTTCGAGCAGAATCTGGACCTCTGGGTGCGGCTGATGCGCGATCAGCGCGTCACCTGGTCGGGCAGCACGCGCGCCCCGCTCCAAGCCCAGACCCTGTACCCGCGCGTCGAGCGCGGCGCGTTACCGACGTGGGTGGGGGTCGGCGGCAGCCCGGACTCCGTCGTGCGCGCCGCCCGGCACGGTCTGCCGCTCATGATCGCGATCATCGGCGGAAGCCCCGCGAGGTTCGCAGGACATGTCGAACTGTTCTACCGAGCCCTCGCGCAATTCGACCGCCCCCAGCTCCCGGTGGGCCAACACGCGATCGGACACGTCGCCGATACCGACGCCGAGGCGGCCGAGACGTTCTGGCCCGCCTGGCAGACGACGATGACCCGCGCCGCCAGGGAACGGGGCACCCTCCCCCCGACCCTCGACTCGTACATGCGCGAGATCGAGGCCGGCGCGCTGATGATCGGTTCTCCGGAGACCGTGGCGAGGAAGATCGCCGACTGCGTGCGCGCACTCAACCTCAGCCGGTTCGACTTCAAATACGCGCTCGCCCCGCTGCCGTGGGAGCGCGGCATGCGGTCCATCGAACTGTACGGCCGCGAAGTGGTGCCCCGAGTGCGCGAGCTCCTCGGGGACTACGCCCCGGCTGAGCGGGTATCGGCGCTTGCAACCAAGAGTGAAGGAAGACCATGATCGACTCCACCACCTCCGCCGAGTACCACCGTGTGCTCCCGCTCACGGCGGTCGCCGCTCACACCGACATCGCCATGGGGAACGAGACGAGGCCGTCGAGCACCGCCTGAGCAGAGGAGTCGCGATGCGTCGTCCGTTCATCGACAAGGCCATGCCCGAGGTCTGGCAGGCCGCTGTCGCATTCGCGTCGTCCGTGGCAGAGGGGGCTCTCCGGCGGGGCCTTACGCCGCAGGAGTCGGAGTTGATCAAACTCCGAGCCCCGCAGATGAACGGCTGCGTCTACTGCCTTGATCTTCACGCGGGCAAAGCGAGGGATGTCGGAGTCAGCCAGCAGAAGCTCGACGTGCTGCCGGCCTGGCGCGAGACCGGCCTGTTCGACGACCGGGAGCGGGCGGTGCTCGCCGTCGCGGAGGCGGCGACCGCGCTGCCCCTCTCGGAGGAGTCGACGGGAGATCTCTTCGGTGCCAGATCCGTCCCCGGCGACCAGGTCTTCGCTGCCGCCGAATGGGTGGCCGTGACGATCAACGCCTTCAACCGGATTTCGATCCTCAGCGGGCATCCGGTGCGCCCTCGTCGCCTGTGAGCATGTCGCGGGAGGTCGACGTCCGGGGCCGATCCGTCGACACGCTCCGGAACCGCCTCCACTGATGAGGATCCTCCTCACCGCAGAGCCGGTTGCGGCGCCGCGGCCGGTCGGGTCGCGCGCACCAGCGCCGACCGCGTCACGCTCATCCCGGGGTGCCGGCGAGGCCCTTCAGCGACGCCCCGTGTCCGCGCCCCGTGTCAGGCTGGGGGCATGCCCGAGACGACGTCTGCCGAAGCCACCCGAGCCGAAGCCCTCGAGGTGCTGCGCACCCTCGTCGGCCGCGACGACGCCGACTTCCACGAGGGGCAGTTCGAGGCCATCCGCACCCTCGTCGACGACCGGCGCCGCGCCCTAGTGGTGCAGCGCACCGGATGGGGCAAGTCGGCCGTCTACTTCGTCGCGACGCTGCTGTCGCGCCGTCGCGGCAGCGGCCCGACGGTGCTCGTGTCGCCGCTGCTCGCCCTCATGCGTGACCAGATCGCGGCCGCCGCGCGCGCCGGGGTGCGCGCCGTGGCGATCAACTCGACGAATGCGCACGAGTGGGCCGACGTGTCGGCGCGGCTCGCCGCCGACGAGGTCGACGTGCTGCTCGTCTCCCCCGAGCGGCTCAACAACCCGACGTTCCGCGACGAGCAGCTGCCGGCGCTCATCCGCCGCATCGGGCTGCTCGTGGTCGACGAGGCGCACTGCATCTCGGACTGGGGCCACGACTTCCGCCCCGACTACCGCCGGCTGCGCGAGCTGATCGAGCGGATGCCCGACGGCGTGCCCGTGCTCGCGACGACGGCGACCGCCAACAGCCGCGTAGTGCAGGATGTGGCCGAGCAGCTCGGCAGCGCCGAGGAGGTCGTTACGGTGCGCGGGCCGCTCGCCCGGGCCTCCCTGCGCCTGGGCGTGCTGAACCTGCCGGAGGCACGCACCCGGCTCGGCTGGCTCATCGACCACCTCGGCGAGCTGCCCGGCTCCGGCATCATCTACACCCTCACGGTGTCGGCCGCCGAAGACACGGCCCGGGCGCTGCGCCGCGCGGGCTACGACGTTCGCGCCTACACGGGGCAGACCGATCCGGCCGAGCGCGAGCAGAGCGAGGGGGCGCTCAAGCGCAACGAGGTGAAGGCGCTCGTGGCGACGAGCGCCCTCGGCATGGGCTTCGACAAGCCGGATCTCGGATTCGTGCTGCACCTGGGCGCGCCCTCCTCCCCCGTCGCCTACTACCAGCAGGTCGGCCGTGCCGGGCGGGCGACCGACAACGCCGACGTGCTGCTGCTGCCCGGCGCCGAAGACGAGGCGATCTGGCAGCACTTCGCGACGGCGTCGATGCCGAGCGAGGCGCGCGCCGCCGCGGTGCTCGACGAGCTCGGCCGCACCGACGGCCCGCTCTCGACCCCCGCCCTCGAATCGCGCGTCGACATTCGCCGCACCCCGCTCGAACTGCTGCTCAAGGTGCTCGACGTCGACGGCGCCGTGCGACGGGTGCGCGGCGGCTGGGTCGCTACGGGGAACCCCTGGACATACGACCGCGAGCGTTACGAGCGGATCGCGCAGGAACGCGAGCACGAGCACGCGAGCATGATCGAGTTCGAGCGCACCGACGGCTGCCGGATGGAGTTCCTGCAGCGCGCGCTCGACGACGAGACCGCATCCCCGTGCGGCCGGTGCGACAACTGCGCCGGAGTGTGGTTCCCGACGGATGTGGCGGATGCCGCGGCCGAGGCGGCGAACGCGACCCTGCAGCGCGTCGGAGTGCCGATCGAGCCGCGTGCGCAGTGGCCCGCCGGGGCGGACCTCCTCGGTGTGCCGGTGAAGGGCAACATCGCAGCCGCGGAGCGGGTGCGGGAGGGCCGCGCCCTCGCCCGCCTCACCGACCTCGGCTGGGGCACGACGCTGCGCGAGCTGTTCGCCCCCAACGCGCCCGACGCGCCCGTCTCCCCGCGGCTGCTCGACGCGTGCGCCCGGGTGCTCGGCGAGTGGGACTGGGAGGCGCGCCCCGCAGCCGTGGTCGCGGTGCCGTCGCAGCGGCACCCGCAGCTCGTCGGCTCGCTCGCGACGGGACTGGCCCGGCTCGGCCGACTGCCGTTCCTCGGCGAGCTGCAGGATGTGTCGGACGGCGCTCGCGGGGAGTCCGGCGGCAACAGCGCCTACCGGCTCGCCTCGGTGTGGCCGCGCTTCGCCGTCGGGGACGACCTCGCGGCGGCAGTGGCCGCTCTCGAGGGCCCGGTGCTGCTCGTCGACGACCTCGCCGACAGCCGCTGGACGCTCACGGTCGCCGGGCGCCTGCTGCTCAAGGCGGGAGCCCCGGCGGTGCTGCCCTTCGCGCTCGCGCTGCGCGCCTGACGCGGCACGGCGGAGGTCAGTCGACGGACTGCGCCTGCAGTTCCGGCCGGTCGCGCGGCATCGCGAGCGCCGCAGCGACGGTGACGATCGCGGCGATCGCCACGGCGATGAAGACCGCACCGGATGCCTCGGCGACCGTCGAAGGATCGTTCTCGCCGCCGGCGGAGGACGCGAAGATGCCGTTGGCCACCGCACCGAAGACGGCGACGCCCACCGCGCTGCCCACGGAGCGGGCGAACATGTTGGTGCCGGTCACGACGCCGCGTTCGTTCCAGTCGACGCTCGCCTGGGCGGCGATGAGGCTCGGGGTCGCGACGAGCCCGAGCCCCAGCCCGACGACGAAGCACGCGACGGCGACCGTCGCGACCGACGGCGTCGCGGCCGTCAACGCGAGCACGAGCGAGCCGGCGACCGCGAACACCATGCCCACGAGCACCGTCGTGCGGAATCCGACCCGCAGGTACAGCCGGCCGGAGAGCGACGCGGAGATCGGCCAGCCGATGGTCAACGCCGCGAGCGCCAAACCCGAGACGAGGGCGTTCACGTGCGCCGAGCCTTCGAGATAGGTGGGCACGAACGAGGTGAGCCCGGTGAGCACCGCCCCCACGCCGATGGAGACGAGCACGGTGGAGAGGATGAGCCGGCGTGAGAACACCCAGAGCGGCAGCACGGGCTCCGCGGCACGGCGCTCGACCACGAGGAAGACCGCGAGAAGCACGCCGCCGAGCGTGAACGCGCCGATGCTGATCGGCGAGTCCCAGGCCCACGCCTGTCCGCCCTGCAGGATCGCGAGGATGAGCAGGCTGAGCGCCACGGTGAGCAGCGTCGCCCCCGCGTAGTCGACGCGGTGCCGCGTCTTCTCGATCGATTCGTGCAGGCGACGCGCGATCATCCACGCCGCGAGAAGGCACAGCGGGATGTTGACGAAGAAGATCCAGCGCCACGAGACGAACTCGGAGAACACGCCGCCGAGCGTCGGACCCACCACCGACGACACCGCCCACACGCTCGCGAGATAGCCCTGGGTGCGGGCGCGCTCGGCGACGGTGTAGATGTCGCCGGCGATCGTGATCGCCATGGGCTGCACCGCTCCGGCGCCGAGTCCCTGGATGGCTCGGAACGCGATGAGGGCAGGCATGCTCCAGGCCAGTCCGCACAGCACGGAGCCGAGCAGGAACAGTCCGATGCCGATGAGGATGATCGGCTTGCGTCCGACGGTGTCGGAGAGCTTCGCGTACACCGGCACCGACACGGCTTGCGCGAGCAGGTAGATCGAGAACAGCCAGGGGAACAGCGTGAAGCCGCCGAGGTCGCCCACGATCGAGGGCACCGCCGTCGCGAGGATCGTCGCATCGATCGCCACGAGACCCGTGGTGACCATGAGGGCGATGAGGATGGGCCCCCGCTCCGACCTGAACCCGACGTCGCTGCTGATGACCGCACTCCTCTCGCCGCCCTGCCGGGCACTCGGGACACAAGTCTCCGTCACCGGCCCGCATTCCCGATCCGGCGGATCCGTAATCTCCGACGACAGCGACAGCGGAACCCCGGCCTGACACGCCGTCAGACTCGGTCCGGCACGCGGCACAAGCCACGAATGTCCGCGCTCAGTGCGCTGGGAGTGTGCGGGCACGCGGCTGAGCGCGGCGAGTCGTAGGGCGAAACGGGTCGCAGCCCGGGGAGCGCTCCGACGGCGCTCCCCGGTGGCCGGCGCGTCAGTCGGTCGACGTGACGGGTCGGCGGAGGACGAGAACCTCGCGCGATCCGAGTGCCGGTCCGTCGTCCCGGACGGAACGCACGATCACCTCACCGTCGATGCCGTCGATCCTCACCGGCTCCGCGGTGCGGTTGACGAGGAACCAGAATTCGGAGTCGGCCGATCCGCGGACCGCCAGCTCGACGGACCCCCGAAGCGGTTCGGGCAGCTCGCTCTCGACGCCCGCGAGCTCCAGCACCTCGGCGAGCACGGGCGCGAGTCCCCGCGGACCGAGCCGCGTCGACACGTAGGTGGCGGAGCCTGCGCCCACGGTGTTCCGCGTGACGGCCGGTCGGGTGGACTGCGGACCGTCCGCGTAGCGCACCAGCGCGTCCGCGCCCTCGAGATCGATGCGATCCGTCCACACCGACCCGCTCGTGCCGTTGTCGAGCGCGACCGTGTCGCCCTCGAGCAGCGGACCGAACTCCTGGATCCGGATGCCGAGCAGCTCGCGCAGGGCACCCGGGTATCCGCCGAGCCATACGTGGTCGTTCTCGTCGACGATGCCCGAGAAGTACGTCGTGACGAGGTGGCCGCCCCCCTCGACGTACGCGCGGAGAGCATCCGCGGTGTCCTGCGGCATGAGGTAGAACACGGGGGCCACGACGACGTCGTATCCGGCGAGCGACGCCGCCGAGGGCAGCACGTCGACGCGGACGCCCGCGTCGAGGAACGCCGAGTACCAGTCGAGAGCCTCGGCGCGGAACCGCAGCAGCTGCGTCGGGTGCGAGTCCTTCTCGCTCGCCCACCAGGACTCCCAGTCGAAGAGGATCGCGGCGCGGGCAGGCGTCACCGAAGTGCCCGCGACCGGGGCGAGATCCCGGAGGGTCTCGCCGAGCCGCACCACGTCGCGGTACAGGTCGCTGTCCTCCCCGGCGTGCGGCACCATGCCGGAGTGGAACTTCTCCGCACCGGCGGCGGACTGCCGCCACTGGAAGAAGCACACCGCATCCGCGCCGTGCGCGACGTGCGTGAGGGAGTCCCGGAACAGCTCGCCGGGCTGCTTCGCGAGGTTCACCGACTGCCAGTTCACCGCGCTCGTGGAGTGCTCCATGAGGAACCAGGGACGGTGCCCCGCGATGCCTCCGGTGAGGTTCGCCGAGAAGGACAACTCGTCCCGGCTCTGCTCGCCCGGCAGCACGTAGTGGTCGTTCGAGACGAAGTCGACCTCCGCCGCCCAATCGGCGTAGTTCATCCCGTTCGTCTCGTTCATGATCATGAAGTTCGTCGTGACGGGCACCTCCGGCGTGATGCGCCGCAGCAGCTCGCGCTCGGCGACGAGGTAGTCCTTGAGCGCGTCGGAGGAGAAGCGTTTGAAGTCGATCTGCTGCGTGGGGTTCGGATGCGATGCGGCCAGCCGCGGGGGCAGCACCTGCTCCCACGCGCTGTAGCGCTGCGACCAAAAGGCGGTGCCCCAGGCCACGTTGAGGGCGTCGACCGATCCGTAGCGGCGCTCCAGCCAGAGCCGGAACTCGCGGGCGGCGTCGTCGGAGTAGTCGTAGATGTTGTGGCAGCCGAGCTCGTTCGACACGTGCCAGGCGACGAGCGCCGGATGGTCGGCGTAGCGGGTGGCGACGGCGTCGACGAGGCGCAGGGCGTGCTCGCGGAAGACCGCGGAGGTGGGGCGCCAGTGCTGCCGCGCCCCGGGCCACACCGTCTCGCCGGTGCGGGTGACGGGGAGGATCTCGGGATGCGCGGTCGTGAGCCACGGCGGCGGTGACGCGGTGGCCGTGGCGAGGTCGACGGAGATGCCGTTGGCGTGCAGCAGGTCCATCGCGTCGTCGAGCCACTCGAAGTCCCACACGTCGGCGGCGGGCTGGATGCGCGCCCACGAGAAGATCGCGAGGGAGACGACGGTGACGCCGGCTCGACGCATGAGGCGCACGTCCTCGTCCCACACCTCCCGCGGCCACTGGTCGGGGTTGTAGTCGGCGCCGTACTCGAGCCGGGGCGTCGCACCCGGTTCCCGTCGGATCCAGCTGCGGTCGATGGTCTTCTCCGACATCCGTCGGTCTCCTCGTGGATGAGACGGTTCGGGGCGCGGCCACTCGGACGCGCGCCCCGAACCTACGTGGGTGGGAGGCGGCGGATCGCCGCCTCCCGGTGGATCACTTGACGGTGAAGCCCTGCTCCTTCGCGTACGCGAGGGACGCTTCCTGCCACTCGAGCAGACCCTCGTGCAGCGTCATGTCGCCGTTGTAGGCCTGGCCGGCGGTGTCGTTGAAGATGCTGTTCGCGTAGGCCTGGAAGGGCAGGTAGCTCCAGCCGTCCACGACGTTCGCGGCCGACTCGGCGAAGATCTCGTTGGCCTTCTGGCCGCCGAAGTACTCGAACTCGGTGTTGAGGAATTCCTCCGACTCGAGTTCGGCGACCGTGGCCGGGAAGGCACCGCCGTCGATGCGGGTCTGCACTCCGTCACCCGCGTTCGCGTACTCGATGAAGTCGTAGGCGAGCTGCTGGTTCTTCGACAGCGCGGGCACCGCGAGCGAGCTGCCGCCGCTCTCGGCAGTCGCCGTGTCACCGGCCTCCCACTGCGGCATGGGCGCGACGCGCCAGTCGCCGGAGGCGTCGGGCACACCGGACTCGAGGTTCGCGGGCATCCAGGCGCCGACGACGAGCGTCGCGAGGGTGCCGTTGCCGAGGCCCTGGAACCACTCGTCGGTCCAGCCGCTGATCGGTGAGAGCAGGCCCTCGGAGATCAGGGTCTGCCACATCTCGGCGTACTTCGTCGAGCCCTCGTCGCTGAAATCGATCGACACGTCCGTGCCGTCGACGGTGTAGGGCTTGCCCCCGGCCTGCCAGATCATGCTCGTGGCCGAGCCGGCGTCGCCGGTGTCGCTCGCGATGTACGCGTTCGGGTCGGCGGCGTGGATCTGGCGCGCGGCCTCGACGTACTCGGCCCACGTGGTGGGCACGGCGACGCCGAGCCGGTCGAAGAGCGCCTTGTTGTAGAACATCGCCATGGGACCGGAGTCCATCGGCAGTCCGTAGACGCCGCCGTCGTTCTCGACCGCGTTCCACGGCCCGGGCGAGTACAGGTCCTCGAGGTCGCCCGCGCCGAACTCCGTCAGGTCGACGATCGACTCGGAGAGGGTGAACTGGGGCAGCGAGAAGTACTCCAGCTGCGCCACATCGGGCACGCCCGAGCCCGCCGCGATGGCGTTCTGCAGGGCGGTGTAGTGGGTGTCGCCGGTGCCCACGTTGACGAGTTCGACGTCGACGTCGGGGTACTCCTTCTCGAAGCCGGTGACGACCTCGTCGAGGGTGGGTTCCCACGCCCAGACGGTGAGCTTGCCGCCCTCTTCGGCGCCCCCGCCGGAGGAGGATCCCCCGTCGCTGGAGCAGCCGGCCAGGGTGAGCGCCGCGGCGGCGGTGAGGGCCGCGCCGGCGATGGCGCGGCGGCGGATGGTGCTGTGCATGGTGTTGCCTCTCGCTTCGTTGTCGAGTGTTGCGGGTGCCGCGGGTGCGGCGGGATGGACGTTTCGGGGGGTCATTCCTTGACGCTTCCGGCGGCGAGACCGGACTGCCAGTAGCGCTGCAGCACGAGGAACGCGACGATGAGCGGCACGATCGTCAGGAGGGATCCGGTGATGACGAGGTGGAACACCGCCTCACCTCCGGTGGTCGCGGCTTGCGCGTTCCACTGGTTGAGTCCGAGCGTCAGCGGATACCAGTCGGGGTTGCGCAGCATGATCAGCGGCAGGAAGTAGTTGTTCCAGGTCGCGACCATCGTGAACAGCGCGACGGTGACGATGCCGGGTGCGAGCAGCGGCAGGCTCACCTGCCAGAAGGTGCGGAACTCGGATGCGCCGTCGATGCGGGCGGCTTCGAGCAGTTCCGTCGGGATCGCCTCGCTCGCGAAGGTCCACATCAGGTACAGCCCGAACGGGGACACTAGCGACGGGATGATGACCGCCCACGGCGTGTTGGTGAGCCCGAGCTGGCTGAACATGAGGAACGTCGGCACCGCGAGCGCCGTTCCCGGCACCGCGACGGCGCCGATGACGACGGCGAAGACGGCGCGCTTGCCCGGGAAGGCGAACTTCGCGAGCGCGTATCCGCCGAGCACGGCGAGCAGCGTGGCGCCGCCGGCCCCGACGATCACGTACAGCAGAGTGTTGCCGAGCCAGCGGACGAAGATGCCGCCGTCGTAGGTGAGCGTCTGGCCGATGTTGCCGAAGAAGGCGAAGTCGCCGGCGAACCACAGCCCGAACGAGGTGAACAGGTCGCCCTGCGTCTTCGTCGAGTTGATCAGCAGCCACAGCAGCGGGATCAGCGAGTAGAGCAGCACGACGGTGGTGAGTGCGGTGAGCAGCACGCTGCGGCGCGGGCGCTCCACCGAGGCGAATGTGCGGCGCGTGCTGCGCAGCGGCACGGCCTTGCTCGTGGCACGCCGGGGCGTGCCGGTCGTGGCGGCGGTCATGATTCCTTCCTCATGCCGCGCAGCTGCACGACGTAGGCGACGGCCATCGTGAGCAGGCCCATGATGATGGCGACGGTGGCCGAGTAGTTGTACTGCTGCCCCGAGAACGACAGCGAGTACGCGTAGAGGTTCGGCGTGAAGTCGGTCGTGATCGAGTTGGGCGCGAGGTTCTGCAGGATGCTCGGTTCGTTGAAGAGCTGGAAGCTGCCGATGATCGAGAAGATCGTCGCGATGACGAGGGCGCCACGGATGGCGGGCAGCTTGATGGCCGTGATCACCCGGAACTGGCCTGCGCCGTCGATCTCGGCCGCCTCGTAGAGCGACGACGGGATGACCCGCAGCGCCGCGTAGAAGATCAGCATGTTGTAGCCGATAAACTCCCAGGTGACGATGTTGCCGATCGAGGCGAGCACCAGGTCGGGCGAGAGCGGGTTCGGCAGGCTGATGCCGAAGAAGTCGTTGATGTTCCCCACGAGCCCGAACCGGGTGCCGTACATGAATCCCCACATGAGGGCCGCGACGACGGCGGGAACGGCGTAGGGCAGGAAGATCGCGATGCGGAAGAAGTTCTTGCCGTAGAGCCGGCCGCTGTCGATCGCGAGGGCGACGAGCAGCGCGAGGAAGAGCATCACCGGCACCTGGACGAGCAGGAAGAGCGACACGCGTAGGAGCCCCGCCCAGAACCGTTCGTCACCCAGGGCCTGCACGTAGTTGTCGAGCCCGACGAACGCGTTGCCGCCAACGAGCTGGTCGCGGAAGACGCTGAGGTAGAGCGCGTAGGCGATCGGCGCGAGGAAGACCAGCGCGAAGACGATCATGAACGGGCCGATGAAGGCCCAGCCCGCCCAAGAGGTTCGCGTGCGGCGGCGGGTGGCCGCGGCGGCTCGCGAAGGGGCGACCGCCGGTGGGGACGTCGTTGTCATGAAGGAACCCGTTCTCCTATGTTTGCGCAACCATGAGAACACGGATGGCATGTTTACGCAAACATGAGCGCATGGATAAGCTGATGCCATGACAGCGGAACGGACCGCGCGGCAGCGGGACGGCGGCGGAGCCAGCCGGGCCGACACGCGTCCGCTCGCGGGCGCCCGCCGCGTCTCCATGGCCGATGTCGCCGAACGCGCCGGCGTCTCCGCGCAGACGGTCTCGCGCGTGTCGAACGGCTACGAAGGCGTCATCCCCGAGACCCGGGATGCGGTGCTGCGCGCGATGGCGGAACTGGGGTACCGGCCGAACAGCGCCGCTCGCGCGCTCAAGCGCGGCGAGTTCCGCACGATCGGCGTCATCGTGTTCACCCTCGCGACGACGGGCAACATGCGCACGCTCGAGGCGATCGCCGCCTCCGCAGCGGAGGCGGGCTACGCGATCACCCTCATCCCCGGCTCCCCCACCCAGAGCGGCATCCGCAACGCCTTCACCCGCATGGACGAGCTCGCGGTCGACGCCGTAATCGTGGTCATGGAGATGCACCTGCTGGACTCCTCGACGGTCGCGCTGCCGCCGAACGTCAAGGTCGTCGTGGTCGACTCGGACGCGGGCGACCGGTATCCCGTCGTCGACACCGACCAGGCCGACGGCACCCGCCAGGCGGTGGAACACCTGCTCGGGCTCGGGCACGACACCGTGTGGCACATCTCCGGCCCGGAGGATTCGTTCTCGGCCGAGCGCCGCACGAGGGCATGGCGCGAGACGCTCGAGCGCGCCGGACGCCGCGTCCCCCCGGTCGCGCCGGGCGACTGGACGGCCGAATCCGGCTACCGCGCCGGGCTGCTGCTCGCCGACGACCCGGACTGCACCGCCGTGTTCTGCGCCAACGACCAGATGGCACTCGGCCTCTACCGAGCGCTCGCGGAACGCGGACGACGCGTGCCCGACGATGTCAGCATCGTCGGGTTCGACGACATCCCCGAGGCGGCGTCGTTCTCACCGCCGCTCACGACGGTGCACCAGGACTTCGCCGAGATGGGCCGCCGCTCGGTCGCCCGCGTGCTCGCCCAGCTCGGATCGAGTACGACCGACATCGGCACGACCCTCGTGCCGACGCACCTCGTACCGCGCGCGAGCACCGCTCCCCCGCCGCGCTGACGCCGCCCGTGGTCGGCCCGCCCGGCCCGCTACCCGCAGAATGGTCGGATGCAGAACGCGCTCTGGGCGGTGCTGGTGCTCGTCATCGGCATCCTCGTCCTGCGCGCCATCACGCGCGAGCGGCGCGAGTACGGGCGCTTCAAGCGCATGCGCCGCACCGCGGCACGACAGCGCACCTACCGGCGCTGGCTCGTCGAATCGCTCGTGCTGCTCGGCGGCCTGTCGCTCGTCGTGCTGCTCGCCGCCGGCGGCTTCGTGCAGCCCGTCCTCGACGACGTGCGGTCGGCGCCGGTCATCGCCCCGGCACTCGACGCCCTCGCGGGCGGGCTCGGCATCGGGATCGCCGTGGGACTCGTCGTCGTGCTCGCGGGACTCATCGCCGTGACCGTGGTGGTGGGCCGCTCGGCCACCGAGATCCCCGCGCTCGGCGACGTCGCGGCGCTCATCCCCCGCAACCGCGCCGAGCTCTGGTACGGCGCCGGCTTGTCGCTCAACGCCGGGGTCGTCGAGGAGCTGCTGTTCCGCCTCGCGCTCCCCGCCCTGCTCTTCGCGGTGCTCGGCAACGGGCCGCTCGCCTTCGCCCTCGCCTCGGTGCTGTTCGGCCTGCTGCACCTCTACCAGGGCGCGGCGGGCATGGCGGGCGCGACCGTGCTCGGGCTCGTCATGTCGGCGCTGTACGTGGCGACGGGAAGCATCCTCGTGCCGATGGCGCTGCACGCCGTCATCGACCTGCGGTCCCTCGTGCTGTTGCCCATGGTCGTCACGAAGGCGCATCGCATCCGGGCCTGACCCGGCTCGCCGGTTCAGGCGGGTTCGCCACCCGGCCGCACGACGCCGGCCTCGTACGCCACCACGACCGCCTGAACCCGGTCGCGCACGCCCAGCTTCGCGAGCAGGCGGGTCACGTGCGCCTTGACCGTCGCTTCGCTGACGAACAACTCGGCACCGATCTCGGCGTTCGAGAGCCCGCGCGCGATGCGCAGCCAGATCTCGCGCTCACGTTCGGTGAGCTCGAAGGTGCGGGGCGGTGCGGCGGGTGCCGCCTGTTCGCCGAGGTACCGTTCGATGAGCCGGCGCGTCACTGCCGGGGCGAGCAGCGCCTCCCCCGTGGCCACCGTCCGCACCGCGTCGACGAGCCGGTCCGGTGACGCATCCTTGAGCAGGAAGCCCGCGGCTCCCGCCCGCAGCGCCCGGTACACGTACTCGTCGAGGTCGAACGTCGTGAGCACGAGCACCCGCGGCGGGTCGCCCAGCTCCCGCAGACGACGGGTCGCCTCGATGCCGTCCATACGCGGCATCCGGATGTCCATGAGCACCACATCCGGTCGCAGGCGCTCCGCGAGTTCGACGGCGGCGTCGCCGTCATCCGCCTCCCCGACCACCTCGACATCCTGCGCCTCGAGCACCCCGACGATCCCGGAGCGCACGAGCGGGTGGTCGTCGACGACCACGACCCGCAGCGCCGTCACGACCGCACCACCGGAAGCACCGCATCGACGGTCCAGCCGCCGTCCGCGGTCGGTCCCGCGTCGATGCTGCCGCCGTACACGCGCACCCTCTCCCGCATCCCGAGGATGCCGTGCCCGCCCCCGGTCGAGGTGTCGCCGCCCGGCGCCCCCGCGGAGCTGCGAACCGCGACGCGGACCCGCTCCCCGTCGGTCTGCACCAACACCGTCACCTCGGCATGCTGCGCGTGCTTACGCACATTCGTGAGCGCCTCCTGCACGATGCGATAGCCGGCGAGCGACACCCCGTCGGGCACGTCGGCGTGCGCCCCGTCGGTCTCCAGGCGCACCACATGCCCGGCGGCCCGGGTCTCGGCGACGAGTTCAGGCACCCGCTCGAGGCCCGGCTGGGGCGCGTAGTGCACGTCGTCCTCACGCAGCACCCCCAGCAGATGACGCATCTCCTCGAGCGCTTCCTGGGCGGTACGCCGGGTGATCGCGAGGTGCTTGCGGGCCCGCTCCGGATCGCGGTCGAGGAACTGCTCGGCCGCCCCCGCCTGCAGCACGACGACCGAGACGGCGTGGGCGATGACGTCGTGCAGCTCGCGGGCGATCCGGGTGCGCTCGAGGGCGACCGCCTCGCCGGCGACCCGGTCCACGTCCTCGCGGGTGCGGTCGACGGCGAGCCCGCGCTGCCGCACGATGCGACCGGCCGCCCACGTGGCTCCGACGAAGAAGAAGAGGAACAGCGCGCCCGCCTTCTCGATGCCGGGCGTGCCGAAGTAACCGAGCAGGTGGCTGCCGAGCATCGCCGCGATCGGCACGACGCCGAGCAGGGCGCTGCGCCACAGCGGCGCGACGTGCGACGCGACCGTGAAGGTCGCCACCAGCAGGCTCGGGAAGGGATTGAACGTCGCGTGCGCCCCGCTCGTGGCCGCGTGCACGACGAAGGCGACACCGAGCAGGAGCATGACGGTTGCCGGGAAGCGGCGTCGCACGACGAGAGGGAGCGTCACGGCGAGCGCGAAGCCGAGCTGCGCCGTCACCGGAGCCCCGGGGATCAGCAGTGCCTCGACGATCGCCCAGGCCGCGAGCGTGCCCGCGATCGCGAGGTCGAGCGACGACGTCCACGCGGGCAGCCGCAGCGCTCGGGCGGGCGGGGACGCGGTCATGCCGCCATGGTAGAGCCGCGGCCCCCGCCGCGATGCCGACCCGGGTATCGAGGGATGCCGACTTTCGTCGATGCCGGTCGAGCCTCGGGGACGGAGGTTCTCGACCCGCGGACGATGCCGGCGGCTCCGCGGTCTTCCTAGCGTCGGAGTCGCCCGCTTCCGGGCACCGTCTCCGAACGAAAGGCTCTCCCGTGACCAGTACCGCATCCGCTCGAACGGCTCCCGCCGCACCGTCCCTCGCCCGCCGGCGCCCCTCCGACCGGTTCGCCGGCTGGGCCGCCGTGCTCGCCGGGGTCTTCTCCGTCGTGATGGGCACGTCTCAGCTCATCTTCCCGCAGGACGAGGACCCGGCGATCGACCCGCGCACGCGTGTGCTGCTCGTGCTGTTCTCCGTCATCCTGTGGGCGTTCGCGGTGATCCACTTCGCGCTCGCGCGTCGTGCCCGCAGCAGCTGGCCCGCCTGGGTCGCATCGGCCGGCACCGTGCTGCTCACGGTCGGTACCGTCACGAGCGCCGCGAACGGCATCGACCTCGAGTTCTTCCCGATCGTCGCGATGGTCGCGAATGCGCTGTGGTTCATCGGCTCCATCGCCCTCGCGGTATCGCTGCTGCGTGCACGCCGGTTGAGGGCGTCGCTCGCCTGGCCGCTCATCCTCGTGCCCGTGCTGTCGATCATCGGCTCGCAGATGGGCGGTGGCATCCTGGTCGGCGCCTACCTGCTGCCGCTCGCCGTCGCCCTGCTGCGCGGCAAGGCGGACCGCCCGTCGACCGGGAACGCGCGGAGCTGACCCGGGACCGGTGGGAAGCCGCTGCCTAGACTGACGTCGTGACGATCGCTCTCGCCGCCCTGCCCGAACTGACCTGGACCGGCGAGGCCGGCGCCGCCGCGGTCGACGACACCGGCACCCTCGTACTCACCTCGGCGGGCGGCGCGGACTGGACCAACGACGCGCTCGGCGGCGCGCAGCAGCACGCCGCGACCGCGCTCGGGTTCACCGCGCCGCCCGCGATCGCGCTCTCCGCCCGCGTTGCGGTCGACTCCCCACGCAGCACCTTCGACGCCGGCGCGCTCGCGATCTGGGGCGACCGCGACCACTGGGCGAAGCTCTGCTTGGAGTTCTCGCCGCACGGGCAGGCGATGATCGTGTCCGTCGTCACCGACGGGTTCTCCGACGACTGCAACTCCACCGTCGTGACGGTCGACGCCGTGCACCTGCGGGTCATTCGCACGGGCCCGGGCTGGGCCTTCCACTGGTCGCTCGACGGCGTGCGGTGGGAGTTCGTGCGACTGTTCCGACTCGGCTGGGACGGGCCTGTCACGGTCGGCTTCCTCGCCCAGGCTCCGATGGGCGACTCCTGCACCGCCAGGTTCGACCGCATCGCCTTCGACACCGTCGTGCCCGCCGATCTGCGCGACGGCAGCTGATGGGCGACTCCCCCGTCCCGCCGCGACGGATGGCCGCCGACGCGCTCACCGCCGACCTGGAACCGCGGCACGAGCACGCCCTCAAGCGCTGGGGCCGGGCACTGCTCGGCGCCGCTCTGGGCGACGGGGTCGACGAGGGGTTCGACCTCGTCGTGCGCCGCCGCGACACGGGCGCGGTCATCATGCGCACGCCCGCGGATGTGGGCTCGCCGGACTTCCTGCTCGCCCAGGTCGAGGAGGACATGCGCACGAAGACGCTTCCCGAGTTCCTCGCCGAGTGGCGGCTGCCCGAGGACCTGCCGGGTCTCTCCGCTTAGGCCTGCGCGGGCACCGCGGCCGGCACGAACACCGCGTCGAGCAGGCTCGTCGCCCAGTCGATGAGCTCCGTGTCGCCGATGCGCTCGCCGCCGGAGGTCGGCAGCGGAACCGTCACGGCCTTCGTCTGCGGGAAGTACTTCGACCCCGGATACATCCGCTGCAGGCGTACCTGCACCGAATCCGGCAGGGCCACGCCCGCGAGGCGCAGGTTGCTGCCCATCGCGACGACCTCGCTCAGCCCGGCCTTCTGCGCGAGCCGCCGCAGGCGCGAGACGGCGACGAGCGTCTCCACCGCGCGCGGCGGGGCGCCGTAACGGTCGGTGAGCTCCTCGACGACCGAGGTGATCGCGTCGTCGGGCGACGCCGGTCCGCTCGCCGTCGACAGCTTCTGATACGCCTCGAGCCGCAGACGCTCGCTCTCGACGTACTCCTCGGGGATGTGCGCGTCGACGGGCAGTTCGAGCCGCAGCTCGGTCTGCCCCTCCGCGACGTCGCCGCGGAACGCGCTGACGGCCTCGCCGATCATCCGCAGGTAGAGGTCGAACCCCACGCCGGCGATGTGGCCGGACTGCTCGGCGCCGAGCAGGTTGCCTGCTCCGCGGATCTCGAGGTCCTTGAGGGCGATCTGCATGCCGCCGCCCAGGTCGTTGTTCGCCGCGATCGTCGCGAGCCGGTCGTGGGCGGTCTCACTCAGCGGCTTGTTCTCGTCGTAGAGCAGGTAGGCGTACGCGCGCTCGCGACCACGGCCGACGCGGCCGCGGATCTGGTGCAACTGGCTCAGGCCGTACTTGTCGGCCCGGTCGATGATGAGCGTGTTCGCGTTGGCGATGTCGATGCCGGTCTCGATGATCGTGGTCGACACGAGCACGTCGAACTTGCGCTCCCAGAAATCGACCATGACCTGCTCGAGCGTGCTCTCGCTCATCTGCCCGTGAGCGACGGCGACCCGCGCCTCCGGCACGATCTCGGCGATCTGCGCCGCCACGCGGTTGATGCTCGAGACGCGGTTGTGCACGTAGAAGACCTGCCCCTCGCGCAGCAGCTCACGTCGGATCGCCGCGGCGACCTGCTTGTCGCTGTACGGTCCGACGAAGGTGAGGATCGGGTGCCGGTCCTCCGGGGGCGTCTGCAGCGTCGACATCTCGCGGATGCCGGTGACGGCCATCTCGAGGGTGCGCGGGATCGGGGTCGCGCTCATCGCGAGGATGTCGACGTTCGTCTTGAGCTTCTTCAGCGCATCCTTGTGCTCGACGCCGAACCGCTGCTCCTCGTCGATGATGACGAGGCCGAGGTCCTTGAACTTCACGTTGTCGCTCAGGATGCGGTGGGTGCCGATGACCATGTCGACGGTGCCCTGCAGCAGCCCCTCGATCGTCTCCCTCGACTCGCGCGCGTTCTGGAAGCGGCTGAGGGCCCGCAGATGCACCGGGAATCCGGCGAACCGCTCCTGGAAGGTCTCCATGTGCTGACGCACGAGCAGGGTGGTCGGCACGATCATCACGACCTGCTTGCCGTCCTGGATCGCCTTGAACGCCGCCCGCACGGCGACCTCGGTCTTGCCGTAGCCGACGTCGCCCGAGAGCAGGCGGTCCATCGGGATCGGCCGCTCCATGTCGGCCTTGACCTCGTCGATGGTCTGCAGCTGGTCGGGCGTCTCCGCGAACGGGAACGCCTCCTCGAGCTCCCGCTGCCACGGGGTGTCCGGCCCGAACGAGTGTCCCTTCGACGCCATCCGCGCGCTGTAGAGCTTGACGAGCTCGACCGCGATGTCGCGCACCGCCTTGCGCGCGCGGCCCTTCGCGGCGGCCCAGTCGGAGCCGCCCATCTTCGACAGGCTCGGTGCCTCACCGCCGACGTAGCGGCTGAGCAGGTCGAGCTGGTCGGTCGGCACGTAGAGCTTGTCGCCGGGGTACCCGCGCTTGCTCGGCGCGTACTCGAGCACGAGGTACTCGCGCGTGGTCTTGACAGCGTTGCGTCCGCCGGAGCTCACCTCGCGCTGCACGAGTTCGACGAACTTGCCGATGCCGTGCGTCTGATGCACGACGTAGTCGCCGGTCTTCAGCTGCAGGGGGTCGACGACGTTCTTGCGGCGGCTCGCGAGCTTCTTCGGCTGACGCGAGTCGTAACCGGCGGAGCGACCGAAGAACTCCGACTCGCTCAGGAGGGTGATGCGGGCGCCCTCGGCCTCGAACCCGGACTCGACGGAACCGGTGAGCAGGTAGGCGACGCCCTCCTCGGGGTCGTCGGGGAACTGTTCGACGAGCCGGCCGGCGAGACCGTGCTCGGAGAGCAGGTCGGCCGCGCGTTCGGCGAGGCCGACGCCTTGCGCTGCGACGGCGGCGGTCCACCCCTCGCGCAGGCGGGAGCCGAGGTGCTCGATCGCTCCCTCGGCGCGGCCCGCGAAGCTCGGCGCGGGCGTCGCCTCGACGTGCACGTAGGTGTCGGCCGCGTCATCCGCCTCGCCGGGGAGCTCGGCGGCAGCGGCGCCGGTGTCGAACGCGGAGAGGGTCCACCAGGTGCGGCGTCCGGCGCTCTGCCGCAGCCGTTCGACGCTGAGGAAGTCGCCCGCGTCGAGGTCGATCGGCGCCTCGGCACCTGCCGTCGCCGCGTTCCACGCGGCGGAGAGGAACTCGCGGTTCGTCTCCACGAGCGACACGGCCCGCGTCGCGACGCGCTCCGGCGACAGCACCGCGATGGCGGCGTCCTCGGGCAGGTAGTGGGTGAGCGGCACGAGCCGGTCGACGAGGGCGGGGGCGAGCGACTCCATGCCGTCGACGGGGATGCCCTCGGAGATCTTCGCGAGCATCTGCGCGAGGCTCGGGAACTCGTGCTGCATCTCCCGGGCGCGCTGGCGCACCACATCTGACAGCAGCAGTTCACGGCTCGGCGGCAGTTCCGCCTCGGTCACGTCGCCGGGCAGCGAGCGCTGGTCGGCGACCGAGAAGGCGCGGATCTGCTCGACCTCGTCGCCGAAGAAGTCGACTCGCACGGGGTGCTCGGCAGTCGGGGCGAACACGTCGAGGATCCCGCCGCGCACGGCGAACTCGCCGCGGCGCGTCACCATGTCGACGCGCGAGTAGGCGAGGTCGACGAGTCGGGCGGCGATCGACGAGAGGTCGTTGCCGCGGCTGCCGGCGGCGAGGCGGATGGGCTGCAGGTCGGTGAGGTTGTCGGCGAGCGGCTGCAGGGCGGCACGCACCGAGGCGACCATGACGACGGGGTGCGAACCGTCGTGGTCGGCGATCCGGCGGAGGGCGTGGATGCGCTTGCCGACGGTCTCGGCGCTCGGGCTCAAGCGCTCGTGCGGGAGGGTCTCCCACGCCGGGAACTCGAGCACCTCGGCATCGGGCAGCCAGCACGGCACGGCGTTGCGCACCGCCTCCGATTCACGGCTCGTCGCGGTGATCGCGAGCAGCACGCGTCCCTCGCGGGCGCGCATGAGCCCCGCGAGCAGCGGAACACGCAACCCGTCGACGAGGGAGAAGTCGGCGTTGCGATCCGCGTGGGCGAGAGCCTCGTCGAGGATGCGGGCGCGCGACAGGGCCGGGATCAACCGCTCGAGACTCACTAGAGGATTCTACGTTCGGCCGCCGACGCCCATCCGGATGTTCGCTGACGGCGGCGGGGCCCGCTGGTCGAGTAGCGACGAAGGAGCGCATCGAGACCCCACGGACGAGGTCTCGATACGGCTGGCTCCGCCGCGCCTCCTCGACCAGCGGTGCCTCAGCGGGCGGGGCGCGGGGCGTGCACCGTCTGCTGCGCCTCGGTGAGACCGACGCGCGCGACCAGCTCGACCGCATCCGCCGCATCCGCGAGCAGATTCGGCAGCACCTTGCGTTCCTCGGCGCCGAAGTCGCGCAGCACGAAGTCGGCGGCCGGCTGGCGGCCCGGAGGGCGGCCGATGCCGACCCGCACGCGCACGAAGTCCGGCGAGCCGAGGGCGGCGGCGATGTCGCGGATGCCGTTGTGGCCGCCGTGTCCGCCACCGGATTTGAGCCGCACGGTGTCGAACGGGATGTCGAGTTCGTCGTGGACGACGATGAGGCGCTCGAGCGGCACCTTGAAGAACTTCACCAGGGCCGCGACGGGCCCGCCGGAGAGGTTCATGAAGCTGTTCGGCTTCGCGAGCACGAGACGCGGGCCGGTGGCCGAGACCCGGGTCTCGGCCACCGCCGCGTTCGTCTTATGACGCCGGAAGTTCGCCGATCCGCGATCGGCGAGCTCCGTGAGCACCATCTGCCCGACGTTGTGGCGGTTGGCCGCGTAGCCGGTCCCGGGGTTGCCGAGACCGACCACGAGCCACAGATCGCCGTCCACGTCGAGCGGGGCGGATTACTCCGCCGAGTCCCCGGCGTTCTCGGTCGAACCCTCGGCGGACTCGCCGCCCTCGGACTCGTCGTCGCCGGCGCCGGTCGACGGCGTGGTGACGTTGAGCACGAGCGTGTCGGGGTCGATCGCGAGGATGGTACCGGCCGGCAGCGTGACGTCGGAGGCGAGGATCTGCGTGCCGTCGCCCTTGCCCTCGATGTCGATCGTGACGCTCTCGGGGATGTGCGTGGCCTCGGCCTCGACGGTCAGGGCGCTGACCTCGAGCATGTGGATCGTGCCGGGAGCCGACTCGCCCTCGACGCGCACCGGCACGTCGATGGTGACCTTCTCGCCGCTGCGCACGATGATGAGGTCGATGTGCTCGATGATCTGGCGCACCGGGTCCTTCTGCACGTCCTTGACGAGCGCGAGGCGGCTGGTGCCCTCGATGTCGAGGTCGAGCACCGCGTTCGCCTTGCGCAGGATGAGCGCGACCTCGTGACCCGGCAGGGTCACGTGCATCGGCTCGGTGCCGTGGCCGTAGATCACGGCGGGGATCTTGTTGACGGCGCGGATCTTGCGCGCCGCGCCCTTGCCGAACTGCGTGCGCAGTTCCGCCTTGAGCTGAGTGTTGTCAGCCATGTTCGTCTCCTTGCGGGCCGTGCGGCCCGGTCGTCTGGGTGGGGTTCATCTCGAACGCAACAGCGTGAGGAAAGACCGGGGGCCTCGCTCGCCGCGTCGATCACGGATGCCGTGGCATCCCTCGCCGAGGTTTCGGTGGCCGAGTCTACACGTGCTCAGTAGAACTCGACCGTGTTCACCACGTTGCGCAGCTCCTCGCCGTCGAGCAGACGCCGTGCGTTGTCGACGAACAGCTCCGCGATCCGACGCGGCTCGTGGGGGCTGATGGCGGCGGTGTGCGGCGCGATGACCACCTCCGGCAGGTCCCAGAGCGGGCTGTCCGCGGGCAGCGGCTCCACCTCGGTCACATCCAGCGTGGCCGAGCCGACCCGCCCGTCGCCGATGGCCGCGACGAGGGCGGACTCGTCGATCGTCGTGCCGCGTCCGACGTTGACAACCGTGAGTCCCGGCTTCGCCCGCCGCAGCGCGTCGGCTCCGAGCAGGTGGTGGGTGGCGTCCGTCGCGGGCAGGGCGAGCACGACCGCGTCGACCTCGGCGAGCACGTCGCCGAGCCGTTCGACCGGTTCGATGCGGCTCACACCCTCAGCCTCGACCTCCCGGCGGTGCACACCGATGACGGTCATGCCCAGTCCCGCGAGCAGAGCGGCGGTGCGGCGTCCGATGCCACCGAGCCCGACGACGGCGACGGTCGTCTCGGTGATCGACCCCATCGGATCGCGCTCCGCCCACTCGTGCCGGCTCTGCGCGGCACGCAGCCGCGGCAGCTGCTTGAGCCCGGCGAGCACACCGAACAGCGCGAACTCCGACAGCGGCTGCGCGTGCACCCCGGCGGAGGTGGTGAACACGACGCGGTCGAGTTCCTCGCGCGTCAGGTCGGCGGCGCGCACCTGGGCGCCGCCACCCGCGGGGATGGTGTGCACCCACCGCAGGTCCGGGTTGGCCCGGATGGTGCGGGCGAGGGCGGTGCCGGACTGGTCGGGCACCCCGAAGAGCGCCTCCCCCGAATCGACGTACCGCTCGTATCGTGACTGCGCGTCGGCGTCGCGGTCGCGCTTCACCATCCAGTCCGCCGACGCGGGCGGCATGAGGTCGGGTTCGTGCACGATGTCGAGGCGCGGCTCGCGCTCGGCCATCATGGCGACGAGGTCGTCGGCGAGCGGCGTGGCGATCACGACCCGCAGGCGATCGGTCATCGGGCCGCCTCCTCCGGCAGCTGCCGCACGATCTCGTCGACGATCTGCTGCGGGCTCGGCGCGATGTCGACGACGAAGCCGGCCTCACCGGGCTCGAGCGGCTCGAGGGTGGCGAGCTGCGACCCCAGCAGCGTGGTGGGCATGAATTCGTGCGAGCGGGCGCCGAGGCGTTCGGTCAGCAGGGCGTCGCTGCCGTGCAGGTGCACGAAGACGGCGTCGGGGGCGGCCACGCGGAGGCGATCGCGATACGACAGGCGCAGGGCGCTGCAGGCCACCACGATGGACGACTCCGCGGCGAGCGCCGCGCCCACCGCGTCGAGCCACGGCCAGCGGTCGGCGTCGACGAGCGGACTGCCGGAGGCCATCTTGAGCTTGTTGGCCGGCGGATGCAGGTCGTCCGCATCGACGAACGGAACCTCGAGTCGCTGGGCGAGCGCACTGCCGATCGAACTCTTGCCGGAGCCCGAGACCCCCATCACGACGACCTTCACCATGCCGACCACGTTATCCGCCCATCCGCCGTCGCACGCGCGGCCCGGCCGGTAGCCTGGAGACGACCCCATCCCGTCGATCGCGAGGAGAAACGTGTCCGCAGAACAGGCCAACATCGGAGTCGTCGGACTGGCGGTGATGGGCTCGAACCTCGCCCGCAACCTCGCCAGCCGGGAGGGCAACACGGTCGCGGTGTTCAACCGCACGTGGGAGAAGACCGAGACGCTCATCTCCGAGCACCCGGAGGCCGGCTTCATCGCGGCGAAGTCGTACGAGGAGTTCGCGGCCTCGCTCTCGGCCCCGCGCACCGCGATCATCATGGTGAAGGCCGGCCGGGGCACGGATGCGGTCATCGACGAGCTCGTGAAGGTGTTCGAGCCGGGCGACATCATCGTCGACGGCGGCAACGCGCTGTTCACCGACACCATCCGCCGCGAGAAGGCGGTGCGCGAGACGGGCATCAACTTCGTCGGCGCCGGCATCTCCGGCGGTGAGGAGGGCGCGCTCAACGGTCCGTCGATCATGCCCGGCGGCTCCGCCGAGGCGTGGGAGACCCTCGGCCCCATCCTCAAGTCGATCGCCGCGGTCGCCGAGGGCGAGCCGTGCGTCACCCACGTCGGCACCGACGGCGCCGGTCACTTCGTCAAGATGATCCACAACGGCATCGAGTACGCCGACATGCAGCTCATCGCCGAGGCGTATGACCTCATCCGCCGCGGCACGGGCAAGAGCCCTGCCGAGATCGCGGACATCTTCGCCGAGTGGAACACCGGCGAGCTCGAGAGCTACCTCATCGAGATCACCGCCGAGGTGCTGCGCCAGGTCGACGCCGAGACCGGCAAGCCGCTCGTCGACGTCATCCTCGACCAGGCCGGCGCGAAGGGCACCGGCGCCTGGACGGTGCAGACCGCCCTCGACCTCGGCATCCCCGTGTCGGGTATCGCCGAGGCGGTGTTCGCCCGGTCGCTCTCCTCGAAGCCCGCCCAGCGCGCCGCCGCAGCCGACCTGCCCGGACCGTCGGACTCGTGGACGGTCGACGACCCCGAGCAGTTCGTCTCCGACGTGCAGAAGGCGCTCTACGCGTCGAAGATCATCGCCTACTCGCAGGGCTTCGACGAGATCGTCGCGGGCGCCGAGCAGTACGGCTGGGACATCCAGAAGGGCGAGATCGCGAAGATCTGGCGCGGCGGCTGCATCATCCGCGCCCGCTTCCTCAACCGCATCACCGAGGCGTACGCCGAGGACCCGGGTCTCGTCGCCCTCGTGACGGCGCCGTTCTTCCGCGACGCGGTCGCCGAGGCGCAGGATGCCTGGCGCCGGGTGGTCGCGACGGCCGCCCACGCGGGCATCCCGTCGCCGGCGTTCTCGTCGTCGCTGTCGTACTACGACGGCCTGCGTGCGGACCGCCTGCCGGCCGCCCTCGTGCAGGGGCAGCGCGACTTCTTCGGCGCGCACACCTACCGCCGCATCGACAAGGAGGGCACGTTCCACACCCTCTGGTCGGGCGACCGCACCGAGATCGAGGCGACCGACACGCACTGACGTCGGTCCGTCCGGGCCCCGGTCGCTTCGGCGGCCGGGGCCCTTCCCGTTCACGCACCACGCTCGCTGAGCCCGTCGAGGCTCTTCGTGCGCGCCCGCTGAGCCTGTCGAAGCGGGTCGTACGACGGTTCCCTTCGACAGGCTCAGGGAACGGGTGCGCTCAGGGAACGGGTCGACTCAGGGGGCGGCGGGCGTGGCGCGACGCAGCGAGCGCTTGCGCATGATGCGCCAGATGGCGATGCCGGCGCCGACGAGCACGACGGCGTCGTCGCCGAAGCCGAGCGGACCGGCGAGGATCTCGGGGATGAGGTCGATCGGCGACGCCCCGTAGAGCAGCGCACCGAGACCGATCAGCACGGCCTTGAGCGTGGAGTGGTCTCTCTTCATGCGACCACGGTACGCCGCGAACCCCGACGCCGGCTCTGAATCACCGGGGCTCGGTCGCTGAGCCTGTCGAAGCGGGTTGCGCGGCGGTTCCCTTCGACAGGCCCAGGGAACGACGACAAGCGCAGGGAACGACGACGCTCACCGGGCGAGGCGGGCGCGCAGCTCGCGCTGGGTGTGTCCGACGAGCAGGATGAGCGCGGTCGCGGCGAGGGCGAGCGGCGGCACCGAGAGCAGCAACAGCAGGCACGCCGCGAGCCCGACGGCCGGTACGAAGCGGGGCACCCAGCGTTCCGGCCGCGGCTGCCGCAGCGCCGCGACGTGCGCGATCGCGTAGTAGCCGAGCACGGCGCAGCTCGACAGCGCCACGAGCATCCCGCTCGGCAGGAGCAGCACCCCCGCGATCGCGAGCACCGCGAACGTGACCTCCGCCACGGCGGGTGCGCCCGTGCGCGCCCAGATCGTCGCGAGCGGCCCGGGCAGCTCGCGGTCGCGCGCCATCGCGAGGCCCGTGCGGCTGAGTCCCGCGAGCACACCGGCGAGCGACCCGAGGCACGCGATCCCCGCGACGATCGCGATCACGGGCCGCCAGCCCTCCCCCGCGGCGTCCGCCAGCGGCGACGTGCTCGCGGCGAGTCGGTCGACCCCGAGCACCGCGAGGCACACGGCGGCCACGACTGCGTACACCGTGACCGCGACCACGAACGCGGTGAGGATCGCGCGCGGCAGCGTGCGCCGCGGCTCGCGCACCTCCTCGCTGAGGGTCGCCATGCGCGCGTACCCGGCGAACGCGAAGAACACGAGCGCGGCGCCCTGCAGCACTCCGAGCGCGTTCCCGGGCTCCGCGGGGGGCGCATCACCGATGCGCGGCACGGCAGCGAGCACCGCAGCGGCGATCCCGACGAGCACGATCGACACGACCACGGCCCCGACCGTCGCGGTCGACCGGATGCCCGACGCGTTCACGATCGCGAGCACGACGACGACCGCCACCGCCACGATGCGGGCCGCCTCCGGCCACAGGTACTGCCCCGCGGTGAGGGCGATCGCCGCCGCCGAGGCGGTCTTGCCCCACAGAAACAGCCACCCCGCCGTGAAGCCCGTGCGCGGCCCGACGACGGCGCGGCCGTAGGCGTAGGCGCCGCCGGCGACCGGATGCGCGACCGCGAGTTGCGTCGTGCTCAGCGCGTTCAGCGCGGCGACGAGCGCGGCGATGCCGAGCGAGACGAGCAACAGCGACCCTGCGGCATCCGCTGCCGGCCCCCAGACGACGAAGACCCCCGCCCCGACCATGGCGGCGAGGCCGACGGTCGTCGCGCGGACGACACCCAGGCGACGGACGAGCTGCTGCACGCGGGCACCCTACCGGGCGGACGTGTCGCCGCGGGTGCGAGACTGGCGGGGTGCACGATGACGAACCCGAGCTCGCGGGCTACGAACCGGGCGACGACTCCCGTCCGCTGCGGTCGCGCCGCATGCTGCTCGCGATGCGCGTCGTCGTCGTGCTCGGGCTGCTCGGACTCGTTCTGCCGGGCATCCTGATCACCCTCTCGACCGCCGCGGACTCGGCGACACGTGCGTGCGCGATGTACACGGCGAGGGATGTCCCCGGCGCGCTGAGCTCGGAGGCCCGGTTCGAGGTGTTCGGCCCCGAGGGCATGGGGTGGAGCTGCTACGCCGAACGGTACGGCGACCGTGTGATGTACGTGATCGGCATGGGACTCATCCCCGCCGCGCCTCCGCGCGGAGCGGTGCCGGTGCCCGCCGAACGGAGCTGACCGGTCCGATCAGGCGGCGCCGTCGAACATCGAGGTGACCGACCCGTCGTCGAAGACGGCGTGGATGGCCTGTGCGATGAGCGGGGCGATGGGGAGGATCTCGAGGCGGTCCCAGCGCTTCTCCGGAGCGAGCGGCAGCGTGTCGGTGACGACGACCGAGTCGATGTGCTCGCTCTGCAGCAGCTCGACGGCCGGGTCCGAGAACACCGCGTGGGTCGCCGCGACGACGACGCTCGTCGCGCCGTTCTCCTTGAGTGCCTGGGCCGCCTTCGCGATCGTGCGGCCGGTGTCGATCAGGTCGTCGACGAGCAGGCAGACGCGCCCACTCACGTCGCCGACGATCTCGTGCACACTCACCTGGTTCGGCACGAGCGGGTCGCGTCGCTTGTGGATGATCGCGAGCGGGGCGCCGAGCTTGTCGCTCCAGATGTCGGCCACGCGCACGCGCCCCATGTCGGGGCTGACGACGGTGAGGGTCGAGGGGTCGAGGCGTGCCTTGAAGTGCTTGAGCAGCACCGGCATGGCGAAGAGGTGGTCGACGGGGCCGTCGAAGAATCCCTGGATCTGGGCGGCATGCAGGTCGACGCTCATGATGCGGTCGGCGCCGGCGGCCTTGTACAGGTCCGCGACCAGACGGGCCGAGATGGGCTCGCGCCCGCGGCCCTTCTTGTCCTGCCGCGCGTACGGGTAGAAGGGCGAGACGACGGTGATGCGCTTCGCCGACGCGCGCTTGAGCGCATCCACCATGATGAGCTGCTCCATGAGCCACTCGTTGATCGGCGAGGTGTGCGACTGGATGACGAACGCGTCGCAGCCGCGCACGCTCTCGTCGTAGCGGGCGTAGATCTCGCCGTTGGCGAAGGTGCGCGCGTCGGTCGGAACGAGTTCCGAACCGAGTTCGGCGGCGATGTCGGCGGCGAGCTGCGGATGCGCCCTGCCGGAGACGAGCACCAGCTTCTTCTCGCCGGTGATCTTGATTGCCGCCACGGGTCCCCGCTCTCCCGCTGGATCAGTCGTCGGTGCCGGCGTCCGCCGCGGCGTGCGCCGCTGCGGTACCGAGACGGTTCTTCTCGACCCAGCCCTCGATGTTGCGTTGCGGAGCCACATTGATCGCGAGCGAACCGGCCGGGACGTCCTTACGGACGACCGTTCCGGCGCCCGTATAGGCTCCGTCCCCAATCCTAACGGGGGCGACGAACACGTTGTGCGATCCGGTGCGCACGTGGGAGCCCACCTCGGTGCGGTGCTTGTTCACCCCGTCGTAGTTCGCGGTGATCGTTCCGGCACCGACGTTCGAGCCCTCCCCGACCGTCGTGTCGCCGACATAGCTGAGGTGGGGCACCTTGCTGCCGGTGCCGATCCGGGCGTTCTTCGTCTCGACGAACGTGCCGATCTTGCCGTCGGCGCCGAGGTGCGTGCCGGGGCGCAGGAAGGCCCACGGACCCACGGTGGCGCCGGCGCCGATGACGGCGAGGGTGCCGTCGGTGCGCCGCACCGTCGCTCCGGCGCCGATCTCGCAGTCGGTGAGGGTCGTGTCCGGTCCGACGACGGCACCCGATTCGATGACGGTCGCGCCGTGGAGTTGCGTGTTGGGCAGCACGGTGACGTCGGGGGCGAGCTGCACGGAGAGGTCGATCCAGGTGCTCGCCGGATCCTGCACGGTCACGCCGGCGAGCTGCCAGCCGCGCACGATCATCGCGTTGAGGCGCAGCGCCGCTTCGGTGAGCTGCGCGCGGTCGTTCACGCCCTCCACGACCCAGCTGTCGCGCACGGGGACGGCGGCGACGGGCGATCCCGCCTTCCGCAGCACGGCGATCATGTCGGTGAGGTATTTCTCGCCCTGCGCGTTGTCGGTCGTGAGGCTCGCGAGGTGGTCGCGCAGCGCGTGCGCGCCGAACACGTAGGTGCCCGAGTTGACCTCGGTCACGGCGAGCTCGTCGTCGCTCGCGTCCTTCTGCTCGACGATGCGGTCGAGCGCGCCGTCGGCGTCGCGCACGACGCGGCCGTATCCGGTCGGGTTCTCGAGTACCGCCGACAGGAGCGTGGCCGCGGCACCGGCATCCCGGTGGGCCTCGATCAGTCCGCTCAGGGTCGCGGCGTCGAGCAGCGGCACGTCGCCGTAGACCACGACGACCTCGCCGTCGAAGTCGTCGGGCAGCGCGGCGACGGCCAGTTCGACGGCACGCCCGGTGCCGGGCACGTCGTCCTGGTCGACGATGACCGCCTCCGGCAGCAGCTCGCCGATCGTGGCGGCGACGCGTTCGCGTTCGTGGCGCACGACGGCGACGATGTGCGCGGGGCCGAGCTCGCGCGCGGTCGCGAGCACGTGCCCGATGAGCGGCACCCCGGCGATCGGGTGCAGCACCTTCGGGGTGCTCGACTTCATGCGGGTGCCCTGGCCGGCGGCGAGGACGAGGACGGCGAGACGGGAGTCGGGCATGCCGCCATTCTGGCAGCACCGGCGGGCACGTCACCCGCCGGTGTCACCGGGTGCGGGCCTGCGCCAGCGCCTTCTCGACGGCGACCCACGGCAGCATGGCGCACTTGACGCGGGCGATGTACCGCGACACCCCGCCGAGCACGACGGCGTCGCCGAGGAGCGCCTCATCGGGAGCGATCGCGCCCCGTGAGCGCATCGCCGTGCGGAACGAGTCGATACGCACGTCGAGTTCGTCGGCGGTGAGCCCGGTCGTGAGTTCGGAGAGCAGCGAGGCGGAGGCCTGAGAGATGGCGCACCCGTGACCCTCCCAGCGCATCTCCGTGATGCGGTCGCCGTCGAGGTGCAGCTCGACCGTCACCTCGTCGCCGCACGTCGGATTGACCTGGCGGGAGGTCCCCGCGGCGCCGCCGCGCAACCCCACACCGTTCGGGGCGCCCGCGTGGTCGAGGATGACCTGCTGGTAGAGGCTCTCCATCCCGCTCGAGGTCATGAGTTCCTCCGGAAGAAGCGCGTGGCGTCCGCGACGCCCGCGACGAGCTGGTCGACCTCGTCGTCGGTCGTGTACAGGTAGGTGCTCGCGCGGGTCGACGAGGTGACGCCGAGACGGCGGTGCAGCGGCTGGGCGCAGTGGTGCCCGACGCGCACCGCGATGCCGCGGTCGTCGAGGAACTGGCCGACGTCGTGGGAGTGGATGCCGTCCACGACGAAGCTCGCGAGCCCGATCCGGTCGGCGGCGCCGCCGGCGCCGAGCACCCGCACCCCGTCGATGGTGCGCAGACCCTCGAGCAGGCGCGCGCCGAGCGCGACCCCGTGCCCGGTGACCCGGGCCATCCCCACCCCACGGAGGTAGTCGACCGCGGCGGCGAGCGCGATCGCCTGCGAGATGCGCTGCGTGCCGGCCTCGAACCGCTGCGGGGGCGGGAGGTATTCGGCGCCCTCCATGGTGACGGTGGTGATCATCGACCCGCCGGTGAGGAACGGCGGCATCGCCTCGAGCAGCTCGCGTCGGCCGTACAGCACGCCGATCCCGGTCGGGCCGAGCATCTTGTGGCCCGAGAAGACGGCGAAGTCCACGTCGAGCGCGGTGACGTCCACCGCGAGATGCGGCACGGATTGACACGCGTCGAGCACGACGACCGCGCCGACCTCCCGGGCGCGTGCGACGAGCTGCGCGACCGGATTGATGACGCCGAGCACGTTCGACACGTGGGCGAAGGCGAGGATCTGCGTGCGGGGCGTGATGATCCGCTCCGCCTCCTCGAGGCGGAGCGCACCGTCGTCGTCGACCGGGATGAACCGAAGGGTGGCACCGGTGCGCGCGGCGAGCTCCTGCCAGGGCAGCAGGTTCGCGTGGTGCTCCAGCTCGGTGACGACGATCTCGTCGCCGGGGCGCAACCGGAACCGGTCGGCCTCCGCTCCCCCGCGTCCGACGGTGGCGTTCGAGAACGCGTAGGCGATGAGGTTCACCGCTTCGGTCGCGTTCGACGTCCACACGATCTCGTCGTCGGATGCGCCGACGAAGTCGGCGACCGTGGCCCGCGCCTCTTCGAACAACTCGGTCGCCTCGGCCGCGAGGGTGTGCGCACCGCGATGCACTGCGGCGTTGCGCCGTTCGTAGTAGTCCCGTTCCGCATCCAGCACGGCCACCGGCTTCTGCGACGTCGCACCCGAATCGAGGTACACCAGCGGGTGCCCGTTCACGGCGGAGGAGAGCAGCGGGAAGTCCGCGCGGAGCGCCGTCACCTCCGAGAGGGAGAGCGATGCGGCGGGAGCTGGGATGACGGACATGCATCAAGCATCCCCCGATCCGACGGGAAGCGCCGTCACATGACGATGCGCAACCCCTCGAATCGATCGGGCTCCGCCTCCAGGACTCGAACCTGGACCTAACGGCTCCAAAGGCCGTCGTGCTGCCATTACACCAAGGCGGATCGCGCCATCCGCGCGGCCACCCAGTCTGCCAGACCCTCGGCGTCCGCTGGTCGAGCAGGGCGCGCTGGCGCCCGTATCGAGACCCGCATGGGGAACCCGCTGGTCGAGCAGGGCGCGCTGGCGCCCGTATCGAGACCCGCAAGGCGGAAACGGTTCGCCGTAGGGGTCTCGATACGGCGGCTTCGCGCGCCTACTCGACCGGCGTTGCGCCGTGGGGGTCTCGATACGGCGGCTTCGCGCGCCTACTCGACCGGCGGGCGGGCCGGGATCGGGATAATGAGGGCATGCCCGAATCCGACGAGGTCGACCGCATCGTCGACGCGTGGACGCGGGAGCGACCCGACCTCGACTTCGCCCCGCTGCAGGTGCTCTCCCGCGTCGCGCGGCTGGCGCGCCATCTCGAGCGTGCACGGCGGGCGGCGTTCGGAGCGTCCGGCCTCGAATCGTGGGAGTTCGACGTGCTCTCCGCGCTGCGCCGCGCGGGATCCCCGTACCAGTTGAGCCCGAAGGCGCTGCTGCAGCAGACCCTCGTCTCGAGCGGAACGATGACCAACCGCATCGACCGGCTCGTCGAACGCCGCCTCGTCGAACGCCGCACCGACCCGCACGACGGGCGCGGCATCCTCGTCGTCATGACCCCGATGGGTCGCGAGCGCGTGGACTCCGCGATCGTGCAGCTGCTCGGCTCGGAGGCCGAGCTGCTGGATGCGCTGTCGAAGTCGGATCAGGAACGGCTCGCCGGACTGCTGCGCAAGCTCAGCCTGGACTTCGACGAGGCCTGAGCCCGACGCCTCCGGGCTACTCGAGGAACAGCAGCAGCACGCCGGAGACGACGCTCACGAGCCCGAGGCCGAACAGCACCCAGCCCACGGTGCGCAACGCCTTGCCGCCGTGCTCCGGGGAGTCGATGCGGCCGGATGCGGGATGCCGCTCCGTGGCGAAGACGGTCACCGCGTCGCCGACCTCGTAGACGTGCCCGGGTTCCCGGTCGTCGCTGCCCTCGTGCAGCTCGCCATCCGTCCCGAACCAGCGGAAGGAGACCACGTCATCCGTCACCGACACGACGGCTCCATCGTGCGGCCGCCAGGAGCGGGCGAGCGCGCGTTGCGTGTAACCGGCGATGAGGAAGAGCGCGCCGAGTACGAGGCCGACCCAGCTGAGCAGCTCCGCGAGCGTCGACAGCACGGCGATCGGGTCGGTCACGCTCTCATGTTAGAGGCGGCGCTCATCCGCCTCACCAACGCTCGGCGCCGTCGAGCGACGTGGGACGCGGCCGGAACCCCAGCCGTTCGCGGGCGGCGGTGAGGTCGAGGGTGCGCTCGCGACCGAATTGGGCGACCGCGAAACGCGTCGTGCCGGGCCGGCGGCGCGCGAGTGCCGCCGTGCGTTCGAGCGCCGTCGCCGCAGCGAAGGCCGCCCGGAACGGCACCGGCGTGATCCGCACATGCCCCATCCCCTTGCGGGCGAGCAGTTCGCGGAGCACGGCGGAGAGCAGGACGGGAGTGTCGTCGCCGACGTTGTACACACCGGTCGGCGCCCCCGGTCGCAGCGCGCATTCGACCGCCCGCACGAGGTTCGGCAGCGAGGTGAGCGTCTGACGCACCTCGGATCCCTCCGGCAATGCGAGCCGCCCCCGGCGGACCTGTCCGAGGATGCGCGGGATGAGCAGGGCATCGCCGGGCCCGTAGACGGCACGCGGACGCAGGATGACGAAGTCGGTGCCGGCGAACTCGAGTTCCGCCGCCGCCTTCGACTCCGAGTACCCGCACAGCGCCGTGCCGCCCGCCTGGGACTCGGTCACTTCGACGTTGGCGCCGAGGTTGTCGTACACCGCCGCGGAGGAGAGGTGCACGAAGCGCGTGGTGCGGAAGCTGCGGATCACCGTGCGCGTGCCGTCGCGGTTGATGCGCATCGCCTCGGCGCGGGGCGCCGTCTCGTCCACGAGAGCCGCGCAGTGCACGACGGCGTCGAAGTCCCGATCACCGAGCAACGGGCCGCCCACGAAGTCCCAGCTGCGATAGCGGGCCCGCGGATGGGACCAGCCGTTCGGGTCACGCCCGAAGCCGACCACCTCGTGGTCGCGATCGGCGAGCGCTGTCGCGACAGCGCCTCCGACGAACCCGCTCGCCCCGGTGACCGCGATCCTCATCGGCGTGCTGCACGCCCCGTCGACAGATCCACCCGACCGAGCATAGGGCGGGCGGCAGCGGCGTTCGAACTCACTCGAGCGCCTCCCCGACCTCGAGCCAGCGGCCCTCGAGTTCGTCGAGTTCGGCCTGCAGTCGGCGCTGCTCCTCCTGCAGGCGGGCGAGTCCTTCGTAGTCGGACTGGTCGTGGGCGGCGAACCGGTCGCCGAACGCCGCGAGCTCTCCGGACACCCGCTGCATGCGGCGGTCGATCGACGCGAGCTCCTTCTCGGCGGCGCGCCGCTCGGAACCCGACAGCCCGGCCGCCGGCGCATCCGTCACCTTCGCCGAGACGGCGTTCGCCGCATCCCGTTCGCGCCGCAGCCGCAGGTACTCCTCGACCCCGCCGGGCAGGTGCCGCAGCGTGCCGTCGAGGATCGCGTACTGCTGATCGGTCACGCGCTCCATGAGGTAGCGGTCGTGGCTCACGACGATGAGGGTGCCCGGCCAGGAGTCGAGCAGGTCCTCGATCGCGGCGAGCATGTCGGTGTCGAGGTCGTTGGTCGGCTCGTCGAGGATGAGCACGTTCGGCTCGGTGAGCAGGATGAGCAGCAGCTGCAGCCGCCGCTTCTGCCCGCCGCTCAGGTCTTTGATCGGCGTGCTCAACTGCGCGGACGAGAACCCGAGCCGCTCGAGCAGCTGGCTCGGCGTGAGCTCCTTGCCGCCCGCGACGTACGAGCTGCGCTGGCGCGCGAGCACTTCGCGCACCCGGTCGTCGAGGATCGGATCGAGCTCGGTCAAGCGCTGGTCGAGGATCGCGATCTTCACCGTCTTGCCGCGCTTCACCCGCCCGGAGGTGGGCTGCACGGTGCCGGCGATGAGACCGAGCAGGGTCGACTTGCCCGCGCCGTTCACCCCGAGGATGCCGGTGCGCTCCCCCGGCGCGATGCGCCACTCGATGTCGCGCAGCACGGTGCGCCCGTCGAACTCGACGCCTGCGCCGAGCACATCGACGACGTCGCGACCGAGTCGCGACACGGCGAGGCGGCTGAGGCCGACGCTGTCGCGCACGGGCGGCTCGTCTTCGATCAGCTGGTTCGCCGCGTCGATGCGGAACTTCGGCTTACTCGTTCGCGCGGGCGGGCCGCGGCGCAGCCAGGCGAGTTCCTTGCGCATGAGGTTCTGGCGCTTCGCCTCGGATGCGGCGGCCATCCGGTCCCGCTCGACGCGTTGCAGAACGTAGGCGGCGTAACCGCCCTCGAACGGCTCGATGATGCGGTCGTGCACCTCCCACGTGTCGGTGGAGACCTCGTCGAGGAACCACCGGTCGTGGGTCACCACCACGAGTCCGCCCGAGCCCGCGGGCCACCGTCGTTTGAGGTGTTCGGCGAGCCACGCGACCCCCTCGACGTCGAGGTGGTTGGTCGGCTCGTCGAGGAACACGAGGTCCCAGTCGCGGGTGAGCAGCGCGGCGAGCGCGATGCGGCGCCGCTGACCGCCGCTGAGGTCGCGCAGCTGCGCGTCCCACGGGATCTCCTGCACGAGCCCGGCGATCACGTCACGGATGCGCGCGTCCCCGGCCCACTCGTGCTCCGCACGGCCGCCGACCACCGCATCCAGCACCGTCTGGTCGTCGGGCAGCTCGTCCGCCTGATCGAGCATGCCGAGCGTGACACCACGACGCCGGGTGACGCGACCCGCATCCGGCTCCTGACGACCGGCGAGGATGCGCAGCAGCGTCGACTTGCCGTCGCCGTTGCGTCCGACCACGCCGATGCGGTCGCCCTCGCTGAGCCCGACCGTCACGTTCTCGAACACGACGCGAGTCGGGTACTCGAGCCGGATACCCTCGGCCCCGAGCAGATGCGCCATCCGTCGAGCCTAACGGCGCGGGCGGCGTCGCTCCGACCGCGGGTCCGTGCCGGAAGCCCTGCACGCCCGCTCCCTCCGAAGTCGCAGTTGCGCATAGTGCGATGCGCGCGCACTGTGCTCAACTGCGACTTCGGCGTTGATGGAGCAGCCGGCGCGTGCGCTCGAGGAGTGCGTGCGGCCGCGCGATGTCGTCGGAGACCACACGGACGCAACGCCACCCCGCGTCCTCCATCCGCTCCCGACGGTCGATGTCGTCGACGAATGTCGTGCGATGGAGGCGATGCCCCTCGCCTTCGTACTCGAACGCGATCCGCTCGGCGACGTAGGCGAGATCCGGGTGCCCGATGAAGGCGCCGGTGTCGTCGTGGATCGGGTGCCGGATGACCGGCTCCGGAAATTCGTTCCGCACGAGCAGGAGGCGCAGGCGCGTCTCCATCGGGGAATCCGTGAGCGGGCGTGCAAGGTCCATGGCCTCACGGAGCCGTCGAACGCCGCGGGCCCCGCCTGCCCGCGCCAGAGTGTCGATGAGACGTTCCGACGTGGACTGTGGTCGCTTGCGGCGAAGCAGGTGGTCGGTCGCCACCACCAAGTCCTCGAGTTCGAGGTACGAGGCGAGCTGTACCCAGACGGCTTCCGGTGTGACGACGGGTAGCCCACCGACGTCGCGGCAGGCCCACCATGCAACGGATCCGATGCGATGACCGCGCACCCCGCGCATCCGGGGCACCGCGACGGGAGCCGATACGTCGATCGCCCACTGCGACTCGAGGCGACGGGGAAGAGGGATCCCCAGCAACACGGCCGCGGTGACGTGAGTGAACACGGCGCCGTCGACCGCGGTAGCGAGGTAGGCGCGGCAGCGAGCTCGGAGGCCGGATGGTTCGGCGATGATACGCACGCCGCGAAAGGGCGCGCTGACGTCGCTCGCCCGCAGGCGCGACCTCGCGACGCCGAGTCGACGCGCCTCGGCGGACGCGAAGCCGTCGGCCGGCAACGCCGGGGGAAGCGGCCGTCTCGCTGTCACGGCTCCAGCGTGACGGCTGTCTGCCGGCCGCGAGCCGGTGCATCCGCCTCCCTGCAACCGGACCTCATCCTCGCGGCTGGGGAGGACGAGGAACGCGGCATCGAAGTCGCAGTCGTGCACAGTGCGGCGGTCACGCACTGTGCGGAGCTGCGACTTCGGCAGCAGGACGGCGCGCGGCCGCGCCAGCGTCAGGCGCGCGGCGCGCGCGGCGGGCCCGCCTGCGGGGGCGTGCCGTCGAGGTGGTACGCGCCGATCTGCGCCGCCCGTTGGATCGCGGGGTTGTGCGACGCGATCGTGCGGGCGTTGCGCCAGAGCCGGTCGAGGCGCAGGGAGGTGGAGGTGGCGGATGCGCCGCCGACCTCGAAGAGGTCCGTCGTCGCGCGCAGCACGAGATCGATCACCGTCTGCTGCGCCTCGAAGACCGCGATCAACGCCGCCTCGTAGCGGCCCGCATCCGAGTCGTCGAAGCGGCGCGCCAGGTCCGCCTCCTCGAGTCGCCGCGCGGCCTCGAGCACGATCGACTCCGCGGCGAACCGGGCGGATGCGACGCGGCCGACGACGGACTGCACGAGCGGGTCGGCGCGTGGCACGGACTCCCCCGCCACCCCGAACGTCCGTGTGCGGGGCCGCACGAACGCGACCGCCTCCCGCTCGGCCGCCCGCGCGATCCCGGCGAGGGAGGCGAGCAGCACGAGCTGGTACAGACCCGACGTGTAGGCGAGCGGACGATGCTCCGCGCTCTCATCGAACGGCAGCACGTGGCGCGGGTCGACCTCGACGTCGTCGAAGACGGTCGTGCCGCTGCCGGTGAGCCGCTGCCCGAACCCGTCCCAGTCGTCGATGCGGGCGACCCCGTCGGCCCGCGCGGGCACGGCGAGCGCGACGGGGGCGTCGTCCCACCGCGCCGCGGACCAGATCCAGTCCGCGAAGAGCGTGCCGGTGCTGTAGTACTTGCGGCCGTTGAGCACGAGCCGACCGTCGCGCTGCTCGAGGGTCGTAGAGGTGGCCGACGTGCCGCTGCGTTCCGCTTGCGCGTTGCCGAACAGGATGCGCCGGTCGGCGATCGTCTCGAACCACTCCCGACGCTGCGGAGTGTCGGGCAGCGCCCGCTGCGTCTCCACGAACGCGATATGCCCGCGCAGCAGCTGCGGCACGTTCGAGTCGGCGGCCGCGATCTCGATGAGCAGCCGCACCAGGTCGGCGAGGCTGACACCCCATCCGCCGTATTCGACCGGCACGCGCAACGCGCCGAATCCGGCCTCCTTGAGCCAGCCGACCTCTTCGAAGGGCAGCAGCCGCAGCTCCTCGCGCTCCACCGCATCGGCGGCGATGCGGTCGATGATCGGCCGGAAGACGTCGGCGATCCGGTCGTACTCGGCGGCCGACGCGGATGCGGTGGTCGGCCCGGCGGGATCGGTGGGCGGGGCGCTCAGGGGCGTGCTCATGACGGCGATCCTGACGGGCGCCGGCCGTCACGTCGACGGATGTTGCGAAGTATGAAGAACCTTCGGATGCGGCCGCAGAATCGCCGCCGCGCAAGTGTTACGTCACGCACCGTCACACTTCTGAACATTCTTTGCGACCCGTCCACGCACTCGTCATCGTGGGTTCGCACCGGCGGCACACCCCGCCGACCGGGCCACGACGACCGCGTCGCACGAGCACCGGCACACAGCACCGAGGAGATCCCCCATGTCCCAGTCCGCCCCCGTCCTTCCCGAGAAGCCGCGTCGCCGCACCGGCCTCATCGTGGGCATCGCCGCCGCGATCGTCGCGGTCGTCATCGCCGCATTCCTGCTCGTGCCGCCGCTTCTGAGCGGACCCGCGAACGCGACGGAGGAGGGCGGGGAGGTCACCACGGTGAAGATCGGCGTGACCGATGCCGCCCAGCCGCACTGGCAGATCCTGAACGATCTGCTGGGGGAGGAGGGCATCGAGCTCGAGCTCGTGAACTTCACCGAGTACCCGCTGCCGAACCCGGCCCTCGCCGCCGGCGAGACCGACCTCAACGCGTTCCAGCACCTCGACTACCTCTCGAACCACAACATCGCTACCGGCGACGACCTGCAGCCGATCGGATCGACGATCATCGTGCCGCTGCCCCTGTACAGCGAGAAGTGGGACTCGGTCGAGGAGATCCCCGACGGCGCTCAGATCGCGATCCCGAACGACCCGAGCAACCAGGGCCGCGCGCTCGGCGTGCTCGAGGCCGCCGGCCTCGTCGAACTGACCGGCGAGCCGCTCGTGCCCACGCCGGCCGACATCGACGCCGCGAACTCCCGCGTGACGGTCATCCCGGTCGAGGCGTCGCAGACCCCCGCCGCGCTGCAGTCCGCCGACGGCGCGATCATCAACAACAACTTCTCGAGCGACGCCGGCATCGACCCCGACAGCGCGCTGTTCTCGGTCGACCCCGAGGACCCGAAGAGCTGGCCGTACCTCAACGTCATCGCCGCGCGCGCCGACGACGTCGACAACGAGACGTACCTGAAGATCGCCGAGCTGTACCACTCGAAGGCGGTCACGGATGCGGTCGTCGAGCAGTCCGGCGGCACCGCCGTCGTCATCGAGCTCGACGGCGAGGAGCTGCGCGAGCGACTCGCCTCGATCGAGAAGCAGAAGCGCGACGCCGCGAAGTGACCGGTCGGAGCGGGGTCGTCGCGAGACGGCCCCGCTCCGCTGTCGTGAAAAAGGAGCAGCCGATGACCCACATCATCGAGTTCGAGAATGTGACCAAGACCTTCCGCACCCCCAGCGGCGAGGTCACCGCCGTCGATGACGTGACCCTCGGCATCCGACCGGGCGAGGTCTTCGGCATCATCGGGTACTCCGGCGCCGGCAAGAGCACCCTCGTGCGGCTCGTCAACGGGCTCGAACGCGTGTCGAGCGGCCGGCTCGTGGTCGACGGGGTCGACATCAGCACCATCCGGGAACGGGAGCTGCGCCCGGTGCGCGCCCGCACCGGCATGATCTTCCAGCAGTTCAACCTCTTCCGCTCGCGCACCGTCGCCGGCAACGTCGCGTATCCACTCAAGGTCGCCGGTTGGCCGAAGGCACGACGCGATGCCCGCGTCGCCGAGCTGCTGCACTTCGTGGGCCTGCTCGATCGGGCTCACGCCTACCCCGACCAGCTCTCCGGCGGACAGAAGCAGCGTGTAGGGATCGCCCGCGCCCTCGCGACCTCCCCGCGCATCCTGCTCGCCGACGAGTCCACGAGCGCGCTCGACCCCGAGACGACCCGCGACGTGCTCGACCTGCTGCGCCGCGTCAACCGCGAGCTCGGCGTCACCATCGTCGTCATCACGCACGAGATGGAGGTCGTGCGGGCCATCGCCGACCGGGTGGCCGTGCTCGACGCCGGCCGGGTGGTCGAGCAGGGCACCGTGTTCGACGTGTTCTCGAACCCGCGCAGCGACACCGCACAGCGGTTCGTCGGCAGCGTGCTGCACGACCGCCCCGACGCGGAATCGCTCGAGCGGCTGCGCAGCGCCCATCCGGGTCGCATCGTCACCGCACGCGTCGTCGACGGCAGCCGGGTCGGTGCGGTGCTCTCGGATGCGGGCGCGCACGGCGTGCGGTTCGAGATCGTCTTCGGCGGCATCGGCTCGCTGCAGGCGCGCTCGTTCGGATCGCTCACGCTCGAACTGACCGGACCGGACGACGGCGTGGATGCGGTCATCGCCGCCCTGCGCGAGGTCACCGAGGTGGAGGAACCGGGCGCCGACGACGGCCGGCACGAAGAGCTCGAACTGGAGGCGGCACGATGAACGTCGGCTGGGACTGGGACCTGCACGGACCCCTCGCCCTCGAAGCGCTCGGCGAGACGCTGTACATGGCGGCGCTCACGATGCTGATCGGCGGCGCGGCGGGACTCATCGTCGGCACGGCCCTCTACGTCACGCGCGCGGGGTCGATCCTGCCCAACCGCGTCGTGTTCGCGGTGCTCAACGTCGTGGTCAACTTCGTGCGCCCGATCCCGTTCGTGATCCTGCTCGTGGCGATCATCCCGCTCACCTCGCTGCTCACGGGCACCTTCCTCGGCACCGCCGCCGTCGTCCCCCCGCTCGCGATCGCGACGGCGTTCGGCTTCTCGCGCATCGTGGAGCAGAACCTCGTGACGATCGAGCCCGGGGTCATCGAGGCGGCGCGCGCAACCGGCGCCGGACCGTGGCGCATCATCGCGACGCTCCTCGTTCCCGAGGCGCTCGGACCGCTCATCCTCGGCGTCACGTTCGTGTTCGTCGCGGTGATCGACATGTCCGCGGTCGCGGGCACCGTCGGCGGCGGCGGGCTCGGCGACTTCGCGCTCACCTACGGACACCACCGCTGGAACCCGGTCGTCACGTGGGCCGCGGTCGGCGTGATCATCGTGCTGGTGCAGCTCGTGCAGCTCGTGGGCAACCGGCTCTCGCGGGCGGCGCTGCGCCGCTGACCGGCCGCTCCCTGCGCCCGTCGAAGGAGCACCCGGGGTCATCGCTTCGACAGGCTCAGCAACCGGTGCGTGCTTGCGGAGTCGTCGCTCCCTGAGCCTGTCGAAGGGAGCACCACGTTGCGGTCGCTTCGATGAGCTCAGCGACCGGCGGGCTCAGCGACCGGCGGTGTCCCGTCAGTCGGTGACGAGGCGGGCGCCGTGCACCGGGCCGGTCGCCCGCACGGCCTTGAGGCGGGCTGCGGAGAGCGCGACCTGCAGGTCGAGGGCGCTGTCGAGGTCGGCGGCGAGGAAGGCGACGGTCGGACCGGAACCCGAGACGATGCCGACGAGCGCGCCGTTCGCCTCGCCGAGCTCGAGCGTCTCCGCGAGGGACGGCTCGAGGTGCAGGGCCGGTGCCTGCAGGTCGTTGTGCAGGCACTCGGCGAGCATGTGCGGGTCGCCGGCGCGCAGCGCCTGCAGCACGTGCGCGTCGACCGTCGGCGTGGGGTCGGCCGGGTAGATGTCGCGCGCGTGACGCTCCCGGTGCCGGTCGAGCTCGGTGTACACCGTCGGGGTCGAGAGCCCGAAGTCCGCAACGGCCAGCACCCAGTGGAACTGGCCCTTCGCGAGCGCGGGAGAGAGCTCGTCGCCGCGGCCGGTGCCGATCGCGGTGCCGCCCGTGATCGCGAACGGCACGTCGGCTCCGAGCTGGCGCGCAAGCGCGAGCAGCTGTTCACGCGGCAGGTCGGTGCGCCACAGCGCGTCACACGCGATGAGCGTCGCCGCGGCATCCGCGGAGCCGCCGCCCATGCCGCCCGCGACGGGCACGTTCTTCTCGATGTCGATGTGCACGCCGCCGAGGTACCGCGTCGTGCGGGCGAGCAGCCGTGCCGCGCGGATGGCGATGTTCGACGGGTCGGTCGGCACACGGCCGAGTTCGACGCTGCCGGTGAGGCTCACCGAGAAGTCGTCCGCGTGGCGCACGCGCACCTCTTCGAACAGCGACACCGCCTGGTACGCGATCGCCACGTCGTGGTAGCCGTCGTCGAGCAGGGCGCCGACCTTGAGGAAGACGTTGATCTTGCCCGGCGCCCTCGCGTGCACGACGGCGGAGGCGGCCGGCACGGTCATGTTTCCAACCTAGCCGGGAATGCCGGAGGGTCCGAACCGCGTAACGCGAGGTCACGCGACTGGCACGCCGGGGCGGGCACGGCGAGCATGGAAACGCCCACCGAGGAAGGGGATCCCCGTGACCGATCGCATCCGCATCGTGGGGGTGAGCGGCAGCCTCACCCGCCCGTCGCGCACGACCGCCCTGGTCGTCGCCGTCGCCGACGCGCTCGCGAAGGACCTCGGCGCCGACACCGAGGTCATCGAGCTCGCGGGCATCGTGCCCGACCTCGCCACGGGCACCTCACGCTCCGAACTCGGCGAGCCGGCCCGCCGCGCCCTCGACGCGGTGGAGCGGGCGGATGTGGTGGTCGCCGGGTCGCCCGCCTACCGCGCCGCCTACACCGGCATCTTCAAGCACTTCTTCGACTACGTGGGGCAGTACTCGCTCGTCGACAAGCCCGTCGTGCTGACCGCGACCGGCGGCAGCGACCGTCACGCGCTGCTCGTGGAGCACCAGATGCGTCCGCTGTTCGGGTTCTTCCAGGCGCTCACCCTGCCGTTGGGCATCTTCGGCAACGAGAACGACTTCACCGACTACCGCGTCACCTCCAGCGAGCTCGACGAGCGCATCCAGCTCTCCGTCTCCCGCGCACTGCCGCTCATCACCTACCAGCTGCGCAGTTCGGGCCGCCTGCCCGGGGCTCCGGCGCCGGACCCGAGCGTCATCGACGCGGTCTCCCTGCGCTGACGCCCCGCCGGCCGGAGCGGTCAGGCGGTGCCCGCGATGGCGAGGAAGTCCGCGACCGTGAGCTGCTCGCCGCGCGAGGTCGGGTCGAGGCCGGCCGCCGCGATGCGAGCGGATGCGGTGGCCGAGTCCCCGAGCACGGTCGACAGGGCCTGACGCAGCATCTTGCGCCGCTGCTGGAAGGCGGCGTCGACGAGCTCGAAGGTCGCGACCCGTTCCGCTTCGGTGCCCGGCTGCTCCTCGCGACGGAATCCGACGAGCACCGAGTCGACGTTCGGCACCGGCCAGAAGACCTGCCGGCTCACGTTGCCCGCGGTGCGCCAGCTGCCGTACCAGGCGGCCTTCACGCTCGGCGCGCCGTACACCTTCGAGCCCGGGGCCGCGGCGAGGCGGTGACCGACCTCCGCCTGCACCATCACGAGCCCGGAGCGCAACGACGGGAAGTGCTCGAGCAGGTGCAGCAGCACCGGCACGGAGACGTTGTACGGCAGGTTCGCCACGAGCGCGGTCGGCTCGGTCGGCAGCTCGGTGACGCGCAGCGCGTCGGCCGTCACGACCTCGAGCCGCGCATCCGGTTGCAGTTCGCGCACCGTGAGCGGCAGCTGCTCGGCGAGGCGCTTGTCGATCTCGATCGCCGTGACCGGCGCGCCGAGCTCGGTGAGGCCGAGCGTGAGGGAACCGAGGCCCGGACCGACCTCGAGCACCCGGTCGTCGGCGGTGACGCCGGCGGTCTGCACGATCTTGCGCACCGTGTTGCCGTCGATGACGAAGTTCTGGCCGAGCTTCTTCGTCGGCTGGATGCCGAGAAGGTCGGCGAGATCCCGGATCTCGGCGGGCCCGAGCAGCGCGCCCACCCTCACTCCGGGAGCACGACGGGGTCCGACTCCCACGTGCCGTAGACGAGTTCGGTGTTGGAGGAGATCTGCGCGGCGAGCATCGACACATCGGTGCCGAGGTGATCCGCCATCGCCCGCAGCGTGTGCGGGATGAGGTACGGCGAGTTCGGACGCCCGCGGAACGGCGTGGGCGTCAGGTACGGCGAGTCCGTCTCGACGAGCAGCAGGTTGCGGGGCGCCACCTCGAGCGCCTCACGAAGGTCGTGCGCGTTCTTGAACGTCACGGTGCCGGCGAACGACATGTACCAGCCGTTGTCGGTGCAGATCTGCCCGAGCTCCGCGTCGCCCGAGAAGCAGTGGAACACCGTCCGCTCGGGGGCGCCGACCCGCAGGAGCGTCTCGATGACGTCGCGGTGGGCCTCGCGGTCGTGGATCTGCATCGCGATGCCGTGCTCCTTGGCGATCGCGATGTGGGCCTCGAACGACCGCAGCTGCGCGGCACGGCCGTCCTCCCCGGTGCGGTAGTAGTCCAGGCCCGTCTCACCGATCGCCCGGATGCGCGGCCGCGCGGCGAGTTCGGAGATCTCGGCGAGCGCGTCGTCGAGCTCCCCCGCGGCGTCGAGCGCCGGCGCTTCGTTCGGATGCAGGGCGACCGCTCCGAGCAGGCGCGGTTCGCGGTGCACGACCTCCGCGGTCCAGCGGGAGGTGGGCAGGTCGGTGCCGACCTGCACGGCGCCGCGCACGCCGACGCTCGACGCCCGGTCGAGGTGCTCGCGGTAGTCGAACGGACCGTTCTCGCCGCTCGGGTCGCCGTCGGCGATCTCGAGGTGGGCGTGGTTGTCGTACACCGGCACGACGAGCGCCTCCGGAAGCGGCGGGTACTCCAGGTCGCGGGTCTGCCCCTGCTCGGTGGAGGTCGCGCGGGCTCGCACGAAGGCCGACAGGTCGTTCTGGTCGGTCACGCTCGTCCTTCCGTCCGGCGCGTCACGCGCTCGTGGGCTCGCTCTCGATGCGGGGGAACAGCGCCGACTCGAGCGCCTCGACGGCCCGATCGGCGGTCCACTCGTACGCGCGGGCGATGGGCTGCTCCTGCACCGTGCCGGTGCCGCCGATCGCCTGCCACAGCTTGGCGGTCGCCTTCGGCATCACAGGCGACAGCAGCACGGCGAGGGTGCCGAGCCCACGGACGGCGGTGTGCAGCACGGTGTCGAGCCGCTCGGCGTTCGCCTCGTCCTTCGCGAGAGCCCACGGCTCCTGCTCGGTGATGTACCCGTTGAGCTCGTCGACGAGCTGCCAGATCGCGGCGATCGCGTCGTGGATGGCCATCCGATCGATGGCCGCGTCGGCCTGCTCCGTCGCGGCGCGCTCCGCGGCACGCACGCGCTCGTCCGCCTCGGTGCGCGCGCCGCCCTCGGTGACGACGCCGTCGCGGTACCGCCGCACCATGGCGACGACGCGCGAGGCGAGGTTGCCGAACCCGTTCGCCAGTTCGGCCTGGTAGCGGGCGCTGAGGTCCTCCCAGCTGAACGAGCCGTCCTGCCCGAAGGTGATCGCGCGCAGGAAGTAGTAGCGGAACGCATCCGACCCGAACGTGTCGGTGATCTGGTTCGGCGCGATGCCGGTGAGCTTCGACTTCGACATCTTCTCGCCGCCGACGAGCAGCCAGCCGTGGCCGAAGACACCGCGCGGAACCGGGAGGCCGGCCGCCATGAGCATCGCCGGCCAGATGACCGCGTGGAAGCGCGCGATGTCCTTGCCGACGAGCTGGATCGCGGGCCAGCGGCGCTCGAACTGCTCGTCGTCGACGCCGTAGCCGATCGCGGTGATGTAGTTCAGCAGCGCCTCGAACCAGACGTAGACGACGTGGCTGTCGTCCCACGGGATCTTGATGCCCCAGTCGAAGCTCGACCGCGAGATCGAGAGGTCGGCGAGACCCTGCTTCACGAACTGCACGATCTCGTTGCGCACGCTCTCGGGGCGCACGAAGTCGGGCTCGTTCTCGTAGAGGTCGAGCAGCTGCTGCTCGAACTGGCTCATGCGGAAGAAGTAGTTGCGCTCCTTGAGCACCTCGATGGGACGACCGTGGATGGCGCAGACCTGCTGGCCCTCGTACTCCCCGGTGCCGTCGACGAGGTCGCTCGGCTGCTTGTACTCCTCGCACCCGACGCAGTAGAAGCCCTCGTACTCGCCGGCGTAGATGTACCCGTCGTCGTAGAGCTTCTGCAGGAACTTGGTGACACCCTCCTCGTGGCGGGCGTCGGTGGTGCGGATGAAGTCGTCGTTGGCGATGTCGATCGTCTTCAGCAGCGGCTTCCACGCGGACTCGACGAGCTCGTCGGCCCACTGCTGCGGCGTGGTGTTGTTCGCGACGGCGGTGCGCAGGATCTTCTGTCCGTGCTCGTCGGTACCGGTGAGCAGCCAGGAGTCCTCGCCGCGCTGACGGTGCCAGCGGGCGAACACGTCGGCGGCCACCTCGGTGTAGGCGTGCCCGATGTGCGGAACATCGTTGACGTAGAAGATGGGCGTCGCGATGTAGAAGGACTCGCCGGGCATGGCGTCGAGTCTACGGGGGCGCGGATGCCCGTGACGGCGGTGGCCCGCGCACGACCCTTCGCGGCCGACGACCAGCGCTCGTCCAGCGCTCCTCCAGGCTGAAGGGGACGCGGCCCGCGCCCGCATAGAGTGCCGCGCATGAAGCAGCGACGAATCGGTCCCCTCTCCGTCAGCGCGATCGGCCTCGGCGGCATGCCCATGTCGATCCCCGGCCGGCCCGACCGCGACCGGTCCATCGCGACCGTCCACGCGGCGCTGGACTCGGGCATCACCCTCATCGACACGGCCGACGCCTACACGACCGAGGCCGACGGGCAGGGACACAACGAGGAACTCATCGCCGAGGCGCTGCGCACCTGGTCGGGCGACACGTCGGACGTGCTCGTCGCGACGAAGGGTGGACTCATCTTCCGTTCGAGCCCCCCGTGGGAGAACAACGGGCATCCGGCCTACTTGAAGAAGGCGGCGAAGGAGTCCGCCCGCCGTCTCGGGGTCGAGGCGATCGGCCTCTACCAGTTCCACCGACCCGACCGGCAGATCGACTACGCCGAATCACTCGGCGCGTTCGTCGACCTGCTCGATGAGGGCGTCATCCGCATGGCGGGCATCTCGAACGCCTCCATCGCCGAGATCCAGATCGCCCGCGAGGTGCTCGGCGATCGTCTCGTGTCGGTGCAGAACCAGTTCTCCCCGGCCTACCGCGACTCGCTCGGCGAACTCGACTACTGCGGGCAGCACGGCATCGCGTTCCTGCCCTGGAGCCCGCTCGGCGGAATCAGCAAGGCGGGCGAGGTCGGCGGCGAACACACCGCGTTCGGTGCGCTCGCCGAGGAGCTCGGCGTCAGCCCGCAGCAGGTCGTGCTCGCCTGGGAGCTCTCGCTCAGCCCGGTGGTCATCCCCATCCCGGGGGCGTCGCGGCCCGAGTCGATCCGGGACTCGGCCGCCGCGGCGGAGCTCGAGCTCACCGAGCAGCAGCTCGAGGCGCTCAGCGCGAGCGTGCCGGCGCGCTGAGCGCCGGCGCGGTTCAGCGCGAGCGGCGAGCGGCGAGCGCCGCCTCGTAGAGGTCGCGACGACCGAGGCCCGTCTCGGCGGCGACGTCGGCCGCCGCCTCCTTGAGGCGCGCGCCTCCGGCGACGAGTCCGAGCACCCGCTCGACCGCGTCCGCCGGGTCGGTCGTGACCGCCCCGGCCCCCTCGACCACGAGCACGATCTCGCCGCGCGCGCCGTCCGCGAAGCGCTCGGCGACCTCCGCGGCGGTGCCGCGCACGACCTCCTCGTGCAGCTTCGTCAGCTCCCGGCACACGGCGACACGACGATCCGGTCCGAAGGATGCGGCGAGTTCGGCGAGGGTGTCGCCGATGCGGTTCGGGGACTCGAAGAACACCAGGGTGCGCCGCTCGGTGGCGAGCGCATCGAAGTACGACGCCCGTCCCTTGCGGGGCACGAATCCCTCGAAGGCGAACCGGTCGGTCGGCAGCCCGCTCACGGCGAGGGCGGTGAGCACGGCGCTCGGCCCGGGCAGCGCCGTCACCGTCACACCCGCCTCGGCCGCGGCGGCGACGAGGGGGAAGCCCGGATCGCTCACGGTCGGCATTCCCGCATCCGTGAGCACCAGCAGGTCGCTGTCGCGCGCCGCCTCGACGAGCTCCGCCGCGCGGGCGGTCTCGTTGTGCTCGTGCAGGGGGATGAGCCGGGGCCGGTTCTCGACACCGAGCGCGCGCATGAGGTGGATCGCCGTGCGGGTGTCCTCGGCCGCGATCGTCTCGGCGTTCTCGAGCGCCTCCACGAGACGGCGGGAGGCGTCGCCGAGGTTTCCGATCGGGGTCGCGGCGAGGATGATCACCTCGCCATCATCCCCGATGCACGAGGGCGCGACCCCGGAGAGGGCGAGAGCGACCGGTTTCTCGACGTCGTGCGCGTTCGCGGAGGAGCCGCGAACGCCGTCGTCCCCCGCCCGGGCCCGGCCCACGCGGCGAACTACGATGGCCGGGTGAGCGCGAGCGACCCCTCCCCCGCGCCCAGCGAGGTCGACCGTCTCATCGCCGGTGGCACCTCCGGCACGCCGCACGCCGCCGTCGACGAGCCGCGCGGCACGCGGCTCGACGACTGGTGGGGTCGGATGCTCGCGACTCCCGCTCGCGCGCGGCTCTGGCGGTGGGGCGGACCGGCGTTCGTGCTGCTCGTGGCCGCCGTGCTGCGCCTGTGGAACCTCGCGCATCCGCAGGCCCTCGTGTTCGACGAGACCTACTACGTGAAAGACGCGTACACGCTCATGCGCCTCGGGTACGAGGGGTCGTGGGGTGAGGACGCGAACGAGCAGTTCGCGGGCGGCAACCCCGACGTGTACTCGACCGACCCGAGCTTCGTCGCGCATCCGCCGCTCGGCAAGTGGATCATCGCCGCGGGCCTCGCGGCGTTCGGGGCGGAGAACCCCGTCGGCTGGCGCCTCAGCACCGCCGTCGTCGGGTTGCTCGTCATCGCGGTCACCATGGCGGTCGCGTGGGCGCTGTTCCGCTCCACGCTTCTCACCGTGATCGCGGGCGGGCTGCTCGCGATCGACGGCAACGCGATCGTGATGAGCCGGGTCGCCCTGCTCGACGGCTCCCTCACGTTGCTCGCACTGCTCGGCGTCGCCGCGGTGCTGCTCGACCGCCGGTGGACGCGACGCCGACTCGACCTGTGGGTGCTCAGCCGCACGGATGCGGGCAAGGGGCTCGACTGGGGGCCGGCGCTGTGGTGGCGGCCGTGGCTGATGGTCGCTGGGCTCGCGTTCGGGCTCGCGATCGGCGTGAAGTGGAGCGGGCTGTACTTCCTCGCGGCACTCGCCGTGTACACCCTTGTCGTCGACGCCGTCGCGCGCCGCCGGGCGGGAGTGCCGTTCTGGGCCACCGGCACGGTGCTCAAGCAGGGTCCGGTGAGTTTCCTCCTCACGGTTCCGATCGCCGCGGTCGCCTACCTCGCGACGTGGACGGGCTGGTTCGCGACCGACGGCGGGTACTTCCGCCACTGGGTCGAGGAGGGCAACACCGCCTGGGGCGGGCTGCTCGCCTGGGTTCCCGTCGACCTGCAGAACTGGTGGCACTACCAGGCGACGATGTACAACTACCACGTCGGCGAGAACCGCCCCCACGGGTATCAGGCGAATCCGCTCACCTGGCTGCTCATGATCCGCCCGACGAGCATGTACTGGCGCAGCGTCGAGACCGGCGACGACGGATGCACCGCCGACCTGTGCGGTCAGAGCATCACGGGGATCGCGAACCCGCTCATCTGGTGGGCTGCCACGGCCGCATGCCTGTACCTCGTGTACCGGCTCGCGCGGTACCGGGAGTGGCGCGTCGGCTTCATTCTGATCGCGCTCGCGGCGGGCTACCTGCCGTGGTTGCTGTACCTGGGGCGCACGGTGTTCCAGTTCTACACGATCGCCTTCGAGCCCTACCTCGTGCTCGGGCTCGTGGCGGTGATCGGCATCATCCTCGGCTCCCGGCACGACCCGACCTGGAGGCGCCTCAGCGGCATCCGCCTCGTGGCGATCTACCTCGGCTTCTGCGTGCTCGTGAGCGCGTTCTTCCTGCCGTTGTGGACCGGCGCGCAGGTGCCGTGGTGGTTCATCCAGCTGCACTACTGGCTGCCCGGATGGCGATGACCGCAACGCGCGTGCTGCCCGGGATCGTGGTGTGCGCGGCCGCCGCGCTCGCCGCCTGGGCGCTCGCGACGGCGGTGCCGGCCGTGCCGCTGCTCACCGCGGCCGTCGCGCTCGGGATCCTCGTCGGCCAGCTGCCGCTGCCCGCGGCGCTGCGCCCGGGTCTCGGGTTCTCGTCGCGGCGGCTCATGCGCATCGGGGTGGTGCTGCTCGGACTGAAGCTCAGCCTCGGCGACATCGCCGAGCTCGGCTGGGCGGCGATCCTCGGCGCCGTCGCGGTCGTCGTGCTCACGTTCGTCATCACCTGGGCGCTCGGACGGCTGCTGCGCCTTCCCGGCGACCAGCCGTTGCTCATCGCTGCCGGCTTCTCGATCTGCGGGGCGTCCGCGATCGGCGCGATGAGCGGCGCGCTGCGCGCGAACGATCGGGATGCGGCGACGCCGGTGGCCCTCGTGACCCTCTGCGGCACCCTGGCGATCGCCGTGCTGCCGCCCCTGCAGCATCCGCTCGGTCTCGACGCCGAGCAGTTCGGGCACTGGGTGGGCGCCGGCGTGCACGACGTCGGACAGGTCGTGGCGACCGCCCAGATCGCGGGCCCCGCCGCCCTCGCGATCGCTCTCGTCATCAAGCTCACCCGCGTGATCATGCTCGCCCCCATGGTCGCGGTCGCCGCCGCCGTGGAGCGACGCCGCGGCGAGGGCGACGGCCCGCGTCCGCCGATCGTGCCCCTCTTCGTCGTCGGCTTCGTCGCGGCGGTCCTCATCCGCTCGTTCCTACCCGTGCCGGATGAGGTGCTGCACGGGGCCGACCTGCTGCAGACGGCGTTGCTCGCGATGGCGTTGTTCGCGCTCGGTACCGCCGTGCGGGTGCGCGAGCTCGTCACGACCGGGTGGCGGGCGCTCGTCGTCGGACTCGGGTCGTGGATCGTCGTCGCGCTGCTCGCGCTCGCCGCCGTGCGACTCTCCTGACGCGCAAGCCCCGCGTCACAGTGTTACGCCGCCCGTCGGAACGCCCTCCGGCGCGCGATTAGCCTGGGCGCATGGCTGATCGCGAATACGGCTTCCGCACGCGGGCGATCCACGCGGGCAACATCCCCGACGCGGTGACCGGCTCGCGCGCGCTGCCGATCTACCAGACGACCGCGTTCGTCTTCGACGACACGACGGATGCGGCGGCACGGTTCGCGCTGCAGAAGTACGGCAACATCTACAGCCGGCTCGCGAACCCCACCGTCGCGAGCTTCGAGGAGCGCATCGCGAGCCTCGAGGGCGGCCTCGGCGCCGTCGCGACCGGCAGCGGCCTCTCGGCGCAGTTCATCACCTTCGCCTCCCTCGCCGGGGCGGGCGACCACATCGTCGCCGCGGCGAGCCTCTACGGCGGCTCGCTCACCCAGCTCGACATCACCCTGCGCCGCTTCGGCGTGGAGACGACGTTCGTGCACGGCACCGACCCGGCCGATTACGCCGCCGCGATCACCGACCGCACGAAGGCCGTGTTCGCGGAGACGATCTCGAACCCCTCCGGCGAGATCGCCGACCTCGAGGGCCTCGCCGCCGTGGCGCACGCCGCCGACGTGCCGCTCATCATCGACTCCACCATCTCGACCCCCTACCTGAACCGCCCGATCGAGTGGGGCGCCGACATCGTCACCCACTCGGCGACGAAGTTCCTCGGCGGTCACGGCACGACCCTCGGCGGCGTCGTCGTCGAATCGGGGCGCTTCCACTGGGCGAACGACCGGTTCCCGCTGTTCGACTCCCCCGTGCCCTCCTACGGCGGACTCAACTGGCACGGCAACTTCGGCGAGTACGCGTTCCTCACCCGGCTGCGGGCCGAGCAGTTGCGCGACATCGGCCCGGTGCTCGCGCCGCACTCGGCGTTCCTGCTGGCGCAGGGCGTCGAGACGCTGCCGTACCGCATCCAGGCTCACGTCGACAACGCGCGTGCGGTCGCGGAGTGGCTGGAAGCCGACCCGCGCATCGACTACGTGAACTGGGCCGGCCTGCCGTCGCATCCGCACCACGAGCGCGCGCAGAAGTACCTGCCGAAGGGGCCGGGCGCCGTGTTCAGCTTCGGCGTGAAGGGCGGCCGCGAGGCCGGGCAGAAGTTCATCGAGAGCGTCAACCTCGCCAGCCACTTGGCGAACATCGGCGACGCGAAGACCCTCGTCATCCACCCCGCCTCGACGACGCACGCGCAGCTGAGCGAGCAGCAGCTCGTCGATGCGGGCGTCGAACCGGGCCTCGTGCGCATCAGTGTGGGAATAGAGGACGTCGAGGACATCGTTGACGACCTCGACCAGGCGTTGAACCTGGCGACGGGAGGACGGGTATGACCGACACGGCGATCGCACCGACGGAGACCGAATCCATCACCGGGCAGCTCGCGAACGGGCTGACCTGTTCCATCCCCGCGAGCTCTCCGCTCGCGAAGCTGCTGCGCTCACAGCGCACCTGGTTCGGTCCGGATGCGAAGGAGCGCCTGTCGATCCTGCGTAAGGCGAAGTCGATCGCGATCGTGGGCGCGTCGCCGAACCCGGCTCGCTCGAGCTATTTCGTCGGCACGTACCTGCAGCAGTCCAGCCCCTACCGCGTGTACTTCGTGAATCCGAACGCCGACACGATCCTCGGCGAGAAGGCCTACCCCGACCTCAAGTCGCTCCCCGAAGTGCCCGACATCGTCGACGTGTTCCGCAAGGCGAGCGACATCCCGTCGGTCATCGACGACGTGCTCGAGATCGGCGCGAAGACGGTGTGGGTGCAGCTCGGCATCTGGAACGAGGAGGCCGCGCGCTACGGCGAGGAGAACGGCCTCACCGTCGTCATGGACCGCTGCATCAAGGTGGAGCACGCCCGCTTCCACGGCGGCCTGCACCTGCTCGGCTTCGACACGGGCGTCATCAGCTCGCGCCGCACGCTCCGCTAGCGGACGTCCCCGGGTCCGATCCTCGGGCCGCATCCGCCGGCGACGGGGACGGCGCCCGCGCTTCGACGAGCTTCGACGAGCTCAGCGACCGCTCAGCGGCGCTCGCGGCGCACGGCGCGGCGGATGCGCTCCGCCACGTTCGCCGGGGGCGGCTCGTTGTAGGCGTTCGCGAGCTCCTGCCCCGACAGGCGCTGGATGGCCTGCATGACCTCGTCCGTCGCCTGGCGGCGGGCGCGGCCCGACGAGGCCTCCCCGTGCTTCGACAGGTCGAGCGGCACGCCGAACTCGACGGTCACCCGGGCGAAGCGGATGCGCTTCGATCCGACGGGCTGGATGTCCTGCGTGCCGCTCAGCGCGACCGGCACGACGGGTACGCCGGCCGTGAGCGCGAGCCACGCGACACCGGTGCGGCCCTTGTAGAGCCGTCCGTCGAGGGACCGGGTGCCCTCGGGGTAGATGGCGAACGCGTCGCCCGCCTGCAGGATCTCGAGGCCCTTGTCGAGCGCATCCTGAGCCGCCTGACCGGCGCCGCGCACGACCGGAACGGCGCCGATTCCGGTGAAGAACGCGCGTGAGATCGCGCCCTTGAGCCCGGGACCGTCGAAGTACGACGACTTCGCGAGGAACGACACCGAGCGGGGCGCCACGAGCGTGATCACGACACTGTCGATGAACGACAGGTGGTTGCTCGCCAGCAGCACGCCGCCCTCCTTCGGCACGTTCCGTCGCCCCACGATGCGCGGGCGGAACAGGAGTCGGGCGAGGGGGGCGAGGAACACGCGCGCCAAGAACTTCAGCACCCGTCCACCCTCCCACGGGCCGAACGCGGCGCAGCACAAGAGCAGGGGTACGGTTCGGGGTACAAGATTGTCCCCCAAGATGCCCACAATCACCCCATGACGGGGGCCGCGCGATGCGGGGCGCGCATGCGAGTCTTCTCTGCGGCGGAACTACCCGAACGGTGTCGACCCGAAAGACGCCGGGTTCCGCTCCCCGAAGGACACCCCCCAATATGCCCGAAAGCCCTTCTGCCGCGCGTACCCGACGTCGGCAGTGGGGAGCTGAGACGCGCCTGCGTCCGCTCCCCTCCGTCCACCCCGTCCCCAGCGACCGCAAGATCACCCTCGGCCGCCTCGCCATCATCGCGACCGTGCTGTTCTGGCTCGCGTACGTGATCTACACGATCGTGCGCCAGTTCCTCAACAACGGCACCGAGAGCTTCCGGTTCACGACCGAGGCGATCTCCTACCTCGTCGTCGTGACGTTCCTCACGTTCTCGGCGCTCATGTACCTCATCGCGCGGCAGGGTGCGCTCCAGCGCTTCCGTGACCACAAGCGGGTGCCGCGCGCCGAGCTCGACCGTCACTTCGCGGTGAATCAGCGCAGCATGACGGTGCTCGTGCCGAGCTACGCCGAGGAGCCGGATGTCATCCGTGCGACCCTGTGGTCCGCGGCGCTGCAGGAGTACCCGAGCCTGCGCGTCGTGCTGCTGCTCGACGACCCGCCCTTCCCGAGCGACCCGGCGGTCGCCGCGCGTCTCGAGGAGTCGCGGGCGCTCGCGCAGCAGATCCAGTCGGAGCTCGCCGTCCCGTCGACGCGCTTCGCCGACGCCATGCTGCACTTCGAGCTCGACAGCGGTGAGGGGGTGAACCTGCGCCACGTCGCCGACCTCGCCGAGAACTACGTGTGGGCGGCCGACTGGCTCGACGCGAAGGCCGACGCCGAGAAGCTCGACGACCACGTCGACCACTTCTTCGTGAACGAGGTGCTCCGCGGTCTCTCCGCGGAACTCCGGGTCACGGCGGATGCGCTGCGTGCGGCCTACGCGGAGGGCACCGCGCTCGCGCCCGACCGCATGATCGAGCTGTACCGCCGCCTCGTCTGGACCTTCTCCGCCGAGGTGCTGAACTTCGAGCGCAAGCGCTACGCCTCCGTGTCGCACGAGGCGAACAAGGCGATGAACCTCAACGCCTACATCGGCCTCATGGGCGGCTCGTACCGCCTCGAGCCGACCCCCGCCGGCGACATCCTGCGCACCGTGCCGGCCGGCGAGCCGGCGGACCTGGTCATCCCCGACACCGACTACCTGCTCACGCTCGACGCCGACTCGCTGCTGCTGCGCGACTACTGCCTGCGACTCGTGTACTTCCTCGAGCAGCCCGACAACGCGCGGGTCGCGGTCACCCAGACCCCGTACTCGTCGTTCCGCGGCGCGAGCACGCGCATCGAGCGTCTCGCCGGCGCGACCACGGATCTGCAGCACATCCTCCACCAGGGCAAGTCGTACTTCAACGCGACCTTCTGGGTGGGCGCCAACGCGGTCATCCGCAAGCGCGCGCTCGACGACATCGTCGAGACCGAGACGGTCGGCGGGTTCCCCGTGCACCGGTACGTGCAGGACCGCACGGTCATCGAAGACACCGAGTCGAGCGTCGACCTCGGCACCCACGGCTGGTCGCTCGTGAACTACCCGGAGCGCCTCAGCTACAGCGCGACTCCGCCGGACTTCGGCTCGCTCGTCGTGCAGCGTCGCCGCTGGGCGAACGGCGGTCTGCTCATCATGCCGAAGCTGTGGCGCCAGATCCGCGAGCGTAAGGCGCGCGGTGAGCGGGTGGGCTGGACCGAGCTCTTCCTGCGCGTGAACTACATGTCCTCGATCGCGTGGGCGAGCTTCGGCCTCGTGTTCCTCCTCGCCTACCCATACGACAGCCGCCTGCTGAGCCCGATGGTGCTGCTGGCCGCACTGCCGTACTTCCTCGCGATGGCGAGCGACCTCAGGTACGCCGGGTACAAGGCGACGGATGTGTTCCGCATCTACGGCTTCAACCTCATCCTGCTGCCGGTGAACCTGGCCGGCGTGATCAAGTCGGTGCAGCAGGCGATCACGGGCAAGAAGATCCCGTTCGCCCGCACCCCGAAGGTGCGCAACCGCACGGCCGCCCCGCTGCTCTACGTCGTGGCGCCCTACGCGATCGTCGCCTTCTCGGCGTTCACCTTCTGGCGCGACGTCCAGGCGCAGAACTGGGGCAACGCGGCGTTCGCCGCGTTCAACGCCCTGCTCGCGCTCGGCGCCATCCTCGCCTACATCGGCATCGGCGCCTCGCTCGTCGACATCTGGCTCGGCCTCACCAAGTGGCTGTACGTCGAGCCGAAGCCGCGGCAGAGCCGCGCCCCGAAGGAGGCGGCGCCGGCCGCTCCCGCCGCGCTCGACTGGCGCGCGGTGCTGTACCACGGCACGGCCGACGGACCCGTGCAGTTCGATCTCGAGTCGGCCGTTCCCGCGGCCGCCATCCCCGCGGAGGCTTCCCGATGACCACGGCCCACGAAGGGCGGCGCCTGTCGCCGCTGCGCGTCACCCTCGCGACCCTCCTGCTCGGCGGTCTCGTCGCCGCCGGCGTGGTGAGCGTGCAGGCCTGGGCGAGCGCCCAGGTGACCACGTCGGAGGACCCCTGGTTCGCGGGCTACGTCGACGCCACCGCGACCCCCGCGTTCGCGTTCGAGAACCCCGCGACCGAGGAGTCGCAGGATGTCGTGCTGTCGTTCATCGTCGCCTCGAGCGACGACGGATGCGAGCCGACCTGGGGCAACGCCTACGGGCTCGACGAGGCGGCGGAGTCCCTCGACCTCGACCGGCGCATCGCTCGCCTCGAGCAGCGTGGCGGCGGGATCGCCGTGTCGTTCGGCGGACTCACGAACGACGAGCTGTCGACGGTCTGCACCGACGACGACGCGCTGCTGAAGGCGTACCGCTCGGTGATCGAGCGGTACGACGTCACGACGATCGACCTCGACATCGAGGGCGACGACCTCGCCGACGAGCGGGGCGGCGAGCGCCGCGCCGAGGCGATCGCCGCGCTGCAGAAGGAGCGCCGCGACGCCGACGAGCACCTCGCGGTGTGGCTGACGCTCCCCGCCGCGACCTTCGGACTCACCGAGGAGGGCACCACCGCCGTGCAACAGATGCTGGATGCGGGGGTCGATATCGCGGGCGTCAACGCCATGACGATGAACTTCGGCGAGAGCCGCGAGAAGGGCGAGACGATGGCGGAGGCCTCGATCCGCTCCCTGACGCAGACGCACCGCCAGCTCGGCGTGCTCTACGAACTCAGCGGCACCGAGCTCAGCGACGCGACGCTGTGGCGCAAGATCGGCGCGACCCCGATGCTCGGGCAGAACGACGTGAAGACCGAGGTCTTCGGCCTCGACGACGCGCGGGAGCTCAACACCTGGGCGGTGAAGAAGGGACTCGGCCGCATGTCGGTCTGGTCGCTCAACCGCGACGTGAGCTGCGGCCCGAACTACGTCGACCTCACCCGGGTCTCGGATGCGTGCAGCGGCATCGAGCAGGGTGAGGAGCGCTTCGCGAAGCTGCTCGGCGACGGCTTCGACGGCCGCGCGATGCTCTCCGCCGGCCGTGTCACGACCTCCGAGCCGACCGACCCCTCGGACTACGTCGACGACCCCGCGACGAGCCCCTACACGATCTGGGACGAGGAGAGCTCCTACCTCAAGGGCACCAAGGTGGTCTGGCACCGCAACGTCTACGAGGCGAAGTGGTGGACGAAGGGCGAGCTGCCCGACGACCCGGTGCTCAACGAGTGGGAGACGCCGTGGACCCTCATCGGGCCGGTGCTCGCCGGCGAGAAGCCGATCGAGATGCCGACCCTGGCGCTCGGCACCTACCCCGAGTGGGAGGGCATGTCCGCCTACGAGAAGGGCACCCGCGTGCTCTTCGAGGGCATCCCGTACGAGGCCAAGTGGTGGAACACCGGCGAGAGCCCCGAGGCGTACTCGTCGGATCCGGACAGCTCCCCGTGGGTGCCGCTCACGGCGGACGAGATCGCGGAGATCGCCGAGGCGGGGGCTCCGACCCCCTGACTTCGCTCAGCCGCCGAGCGGTTCGCTGACCTGACTCGCGAGCCGCTCGGCTTCCACCTCCGGCAGCCGGCAGACGAAGTCCCGGCACAGGTATGCCGTCGCCCGCCCGTCGCGGGCGGTGCGCCCCTCGAGCAGTTCGAATCCCGCACTGCTCCAGGCGGCGGCCTGCTGGGGGGTGACCACGGCGACGACCCCGCGTGCCATGCGCCGCGCGGTCGTCACGACCGGATCGTCGGCGCGCCCCTCGGGCGCCACGACCACCAGCTGCTCGAGCGGCGCCGCCAGACGCGTCGCGAGCTCGAGCGTCGCGCCGAACGCGATCGGGCTCTGCAGGGCCTGCGTCGCGACGGCGCCCACGGCCGCCCGAGCGGCGTCGGAGTACCGGGGATCGGCGGTGAGCGCGAATAGGGTCGCGCACGCCGCCCCCATGGCACTGACGCCGCTCGGGTAGGCCCCTTCGCTCGGGTCGAGCGGCAGGGCGAGCCCGCGGGCTGCGAGCACCGGATCGGCGCCGCCGGCCGCCGCGAACGGCAGCCCCGACTCGGCCCCGGCCGCGATCGCCGCATCCGCGAACTGTCGGGCGAGTTCGGCGTAGCGCACCTCGCCCGTCGCGGTGGCGACGCGCAGCAGCGCCCCGGCGAGCATCCCGAAGTCCTCGAGGGTGGGGACCGCATCCGAGAGCCGGCCCGCGGATGAGGCGCGGGCGAGCCGACCGTCGCGCAGGTGTCGTTCGAGCAGTTCGTCGAGCGCCCCACGCGCCGCGTCGATGAGGTCGGGTCGGTCGAGCCGCTCCCCCGCCTCGACGAGCGCCTCGATGGCGAGTCCGTTCCAGCCGGTGAGCACCTTCTCGTCGAGCGCGGGCGGCTTCTGCCGCGTCCGCTCGTCGGCGTCGAGCTTGTAGTACCCGCCCTCGACGCGGCGGCCGTCGATCTCGCTCTCGCTGTCTTGCGCCGACGCGAAGCCGCCCGGCACGCGCAGCACCTCGAGCAGGAAGCGCGCCACGCCCTCGGCGACCTCGCGCGAGCCGAGCCGCGCGGCGACGCGCAGCAGCAGCGCGTTGTCGTAGAGCATCCGCTCGTAGTGCGGGTCGGACCAGTCCCGCTGGGTGGCGTAGCGGAAGAAGCCGCCCTCGACGGGGTCGCGCAGCGGCGACGCCGCCATGGCGTCGAGCGTGCGGCGCACGAGGCCGTCAGCGTTCGCGTCGCCGTGGGCGCCGCGCGCGGCGAGGAAGCCGAGCACCGTCGCGACGGGGAATTTCGGGGCGCCGCCGAATCCGCCGAACTGCGGGTCTTCGTGGCTCGCGAGCCCGGCGACGGCGGCGGCGAGCGCCGCCTCGTCGGGCAGGTTCGTGCCCGCGGCAGCGGGTCGCGCCGCGAGCGCCTCGGCGATCGCGGCGGCGGTGCCCTCGGCCTGCTCGCGGCGCTGGGTCCACGCCTCGGTGACCGCGTCGAGCAGTTGCGGGAACGACGGGCGCCCGACCATCGGCTGCGGCGGGAAGTAGGTGCCGGCGTAGAAGGTGCGACCCTCCGGGGTCGCGAAGACGGTGAGCGGCCAGCCGAGCTCACGCGTGAACGCGCCCGCCGCGGTGATGTAGCTCGCGTCGACCTCGGGATGCTCCTCGCGGTCGACCTTGATGCTGACGAAGCGCTCGTTGAGCTGCGCGGCGACCTGCGGATCGCTGAAGCTCTCCCGGGCCATGACGTGGCACCAGTGGCAGGTGGCGTACCCGATGGAGATGAGTACGGGCACGTCGCGGCGCCGCGCCTCCGCGAACGCCTCTTCGCCCCACGGCCACCAGTCCACGGGGTTGCCGGCGTGGGCCCGCAGATAGGGGCTGACCGCATCCGCGAGCCGGTTCATGACGACCTCCGTGCGTTGCGCATCCGCTCGTTCCTGGTTGGTGACCCCCCGTGAGTTGCGGACAACTGCGGGAATCGCGCGTCGCGTTCCCGCAGATGTCCGCAACTCGGCGGGGTCACGGGGTCACTCGACCTCGTCGGGGTGACCGCCGACGCGCTTGTCCGCCTCGAGGGCGTCGAGCGCCTCGAGCTCGTCCTGCGTGAGCTCGATGTCGAACACCTCGAAGTTCTGCTGCATGCGCTCGCGGCTGTTCGACTTCGGGAACACGATGTGCCCGCGGTCGAGGTGCCAGCGGATGACGACCTGCGCAGGCGAGACACCGTGGGCGGACGCCGCGTTCGCGACGGCCTGCGCCTCGAAGAGCGGGTACTTGCCCTGACCGAGCGGGCCCCACGCCTCGGGGTGGATGCCGTGATCGCGGCCGAACTGCACGAGCTCGCGCTGCTGGAACGCCGGGTGCAGCTCGATCTGGTTGACCGCGGGCACCGCGTCCGTCTCGGCGAGCAGGCGCTGCAGGTGCGCGACCGTGAAGTTCGAGACGCCGGTCGAGCGGGTCTTGCCGTCGGCCTGGATCTGCTGCAGGGCCTGCCAGCTCTCCACGTAGCGGTCCTTGCTCGGCACGGGCCAGTGGATGAGGTACAGGTCGACGTAGTCGAGGCCGAGCTTCTCGAGGCTGCGGTCGATCGCGGCGTGCGCCGACTCGGTGCCCTGGTCGGCGTTCCAGAGCTTCGTCGTGATGAAGAGCTCCTCGCGCGGGATGCCCGACTTGGCGATCGCGCGTCCGACGCCCTCCTCGTTCTTGTAGATCGCGGCGGTGTCGATGTGCCGGTACCCGACCTCGAGCGCGTCGCTGACGATGCGTTCGGTCTCGTCCGGGTCGACGAGGAAGACGCCGAATCCGAGCTGAGGGATGTCGTGACCGGAGTTCAGGGTGATCGTGGGAACAGTCATGCTTCCATGCTGTCACCGTGCAGCGCGTCGCCAGCGCGGATCGAGGTGGCTCTCACTCCGCGTTCAGGTCATTCGGCGCTGCGCGGCACCTCGCGCTCGTCGGGACCGACGTAGAGGCTCAGTGGGCGGATGAGCGCGTTGGCCTCGAGCTGCTCCATTACGTGCGCCGTCCACCCGGTGACCCGGCTCGCCACGAACAGCGGAGTGAAGGTCGCCGTGTCGAATCCCATCAGGTGGTAGGCGGGGCCGCTCGGATAGTCGAGGTTCGGGCGGATGTTCTTGCGCTCGACCATCGCGGTCTCGAGCGCGTCGTAGAGAGCGAGCAGGTCGGGACGGTCGTAGTGCTCGACGAGCCGGTCGAGCGCCGCCTTCATCGTCGGCACCCGCGAGTCGCCGTTCTTGTACACGCGGTGTCCGAAGCCCATGATCTTGCGCTTGGCGGCGAGGGCGTCCTCGAGCCACTGCACCGCCGCATCCGCCGACCCGACCTCGTCGAAGACGTTCATGACGGCCTCGTTCGCCCCGCCGTGCAGCGGACCCTTGAGCGCGCCGATCGCGGCGGTGACGGCGGAGTACAGGTCGCTCAGGGTGCTCGTGACGACGCGGGCGGTGAAGGTGGAGGCGTTGAAGGAGTGCTCGGCGTACAGCACCATCGACACGTCGAACGCGTCGACGACGACGAGTTCGGGCACCTCGCCGAAGGTCATGTGCAGCAGGTTCGCCGAGAAGCCGAGGTCGTCGCGCGGTTCGACGAGCTCCTCGCCGCGGCGGCGGCGCTGGTCGTACGCGATCACGGCGGGCAGCTGCGCCCAGAGCCGGATTGACTTGCCGAGGTTCACGTCGCGGTCGACGCTCCCCGCGTGCCCTTCCAGCGGGGCGAGGTTCGCGTCGCGGGCGCCGATGACGCTCACGGCGGTGCGCACGACGTCCATCGGATGCGCGGTGAGCGGCAGCAGGTCGACGACGTCCTTGACGACGGGGTCGAGGTGGCGGTGCGCCCGCTCGTACTGCTCGAACTCCGCCAGCTGACCCGCATCCGGAAGCTCGCCGTGCCAGAGCAGGTAGGCGACCTCCTCGAACGAGGCCCGCTCGGCGAGCTGCTGCACGGGGTAGCCGCGGTAGAGCAACGAGTTCGTCTCGGGGTTGACCTTCGAGACCGCGGTCGTGTCGACCACGACACCCGCGAGCCCCTTCTTGATGTCGTCCATGTGCCCATCCTGCCGCGCCGACCTCGCGCCCGCGCTGTGCGCCCACAACAGTTCCTCAGGAATCCGACCGGGGAGCGTCAGCGCAGCACCGAGCGGGCGACGGCGGTCACCTCGAGGCGGATACCCTCCGGCAGCACGAGGGTGAGCACGGGCGGGCGCCACGAGGCGGAGAGCTCGACCGTCGCGCTGCGTCCGTCGGTCGTCGTGGCACGCTCGACGACGACCTCGTCGAGACGCCCCGTGCCCGCGTCCGCGAGGTAGTCGTCGACGGCCGCCGCGACGTCCCGCGGCCGCAGTTCGGCTCGCGGACCCTCCGGCGTGACGGTCACGGCGTCGAGGTCGAACGCCTCCGCCCCGGCGAGGGCGGCGCCATCGGCGACGGTGTACAGCCGTTTGCGCTCGAGGTAGAGCGAGGTGGCGGCGACGACGACGACGATGAGCGCGAGCGACAGCGCCCCGAAGAAGATCGTGAGCGGCAGGATGCTGCCCGACTCGTCGTCGCGCAGGCGGCGCACGGACGCGATCACGGCACGTCCTGGAAACGGGAGACGCGCTGCGTCGCGCTCGACGCGACGGGCACATCGAACGGAGCCTCCACCCCGAGCGCCGGCGGCACGAGTGGCAGCGGCACGTGCACGACGACCTCGACGGTCACGGTCGCGCGCCGGTCGAGGCAGCGCGCCGGGTCGGGCGAACAGCGGATGCTCACCTCGGCGCGATCCGCGTCGATGCCGTGATCGGCGAGGGCGACGGCGACCGCCGCGGTCGCGGCGTCCTCCGCCTCGCCGGGGGTGTCCGCCTCGACGAACACCCGTGCCGCGTGCCGGGCCGCTCCTTCCACCGCGAGCGAGCCGCCCTGCAGTGCGGACATGGTGAGCACGAGGTAGACGAGCGGCACGAGCAGGATCATCGCCGCCGAGACGAACTCGAGCGACGCGGAGCCGCGTTCGTCAGTCCAGAGCCTCGCGAGCGGCATGGCCGCTCACCTCCAGCGCCCGGTCGGGACCGAGCAGTCCGAGCAGCGGCAGCGGCGTGCGCACCGTCACGACGGTCGCGGGCGCGCCGAGCGCCTCCCCCTCGGCGGCCCGGATGTCGCGGGCGTACGACTCGCCGAGCGCGGTCGTGATGAGCTCACGCGTGCGCTCCACCCCGTCGTCGAGCCGGTTGTCGGCGAGCGCCGCGAACCGTGCCCCCTCGGCCGCCGCGTCGATCACGGTGTTGCGCACGTGCAGCGCGAGCGCGAGCTGGATGACCGACAGCGTGAGCACCGTCAGCAGCGCGCCGACGAGCACGAACTCGGCCGGCGCCGACCCGCGGTCGTCCGCGAGCATCCGGTGCATCAGAATCCGGTGACGCGGTCGATCGCCTGCTCGAACACGGAGGTGAGGGCGGGACCGGCGATCGCCCAGATCACGATCACGAGGCCCGCGGTCATCAGGGTGATGAGCACCCAGCCCGGAACGTCACCCCGCTCATCCGCAAGCCTCGTCGCCATCCGTCTGCCCGTCTGCCACGCCATTCGCGCATGCTCGCAGAGCCCCTGGGCGGATGCGGGGAACTATCCACAAGTGCGCGCGGGCGCAGCCGACCGCAGGAGCCGCGGCACGCGGGTTCGACCGGTGAGCCGGCCGCCCGCGGGTCAGTGGCGCGGCTTGCGGGCGCCCTCGGTCCGGCGTCGCGGACCGCGATCCGGGGCGATCTCGATGAGCTTGCCGCCGATGCGGGTGCCCTTGAGCCGGTCGAGCACGTCACCCGGCATGTCCGCGGGCAGCTCGACGAGCGAGAAGTCCGGGCGGATGTCGATCGCACCGAAATCCTCACGGCTCAGTCCGCCCTCGTTGGCGAGGGCGCCGACGATCTGCCGCGGCTCGACCTTCTGTCGCCGGCCGACCTCGATGCGGTAGGTGGCCCGGGATCCGCCGGGACGTGGGCGACGCTCGGGACGCCCGCTGTCGTCACGGTCCCGCGCGGGCCGGTCGCGCTCGAGGCGCACGGGACGCTCGTCGTTCGGGTCGAGCAGCAGCGGGGTCTCCCCCTGGGCGACCACGGCGAGAGCGGCCGCGACATCGGCCTCGGGCACGTCGTGGTGCGAGACGTAATGGCCGATGATGTCGCGGAAGCGCGCGATCCGGTCGCTCTGCTCGAGCGCGGCGGTGATCTGGTCGTCGAAGCGCGTCAACCGAGTGGCGTTGACGTCCTCCGCGGTCGGCAGCTGCATCTGCGTCAGCGGCTGCCGCGTCGCCTTCTCGATCGAGGTCAGCATGCGACGCTCTCGCGGCGTGACGAAGCTGATCGCGTCGCCGGAGCGGCCCGCGCGACCCGTACGCCCGATGCGGTGCACGTACGACTCGGTGTCGATGGGCAGGTCGTAGTTGACCACGTGCGTGATGCGGTCGACGTCGAGACCGCGGGCGGCCACATCCGTCGCGACGAGGATGTCGAGCTTGCCCGACTTGAGCTGGCCGACGGTGCGTTCGCGCTGCGCCTGGGCGACGTCGCCGCTGATCGCCGCGGCGGAGTAGCCGCGGGCGCGGAGCTTCTCGGCGAGCGTCTCCGTCTCGTTCTTGGTGCGCACGAACACGATCATCGCCTCGAAGTTCTCGACCTCGAGGATGCGGGTGAGCGCATCGACCTTCTGCGGGTACGACACCATCAGGTAGCGCTGTGTGGTGTTCGCCGACGTGGTGGTCGTCGTCTTGACCGTGATCTCCTGCGGATCGTGCAGGTACTTCTGCGAGATCCGTCGGATCTGCGCGGGCATGGTCGCCGAGAACAGGGCGACCTGCTTGCTGTCGGGGGTGTCGGCGAGGATCGTCTCGACGTCTTCGGCGAAACCCATCTTGAGCATCTCGTCGGCCTCGTCGAGCACGAGGTACTTGAGCTCGGTGAGGTCGAGGGTGCCCTTCTCGAGGTGGTCCATGATGCGGCCGGGCGTGCCGACGACGATGTGCACTCCTCGGCGGAGGGCCGAGAGCTGCACGCCGTAGGCCTGGCCGCCGTAGATGGGCAGCACGTGCACACCGCGCAGGTGCGCGGCGTAGCTCTCGAACGCCTCGCACACCTGGAGGGCGAGTTCGCGGGTGGGGGCGAGCACGAGCGCCTGGGGCGTCGTCTGGGCGCGGTCGAGTCGGGAGAGGATCGGCAGCGCGAACGCGGCCGTCTTGCCGGTGCCGGTCTGCGCGAGCCCGACGACGTCGCGGCCCTCGAGCAAGGCGGGGATGGTGGCGGCCTGAATGGCGGAGGGCGTCTCGTACCCGACGTCCTTCAGCGCTTTGAGCACCGGCTCGGCAAGGCCGAGATCCGAGAAGGAGGAGGAAGGACCGGACTGCTCGGTCTCGGTCTGCGCGCTGTCGTTCACGACTCAACGTTACTCGCGAGGCACCCGCGCCGCCCCAGCGCGCTGCGCATCCACCGCGACCGCGTCACTCGGTCGGCCCGGCGATCTCCTGCAGCGCGCGCACGTGCGCGTCGAACGCGGACCGTCCCTCGGGAGTCAGCGAGAGCCAGGTCACCCGTCGCGCGTCGAGACGCTCGAGGGATGCCGCCTTGCTCGAGGCCACGTATCCCACCGAATTCAGCGTCTTCACGTGCTTGGAGAGCGTCGCATCCGAGACACCGAGGGTGTCCCGCAGCACCGCGAAATCGAGGCGGTCGACCGGGCGCAGGAGTCCGCAGATCCGCAGCCGCACGGGAGCGTGGATGAGCTCGTCGAATCGCGACTCACGCACGACGCAACTGTTCGAGCGCCGACCGATACGCCACGCCGGCGAGCCAGGTCGTCACCCCGAAGGCCGCGACGCTCGTCAGCACGACCGGCCAGCGCAGGCCGAACGACACGAAGCCGAGCGAGACGCTGAACAAAGCCAGGCAGGTCACGAGGATGGCAGCCGTCGCCCATGCCGCCCGCGCACCCATCCTGCGGAATCGCACGCCCGACTCGCGCCGGACGAGGTACGCGACCACGAGCAGGGCCACGAGCGCCAGCCACCCGCTCGTCGGCGGCTGATAGTCCTCTCCCGGATCGGCGGTGGCCGCGGCGGACACCCACCACGCAGCCACCCCTCCGAACGCGGACAACAACGCCCAAGGCACGCGTACGCTCTCCGCGAGCCGTCGTCGATCGTCTTGGAGTGTGCGCAACGCGTCCGACGCTTCGTCGGGTGACGGGCTCGGGAAGTGACTTTCCATGATGGAAAGCCTACGTAACTCTTTCCGTCACGGCAAGTCAACTCGTCGCACGACCGGTCGGTTCGTGGCGGATGCTGGACCCATGTGGATCGGCTGGATCGAGTTCGACCTCCTGCTCGGCGACGTTCATTCGCTCAAGGGCAAACGCTCGCTCGTGCGACCGCTGCTCGCCGAGCTCGACCGGCGCTTTCCGGCGACCGCCGCCGAGGTGGACCATCACGACCTGCACCGCCGCACCGGCGTCGGGGTGACGACGGTCGCGTCGGAGCCCGGCCGGGTTCGAGAGGTACTCGACGAGGTCGAGCGGTTCGTGGCGGCGCGACCCGAGTTCGAGCTGCTCTCCACCCGACGGGGGCTGCACTCCTCCGAGGACTGACCGGTCCCGCGGTGGCGCGGGCCTCGCCGACCCGCGAGACTCGGCGCATGGCCCTCTTCCGCCGGACCCGCGACCACCGGCAACAGCTCGACGAGCTCGAGAGACTCGTCGCACGGGAGTTCGAGGCGCAAGGGATCCCGGGCGAGATCGTGCGCGACCCGGACGATCCCACCAACAGCCACTACGTCACCGGATCGCAGGGCTGGTTCGGACTGCGGAACATCGTGCTGTGGTGCCTCAAGGCGCCCGAGAAGCAGTGGCGGCGCATGATCCGGGAGCACATCACCGCGCTCACCTCCGCCGACGACGCACCCACCGTCGACCTCGACGATGAGCACGCGCGAGCCGCGTTGCGCGCCCGGCTGTTCCCGGAGCAGCTCGTCGAGGTGGACGGGATGGAGTACGTGCGCCCCTTCGCGCCGGGACTCGTCGAAGCGCTGTGCCTCGACCTTCCGAGCACCGTGCAGACGTTGAAGCGGGAGCAGCTCGCCGGAGTCGACCTTGACGCGGCGTTCGACCTCGGACGCCGGAACCTCGCGCAGGAGGAACCGGAAGACGTCGGGATGGCCGGCACCGACCTGCGATTCGCCGGCGGATCGTCGCTGTTCATCGCGAGCCGGGTGCTCGACCACGCGTTCGTCGCACGACACATCCGACCCGCCGAGCGCGGCTACGTCTTCGGCGTGCCCGACCGGCATCTCGTGTTCTGGCACGTCGTCACCGGGCCCGAGTCGGTGACGGCGGTCAACTCGCTCGTCGAGCTCATGCGGCAGCTGCCCGCTGAGGAACGGCCCGGCGGCCTGCTCTCCCGCGAGGTCTACTTCGCCCGCGCCGGCGAGGTGCAGCGGATCACCGAGGGCACCGTCGACGGCGGCGTCGCCGTGCGCGCCGAAGGGGCGTTCCTGGAAGCACTGCAGGACTGAGCCTCGTTGCAGAGCCGAGCCTCGTCACCGGGACATGCGGACGAGCACGTACCGGCGCTGCCCGGCGCCGAGCAGCCCGATCACCGAGGGCGCCATCAGCAGGGTGCCCATGAGGCCGACGATCGTGGCGAAGAGCGTCACCGTGATCACCGTCGCGATGAGCGCGACGATGCCCAGCACGAGCAGCCGACGGTTGCCGGTGAGCGCCCATCCGGTGAGCCCCGCCTCGAGCGCGAGTCCGCGGAGCACCGGATCGAGCAGCGTGAGGGGCGCGTCCGAGCGCAGGTGCGCGAGCACGAACGCCGCGAGCAGCAGCACCGACCACAGCGCCACGAGCCGGGTACTCATGGGCGGAAGCACGGCCGGAGGAACGTCGAACCGGCGACGGCCGTAGGGGTCGACATCGTCGGGGGCGGCGCGACCGGAGGGAGCCGGCCCCGGCACGGTGGCGAGCAGCGTGCGGCGCGCCGCTTCGATGCGCTGGAACTGCACCCGCGCCGCCTCGGCGCGCTCCGCCGGCACGAGATCCGGATGGGTGAGTCGGGCCATGTGCTGGAACGCCTTCTCGACCTCCGGTCGGCTCGCGTCCGGGCGCACCCCGAGCAGGCGCGCCGCCTCGTCTCGTTCCACGAGCGCACCCTAGACCCGCCCGTCGAGGAATGGCCGTCCTCCATCAGCGGAAAGTACTTGACGGAATGGAAACTAGAAGTGACACTGGCATCACCATCCGAGGAAAGGGAATCCGATGTCCGAGCCCACCGCCGCCAGCGCCGCCCGTTCGCTCGCCGACGCCGAGTTCGCCGCCGCGCGCGTGCGTCTCGGCTCCGTGCGTTACCTGGTGTGGCTCGTCGGCCTCGCCGCGTCGACTCCCGTGTTCTTCACCGCGGTCGGCGCCGCCTCCGACGACGAGGGGATCGTCGCCTCGGCGATCGCCTTCGTGATCGTCGTGCTCGGCCTGACCTTCGCACTCCTCCCGGGTCGGACGGTCGCCACTCGCGGGTTCTCCACCCGGTTCGGTCTCGCCGTCGGCGTCTGGGGTGCGCTCTTCGGGCTTGCTCTCGGCCTCGGTCTCACCTTCGTGCCCGGCGCATCGGTGTGGCTGTGGATGCTCGCGGGCCTGGTCACCGCCGTGCCGCTCGTCGTCGGCGCCGCCGCCGAGGCGCGCGCGTGACGTCCGACGCCGAGCACGCGCATCCGCGGCACCGCCTCGACGACCTGCTCACGCATCCGGTGCGCCTCTCGGTCGTCGCCACCCTCGCGGCCGCCGAGGAGGCCGAGTTCGGGTTCGTGCGCGACACGGTGCAGGTGAGCGACTCGCTGTTGAGCAAGCAGGTCGCCCTGCTCGAGGGCGCCGGGTACGTGCAGGTGAAGAAGGGCTACGTGGGCAAACGCCCGCGCACCTGGCTGCGGCTCAGCCCGGACGGGCGCGCCGTGTACCTGCGGCACCTCGAGGCGCTACGCGACATCGCCCGGCCCGTGCTCGGGCACGACGACTGACGCGATCGATGCGCAGCCGCGTCAGCGCAGCGCGTCGACGACCGCCCGGGTCGCGTCCGCGATGAGTGCGTCGTCGTGTTCGGCATCCTGCGCGTTCTTCGACGACATGATGACGAGCACGATCGGCTCCGACCCGTCGTCCGGCCAGAGCACGGCCACGTCGTTGCGGGTGCCGTAGGCGGCGTTGCCGGTGCGGTCGCCGACCGTCCAGCCGGCCGGCACGCCGGCCCGGATGAGCGCGTCTCCGGTGGTGTTGCCGCGCATCCACTCGACCAGCTGGGCGCGGTCGGTGTCGTCGAGCGCGTCGCCGAGCACGTAGGCGCGCAGCGTGGCGGCGAAGGCGCGCGGAGTGGTCGTGTCGCGCGGGTCGCCGGGGGTCGCCTCGTTGAGACCCGGCTCGGTGCGCTCGACCTCGATGGTGGTGTCGCCGACCTCGCGTAGTTCGGCCTCCAATCCGGCGGGCCCGCCGAGCAGGTCGAACAGGAGGTTCGCCGCGGTGTTGTCGCTGTAGCTCGCCGCCGCTGCCGCGACCTCGCGCGCCGTCATGGTGCCGCCGGCGTGCTGCTCGGTGATCGGCGACCAGTACTCGAGCCGGCTCGGCACCGGCACGGGCTGGTCGAGTTCCTCGTCCGATCGCGTGGCGAGCAGAGCCCCGGCGGCGAGCACCTTGATGGTGGAGGCGAACGCGAAGCGTTCGTCCGCGCGGTGGGCGGCCTCGGCGCCGCTGCCGGTGTCGATCGCGTACACGCCGAGCCGCGCGCCGTACTGCTGCTCGAGGGCCGCCATCGCGGACGCGATGTCGACCGGGGGTGCGGCGACGGGTGTCGGCGCCTCGGTGGAGGCGGAGGGTTCCGGCTCCGGGTCGGCGGCGGTCGCGCACCCGGTCGTCGCCAGGAGGAGGGCGAGAAGGGCGGCGGCAGTGAGGCGGGACGGCATGCGGATGCTCCGGTGTATCGATCGGGCGGACCGTCGACACGCTAAAGCAGGCGCATGTCGGTGCGCGTCGGCCCGGGGGATGACTCCCGGCGGATGACTCCGCGACGCCCTAACGTGGAAGGGTGGCCCGCGTTCTCGACACGACCCCGCTGACGGAGCCGATCGACCGACGGCGGCTGGCGGAGTTCGTCGCGAGCGTGCGGCGCGATCCGCGGTACGTGTACTGGCGACTGAGCTACCCGGGCTGCTCGCTCGTGCTGCTCGGCGGAGCACTCCTCGTGCTGTCGGGGTTCTTCGCCCTGATGGCCGCGGTATTCATCGAGGGCGAGTCGCAGATCGACAGCCCCGGCGACTGGGTGACGTTCGCCGTCGCCATGCTCGTGATGGCCGCCATCTACGTCGGATGCGCCATCGGCTTCGTCAGCCTCGTCGCGAACCCGGTGCAGAGCGAGGAGCTCTACCGGCTCCACCGGTTCGCGGAGCGCAACGGGCTGCGGTTCTCCCCACAGGATCCGGCGCCCGCCTACCCCATCGAGCCGTTCGCGCATCCGAAGGCCGTCGTGCGCGACCGGTTCCGGCCGCTCGAGGGCGACGCCTTCGACTACGGGCTCGCGTTCAGACCGTCGCAGGGTCGCAGCGACGCGTCGTATTCGCGGTGGTTCATCGCGATCAAGCTCGACCGCCCGCTGCCGCACATCGTGCTCGACGCGAAGGCGAACAACTCGCGCGTGTTCGGCAGCAACATGCCGACCCTGCAGCGCGATCAGGTGCTGAGTCTGGAGGGCGACTTCGACAAGCACTTCACCCTCTACTGCCCGAAGGGCTACGAGCGCGACGCGCTGTACATCTTCACGCCCGACCTCATGGCCGCGTGCATCGACGAGGCGAACGCGTTCGACGTCGAGATCCTCGATCAGTGGATGTTCGTCTACTCGCTCCTGCCTCCGAACCTCGTCGACCCGGCCGTGCAGCGCCGCATCTTCCGCATCATCGACATCGTGGGCGCGAAGGCGCTCAGCCGCACGGACCGTTACCGCGACGAGCGCGCGGGTGGGGATGCTCCCGCCGTCGCCCTGCCCGGTCGTCGCCTGCGCGCGGGCGTCTCGATTGCCGCCGTCGTCGGAGTGCTCGTCATCTGCACGGCGCCGTTCTGGGGCGAGATCATCAACGGGGTGACCGGCAACTGAGGCCCGAGCCGCCTGCTTCCGGTCAGCGGACGACGAGCAGTCGTTGCGTCGAGCTCACCGAATTCGCGAGGAATTCACCCGAGTCGGCCGTGCCCGAGAAGGTCACGAGCACGTCGTGGACGCCGCGTGACAGCCGCGGCATTGGGATGGCGGCGACGCCTTTGTCGGTGTGCACCAACGACACCGAGGCGACCCGCTTGCCGTCGACGTGGAAGGCGACGGTGCCGACCGGATAGGGGTTGCCGGGTGTGGTGACCTTCGCGGTGGCCGTCACGGTTCCCAGGGACGCTGTGACGTGCCTGCTGAGCGTGAGCGTCGTGACCGTCGGCGGCTTCGTGCGGGTGACGGAGAAGTCGTGAACGAACTGGAACTGCGCCTCCCTCGCCGGCGTCGTGCTGGTTCCGGGCGTGACGGTGTAGGCCGTGACTTCCATGCGGTATGCCGCACGACCGAACTCCGGCGTCGACACCTCCGGCACAGTGAACCCGAGCACTGAGCGGTCGGCCGTGACGCCGACCTCGACCGCGGGCACCCGAATGCCCGTCGAGCCCTCGGTCAGTGAGACGGCGAGCGGCGTGACTCCGTCGAGATCCCAGGTGCCGGGCTCGGCGTAGAGACGGATCCGGTCCCCCGGGACGGCGACGATCACGGTCTCCTCAGCCTGAGGCGCGGTGAGCGTGTTCTGGGAGACGAGCAGCCGCGGGTCTGCGCCGAACTCGACGTTCGCCGGCGCGGCCGCATCCTCGATCAACAGCCACCGGATATTGGAGGTGGCGGTGCCCTCGAACGCGCCGCACGACCCCACCCATCGGGCACCCGTGCCGGCATTCACGACACCGGGCGGTAGGGGAAGCGTGCGGTCGGCGACGACGGCCCACTCCGCGGCGGACCACCGGCGTGAGGCGACGACGGGCCACGGCTCCTGCTGCAGTTTGAGCTGACACCAGACCTCGCCTGTGGTGACGGCGAGGTCGCCGAACACCGTGGCGTCCACCCGCACGGAGCCGGTGCTCGGCCCGATGGCGATCTTGCGCGCCGCCTGAGTCCATGACCCGTATTCGCGCAACTCGGCCTTGTCTACGCTCGCGACTTGGATGTCGAGGGACGGGACGGTGGTCGGCACTGCGGCGGCGGGTGCAATTCCGGCGCCGAGAACAAGCGCCGCGCCGGCGACGAGTGCGGCGAGCATCCGGCCGGGACGGAGGTCGATTCGGGTGCGGTGCGACATGGGGGCCCATCCGCCGCGGACGCACGTCCGCGCGCTGCCGCCTAGTGTGTTCCCGCCCGCTGGCGGGCACAAGGGCTCGCGGCGTGTCGGACTACTGCCCGGCGCTGAGCGACATGAGGGCGGCCGCGGCGAACCACACACCGAGGCCCGCCACCGCCCCGACGAGCGGAATCCACCAGGCGAGTCGCCGGCGCGTGAGCCGCACGATCGCGATGACGATCGAGGTGAGGAAGATCGCCGGCGGTGCGAGGAGCGCGACGTGTTCCGTCGCCGTCGTCACCGAATTAGCGTGGTGGGGAGTCAACCGAGGGAGGAATGCATGCACCGGGCGGACTCCGACTCGACACGGACGGCGGGCGATCCGGGCACCGTGGCGCCCGAGCGACGGACCCTACGCCTCGAGCGCGGCACGGAGCTGTCCTACCTGGTCGCCGGGGAGAAGCGCAGCCCCGCCCTGCTCCTGCTGCACGGGTTCCCCAGCTCGGCACGCACCTTCGACGCCGTCATCCCGCGGCTCGCTCGGGTCGCGCACGTCATCGCCCCCGACCTGCCCGGGTTCGGGCGGTCGGAGCCCCTGCCGTCGCCGTCGTTCCCCGCCTTCGGGCGCGCGATCGCCGAACTCCTCGACCGGCTCGAGGTCGGACCGCGCTATGTGTACCTGCACGACTTCGGAGCTCCGGTGGGATTGCACGTCGCCATGGAGGCCCCGGAGCAGGTGCTCGGCCTCGTCGTGCAGAACGCCAACGCGCATCCGTCCGGGTTGGGACCGCAGTGGGCCGACACCCGGGCGTACTGGGAGCATCCGGATGCCGAGCACGAGGCGGCCGCGACGGCGCACCTGACGCTCGACGGGACGCGAGCCCAGTATGTCGCCGGGCTCCCGCCCGAGGTCGCGGCGCGCATCCCCTCGTCGACCTGGACCGAGGACTGGCGCGTGATGAACCTCCCCGGGCGCATGGACACGCAGCGCGCCCTCATCGCGGACTACGGCCGGTACGTCGCCCGGTTCGGCGAGATCGCCGACTACCTGGCGGCTCGAGCACCGCACGCGTTGATGCTCTGGGGCCGACACGACGCCTTCTTCGACCTCGACGAGACGCTCTCGTGGATGCGGTCGTTGCCGCGGATGGAGGCGCACGTCTTCGACGGCGGGCACTTTCTGCTGGAGACCCACGCTGCCGAGGCTGCCGCGCTCATCCAGCAGTTCATCGAACGCACCACGCCGCCGGCGCGCACGGAGTGACCCGGGCGGCCCCTACCGGCCGGTGCTGAGCGACATGAGTCCCACGGCGATGAACCACACCACGGCGGCCACGCCGGCGCCGGCCAGCGGAACCCACCACGCGAGCCGCCTCCGCGCGATGCGCACGATCGTGACGACCACAGACGCGAGGAAGACGATCGGCGGCGCGAGCAGCGCGACGAACCAGGCGATCGTCATGAGGGTGTAGTCGCACGTGCCCGAGCCGCAGCCGTCGGACATCATGATCAGCAGCGTCGAGAGGATCGCGAGCATCCCGAACCCGATCACGCCGAGCACCATGAGGATGACCGCGACCGTCACATCGACGGGATTCCGCCGGGCGCCGGGAACGTGCGGCGCGGGCGCCGGGTAGGCGGCCGGCGCGGACTGTTCGCTCATGCGGTCGACTGTAGCGGCGCGACGCTCAGCCACGTGGGCGGCGGATGCGGATGGGCCCCTTCGCCGTCGAGGGGTCGACGACGGCACCGCGCTGGGTGACTTCGAGCTCGCCTTGCGCGACGAGGCGCCGGGCCGCCTGCCGCACCGGCTCCATGAGCTCGCGCCACTCCTCCGCAGATTCGGCGCGGGCGACCTCCGACGGGCAGATGCTGGCGTCGGCGCTGCGCTGGCCCAGCAGCTCGAGGATGCGTTGCTCGTACCGCTCGTCAGACATGCGGCCCAGCATGACGCCGCATCCTGCCCGTTCTCTGCGCGCCGCCCGCTCAGAATCCGAGCTGCACGACCACGAGGCCGGGGTAGATCGCGAAGAGCACCGTCACCGGCAGGATGAGGAACACGAGCGGCACGAGCATCGCGACCTCCTTACGGCCGGCGAGCTCCAGCAGTTCGCGCTTGCCCTCATCCCGGGCATCCTGCGCCTGTGCCCGCAGCACTTCCGCGAGCGGCGTGCCGCGTTCGAGTGCGCCGACGAGGTGGTCGACGAAGCGGCTGAAGCCGGCCAGCCCGAGGTCCGCCGCGAGCGCCTGCAGCGCCTCCACGAGCGGCACCCCGGAGTGCACGCGCGCCATCGTGCGGCGCAATTCGACCGCGAGCTCCCCGCGGCCCACTGTCGCGACGCGAGCCAACGCGTCGTGGATGCCCTCCCCCGCCGACAGGCTCAGGGTGAGGAACTCGAGGATGGTGGGCAGCTCCTCCGCCATCCGCTCGCGCCTGCGACGGGCCCGCGCCACGAGCATCCGATCGCGCAGCAGCACCCCGCACGCCGCGAACACGGCGACGATCGCGACCGCCGCCGGCAGCGCGAGGCCCTGCGCTCGGGCGATGACGACGGAGGCGGCGACCCCGACGACCGCTCCGGCAGCGCCCCAGCCGAGTTGCCGGGAGCGGTAGCCGTCGACGGAGAGGGTGGAACCGGCCTGACGCAGGCGGCTCTGCACGACGGCGGACCCGCCGAGCACTGGAGCGAGCAGCCGCCGCATCGCGTCGACCGCCGGGACGAGCACGACGCCGACCACGGGGAGCGGGTCGGTCGGGCGGCGTCGCACGAGTTCCCGGGCGTCGACCGAGATGTCGACGACGTACGGCGCGACGCGGTCGACGAGTCGCGGGCGGCTGAGGCGCGGGACGAGCGAGAGCAGCGACCACAGCCCGAAGCCGAGTACGACGCCGCAGACGAGGCCCCACGACATCGTCGCGGTCATCCGAACCACCGCCGCTCCTCGGGCAGCCGTCCGATGCCGATCATGATCCGGTACGCCACGACGGTGACGCCCACCCCCACGACGATCAGCGCGACGCCGGCGGGGGCGTTGTACGCCATCGCCGCCTCCGGGCGCGTGGACAGGAGCACGAGCACGATCCACGGTGCCGCGACGCCGAGCCGCGCGGCGTTGACCACCCACGACTGCCGCGCCTCGACCTCGCTGCGCAGCGCCTCCTGCTGGCGCAGGTACCCGGAGAGGCTGCGCAGCACCGTCGGCAGTTCGCTTCCGCCTACGTCGCGGGCCATCCGCAGGGTCTCGACGATGCGATCGGCGACCGGATCCGCGAGCCGGCTCTTGAGGTCGTCGAGGGCGAGCGAGAAGTTCGAGGATGCGGCGTAGTCGTCGGCGAAGGAACGGAACGCCGCCCGCGTCTCCTCGGGACCGGTGTGCGCGAGCGCGATGACACTGTCGGGCAGCGAGAGGCCCGAGCGCACCGCCGACACGAGATGGTCCACCACATCCGGCCAGACCACCCGGTGCGCGCGGCGGCGGGCCCGCGCCCGCACCGCGACGACGACGGCGGGCAGCGCGGCACACGCCGCCCCGATCGCCACGGCGAGCGCGAGCACCGGGAGCGTCGCCCATGCGGTCACTCCCCCGACGAGTCCGAGCAGCCCACTCACGGCGACGAACATGCCGACGCCCACGCGCTCGAGTCCCGCCTGCACGAGCCGGTCGCGCACCGGTCGCAGCAACCGGCTCGGTTCGCGACGCTCCCGCCGCGGCCACAACCACGGCGACGCGGTGAGCAGCACGCCGAGTCCGGTGAGCCCGGCGAGCACGAAGGTCACGCGGGCGCTCCGAGAACGACGGCGGGGTCGAGTCCCGCGGCCGCGAACTTGCCGGCGCGGGCCGGATGAGTGCCGGTGGCGGCGAGCACTCCATCGCGCATTGTGAAGATCGTGTCGGCGGCGAGCGAGCCCTCGTCCACCGACCCGGTCGGCGCGATGATCTCGCGGATGCGCCGGTGTCCGCGCCGCTCGAGTTCGCAGTGCACGACGAGGTCGATGCATCCGGCGACCGTCGGCAGCACGAACCCGGAGTCGATGTTGCGTCCGGCGAGCAGCGGCAGCGTCGTGAGCTTCGCGAGGGCGTCGCCCGCGCTGTTCGCGTGGATGCTGCACATGCCGGGCAGGCCGCTGTTGAGCGCGATGAGCAGATCGAGCGCCTCCGCCTCGCGCACCTCCCCCACGACCAAGCGGTCCGGACGCATCCGGAGCGCCTCCTTGATGAGGCGGCGCAACGTCACCTCGCCGGTGCCCTCGAGGCTCGACTGCCGGCACTGCATCGCGACCGTGTCAGGGGCGGAGACGTCGAGTTCGAACGTCTCCTCGACCGTGACGATGCGTTCCGAGGGACGCGACGCCGAGAGCATCGCCCCGAGCAGCGTCGTCTTGCCGCTCTGGGTGGCTCCGGAAACGAGGATGTTGAGCCCGGCGAGCACGCTCATCCGCAGGAACTCCGCCGCCTGGTTCGTGAGCGACCCGAGAGCGACGAGGCCCTGCAGGTCCCGGATGCGCTGGGTGAACTTGCGGACGTTGACCGCCCAGTGCCGCTGGGTGATGTCGGGGATGACGACGTGCAGCCGCGACCCGTCCGGGAGCGACGCGTCGACGAACGGTGACGACAGATCGACGCGGCGTCCGGTGGACTGCAGCATCCGCTCGACCAGGTCGCGCACCTGGCCGTCGGTGAGCTCGAGCCCCGCGCGCTCGGAGACGCCGGCGCGGGCGATGTACACGTCGCGCGGGCTGTTGATCCAGATCTCCTCGACGGAGTCGTCGTCGAAGAACGGCTGCAACGGCCCGTACCCGGTGAGCGCCGCGACGACCTGCCGGGTCGCCGCGCCCTCATCCGCCAGCAGCGGCGCCGACCCGCCGAGCGCGCGCTCGCTGTAGCGCTGCACCTCGTCGCGCACGTACCGCTCGGCGATCGACCCGTCACGCGCGAGGTCGACGCCCTCCCGCTGCACGCGCTGCCGCACCCGATCGGTGATGGTCGCGATCGCCGGGTTCACCCCGCCATGATGCGCACCGCGCCCGCGCCGCGGCGCGCGTTCTCCACAACCGGGGCGCGGGGCGCCGGCCGGCCGGCCGGCCGCGGCAGCCGGATCAGGGCGCGCGGTACAAGTGCAGGAGCGGATGGGTGCCGTCCGGCCCGGTCCAGTCGGCGCGGATCGTGTCGACACGGGTCCAGCCACGCTTCTCGTAGAGGCGGATCGCGGCGTCGCTGCCGTCGAGCACGTCGAGCACGAGCGGCACGCCCGTCTCGCGGGCGTAGGTCTCGGCCGTCGCGAGCAGCGCACTCCCGGACCCGGTGCCGCGCGCGGACGACGCGACGAAGAACCGCGTGACCGAGAGCGCGTCTCCCGACACGGCGGGGCCATCGGCGGTCAGGGCGAGGTGGCCGACGGCCCGACCGTGCGCCTCCGCGACCCAGTTCGGGCCGCCGGCAGGTTCCGTGATCCACGACCAGCGCACGCTGCCCGGACGCAACGGGTAGCGGTCCCGGGCGTGCGAGTCGGCGAGGGCTTGCAGGAGTGCCTGAGCGTCGCCATCTCGACGGGGACGGATGTGGATCGGGGGCGCGGAGGTCACGCCGTCCACCTTGGCACGTGGTGCCCTCAGCCGAGCAGCGCGGTGATCCGCTCGTAGAACGGCGCGGGGTCACCGGCGAGCGAGGCCTTCACCATCGCCGTCCACTCGTCGACGATCACCTCGGTCGAGCCGGCCTCCACACCGTCGAGCGAACGGCGGGCCACCTCTCGCGGGTCGACCTTGGGGCCGTCGTAGCCGGCCATCATGTCGGTGTCGGCCGCGCCGAGCAGCACGCCCTGCACGAGCGTGCCCTGCCCCGCGAGCTCGAGTCGCACGGCGTTGGTCATGTTCCACTCGGCCGCTTTCGCGGCGGCGTAGGCACCGGCGCCCGGCGAGGCGAACCACGACAGCGCCGACAGCACGTTGACGATCGCGCCGCCGCCGTTCCGCCCGAGGGCGGGGTTGACCGCGCGGATGACGTCGAGCGGACCCCACAGGTGCGTGTCCATCTGGCGGCGCGCGTCGTCGAGGTCGCCGGTGACGAGCGACCCGTACGCCGAGGTGCCGGCGTTGTTGATGAGCAGGGTCACGTCGGATGCCGCCTCGGCAGCCGCGGCGATCGACTCGCGGTCGAACAGGTCGAGTCGCAGCGGCACCACTCGCGCGTCGTCGATGTCGACGACCTCGGGGCGGCGCGCGGCCGCGTACACCTTGGCCGCGCCGCGCTCGAGCAGTTCGAGCACGAACTGGCGGCCGATGCCGCGGTTGGCTCCGGTGACGAGGGCGATCTGTCCGGTGACGTTCATAGGTTGCTGCTTCTTTCGTCTCGGTCGGCGAGCCGAATCCGACGCGCCTCCGCTACGCTAAAACCTCACGTCGACGTCAAGGTCAAGTCGGGTGGGAATGAGAGGGGCAACGGATGCGCATCGGTGAGCTCGCACGTCGGGCCGGAGTGAGCGCGAGGGCCCTCCGGTACTACGAGGAGCAGGGTCTGCTGACCTCGGAGCGCGCGCCGAGCGGACAGCGCTTCTACCCGGATTCGGCCGTCGAACGCGTGCGGCTCATCCAGCAGTTCTTCACCGCGGGCCTCCCCAGCCGCACCATCCTGCGGATCCTGCCCTGCGTCGACGCCGGACACGGCTCCCCCGAGGCGTTCGAACTGCTCGAGTCCGAGCGGAACCGCATCACCACGGCCATGGCCGACCTCGCCGCCGCCCGCGACGCGCTCGATCGCATCATCGACATCGCGCACCATCCCACCGCCGAGCACTGCCCCGCGCTGCGCGAGCCCGGCTGGGCTCCGTACGACGCGGACGTCGCGGCGACGGATGCGGCGGACTCGGCCGTGCGGGAGGCCGTCGCCGTCTGACGACGGCGAGCGGGAACTCAGCGGAGCGTCGTGGCGACCCAGGCGGCGACCTCGGACCGCCGGCTCATCCCGAGCTTCGCCAGGATGTGCTCGACGTGGGTGGACACCGTCTTCGGCGCGATCACCAGGGTCTGCGCGATCTCGCGGTTCGTCGCCCCGGACGCCATCAGCCGGGCGACCTCGGCCTCACGGGCCGTCAGTGGCCCCGTGGGCGCAGGGTCGAGCGACGCGAGCGCGCTCTCGGCCAGTCGTGCCTCCCACGTGCGTCGACGAGCGGTCCACGCGGCGTGCGCCGCGGTGAGCAGTTCCGCGGCCCGCACGCGTCGCCCTTCCGCCGACTCGAGCAGCCCCGCGGCGTGGTCGATCGCCGGGAGGGTGCCCGGGATGCCGCGCGATCGCAGTGCGGACGTGCAGCGGGCGAGCCAGCCGCGGGCCGCGCCGCGGTCGCCGAGCGCGAGCCGCGCCCGCATGCCGGTCACGACGAAGGGAAAGAGGTAGGCCGCATCTTGCACCGCCGCCGACAGGTCGAAGCCGCGCTCGGAGAGCTGCGTCGCCGACGCCGGGTCGCCGTCGGCGAGCGCCGCTTCGGCGAGTCCCCACACGGCCGGGGAGATGCGCTGGAGCTCGTCCATCGGCTCGGCCGCGGCGAGCGCCTGGCCGAGGTGCGCCGCGGCGGTCGCCGTGTCGCCCTGCGACAGGAAGGCGTAGCCGAGGGCGGTGAGCGCCGTGATCCGCGTCGTGATGCCGTGCCCGTCGGCGAGCGCGTGCCGCGCGAGGGCCTCCGCGCGCGCCGGTTCTCCCACCGCCCAGGCGACGTGCGCCTGGTGCGCGACGAGGTAGTGGTGGTCGTTCCAGTTTTCGGTCGCCGCGGTCTGCCGCGCCCCGCGCTCGAGCCACAGTTCGGCGCGGTCGTACTCGACGAGCACCGAAGCGGAGGTGGCCAGCATGCGGTATCCGCGGGCGGCGACCGCGTCGAGCCCCGTCGCCTCGGCCGCCGTGATGCCGCGTTCGAGCAGCGCCCAACCCTCGTCGTCGCCTCCGGCGAAGACGAGCACGGCACCCAGCGTGAGATCGAGGTCGATCGCCAGATCGGTCGCGCCGGCGGATGCGGCGAGGCGTTGCGCCTCGCGGCCGTAGGCCTCGGATTCGCCCAGCCTCCGCGCGAGCATCGTCGCGGCCGAGAGGGCGGCGACGACCTCCGCGCGCACCCCGTCGGGGGCGTCGTCGCCGAGGCGGGTGAGCGCCTCGAAGGCGAGCGAGCACCGCGTGTCCAGATCGTCGCCGAGCAGGTGCCGCATGGTCATGAGCTTCGGCACGAGCGCCGCGGCGGCGATCTCGTCGCCGAGGTCGCGATGCAGACGGATCGCGATCGACAGCTGTGCGGCGGCGCGCTCCACCTCGTCGATGGCGCCGAGCTGCACGCCGAGCAGCCCGTGCAGCCGCGCCCTCGACGCGGCGGGAAGGTCGGGCGGGGCGGTGCGCAGCGCCCGCTCGTAGAGTCCGGCGGCCGCCCGGTGCGAGGAGACGCGCACGGCATCGGCCGCCGCGGCGACGGCGTGGCGGTGGGCCTCCTCGGCCGCGCCGGCCCGCTCGAAGTGCTCCGAGGCGAACGCGTCGCCGACATCCGCCGCGCGGGCCACCGCCGCGTGCAGGCGGAGTCGCTCCCGGGGTTCGATCGCCGAGTAGACCGCGTCGCAGATCAGGGAGTGCCGGAACCCGAACGCCTCTTGCGACGCCACGACGAGTTGCTGCTCGGCCAGCACCCGCATCGCCTGGCGCACGTCGTCGTCGCTCGCCTGGGTGATCCTGCTCAACAGCGCGCAGTCGAAGGTGCGGCCGATCACCGACGCGGCCTGCAAGAGCCGTCGATGCCGGTCATCCAGTGTCTCGACCCGGTCGAGCACGGCCTCCGCGATCGACTCCGGCACCCCCGACGCGTCACCGAGCAGCTCCTCGATGTGCAGCGGGATGCCGTCGGACCGGCGGTGCAGGTCGTCGACGAACGCCGCGGACGGCACCTCGCCGGTGATCGCCTCGACCATGCGCGCGGTGTCCGCCGTCGTCAGTCGTCTGAGGATGATCTCCTCGCCGAGTCGGCGCGACACCATGCGGCGGCGCCAGTCCGGCAGCCACGGCGCGGGCGCGTCGACCGTGCGGTACGTGGCGATCACCATCGACGGCGTCTCCGCGATGGCGGCGGCGACCCGTTCGAGCACGTCGAGGCTGAGCTCATCCGCCCAGTGCAGGTCTTCCAGCCGCCACAGCGCCGGAGTCGCGAGGGCCTCGAGGATGGTCGTGGTCAGCTCCCCGAGCAGGATGCGCCGGCGACGCGCGTCGTCACCGTCGGCCGGTCCGGCGAGCAGGGCGCTGCGGAGGCGCTCGGCCGTGGCGTCGTCTCCCAAGCGGGCGAGTTCGTCGCCGAGATTGAGGAGGAGACCGCCCGGCGCGTCCAGCTCCCGCGGGAACGCCAGTGCGCGCGGCGAGCGGGTGCTGTGGCGACGGCTCGCCTCGTGCATGAGGCGCGTCTTGCCGATGCCCGGCTCCCCCGCGACGAGCAGCATGTGGCCCCGCCCGAGCCGCGCCGCCGCCCACCGGCGCGCGACGAGTTCCAGTGCGTCGTCGCGCCCGACGACGACCGGACTGACCCGATCCACCACGACGGCGGCTGACATGCACGAAGTGTAGATCCGTCGTTTCAGCCGGGGAACCCGTCATTCGACCGATGTCGACGCCGGGTCGCGCGGAGGACGGTTGACGCACAACCACACGGAAGGAGTGCCATCATGGCGCGATTCATGGACGTGCACGACGGATTCGTCGGAGTCACGGAGGCCCAGCTGTCGGAAGCCCACGAGGCGGACCTCGCGATCGAGGGCGAGGAGGGCGTGCACTTCGAGCGCGCCTGGCTCGACCCGGAGTCGGGCAAGGTGTTCTGTCTCTCGACCGGGCCGTCGAAGGAGGCGGTCATGCGCATCCACGAGCGCGCCGGGCATCCGACCGAACAGGTCTACGAACTCTCGGTCGAGGTGTGACCCGGAGGGCGCCCGGTGAGCGCCGGGCGCCCTCCGCACGTGCGGTCAGCCCTCGACGTCGCGGAGCGCGGAGCGCACCTGCACCACGTCGGCGCCGTACGTCGCGTCGACGTAGCGTTGGATCGATCCGTCGTCGTACACGACGCTGACGAAGAGGTAGCCGTTCTCGGGCCACGAGGTGAGGGGCTCGACGAACTCGTCGTTGCCGAGCCGCTCCTGCACCTCGAGAAGCTCCTCCTCGCTCGCGTCGCCCTTGTTCTCGGGCTGCGTGGCGGGGTCGACCTCGCGGATGGGGTCGTAGAGGGCGAGCATGATGGGCGGCTGCGTCGGCGTGAACGCGGTGCCGTCCCAGGTGCCCTGCACCGCGTACGAGCCCCACGTCACACCCGATGCCGACTCGACCCCCTCGACGCTCGACCAGTCCCACTCGGTGATCTCGGGCCCGTCGCACTGCGGCGGGTACGACTCCATGATCGGTCCGAGACACAGCATCGCGGGCTCGCCGTCGACTTGCAGCACGGTTCCCTGTGCCCGCAGCTCGCCCGGCGCGGCCGCGTCGGTGGTCGGCGGTTCGGCCCCGCCGCCCGACCCTACGGATGCCGGCTCGGTCGACCCCGCGCATCCGCTCACCGCGAGCGTGAGAACGACGGCGCCGAGCGCCAGGACTGACCAGGGGTGCCTCATGGGACCAGTGTGGGCGACCGGTCAGGCCGGTCACCACCCAACGTTCGAGACGTTTCGCGCGTCCGCCCCGTGTCGCGCTCCATTTCCGCGCTCGCGCGGCACGTTGTTCCGGCGCGCGAGCGCAGATGTGTAGCGCGACGGTGATTGCCGACCGCGCGGGCGGGCGCGAATGCGCGCGGCGGGCTCGGCGTCAGTCCTCGGGACCCTGACCCGCCTCGAAGCGCTCCTCGTAGCGTCGCTCCGCCTCATCGAGGAGGGCATCGGAGAGCCGGGCCACCGGCTCGACATCGGCGAGCAGCGGCTCGTTGTCCGGTCCGCGGCCGACGGTGCGACCCCGCAGCACCCACGCGAAGCGGTCCGGGTTCTTCTCGCTCAAGTGCTTGTACTGACACAGCTGGCGCGCGAGCCAGTCGGCGAGCGGGCGGCTCCACCACTCCTCCGGCCTCAACGGATTGACGGAGAGGCCCGGCAGCTCGAGCCCGCTCTCCGTGTCGGTGCTGCTCGTGCCGTCCTTCTCGGGCCCCTCCGAATAGCGGATGCACAACTCCGGGTCGTCGACGACGAGCCGCTCGAGCTCGTCGAGGGTCTCGAGAACGCGCTCCGGTCGTGCTGCCATATCGCCACGGTAAGCAGCACGGCTCGCGGATCGCACGTCCGACCGCATCCGGTCAGCGATCCGGGAGGTACAACGCCTCCGGCCACAATGGAGGGGTGATCGCACGCATCTGGCGCACCGGGCTCGACGAGTCCCGCGCCGACGAGTACACCGCCTTCGCGACCGAGCGCTCGCTGCCGATGTTCCGGCGGCAGCCCGGATTCCGCGGGCTCGTGTTCGCCCGGGCCGCGGAGGGCCGCGTCGTCATCACGTTCTGGGACGACGCCGAGTCGGTGGCACGGCTGGATGCGTCGAGCGACTACCGCGAGACGGTCGCCGCGATCGGCGCGGCCGGGTTCCTGCGCGAGCCGCAGTCCGTCGAGGTGTTCGAGGTCGACGAGGCGTTGTTCCCCGACCGCGTGCACTGATGCGTCGCGCGGGGTGCCCCTTCGACAGGCTCAGGGAGCGGGAGCGGCCTCGACCGAGGTGCTCCCTTCGACAGGCTCAGGGAGCGGGAGCGGCCTCGACCGGGGTGCTCCCTTCGACAGGCTCAGGGAGCGGGCCGGGGTCACGGTGCAGGTGACTTCCGCTCGCGACATCGGCGGAGCTCGTGCATACTTAGGTAATGCTTACCTCAGTCGCGACGACCAGTGCCGTGCTCCAGGACGAGCGTCCCGGCTACTGTCTCTTCCGCGTGAGCGTCAGCCGCGTGGTCGCGCTCAGCCCGCACTTCACGCGCGTCACCTTCAGTGGCGACGACCTCTCCTTCTTCGGAACCGACGGGCTCGACCAGCGCATCAAGATCGTGTTCCCCGTACCGGAATTCGGGCTCAGCACGTTCGACGACCTCGACGGCGCCACCTGGTACGAGGCGTGGCGCGCCATGCCCGACCACCTGCGCCCGCCGTTCCGCACGTACACGATCCGCGGCGTGCGCCCCGCGGCCCGCGAGATCGACGTCGACTTCGTCAACCACGGCGACGGGGGTCCCGCCGCCCGGTGGTTGCAGGCGGCGACGCCCGGCGACGAGGTCATGATCATCGGCCCGGACGCGCGGAGCCTCTACTGCTCCTCGGGCTTCGACTGGAAGCCTGGCGCGGCCAAGGAGGTGCTGCTCGTCGGCGACGAGACCGCCGCCCCCGCCATCTGCAGCATCCTCGAGACCCTGCCCACCGGATGCCGCGCGCACGCGTTCATCGAGATCCCGGACGCCGCCGACGCCCTCCCCCTCGCCCGCAACGCGCAGAGCATCACCTGGTTGCCGCGCGGCGAACGCGAGCTCGGGGCGCCGCTGCAGGAGGCGGTGCGGGCATGGGTGGCGGGCAACCGCGCGGCTATCGACCCGGCGATCCTCGCGCCGCAGACCCTCGACGACATCGACGTGGACGTCGACCTGCTGTGGGACGCCCCCGAAGCCGGCCCCGGCGATTTCTACGCGTGGCTCGCCGGTGAGGCGTCGGTCATCAAGGCGCTGCGCCGGTTCCTCGTCACTGAGACGGGCATCGACCGCACCCGCGTGTCGTTCATGGGCTACTGGCGCCTCGGCAAGGCCGAAGCGCAGGGCTGACCCGCTCGGCTCAGACGAGCACGCGCAGCGCGCCGGGCACGCATTCGATCTCGATCGGCAACGGGGCGATGCGTTCCCCGTCGGCATAGGCCACCACATCCGCGGCGTCGATGCGGATGCGGCGGGCGCGCTCGATGGACACCCGGCGGTCGGTGACGTGCGTGCCGGCGAACACGCGCGGGAAGATCCGCAGGAAGCTCGAGCGCGACAGCGGCTCGACCACGAGCACGTCGAGCAGCCCGTCGTCGAGCACCGCATCCGGGGTCGCCTTCATGCCCCCGCCGAGCGAGACGCCGTTGCCGACCGACACGAGCACTGCGGCGCGCTCGCTCGCCACCCCGTCGAGTTCGAGGCGGTAGCGGATCGGCCGCAAGCGGGCGAGCTCGACGAGCAACGCGATCGTGTACCGTCTCGGGCCCTTCGGCCACGACATGCGGTTCGCCCGTTCGTTGACGATCGCGTCGAACCCGGCCGAGAGCATGCACGCGTACCACCGGGTTCCGGCCGCGTGGGACACCCGCGCGGCGTCGATGCTGCGTGGCTCGCGTTGGAGCGCGACGAGGAGCCGCTCGATCGCGGCGCCCGGGTCGTCGTGCGGCAATCCGAGCGACCGGGCCGTGTCGTTCCCCGTGCCTGACGGCACGATCCCGAGCGGCATGCCGGTCTCGGCGACGAGTCCGACGCCGAGGTTGACCATGCCGTCGCCGCCCACCACGATGAGGGCGTCCGCCGTTGCGAGAGCATCGCGAGCCCGCGATCGCAGCATCGCGTAGTCCGGGGCCTCGAGCTCAACGACGTCGTGACCGGCCGCGCGCAACCGGCCCGCCGCATCCGCACCCACGCCGCGCCGCCGACCGAACGAGGCCGCCGGGTTGACGGCGACGACGAGGCGCTTCGGCGGCGTCGACGTCATCCCCCGATCATCCCAGTCGCCGTCGCCCGCCGCCGCCCCGCGTCCCGGGGGCGGCTCCACTTGGAGAACACCGGATGCACCGAGCCGGGTCGGCGGTGCGCAATACGCTCGGAGGATGCGAGTGACCAAGCACGAACACGCCTGCATGGTGGTCGAGATCGCCGACGAGCGCGTCGTCATCGACCCCGGCAACTTCACGACTCCGCTCATCGATGTGCTGGGGGTGGTCGCCATCGTCATCACCCACGAACACCCCGACCACTGGACGCCCGAACAGCTCACGCGGATCCTCGACCTCAATCAGGGAGCACGCATCTTCGCTCCGGCGAGCGTCGTCGCACAAGCGGAGGGATTCGAGATCGACGCGGTTCACGAGGGCGACGTGCACGAGGTCGGCGGCTTCCGACTGGAATTCTTCGGCTCGCAGCACGCGGTCATCCATCCGACGATCCCGGTGATCAGCAACGTCGGCGTGATGGTCAACGACTCGCTGTTCTACCCCGGCGACGCGTTCACCGTGCCGCCGAAGCCGGTGGACACGCTTGCCGCTCCCGCGAACGCACCGTGGATGAAGGTCGCCGAGGCCATGGACTACGTCACCGCCGTCGCGCCGAAGCGCTCGTTCCCCGCCCACGAGATGCTGCTCTCGGTGCTCGGCAAGCAGATGTACTACGCGCGCCTGCAATCGGCCACCGAGGCGGCGGGCGGCGTCTTCCATCCGCTCGAACCCGGAGATACGCTCGAATTGTGAGCGCGATCGTCCACCACCGCCGCATCGAGGTCGACGGGGTGGACGTGTTCTACCGCGAGGCGGGGCCCGCCGACGCGCCGGTCGTGCTGCTTCCGCACGGGTACCCGTGCTCGTCCTTCGAGTTCCGGCGATACATGGCCGAGCTCGGCGACCGGTGGCACCTCGTCGCACCGGACCTGCCCGGCTGGGGCTACAGCGCCACCCCGGACGACTTCGACTACAGCTTCGCCGGGCAGGGCGCGTTCCTCGGCCGTTTCGCCGACGCGCTCGGACTGCAGCGCTACGCGCTGTATCTGCACGACTACGGCTCGCAATTCGGATACCGGCTCGCCCTCGCGCGTCCCGAGCGGGTCACGGCGCTCATCATCCAGAACGGCGACGTCTACGAGGACGCGCTCGGACCGAAGTACGCGACCCTGCTCGAGCACTGGCGGAACCCGACTCCGGATGGACGCGCGCGACTCGCGGAGGCGGTCAGCGAAGACGGGTTCCGCGATGAGTTCCTCGGCGAACTGCCCGAGGAGCTGCGCGACCGTCTGACGCCCGACCTGTGGACGCTCGCCTGGCGACAGCTCGACACGCCCCGTCGGCGGGAGCTGATCGTCGACCTCTTCGAGGACCAGGCGACCACGCTGCCGTTCTTCGCCGACATCCAGGCGTACCTGCGCGAGCATCGGCCGCCCACGCTCATCGTCTGGGGACCGCACGACGGCTACATGCCCGAGGAGTCGGCGCGGGCCTACCTGCGCGACCTGCCCGACGCCGAGCTGCACCTGCTCGGAGGCGGGCACTGGTTGCTCGAGACCCACCTGGACGAGGTGGTCGCCCTCAGCCGCGACTTCCTCGGCCGGGTGCACTCCGACTGAGCGGCGCGGCCTCGGCCGGGGCCTAGCGGTCGCCGATCCTCTTGTCCGCGGCGTCGCGCGCGCCGTCGATCTTGTCCGCGTGCTTGCCGCCGGTCACCTTGTTCGCGGCACCGGCCACGCCGTCGAGGAGCTTGTCGCTCACGCCCTCGGCCTTCTCGCTCTTGAGCGCCTTCGCCACGCGCTCGTCGCGCAGCAGCTGCTGCGCCTTCTTCGTGATGTCGCCGAATGCCATGTCGCGTCCTTCCGGTCCGGGCCGTGCGGCCCCTCCCATCCTCGGCGGCGCGCATCCGTGACCCCTGAGAACGCTCAGCCGACCGCGGTCGGCGTCGGCGCGGGCGACGGGACTGCGGGTTCCGCGTCGACCGCGGGCCGTCGCACCTCCCGAGCGAGCACGAGCGCGACGGCGGCCGATACGGCGGCCGCGAGGCCGGCGGTGACGACGGCGGTGATCGTGTCCGGAGCGACGATCGACTGCCCGCGCAGGGCCTGCCACGTGAGAAGCCCGAGCACGGCCAGGTAGGCGACCGTCGCGATCGCGACGAGGTCGCGCCGCACGCGCGCCGAGCGCAGCGGGGTCACGCGACGGGCGAGGAGTTCGAGCGCGAGGAGTCCGAGCGGCAGCAACTGCAGGGCGTGCATGCCGACGAAGTGCGGGATGCGGAGGTCGCCCGCGACGGTGCTCCAGCCGAGCAGCGGGAGTCCGGGTCCCCCGTCGGGGACGCCGACCGCGTGAGCTCCCACGATGCCCTGGTAGTCGGCGAGCTGTTGCGCCGTCGGGCTCGTCATGAGGAACGCGAGAGCCATGCCGATCACGCCGATGAACGCGCCGGCCCGGATGGCGAGACTGCGGGCGGGGTCACCGAGCGGCGCGCGCAGCAGCGCGAACGCCACGACGAGGGCGGCGACCCAGACCACGGCGATCGAGGTCGCCATGACCGCCCACATCGCGGCGGCGAACGGGGTGGACACGTTGAAGTGGCTCGTCTGACCCGCGACCTGCAGACCCACGATGACCACGAGCTCGATGACCAGGCCGACGGCGGACACGGTGCCGACCAGCCAGGCGAACCGGCGTCCGCGGGTGAGCAGCGAGATGAGCCACGCGAAGGTGACCGCGTACAGGAAGGTCGAGATCGCGAACTTGAGCGGCTTCTCCCACAGCGGCACGCCGACCAGCTCGCGCGGGTCGACCAGGTACCCGGCGAGAGCCACGACGGTGAGCACGACCGTCGCGGCAGCGAGGGTCATGAGCGGCGGATGCCACGAGTAGGCGCGGCGCGCGGCCGAGCGGAACGACGTCGGAACGACGGATGCGGTCATGTTGGATAGCGTAACTATCCAATCGGACGGAGACAAGAGCCGATTCGAACCGCGGCATCCGAGTAGCAATTCGTGGTGGCATGATGTGCGGCATGGGCGGGCGGATGCTCCCGGAGGGTTGGCGCGAACTCGGCGACGAGTCGCCTCGGCTGACGCGCGGACCGCGACGCATCCGGGCCTGCAATGGACCCGCGTCGGTGCACGTCGCCCTCGAATGGGATGTCGACGCCGCCCCTCCCCGACTCGTCGGCGAGATCTACGACCACCTCGGCCTCATGCCCTCGAGCACCCGCATCGTCTACGACGCCGACGGACTCGCGCCGGGGCGCCCGGGCGATGAGCTGTGGTTCATGCTCAACCCTGAGGTGGCGCCGGAGGTCGAGGCGGTCGCCGCCGCGCTCTGGAACGAGGGCCCACCCGCTTCTCCCCCGGCCTGACCGGCGACGCAACTGACTCTTGACGCGCCGGGCCATCCGTGGTCGGATGCGTGTAATCGATTTCATCGATCGACGACACGAAGAAGTGACCGGACGATGGTCCCGACGACGGGAAGAACGATGAGTGGACACGACGCCGTGCACCGCGCCACCTCACGCCTGAGCGCGGCCCAGGTCTCCCGCAGATCGCTGCTGTTCGGCGGCCTCGCGGCCGCGTCGGCCCCCCTCCTGCTGAGCGGATGCTCGAACCGGGCGAGCACATCCGGGGAGCCGTTGCAGTTCTGGAACTTCTACGCCCCCTCGACCCAGACGGCGCCCGAATTGAAGGCGCAGAACGACTGGTTCATGAAAGCGATTGCAGACTGGAACGGTCAGCACCCGGAACAGGTCGAGGCCGTGTTCATCCCCGCCTACACCGACCCGACGAACACCCGGCTCGCCACGGCGTTCGCCTCCGGGAGCGGCCCGGACATCTTCCTCATCAGCCCCGGCGACTTCTCGCGGTACTACAACGGCGGCGCCCTCGAAGACCTCCGGCCCTACATGACGCAGGAGGCGGTCGACGACTACACCGAGGGGTCCCTCGCCACGCGGAGCGTCGACGGCAAGATCTACGCGCTGCCGATGGAGAACGAGCCGCTCGCGATGTACTACTCCCCGCGCGCGTGGGAGGCGGCGGGGCTGTCGGAGGGCGACATCCCCACCACGTGGGAGCAGATGTTCGACGTGGCCGAGAAGCTCACCACTCCGACGCAATCGGGCGTCGTGTTCGAGACGATCCCCGGCTACTACCAGAACTTCACCTGGTACCCGTGGATGTGGCAGGGCGGCGGCGAGGTGGTCGACCCACGCACGCAACGGGCGGCCTTCGACAGCGAGGGCGCGATCCAGGCGCTCGAACTCTTCGGTGAGGCGACCCGCCGACGGCTCGCGCCGCGCACGATGCCCGCGGCCGGCGACCTCGTCGGCGCCTTCACGGAGGGGTTCGCCGCGATGTGGCAGTCGGGCATCTGGCAGGTCGCCAACTTCCGGGGCAACGCGCCCGACTTCGACTACGGCGTGTTCCCGCTCCCCACGCCGCCCGGAGGCGAGACGCGCACGGTGCTCGGCGGGTGGGCGTTCGCCGTCAACGCCCGCGGGCGCAACCCGGAGGCGGCCGCGCGATTCGTGGTCGAGACGGTCGGCAGCACGAGCGACGCGAGCGTCGACCGCCTCACCGAATGGGCGGCCGTCGCGAAATCCGACATGCCCACCCGCATCTCCGTCGACAAGCGGATGCGCGAGACGGGCGCCTACGACGACCCGAAGATGGCGTACTTCCGCGACGTCATCTTCGACACCGGGCGCGGCGAGCCGAGGTACCCACCCGTGCTCTACAAGGCCGTCTCCAACGCCATCCAGAGCGTGCAGAGCGCGGGCGGAGACGCCGCCGACCAGGCCGCGATCGCGCACAGCGCGATCGAGGCGTACCTCACGACCTACGAGGGAGCACCGCTGCTATGACCGCGATCGGATCGCGCGCCGCTGCGCGCCCCGTGCCCACCGCATCCGCTTCGACCCGGCCGCGCCCCGACGCGGGTGCCGCGCGCCGCAAGCGGGAAGCCCGGGCGGCGTTCTTCTTCCTGCTGCCCGACTCGCTCGGCCTGCTCGTGTTCGTCTTCGTTCCGATGCTGCTCGCGATCGCGCTCGGCTTCTTCAGCCTCGACGGGTTCGGCAACCTCGAGTTCATCGGCGGCGCGAACTACGTGCGCATGTTCGGCGACCCGCAGTTCCTGCAGAGCGCAGCCGTGACCGCGGTGTACCTCGTCGCGCTCGTGCCGCTCATCTTCGTGATCTCTCTCGCGCTCGCGCTGCTCGTGCAGCAGAGGATCCCGCTCGTCGGGTTCATCCGCAGCGCGCTGTTCGCCCCCTACGTCGTGAGCATCGTCGTGGTGGGCCTCATCTGGCAGTTCATGCTCGCCGACCGGGTGGGCGTGCTCAACCAGTTCCTCGCCGCGTTCGGCGTGCGCGACGTCTCGTGGCTCGGTGATCCGCAGTACACGCTCGGCACCGTCGTGGTGATCAGCATCTGGTTCCAGATGGGCTACTACATGGTGATCTTCCTCGCCGGTCTGCAGGACATCCCGAGCGAGTACTACGAGTCCGCGCGCATCGACGGGGCGAGCGCGTGGCAGCGGTTCCGTTCGATCACGCTGCCGCTGCTGCGGCCGACGTCGTTGTTCGTGTTCATCACGGTCACGATCGCGGTCATCACCGGCGGGTTCGACCTCATCTACATCATGACCGGCGGTGGTCCGGCGGGGTCGACGTCGCTGCTCATCTACTACGTGTACGAGCAGGCGTTCCTGTTCGGCGAATACGGCTATGCGGCCGCGATCGGCTCGGTGCTCATCCTGGTGCTGCTGCTCTGGTCGGCGTTCATGTTCCGCATCACCCGGGGAGGACGGATCGACGATGGCGAGTAGCGCACTGACGACCGGTCGGCCGAGGGCACCGCGGGTGCGTCGAGGCCGCGACCGGAGATGGACGCCCCGCACGACCGTGCTCGTGATCGTCGGGGTCGTGATCGCCCTGATCACGATCTTCCCGCTCGTCTACATGGTCACGAGTTCGTTCAAGACCGCGGAGGACGTCAACGGCACGGCGCTGCTTCCCCCGAACCCGACGCTCGACAACTTCGCCTACGTGTTCACCGAGGTGCCGTTCCTGCGGTACCTGTTCAACAGCTTCTTCGTCTCCGCCGTGGTGACGGTCGTGGCGCTGTTCTTCCACTCGATGGCGGCGTACGCGCTCGCCCGGCTCAAGTTCAAGGGCCGCGAGACGGTGTTCCTCATCATCTTCTCGACCCTGCTGGTGAGCGCCCCCGTCATCCTGATCCCGTCGTTCGTCGTGGTGCGCACGCTCGGGATGCTCGACAGCTACGCCGGCCTGATCATTCCGTCGATCTTCAGCGCGTTCGGCATCTTCCTGCTGCGGCAGTTCTACCTGGGACTGCCGAACGAGCTCGAGGAGGCGGCTCTCGTCGACGGCGCGAGCTACTGGCGGATCTACTGGAGCGTGGTGCTTCCGCTGTCGCGCCCCATCCTCGCGGCGTTGAGCGTCTTCTTCTTCCTCGCGAACTGGAACGCGTTCGTGTGGCCGCTCACGATCACCTCCAACCCGGATCTGCGGGTGGTGCAGGTGGGCATCTCGACGTTCCAGCAGCAGTACGCGTCGGACTGGAACTACGTGCTCGCCGCCTCGACGGTGGCCGCGCTACCGACACTGCTGCTGTTCTTCTTCTTCCAGAAGCAGATCGTCGAGTCGATCAAGACCTCCGGCTTCAAGTGATCCCTGATCGGTCGGTCACGCGCGCCGCCCGCCCGCGAGCGATCGTGCGCAGCGTCGTGTCGACGGCGAGACCGAGCACGGCCGCCAGCACGACCGCCACGATTACGGCCAAGAGGGGCTGGTCGCCGAGCACATGTCCCACAGCCACTCCGATGAAGACCGAGTAGAGCGCCCAGGTGACCGCCGCGGCGGCATCGATCGCGGCGAAGCGCCGCCACGGATACCCCGTCGCCCCGGCCGTCATGTTCACAGCGACGCGGCCGACGGGGATGTACCGAGCCGTGAAGATCACGAAGGCCCCGTGGCTCTCCAACCGGGCGCGTGCCCAGCCGGATGCCGCCACGACGCGGGGCCGGCGCATCCAGCCGACGCGTTCAGCGCGTATCGTCCGGCCGACCAGGTACGCGATGTTGTCGCCGACGAAGGCGCCCGTCGCCGCCACCGCGAGCAGCCCGGCGAGATGCACCTCGCCGGTCGACAGGGCGAGAGCACCGAGCGCCACGATCACGGATTCACTCGGCACCGGGGGGAAGAATCCGTCGATGATGCACACCAGCACTGCGACGAGGTAGACCCACGGCGACCCGGCCAGGTCGATCAGCACGTCGTTCATGAACTCCATGCGGGCCACGCTAGAAATCCCGATGCGGACGCCGCGCCCGCCATTCGACCGGACGAGTCCCCCTCTTCCGACATGTTCCGCGAGCGGGGAACATGACTTTCGTCAGGGGCGCCGCACCCGGGTCGCCTCCTACATTGGGCTGCATGCGTCGACTCTTCACGCGCGAGAACACGCCGGCATTCGTCGTCGGGGCGGTCGTGCTGATCGCTGTGATGGTCGAGTCGACGACCATCCTCTCGTCGGCGACAGATCAGAAGATCCTGCTGGTGATCGCCGTGACCCTGCCGCTGTCGCTGCGTCCCCTGCCCACCTGGTCGCTCGCGCTCGCGGCGGGTCTTGTGCTCGCCGCGGTGTACGGACCGGGTGCATCGTCGAGCGAGTGGGCGTTCGTGGTCGCGGCGGTGACCTCCTTTTTTGTGGGACGAATCGCCGAATCGGCCCGTGCGGTGCTCGTCGCCTCGGGCGCCGTCCTCGTCGTCGCCTTCGCGCTGAGCGGAGCATCCGGCACCCTGCTCAGCCTCTTCGTGACCGCAGTGCTCGCCCTCACGTTCGCGTGCGTCGTGCCGTGGTGGCTCGGGGCGTTCCTGCGACAGCGACGACAGCTCGTCGAGGCCGGGTGGATGCGTGCGCGGCTGCTCGAGGAACGACAGCAGCTCGCCGTGCGGCAGGCGCGCGAGCATGAGCGCACCTCGATCGCCCGGGACATGCACGACTCGCTCGGGCACGAACTCAGCCTCCTCGCATTGACCGCGGGCGCGCTCGAAGTCGCGACCGGTACCGACGACGAGACCCGCCGCCGCGCTGCGCTCGTGCGCGAGCGGGCCGTAGCCGGCATGGAGACGCTGCATCGCATCGTGGACGTCCTCCGCTCCAACGGCGACGACGAGTCGCGCGACGTCCGCCCGCTCGAGGAACTCATTGCGGAGGCGGCGCGCTCAGGACTCGCTGTCCGGGCCGAGGTCAGGGCTGATGCCTCCGGCTGGAGGCCCGCCACCGCACGTACGGTCGAACGCCTCGTGCAGGAACTCCTCGCGAACGCGGCGAGACACGCGCCCGGCCGGACTCTCGATCTACGTATCGACGAAGCGGACGGCGCCGTGCGCATCGTCGCGCGCAACCCGGTCGCCGACCCTGCCCGGGCAGACACCGACCCGAGGCGGGGATACGGACTGATCGGCATGCGGGAACGGGTGCGCGTCGCGGGAGGCACCTTCGCCGCCGGGGTCGAGGACGCGGAGTTCGTCGTGTCAGCAACCGTTCCGGAGCATCGCCCGCCCGGGCGTGACGACTCGACGGAGTCCTTCCACCCCACCGTTCGAACCGCGGACGAGGAACGACACGGGATGCGCAGGGCGCACCTGCGCACCGCGCTGCTCCCCGCTGTGCTCGTGCTCGCGGTCGGGGTCGCCCTGGCGGTCTTCGACGCCACGACGACGTCCCAAGTGGGCCTCTCTGAACGGGCGTTCTCGGAGCTGCGGATCGGGCAGTCGCGCTCCGAAGCCGCCGCGCTGCTGCCGGCCGACCACATCGATCGCGCACCGGCGCACGCTCCCGCCCCGCCGCGGGGCGCGTCGTGCGAGTACTACCGCGCCGTGCGTCAACCGTTCTCTCTCGACGACTCGTTGTACCGCCTCTGCTTCCGCGACGAGGTCCTGGTCGTGAAGGAGACGCTGTGAGCGACGATGGGCTTGTACGGATCGTGATCGCCGACGACGATCCCCTCGTGCGTGCCGGTGTGCGGGCGATCCTCGAGTCCCACGCCGGGATCGAGGTGGTCGGCGAGGCCGCGGACGGCTCGGCTGCGGTCGACATCGTGCGCGCCACCCGTCCGCACGTGGCCGTTCTCGACTTGCGCATGCCGGCGCTCGACGGCGTCGCGGCGGCCGCAGAGATCGGGCGGCTGCTCCCCGACGTCCGCACCATCATGCTGACCACCTTCGGCACCGACGACAACGTACTGAGGGCGCTCGAGGGCGGCGTCGATGGGTTCTTGCTCAAAGCCTCGGCGCCACAAGATCTGATCACCGGGGTACGCGCGGTGGCCGCGGGTGGTGCGGCTCTGTCACCGACGATCGCGCGGGTGCTCATCCGTGCCGTGCGAGACAGCCGTTCCGCCGTGCCGGTGGACGCCCTCGCTCGCCTCGATCGCCTCTCCGAGCGCGAGCGCGACGTGCTGGCGTTGGTGGGGCAGGGTCGCTCGAACTCCGACATCGCCCGGGAGCTGGTGATCTCCGAAGGCACCGTCAAAGGGCACGTGAGCGCGATACTGCGCGTTCTCGAGGTGCGGAACCGCGTGCAGGCCGCCCTGCTCGCCCACGAGGCCGGGTTGCGCTGAGCGTCGGTCGGCTCAGCCGACGCGGGCGACGAGCGCGTCGAGTGTGGTGCCCAGCAGTCGCGCGGTGCGATCCAGTTGCGGTTCGAGCCGACGACGGGTGACCTCGTCGAACTCGTGCAGCCGCGAGGCCTCATGGGCGATGTCCGCCCGCTTCACCTCGAGGGCGCATCCGGCGCTGCCGTGCAGGATGCGGGCGACGGTGTGCTCGAGTCGCTCGCCGTCCCGCGGCCTGAGCGCGTCGAGGGCGGCGAGCACGTGGGCGTCGAAGCCCTCCTCGCGCAGCTCCGCGACGGTGTGGTCGCCGCGCTCGACCACCTCGTGCAGCATGGCGACGGTCTTCTGCTCGACCGTTCGCACGAGCGCCGCGACGGCGAACGAGTGCTCCACCGCCGGTCGTCCGGCGGCATCCACGCGGCCCTCATGAGCGCGTGTGGCGATCTCGACCGCTCGCGCCAGGCTGCTCACGCCCCCGAGTGTCGCACACGAGGGTTGCGAGGACGGAAACAGCTGTGGATGGCCCGCGTCAGCCCCCGAGGAGACCGAGCTCGACCGCTCTCGCGACCGCCGCCGGACCGGTGTTCACGCCGAGCTTCGCGTACGCCGATCGCAGGTGGGTGCGTGCCGTCGGCACGCTGATGAACAGCGCCGCCGCGATCTCCCGGTGGCTGCGACCGCCCGCGAGTTCCCGCAGCACGTCCGCCTCGCGCGACGACAGCGTCACCGTCGGCGCCTCGGGGTAGATGTCGGGGAAGGCGGCGAGCAGCTCGACGACCTCGGCCGTCGGCTCGAGCGTCGTCGCGGCGCGGAGGGCATCCCGCCGCGCGTGCGACACGATGAGGTGGGTGGAGTAGAGGCGGTGTGCCGCCGCAAGACCGATCGCGCGCCCGTACAGGTCTTTCGCGAGATCGTCGAGGCCCTCGTCGAGCGCGGCGGACGCGCCGATGAAGAGCAATTGCGCGCGTTCGCGATTGCCGAGCAGGTCGTCGGCGATCGCGGTCGACACCTGCTGCAGCGCCCCGCGCGCGTCGCCCACCGAGAGCCGCTGCCGGGCGCGCAACGACTCCATCCAGTCGCTGTTGTCGGGTGCTGCGGCGATGCGACGGGCCGCTTCGGCGACGCGTCCCGCGTGCACGTCAGCGAGCACCGCGAACGCGTCGAGCACCATCCGCGCCGTACCCGGTCGCTGGAGCGCGGAGGGCTTCGACCACACCGCCTCACGCAGCTTGTCGTCCATCTCGTCGCGAGTGAGGAAGAACAAGCTGTAGCGGCCCCACGCGAGCACGCGGAACGGCCAGAGCTCATCGCCCGATGGGAGTGCATCCGCCCGCTCGAGTGCGGTCCGCGCGGCGCGCCCGTCGAGCGCGTCGACGGCGAGCATCGCCTCGACGACATGCTGCGCGGCGGTCGCAGACGGGGAGTCTCCCGCCGAGACGGTACGGTGCAGCTCGTCGACGAGCGAACGAGCGGTCACATTCCAGCCCGCGGCGCTCTGCAGCACAGCAAGCGACGCGGAGGCGCTCGACGCGATCGGCAGAGCTCCGCTCCGGCGTGCGGCCTCGACCGCGCGGGTGGCGAGTTCCGCCGTGGAGCCGCGCTCATTCCGCGCGAGCATGCCGGCGAGCGTCCGGTGCACCTGCAGGAGGGCGACGTAGATGGGGCTCGGAGCGGATTCGCCCCGATCGACGCGACGGTCGAGTTCCCCCGCGGCGAGCGCGCCGAGCTCATCAGCCTCGGCCACCCGGCCCACGTGCCGCAGATGCAGCATCCGCAGCACGACCGCTTCGACGAACCGGTCGGGATCCCCGGCATGGCGCGCCGATTCGAGGGTCGGCGGATGGAAGCCCGTGCCGGCCAGACGGTGGAACACCGCATCCGGTTCCGCATCGAGCGACGACAGCGCTTGGGCGAAGGCGAGTGCCGGCCGTTCCCGCACGACGTCGTGCGGCAGGTCGGCGTAGGCGGCGCGCGTCTCCTCCGGGAACTGGCGGAGCGCCTCCGGACCGCGGAGCGCCCAGAACGCGCTGAGCACATCCCACGCCTCACCGCGGCGGGCGTGCGACAGCACGCGTGGGGCGTGGGCGGCGGGATCGAGGTGGAGGGTCCCGAGCGCGAGGTCGGCGTGGGCTGCGCGGATCTCGGTGTCGTCGTGCTCGTCCTCGTGCAGCACCCGCCGGACGAGACCCGGCATGACCGCACCCGAACGGCGCGGCGGAGTTCGGTCGGGGTCCGTTCGCGGGAGGGGTCGCAGCAGCGCCCGATCCAGCAGCCGGGCGACCGTGCCGAGCGGGTCCGCGTCGATGAGCAGTCCCGCGGCGCCCGGATGCACGACATCGAGGATCGAGAGGCGTTTCGCCGCCCGCCGGAGGTCGGGCGCGAGTCCCCCGAGCGCCGCGGAGGCGAGCCAGCGCTCCGCACGCCGGAAGTCCGACTCTCCGTCGATCACGTCGGCGAGCAGTGCGCGGACGAGCGACGGCCACCCACCCGTGAGGTCCAGCACCACGTCCGCCGTCATCCCATGCGGCACCTCCACGGCCGCGAGCAGGGTGGCGAGCTCCTCGGCGTCGAGCAGCAGATCAGGCGTCGAGAGGGACGCGACGTCGAGATGACGACGATGGGCGAGCGATTCGAGCGCGGCGGCCGCACGGCCCGACACGACCACCCGCACCCCGCCGCCCACCGCCTCGAGGATCGCCTCGGCCGCGCGACGGCGAAGCGGATGGTCGACGCCGTCCACGATGAGCACCGCCCCTCGGGCCTGCGCCCGCAACTGCTCCGTCGACAGCTGATCGGTGCGCGAGCGATCGACGATCCACCCGGCGTCGCGCATCCGCTCGCTCCAGGCGTCGAGGAGCACCGTCTTGCCGGTACCGGCGGTCGCATCGAGGATCGAGAGGCCGCGAGGGCGATCGAGCCACGTGAGCAGCCGGCGTCGCTCGATCAACGGCCAGGGCTGGTGCGATGCGCGCAGGACCGAACTGGTCGTCACGACTTCCCCTTGCGATGCGCTCGCGGGTCAGCGACCCGTGCCCCCCAGCAGGCGATGTGAAAAGCGGACGGGCACGGTCCCAACGTGACCCGCATTCACCCTACGGGCACCCGAGCGGTTCGCCAAGGGATCGCGGTTGCGGGCGCATGGGGATGCCGGCAGCTCGCCAGGGGGGACGTGCTGCCGGCATCCGGTCTCGGGAGGTCAGACGGCGCGTGACCCCGATCGGGCGCGACGGATGACGACCAGCACCAGTCCCGCGAGCAGCAGGAACCCGGCCAGTCCGCCGACCGCGGCGCTCACGGTCGCGCCCGTCGCGGCCAGACGGTCGAGCAGCGGGTTGACCGTGCAGGTGAGGGCACCCGGGGCGCACGTCCCGTCGGGGCGCTCGCCCGCCGCGGTCACCCAGTTGCCGAGCCGGTGGTCGCCCTGGTCGGCGTACGCGCGGGTCTGCACCGAGTAGGTGACGACGACCTTCGCCCCCGCCTCGAGGATGCCGCTCACGTCGAAGCTCTGCTCCCGCACGGGCGACACGATCGCACCGCCCGTGGCCGTCGGCCCGGCGCTCAGCGTCGCATCGTCGAGCACACCCGCGAGCCAGTCGGTGTACGCGTAGGCGCCCGCCCCGGTGCCCGAGTTGGCGATCGTGAGCGTGTACGTCGCCGTCGCACCCGGGCGCAGGCTCGTGCCCGAGGTCGGGTCGACCGTCTTGATGATGCCGATGTCGGCGAGGCCGGTCGTGACGGCGACGCACGTCGGGTCCTCCCCGCCGTTCGGCACGCACGCGCCGTTCTCGACCTCGAGGTCGCCGCCCAGACGGGTGGTCACCGAGTAGGTGAGCTCCACCGTCTCGCCGACCTCGAGGGGGCCCGTCCACGACATCACCGGCGCGGTGTAGTCGACCTCGACGGGTGTGCCGTCGGAGCGTTCACCGACGACGTCGCCGTTGTAGTCGGCGTCATCCAGCACACTCGACAGGTCGTCCGCCACCGCGGCCGGCGACTCCTCGGTGAAGTCGGCGGTGCCGTCGTTGATGACCGTCACGACGTAGGTGATCGTGTCGCCCACCTCGGCGAGCGGCGTCGCATCCGACGTCTTCAGCACCGACAGGTGCGGGATGAGATTCACCGTGCAGTCGTCGGCATCCGTGCACTCCTCCGATGGCTCGTCGCCGTTCTTGAGCAGGAAGTTGCCGATCCGCGAGTCGCCGCGCTCCGCGAAGGGGCGCACGACGGCCTCGTAGGTGACGGTCACCAGCTGCCCGACGGCCACCTGTCCGGTGACGGCGATCGTGTCGTCGACGACGGTCGCGGTGAGGGTCGGGTCGCTCGTGACGAGGGAGTCCTCGATGAGGTCGGCGTCGTCGAGCACGTCGGCGAGACGGTCGGTGTACGCGACCGGTCCGGTCGCCGCGCCCTCGTTGCCGAAGGTCAGCGTGTAGGCGAGGGTGGTGCCGGTCACGACACTCGTGCCCGACGCCGGGTCGACCGACTTCGCGCTCGTGATGAGCGGCACGCGCTGCACGGTGCAGTCGTCGTCGCCCTCCACGCACTCGTCTCCGGGGATCTCGCCGGGCTTCAGCAGGTGGTTGACGAGCGTGTTGTCGCCCCGTTCGCCGTCGGGCCGCACGGTCGCCGCGTACGTGACCGTCACCGTCTGATCGGGCTGCAGGTCGCCGGTCACGACGAGCGACGTGCCGTCGAGCACTGCGGTGAGCGCCGCGTCGGAGACCGTCGGACCCGAGGTGATGTCGGCGTCGTCGAGCACCGCGACGAGCGAGTCGGTGCGCGCGACGGGCCCCTCGGCTTCGCCCGTGTTCGAGAAGGTGAGCGTGTAGGTCACCACCTGGTTCTCGAGCACGGTCGCACCATCGGCGGGATCGGAGGTCTTCGAGTCCAGGATCTGCGACACCGGGTTCTCGGTGCAGTCAGGGCCGACGCACTCGTCGGGCACGGTGGTGTCCGGCGGCAGGAGGAAGTTGCGCAGCACGTTGTCTCCGCGCACCTCGTCGTCGTTGACCGTCACCGCGTAGGTGACCGTCACGGTCTGGTCGGGGTCGAGCGCGCCGGTGATCCGGATGCGGTCGCCGTTCACTGTCGCGGTGAGCGCGCCGTTCGAGGCGGTCGGCGGCGTGGTGAGGGTCGCGTCGTCGAGCACTCCGGTCAGCACGTCGTCCTTCAGCACGGTTCCCGCGGCAGTGCCGATGTTGCCGAAGGTGAGCGTGTAGGTGACCACGCTTCCCGTCGAGACGCCGGTTCCCGTCGCCGGGTCGACGCTCTTGCTGTCGACGAGGTGCGGCATCCGCTGCACGGTGCAGTCGAGCGGATCCGTGCAACCACCCAGTTCGCCCGGCAGCACGAGCGCGTTGGCGATGAGGTCGTTGCCGCGTTCGCCATCGGCGCGCACGGTGACCGCGTACGTCACGGTGATCGTCTGGTCGGGCTGCAGCGTGCCGGTCACCCGGATGCGGTCGCCCGTGAGCACCGCGGTGAGGGCGGGGTTCGAGACCGCGATCGGCGTGGTGATGCCGGCGTCGTCGAGCACGTCGGTGAGCACGTCGTCCTTGGCGACCGGACCGACCGCCGTGCCGAGGTTCGAGAACGTCAGCGTGTAGGAGATCACCTGTCCGACGGCGACGACGGAATCGGTGCCGGGATCGCTGGTCTTCGTGTCGACGACGTGCGGGATGAAGTGCTCGACGCAGTCGCCCGGCGCGCACGCCGGCGGCGGCGGGAAGTCGGGCGGTACGATCGCGTTCACCAGTCGGTCGTCGCCGCGCGCACCGTCGGCGCGCACCGTGACCTGGTAGGTGACGGTGACGGTCTGGCCCGGCTGCAGGATGCCGGTCACCCGGATGCGGTCACCGACGCGGGTCGCGGTGAGGGCCGCGTTCGACACCGTCGGTCCGCTCGTGAGGTCGGCGTCATCGAGCACGCCGGCGAGCACGTCGTCCTTGGCCACGGTGCCCTCTGCGGCACCCGTGTTGCCGAACGTGAGGGTGTACGTGATCACCTGCTGCGGGAGCACCACACCGCCGGATGCCGGGTCCGCCGACTTGGAGTCGACGATCTCGGGCACCCTGTTCACCGCGCAATCTCCGCCGGTGCAGTCGTCGGGGATCGTCGAGCCGATGGGGATGAGGTAGTTCTCGATCACGTCATCGCCGCGGGTGCCGTCGGCACGCACGGTCACCGTGTAACTCACGGTGACGGTCTGGCCGGGCTGCAGGTTGCCGGTGATCCGCCACCGGTCGCCCACGCGGGTGACCGCAAGCGCCGGGTTGGACACCGTCGGTCCGCTCGTGAGGTCCGCGTCGTCGAGCACGCCGGCGAGAGCATCGTCCCGCGCCACCGGTCCCGTGGCCGAGCCGCTGTTCGAGAACGTGAGCGTGTACGTGAGCACCTGCTGCGGCAGGACCGTCGACCCGGAGGCCGGGTCGACCGTCTTGGAGTCGACGATCTCGGGCACGAAGTTGACCGAGCAGTTCGGCCCGACGCAGTCGTCCGGAACGGTCGTCCCGCGCGGCACCAGGAAGTTCCCGATGACATCGTCGCCGCGCGCGCCGTCCGCTCGCACGGTGACCGAGTAGGTGACCGTGACCGTCTGTCCCGGCTGCAGCGTGCCGTCGATGAGCAGACGGTCGGCGGCGATCGTCGCGGTCAGGGCCGCGTTCGACACCGTCGGGCCTCCGTTGAGCTGGGCATCGTCGAGCACGTCGGCCAGCACGTCGTCATGGGCGATCGTGTCGGGGGCCGCGCCGTTGTTCGAGAACGTGAGGGTGTAGGTCAGCACCTGGTTCGCGAGCACCGTCGAGCCCGAGGTGGGGTTCACGCTCTTGGATGTGACGATCTCGGGCGCGAAGTTCACCGAGCAGTCCTCGACGCACGTGTCGGGGATCGTCGAGTCGCGCGGCACGAGGAAGTTGGACAGGACGTCGTCTCCTCTCGCCCCATCGGCGCGCACGGTGGCCTGGTAGGACACGATCTCGGTCTGACCGGCTTGCAACGTTCCGTCGATGCGGATGCGATCGCCCACGCGGACAGCGGTGAGTGCGCCGTTCTGCACCGTGGGGCCGGACGTGATGTCGGCGTCATCGAGCAGGCGGGTGAGCGCGTCGTCCTTCGCCACCGTGCCGGGGCCGTCTCCGTTGTTGGTGAAGATGAGCGTGTAGGTCAACACCTGGCCGGGACGCACGGTCGATCCGGAGAGCGGGTTCACGGTCTTCGAGTCCGCGATCGACGGCACGGGGTTGATGGTGCAGATACCGGGGGTGCAGTCGGCGGGCACCGGCACTCCGGCCGGGAGCACCCAGTTGACGACGGAGTCGTCCCCGGTGCGCGTGGCATCAGGGATCACCGTCACCTGGTAGCTGACGGTGGCCGACGAGTTCGCGGCCACGCTGCCCTGCACGGTGAACGTGCCACCGGTGATCGACGACACCGTCAACCCCGCGGATGCGGTGGGGGCGGCCGTGACGGTGGCGTCGTCGAGCACACCCGCGAGGTGGTCGACCGAGTTCACCGTCGCCGGGCTCCCGCCGGTGTTGGAGAAGGTCAGCGTGTAGGTGAGCACCTGGTTGCCGAGCACCGTCGTGCCGGATGCCGGGTTGACGCTCTTGGAGACGACGAGGTTGGGCACGAGGTCGGTGACGGTGATGCACGCGGGAGTCTGCCCGGGGCTCGGGGCGCACGCGGTGTTGAGGAGTTGGTCGTTCCCGGCACCGGTGACCGTCACGCTGTAGCGGATGGTCGCCGTCTCACCGACGGCGAGAGGGCCCGACCAGTTGAGCGTCGAGCCGCTCAGAACGGGCGGAGCAGACGTCGAACCGCCGCTGAAGGTGACGGTCGGGTTGGCGTTCCAGGTCGCGTCGTCGAACACGTCGGCGAGGGAGTCGCTCATGGTCGCCGGCGCGCCCGCGGTGTACGGGGCCGTGCCGTCGTTGCGCACCGTCACGGTGTACGTCACGACGTCGCCCACCTGGACGTCGACCTGCGCGTTCGACGTCTTCGTGATCGCCGAGTGCGGCACGAGCGGCGGCGCCACCTGCACGACCGTCGTGGCGTCGTCGGTGTTGTTCGTGGGGTCGGTGTCGACCTCGTTCGGCACGACGGTCGCGGTGTTGACGAGGGTCGCCGCCGCGTTCGGCGCGGTGCCGGTGAAGGTGAAGAGCACATTGCTGCTCGCGAGCAGGTTGTCGCCGACGCATGCGATGTTGCGGCCCGTCACGGTACAACGCGGGTCGGCCGCGGTGATCGCGGTCACGCCGGTCGGCACCGTGTCGTTGAGCACGAATCCGGAGGAGGTGCCGGGGCCGAGGTTGCGCACGCGCACGGTCCAGGTGATCGTGCCGTTCGCGGCGACCGTCGCGGGCCCGTTCTTCGTGACGGACAGGTCGGTCGGATCACCGGGCGCGGCGGTCGCGTCGTTGTTGCCGCTCTGCGGACCGGGGATGGCGGAGACGAGGTTGAACACCGGGGACGCCGGGTTCGTCACGCGGATCTGCGTGATGGTGCCCGTGCCGTTGTTCGAGAAGGCCAGGTTGCCGTTGCCGTAGGTCCACGCGCCGCCGTAGGCGCCCGAATCGGTGAGCATCCCGGCGACGGGGTACGAGGTCTTGACGCCGGTCGCCGGATCGACGCGAGCGATGGACCCGCCGTTCTGATTCACACCCCACAGGTAGCCGTACGCCGCGGTCATGTCGCTGAAGCTCGTGTCCGCCCCGGACAGCGCCTGGGTGGTGAAGGTGCCCGCGTCGACGTTCACGCGGTAGAGCGTGTCGTTCTCGACGGTCATGACGAGCAGGGTGTTCGCAAGCGCACCTTCACCGAAGGTGCCCGCGATGAGTCCGCTCGGCTGCTCGGGGATGCCGCCTCGGTCGTCGACGGACCCGTCCGCGTTGATCCGGACGATCCGGTGCTGCTGTGCCGCCGGGTTCAGGCCTACGGGCCGGCTGATGCCGTAGACGTAGCTGTCGCTCACGCGATACCCGATCGCGTTGTACGAGGGATCAGCGGGTCCGCCGATGTTCGAGAACACGACCCGGCCGCCGTTCTGCTCCGAACCCTGCAACTGCGTGGGGCTGCCCTGCGAGAGGTACACCATCGGCACCTGGGGGTCGAACGGAGCTGCCGCTGCGGGCGTCGCCGTCACCGCGACCCAGCTGCCGGCGGCGAGCGTCGCGGTGAGCAGCATGGTGAGACCGCGGCGGAATCGGCCGCTCCGCCCCGGTGCGGCCATGGTCGGTCGAGATCGTGCCACGTTCAGTCATCCCCCTCAGGATCAGCCGCGAGGGATGGCACGGTTCTTTCCGCGTGCCCCGGTCCCCCGCCGGCTCGGATTCACTGTGGTGGTCGACGAGGGTCCTCGACCTCGCGCCCGAGGTCTTTCATCACCGGAATCATCACGCGGCTCATCACGGCCGCCCCGACGCGCTTCGGACGCGGGCCGTTGACGAGCGGACTCCGGGTCCTAGGCTCGGATCGGGAGGCGGCGATGGCGGTCAGCATGCACGACGTGGCGAGACACGCGGGAGTGTCGCAACGCACCGTCTCCAACGTGGTCAACAACTACAAGCACGTCTCCCCCGAGATGCGGCGCCGCGTGGAGGCGAGCCTCGAGGCGCTCGGCTACCGGCCCAACGTCGCCGCCCGGCAACTGCGCGGCGGTCGCACCGGCACAGTGACCCTCGCCATCCCCGACTTCAAGGAACGCTATTTCGTCGATCTCGCCGAGGCGGTGGTCGAGCGCGCCGCCGAGATCGGGCAGCGGGTGCTCATCGAGACGACCGCGGGCGACGCCGCGCGGGAGCGCGCGCTGCTGGCCACCGGCGGCGGGCAGCTGACCGACGGACTCGTGATCGCCGCGCGAACCATCGAGCCCGAAGACGACGACCTCGTACGGGCGGGATTCCCCGTGGTCGTGATCGGCGACCGCGAGTCCGTCGGCGGCGTCGACCACGTGGGCATCCCGAACCGTCCGGCCGCGCGCGCGGCGGTCGAGCACCTCCTCACCATCGGCCGGCGCCGCCTCGCCGTGCTCGGCGGGCCGAGCAATCCGCCGCACATCTTCGCGCTGCGCCGCAGCGGGGTCGACGAGGCGCTCGAAGCCGCCGGCCTTGCACCGGACGTGGTGCTCGAGATCCCGGTCGGCTGGGGCCGCGTGGCCGGTGAACGGGCGATGGACGAACTGCTCTCCGCCGGCGGCGTGCTGCCCGACGGCATCTTCGCGATGAACGACTCCGTCGCGATGGGCGCGATGCGTTCGCTGCAGCGTGCGGGCGTGCGGGTGCCCGACGATGTCGCGATCGTCGGCTTCGACGACATCTGGGAGTCGGCGCACGCGCTGCCGTCGCTCACCACGATCTCGGCCTCGTACCGCGAGACGGCGGTCGTCGCGCTCGAGCTCATCGCCGAGCAGTTCGCCGCCCGCGGCGCGCAGCGCGAGCACCAGCACCGCTACGTGGGGTTCGAACTCAAGGTGCGCGGCAGCACCATCGCCGACCTCGACTGACCCGCTCGCGACTCGCTTCGATGTGTGCGAACATCTCTTTGCTGCGTAGCAACGCAGCTCCCACCCACGACAGAGAGGTCGCTGTGACCGTCACCGATTCCCGCGTTCCGAAACCCGAACATCCGCGACCGCACCTGGTGCGCGACCGTTGGCTCACCCTCAACGGCGAGTGGCAGTTCGAGATCGACCGGGGCGACTCCGGCATCCACCGCGGCCTGCGTGAGCGCGAGCTGGAGGGGCGCATCCTCGTGCCCTTCGCGCCCGAGAGCACGGCCAGCGGAATCGGGGACGTCGACTTCCTGCACGCCGTCTGGTATCGCCGCACGGTGACGCTGCCCACGGAGTGGGCGGGCGACGACGTGCTGCTGCACTTCGGGGCCGTCGACCACGACGCGACCGTCTGGGTGAACGGAGTGGAGGTCGCCCGACACCGCGGCGGCTTCAGCTCGTTCACCGCGAACCTCGCCGGCGTCGCCGCACCCGGCGACGAGGCGACGATCGTCGTGCGGGCGCGCGACACGCCGCAGGGCCCGCAGGCTCGGGGCAAGCAGGCCGTCCGCTACTTGAACACCGACTGCCACTACACCCGCACGACCGGCATCTGGCAGACCGTGTGGCTCGAGGCCGTGCCGCGCACACACGTGCGGCAGGTCAAGGTGACGCCGAACTTCGCGGCGCGCGAGTTCGCCGTCGTCGTGCCGCTTGCCGGCGATCCCGCCGGACGGGACGACCTGCGGGTGCGGGTGACCCTCGCCGACGACCGCGGCACCGTCGTCGAACGGACCGTCGACGCGACACTCGACATGGCGCCCACGCTCACGCTCGTCGTGCCCGACGACCGGGTGCGTGCGTGGAGCCCCGCCGACCCGTTCCTCTACGACCTCGAGGTCGCGATCGAGCGCGCGGACGGGTCGACCGTCGACCGCGTCACCTCCTACGCCGGGCTGCGCTCCGTGTCCGTCTCGGGCACGCAGATCTTGCTCAATGGCGAACGCATCTTCCAGCGGCTCGTGCTCGACCAGGGGTACTGGCCCGACACGCTCATGACCTCGCCGAGCGACGAGGCGACCGTGCGCGACATCGAGCTCGCCCTCGCCGCCGGATTCAACGGAGCCCGGCTGCACCAGAAGGTGTTCGAGGAGCGGTTCTACTACCACGCCGACCGGATGGGGTACCTGGTGTGGGGCGAGTTCGGCGACTGGGGCGCGGCAGGCGTCGGTCCCAGCCACGATCACCAGCATCCGGATGCGTCGTTCATCACGCAGTGGCTCGAGGTGCTCGAACGCGACCACTCGCATCCCTCGATCGTCGGGTGGTGCCCGCTCAACGAGACGTACCAGCACATCGGCGACGAGATCACGGACCTCGACGACGTGACCCACGGCATGTACCTCGCCACGAAGCTCGCCGATCCGTCGCGGCCGGTGCTCGACGCGTCCGGATACTCCCACCGCGTGCGCGGTGCCGATGTCTACGACTCGCACGACTACGAGCAGGACCCGGCCGGCTTCCTGCGGAATCAGGAGGGGCTCAAGGACGGCCGCCCGTGGACGAACGACCATGAGGGTCGCGCCATCTCGATCCCGTATGCGGGGCAGCCGTACTTCGTCTCGGAGTACGGCGGCATCTGGTGGAACGCGTCGCTCGCCGACGCGGGTCCGCGGCCCAGTTCGAGCGACCCCGACCGCGACACCTCGTGGGGCTACGGCGACCGCGTGCGCGACCTCGACGAGTGGTACGAGCGGTTCCAGGGGCTGACGGATGTGCTGCTCGATGATCCGCGGATGTTCGGGTACTGCTACACGCAGCTGACCGACGTGTTCCAGGAGGAGAACGGCGTCTACGACTTCGACCGCACGCCGAAGTTCGACCTCGAGCGCGTCCGGGCCATCCAGCAGCGCCGGGCCGCCTTCGAGACGGAGGCTGGCGCCGGCGGCATCGCGGGCGCCTGACGGGCGGAGCGCCGGTTCACGCCTCCTCATTTCCCGTCGCGAAGTGCGGGTGTGGCCGGTTCGCACCCGCACTTTGCGACGGGAAATCGTGCCTCCGCCTCGGGACGCCCGGTCCGCGTTGCGGAGTCTTGTCAACGGTGCGGCGGTGCGATGCACCGCCGAGTCGGCACGACTCCGCAACGTGGAATCCGAGAAGGGTCTCGCGCTCGAAGGGCCCGATTGGTATCGTTATCAAGTGCTCGATGACCGCGCCCCCTCCGCCGTGTCGACGGCTGACGCGCGGTCGCCGATGACCCGGCCCGTTCGCGTGCTGGAGGTCGGCGGATCGCACGTGACCGCCGCATCCGTGGCTCTCGGCGGCGTGCAGGCGGAGGTCGTCGAACGCGTCACCGTGCCGCTCGACGCCCATGCCGACCGGGCAACCCTGCTCGCCACGCTCGCCGCACCCGCGACCGCTCTGACGAGTGCGACGCCGGGCGCCGAGTGGGCCGTCGCACTGCCCGGGCCGTTCGACTACGAGCGCGGCAGCGGCGACTTCGCGGGAGTGGCCAAGTTCGCCGCCATCGCCGGCGTCGACCTGCGCGGGGAGCTCGCGCAACGGCTGGGCACGGATGCACACCGCATCCGCTTCGTGAACGACGCCGACGCCTACGGGCTCGGCGAGTGGGCGTTCGGCGACGTCGGCCGCGTACGACGCCTCGTCTGCATCACGCTCGGCACGGGCGTCGGCTCCGCCTTCGTCGACGAGGGCCGTGCCGTCACGGATCGCGCCGACGTGCCGCCGCACGGCTACGTGCACCTGTTAGAGCTCGACGGTCGTCCACTCGAAGACACCGTCTCGACGCGCGCGATCGTCGCCGCTTTCGCGCGGCGCACGGGTCGGGAACTCACCGTCAAGCAGATCGCCGCGGCCGCCGCGGCCGGCGACGACGCAGCCACCGATCTCCTCGCCTCCACGATGCGCGCGCTCGGCCGCGCGCTCGCGCCCTGCCTCAGCCGCTTCGAAGCGTCGGCCCTCGTCGTCGGCGGCTCGATGAGCCGCTCATGGAATGTGCTCGGCGACCCTCTCCGCGAGGGTCTGCGTGGTTCTGCGGCTGTCGTCCGGCCGTCGACCCTGCTCGACTCGGCTCCGCTGCTCGGCGCCGCCCACTGGCTGCTTCAGACCGCACCCCTCCACCCGACACCTCAGGAGAACCGATGACCGAGCCCACCCTCATCTCCGCGCAACCCTGGGGGCTCGATGAGGCCCGCACGGGCCTCATCGAACGTGCCGTCGCAGCGGAGGGCACCATCGGCGGCCGTCGCGTGCGCGTCATCCCGGAACCGCTGCAGCGCACGGTCGACGGGGAACGCACCCGCGCGGTGCGGGTACTGGTCGACGACGCCGACGCGAGCACGCTCGAGGCCCGCGTGGTCGACATCGACGGCCGCAGCCTGGTGCGTGGCACCGCGGACGCGCCGGCCGGGTCCGTGCGTCTGCTCGTGCCGACGGTCGACGCGCCCACCCGCGCCACCGTGACGCTCCCGTCGCTCGGCGACGGGGGCATCGAGGTGGAGCTCGACTCGGTGCGCGACTGGAGCATCCACCTCGTGCACCACTCGCACTTCGACTTCGGCTACACCGACCCGCAGGCCGCGGTCATCGCCAACCAGCGCTCCTACCTCGACACGGTCGTCGAGCTCGTGCGGCAGACCGAGGACTGGCCCGAGGAGGCGCGGTTCCGCTGGAACGCGGAGGCGCTGTGGGCATTCAGCGACTGGGAGCGCCACCGTCCCCAGGCGCAGGTCGACGAGTTCGTGCGCCTCGTGAAGCAGGGCTCGATCGGCCTCAGCGCGATGCCGTACAACCTGCACACCGACACCTGCTCCACCGACGAGCTGCACGAACTGCTCTCGGAGGCCCGGCGCATCCGCGACCGCTACGGCATCAGCTTCGCCTCGGCCATGCAGACGGATGTGCCCGGGCAGGTCGCCGGTCTGCCCGACGCGCTGTCGGAGGTCGGCGTCAAGTACCTCGCCGTCGCCCACAACTGGGCCGGCCGGTCGCAGCCGCACACGAACGGTGCCCTCAACCTGCCGAGGATGTTCCGTTGGACGACCCCGGCGGGCAACTCCGTCATCGTCTGGATGACGGACAGCCCGCACGGACTCGCCTACCTCGAGGGCCCGATGATCGGCTTCACCGAGTCGTACGAGACCGTCGAGGGCTACTTCCCCGCCTACCTCACCGCGCTCGCCACGCGCGGTTATCCGTTCCCGCCCGGAGTGTTCGGCGCCCACGGCGAGAAGACGGAGGGGCGCGAGCCGTATCCGTGGGACGTGCTGCACGTGCGCACGCAGGGCTACATGGGCGACAACGGCCCGGCGCGACTGCACCTCGCCGAACTCGTGCGCCGCTGGAACGAGACGTGGGAGTCGCCCAAGCTGCGGGTCTCGCGCAACGAGGACTTCTTCGCCGAGGCCGAGCAGCGGTTCGGTGACGACCTCATCACGGTCGAAGGCGACTGGGGCGACTGGTGGGTCGAGGGCGTCGGATCGGCGGCCGTGCCCCTCGCCCTCGCTCGCGAGGCGCAGGCCACCGTCACGGACGCCCGGTCGTACTCGCAACTCGCCGCGTGGAGCGGCGGAGAGGCGATGCCCACCGAGGCGGTCGACGCGCGGGCGACCTACGACGCCATCTCGATGTTCAACGAGCACACCTGGGGTGCGAGCAACTCCTGGACCCATGGTGACGAGGGCTACGACTCCGGCGAGCGCCAGTGGCAGTGGAAGGTGGCGCAGGGCATCCTCGCCCACCAGCGCGCAGGCGATCTCGCCGAACACGCGTTGAGCTACCTCGCCGCGGCCGTGCCGCCGGCCCCGGGTGCCCTCGCGAGCTTCGTGGTCGCCGATGCAAGCGGAGTCGTGCGGGATTCCGTCGCGCGGCTGCTGCTCAAGGAGGCATTCGTGCCCTTCGACACCGCATTCCGGGTGGTCGACGCGCGCACCGGCGAGAGCGTTCCGTTCGCGGTCGAGGCGCAGGGCAACTCGCTGCACCGCGAGTCCGGGCGGTGGATCACCTTCCCCGTCACCGCGGCGCCCGGTTTCGGGTTCGTGCGCTTCGACATCGTGGAGCACGACACCCCGCCGGTCGCCCCCACCTCGCACGACCTCGGCACGACTCCGCGCGCCGAGCTGCTCACCCTCGAGAACGAGCACCTGCGCGTGGTCGTCGACGAGTACACCTCCGCGATCTCCTCGCTCGTCGAGAAGTCGACCGGACGCGAGTGGGTGAACAGCGGATCGGTGGCCGGATTCAACGCCTACATCTACGACACCTACGGCAGCTCCGGCGCCGGCGTCAACCACCTCTCGAACAAGCTCGCGGTCTCGGACCGCCTGGAGCTGCTCGCCTCGCGCACGCTCGCGCGGCCTGCGGTGCTCGTGGAGCGCACCGACGACCCGGTCGAACAGCGGCTCGTGTACGAATACGCGGCCGACGGCGTCGATTCGGTGCGGGTGACACTCCGGTTGCGCCACGGCGAGCCGCGCCTGCTCATCGAGAACCGCGTCGCGAAGCCGTCGACGCGGGTCAAGGAGAGCGGATACTTCGCGTTCCCGTTCGCCGCGAACGATCCGGTGGTGCGCTTCGAGGTGTCCGGCGGCGTGACCGGCGACGGGCTCCCCCACATCCCCGGCGCTCCGCAGCACATGCGGGCCGTGCGCAACTGGGTCACGGTCGCGGACGGCCCGGATGCGGTGGCCTGGGTCACCAAGGACGCCCCACTCGTGCAGCCCGGCACGATCGTCGTGCCCTACTCGCCCTTCCCCGCGAGCACGGCGCCGCACGAGCCGGCCACGATCTACTCGTGGTTCCACAACAACGTCTGGGACACCAACTTCCCGATCGAGCAGGGGTTCACGGCGACGTTCTCGTACTCGATCGGCGTGCGCGGGTCGGGTGGGCAGAGCGTCGAAGGGCTCGCCGTGTCGACGACCGCCGCCCTCGTGCATCCGCTGCGCAGCGCCATCGCGCGCGGCACGGCCCACGACGACGCGCCTGCTACGGCATCCTTCGTCGAACTCGACGACGACCGCGTGCAGCTCGTGTCGGTGATCGCGGCCGGCGGCGGCGACCGCTCCATCGTGCGCCTCCAGTCGCTCGCCGCCGAGCCGGTGGAGGTGCGACTCCGCTTCGGCACGCGCCTGGCCGACGCCGCCCGCGTCAGCTACCTCGGCGATCCGGCCGGCGAGCTCGAGCGCGACGGCGACGCGGTCACGCTGCGGCTCGCCCCCCTCGAGGCCCCCGCGGTACTGGTCACCCGCGCCTGACGCAGAGGCGGGAGGATGCGGCGCGCAGGACGCATCCTCCCGCCGGCGCGCGTACCCCAGGTGCTAGCGTCGGGGAAGCGTCGCGTGCCGGTGGCAGACCGTGCCAGGCATGGAGGCGTGGGATCGGAAGGAGCACGACGATGAACGCGTCGGCCCCTTCGCCCTCACGTGACTGAGGGCGAGATGACCAGGCTCGTCGCCTGGAGCAACGAACTGCGAGACGTCCATGCGCGCCTGCGTGAAGCGCTAGCGATCGCGAAGAACGCGCTCGCATCCGGAGTATCCGCGCAGGCCGCGTCACGTGACCTGCTGCTGTTCTGCCACGGATTCTGTGTCGCGCTGACGGGCCATCACGAGGGCGAGGACCGCGAACTGTTCCCTGCGATCGCCGCGGCCCATCCGGAGTTGCGGGACACCCTGCGACACCTGCGGCAGGACCACTCGATGATCGGCCACCTCATCGCCGGGATGCAGTCGGCCATCTCGTCGGCGGCGACGCCTGCCGACCTCGAGCGGCACCTGGAGGGCATCGCGGCGATCATGGAGAGCCACTTCCGCTTCGAGGAACGCCGCCTGCTCCCTGTGCTCGAGACGCTGGTCATTGACGCGGACCCGCGCCGAGTGCTCGGTCCGCTCTGACCGCGGCTCGAGACGCGAGAGGCGGGGCCGAAGAGCCCCGCCTCTTGTCGTCTCGCCCCTAGTACTGCCCGAGCGCGAGGCCCCGCTGGAAGAACTTCTGCGTGAACATGAACAGCAGCGCGGTCGGGATCGACACGAGCAGCGCGGCCGTCAGCACGACCGTGTAGGCCGCCCCGCCGCCCTGCACGGACTGCAGCGAGGCGAGCAGCGGCATCACCGGACGCGTCTCCGCGCTCTGTGTGAGGATCAGCGCCAGCAGCAGGTCGTTCCACACGAAGGTGGCCTGCAGGATGAACACGACGACGAGCGCGCTCTTCGACATCGGCAGGAAGATGCGGGTGAAGATCCGCACCGGTCCCGCCCCGTCGACGACCGCCGCCTCGAACACGGACTCCGCGATTCCGGCGAAGAAGTTGCGCATCACGAACGCCGAGAACGGGGTGCAGACCACCGAGTAGACGATGATCATGCCCACGGTCGTGTCGAACAATCCGATCTGCGAGAACGCGGAGAACAGCGGGATCACCATCATCTGCAGCGGGAACACCGTGCCGCAGAAGACGATGAAGAACCAGAAGAACCCGTTCTTGAGCTTCAGGGCGATCACCGCGTATCCGACCGTGGCGCCGAGCACGACGGCGATGATCGGGGCGACCGTCGCGTAGAGCAGGGTCGTGCCGATGCCGGTCGGCACGTCCGTCGTCGTGAAGACCGACGCGATGTTCGAGAACAGCGCGGGCAGGTTGCCGGGAGCCCACAGGGCCGCGCCGGAGTACTCGGAGGTCAGCTTGCCGGCGTTCGCGAGCAGCAGGTAGATGGGCAGCAGCCACAGGATGCCCAGCAGACCGAGGATTCCATAGCGGGCGATACGCGCGGCCATCAGCGCGCCCCCTTTCCGGCGGCGTCGCCGATCGCGAGCTGTCGGCGCAGGTAGAGGATCGACGCGGCGACGGTGATGACGCTCAAGAAGATCGCGACCGCGGCGCCGAGCCCGTACTCGCTGTTGAGGAACGTGTCGCGGTACATCGTGACGCCCAGGGTCTCCGAGACCCGGTTCGGGCCGCCCTGGGTCATCGACTGCACCACGTCGAACGTCTTGAGGCTGTTCACGATCGACAGGCCGACCACGATGGTGGTCGAGGGCCGCAGCAGTGGCCAGATCATCGAGCCGAAGAGCCGCAATCCGGTCGCGCCGTCGAGCCTCGCGGCCTCGAGCGGTTCCTTCGGGATGGACTGCAGACCGACGGTGAAGAGCAGCGCGTTGACGCCGACCCCCTGCCACGCGGCGGCGAGCACCATCACGATCGTGTTGAGCGGGGCATCCTGCAGCCAGCGCAGTTCGCTGCCCGGCAGATCGAGGAACTCGAGCGCCTGGGAGAGCGCTCCGCCGTTCTGCAGGATGAACGAGAAGACCACGCCGACGGCGACACCCGAGAGGGCGTACGGCACGAGGAACGGGACCCGCAACCAGGCCGCCCCCGGCAGGCCGTAGGCCAGGTAGGCGATGAGCAGACCCAGCCCGACCGGCACGAGCAGCGTGCCGACGACCCAGATGAGCGTGTTGATCACCGAGGTGAGGAACGCCGGATCCTCGAACATGTCGACGTAGTTGCCGACGCCGATGAACTCCGGATCGCCGAGACCGTTGAAGTCCGTGAAGCTCAGGTAGACGGTGTAGACGACGGGCAGGTAGAGGACGAGGACGACCGCGGCGACGCCTGGGCCCACGAAGGCCCAGGCGGCGCGCTGGTAGTCGGTCGAGGTGCGCTTTGACATCCGGGACTAGTCGCCGGCCCAGTGTTCCGCGGCCACCTTCTCGATGCCCTCGAGATACGGCGTCGGGTCACCCGGGTTGGTCATGAACCCGGTGAACTGATCGAGGGATGCGGTGAGGATGGGCGCGGGCGCGGCCTCGTAGTAGCGCAGGTAGAACTCGTAGTCGGGCTTAGCGAACTCTTCGCCGATGGCCTTGAATTCCTCCGTCGACGCCTCGGCGTGGGGGTTGTACGGCAGGTTGCCCTGCTGCTCGGACCACGCCGTCTGCGCCTCCGTGCTCATCCACCACTTCGAGTACTCGAGGCCGAGCGCCTTCTGGTTCGAGGTCTCCGCGACGCAGGCGGGAGCGGTCTCGATGGCGACCGGAGTCACCGCTTGCTCGGGGTTGACGTTCGGGATGGGGAACACGCCCCAGTCCTCGCCGCTCTTCAGCCCGACCGTGTCGAGCGTGCTCGCGTACCAGGTGCCGAACGGGATCATGGCGACCTGCTGATCCTTCATCTGCGTCTCGGCCGCCACCTTGGAGCCGGGGTCGGTGAAGTAGCCCTTCTTCTTCATGTCGAGCCAGGTGTTCATGATGTCGACGACGCGGGGGTCGGTGAAGCTCGCCTCTCCCGTGGTGAGGTCGTGGTACAGCTCGAGGTCGGTGCCGGCAGTCAGGATCTGGAACCAGACGAAGGCCCACGGGTTGCCGCTCGAGTTCCAGAACGGGGCCACTCCCCCGTCGACGAGGGCGTCGGCGACGTCCATGAGCTCATCCCAGTTCGTCGGAGGCTCGAGGCCGAGGTCGGAGAACGTGCGCTTGTCGTAGTACATGACCCAGTCGTCCACGCTGATCGGCGTGCAGTACTGCTTGCCATCGATCGTGTACAGGTCGCGCACCGACTCGGCGACGTCGCCGTTCTCGATCGCCTCGGTCCAGATGTCGGTCGTCTCGGCGACGAGGTCTTCGGCCACGAGCTCTTCGAGCTGACCGCCGGTGTGCCAGGTGAACAGTCCCGGGCTCTTGTTGGTGCGGAAGGACTGCTTCACGAAGGCCTGGAACGCCTCCTGGTCGGCGTAGCTCGTGGGCACGAGCTTCACGTCGATGTCCTCCTCCGACACCTTGGAGAACTTCTTGAAGTCCCAGGTCTTGTCGTTGATGAAGGTGAGGTCGCCGGTCGTGGCGTCCGACGGGCCGGAGCCGGCGCACCCGGCGAGTACGACTCCCGCGACGGCGAGCGCCGCCACCGAGGAGATGGTTCGAAGAGATCTCAAGCTGAACTCCTTTGTTCCGCGCCGTGGGAGGCGGCCGCGTCCGATGCTGAGGGTGGGGCGGTGCGTTTGTACTGTTATCGTTACCAACGCTCCGTGAAGATAACACGGCACCCGAGCAGTCACAAGAGGCCCTTCCCGGCGGATCGCGGGGGTCGGTATACCGTGGCCCCATGACCACGTCGGAGCCGACCGCACCCCGGAACGGGCGACGCCGCTCGTCCGATCCGACGGTGCACGACGTCGCCGAACGCGCCGGCGTCAGCCCGATGACGGTCTCCCGCGTGCTCTCCGGCGGCAAGAACGTGCGGATCGAGGTGCAGGAGCGCGTCGAGAAGGCGGTCGCCGAATTGGGCTACCACCGGAACGAGAACGCCCGCAGCCTGCGCCCAGGACAACGCTCCGGCCTCGTCGGCGTGACCATCACCAACATCGCGAACCCGTACTACGCGGAGATGCTCGGCGGAGTCGAGGAGGTCGCCTCGGAGCACTCGCGCCGCATCCTCGTCGGCAACTCGAACGAGGATGCCGAACTCGAGCGCCAGCTCGTCGCCGACTTCATCGGCCGCCGCGTCGAGGGGCTCATCGTCGTTCCTTCCGGAAGCGGCACCGCCGACCACTTGCGCCCGGACCGCCTCGGCGGCGTGCCGATCGTGCTCGCATCCCGGGCCGCGGCCGACGTCGACGCCGACACGGTGCTGATCGACGACGTCAACGGCGCACGGCAGGCCACGGCGGCGCTCCTCGCCGAAGGGCACCGCCGCATCGCCTTTCTCGGCAACCGGCTCTCGGTCTTCACCGGCCAACGCCGACTCGACGGATTCCGGCTCGCCCACCAGGCCCGCGGACTCACGCCGATCGACGAGCTCGTGCGACTGGGCCAGCAGGACGTCAGTTCCGCGGAGATCGCCATGACGGAGCTGCTGGCGCTGCCCTCTCCCCCGACGGCGGTGTTCTCGGCGAACAACCGCAACACCATCGGCGCGATCCGGGCGATCGTGAACCTGCAGCGGCGCCAGCTCGAGCAGAACCCCGGCACCGAGCCCGCCGCGTCGCGCCTGCGGCTGTTCGGATTCGACACGTTCGACTTCGCCGACATGTCGCCCGTGCAGCTGTCCGTCGTCGATCACGACGCCCGCGAGCTCGGGCGTCGCGCCGCTCAGATGCTCTTCGACCGACTCGAGAACACGTCGAACAGCGCATCCCCGCGCGTCATCGAGCTGCCGGTGACGCTCCGGCAGATGCCCTGAGCCGTCTTCCCCGGCGGGCTGGACATCCTGACGCTCGACGGTAATGATATCGTTACCAAGCCGCGCAGCGCCGCGTCCGTGACCGGATGACGCTCGCACGGATCACCCGCGGCGTCGCGCGTCGCGAGAAGGAGCGTCATGGGAACTCACCGCCCCGCGGACGGGCTCGGCTCGTCGTACGACAAGTCGCCCGCCATCCGGGTCTCCGCCGAGCACCGGGCTTGGCGCGGCGACGCGGTGTGGGAGCGGCTGCGCCGCGCCCTCGGTGAGAACGACCCCGCGACGATGGCGATCGACACCTACCCCGGCGTCGACCTGCCCGAACTGCTCGCCGAACTCGAGCGGGCGTTCCCCGACGCGCTGCTGCTCGACGTCGAAGCGCTCGCCGCCCGGCCGCGCGAGCAGATCGACGCCCTCATCGACGCGAATCTCACCGACGATCGCGTCTTCGGCGTGATGAGCCACCACACGCTGCCGGACTTCTACGACGCCGACCGGCTCGCCGAGGTCGCCCGCACCGTCGATGCCGCCACCGGCCCGGTGATCGTCGTCGGCTGGGGCGCCGCCCTCGTGCCCATTACGTTCTCCACCATCGTGCTCGCTGATCTGGCGCGCTGGGAGATCCAGCAGCGCCAACGCGCCGGCGCCCCGAACTGGCGCGCGGGCAACGAAGACGACGACGCGCTGCGCAAGGTGAAGCGCGGATTCTTCGTCGACTGGCGCGTCGCCGACCGGCACAAGCGCGACCTGTTCGACGAGATCGACTTCGTGCTCGACACCAACCGCTCGGCGGCGGATGCACGACTCATCACCGCCGACACGTTCCACGCCGCGCTCGACCAGGCGGTCACGGCCCCGTTCCGGGTCGTGCCGTTCTTCGACCCGGGCGTCTGGGGCGGTCAGTGGATGAAGAACGTGCTCGGCCTCGAGGGCGAGTCGAACTACGCCTGGTGCTTCGACTGCGTGCCGGAGGAGAACAGTCTCCTCATCGACGTCGACGGCGAGATCGTCGAGATCCCGGCGATCGACCTCGTGTTCCGGCATCCGCGCGAACTCCTCGGCGAGCGCACGTTCGCGCGCTTCGGCGCCGAGTTCCCCATCCGCTTCGACTTCCTCGACACGATGGAGGGCGGCAATCTGTCGTTGCAGGTGCATCCGCTGACCGACTACATCCAGAACACGTTCGGCATGCACTACACGCAGGACGAGAGCTACTACCTGCTCGATGCGGCTGACGATGCGGTGGTCTACCTCGGGCTGAAGACCGGGATCGACCGGCAGCGGATGCTCGACGACCTCGCGACGGCGGCGACCGGCGCCGCGGACTTCCCGACCGACGACTACGTCAACAGCTTCCCGGCGAAGAAGCACGACCACTTCCTCATCCCCGCCGGCACCGTGCACTGCTCGGGCGCGGACTCGATGGTGCTCGAGATCTCCGCGACGCCGTACATCTTCACCTTCAAGATGTGGGACTGGGGCCGCGTCGGCCTCGACGGAGTGCCGCGGCCCATCCACCTCGACCACGCCGCCGCGAACATCCAGTGGGACCGCGACACCGAGTGGAGCCGCCGCGAGCTCGTCGACCGCGTCGAGACGGTGGCCGAGGGTCCCGGCTGGCGCGAGGAGCGCACCGGCCTCCACGAGCTCGAGTTCATCGAGGTGCGGCGGCATTGGTTCACCGACGTCGTGCCGCACGACACGCACGGCACGGTCAACGTGCTCAACCTCGTCGAGGGTGCCGAAGCCATCGTCGAGAGCCCGACCGGCGCGTTCGAACCCTGGGTCGTGCACTACGCCGAGACCTTCATCGTGCCCGCCTCCGTGGGCCCCTACACGATCCGGCCCTGGGGCCGCGGCGAGGGGCAGACCCTCGCCACGGTGAAGGCCTCGGTGCGCGGAACCTGACCTCCCCACCACCCACGAACGAACGGACTCGATGATGAGCACTGTCCCGGCCCTGATCGCCGCCCGCCCCTGGACCGATTCGGGGGCGATCGCCGGTCTCTTCGACGCGGCCGCGGCCGCGTCGGCCCGCCTCGGCGGCACACCCGTCCGAGTGTTGCCCGAGCAGCTCGTGCGTCGCGCCTCGACCGGCGAGCGACAGCAGAGCATCCGACTCGAGATCGGCGAGTTCGAACGCCGCGTGGACCACGGATCGGCGGTGCAGCACGACGAGGATGTCGCGTTCCGGCACGCGCGGGAGAAGTCGTCCGCGGTCGTGAGCGTCGACCTCACCGGGCTCGAGCTCCGGGTCGACGGCGTCGCCGTGCCGATCGAGGTGGCCGACGGGCCGCGCGGCGCCGTCCGCGTCTTCGTGCCGGCCGTCGAGGCGGTCACCGCGGTCGAGCTGCTCATCCCGTCGCTCGGTCCGGCGACGACCATCCCGTTCACCCTGTCGCCGGTGCGCGACTGGACGATCCACGTCGTGCACCACTCGCACTTCGACATCGGATACACCGACCCGCAGGCGGTGGTGCTCGCGCAGCAGCGCTCTTTCCTCGACTCGGCACTCGAGCTGTTGCGCTCCACCGAGGACGCGCCGGAGGAGACCCGGTTCCGCTGGGTCGTCGAGTCGATCTTCACCTTCGAGGACTGGGCCGCCACGCGGCCCGCCCGCCTGGTGGAGGAGTTCGTCGACTATGTGCGCCGCGGTCGGGCCGAACTGACCGCCTTGCCGTACAACCTCCACACCGACACGTGCTCGACCGATGAGCTGCACGAACTCATGCGCACCGGTCGCGAGATCGCCGACCGCTACGGCATCCGGCTGCGGGCGGCGATGCAGACCGACGTGCCCGGCACGGTCGCCGGGCTGCCCGACGCCCTCGCCGAGAACGGCGTGGAGTTCCTCGCCGTCGCCCACAACTGGGCCGGCCGGTCGATGCCGCAGACCAACGGCGGGCAGTTGCTGCCGCGCCTGTTCCGTTGGACGGCGCCCTCGGGTCGCTCCGTGCTCGTCTGGCTCACCGACAGCCCGCACGGCATGGCGTACATGGAGGGTCCGCTGCTCGGGTTCCACAGCGGCTACGACGACGTCGTCGACAACCTGCCGATCTACCTCTCCTCGCTCGCGAACAACCCGTACCCGTTCCCGCCCGGGGTGTTCGGCTGGCACGGCACCGCGCAGGCGGTCGACCGGGAGCCGTATCCGTGGAACATCGTGCACGTGCGCACGCAGGGGTTCGTCGGCGACAACGCTCCCGCGCGACTGCAGGCATCCGCCATCGCCGAGCAGTGGAACGCCACGTGGGAGTCGCCGAAGCTGCGCATCTCGACGAACGCCGAGTTCTTCGACGACGCACTCGAGCGCTACGAGGGCGAGATCCAGAGCTATCAGGGCGACTGGGGCGACTGGTGGGTGGAGGGCGTCGGATCGGCGGCGTACCCGATGACGCTCGTGCGCGACGCGCAGGCGCGGGTCACGGATGCACAGACGATGGCCGCGATCCGCTGCGCCGTCTCCGGTGAGCCGCTGCCCGGCGATGCCGCCGAGCGTCGCGAGGTGTACCGCGTCATCTCGATGTTCAACGAGCACACCTGGGGTGCCGGCAATTCGTGGCGGCAGTCCGACCACGGCTTCGACTCCGGCGAAGTGCAGTGGCAGTGGAAGGTCGCGCACGCCATCCGGGCCCAGCAGGATGCGGGACAGTACCTGGAACGCGCCGGCGCGTTCCTCGCTGCCGACCTCGGCACGGCCGAGGATGCGGTCGCGAGCTTCTACGCCGTCAACACCTCGGGCGTCGAGCGCGACGCGACCGTGCGCTTCTTCGTGCGCGAGAGCACGCTGCCGTTCGACACCGGCTTCGCGATCGAGGACGGACGCACGGGTGAGCGTCTCCCCTTCGAGATCGAGGCGCAGAGCAACCACCGGCACCGCGAGTCGGGGCGTTTCGTCTCGGTGCGCGTTCCCGGTCTGCCGCCCGTCGGTTTCGTGCGGCTCGACCTGCGCCTCGCCGACGAGGTCGCTGCCGCGGCCGCGACCGGCGCATCCGACCCCCTGGTCATCGAGAACGAGCACTTGCGCGTGCGTGTCGACCTCTCGCGGAGCGTCATCGCCTCCATCGTCGAGTTGGCGACGGGGCGTGAGCTGCTCAACGGCGACTCGCTGTTCGGCGGCAACGAGTACATCTACGACCTGTACACGAGCGCGGGCGGGTTCAACCACCAGTCGAACAAGACGTCGACCTCCGCCGAGCTCGAGCTGCTGGGCGACCGGCAGCGCGCCCGCCCGGCGGCTCTCATCGCGCGCGAATCGGATGCCCTCGAGGAACGTCTCGTCTACGAGTTCCCCGCGAAGGGGGTCGAGTGGGTGCGCGTCACGCTGCGCCTGCGCCGCGGCGAGCCGGCCCTCCTCGTCGAGAACCGGGTGGCCAAACCGACCACGACGGAGAAGGAGAGTGCGTTCTTCGCCTTCCCGTTCTCGGGCTCGGACCCCGTCGTGCGCTACGAGGTGAGCGGAGGAGTCACCGGCGACGGGATCGAGCACGTGCCGGGTGCCCCTCAGCACATGCGCGCCGTGCGCGACTGGGTCACCGTCGAGTCCGCCGAGGGCTCGGTCGCCTGGGTCACCCGTGACGCTCCGCTCGTCGAGCGCGGAACGATCGCCCTCCCCTACGCGCCTTTCCCGGCGAGCACGAGCCCGGTCGAGCCGGGCACGATCCTCTCCTGGCTGCACAACAACGTGTGGGACACGAACTTCCCGGTGCAGCAGGGCTTCGAGACGACGTTCTCCTACGCGATCGGAGTCGCGGATGCCACGTCGACGGGCGCGAGCGCGGAACAGATCGCCATCGCGACGGCGGCGACGCTCGTGACTCCGCCCGTCGTCGTGCAGGCGAACGGTACCGGGGCGGCCCCCGCGGAGTGGTCCCTCGTCTCGGTCGACGACCCGCGCATCCGCCTGGTCGGCGTGCAGGCGCTCGACGCGGAACGTCTGTTGGTGCGGCTGCAGTCGTTCACCGATGAGCACGTCGAGGCGGCCGTGCGGATGCGCGTGCCGGCCTCCGCGGCAGCCGCGGCGACCTACTTCGGTGACGAGCTCGATCCCCTGCCTATGGACGACGGGGTCCTCGCGGTGCCTGTGCCGGCGTTCACCGCGCAGGCGCTCATCGTCCGACGCTGACTGCCGCGCTGGTGGACTGGAATCTGACGTAGACCTTGACGTCCACCCCCATTCGGGGGAGGCTTGTCGACGCGTTGATAACGATATCAACCAGGGCGAAAGGATGAACAATGAGGTCACATCTCGTACGCAGACCCCGGCGCGTCGCCATGGCGGCGCTCGCCGTCGGCGCGGCGACCGCCGTGCTCGCCGGCACCGCCGCTCCACCGATGGCGGATGCCGCCTCCGCCTCCGCGAGCAGCCCGTGGGCCGATCGGGCGATCTTCACCTACGACGCCATGCAGGACCATCTGTATCTCGGCGCGGCCGGCCACCAGCTGTACCGACTCAACACCGCCGGCGAGGGCAATCCGTACTCGTATCTCTGGGAGTACCGCGAGGCGACGCAGGCCACCGCCGACCTGCACGGGGTGCGCGGCATCGGCCCGGCCTACGCGAATGTCGCCCGGCAGCGCATCGCGAACCTCGACCTGTACTTCAACGTGCGGGAGGGCGGCCGCGCGGGCTACGAGTCCTACGTGCCCGCGCCGCTCGGAACCGGTGGCGACGTCTACTACGACGACAACGCGATCGTCGGCCTGACGAACGTGCGCCAGTTCCGCATCACCGGCGACGCGACCTACCTCGACAAGGCGCGCCAGGCCTTCGACATCGTCTCCCGCGGCTGGAACACCGACCCGAATCTCACCTGCCCCGGCGGGATGGACTGGATCGACCGTGCCGACAACGCAGACCGCGGTGCGAACATCACCGGGTTGACGGCCCAGCTCGCCGCGCACCTCTACGAGCAGACGAGCGAGCAGTCGTATCTCACGTGGAGTAAGAGGCTCTACAACTGGAACAACCGGTGCCTGAAGACCTCGCCCGGCCTGTACGCGAACAGCATCAACGACGCCGGCGAGATCAACCCGACGCTCTGGACCTACAACTCGGGCGCGATGATCGCGACGGCGACGATCCTGTACCGCGCCACCGACGACCCGGCGTACCTGCGCCAGGCGAAGGCCGCGGCACGGGGATCGCTGCAGTACTGGACGGCGGAGAACCGTCTGCAGCAGCAGCCGGCGATCTTCAACGCGTTCTACTTCCGTGATCTGCTGCTGCTCGACTCGGTCAGCCACGACCCGTCGTACCGCGCCGCCATCGAGCAGTACGCAGAATCCACCTGGAACGCGAACCGCGATCCGGCCACCGGCCTGTTCCACTTCCAGCCCTCGGGTGGAGGCGACTACAACCCCTCGCGACCCGCAGCCACGCTCGACAACGCGGGCATGGTGCAGATCTTTACGTTCCTGGCCTGGGATCCGCAGGATCTGTCGAACATCAGCTGACCGCGCTGTCTCACGACGCTGAGGGTGCCCCGGATCGAGCCATCGATCCGGGGCACCTCTGTGTAAGCACGTTCGTTTCTCCCCTCGGCGTGGCTCATGGTCCCGACCGGCATTTCCAACTGCTCAGTGCAGGCCGCGGCTTCATCCGTCCGTTGTGGGATCAATGAGCACCTGTCAGCATGGCTCCGAGACAGTGGGAGGGCCGGATGCCGCAACGCATCGAATCCGTGCCGCCCGCGGCCTTGGCCACGCTGCCCGGAGCTTCGGCGCTAGCAGCGGTGCGCCGGCTGCTGGTCTGGGCGCTCGGGGCGGCGTGGGCATATGGACTCCTCGCTGCGGGCACCAGGACGGTGTGCTGGCAGGGGGTGTCGCCTGACCAGTCGATCGTCTTTTCCGGCCCCGTTCCCGCTGAGCCCGGGTGCCACACTCTGACGCTGTCACCCACCGGCTTCGTCTACGCCGGCATCGCCGTGGCGGCGTTGATCGCGATTACGAACACTTTGCGGTGGGCAGCCACCGAGGCAGAGGCGGCACGTCGCCTGCAACGAGCCCGCGTGGCGGTACTCCTGATCCCCGCGATCGCGCTCGCGGCGGCTCATCTCTGGTTGTGGAGCGTCCCGCTCGACGCACAGGGCACCGGGGCCGCGGTGTACCCGTTCCTGTTCGGCACCATCACACTCACCGGCGCCCCGCCCGAGATGGTCCCGTTCTGAGCCCGCTCAAGGACCCAGTCGCCCGGCGTACTGAGCGATTCTCCGGGTACTGTGACGCCGAACGGCCGTGCGGCCGCGTACCTCTTGAAGGAGTCACTCAGTGGCGGGAATGGTCTCACGAGTGAATCGCGCCTCGCTCACGGGCGTACGCCTTCGACGCAACCTCATGCTCGCCGCCATCATCATCGGCTTCGTCCTGTCGCTGCTCTGGTCGTGGGCGCCGCCGATGATCATGCTGCGCGAGGAGTTGCACGTCGGATGTTCATTGCTCTCGATGGGCGACGAGCCCGGCGAGTACTACTGCGGGGACGGCATCGGGTACCTGTTGCCGGTATTCTCCCTGCTCGGTGTATCGCTCGTCGCCTGCTTCATCGCAGCCGCTATCACTCTCATGGCCGCGTCGGATCGCGCGCGCCCGACGCTGAACCTCATCGCCCTGGCGCCAGCGTTTTTCATCGCCGGCGGCACGTGGGTCGCCGCGCACAACACCTGGCCGAAAGACAACGTGGTAGAGCACTGGCTCGAGACGATGGGCGCCGCCGCGACCTGGTTGCTTGCCACCGTGGTATTCGCCATCGTCGCCGCGTTCGTGTCGCCGCGAGCTGCCGCGCTCTGCTCCTTCGCCGCCGCGGCGTCCGCGATCGCGGCGGCCGCGACCCAACCAGGCATCACCGTCGCGGCGGCAACTTCTGCCGGCATCCTGATCGCGGCAGCGGTGGGGCGACCACCCACCGCGGTGCCGACTCGCTGAACGCCGCGATCCGTATCGAGAGCGCCCATGTCGCGCCGTCCGATCCGGCCGGATCCCCGGTCCGTCAGGAGGTTTCCGGCCGGAGCCCCCGCTCGCGCATCCGCGCTGCGGCGGTGATCGCGTCGGCGACGAAGCGTTCCGTCAGGTCGGTGTAGCGGCGCACATCGGAGGCGGACCAGCCGTCGAGCACCTCGGCGATCATCCGATCCCCGAGCGCGTAGACGCCGCGAGCAGCGGACTCCCCCGCGTCCGTCAGCTTGATGAGCGTGGCGCGACGATCCCGCGGATCCGCCGACCGCACCACCAGCCCGTCGTTCTCGAGCCGGCGCACGATCTTGCTCACGTAGGAAGGCCCGGTGCCGAGCACTTCGGCGAGAGCGGTCGGCCGCATCGCACCCCACGCCAGCAAGTGCCGCAGGGTCTGGTGCGAGGGCTGATCGAGCGACTCACCGCTTTTCGCGAGGATCTGGCCCTGCAAGGTGGGCGAATCCCAGAGCAGGATCAAAGCGCTCAGATTGGCGAGCAGTCGCGACCGATAGGGGAAGTCTCCCGCGGCCAGCGACGGCCCGCCCTCTGCGCCTGAACCTTCGTGCATTGCACGACTCTAACGGTCGACGCGGGTGCGGTTCGCTGTCAGAGATATTGTCCTGCAGGACAGTATTTCGGTTTAGTGTGAAGGCAGTTGCCCCACCCCCCAAGAAGGAAGAAGGAAGACATCATGACTGTCAATGTTTTGCCCGAGGCCGTCGATAAGTTCGTCACGACGACGAACGCCCACGACGCGGACGCCCTGTTCGCCGTCTTCGCTCCCGGAGCTTCTGTCGTCGACGACGGCACCACCTACGCGACCGAGGCCGAAGTGCGCGAGTGGATCAAGGTGCACCAGATCGACCCGAAGATCGTCATCACGCCGACCTCTTTCGAGGGCGACCGCCTCGTGGCATCCGTCGACGGCGACTTCCCCGGCGGACCCCTGCAGTTCGCCTTCACCTTCACCACGCGCGACGATGCCATCACCGCGCTGTCGATCGAACTGGCCTGACCGAGAACTCGGCCGGAGCGGCGGACACCGCTCCGGCCGGGAACGGAGCACCCGTGGGAAGCATGGACGAACTCATCAGTCCCGCTATCGTGGCGCAGCTGCGAGCCGCGCTGAAGAACGTCGCCCCGACCGTGGACCTCGCCGCCCTGGCACGGGCCGAAGAAGCCGTCTGCGGAGCGCGGCTGCGTCAGCGGGTCGACCTCGTGCGCGACGCCCTCCGCAGCGACCTGCCTGCCGAGTTCCCCGCGGTCGAGCGGATCGCGCTCGATCTGCTCGAGGAACCACGATTCGCCGGCTGGATGATCTGGCCCACCACGGAACTCGTCACCTCGAGGGCGTTGGAGACCGGATCCACCACCGACTTCGATGCGGCGATGGCGCTGCTCGCCCGTCTCACGGTCGGGCTGACCGGGGAATTCGCGATCCGCGACATGCTCATCGCCCGGCCCGAACGGGCTCTCGACATCATGCGGTCATGGACCGGGCACGAGAACGAGCAGGTCCGACGTCTCGCGACCGAGGGCTCGCGCGCCTACCTCCCCTGGGCCAAGCGGGTGCCCTGGTTGCTGGTGAATCCGCGCGCGACGCGCCCCATCCTCGACGCCACCTACCGCGACCCCGCCGAGTACGTGCGGCGTTCGGTCGCGAACCACCTCAACGACCTCAGCCGTGTCGATCCCGCCGTCGTGATCCGAACCGCCACCGCGTGGGCGGGCGAACCCGACGCCGCCACGCCCCGGGTGCTTCGGCAGGGCCTCCGTACTCTCGTGAAGAAGGCGGACCCCGCCGCACTGCGGCTGCTGGGCTTCGTCGGCGACAGCATCGAGGTGGCGCAACCCCGCGTCGCGAGCGACACCGTGCCGCGGGACGGCTCCGTGCAATTCACCGCCGAGGTCAGCAACCGCGGCGAAACGGATGCGGTCGTCGCGATCGACTACGCGATCGGCTTCCAGCGAGCCGACGGCACGGTGCGCCCGAAGATTTTCAAGCTCGCGTCGAGACGCCTCGCCCCTGGCGAGACGGTCGCCCTCACGAAGACGCATTCCTTCCGCCCGATCACCACGCGCACGTACTATCCGGGGCCCCACTTCGTGATGGTGCAGGCGAACGGGGTGCCCTCCCCGCGGGCGGATTTCATCCTGCAACACCACAGCGAAGGGAGCACCCATGAGTGACGTGACCGACCGAGTTCTGAGCACGGTGTCCTCGATTCCCGAGGGGCGCGTGATGACTTAGGGCGATGTCGCGCACGCGACCGGCACGGAGCGCGGGCGGTGGGGCGCATCCTGCACAACAATGGCCACGACGTCGCCTGGTGGCGCGTGGTGCGAGCAGATGGCCGCCCGGTTTCGGCGGCGGCGCAGGATGCACGCGAAATACCTCGAGGAGTCGACCCCGCTGATCGACGACGTGCGGGTGGACCTCGCGCGCGCGTCCTGGGTCGTCACAAACTCAACTGGTTGCACATCAACCGCCCAGCGCTAGCAGTCAAGCGGTGCGAACTAGGCCACAGAGGGTGAGCGGCCCGACGGTTGGTCGGTTGACGACACCGGACCGCGCGATCGACGGCGGAGGTGCTCGCACTTGGTACGGCAGCCAACGCGGGACAGTGCCGCGGGTGCCGCTCCTGATCGGGGGCGCGGTCGCGTCGGTGTCGCTGATCGGCCTCGAACTGCTGCCGACTCTTCCCTTCGCAGCGCGCAGGTCGTCCAGGGCGAGCCACTCGGACTTTTCGCGATCGTCTACGGCGCCGCGCGGTTCTCGGCGTACCCGCTCGTCTTCAGCCTCATGGGTGCCGTGCTGTCGTCCGCCCTCGCTCACCTCTCCGCGGTGGGATGGGCGATCCAGATACGGGCGATCCTCCTGCCGTGGGCGGCGGCGGTGTCGGTGACCCTCCTCCTAGACGCCCGAGACGCGAACGGGCTGCTTGCCGCGTACGTCAGCGTCAGCTGCGCTCTCGGCGCAATCGCGCAGCTGCTCGTGGTGCGGCACCAGAGCCGAAGCCGGTGAACGGAGACGAGGACGACCGGTACACGGCCAACCTCGTCGCACGGTGGAGGGAACGGCGGCGAACTCGCCTCCGCGCCATCGTCGTGTACATCTGCTCACTCGCCGGGGCGGCCCTCATCCCGCCGTACGTCTCGCTGGTGGCCGAGCATCACCCTGAGCGGATGCTCGACCCCTTGATCGCAGCACCGGTTATCCTCGCGCTCGTCACCGCGATGGCCGGCCAGGTGCTGTGGTGGCGATTCGGACATCAGCCCTCCTTCGACTCATCCGGCAGCATACGAAGGTGCGCCAGCCAGCTGTGCCTGACGGTCTTGCCCGGACGATGATGACGGAGCACGCAGCTGGCGCAACGCTGGCTCAGCTCGAACGTCGTCACAACCTCTCGCATGGCGCTGCGTTCCGAGCGCTACACCGTTTTGACTGAGAGCCACCGAACTTGTCAGGACGACGTCGCTCAGCTGCCGTATCGCTTGTGCACCTTCATCGGATTGCGATCATCCTCAACTTTCGTAACGATGCCCCGCTGCTTCAGGGACTCGAGCAGCCTGAGGTTGTCGGCAGTGTTCGGCACCCTCGGCTTGTCGCGGCCGAATCGCGTCAGCTGACCGTAGTCACCACCAAGGGAGTTCAGAACGCCGAAGAGCTCCGCGTCTGATGTCGAGTTTAGATACGGCACGAGGTGATGTAGTACCTCGCTCTTTCCGATCCGGTGATTCGCCATCTGTTCAACGACCGAGAAGCTCAATACGATTCCGAGCCTTCGTGCAGCCTTCCCGATTTCGACAAGGCCAGCTGCCCCACCGGCTGACGTGTACTCGTCAGAGTTCTCGATAATTACCCGCTTCGCCTCGTCCGTCACCGAAGCGCTTGCAAGCAACTTTGCCAGGTCGGCACCGACGAGTTCCGGCGTCAGCCACTCGGCGAACTTCGGCGACACGGCGATGACGCGCTCTCGCGTCGCCCAGTCCGCCGAAGCGAGATGCTCATAAGTCATGACCGTTCCCGATATCACGTCTCGAGCAATTAGCTCTGGGTACAGATCCCCCGACTCAACTGGCAGCTCACTCGCCGCGATGTACTTCTTCAGCTTCAGGCTCTCGGCGAGCTTCGCACGGAGAATGGCGCCTATGGTCGACGGGGTCGAAATCAGGGTGGTAGCCAGGCTGCGCTTCGCGCCCTCGTCCGCATCTTCGTGCTCGGTGATTTCCTCCGCCGACGCGAGCACCACGGCGAGATTCAAGTCCACACTGCCGATTCGCTCGATGTATCGCGTCACGTTCGAGAACGTGGCCGGGAACTTGTCGTGCGCCGCGAGCACGGCCCAGGTCTCCTCTGGCACATCCTCGACGTCCGCGATTCGACTCTCGTCCGAGACCCCCTCAATGAAGCGCTCGAGGAGATCCGGCGCCGCTTCGTGCACCTCGCCGATAACTACATGGAACCGTTCGGCAGCACGATTTGTTGCGGCGTGACCGTCGACAGCGTCGAGGTAGCCTCGCAGCTCGGCAAGCGCCTTGGCGTAGACGTCTACACGGTGAGTAGCCCTGAGCTGGTCGAGGCCAAGGCCGGCCTCGTCGCCGACCGCCGCCTGGAGGTTCGACAGACTCATCTCATAGAGGCCGAGCTTCACGAACGCCGGCCGCAGGACGTCGCTGGTTCGCGACAGATCGGGCAGCGACAGCCCGGCATCCTTGAACAGGAGTGCGATGCGTTCGGCTCGCGCAGCAGGCAACGGAGTGCTCGCGATTGCGGGCAGCTGCGCGTAGTTCGCAGCGAGGAAGGCCTTCGCCTTCTCTGTCACGGTCTGCTTCGGCTTTGTCGCCAAGCTCTCAAGGCAGGCGCTGACGAGCGCGATCCTCGTCTCGTCGTCCAGGTCGACGTCCGCGACTAAGTAGTTGAGCACGCGTGGACTCCGTGCCGTGAGTTCGTTCACCAGAGCCTCGCGCGATGCACCGCTGCTCAGGTAGCTCTCCAGGAATCGCGTGCTGTCGGCGTCGAAGCGTGCCAGAGCCGTGATCATAATGTCCGCGTCCGCGCTATTTGTTCCCAGCAGGTAGTCCAGGATCGCGATATTGAACAGCGCTGGGTCCGCGAGTGATCGGGCTCCGCGCTCGCGGATCACTGCCTCTGCGTCCTCGGCTGTTAGGACAAACTGCTCGTCCATGATCCCGCGCTCAACGTGATGGATGATGAAGTTCGTGGCCGCCGGACTGACTCGGTCCCCATGGAATGTCGATGTGTAGAGCGTGAAGTTGCGATCGATGTAGCCCGCCCGGATCAGGTTGAACGCGAGCCCCTTGGTCAGCTGCTTCTCTGCCACGTCCGCGAGCGACTGCGAGGTGCCCTCATAGTCGACCAGGAAATCGGGCCGACTCATCAGTTCGCCCATGTCCGATGTACGCAGGAATGCGAGCTGCTCATGCAATTCGCGCACTTGCTCGGACTCCGCCTCATCGTCGGCTTGGCGCCAAGCATCCTCGTCGAGTGCGTCACCGACGAGCGCAGATATGTCGGATCTGCTCAGCTCGATACGTTGGCGGCTGTAGTGGGGGTTATACCAGCCAGCTGTGGGATTTCCTTCATCGCTCGCGAGCTTGCGCCAGAACTCGAGTGATTCAAACTGGACGGGCTCGACGGCTTGGCCTTCGAGCACGTAGTAGCCATTGGGCCTTTGGTAGCTCCCTGCGCGCAACATCAAGTCGATACGCGACACGAGAAGCTTTCCCAGCCGCGACGCACGTTGCTTCGCGGCTGTGCGTCGCGAGATCTCCATGCGAGCAGAGCGGAGTTCTCGTTCGACCCGCCGAATGTTCTGGGACACCAGCGTCCGACTGATCTCGTACAGCTTGTCGAGCTTGCTCCTGCCGAGGCGAATGACCTCAAAGTCGCTGAGGTGCGTGCTCTTGTAAAGCATCATCGCGAACAGCTGCGTCTCGCTCAGTTTGAGCTGCTCCCCATCTCCTGCGAAGATCCGATCCCGGAAGACGATGAATTCGTTGCGCACGTTCTTGAGCAGACGCATGTCCGGGACAAATCTGCCAGCGAGGTCGATCAGGTCTGGCGACACGTCGTGCTCGATGCCGCGGAGAATCTGCGTGGTCAGATTGCGCGCGCTTCGATGCGTGATGAACGGGACGACTGGGATGACGAGGTTGAAGAACTTAGTGCGGTTCGCACGCACGACCTCAGCCTGCGCCGGATCGGTGATCTCTAAGAGCGCCACGTCAACCTTCCGCTTCTCGTGCTCGAGGCTCACCCGGTCGAAGATGCTGTCCTTGATGGCGTAGATGAAGCGAATCGGCTTCTTGATCTGCGGCGATGCGTTTAGAAGCGCATTGAGAGAGCGCAGCGTCTCAAAGATGTGTGAATCGTTGAAGCGGTCGATGTCCTCGAAGATCACGATGTCGCGCTTCGAGGTCTCGAAGAAGTAGACAATTTCGTCCAGGTACTGGTCGAAGAACGACACCGACTTCTCATCCAGCGTCACGGCGGCAGGGCCAGCAGAGAACTGGCGGATGTGGATCCGGCCGTGAAGAAGTGCGCGAGCGGCAACGATCGCGCCTGCTGCAAGAAGAGCGATGATCGGGTACACCCAAAGACCCAGCTCAAGCAGCGGTCGGAGTGTTCGTTCGATCGTCCCCGCCCACCCCAGAATCATGAAAGCGAGCGAAACGACAACGCCGCCCATGAGGGCGAGCACGACCTCCCTCCCCCAGCTGAAGCGTTCGATTCGGCGGAAGCGCGAAGCCCGCGCGGACTTCGGCTCTTCTCGGTAGAGCAGCTGCTTGACGATCTCCTGCTGGATGCGATTTGTCGGCGTCCTCGCCTGAGCCGGAACCGAATCATCGACCTCGGAGTCGTCGATTGGCGAAAGCGTCGACAGCGAGAGCTCCACCACGCGGCCGTCATGATCCTCGGCCACGCGTCCCAAGATGCTGCTTTTACCGACGCCGTAGTTTCCGGAGAGTGCGATGTTCAGGACATCGTCCTTCTTCAGGTTCTCGGCGATGGCCTTGGCGTACTGCGCGTGTTCAGTTTCGATGAACTCGGGCGTCAGAGCGGTCAAGTCCCAGGCTGGAGCCACAGGCTCATCACGGAGAGCGCTGTCGACCTTCCTCGCGCGCCGGTCCTTAAAGTAGTCCTTCACTCGCTTGATCACGACTCTGTCTCCGTCCCCTAGTCAATACGGCGCTGCCTCGAGCATCAGCGTGACCTGCCGAACAATCGCTTCCGGACGGTTACGCGCCATCTCGCGCTGCAGCTCGGCGATCGCTTCGTCATCGGCGACCTGCACCGACGACAGGAGTTTCCATTGCTCGTCAGCGAACTTGCGCGCCTCGAACATCGCCCGGAAGCGGGCGTACCACTCGTCCGGGTCCATCTGAGGCTTCGCGACAGCGACGTCGGTTCCGGGTGCCGCTGGGTCCTCATGGGCGGGCGGCGTCTGCACGACAATAACGCTCGCCTTGTCCGCGTCAGACAAATCGGCTTCGCTCCCCTGTCCGCGCACCTTCTTCCAGAATGACCGGACTGCTGGCAGCGCCTGCTCGTTGATCATGCGCTGCACGTGCGGCGTCGCCTTACGGATCAGCACGTACCCGCCCGCCGCTGCGCCGATCACGGCCAGGATGAGGAGCGCCGCGGCCTGTGCGTCGGCTTCCGGATCGGAAACGCTACTCGGCGACGCCGAGTCATAGCCTTGCTCGTCCTCGTCGTCCGGATCCTCGGGATGGAACGACGCATGATCCGATAGCTTCCCCTCGCTATCGAGAAGCAACTGACTCAGGCCACCGTCCTTCGCCTGTCCCGGCGTCAGCGAGTCGTCGTCGTACTCGAAATACCCGTGGATCTTGACCATGTACTCCCCCAGAGCCCGTTGAGACACAGTCAACACCAGCGGGCCGACACGCATCTATCAGACATGAAGAAGGCGGCATCGGCTGGAGTGCGCTAAGGCGCTCTATGCAGTCGGTGCCGCCAGATTGTCTGCCTGCCGCGAGGCGAGGCGGCGACGGATCACGAGCCTGATCGCGGCCGTCCGTTCACGACGGGCACGACCTCAATCCGCTCGGCATCCGGCCAGCGCTCCGGAATCATCACGGCCCACGCCAGGGAGTCGGCGTAGCTCGCGAAGCGCGCTGACGACATGAGCACGCTCGGACTTCCCGCCGTGAGTGGCAGGACGATCTGGGCCAGCTTGCTGCGCGGATGCAGTTCACGAGCGGGCTGGGCATCGAGCCTGGCCGCAATGCCGTGCTCACTTTGCTCGGTCAGTGACCGCACAACCACCTCGGGGAGATGCGTACTCCCGCCATCAACGTCAGGCCAGCCGACGATCACGGCGTCCCCGACGAGTAGCGACTCCCGTGCGGCAGGCACCTAGTACCACCATAGGAACGACGCCCGCGAGTTGGACGGCAGCCGCCGAACAAGCCCCTCGTCGTTGACATAGGTCGTGCCGCCGCAGTCCGGCACGCCAACGTCCACCGCTTCGATGTACCCATCGACGCTATGGCTGGGGTACCTGGACTCGAACCAAGAACAACTGAACCAGAATCAGCCGTGTTGCCAATTACACCATACCCCACCGGTTCCGACCGGAGCCGGACCGACTATGTACTCTACCCTACCCGGCGGCTCACCTCGGTCCGTCGCACGCCCGAGGCCATCACCCGGTCGGAGCGGCAGTCCAGCGCGCGGCGGGTGGCCCGCGACCCCGGTGCCATGAACGCGTCAGGCTGAGCGCATGACCGACGATCAGCTCGCGACCGCCCCGGTCGCCGACGCCGCTCTGCGACTGGGCGTCCCGCTCGGGTTCGTCACGCCCGCCATCCGCCCGCTGCTCCCAGGGCGGATCATCGCGGGACGCGCGGAGCCGGTCACCCACCTCGGCAGCGTCGACGTGATCCTCGAGGTCATCGACGACGCGGAGCCCGGCTCCGTGCTCGTGGTCGACAGCGGCGGACGCCTCGACGAGGCGTGCGTCGGCGACCTGCTGGCGCTCGAGGCGCGGGAGGCGGGACTCGCGGGCATCGTCATCTGGGGCCTGCATCGCGACACCGCCCAGCTGCGCGACATCGGCATTCCGGTGTTCAGTCTCGGCGCCACGCCCTCTGGTCCGAGGCGCGTTCCGCCGGCCGGTTCCGCCATGCGGTCGGCCATGCTCGACGGCGTGCGCGTGACGCCCGGCGACGTGATCGTCGCCGACGACGACGGGGTGCTCGTGGTGCCCGGGGAACGGTGGGCCGAGCTCGCGGAGCTCGCTGCGCGCATCCAGCACACGGAGCAGGCCCAGGCCGAGCGGATGACCCTGGGCGAGAGCCTGCGCGAGCAGCTCGACTTCGCCGACTACCGTCGGAGGCAGCGCCAGGACCCCACCTACACGCTGCGTCGGCATCTTGCAGAGCGCGGCGGCGCGATCGAGACCTGAGCGGGCACCCGCACGCCCGGACAGCCGCACGGGCGCCGCTCGGTAGGGTGGATCCGTGAGGCGATCCGGCGTCGTTCGAGGGTGGCGACTGGTCGCACTCGTCGCCGCAGCGCTCGCCATCGCCGTGGTCGGAGTGCTCGCCGCCCGCGCCGTGCTGGACGCCCCGGCCCTGCGCGACTTCTTCTCCCGCTACCCCGGCACGACCGAACGGCCGGAGGCGGCGCCGTACGGGTTCCCCGCGTGGTTGCAGTGGCAGCACTTCCTCAACGCGTTCCTGCTCGTCTTCATCGTCAAGTCCGGCCTGCAGATCCGCGCGAAGCAGCGCCCACCGGCGTTCGTCACCCGCCGGAACACCGGCCTCATCACCACGAAGCGCCCGCCGCGTCGGCTCGGCCTGCACGTGTGGTGGCACCTCGTCGTCGACACGCTCTGGGTACTCAACGGCGTCATCTACTTCGTGCTGCTGTTCGCGAGCGGGCAGTGGCTGCGACTCGTGCCCCTCACCTGGGATGTCATCCCGAATGCGATCTCCGCCGGCATCCAGTACGCCGCGTTCCAGTGGCCGCTGCACGACGGATGGGTGCACTACAACGCGTTGCAGCAGCTCTTCTACGCCGCGACGGTCTTCCTCGCCGGCCCTCTCGCCCTCGTCACCGGACTTCGCCTCTCCCCCATCTTCACCCAGCGGGACTCCTGGTTCACCCGGCGGTTCACCGAGACGGCCGCCCGGCGCCTGCACTGGGCGATCATGGTCTACTTCCTCGCCTTCACCGTCGTGCACGTGACGCTCGTGGTCACCACCGGCGCACTGCGCAACCTCAACGCGATGTACGCGGGACGCCACGACGAGAGCTGGATCGGGCTTGCGATCTTCGCCGTCTCGCTCGTCGTCATGGTGCTCGGCTGGTTCGTCGCCCGTCCCGCCCTGCTCACGCGGCTCGCGGAGCGGGGCAACGACGTGCGCCGGATGAAGTAGCGCGACCGGTCTCGATACGGCGGCTTCGCGCGCCTACTCGACCAGCGGAACTGAACGTTGCACCTTTCGGTTCAGTGTCGTACGCTGAACCACATGGTTCAGCAACAGCAACTCGACCGGGCGTTCGCCGCTCTCGCCGACGCGACTCGTCGCGACGTGCTCGAGCGTCTCGGTAGAGGACCTGCGACGCTCGGCGAACTCGCCGAGCCGAGCGGCATGACCCTCACCGGCATGAGCAAGCACGTGCGTGTGCTCGAAGACGCCGGGCTCGTCACCACCGAGAAGGTCGGCCGCACGCGGCAGTGCCGGCTCGGCACGGAGCGATTGGACGACGCCATGGCGTGGATCACCTTCTATCAACGGCTCTGGGAGCGTCGCCTCGACGGTCTCGACGCCTACTTCACCCTCACGAAAGGCACGGAATCATGACCGAACAGACCGACACCCTCGCACTGCGGCTCGAGCGGGTGCTCCCCGCCACCCCCGAGGAGGTGTTCGACGCTTACACCGACGCCGAGAAACAGAAGATCTGGTTCAGCATCCTCGACGAGGAACCCGGCATCGTCGACATCGAGGTCGACCTCCGCGTCGGCGGCCAGCAGACCGCCGTCTGGGGTCCGGATGCGGACACCCTGTTCCGCGAGACGCAGACCTTCCTCGAGATCGACCGCCCGCACCGCCTCGTCACCGAGTCCGTCGGCAGCACCCCGGACGGCGAGACCATGACGACGCACATCACCGTGACGTTCGAGGAACAGGACGGCAAGACCCTCATGACCGTCGTCCAGACCGGCTTCCCGACCCCCGAGGTGCGCGACTTCTTCGCCTCGATGGCCTGGGGCGGCGCCTTCGACCGGATCGAGGCCTACCTCACCCGCGCCTGACCGCCACGCGCATCCGTCGCCGACGAGGGCGGCGGATGCGCGTCAGGCTCTTCTGCGAGAGCGTCAGGCGTTCTGCGGGAAGCCGAGGTTGAGACCGCCGTGCGACGGGTCGAGCCAGCGGCTCGTCACCGCCTTCTGCCGCGTGAAGAAGCGCACGCCGTCTTCGCCGTACGCCTTCGCGTCGCCGAAGAGCGACTGCTTCCAGCCGCCGAACGAGAAGTACGACACCGGCACCGGGATCGGCACGTTGATGCCGATCATGCCGACCTGCACCTCACGCTGGAAGCGCCGCGCGGCACCGCCGTCGTTCGTGAAGATCGCCGTGCCGTTGCCGAACGCGCCCTCGTTGATGAGCTGCACGCCCTCCTCGTACGACTGCACGCGCACGATGGAGAGCACGGGTCCGAAGATCTCCTCGGTGTACACGCGCGACGACGTCGGCACGTTGTCGACGAGGGTCGGGCCGAGCCAGAAGCCCTCCGCCGCACCGTCGACCTCGATGCCGCGGCCGTCGACCACGACCGTCGCGCCGTCCTGCTCGGCGAGCTCGATGTACGAGGCGACCTTGTCGCGGTGCTCGCGGGTCACCAGCGGGCCCATGTCGCAGCCGCGACGGCCGTCGCCGACCGTGAGTCGCGTCATCCGCTCGGTCACCTTCTCGACGAGGGCGTCGGCGACCGGCTCGACGGCGACGACGACGCTGATCGCCATGCACCGCTCCCCCGCCGACCCGAAGCCGGCGTTGACCGCGGAGTCCGCCACGAGGTCGAGGTCGGCGTCGGGCAGCACGAGCATGTGGTTCTTGGCGCCGCCGAGGGCCTGCACGCGCTTGCCGTGCGAGGTTCCCGTCTCGTACACGTATTTCGCGATGGGCGTGGAGCCGACGAACGAGATCGATGCGACATCCGGGTGCTCGAGCAGCCGGTCGACGGCGGGCTTGGCGCCGTGCACGACGTTGAAGACCCCGTCCGGCAAACCGACCTCGGAGAACAGCTCGGCGAGCCAGATCGACGCCGACGGGTCCTTCTCGCTCGGCTTCAGCACCACGGTGTTGCCGGCCGCGATCGCGATCGGGAAGAACCACATCGGCACCATCGCCGGGAAGTTGAACGGGCTGATGATGCCGACCACCCCGAGCGGCTGACGCAGGGAGTACACATCGACCCCGGTGGACACGTTCTCGCTGTACTCGCCCTTGCTCAAGTGCGCGATGCCGCACGCGAAGTCGACGACCTCGAGTCCGCGGGCGATCTCGCCGGCGGCGTCGCTCAGCACCTTGCCGTGCTCGGCGGTGAGGATCGCGGCGAGCTCGTCGCTGCGCGCGTTGAGCTTCTCGCGGAAGGCGAAGAGCAGCTGCGTGCGGCGGGCGATCGAGGTGTCGCTCCACGCCGGGAACGCAGCGGTCGCGGCGGCGACGGCGGCATCCACTTCGGCGGATCCACCCAGTCGCACCTGACGCGCGACAGTTCCAAGCGCCGGGTCGTAGACGGGGCCGAGGTCTTCCGTGTGCCCGGCGGAGGCGCGCCCGCCGATCCAGTGTGGAATGGGATCGTGCATCGCGGCGCTCCTTCGGTCAGGGACGGTTGCGGGCCGGGTTCGACAGGGTGCCGATCCCTGAGATCGTGATGTCGACGGTCTGACCGTCGACGAAGCCGCCGAGGCCCGCGGGCGTTCCGGTGAGGATGAGGTCGCCCGGCAGCAGGGTCCACACGTCGGAGACGAACTCGATGATCTCCGGGATGCCGTGCAGCATGTCCTTCGTGTCGCCCTTGCGACGGGGCTCCCCGTCGACGAACGTCTCGATGTGCTGGTCGCCCGGATCGAGTTCCGTCTCGATCACCGGGCCGATCGGGCAGAACGTGTCGTAGCCCTTCGCCCGTGCCCACTGGCCGTCGGCGAACATCTGGTCGCGCGCCGAGACGTCGTTCGCGATCGTGTAGCCGAACACGTAGTCGGCGTAGTCCTCGGCCTTGACGCTCTTGGCCACCTTGCCGATGACGACGGCGAGTTCGCCCTCGTGCACGACGCGACCCTCGACCGGCGGGATCTGGATCGTGTCGCCCGGGCCGATGATCGCGGTGTTCGGCTTGAGGAAGATGAGCGGCGTCGACGGGCCCTCGTAGGCGAGCTCCGCCTTGTGCTCGGGGTAGTTCATGCCGACGCAGACGACCTTCGATCGCGGGATGACCGGCGCGAGGAGCTTGACGTCATCGAGTCGCACTCGCTCGCCCGTGGTGTCGAACCCGCCGAACAGCGGGTCGCCGGCGAGCACCACCAGGTCGTCGCCGTCGACGATGCCGTAGCGGGGATCTCCCCCCGAGCTGAACCGTGCAACCTTCATTCCGTCGAGCCTACCGGGGACGACGCCCTCGCAGCGGAACGCTCAGCCCGACACGGGTTCCGCGGCGCCGGCCGAGGCACCGCGTACCGCGGCGATGGCCTCGCGATGCTCCTCACCCCAATCCCCGAGCGGACGGAGCGCCCGATCGAGCTCGCGACCCTTCGCCGTGAGGCTGTACACCACCTTCGGCGGCACCTCCTGGTGCACCTCGCGGTGGACGATGCCGTCGCGCTCGAGCTCGCGCAACTGCTGCGTCAGCACCTTCTCCGAGACACCGGTGAGCTCCCGGCGCAGCTCACCGGTGCGACGCGGATGCTCGCTCAGCGCCCACAGGATGAGCGGCTTCCACTTGCCCCCGATGACCGCGACCGCCGCATCCAGACCACACAGGAAGTCGACCACGCTCGCTCCTTTCACCCACCTCCAGGTAAGTACAGCACTTTCAAGTAGGTACTGGCGACGGAGGAAGGTGTCGGCCGAGGATGGCGACATGAACACGTCCACCCCTTCCGATCTCTCCGTCTCCGTCGTCGGGCTCGGTCCGATGGGTTCCGCTCTCGCGCGTGCTTTCGTCGCCGGCGGAGCGCGGACGACCGTGTGGAACCGCACGCCGCAGAAGGCCGAGCCGCTCGCCGCCGCCGGCGCCCGCCTGGCCGTCGACCTCGAGGACGCCGTGCGCGCATCCGATATCGTCGTCACCTGCTTGAGGGATCACGAGTCGACGCGCGCGGCACTCGACGCGGTACCCGACGAGGTGTTCACGGGCCGCACCGTGGTCGTGTTGGCGTCGGGCACCCCGGACGACGCCCGACGCTCGGCCGCCTGGGCGGCCGAACGCGGCATCGCGATCGTGCTCGGCGCGATCATGGTGCCGACGCCGGTCATCGGAACACCCGACGCCCTCATCCTGTACAGCGGTGACCGCGCACCGTTCGACGGCGCCCGCCCCGTGCTCGAGATCGCGGCGCCGCGAGCCGAGCACGTGGGGGACGATCCGGGACTCGCTCCCCTGCTCGACACGGCGATGCTCGAGGTCTTCTTCGCCGGGATGACCGCCTTCCTGCACGCGACGGCGCTCGTCACCCAGCGCGGGCTGCGCGCGACGGACTTCGTGCCCTGGGCCCGCGAGATGCTCGCCATCCTGCCGGCGACCTTCGACGGGCTCGCGCACGACGTGGATTCCGGCAGCTACCCCGGCGATCAGGACAACCTCGCGATGGAGCGCGCCGCACTCCAGCACATGGTGCAGTCGAGCCGTGACGCGGGGCTCGACAGCCGCCTGCCCGAGCTCATGTTCGACCTCGCCGACCGCCAGGTGACGGCCGGCCACGGGGCGGACGGCTGGTCGCGCGTGATCGAGGGGATCCGCGACGCTCGTTGACGCGCCCCTGGTGCTCCCCCGCGCCGGAGAGCACAATCGACGGATGATCGGAATCGAGAGCATCGTCTGGGGTGTGCAGGACATCCCGCGCGCCGTCGCGTTCTGGACCGAGGCGCTCGGCTACGTGCCAAAGCGCGAGCCCGACGACGACTGGGCGTCGCTCGTTCCCCGCGAAGGCGGCGGCGTGCAGCTCTCGCTCATGCTCGTCAGTTCTCCCGCACCGCATCGGCACCACCTCGACCTCCTCGCCGACGACCAGGGCGCGGAGGTGCAGCGCCTCATCGGGCTCGGGGCAGAGCGGGTCGAGGACTGGGAGTACGAGGAGGGCGCGGACTACATCGTGCTCGCGGACCCCGACGGCAACCCGTTCTGCGTCGTGCAGAAGTAGGGCCGACGTCGGTTCCCTTCGACAGGATCAGGGAACCCAGCGCTCGCTGAGCCTGTCGAAGCGGGCCGTACGGCGGTTCCCTTCGACAGGCTCAGGGAACGGACAACAGGCTCAAGCGTCGAGGCGCAGCATCCAGTTGTGGCGGTCCTCGACGCGGCCGTACTGGATGCCCGTGAGCTCGTCGCGCAGCGACATCGTGAGCTCGCCGGCCGGGGCGTCCGCCTCGCCGATGGTGAAGTCCTTCGCCTTGATCTGGGCGATGGGCGTGATCACGGCGGCGGTGCCGCACGCGAACGCCTCGACGATGTCGCCGGACTCGACTCCTTGACGCCACTCGTCGATGGACACCCGACGCTCCTCGGTCGCGAGGCCGCGGTCACGGGCGAGCTGCAGCACCGACTGGAGGGTGATGCCCTCGAGGATGCTGTCGGAGGCGGGCGTCACGAGGGTGCCGTTCTTGTAGACGAGCACGATGTTCATGCCGCCGAGCTCCTCGAGGTACTTGCCCTCGACGTCGTCGAGGAACAGCACCTGCGCGCAGCCGTTGTCGTTCGCCTCGGCCTGCGCCACGAGCGACGAGGCGTAGTTGCCGCCGGTCTTCGCGGCGCCCATGCCGCCGCGTCCCGCCCGGTTGTACTGGGTGGAGAGCCAGATGTTCACGGGGTTCACGCCGCCGCTGAAGTAGGCACCCGCGGGGCTCGCGATGACGTAGTAGTTGACCTTCTCCGCGGCGCGCACGCCGAGGAAGGCCTCCTTCGCGAACATGAACGGACGCAGGTACAGGCTGGTCTCCGGCGCGGAGGGCACCCAGTCGGCGTCGACGGCGATCAGCTGGCGCAGCGACTCGAGGAAGTACTCCTCGGGCAGCTCCGGCAGGGCGAGTCGGCGTGCCGAGCGCTGCAGCCGAGCGGCGTTCGCGGTGGCGCGGAACGTCCACACGCTCCCGTCGGCGTGACGGTAGGCCTTGAGTCCCTCGAACACCTCCTGCGCGTAGTGCAGCACGGCGGCGGCCGGGTCGAGGGCGATCGGGCCGTACGGCTGCACGCGGGGGCGGTGCCAGCCGCCGCGAGCCGACCAGCAGATGTCGACCATGTGGTCGGTGAAGAACTTGCCGAAACCGGGGGCGGCCAGGATGGCGTCGCGCTCCTCGGGGGTCTTCGCGTTCTCGTTGCGGGTCACCGCGAACTCGAGCGGACGGGTGGCCATGGGGAGATCGATGGTCATGAGCGGATCCTTTGACGTAAGGGCGTGGTGCGGGCTCGAGATCGTGGGAGCCCGTCCACCGTCGCGGCCGTATCGCGGCGGCACGGTGACAGAGTAGGTCGCCTCAGAGATCGTCCGTGACGTATCGCTCCACGATATCAACCGGAACGGGTCGCCGAGCAGGCCGATCGCTCACCCGCGGCCCGGCCGGGCCGGCCGGGTCGACGAGCGTCAGAGTGCGGCCTGGATCGCGGCGCCGACCTCGCTCGTCGAGCGTCGTCCGGACCGCGACGCGAGGTCCGCGGCGACCGCCGCCGTCACGCGCGCCGCTTCGTCCGCAAGACCGAGGTGGTCGAGCAGCATCGCGACCGAGAGGATCGCCGCCGTGGGGTCGGCCTTGCCCTGCCCGGCGATGTCGGGGGCCGATCCGTGCACCGGTTCGAACATGCTCGGGAACGCCCCGTCGGGGTTCACATTGCCCGACGCGGCGAGACCGATGCCTCCGCTGATCGCGGCCGCGAGGTCGGTGAGGATGTCGCCGAAGAGGTTGTCGGTCACGATCGTGTCGAAGCGGGCCGGATCGGTGACGAGGAAGATCGTCGCGGCGTCGACGTGCAGGTAGTCGACGGTGACCGAGGGGTACTCCGTCGCCACTCGGTCGACGGTGCGCTGCCAGAGTCCCCCGGCATGGGTGAGCACATTCGTCTTGTGCACGAGGGTGAGGCGCCCGCGGCGCTTGGCCGCCGTCTCGAAGCCGAACCGCACGACCCGCTCGACGCCGAAGGCCGTGTTGACGCTCACCTCGTTCGCGATCTCGTGGGGTGTTCCGACCCGGATGGCACCGCCGTTGCCGACGTACGGACCCTCCGTGCCCTCGCGCACGACGACGAAGTCGACCTCACCCGGTGCCGCGAGCGGCGACGGCACCCCGGCGAACAGTCGCGTCGGACGCAGGTTCACGTAGTGGTCGAGGGCGAAGCGCAGCTTCAGCAGCAGCCCCCGCTCGATGATGCCCCCGGTCAGTCGCGGGTCGCGCGGATCGCCGCCGACCGCACCGAGCAGGATCGCATCGTGGCCGGCGAGCGCAGCGAGATCCGCGTCATCGAGGATGCGCCCGGTCTCGAGGAAGTGCCCGGCACCGAAGGGATAGTGCGTCGCGTCGACGACCGCGTCGCCGTCGACGACGGCGTGCAGCACCTCGAGGGCCTCCGAGATGACTTCGGGTCCGATGCCGTCGCCGGGGATCACGGCGAGGGAGATGGTGCGCGTCACGCGTCCTCCGGGTGCTTGTCAGTGAACTGTCAGCGTGCGCACGATTGCGCCCGCGATCTGCGGTTATGCCGACAACGAGAGCCTAGCGGGAGGTGGTGGAACGGGCCGCTCACCCTGGCCCGCGCGTTCAGCCGGCGTTAAGCTCAGGCCCAGGTCGAGGGGGATCGTCCTTCTCGGTCGCCTCTCGAAAGGAGCGCCTCATGAGCATCGGACTCGGAATCTTCCTCTTCGTCGTCGGTGCCATCCTCACCTTCGCCCTCAACGTGTCGCTCGACTGGATCGACCTCGACCTCGTCGGCTACCTGCTGATGGGCGCCGGTGTGGTCGTCGTGATCATCGGCCTCATCCTGCTGATGCGTCGCCGTTCGGCGGTCTCCACCACGCGCAGCGCGGTCGACCCCGCGAGCGGCGAGCGCGTCACCCAGCAGCGCACCGACCGCGACCCGCTCGTCTGAGCGGAGCGCATCCGACCCGGCCTCGTCGCCGGCGTGTTCAGTAGAACGCGTCGGCGACGACGCCCGCGACGAGCGACACGAGGATCGACAGCAGCATCGACGCGCCGAGCGCGAGCCCGGCCGCCGCGGTGCCGCGACCGGCATTCCGGATCACCAAGCCGGCGATCCCGAACCCGACCGCCACGAGCGCCAACACGCCGAGCAGGATCGAGAAGACGGCCGCGACCGCCTGGTAGCCCGAGCCGCCGAGCGTCTGCCACAGGAACAGCGGCAGCACCTGCTGCACGAGACCGAGCAGCACCCCGACGCCGGCCGCGATGAGCGACACGAGCCCGGGGATGTTCCGGCGCGACAGCGAGGGCGCGGGCTGCGCGTAGACGTCAGTCGACGACAATGTCGATCTCCTTCATGAGATCGGCGTCGATCGCGCCGCGCACGTGCTCGAGCAACGAGTCGGGCACCTTCGAGTCGACGGTCAGCACGCTGAGCGCCTGACCCCCCACCGAGCGGCGGGCGATCTGCATGCCGGCGATGTTGATCGACGCGTCGCCGAACTCCTTGCCGTACACCGCGACGATCCCGGGCCGGTCCTGGTAGATCATGACAATGAGGTGCTCGGCGATCGGCACCTCGACGTCGTAGCCGTTGATCTCGACGATCTTCTGGATCTGCTTCGTGCCGGTGAGCGTTCCCGACACCGACAACTGCGTGCCGTCGGTCAGCGAGCCGCGGATCGTCAGCAGGTTGCGGTACTCCTCGCTGACCGCATCCGTGATCAGGCGCACCGCGACGCCGCGCTGCTCGGCGTGCAGCGGCGCGTTCACGTAGCTGACCTGCTCGCTCGCCATACGGCTGAAGATGCCCTTGAGCGCCGCGAGCTTGAGCACGTTGACGTCGTGTTCGACGATCTCGCCGCGCACCTCGACGTCGATGCTCGCGAGCGGGCTGTCGGTGAGCCCGGAGAACACCTGACCGAGCTTCTCCATGAGCGGGATGCCCGGACGCACGGTCTGGTGGATGACGCCACCGGCGACGTTGACCGCGTCCGGAACCAGCTCGCCCTCGAGCGCGAGCCGCACGGAGCGGGCGACGGAGACGCCGGCCTTCTCCTGCGCCTCGTCCGTCGAGGCGCCCAGGTGCGGGGTGAGCTGGATGTTCGGCAGCTCGAGCAGCGGCGAACCGGTCGGCGGCTCCTGCACGAACACGTCGAGTGCGGCACCGGCGATGCGGTTCGACTTGAGCGCCGCGTACAGCGCGTCCTCGTCGATGATGCCGCCGCGGCTGCAGTTGACGATGCGCAGGTTCGGCTTCGCCTTCGCGAACTGCTCCGTGCCGATCAGTCCGGTGGTCTCCGGGGTGCGCGGGATGTGGATCGTGATGAAGTCGCTGCGCTCGACGAGTTCGTCGAGCGTGACGAGGGTCACCCCGAGCTGCTGGGCGCGGGCGGGCGTCACGTAGGGGTCGAAGGCGAGCAGTTGGGCGCCGAAGCCGGCGAGGCGCTGCGCGACGAGGGTGCCGATGCGGCCGAGGCCGACGACGCCGATCGTCTTCTCGTAGAGCTCGACGCCGGTGTACTTCGAGCGCTTCCACTGGCCGCTCTTGAGCGAGGCGTGCGCGTCGGGGATGTGCCGGGCGATCGAGAGCAGGTGCCCGATGGCGAGCTCCGCGGCGCTCACGACGTTCGAGGTGGGCGCGTTGACGACCATCACACCGGCGGCCGTCGCGGCCTTGATGTCGACGTTGTCGAGTCCGACTCCGGCACGCGCGACCACCTTGAGCCGTTTCGCGGCGGCGATCGCCTCCGCGTCGACCTGCGTGGCCGAGCGGATGAGGATCGCATCCGCTTCGGCGAGCGCCGCCAGCAGCGCCGGACGGTCGGTGCCGTCGACGTTGCGCACGTCGAAGTCGGGGCCCAGGGCTTCGACGGTGGCGGGAGAGAGTTCTTCGGCGATGAGCACGACCGGCTTGGCCACGGATCGGGTCCTTCGTTCACGGGGCGAGGAGCGATCCCCACCCTATTGCACCCACAATGGCCGGATGAGCGCGGAGACCCTGCAGGTGACGTTGCGTTTCGTGCTCGCCGCCGTGTTCGTGGGCATGGGTGTCGCGCACTTCCTGCCCGGACCGGCACGCACGATGCGCGCGATGATCCCGCCGGCGTTGCGGCGCCGGTCGATGCCCTCCCCCGCCGTCCTCGTGGCCGCCACCGGTGTCTGCGAGATCGCGGGCGGGATCGAGCTGCTCGTGCCCGGGCTCCGCACGGCGGCGGGACTCGCGCTCGTGGTCTTCCTCGTCGCCGTGTTCCCGGCCAACGCGCACGCGGCGAGCCGTCCGGAGCGGTTCGGACGGGTCGCGGTGCCGTTCTGGCCGCGGTTCGCGGGGCAGCTCGTGCTCATCCTGCTCGTCGCGCTCGCGATCGCGTGAATCCCCACCCTGGGGTGGCGAGAAGAAACCGAATAGGGTGAAGGTATTCGCGCATCCGATCGAGGAGGACCGTTTGACGCCGACGACGAAGACGAGCGACGAGGGCATCGCGTACCGCGACCTCAACGGCAACGGGCGGATGGACCCGTACGAGAACCCCACCCTCCCGGTCGAGGAACGCGTCGCCGACCTGCTGGGGCGCCTCTCCCTCGAGGAGAAGGCGGGGTTGATGTTCCAGACGGTGATCGAGGCGGGCGCCGACGGCTCGGTGCTCGAGCGGCCCGGCAACATCAGCAAGTCCGCGACGACCGAGGTCGTCGTCGGCAAGCGGATGAACCACTTCAACGTGCACCATCTCGAGAACGCCACCGTCGCCGCCCGGTGGAACAACGCGCTCCAGCGCGTCGCCGAACAGACGCCGCACGGCATCCCCGTCACCGTGTCGACCGACCCGCGGCACGCCTTCATCCAGAACAGCGGCGTCTCGTTCGCGGCCGGATCGTTCTCGCAGTGGCCCGAACCGATCGGGCTCGCCGCCATCGGCGACGTGGAGCGGGTGCGCGAGTTCGCCGACATCGCGCGCGCCGAATACCGGGCGGTCGGCATCCGCGCGGCCCTGCACCCGACCGTGGATCTCGCCACCGAACCCCGCTGGGCGCGACAGGCCGGCACCTTCGGTCAAGACGCGGCCACCGCATCCGCCCTCGTCGAGGCGTACCTCGACGGGTTCCAGGGCGAACGTCTCGGACCGGACTCGGTCGCCTGCACCACGAAGCACTTCCCCGGCGGAGGACCGCAGAAAGACGGGGAGGACGCGCACTTCCCGTACGGACGGGAGCAGGTCTATCCCGGCGGCCGCTTCGACGAGCACCTCGCCCCGTTCCGCACCGCGATCGCGCGGGGCACGGCCGGGATCATGCCCTACTACGGCATGCCGGTCGCCCTCGAGGTCGACGGCGAGCCGATCGAGGAGGTCGGGTTCGGCTACAACAAGCAGATCGTCACCGGACTGCTGCGCGAGAAGCTCGGCTACGACGGCGTCGTCGTCACGGACTGGGAGCTCGTCAACGACAACTGGGTCGGCGACCAGGTGCTGCCCGCCCGGGCGTGGGGCGTCGAACACCTCGACGCGAAGGGGCGGATGGAGAAGATCCTCGCGGCCGGCGCGGACCAGTTCGGCGGCGAGGAGTGCCCCGAGCTCCTGCTCGAGCTCGTCGCCGAGGGACGCGTGACGGAGGAGCGCATCGACGCGTCGGCCCGCCGCCTGCTGAGCGTGAAGTTCCGGCTCGGCCTGTTCGACGACCCGTACGTCGACGAGGAGGCCGCCGGCCGGATCGTCGGCTCGGAGGAGTTCCGCGCCGCGGGTCTGCGCGCGCAATCGGAGTCGATCACCGTTCTGGAGAACCGCGACACGACCCTTCCGCTCGCCGCGGGCATCCGCCTCTACGTGGAGGGCGTCGACCGGGGAGTCGCGGCCCGCTTCGGCACCGTCGTGGACTCCCCCGACGCCGCGGATGTCGCGATCGTGCGGGTGCAGGCGCCGAGCGAGGCGCGCGACGACCTGTTCCTCGAGGCGTGGTTCCACCAGGGTTCGCTCGAGTTCCCGCCCGGGCGGGTGTACCAGCTCGTGCAGCTCGCACGGCGCGTGCCGGTCGTGCTCGCCGTCAACCTCGACCGCCCGGCGGTCCTCACCCCGTTCGCGGGCGAGGTCGCCGCACTCACCGGCGACTACGGCGCCTCCGATGAGGCGCTGCTCGACGCGCTCACCGGTCGCGTGCCGCCGCGCGGCCGCCTGCCGTTCCAGCTGCCCGCGTCGATGGAGTCGGTGCGGCACTCCCGCGAGGACGTGCCGAGCGACGCCGACCCGCTCTACGAGTTCGGGCACGGCCTCACGATCTGACGATTCGCCGGTACGGTGCCTCCATGAGCGATACCCCGGCGCGCGTGCGCGGCAGCTACCCGAAGGGTCAGGCTCGGCGCCGGCAGATCCTCGACGCGGCGCTCGTGGTCTTCGCACGCAGCGGCTACCACGCCGGGTCGTTGCGGGAGATCGCCAAGCGTGTCGACCTCACCCCGGCAGGGCTCATGCACCACTTCGCCTCGAAGGAGGAGCTGTTCACCGAGGTGTTGCGCGAGCGGGACGAGCGGGTGCGCGAGGCCGCCGGCGAGCCGGTCGCCGGCGAACTGGTCGAGCAGGCCCGTCGCGTCGTCGCCCACAACCAGGCGACGCGCGGACTCACCTCGCTCTACACCGTCGTCGTCGCCGAGGCGACCGACGCCGAGCATCCTGCCCACGACCACTTCGCGCGCGTGTACGCTGAGCGCGCGACCTCAACGGAGGCGGAGATCCGCGGCGCCCAGGCCGCGGGCGAGATCCGCGCCGACCTCGACCCGGCGGCGACGGCACGACTCATCGCCGCCGTCATGGACGGTCTGCAGCAGCAGTGGCTGCTCGACGAGTCCGTCGACATGGTCGCCCTCTTCGACGAGTTCGTCACGAAGTACCTGCGCCCGTAGCGCCGAGGTCACTCCGAAGCGTCGCGGTCGCCGTCGCGCCACTCTTCCGCGCACGAGCGGCAGGAAGAACAGGCGCCCCGGCGCGGAACTGGCGCGCGACACCGGATGCCGCGGACGAGCCCCGCGGCGGCCCGGGCGGTCGGGGGCGCCCCCGTCAATCACGGGTGGGCGTCGGCGCTTACCGACGCGACCGCGTCAGCCGGCGAGGGTGCGCGCGGCCATCGCGATGAAGCTCAGCGCGAGGGCCGCGCTGACCGCGAGTCCGGCGATCCAGAGCACGACCTTCTGCGGCAGCGTGCGGCGCAGGCCGAGCAGCGTGGCCGCCAGGAACACAGCGGGCGGCACGACGACGCCCGCGACGAGCACCGCCCACGGGATCGCCTCGGGAGCGATGCCGAGCTGGTCGTAGAACACCGGGAGGCCGATGAGGTTGGCCAGCCCCTCGAACAGCTGGTACGCGAAGAGCAGCCCGAACAGCGCGCCGATCACGAGCGCCACCCAGCCGAGCCGTCCGCGCTGGGTCTCGCGCGCGTCGTCGTCGAGCGCCTCGTCGATCGGCGTACGCCGCCGCGGGCTCATCGCGCGAGCCCGAGGAAGAAGGGCCACGGCACGAGCAGGGCGACGCCGGCGACCAGCCACAGGACGCGCACGAACGGGCGCGCGGTCTTCGTCAGGTACCAGACGGCGGCGAACCAGATCGGGCACGAGATGATCGCGAGGAACTCGCCGAACTGGAACATGATCGCCGCGAGCAGCGTCGAGTCGTTGCCGCGCACGTACTGCACCCCGAGCAGCCACAGCACCGTGAACACGAGGTACACACCGGCGAAGACGCCGTAGACCCCGATCAGCGCGGTGTCGCGTCGGCTCCGCACGGGGACGGGTTCGTCGGTCGCGGCCGGCGCGGCTGTCGGGGCGGGCTCCACCCGGCTCCCGAGCCGGTCGGTGTCACCCGCCCAGGTGAGCGCCTCGTCGTCGTCGTCGACGGTGGCCATCAGCGCGCCAACCGCAGCTCGATGACCTCCACCACGTGCGGGAAGAGCGGATGCGTCGGCTCGAGACCGGTGATCTCGGCCGCCAGGTCGTCGGCGGCGCGACCGCTCGCGAGCAGTTGCTGCAGTTCCGCGCTCTCCGCATCATCGGGCACATCGAATCGCAGCGCGGCACCGACCGCGTTGAGCAGGTCCCACGCGGTGTGACCGCGTTCGGCGAGCTCCGCGGCGGGCCCGATGAACCGCTCGTGGCGACCGAGCTTGCGCAGCGGGCTGCGACCGACCCGCTCGCATGTGTCGGGCAGGTCGGGGTTGGAGATGCGGGTGAGGGTCTTCTCGATGTACTGCTGCTGCTCGTCCTCGGCGAACCCGTGCTTCTCGACCAGGAGCGTCTTCGTCTCGGCGAGCACGGCGCGCACCTCCGCCTGCAGCTCAGGGGTGGCGAGCGCCTCGCGAATGCTCACCCAGCCGCGGTCCATGCCGTGGTAGGCGGCCGCCGCGTGGGCGGTGTTGACGGTGAACAGCTTGCGTTCGATGAACGGGGTGAGGTCGTCGACCCAGGTCACGCCGGTGATCTCGGGTTCGCGGCCGGCGAAGGGCGTGCGGTCGACGACCCACTCGGAGAACGACTCGATCGTGACGTCGAGTCCGCCGTGCTGTTCGGGCACGATGCGGTCGATGGCGCAGTTCGCGAAGATCGCGTTGCCGGCGGGGCCGCCGCCCTTGCGCACCTCGGCGGCGAGCAGGTCCGTTCCGCCGATCGCGTTCTCGCACGCGATGACGGCGAGGTCGGGCAGCGAGTCGGAGCGCTGGGCGAGGCCCTTCGCGATGACGGGAGCGACGAACGGCAGGATGCGCGCGCCGACGGCGGTCGTCACGATGTCGGCGTCCGCGATCTCGGCGATCACTTCGGCCTCATGGGTGCGCGAGTTGATGGCGCGGTATCCGTCGACGATGTGGGTGGTGGCGCCCTCGCCGACCTCGATCACCTGGTAGCTCGGCTGCTGCTGCAGGGCCCCGATGAGCTCGTCGCTCACGTCGGCGAACACCACCTCGTAGCCGCTGGAATGCAGGAACTGCGCCACGAAACCGCGTCCGATGTTGCCCGCTCCGAAGTGCACAGCTTTCTTCGCCATGGTCCCGATCCTACGGGGCCCGCCCGAACGGAGGCCGGGGCGGAGCGGGCCCGCGGGCGAGTTCCCGGCTCTCACAGCGGCTGTCGCGTCGCTCCCGCCGCGCGCACCGGCGAGGCGTCGCGAGAGACGGCGAATCCGGCCGTCGCGACCTCCTTGTGGTGCTGGAAGTTCACCTGGGCGGTGAACTCGTCGTCTTCCGCGGTGTACCGCTCCTGCAGTCCGTGCTCGACGATGCGCCACGGCCGTGCGTTCGACGACGCCTCCGCCATGCCGTTGTCGGGCATGAACTGCTCGTAGTCGTACTCGGCGCTCGCGGTGGAGCCGAGCCGCGTCGAGAACGTGTCGACCGCGATCGTGCCGCCGCCGAGGTCGACCTGCAGCAGCCGCTGGAACCCGGTGGCCCGCTCCCCCGTGTGCGTGCGGAACTCCTGGTAGTCGGCGAGCAGTTCGACGACGTCGTGCCCGGGGATACCGCCGGCGTCTTCCGTGACGATCTGCCCGATCCCGTGGAAGTGACCGCACAGCACGGCGACGACGTTGCGGTTCGGCGCGACAACCCGCTCCCAGAGCTCGCTCGCCCGCGACACCCAGCGCGAGGAGTCGCTGCGGCGGGCGGGCTCGAACCGGTCCTTCGGGGTGAGGTGCTCATGAGTGGAGAGCACGACGTTGTGGTCGGGATGTGCGGACACCACCTGCTCCGCCCAGCGGATCTCACGCTCGCCATAGGCGTACGGCAGGGAGAGCATCAGGAACCGGGCACCGTCGCGCTCGAAGGTGGAGAAGTTGGCGCTGTTGTCGTCGGGCGCGATGGATCCGCCGTACCAGGGCGCGTCGGCGTACCGGTCGGGTCCGAACCACGCGTTGAACAGCGAGGGGTCGAGGCCGCGCTTCGAGTCGTGGTTGCCCGGCAGCACGCTGTTCGGCACGCCGGCGTCGTCGAGGATGCCCTGGATCGCCGATGCCCGCTCGAACTCGCGCTCGGCGCGCACAGCGTTCTGGTCGGGGTCGACCCAGTTCTGCACGAGGTCGCCGGTGTGCGTCGCGAAGGCGATCTTGCGCGCGTCCGCGTTCGCCACGATCCACGACGCCATGCCCGTGTACACCTCCGGGTACGTCTCGCTCAGGTACTGCGTGTCGGTGAGGTGCGACACCGCGAAGTCGTAGTCGTTCGGCGAGGCGAAGGCCCCGTCCGGGGCGCCGCGCAGGCTCTGCTCGGTGCGCGGGCCGTTCTGCACGAGCACCGTGACGCGCCCGTCTTCGAGGTCGCCGGCGCGCACCTCGCCGGCGAGCTGCACCCGTCCAGCGCGCGCGGTGCCGGCGTCGAGCATCCGCCACCCCTGCACGTCGGCGTCCCACACGCTCAGCTGCACCTCGTTCCGGCCCGCCGTCGTGCCGCTCCAGCGCAGCTCGTCGCCAGGGCGCAGGTCGGATGCGTCGAGCACCACGCGTTGGTACGGATGCCCCCAGCGGTCGTCGGTGACCGGTGCGCCGAGCTCGTCGGGCGAGAGTGCCCGCTCCCCCGGTGCCGAGAGCGCGGTCAACGGTCCCTCGACGACGCCCGCGACGGCGTCGATGACGCCCGTGAGCGGCTCGGCCTCGTCGAAGTCCCGCACGGCACGCCAGGCGGCGGCGCCGATGCGTGCGCTCGTGCGCGTCTCGACGGGCAACTCCACGGGGCGCAGCGCGGCCGGATCGGCGACGGTCCGCTCCCGCCATCGCGCCGCATCCGCCTCGCCCGGCGTTCCCTCCCCGACCACGAAGTCGTCGGCATCCACGCCGGTGAACCGCGCGCGCAGGTAGGTCTCCCCGAGCAGGCGGTCCGGTTCGTAGGTCGTGAGCGACAGCCCCTTGGTGCAGGCGCTCACCCCCTCGTTGAGCCGATCCATCTCGTTCGCCTGGTAGATGCCGACCGAGTCGACGCGTACCCCGTCGGCGTCCTCGACCCACACGCCGGCCCCGAGGAAGTCCAGGGCGTCCGTGTAGGTGGCATCCGCGCGCTGGGCCGCGTCCGTCTCGGCGAGCGCCGCGAGGAACGTGCCCTGCGGGGGCAGCTGCGCGCCGTCCGGGACGGTCACGAGGGGGTCGGGCTCCCGGCGTCCGTCGACCGCGCAGCCGAGGATCCGCCATCCGGAGATGTCGACGGCACGCTCGCCGTAGTTGGCCAGTTCGAGATAGTTGCGCTGCACCGAGCCCTCGGGCATGCCGTCCACCGCCGGATCCGTCGCGATCTCGCTCACCGCCACCCCGACCGCATCCGGGTACTCGAAGGGGCTCCCGAACACGGCGTCGGAATCCCGGGCGTTGGCGGCCCCGGGGGTGCGGGGCGCGATGACAAAATCGTCGGCGTCGACGCCTGACGTGCCGGTGCGCTGGTACGACTCGTCGGCGGCGGCGTCGAGCACGGCGGGGAGCTTGTCGTCGCCGTTCTGGCACGGGGAGTCGGCGTACGGATAGGCGGCGACCCGGTCGACGAGCCGCCCACGGCCGTCACGCAGGAGCACGCCCGAGCCTGCGTCGGCGAGCGACACGCTCGTGCGGGCGTCGCTCCGCCCCTCGAAGCCCGGTCCGCCGATCACGAGACGGTCGCCCGGGGCGAGCCGTTCCGCGCTGCCGGTCCACTGGAGGGCGTCGCTCGTCAGCCGCCCCGTCGCCGTGCAGCGGAACAGCTGCCAACCGTCGAGATCGACGGCCCGGTCGCCGGTGTTGCGCAGCTCGACGAAGTCGTCGCCGTCGCCGTGTGATCCGTAGGCCGCGAACTCGTCGATGCGCACTCCGCTCGAGCGGTCTTGCCGCACGGTCGTGCGCTCGGCGTTCACTCCCCCGGGGGTCGCCGCGGCGATCACGTAATCCGTCGCCGGGTCGCCGGTCGTCGCGACGCGCTGCCAGCTCTCCCCGGCCGCGTAGTCGAGCACGTTCGGCAGGTTGCGGCCGTTGGTGCACTCGCTCAGCATCGGCCACGGCGCATTCGGGAAGACGCCGACCGAGTCGACTCGCCGTCCGTCGTCGTCGACGAGGTCGAGCCCGAAGCCCGCCGCGGGGAAGGCGTTCGAGATCGACGCGTCGGCGGTCGCCCCGCCGGCGAGCGCCGCGCCGATGCGCGCGACCGTGAACGTCTGGCCGGGCGCGAGCACGACGCCGTGCAGGTCGAGTTCCGGGTTGGCGGCGCCCCGCCGCAACCCGAACTCGTTGCAGCGGTACACGTTCCACCCCGTGAGGTCGACGGGCTCGTCGCCGAAGTTCCGGAGTTCGAAGAAGGAGTCCGCTTCGCTCCGTGGACCGCCGTTGGCGAACTCGCTCAGCAGCACCGTGCTCGCGTCGCGCAGCGGTTCGGCAGGAAGCGGGGTCGACGCCGCGGCGGACGAGTCCTCCGGATCCGGTCGTCCCGTGCCCGGCGCGTCCGTCGCATCCGGTGCATCCGCGGATGGCGCCGCAACCGGCGGTGGATCGATCGGTCGCGCCGCGACGGGCAGTGCCGTCGACACGAGGACTGCCACGGCGAGCGCGGCGAGGCAGAAGCGTGCGGTGAGGCGTCGCGTCACGAGCCCACGGTCGGGGTGCCGGGTGTCCTCCGGGTGAAGCTGCGCTGCGTGTCCCGTGAACACCCCGCGTCGGAGCTCGGGCGCGACCGGGGGTCAGTCGGCGATGCGCAGGATGACCCGCTGCGGGTTGCCGCGACGCGCGATCCGTTCGATGAGCATGAACAGGCGGTACTCGAATCCGTACTTGCGGGCGAAGCCGTGCCCGTGCCGCTGCACCGCGGCCGGGTCGTCGACGATCCGGGCGGTGCCCGACGCGATGGGGGCCTCCTCGGCGACGGCGCCTCGGCGCGAGCAGGGGCGCAGCTCCACCCGCGGGTCGTTGCGCAGGCGCTTCACCTTGCCGCTGCCCGCCGGGGTCGTGACCAGCAGTTCGTCGCCCTGCTGCAGGATCCAGACGGGCGTCGACACCGGCACCCCGGAGCGGCGGAAGGTGCTGAGGGACACGAAGCGCTCGTCGCCCAGCGCCGGCAGGGGGGTGGTGGTCATCCGAGCAGGCTAGGCGTCGGCACCTGGGAATCCGGTCGCGCCCCCGCCGGGACGGGACCGCGTGCGTCGCATACTGACGGCATGCCCAGTGACCGCACGTTGCGGATGATGAATCGCGTACACCGCGTCGCCATGCGGGTCACCGGCGGCCGCATCGGGTGGCACATCGCGGGCATGGCGGTCGTCGAGCTCACGACGACCGGCCGCCGTTCCGGTGAGCAGCGCACGACCCTGCTGACCGCGCCTCTGCGGATGCACGGCGGCTACGTCGTGGTGGCCTCACGCGGCGGCGATGACATCCATCCGGCGTGGTTCCACAACCTCCGCGCGGAGCCGCGGGTGCGCATCGCGGTCGACGGGGAGGCGCCCGTCGAGGCGATCGCCCACATCGCCACTCCGGAGGAACGCGCGGACTGGTGGCCGCTCATCACGGGCCGCTACCGCAACTACGCCGCGTATCAACGGCGCACGAAACGGGAGATCCCGCTCGTGCTGCTCACTCCGACGGACTGACCCGCTCCGGCGGCAGCCCGGCGACGAGTTCGGCGAAGACCTCGTGCGCGTGCTCGTGACGGGCGAGGGCGGCGGCCTGCCCCATCCACAACGACAGCAGCTCGGGCTCGTTCCGCCGGGCGGCCTCCGCCCGGAAGTGCGCGGTGAGCCAGTTCTGGATGGGGAACGGCGCGATCGCGTCGCGCTCCTCGATCGACCGCACCGCCCGGTTGGGCACGCCGCGCGCGAAGCGGCCGCTCATCGCCCGGGTCAGCACGGTGCCGTGCGCGGGAGTGCCCGCGATCGCGCGACGGTGCCCCGGCGCGACGGCGGACTCCTGCGTCGCGAGGAACGCGGTGCCCGCCTGCACGCCGTGCGCGCCGAGCGCGAAGGCGGCCGCGACGCCACGACGGTCGGCGACCGCCCCCGCGGCGATCACCGGGATGGGCACCGCGTCGACCATCTGGGGCACGAGCGCGAACGTGCCGACGAGCGATTCGGGGACCGGCCGCAGGAACGACCCGCGGTGTCCGGCCGATTCGAAGCCCGACGCGACGACCGCATCCACCCCGCCGTCGTGGAGGGCGACGGCCTCATCCACGGTCGTGGCGGTGCCGATGACGACGATGCCGCGACGATGCGCCTCCTCCACGGCGGCGACGGAGGGCACGCCGAACACGAAGCTCACGACGTGCGGCGCGGTGTCGAGCACCGCCTCCCACTGTTCCTCGAAGGTCGGCAGGAACCGCTCGGGCATCGGCGGAGGGGTGACACCCATCTCCTCGAGCAGGGGGCGCAGCGCCTCGACGTGGCGTTCCCACTCCTCGGCGGTCGGCTCCGGTTCCGTCACGCCCAACCACAGATTCACCGCGAAGGGCCGCGGAGTCGCCTCGCGCAGCGCGCCGACGGTCGCACGGATGCGGTCGGCCGAGTATCCGTAGAGCCCGAAGGAACCGAGACCGCCGAGTCCGCTCACCCGCGCGGTGAGGGCGACGGACGACATGCCGCCGAACGGTCCGAGCACGATCGGCACGTCGACTCCGACGAGCCCGGTGAGGTCGTTCACGTCAACTGCTCCTCGTCGGGGGGAAGTTCGGCTCCGCATCGCGGACACACCGCGGCGTCGCGCTCCTCGACGAATGCGCCGCATCCGTCGCACACGCGGTGCAACCAGCACACCGGATCACCCATTCCGCCATTGTGCTCCCGCGCGAGGCGGTGGGACGAGAGAAAGGCCCGGCTCCTCGCGGAGCCGGGCCTTCTCGGGGTGGATCAGCGGGCGGCGGAACCCTCGGTGTAGTCCGCGTCGGTCTGCTTCCAGGCGAAGAGCGCGCGCAGCTCGCGGCCGGTCGCCTCGATCGGGTGCTGCTCCGCCTTGGCGCGCAGCTCCGTGAACTCCGGCGCACCGGCGTCCTGGTCGGCGATGAACCGCTCGGCGAACGCGCCCGACTGGATGTCGGCGAGAACGGCCTGCATGTTCTCCTTCACGTGCGCGTCGATCACGCGCGGGCCGGAGACGTAGTCGCCGTACTCGGCCGTGTCGGAGACGCTCCAGCGCTGCTTGGCGATGCCGCCCTCCCACATGAGGTCGACGATGAGCTTGAGCTCGTGCAGCACCTCGAAGTACGCGATCTGCGGCTGGTAGCCGGCCTCGGTGAGCACCTCGAAGCCGTACTGCACGAGCTGCGAGGTACCGCCGCAGAGCACGGCCTGCTCGCCGAACAGGTCGGTCTCGGTCTCCTCGGTGAAGGTCGTCTTGATGCCGCCGGCACGCAGGCCGCCGATGCCCTTCGAGTACGACCAGGCGAGGTCCCATGCCGAGCCGGACGCGTCCTTCTCGACCGCGACGATCACGGGCACACCACGGCCGGCCTCGTACTCGCGGCGCACGGTGTGGCCCGGGCCCTTCGGGGCGACGAGGATCACGTCGACGCCCTCGGGCGCCTCGATGTAGCCGAAGCGGATGTTGAAGCCGTGTCCGAAGACGAGCGCGTTGCCCTCGGAGAGGTTGTCGCGGATGTCGTCGGCGTACAGGCCGCGCTGGTGCTGGTCGGGCGCGAGGATGACGATGACGTCGGCCCACGCGGCGGCCTCGGCCGAGGTGAGCACCTTGAAGCCCGCCTCCTGTGCCTTCTGGATGGACTTGCTGCCCTCCTTGAGGCCGATGACGACCTCGACCCCGGAGTCGCGCAGGTTGAGCGCGTGGGCGTGGCCCTGCGAGCCGTAGCCGATGACGGCCACCTTCTTGCCCTGGATGATCGACAGGTCGGCGTCGTTGTCGTAGAAGATCTCGGTCACTTTGTTTCGTTCTCCTTGGGTTTGAGGTTCGTGCGGGTCGCGTCGTCAGGCTCGGCGACCGGGAGTCGGTGCGGTCGGCGACCGCGGGTCAGCTGCGGAACACGCGCTCCGTGATGCTCTTCGCGCCACGGCCGATCGCGAGCAGTCCCGACTGGGCGATCTCGCGGATGCCGTACGGCTCGAGCACACGCAGGAACGCCTGCACCTTGCCGCTGTCGCCGGTGACCTCGATCACGAGCGCATCCGTCGACACGTCGACGACGCGGGCGCGGAACAGGTTCACCGCTTCGAGGATCTGCGAGCGCGAGGTGTTGTCGACCCGCACCTTGATGAGCAGGTGTTCGCGCTGCACCGACTGGTTCGGATCGAGCTCGACGATCTTGATGACGTTCACGAGCTTGTTGAGCTGCTTGGTCACCTGCTCGAGCGGCAGGTCCTCGACGTCGACCACAACCGTGATGCGGGAGAGTCCCTCGATCTCGCTCTTGCCGACGGCGAGCGACTCGATGTTGAACCCGCGCCGGGCGAACAGGCCCGCGACGCGGGTCAGCAGACCCGGTTTGTCTTCGACGAGCAGGGAGAGTACGTGGCTCATGGTCTACTCCTCTTCCCACTCGGGGGCGTTGTCACGGGCGTACTGCACCTGCGAGTTGCCGACGCCCTGCGGCACCATCGGCCACACCATCGAGTCGCGGCTGACGACGAAGTCGATGACGACGGGGCGGTCGTTGGTCTCGATCGCGAGCTTGATCGCGGCGTCGACCTCCTCCTCCTTCGTGACGCGGATGCCGAGAGCCCCGTAGGCCTCGGCGAGCTTCACGAAGTCGGGCACCATGCGGGTCTCGGTGCCGCCGGTGAGGTGTCCGGTGTTGAGGTCGGTGAACGAGTGGCGCCCGTCGTAGAACAGGGTCTGCCACTGGCGCACCATGCCGAGGCTCGAGTTGTTGATGATCGCGACCTTGATCGGGATGTCGTTGATCGTGCAGGTGGCGAGCTCCTGATTGGTCATCTGGAAGCATCCGTCACCGTCGATCGCCCACACGAGGCGGTCGGGCTGCGCGACCTTCGCACCCATCGCGGCGGGCACGGCGTAGCCCATCGTGCCGGCGCCGCCGGAGTTCAACCAGGAGTTGGGGCGCTCGTACTTGATGAACTGCGCGGCCCACATCTGGTGCTGTCCGACGCCGGCGGCGTAGACGGCCTCGGGGCCGCTCAGCTCGCCGATGCGCTGGATGACCGCCTGCGGGGTGAGCAGTCCGTCGTCGGCGGGGGTGAAGCCGAGCGGGAACTGCTTCTTCAGGCCGTTCAGCCGCTCCCACCAGGCGGTGAGGTCGGGGCCGCCGTCGGCGGCCGCGGTTCCGAAGGCGTCGATGAGGTCGGTGATGACCTCCTTCGCGTCGCCCACGATCGGCACGTCGGCGAAGCGGATCTTGCCGATCTCCGCCGGGTCGATGTCGACGTGCACGACCTTCGCGTGCGGCGCGAACTCGCTCGTCTTGCCGGTGACACGGTCGTCGAACCGGGCGCCGAGCGAGATGATGAGGTCGCTCTCCTGCAGCCCGAGCACGGCCGGGACCGCGCCGTGCATGCCGGGCATGCCGAGGTGCTGCGGGTGCGAGTCGGGGAACGCGCCGCGCGCCATGAGCGTCGTGACCACGGGAGCGCCGGTCTTCTCGGCGAGCACCTTGAGCTCCGCGCTCGCCTTGGCGCGGATGACCCCGCCGCCGACGTAGAACACCGGTCGCTTCGACTCCACGAGCAGCTGCGCGGCGGCCTGGATCTGCTTGCCGTGCGCCTTCGTGACCGGACGGTAGCCGGGCAGGTCGACCTTCGGCGGCCAGATGAACGGCGCCGAGTTCTGCTGCGCGTCCTTCGTGATGTCGACGAGCACCGGTCCCGGACGACCGGTCGTCGCGATCTGGTACGCCGCGGCGATCGTCGCGGGCACGTCCTCGGGACGGCTGATCAGGAACGAGTGCTTCGTGATCGGCATCGTGATGCCGACGATGTCGACCTCCTGGAACGCATCCGTGCCCATGATGCTCGAGAAAACCTGGCCGGTGATCGCGAGCAGCGGCACGGAGTCCATGTGCGCGTCGGCGATCGCGGTGACGAGGTTGGTCGCACCGGGGCCGGACGTCGCGATCGCGACCCCGACCTTGCCGGAGGAGGACGCGTAGCCCTCGGCCGCGTGGCCGCCGCCCTGTTCGTGGCGCACGAGGATGTGCCGGATGGTCGTCGAGGCCATCAGCTCGTCGTAGAACGGCATGATGGCGCCGCCGGGGATCCCGAACACGTCGGAGATGCCCAGCTTCTCGAGGCTCTTGAGGATGGCCCCGGATCCGGTCAGGATCTCGGGTTCGGTGCGCGTCGGCGCACTCGGTGTCGCTTCCGTCGACATGGGGGAATTGAGTCCTTCGTCAGCTGATGGTGAGGGGCGAAGTCACCCGGTGACCGCGCCCTCCGCAGCGGAGCGCACGAGCTTCGAGTACTTGGCGAGAACGCCACGGGTGTAGCGCGGGGGAAGAGGAGCCCAGCCGCCCCGGCGGGCTTCCAGCTCGGACGGGTCGACCAGTAGATCGATCGTGCGAGCCGCGATATCGACCCGTATCAGATCACCATCGCGCACGAAGGCGATAGGACCAGCGTCCACCGCTTCGGGTGCAATATGGCCGATGCACAGGCCGGTTGTGCCGCCCGAGAATCTGCCGTCCGTCAAGAGTAGTACATCCCGACCGAGCCCAGCGCCCTTGATGGCCGCGGTGATGGCGAGCATCTCGCGCATGCCCGGACCGCCCTTGGGTCCCTCGTAGCGGATGACGACGACGTCGCCGGCCTGGATGCGTCCCTCGGTGAGGGCGTCCATCGCGGCACGCTCCCGCTCGAACACGCGGGCCGGTCCTTCGAAGGTCGCGAGGTCGAAGCCCGCCGTCTTGACGACCGCGCCCTCGGGGGCGAGCGATCCCTGCAGGATCGTGAGGCCGCCGGTGGCGTGGATGGGGTTGTCGAGCGTGCGGAGCACCTCGCCGTCGAGCGGGTCGGGGTCGAGCTCGGCGAGGTTCTCGGCGACGGTCTTGCCGGTCACCGTGAGCGCGTCGCCGTGCAGCAGTCCGGCATCCAGCAGCGCCTTCATGAGCACGGGCACGCCGCCGTGACGGTCGACGTCGTTCATGACGTACTTGCCGAAGGGCTTGAGGTCGCCCAGGTGCGGCACCTTGTCGCCGATGCGGTTGAAGTCGTCGAGGGTGAGCTCGACCTCCGCCTCGTGCGCGATGGCGAGCAGGTGCAGCACGACGTTGGTGGAACCGCCGAGCGCCATCGCGACGGCGATCGCGTTCTCGAACGCCTCGCGGGTGAGGATCTGGCGCGCGGTGATGCCCTTCTCGAGCAGCCCGACGACGGCCTCGCCGGAGCGGTGCGCGTAGTAGTCGCGACGACGGTCGGCGGAGGCCGGCGAGGCCGAGCCGGGCAGGCTCAGCCCGAGCGCCTCGGCGACGCTCGCCATGGTGTTGGCGGTGTACATGCCGCCGCAGGCGCCCTCACCGGGGGCGAAGGCGCACTCGATGCGCTTGGCGTCCTCGACGGTCATCTTGCCGGCCTTGACCGCGCCGACCGCCTCGAACGAGTCGATGATCGTGATGTCCTTCTCGGTGCCGTCGCTGAGCTTCACCCAGCCGGGGGCGATCGAACCGGCGTACAGGAACACCGCCGCCAGGTCGAGACGCGCGGCCGCCATGAGCATGCCGGGGATCGACTTGTCGCACCCGGCGAGCAGCACGGAGCCGTCGAGTCGTTCGGCCTGCATCACCGTCTCGACGCTGTCGGCGATGACCTCACGGCTCACGAGCGAGAAGTGCATCCCCTCATGCCCCATCGAGATGCCGTCGGAGACGGAGACGGTGCCGAACTGCAGCGGGTACCCGCCGCCGGAGTGCACGCCCTCCTTCGCGGCCTGCGCGAGACGGGCGAGCGACAGGTTGCACGGCGTGATCTCGTTCCACGAGCTCGCGATGCCGATCTGCGCCTTGTCCCAGTCCGCGTCGCCCATGCCGACGGCACGCAGCATTCCGCGGGAGGTGGTGGCCTCGATGCCGTCGGTGACGACGCGGGATCGGGGCTTGTGGTCGGGGCGGGGCGAGTCCGAGGCAGACATGGAGAAAGTCTAGGACTCGCTCGGGACTGCTCCGGTCGCGAGGGGGCCGGCCGTCAGGCGCCGGTCCATTCCGGGTTCGGGGTGAACCACGGCGGGTGCGCGGCGACGCGCGGCCCGCCCTTCGGCAGCAGGGCGCGGATGCGGTCGCGAATCGGCTCGTGCGCGACGGCGATCAGCTGCAGGGCGCTCACCGGCACCTCGCGCGGCACGAGCACTTCGGCGACCCGGCGGCGTTCCTCGTCGCGCGAGGCGCGGCGCAGCAGCTCCTCGGCCGACGGACGGTCGCTCGTGACGCGCGCGGTCGGGTCGGCGGGGTCGTCGCACACGACGAGCGGCCACCCGACGGCGTCGATCGTCGTGACGAGCATCGCGAAGTCGGCCGGACGGGCGGCGCGTGCCGCATCCGACCAGCGCCGGGCGCGGGCTCCGCCGGAACGCACCTCCTCCCATGGCTCGGATTCGGGCACGAGGGTGAAGGCGACGTGCTCGGACGCGGCCCGGCCGTCGAACTCGCGCGTCGCGCGTCGTTCGAGCGCCGCGGGCGAGAGCAGTTCGACCTCGATCGACTCCGGACCGATGGCACCGACCGTGAGGATGGCCTCGAGCTCGCGCACGTGCACGAAGCGGTGCAGGCGCTGGGTGCCGACGACGTACGGGGGGCCGCTGCGCTCCCCCGCGCGCGTCGCGGACGGTCGGGCGACGGCCGACCGGGAAGCGCCGGCGCGCGGCGTCGTGAGACGCGGGGCCGGTGCAGTGCGGGTGCGGGGCTTCGGCGCGACCACCGGGGCCGGCTTCGGGAAGCAGACGTCGCACGACGTGCCTTCAAGACCGTGGATGCATTCCGCCACCCGTCTACGGTACGTCACCCGCGACACCTCTCGAGCCGCCTCGAACGGCGCTGTCGTATCCGCCTAGTCCCCTGCCCGCTCGTTCACGGATCCTGTCGTTCACGGATCCTGTCGTTCCCTGAGGCTGTCGTTCCCTGAGCCTGTCGAAGGGAACACCCGCACGCCCCGGAATGTCGGTGGTTGCTGGTGGAATTCAGGTATGGAGCAGAGCAGCGCCACCCCCGCCCACCCGGCGTCGAACGCTGCTGCTCGTGCGTTGGACCGCCGGTTCGCGCTCGCTGAAGACCTCCAGATCATCGACCGGTCCGCCAACATCGCCGCCGCGGCGCGGATCGAGAAGATCGAGCAGCTCCGGATCGCCTGCGGTGGAGCGAGCACCACCGATGGCGTGAAGTTCCGTCCACAGGGAGACCTGGAATGGCGCTCCCTCCGCGCCGAGATCGCCGCCCTGCTCAACATCACCGAACACGCCGCCGAGCATCTCCTGCAGACCGGATGGGCGCTGCACGACCACCTCCCCGGCACGCTCGCCCTCTTCCGCGACGGCTCCATCTCCGAGCGTCACGCTCACACCATGGCCCACCACACGGACGGCCTCACCGCCGAGCAGATCGAGAAGCTCGAGAAGCACGCCCTGGAGATCGCTCCTCGCCTGAACCCGGCGCGGTTCGAGACGCGGGTGCGGATGCTGCGGCAGAGAATCACCAACGAGGTCGCTGCCGAACGTCACCGGGAGGCCGCGAAGGCTCGGCACGTGTCGGTGCAGCACGTCGACGATCAGATGGCGTGGTTGACCGCCTACCTCCCCGCCGTCGAAGCGACCGCGATCCTCAACCGGTTGGAGAGCACCGCGACCGGGCTGCGGAACGACCCGGCCGAGGAACGCACCCGCAACCAGCTCATGGTCGACACCCTCACCGAACTGCTCCTCACCGGTCACGCCACCGGAACGCATGGGATCATCGCCACGGTGCACCTCACCGTCCCCGCGCTCACCCTCCTCGGTCACACCACCGACCCCGCCATCCTCGACGGGTTCGGACCCATCGACATCGACACCGCCCGCCGGCTCACCGCCGACGCACCCTCGTTCACCCGCATCCTCACCCACCCCGACACCGGAGCGCTGCTCTCCCTCGGCCGCACCCGCTACCGACCCACTAGGGCGATGCGTGACTGGTTGCGCCTGCGCGACGGCACCTGCCGGGCACCCGGATGTGGACGACACGCCGACCGCTGCGACCTCGACCACACCACCGACTGGGCCCACGGCGGCACCACCGACCACGACAACCTCGCCCACCTCTGCCGGGCACACCACACCCTCAAACACCACACAGGATGGGAACTCCGAGCCGGACCCGCACCCGGCGTCATGGAATGGGTGTCACCGCTCGGCTACATCCACACCACCGACCCGTTCCTCGAATACGGCACACCGCCACCCGAAGCCGCCATCGACGCAACCCCCGACACCGACGACCTCGAAGGACTCCCACCCGATCCCGACCGGGACTGGTACGAGACCGAGTGGCAACGGATCATCCGCACCGCCTACGGAGCGAGCGCGGCCTGTACGGGCTACGGGGCACACCCGTCCCCTGAGCCCGTCGAAGGGAACCGCGGTAGGGCGCTACCGGTCGTCGGGCTCGGCGCGACGGCGCTCCTCGCTCTGCTCGACGGAGGCGCGCTCCACCGCCTCCTCGAGTTCGTCCACCAGCAGCAGCTCTCGCCGGAAGTTGCCCGTGCGGTAGCCGGCGCGACCGATCATGTGCGCCGAGATCGGCACCGTGAGCAGCTGGAACAACAGCACCGGTACGAGCACGAGCACCGTCGACCAGCTGCGGGCGGTGAGCGCGATGGCGGCGAGCACGAGGACGAGACCCAGGATCTGCGGCTTGGATGCCGCGTGCATCCGACTGAGCGCATCCGGGAACCGCAGGAGCCCCACGCCGGCTGCGGCGGAGAGCAGCGCGCCCAGCAGCAGGCAGACGGCGGCGATCACATCGAGCACGGGTTCGAACATCACGGTCGCCCCTCGTTAGTCCGGTCCTGCTTCGACACGTAGCGGGCGACCGCGATCGACCCGAACACGGCCGTCGCGGCGAGCACGAGCATGATCGGCACGGTGCGGGTGTGGCCGTTCATCACCATCTCGGTGCCCAGCACGAGAATCAGCGTCGACATGAGCATGTCGGAGGCGATGATCCGATCGAGGATCGACGGCCCGCGCACGATCCGCACCACGGCGAGCACCGCGGTGATGGTGAGCAGGATTCCCACGGCGAGGTAGACGAGACTCACGAGCGCATCCTCTCGACGTCGTCGCGGGAGCCGAGCGCGCGCACGATGCGTGCCTCGTACTCGAGCACCCGTCGCCGGTTCGCCTCGACGTCCGCCTCGTTCCGCACCGAGAGCGCGTGGAGGTAGACGACCGAGTTCTCCCGGTCGATCTCGACGACGAGGGATCCGGGGATGAGCGCGATCGAGATCGAGGTGAGGGTCACGATGAAGTCGGAGCGCGTCTCGAGCGGCACGGCGATCACGGCGTTCTGCCGCACCCCGCGAGGCGACACCGCCTGCCAGGCGACCTGGAACGAGGCGGCGACGAGTTCGATGCCGAACCGCGCGATGAAGACGGCGAACCAGAACACGTTGAACCGGCCGGAGAGCTCGACCGGCGGCAGGTAGAACACCCGTGTCACGGCGAGGGCGAGCACGATGCCGGTCACGATGGTGAGTAAGGAGAGCGAGCCCCACAGCAGCATCCACAGGGCGACGAGCACCACGAGCAGCGGCAGCTGCTGCCACAGCCGGAATCCCAGCTCGCGCGTGCGCCCACCGCCGTCGTTCGTCGGGTCGTCGCTCATCGGTCGCGCTCCCCGAGCACGCTCTCGACGTAGAAGTCGGTCCCCTGAAGGTTCTCGCCCGCTCGCGACGACAGCTCGTAGAGCGGCCCGGCGAACACGGTGAGCGCGCAGCTGAACACGACCATCGCCGCGGTCGACCAGATCATGAGCCGCGGAAGGGTGCGCGCCTCGACCGTCGTCGGGGCGTGGGGCGCCTCCTCGAGCTCGTTGACGAGCGCGGAGTCGTACTCCTCCACCTCGTCGGCGGGACGCCAGAACGCGAGGTTCCACGCCCGTGCCATCGCGTAGAGCGTGAGCAGGGAGACCAGCGCTCCCGCACCGATCAGCAGGTAGGCGAGGGGGGTGGCCTGTTCGGCGCTCGCCTCGAACAGGCCGAGCTTGCCGATGAACCCCGAGAACGGCGGGATGCCGCCGAGGTTCAGGGCGGGGATGAAGAACAGCACCGCGACGACCGGCGCAGCGCTCAGCAGACCGCCGAGGCGGGTGATCGACGTGGTGCCGCCGATCCGCTCGATGAGTCCGGCGGCGAGGAACAGGGTCGTCTGCACGACGATGTGGTGCGCGATGTAGAAGATGGCCGCCGAGGTGCCGGCTGCCGACCCGAGCCCGACGCCGAGGATCATGTAGCCGATGTGGCTGACGAGGGTGAACGACAGCATCCGCTTGATGTCGGCCTGCGCCACGGCACCGAGGATGCCGACCACCATCGTCAGCAGCGCCACGAGCATGAGCGGCGTGTTGAGCTCCGGAGTCGGGAACAGGATCGTCTCGGTGCGGATGATCGCGTAGACGCCGACCTTCGTCAGCAGGCCCGCGAACACGGCCGTCACGGGGGCGGGTGCCGTCGGGTACGAGTCGGGCAGCCAGAACGACAGCGGGAAGACCGCCGCCTTGATGCCGAACGCCACGAGCAGCACGACGTGCAGCACCGTCTGCACCTCCGCGGGCAGGTCGGCGATCCGGTCCGAGATCTGCGCCATGTTCACGGTGCCGACGGCGCCGTAGATCATCGACACGGCGGCGAGGAAGAGCAGCGACGAGAGCAGGCTCACCACGATGTAGGTGACGCCGGCGCGGATGCGCGCCTCGGTGCCGCCGAGGGTGATGAGCACGTAGCTCGCGACGAGGAGGATCTCGAAACCGACGTAGAGGTTGAAGAGGTCACCGGCGACGAATGCCGTGAACACCCCCGTCGACAGCACCATGTAGCTCGGGTGGTAGATCGAGACGGGGGTCTCGTCGTGACCGTCGGCGAGACCCTGCCCCACCGAGAACACGAGCACCGCGAGCAGCACCGCCGACGAGATCACGAGCATCAGAGCGGCGAGCCGGTCGACGACGAGCACGATGCCGAACGGTGCCGCCCAGCCGCCCACCTCCATCACGAGGCTGCCGGTCGCGTCGACGGTCGCGAGCAGCACACCGCTGATCACGAGCACGGCGACGAGGGCCAGCACGGTGATGCCCTGCTGCACGCGCGCGCTGCGCTTGAAGACGAGGGTCGCCCCCGCCCCGAGGAGGGGAAGCAGCACGACGAGGGGCACGAGGGCGGTCATCCGCGTCTCCCCTCGGCGTCGGTCGCGTCGTCGGGAGCCGGTCGGGTCGCGTCGTCGTCCTCGGCGTCGAGCACCGCGGCACCCGCGATGGCGGTCGTCGCGCGGGTGCCGAACTCGGTGTCGCCGGATTCGTCGAGCACCACCTCGGTCACGCGCGCCTGGCGCGTGCCGATCGCGACGTCCTCCTCGTCGACCTCGAGGTCGTCCTCCTGCTCGAGACGCCACGACCGATAGATGAGCGCCATGAGGAACGCGGAGACGGCGAAGGTGATGACGATCGCGGTGAGACTGAGGATCTGCGGCAGCGGATCGGTGAAGTCGGCCGGATCGACGTCGCCGTCGACGATCGGTGCGAGGCCCGCCTCACCGGCCATGATGAGCAGCAGCAGGTTCGTCGCGTTGCCGATCAGCAGGAATCCGACGAGCACCCGGGTCATGCTCTTCTCGAGCAGCAGGTAGACGCCGCACGCGTAGAGCACCGCCATGCCGACGAGCATCACGATCGAGACGCTCACGATCGCACCTCCTGCAGCTCGTCCTCCTGTTGACGGTCGACCTCTCCCCCGAGGCTGCGCAGCACGTCGAGCACGAGCCCGATGACCACGAGGTAGACCCCGACGTCGAACAGGGTCGACGTGACGAACTCGACGTGGCCGAGCACGGGCAGTTCCGCCTCGAACCACGTCGAGGTGAGGGCGTCGGCCCCGAAGAACAGGGGCACGAGAGCGGTGCCGACCGCGAAGAACAGCCCGGAGCCCAGGAGGGTGCCGGCGTCGAGCGGAGCGGCAGCGCCGAGCTCGTACCGACCGCCGGCGAGGTACCGCGCGACGAGCGCGAGACCGGCGACGAGACCTCCGGCGAACCCGCCGCCGGGCGCGTTGTGCCCGGCGAAGAGCAGGTACACCGACACCACGATGATCGAGTGGAAGATGAGCCGCACGACCACCTCGAGCAGGATGGAGCGGTTGCGCGCCGCGAGGGCGCGGCCCGCGAGCAGCCAGGTGCCGCGGTCGACGTCGGCGTCGTCGGGGTGACGCACCGGACGCAAGCGTTCGAGCAGGCGCCGTCGGCCCTCGGCACGCACGGGGCGCCGGGCTCGCGGGAGCTCGTCGTTGCGGCTGCTGATGAAGATGAGGCTCGCGACGCCCGTCGCGGCCACGATGAGCACGCTCAGCTCCCCCATCGTGTCCCACCCGCGGAGGTCGACGAGAGCCACGTTGACGACGTTCTTGCCATGCCCGCCGTCGACGGCGAGACGCGGGAACTCGATCGAGATCGGCTCCGCCGTGCGTACACCGACGGCCACCACCGCGACGACCGCCATGGTGAGGCCCACGGCCGCGCCGATCAGCGCGCGGCCCAGGCGATGGGTGCTGCCGTGCTTGGTGCCGAGGCGCGCGGGAAGCCGGCGCAGCACGAGCACGAAGGCGACGAGCGTGATGATCTCGACGAGCGCCTGGGTGAGTGCGAGATCCGGTGCCCCGTGCAGGCCGAACAGCGCCGCCATGCCGATGCCGGTCACGCCGACGAGCACGACCGCCTGGAAACGCTTCGACGCGCGCGCGGCGGCGACGGCCGCCACGATCATCACGACCACGACGGCCCCCTCGCCCGGGTGGTCCCACGGCACGAGGGCGTCGGGCCAGGACCGATTGAGGCTGAGGGCGGCGCTCACCGCGACGACGAACACGAGCAGGATGATCGCGAGGTAGAGCGGCAACGACCCGCGCTGGGTGAACGCGGTCGTGCGGGCGGCGGTCACATCGACGCCGCGCAGCGTGCCCCAATAGGCGTCGACCGCGCCGCGCGGCCGCGAGAGGCGGCGCTGCACCGACGCGACTCCGTCGCGGAACCGGAACATCGCGAGACCGAGGATGAGCGTGACGCCCGAGAGGGCGAGCGCGGGTTCCCAGCCGTGCCAGAGCGCGAGGTGGGCGACCTCGTCCGTGCGGGCGGGGACGGCGTCGGCGTGCGGCGCGAGCAGCGGATCGAGCGCGGCCGCCGCGAGGCCGAGCGCGAGTCCCGAGAAGGCGAGCAGGGCCGGCGGCGCGAGGAAGCTCCACCGCTCGGTGTCCTCCCGCACGGGTTCGACGCCCTGCTTGAGCGCGAACGCACCCCAGACGAAGCGTGCCGTGTAGGCGACGGTGAGCACCGATCCCGCGACGACACCGACGATCGCGGCCGTCGACCAGAGCGAGCCTTCCGCCGCATCCGCCAGCAGTGAGGCGAAGACCGCCTCCTTCGCGACGAAGCCGAGGGTGGGCGGGAGTCCGGCCATCGATGCGGCGGCGAGCACGGCGATGACGGCGAGGGCCGGCTCCTCCCGGCCGAGACCGGAGAGCTTGCGCAGGTCACGCGTGCCGGCGCGGTGGTCGATGATGCCGACCACGAGGAACAGCGTGGACTTGAACAGCGCGTGCGCGAGCAGCAACGCGAGCCCCGCAAGGGCGGCGTCGCGCGTGCCGATGGAGACCACGGTCATGAGGAATCCCAGTTGCCCCACCGTGCCGTAGGCGAGCACGAGCTTGAGATCCGACTCGCGCAACGAGCGGTAGCCGCCGAGCAGCATCGTGAGCACGCCGAGCGTCACGAGCACCTCGTGCCAGCCGGGCACCTCGGCGAATCCGGGCGCCATGCGGGCGACGAGGTAGATGCCCGCCTTCACCATCGCGGCGGCGTGCAGGTACGCGCTCACCGGCGTCGGCGCGGCCATGGCGGCCGGGAGCCAGAAGTGGAACGGGGCGATCGCCGACTTCGAGATCGCGCCGACGAGCACGAGCAGCACGGCCACCGTCACGAGGTCCCCGCGCGGAGCCGCTTCGATGATCGCGGGCAGGCTGCTCGTGCCGGTCTCGACCGCGAGCAGCACGAGGCCGACGAGCATCACGAGCCCGCCGAGCGTCGTGACCAACAGCGCCTGCAACGCCGCGCCGCGGCTCACCCGCCGGCTCGTGTGGTGCGCGATGAGCAGGTAGGAGAAGACGGTCGTCGCCTCCCAGAAGATGAACAGCAGGAAGACGTCGTCGGCGATGACGAGCCCGTACATCGCTCCCGCGAACGCGAGCAGCACACCCGCGAACCGCCCGACGTTGTGCGCGTCGGGCGCGAAGTAACGGGTGCAGTACACCAGCACGAGCGCCCCGACACCGGTGACGATGAGCGCCATCACCCACGACAGCGGATCGAGGCGAACATCGAGCGTGAGCCCGAGCTGCGGCACCCACTCGTACCGCTCGACGACCGCATCGGCGAGAGCCGGCGGGCCGTTGAGGGCGGCGTGCACGAACGCCGCGGCCGGCACGAGAGCGGCGACCACGAAGACCCACAGGCCGATCCGCCGCTCGATCGCCGGCAGGAACATCGCGAGGACCCCGAACAGCGCGAGGAGGATCAGCATGGGTCCTCCCGGGGGCTTGAGTCGTCACGCGGGATGCGAGGAAGAGATGGCGGTGTACCCCATCCTACCGGGGCCCTCCTCGGGAGCCCGGCCCTGGGATCTCGGGACGGCACCCTCAGCGGCGGGCGCGGGCCTCCATGGCGGCGTCCTGAGACGGTAAGTGCGGCGGGCAGATCGCCGCGATGTCCGCGTCCTTCTCCGGGTCACCTGTCATCTCGGATGCGGGATACCAGCCCTGGCGAGGCCACTCGGCGATGAAGCGGTCGCGGTCGATGGCGGGCTGCTGCTCGTGCCCGTGCGCCTCGAGGCACGGGACGAGGAACTCCGTGAGGTAGTCGTACATGTACGCCAGCTGCTCGGGCGTCTCCCGCGGGTGCGGGCGCATCGGGTACGCGACCTGCCCGCAGTAGAAGTGCGCGACGTCCGACTCCGTCGACGGCAGACCGCTGTAGCTGTAGCCCGCCTTCTCCCCGGGCGCGGTCTCGCCGACGGTGACCCTCATCCCGCGTTCCTGCAGGCAGGTCGCGTACGGGCTCGTCGCGGACACGTCCTCCTCGTCGAGCCAGGCGATGAAACCGCCCTCCGGCCGCACGGCGTCAGGATGCGCGGGCAGCACCTGCTGCGTCCAGAACTCGTCCGCTCTTCGTGCGGCCGCGGCCCGAGCCTCTTCCTCCGTGTACGCGGGCGGCTGAGGAGGCACGGGGTGCTCCGCGGCGAACTGCACTCGAGCGGCAGCCCAGTCCGTGGGCGGCTCCGCCGCCGGCGCATCGTCCCCCGGCGGCGCGGTCGCGCATCCCGCAAGCAGCGCCACGATCCCCAGCACCGCCGCTGCACGTCCCCGCATAGGGCGACCATATCGGTCCTTGCTGGGCGACGCGAGCATCGCTCGCATCAGGCCGCACCGGCGCGGCGGGCGCATCCTATTGCTCGTGCACGCCGCCTTCGCGGTAGGTGGCGAGCAGGTCGAGCACCGCGGCGACCTCCGTCGGGCCGGCCACGCGGTGATTCGCGAGGGTGGGCCCCTCGCCGCTCTTGAGGCCGAGGTCGTGGGCCTGCAGCGCCGCGAACGCGTCCTCGTCGGTGACGTCGTCCCCGGCGTAGAGCACCGCATCGGCGTCGATGTAGCGGCGGAGGTGCTCGACGGCCTCGCCCTTGGTCGTGGACCGGACGGCGAACTCGAGCACGTTCTTGCCCTGCCGGATCTTGAGATCATCGACCTCGGCTTGCGCCTCGCTGAGCGCGACGAGGTGCGCGACCCTGCTGTTGTGCTCGGTCGCGAGCCGGGTGTGCAACGCGAATCCGGCGGGCTTCGGCTCGAGCCAGACGTCGTCGATCGAGTCGGCGACCTGGCCGAGCACCTCGTCGAGCACCCGCACCCGGGCCTGCTCCGCCTCGTCGAGCACGTGCGCGTCTTCGGGATTGTCCAGGCGCAGCTCGATGCCGTGCGATCCGACGAGCAGCACGTCGTCGGGCAGCCCCGACACCTCCTCGAGGCTGCGCAGGGCACGCCCGGAAACGAGAGCCACCCGCGTGTGGGGAAGGGCTCGCAACCGCAGCACCGCCTCGTGGGCGAGCGGCAGCGCACGAGCCTTTGCCGGGTCGTCGACCTCGGGCGCGAGCGTGCCGTCGAAATCGAGGGCGACGAGCAGCCGTTTCACGCGGGCGAGCTCGTGGAGCGCTCCGACGAGCGCCTCGGGGAGTCCTGCCTCGCTCACGGGTTCTTCGACGCGGCGAGCTCACGCAGGAACGTGCTCGACCAGTACGCCACGTCGAACTCGAGCACACGCTTGCGCATCGCCCGCATCCGCCGCCGACGCTCCGCCTGCGGCATCTCGATCGCCTGCACGATCGCATCCTTCAGCCCGTCGATGTCGTGCGGGTTGACGCGCAGTGACGTCTTGAGTTCGTCCGCCGCTCCGGTGAACTCGCTCAGCACGAGCACGCCGTCGCCGTCGTGCCGCACGGCGACGTACTCCTTCGCGACGAGGTTCATGCCGTCGCGCAGGGCGGTGACGAGCATGACGTCGGCCGCGAGGCACAACGCGACCATCTCCTCGCGGGGGAACCCGTGGTGGAGGTAGCTGATCGCCTGGTGGCTGATCGTGCCGTAGTCGCCGTTGATGCGTCCGACGGTGAGTTCGATCTCGTCGCGCAACTGCCGGTAGGCGTCGACCCGTTCACGGCTCGGTGTCGCGACCTGCACGAGCGTGACGTCCTCGACGCTCACCCTGCCTTCGGCGAGCAGTTCGCCGAAGGCCTTGAGCCGGTGGCCGATGCCCTTGGTGTAGTCCAGGCGGTCCACGCCGAGCATGACGACCTTGGGGTTGCCGAGATCTTCGCGGATCTGACGGGCGCGCTCCCGGATGTCGGGGCGCCGCGCGAGCTGTTCGTAGCTCGCCGAGTCGATGGAGATCGGATACGCCTTCGCCACGAGGCGTCGACCGTCGGGCAGGCGGATGGCGGTCTGGCTCGTGGTGGCCGTCGTCAGCCGGCGCACCGCGCTCTGGAAGTTCCGGGCATCCGCAGGCCGCTGGAAGCCGACGACGTCGGCGCCGAGCAGTCCTTCGACGATCTGGGTGCGCCATGGCAGCTGCGAGTAGATGCCGTAGGGCGGGAAGGGGATGTGGTTGAAGAAGCCGATGGTGAGGTCGGGTCGCGCCTCACGCAGCATCCGCGGCACGAGTTGCAGCTGGTAGTCCTGCACCCACACGGTGGCGCCCTCGGCGGCGATGGAGGCGGCGGCCGCGGCGAATCGTTCGTTCACGGCGACGTACGCCTCCCACCACTCCCGGTGGTAGTGCGGGGGCGCGATGACGTCGTGGTAGAGCGGCCACAGCGTGTCGTTGCTGAAGCCCTCGTAGTAGCGGTCGACTTCGTCGGAGGAGAGGCGCACGGGCACGAGGTGCAGCCCGTCGGCGTCGAACTCGTCGAGGTCGAGGTCGGCGCGACCGGGCCAGCCGACCCACGCACCGTCGTTGGTGGCCATGACGGGACTCAGCGCGGTGACGAGTCCGCCCGGGGAGGGCTGCCAGCGCTCGGTGCCGTCGTCGTCGACGACGTGGTCGACGGGCAGGCGGTTGGAGACGACGACGAAGTCGACTCGGCGGGAACTGTCGGTCATGTTCGTGGAACTCCGTTCGGGCCGCATCCGGCCACTCGAGCGGGCCTTCCCAGGCTACCAAACCCGGTCAGCGCGCCCCCAGGCGACGTTCAGGATCGCGTGCGACGCGCGCGGGCTCAACCGCCGAACGCCGGGATGAGCCGCTGGGCCTGCACCCGTCGCACCCGTCGCAGCGCCACGGCCCCGAGCAGCACGCTCAGCAGACCGAGGCCGACGAGCGCGACGCACGCCGCGACGACCGGCGAGGCCGCTCCCCCCGCGAGGATCGCCTGCAGTCCGTCGACCGCGTGCGGGAGCGGGAGCAGCGGATTCAACGCGGGGAACGGCGGCGCGAGCACCTCCACCGGATAGAGGCCGCTCGTGGCGGTGAGCTGCAGGGCGAGCAGCAGGAGGGAGATCACGAGACCGGTGCGCCCGAACGCGAGCGTGAGCAGCACGTGGAAGGCGGTGAACGAGAGCGCGGTCAACGCGGTGAACCCGAGGGTCGCGGGCAGCTTTTCCCACCCGACGCCGGCCATGGTGTGCATCAGCACCACGAGCAGGGCCGCCTGTACGAGTGCGGCCGCGGCGGCCCGTCCGAGGGCGGTACCGAGGAGCCGTCCGGTGCCGACCGTCGAGGTGAGCAGGCGCGGTGAGGGTCGTCCGAGCACGAGCGCGGTCGCGAAGGCGCCCAGCCACAGCGCGAGCGGCACAGCGAGCGTGGCGACGATCTGTCCCGCATCGGAGACCTCGTGGGCGCGCGTCACCTCGAGGGTGACGGGGTCGGAGGCGACGTCGGCGGAGGCCTCGGCCGTATCGGAGTCGCTCGCCGGAACCTGCGCGGCGCCCGTGCGCAATCCGTCGGCGAGCCGCTGCGCACCCGAGCCGAGCTCCCCGAGACCGCCGGCGAGTGATTCGGCGCCGGAGACGAGTGGGGCGCCGCCCGCGGCGAGCTCCCGCGCCCCGTCGGCGCTCTGGGCGACGCCCGAACGCAGCCCGTTGAGGGCGGATGTGGTCTGGGTACTGAGCTGGGCGCCCGATGCCGCTGCGGTCGCCAGCTGTTGACTGATGCCGGCGATCGTGGCCGGCCACTGCGGGTTGAGCGGGTCCGCCTGCTGAGCGGCCACGGCCTGCGAGAGCGCGGCGGAGAGCTGGCTCACGCCGGAGGTGTACTGCGCGACCCCGTTGCTCAGCTGTGGCAGATTCGAGGTGCCGGAGCGCAAGCGGTCGAGGCCGCCGCTCAACCGGTCGACACCGTCGGTGTACTGCCGCAGTCCGTCGCCGAGACCGACGGCACCCTGCTGGGCGCTGACCGCTCCGGTCTGCAGCCCCGCGGCACCGTCGGCCGCCTGCGTGAGCGCCGTACCGAGCTGGCCGACACTCGCGTAGACGCCGGAGATGTACTGCTTGGTGATCTCGGTGCCGAACGCGCGCACCATCCCGTCGCCGACGGCCTGCGCGACGGCGCCGGTGAGGTAGGCGTGGGCGTCGTCGGCGCGCAGCGAGATCTCGGCCTGCTTCGGGTTCTCGGACTGCAGCGAGGTGATCGATGCGGAGAAGTCCTCGGGCACGGTGAGCACCGCGTAGACCTCGCCCGCGGCGAGCGCCTTCTCGGCGTCCTCGTCGTTGGTGAGCTGCCAGTCGAACCCCGTCGTGCCCGGATCCGTCAACTCGGTGACGAGCTGCCGACCGGCCAGGACCGGCCGCTCCGTGCCGTCCGGCAGCGTCTGCTGCACGAGTTCGTCGTTGTTGACGATGGCGGCGGGGATCCGGTCGAGCGCGTCCTCCCCGCCGGCGAGCGCGGCGATGAAGAGGCCGGAGAAGGCGAGCGGCACGAGCACGGCACCGACGACGGCGAGACGCCGGATTCGCCGGCGGCGAGCGGATGCGGGAGCGGTCATCGGAGGGCCTCCGAGCGGTCGAGGTCGTAGAGGTCGAGGGAGATCGTCTCGCGGCCCGGAGGGGCACTGAGCGCCCGCGCCGGAACGGGGGTGCCGATGACGATCGTCGTGGCGGCGGGGGCGAGCACCGACACGGCGCGCAGGAACGCGTCCGCGTCGTCCGGGGCGGCGAACGCGTCGAGCTGGTCGAGCATCACGACGGGGGCGCGCTCGGTGAGCGCAACGGCGGCGAGCGCGACGGCACGTTCCAGTTGCGGCAACTGGTCGACTGCGTCGTCCGACCGCACGTACACACGCGCGAGCGGCCCGAGCGCGTCGTTGATCCGCGACACCCACGACTCGACCGCCGGATCCGCCCGCCCGGACCGGTACCAGGGTCGCGTCATCCGCACCCGCTCGGCGAGCAGCTCGCCGACCGTCGGCCGCAGTTCCCCGTGCCGCGGAGCCCCGAGCTCTCCGAGTGCGACGAGCGCCGCCACCCGCCCCTGCTCGGCGGTGACGGAGTGACCGAGCACTTGCGCCTGACCGGATTTCGCCGGGATGCGTCCGGCGAGGGTGGCGGCGACGAGCCGGCGCACGCGGGCCGGTCCGCTCGCGAGCACGAGGGCGCCCTTCGGCACCCGCACGTCGAACGACTCGAGGTGGTCGTGCTCGTTGCCGGCGACGAGGTGCTCGGCGCTGATCGCCCATTCCCCTTCGCCGTCGGCCCAGCGGGCGGCGGCGCGGTGGTGCCGCAGCGATTCGCCTTCGATGTCCACGTTCGGCAGCACCCGGTCGAGCCATTTCGGCAGATACCAGGCGGCGCGCCCGGCGAGCGCCATGATCGCGGGAACGAGGGTCATCCGCACGAGGAAGGCGTCGAACGCGATGCCGACGGCGAGGCCGAGCGCGATGACCTTGATGACGCCCGCACCCTCGGGCACGAAGGCGGCGAAGACGAAGAACATGATGAGCGCCGCCGCAGTGACCACGCGCGCGGCACCTCGGAATCCGCGCACGATCGCGTGCCGGGCGTCGCCGCCGTGCACGAACTCCTCGCGCATCCCCGAGACGAGGAACACCTCGTAGTCCATCGCGAGGCCGAACAGCACCGCCATGAGCAGGATCGGCATGAAGCTCAGGATGGGTCCGGGCACGGCATGCAGCAGTTCCGCTCCCCAACCCCACTGGAACACGGCGACGACGACGCCGAACGAGGCGAACACCGACAACAGGAAGCCGAGCGCGGCCTTGAGCGGCACGAGCAGCGAGCGGAACACCATCATCAACAGCACGATCGAGAGCCCGACCACGATGACGCCGAACGGCACGAGGGCCTCGTCGAGCCGTGTCGAGATGTCGATCATCACCGCCGTCGTGCCCGTGACGAAGATGGGGGTGTCGAGGTCGCGCTCGATGTCGGGAGCGAGGTCGCGGATCTCGCGCACGAGCTCGGTCGTGGCCGGGGAGTCCGGTTCGGTCTCGGGGATGACCTGCAGGATGGCCGTGTCGAGCGTCGGGTTGGGGGTGCCGGAACCGACGTATTGCACGCCGTCGAGGCGCTCGACCCGGTCGGCGATGGTCTCGAGGTCGTCCATGAAGTCGGTGGTCTGGGTGATGTCGACCGCGACGATGAGGGGTCCGTTGCGTCCGGGGCCGAACTCGTCGCTCACGAGGTCGTAGGCCTCGCGCGCGGTGGAGCCCTCGGGCTGGCTGCCGCCGTCGGGGAGCGCGAGGTTGAGCTGGAACGCGGGGATCGCGAGAGTGCCGAGCACTCCGATGACGAGCACGACCGCGACGATCGGCGCCTTGAGCACGAGCTTCACCCACCGCTCGCCGAAGGTCGGCTTGCCGTCGACGACCGCCGCCCGGCGGTGGGCGCGAGACCCCTCCTTCGGACGCAGCCGGTCCTTCGCCAGCCCGAGGAACGCGGGCAGCATCGTGATCGACACGAGGATCGCGAGGAGCACCGCCCCGGCGGCGGAGACGCCCATCGCGGAGAGGAAGGGGATGCCCACGACGAGCAGTCCGAGCAGGGCGATGATGACCGTCACCCCGGCGAACACGACGGAGCTGCCCGCGGTCGCGACGCTCGTCGCGGCGGACTCCTCGGCATCCATTCCGGCGGCGAGCTGTGTGCGGTGCCTCGAGAGGATGAACAGCGCGTAGTCGATGCCCACGGCGAGGCCGATCATGACCGCGAGGAGCGGCGTCGCGCTCGAGATCGTGGTGAACGCCGAGACCGCCGTGATGCCGCCCATCGTGACGCCGACCGCCGTGATGGCGGTGAGCAGCGGCATCCCCGCGGCGAGCAGCGATCCGAACGTGATGAGCAGCACGACCGCCGCGAAGAGCACACCGACGATCTCGGTCGGGGTGATGCCGTACTCGAGATCCTCGTAGACGCTGCCGCCGAACTCGACGCGCAGGTCCGCGTCCAGGGCCGGTTGCGCCGCCTCGCGCACGCCCTCGAGCGTCGAGTCGGTCACATCCTGCGCCGACTCGTCGAACTGCACCTGCACGATGCCGGTGGTGCCGCTGTCGCTGAGCGCCTCGCTCGCGTACTCGGAGAACGGGTCGATCGCCTGGGCGACCCCGTCGACGTCGCCGATGCGCTCGGCGAGTTCGACGACCTCGTCGCGATAGGGCTCCGAGTCGAGCTCGTCGCCGTCGGGAGCCTGCACGACGATCTGGGCGCTCGCCCCGGCGGTTTGCGGGAACACCGCCGCGAGGCGGTCGATCGCGTCCTGGGATTCGGTGCCGGGGATGACGAAGGACTCCTGCGTCTTGCCGCCGAGAGCGAGCCCGCCCCCGAGGATGGCGGCCATGAGCAGGATCCAGGCCACGATGACGGGCCAGGGGCGTCGATAGGAGAACCGGCCCAGCCGGTAGAGGAGGGTAGCCATGGAGCGTCCTAGGGGGAGGTCGGGCGGAGCCGGGCGGGGGTCAGCAGTTCGGTCACGATCCTGATGAGAGCGGCCCTGATCTCGTCCGGGGGAACCTGCTCGGCCACGGGCGGCGCGGCGACCAGGCTGTAGGCGGCGCCGCCGAGGGCGACACCGAATCGGATGGCGTCGTCGAGTCCCGCGGCCGCGGTGTGGAAGTAGGTGCCGATGCGTTCGATGAGCGCGTTGCCCCGCACGATGACCGGCACGTCCTCGAGCGATCGACCCTGGTTGATGAACAGGTGCACCTGCAGGCGGTGTTCGAGCAGCAGGTCGACGAACTCGGCGATGAATGCTCCGCGCAGCTCACCCTCGAGCTCGCCCGCTTCGATGCGGTCGACGAGCCGTTCGAACGCGTCGAGCGTGGGGTCGATGGCCGCCTCGAGCAGCGTCTCCTTCGAGGCGTAGTGGTAGAGCACGCTCGACTTGGAGGTGCCCGCCGCTTCGGCGATGCGTTGCAGTGAGGTGCCGAGGTAGCCGCCGTGGGCGAACTCCTCGAGGGCGATGCGGCGCAACTCGTCGGGTGTGGGCACGAAGTAGGACATTACTTGACCGATCGGTCAGGCTCTGACCGATCGGTCAGAATTGCAGATCCTTCTCAGATTCCGCGGGCGCATCGACCGTCACCCTCCGCATCCGCTGAGCATCGGACCGCAGAAGTGGCGCTCCGCCTCGGAAGAAGTCTGGGAGTAGCTGAGCGTTCGAGAGAAGTGCTTCGAGAACCGCTTCTCGTTCTTTAGCGTGGCGACCGATGGAGGTCACCTTGCGCTCACTACTCGTCGGCGGCGGACTCACGCTCGCCGGAGCGGCCGTCGGCGTGCTCGCCGGAAGCCGTCTGCGCCGCGAACCGACCCCTGAGCCCGTCGTTCCCCCGCGCTTCGGACCCGGTCTCTTCAACGCCGAGGACCCGCATTCGCCGCCCACCCCGGTGCTCGGGATGCCGGCCATCCGCCCGACGCAGGGCTCCTGACCGGGTCGTTCCCGCTCAGGCAGACGGATCGGCGGAGAGCCACTGCTCGCAGCCGAGCAGCAGCACGCCGGCGCTCCACGCGTGCGAGAGGGTAAGCAGCATGCCCTTCGGCTGGAAGCACGAGGTCTGGTAGAACCGCTCGCTCACCATGCCGCGGTAGGCGTTGAAGTCCCCGTCGTGCCGGGCCACGAACTGGCGGAAGCACGCGAGGGCCTCCTCCGCGCGGTCGCGGTAATGGATGTCGCCGGTCGCCTCCGCGAGGTCGAGCAGCTCCCGCGTGCAGACGAGGCCGTAGGCATGCAGGTGCTGGTTCGAGCTCGACGCCTGATCCGCGCCCCGCGTCCCGAAGTCGTAGACGCCGAGGATCGTCGTCGGGTCGAAGCGCACGTCGTAGCTGTAGCGGAACGTGAAGGTCCAATCGGCGGCGCGCGCGGCGAGGTCGAGCCAGCGCCGCTCCCCCGTCGCCCGGTGCAGCGCCATGTACGCCATGATCGCGACGTAGCCGTCCTCCGACGTCGGCGCGAGGTCGACGTCCTCCGGGGCCCCGTGCAGGTACTCCATCTCGACGAAACGCGCGTAGTACTCCCCCGCGCGCACCGCTGCCGGCAGGTAGCGGTCGTCCCATCCGGCGGCTTCGAGGAGCGCGGGCACCCACGCGAGCGCCGCCGAACCCGTCCATGACAGCACCTCACCGGTCTCGGCGTGGTGGATGTGGCCCAGATTGCCGTCCGGGCGTTGACGCCCGACGACCACGTCGAGGTTGGACCGCGCGGCGGCCCGCCACGTGTCGTCGTCGATCAGCTCGAGCGCCCGCACGAGGAAGTGCGTCGCCTCACCGAGCGTGCGGGAGTGCAGGCCGCGCTTGAGGTTCGTCCAGCTCTGCGTCCAGCCGTGCTCGCGGTACCAGGTTCCCCAGAACGTGCCGGACGGCGACAGCTCCCCCGTGATGAAGTCGATCACGCGGCGGGCGGCATCCACCTCGCCCGTCCGTCCGGTGCGCAGGCCGTGGTGCAGCAGCGCGTACGCCCACGGGATGCCGCTCACCCAGCCGACGTGCATCGCCTGCCTGTCGACGCTCCTGCCGTCCCGACCGCTCACCTCGCGATCGAAGCCGACCGTCTCGAGCAGCACGCCCGGCTCCGGGTCGAAGTGCCAGCGGGTGAGCCCCTCCGCGGCGAGCGCCGCAGCAGTGGGCACATCGACCCACGGACGCAGCGGTGCGGATGCGGCCGCTCGCGCATGGAGGTTCCGCAGCACGGGCGCGTAGGAGTGCCGGTCGGCGGGCAGCTCGTGCACCGTGAACTCGAGGCGCACCGTGTCTCCGGGCGCCCACTCGCGCACCGAGTGCTCCGCCGGGCGGGCCTCCCCGCTGCCGTAGTAGGTCACCGGGAACTCCCGGAACGGGAAGGTGAGCGCGATGTGCGCCACGCCGTCGCGGTGCGCGAAACCCAGTCCGGTGAGTCCGAGCGCGGAGTGCTCGGTGCTCGCGATCGCGAGGCCGGGAGCGCCGACGGCGGGCCAGACGAACACCGCCGGCGTCGCAGCGCGGTCGGCGCGGAAATGCCACTCGTCGCTCACCTGCGCCGCGTGACGGTCGGGCGCGGACGCACCGACCTCGAAGCGCGGGAACACCCGGTCGTTGGCGGCGGGGCGGTTCTCGCCGTAGAACGCGCCCGGGATGAGCCACCACGGGTCGTTCGCGCCGCCGAGCGCGAGCGCGGCGCGCACCGCGGCCCGCGTCGGGGCCTCACCGCGCCAGGTGACGCCGAGTTCCACCCGCCAGGCGCCGTCGCCCTCGTCGACCCAGCGCTCGGCGGTGCGGAACCGCTCGGACTCCGGATGCGCGGCGGCGGGCTCGCCGGGGGCGACCTCGGCGAGCATCCGGACGTCGAGGGCCGGATGCTCCACCGTCGTCACTCCGCGTCGAGGTCGGTCGACGGCACCACCGGCGGCTCCGGTTCGACGCCGTCTGCCGGGATCGCGGGGGCGGACGCACCCTCGGCAGCGGGCACGCCCGCCGTGCGGACATCCGACACGTCGCCGTCGCCGTCGCCGCCGAGGGGGAACTCGAGCAGATCCACCTCGACGACCGGCGCGTCCGGGTCGACGGGCACCCGGAAGGTGCGGATCTGGCTCGGCCCGAAGTCCGCCTCGAGCGTGCGACCCACGAGCGGCAGTTCGATGCGGGCGGACGCCGCAGCGCCCGTCGTCTCGACGGCGCGCACGATGAGGTCGGCGGAACCGTCGGCCGCCGGGTCCTCGCTGCCCTTGATCGCCGTGACCATGACCTGCCCGCCGCCGTCGGCCGCGAACGAGAGTTGTGCGGGCAGCTCCCCGTCGTGGAACGACTCGAGCTGGGCGCGCACCGGGGCACCGAGCACCGCGGCGCGCCGGGCGGGCTGGGCGGCGCGCCAGTCGCCGTCGTGCGCCACGAGCTCGTAGCTGAAGCGCTGGATGCCCTGGTCCTGGAAGGAGTAGAACCCCTCAGGGTCGAGCAGGCGCGGATCGTGCCAGGAGTACACCGGGCTGCGCACCGCGGTGATGCCGATGCTCGGCTCGTCGCCGGGCGACACGTCGTAGCCGTGCTTGTTCGTCGCGATGACGGTGAGCCCCGCCGGAGCGCCGTCGACCGTGCCGGTGACGTCGACCCAGGACTGCGCGGGCTCCTCCGCCCCGTCGACCGGGCGCTCGATCGTGCCGTACGGGATCTCATAGGTGGCGCGCGGGTCGGTGAGCGAGGTCGGGAAGCGCAGCTTGAGCAGGTGCGCCTGCTCGCGCCAGTCGAGGGTCACGTTGACACGCAGCACCCCGGAATCGTGCGACAGCACGAACTCCTCCGTGAGGGTCGACCGGCCCCACTCCCGTTCGACGCGCACGCGCGATCGCAGCGGCCCGGTCTCACGCACGACGATGCGCTTCAGTTCCATCGTCGCGCCGGGCCACGCGTACGAGATGACGCGGTGACCCCACGTGTCGGTCGGGTCGTCGCACACCTGCGTGTGCTGTGCCCCGTCGACCCCGGCCATCACGTCGACGCCGGTCGCCTTGTTGACGAACGACGAGATCCATCCGGTAACCGGATCGATCTCGATGCGCACGTGCTCGTTCTCGAGCAACGAGTCCGTCACGGTGAGGGCTCCGGATGCGGGCGGCTGCTCGGGAGCGCCGGGGCGTAGGCGGTAGAGGCGGTAGCCGAATGCCGGCACCTCCGCGCGGAACACGATCGCACCGCGGTTGCGGTCGTCCGTGGTCGCGGTGGACTGACTCCGCTGCGTCACCACGGGGGCACCGTCGGCGTCGACCATGTGCACGCCCGCCGGCTGCGCGCCGTACTGCAGGTCGACATCCGCCGTGACCGGCCACGGGTGCGGGTTGAAGACGATCACCGGTTGCGTCGCGACATCCATCGGGATGTCGATGCGCTTCGCGATGAGGTTGTGCGCTCGCGCGATGATGCGCTTCGCGATCGCGGTGGCCTCGCCGAGCTGGTCGCGGGCGTCGTCGTACGACGGCTCGATCGCGGAGCCAGGCATGGTGTCGTGGAACTGGTTGAGCAGCACCTGCTTCCACGCCCGCTCGAGGTCGTCGCGCGGGTACTCGATGCCCTCGCGCACGGTCGACACGGCCGCCCAGCGCTCGGCGTTGAGCACCGCGAACTGCGCGCGGCGCTGCCACGCCTTGATGCCGGAGTGGGCCGAGTAGCAGCCGGGCGCGTGGTGCTGAAGGTCGTCGGCCCGCACGTTCAGACCGTCGAGGAAGCGCGGCCCGCGGCCGAGCATCTCGTCGAAGTACTCGCGCGGCGACGACATCTTCATCCTTCCGAAGGAACCCATCCGGTCGTAGCGGTGGATCGACTCGATGTTCGCCTTGGTCGGCCCGCCGCCGTGGTTGCCCACACCGTAGAACACCATCGCCTCGCCGTGGCTGCGGTCGAGTTGCGCGAGCGACTTGTCGGTCTGCCCGACCACGTCGCCGGGCGGGCTGCAGTACTCGAACGGGATGCGGTACGCGAGTACGCGCGAGCCGTCGGGCGCCTGCCACCAGAAGAGGGTGTCGCCGAAGTCGCTCTCCGTCGGGCCGGGGCGCAGGAACATGTACGAGTCCATGCCCTGCTGGCGGAGGATCTGCGGCAGCATCGCGTTGTGGCCGAAGGGGTCGACGTTCATGCCGACGGTGGCCATCCGCCCGAACCGGCTCTGCAGGTAGCGCTGACCGTAGAGCCCCTGCCGGGCGAACGACTCGCCCATCGGCATGTTGTTGTCGGGCTCGACCCACCAGCCGCCGGCGTTCACCCAGCGGCCCTCCTCGACCCGGCGGCGGATCTGCTCGAACAGCTCCGGGTCGGTCTCCTCGACCCAGCTGAGCAGGATCATCTGGTCGCACGTGAAGACGAAGTCGGGGTACTCCTCCATGCGGTGGATGGCCGACCAGAACGTGGCGCGTGCCTCCTGGTAGGCCTCCTGCCACGGCCAGAGCCACACCAGGTCGAGGTGCGCGTTGCCGATCATGTGCAGCGTGCGGTCGGGCGTCGCCGCCGGGCGCGGTGCCGCCGGGAGGTCGCGGGGCTGGGGTCCGGACGGCGCGTTGGCCATCGGGGCGCTGGTCACGCGGGGCTCTCCTCACCTGCTGGGGTGGTCGGGTGGTACTCGGTGTCGCCGTCGGCCCACGCGTCGACCATCTCGCTGATCACGTGGAGCATGAAGGTGTGCATCTCCTGGATGCGCGGGGTCGTCGACGAGGGGACGACGAGGGCGTGGTCGGCGAACTCGAGTGCCGGGCCGCCGCCGGAGCCGCCGAACAACACGGTCGTGGCACCGTTGCGCTTCGCCGCCTCGAGGGCGGTGACGATGTTCGCCGACCTGCCGCTCGTGGTGAATGCGGCGACGATGTCGCCGCGCCGGGCGAGCGCGGTCACCTGACGACTGAAGACGTCGTCGTAGGAGTAGTCGTTCGCGATGCACGTCATCGTGGTGGAGTCGGTGCTCAGCGTCACGGCACCGAGCGGTCGACGGTCGCGCTTGTAGTGCCCGATGATCTCCCCGGTGAAGTGCTGCGCATCGGCCGCGCTGCCGCCGTTGCCGAACGTGTAGAGGAAATGGTCGCCCTCGTACGCGGCGATGAGGGCCTCCCCCACCGCCCGCACCCGCGGCAGCAGTTCCCGCATCGCCTCGGCGGTGCTGACGTGGTCGGCCAGCTGGTCGCGCATCCACTCAGACACGGGCGTCCTCCTGCACTCGATCGAAGGCGAGCGCGGCGGCGCCCACGACGCACACCTCGTCGCCGAGTCCCGCGAGCTCCACGCGGGCGGCGGCGCCGGCCGGCGCCATGGCGTCGCGCAGCACGCCGGCGCGCACCGGGTCGAGCAACTGCGCACCCGAGCGGGTGACCCCGCCCCCGAGCACGACGACGTTGGGCTCGAACACGTTGACGAGGTCGGTGATCGCGTCGACGAGGGTCGCGACGGTCTCGTCCCATACCTCGGTCGCGACCGGGTCGCCGGCGAGCGCGGTGGACGACACGTCTTCGCCGCGGATGACCGGCAGCGCGGCGAGCATCGAGGGCTGCGTCGCCGCGGCGACGGCTTCGGTGGCCCGCGCAGCGATCGAGGTGCCGGAGGCGTAGGTCTCGAGGCATCCGTTGCGCCCGCACAGGCAGGGCCGTCCGCCGTGACGGACGACGATGTGCCCGAACTCACCGCCGTTGCCGGCCGCTCCGCGGTGCAGTCGCCCGTTCACGATGGCGCCTCCGCCGACCCCGGTCGAGACGGTGAGGTAGAGCGCGATGTCGGCGCCGCGCGCCGCGCCGTATCGGTGCTCACCGAGCACCGCCGCGGTCGCGTCGTTCTCGAGCACCGCCGGCACGCCGAACTCCCGCTGCGCGAGCTCGACGATCGGCACGTTGACCCATCCCGGGAGGTGCAGCGGGCTGATGAGCACGCCGGCACGCGCGTCGAGCGGACCGCCGCACGAGATGCCCACGGCCGAGATCGCACCCAGTCCCGCGGTCACCATCGCCCGGTGGCCCATGTCGAAGAGCCGACGCAGCACCGCATCCGGACCCTCCTCTTTGCGGGTGGGCTCGACCGTGAGTCCGTGGGTTCGGCCGTCGGCCGAGACGACCGCCACCGCGAGCTTGGTGCCCCCGATGTCGAGCGCCAGAACCGGGCGCGGTGAGTCCGCCATGCATTCCTCCGTACTCCGATGCCGGCGTTGATCCGAACGATGTGACATCGTTCCCAGCGTCGATCGTAGGGTCCGCTGCTCCCCCGGTCAACCGGGCTCGCGGATGCGGCACCGCGCGCTCAGACGCGGCCGCGCCACTCCCGCTCGAGCAGCGCCCACTGGTCGAGGGTCGTCCACTCGCCCTTGAACCAGTCGCCGTCCACCTGCCGTGCCTCCTGACGGAAACCGAGTCGGCCGAGCAGCCGGGCGACCGGCTCGTTGCGGGCGTCGGAGAAGGCGATCACGCGATGGGCGCCACCGACGGCGAAGAGCTCCCTCAGCACCGCTCCGAGCGCCTCGGCGGCGACCCCTCTCCCCTGGGCTGACGGCGCGAGCGTCACCCCGACCTCGAATGTCGCGGGCTGGTCGGCAAGGCGGTGCACGGCCACGTCTCCCAGCAGCGCCCCGTCGGCATCGGTGATGCCGAGCTGCTGCCACTCGCCGGAGGCGGGCAGGCTCGCGCGGGGCATCGGGCCGAGGTAGGCGAGTGCATCATCGAGCGAGTAGTCGACGTCCCAGCTCTGCCAGCGCGCGACCTCGGGGATCGTGCGGTAGGCCACGAACTCGGCCGCCTGCGCCACCTCGAGCGGCGCGATCCGCAGCCGATCCGTCGTCAGAACGACGCCGGCGTCGCGCATCCACTCCAGGTGCAGGATCGGGAAGGGTCGGCCGTCACCGTCGGTCTCGGAACGACCCACCTGCCGGAATCCGCGGCGCAGGTAGAACGCGTGCGCCGACGGGTTCTGCTCGTTCACGTCCACGAGCAGGCGCTCGCGGTTCCGCCGCGCGTGGTCGAGCAGCATCGTGCCGACGCCGGTGCCGCGCGCCCGGTCGCCGACGAAGAGCATCTCGAGCCGGTCGCCGTCGACGCCGGCGAAGCCGAGCACCTCGTCGCCCCGCGCGACGACGTCCACGGTGAGCGCGGGGAGATAGGTCGTGCGCACCTGCTCGGCGTAATAGGCGACGTCATCGGCCGAGAGGAAGTCGTGCGTCGCCTCCACCGCCTCACGCCACACGCGGGTCAGCTCCGACAGCTCGTCGGGCATCCGCGCCGCACGCACCGTGACAGACGGAGGCGCGGGGAACAGGTTCAGCGCAGCCCACTGCAGCAGGATGACCGTCTTGCCGTCCACGATGCGGCCGTCGGCGACCATCCGCAGCGCCTCGTCGAACGGCAGTTCGACCGCCTCGATGTCCTCGCCCTCGTCGACGACGCCGCCACCTGGTCCCGTCACATCGCCGGCGGTCCACGGTGCCACGAAGAAGTGCACCCGCTCCGTGACCGACCCGGGACTCATGTACAGGTCGAACACGTGGCGCACCTCCCCCACGACGGCCCCGAGCTCCTCGGCCAGTTCGCGGCGCACCGCCTCCTCGGGCGCGTCGCCGTCGAGCAGGCCGGCCGCCGTCTCGAGCAGCATGCCGTCGGGATGGTCGTTCACGTACGCCGGGTAGCGGAACTGCCGGGTGAGCAGCACCGTGCGCCGCTCGAGGTCGTACAGCAGGATCGTCGCGCCGTTGCCCCGGTCGTAGGTCTCGCGCTGCTGACGTTCCCACACCCCGTCGCGGCGCCGGTAGCTCAGGGTCGTGCGGCGCAGCACATGCCAACCGTCGGAGACGACCTCGACGTCATCGACGCGCACGTCGGGATTGCGGTCGAGGTCGCGGCCCACCCGGTCGAGTCCGGTTCTGCCGCGACGGTCCGGGATGTCGGCGCCGAGGCGCCCGCTCGGGGATTCGATCACGGTTCGAGGGTACGGAATCGCCGCGACCGCCGGGACAGCCGCCTCGCACCGGCTGGCCCGGTGACGCCCGGGGCCCCTCCGGTGCACAATGTGCGTGTGAGTGCCGATCTCGACGAGCTGCGACGGCTGCGCCGCGCCCGCGACCAGATGGACCGGGAGTACGCGCAGCCGCTCGATGTCGCCGCGCTCGCCCGCACCGCCCTCATGTCCCCGGCGCACTTCAGCCGGCGCTTCCGCGACGCCTACTCCGAGACGCCGTACTCCTACCTCATGACCCGGCGCATCGAACGGGCGAAGGCGCTGTTGCGGCTCGGCGAGTTGAGCGTCACCGAGGTCTGCTTCGCCGTGGGATGTTCGAGCCTCGGCTCGTTCTCCACGCGGTTCACCCAGCTCGTCGGGGAATCCCCGTCGGTGTACCGGGCGCGGGACCACGACGATCTGCGCTCGGTCTCCGGTTGCCACGCGATGAAGCTCACGCGACCCCGGAAGACCGACGCGGCGCGGCGGAGCGAAGAGAGCAGGATCGGAGAAGCAGCGCTCGCGGCACCGGCCTAGTGTCGCTGACATGACCGTATCGATCAGCCACGTGCACATTTACGTCGACGACCCCGACGCCGCCGCCGCCTTCTACCGCGACGTGCTCGGCCTCACGGTGACCAACGAGGTCGAGAACGACGGATTCCGCTGGATCACCCTGGCCACCGCGAGCCAGCCCGAGATCCAGATCGTCCTCTCCCAGCCGCAGGCCGGCCGATCGAAGGAGGACGGCGACGCCCTCGCCGCCCTGCTCGCCAAGGGTGAGCTCGGCATGGTGCAGTTCCGCTCCGACGACCTCGTCGCCACCTTCGACAAGGTCGTCGCCTCGCCCGCCGCCGATGTCGTGCAGGAGCCGACGGACCAGTTCTGGGGCGTTCGCGACGCCGCCGTGCGCGACCCCGCGGGCAACCTCCTGCGCATCGAGCAGGGCTAGGAGAGCCGTCGCGACGTCGCGGGTCGGTCAGGCGCGCGGGGACGCCGTGGAGCCGCGGTGGCGGATCTGCGCGGGCAGCACGACCGAGCGCGGAGCCGCGCCGGGTTCGGCGATCCGCTCGAGCAGCGTCTCGATCGCCGCCTCGCCCAGTGCCGCCGCGTCCTGCACGACGGCGGTCACGCCGGGGCTCACCATGCTCATCCACGGGGCGTCGTCGAACGAGACGAGGCTCAGGTCGTCGGGCACGGCGAGACCGAGGTCGGCGGCGGCGCGCCAGGCGCCCTCCGCGAGCACGTTGTTGGCGGCGAAGATCGCCGTGGGACGCCGGTCGGTCTGCAGCAGCTGGTGCGCGGCCGAATGCGCGGCGTCGACGTCCCATCCGGTCGGCACGACGAGGGTGCCGTCGAGCTCGATGCCGGCGGCGCGCAGCGCGTCGGCGTACCCCTCGTGCCGGTCGCGGCCGGTCGTCCAGTCCGTCTCGTCGATGAACAACGCGATGCGGCGGTGACCGAGCTCGAGCAGGTGCTCGGTCGTGGCCCGCGCGGCGGCCCGGTTGTCGACGACGACCGCGTCGCCGCGGCCCTCCGCGAACTGGCGGTCGACCTCGACCATGGGCGTGCGCTGACGGACGAGGAAGTCGGCGAGGTGCCCGGAGACGGGTGTGCCGACGACGCCGGCGACCCGCAGCGCGACGAACGCCTCCGCCGCCTCCAGTTCGTCGTCGGGGATGCCGCCGTCGTCGATGAGCATCATCGTGTAGCCGTTGCGGCGGGCGGCGCGGCCGGCGCCGAAGGCGAGGTCGGCGTAGAAGCTGTTGCGCAGGTCCGAGACGAGCACGCCGATCAGGCGGCTGGACTGCTGCTTGAGGCTGCGCGCCGTGGCGTCGACGACGTACCCGAGCTCGCGGGCGGCTTCGCGCACCCGTTCGCGCACGTGAGCGGCGACGTAGCCGTTGCCGGCGAGCGCCCGCGACGCGGTGGACCGTGACACCCCGGCGGCCTCGGCGACCTCCTTGATGGTGGCGCGGCGCAGAGGGGGCAGCGAGATCGCGTCCGTCGGCGTCGCGTCGCCCATTGCCACCCCTATTCCACGTCGACGAGAGCCTCCGCATGCTGACCGAGTCGGAGATCTCCGATCGTCACGTCGAACGCGATGCGCGCCCGTCGCGTCGGCTCGGCCGGTGCTCCGACCACGATCTCGATCCCTGCCGTGCCGCCCGCGGCGACGCGGTGCACGATCGGCTCCCGTGGTGAGCGCCAGCCTAGTGGAGCGACCGTCTCGACCCGCACATCCGCGTCATGAGGGTGAGGATTTCGCACATCGAGCGTGTAGACCACATCGGCGCCGCGCGCGGTGCGGGAACGGTAGGGGGTCGCCCGGGCGAAGACGCTGTCGGCGTCCATCGCGAACTCGTCGAGCGGCAGCAGCTCCTCGTGCAGGGCGATGAGCTCGCGACCCTCGTGGGCGAGGTAGTCGAGGTACCCCGGTTCGACCCAGCGTGGCTCCCAGTGCCCGCTCGCGAGGAGTCCCGGCCCGATCCGCCGGTAGAGGTCAGCGCTCTTGGCGTAGTCGTCGATGCGGAACCGGTTGCGGTACTGGTAGTTGAGGATCTCGCGCCGGTCCCCCGGGACACCCAGGTTCTCCTGCTGGTCGCCGGTGAACATCACCGTCATGCCGTCGACCCGCAGCGAGAACGCCGCCTGGTAGAGCGTGTGCCCGGCCTCTTCGTGCACGCCGATCTCGTACTCGTTCCAGCGCACCGACTGCTCGAGCGGCAGCACGCGGTCGGAGGGGATCGGTTCGAACCAGAGGCACGGCAGGTCGTAGCGCATCGGGTCGGCGAGGATGGGCGCCACGTTCTCGGGCGTCCACACCTCCGTGCCCTCCACCTCGCGCAGCAGCGGCATGCCGGCGATGTGGTCGTCGTGGTAGTGCGTCGCGAGCACGACGCTGATCTTCGTCACCCCGAACTGCTTCTTGAGCGCGGGGAGCGAGGCGAGCCACGGCCGCCGGGCGGACCGGTCGGTGCCGGCCGGAAGTCCGGTGGTCATGTCGTAGCCGTAGTCGATGAGCAGCGCCTCGCCGGTCCTCGACAGCAGGGCGTAGCCCGTCGCGTTGCTCGACCGGTTGATGAGCAGGTGCTCGCTGATGCGCACCCAGGGCACGCGCAAGCGGTCCTCGAGGTCCCAGGGGTACCAGCGCCGGCTGTCGACGTAGCGCTGCATCGACCGGTGCAGCGCAGCCAGAGCGCCGTGCGCATCCGTCATCACCTGCCCGTGAGAGGGCAGCAGCACGTCGACGTGCTCGTCGCGCAGCAGGAGTGTCGAGATCACCGTCATCGCCGGCCCCTCGTGGTGCGTGTACGACCACTGGCTCGCGGCGAGCGACCACACCTTGCCGGGCGCGTAGATGAGGTCGCCGGTGAAGGCGAGCCGTTCGCCGCCGCGATCGACGAGGTAGCTGACCGAGCCGACGGTGTGGCCGGGGGTGGGGATGGTGTGCACCTCGACGCCGCCGAACTCGGCGGTGCGGTATTCGGGCACGGTGCCGGCGACGGGCACCGACTCCAGCAGCGAGAAGCGGTCCTGGCGGGTGTTGTAGTCGTTGTCGAACTGGCGGCCGAGCCACATCTGCTCGACGTCGGCGAAGAGGTCGACCTCGACCGGGGGCACGTGGATGCGTGCCCCGTGCTCGACGGCGCGCGGCAGCCCCTGCCCCTGATCGCGGTGGTGGTGGGTCATCAGCACGTCGGTGATCCGGTCGATGCCGAGGTCGGCGAGCACGTCGAGCACCGCCCCCGCACCGAAGTCGATGGCGATCGCCGTACGGCGGCCGTCGGCATCCGGCACGGCCTCGACGAGGTACACGTTGCAGGTGTCGCGCACGAGGTGCACGCCGGGACGCACGGTCTCGACCGCGGGAACCCCGACGGGGAGGGACGTCATGCGCGCAGCGCCTTCCGGTAGTCCGCCCAGCTCTCGGCCACGGCGGCGAGGTCCTCGGCATGGATGCGCTCACCGGAGCGGTCGATGCTCTCGAGGTAGTAGAGCGCCGGCACGCCGAGCGAGCCTTGCGCGGCGACGTAGTCGAGCCACTGCTCCCGGTTCGGCATCGGCCACTGGTCGGTGTCGATCGGATGCTCGGGCAGGGCGCGCGTCGCGACCGCATGCCGGAACGCGAGTTGCGACACGACGGAGACGCGCTCGCCGTGGATGTCCCTCTCGAGCACGTCGTTGAGACGGATCATGTCGGCCACGTCCCCGAACGACGGATGCACGGTGTGGCAGATCACGAGGGCGTCGGGTTTCGTCGTCTTCGCCGAGCGGTAGAGCACGTCGAGCAGACGGTGCAGTGCGGCGATGCCCCACACGCCGTCGTGACCGCGCAGCGTCTGCCCGGTGGGGGTGCGCTGGGTGAAGTCGACCTTGAATCCGTCGGCGTCGAGCCCGTCGGCGGAGAGCAGGTGCGCGACGATGCGCTCGAGTCGCTCGAGGTAGGCAGGATTCGCCGGGTCGACCGCGATGGGCCGGCCGGCCGCATCCGTGACGCATTCGTCCGCGGGGAGCCCCTCGGGATCCCACGCCTTCCACCACAGCAGCACTTTCACGCCTTCGCGGTGCCGGTCGGCGATCCAGCCCTTGAGGTCGGGCCAGTGCTCCTCGTCCACCGTCGCGGTGCCGTACTCGGCCTGCCAGCGGTCGTCGATGACGATCGTGCCGGGACGCAGGTCGTTGAGCTCGAGGGTGAGCCGGAACTCGTCGTAGACGTCCTGCCGCGCGAAGCTCGGCGCGGCCCGCACGACGAGGTTCTCCTCCTCGGGCGACTCCGCCTCGGTATCGGCGGTGGGATCCGGCACCTCGCGCAGCAGGTGCATGGCGCGCGCGCATTGCGCGCCCCATCCGCAGAAGATCGGTTCGAGCCACCAGTCGGCGACCTCCGGAGCGGCCTCGGGCGCGGATCCGTGGTCGACGAGGTCGGCGCGGTAGTCCTCGAGCACCGCCCATCCGCCGTCCGCGTGACGGAACACGACGGTCGGCGAGGTCCACTCGCCGTCGACGATCGTGTGACCCTCGTAGCTGAAGCGCAGGTGGAATCCGCCGTCGATCGGCTCGTAGCGCACGGCGGTGAAGGTGAGCCGCTCGACCGCCTCGCGCACCCACATGCCGAGCCATTGCCCGCCGGGCACATCCGTCGGCCCCTCGGCGAGTTCCCGCGCGAGTCCGAAGGCGAGCGGCGGCGGCGAGAAGATGCCGTTCAGCCGGCCGGGGTCGGCGTCGCCGATCGCGCCGAGCACGGCGGAGGAGCGCGCCGGACGCACCACCTGCACGGGCTCGGTCGGTACCGGTACGAGCACGCTCGCGAAGTCGATGCGCGAGCGGAACACGCCCGTCGCGCCGTGTTCGGTGCTCGCCGATCCGCCGAACAACACGAGGTCGGTGAGACGACCGGATCCGGTGACGGTCACGGTGAACGCCACCGTGCGCGCGGTGCACACGATGGTGAGACGGTGCTGTTCCCACGCGGTGCTGCGCACATCGAGCGTGATGACGACGCGGTCGTCGAACTGCTCGGCGACGGGCCGACCGTATTCGAGCACTTCATCCGGGAGCCCGGCGGTATGCGCCGAGCTGATGAGGTTGAGGTCGCTCCAATTGAGACCGTCGCGGTCGCCGAGCTTGGCGTACGGGGAACGCGCGAAGACGTCGTTGGTGTACTCGATCGCGAAGCGGTAGTCCTCGCCGGTGACGAGGATGCCGGTGGCGGTCGTACTCAGCTGAGCGGGCTTCGTCGCTGTCGTCAGAGACATGCCGACAAGCCTATCTGGTAACGTTGCCACACATGCAGACCCCGAGTGGGGGGACGGCGGATTCCCTGCTCCCCCGCCCGCGCCTGATCACCGTCGACGGACCGGTCGTGCGCCTCGCCGAACAGCCCCTCTCCGTCGAGCGCTCCGGTCGTTCCGGTCACACGGACCTGCCGCCGGAGGGGTACGCGCTCGTCGTCTCCCCCGACGGCGTGAGGATCGTCGCGGCCGACGAGGCGGGGGAACGCCATGCCCGGGTGACCCTCGCCGAGCTGGGCGAGAGCGTCGAGGCGCTCACGATCATCGACTGGCCGACGCTGCCCCGCCGCGGGGTGATCGAGGGCTTCTACGGCGACCCGTGGACGCACGAGCAGCGGATCGACCTGATGGCGTTCTCGGAGCGGATGAAGCTCAACAGCTACGTGTACGCGCCGAAGGACGACCCGTTCCACCGGTTGCGCTGGCGGGAGCCGTATCCGCCGGACGAGCTCAACCGACTCGCGGAACTCGTGCGCGCCGCCGCCCGCCACGGCGTCGACTTCGTGTACGCGCTGCACCCGGCCGTCACGATGCGATTCTCCGACCCGGCTGATCATGCCGCTCTGCTCGCGAAGGCGGAGCAGTTGTGGTCCATCGGCATCCGTTCGATCGCGCTGCTCTTCGACGACGTCGAACCGGAGCTGAGTCATCCGCCCGACCTCGCGCACTTCGGCGACGATGCCGGTTCCCTCGGCGCCGCGCACGGCGCGACGTGCGCGATGTTCCAGCGGGAGTTCCTCGAACCGCACGGAGTGACCGACCCCGTGCTCATGGTGCCGATGGACTACGCGGGCATCGACCCGTCGCTCTACCGCGATCGGCTGCGGGAGACCCTGCCCGAGAACACGCTCGTGTGGTGGACCGGGCACGACATCGTCGTCGGCGAGGTCACCCGCGACCACATCGATGCGGCCGCGGCGAGCTACGGGCGGCCCCTGCTGCTGTGGGACAACTACCCGGTCAACGACTTCGACCGCACGCGGCTCTTTCTGGGACCGCTGCAGGGTCGCACGACGGATGTGGTCGGCTCGGCGTTGCGCGGCATCAGCGTCAACCCGATGGTCGAGTACGAGCCGTCGAAGTTCGCGATCGCGAGCGCCGCCGAGTGGGCATGGAATCCGGAGTCGTTCGACGAGGCGTCCTCCGCCGAGCGCGCGCTCCACGCGGTGGCCGGCGCGGATGCGGAGGCACTGCGCCCGCTCGTCGCAGCTCTGAGCGCGTGGCCGCCGTCGGCGCCGCAGGCGCCGAGGCTCACGGAGCAGCTGCACGCGGAACTCGAGGACACGCCCGCGATCGGTCTGGTCGACACGCTCGACGCGCTCGCCGCGGCTCCCCGCCGCGTGGACGCCACCACCCCGCTCGCCCGGGCGCTCGACCCGTGGCTGCGGTCCGGGGCGTCGATCGCGGAGGCGGCCCGCGCGGCGGTGCGGCTGCTCCGCGGGTCGGGTGACGCGGAACGTGTCGCCGCGCTGCTGCGCGACGCCGAGGAGCACTACGCCGGGGTGCTCCGGCCGGTGCTGCCGCCGTTCATCCGCGAGACGCTGCGCCGCGCGGGCGCACTCCCGGAAGCGGAGGGCGACGGCCCCCTCGTGCACGTGCTGTACCGACCGCAACCGCGGCCGGGTGAGCTGGCCCTGCTCGACGCGCTGCGGGCGCGCGGTCTGCGGGTCGGAGCCGCAGCGGCCGGCGAAACGCCCGATCTCGTCGTCGTCATGCGCGACAGCGATCGCGACCAGGTTCTCGCCGCCGCGACGCCGGGCGTGCCGGTGCTCGCGTGGGCGCACCTGCGCGAGTTGGGGATGGCGACCGGTGATGCAGAACTCGTCACTCAGGAGACCGTCGAAGTGGTGGCGGCGGACGATCCGCTCGCGGCCGGGTCCACCGGTCGGGTGCGGGTGTACCGCGGTCCCGGTTTCATGACGTCGTCGGTGCCCCTTCCGGGCGGCGTGGTCGTGGCGCGCACGGTGGCGGAGCAGCGTCCGGTGATCGTGCGATATCCCGCTGCCGACGGCCGCGCCGAGCGGGTGGCGTTCTTCCTCGCCGGCGACGCGTTGTCGCCGTGGTTGGTGACGCCGGAGGGCGCGCGGCTGCTCGACGCGGCGCTCGACCACCTGCTCGCACCCGCCCTCGCCCGCACGACCGCCTGACCCGCGGTCGGCGCGTGTCCGTTCCCTGAGCCTGTCGAAGGGAACACCACGCACAACCCGGTCGCTTCGACAAACACAGTGACCGTGTTGCGTTCCCTGAGCTTGTCGAAGGGAACACCGTCGCTTCGACAGGCTCAGCGACCGGTTGCGTTCCCTGAGCCTGTCGAACGGAACACCACGCACAACCCGGTCGCTTCGACCGGCTCAGCGACCGGTTGCGTTCCCTGAGCTTGTCGAAGGGAACAGCACGTGCGACCCGTCGCTTTGACAGGCTCAGCGACCGTGCTGGTTTCCCTCGGCCTGTCGAAGGGAAGCGTGCGTGCGACACGCTTCGACAGGCTCAGCGATCGCCCCGTTCCCTGAGCTTGTCGAAGGGAACACCCCGTACGACCCATCGCTTCGCCGGGCCAGCGACCGGTTACTCACCCGGAGCGTGCGGCGGTGGCGGGTGTTCGGGTGGCCCGTTGTCGGCCGAGTGGTCGCCAGCGTTGGTGGGGGTCGATGTGGGGTGGTGCGAGGAGGTGCGGTTTCCCGCGGATCGTCTCCATTCGGTATCCGCTGTTGTGGAGCATGTGGTGGTGCGCAGCGCAGAGCAGCACCCCGTTGTCGAGGTCGGTGGGGCCGCCGTGTTCCCATTCGAGGAGGTGGTGGGCGTGACACCACGATGGTGGTGCGGTGCAGCCCGGCCACACGCATCCGCCGTCCCGGACCGCGAGCGCGCGGCGTTGAGCGGGGCTGAACAGCCGTTCCCGACGGCCCAGGTGCAGCACTTCACCGTTGTCACCGAGGACGACGGTGCTGATGTCGGCGTCGCATAGGAGGGTGCGGGCGGTGAACGCGCTGATCGGTTCGGTGACGTCGTCGATCCACGCCGCCCCGCGACCGGTGTCGAGGTGGTCGGCGCGGACGACGATGTTCACCGTCGCGGTGGCTCGCAATGAGCCGCTCGGTGCTCGAACACCGGCCGTCAGGAGTCCGATGAGGATGTCGAACTGGCGTTGGTCCCGCGTGCGAGGGTCCAGGCTCGGGTCGCTCGGGTCGAGGTCCTCGTCGCTCAGGAACCGCGGTTGCCGGTCCGGGGCGGTTCCCTCGGCCATCGCGGCGCGGAGGAGTCCGGCGGAGAGCGGGTCGGCGACGCCGGAGAACGGGGTCATCCCGTTCATTTCGCGTCCGATCGAGAATCGTCGTTGCGCGCGGAGGATCTCGTCGCGTGGGCGGGCACCATCGGGGTCGAGGTACTCGCGCCACACCAGCGCTTGGGTCTTCACCAGATCCGCGGAGTCGACCTCGGCCGCCTCGACGAGCATCCGCTCCGCATGCTCGAGCTGCGCCGAGGTCGCCGTGTCGGCGCTGTCGAGGATGCGGACGATGTGCCCGGCCGACTCCACACCGATCCGCCCCTCGCGCACCGCATCCGCGACGAGCGGGCGCAACGCAGGCAACACCTCGCCCGACAGCGCCATGCGCGTGCGCAGCGCAGCTGCGAGGCGGATCCGCCGCGCCGCCTCGGCTTGCGAGACGCGGCTGATGCGCTCGATGAGGTGCGCCGGGCGGGCGCACCCCTGTCGGTATCCGAGGCCCTCGCTGCGCAGTTCGGGGCGGGAGCGTTCCGCGACTTCACCCGCCGTGGTGATCCGGAGGGCGTCAGCGAGGCGACCCACCTGTTCGACGCGTCCGGTGAGATCGCACAGGGCCGTGTCGGTGAGGTGCTCGATCGGGAGCGCGGCGGCGCGGCGGAGGAGGTGTTCCGCCTGCTCGATGAGCGCCGCCGCTTCGTCCATACTCAAAGCGTGAACCGGACCACTGACATTTGGTTTTACCCGGTCAGGAGGCGGTTTCGCTGTGGAGAAGCGTCGTTTCGGTGTTGCTGGGGAGGAGTAGCAGAAGGTAGTTTGGATCGTCGCTTCGACAGGCTCAGCGACCGAGTTCTCCGTCGGGGCAACGCGCCGCAACGGCTCAGCGACCGGGTTCTCCGACTGGGACAACGCGTCGACAGCCCGACCGCGACCGGCCGCCCACCGGCTACAGCGCGAGTACCTGCCCCGCGTCGGCGAGCCGCTGCTGCAGCCGCGGCACGTCCACCTCGTGCACGGCGCCGGCCGCGGGTCCCGGCGCGCCCGCGGCGAGCGCCGCCGCGACTCCGGCGGCGTGCCCGAGCATCTGGTACTGCGGCTCCATCCGGATCGACGAGAACGCCACGTGCGACGCCGACACGCACACGGCGACGAGCAGGTTGGCGCAATCCTCCCGGCGCGGCAACAACGCGCGGTACGGCACCTGGTAGGGCGGCACGGCGACCGACAGGTACCCCTCCGTCGCGACATACGCGATCGGGGCCGGGTGCTCGTAGGCCCACCGCCACGTGCGCTGCACCTCACGGATGTCGAAGTGGTACGAACCCATCGCGATGGCGTCCGGATGCGCGACCGGCGTCGCGAGGTCGTGCTCGGTGAGCACGTGTTCGCCGAGCATCCGGCGCGCTTCGCGCACGTACAACTGGTGCGGCAGGTGGCCCGTGTCCGCGAACTCGTCGGCGGGGAGGCCCCAGCGCTGGAACTCCTGCCGGATGTGCGCGGGCACCGCCTTGTCGTGACCGAGGAACCACAAGAAGTCCTGCGCGTGGTGCAGGTGGTGCAGCCGCAGCTCCTCCCGACGGTCGAGCGAGGCGTCCGGGTACTCCCACGCCGACCCGTCGAGCACGCTCAACGAGAACGGCCCGAGCGAGTTGCCGTCGCACTTGCCGCCCGGCAGGTTCTCCTCGAGCCCGATGTAGCGCCCGGTCGGCAGGTCGCCGTGCTCCGCGAAGAAGCGCCGTCCGAGCTCCCAGTGCGCTTCGTCGTATCCGACGCGTCGGGTGATCGGGATGCGGTCGGGCGCGGTCGTGAGGCACACGCGGTATCCGAACGACATGACCCCGCCGTCACCCGCGCCCACCTCGGCGAGGGGCTCGGGCTTGATCTGCGGCAGGAGCGCTCCGGGTTCCAGCCCGGTCGGGTCGTCCCGGAACGGCGAGATCCACGGCGGCATGTTGTGCCGGCCGGGCGCGAGTTCCTGTCGTCCGGCGAACCGCTCCCCGTACAGCGCTCGGTCCTCGCGCCCGATCGCGAACGGGACGCCGGCGAGGGGCAACAGGTCGCCCTCGTAGCTCGCGTCGACGAAGACGGCACCGACCACCTCGATGCCCTCGGCGGTGCGGATGCTGCGGATGCGGCCCTCTACGACCTCGGCCCCGGTCACCTGGGCATCGAAGATCACCTCGACACGGGCCTCGTCGAGCCATCGACGGAAGATCGCCTCCGCCACGTGCGGTTCGGGACCGGCGTAGTGGCCGGGCGCGACCCCGTAGTGCTCGGCGATGTCGCGCCGCAGACGGTCGGCCATGCCCCCGAGTACCCGCACGTCGCCGACGTCCGTGTAGCCGAGTCCACCGGAGGTCATGCCGCCGAGATGACGTCCCGGTTCGAGGAGCACCGTGCGGGCGCCGGTTTCCGCTGCGGCGACGGCGGCGCAGACGCCCGCCGATGTGGCGCCGTACACGACGACCTCGAACTGCGAACTCATCCGAACGCCCCCAGACTGTCGACCGTCGCCGAGCCCAACACCAGGTGAGAACGTACCCAGGACGGTCGATCGCGTCAATCATCCGCGCCGGGCCATCCTGCGTGCCGACTGGACGGCTGGTCTCCGATCAGCCCGGCTCGCTAGCGTGGGGGCGACCGTAAGGAGTCGACATGCGCAAATTCCTGTTCAACGGAGCCATCATCAGCGCCATCTTCGGCGCGTTCACCACGCTCCAGACCACGCGGAAGGGTCCGCGCGACTGGCGGCTGCTGCTCATGTGGGTGAGCTGGGCGGCGACGACCGCGATCGCGATCGGCACCGTCGTGAAAGAAGCCACTGACAACGACCGCGAACTGGAGTACTGACGTGCGCGACGACTTCGATTCCCCGTTCCCCGGAGCACTGTTCCATTCGGTGACCGGCGCCCTGTCGATCATGGGCTGGCTGCTCCTGATCTCCGGACTGATCGTCGTCGGGTTCTTCCTCGTGCGGTTCCTGCTCGTCGCCACCCGCGCCGCTCAGCTCTACGTGGCGCAGCACGCGCCCGCGGTGCCGACGACCGACCCGCACCACCCCGCCCCCGCGGCCCACCACCCGCAGCCGGCTGGCCCCGCGAGCCCGGCGAGCCCCCCGGCAGCACCTGCCACGCCGCCCGTCGGCGGCGCGCAGCCGGCGGCGACGCCCACGCCCGCCCCGTCACGCGACACCCCGACCGTCGCCGGCGGAGCCACGAGCACCTCTCCGGCCGACGGCGGTCCGGTCACCGCCCCGGCGTCCGCGAGCTCCGGCGCGGCGCCCGTCACGGCGCCTGCGGAACGTCAGCCGACCGCACCGACGGAGAGGATCGCGCCCGCGGAGCCGCTGTCGCCGACCACGGAGCTTCCGGACGACCTCGCCCCGAAGCCGGCACGCGCCCCGCGCTCGACGCCGGCACGCACGCGTTCCACCGCGGCGAAGCCCGCTCCCAAGCGCACGCCGAAGACGCCGCCGACCGAGTGACCGCGCTCAGGCGCGGGACTCGCTCACGGCGAGTCCCGCGCCGAGGCCGATCATCGCCACCCCTCCCGTCGCACTGAGCGTGCGGATCCGCCGCGGTGACCGGGCGAACCAGTCACGCGCCGCCCCGGCGAGCAGGGCGGTCGTGCCGTCCATGAGCAGGGCGAGTACCGCGAAGATCGCGCCGAGCCCCAACATCTGCATCGGCAGTGGTCCGGCGGCCGCATCCGTGAACTGCGGGAACACGGCCGCGAAGAACACGATCGACTTCGGGTTGCTCACCCCCACGAACACGCTCTGCCGCAGCACGGCGATGCGCCGGGTGGGGACGGCGGTCGTGTCGGCGGCGCCGATCCGGCGCCGGTGACGGATCGCCTGCACCCCGAGATACACGAGGAACGCGGCACCGACGTACTTGACGACCGTGTAGAGCACGATCGACTGTTCGAGCAGCGTGCCGAGCCCAGCGGCGACGGCGACGATCTGCAGGCTGATTCCGACCGTGTTGCCCAGCACGCTCAACAGGGCGCCGCGGCGTCCGAGCACGAGCGCTCGTCCGATCACGAACAGCACGCTCGGGCCGGGGATCGCGATGAGCACCGCGGCGGCCAGGGTGAAGGCGATCACGTTCTCCCAGGGAGGCATGCCCGGGATGCTACTCCTGAAGGTCGCCTGAGCATCGGGCCGCTCCGCCCCGACGTTCGTCGAGCCGGTGGTCGAATCGGGTCATGTCCGACATCGACGACACCACCAACGACGCCCGCGACGAGTCCCTCGAGCTCCGACGGGAGCAGGACCGCGAAGTGCGCCGACTCGCCGACGAGGGCGAAGGGAGCGGTCGCAACGACGACGCCGACGCCCCGTCGCCCGACCACCACAACGCCGAGACGGAATCCGACACGGAGTCCGGCGGACCCGCCTAGGCCGCGCCGCCCTCGCTGAGGAACGCGAGACGCCGCAGCGTCTCCCGATTGCGAACGGTGATGAGCGGCTCGCGCAGCACGCGCGGCACCGCCTCACCGGGCCCCTCGACCGCATCCTCGGTCAGCCTCACCACGCATCCGCCCGGGCGCTCGCGCACCTCGACCACGATCCGGGCCTCGCCGAGCGGCCACCCGCGGGCGAGCAGCACGGCCCGGCGGGGCGGATCCCACTCCTCGCACACGGTCTCGTCGTCGAGCACGAACGGCCACGACCCGACCGAGTGGTGCAACCGGCTCCCCGGCCGTGGCCACGAGTCGTCGACCTCGCGCATCCGTGAGGCGCCGACCACCCACGACGGGTAGAGCCAGCCGTTGGCCAGCACCGCGAACACGCGCTCGGGAGCGCACTGCATCGCTCGGACCGTCACCGACATGGATTCCCCTCCCCCACGACCAGCGCCGGCGATCGGCCGGCACGCCCGATCAGTCTGACACCCGGGCGCCGGCGGGCGCCCGTCTCCGGCTGGATCACCGGTCGGGCGTCGGAGGCACGGCGTCGCGTTCGGAGAGCAACGGTTCGAGCATCCGCAGCGTCTCCCACCACAAGCCGGCGCGCAGCTCGGCGTCGTACGAGAGCGACGACGACGCCTGACGCACGTCGCGGTCCCAGTAGGCGCCCGAGCCGAGCGATGCACCCGCCCGCACGAGGCGCGCGATCCGGGCGCCCGGGATGGCAGGATGCACGGCGATGGCGTTGTACAGCCGCACCCGACCGAGGGGCTGATCACGGCCGATGCGCGTCCGCACGAGACCGGGGTGGAGGGCGTTGACGACGATGCCGCGTGGGAGCACCTGCGCCCACCCGTAGACGGCGAGCAGATTGGCGAGCTTCGACCGCGAGTACGCCTCGTACTGTTCGAAGTCGCGGCGGAAGTCGAGGTCGTCGAGCGGCAGGCGCAGTCGCCGCGCACCGGCGAGGGGCCACCGGTGCCCCACCGAGTTGACCTGCACGATGGGGCTGCCGTCGGCGATGAGGTCGAGCAGCAACGCGGTCAGCCCGAAGGGCGCGAGATGATGCACCGCGAGGTTGAGCTCGTGCCCGTCGGCGGTCTCGACGCGGCGGTGCGGCATCACGCCCGCGCTGAAGACGACGGCCTGCACCGAGCCGGTGACGCTGCGGACCCAGTCGTCCGCTTCGGCGAGACCCGCGCGGGTCGACACATCGATCCCGGCGGCGTGCGCGTCCGACGTGGTCGAGATCGACTCCGCGACCGCGCGCCCGCGGCTCGCATCCCGTCCCAGGATGAGCACGCGGTCGAAGTCCGGGGCCAGTTCGCGCACCGCCTCACGGCCGATGCCGCTGGATCCGCCGACGACGAGGAGGGTGCGTGCCATGCGAGGAAGCCTAGGAACCGCTTCTCGTGTCATCAGGGAGAGTCGAGCGGATACTCAGTCTCGGACGACGCGGGGCCGGTCATCCGGCCGCCGACAGCGCGCCGGGACCCGGCACGGTGGCCACCCGATCGGGCTGCAGCTCCGAGCCGTCGGAGCGCAGGAACGCCAGCCGCACGGGCTCGCCGGAGGCGCGATCGACGTAGACGGTGGCGGGTCCGTGGCCGGATGGCCGGTGGGCGTCGCCCCAGTCGACGAAGGCGGCGAGCACCGTGGTGAGGCGCAGGCCCGCGTCGGTGAGCACGTACTCGTCACGCTGACGCCGACCCGCCTCGCGATAGGGGCGACGCTCGAGCACGCCGGCCCCGACGAGGGTGTCGAGCCGCGCCGTGAGGATGTCGGGGGCGATCCCGAGTCGCTCGCGGAACCCGCTGAACCGGGTCACCCCGGCGAGCGCCTCGCGCACGACGAGGAGCGTCCACTTCTCGCCGAGCACCTCGAGGCTGCGCGCCACCGAGCAGCGCGCGTTCCGTTCGGCCGGGCTGATCATGGATCGATCCTACGCTGGATTGTCTTGCCATATCCAGGGTGCTAGGTTGGCAATTCCTACCTAGGTGCGGTGATCCGCCGCACCAGATCCCAGCCGACGAAAGGCCCACCGTCATGACCGCACTGCGCGACTCCACCGTGCTCATCACCGGGGCGAACGGCGGCCTCGGCCGCTCGTTCGTCCGCGAGGCACTCGCTCGGGGTGCGCGGAAGGTGTACGCCACGGCACGCACCCCGCAGGAGTGGGACGACGCGCGAGTCGTCCCCCTCGCACTCGACATCGACTCGATCGAGTCGGTCGAGGCGGCCGCCGCCGTGGCCACCGACACCACGATCCTCATCAACAACGCCGGCGTCTCCGACGGCGGACGACGCGTGCTGTCGATCCCCGTCGACGACGCCCGGCGCATCCTCGGCACGAACGTCGTGGCGCAACTGGCGATGACGCAGCGGTTCGCCCCCGTGCTCGCCGACAACGGCGGGGGCGCGGTCGTGAACATCCACTCGGCGCTCAGCTGGCTCGGAACCGGTGTCTACGCGAGCTCCAAGGCGGCCTTCTGGTCACTGAGCAACGCGCTGCGCGTCGAACTGCGGGAGCAGGGGACGCACCTGGTCGGAGCACACCTCGGCTACACGGACACCCCCATGACCGAGCGGCTGGACGTGCCGAAGGAGAACCCGGACGACATCGTCGCGGCGATCTTCGACGGCCTGGAGGCGGGCGACTACGAGGTGCTCGCCGATGAGGCGAGCCGCGCGACGAAGGCCGCGCTCTCCGCCCCGCTCGAGGCGCTCTACCCGGCGCTCGCGCGCGTCTGACACCGCGTCGAGCCCGCCGCCTCTGGGCACCGCGTCGAGCGCCGACGCAGTGTCCAGACGGCGAGCCGGGGCGGCATCAGCGCGATCACACGCCGGCGATTCGCGGCCGCCCGCGGCCGCGGGCTGCGGCGGGAAATGAAAAGCCCCGCGAACTGGCGAGAGTTCACGGGGCGATCCGTACACCCCCCGGGACTTGAACCCGGAACCCACTGATTAAGAGTCAGTTGCTCTGCCAATTGAGCTAGAGGTGCGCGTTCGGGATGTTCTCCGAACCGAGGGTCAACGATAGCATCTCCCCCGCCCCGCGTCGAACCCGGCCATCGCGCCCAGGCGCGTCGGGGCGGATGCGGGCAGACTGACGGCATGGACGTACCGTCGACCGGGGATTCCACCGTCGGGGAATGGATGCGGCGCCTCGCCGAACCGGCCGGGGTGCCGGGCGGCGGAGCCGCGGTCGGCGTCATGCTGTCGATCGCCGCGGGGCTCATGTCGATGGTCGCGGCGTACACGGAGGCGGACGAACCGGCCGAGCGGGCCCGTGCGCTGCAGCGGACCGCGTTGCGCCTGACCGACGACGACGCCACGGTGTCGGGCGCTCTCGGTGCGGCCTTCCGCGACCACGGCGACATCCGCACGGCGTCGCTCGACGCGGCACGCTCCTCGGCGACCCTCGGCGAGCACGCATGCGCGGCCATCGCCGACCTCGAGTGGCTCGCCGAGCACGGCAAGCCCTTTCTCATCGCCGACGTCGCCGTCGCCACGGCGTCGCTGCGCGGCGCGCTCGCGGGAGCCCGCGCGAACCTCAGCTACGACCTCGCCGCGCTGCGCTCCGCCGGTGACGACGACGCCGCGATCCGGACCGCGCATCCGGCACTCTGGGATGCCGCCGACCGGTTCTCCGAGGCGATCGACCGGCTCGACCGACTGGCCGCCGCGATCGACGACCGGGCCGCGCCGACCTCCACCCACCGTCCCGCCGCCGGCTGACCGCGGGCGTCAGCGCGTTGTGCCAGCATGACGGGTGGCGCGCGCGGCAGTCGCGCCGCCGCCCGATCCCTCGCGAAGGAGACCGCCGTGACCGACCGCCTCACCGCCGGCAGCCCCGCCCCCGACTTCACCCTCGCCGACGAGAACGGCGATCAGGTCGCGCTCTCCGACCTGCGCGGCGAGAAGGTCATCGTGTACTTCTACCCGGCGGCGAGCACGCCCGGGTGCACCAAGGAGGCGTGCGACTTCCGCGACAGCCTCAACTCGCTCAAGTCGGCGGGCTACCGGGTGCTCGGCGTCTCGAAGGACGAGACGGCGGCGCTACAGAAGTTCCGCGACGAGCAGCAGCTGAACTTCCCCCTGCTGAGCGACCCGGACCTCGCCGTGCATCGCGCCTACGGGGCGTGGGGCGAGAAGTCGCTCTACGGCAAGACGGTCACCGGCTCCATCCGCTCGACCTTCGTCATCGACGAGCAGGGTGCGATCACGCTCCCCCTCTACAACGTGAAGGCGACCGGTCACGTGGCGTCGCTGCGGAAGAAGCTCGGGCTCGACGCCTGACCCTCCGCGCAGACCGGCTCAGGCCTCGCGTCGGGTGCTCGCGAGCACTCCGGGGGTGAAAAGCAGCACGAGCACGATCACCGCCGGGATCGCGAGCGCCCAGCCGATGTCGGGACGCGGCGCCGGCCCCTGGAAGCTGCCGACGGCGACGGCGAGCTGCAGCACCTGCCAGACGAGCGCGCCGCCGCGGATCCACGGTCGGCGCCGCCACGTCGCGGCCGCGAGCACCGCGAGCCAGACCGCGGCGAGAGCCGCGAGCACGACGAGCGCGACGGCGCTCACGACGGACGCGGCGGGCTCCGTCACGAGCTCATACAGCAGGAACACAGCTGCGGAGGCCACTACGGCCGCCTCGGCGATCAGCAGGATCACCAGCGTGATCAGGGTCTTCGGTCGTGCGCGTCCGCTCACAGCTCAATCCCATACAAACCTATTGATTTCGGTGTAGTGGTGTGCGAGCCTATCCGAGGTTGATTTGCAGCTCACGGCGCGGTGAGCGAGTCCCGACTCTTTCTCTCACCCGAACCGGTCTCAGGACCGACGGCCGTGCCTGCATTCCTGGCGCGCCCGAGTACCACAAAGGAGCACCACCATGGATTGGCGTGACAAGGCCGCCTGTCTGACCGCAGACCCCGAGCTCTTCTTCCCCGTCGGCAACACCGGCCCGGCGGTCGACCAGATCGAGAAGGCCAAATCGGTCTGTGCCCGCTGCACGGTCACCGAGACCTGCCTGCAGTACGCCCTCGAGACCAACCAGGACTACGGCGTGTGGGGCGGCCTGAGCGAAGACGAGCGTCGCGCGCTCAAGCGTCGCGCCGCCCGCGCCCGCCGCGCTTCTTGACCCCATCCGGGCCCGAGCGTTCTCGCTCGCGACCCGTTCCCCGGCCGGCGACGCCGGCCCCGGTTCACCGTGAACGATCGCGCGCCGCGCGGCTGAGATAGAGCAGCGGCACGTCGATCGTGACCTCGGTGCCCTCGCCCTCGAGGGTGTGCCAGTCGATCGTGCCCCCCAGCTCACCCTGGATCAGCGTCCGCACGATCTGCGTGCCGAGCCCCGATCCGACCTTGCCCTCGGGCAGGCCCACGCCGTTGTCGCGCACCTTCACCGACAGCGCCTCGTCGTTGCGCCGCGCCACGATCTCGACCTCGCCGTCGCGACCCTCGAGTCCGTGCTCGACGGCGTTCGTGACGAGCTCCGTGAGGGCGAGCGCGAGCGGTGTCGCATATTCGCTCGGCAGCACGCCGAAGCTCCCCGTCGACTTGGGGTGCACCGTCGTGTTGTGACTCGCGGCGACCTCCGCGATGAGCAGCAGCACCCGGTCGAACACCGCGTCGAAGTCCACGTTCTGGTTGAGCCCCTCCGAGAGGGTGTCGTGCACGACGGCGATCGCCGCGACGCGGCGCATCGCCTGCGTGAGCGCCTCGCGCGCGACGTCGGAGTGCACCCGCCGCGCCTGGATGCGCAGCAGCGACGCGACCGTCTGCAGATTGTTCTTCACCCGGTGGTGAATCTCGCGGATCGTCGCGTCCTTGGTGAGCAGCTCGCGCTCCTGGTGCCGCACCTCGGTGACGTCGCGGCAGAGCACGATCGCGCCCACCCGCTCGCCGCGCACGCGGATCGGGATGGCCCGCAGCGTCACGGTCACCCCGCGCGCCTCGATGTCGGTGCGCCACGGCGCGCGGCCGGTCACGACGAGCGGCAGCGACTCGTCGACGGTCATCTTGCCGGTGATGAGGTTCGTCGTCACCTCGGCGAGCGACTCGCCCTCGAGCTCGCCGGCGAAGCCCATCCGGTTGAACGCCGACAACCCGTTCGGGCTCGCGAACGTCACGATGCCGTCGACGTCGAGCCGGATGAGGCCGTCCGAGGCGCGCGGCGCCCCGCGGCGCGGACCGCTCGGAGCCCCGAGGTCGGGGAAGTCGCCGGTCGCGATCATCTGGAACAGGTCGTTGGCGCACTCGTTGAAGGTGAGCTCCTGACGGCTCGGCGTGCGCGCCTCAGACAGGTTCGTGTGCCGGGTGATCACGGCGATCGGGAACTCCGTCGTGGCGGCGCCGCTCGGCGCCAGTCGGCGCATCACCGGGACGGCCCGAACCCGGGTCGGCGTCTCCTCGTACCAGGCGGGCGCCGAGGTGTCGACGATCCGCACCGATTCGAACGCCTCGGTCACCTGCGCGCGCCACTCCGGCTTCACCTGCTGCCCGACGAAGTCGCGGTAGAACAAGGTGGCGGAACTCGACGGGCGGGCATGGGCGACCGCGACGAAGCCGCCCTCGGCCGTCGGCACCCACAACACGATGTCGGCGAAGGCGAGATCGGCGAGCAGCTGCCAGTCCCCGACGAGCAGGTGCAGCCATTCGACGTCGGCCTCGGTGGATCGTCCCTGCGCGAGCACGAGGTCGGAGAGCGTCGACATGCCCCTTAGCGTAAACCGCCGGGATCAGTCCTCCCGCCACCCGGAAGAGTACGCCGTCGTGATGCCGTCGGCGGTCTCGGCGAGGTCGGTCAGCAGTTCCCGGATGCTCGTGGCGAGCAGCAGCCGCTGCTGGTCCAACGGACCGAGCGGCGCCACCCCGGCGAGCTGCCACGCCCGCTCCGCCGGGTCCTCGGCGAGCACGACGTCGGAGGGGAAGCGCTGTTCGGTGAACTCGCTCGACACCGCGAGCGCCCGACGCACGGTGCGTTCGGCGGTCTCGAGCAGAGCCCGGTCCTCCTCCTGCCACGGCAGTTCGGGAAGCATCCGCACGTCGGCGCGCGGATACGGGTCCTCATCGAGCCAGCCGTTCACCTGGAACCGCGTCGTGCCGGTGGCGACGAGTTCGATCGTGCCGTCGCCCTCGCCGAGTTCGACGATGCGCGCGACGGTGCCGACGGTGAAACGGTGGTCGCCGCCGCCGACCTCCTGCCCACGTTCGATGAGCACCACGCCGAACGCGGGCGGCTGGTCCTGCAGCACCTCGGCGAGCATCACGAGGTAGCGGGGTTCGAAGATGCGCAGCGCGAGCGGCACGTTCGGCAGCAGCACCGAACCGAGCGGGAACACCGGCAGCTCAGTCATCCTCCGAGGCAACCACGATCGGCTGGATTCCGCCCGTGTTCCCGGCGAGCGCACACGTGCCCTCAGGACGCGCGGCGCCTCAGCATCCCGCGCGGCTGCGCGCGCAACTTCGACCGGCGGGCGGAGCGGGTGGCGAGTTCCGGCGGCAGCAGGTGGTTCTCGACGAAGCCGCGCAGCGCGAGCCGGGCGGGCGATCTCGGCGCGGCGTCGGCGAGGGTGCGACCAGTGAGGATCGCCGCATCCGCGCCGTTCTGATCGTGCGGCACGAGAGCGTCCGGGCGGATGCCGCCGAAACGCTGGAGGGTCTGCGTCACCTGGGACTGCGGGTCGAGACCGATCGCGCTCGCGCGCACCCGGTTCATCACGACCCGCACGCGATGCGTCGTCGCGGTCTCGAGAAGGTCGACGTGCGAGCGGAGGAAGCGGGAGAGCCCGACCGGATCCGCGGCACCGACGGCGACGACCTCGTCCGCCTCGCGCAGGGCGGCGATCGTCGCCGCGTTGCGGCGCGGGGCGGCGAGGTCGCTCGCGATCTCCTCGTCGTTCTCGAGGCTCGCCGCCGTGTCGAGCACGACGTCGTCGGCCCACTCCCGGCACCGGGCGATCGTGCGGGTCACCCGCTCGGCGGAGAGTTCCGGCCACCGGCTCGCGCGCCCGATGCCGGTGAGCACCCAGAAGCCGCCGAGGGGGCTCTCGTAGCGCTGCCCGATGCGTTCCAGCTCGGGGATGGTGAGACTGTCGGTGGAGGCCAGCCGGCACGCCGCCGCGAATCCGGGGGCCTCATCGAGCAGCCCGAGGGCCGGGGCGATCGACGCGCCGTGGGTGTCCACGTCGGCGAGCACGACCCGGCGGCCGGCGGCCGCCAGCTCGGCCGCGATGTCCACCGCGACGGTGGTACGGCCCGGGGAACCGGCCGGCCCCCACACGGCGATGACGCGCCCCGCGGTCGGCACCGGCGGAGCCGGCGTGCTCAGCCGCACCGGGATGGCGACCGCGTCATCCGGCACCGTCTCGAAGATGCCGAGCGAGGCCGCATACCGACGCTGCACGTCGCTGCCGACGACCGCGACGAGGCGGGTGCCGGCCGCATCGCACGCCGCGAGCAGGTGCGCGTCGAGGTAGCGCGGCTCCGCTGAGACGAGCGCCGCATCCGGGCGTTCGGCGGCGACGATGCCCGCGAGACCGTTCGCATCGGAGGCGTGACCGGCATCGAGGTGCGCGTGGCGCCGCGCCACCTCGCGGAACCAGTCGAGCTGCGGTGCGGGAAGGGCGAACGCGACGCGCACGGTCACTCCCCCAGTTCGAGTCCGACGGGGACGAGCGAGAGCACGTCGCCGGCGGCGACCGCCTCGATGACCCGCGCGAGCCGCCCCGTCGGCACGAGCACCTCGACCTGCACCGCCTCGTCGTCGACCACGAGCCCGTCCGTCTCGACGATCCGGGCGACCGTGGCGCCGGAGACGAGCACGCTCGGCGCCTCGACCCGGCCGTCCTCGCTCTCGCGGGCGACCCACACGTCCACGGCACGCCCCTCCCGCACCCCCTCCGCGAGCGCGCCGCCGAGCGGCAGGACGACCGCGGCGAGGCGGCCGGAGTCGGCGCGACCGACGGCGCTGAGCGGGACGAGCTCGCCGGCGCCGACCGCCCTCGTGACCACCGCGCCGGAGGACGGCAGGGCGCTCGCCAGCAGGTAGTGCGACTCCGCGTCGTCGATCCGTGCCTCGACCGCGACGAGGTCGCCCGCGTCGATCTCGTCGCCGGGCGCGAGCGCCTCACGGGCCGCGTAGACGGGCACGGAGGTGTCGGCGGCGCCCAGCAGTGCCACGACCCCGGCCACCGACACCGCGACGAGTGCCAGCCCGATGAGCAGCCGCGGGTCCACCGAGAGGCGTCGGCGCGGCGCGCGGGCAGGCTCCCCGGATGGTGCGGTCATGGTGCTCCCCTCGCTCGGTCGTGCCCATGGTGCGTCGCGCCGCAGCGCGCCGCCGCGAGTTATCCACATCGCGGTCGCCCGCATCCGGGCCCGCCCATAATCGACGCATGACCGAGAACGGGATGTCGTCGGTGAGCCGATTCCTCACCCTCGCCGACACGGCGGAGGTGCTGAACATCTCGGTCAGTCAGGCCTACGGTCTCGTGCGGTCAGGGGAACTACCCGCCATCAAGGTCGGTGGCGCCGGGCACTGGCGCATCGAACGCACGGTGCTCGAGTCGTACATCGAGGCGATGTACGAGCAGTCCCGCCGGGCGAGCTTGTGGAACCAGTCCGACTACGCGAACCTGCCGGAGCTGTCGGGCGGTCAGATCCACACCAACAAGAGCTGATCGAACGCGACGATGCGGTACCCCTGCACGGCGGACTCGCGGCGCGGCTCCGCCGGGTCATGCAGGGCGAGGTCGACGTGATCGCGGCCGACGCGGTCGATCGTGCCGCGGAGCGTCGCCCCCGGCAGCGCGACGGCGACCGCGGCGCGACGCCGGCACAGGTCGCGCAACACGAACGGCAGCCCGAGCCGCGCCGAGAGGGCGCTCGCCGGCTCGTCGGCAGCCCCCGCGACGAGCGTGTCGGGGATCTGCGCCCGCGTCAGGGTGAGCGTGCGCACGGCGGCCAACGGCAGGACGCCGGCCGCGCGGTGCACCCCTTCGGTGCGCACGTCGACCGCCATCCAGTCGCGGCCGAACGCCGTCGGCACCGCGTCGAGCACCGTGCCGTCCCTCAGTTCCACGCGCACGGGATCGCCCGGGCGCGTGCGGTGCAGGGCGATGAGTCGTTCGCGCACGGTGAGCCGGCTCAACCGCAAGCGCTCCTCCTCGGCGGCGACGTCGAGCTGCTCCGCCCCGAGCTCCTGCTCGAGCTGGCTCTCGAGGTCGTCGAAGAGGTTGTTCCAGCGCATGCGGGCACCGTAGCCGCGCGAACCTGGCGCCGAGCCGGTTCTCCACAACCCCGGAACGGGGGCATGGACTTCCGATGCGATCTTTGCTTGAGTATCGGCACCCCCGTTCGGGGGTCGACAGGATCGTCCGTGATGGTGGGTAAGCGATGAAGCCAGTGGTGGGCCTCGGCTCGTATTCGACGAGGTCGGCGGCGACCGCCACGGCGGCGAAGCCCCGGCCCATTCGAGGACACGAAGCCGACGACTTCTTCGGACACCAGCCCACCTCATCGGAGCAGTTGCCCGATCCCGCGGTGCTGCTCGAGAACCTCACGCGCAGCGTCATCGAGATCCTCGCCGGCGCGCGAGACCTCGAGCAGATCTCGCGATGGGTCACGGACGACGTGTACCGGCACCTGCTCAAGCGGGTGGTGCTGTCCTCGCGCGCTCGCCAGGCCCGAGGTCAGGCGCCCGTGCGGCCCACGTTCACGATCGGTTCGACGACCGTCTGCGCCCCGCGGGACGGTGTCGTCGAGGCGGTCGTCATCGTCATGGGCCGCGCACGCACCCGCGCCGTCGCGATCCGCCTCGAAGGCATGGATCGGCGCTGGCGCGCCACCGCCATCAACGTGCTCTGACCTGTACGCGACCGAGCGGCCGTGTGGAACGGCGAAGGCCCGTGCCGTCGTGCGGCACGGGCCTTCGTCGGAGTGAGGCGGCTCAGCGCCCCTTCGTCTTCTTGTCCTGCGCGCGACGCTGGGCACGGTTGTTCGCCACCGCGTCGTCACCCGAACGCTGGCCGAACGCGCCGCGCTCGGCGGTCGCGGCGGGAGCCCGACCCGCGCCCTGCTGCGGCTGGCGCGCCGCGGGCGGAGCCGCCTGCGGCGACTGGCCGGCGCGCGCCTGCGCGGCGGCGCGCTGGGCGCGCTGCGTACCTGCGGTCTCGAGCCGGCCGCGCTGGTCGCGCACCTCGACGTCGCCGTCGGCGCTCGGCGCGGAATAGCTGAGCCGCTCCGAGGGGGCCTGCGTGCCGCCGAGACCCTTCGCCGCGACGCGAGCGGTGCCTGCGCCGCCCGTGACCTCGACCTCGAGGTTGAACAGGAATCCGATGGTCTCCTCGCGGATCTGCCCCATCATCGTCTGGAACAGCGCGTAACCCTCACGCTGGTACTCGACGAGCGGGTCGCGCTGCGCCATGGCCCGCAGGCCGATGCCGTCCTTGAGGTAGTCCATCTCGTAGAGGTGGTCGCGCCAGCGGCGGTCGATGACCGACAGCACGACGCGCCGCTCGAGCTCGCGCATCGCCTCTTCGCCGAGGCTCTCTTCGCGCTTGGTGTAGGCCACCTGCGCATCCGAGACGAGTTCCTGCGCGAGGAAGGCGCTCGTGAGACGACCTCCGGCCTCGCTGAGCACCTCGTCGATCGTGATCGACACGGGGAACAGGGTGCGCAGTTCGGTCCACAGCGCCTCGAGGTCCCAGTCGTCGCTCTGACCCTCGGAGGTGTGCGTCTCGACGACCTCGGTGACGACGTCGACGAGGAAGCGCTGCACGCGGTCCTGCAGGTCGTCGCCTTCGAGGATGCGGCGGCGGTCGCTGTAGATCGCCTCGCGCTGGCGATTGAGCACGTCGTCGTACTTGAGCACGTTCTTGCGGATCTCGGCGTTGCGCGCCTCGACCTGCGACTGAGCCGAGCGGATGGCGCGGCTCACGACCTTCGACTCGATCGCCAGGTCGTCGGGCACGTTCGAGCGGCCCATGAGCGCCTCGGCGGCGCCGGCGTTGAACAGGCGCATGAGGTCGTCCTGCAGCGACAGGTAGAAGCGGCTCTCACCCGGGTCGCCCTGACGGCCCGAACGACCGCGCAGCTGGTTGTCGATGCGCCGCGACTCGTGCCGTTCGGTGCCGAGCACGTAGAGGCCTCCGGTCGCGATGACCTCTTCGGCCTCGCGGTCGACATCCTTCTTCACCTGCTCGTAGACGCCGTCCCACTCCTTCTCGTACTCCTCCGGAGTGTCGTTCGGGTTGAGACCACGCGCGTTCATCTGCGCCACGGCGAGGAACTCGGCGTTGCCGCCGAGCATGATGTCGGTGCCACGACCGGCCATGTTCGTCGCGACGGTGACGGCACCGAGACGTCCCGCCTGCGCGATGATCGCCGCCTCACGGGCGTGGTTCTTCGCGTTGAGCACCTCGTGCTTGACGCCGCGCTTGGCGAGCATCCGCGACAGGTGCTCGCTCTTCTCGACGCTCGTCGTGCCGACCAGCACAGGCTGCTTCTTCGCGTGCCGCTCGACGATGTCCTCGACGACCTGCTGGAACTTCGACTGCTCGTCCTTGTAGACCAGGTCGGACTGGTCGATGCGCAGCATCTTCTTGTTGGTCGGGATGGGCACGACGCCGAGCTTGTAGGTCGACATGAACTCGGCCGCCTCGGTCTCGGCGGTACCGGTCATGCCCGAGAGCTTGTTGTAGAGCCGGAAGTAGTTCTGCAGCGTGATGGTCGCGAGGGTCTGGTTCTCGGCCTTGACCGCCACGCCCTCCTTCGCCTCGATCGCCTGGTGGATACCCTCGTTGTAGCGGCGTCCGACCAGGATGCGGCCGGTGTGCTCGTCGACGATGAGCACCTCGCCGTTCATGACGACGTAGTCCTTGTCCTTCTTGAACAGGGCGCGCGCCTTGATCGAGTTGTTGAGGAACGAGATGAGCGGGGTGTTCGCGGACTCGTACAGGTTGTCGATGCCGAGGTAGTCCTCGACCTTCTCGATGCCGGGCTCGAGCACGCCGACGGTGCGCTTCTTCTCGTCGACCTCGTAGTCCTCGCCCTCGACGAGCCGCTTGGCCACGTTCGCGAACTCGGTGAACCAGCGGTTCGCCTCACCGGACGCGGGGCCGGAGATGATGAGCGGGGTGCGCGCCTCATCGATGAGGATCGAGTCGACCTCGTCGACGATCGCGTAGAAGTGGCCGCGCTGCACCATGTCCTGCGCCTGCCACGCCATGTTGTCGCGCAGGTAGTCGAAGCCGAACTCGTTGTTGGTGCCGTAGGTGATGTCGGCGGCGTACTGCTCGCGACGCACCTCGGGCGTCTGACCGGCGATGATGCAGCCGGTGGTCATGCCGAGGGCACGGTAGATGCGGCCCATGAGCTCGGACTGGTAGCTCGCGAGGTAGTCGTTGACCGTGATGACGTGCACGCCGCGCGAGGCGATCGCGTTGAGGTAGGCAGCGAGGGTCGCGACGAGCGTCTTGCCCTCACCGGTCTTCATCTCGGCGATGTTGCCGAGGTGGAGGGCCGCTCCACCCATGAGCTGCACGTCGAAGTGGCGCATGCCGAGGGTGCGCACGGAGGCCTCCCGCACGGCCGCGAAGGCCTCGGGCAGCAGATCGTCGAGCGACTCGCCGTTCGCGTAGCGCTCGCGCAGCTCGACCGTCTCGTGCCGCAACTCGTCGTCGGTGAGCTGCTTGAAGTCCTCTTCGAGGTGATTGACCGCTTCGGCGTAGGCCTTCAAGCGGCGGAGGGTGCGACCCTCACCGACGCGCAGTACCTTCTCGAGAACGTTAGCCACGGGTTACCTCATCACGTGCTCGGGGCGGCGGGGCTGGGCACCTCGCTCGCCGGGCGGCGGCCGCCCACGTGGAAAAACGCCGTACCGCCGCCCGACATGCTAGCAAGCCCCGATGATCATCTCCTGCGACGACGACCCTGATCGTCGTCGTCGGCCGGCTGCTCCTCGAGCGAGATCACGCCGTAGTCCCATCCCTTGCGGCGGTAGACGACGCTCGGACGGTCGGTCTCGCTGTCGACGAACAGGAAGAAGTCGTGTCCGACGAGCTCCATCCGGTCTACGGCGCTCTCGACGGTCATGTGCTCCGACGGGAACACCTTCCGGCGGATGACGACCGGGCTGTAGTCCTCCTGCTCCTCCTCGACCTGCACGGGGATGGCCCCGGTCGCGACCCGCTCGATCACGTCGACGCTCGCGGGCACGATGTCGGCGACCCGGAACTCGCCGTTCTGCGGCTGCCGGAGCGTCGGTGGGCGATGCTGCCCGTGATGCACCTTCTTGCGGTCTTTGGCCTGTCTCAGCCGCTCGACGAGTTTGTCCATCGCCAGATCGAACGCGACGTACTTGTCCGCTCCTTCCGCTTCGGCTCGCACGAGGGGTCCGGGGCAGATGACGGTCAGTTCGACCCGGTCGTCCCCCTTGAAGCCGCGGGACTCGGCGTGTCGGCTGGCACGGACCTCGAAGGCGATGGCCTTGTCGGCGAGGTTCGCGATCTTCTCGGACTTCTCGGTGGCGTAATCCTGGAATCGGTCGGTGATGTCGACGTTCCTGCCGGTGATGAACACGTCCATGACGGCCTCCTTCTGTCCGACGCGCCGCCTGGAACAGGCGGTGCCACGCGCCTTTCGGAGAAACCTAGCCCTCCCCGATGGCAAAGTCACGGGAAGCGACCGACCAGTCCCCTGAGTGTCGGAGAAGCCGCGGGGTGTAGGCGAGCGCGGCGGCGGCCACGACCTCACCCCCGGCGTCACGGATGGCACGGGCCGCGTCGGCGAGGGTCGAGCCGGTCGTCACGACGTCGTCGACGAGCACGAACCGGCGTCCCTCGAGCCGCTGTCGCGCCCGGAACCGGCCCGCCGCGTTCCGCTCGCGTTCCTCGACGTGCAGCGTCTTCTGCCGTGCCGCGCCGACCGGCGGTCGCAGTACTCGCGCGGGCCGCATCCCGGAGCGCCGCAACAGCATCCGCACCGGGTCGTAGCCGCGACGGCGGTACGCGCGCCGGCTCGAGGGCACCCAGGTGACCTCGGTCGTGGCGTCCGCCTCGGCGAGTGCCGCCCGCACCGCGGCGCGCAGCGCGATGGCGAGCGCCATGGCCACGTCGACCCGCTCGTGCTCCTTGAACGCGAGCACGACCTCGCGCACCACGCCCTGATAACGCAGCACGGTGATCAGCCGCGTGCCGTCGGGGAGGCTGCGCGGCGTCGCGACCGGGGCGAGCGCACGATGGCACGCGGCGCAAAGCGCTCGATCGGGTCGGCCGCAGCCCGCGCACTCCACGGGCATGAGGATCGACCAGGCGTCGAGCACAGCGTCGCGGATCGACTCGCGCAAGGGGCGGGGCGGCATCCGGCCATGCTCCCCGACGCGACGGCCGCCGCCGCACCATCCGACCCGTTCTGTGGAGAACTACTGCTGGGTGCCGAGCACGGAGGCGGCGCCGACGCTCTGCCACGACGATCCGCGCCTCTGCAGCACCTCGTCGCCGACGAGCACGAACAGGCCGCTCGCGCCGCCGTTGCCGCTCGCAACCCGCGTCGCCCCGGCGATGCCGCCGATGCGCGTACGCGGTCCGCCGATCGGGTAGAGCGTGAGCACTTCGCCGGACGCGGTGTCCGACAGGGCGGTCACCGACGTGCCGTCGGCCCACTCGGCGTCGATCGGCGTGCCGGGTTCGACCGGGAGCTGTTCCGGGATGCCGGACACGCCCACGGGCACTCCCTCGTCGCGCACGATGCCGACGACGGCGAGCTGCGGTCCGGCGTCGGTCGAGCAGTAGACGAGCAGCCGGGATCCGTCGCGCGAGACGTCGAGCGAGACGAGGCGCGCGTCCGGCGGGAGGCGCAGGTCGATCGGATGCTGGGTGCCGTCGGCGCCGGTGGCGCGCACGTCGGGCGGTCCGGTCGAGGTGGCACTCCAGACGAAGCCGAACGGGTCGATCGAGGGCGCGATCGCGGCGTCGCGGGCGTCGACGAGCAGCGGATCCTGTCCGGAGCGCACGAAATACACGCCGCCGGGAGCGCGCACGGCCGCGCCGTCCCGGCCGGGACCGAGGGTGACGGCGGTGGGCCCGAGTGCCCCGATCGCGCTGCCGAGCGCCCCGAGTCCCGTGACGGCCGACCCGGAGGCGAAGCCGACGTCGCCCTCACGGGCGATGAGCGGCGCCGGCTGCACGAGCGGTTGCGTGATGGCGGCTTGCGTCGCGTCGCTGGGAACCTGGATGGGGAACGCGTCGGCGGTCAGCACCACCGATCCGACTCCGAAGCCGGACCGCAGCGTGGCGAGCAGCTGCTGCCGCATCCGATCGCGCTGCTGTTCGGAGGTCGATGCGGCCTGCTCGCTCAGGTCGACGGTGGCGACGCCACCCTCGATCTCGACACCGCCCGCGATCGTCGTGCCGGCGGGGAACTCGTTGACGACGGCCCCTTCGAGCCAGGCCGGGGGCGCCTGGAGCTGCGCGGCGACGACCGCCGTCGCGACGTTCGCCCGGGAGGCGAACCACCGCAGCTCGGGCACGAGATAACGGAACGCGGGTTCGAAGTACCAGATCTCGTACGGGTCGAACACGGTCGTGAAGGTGTCCCGCGAGACGACGATGCCGTCGGGCGCCTCGTTGATGCGCCACTGGCCGTCGTCGTCCTGCGTCAACCGGAACACGCGCGTCGTCGACGACGCCGTGCGCTGCTCGCTGTACCGCCCGCTGTCGTCGACCGCCGCCGCGGTGGTGAAGGAGTACTCGACCGTCTCCTCGTCGGGCGACGTCGTGCCGCGGGCCTCCGAGCGGATGCTGACCCCGGCGTTCGGATTCCACTCGTCGCGGAAGTCGTCGGTGAGGAACAGCCGCGCGATCGCGTACCCGCCCTGCGGGCTGGCCCCGGCGCGGAGGAACCCGTTGACGATGTCCTCCGGTGTCGCATCCGGCTGCGGGCCGTTGGGCCGCAGGGCGAACTCCGGGGCGGTGTCGGCGTCGAACGGTTCGCCCTCGCTCACCGCTCCGCTCGTGGGCACCCCCGCGCAGCCGACGAGGGCGAACAACGCCGCGATCGCGAGCGCGGTCACGCCGCGCATCCGGCTAGTCATCGGACTCCCCCTCCGGCGGGTCGGGCGGCAAGGGCAACGGCGACGCGCGCAGCGTGTCGCCGACACGACGCGGCAGGGTGAGCCGGAAGCACGACCCCTCGCCTTCGCGTGACCACACCTCGAGCCACCCCTCGTGCAGCGTCGCGTCCTCGAGCGCGATGGCGAGCCCGAGACCCGTGCCGCCGGTGCTGCGCTGCCGCGACGGATCGGCGCGCCAGAAGCGGTCGAACACGCGCTTGACGGCGGTCTCGTCCATCCCGATGCCGTAGTCGCGCACGGCGAGTGCCACGGCGTGCTCGTCGCTGTCGACGTACACGAGGATCGGCCGGCCCTCACCGTGGTCGATCGCGTTGCCGAGCAGGTTCTGCAGGATGCGGCGCACGCGCCGGGCGTCGACCTCCGCCTCGAAGTAGCCGCCGGGCGCCTCGATGCGCAGCTCTGACCCCTTCTCGGACGCGAGCGGACGGACCGCCTCGACCGACTCCTCGACGAGCCGCACGAGGTTGGTCGGCTCCGTCTCGAGCTGCACCGCGCCGGCGTCGAACCGGCTCATCTCGAGCAGGTCGGCGAGCATCGAGTCGAAGCGGTCGATCTGCGTGTGCAGCAGTTCCGCCGTGCGGGCGGTCGCAGGCGGGAAGTCCTCCCGCTGGTCGTAGAGCACGTCCCCCGCGAGCCGGATCGTGGTGAGCGGAGTGCGCAGCTCGTGCGACACGTCGGAGACGAACCGCTGCTGCACCTGCGAGAGCGTCGCGAGCCGGGTGATCTGCCGCTGCAGGCTGTCGGCCATGCCGTTGAAGGAGCGGGCGAGGGTCGCCAGCACGTCGTCGCCCTTCACGGGGATGCGCTCCTGCAGCTGCCCCGCCGCGAGTTTCTGACTCGTCTCCGCGGCGACCTGCACGGGTCCGATCACGAGACGCACGACGACGTAGACGACGGCGCCGATGAGCAGCACGAGGGCGAGCCCGGCGAGCAGCAGCGTCTGGAGCACGAAGTCGAGCGTGCGCTGCGCGTCGCTGAGGTTGTAGACGGCGTAGAGCTCGTACCGTCCCGCCTGCGGGATGTCGAGCGGCGTCCCGACGGCGAGGCCTGGCGCCGTTCCGTCGCCTCCGGCCGAAAGCTCGACCGGTTGGGAGTACAGGCGCTGCTGATCGGCGTCGACGACCGCGTCCCGCAACTCGTCGCTGATCACCTCGTCGACCTGGAACCCGACGCTGAACGTGTCGAGCAGCGCCGGTTGACCGCCCTGCCCGGGCGCGCGCAGCAGCGCGACCGACGTGCCGCCCGTGGTCGCCGTCGCGCGGGACACCGCGTCGAGCACGTTGCGGCCCGCCGCCTCGAGCTCGGTCAACCCGCCCACCTCGACGGCGGAGTCGAACGTCGCCTGGGCCTGCACGGCCGCCGCCTCCGTCGCGTTGAGCAGCTGAGCGGTGCGCGAGTCGGTGATGTTGTTCGCGATGCTCACCGACATGTACGCGCCGACGGTGCCGATGGCGACCGCCGAGAGCAGCACCGTGATGACGACGGTGCGCAGCTGCAGCGACGAGCGCCACTGCCGCGTGAGCCGCCTCAGGTACCGACGCCAGTCCATCCGGGCACCCGGTCAGACCGAGGCGCCGGCCCGATAGCCCACGCCCCGCACGGTCATGACGATGCGGGGGTTGTCCGGATCCTCTTCGACCTTCGCCCGCAGACGCTGCACGTGCACGTTCACCAGCCGGGTGTCGGCCTTGTAGTGGTAGCCCCACACCTGCTCGAGCAGCATCTCGCGCGTGAACACCTGCTGCGGCTTCGAGGCGAGGGCGAGCAGCAGCTCGAACTCGAGCGGCGTGAGGTTGATCTTGGTGTCGCCACGACGAACCTCGTGACCCGCGACATCGAGCACGAGGTCGCCGATCTTCACGGTCTCGCTCACGGCCGCCGAGGTCGGGCGCAGCCGGGTGCGGATGCGCGCGACGAGCTCCTTCGGATTGAACGGCTTCACGACGTAGTCGTCGGCACCGCTCTCGAGCCCGCGCACGACGTCGACCGTGTCGCTCTTGGCGGTGAGCATGATGATCGGCACGCCGCTCTCCGCGCGGATCCGCCCGCACACCTCGATGCCGTCGATGCCGGGCAGCATGAGGTCGAGCAGCACGAGGTCCGGTCGCACGGTGTGGAAGTCCTCGAGCGCGGAGGTGCCGTCGGCGGAGAAGTGCGGCTCGTAGCCCTCACCGCGCAGCACGATGCCGAGCATCTCGGCGAGAGCGGTGTCGTCGTCGACGACCAGGATGCGGGGTGTCATGGTCTCCGGATCGGGCGGGAAGCAGGTGGCACCAGAGTAGCCGAGGAGGCGCGCCGTGCCGTGCCCCCTCACCGGGGGTTTCCCGGCGACGCGGGGGCCGGATGTGCCAGCATGAAGGGAAGCGTGCGCGCGAGGAGGAATCCGTGACCGACGATCAGCAGTGGCAGTCGCCGGGCGATCCGGCCCCGCAACCGAGCCCGTCGCCCTACGGGGCGTCGGTGCCGCCGCCCGGGCCGACCGCGCAACCCGGACCGGCGTACGGTGTCGCCGCTCCCGGCGCGCCCCAGCAGGGCTGGACCCCGCCGCCGCGCCCGGGCCTCATCCCCCTGCGGCCGCTCGGGTTCGGAACGCTCCTCGGAGCCCCGTTCCAGGTGCTGCGTCGCAACCCGCGTACGACGTTCGGCACGGCCCTGCTCGTGCAGGTGCTCGTGCTCCTCGTGGCCGGCGGTGTCGTCGGCGTCGTGTCGGTGCTCGCATTCGGCCGTGTCGCCGAGGCCTCGGCCGAGGACCGCGATGCGGTCGCCGCGGGCGCGGTGGCCACGGTCATCCTCTCCGCCCTCGTCCCCGTCGTGCTCGGGCTCATCGCGAGCGCACTGCTGCAGGGCGTGCTCGTGCTCGAGGTGGCGCGCGGCACGCTCGGCGAGAAGCTGCGCCTGCCCGGGCTCCTGCGCCTCGCCCGGGGTCGGATCGGCGCGCTCATCGGCTGGTCGCTGCTCGTGACGCTCGCCGTCGTCATCGCGATCGGGATCGTCGCGGGGCTCGTCGCGGTGCTCGTGATCACGGTGGGCGAAGCCGGGATCGTGCTCGGGGTGCTCGTCGGCATCCTCGGATTCCTCGCCCTCGTCGCGCTCGGATTCTGGCTCGGCACCAAGCTCTCGCTCGTGCCGAGCGTGCTCATGATCGAACGTCTCCCCCTCGGCGCCGCGATCCGCCGCTCCTGGTGGCTCACCACCGGGTACGCCCCGTTCTGGAAGACGCTCGGCACCCAGCTGCTCGTCTCCGTGATCATCAGCACCGCCGCCCAGGTCGTCACCTTCCCTGTCTCACTGCTCGGCGGCTTCGGCGGTGCCCTGCTGTTCCCGAACGGCGCGGACCCGGACGACCCGTCCGGGTCGATCGGCGTGCTGCTCGCGCTCAACATCCTCGTGATCCTCGTCAGCCTCGTGCTCGGCGCGATCGGCGCCGTCGTGCAGACCGCGGTCACGGCGCTGCTGTACCTCGACCTGCGGATGCGCAAGGAGGGCTTCGACCTCGACCTCGTGCGCTACGTCGAGGCGCGGCAGGCGGGGCACGACGTGCCCGACCCCTACGCGTCGCCGGCCGCCGCAGGATGACCGGCGCGTTCGACGTCCCGGTCGATCCGGACGCCCCGGAGGCCCGCGAGTGGATCCTGCGCGAGCTCGCCGGCCCCGAGTACGAGGCCGCGCGACCGACGCTGTTCGACCGCATCTCGCAGGCCATATGGGAGTGGTTCACGTCGCTCCGTTTCGGCGGGGTCGACGGACCGCCGGTGCTCCCGCTCATCGTGGTCGGCGCGCTCGTGCTGGTCGCCCTGCTGCTCGCCTTCCTCATCTACGGCCTGCCGCGGGTGAACCGCCGCAGCAGGGCCGACCTCGACCTGTTCGGTGTCGACGACGAGCGCGACGCGGCCACCATCCGGCGGGCGGCGGCGGATGCGGCGGCCCGCGAGGACTGGACGCTCGCCTCGGTCGAGGGGTTCCGCGCCCTTGCTCGGGGCCTCGCCGAGCGCACCCTCGTGACCGTGAGCCCCGGCACGACGGCCCACGGTTTCGCGGATCGCGCCGCCGGTGCCTTTCCGGATGCCGCCGACGAGTTGCGCTGGTCGGCCGACCTGTTCGACGCCGTCCGGTACCTCGGCCGTGCGGGCGACCGCGCGGGCTACGAACGTGTGAGCGCGCTCGACGCCCGATTGAGCGCCGCGCGGCCCGTGCTGCCGGAGCCGACGGGGGCTCCCGCGTGAGCGCACCCGAGGTGCTGACGCCGCGCGTCCGCACCACCGCCCGGCGATCGCTGTTCTGGGTCGGCGCGCTCCTGCTCATCCTCGTCGTCGCGGCGGTCGCGATCTCGCGCAGCGGGCTGCAACAGGAAGCGGTGCGGCTCGACCCGTCGAGTCCTGCCCCCGAGGGCGCCCGCGCGGTCGTCGAGGTGCTCCGCGATCAGGGCGTCGACGTCGAGCTGACCCGCGACCTCGACGGCACGCTCGACCGCACGACCGGGGCGACCGTGCTGCTCCACGACCGCGACGGCATCCTCGACTCCGAGCGACGCGAACGTCTCGCCGATTCCGCCGAGCGGCTCGTGCTACTCGAGCCGGGCGTGGACGAGCTCGAGGATGTCGTGCCCGCCGTGGCGAACGCGGGCTCCGCGTCGACGGACCGGTTCGACGCGGACTGCGCCGTACCCGCCGTCGGGCGGGCGGGCGAGGTCGCCGCGGACGGCGAGGCGTACCGCGTGATCGATGACTCCGCGGCCGCCACGGGTTGCCTCGCGGGCGACGACGACACCTTCTCGCTCGTGACCGTCGAGGCCGACGGCCGCGAGGTCGTGGTGTTCGGGCTCGGCGACGCGCTGACCAACGAGGTCGTGGGCCGGGCCGGCAACGCGGCGCTCGCGCTCAACCTGCTCGGCACCGACGAGCGGCTCGTCTGGTACGTCCCGTCGACCGCCGACCTCGACACCGCCTCCCTCCCCACCCTCGGGCAGCTGACCCCGTCGTGGGTGACGCCGACCGTCGCGCTGCTGTTCATCACGGCGCTCGCCGGCGCCGTGTGGCGCGGTCGACGCTTCGGACCGCTCGTGGTGGAGAACCTGCCCGTCGCCGTGCGGGCCGGGGAGACGATGGAGGGTCGGGCCCGGCTCTACGAACGCAACGCGGCCCGCCTGCGCGCCCTCGACGCACTGCGCGTGGGCACCGTCACCCGCCTCGCGAACACCCTCGGCCTGTCGCGTTCCGCCTCCGTCGAGGAGGTCGTGATCGCGACCGCCGAACTCCTCGCCCGGCCGCACCCCGACATCCGGGCCCTGTTGCTCGAGAGCGAACCGGTCACCGACGGCGAGCTCGTCGCCCTCTCGGACCGCCTGCTCGTGCTCGAACGCGAGGTCGCCGAGCGCCTCGATCCCCGATCCACCACCCAGGGAGAATGAACGCATGACCGACAACGACCTCCGGCAGGCCATCGGCCAGGTGCGTAGCGAGGTGGGCAAGGCCGTCGTGGGACAGGATGGCGCCGTCACCGGCCTCATCATCGCCCTGCTCGCCGGCGGGCACGTGCTGCTCGAAGGGGTGCCCGGCGTCGCCAAGACGCTGCTCGTGCGCACCCTCAGCCACACGCTCCGGCTGCAGACGACGCGCGTGCAGTTCACGCCCGACCTCATGCCCGGGGACGTGACCGGGTCGACGGTCTACGACCCGCGCAGCGGCAGCTTCGAGTTCCGCGAGGGGCCGGTGTTCACCAACATCCTGCTCGCCGACGAGATCAACCGCACGCCCCCGAAGACGCAATCGGCGCTGCTCGAGGCGATGGAGGAGCGTCAGGTGTCGGCCGACGGCGAGACACGGCCGCTGCCCGTGCCGTTCCTCGTCGCGGCGACGCAGAACCCGATCGAGTACGAGGGCACCTACACGCTGCCGGAGGCGCAACTCGACCGGTTCCTGCTCAAGCTCGTGCTCGACCTCCCCGCGCGCGAGACCGAGGTCGAGGTGCTCGCCCGGCACGCCACCGGATTCAACCCCCGCGACCTCGCCGGCGCCGGCGTCTCCCCCGTGCTCGACGCCGCCCAGCTCGCGGACGCGCAAGCCGCCGTGCGCCGGGTGACCGCCGGTGCGGACGTGCTCGGCTACGCGGTCGACCTCGTGCGCGCCACCCGCTCGAGCCCGTCGGTGCGGCTCGGCGTGAGCCCCCGCGGAGCGACCGCGCTGCTCGCCGCCTCGAAGGCGTGGGCATGGCTGCAGGGGTTCGACGCGATCACCCCCGACCACGTGCAGGCGATGGTGCTGCCGGTCATGCGGCACCGCATCCAGCTGCGACCCGAGGCCGAACTCGAGGGCGTCTCGGCCGACGCGATCCTGCGCTCCATCGTCCAGCAGGTGCAGGTGCCGATCTAGGTGGCGATCTCCGGCTGGTTCGTCGCGCTCGTCGCGGCCGGCGTCGTGCCGACCGTGCTGCTCGACGCGCCCTGGTTCCCGGCGGCGTGGCTCGGAGTGCTCGCCCTGCTGCTCGCCGTCGACCTCGCGTTCGCCGGGTCGCCGCGGCTGCTGCGATTCGAACGGGAGCTGCCGTCGCGGATGCGGTTGGGCGAGACCGCGTCGTCGGTGCTCCGCGTCTCGAACACCGGCCGGCGCCGCGTGCGCGGCATCCTGCGTGACGCGTGGACGCCATCGGCGGGGATCGGCCGGTCCCGAATGCCGCTCGACCTCCCGCCCGGCGAGCGCCGTGCGCTCACGACGACGCTGACACCGTTCCGCCGCGGTGAACGGCGGGCCGCGCACGTGACGGTGCGGTCGTTCGGTCCGCTGCGTCTCGCCGCCCGGCAGGCGACGATCGCCGTGCCCGGCGCGGTGCGGGTGCTGCCCCCGTTCGCGTCGCGACGGCACCTGCCCTCGCGTCTGGCGCGCCTTCGCGAGCTCGACGGGCGCACGAGCGTGATGATCCGCGGGCAGGGCACCGAGTTCGACAGTCTGCGCGAGTACGTACGCGGCGACGATGTGCGATCGATCGACTGGCGGGCGACCGCCCGCCGAGCCGACGGGGTCGGCACGCAGAAGCTCATGGTGCGCACCTGGCGCCCGGAGCGGGACCGGCGGGTCGTGCTCGTCGTCGACTCCGGTCGCACGTCGGCGGCCCGCATCGCCGACGAACCGCGCCTGGACACCGCGTTCGAGGCGAGCCTGCTGCTCGCGGCGCTCGCCACCCGTGCGGGAGACCGCGTCGATCTCGTCGTCTACGACCGGCGGGTGCGCGGTCGGGTGCAAGGCGCGACCGGCGCGGAACTGCTCTCCCGGATGGTCGACGTGATGGCGCCGATCGAGCCCGAACTGATCGAGCCCGACTGGGCGGCCGTGCCCACCCTCGTGCGCGGCGTCACCGCCCACCGCTCCCTCGTGGTGCTGCTCACCTCGATCGACGCACCCGGCGCATCCCGCAGTCTGCTCGCTGCGGTCCCGCAGCTCACGCGGACCCACCAGGTCGTCGTCGCCTCACCCACCGACCCGGCCGTGATCGACGCCACGAACGACCGCGGCGACCGCCACGCGGTGTACCGGGCGGCCGCCGCGGAGCGCGCCCTGCTCGATCGTGAGCGCGTCGCCGCCTCACTGCGCCGCCTGGGCGCGGAGGTCGTGACGGGCGCCCCGCAGGACCTGCCGCCCGCTCTCGCCGACCGCTACCTCGCCCTCAAGGCGGCCGGGCGCCTCTGACGACCCGATCCGTTTTCCGTCAGTAGACGCCCTCATGCCACCGCGATGAGGGCGACTACTGACGGAAAACCGACCGCGCCACCCGCCGGCCCCGACCGACTGCACGGGAACGGCCCCGCCCTCCGAGGAGGACGAGGCCGCTGCGGGCGACTCAGCGCGAGACGGGCGCGGGCACCTGCGACTGCGGCGCAGGCAGGAACGTCTCGGCGGGCTCGAGGATGGGCGGCAGGCCCGCCTCCACCCGCGCACCGAGCGTCTCGTCGACGTTGCGCCAGTACTGCACGACGCGTTCCCGCAGCTCCGGGATGGTGACCTTCGACACGTGACCCACGATGTTGGCGACGAGGCGGTCACGCGCCGCGTCGTCGAGCACCTCGTTCACGAGGGTGCGCGGCTGCACGAAGTCGTCGTCCTCGGGGTGGAGCGTCGCCGCGGAGCGCACGAGCTCCCCGTCGTTGTGCCACCCCTCGACGATCCCGTGCGCCTGCGGGTCGGCGTGCGGACCGCCGAACGAGTTCGGCGCGTACACCGGCACGTTCGGGGCGTTGAAGCTGTACCGCCCGGCGCCGTCCTTCGAGTAGGAGTGCACCTCGTTCTTCGGGGCGTTCACCGGCAGCTGCGCGTGGTTGGTGCCCACGCGGTAGCGGTGCGCGTCGGCGTAGCTGAAGATGCGCGCCTGCAGCATCTTGTCGGGGCTCGCCGCGATGCCCGGCACGAAGTTCGACGGCGCGAAGGTGGCCTGCTCGATCTGCGCGAAGTAGTTCTCCGGGTTGCGGTCGAGCGTCATCCGGCCGACGGGGATGAGCGGGTAGTCGCCCTTCGGCCACACCTTGGTGAGGTCGAACGGGTTGAAGCGGTACGTCTTCGCGTCCTCGTAGGGCATGACCTGCACCGAGAGGTCCCAGCTCGGGTGGTCGCCGCGCTCGATCGCGGTGTACAGGTCGCGGATGTGGAAGTCCGCGTCCTCGCCGGCGATGCGGTCGGCCTCCGCCTGGGTCAGGATGTCGTGGCCCTGGTTGGTGCGGAAGTGGTACTTCACCCAGAAGCGCTCTCCGGCGGCGTTGATCCACTGGTAGGTGTGCGAGCCGAACCCGTCCATGGTGCGCCACGAGCGGGGAAGTCCGCGGTCGCCCATGAGCCAGGTGACCTGGTGGGCGCTCTCCGGCTGCAGCGTCCAGAAGTCCCACTGCATGTTGTGGTCGCGCAGGTTGCTGCCGGGCAGGCGCTTCTGCGAGCGGATGAAGTCGGGGAACTTGATCCCGTCCTTGATGAAGAACACGGGGGTGTTGTTGCCGACGAGGTCGTAGTTGCCCTCGCTCGTGTAGAACTTCACGGCGAACCCGCGCGGGTCGCGCCAGGTGTCGGGGCTGCCCTGCTCGCCGGCGACCGACGAGAAGCGCACGAGCACCTCGGTCTCGACACCGGGCTGGAAGAGCGCCGCGCGGGTGTAGGCACTCACGTCGCCGGTGGTCTCGAACCGGCCGAACGCCCCGCCGCCCTTCGCGTGCACGACGCGCTCCGGCACGCGCTCGCGGTTGAACTGCGCGAGCTTCTCCACCAGGTAGTGGTCGGTCAGCACGATGGCGCCGTCGGCGCCCACGCTCTGCGAGTGCTGGTCGCTCGCGACGGGGGCTCCGCTGTTGGTCGTCGTGGGGTCGGTCACGAATCTCCTCGTTGTGTCGGTGTTGCTCCACCGCGGTCCGCGGTGGCTGCCGGGGTCGACGCGCACGCGGCGCAGCGCCCCCAGAAGATCACTTCGGCGACATCGATCACGTAGCCCGCCGCATCCGAGGGATGCAGGCAGGGCGCGTGACCGACGACGCAGTCGACGTCGGTGATGGCACCGCACCCGGTGCACACGACGTGGTGGTGGTTGTCGCCCACGCGCCGCTCGTACCGAGCGGCGGACCGGGCGGGTTCGATGCGGCGGACGAGTCCGGCGCGGGTGAGGTCGGCGAGCACGTTGTGCACCGACTGCACCGAGATGCCGCGCACCTCGTCGACGACGGCGGCGAGCACCTCTTCGGCGTCGGAGTGCGGGTGCGACTCGAGCGCGCGCAGCACCGCGACGCGACCGGCCGTGACCTTGAGTCCGCCGGCGCGTAGTTCGTCGACGAGCTCGGGCACGACCCGAGTCAAGCAGTCAATCGTGAACGGCTCAAAACAACACGCCGAACACGACGCGACTCATCCGGCGACGAGGCGCCGCGCGCCGCCCTCGAACTCCTCGAGGTCGCCGGTCTGACCGGCTCGATAGGCGCGCCCGCCCACGATCCACTGGTAGGCGAGGAACGCGCCGAGCGCGATCGTGCCGATGCCGATCTTGATCGGCCACGGCCAGTCCTGGCGGGTGACGTACCCCTCGATGACACCCGACACCAGCAGGGCGAGGGCGAGACCGATCGCGACGGTGAACAACGCGCGGCCGTCTTCGGCAAGCGCTTGCGAGCGGGTGCGGGCGCCCGGGGCGATCCACGCCCAGAAGATCATGAGCCCCGCCGCGGCCGCGACGAAGATGCAGTAGAGCTCGAGCTGTCCGTGCGGCGCGATGTAGAGGAAGAAGTGGTCCAGCCGCCCGTACTCCGCCATGATGCCCGCGGCCTGCCCCACTCCTTGCGCGTTCTGAAACAGCGCGTAGGGCACCCACAGTCCGGTGATGCCGAAGGCGACGCACTGCGCGGCGATCCAGGCGTTGTTCGTCCACACCTGACCCGCGAACGAGCCCTCCGGGTTGTCGGAGTAGTAGGAGACGAACTGCTGCTCGGCGTAGCTCCGCAGCTCCTCCTCCGACCCGATGTTCGCGAGCACCCGCGGATCGGTCGCGATCCACACGGCGTAGAGCGTGCCGACGACGAGCGTCGCGATCGCCGTCATGATCGAGAGCCAGCGGATGCGGTACAGCGCGGCCGGCAGCTGGAGCCCGTAGAACACGGTGAGCTGACGCAGCACGTTCGTGCCCGTGCCGGCGAACCGCAGGCGCGCCCGCGAGAGGGCGAGCGAGAGACGGTCCCCCTGCACCGAACTGCCCGCAGTCGTCTTGATCGCCGACAGCTGGGTCGCCCCCGCCTGGTAGAGGTCGATGAGCTCGTCCGCTTCGCGACCGGTGTGCCGTCGCGCGTGCGACAGGCGCGCCAGACGCTCCCACTCATCGCGGTGGGCGGCGGAATAGGCGTCGAGGTCCATCTGCTTAGATGATCGCATGGCCCGCCCGTCCGCGCCCGACATCGTCGACCACGTGGAGGAGCAGAACGAGCTCATGACCGGCGAGGCCGTCGGCCTCGACCTCCGCCCGACCGGTTTCGTGCTGCGCGCGGCCGGCGCGATCATCGACTTCCTCGCCTACATCGCGCTCTACCTCGTGCTGCTGTTCTTCATCGCCCAGCTCGTCGACGCGCTCGGCATCGACCCGGCGGCCGCCGCCGCGATCTCGCTCGCCACGCTCGTGGTCTGCATCGTCGTCATCCCCACCGCCGTCGAACTCACGACCCACGGGCGCTCGATCGGCAAGGTCGTGATCGGGGCGCGCATCGTGCGCGACGACGGCGGACCGATCGGGTTCCGGCACGCGTTCATCCGTGCGTTGACCGGCGTGCTCGAGGTGTATTTCAGCCTCGGCGGCTTCGCCGCGCTGTCCGGTCTGCTCAACCCGCGCGCGAAGCGGTTGGGCGACCTGCTCGCCGGCACCTACGCGCAACACGAGCGGCTGCCGAAGACGGACCCGCCGGTCTACGGAGTCCCGGTGCCGCTGCAGCAGTGGGCGCAGACGGCGGACGTGGCACGGATGCCCGATCCGCTGGCCCGTCGGATCGCCACGTTCCTCGGGCAGGCCGCGTCCATGTCGCCCGAGGCCCGCGCACGTCTCGCCCGCGATCTGGCCAGCGAAGCGGCCGCGTTCGTCTCACCCGTGCCGGAGGCCGACCCGGAGCTGCTGCTCGCCGGAGTGTCCGCGCTGCGGCGCGAGCGCGAGTCGGTGGCCCTCAGCGGACAGCACTCGCACCTCGAGCGCCTCTCCCCCACACTCGGCGGGATGCCGCACGGCTTCCCCGACCGCGGCTGACGCGGGGTCGCCGCCCCCGCTGGTCGAGTAGGCGCGGCGGAGCCCGCCGTATCGAGAACCCGATCAGTAGCGGTAGTGGTCGGGCTTGAACGGCCCGTCGACCTCGACCCCGATGTACGCCGCCTGCCGCGGGGTCAGCGTCGTGAGCTCCACGCCGAGCGCGTCGAGGTGCAGCCGGGCGACCTTCTCGTCGAGGTGCTTGGGCAGCACGTACACCTGGGTGTCGTACTGATCCCGGTGCGCGAAGAGCTCGATCTGGGCGAGCACCTGGTTCGAGAACGAGTTGCTCATGACGAAGGAGGGGTGCCCGGTCGCGTTGCCGAGGTTCATCAGCCGGCCCTCGCTCAGCACGAGGATGCTGCCGCCCTCGGGCCGGACCCACTCGTGCACCTGCGGCTTGATCTCGACCTTGCGGATGCCCGGCACGGCCTCGAGGCCGGCCATGTCGATCTCGTTGTCGAAGTGGCCGACGTTCGCCACGATCGCCTTGTCCTTCATGCCGAGCAGGTGCTCGACGGTGATGACGTTCTCGTTGCCCGTGCCCGTGACGAAGATGTCGACCTGGTCGAGCACGCTCTCGATGCGGGCGACCTGGTATCCGTCCATCGCGGCCTGCAGCGCGCAGATCGGGTCGACCTCGCTCACGATCACGCGAGCGCCCTGGCCGCGCAGCGCCTCGGCGGCACCCTTGCCCACGTCGCCGTAGCCGGCGACGAAGGCGACCTTGCCGCCGATCAGCACATCCGTGGCCCGGTTGAGACCGTCGGGCAGGGAGTGGCGGATGCCGTACTTGTTGTCGAACTTCGACTTCGTCACCGAGTCGTTGACGTTGATGGCGGGGAACAGCAGCTCCCCGCTGCGCGCGAGCTCGTAGAGGCGGTGCACGCCCGTGGTGGTCTCCTCGGTGACCCCCTGGATGCCCGCCGCGATGCGGGTCCAGCGGTCCGGGGCCGCCGCGACGGAGCGGCGCAGCACGTCGAGGATGACCCGCCACTCCGCGCTCGCCGACGCGTCCGGGTTCGGCACGACGCCGGCCGTCTCGTACTCGCGGCCCTTGTGCACGAGGAGGGTCGCGTCGCCGCCGTCATCGAGGATCATGTTCGGGCCGTCGACGCCGTGGGCGCTCCAGTCGAAGATCTGCTCGGTGCACCACCAGTACTCCTCGAGCGTCTCGCCCTTCCAGGCGAACACCGGCACGCCGGCGGGCTCCTCGGGGGTGCCCGCACCGACGACGATCGCCGCGGCGGCCTCGTCCTGGGTGGAGAAGATGTTGCAGCTCGCCCAGCGCACCTCCGCGCCGAGCGCGACGAGGGTCTCGATGAGCACCGCCGTCTGCACCGTCATGTGCAGGCTGCCCGCGATGCGCGCGCCCCTGAGGGGCTGCTCGGCGCCGAACTCCTCGCGGAGGGCCATGAGGCCGGGCATCTCGTGCTCGGCGAGCCGGATCTGGTGCCGTCCGGCCTCGGCGAGGCGGATGTCGGCGACCTTGTACTGCAGAGCGGTGAGCGTGGGCATGCGCCCATTGTCCCACCCGCCGCTGCGTCGCGCCCGGGGCACCGGCGGATGCCGGTCCGCGTCGAGCGGTTTCCCGTCAGTAGACGCCCTTCAAGCGCCGCCGAAGGGGCGCCTACTGACGGGAAACCGACCCGCGCCCGGCGCGGGAACGGCGGAGGCGGCGGGTCAGGCGCGGATGAGCGCGAGCACGCGGTCGCGCACCGACTCCATGACCTCGCGGGTCGCGGCTTCGGCGTTGAGGCGCAACAACGGCTCCGTGTTGCTGGGACGCACGTTGAACCACCAGAAGACGCCGTCCTGCTCGCCGCGCACGGTGAGACCGTCGAGCTCGTCCATCTCCTCGTGCGCGAACGCGTCGACGATGCGGGCGTACGCGGCCGGGATGTCCTCGACGGTCGAGTTGATCTCGCCGCTCATCGGGTAGGGCGAGAAGCGGTCGGCGAGGCTCGAGAGCGGCTCGGACTGCGATCCGAACTCCGCGAGCAGGTGCATCGCGGCGAGCATGCCGTTGTCCGCACCCCAGAAGTCGCGGAAGTAGTAGTGCGCGGAGTGCTCCCCGCCGAAGATGGCGCCGCTCGCCTTCATCTCGTCCTTGATGAACGAATGGCCGACGCGCGTGCGCAGCGGCTCCGCACCGGCGCGCTCGATCGTCTCGGGCACCGCGAGCGAGGTGATGAGGTTGTGGATGACGCGGATGTGTTCGTCCGGGTTCTGCGCCTGCACGCGGGTGATCTCGCGCAGTGCGACGATCGCCGCGACCGCGCTCGGGGTGACCGCGGCACCCTTCTCGTCCACGACGAAGCAGCGGTCGGCGTCGCCGTCGAAGGCGAGCCCGAGGTCGGCGCCGTGCTCGATGACGGCCTTCTGCAGGTCGACGATGTTCTTCGGCTCGAGGGGGTTCGCCTCGTGGTTCGGGAACGTGCCGTCGAGCTCGAAGTACATCGGCACGATCTCGATCGGCAGCGCCGGCAGACCGGCCGCCTCGCCGAGCACGGCGGGCACCGTCATGCCGCCCATGCCGTTGCCCGCATCCACGACGACTCTGATCGGCCGGATGCCCGAGAGGTCGACGAGCGACCGCAGGTACGCGGCGTAATCGGCGAGCACGTCGACCTCGCGGTGCGTACCCTCCTGCTCCACGCGGTCGAGCCCGCCGTCGAGGTACGCCTGCGCGCGGTCGCGGATGGCCTTGAGCCCCGTGTCGAAGCTGATGCCCTGGGCACCGGCCCTGCTGAACTTGATGCCGTTGTAGGTCGCCGGGTTGTGGGATGCGGTGAACATCGCGGCGGGAGCCTGGAAGGTGCCGCTCGCGAAGTACGTCTCGTCCGTCGAGCACAGCCCGATGGAGACGACGTTCGCACCGCGGGCGCGGGCGCCCCGCGAGAACGCCGACGCGAACTCGGGGCTCGAGTCGCGCATGTCGTGACCGACGACGACGTCCGTTCCGGCGGCGCCCAGTTCGTCGACGAATGCCGCTGAGAGAGCCTCGACCACCTCGCTCGTCAGCTGCGACCCGACGAGACCCCGCACGTCGTAGCTCTTCACGAATGGTGCGAGATCGATGCTCATACTTCCCCTACGACGACGTGACGGACGACGTGCCAGCCCTGCGGGGGCGACAGCCGCTGCGAGTGCTTCTCGCACAGATCGTAACTGTGCGGTTCGGCCGAGGGAGCGAGGGGCCCCAGCACGGCCATCGAGTCCGCGTAGTCGTAGGTGAGGGTGTTCACGGCGTCGTTGGTGCACGCCACTTTGCTGCACGGCCGGGAACTCATCGGAGTCAGACTATCCGCTCGACGCGCGGCCTAGGATGGCGACATGCCCCGAGCCGCTCGTCGCGCCGCGACCCGGGCGGCATCCCGCGATCGTCACGGTCGCGGCATCCGCTCGTCGGTCACCGGGCCCCACCTGCCTCCACTGCGTACGCGTCTTGACCTCTTCGAGTCCGCGATCGCCCAGGCGATCGAGTACCTGCGGGATGAGTGGCCGGATGAGATGGCGAACGTGCACATCGACGTCGCCGCGATGCCCGCCGTCTCCCCCACCGGCCGTTCGAGCGTGCAGCGCTGGTCGACGGTGCCGCGGGAACGTCGCGTCATCCTGTACCGGCTGCCGATCGAGCGGTTCGCGCGCTTGCACAAGAACGACGACTGGCACCGCCGGTCGTACATCGAGAGCTGCACGTTCCGCGCCGTCGCCGAGCTGCTCGGCAAGGATCCGTGGGACCTCGCCCCCGAGCGGTTCCGACACTTCTGACGCGACGGTACGTCGCGGGCACGGAGGGGCGGGCGGCTTACGGGTAGACGCGCACCGGGTCGGCCGACGCGGAGCGGGGCAGCACGGGGTAGGAGGCGATCGCCCCGTCACCCGTGATCGTCACGGCGGCGTACAACCCCTCCACGCCCGCGAGGGGCACCGTCGACCCGGCGGCGACGGGCACGCGCGCCGACGAACCGGCCGGCACCTCGACGGCCTGGCCGGAGACCTCCGCCGTGACCGCGTCGTCGGTGCGGTTGGCGAGGTAGAGGGTCGGAGAACCGCCGCGCGCGATCGTCACGAGCGCGTCGTCGCTGAGCGGCGGTGCCGCCGGAAGCCACCCGACATCGACCGCGCCGGTGGCACCGACCTGCGAGAGGCGCACGGCGCCGACGATCGGGGCGTCCGCCTCGACGTGCACCGTGTACGAGCCGTCGGTGAGGTTGTCGAGCGGCAGGTCGGTGACCCGACCGGCCTCCAGCGGCAGGTCGAACGACGCACCGGTCGTCGAGCCGTCGTCGGGCACGACGCTCACCCTCGCGGTGACATCGGCGTCGTCGGCGACGAACAGCCGCAACACGGTCTGCAGATCTTCGAAGCCGGCCTCGCCGATCCGCCCGGCGAGCGCGGCGGACCCGGTGACGGCGACGCCCGGGACGGTGAGAGAGGCGGCAGGGGCCGCTGTAGCGCCGACGAGATCGACGCCGCCGGCTTCGAGCCCGCGCACGATCGTCTGCTGGAGCGTGGCGACGACCTGCCCGCCGCGGCTCTGCACGTGCACGACAGGAGAGACCAGGTCGGGCGCGAAACCGGCGAGGGGAAGCACGATCTGTCCACCGGCCGGCACGCTGATGCCGGCCGTACCCGGGGCGGTGACCGGGCCCTGCTCTCCGTAGAGGGTGAGCGTGACGTTCGCCGCGACCGCGGTGGGATTCGTGAGGCCGATGAACGTCGTGCGACCGGTGGTCGTCGCGCCGCCCACGAGCCACGAGTCGCCGCTCGGCACACCGCACGCCGTCGCCGCGAACCCGCGCACGTCGGCGGTCGCCGCGCTCTGAGACTGCGCCCCGGCGACGAGGGAGGGCAGCCCGGGTTCGTCCTCGCTCGGCTGCGCGGTGAGCGCGACCGGTGCGGCACCGGAGATGTCGTCCGCCATGAGCCCGGTCTGCTCGAGGTCGCCGGTCGCATCGGCGATCGGATCGGCGCTGCCGAAGGCGCGCACCGCGGCACCCTCATCGCCCGCGTCGGTCAGTTCGACGAGCGGGCCGGGGCAGGCGAGACGCTCCTCGGTGGCGTCGGGGACCACGGCGACCGACGGCGGGGTGGTGCGGAGGCTCGGCAGCGGCAGCAGGGAGGCCCCGGCGATGAGGCCGGCGGCGGCCGCGACGGCGACGACGCCCGTGAGCGCGCGGGCGCCGACGAGGGCGAGGCCACGACGATCGACGGGACGCCGGACCGGCACCTCGACCGGCGTCTCAGGGGTGTCATCGGCGACGAAGTCCGCGGAGCCGCCGGCCACCGACGCCTCGGTCGTTCGCTCGTCGCTCACGCGCTCGGGGTGCGAGTCGGGCGCGCCGACGTGCTCGTCGGACGCCGACGCCTGCGCGCGGCGCTCGTCATCCTGGTTGCGAGGTTCCTCAGGCACCGTCATCCTCATCGAAGGTCGTGGCGGGATCGTCGATCGTCCCCTCGGAACGGCGGACTCGCCGGCGGCGCTGCGTGGGCACGGCGAGCAGGAGCGTCGCCCCGATGATGACGCCCTGCACGACGAGCACGGTCACGCCGTAGGCGGTGTCCGTGTTGCCGGGTCCGCGATCCGGAAGACCCGTGTCGTCGGCGAAGCGCCACAACAGCCCGCCGGTGGTCTGTCCGACCGGGGTGAACTGGGGGTTGGCGTCGAGCGCCTCCTCCATGCTCTGCGTGCGGCGCGGGTCACCGTCGGTCTCGAGCAGCACGAAGTCGAGTCCCCACGTGGCGAAGTCGGTGGAGGCGTCGAACTCCGCCTCGCTCACGAGGTTGCCGGCGAGCCGGGCGAGTTCCCGCTCGTCGTCGCTCGCTCGCGTGGAGGTGGCGGCGAGGGTCGACTGGTCGTCGAGGGTCTCGCCCTGTCCACGCTGCACGACGGCCGAGATGGCCTCGGGCGACTCCGCGGTCAGCACGAGGGTGCCGACTCCGGGGTCGGCCTCCGCCTCGGCGATGACGAAGGCGGGGAGCGTCGAGCCCTCGTCGGCGTGCACCGTCGCGACGCCGGTGAGGAGCGCGGCGAGCAGCGGGATGGCGACGAGGGGCGTCAGGAGGGCCGTGACGAGGGCCGGGCCGGCGACGGAGCGGCCGAGGGCACCGATGGCGAAGACGGCGGCACCGACGAGGCCGAGCCAGTAGAGGCTCACGCCGGAGCCGGCCCATACGGTCACCGGATGATCGGCGTAGTGGGCGAGCTCGAGGCGGGTGCTCGCGACCGCGGTGACGAAGCCGAGCGCCGCGAGCGCGAGGGCGGGGATGCTGCGAGATGTGCCGGGCAGGAACACGCCGAGCAGGGCGAGGGCGGCGAGGGCGAGCAGCAGTGCGGCGACGAGGACCGCGGCGGCGCCATCCGGGAGGCCGAGTGCGCCGAGCACGCGTGTCCACCCATGCAGGCCGAGTTCGGGCGCCCCGAGTGCGAGCTGCCAGGCCGGCGGCACGGGTTCGGCGAAGGGCCGGCCCGGGTCGGCGAGCAGGGCGAGCGGCGTGCCGCGGGCGAGCTGGTCGAGCACGAGCGGCGCCGCGAGGGCGAGCGCCGGGAGGGGCAGGGCGATGAGCCGATGGATGGCGCGGGGTCGCGCCACCAGCCAGGCGATCCAGGCGATCAGGAGCGCGGGGGTCAGCACCGGCGCGGAGACCACGACGAGCGCGAACACGAGACCGGCCCCCGCCGCGGAGGCCCAGGAGCGCGCCCCGTCGACGACGAGCAGCACGAGCCACGGGAGCAGCAGGTGCGCGATGACCGCTCCGAGGTGGCCGCTTTCGAGCGAGGCGAGCAGCGGCGGCGCGAACGCCCACAGCAGCGCCGCGACCGCGGGCCCCCATCCGCGCCGACTGAACCGCGCGGCGGCGAACCACGCCCCGAGCGCCGCGAGACCCAGGGACACGAAGTACAGCACCACCACCACGGTGGAGGGCTGCCACGGGCTGAGCGTGCCGAGCACGGCGAGCACGGTGGCGAACGGATCCGCCGCGCCCTCGAACCCGAGGCCGAGGTCACGCCAGCCGACGCCGATGTTCGACCACAGCTGCCCGACGGAGTCGGCCAGCGGCAGCAGCGCCCCACCCGCGACGGCCTCGGCTCCGAGCAGTGGGGAGAACACGATCACGCCGATCAGGAGCGCGAGGAGCACGATCCAGGCACCGCCGGAGGAGAAGAACTCGGGGCGGGGTGTGAGCGACACCTCGTTCTCGCCGCGGGCCCGCGACGCGTCGCGGCGTGCCGCACGGATCTCGCGCGCCTCGGCGGCGGGGATGCGCAGCGGTGCGATCGCACCCCACCCCATTCGACGTCCGCGACGCAGCGTGCGACGGGCGGCGAGCACACCGGTGCCGCCGAAGGCGACCGCGAAAGCGCTGCCGAGCTCCCCGGGCACGGAGCCGGGGCGTTTCGCCAGCAGGAGCCCGAGGGATCGGACGACGGCGAGGGGCACGAGGGCGAGCCAGAGCAGCGGCAGCGCCCACACCGGGGCGTACACGAGTCGCCGGTGGAGGTGCGCCGTGCGCACGAGCCGGTCGTGAGTACTCGGCGAGACGGAGGTGCGGCCGAAGAGTTCGGGACCGCCCGCGCTCTGCACGCGGGCGCCGGGCACGCCGACGACGCGGTGTCCGGCGAGGCGGGCCCGGATGCAGAAGTCGAGTGCCGCGTCGACCGCGGGCAGGCCGGGGTCGAAGCCGCCGAGCGCGTCCCACACGGAGCGACGCACGAGCATCCCGTCGGCCGCGACGGCAAGAACGTCGCTCAACCGGTCGTGCTGCCCCTGGTCGAGCTCGTTCTCGACGAGGGTGAGCGAGGCGCCGTAGGTCGTGACCGCCTCGCCGTAGCGGGCGATGATGTCGGGATCGTCGGCGCGCATCACCTTCGGGCCGGCGACGGCGACGCTCGGCGACACCTCGACCGTGCCGAGCAGGGCCGCGAGCGTCGTCGGTGTCGGCGCGTTGTCGTGGGTCAGCAGCCACAACCACTCGTCGTCGCCGCGGGCGTCGTCGGAGCGGAGCGCGAGCGAGATCGCCTCCCCCACCGGCTTCCGCCCGACCGACACCACCGCGTCGGTGGACTCGAGCCGGCGCAGGGTCGCATCGGATCCGCCCGCCTCGACGCCGACGAGTCGATCCGGTCGGCGGGTCTGGGCGCGGATCGCGGCGAGGGTGCGATCGAGGTACTCGTCCCCGTTGCGGGCGACGAGGATCGCTGTGACTCTCGGCTGCATCCCGTCGAGACTATGCGTGCGCAACGACCCGGCCCGTCAACGACGGGGGCAAGTCGCGCAATCGCCCGAAGGCTGAGCGGGGCTCAGGCGCGCTTGCGGAGCTTGCGGCGCTCGCGCTCCGAGAGCCCGCCCCAGATCCCGAAGCGCTCGTCGTTCTTGAGCGCGTACTCGAGGCACTGCGCCTTGACCTCGCACGAGGCGCAGATGCGCTTGGCGTCGCGGGTCGAGCCGCCCTTCTCCGGGAAGAAGGCCTCGGGGTCCGTCTGCGCGCACAGCGAGTCGGCCTGCCAGGAGAGCGGATCCTCGTCCTCGTCGGTGCGGCGGCGGACGCCGGGCACGCCGAGCTTGACGGGATCGACGAACCAGTCGTCGGGAACGCCACGTCGTTCGACCAGGCTCATGGCTGCCCTCCCCTCCCGTTACGCCCCCGGAACGGCTGGGGCGCTGCAGTAATTACACCGTTGTGATTACCCGTGAGTCAAGTCCGCGATCCTAGAACCCTGCACCCCGTATTGAGGGTTGCGGCACGCCGGGCGTGTCGTTAATGTGCCGCGGTACGCGCGACCCACGCGCTTTCGACCATCTCGCGCAACGAGTGCCGCATCCGCCACTCGAGATCACGCGCCGCGAGTTCGCCGCTCGCGACGATCCGCGCAGGGTCCCCGGCGCGGCGCGGGCCGATGTCGGGCTCGAACTCGATGCCGGTCACCTCGCGCACGGTCGACATGATCTGCCCGACCGAGATGCCCTCGCCGCCGCCGAGGTTGTAGGCGCGCTCGACGCTCTCTCCCGCATCCAGTCGCCGCGCCGCGGCCACGTGGGAGATCGCGAGGTCGGCGACGTGCAGGTAGTCCCGCACCGCGGTGCCGTCGGGGGTCGGGTAGTCGTCACCGTTGATCCGCGGCGTGCGCCCGGCGACGAGTGCCTCGAAGACGAGGGGGAAGAGGTTGTGGGGACTCGTGTCGTAGACGGACGGGTCGCCCGAACCCACGACGTTGAAGTACCGCAGGGAGGTGTGCCTCAGCCCGGACGCGACCTCCTGGTCGCGCAGGAGCCACTCGCCGATGAGCTTCGACTCGCCGTACGGCGACTCCGGGCTCTTCGGGGTGTCCTCGGTGACGAGGTCCACATCCGGTGTGCCGTAGACGGCCGCGCTCGAGGAGAACACCATCCGGTCGACGCCGCGTTCCTGCATCGCGCCGAGCAGCACCGCGGTGCCGGTGACGTTCTGCTCGTAGGTGTGCAGCGGGCGCTGCACCGAGACGCCGGCGTACTTGAAGCCGGCGACGTGGATGACGCCGGTGATGCGGTGCTCGTCGAGCACGTCGAGCAGGAGCCCGCCGTCGAGGATCGACCCGCGCACGAAGGGCACGTCGTCGGGCACGAAGCGCTCGTGTCCGCTCGAGAGGTCGTCGATCACCACCGCGCGGAGCTCGGCGTCGAGGAGGGCGCGCACCACGTGCGCACCGATGTAGCCGGCGCCGCCGGTCACGAGCCAGGTCATGGCTCCAACGCTAGCGCCGATCGACGCGATCCGGATGTGGGAGGCCGGCGCGCACCGGCACGCGGTGGTAGCCGTCTCGGGCGACCGAGACGACGGTGGCGGCGACGGCGACCGACGCCAGCAGCAGCAGGACGAGCAGGAGAGTGGTCATGGCAGTGACTCTAGGAATGGTGAGATCCGGCCACGAGTGGCAGACTGGACGATGTCCGACGATTTCCTGCCAAGGAGTGACCGTGCTGAAGACCGCCGCCCTGCTCGCCATCCCCGGCGTCGCCCCCTTCGAGTTCGGCGTCGTCTGCGAGGTGTTCGGCGTGGACCGCCGCGACACGGGCGGGCCGAGCTTCCAGTTCGACATCGTCACGGCGGATCCCGGTCCCGTGCCGACGAGCATGGGTGTCGACCTGTTCGTGCAGAAGGGCCTCGAGCACGCCGCCGGCGCCGACCTGATTGCGGTGCCCGCCCACGCCATCCGTGACGTCGACGAGCGCTACCTCGAGGTCATCCGCGACGCCGTCGACCGTGGGGCGTGGGTGCTCAGCGTGTGCAGCGGCGCCTTCACGCTCGCACAGGCCGGGGTGCTCGACGGTCGCCGGGCGACGACGCACTGGATGCACACCGACCGCTTGAGTCGCATGTATCCGAACATCGAGGTCGACCCCGACGTGCTCTTCGTCGAGGACGGCCGCATCGTCACGAGCGCCGGCACGGCCGCCGGTGTCGACGCCGCGCTGCACATCGTGCGCCGGGAGCTCGGCGCCGGCGCGACGAACGCGATCGCGCGCCGGATGGTCGTGCCTCCGCAGCGGCAGGGCGGGCAGTCCCAGTACATCCAGTCGGCCGTCGTCGAAAGCAGTACCGACTCACTCGCCCCGGTGATGGAGTGGATGCTCGAGCACCTCGACCAGGACCTCACGATCGACCAGCTCGCCCGTAAGGCGCTCATGTCGACCCGCACCTTCGCGCGCCGCTTCCGCGCCGACACGGGCACGACGCCCGCGGCGTGGCTCAACCGTCAGCGACTGCTCCGCGCGCAGCAGCTGCTCGAGCAGACCGACAACGGCCTCGAGTCGATTGCGCAGGAGACAGGTTTCGGCACCGCCGCGGTCATGCGGCACCACTTCCTCAAGGTGCTGCAGACCACGCCGACCGCCTACCGCCGCACCTTCGGAGCGCGCGCCGTCGGCTGACCCACCGTTCCCTGAGCCTGTCGAAGGGAACCACCGCGGAACAGGTGTCGTACCGTCAGAGCGCGGTGGAGGCGAGGAACACCGTCCCGTCGCCGGAGAACCGCACCGTGTCCTCGTCGGCCGAGAGGTACACCGAGTGCGATCGTGAGAGCTGCGTGGACGACGTGGCGCCGACGAGTGACACCTCACCGGACGTGCACAGCGCGATCGCCGGACCGGTGAGCTTCCACGTCGCCTCGAACGGACCGTCGTACTCGACGAGCACGAAGTCGGGCACGTCAGGCCGAAACACGCGCAGCCCGTCATTTGTGGTCTCCGGACGCAGGTAGGGCACCGGCAGCGGGGTGAAGTCGAGCACCGACAGCAGCTCGGGCACGTCGATGTACTTGGGGGTGAGTCCGCCGCGCAGCACGTTGTCGGACGCGGCCATGAGTTCGATGCCGAGACCGTCGAGGTAGGCGTGGATGTTGCCGGCCGGCAGGTAGAGGGCCTCGCCCTTCGTGAGCCGCACGCTGTGCAGCAGCAGCGAGATCACGATGCCCGGATCTCCCGGGTAGGCGTCGGCGAGGCGGCGCACGGTCTCGAACTCGAGTCCGTCGAGGTCGGCGGATGCGTCCACGACGGCCTGCACTACGGCGTCGACGCCCTCGCCGCGCGTGATGAGCCACTCGAACACCGGACGGAGGGCCGCGTCCCCCGCGAGCCGATCGCGGAGCGTGTCGATCGCGACGGAGTCGCCGAGCCGGTCGAGGGAGGCCCGCGTCTCGGCGACCGGACGGAATCCGCACAGCGCGTCGAAGATGTCGCTCACGGCGACGATGAGTTCCGGCTTGTGCAGCGGGTCCTTGTAGTTGCGGTGCGGCGCGTCGAGCGGCACGCCGGCGGCGTTCTCGCGATCGAAGCCCTCGCGCGCCTGGTCGAGCGTCGGATGCGCCTGCAGGGAGAGCGGCGACGCGGCGGCGAGCACCTTCAGCAGGAACGGCAGGCCGTCCGGCACGACCTCCCGCAGGTCCCCGGCCGCCTCGACGAGGCGCGCGGGAGAACCCGGGTGCGTGCCGAGCCAGAGCTCGGCCTGCGGCTCACCGGTGTGCTCGGTGCCGAGCAGTTCCGGGATGGCGGTCGTCGATCCCCAGGCGTAGTCGCGCGGGGTATTGGTGATCGCTACAAACATCCGTCGTCGTTCCTCCCGATGGCTTGGATCAAAGTACCAACGCGCTGGAGGGCCGGGTCGGGCGGGCCTAGCCTCATGGAGGTTTCCCACAAGCAATGGAGCGACGAGTATGACCTTCTCCCCGATCCCCAGCGACTTCTACGGCTACGAGAACCTGCTCGCCGACCGCGAGAAGGCCGTACTCACCGAACTGCGCCACTACCTCGAGACCGAGGTGCGGCCGATCGTCAACGACTACTGGGCACGCGGCGAGTTCCCGCGGGAGATCATCCCGCGCCTGGCGGAGTTCGGACTGTTCGGGCTGCCGTGGGAGGAGACGCGCCCGTTCGAGAACTCGGCCGTGTTCCGCGGGTGGATCGCCCTCGAACTCGCCCGCGTCGACGCGAGCGTTGCGACCTTCGTCGGTGTGCAGAACGGTCTCGTCATGGGGGCGATCGGCGTCGGCGGCAACCCCGCTCAACGCGCCGAGTGGCTGCCGCGGCTCGCTTCGGGTGAACTCATCGGCGCGTTCGGCCTCACCGAGCCGCTGTCGGGGTCCGACTCGGCGCAGGGCCTGCGCACCGTCGCCACGCGCGACGGCGACGACTGGATACTCAACGGCTCGAAGCGGTGGATCGGCAACGCGACCTTCAGCGACATCACGATCATCTGGGCCAAGAGCGCCGAGGACGGTCAGGTCAAGGGATTCATCGTGCCGACCGACACCCCCGGATACTCGGCGACCAAGATCGAGAACAAGCAGAGCCTCAGAATCGTGCAGAACGCCGATATCACCCTCGAGAACGTGCGCGTGCCCGAGGCCAACCGCCTGCAGCAGGTGCACTCCTTCCGCGAGACGGCGGCCGTGCTGCGCCTCACCCGCGCGGAGGTCGCCTGGGCGGCGGTCGGCAACTCGATCGGCGCCTACGAGGCGGCCCTCAAGTACGCGGGCGAGCGCATCCAGTTCGGCAAGGAGATCGCGAGCCACCAGCTCGTGCAGGACCTGCTCGTGAAGAGCATCGGCAACATCACCGCGTCGATCGGCATGGTCGTGCGCGTGAGCCAGATGCTCGACGAAGGCATCCAGCGCGACGAGCACGCGTCGCTCGCGAAGGCGTACACGACGAGCCGGATGCGCGAGACCGTCGCGTGGGCGCGCGAGTCGATGGGTGGGAACGGCATCGTGCTCGACTACGACGTCGCGCGCTTCTTCGCTGACGCCGAGGCGATGTACTCGTACGAGGGCACGCGGGAGATGAACACCCTCATCGTCGGTCGGGCGATCACGGGCAAGGCCGCGTTCGTCTGAGCCGGCCGCTGAGTCTGTCGAAGCGAGCCGCCCATCCGGTTCCCTTCGACAGGCTCAGGGAACGGACGTGTTCGCCCGCGGTTCACCCGTGAGGCGTAGCGTCGATGGACCATGGGTTCCGCCACCGGGTTCCGCACCGACATCCAGGGACTGCGCGCCGTCGCGGTCGCCCTCGTCGTGCTCGCCCACGTCGGCGTCCCCGGCCTCGAAGGTGGGTTCATCGGGGTCGACGTGTTCTTCGTGTTGTCGGGCTATCTCATCACCGGGCAGCTCGTCGACGAGCTGAACGCACGCGGACGCGTCCGGCTGACCGACTTCTACGTGCGCCGCATCCGCCGGATTCTTCCGGCCGCGCTCGTGGTGGCCGCCCTGACGACGATCGGATGCCTGTTCCTCGTGGCGCCCCTCCGGCGCGAGACGACCCTGCTCGACGCCCTCGCGACGGTGCTGTTCGTGCCGAACCTGCGCTTCGGGGCCGAGGGCGTCGACTACCTCGCCGAGAGCATCCCGTCGCCGTTCCAGCACTACTGGTCGCTCGGCGTCGAGGAGCAGTTCTACCTCGTGTGGCCGCTCCTGCTCATCCTGCTCGCGCTCGCCCGGCGCCGGATCGTGCTCATCGCCGGGGTCGGGGCCGTGGCGCTCGCCTCCTTCGCCGCGTCGGTCGCGACGACTCCCGTCGACCCGTCACTGGCGTTCTTCCTGCCGCACACCCGCGCGTGGGAGTTCGCCGCCGGAGCGCTGCTCGCCCTGTTCCCCGCGTTGCCCGCGAGCGCGGGCACGGCCGTCCTCGGCTGGCTCGGCGCGGGCGGCATCGTCGCGACCGCCGTGCTGCTCTCCCCCGAGACGGCCTATCCCGGATGGGCGGCGCTCGCGCCTGTTGCGGCGACGTGCGCGGCACTCGCCGGGGACGCCCCCGGCGGGCCGCGCGTGGTGCTCGGGCTGCGCCCCGTGCAATGGATCGGCGCCGTCTCGTTCTCGCTCTACCTCGTGCACTGGCCGCTGCTGCGGTTGACGCAAGAGGCCGTCGGGCTGCAGACACCCCTCCCGCTCGCGGTGACCATCGCACTCGGAGTGCTGGCCGTGCCGCTCGCGGGCGTGCTGCACCGTACCGTCGAGAGACCGTTCCGGGTTCGGCGGGGTGTGCCGACACCGCGACGCCGCACCCTGCTCGCCGCGCTCGCGACCACGCTGCTGCTCGCCGGTTCGGCCACGGGCGCCGCCGCCGCATCCGCCGACCCCCGGCTCGCCACCGACCGCGTCGCCGCGGACACCGCCGGCGAGGAGCTCCCCGACGGCACGACCTTCGTGCCGTCGAACCTCGCCCCCACTCTGGACCGCGCGGCCCGCGACGTCGGAGACCTGCAGCTCGACGGCTGCCAGCAGCAGAAGAACGAGCCCGAACTCGTCGTGTGCGAGTACGGCGACCCGGATGCCGCGACCACCGTGGCGCTGTTCGGCGACTCGCACGCCGGTCGATGGTTCCCCGCACTGCACGAGGTCGTCGACCGGCACGGCGTGCGGTTGATCACGCTCGTGAAATCCGGGTGCCGCAGCGTCGACAGCGAGGTCGCGTGGAGCTCGACGAAGAACCCGAGCTGTACGCAGTGGCGCGAGGCCGCGCTCGCCGAACTCGTCGCCGAGCAGCCCGCCCTCATCCTGCTCGCCAACCACCTGCCGCCCATGCCCGAGCGCAACCCGCGCATCCTGCAGGAGCGCTGGCAGGAGGCGCTCTCGTCGTCGATCGAGCGGTTGCCGTCCGCCCGGGTGGCGGTCGTCACCGACACCCCGCAGCTCACGGCACCGCCGAGGTACTGCCTGTCGGCCAACCTCAGCGCAGCCGACCGCTGCGCGGAGAGCAGGGATGAAGTGCTCAACGCCCCGATCGCCGCCGCGGAACAGGCACTCGCCTCGGCCGGCGATCTCGCGCGGATCGACCTGACGGACCGGTTCTGCAACGAGAGCACGTGCCCCGCCGTCATCGGGTCGACGCTCGTCTACTCGGATGACCACCATGTCACGGCGACGTTCAGCCGCTCGCTGGCCGACGCCCTCGACGACCAGCTCGGTCCGGTACTCGCCGCCGCTAGCCTGGGGGGATGATCGACCGGGCCGGCTATCGCGGAGTGCTGGCGACGCTCATCCTCTTCACCGTCTCGGCCGGCGACTTCTGGCGCAACTCGATCAGCTGGGCCGGATGGGCGACGGTGTGCCTCGTGCTGCTCGGCCTCGCCGCCGTGGAACTCGTCCGCGAGCGACCGACCTGGCGCGGCGTCCCCGTCACGCTGTGGCTCTTCCTCGGCTTCGCCGGGCTGTCGCTGATCTGGTCCTTCTACCCGGGCGCCACCGCGCTCGCCCTCGGCACCACCGCGGTCGCGACGGTCGGGGCGTTCTATCTCGCGTTCTGCCTCGACTGGGCGGCGTTCGTCCGCGCACTCGACTTCGCGCTGAGATGGGTGCTCGGACTGTCGCTCGTGTTCGAGGCGATCGCGGCGGTCATCGTCCGCGCGCCGGTGCTCCCCTTCTTCCCCGCGTTCGATCCGGAGCAGCCGGACCTGCCGCGATCGTTCTACTGGTCGCGCGCCCTCCTGCTCGACGGCGGCCGTATCCAGGGCATCGTCGGCAACGCGAACCTCCTGTCGATGCTCGCCCTGCTGGCGCTGATCGTGTTCTCGATCCGGCTCGTGAGCGGGGCCGTGCGCCGTCGGGCGGGCATCACCTGGATCGTGGTCGCCGTCGCCGTGCTCGCCCTCACCCGCTCGTCGACGGTCATCGTGGCCGCCGTCGTGGTGGTCCTCGCCCTCGCTCTGCTCCTGCTGGTGCGGCGACTCGACGATCGCGCGCGCCTCACGGCGTACGCGGTGACCGCGGTGCTCGCGGTCGGCGGGATCGTCGGCGCGATCGCCGGCCGGGAGGCGCTCCTGCGACTCCTGGGCCGCAGCAGCGACCTGACGAACCGGCTCGACATCTGGTCCGCCGTGACCGACCTCGCCGTGCAGCGGCCGGTCGGCGGATGGGGCTGGGTGAGCTACTGGGTGCCGTGGGTCGAGCCGTTCGACGACCTCGTGGTCATCCGCGGCGTGACCTACCTGCAGGCGCACAACGCGTGGCTCGACCTCTGGTTCCAGGTCGGCGTGATCGGGGCCGTGCTCTTCGCCACGCTCGCCCTGAGCGCATTCGTACGCGCGTGGTGGCAGGCGGCCCACCGCCCGCGACTGGCGTCCGGAGCCGCGGGCCGGTTCACGACCGAATCGGTGCTGCCCGTCCTGCTGCTCACCGCGCTGCTCGTCCAGTCGTTCGCCGAGAGCCGGCTGCTGACCGAGCTCGGCTGGGTACTGCTCGTGACCCTCGCCGTGCGACTCAAAGCGGATCGGCGGCGCACGGCCGCGTAGGTACCGTACGTTGGGAGGGCCATGAGCGACCCGGAACCGCGCCACCGCGTACTGCACGCCGTGCACGTCTTCGTCGCCTCACCGCGGTTCGCGAGCGCTCTCTCGCTCACCATCGTCGCCACCGCCGCGGGGTCGTTCCTACTGCACCGGATGATCGGATGGGCGGGCCTCATCGCGATCCTGTCGTCCCTCGTCGTCATCGCCGCCGTCGCTCTCATCCTCGACCGCCGTGCCATCGAGTGGCACGGCCTGCTGCCCATCAGCCTGCTGGCCTATATCGCGTGGATCGTGTCGTCGATCTTCTGGAGTGAGTACCAGTGGGCGACCTTCGGCGGGATCGCGTACCTGCTCGCGTTCACGGTGCTCGGGCTCTACCTCGCCCTCGCGCGCGACACGATCCAGATCGTCCGCGCGTTCGGCGACGTACTGCGCGTCGCCCTCGCCGCGTCGCTCGTCGTCGAGGTGGTCTTCGGTCTCCTGCTCGACACCTCGTTCGACATCATCGACGTGCAGGGAGACCTGGCGTCCGGCGGCCCGATCCAGGGCGTCTTCGGCTCGCGCAACCTGCTCGGGATGGTCGCGCTGATCGCGCTCATCACGTTCGCCACCGAGCTGCGCACCCGCTCGGTTCGACGCGAGGTGGGGATCTGGTCGCTCATCGGCGCGGCAGTCGTCATCGTCGTCGCCCGCTCCCCCGTCGCCTACGGCACGCTCGTCATCCTCGTCATCGCCGCGGCGGCGCTCTACGGGCTGCGCCGCGCCCGGCCCGAGGCCCGCACGGCGCTGCAGTTCGTGGTCCTCGTGCTCGCCGCGGGCCTCGCAGGCCTCGCCTGGCTCGCCCGCGGCCGCCTCGTCGACGCCTTCGCGGCGTCCGCGGAACTCCGCTACCGCCTCGGCGTGTGGCGCGAGATCGTGCCCTTCCTGCAGATCAACCCGCTCGAGGGCTGGGGCTGGCTCGGCAAGTGGCGCCGCAACATCGCGCCCTACTTCGCGATCGGCCCGGTCGACGGTCAGCGCAGCCATTCCGCGGCGAGCGCCTACGTGGACGTGTGGCTGCAGGCGGGCATCGTCGGACTCGCGCTGCTGCTCGGTCTCGTGGGCCTCGCGTTCGTGCGCTCGTGGCTGCTGGCCGGTCGCCGGCGCAGCGTCATCTACTCCTGGCCGGCGCTCGTGCTCGTCGTGCTGCTCACCGTCGGCCTCGCCGAGAGCTACCTGCTCGTCGAGTTCGGCTGGCTGACGTTCGTCGTCTGCGCCGTGAAGGCGTCCCAGAACCTGAGCTGGCGCAAGGCGCTGACGCCCCTGCCTGCCGCACCGTTCTCCTCAGCGCCGCGATAGCAGGTCGCGCAGCGCGTCCTTGCGTCCCTGGCTCGCGTAACGCTCGTAGGCGCCGGTGCGCAACAGGTGCACCACACCCGGGAGCCGCTTGACGCGCCCGCGCGGCAGGTCGGCGCGGCGTTGCTCGATCGCCGCCTTCTGCGCGACCGCCTCCGTCAGCCGCTGCGGCGTCCCCACCTCCACGAGCCGGTCGAACAACACGCGCGCCCGCACCGCGAGGTCCTCGTTGCGCCCGCCCTGGTGCTCGAACACCCGGCGGACCTTTCGCGCGAGCGTCGGCCGGCGCACACCGATCTGGTTCGCGCCGTGCTGGCGGTAGTCGATGAGCTGCGCCCTGTCGATGGCGATCCGGCCACGTGCGGCAGCAAGGATGGCGAGCCACTCGTCGTGCACCCAGGCCTCCGGGAACGGGAGCGCGTCATCCAGCAGCTCCCGTCGGAACGCGGTCGCCGCACCCGTGGCCAGATTGCGGCGCAGGTACACGCCGAACGCGTCACCCTGCTCGATCTCGCCGAACGTGCGGTCGGCGATCTCGAGACGTTCGAAGAGCGTCGCCCCGAGGTCGGTTCCTGTCGCGTCGACGAGGCGCGCGTCGGAGTGGTGCAGGAGCGCCCCCGTCCGTTCGAGCTCGGCGAGCGCGCGCTCGATCCGGACGTCGTGCCAGCGGTCGTCCTGGTCGGACAGCACGATGACGTCCCCCGTGGTCCCGCGCACGGCGCGGTCGAAATTGCGGACGACGCCGAGGCCTCCCCCGGATTCGATCACCCACTCCACTTCGGGATGTTCGTCCCGTATCCGCTCGACGAGCTCGTGCGTCTCGTCCGTCGACCCGTCGTCGCTCACCACGATCTCGTCGGGCAGCCGGGTCTGGACCAGGATGCTCGACAGCTGCTCCTCGAGGTAACGCGCACCGTTGAAGGTCGCGAGAGCGACGGAGACGCGGGTCATCGGCGTACCTGGCGGGCGACCCGCTGAGATGACGTCGATGGCGCGGGAGCTGCGGATCGCGACTTCGGCGATGGCGAGCGACCGCCCCTCTTTCCGCGTTCTTCTTCGACGCGCATCGCGACCGGTTCGGCGAGAACCCCCGCGTCCGGCAAGATGGTACGGCTGAGCCGTACTAAGGAGAAATCATGAGCACAAGCGAGCCAAAGCGCGCGTTGATCACCGGCGTGACCGGCCAAGACGGGAGCTATCTCGCCGAACTCCTGGTCAGCAAGGGCTACGAAGTCCACGGTCTGATCCGGCGTGCTTCGACGTTCAACACGTCGCGCATCGACCACCTCTTTCGCGATCCGCACGAAGACGTACACCCCCTGACCCTTCACTACGGAGACCTTACCGACGGGTCCCGGTTGGTGACCTTGCTCGGGGACATCCAGCCTCACGAGGTATACAACCTGGGAGCTCAATCCCACGTGCGAGTGAGTTTCGATGAGCCCGAATATACGGCCGACACTACGGGCGTGGGTGCCATGCGACTGCTCGAAGCGGTCCGCGTGAGCGGCGTCAACGCGCGCTATTACCAGGCCAGCAGCTCGGAGATGTTCGGCGCAACTCCTCCCCCTCAGAGCGAGACCACGCCTTTCTACCCCCGATCGCCCTACGGCGCCGCCAAGGTGTACGCGTACTGGATGACCAAGAACTACCGCGAGGCTTACGGTCTCTTCGCAGTCAATGGGATCCTGTTCAATCACGAGTCGCCTCGACGGGGCGAGACGTTCGTCACTCGGAAGATCACTCGCGCCGTGGCGCGCATCGCTGCAGGCGTGCAGGACAAGCTCTACATGGGCAACCTAGATGCGGTTCGCGACTGGGGGTATGCGCCCGAGTACGTCGAAGCGATGTGGCGGATGCTTCAGCATGACGAGCCTCACGACTACGTGCTCGCGACCGGCGAGGCATACACGGTCCGAGACTTCCTTCAGTTCTCCTTTTCGCATGTCGGCCTCGAGTGGGAAAAGTATGTCGAGTTCGACGAACGATACCTGCGCCCCACCGAGGTCGATTCCCTCATCGGTGACGCTTCTTTCGCGAAGGAAACGCTCGGCTGGGTGCCCAACGTCCTGACGCCGCGTCTCGCGGAGATCATGGTCGACGCCGACGTCGCGCGCTTGGAGACCGAGGGTCACGCTCACTGGATCGATGTCGTGAGCCGATAAGGATCAGCGCTGACCGGCGAGCTTGAATCGCCGGTCAGCAGGTGCCCTGCCGGTCAGCGAATCGCTTCGACGATCTCCGCGACCGTCTCGATCTCAGAACTGATGTCGTAGTGGTGGTTGCCGATGAATAGCCCTTGGTGGTGCACACGGTCGGCGTTGGGCAGCTCCGGCGGCACGTCGGCGTCAAGTCGTTGAATGACCGGGTTGCGAGCGAAGTTGCCCGCGACGATGGGCCGCACTTCGACGCCTGCAGCGGTGAGCGCGGAGACCACGTCCTTCCTCCGGCCTTCGAGCTCACCCTTGAGCAGGAGGGCGAACCCGAACCAACTGCTTGACCCGGTTTCGTGCTGAATGTCGACGCGATCACTCTCTGCGAAGACACGCACGTATGTTTCGGCATTGCGCTGGCGACCGGTGATCAGGTCCGGAAGCTTCCGGATCTGCTCGGAACCGATGGCACCCGACATCTCGACCGGACGCACGTTGTATCCGGGTAGCACGAAGCGAAACAGGTCTTCGAACGGGTCGTCGCTCTTGGGATGGATCAGGTTGTCGGCGGCAAGCTCCCGTGTCCATCCGTGCGCTCTCAACGAACGGGAAGCCTGTTCGATGTAGGGGCGATCGGAAACGACTAGCCCACCTTCCATCGTCGAGATGTGGTGGGAGAAGAACGAAGAGAAGGTGCCGAATAGGCCGTGGGTTCCCGCGTGGCGACCTTCGAATTGAGCGCCTAGCGACTCGCAATTGTCCTCGAAGAACACGAGATCGTGCTTGTCGCAGATGTGCCGTAGGCGTGCGAAATCGACCGGGTTGCCGAGCAGGTTGACGGCGAAGACCGCCTTGGTCCGAGGAGTGATCCGCTGTTCCAACGCGTCGAGGTCGATATTAAGGGTGTGCTCGTCGACATCCACGAACCGGAGCTTCATGCCCAGCTGGGTCACGGGATAGTAGGTCGTGGCCCACGACACCGCGGGCACAAGGATCTCGTCGCCCGGCCCGAGCGGGATGTCGGGATCGTATACCGCTGCGGTCAATCCGACGAGGTTGGCGCTGCTCCCGGAGTTGACCATCACGGCAGAGCGTGCACCGACGAATTCGGCGAACTGTCGCTCGAACTCGGCCACGCGTGGGCCCATCGTGAATCGACCGCTTTCAACCACTTCCTGGATCGCCGCGTATTCGCGGTCGTCCCAGGTCGTCGTCGCGAGAGGCAGACCGCGCTCCTTACTCGTCATACCCTCGTGCCTTCCTGCTGCTGTTCGGCTTCCCGCGCGAGGAAAGCCTCGTACGCGATGCGCATGCCATTCTCCAGCGAGGTAGTCGGACGCCAACCACGCTTCTTGGCCTCGCCGGAGTCCATGAGTTTCTGGCGCATACCGGCAGGACGCTCGGGCTGCAGCTCGAACTCGCCCTCCCAACCCGTCACGCGTGCCGCGATCTGATGGATCTCGAGAACCGTGTGATCGCGCCCCGCCCCGACATTAAGCATCGCTGGCCACTCGGCCATATCACCCGTGGCCGTCGCGAGCCATCGTGCGACGTCGTCGACGAAGGTGAACTCGCGTCGGGCCGTGCCATCTCCCCAGACCTCTACCGATCCCGCTCCCGCGATCTTCGCCGCGTGGGTCTTCGCGATTGCGGCGGCGACAAGGTGGCTTCGACCGGTCGCATAGTCATCGCCCGGACCGTACAGGTTGGAGGGGACGATCACCCGGTAGTTGAGTCCGAACTGCTGTGAGGCGTACTCGCAATACTTGGCCGCTGCGATCTTGGCGATCGCGTACCCCTCGTTCGTCGGTTCCAGCGGCGCCGCCAGAATGTCCGTCTCGACAAGCGGTTGGCGGTAGTCCTTGGGGTACATACACGAGCTGCCCACATAGACGAGATCGCGGACCCCCAGATCAGTCGCTGCCCGAAGCACGCTCGTGTCGATGAGCAGATTGTCCATCAGGAAGCCGGCAGGGTCCGCTACGTTCGCCGCGATACCACCGACCTTCGCCGCAGCGTGGATCAGCAAGTCCGGTTGAGCGTTCGCCAACGCGCGACGGGCGTCTGCTGCGTTGGTCAAGTCGGCGTCTTCACGAGTGAGCCGGATGATCTTGTCTCCAGGTCGCTCCGTTTGCCACGCGCGGGCGATCGCCGAGGAAAGCATTCCGCGCCCGCCCGTCAGAACTACTCGCATTACTCGCCCTTCACTGCCTCGATCCCAACACTTCAGCCTAAGCCAGCCGCGGAGAGCGATGTCCCACGTCAGCCGCGATCGCTCCGAGACGGATCATCGGGCTCGGAGACAGCCAGTCGGAGAAGGGCCACCTCTTCTGCCAGCGTACGAACCTGGGCTTCCACCCTGGTGAGCTCCGAGCTGTGCTGAATGCACACCAGCACGAGGATCGCGATACTCGTGAAGTACACGAGGTTGGACCCGATACTGAAGCCCAGCAGTGACGTCGCCCAAGCGAGGGTGGCGGGGAAGATGCTAACGATTAATGCGAGCGACGACGCGATCAGCCACCAGATCGCGTGCCGCTCCCGAAGACGACCTCTGCGCAGTAGCCAGACGACTAGAGCGAGCGTGAACACCGAAGACGCAACGGCGAAGGCATACGTGACCGGGCTCATGTAGCGGCCGCCTCTCGGTAGGAAGAAGTCGGCTTGACCAGGGCGAAGACGAGCGACAAGACGACACGGGCGAGGTACACCGCGGCCTTGGCGGGATTGTGCGACGGCGTTCCCGCCATTCTCGGGTTCATTGCGACCGGCACCTGAGTCAGCACGCATCCCTCTCGGGCGGCGATGACGAGAGCCTCGATGGTGTCCCCTAGATATTCCGCGGGGTAATTCTCGGCGAAGATCGCCATCGCTTTCGGACCGCAAGCGCGGAAGCCGGATGTGGTGTCGGTGAGCTTCGTCCGGGCTACCCGGCTCAGCACCGAGGACAGCAGGCGCATCGCCCAGCGACGCGGACCGCGTGCGGCGTATTCCCCCACGCCCGCGAATCGAGCCCCGATGGCGATGTCAGATGTTCGCAACGCGTCCAGCAATGCGGGCACGTCAGCAGGATTGTGTTGACCGTCAGCGTCGATCTGCACGACGGCGTCGAAGCCAGCATCCCGCGCGAACTTGAAGCCCAGGCGCATGGCGCCACCGACACCGAGGTTGAACGGGAGCCGAACAACACGTGCGCCTGCTTCCTTGGCGCGGAGTGAAGTCGAGTCGGTCGAACCATCGTCGACGACCAAGCATGTTGCGCCGGGCAGAGTGTGACGAACGTCCCTCACCACTGCGCCGACGGACTCCTCCTCGTTCCATGCGGGCACGACGATGAGGATCCCGCTGAAGTCCGCTCGCACGCGCCAATCGTATCGACTCTCTAGACTCGTGCTGGCGCGCCGCGTCGAGCTACAGCGGCCGCGAACGTCTGCAGATGGGAATCCGTGAACCGAATCCGCCGCCTGTGGATGCGCTTGTCGCCGCACGTCTCGTCGCACGGAGCTGCGGTTGTGAAGATCGGCCTCGCCAGCGCTCTGGGCATTCTGGCGACGTTCGGTTTCCAGATCATCACCGCTCGTGTACTCGGAGCCGAGCGGTTCGGCGTTCTGTCCGCCTTCTTCGCGATTGTCAATGTGGCGGCATTCGGTAGCGCTTCACTGCAAAACTCCGTCGCGGTTCATACCGCGCGTGCCCTCTCAACGCCACGGGCGCGCTCGTTGAAGCGCCTGAGCAGCGATCCCACTCTCATCGAAGCCCTGGCCTTCGGCCTGGGCGGCGCTGCGATCGTTGCTGTCGCATCTCCCGCCATCTCAGCCGCCCTTGACACCGAATGGTTCGTCCCCTTCCTCGCAGCGATCTCGGTACTCCTGAGCTTCCTTTTCGCGCGCGCTGTCGGGATTATCCAGGGAAGCGGCGACTCCCAGGCTGCCGTCTGGTGGTCGACCGCCTCCCTGCTCCTTCGGGTCGCTCTGGTGAGCGCGGTGTTCGCTGCCGGAATGCGGCTGGAGGGCGCGCTCCTTGCGGTGCTTGCGGGCAGCCTGCTCGCGGTGGTCGGCGCTCAAGGCAGAGCACGCAGGGTGGGAATGACCGATGGTGGGCGCCCGTTCTCGGCTGACTCACTCGTGGTGATCGTCACGACGATCACCTTCGCTTGGATGACCAACGTCGACGTCATCCTCGTGAGGAACGCGATTCCCGCGGAGGAGGCAGGTCAATATGCCGCCGCTGTGACGTTGGTCAAGTCGGGTCTTCTTATCCCGGCCACCCTTTCGCTGTACTTGCTGCCGCGATTCGTGCGCCAGGAAGGCAACGCCGAACTCAGCCGCCTGGGGGTGCGGTTGACCGCTATGGTGACCTTGCTGGGAGGGTTCGCCCTCTTCCTGCTGTTCTGGACCCTCGGCCGTCCGGTTCTGGTGCTCGTGTACGGCATCCAGTATTCGGGCGCCGCCACGATCCTCGCCGGGCTTGCATTGGCATACGTCCCGTGGATCGTCGCGCAGGGGCTACTCATCCGGATGACGGCCACAGCATCTCGGCCGGCGTTAATCGTGCTTCTTGCGGCTGCCTTCGCCCAGTTCGGGGCGGGAATCCTTCTTCTCCCTCGCTTGACCGAGTTCGTGATCAGCATCGGACTGACGGGTACCGCGGTGCTTGCGGCATTCATCGTGCTCGAATGGCGCGCGGGCCGCACAGCTGCGACCACCGGCGATCGCCCATAGGAGCGCCGCCCGGCTAGGGTAGGGGCTCGTGAACAAGTCGGTCACCCAGCACACCGAGATAAACATCGGCAATGGCGTATGCGCCTACGTAGCGGGTGGGCTCGGTAATCAGCTGTTCATTCTGGCGGCCGCGTGGGAGCAGGCGAAGCGACTCGAATGCCCGCTGTACCTCGATACCTCCAATCACGACGTCCGAGGGGGCTGGCGTTTCGAACTGGAGGACATCGGGGCACCGGGTGTCGTCCTGGGCCCGCACAGCCCTTGGACTTCCGTGCGCCTGAGCAAGGAACGAGTCCTGCCATTTCCGCGTTTCACCCGTCCGGTTCGTAGGCGGGTCTTCTTCGAACGTGATTCCTCACGGTACGACCCCGCCATCAACGACATCCGGCCTGGAACGACCATCTTCGGTTACTTCCAGTCAGCGCGGTATTTCGAGCGCTCCGCCGATTCGATGCATCAACTGATCGAGAGCGCACCGACCTCACCGGCAGAGGCGGACCTCCTGGCCCACTACGCTGCGACACCGCGACTGACACTGCACCTGAGACGCGGTGACTACCTGAACGCGCCGGAGTCGCGGCGGGTCATTGCGACGACGGCATACGCGCGGCGCGCGTATCGACTTCTGCAACAGATGGGCGCAGCCGCACCGCTCAGGCTTTTCTCCGACTCCCCCAACCTTGTCCAGGAGGAGTTGGGCGACCTCGATCTCGACATCGAATTCGCCGACCCAGAAGGCGTGCTCTCGCCGGTGAACACCATGCGCGCGATGTCCTACGGCAGCGGCCTCGTCATGAGCAATTCGAGCTTCAGCTGGTGGGCCGGCTGGCTGATGCGGAGGCGCGATTCCAATCTCCCAGTCATCGCTCCGCGGCCCTGGAACGAGACAGGAACCGCGAAAGCCGACCTACTGTTCCCCGAGTGGATCGGTCTCGACGCGCGCTGACAGAGTCAGCGGGAGCCGAAGCCATGGCTGAGGAGGTCCTCGACCACGATGTCGGAAGGGGAACGCTCCAGTTTGCGCTGAGGTCTCCGGTACCGCGCGTATTCCGCGAGGAAGCGCGACACGACGTTCTGATCCCAGCCTGAGAGCACCGCGTTCTCGCCCAGGCCCTCGGCACGCTCAGTCGCCCGTCGGTGAACGAGCGTGGGCACGCCCAGTAGCGCTGCTTCCTCCTGCACTCCACCAGAGTCGGTCACGATGAACTCCGCGCGACGCGCCAGCGCGATGAAACCCTCATGGTCGAGCTTCGGCATCACGGTGAAGATTTCTGGATGCCGGTCAGCCGCCTCGGTCATCTTCGATGAGGAGTAGGCGTCCACCAGCACTCTCAACTTGACCGGGCTGGCCGAGAGTCGACTCATCGTCTCGTTGACCAGGTTCGGGTTGGAGATGAACTCGAATCGGTGAAGAAGGACGATCCCGAACGACGTATCGTCCCCCGTCTCCACCTGATCGCGATCGAGTATGGCGTCGATGACGGTGTTCCCCTCGGTGTACACCACGCCTGGCCGGCCTTTCAGATTGTCGACCGCTTCGAGAGAAGGTGCGTAGTGCAGCCTGGCCCACCGACCCACGATCCGACGGTCAAGCTCCTCAGGGAAAGGATTGCGCCAGTCCCCGGAACGCAGCCCGGCCTCTACGTGAGCGCTGGGAAGCTTGAGGCGACGCGCGATGAACGCCCCCACGACGCTCGTCATGGTATCTCCATGGACAACGACGACACTCGATCGCGGAAGGGAACGTCGCAGACCACGTGCATGCGAAACGAGCCATCTCAAGATGCTCCAGAGCCAGCGCAGCACGTCGCCATAGGAGCGCAGTGGTTCCCCTTGATTGCCGTAGGCGATGACCCGGTCAGCCGGGGGGAGGCCGAGCTCCGGCAGGAGCTTGGCGAGAGCCTCGGTGTGTTGGTGGGTCAACCACTGCTCGAACGCGACGCCCTTATTCATCAACCGCCGGATGACGGGCGCCAGTTTGATGGCCTCAGCGGTCGTTCCGTAGATGAAGATGATCACGAAGCCTCCTCGGTGACGCGGGAAGCCCGGACGAACTTCCTGCGGTGAATGATCGCTCCTCGTGTTAGGCCGGCCCAAAACCACAACGCAAACGGAACGGAATAGGCGAAGTAGGACGCGACTGCGCGGTGAGCGACACCATTGCGGAGAGCAAGAGCGGCGGGGAGAGCGAGGGCGACCAAGCTGGCGATCAGGACGGCAGCAGCCCCCGTCCAGGCACCGGCGAGGGCCAGCCAGGCAATCACCGTCAGGATGGCGATCGGGGCGGCGACGAGCAGGAGCAGCGTGACTGTACGGAACACGGACGTGCCTGCATACGAATCGACGAAGAGCGTGCCTCGGTCCCGAGCGTGAGCCAGAAAGGCCCCCAGGGATGTCCGTGCCCGGTATGTCGCACTGAACGACGGGTCCAAGCGTAGGGAAGAACGCGCGCAGAGGTAGCGCAGTAGGCGGGTGTCGTCCGAGACGAACCTCGCATCGCCCTCGGGCCAGCAGGCTCGCGCGGCCTCGAGGAAGCTCATCCGCTCGACGAGGAACGCGGTGGTGCCTTTGGGCAGGCGATCAAAATTTCGCAGATCGATGTGGGTCGCTCGCGGCGCGCGAAGATAGCGACCCCAGAACACGTGAACCGGGACCTCCCAGAACAGGGTCACCAAGGGTCCGGCTCCGTCGGTGACGACATGGGCGTTCCAGGTCTCCTGCTGCTGACTACGGCGTTCCACAGCCTCCACGTGAGCGAGGGCTCCCCGATGAAGAAGAACGCGCGAGTCAAGGAGCAGCAGCCTGCTCCCGGCCGCCGCCGTCACCCCTGCCCACCGTGCCAGGAACCGGCCCGAGTTCGTCTGCCGGAGGATACGGACGGGCACCTGATGCGTGGTGCTCCACGTACGCACAACGGATGAGGTGTCGTCTGTTGAGCCGTCGTCTACAACGAGGATCTCGAAAGGCATGTCCGCTTGCGCCAGAGCATCCGCGAGAGCATCGAGGGTCGAGGGGAGCCAGGGTGCAGAGTTGTACGCAGGGATGACAACCGAGAGTTCGACGTCCACCGTGTCCCTTCTATCGACAACAGATCGCGCGCCTCGACGATCCTAGGCGAGAGCAGACATGACCGACTCGAGCCACAAGCTAGGGTATGCGAGTGCGTGGTGACGAAGTCGAGTCAGTGAAGCCCGTTGCTGTACATCGCGGACGATGGATCCTGCTGACCGTGCCGCTGGCGATGTTCCTCGCGCTCGCCTCATGGGCGATTGCGTCCCCTGTCGGGTCCAGCCCCGATGACGACTACCACATGGCCAGTATCTGGTGCGCGCAGGGCCCGCGCGAGGGGCTGTGTGGCCAGGGTGACACTGCGGATGAGCGCCGAGTACCCGAGCAGGTACTCGAGGCCTCACAGTGCTACAGCTTCGATGCCACGCAAGCGGCATCCTGCCCGCAGTCCGACGCCGACGACTTCGTCGAGTCTGACCGCGGCAATTTCCGGGGCGATTACCCTCCCCTGTATTACCTCGCGCTCAGTCCGTTCGCAAGCCCGGACGTGTCGTTCTCGGTCATCGTGATGCGCCTCGTCAATGCGGCCGTCTTCGTCGGGCTCCTCACGCTCGCGTTCGGGCTGGTAGGCCGCTCATTGCGCGGCGCGCTGCTGTGGGGCACAGCAGCCGCCATGGTCCCTCTCGGTATGTTCCTCGTCGCCAGTGTGAACCCCAGTAGCTGGGCCATCACCTCGGCGATCATCACCTGGCTCGCGGTCACGGCCTATTTCCGCGAGGACGACCGACGCCGCAGGATCGCGCTGATCGCGCTTGCGCTGGTCGGAACGATCATCGGTGCGGGGGCGCGTGGAGACTCGGCGGTCTACAGCGGATTGGCGATCGTCGTCGGTACGGTATTGGCCTTTTCCCCCACGCGCCGGTTCCTGCGCGCTGCCGCTGCTCCTGCTCTCCTCGTAGTCGTTGCGCTCATCTTCTTCTTCGCGTCAGGCCATGCGAACGCCGCCAACCCGACGACCCTTGCAGACGATGGCGCTTCGGCCGGCGAGGTGTGGGGCCTGACCTTGACCAATCTAACTCTGCTGCCCCAACTGTGGACCGGAGCCCTGGGAACGGCCGGTCTAGGCTGGCTCGACACCTTCCTGCCGCCGCTGGTCTGGGTGCCCGCGATCGCAACGTATGCCGCAGTACTTTTCTGGGGACTGCAGCAAGTGGGCAGACGTAAAGGCATCGCGCTGGCGCTGGTCGCGGCCAGTCTTGTCGCGATCCCGATGTACATCCTGGTGCACGACCAGGTTTACGTCGGAACCTATGTGCAGCCGCGGTACGTATACCCGCTCATGCTGATTCTCATCATGGTGTCACTGACTGGACTCAGACGCGTCGAGCTCAGCACCCCACAACGTTGGGCGCTGGTTGCCGCTCTGAGCATCGCGAATGGCGCGGCGCTGCACACAAACCTCCGTCGTTATGTCACAGGGACGGATGTGGGCGGCGCGAACCTCGAATCATCCATCGAGTGGTGGTGGGGGCTTCCGTTTGGCCCCAACGTCGTCTGGCTCGCCGGAACGGTTGCGTTCAGCGTCAGCCTCATCGCCCTCGCAATCTGGTGGGGTACTCAGCACACGGACCGGACGCGGGATGCGGAGCCAGAGATCGAGCCGAAGGTGACCGCTTAGTCGCATTGGGTCGAGCGTGTCGAGTTTTCGCCACCGGGCACTCGCCGGCGGCGGTGTCCGCAGTCGATTCACCCGAGGACGATCATCCCGCGAGTTGGCGGCACCCCAGACGAACATCCGTGCCGTTGGAGACGTTCCGCGCCGTCACGCAGACGTTGTGGCTACCCGGAGTCGTCGGAATCGTCGCGCTGTATCCGTGATTCGGGCCATAAGCGGGGTAGGCGGACCCCACGTCGGGGCGTGAGCCATTCCCGGTGATGTCAGTGCGCACGCCGTCAACCTCGATCGTCAGGACGATCGGGTCGGCCGTGTCGGGATCGAAAGCCCAGCCGCCGACCTGCACGTCGTTTCCATTGCGCGCGACATAGTCGATTACCCCGACGGGGCTGCCCGACATACCCGTCACACGGGTGCACGAGAGAAGTCTGTTGACGCCCCCGCCTACGTTGATCGCATAGGCGCAGACGTCCGAGGCGCCGGGTGCCGCAGGCATCACGACATTGAATCCGTGGCGTTCGCCATATCCAGGGAACGCGCGAGCGATGTCTGGACGCGCACCTTCAGCAAGGACCGCTTTGCCCTGCGACCCGACGTAGACGTGCACGGGGATCGGGTCGGCAGTGTCCGGGTCGAGAGCCCAGCCGGAAACGCTGACGGCACCGGGTGATGACGTGATCGCCTCCACGACACCTGTCGGTGAGCCCGTGGCGACTGTCGCCGTCCAGCATCCGAAGAGCCGGTTCGAGCCGGCGCCGACGTTGATGCCGTATACACACACGTTGTGTGTTCCGGACGAAGCGGGAATGGAGACATTGAACCCATGCCCCGAGCCGTAAGCGGGGTAGGCGGCACCGACATCAGCGCGGTCTTGGTTCGCGTCGTGAGCACTGCCCTGGGAGTCGACGTAGACGTGCATCGAGACGGCGCCGACCGAATCTGGATCGATCGCCCATCCGGAGACAGAGATCGAGCCGCGCGCGGACGAGACCGCTTCGACGTTGCCGATGGGTGAGCCGCTCATGCCCTGCACCGTGCGACACCCGATCAATGTGTTGGAGCCTGGCCCGATATTGATGCCGTAGACACACACCTCCTGCGCGCCTCCGGTGGTTGTCGGGAAGGTGCCGTCGAACCCGTGATTCGGGCCGATGTCGCCGAAGACCGGCGGCAGATCCGGCCTCGGCTGCGACGCGGTGAGGATGTACCCCACCCCGTTGATGTAGATGTGTGTGTCGATAGGGTTCTTCGAGTTCGGGTCGAACGCCCAACCGCCTACACGTACCTGACCAGGAGAAGTGGAGATGAGGTCGATACTCCCCAGCGGGCTGACGGGTCCGGTGGGCGAACCGAACCAGTCGTTATAAAAGACCCAGAAGTTTCGATTCCCATACGACGAGCATGCGTCGCCAGAGCCGCGGAGGTTGTTCAACGCGGCAGCGTTCGGTTGGTATGGCGTGTAGTTGTAGAGGTTTGCGGTCGCCTGGTTGCGGATGTTGACCACTGGAGCTCCACAAGCGGCGTTGGGGTGATACTGCACAGCCACGTTGCCGATGCGGTAGCGCCAATTGGTGGGCCGCTGCGCATACTGGCGGAACTGCCACGCAGCCTTGTAGACCTGGTTGTAGAACCCGTAGAACTGCGCGTCGCACGGCGCCGTGTCGGGGCATCCGTACCCCATGGCGACGCGGTATTGCCGCTCCGTGGGAGACGCAGCGGTCACCAGCCCCTGCTCCTTCTGCAACATGACAAGAAGGACCCGCGGGCTGATGCCGCACGCCTGCGCCACCTTGGCGATGATGCGGCTCGCCCTCTCGCTCGCGGCACCTTCATACGCTCCGCAGTGATTCGCACCGACGGCGGCTCGCGTGAACGTCGACGACGAGTAATCCCGCAGGCAGGCCTGTCCGTTGGCCCCCGCGCATCGCGGCATCTGGGCCTCCAGGAAACGCTGGACCTCACCCTCGCCCATCGACCCGGAATCGAAGAACGCCTGATCGGAGATGATGTAACCGGGGTCGAAGTCGCTCCCGACCACGGCTTCGGCTCTGCTCGGGTTCCCCACAGTCAGGAAGGTCGCGAACACGGCGATCAAGACCGGAATGGTCGAAATCTTGATTCTGCGCACGGCTCCCCCTACCTCACCCGACTGGTCATTCACCGCTGAATGTATTCGATGCCTAGCCGGGCGGCGTGTAGGCACGCTAACACGCTGGCAGACCGGCTCGAGGCGGGAGTCGCCGTACGCGGCGGCAACTCGCGCGATTCACCCCCGGCCGGGGAGGCGGCGCCTAGCGCGTTTCAGGCCAGGTAAGGATCGCGTTCGGGTCGGCCCCAGCGATCGACGATCGTCTTCTCCTCGTAGGAGTGCACAAGCGGGTTCCGAGACTTCGACTCGAAATGATGCAGTCGGGCGTCAGTGAGCCACACCAAGCGGTAGCCGAGCGAACGTACTTTCATGCACAGGTCCACATCATTGAAGTTGCCGGGCAGCAGCTCTGAGAACCCCCCGGCGTCCTCGTAGACGTCCCGCCGCATGCCGATGAAGGCCGCCGTCAGGCCAGCGGCCTCACGGTTGATCAGGAGGGAAGAGAACGCACCATAGGCATCTGGACGTTCCTGATGATACGCGTGGGTGTAGTCGCCCATATGGTGACTGTGTCCCGCGTGCTGAATGGTGCCGTCCTCGTAGAAGAGGAACGCGCCCGTCATCCCGACATCGGATTCGGCCAGTGGTCCGATCATCGTCTCGACGATGCGATCGCTCATGCTCCGGATGTCGTCGTTGACGACCAGCACATATTCTCCACGCGATGCGAGCACGCCCACGTTGCACTTGCGGCTGAAGTTGAAGGGGTCGAGGTAGGGCACCAGTCGCAGCTTCGGTCCCGCCACCTCTTCCAAGGATTCGAGCACGTCTGCCGGGGTGTCACTGTCATAGACGATGACGAATTCGATCGCCTCGTGCGCCGTGTGCTCGAGTATCGAGCGGACGGCGTCGACGACGAACACGCGCTCCTCGCCGAACACGACACCTGCCGTACCGCGCGTGGGGATCACGACGCTCACCAGACGGCCAGGCTGATCGTCGCGCACTACGCGATACGTCCCCGGTACCGGACCGAGCTCCGCGCGACCGCGGATGCCGACGCGCACGAGGTGCGCGTTGACGGCAGCGCACCCGTTGTCCCAAGCGTATGACTTGTTCTCGTTACTCGCTGCGGTCGATCCGGCGACGGCGCGCCAGTGATAGAGCACGCGCGGAATGTGGACGACCTTTCGCGCTCTCTCCGTCACCTTGAGCACGAGATCGTGGTCCTGAGATCCCTCGGCTGCAGGATCGAAACCCCCGACGGCTGCGACGATGGATCGACGCAGCACCGACAGGTGACCGGTGTACATCTGCCCCCGCAGACGTTCGGGGGACCAGTCGGGCTTGTCGAAGCGGTCGTAGAGCTCGCCGGTGACGGTGATCTTGTCCTCGTCGGAGTAGATGTAGTCTGCCTCCGGCTCGGCTTTGATCGCCTCCGCAACCTCGGCGAGCGCGTCCTCCGTGATGACGTCGTCATGGTCCACGAGTGCCACGAACTCACCCCGCGCCGCGCCGAGCGCGTCATTCGACGCGGCGACGATACCGCCGTTGGACTCGCGCAGCACCACCCGGATCCGATCATCGGCGCCGGCGAACCCGGCGAGCTCGATCCGCACTCGGTTCGACGGCGACGCATCGTCGACCAGGATCAGCTCCCAGTTTGCGAAAGTCTGCGCCCGTACCGACTCCACCATCTGGCGAAGCACGTCGTGGTCAGTCTCATAGACGGGCGTGATCACGGAGACGAGGGGCTGGCGATCCCTCAACGCAGCCTCCGCGCGAGTTGGCTGACCGGAGCGAACACCCCGGTGATGGCGCGGCCGACACGCCATGTCGTCGACCGCTTCATGAGGCGCACGGCTTCGTTGGCCCCGTGCGATTCGCGAGCCTGCGCATGCTCCAGATCGATGCGGGCCTGAAGCAGTTCAGCACGCAAGCCGAGCTCGACATCGCGTGCGATCAACTGATTGTGAGCGAGGTCCTGGATGATCGCGAGCAGTCGTTCCCGTTCTGCTGCGGGGTCGGTCGCCGCATTCGTCGTCTCGTCCGCGGGTGTCATCGCTCCAGCTCTCCTTGTGCGTCGCCCGGATCAGTCACGATGCGTCTCGCTTCCGGCTGCGGCGGGCATTCCAGCGCTCGACGACGGCGGAGGGTCCGCCGTTGGCCAGGTAGTAGCGCACGCGATCGACATCGCGCCGCCATCCCGTGCGCCGCGGGGCCCGCGCCCGCTCGACAGGGCCCGCGCCGCGCCGCGATTTCAACTTCTTCTTGTTCTTGCCCAGCGACAGCACACGATCGCTCGCGTGCTGCGGCTCCCGACAGAAGTCGACCACCGGCTGCAACGTCGTCGACCAGCGGAAGCGTTCTCGTACTCGCGCAACGTTAGCCCTGGCGGTCGCGATCGGCTCCGAGTCGAAGAGGTGCGCCTCGAGGGCATGCACGAGTGCGTCCACGTCCCGTTCCGGCACGACGGCGCCGAGGCCCTCTGCTCCGACCAGGTCGGCGAAGGAGTCGCCCTCAGTCGTGACGATGGGCAGGCCTGCCCAGAGGTAGTCCAGGATCCGGGTTCGGAACGAGTAGGTCGTCTCAACGTGCGCGAAATGAGTCGAGACGCCGAGGTCTGCGTCGAGCAGATAGTTTTGACGGGCCTCGTAAGGCACCCAGTTCTCGTTGAAGAACACATTCCTGCCCGCGACTCCGAGACTCTCGGCAAGGGATCGCGCCGCAGCGACTGCGGGCATCTCGGGCACCACCGGATTGGGGTGTCGAACGCCCATGAAGAAGAGCTTCACCTCCGGACGACGCTTCGCGAGGTGGGCGACGGCCCGGATGAGCGAGCCGGGGTCGAACCAGTCGTAGATGCCGCCGCCCCAGACGATCACTTTGTCGTCGATGCCGATACCCGGAACGACGCCCTTGATCGCGGGCGCGGTCTTCCGCGGCTCCTCATCGGAGATGCCGAACGGCACCACCGCAATCAGCGACTCGAGAGAGTTGTCCCTCGAGTAGTTGCTCGGATTGATACGGCCCACAGCGGCCAGCTGGCCGAGCCAGAAGTGCCGTTGCCGCTCGCTCGCACAGATGAAGAAGTCGCCCACCGTGAGCTGGTGGTTGAGCGCATCCACGGCTTCGGCCACTTGGTGGTCCCAGTCGCCGAATGGCTGATTCCGCCCCTGCTCGAGCTGTTCGAGATGCAGCGGGTCGTAGAGGTCGACAACCACGATCTTCTCGCTGCGCTCGAACGCGGGGAACAGCTCGAGCGCGTGCCCCTGCACGATGATGACATCGCACCATGCTTCGTGCTCCTCGGCCGACTCGGGCCGGTGATGTGAGATCGCCGCGACCTCTATCCGCTCGTCCAGGCGCTCCACGGAAGCCATGCTGGCCACCCTGACGTCGTGCTCCTCGACGAGCGCGAGAGCGATGTTCCACGCACGGATCGCCGGTCCTGCCATTCGGGCCCCGATAGGGTCGCCGGTGACGACCAGCACCCGCCGGCGTCGCGCACCGTCGAGCTGACCGAGCGACTGGACGATGCGCTCGTACCCGTCGAGGTAGTAGTCGATGGGGTAGGCGGGCTCGTCGGTGTTACCCATGAGCGCGACGATGTTGCGCTCATCCTCCCGCCGAGTCGACTGGACGATCCGACGCTTCTCGGTGAGGGCTGGCAGCAGTTGAACGAACTGGTCCACCGCATAGGCGCCCGCCATCGTGTCTTTGGAGACCTCGATCGTCGACCGACGGTCGTCGTCGCGCTGCCGCAGATCGAACGAATTCGAGTCGAGGGACCCACGCCCGACCGCGCGCCGCGTGGTCAGCGCCAGTGCCCCGGGAAGCACTCGGGCGAGGGATGCGTCGTCGAGATTTTTGTAGAGCGTGTACAGCGCGTTCCGCTCGAGCAGGTACGTCTCGCGGTATGCCCCGAACTTCTCCATCGACGCGTGATGCTTGTGGAAGGCCAACGACGTGGGGACGTAACGGAAGCGATACCCGAGCAGATTGAGTCGCCAACCGAGGTCGACGTCCTCGTAGAACATGAAGTAGTCCTCGTCGAATCCGCCGAGTTCGAGGAAGACCTCCGCCCGCACGAACATTGCCGCGCCGGTGCCGAACAACACATCCTTCGGGGTGTCCCAGGCGCCTAGGTCACGCTCTCCCGCATGCGGCTTGTAACCCATGCCGTACCAGGTGAGTGCAGCGTCGACGTAGTCGACCCGCTCGCCCTCCCAGTCAAGTACCTTGCTGGCCACGGCCCCGATCCGAGGAGAGCTCTCGAACGCCGCCACGGCCGCGGCGATCCAGCGCGCGTCGGGCCGCGCGTCGTTGTTCAGGAATGCGACGTATTCACCCGTCGACTTCTGCACACCCAGGTTCGACCCGCCAGCGAAACCGCGGTTCACCTTCGACTCGACGATGACCGCCCCGGTCACCTCCGAACGAAGCCGTCGGAGGCTGTCGTCGCCTGAACCGTTCTCGACCACGATGATCTCGAGCCGATCGGCCGGCCAGTCCAGCTGCTGCAGGCCGGCGACGGCCGTGATCGTGTCGTCCGTTCCTCGGAAGTTCACGAGGACGACCGAGACCACTCCCGCACGACGTTTCTTCACTGTGCCCCTCAACTCCCGGAACTCCGAGACTCTATCAATCGCGAATGTCGGGTTCTCAGGCAGGATGATCGCCGAGCGACGCCGTGTACGCGGCGATGGTCGCATCCGCCGGCCCGACCTGCAGCAGTCGTCCATTGCGAAGCCATGCCGCGTGGTCGCACATGTCGCGAACCGTGTCCATGGCGTGACTGACCAGGATGACCGTCTTCCCGAGACGCTTGTACTCGGCGAACTTCTGGCGACACTTCTCCTGGAACTCCGCGTCTCCGACCGCAAGCACCTCGTCCACGACGAGGATGTCGGGATCCACGTGGATCGCAATCGCGAATCCGAGGCGGACGTACATGCCCGACGAGTAGTTCTTCACCGGCTGATCGATGAAGTGTTCTACCCCGGAGAAGTCGACGATCGCATCGAACTTCGCATCGACCTCTTTCTTCCCCATGCCGAGGATAGAGCCGTTCAGGTAGATGTTCTCGCGGCCACTCAACTCGGGGTGGAAGCCAGAACCGACCTCGAGGAGCGCTGCCAGCTTGCCGTTGGCGGTGATCGACCCCTTCTCGGGGTAATAGATCTTGGCCAGGCACTTGAGAAGCGTCGACTTACCCGAGCCGTTGCTGCCGATGAGTCCGAACGTCGATCCCTCGGGCACGTCGAAAGAGACGTCCTCGAGAGCCCAGAAATCCTCGTACACGGAGGTACGACGACGCATGATGGCCGACTTCAGCGATTGGTTCCGCTCATGGTAGAGACGGAATTTCTTGCTCACGTCGCGAACGGCGACAGCCGCGTCACTCACAGCGCCTCCGCCAGCTTCTTCTCATTGCGACGGAACACGAACATTCCGATCGCCAGACTCACCGCGGCTGCCCCGACGCAGTACAGCACATCACCGACTTCCGGCCAGCGGTTGTCGTAGAGGACGTTGCGGAACACCTCGGTGAATCGCTCCATCGGGTTCAGGCGGTAGATGTCGAGGAGGGTGACCCCGCTGCCCCACAACCCACCGATCTCATCGCTCTGCGACTCGAGGAGGCTGATCGGGTAGATCACCGGGGTGAGATAGAGCCACAGCTGCATGACGATTGCGAGGAGGTGCTGCGTGTCGCGGAAGTACACGTTTGCGATCGACAGCATGAGCGCAATCCCGATCGCGAAGACCGCCAGAAGCGCCATGATCACGATGAGTGCGGGAATCCACGGCAGCACGAACGCACCGCACACGAGCAGTACCACCAGCAGAACGCCCATTTCGAACGCCCAGTTGAAGGCGATGGACGCCGCAGCCGACACGGGCAGCACGATGCGGCTGAAATAGACCTTCTGGATGAGACCGACGTTGCCGACCAGCGAGCCCATCCCGGAGGTGACGACACTGGAGAAGAACGTCCAGGGCAGCAGTCCGCAGAGCAGCCATACGGCGAATACGTCGATACCGCTTGGATCGCCGGGGTCGGGCTGTACGCGCAAGATGAACGCGAATACCAAGGTGTAGACGAGCATCATCGCCAAGGGATTGACAAGCGACCATAGCTGGCCGAAGATCGTCCGCTTGTACTTGCCCTGGATCTCGCGCCGCGTGAGATTGATGAGCAGTTCGCGCGAGGAGAGAATCTCGGTCAGATAGGACAAGTCTTCCTCACATCGATTCAGCACGGCGGCAAGCCGCGCACCAGCATACTTCAGGACACCGGAGTGCCCGCCCGGTCGACGGTCCGGCGATCGACCGATTACCTGATCCGGCGTGGAAGACCCCGTGCCCACCTCAGAGGCCCGGTAACACGCCAGCTGGCGCTCGCTTGCAAACGCGCGAGTTCCTGGCGGAGACGTGATGTCTCCTCCATCGCCGCGCGCGCGTCGATCTCGGCCTGCGCACGAAGGTTGCGGAAGTGCACGAGGGTGGCGGGCGCCTCGACTGCCCCGCGGTAGTACTCGACGATCCGCGCGCCCAGCCGTGCATAGGCGTCGCGTACGGCACCGCCCTGGGCGCCGGCGATCTCGATGAACCGGAGCACGCTGTCGGGCGCCCGCTTCCCGACAGCGAGCACCCCGAGACCGTGGCCATGCTCGAACGAGAAAGAGGGATGCTGCCCGGCGACCTCGTCCCAGAAGCGATGTACGCCGAACCCCTTCCCGTGCTCCGCGATGTCGTGGAAAAGCACGACTCCACGTTCACTCAATTTGGGTCGATATTGCTCGAAATCGGCTCGCACGTCGTTGTACCCGTGTCGTCCGTCGATGTGGAGCAGATCCACCGATCCGTCGCGGATCTTGTCGACGGAATCGACGAAATACCCCCGGATGAGTCGCACGGATTCCGGGAATCGATCAGCGGCCTCACGCTTGACGGTCTCGTAGACCGTCGGGTCGAAGTACCCGGCCTGGTCGTCACCTTCCCAGCTGTCCAGCCCGGTGAGCTGCGTCTGCAGACCCAGCCGCCTGGCAGCCTCAGCGAACGCGAAGAGCGAGAACCCGTTGTGGGTACCCAATTCGACCACTGATCGGGGGCGAGCCGCGTCGATCAGCCAGGAAGCGAAAGGCGCGTGTTCGATCCACGCGGACACGGGGAAGTAGGTGGGATACCAAAATGAGGCACTCGAGACGCCGGGAGTTGCGAGCGTGATGGGTTGTGACACGTGCACCTTTCCCGACGAGCGCGTGTGGACGACCGCGCCGACGACGACCTCAGCGTATGTGCGACGAGTTCACGAAGCCAGGAGCCCCTGCAAATACCGGCCGTACCCGCTCTTCTGCAGTGGGGCGGCAAGCAGGGCGAGCTGCGCGTCGTCGATCCAGCCCGCGCGCCAGGCGATCTCCTCGATGCAGCCGATCTTGAAACCCTGGCGGTCCTCGATCACGCGCACGTACTCGGAGGCCTGCATCATCGATTCGAAGGTACCGGTGTCGAGCCAGGCCGTACCGCGGTCGAGCACCTGCACCTGGAGGCGGCCGGCCTCGAGGTAGCGCTCGTTGACGGTCGAGATCTCGAGCTCCCCGCGCGCGCTCGGCTCGATCGTCTTCGCGATCTGCACCACGTCGTTGTCGTAGAAGTAGAGGCCGGGCACCGCGTAGTTGCTCTTCGGCTTCGTCGGCTTCTCCTCGATGGAGACAGCCTTCATCGACTCGTCGAACTCGACGACGCCGTAGGCCGTCGGATTCGACACGTGGTACGCGAAGATGAGGCCGCCGTCGAGCGTGTTGTTCGACCGCAGGGACGAGCCGAGGCCGGCGCCGTGGAAGATGTTGTCGCCGAGCACGAGCGCGACGGAGTCGTCGCCGATGAACTCCTCGCCGATGATGAACGCCTGCGCGAGTCCGTCGGGAGACGGCTGCACGGCGTACTCGAGGTTGATGCCGAGCTCCGACCCGTCACCGAGCAGCGCGCGGAACTGGTCGTTGTACTCCGGTGTCGTGATGATCAGGATGTCGCGGATGTCCGCCATCATGAGCGTCGACAGCGGGTAGTAGATCATCGGCTTGTCGTAGATCGGCATGAGCTGCTTCGAGATGCCCTTGGTGATGGGCCACAACCGGGTGCCGGATCCGCCGGCGAGGATGATGCCCTTCATCGCTTCTCCCCCAGCGACGCGTAGAACGCGCGCGCCTCGTCCCAGCTGGGCAGGATGCCCGACGTCTCAGCCTCGGCAAGCGACGGCGCGTCCGTGTCCTTCGGCGACAGCAACGGCTCTCCTGCCTCCGGCGGAAAGACGAGGCCGACCTGCTCGTCGAGCGGGTTGATGCCGTGCTCACGCGACGCGTTGTAGGTGTCGGTCACGAGATAGCTCACGGTGGCGTCGTCGGTGAGGGCGACGAATGCGTGGCCGAGTCCCTCCGAGAGATAGATGGCACGACGGTCGGTGGTGTCGAGCAGCACCGAGTCCCACTGCCCGAAGGTCGGCGAGCCGACACGGATGTCGATGACGTAGTCCACCACCGCGCCGTGGGTAACCGTCACGTACTTCGCCTGGCTCGGCGGGATGTCGGCGTAGTGGATGCCCCGCACGACGCCGCGCTTGGACACCGAGGTGTTCGCCTGCTTCAGGTCGAGCGAGTGCCCGATGGCCTCTTCGAGCCGGTCGAAGCGATACCACTCGAGGAACACACCGCGGTCGTCACCGAACTGCTTGGGCGTGATCTCGTAGGCATCCGGGATGGAGAGTTCTCGGATCTGCACCGCGGAAGTCTACCAATGGGCCCTCTCGGTAGAATCGGGCGGTCATCGACGGAAGTGAGCAACACCTCGTGAAGATCCTCGTCACCGGCGGCGCCGGTTTCATCGGCTCGAACTTCGTGCACCACGTGATCCGCAACACGGATCACACGGTCACGGTGCTCGACCTCCTGACCTATGCCGGCAACCTCGCGAGCCTGGCCGGCCTCCCGGAGGACCGCTTCGAGTTCGTGCAGGGCGACATCGGTGACGCCGCGCTCGTCGACGGACTCTTCGCCGAGCACGACGCCGTCGTGCACTTCGCCGCCGAGAGCCACAACGACAACTCGTTGAGCGACCCCCGGCCGTTCCTCGACACCAACATCATCGGCACGTTCACCCTGCTCGAGGCCGCGCGCAAGCACGGCACGCGGTTCCACCACATCTCCACCGACGAGGTGTACGGCGACCTCGAACTCGACGACCCGGAGCGGTTCACCGAGCACACGCCGTACAACCCGTCGAGCCCGTATTCGTCGACCAAGGCGGGCAGCGACCTGCTCGTGCGCGCCTGGGTCCGCTCCTTCGGCGTGCAGGCGACGATCTCGAACTGCTCGAACAACTACGGACCGTTCCAGCACGTCGAGAAGTTCATCCCCCGGCAGATCACGAACGTGCTGCGCGGCGAGCGCCCGAAGCTCTACGGCACGGGCGAGAACGTGCGCGATTGGATCCACGCCGACGATCACTCCTCCGCTGTGCTCACCATCCTCGAGAAGGGCGAGATCGGCCAGACCTACCTCATCGGCGCCGACGGGGAGAAGAACAACAAGGACGTCGTCGAGCTCATCCTCACCCGGCTCGGTCAGCCGGCGGACGCCTACGACCTCGTCACCGATCGTCCCGGCCACGACCTCCGCTACGCCATCGACTCGTCGAAGCTCCGCCGCGAACTCGGCTGGGCGCCCGCGTACAGCGACTTCGAGGCGGGCCTGTCCGCGACGATCGAGTGGTACCGCGACAACGAGGCGTGGTGGGCGCCGCAGAAGGACGCGACCGAGGCCAAGTACGCCGCCACGGGCCAGGCCTGATGCGCTACCTCGTCGTCGGCGCGGGCGGGATGCTCGGCACCGACCTGCAGCAGGTGCTCGCGGGCCGCGAGGTGGTCGCGCTGACACGGTCCGAGCTCGATGTGACCGACGCCTCGGCGACGGCCGAGGCGGTGCGCGAGGCCGACGTCGTGTTCAACGCCGCCGCGTACACCAAGGTGGACGACGCCGAGTCGAACGAGGAGGCCGCCTACGCGGTCAACGCCACGGGCGCGGCGAACCTCGCGAGTGCTGCCGCGGCGGCGGGCGCGAGGCTCGTGCAGGTCTCGACCGACTACGTGTTCGACGGCGGCGCGAACGAACCGTACGCGGAGGACGAACCGCTCAACCCCGTGAGCGCGTACGGCCGCACGAAGGCGGAGGGCGAGCGAGCGGTGCTCGCCGCCCACCCCACGGGCGGGTACATCGTGCGCACCGCGTGGTTGTACGGACAGCACGGACCCAACTTCGCCGCGACGATGCTGCGCCTCGCCGCCGACCGCGACACCGTCTCCGTCGTGACCGACCAGGTGGGACAGCCGACGTGGACGCTCGACCTCGCGAAACAGCTCGTCGCCCTCGTCGACTCCGACGCGCCCGCCGGCGTCTACCACGGCACCAACTCGGGTCGCGCGAGCTGGTTCGACTTCGCCCGCGAGGTCTTCAGGCTCGCCGGTCTCGACCCTGATAGGGTCAGGCCGACCGACAGCACGGCGTTCGTGCGACCGGCTCCCCGGCCCGCGTTCTCGGTGCTCGGTCACGACGCCTGGTCGCGCGTCGGGCTCTCGCCGATGCGTCCCTGGCAGGATGCGCTGGCCGACGCGTTCGGAACTGGAGCCCTGGGAGCGAGATGACGACGCTGCGGGTGATCATCGACGAGATGGTCGCACCGGTACGCAGCGGCGTCGCCCGGTACACCGAGGAGCTGACGCGCGAGCTCATCCGCACCGCTCCCCCCGGCTGTACGGTCGAGGGTTTCGTATCCGCCTCCCCCGAGAGCGACTACGCCGACATCGCGGAGAAGCTCCCCGGCCTCGCCCGGTTGCACAAGAGCGCACTCGCCCGGCGTGAGCTCACCGCCGCGTGGCAGCACGGCTTCACCCGCCTGCCCGGTGCCGGCATGGTGCACGCGCCGAGCCTGCTCGCCCCGCTCTCGAAGCACGACCGGGTCGAGGACCGCGGCACGCAGATCGTCGTCACGATGCACGACGCGGTCGCCTGGACCGACCCGGCACTCCTGCCGCCGCGCACCGTCTCCTGGCAGCGGGCGATGGGCAAGCGGGCGCAGCGGTACGCGGATGCGGTGGTCGCGCCGACCCATTCGGTCGCCGACCAGCTGCGTGAGGTGCTCGACCTCGGCGATCGGGTGCGCGTCATCGCCGGCGCCGTGAGCTCCGCGCTCAAGACCCCCATCGACGCCGAGGCACGGGCGACCGAGCTGCGGCTGCCGAAGGAGTACCTGCTCGCCCACGGCTCGTTCGAGCAGCGCAAGGGCCTCGACGCGCTGCTCGCCGCGGTCGCCCACCGCGAGCTCGGCGGGCTGCCCGTGCTGCTCACCGGCATCGAAGACGGCGCACGGCTGCAGCAGGCGCTCGAGTCCGCCGGTGTGCCCGCCGACCGGGTGCGCCCCCTCGGCCACCTCGCCGACCCCGATCTCGCCGTCGTGCTGGAACGCGCCGCCGTGTACGTGCACCCGAGCCGCGCCGAGGGGTTCGGTCTCGCCGTCGTCGAGGCGTTCAGCCTCGGCACACCGGTCGTGCACGCCGACGACCCCGCGCTGCTCGAGGTGAGCGCCGGCGCCGCCCGCGTCGTGCCGCTGAGCGAGGACTACTCCGATCAGCTCTCCGACGCGATCGCCGCGGTGCTGGGCGACCGCGAGCTGGCGGAGCGCTTGCGCATCGAGGGACGCGACCGGGCGAAGGCGTTCAGCTGGCGGGACTCCGCCGAGAAGGTGTGGCAACTGCATGCCGACATCTGAGGCCCGCACCGCGGTCGTGACCGTCAACTACCGGTCCGAGGCGGTGCTCCCCGAGTTCTTCGCGTCCCTGCCCGCCGCCTCGACGCATCCGCTCGCGGTCGTCGTCGCCGACAACGCCGCCTCCGACGAGGCGCGCGCGATGACGCAGGAGCGCGGCGCGACCTACCTGCGACTGCCCGACAACCGCGGCTACGGCGGGGCGATCAACGCGGCGGTCGCGCAGCTGCCGGCGGCGATCGAGTACGTCGTCATCGCCAACTCCGACATCAGCTTCGCGCCCGGCTCGATCGAGCGCCTCGTCGAGACGGCGGATGCGACGCCCGACGCGGGTGCGGTGGGTCCGCTCATCCGCAACGTCGACGGCACCGTGTACCCGTCCGCCCGGCGGGTGCCGTCGCTGCGCACCGGCGTCGGCCACGCGCTGTTCGCGAACCTGTGGCTCACGAATCCGTGGACGCGCGCGTACCGCCTCGAGAACGAGGCGGAGCCGCACCGCCGCGACGCCGGCTGGCTGTCCGGCGCGTGCGTGCTCGTGCGGCGCGAGGTGTTCGAGCGCCTCGGCGGCTTCGACCAGGGGTACTTCATGTACTTCGAAGACGTCGACCTCGGCTACCGGTTCGGCGAGGCGGGCGCCCGCAACATCTACGAGCCGTCCGCGGAGGTCACGCACATCGGCGGACACTCGACCGCGAGCGTGTCCGAGCTGATGCTGCAGGCCCACCACGACAGCGCCCGTCGGTTCCTGTCGAAGAAGTACTCCGGCGCCCTCATGTGGCCCATCCGGTTCGGCCTCAACATCGGGCTGTCGGTGCGCGCGCGCATCACCCGCCGTCGGGTGCGCCGCGGCGCCTGACCGGATCCCGCTCGCCGACCCGTCGAAGCGATCGTACGGCGGTTCCCTTCGACAGGCTCAGGGAACGGCACACGCTCGCTGAGCCCGTCGAAGCGGGTTGCACGGCAGGTTCCCCTCGACGGGCTCAGGGAGCGGGTACTTCTACTGCTTCGCCTCAACCGGGGCGGTCGCATCCGCGACCGCCTGATGGATCGCGTCGTAGTGCGGGTCATCCACCTCGACGAGCGGCGGCACGAGCTCGACGTCGGTGATCGGGTGCTCGCGGGTCTTGAGCGCGAGGTCGCCGAACCGGGCGAGCATGCCGCTCGGGATGTCGGTGTGCACGACCTGCTGCCCGGCCGCCGCGACGCCCTGGAACTTGGTGATCACGTTCGCCGGCTCGAACTGCTGCGCGATCGCCTCCTGCACCTCGCGCTGCCGCCGCATCCGGTCGTAGTCGGTGGTCTGGTACCTCGAGCGGGCGTACCAGAGCGCGGTCGCCCCGTCCATGTGCTGCTGTCCCGCCTCGATGTAGCCGATCGGGTCGGCGGGGGTCCCGTCAGGGAACGCGTTCGCCCCGAGGGCGAGCCGCTCCTTCACGTCGATGTCCACGCCGCCGAGGGCATCCACCATGCTCGCGAAGCCCTGCATGTCGATGAGCACGTAGTACTGGATGACGAGGCCCGTGACACCCTCGGCCGCGTCCATCATCGCCTCGACGCCGGGGTCCTTGCCCGCCGCGACCTCGTCCGGATACAGCTCGGGATGCTCTTCGCCGTGCGTGTAGAGGTAGCTGACGAGGCAGTCGTCGCCGCAGTCGTAGCCGTCGGGGAACTCGTTCCAGAGGGGCGAGCCCTCGGCGAACGGCGCGTCCTGCAGGTTGCGTGGGATGCCGATCATCGTCGTGGCACCGGTCTCGGCGTCGACGCTCACGACCGTGATGCTGTCGGGGCGCAGGCCGAGCCGGTCGGGGCCAGCGTCTCCGCCGAGCAGCAGGATGTTGTAACGCCCGTCGACCGGTTCGGCGAGCTGACCGTCGCCGAAGATGCCGCTGATCGCATCCCGCGCCGACCCGGTGATGAGCGCACCGTAGCCGGCCACCCCGGCCACGGCGACGAGACCGACGATCGCGAGACCGGCGACCGCCGGCCGGGCCGACGGTGCCGCGCGCACGAGTCGGGCGAGGCGGATCGCGTCGATCGTCAGGATGACCCAGAGCACGGCGTAGAAGACGAGTCCGACCTGCACGATCGACAGCACCCACACGTTGGTGCCGAGCCAGAGGATGGCGGTGCGCCAGAAGAAGAACAGCGCCGCGGCGACCACGACGAGCGTCCACAGCGTGAGGGTCGCGCCGAGTCCGAACCGGCCGAGCCGGCGATTGCCGGCGAGCACTTGCGCGGATCCGGGGATGAACAGGTTGAGCAGCACGAGCCACCACGCGCGCCGGGTCATGACCGCCCGGTCCCCGGCGTTCGGGTACCGGACGGGTTGTGCGGCGCGGTTCACAGGCTCGCTTTGAGCGCCGCGTTCTTGTCGGCCACGAGCTGCTCGAGCCGGGCGGCGTGGTCGGCGAGACGCGCGGCGAGCGCGTCGTCGGAGGTGGAGAGGATGCGGGCGGCCAGCAGACCGGCGTTGCGCGCGCCGCCGATGGAGACGGTCGCGACCGGGATGCCGGCCGGCATCTGCACGATCGAGAGCAGCGAGTCGAGTCCGTCGAGCTTGGCGAGCGGCACGGGTACACCGATGACGGGCAGCGTGGTGACGGAGGCGAGCATGCCGGGGAGGTGCGCGGCACCCCCGGCTCCGGCGATGATCACACGGATGCCGCGCTCGCGCGCCTGCGTGCCGAACTCGATCATCCGCGTCGGCGTGCGGTGGGCGGAGACGACCTCCACCTCGTACGGCACGTCGAGTTCGGCGAGCGCCGACGCGGCGTCGGTCATGACCTTCCAATCGGAATCGGAACCCATGACGACGGAGACGAGCGGTTGCAGCACGTCGATCATGGTAGGCGTCGTCACTCGAAATGCGCCGACACGGCGCGCGCGCGGTACACGACGTCGTCGAGGTCGTCGCCCCACGCGGTGACGTGCCCGATCTTCCGCCCGGGGCGCGGCGACTTGCCGTACAGGTGGAGTTTGGCGTCGCGGGATGCGGCGAGCGCGGCCGGATAGCGGCCGTCGAGATCGCCGTCGGCGGGACCGCCGAGCACGTTGATCATGACGGTGTGCGGCGAGCGCGCCATCGTGGATCCGAGCGGCAGATCGAGCACCGCCCGCAGGTGCTGCTCGAACTGGCTCGTCTCGGAACCCTCGATGCTCCAGTGACCGCTGTTGTGCGGTCGCATCGCGAGTTCGTTGACGAGCAGACGCCCGTCCTCGGCCTCGAAGAGCTCCACGGCGAGCACGCCGGTGACGTCGAGCCCGTCGGCGATGGTGCGGGCGACCTCGTCGGCGGCGGATGCGGCGAGCGACGGGCTCGCGGGCGCGAACACCTCGGCGCAGACGCCGTTCAGCTGCACCGTCTCGACGACGGGCCATGCCGCGATCTCGCCGGAGGGCCGTCGGGCGACGAGCTGTGCGAGCTCGCGCTGGAAGGAGACGAGCTCCTCGACGAGGAGCGCGCCGCGGTCGAACCAGTCGGCCGCCTCGCTCGCGCTCGAGACGACGCGGACGCCCTTGCCGTCGTAGCCGCCGCGGGGCGTCTTCACGACGCCGCGTCCGCCGTGGTCGTCGAGGAACGCCTGCAGCTGCTCTTGGTCCTCCACGCGCGCCCAGTCGGGCATCGGCACGCCGAGCTCTCCGAGTCGCTCGCGCATCCGCAGCTTGTCCTGCGCGAACTGCAGGGCGTGCGGGCCCGGGTGCACGGCGACACCCTCGGCGACGAGGCGCTCGAGCACCGGCTGGGGCACGTGCTCGTGGTCGAAGGTCACGACGTCGACCTCGCGGGCGAACGCGAGCACCGTCTCCACGTCCGTGTAGTCGCCAACGACGTGCGGGGCGATGCCGGCCGATGAACCCTCGGTCTCGGCGAGCACGCGCAGCTCGACGCCGAGCGCGACCGCGGGCGGGAGCATCATCCGGGCGAGCTGTCCGCCGCCGACCACACCGACTGTCCGGGCCACCGTTTCCTCCGAGGTTCGTACGTTCAGGGCGCGGTTAGACTTGCTGACCGCTCACCACCATCCTCCCCCAGCCGACGGGACTCCATGCGCCAGCTCCTCACGCAGCTCGTGCGCTTCGGGCTCGTCGGGGGGATCGGACTCGTCGTCGACGTGGCGGTGTTCAACGCCCTGCGCCTCACGGTGCTCGCCCCGGAGAACCTCCACGAGGGCCCCGTCGTCGCGAAGGTGATCTCGACCACGCTCGCCATCGGCTGCAACTGGCTCGGCAACCGCTACTGGACGTTCCGTGAGCACCGCAGCCCGCGGGCCACCCGCGAAGGCCTCGAATTCGCCCTCGTGAGCGTCGGCGGCATGCTCATCGGGCTCGCCTGCCTGTGGGTCTCGCACTACGTGCTCGGATTCACGAGCGTGCTCGCCGACAACATCGCGTCGAACGTCGTCGGGCTCGCGCTCGGCACCGTGTTCCGCTTCGCGCTCTACCGCTGGTGGGTGTTCAGCCCGACCCGCGTGACACGGCCCCGCCCGGCGCGACCGGATGTGGTGCCGGAGATCGACGAGGCGACCGCGTAGCAGTCAGCGTCGGCCGTACTGCTCGCCCGTCGAGACGTGGCGGCGGGCGGCGACGGAGTCGGCGTTCGCCTCCATGAGGTCGTGCAGCGCCGCCTGCACGAGATCGGCGCTCGGAACGTCGTGCAGCACGATGTGGTGGTCGGCGCCCGCGTTGATGCGCACGTCGCCGCTGCGGAACATCCGCTGCAACCCGCTCTGCCGCACGCTCACGTCGTACCCGCGGCTGTGCAGCAGCTCCTGCCGCACGCGTGTGAAGACGCCGCTGCGCAGCACGAGCCGGCGCGTCGTGATCGTGTAGTTGCGGGCGAGCCACGACAGCAGCGGGAACACGAAGACGAGCACGGCGAGCAGGAGCCCGCCGCCGATCACCGCGAGACGCAGGTTCGGGTCGTCGAACCGGGTGTACGCGTACGTCGTGCCCGCCGCGACCGGGAGGAGCGCGATGCTCGGCCAGAAGAGGGCTCGCCCGTGGGGGCGGAGTCGCGCGACCACCGCCTCCGGCTGACGCACCTCACCCGACATGGCTCATTCATACCGCAGATGCGTGACGTCGCCCGCGGCCACGGCGACGAGTCGCCCATCCGAGGACCGTTTCACCTGCAGCCGTCCGGTGCCGTCGATGCCGACCGCGGTGCCGAACAGGCGGTCGCCGCCCGGCAGCTCGACGCGCACCTCCCGCCCGAGCGTGGTGCAGAGTTCCTCGACCTCGCCGGCGAGACCGCTCGCCGACGCATCCGCGCCGACCTCGAGCAGCTCGCTGTAGAGCCGCCGCAGCGACTCGAGGTAGGCGCCCAGCACGGCGTCGACGAGGTCGGCGCCCCGTTCACGCACCCCGTGCAGGGTGAGGGAGGTGGAGGTCGGGGTCGGCAAAGCGTCGGCCGGGATCTCGAGGTTGACCCCCGATCCGATGACGACGCCGTCGCCGGCGGGGAGGAGTTCGGCGAGCAGTCCGCTGACCTTGCGGCCGTCGATCTGCACGTCGTTCGGCCACTTCAACCCGACGCCGTCGCCGACGAGGGCGGAGACCGCGCGGGTCATCGCGGCCCCGGCGAGCAGGGGCAGCCAACCGTAGCGTTCGAGCGACAGCGGTTCGCCGGCGGGCAGTCGCGGGCGCAGCAGAACGGATGCGGCGAGCGTCTGGCCCGGCGGCGCCACCCACTGCCGCCCCATCCGGCCGCGCCCCGCGGTCTGGTCGGTCGTGAGCACGACGGCGAACTCCGGCAGCTCCGCCGCCCCGCCGAGCAGCACGTCGTTCGTCGAGCCGGTGCGATCGAGCACGATGAGCTCGGTCGCGACGGCGGAGCTGCGCGGCAGGTGCATGCTCACAGGCTAGGCCGCGCCGGCGCGCGCCGGCATCAGGCGGCGGAGCGCACCCGGCGACGCATCGCGTGCAGCGCGAGCACCGCGCGACGGGCGGGCCGGCCGACGAACATCACGAGGTGGCCCGAGAGAGTGTGATCGTGGTCGCCGAGCGCGCGTTTGCGGTCCCAGACGTGCCGGAGCGGTCCGCCGAGCCGTCCGGCGTACTGCCGCCGCAGCGGCAGGTCGACCGCCGCTCTGCGGTCCACGACGCTCTCGATCGCCGCGACCCAGTCGTCGCGCTCGGCCGGGTGGAAGTAGTTGTCCTCGAGCCAGTCCTCCCGCGGCAGGCGGAAGTCCGCCGCGAGCAGCGCCTCGTGGTCGCCGAGCAGGCCGCTGCCCTCGAAGACGAGGTTGATCTGCCGCCGCCCCACCCCGAAGTCGTCGAGGGCGAGCACCGGCACGCCGAGCGCGGCGGCCTCGATCGCCGCGGTCGAGCTGATCGTCACGAGCCCGGCCGCGCGCTGGAGGTACTCCGACATCGGACCGGTCGCGACCACGAGGTTCGGCGGCGCATCCGGCAGCTCGTCGAGCAGCGCATCGAACGGGAACTGCTCCGCGTGCGTCTGCGGCTCCCCCACCCGTCCGCGCAGCTTGAGCACCACGCGCCGGTGCGGATGACGCCGCGCGGTCTCGGCGAGCCAGCCGAGCAGCAGCATGCGGTCGTCCTTCGTGCGCGGAACCTTCGCCTGGGCCGCGAAGACGATGTCGTCCCCGGACCGCTCGAGCGTGCGGCGTTCGGGCAGGAACGGCAGGGTGGCGAGCGCGAACTCCTGCTCGATGCCCATCTCGTGCGCGAGGGCCGCGAACTCGCGCACCTCGCGGATGCTGTGCAGCAGCACGAGGTCGGTCTGCGACCGGAACGACAGCGCGAGCCGGTTCGCCGGGATCGAAATCCCGGGAAGACCCGTGACGAACACCGGTCGCCGGGTGACCGTCGCGGCCATGATGGCCCGGATGACCACACGCTGCACCGGGCCGCGCAGCGACAGCAGCACCACATCCGGTCGCCGTGCCGCCGCGCGGCGGGCGATCTCGTCGAGTTCGAGCACCGGCACCGGGGTGCCCGCGAGGCGGGTGCCGGCGAGCGCCGCGTCGAGCTGGTCGCTGCTCGGCTGCACCGGGGTCGCGAGCACCACGAAATCGGTGCTCCACTCCCCCGGCATGCGCTGCAGCACCGCCGCCCCCCACTTGATGTAGGAGTCGGAGTCCGCGATCACCAGCACTCTCACGCGCGCGATCCCTCTGCTCCGCCGCTCACGCGGGGACGCGACGCAGCTTCGCCTGCGGGGCGAGCTCTCCCGGGAAGACGCGCTTCACGCCGTCGCCGAGGGCTTCGCCGATGATGCGGATGTCGCGCACGAGGTGCTCGAAGCCCTGCGGCTCGAGCGACGCGGCGTGGTCGGAACCCCACATGGTGCGGTCGAGGGTGATGTGGCGTTCGACCGCCACGGCACCGAGCGCGACCGCCGCGAGCGAGATCTGCAGACCGCGCTCGTGACCCGAGTAGCCGACGGGGACACCGGGGTAGCGCGCCTGGAGCGTCGTGATGGTGCGCAGGTTCGCCTCCTCGGGCGGCAGCGGGTAGGTCGAGGTGGCGTGCAGCAGCACGAGCTTGTCGGTCCCGAGCGTGTCGACGGCCACGTCGATCTGCTCGAGCGTCGACATGCCGGTGGAGAGGATGATCGGCTTGCCCGTCGCGGCGAGCGCGCGCAGCAGACCGAGGTCGGTCACCGACGCGGACGCGACCTTGTGGGCGACCACGTTGAGGTCCTCGAGGAAGTCGACCGACGGCTCGTCCCACGGCGACGCGAACCACTGCATGCCGCGCAGCGTCGCGTAGTCGCCGATCTCGATGTACTGGTCGCGGTCGAACTCGATGCGCCGCTTGTAGTCGAGGTAGCTCATCGACCCCCACGGCGTCTCGCGGATGGTCGCCTTCATGTGCTCGGGGGTCGACAGCTCCGGCGTGCGCTTCTGGAACTTGACCGCTTGCGCGCCCGAGTCCGCCGCGACGTCGATGAGCTGCTTGGCGAGGTCGACCGAGCCGTTGTGGTTGAGGCCGATCTCGGCGATGACGTAGACGGGGTGGCCGTCGCCGACCGGGATTCCGCCGATGGAGATGGTCATGGTCGTTCCCTCTCTGTGGATGACGCGAGCGTGCGCTCGCCGGTACCGCTCGCCTCGGCGAGGGACAACAGGATGCGATCGGCCGCCTCGCGGACCGCGCCGTGACCGCCCCGACGGGTCAGCACGATGCGAGCCGCCGCGATGACCCGCGGGTGGGCGTCGGCGACCGCGAGCGGCCAGCCCACCTCGGCGAGGCAGCCGAGGTCGTTGACGTCGTTGCCGAGATAGGCGATGCGCTGCGGGTCGAGCCCGTGCTCGGCGATCCAGGCGCGCAGCGCCGCCGTCTTCTCGTCGAGCCCTTGCACGACGTCGATGCCGAGCTTGCGGGCGCGGGCGGCGACGACGCCGTCCGTCTCCTTCGACAGCACGAGCACGGGGATGCCGGCGCGGCGGAGCTGCTCGATGCCGTACCCGTCGGAGCGGCTCGCGGTGACGAACTCGTGCCCGTCGCGGTCGAGGTGCACCCGGTCGTCGGTGTGCACGCCGTCGAAGTCGGTGACGAGCGCGTCGACGTCGATCGCATCCTGCGGTGCGTCGAGCACCGGGGCGAGCGCCGTCGCGAGCTCGAGCTCGCCGAGGTCGTCGATCTCGAGCGATCGGCGGGCGTCGGTCACGGCGACCGCGACGCGACCGAAGAAGCGGTGCCCCGCCTCGCGGAATCCGGCGGCGTCCATGACGTAGAAGGCGCCGGTCTCCTGGAAGTGCGGCTCTCGGTCCTGACGCCGTGGGCGCGTCGCCGCATCGTGGTTCACCCCGGTCGCGACACCGTCCTCGATGCGCCAGAGGAAGGCGTAGGTCTCGAATGCCGAGAAGACGACGTCCGCTTCGCCGGCCCGCACCCGCGCGACGGCGGCGGCGAGCTCGTCGGGATCGATGAACGGCGAGGTGGCCTGCAGGAACACGAGGATCCGCGGCTGCTCGTCGAGCTGATCGAGCGCGTGCAGCAGCGCGGACTCGGAGCTCGCGGTGTCCCCCGCGAGTTCCGCAGGTCGCTCGATGATCTCGGCGCCGGCGGCGCGGGCGACCGCCGCGATGGCGGTGTCGTCGGTCGAGACGAGCACCCGGTCGATCCCCGGGGTGGCATGTGCGGCGGAGACGGCGCGGGCCACGAGCGGCACCCCGCCGATCCGGCGGAGGTTCTTGCCGGGCACGCCCTTCGAGCCACCGCGGGCCGGGATGACGGCGACGACGCTCAACGCGTTCTCCGGTTGCACTGCATGATCAGGTCACGCTAGGAGCGGCTCCCGCCGCCTTGATGGCCCCCGGGTGAACTGGCGGCGACCGTGCGGCGACGAATCGGTGATCTGCAAGCCGGGCCGACCGTTTCTGTGGATGTCCCACAACGGTCCGGCCGGTTGGTTGCTGGGTAGAGTGAACCGGTGACTGCCGACGACCGCGCCGAATCCGACCTGTCGACCACCGCGGGAAAGCTCGCCGACCTCAAGCAGCGATACCACGAGGCGGTCACCGCGAGTGGTGAGGCGGCGATCCAGAAGCAGCACGCCAAGGGCAAGATGACCGCCCGGGAGCGGATCGAGAAGCTGCTCGACCACGGCTCCTTCGTCGAGCTCGACGAGTTCGTGCGGCACCGCACGCACGCGTTCGGGATGGAGAACAAGCGCCCCTACGGCGACGCCGTCGTCACCGGCACCGGCACCATCCACGGACGCCAGGTGGCCGTCTACTCGCAGGACTTCACGATCTTCGGCGGCTCGCTCGGCGAGGTCGCCGGCGAGAAGATCATCAAGGTGATGGAGCTCGCCCTCAAGACGGGCGTGCCGATCATCGGCATCCTCGACTCCGGCGGAGCCCGCATCCAGGAGGGCGTCGTCGCCCTCGGCAAGTACGGCGAGATCTTCCGCCGCAACACCGCCGCATCCGGCGTCATCCCGCAGATCTCGATCGTGTGCGGTCCCGCAGCGGGCGGCGCCGTATACTCCCCGGCGCTCACCGACTTCGTGATCATGGTCGACAAGACGAGCCAGATGTTCGTCACCGGACCCGACGTGATCAAGACCGTGACCGGTGAGGACGTCGGTATGGAGGAGCTCGGCGGCGCGCTCACCCACAACCGCACCTCGGGCGTCGCGCACTACCTCGCGAGCGACGAGGACGACGCGCTCGACTACGCCCGCACCCTGCTCGCCTACCTGCCCGACAACAACCTCGCCGAGCTGCCCGCGTACGCGAGCGAGGTCGAGCTCGAGATCACCGACGCCGACCGCAAACTCAACTCGATCATCCCCGATTCGCCGAACCAGCCCTACGACGTCAAGACCGTGATCGACGGCGTCGTCGACGAGGGCTCGTTCCTCGAGGTGCAGCCGCTGTTCGCCCCGAACATCGTCATCGGGTTCGCCCGGGTCGAGGGACGCTCGGTCGGCGTCATCGCCAACCAGCCGAACGCGATGGCGGGCACGCTCAACATCGACGCGGGCGAGAAGGCGGCCCGTTTCGTGCGCTTCTGCGACGCGTTCAGCATCCCGATCCTCACGCTCGTCGACGTGCCCGGATATCTGCCCGGCACCGACCAGGAGTGGACGGGCGTCATCCGACGCGGCGCGAAGCTGCTCTACGCGTACGCCGAGGCGACCGTGCCGCTCGTCACGGTCATCACGCGCAAGGCGTACGGCGGCGCCTACATCGTCATGGGCTCCAAGCAGCTCGGCGCGGACCTCAACTTCGCCTGGCCGACCGCCGAGATCGCCGTCATGGGCGGTCAGGGCGCGGTCAACATCCTCTACCGCAACGAGCTGCGCGCGGCGGAGCAGGCCGGTGAGGATGTGGCGGCGGTGCGCACGAAGCTCGCCAACGAATACACCTACAACGTCGCGAGCCCGTTCCTCGCCGCCGAACGCGGCGAGCTCGACGGCGTGATCGAGCCGGCCGCGACGCGGGTGGCGATCGTGAAGGCGTTGCGTGCCCTGCGCACGAAGCGCGCGAGCCTGCCCGCCAAGAAGCACGGGAACATCCCGCTGTGACCGACGAGCGCCCGTACGTGCGGATCCGGCGCGGTTCGCCGACGCCGGAGGAGCAGGCCGCGGTCATCGCGGTCATGGCCGCCGCGCTCGAGGAGGCGGCGAACGGGCGACAGCCCGTGGCCGAGCGATCGGTGAGCGCCTGGGAACGCAACCAGCGTGTGCTGCGCACGCCGCTCATGCCCGGCCCCGGAGCCTGGCGCTCGTTCGGCTGAACGCGCTCCCGACGCGATCCGTAGCGGGCGCAACTGAAACGCTCGTTCTACGCTGTGGGCACCATGAAATCCGTTGCAAGATATGCGGCGTACCCCGGCGATCCGTCGCGGAGAGAACCGGCTCGCGCGCCGATGCGGAAGGCGCGACAGCGATTTCACGCCTTGTCCCCCGAAATGATGACTTTGCGAAACGCCCGCGCCCCTGCATTATTGATCTCGCTAGGTGTCTCTCTTTGGAGGTACACCACCAGTCGTCGGCCGACTAGGGTAAGCGGGCCGATGCATTGGGGGCGGGTCAGGGCGCTATTCGGGTTGGCGCCCTGACCCGGAATTCTTCAGAAGGGCCGGAGGAGACTCCGGCCCTTCTGCATTCGCCGGCGCCGGCGGGTCAGTCAGGCGTTCGCTTGATCTCGAGCCACAGGTCGACCTCGTCGTCCTCCGAGCCCGGGCCGAGCGCGCTCGCGCTGTCATCGCCCACGCTGCGCAGACCGACGACGGTGACCGCCACATCCGACCCCTCCGGCACGGTGCGCGCGATGACGCGGTCGGCCGACGTGGATTCGATCGCCGTGGCGAGCCGGTTGAGCACCCGGTCGAGTTCGTCGTCGCCGAGGTCGTCGATGCCCCCCTCGTCGAGCAGCGTGACCGTCGCCCCGCGGCGCCGGGCCGCCATCACCTGATCGCGGACGGCGTCGTTGAGCAGGCGGCGTCCACGGATCTCGTCGCGGATGGCGCCCTCGAGGTTGAGGCACTCCCGCCGCTGCTCCTCGGTGAGGGCGCCCCCGCTGGCCTGGATGGTGCGCAGCATCGGCAGCGCCATCGTGCTCGTCTGCCCGAGCCGGAAGCGCCGCTCGTAGAGGTGCGCCTCCTGTGCGGCCTGCCACTCGGTGGCCTCCCGCTCGGCGACGGCGAACCGCTGCGCGTCGCGGCTGGCCTTCGCCATGCCGCTGCTGAGGATGTGCGAGACCGCCACCCACGAGATGGAGCCGATCACGCCGATACCGCCGAGCGCCCCGAAGCCGGCCCAGACGATCGTCTGCACGGCGAGGAACGACACCCCGATCCAGGCGAACGCGTGGCGCCGGCGCGTCGACGTGATGGTCATGAGGGTGCCGATCGCGGCGACGTACCAGGTGGCGTAGCCGTTGCCGCCCTCACGCAGCGGGTCGAGTTCGTGGGTCACGAGCACCGCCATGGCGACACACACGGCCACGTTGAACGCCGCGAGCCAGATCGGCATGCGCACCGGACCCCACGGCAGCAGGCTCACCGTCGTCGCGACGACGTAGATCGCGATCGCGAGCAGCACCGGGCCGGGGTCGCGCGGGATGTCGATCGAGTAGAGGGCGAGCACGACGTGGTAGGCCGAGAAGAGCGCCCCCATCCCGACGATGAGCGAGCGGGGTACCCCGATGTTCATGGGCGGCCTCCGATCACGGCCGGCTCCGGGGCGTCGAGCGCGGGCCAGCGGATGCTCACCACGGCGCCGCGGCCGGGCTGCGCGTCGATCTCCGCCACCCCGCCGGCGTTGGCCACGCGCTCGAGGATCGAGACCCGCACGCCGAGGCGTTCGGTCGGCACCTCGGCGAGGTCGAAGCCGCGGCCCTCGTCGCCGACCTCGATCGCGATGCCGTCATCCGCATCCGGGCGCACCGCGACCCACCGCCGCACCCCGTCACCGGCGTGCTGCGCGCTGTTGACCATCGCCTGCACTGCGGCGGAGTACAGCGACTCGCCCACCTGCGCGGGCACCACGCGATGCGGCACCTGATCGTCGTGCACCTCGAACGACTGCGTCATCGTCGCCGCGGCGTCGGCGATGCGCTCGCTCACCCGGGTGAAGCTCGTCATCGCGACGTCGTCCGGCGAGGTGCTCGAGGCGTCGCGCAGGTGCCCGATCGCGCGCTCGGCCATCTGCGCGGCGAGCGCTTGCGACTCGGGCGTGTAGGCGCGGGCGGCGGAGAGCAATGTCGTGAGCACGCTGTCGTGCACGATCGCATCGACCTGCACGCGCTCCACCTCGGTGGCGTGCTGGCGCACCGCGTGCGAGTAGCGCTCGAGTGCGGTCGCCTGCGCCGAGTCCACCGAACTCGCCGCCTGCCGCAGCATCGTCACGATGATCATGACCGCACCGCCGAGGATGATCGCGTACACCGCATCCAGGGCGCTGCGCTCCCACGCGGCCCCGCCGCCTTCGGGTGTGACCCGCAGGATGCCGTAGATCACCGGAACCGCGAAGAGGTAGACGGTGGCGATGCGCGTGGAGAAGGCGATCGACGCGGTCGCCGTGGCGACGGTGAGCAGGAAGTACAGCCAGTGGTTCTCGGTCGGCGAGATGGGATGCACGACGGCGAGCGGCCACGACAGCAGGGCGCCGAGATAGGCGAGCGCGACGAGCGCGTGCGAGCCGCGCACCCATCGCCGGGCCGTCGAGAAGCCGGCGGCGACGAGCAGCCCCCCGAAGAGCGCGGGGATGACGATGAGGGACCATGCCGGCATGGTCTCGCCGAGCTGACCGAGCAGTACGGGGATCGTCTGGACCCCGAACACGATGCCGAATCCGGCGATCGAGCGCGAGATGACGGCCTCGACCTGCTTGCGGCTGATCGGGTTGCGCGGCTGCTTTCCTGCGGGTGCGGGCGGCGGCGCGCTAGCGCGCATCGGCACCGTCCGGATCGAGACCCGGAAGGATGCCGTCTTCGACGGCGCGGCGCAGCAGGTCCACCTTCGTCGGCGCGGGACGCCCGACCTCGACGTACTTGGTGCGGATGCGGTCGAGGTACTCGCGTGCGGTGGAGTACCCGATGCCGAGCTGTTCTGCGGCGAGCTTGAGCGGGAGCCCCGAAGCGTACAGGTGCAGGATCTCGCGCTCGCGACGACCGAGCTGGGCCTTCGCGAAGTCACGGTCGGCGTCGATGGCGGAGGCCCACTCGAGGTTGTTGAGCACCTCGCCGCGCGCGACGGTGGCCGCCGCGGCGATCACCGTCTTCGTCGCCGACGACTTCGGGATGACGCCCGCCGCCCCGGCGGCGAGCGCCTCGCGCACGCTGGCGACACGGTCGGCGATGCTGTGGATGAGCACAGCGGAACCGGTGGCCTGCACGGCCTTGACGTTCTCGGTGACACTCGATCCGTCGCCGAGGGAGAGGTCGAGCACGACGACGTCGACCTCACGGCCGGCGAGTCCGGCGACGAGCTGCGGCACGGTCGGCGCGGCGAGCACGAAGTCGAAGCCCTCATCGAGGAAGGCGGCCTTCAAACCGAGGCTCACCGATTCGTGGTCGTCGACGACCGCCACCCGGATGGGGCGGGGCGCGCCGCCGAGGTTCGTGGAAGATCCGCTCAACTCGGTCACTTCGTCCCGTTCTCCCCCCAGTCGGCCCGGTGATGCTGGGCCGTTCGCGCCCATCCTAGCCGCGTCGGACCGAACGGTCAGTCGCGTCGACGGAAGTGCCCGAGCGCCTCCACGTGATGCGTGTTCGGGAACAGGTCGAACGAGCGCAGCGAGTCCAATTCGTAGCCCCGGTCGCGCAACAGCGCCACGTCGCGGGCGAACGCGACCGGGTCGCATGCGACGTAGACGATCTGGGCCGGCGCGGCGTCGCCAAGGGCGGCGACGACCTGCTTGCCCGCTCCGGATCGGGGCGGATCGAGCACCACGGTCGCGGCGCGCAGCCGGGCACGCTCGATCGCGGACGCGTCGCGCACGTACGCGGCGAGCCAGCGCTCGACCCGACCGGTCACCGCGTTCGCGCCCACCCATTCGGCGAGGTTCTCGGCGGCGTGATCGGTCGCGAGCGCGTCACCCTCGACGCTCGTGATGCGCACCGTCGACCCGAACCGGTCCCCGACGGCGGCCGCGAACAGGCCGACTCCGCCGTACAGATCGAGATTGGCCGCGCGGGGGTCGAAGAGCGTCTCGTCGACGGCGCCCGAGACCGCAGCGCTCAGCGTCTCGGCCGCGTGCTCGTGCACCTGCCAGAAGCCGGTGTCGGCGAGCTGGAACTCCCGCGAGCCGACCCGTTCCCGGATGACGCTCGGCGCCTGCTCCCCGACGACGAGTCGCGGGTCGCCGACGCTCGGAGCGAGCACGTCGACGTGACCGACGCCGCCGAACTCCTCCGCGAGCGGGGCGGCCTTCTGCAGCCGCTCCGTCGCGAGCGGCAGCGAGGACACGGGGATGACCCGGTGCGAACGGGCCGCGTACGGTCCGAGCCGCCCTCGCTCGTCGACGTGGAGCCGCACGCGCGTGCGCCACCCCGTGCCGTCGGCCGCGCCCGGAAGCGCCTCGACCTCGACATCGCGTTCGACTCCGCCGAACCGCTGCAGCGCATCCACGACCACCTGCCGCTTGAGCTCGCGCTGGTGCGCCGGGTCGATGTGACCGAACTCCGCGCCGCCGGCGCGGTCGGCCGGGTCGCGGTCGTGGGCCGCCTCCGGCCAGATGTGCTCGCGGCGGTGCGGGCTCGCCTCGAGCACCCGCACGGTGTCCGCGCGCCAGAACTTCGCCTTGCCCGCATCCGTCACACGGGCCACGACACGCTCACCCGGGATCGCGTCGGAGACGAACACGACGCGCCCCTCGTGACGCGCCACCGTGATACCGCCGTGAGCTACGTTGGTGACCGCGAGCTCGAGCTCGCTCCCCTCCATACCGACCATCTCTCGAGCATAGGAGGGCGCGTGCGCCTGTACCTGGCATCGACCTCGCCGGCCCGCCTTGCGACGCTGCGCGCGGCGGGCATCGACCCGGTGCTGTTGAGCCCCGGCGTCGACGAGGAGGCCGTCGTCGCGGCGGCCGGTCCCCTCACCGCGGCCGAGATGGTCGAGCTGCTCGCCCGCCGCAAGGCGGAGGCGGTGACCGGCGATCCGGAGATCGACGGGCTCGTGCTCGGCGGCGACTCGGCGTTCGAGATCGACGACCGGATCTACGGCAAGCCGCACCGCCCCGAGGTGGCGAAGGAACGGTGGATGCGTCAACGCGGCCGTGCCGGCGTGCTGCACTCGGGCCACTGGCTCATCGACCACCGCGGCGGTCGCGTCGGCGGCGCGCACGGCGCCGTGTCGAGCGCGACGGTGCGGTTCGCCGCCGACCTCGACGAGCGCGAGATCGACGCCTACATCGCCACCGGCGAACCGCTGCGCGTCGCGGGAGCGTTCACGATCGACAGCCTCGGTGCGGCGTTCATCGAGAGCGTGGACGGCGACCCGCACGCCGTGGTCGGACTCTCGGTGGCGACCCTGCGCACCCTCGTGCGCGGCTTCGGCATCGCCTGGCCCGACCTGTGGAACCGGGTGCCGGGGCAGCGCTGAGCGCCCGCCGCATCCGCGCGTTCTCCCCCGTGCTTGTAGGGCGCAGCCACCGCATCCGCCCCGTTTTTGTGCGTGCTGCCCAAAAGGGCGGCCCGCGCGCTGGATAGGGTGGGGGATCATGACGCGAATCACCAAGGTCCTGATCGCCAATCGTGGAGAGATCGCGGTGCGCGTCATCCGCGCTGCGAAGGACAGCGGTATCGCCTCGGTGGCGGTCTACGCCGACCAGGACCGCGACGCCCGGCACGTGCGCCTCGCCGATGAGGCGTACGCGCTCGACGGGTCGACGAGCGCCGAGACGTACCTCGTCATCGACAAGCTGCTCTCGGTGGCCCGCCGTTCCGGCGCCGACGCCGTGCATCCGGGCTACGGGTTCCTCGCCGAGAACGCCGACTTCGCGCGGGCGGTGATCGACGCGGGCCTCATCTGGATCGGCCCCTCCCCCGACGCCATCGAGCGGCTCGGCGACAAGGTCTCGGCCCGCCACGTGGCCGAGAAGGTCGGCGCGCCGCTCGCCCCCGGAACCCTCAACCCCGTCGCGGGTGCCGACGAGGTGCTCGCCTTCGCCGACGAGTACGGACTCCCCGTCGCGATCAAGGCGGCGTTCGGCGGCGGCGGCCGCGGCCTCAAGGTCGCCCGCACCCGCGAAGAAGTGCCGGAGCTGTTCGACTCCGCCACCCGCGAGGCGATCGCCGCGTTCGGTCGCGGCGAGTGCTTCGTCGAGAAGTACCTCGACCAGCCGCGCCACGTCGAGACCCAGTGCCTCGCCGACGCCCACGGCAACGTCGTCGTCATCTCCACGCGCGACTGCTCGCTGCAGCGGCGCCACCAGAAGCTCGTCGAGGAGGCCCCCGCGCCGTTCCTCACCGAAGAGCAGCAGCAGGCGATGTACGACGCGTCGAAGGCCATCCTGCGCGAGGTCGGCTATGTCGGCGCGGGCACGTGCGAGTTCCTCATCGGCCGCGACGGAACGGTGTCGTTCCTCGAGGTCAACACGCGGCTGCAGGTCGAGCACCCGGTCTCCGAGGAGATCACGGGCATCGACCTCGTTCGCGAGCAGTTCCGCATCGCGGAGGGCGGCGTGCTCGACTACGACGACCCCGTGCCGCACGGTCACTCGTTCGAGTTCCGCATCAACGGCGAGGACCCCGGGCTCAACTTCATGCCCTCCCCCGGTCCCGTGCACGTGTTCCGCGTTCCCGGCGGCCCCGGCGTGCGCGTCGACTCCGGCGTCACCACGGGTGACGTCATCAGCGGGGCGTTCGACTCGCTGCTCGCGAAGCTCATCGTCACCGGGTCGTCGCGTTCGGATGCCCTCGAGCGGGCGCGCCGCGCACTCGACGAGTTCGAGATCGCCGGGCTGCCGACCGTGCTGCCGTTCCACCGCAAGATCGTGCGGGATCCGGCCTTCACCGACGATCCGTTCCGCGTGTACACGCGCTGGATCGAGACCGAGTTCGACAACGACATCGAGCCGTGGAGCGGAGAGCTCGAGTCCGCCGCGGCCCCGGCGAAGCGCCACAGCGTCGTCGTCGAGGTCAACGGCAAGCGCCTCGAGGTCTCGCTGCCGGCGCAGCTGCTGCCGAGCAACGGCAGCGAGCCGGTGCGCACCGCAGCCCCCAGCCGCCGCGGCGCCGCATCCGTCAACACCGTCACCGGAGCGGCCGTGGTCGCCCCGATGCAGGCGACCGTCGTGAAGCTCGCCGTCGGCGAGGGCGACCGCGTCGTGAAGGGCGACCTCGTGCTCGTACTCGAGGCGATGAAGATGGAGCAGCCGATCACCGCCCACAAGGACGGCGTGATCGCGGGCCTCAACGCCCCGGTCGGCACGACCGTGTCGTCGGGACACGTGCTGCTCACGATCGACGACTGACCCGCCGCACGCCCTGCATCCGCGAGCACCAACTCGGCCGGTGGCCCTGTGGCGCGCCGGCACGCGACGTCCGGAGGCGTCGCGCCGCGCACATTCTGCCGCGCCGTGATCATTTCGCGCGCATCGCGGAATGCGCGCGGCGATCGCGGAGTCCGGCGGCGCTCAATCGCGCCCGGAGCAGCGGAAGGGACGTCGCGACGTCCCATCCCCAACGCACGACGCCCAGTCCGAGTGCCCTGAGCCGGTCCTCGCGCCACTTCTCGGCGACGAGCACCTCGGCGGTGGTCCGTCCTCTGAGCATCGCCGGATCGGTGTACTTCGTCTCGCCGTCGAACTCTCCGACCAGATTCAACTCCGGCCACCAGAAGTCGACCCACATGCTGCCCTGGTCGTCGACGAACTCCTTCTGCAGCTCGGGCATATGGAATCCCAGTCGGTACATCGACGCGCGGCTGACCGATTCTCCGACCGACTGGGATCGACCGTCGCCGAGTTCCAGCGCGGCGAATGCCCGGGAGCGGCCGCGGGCCGACGGGTGGTCGACGAGTTCCTGCAGCAGGTGGTCGGCGGATGCGGTCGCGCCGTTTCCCGGCGCCAGCGCCGCGTCGACGGCCACGACGCCTGCGGTGAGGCTTCCCGTGCGCGCGACGTCGACGACCGTGCGAGCGAGCGTCGTCACCCGCAGCCCGAGCACGACTGCGGTGGCGCCGGGCACGCCCTCGGTGTGGCGCGTCACGGCAACGCGCGACCTGCCTCCGGTTGCCGCGTCCGCAAGCACCTCGGGCCGCTCCGGCCAGGGACCGAGTCGCGGAAGACCCCACAGTGCGGCTGCAGAGGCGTGCGAGAAAACCGCATCGGGCCATCGTTCGCCCACGATGTGGACGCGCAGGAGGTAGCGCTGCTCCGCGTCGAGCTCGTCCCAGATTCTGCGCGGAAGGTGGATTCCGTGAGCGACGCGAACGAAGCGGCCCGCACGCTCCGCACGGTAAAACGCCCCGGGCGACCCCGATCGAACGATCTCGTCGGCTCGGATGAGGTGCTCACGCCAGCCGAGCACGTGACGGGAAGGAGTGGCGCACGGCTCCGGTGGCGCACCGCTCGTCCGTCATGCTCTGCGGGAGGCACTGTCAGGGCAACACCGAGGTCCGTCAACCCGCCGTGCACCCTTCGCGGCGCCGCGCACATTTCACGCGCATTCCGAAAGATGCGCGGCACGAACCGCGCCCTTCGTGCCCGCCGCACCCGCGTGCCCGCCGCACCCGCGTGCCCGCCGTACCCGCCGTGCGCGCCGTATCCGCTGCACCTGCCGCATCCGCTGGGGGGGGCGATGGGCACTCGGGTGAGGTGTTCGCCGCAAGTGCCGCTCACCGTTCGCGACGCCGCGCATACTTCCTGTGCATTCGAAAAGTCGAGCGGCACGAGCGGCACGCCGACCTCGCGCCCCCGGGCGCGTCGGCGGTGCGGCCGACGTGAGGTGCGGCCCACGTAGAGCGCCCCCGAACGCCGCTATTGGACGATGTGCATCGCGCGGGCGGCGTCGGTGACGCTGCCCGAGAGCGACGGGTAGACGCTGAACGCGCGCGCGAGCTGGTCGACCGTGAGTCGGTGCTCGACGGCGAGGGCGATGGGCAGGATGAGCTCCGACGCCTTCGGGGCGACGACCACGCCGCCGATGACCGTGCCCGAGCCGGTGCGGGCGAAGAGCTTCACGAAGCCGTCCTTGATGCCCATCATCTTCGCGCGCGGGTTGGAGGCGAGCGGGAGCTTGTAGATCTCACCCTGGGCGACGCCGTCCTCGATCTGCTTCTGCGACCATCCGACGGTCGCGATCTCCGGCTGGGTGAAGATGTTCGAGGTGACGTTGCGCACCTCGGTCGGGTTCACCGCGTCGCCCATCGCGTGGTAGACCGCCGTGCGGCCCTGCATCGAGGCGACGGAGGCGAGGGGCAGCAGGTCGCTGCAGTCGCCGGCCGCGTAGATCGAGGGCATCGAGGTGCGCGCGACCCGGTTGACCCGGATGTGGCCGGTGTCGGCGAGCTGCACGCCCGCCTCCTCGAGGCCGAGGCCCGCCGTGTTCGGAACCGAGCCGACCGCGAGGAGGCAGTGGCTGCCTTCCACGACGCGGCCGTCGGAGAGGGTCGCGACGACCGTGTCACCGTTGCGCACCACCGACTCCGCGCGGCTCTTGTTGAGCACCGTCATGCCGTTCCGCGTGAAGACGTCCTCGATGATGCGTGCGGCGTCGGCGTCCTCGCCGGGCAGCACCTGGTCGCGGCTCGAGATGAGGGTCACCTGCGATCCGAGTGCGGTGTACGCGGACGCGAACTCCGCACCGGTGACACCGGAGCCGACGACGATGAGGTGTTCCGGGGTCGCGTCGAGGTTGTACAACTGCGTCCAGGTGAGGATGCGCTCGCCATCCGGCACCGCCGTCTTGAGGATGCGCGGGCTCGACCCGACCGCGACGACGATCGTGTCGGCGTCGACCTCGTCGAAGTCGGTGCGCGACTTGCCCTTGCCCGTCGAGACGACGAGCTTCTGCGGTCCGTCGAGCCGGCCGTCGCCCTGGATGATGCGCACCCCCGAGCGCACGAGGTTCGAGCGCATGTCCTCCGACTGCTGACGCGACAGCCGCAGCAGACGCTGGTTGACCGCGGCGAGGTTGACCGTCACCTCGGGGCGCACGGGGCGGCCACTGTCGGTGCGGACGAAGAACTGCACGCCGAGGTCGGCCGCGTCGCCGATCGCGTGCGCCGCCTCGGCCGTCGAGATGAGGGTCTTCGACGGAACGACGTCGGTGAGCACCGCGGAACCACCCACGCCCACCCGTTCGACGAGCGTCACGTCCGCGCCGAGCTGTGCGCCGGCGAGGGCCGCCTCGTACCCTCCGGGGCCCCCTCCGAGGATCGCGATCCGCTGCTTGCGCTCGAAGAGGTTGGCCATGCCCCCATTCTCCCGCGCCGCCAGGTCACCCACCAAAACGCCGGATGAATAGAGTGGTCGGATGCATCAGCACAACCCCCTCGACGACGCCGCCGTCGACCCGTTCGAGGTCGCCGGAGAAGCCGCCGCCCACCTCACCAAGGTCACGGGCATCGACCGGCACGACATCGCCCTCACCCTGGGCAGCGGATGGGCGAAGGCCGCCGACCTGATCGGCGAGACCGTCGCCGAGGTACCCGCCTCCGAGGTGCCCGGATTCAGCGCCCCCGCCGTCGTGGGACACGTGGGCACCCTCCGCAGCATCCGACTCGCGAACGGCAAGCACGCGCTCGTCATCGGAGCGCGCACGCACTTCTACGAGGGCCACGGCGTGCGGCGGGTGGTGCACTCGGTGCGCACCGCCGCGGCGGCCGGCGCGACGACGATGATCCTCACCAACGGCGCCGGGGGCATCAAGGAGACGTGGGGGCCGGGCACGCCCGTGCTGATCAGCGACCACCTCAACCTCACCGCCGCGTCGCCGCTCGAGGGCGCCACGTTCATCGACCTCACCGACCTCTACTCGAAGCGCCTGCGGGATCTGGCGCGCGAGGTGCAGCCCGATCTCGACGAGGGCGTCTACACCCAGTTCCGCGGCCCGCACTACGAGACTCCGGCCGAGGTGCAGATGGTGAAGGCCATGGGCGGACACATCGTCGGCATGTCGACGGCGCTCGAGGCGATCGCCGCGCGACAGGCGGGCATGGAGGTGCTCGGCATGTCGCTCATCACGAACCTCGCGGCGGGCATCAGCCCCGAACCGCTCAGCCACCAGGAGGTGCTGCAAGCCGGGCGCGAGGCCGAGCCGGTCATCTCCGCGCTCCTCGCGCGCATCGTGGAGCGACTGTGAGCGCCCCGCTCGGCGCCGCGCGCGCGTGGCTCGAGCAGGACCCCGACCCGGTCACGAGGGCAGAGCTCGAGCGGCTTCTCCACGACGCTGAGGGCGGCGTCATCAACGCGGAGACGGAGCTGCGGTCGCGCTTCGGCAGCCGGCTCACGTTCGGCACGGCTGGGCTGCGCGGTGAGCTCGGCGCCGGTCCCGCACGCATGAACCGAGTGCTCGTCGCCCAGGCCGCCTCCGGCTTCGCCGCATTCCTGCTGAGCCGGGAGGAGCATCCGAGCATCGTGATCGGCTACGACGGCCGCACCAACTCGGACGTCTTCGCCCGCGACACCGCCGAGCTCATGGCCGGCGCGGGCGTGCGCGCCATCCTGCTCCCCCGTGCCCTCCCCACCCCCGTCCTCGCCTTCGCGGTGCGACACCTCGGCGTGAGCGCGGGCGTCATGGTCACGGCGAGCCACAACCCGCCGCGCGACAACGGCTACAAGGTGTACCTCGGCGGCGCCGACGCGGGGTCGCAGATCGTGGCGCCGACGGACGCGGAGATCCAGGCCCGCATCCTCGAGGCGGCCGAGCGCGACATCCGCCTGTTCTCGCGATCCGGCGACTTCGAGATCGCCGGCGAGGAGGTGCTCGACGAGTACGTCGCGCGCACCGCCGCGATCGCCGGCGACTCCGGCGGCCTCGTGCCCTTCGTCTACACGGCGATGCACGGTGTCGGGTGGGAGACCGCCCGCCGCGTGTTCGACGTCGCCGGGTTCGGCGAGCCGGTCGTCGTGGCCGATCAGATCGAGCCCGACCCGGAGTTCCCGACCGTCGCCTTCCCCAACCCCGAGGAACCGGGCGCGATGGACCTCGCGTTCGCGACCGCCACCCGGGTCGGGGCGGAGCTCGTGCTCGCCAACGACCCCGACGCCGACCGCCTCGCGGTCGCGGTTCCGGATGGGGAGGGCTGGCGCCGCTTGAGCGGCAACGAGGTGGGGGTGCTGCTGGGCTGGCGCGCCGCCGAGCGCGCCCACGGCGGCGGAACGCTCGCCGCCTCGCTCGTGTCGTCCCCCGTGCTGCGCACGATCGCCGATGCGCACGGTCTCGACTTCGCGGAGACGCTCACCGGCTTCAAGTGGATCTCGCGGCCTCCCGGCCTCGTCTTCGGGTTCGAGGAGGCGCTCGGCTACCTGGTCGACCCCGAGAAGGTGCGCGACAAGGACGGCATCTCCGCGGCCGTCGCGGTGCTCGCCCTCGCCGCCGAGCTGCGTCGGAACGACCGCACCCTCGACGACGCCCTCGACGACGTCGCCGAGCGGATCGGCGGATTCGCATCGACCCAGATCTCGCTGCGCGTGAGCGACCTCGGGGAGATCCCGCGGATGATGCGGGAGCTGCGCGAGAATCCGCCGACCCACGTGGGCTCGCTCGCCGTCGACCGCATCGACGACTTCGCCGAGGGGTTCGGCGACTTCGGTCCCACCGACCTCATCCGGCTGTGGACGGAGGGCGGCAGCCGCATCATCCTGCGCCCGAGCGGCACCGAACCGAAGCTCAAGATCTACATCGACGCGACGAGCACCGACGGCGACGGCCGCGCGCGACGCCGCGCCGCAGCCGCGGTCGTCGCGGAACTCGACGAAGGGATGCGCCGACTCGTCGGCTGATTCGCCCGCCCCTGTTCCCTCCGGGACCCCGGAGGAGGACGATGAGGGGCATGCGGACTCCCTCTCCGCCGCCACCGCCCGAGCCGCCGGAACCTCCGGGGACTCCCGCGACAGCGCCCGCGCTGCAGGCGCAGATCCTCGCGACGGAGCACTGGAGCCTGCTCGCCTCCCGCACGACGACGCAGAACGAGGTGCTCACCCGCATCTCGATGTTCCTCACCCTCGTCTCGGCGGGCCTCGTGAGTCTCGCGCTCGTCGGTCAGGCGACCGGATTCGGCGCCGACTTCGGGATGTTCGCGGTGATCGTGCTCTCCTTCGTCGCGCTCGTCGGTGTGCTGACCCTGCTCCGCGTGCTCAACGTCGGGATGGAGGACCTCATGTACGTCGTGGCGATGAACCGGCTCCGAGCGGCGTACGTCGCCCTCGCCCCCGAGGTCGAGGCCGCTCTCATGACCTCCCCGCACGACGACGCGGCCGGCGTGAGCCGCACCTACTACTTCCTCGGCGACCGGCGCGACGCGAGCCACGTGCTCGCGAGCAGCATGATCTTCATGGCGGTCGTGGTGTCCGCGATCGTCGGGCTGCTCGCGGCCGTCGTGGGCCTCGCCGCGGGCGCACCGAAGGCGGTGGACATCGCGATCGGGATCGGTGTCGGGGCCGTGTTCCTCGTCGGCGCGACCGTCGCCGGTGGGCGTCCGTACTTCCGGTTCTGGCGCACCTACCGGCCGCAGCATCCCTCCGACGGGACGACCGCCCGCGGCGGCCGTTGACCGCTCAGGCGAGGGCGGTGCGGAGCTTCTCGGTGAGTTCCTCGGTGTCGAAGTAGTTGTCGACGACGATGACGTCGGCGAACGTCTTGCCGATCGCGTCGACGAACTCCGCGCTCGTCAGGATGACCTGGGCGTCGGCCGCGACCGTCTTGATCGAGGCGACGTCGGCGGCGACGACGGCCGCGTCGATGCCGAGTTTGCCGAGCACCCGTTCCGCATTGACTTTGAGGATCCCGCTCGAGCCGATGCCCGCGCCGCAGATCGCGACGATCTTCATGATTGCCCTTCCATGATGCGTCGCACCTCGTCGGTGCTGGTGGCCGCCGCGAGCTCGGGGATCGCGGCGGAATCGTTGAACACGTTGGCGAGCGCGGCGATCGTCGCGAGGTGGTTCGCGACGTCCTTGATGGCGAGCCCGAGCACGACGCTGACCGGATCATTGTGCGGATGCCCGAAGTCGACGGGAGTCGCGAGGGTCACCACCGCGAGGCCGTCGCCGAGCACCTCCGGTCCGGGCCGCGCGTGCGCGAGCGCGAGACCGGGGGCGATGACGACGTAGGGACCGTGCTCCTCGATCATCCGCACCATCTCCTCCGCATACGTCGGCAGGGCGGCGCCGGAACGATGCAGCGCGTCGCCGGCGAGACGGACGGCGTCACGCCATCCGTCGACCGTGACGTTCAGCTGGATGGCCTCGTCGGGCAGCGGCGGAAGACCCATCAGGCTCGCGCGAACCCGTCACTGATGCGGTCCGCGAGCTCCTCCCGGTCTTCGAGAGGCAGGAACGCGGCCTCCGCCGCATTGAGCTGGAACACCTCGAGGTCGGAGAGGTCGTAGCCGAAGGCCTCCGCGAGCAGCACGAGCTCGCGGCTCAGGGTCGTGGCGCTCATCAGACGGTTGTCGGTGTTGACCGTCACCCGGAACCCCAGCTGGTAGAGCAGATCGAAGGGGTGGTCGATGAGGTCCTCGCCCCACGCCTCGATCGCCCCGGTCTGCAGGTTCGACGACGGGCTCAGCTCGAGCGGGATCTGCTGATCCTTCACCCACTGCGCGATCGGACCGACGGTCACGTAGGTGCTCTCGGCGTCCTCGCGCTCGGTGACGATGTCCTCCGCGATCCGCACGCCGTGACCGAGACGCAGCGCGCGTCCGTCGATGAGGGCACCGCGGATGCTCTCGAGTCCCGCGGCCTCGCCGGCATGCACGGTGACGGGCAGGAACTCCGAGGCGAGGTAGTCGAACGCGGTGCGCGCCCGGCCGGGCGGGAACCCGTCCTCCGCGCCGGCGAAGTCGAAGCCGACCACACCGCGGTGGCGGTGCCGCACGGCGAGCTCGGCGATCTCGAGGGAGCGGTCGGCATGCCGCATCGCGGTCACGAGCTGGCCGACCCGGATGCGGTGACCGCCCGAGCGGGCGTCATCGATTCCGGCCTCGATGCCCTCCTGTACCGCCTCGACGACCTCGTCGAGACTGAGTCCGCGAGTCAGGTGCTGCTCGGGCGCCCAGCGCACTTCGCCGTAGATCACGCCGTCGGCGGCGAGATCCTGCACGAACTCCCGGGCGACGCGGCCGAGACCCTCCCGCGTCTGCATGACACCGGTCGTGATGTCGAAGGTCTTGAGGTACTCGACGAGCGATCCGGAGTCCGACGCGTCGGCGATCCACCGTCCGAGCGCCTCGGCGTCGTCGGCGGGCAGCTCGAGGCCCACCTCGTCGGCGAGCTCGAGGATGGTCTGGGGTCGCAGTCCGCCGTCGAGGTGGTCGTGCAGCGACACCTTGGGCAGCGCGACCGCGTTGACCCGAGAGTCGGGGAGGAGCAGATCCTGCGGCGCCGAGTTCATGACTCAAACCTACTAGCGTGACCCGGGTGACGGCCCGGAAGATCATCCTCGACTGCGATCCCGGCCACGATGACGCGATCGCGTTGCTGGTGGCCCACGGCGACCCCCGCGTCGACCTCGTGGCGGTGACCACGGTCGCGGGCAACCAGACGATCGACAAGATCACCCGCAACGCGCTCGCGGTCGGCCGCATCGCGGGCATCACCGGAGTGCCGTTCGCCCGAGGCGCGGAGCGACCGCTCGTACGCAGCCCGCGGATCGCGCCGGACATCCATGGGGACAGCGGCCTCGACGGCCCGGTGCTGCCGGAACCGGTCATCGAGCTCGACCCGCGTCCCGCCGCGCAGCTCATCGTCGACACGGTCATGGCGCATCCGGCCGGTGCGATCACGCTCGTGCCGACCGGCCCGCTCACCAACATCGCGCTCGCGGCCCGGCTCGAGCCGCGGATCGTGGACCGCGTGCGCGAGGTCGTGCTCATGGGCGGCGGGGTCGGCGTCGGCAACACGACCGCCGCGGCCGAGTTCAACATCGTCGTGGATCCGGAGGCCGCGCACGTCGTCTTCGACGCCGGGTGGGCGGTGACGATGGTCGGGTTGGACCTCACGCACCAGGCGATCGCGGACGACGCGGTCGCCGAGCGCATCACGGCGATCGGCACGGCGCCGGCGCGCTTCGTCGGCGAGCTGCTCGACTTCTTCCGCGGCTCCTATCGTCACGTGTTCGGGTTCCCCGACGGTCCGCCGGTGCACGACGCGTGCGCCGTGGCGTTCGTGATCGACCCCGACGTGATGACGACCCGGGCGGTGCCGATCACGGTCGAACTGCACGGCGAGCACACCGCGGGGATGACGGTCGCCGACCTGCGCCGGCCGGCCCTCGAGGAGTGCCGCACGCGCGCCGCGGTCACGCTCGACCGCGACCGTTTCTGGGATCTCGTCGTCGGCGCGGTCAAGGGACTCGGCGACCCGAGCTGACGAGGTCGAAGCGCGTGTCCCGGCGGTTCCCTTCGACAGGCTCAGGGAACGGCGTCCCCGAGGCGGTTGCCTTCGACAGGCTCAGGGAACGGGACGGGTGTCAGGCGATGCGGTCGGCGATGAGCGGACCGCCGTCGAGCACCTCGTCGCCCTCGTCACCGATCCGGTAGGCGCCTTCGAGCGCCTCGAGGGCGCGGTCGAAGCGCGCCGGCTCGTCGGCGGAGAGGGTGAACAGCGGCTCCCCGGCGCGCACCCGGTCGCCGGGCTTCGCGTGCAGGTCGATGCCCGCCGCGTGCTGCACCGGGTCCTCCTTGCGCGCGCGACCGGCGCCGAGACGCCACGCGGCGATGCCGAACGGCAGCGCCTGCTGCTCGACGAGCACACCGTCTCGGTCGGCGGTGACGACGTGCTGCTCCCGGGCGACCGGCAGCTCCGCATCCGGGTCGCCGCCCTGGGCCGAGATCATGGCGCGCCAGGCGTCCATCGCCTTGCCGTCGCGCAGGTGACCCTCGACGTCCGCATCCAGCTGCCCGGCGAGGGCGAGCATCTCGCGGGCGAGCGCGACCGTCAGTTCGACCACATCCGCCGGCCCGCCGCCGGCGAGCACCTCGACCGACTCGCGCACCTCGTTCGCGTTGCCGATCGCGAACCCGAGCGGCACGTTCATGTTCGTCAGCAGCGCGACGGTCGACACGCCGGCATCGGTGCCGAGCCGCACCATCGTCTCGGCGAGCTCACGGCTCTGCGCCGGGTCCTTGAGGAACGCCCCCGAGCCGAACTTCACGTCGAGCACGAGCGACGCGGTGCCCTCGGCGATCTTCTTGCTCATGATCGACGAGGCGATGAGCGGGATGCACTCGACCGTGCCGGTGATGTCGCGCAGGGCGTAGAGCTTGCCGTCGGCGGGCGCGAGCCCCGACCCGGCGGCGCAGATGACGGCGCCGACGGCATCCAGCTGGGCGAGCATCTCGTCGTTGCTGAGCCGGGCCCGCCAGCCGGGGATGCTCTCGAGCTTGTCGAGCGTGCCGCCGGTGTGTCCGAGCCCACGGCCCGAGAGTTGCGGCACGGCGACGCCGAAGGAGGCGACGAGCGGCGCGAGCGGCAGCGTGATCTTGTCGCCCACTCCCCCCGTCGAGTGCTTGTCGGTGGTCGGCTTCGACAGCGACGAGAACTCCATCCGCTCGCCGCTCGCGATCATGGCGAGCGTCAGGTCGCGGATCTCCTCGCGTTCCATCCCGTTGAGGAAGATCGCCATCGCCATGGCCGACATCTGCTCGTCGGCGACGTAGCCGCGGGTGTAGGCGTCGACGAGCCAGTCGATCTGCGGGGTGCTGAGCGTGCCCCGGTCGCGCTTGGTACGGATGAGGTCGACCACGTCGAACGGTTCGACGGACATGGGATTCCTGTCTCGAAGGGGCGGATGCCGGGGGTCAGTGCTCGTCGCGGTAGGCGGCGAGGGTGCGCGGACCGAACGCGTCGGGGATGACCTCGTCGATCGTCTTCACCCCGGAGACGGTCTCGAGCAGCATGCCCTCCGCGGAGTGCTCGAAGAGCAGCTGACGGCACCGGCCGCAGGGCATGAGGGTGTCGCCGTTGCCGTCGACGCAGGTGAAGGCGACCAGGCGTCCACCCCCCGTCATGTGCAGGCTCGAGACGAGCGCGCATTCGGCGCAGAGGGTGAGCCCGTAGGACGCGTTCTCGACGTTGCAGCCGGCGATCACGCGGCCGTCGTCGACGAGCGCGGCGACCCCGACGGGGAAGTTCGAGTACGGCACGTAGGCGTGCCGCATGGCGTCGAGGGCGACCGTGCGGAGCGCCTGCCAGTCGATGGCGACGTCGGATGCGGGGGTGTCGGTCATGCTTTCACGTACGGCTTTCCGGCAGCGGCGGGACCCCGCACGCGTCCCACGAGTCCCGCGACGGCCACGATGGTGACGAGGTAGGGCAGCATGAGCATGAATTCGCTCGGCACGGGCGAGCCGACGATGCTCAAGGTGTTCTGCAGGTTGCTCGCGAACCCGAACAGCAGGGCGGCGAGGGTGGCCCGGATGGGGTCCCAGCGCCCGAAGATGACGGCGGCGAGGGCGATGAAGCCGGCTCCGGCGGTCATCTCCTTGTTGAAGCTGCCGACCGCCGCGAGCGTGAAGTAGGCGCCGCCGCCGCCGGCGATGACGCCGGCGAGCGAGACGTTCCAGAACCGCGACCGGTTGACCTTGATGCCGACCGTGTCGGCAGCCGTCGGGTGCTCGCCGACGGCACGCAACCGCAGGCCCCAGCGGGTCTTGAACAGCCCGAACCACACGGCGGCGACGGCGATGTACATGAGGTAGACGATGAGCGTCTGCCGGAACAGCACCGGTCCGAGCACGGGGATCTCGCTCAACACCGGGATCGGCAGCCGCTCGAACGTCGCCGGGGAGTTGAGCCGGGCGGCGTCGGCGGTGAGCAGCGTCGAGTAGAGGAAGCTCGTGATGCCCGTGACGAGGACGTTGAGCACCACACCGACGATCACCTGGTCGACGAGGTACTTGATCGAGAACGCGGCGAGCACGAACGACACGAGCGCGCCCGCGACCATGGCGCCGAGCAGCCCCAGAAGCGGCTGTTGCGTGAGCGAGGCGATGACGCCGGCCGCGAAGGCGCCCGCGAGCAGCTGACCCTCGATCGCGACGTTGACGACGCCGACCCGCTCGGAGATGACGCCGCCGAGGGCGCCGAAGATGAGCGGTGTGCTGAGCGACAGGGCGCCGATGAGCAGCCCCGGCACCGGGATCGCCTTGTCGGCCGCGGCCCAGGCGAGGAACGCGATGAGGAACAGCACCGCGAAGACGACGGTGAGCCACAGCGGCAGCCGTCGTCGTCGTGACGCGAGGAACGTCGCGAAGGCGGTGATCGCGGCGAGGAGCACCGTGATCCCGATCGAGGTCGCGATGGTCGGCGCCGCGATCTCGGGCAGCTGGATGAGGTCGGAGCCGGTGGAGAGGCGGAAGGTGCTCACGCCGTCGCGCCGCAGCGCGACGAAGAGCACGATCGCGATCAGCGTGAAGACGCCGAGCAGGATGGGCGTCTTCCAGCTGCGGGCCGTGATCGGCGCGACGGCGACGGCCGGGGCGGTCGTCGTGGTCATCGGGTCACCACCTCCTTCCGCGCGCGCTGCTTTCGGCGCGGCGAGTCGACGCCCGGGGTGGGCAGATGGAACAGGCCGCGCACGAGCGGCGGCGCCGCGATGAACAGCACGATGATCGACTGCACGACGAGCACGATGTCGATCGGCACGCTCTCGGCCGCCTGCATGGAGTAGCCGCCGGCCTTGAGGGCGCCGAAGAGGATGCCCGCGACGAACACGCCGATCGGTCGCGAGCGACCGAGCAGCGCGACGGTGATGGCGTCGAAGCCGATCCCCGCGTCGATGCCGGAGGCGAATCCGGTCGTGATCGTGCCCATCACCTGCGACACCCCGGCCAGGCCGACGAGGCCGCCCGAGATGAGCATCGCCGTGATGTAGACCCGGCCGACGTCGATGCCGGCCACGCGCGCCGCGTTCGGGTTCTCGCCGACCGCCCGGTAACGGAAGCCGAGGCTCGACCGGTTGAGCAGCCACCACACGAAGACGGTCGCGGCGATGACGAGCAGGAAGCCGAGGTGCAGGTTGTACTGCGGCCCGAGCAGCTCGGGGAACACCGCGGTGTCCGCCATGGGCGCGCTCTTCGGGTTGTTCTGACCGGGGGCCTGCAGGGCTCCCGGCGTGCGCAGCAGGTAGGAGACGAGGTAGAACGCGACGTAGTTGAGCATGATCGTGACGATCACCTCGTGCGCTCCGGTGCGTGCCTTGAGCAGTCCGACGATGCCGCCCCAGAGGGCACCGCCGACGAGACCGGCGAGCAGGGCCGCGACGAGGTGCACGACCGGGGGCAGCTCCATCATCCCGCCGACGTACCCGGCGGCCGCCGCGGCGATGAGGATCTGCCCGCGTCCGCCGATGTTGAACAGGCCGACGCGGAAGGTGAGCGCGACACCGAGTCCCGCGGCGATGAGCGGCGTCGCGAAGGTGAGCGTCTCGGTGAGGGGTCGGATGCCCGCGGCGAAGTCGGGGCGCCGGAAGTTGTACACCGACCCCTGGAACAGGGCGGCGTAGGCCCCGCCGACCGCGTCGCCGATGGCGCGGAAGGTGTCCAGCGGACGGGCGAAGAAGTAGCCCGCCGCCTCGACGACGTCCTCGTTGACGATGACGATGAGGATCGCGCCGACGATGAGGGCGACGACGACGGCGAGCACCGAGATCATGGCGCTGCCGCCGAGGATGTCGCGCATGACGGCGTTGCCGCGGGGCGCGTCCGGTGTCTCGGTGTTCGGCGTCTGACCGGGTTCGACCGATTCGGCCTGCAGCTTGGTGTCCTGGCTGCGGGCGGGGATCTGCTCGCTCACGCGGCCACCTCGCTCGGGGTCTCGCCGGCCATCATCAGGCCGAGCACGTCGCGCGGGGTGTCTCCGGGCACGATTCCGACGATCCTTCCTCGGTACATCACGGCGATGCGGTCGGCGAGGGCGACCACCTCGTCGAGCTCGGTCGAGACCACGATGACCGGGATGCCGGAGTCGCGGGCGACGACGATCTGGGTGTGGACGAACTCGATCGATCCGACGTCGAGTCCGCGGGTGGGCTGGGCGGCCACGAACAGCCGCAGTTCGCGCCCGAGCTCTCGGGCGAGCACGACCTTCTGCTGGTTGCCGCCGGAGAGCCGGCCGACGCGGGTTCCGATGCCCTGGGCGCGCACGTCGAATTCGCGCACCTTCTGCTCGGCGTACTCGGCGAGGGTCTTGAGCTGCAGTGACCCGGCGCGAACGAAGGGTTCGTCGGTGCTGCGGTCGAGCATGAGGTTCTCGGCGATCGTGAACTCGCCGACGAGTCCGTCCTCCTTGCGGTCCTCGGGCACGAAGCCGACACCCGCGTCGATCACCTGCCGCACCGTGCGGCCGACGAGTTCGTGGCCGTCGAGGGTGATCGAGCCGGTGGCGTGGGGTTGGAGTCCGAAGATCGCCTCGGTGAGCTCGGTCTGCCCGTTGCCCTGCACCCCGGCGATCGCGAGGATCTCCCCCGCCCGGACGTCGAACCCGACGTGGTCGACGACGAGCTGACCGCGGGCGTCCGCCACCGTCAACCCGTCGACGACGAGGGCAGGGGCGCCGGGGGCGGCGGGCTTCTTCTCGACGGTCAGTTCGACGGCGCGGCCGACCATGAGGGAGGCGAGCTCGGCGTTGCTCGCCGTGGGCGACGCCTCGCCGACGACCTTCCCGAGCCGGATGACCGTGATCCGGTCCGCGACCTCGCGCACCTCGCGCAGCTTGTGGGTGATGAACACGATGCCGGTGCCCTCGGCCTTCAGCTGACGCATGATCGCCATCAGCTCGTCGGTCTCCTGCGGCGTCAGTACGGCGGTGGGCTCGTCGAAGACGAGCACGCGGGCGTCGCGCGAGAGGGCCTTGATGATCTCCACGCGCTGCTGCACGCCGACCGGCAGGTCCTCCACGAGCGCATCCGGATCGATGTCGAACCCGAACCGGTCGGAGATCTCCCGCACCCTCTGCCGGGCGCTCGCGAGATCGAGCAGGCCGCCCGCCTTCGTCTGCTCGTGGCCGAGCATCACGTTCTCCGCGACCGTGAACACGGGGATGAGCATGAAGTGCTGGTGCACCATGCCGATGCCGGCCGCCATCGCGTCGCCGGGACCGGCGAAGGCCTGCACCCGGTCATCCAGCAGGATCTCGCCCTCGTCGGCCTGATACAGGCCGTACAGCACGTTCATCAGCGTGGACTTGCCCGCCCCGTTCTCACCGAGGAGGCAGTGGATCTCCCCCGGCTCGACGGTGAGGTCGATGTGGTCGTTCGCCACGAGAGCGCCGAACCGCTTGGTGATTCCGCGGAGCTCGAGCTTCATGAGCCGTGCCCTTCCTGTTCCGCTTGTGTGAAGCGGTGCCGACAGTGCGGACACGACACTCGCCCGGTGGTGCGACTCCGTCGTGCCCGATATGAATCTAGCCCGACGCGCGCCGGGGCTTAACCGCGGCGGGGAGGTCGGCCGAAGCCGACCTCCCCGCGTGCGGTGGGTGTTACTCGGTGAAGGCGGCCTTCGACTCGACGACGATGTCGCCGTCGATGATGCCCTGGCGGATCTCGTCGAGCTCGTCCGAGAGCTCCGGCGCGACCTTCGACTCGAAGTCGTGGAACGGCGCGAGCGCCACACCGTCGTTCTCGAGCGTGCCGATGTACTTCTCGTTGCTGAAGTCGCCCTCAGCGGCCGCCGTGACGACGTCGCGCGTGGCCGGGGTGATGCCCTTCATGACCGAGGTGAGCAGCAGGTCAGCGACGCTGGGGTCGGACTCGTACACGTCGGAGTCGACGCCGATGAGGGCGATCTCACGACCCGAGCTGCGGATGGCCTCCGCGGCGCTCTGGTAGATCGGTCCGCCCACGGGCATGATCACGTCGGCGTTCTGGTCGATGAGACCCTGCGCCGACGCGAGGGCGGCGGTGCCGGCCTCGAAGCCGCCGGTGAAGACACCGGTCTCACCCTCGACGTCCCACCCGACGACGGACACGTTCGTGCCCTTCTGCTCGTTGTGGTACGCGACGCCCTCGGCGAAGCCGTCCATGAAGATCGTCACGGTCGGGATCTGGATGCCGCCGAAGGTGCCGACGACGCCGGTCTTCGAGTAGCTCGCGGCCGCGTAGCCGGCGAGGAAGGCCGCCTCGTGGGTGTTGAACACGATGGGCTTGCCGTTGTCGACGTCCGGCTGGCCGTCCTGGTCCGCGTCGAGCTGGTCGTCGATGATCGCGAAGTTCACGTCGGGGTTGGCCTCGGCCGCCTCGAGCGTGGTCTCCGAGAGGAGGAAGCCGACGGTGACGATCAGGTTGCAGCCCTGGTCGACGAGGTTCTGCACGTTCGGGCCGTACGCCGACTCGTCAGCGGACTCGACCTCCTTGTACTCGACGCCGACCTCGTCGGCCGCTTCGACGAGCCCGTTGAATCCGGACTCGTTGAAGGACTTGTCGTCGAAGCCACCGGCATCCGACACCATGCAGGGCAGGAAGTCGGGGGCGTCGCTGCCACCGGCGTTGTCCTCTTCGGGAGCCGCCGCACAGCCGGCGAGCAGCAGCGCGCTCGCGCCGATGGTGGCGAGACCGGCGAGGCCGGCCTTGCGCGAAGTGATTCTCACTATGTCCTCCAAGATGCAGCCCGGGCAGGGTTCGGCCGGGGTCGATGCGACCACGTTACGCGACGGCTCGAGGGCCCTGAGGCCCCAGAACGGGCTCGACGCCGAACAGTTACAAATCCGCGATCATGCGGAAATACGGCCGTAACGCGCGGCTTACTCCGGGGTGCTGGGCGAGGTGACCTCGAGCGCACCGTCGATGATCTGCTGACGCAGGTCGTCGATCTCGGCCGCGAGTTCCGGTCCCACCCGCGATTCGAGGTCGTGGAAGGGCGCGAGCCCCACGCCCTCGTTCTCGAGCGTGCCGATGTAGGCCTCGTTGGTGAACTCGCCTTGCTGGCTCGCGCGCGCGATCTCGACGACGGCGTCTCCGGTGTTCTTAAGGATGGAGGTGAGCACGAGCGGGCGGTACTCGGAGGGGAGCGTCTCGTAGCCGTCGTTGTCGACCCAGATGATCACGGCGTTGCCGGCGTCGGCGGCGGCACGCGCGGCCCCCTCCCCGACCTGGCCGGCGACCGGCAGGATGACGTCGGCGCCCTGGTCGATGAAGCCCTGAGCGACGGTGACACCCTTGTTCACGTCTTCGAAGTCGCCGGTGAACGTGCCGTCCTGCGCCTGCTTGTCCCAGCCGAGCGCGGCCACGTTGGTGCCGTGCACCTGGTTGTAGTGCGCGACGCCGTCGACGAACCCGTCCATGAAGAGCGTGACGGGCGGCTGGTTGCCTCCACCGAACGTCGCCACGGTGCCGGTCTGCGTGACGCCCGCCGCGAGGTATCCGGCGAGGAACGCCGCCTGGGCGGTGTCGAAGACGATGGGCTTGATGTTGTCACCCTCGACGATCTCGTCGACGATGGCGAAGTCGATGTCGGGGTTCGCCTCGGCCTGCTCCTGGGTGGCGGCGGCGAGTTCGTAACCGACGGTGAGCACGAGACCGCAGCCGCTGTCGACGGCCTGCTGCACGTTCGGCTCGAGGTCGGTCTCGTTGGTCGACACGAGCACTTCGGCGTCGATGCCGTACTCCTCGCCGGCGCTCTGCAGCCCGGCCCAGCTCGACTGGTTGAAGGAGCGGTCCTCCAGACCTCCGGAGTTCGTCACCATGCGGGCGCAGAAGTCGCCGCCGTCGCCGGTCTCCCCTCCGGACTCCGGGGCGGGGGCGCACGCGGCGAGCGCCGCGACGGTCAGGGTCAGCACGGTCGCCGCGGCGATGCGGGATGCGGTTCTCACGATGGGCCTCTCAGGTCGGGTCGGTCGCACGTCAGAGCACGTCGCTGCGGCCGGAGTTCTTGAGCGCGTCGACGACGCCCTTCACGCGCTGGGCGTTCTCGGTCGTCGTCACGAGCAGGGCGTCGTCGGTGTCGACCACGACGACGTCGCGCAGGCCGATGACGGCGATGACCCGCCCGGTCTGATTCATCACGAGTCCGCTGCTGTCTTCGGCGTGCACCGATTCGGCGTCGCCCATCGTGACGAGCTGGCTGCGTCGGCCGTTCGAGCCGAGCTTCGCGATCGTGGAGAAGTCGCCGACGTCGTACCAGGCGAAGTGCCCGGGCACGACGGCGAGTTTGCCCTCCTCGGCGGCCGGTTCGGCCACGGAGTAGTCGATGGCGACCTTCGTCAGCGCCGGCCAGATTCTGGCGACCGCGTCGGTTCGCGCATCCGTGTCCCAGGCGGCGGCGAGCTCTTCGAGCCCCGCGACGAGCTCCGGCTCGCTGCGCCGCAACTGCTCGAGCAGCACGTCGGCGCGGGCGACGAACATGCCGGCGTTCCACAGGTAGTCGCCGGAGTGCAGGTACTGCACGGCCGTGTCGACGTCGGGTTTCTCGGTGAAGCTGTCCGCCCGCAACACCGTCGCGACGCCGTCGAAGTCGAGCGACTCGGTCGCGCGGATGTAGCCGTACCCGGTCGCCGGTTCGCGCGGGGGGATGCCGATCGTGACGATGTAGCCGGCATCGGCGACGGCGACGGCCTGGCGCACCGCCTGACCGAACGCGGCGACGCCGCGCACCACGTGGTCGGCGTGGAACGAGCCGATGATGACGTCGGGTTCCCGGCGCACGAGGATCGCGGCGGCGAGGCCGATCGCGGCCGACGACTCGCGCTGCTCGTCCTCGAGCACGAGGTTGTGCGCCTCGAGCTCCGGGAGCTGCTCGCAGACGGCCGCCTCGTGCGCCCGGCCGGTGACGACCATGATGCGCTCCTCGCCGGAGAGCGGTGCGAGGCGCTGCCAGGTGTCGCGCAGCAGGCTCTCGCCGGTGCCGCTGATCTGGTGGAGGAACTTGGGGGCGCCCGCCCGGGACAGCGGCCACAGCCGGGAGCCGACGCCTCCGGCCGGGATGACGCTGTAGAAACGATCGAGCGCTTTTCCGGTCGCCATGCGACCAACCCTAGACGGTCACGGGGTGTTCACCGCCGGGCAAGACCGGATCCGTAACGTGACGGCCACGAGCCGGAAACGGAGCACCCGTCATGCGCATCGCGGTCATCACCGAGAGCTTCCTGCCCACCCTCAACGGCGTCACCACGAGCGTACGGAAGGTGCTCGACCACCTCCGTCTGCGTGGTCACGAGGCGATGGTCATCGTGCCGTCGGCCGGGGCGCCACGCGAGTACGCGGGCTTCCCCGTGCACTCCGTGCCCGCGCTCGCCTACCGCCAGTTCCCCGTGGGGCTGCCGAGTCCTCACGTGCAACGGCTGCTCGCCGACTTCCGGCCCGACGTGCTGCACGCCGCCTCCCCGTTCCTGCTCGGCGCCCAGGGCATCGACGCCGCCCGCCGCCTCGGCGTGCCGAGCGTCGCGGTGTTCCAGACGGATGTCGCGGGCTACGCGCGCCGCAACCGCCTCACCGCCGCGACCGGGTTCGCCTGGCGCGTCGTGCGGTGGGTGCACGACGGCGCCGACCTGACCCTCGCTCCGTCCACCGCATCCCTCGCCGACCTCGAGCGCGCCGGCGTCGACCGGCTCGCTCGATGGGGTCGCGGCGTCGACCTCGACACCTACCACCCGCGGAACCGCCTCGACCCCGTCGTGCATCGGTTGCGCCAGCGTCTCGCCCCGCGCGGCGAGACGATCGTCGGCTACGTCGGCAGGGTCGCGCCCGAGAAGCAGCTCGAGCGGCTCGCCGCCTTGCGCGGACTCGACGGCGTGCGGGTCGTGATCGTCGGCGACGGCCCATCGATGCCGTCCGTGCGCCGGGCGCTCAAGGGCATGCCGGTGCGCTACCTCGGCAGTCTCACCGGGCAGGAGCTCGCGGCCGCGTACGCGTCGTTCGACGTGTTCGTGCACACGGGCACCGAGGAGACCTTCGGCCAGACGCTGCAGGAGGCGCACGCGAGCGGCCTGCCCGTCATCGCGCCCCGGGCGGGCGGACCGATCGACCTCGTCGACGAGGGGGTCGACGGCTACCTCGTCGAGCCGGGCGACGACCGGGGACTGCGCGCGTACGTGGAGCTGCTCTCGACCGACACCGCCCTGCGGGCGCGGATGGGCGAGGCCGGTCGTCGTGCCGTGCTCGGCCGGTCGTGGGAGAGCGTGTGCGACGAGCTCATCGGCCACTACGAGCGGGTGCGCGCCGAGCGCACCGAACGCGTTCGCCTGGCGCGCTGACCCGCACGCGGGCCGCTCGGGCGGCCTGAGCGCCGGGTGGGCTGTGTCCGTCGACCTCCGGAGCGCGACGTAGACTGGACGGGTTCTCCAGACACGATCGCAGAGGAGGATCCGTGCCCGACACCGCGGCAGGATCAGTGGCGGCACCGCGGCCGTCCTCGACCGGCGTCCGCCCGAAGATCAGGGCACCGAGGCGTCCGGCCGGAACCGTCTACCGCGGCCGCGAAGGCATGTGGTCGTGGGTGCTGCACCGCATCACCGGGACGGCCATCTACTTCTTCCTCCTCGTGCACATCCTCGACACCGCGCTCGTGCGTCTGAGCCCCGAGGCGTACAACGCCGTCATCAACACCTACAAGACGCCCATCATGGGTCTCGGTGAGGCCGGGCTCGTCGCCGCGATCGGGTTCCACGCCCTCAACGGTCTGCGCATCATCCTGATCGACTTCTGGAGTGTGGGCACCAAGTACCACCGCGCCATGTTCTGGATCGTCATCCTGCTCTGGGTGGTGCTCCTGGCCGCGTTCCTCCCCCGCCACCTCATGCACGTGTTCGGAGGCTGAGATGACGACCGAACGAGTCGAGGCGCCGCGCTCCGCGCGCGCCGCCCTCACCAAGCGCCGCTTCAACTTCGAGAAGTGGGGCTGGATCTACATGCGCGTCTCGGGCGTGGTGCTCGTCGTGCTGATCTTCGGGCACCTGTTCGTGAACCTCGTCGCCGGCGAAGGTGTCAGCGCGATCGACTTCGCGTTCGTGGCCGGCAAGTGGGCCGACCCCTTCTACATCGTGTGGGACACCCTGCTGCTTTGGCTCGCCCTCATCCACGGCGCGAACGGCATGCGCACGATCGTCAACGACTACGCCTACAACCCCCGGCTCCGTCGCATCCTGCACGGCGCCCTGCTCGTCTCCACCATCGCGCTCCTCGTCCTGGGAACCCTTGTGATCTACACCTTCGACCCCTGCCCGACCGGCGGCGACCCCTCGCTGCTGCCCGATCTGTGTGAGAGCGTCGCCCGGTGAGCGTGACGAACGGGGCCGCTGAGGCGGCGGGGACGAGCACGCTCATCGACGGCGTGCACCACCACCAGTACGACGTCGTCATCGTGGGCGCCGGCGGCGCCGGGATGCGGGCCGCGATCGAGGCGGGACCGAAGGCGAAGACCGCCGTCATCTCGAAGCTGTACCCGACGCGTTCGCACACGGGCGCGGCGCAGGGCGGCATGGCCGCCGCGCTCGCGAACGTCGAAGAGGACTCGTGGGAGTGGCACACCTTCGACACCGTCAAGGGCGGCGACTATCTCGTCGACCAGGACGCGGCCGAGATCCTCGCGAAAGAGGCGATCGACGCGGTGCTCGACCTCGAGAACATGGGTCTGCCGTTCAACCGCACCCCCGACGGCAAGATCGACCAGCGCCGCTTCGGCGGACACACCGCCGACCACGGCAAGACGCCCGTGCGCCGCGCCTGCTACGCCGCCGACCGCACCGGCCACATGATCCTGCAGACGCTGTACCAGAACTGCGTCAAGCACGGCATCCAGTTCTTCAACGAGTTCTACGTGCTCGACCTCGTGATGACGGATGTCGACGGCACGCCCCAGCCGAGCGGCGTCGTCGCGTACGAGCTGTCGACCGGTGAGCTGCACGTGTTCCAGGCGAAGTCGATCGTGTTCGCGACCGGCGGCTTCGGCAAGATCTACAAGACCACCTCGAACGCCCACACCCTCACCGGTGACGGCGTCGGCATCGTCTGGCGCAAGGGCCTGCCGCTCGAGGACATGGAGTTCTTCCAGTTCCACCCGACGGGTCTCGCGGGTCTGGGCATCCTGCTCACCGAGGGCGCGCGAGGTGAGGGCGCGATCCTGCGCAACGCGAGCGGCGAGCGGTTCATGGAGCGCTACGCCCCGACGATCAAGGACCTCGCCCCGCGCGACATCGTCTCGCGCTGCATGGTGCAGGAGGTCGCGGAGGGCCGCGGTGCCGGTCCGCACAAGGACTACGTGCTGCTCGACTGCACGCACCTGGGCGCCGAGGTGCTCGAGACCAAGCTGCCCGACATCACCGAGTTCGCCCGCACCTACCTCGGCGTCGACCCCGTATACGAGCCGGTGCCGGTCATGCCGACCGCGCACTACGCGATGGGCGGCATCCCGACCAACGTCAAGGCCGAGGTGCTGCGCGACAACGACACGGTCGTGCCGGGGCTCTACGCCGCCGGCGAGTGCGCGTGCGTGTCGGTGCACGGCTCCAATCGCCTCGGGACGAACTCGCTGCTCGACATCAACGTGTTCGGCAAGCGCGCCGGCAACAACGCCGTCGAGTACGCCGCGACCGTCGACTTCACGCCGCTGCCGGCCGACCCCGCCGCCGGGGTGCGCGAGCTCGTCGAGATGCTGCGCAACTCGAACGGCACCGAGCGGGTCGCCGCGATCCGCAAGGAGCTGCAGGACGAGATGGACCGGAACGCCCAGGTGTTCCGCACCGACGAGTCGCTCGAGAAGGTCACCAAGATCATCGCGGGCCTGCGCGAGCGCTACCGCAACGTCTCGATCCAGGACAAGGGCAAGCGGTACAACACCGACCTGCTCGAGGCCATCGAGCTCGGCTTCCTCCTCGACCTCGCCGAGGTCGTCGTGTTCTCGGCCCGCAACCGCAAGGAGAGCCGCGGCGGCCACATGCGCGACGACTTCCCGAAGCGCGACGACGCCGGGTACATGAAGCACACGATGGCGTACCTCACCGGCGATCCGCACTCGTCGCTCGCCGACGACCACATCCGTCTCGACTGGAAGCCGGTCGTGATGACCCGTTACGAACCGATGGAACGGAAGTACTGATGAGCACCGCAACCCTCGAAGGCCGCGCGGCACCGCCGCCCGCGCAGGCGCAGTCGTTCACCGTCACGGTCATCATCCGCCGCTTCGACCCCGAGGTCGACGAGGAGCCGCGCTGGCAGGACTTCGACGTCGAGATGTACCCGACGGACCGCATCCTCGACGCCCTGCACAAGATCAAGTGGGAGCAGGACGGTTCGCTGACGTTCCGTCGCTCGTGCGCCCACGGCATCTGCGGATCGGACGCCATGCGCATCAACGGCCGCAACCGCCTCGCGTGCAAGACGCTCATCAAGGACCTCGACATCGCGAAGCCCATCTACATCGAGGCGATCAAGGGGCTTCCGCTCGAGAAGGACCTCATCGTCGACATGGAGCCGTTCTTCGAGTCGTACCGCGAGATCCAGCCGTTCCTCATCGCGAGCTCGAAGCCCGAGAAGGAGCGCATCCAGTCGCCGGTCGCCCGCGAGCGCTTCGACGACACCACGAAGTGCATCCTGTGCGCCGCGTGCACCTCGAGCTGCCCCGTGTTCTGGACGGACGGTCAGTACTTCGGACCGGCCGCGATCGTGAACGCGCACCGCTTCATCTTCGACGACCGCGACGAGGGCGCGCAGGTGCGCTTGGACATCCTCAACGACCGTGAGGGCGTGTGGCGCTGCCGCACGACGTTCAACTGCTCCGAGGCGTGCCCGCGCGGCATCCAGGTCACGCAGGCGATCGCGGAGGTCAAGAACGCGATCATGCGCGGCAAGCCGGACATCCCGCTCACCGTCAAGGGCTGACGCCACCACCGCACCGACCCTGACGGGAGCTGGGACTCCTGGTCAGGGCCGGCCGGTGCGCCGCCGGCATGGGACGACCGGCGACGGGGCGTGGCGCCCTCGCTCGGAGAGACCGGACGCACCGCTGCCTATGACGCGAGCGCGAGCCGGATTTCAGCCGATGACGTCGATGCGGATGCCGGCGGTCGGAGTCGTGATGACGACCGGTTTGATGAGGGCGTTCACGAGGCTGTCCACGGCACCGAGCACGCCCCCGACGAGGCCTCCCAGGTAGTCGCGGTCGACCTGCTGCACGAGCGACAGCCGCGCGGTGCCGGCCGGGATGGCGGTCGCCGCGAGCGTGAAGCGTCCGTTGCGGTCCACGGTCGCGGTCGCGTACACCTGGCCTCCGGCTTGGAGCGACAGGTGCGCGCCCGGGGTCGCCGTGCCTCCGAGGTTGAGGGCGATGTCGGCCGCGACCGGTCCGCCGGGCGCGGTGTGTCCCGGGGGCGGTGTGCCGCCCGTGACCGTGTCGACGACACCGCCGACCACACCCCCGACCGTGTTGCCGACACCACCGACCACACCCCCGACCGTGTTGCCGACACCACCGACCACACCGCCGACCGTATTGCCGACACCACCGACCACACCGCCGACCGTATTGCCGACACCACCGACCACACCGCCGACCGCGTTTCCCACTCCGCCCACGACGCCGCCGAGCCCGTTTCCGCCGCCGGGGGCGTCCGGGGTGCTCGCCTCGGGCGCGAGGGGCCCGGGGATGTTCGCGGGGTCGTCCGGCGCGGGGGCGCCGCCACCCGGTCGCTCGACCGTGCCGTCGGTGGAGGGGTCCGCCGCGTACGGCGACGGGCCGGCCGGCGTGCCCGCGACCGGTTCGGCGGCGATCGGCGTGGTCTCGGTCGGCACGGGAACGGCCACGCCGGCGGGGATCCCGCCGCCGACGATGCCTCCGCCCACGGCGACGACGATGGCCGCTGAGCCGAGCATCGCCGTCGTGCCGGTCGCCGCTCCGAGCGAGAGGCCGGCCGCGACGGGCGCGGCGACCGCCGAGCCTGCGGCACCGACGATCTCGGTCGGGAACGGGAGATCGGGAAGGGCTGACGCGGCGGCGTCCGGCGCGGCCGCGGATCCGGAGAGCGCGACCCCGGCGGTGCCGCCGAGCAGCAGCGGCAGGAGCACGAGGCCGAGGTCCGCGCCGACGTGCCGCACCTCTTCGCTCAGGCGGGTGCAGTTCTTGCACTCGGCGACGTGCGCGTCGAAGCGGGCGGCGTCGCGGCGGGAGAGGCCGGACCGGGCGTGGTCGCCCATCCGTGCCGACGCCCACGCGCACTCGCCGGCGAGCGCCGCGTCCGCGATGTGGGCCTGCAACCAGGCGCGGCGCAGACCCTCCCGGGCCCGATAGCCGAGCGCGGCGACGCCGTTGGCGCTGATGCCGAGCAGCGGAGCGACCTCGTGCGGGTCCATCCCCTCGACCTCGGTGTACCAGAGCACCGTCTGCCACCGGTCGGGCAGGGCGCGGAACGCCCGTGCCACGAGCGTGCGGTCGAGCGCCTGCATGGCGGGATCGACCGTGTTCTCGAACGCCTCCTCGAGGTCGTCGAACTCGTCCACGGCGATCTCGCGCCGGGCGGCACCCCACGTCGACGCGAGGTTGCGGATCGTCGTGTACAGGTAGGGCCGGAACGCACCCGTGGGTCCACCGCCGGCCTGGATGCGCTTGAGGATGCGGGCGAACGCCTCGCTCACGAGATCGTCGGCGTCGATCGAGGTGAAGCGGCGCGCGACGTGGAAGCCGGCGCGATGGTGCCGCCGCCAGAGCTCGGCGTAGGCGCGAGTGTTCCCCCCTCGCGCCTGCGCCACGAGCACCTGGTCCGAACCCTGCGGGTTCTGCGGCTCCTCGCTCATCCCCCTTGATTCCTCTCATCCCCGAGGGGATGTGACGGCGACTTCACCGTCTCACCCCAAGAGACAGACAACTCGGTCCAGTATGACGCCGTTTCGCGGCGCCGTCACGGGGATTCTCGCGTGCGCTCCCGCGCGTGACGGGGGCCACAGCGGTCGTCGAGGCTCAGGCGGCGGTCGCGGCGGCGCGGGCCTCGGCCGCGGTCATCGCACCGAGAGCGGCGGTCGCCTTCGCCCGGGCCTGCTCGATCGTGACCTCGGCGAGCGCCTGCCGCACGTCGGCGAGTGCCGCGGGACTCATGCTGAGGGTCGTCGCCCCGAGCCCGACGAGCACGACCGCGAGGTCCGGATCGGCCGCGGCCTCCCCGCAGATGCCGACCGGCTTGCCGGCGGCGGCGCCCGCGTCGCCGAGCGACTTCACGAGGCGCAGCACCGCGGGATGCCACGGGTCCTGGTACGACGCGACCGAGCCGAGCATCCGATCGGCGGCGAGCGTGTACTGGGTGAGGTCGTTCGTGCCGATGCTCACGAAGTCCGCGATGGCGAGCACCTGGTCGGCGAGCACGGCGAGCGAGGGCACCTCGGCCATGACGCCGACGGTCTTGAGTCCGAGTTCGCGGCCGAGCTCGACGAAGTAGCGGGTCTCCTCCGCATCCGACACCATCGGCGCCATCACCCAGAGGTCCGCCTCGGTCGCGTCCTGCGCGTTCTTGAGCGCCGTGAGCTGGTCGCGCAGGATCTGCTCGCTCGCCCGCAGCGCCCGCAGGCCGCGCAGCCCGAGTGCGGGGTTCTCCTCGTGCGCGTCGTTGAGGAACGACAGCGGCTTGTCGGCGCCGGCATCGAGCGCGCGCACGACGACCTTGCGGCCCGGGAACGCCTCGAGCAGCGCCGTGTAGCTCGCCTGCTGGGACTCGACGGTCGGTGCGCTCGTCGCATCGAGGAACAGGAACTCGGTGCGGAACAGCCCCACGCCCTCGGCGCCGAGTTCGACGGCGCCGGCCGCCTCGTCGGGCGAGCCGAGGTTGGCGAGCAACGGCACCGGGGTGCCGTCGGCGAGCGCGCCGTCCTGAACGGGGGCCGCGGCCGCCGAGGCGCGCTCGGCGATGCGCCGCTGCACGTCCTCGAGCTGCGCTGCGTCCGGGTCCACGATGACGGTGGAGTTCGCGGCGTCCGCGACGACGGTCGTGCCGTCGGCGATGTCGAGGGCGCCCTGCACGCCCACGAGAGCGACGATCGACTTCTGCCGGGCGAGGATCGCGGTGTGCGAGGTGGGCCCGCCGTCGCTCGTGACGAGCCCGAGCACCTTCTCGAGGTCGAGCAGGGCCGTGTCGGCCGGGGCGAGGTCGCGCGCGACGAGGATGAAGGGGGTGTCGCTCTGCGGCACGCCCGGCGCCGGCACGCCGCGCAGCCGGGCGATGATGCGCTGGGCCACGTCGGCGAGGTCGGTCGCGCGTTCGGCCATGTAGCCGCCCATCGCGGTGAGCTGCTCCTGGAAGGACCGGAAGGCGTCGAACACGGCGCGTTCGCCCGTCGAACCCGCCTCGATGCGTGCCCGCACGTCGTCGACGAGCATCGGGTCCTGCGCCATCATGGCGGCGGCCTCGAGCACGGCCTGCGCGTCCCCACCCGCCGCCTGGGCGCGCGTGTTCAGGTCCGCGGCGACGGCCGCGAGCGCGTCGTCGACCTCGGCGATCTCGCCGGCCGCGTCACCGTCGTGCCGCGCATCGGCCGGTTCGGCCAGCGGTTCGGGCATCCGCAGAACGGGACCTGCGGCGACACCGCGACCCACACCGACACCTCGAAGCTCCATGTATTCCCTCTTCCTCGACGGTTGCCCGCGGTCAGCCTACTGCCGCGGATAGCGTGAAGGCGTGGCGGACGAGGGTGGGACGCGGGGCTTCCCGGCTCTCGTGGAGCGCGTGCTGGGCTGGCGACCGGTGCGGGTGGCCCAGCACTACACGATCACGCGCGGTCCGATCCTCGCGAGCGGACTGGCGTACCAGTCGATCTTCGCCGCGTTCGCCGGCATCTGGGTCGGCTTCTCGATCGCGGGGCTCGTCATCGCCGGTGACGTGGCGCTGCGCTCGACGCTCATCGACTACCTCGCCCAGACCGTGCCCGGGCTCATCGAGCAGGAGAACGGGAACGGCGCCATCGACCCGGATGCGCTGCTGCAGATCGACGGCTTCACCCTGTCGGGCACCGTCGCCCTGATCGGGCTGCTCGTGACCGCGATCGGCTGGCTCGGCTCCGCCCGCGACGCGGTGCGGGTGGAGTTCGATCAGCCGCCGCTCGAGGCGAACTTCTTCCTCGTGAAGCTGCGCGATTTGGGGCTCGCCGCCCTGTTCGGTCTCGCCCTCGTGCTGACGGCCGCCCTCTCCGTCGCAGGAACCGCGGCGACCGGTCTGCTGCTCGATCTCGTCGGCATCGGGTCCGACTCCATCGTCGGCGCCGTCGGCGGGCGCGTCGTCACGCTCACCGTCATGTTCGCGCTCGACGCGGTGACGCTCGGCGGGCTCTACCGGGTGCTCTCCGGCCTGCACATCCCGTGGCGCCGGCTGCGCGCCGGCGCGTTGCTCGGCGCAGGTGGACTCGGTGTGCTCAAGGTCGTCGGCGGCGCACTACTCGGCGGGGGCGGCACCAATCCGCTGCTCGCCTCCTTCGCCGTCATCGTGGGCCTGCTCATCTACTTCAACCTCAGCTGCCAGGTGATCCTGTTCGCCGCCGCGTGGGTCGCCGTCGGGATGCGGGACCGCGGGCTCGTCGTCGACCCCGAGGTGGAGCGCCGGCGACTCGAGGAGGCGCGGCGGCTCGTGGCGGAGCACGAGCCCGAGCCGGCACCGTCGGAGCCGGGACCGATCGCCCGGCTCGCCCGACGGGTGCGCGCCCTGTTCCGCCGCGACCGTTCGGCGGATCCCGAGGACCACTCGGATGTCGGTCGGGGTTCGTAGGATGAGCGACGTGCCAAAACCGCTGCGCATCGCCACCGTCAACGTCAACGGCGTCCGAGCCGCCTTCCGCAAGGGCATGGGCGACTGGCTCGCCGGGCGCGACATCGACATCCTCGCCCTGCAGGAGGTGCGCGCCGAGACGAGCGACCTCGAGAGCCTGCTCGGCACCGAGTGGGACATCCTGCACGACGCCGCGACCGCGAAGGGTCGCGCCGGGGTCGCGATCGCGAGCCGCAACAAGGCGTCGATCCACCGTGTCTCGCTCGGCGCGGAGGAGTTCGACTCGGCGGGCCGCTGGCTCGAGGCGGACTACGAGGTGGGCGACCGCATCGTCACCGTCGTGAGCGCGTACGTGCACTCCGGCGGCGAGGGCGCGAAGCAGGTCGAGAAGTACAAGTTCCTCGACGCGATGGAGGAGCGGCTGCCGGAGCTCGAACAGCACAACGAGCTCGCCATCGTGCTCGGCGATCTCAACGTCGGACACCGCGAACTCGACATCAAGAACTGGAAGGGCAACCAGAAGAACCCCGGCTTCCTGCCCCGCGAGCGCGCGTACTTCGACCGCATCCTCGGCCCGAAGGGCGAGACGGTCACCGGCGTCGACGGCTCCGAAGGGCCCGGGCTCGGCTGGGTGGACGTCGGACGGCGCTTCGCCGGAGAGGTCGCCGGCCCGTACACGTGGTGGAGCCAGCGCGGCAAGGCGTTCGACACCGACACGGGGTGGCGGATCGACTACCACCTCGCGACGGCGCCGCTCGCCGAGACGGTCGTCGACTACGCGATCGACCGCGCCTCCGCGTGGGACACCCGCTGGTCGGACCACGCCCCCGTCGTCGTGGACTACGCGCTCTGATGGACCCGTTCTCGGGGCTCGCGCTCGGCGTCACCTTCGCCGCAGTGGGCTTCTACGTGATGTACCTGGTGGTCCGCGCGGCCGTCCGCGACGGCATCCGCGACGCCCGGGATCGGGAACCGGGAGACGCCGGGCGTTCCTGAGAGAATGGGGGGATGACCGCCCCCCGTCTCTTCTCCGGCATGCAGCCCTCCGCCGATTCGCTCCACCTCGGCAACTTCGTCGGTGCGCTGCTGCAGTGGCGGGAGTTGCAGCGGAAGCACGACGCGCTGTTCTGCGTCGTCGACCTGCACGCGATCACCGTGCCGCAGGAGGCCGCGTCGCTGCGCGAGAAGACGCGCCGCACCGCCGCGCAGTACATCGCCGCGGGCATCGACCCGGAGGCGTCGACGCTGTTCGTGCAGTCGCACGTGCCCGCCCACACCGAACTCGCCTGGGTTCTCAACACCATCACGGGGTTCGGCGAGGCGAGCCGCATGACGCAGTTCAAGGACAAGTCGGCCCGGCAGGGCGCCGACGCCGCATCCGTGGGCCTGTTCACCTACCCCGTGCTCATGGCGGCCGACATCCTGCTCTACGGCACCGAGGTCGTGCCCGTCGGCGACGACCAGCGCCAGCACGTCGAACTGACGCGCGACCTCGCGGCGCGGTTCAACAGCCGGTTCGGCGACACGTTCGTCATCCCGGAGGCCATCACCCTCCCCGACACCGCCCGCATCTACGACCTGCAGAACCCGACGTCGAAGATGAGCAAGTCGGCCGAGAGCGAGTCGGGCGTGGTCTGGCTGCTCGACGAGCCGGCGAAGACGGCGAAGAAGATCCGCTCGGCCGTCACCGACACGGGCCGCGAGGTGCGGTTCGACCGCGGCGAGAAGGCGGGCGTCTCGAACCTGCTCACGATCCTCTCGGCGTTCACCGGCGAGAAGATCTCGGCGCTCGAGCAGCAGTTCGAGGGGCGCGGCTACGGCGACCTCAAGAAGGCGGTCGCGGAGGCGGTCGTCGCCGAGTTCGAGCCCATCCGGGCGCGCACGCTCGAGCTGCTCGACGACCCCGCGGAGCTCGACCGCCTGCTCGCCGTGAACGCGGCTCGCGCCAACGAGCTCGCTCAGGAGCGCCTGGCGCAGGTGTACGACCGCATCGGCCTGCTGCCGCGCGCATGAGGCCCGTCGTGCTGCACACGGCCCGGCTCGAGCTGTCCGCGCCGACGCTCGAGGATGTGGGCCGCATCACCGAGTACTGTCAGGACCCGCTGTTCGAGCGGTTCCTCACGACGCCGTGGCCGTACACGCGCGAGCACGGGGTGTCGTTCGTCACCGAGTACGTGGCGAACGGCTGGCGCGACGACCGCGAGTTCACCTGGGCCATGCGCGTGAACGGCGACCTCGTCGGGTGCATCGGCCTGCGGCACGAGGACTCGGGCGCTGTGAACCTCGGCTACTGGGTGGGTGCCCCGCATCGCCGCCGCGGCTATCTCGGCGAGGCGATGGATGCGGTACTCGACTGGGGCTTCGCGCGCGGCATGGACCGCATCCGCTGGGAGGCCGTCGTCGGCAACACGGCGTCCGCCGCGTCGGCGCGCTCGCGCGGCTTCCGCTACGACGGCATCGCGCCGGGCGCCGACGGCACGCCCTCGTGGCACGCGCACCTCACCGTCGTCGACGACCGGGCGCCGCAACCGGGCTGGCCCGACGACACCTTCCCGCCGACCTCCGCCGCGGGTGTCGGAAATTCAGGAGTCGCGGCTGACGACTCCGGAACGGACCGCTGAGATGGCGGGGCGTCACGCCGCCGAGGAGCCACCGGGCACCTCGACTCCTGAATTTCCCGCAGCGGTGTTGTTCGATCTCGACGACACCCTGTTCGCGCACCGGGCGGCGGTCGAGTCCGGGGTGCTGGCGCACCGCACGTCCCTCGGCGGCGAGCTCGCCGCAGCCGACGCGGCGGTCGAGTTCGCCCGCTGGACCGACCTCGAAGAGCACCACTACCACCGCTACCTCTCGGGTGAGGTCGGCTTCCTCGAGCAGCGTCGCGAGCGCGCGCGGGGGTTCGTCGCGCCCTACGGGATCGACCTCGACGACGACGCGGCGGACGCCTGGTTCGACGGGTACCTCGCGGGCTACCGCGCCGCGTGGAGCCTGCACGACGACGCGCTCCCGTGCCTCGACGAGCTCGGGCGCCGGCGACCCGGCGTGCGGTTCGGCATCATCACGAACGGCGAGCTCGACTTCCAGACCGAGAAGCTGGATGCGGTCGCGCTCTCGGAGCGCGTCGACTCGGTGGTCGCATCCGGGGCCGTCGGCATCGCGAAGCCCGACCCGCGCATCTTCCGGCTCGCGTGCGAACTGCTCGCCGTACGACCGGAGCACGCCGTGTATGTGGGCGACCGCCTGCACACGGATGCGATCGGGGCGGCTTCCGCCGGGCTCACCGGGGTGTGGATCGACCGGCGCGGCACGGCGACCGACGCCGACCTCGCCGAGGCGGCCACCGCCGGAGCGCACGTCATCCGCTCGCTCGACGAGCTGCCCGAGCTGCTCCTGCCCGCCTGATCCTCGGTTCGCCCCGCGACATCCGCCTCTCCTCTTCGAGTTGCGGACAATTGCGGGAATTCGCACCCGGATTTCCGCACTTCTCCGCAACTCACCGGCGAGGGTGTCGGGATCAGGTGCTCGAAACGGAGAAGGGCCGGGCCGCCCACGGCGACCCGGCCCTTCCGCTGACCGCGACTAGCGGTCGGTGTCGTCGTCGACCCAGTCGAAGGTCTTCGTGACGGCCTTCTTCCACAGGCGCAGCTGACGCTCGCGCTCGTCGGAGTCCATGTTCGGCTCCCAGCGCGAGTCCTCCTGCCAGTTGGCCCGCAGCTCGTCGAGGCCCGACCAGAAGCCGACCGCGAGACCGGCGGCGTAGGCGGCGCCGAGCGCCGTCGTCTCCGCGACCACCGGACGCACGACCGGCACGCCGAGGATGTCGGCCTGGAACTGCATGAGCGTGTTGTTCGCGATCATGCCGCCGTCGACCTTGAGCTCCTGCAGGTCGACACCCGAGTCGGCGTTGACCGCGTCGAGCACCTCCCGCGTCTGGAACGCCGTCGCCTCGAGCGCCGCGCGGGCGATGTGGCCCTTGTTGACGTAGCGGGTCATTCCGACCAGCGCGCCGCGGGCGTCCGGACGCCAGTACGGCGCGAACAGCCCGGAGAACGCGGGCACGAAGTACACGCCGCCGTTGTCGTCGACCGTCTTCGCGAGATCCTCGATCTCGGGCGCGGACGAGATGAGCCCGAGGTTGTCGCGGAGCCACTGCACGAGCGAACCGGTGACCGCGATCGAACCCTCGAGCGCGTAGTGCGGCTTGTCGTCGCCGAGCTTGTACCCGAGCGTCGTGAGCAGTCCGTTCTTCGACCGCACGATCTCCTCACCCGTGTTGAAGATGAGGAAGTTGCCGGTGCCGTAGGTGTTCTTCGACTCGCCCGGATCGAACGCCGCCTGACCGAAGGTCGCCGCCTGCTGGTCGCCGAGGATGCCCGCGACGGGCACCTCGCGCAACAGGCTCGAGGCTTCGACGGAGCCGTACGTCTCGGACGAGCTCTTGATCTCGGGCAGCATCGAACGGGGCACGCCGAACACCTCGAGGATGTCGTCGCGCCACTCGAGCGTCTCGAGGTCCATGAACAGCGTGCGGGACGCGTTGGTCACGTCGGTCGCGTGCACGCCGCCGTCGGTACCGCCGGTGAGGTTCCACAGCACCCAGCTGTCGGTCGTGCCGAACATCAGCTCACCGGCGTCCGCCTTCTCGCGCGCGCCGTCGACGTTCTCGAGGATCCAGACGATCTTCGTTCCGGAGAAGTAGGTCGCCAGCGGCAGTCCGACGACGTCCTTGAACCGGTCGACGCCGCCGTCCTGGGCGAGACGGTCGACGATGTTCTGGGTGCGGGTGTCCTGCCAGACGATCGCGTTGTACACCGGCTTGCCGGTGTTCCGGTCCCACACGACCGCGGTCTCGCGCTGGTTCGTGATGCCGACGGCGGCGATGTCGTGGCGGGTCAGGTCGGCCCGCGAGAGCGCCTGGCCGATCACCTCGCGCACGTTGTCCCAGATCTCGATCGGGTCGTGCTCGACCCATCCCGCCTTCGGGAAGATCTGCTCGTGCTCCTTCTGGCCGACCGACACGATGCTGCCGGCCTTGTCGAAGATGATCGCGCGCGACGAGGTGGTGCCCTGGTCGATCGCGATGACGTAATCACTCATGCGTGACTCCTTTGTCGGGTTGGGTTGGGGGACGGATCAGGAGAGCGGGAGCAGCGCCATCGAGGCGAGCGCCGCGAGCACACCGCCGACGAGGGGTCCGACGACCGGAACCCACGAGTAGCCCCAGTCGCTGCCGCCCTTGCCCCGGATGGGCAGCACGGCGTGCGCGATGCGCGGACCGAGGTCACGCGCCGGGTTGATGGCGTACCCCGTCGGGCCACCGAGCGAGGCGCCGATACCGACGACGAGCAGCGCGACCGGCACGGCGCCGAGGGCGGCGAGCCCGGCCGGCACGTCGAGCTCCGCGTCACCGCCGCGGCCGAAGCCGATGATGACGAAGACGAGCACGAAGGTCGCGATGACCTCGGTCACGACGTTCCAGCCGTAGTTGCGGATGCCGGGGCCGGTCGAGAAGACGCCGAGCTTGTTGGCGGGGTCGGGCTCCTCGTCGAAGTGGTTCTTGTACGACAGCCAGACGAGCACGGCGCCGAGGAAGGCACCGAGCAGTTGCGCGGCGACGTACACGAGGAACTGCACGAAGTCGATGTTGCCGAGCACGAGCTGGGCGATCGACACCGCCGGGTTGAGATGGGCGCCCGACGCGTAGGAGACCGTGACACCCGCGAAGACCGCGAGGCCCCATCCGAAGTTCACCAGCAGGAAGCCACCGGAGAACCCCTTCGTCTTGGTGAGCGCGACGTTCGCCACGACACCACCACCGAGCAGCAGGAGCATCGCCGTACCGACGAGTTCAGAGAGGAACAGTTGTCCCAGATCCGTGTCCACGTTGACCTTTCCGCATCCTCCCGGCGGGACCACATGGTCCACGGGGAACCGGGAGTTGAACGAATCATTCGGAACCTAGCGATTCCCGGGAACACCCGGCAAGAGAAACGCCTGCACGTTTGTGCGCCCTTCAGGATCTGTTCCCTTCCGGCGCGCCTCTCCCACTCGGCCGTTCGCCCCGCGAAGTCGTCGGCGGTCAGCCCGCGACGTGCTCCCGGCCGTGCAGGTCGACGCCGTGCGCGTCGCGCAGTTCGGCGGCCGTCGCGCTGATCTCCGCCTCGCGGCGCCCGGCGTCCCAGCCGAGCACGGTGCCGGCGATCTCCGCGAGCTCGCGCAGCAGCGGCTCGTCGACCGCTCCGACGAAGGCGAGCGACGTGCGCCGCATCACGAGGTCGAGCAGGTGCACGACCTGCTCGTCGGCCACGAGGCGCGCGATCTCGTCGCGGGTGTAGTCGGGCGCGTTCTCGAGCGGCACGTCGTGCTCGCCGAGCGAGTCGATGATCGCCGCGGCGCGGGTGCCGTAACGCTCGAGCAGCTGACCGGCGCGCACGGTGCCCACCTCGTCGCCGTTGGCGACGGTCCAGACCCGACGCGCGGCCTCGGTCGACGGGTAGTCGCGGCCGCCGCCGATGGGAAGCCCCGCCGTGCTCACGCGACGTTCGCGGCCGAGGATGCCGAGCACGTCATTCGAGAGGTGCTCGGCGAGGGCCCGGAAGGTCGTCCACTTGCCGCCGACGAGGCTCAGCAGCGGCGCCCCGCCGAGCTCGCCGCGCTCGATCCGGTAGTCACGGGAGACGAACCCGGGCTGGGTGTCGTCGTGCCGCGGCAACGGGCGGATGCCGGCGAACCGGTAGACGATCTGGTCGCGGGTCACCGTGATGTCGGGGAAGACGTGCTTCACGAGGTCGAAGAAGTAGTCGACCTCCTCCTCGGTGCAGACGACCGGCTGCGAGGGATCCGCGTCGATGTCGGTCGTGCCCACCATGACCCGGCCCTTGAGCGGGTAGACGAGCACGATGCGCCCGTCGGAGTGCTCGAAGAAGATCTCCCGCCCGGCGGTCGCGGCGAGCAGTTCCGGGTTGTCGAGCACGATGTGCGAGCCCTTGGTGCCGCCCATGTACGCCGTCTCGCGCCCGAGAGCACGGTTGGTGAGGTCGGTCCACGGTCCGGTCGTGTTGACGACCACGTCGGCACGCAGCACGATCCGTTCGCCGGTCTCGCGATCGCGCACGACCACGCCGCCGTCGTCGGTGCCGATCGCCTCGACGTAGTTGACCGCGCGCGCGTGCGGCCCGGCGTCGAGACCGTCGCGCAGCACATCGAGGGCGAGTCGCTCGGGGTCGTGCATCGACGCGTCGTAGTAGCTCGCCGTGTACGCGAGGTCGGGGTTCAGGCGCGGCAGGTCGCGCAGCGACGCGGCACGCCCGCGGAAGCGGTGCCGCGGCACGGCGCCTCCCCCGCGCGAGAACGTGTCGTAGATGGTGAGGCCGACCTTGATGAGCAGGGCGCCGCGTTCGCTCGGCTTGCCCTGCTTGTGGGTGAGGAAACGCAGCGGCGCCGAGAGGATGCCCGAGAACGTGCTGAAGATCGGAACCGTCGTGAGCAGCGGCTTGACGTAGTGCGGGGCGGTGCGCAGCAGCATGTTGCGCTCGGTCACCGACTCCTTGACGAGTCGGAACTCGCCGTTCTCGAGGTAGCGGATGCCGCCGTGCACCATGTGCGAGGAGGCCGAGGAGGCGCCGGAGACGAAGTCGCCACGCTCGACGAGTACGACGTCGACACCTTGCAGCGCGAGGTCGCGGAAGGTGGCGACCCCGTTGATCCCGCCCCCGATGATGAGGACGCTGGCGCGGGGGTGTGCGGCGAGGTCGGCGACGGCCGGCCGGGTGATGGGGCTGAGCGTGCTCACGGCGTGCTTTCGGTCGACGGATGTTTCCCTCACACCATGCGCTCGGCCGCACGAACTTGCAACTCGGCTGCACAAACGTGCACAGTGGGGTCATGACGATCGAGACGGTCGACCCGTCGTCCCTCAAGGCGCGCGACGCGCTGCGCGCCGCGCAGCTCTACTACATGCAGGACCTGACGATGGAGACCATCGCCCGCGAGCTGCACACGTCGCGGTCCTCGGTCTCCCGCCTGCTGAGCTTCGCCCGGGAGGCGGGGCTCGTGCAGATCTCGATCCACTCACCCCTCGACCTCATCTCGCGGCTTCAGCACGAACTGCAGGACCGCTACGGGGTCACCGCCCACGTCGTGCCGGTGCCCGACCGCACGAGCGACGTCGACCGCCTCGAGCGCGTGGCGCTCTCGGCCGCACGGATTCTCACGACCCTCGTGGACTCGAACATGCGCATCGGGCTCGCCTGGGGCTCGACCGTGAGCGCCGTCGCACGCCACCTGCCGCAGAAGAAGACGCACAACACGCACCTCGTGCAGCTCAACGGCGCCGCCAACGAACGCACCTCGGGCATCCCCTACGCCGGCGAGATCCTCAACCGCTTCGCTCTCGCCTTCGGCGCCGAGGCCCACCAGTTCTCGGTGCCCGCCCTCTTCGACGATCCGGCGACGAAGGAGGCGCTGTGGCGCGAGCGCAGCATCCGGCGCGTGTTGGAGCTGCAGCGGCGCCTCGATCTCGCCGTCTTCGGCCTCGGCTCCCCCGTCGCCACCGTGCCGAGCCACGTCTACGCGGGCGACTACTTCGACGCGCGCGACCGGCGGGAGCTCGCCGAGTCGGGCGTCGTCGGCGACGTGGCCACCGTCTTCTACCGGGCCGACGGCAGCGACGAGGGCATCGGACTCAACGCACGTTCGAGCGGCCCGTCGCTGGAGGTGCTGCGCGGCATCCCGAGGCGGTTCTGCATCGTGAGCGGCGTCTCGAAGGCCCGCAGCCTGGGCGGTGCACTCGCCGCGGGCGTGATCACCGATCTCGTGGTCGACGAGCAGACCGCCCGGCACCTCGTGGACACGCCGTCGGCGTAGCGCGGCGTCACGGGAATACGGCGGATGCCCCGGCGTTGTAGCATGCGAAACAAGCACGTGCTCCGGGGTCGGTGAAAATCCGAGCCGGCGGTCATAGTCCGCGAACCCCGCCACCAGCGGTGGGGCCGAACCGGTGGAATTCCGGTACCGACGGTTAAAGTCCGGATGGGAGGAAGCACGCGCGGGCGCTTCGGCGTCCGCGACGGTCGCGCGAGCGACCGGGCTCCTCGCGAGCCAGCGCCCCGGAATCCACACCAGGAGACCGAGGACCCGACATGCAGCAGCCCCCCGAAGGCCGCTACGGCGACGCGATGCGCCACGCGCTCGACATCGCGGCGCGCGGCCCCGTGACCGGTGGCAATCCGCAGGTCGGCTGCGTCCTGCTCGACGCCGACGGCACCCTCGTCGCCGAGGGCTGGCACCGCGGCGCCGGCACGGCCCACGCCGAGGTGGACGCCCTCTCGCGCGTCGCCGACGCGCGAGGGCTCACCGCCGTCGTGACGCTCGAACCGTGCAACCACACCGGTCGCACGGGGCCGTGCTCCGAAGCGCTCATCGCCGCCGGCGTCGCGCGCGTCGTGTACGCGGTGTCCGACCCGGGCGAGAACTCGCGCGGCGGCGCGGACCGCTTGCGCGAGGCCGGCATCGAGGTGACCGGCGGCGTCCTCGCCGACGAGGTCTCGCAGTTCCTCGAGGTGTGGCTCACCGCGGTGCGGCGAGCCCGTCCCTGGGTCACCGTCAAGTGGGCCTCGACCCTCGACGGCCGCGTCGCGGCCGCCGACGGCAGCAGCCGCTGGATCACGGGCACGGCCGCACGGCAGCGGGTGCACGAGGAACGCGCCGCGCACGACGCGATCGCCGTCGGCTCCGGAACCGTGCTCGCGGACGACCCGGAGCTCACCGCCCGCGGTGAGGCCGGTGAACTGCTCGGGCGCCAGCCGCTCCCCGTCGTGATCGGCGAGCGCCCCGTGCCGGACGGGGCGAAGCTGCGCCGCCACCCGGCCGGACTCGTCGAGACCGGCACGCGCGACCTCGACCGCATCCTCACCGACCTGTACTCGCGCGGAGTGCGTCGCGTGTACGTCGAAGGCGGGCCGATCCTCGCGAGCGCGTTCGTCGCCGCGGGACTCGCCGACGAGTTCAGCATCTACCTCGCCCCCGCCCTGCTGGGCGGACCGAAGCTCGCCATCGGCGACCTCGGCATCCCGACCATCACCGAAGCCCGACGGCTGCGACTGCTGTCGATCGAGAGCCTCGGCGACGACCTGCACCTCACCGCTCGACCACAGGAGGACTGAATGTTCACCGGAATCATCGAAGAACTCGGCGAAGTCGTCGCCTGGGAACCCAGCGCCGACGCCGCCCGGATCACCGTGCGCGGCCCCCTCGCCGTCTCCGACGCCGTGCACGGCGCCTCCATCTCGGTGAGCGGCGTGTGCCTCACGGTCGTCGAGCAGGGACCGGACTGGTTCACGGCCGACGTGATGGCCATGACGATCGCGATGAGCACACTCGGCGGCGTCACCCCGGGCGCGCGCGTCAACCTCGAGCGCGCGGCCGCCCTCGGCGACCGGCTCGGCGGACACATCGTGCAGGGCCACATCGACGGCACCGGCCAGGTGCTCGCCGTCACCCCCGGCGACGCGTGGCGCGTCGTGCGCGTCTCGCTGCCGACCGAGCTCGCGCCGCTCGTCGCCCGCAAGGGGTCGATCGCCGTCGACGGTGTCTCGCTCACCGTCTCCGACGTCGGCGACGACTGGTTCGAGGTCTCCCTCATTCCGGAGACCCTCACCGCGACGACGCTCGGCCTGCTCACGGTCGGCGACCGGGTGAACCTCGAGACCGACATCGTCGCCCGTCACGTCGAGCGCATGCTCTCCCTGACCGAACGGACCTACTCATGAGCCTCTCCGACATCCCCACCGCCCTCGAGGCGCTGCGCGCCGGCCGTCCCGTCATCGTCGTCGACGATGAGAGCCGCGAGAACGAGGGCGACGTGGTGCTCTCCGCCCAGCACGCGACCCAGGAGTGGGTGGCGTGGACCGTCAAGCACAGCTCCGGCTTCATCTGCGCCCCGATGACCAACGAGATCGCCGACCGGCTCGAGCTGCCGCTCATGGTCGCGGTCAACCAGGATCCGCGCGGCACCAACTACACCGTGTCGGTCGACGCCGCGGACCGGCTCTCCACCGGCATCAGCGCCGCCGACCGCGCGCACACCCTGCGCGTGCTCGCCGACCTCGACTCGGTCGCCGGCGACCTGCACCGCCCGGGCCACATCCTGCCGCTGCGCGCCGTCGAGGGCGGTGTGCGGGAGCGGAACGGGCACACCGAGGCCGCCGTGGACCTGATGAAGCTCGCCGGGCTCACCCCGGTCGGCGCGATCGCCGAGATCGTCGCCGACGACGGCGAGATGATGCGCCTGCCCGGGCTCATCGCCCTCGGCGAGGAGCACGGCGTGCCGGTCATCACGATCGAGGAGCTCATCGCGCACCTGCAGGAGTTCCACTGCGACCAGGAACTGCCCACCCCCGTCGAGATCCCGGAGTCGCCGCGCGTGCGCTTCGAGGTCGAGACCCGCGTGCCGACCACGCACGGAGCGTTCGAGATGCGGGCCTACCGCGACCGGATGACCGGGGCCGACCACGTCGCGATCGTGAGCGGTCCCGTCACCGACGGCGCCCTCGTGCGCGTGCACTCGGAGTGCCTCACCGGCGAGGCGTTCGGCTCGCTCAAGTGCGAGTGCGGACCGCAGCTGGCGACCGCACTCGACACCATCCAGGCCGAAGGCGGTGTCGTCGTCTACCTGCGCGGTCACGAGGGACGCGGCATCGGCCTCATCAACAAGCTGCGCGCCTACCGCCTTCAGGAGCAGGGTCTCGACACGCTCGACGCGAACCTCGCGCTCGGCCTGCCGGCGGATGCACGCGACTACGGCGCCGCGGTGGCGATCCTCGAAGACCTCGGGTTGACGTCCGTGCGCCTGCTCAGCAACAACCCCGCCAAGGTCGCCGGCCTCGAGGAGCGCGGCATCCACGTCGAGGCGCTCGTGCCGCTCGTGGTGGGTGTCGGGCAGGACAACGAGCAGTACCTGGAGACCAAGCGCGACCGGATGGGCCACCGCCTGCCCGACGACATCACGAGCGAGGAGATCCTCGCGGAACTGGAAGGACACACCTCATGAGCGGAGAAGGCTCCCCCACCCAGAACGTGGACGGCACGGGCGTGCGCGTCACGATCGTGGCGGGCCGCTGGCACGACACGATCACCGACGGGCTGCTCGCCGGCGCTCACCGGCGTCTCGCCGAGGCGGGTGCCGAGGTGACCGAGGTGCGCGTGCCCGGCAGCTTCGAGCTGCCCGTCGTCGCGAAGACGGCGCTCGAGAACGGCGCGGACGCGGTGGTCGCGCTCGGCGTCATCATCCGCGGTGGCACGCCGCACTTCGACTACGTCGCCGCGGCGGCGACCGACGGCCTGACCCGCGTCGCGCTCGACACCGGCAAGCCGGTGGGCTTCGGGGTGCTCACCCTGGACGACGAGCAGCAGGGCATCGATCGGGCCGGTCTGCCCGGGTCGAAGGAGGACAAGGGCGCCGAGGCGGCCGAGGCGGCGCTCGTCACCGCCGTGCTGCTGCGCGACCTCCGCACCGCGTGACGCGCTGACGTCAGTCGGCGTCCGCGGCGGACCGGTGCAGTCCGGCGCGGACGCCGGCACGGTGCTCGCGGTACCGCACCGTCTCGACGGCCACCGGCACCGCCGTGACGAGCACCGCCACGGCCAGCGCGGCGAGCGGATGCACGAGCGCCACGAGCGGGATCAGTGCGAGCAACGCGGTGGCCGCCGCGAGCCGCCACCACTTCCACGACCCGCCCGTGCGACGCCAGAACAGCGCGTGCGCGGCGAGGTAGAGCGAGGTGCCGCCCAGCAGCGCGACCGATCCGAACAGACCGAGCGGTTCGGGGTCGTCGACGTGCGCCATGACCTCCTCCACGCCGAGAGCGCTGATGACGACGCCCGCGATGAGGAACATGTGGACGTAGGTGTAGGCCTCGACGGCGAGGGTCGCGCGTGCGGCTCCTTTGCGCCGGGCGAGTTCGTGCTCGGCCGCGATCGACAGCACATCGAAGTACAACCACCACAACAGCAGCGAGAGTGCGACGGCCAGCAGCGAGCCGACGAGCAGCGGAACCGAGATGGGCAGCTCCGAGGCGCCCACCCCGATCGCGACGATCGACTCGCCGAGCGCGAGGATGACGACGAGGCCGTACCGCTCGGACCAGTGGGCCGCCGAGTGCACCCGCCAGTTGCCGTTCCTCGACAGGATGTAGGTGACACCGAGGTCGAGCACCATGGCCGCGGCCCAGATCGGCAGTTGCGCCTCTCCCCCGACGAGCACGCCGAGCAGCAGGAGCCCGACTCCGATCACGAGCGGCACGATGTTGACGATGACCTGGCGCCGCAGTCCTCCGTCCTCCCCCGCGGCGATCAGGTACAGCGCGACGTGGGTGATGCGCACGACGGCGTAGGCGGCGACGAAGACGAGCGGACCGGAGAGTCCTCCCTCGAGGTCGTGGAACGCCTCGGGGATCACGAGCGCCACGACGAACATCGAGGCCATCGCGACCGCCATGCCGAGGCGCACGAGTCCCTCGTCGACGAAGGTCTGGTTGGCGAGCCAGCTGTACGAGGTCCACGACCACCACAGCACGCCGAGGATGACGAGCGCCTGCAGCACGCCCACGGCCGAGTGCTCGTGGGCCATGTGGTGGGTCACCTGGGTGAAGGCGAACACGAAGACGAGGTCGAAGAACAGCTCGTAGGTCGTGACGCGGTGCCCTTCGTCGGAGGTGCGCGCGCGCAGCAACCGTGACCTGAGATCCACCCGCCCGCTCATCCGTCCTCCTCCGACGGCATCGTACCGAGCAGCGGCCACGCCATGGGGTGATCCGGTCGGCGGGATGCCCGCGGAGGCGTAGGGTATTCCGGTGCCGCCACAAGCGGCCTCATTCTCTCTCACACGGGCAACGTCGCGCGGTCGAGTACGCGCCACCCCGCCCGTCCCCGCCCGATCCGCCCTTCGTCCCCCGGCGGAGCGTGCCTCCGTCGGCGCATCGGAGTTCCCCATGTCGTCTCCCGCCGCTCCGGCGACCGCACCGAACAGTCCCGCGAATCCGCGCTCGCGCGTGATCATCGCGAGCCTCGTCGGCACCTCGATCGAGTTCTACGACTTCTACGTCTATGCGACGGCCGCGGTCATCGTCTTCCCCGCCCTCTTCTTCCCGAGCGACAACGCGTTCGCCGAGCAGGTGCTGTCGTTCGCGACCTTCGCCCTCGCGTTCTTCGCACGCCCGCTGGGCTCGATCGTGTTCGGCCACTTCGGCGACCGCATCGGCCGGAAGGCGACCCTCGTCGCATCGCTGCTCACGATGGGGATCTCGACGTTCCTCATCGGCGTGCTGCCGACCTTCGAGCAGATCGGCGTTCTCGCGCCCATCCTGCTCGCGGTCATGCGCTTCGGTCAGGGACTCGGTCTCGGCGGCGAGTGGAGCGGGGCGGCGCTGCTCGCCACCGAGAACGCGCCGGAGTCCAAGCGCGGCATCTTCGGCAGCGCGCCGCAGCTCGGCGCCCCGATCGGCTTCATCCTCGCCAACGGCCTGTTCCTCATCCTGTCGCTGACGCTGCCGCAGGACGCGTTCCTCACCTGGGCCTGGCGCATCCCGTTCCTGCTCAGCGCGGTGCTCGTCATCGTCGGGCTCTACGTGCGACTGAAGCTCGTCGAGGCGACGGTGTTCCAGCGGGCGAAGGAGCGCGGCGAGGTCGCGAAGCTGCCACTCGCCGACGTGGTGCGCACCGCGTGGCGTCCGCTCATCCTCGGCACCTTCATCATGCTCGCCACCTACGTGCTGTTCTACTTCATGACGGCGTTCACGCTGAGCTACGGCACCACCCCCCTCGAGGGCGTGGCGAAGCCGGGACTCGGGTTCGACCGCAACACCTTCCTCGGACTGCTGCTCATCGGCGTGGTCTTCTTCGGCATCACCACCCCGCTCGCGGGGTGGCTCGCCGACAAGTACGGCCGTCGGCGCACCCTCATCGTCACCACGATCGGCATCCTGCTGTTCGGTCTGACGTTCCAGGTGTGGCTCGGGCAGGCGCAGCAGGACGCGTTCGCCGCCGTGACGTTCCTCATCGTCGGGCTCGCGCTCATGGGCATGACCTTCGGGCCGATGGGGGCGTTGCTGCCCGAGCTGTTCCCGACCCGCGTGCGCTACACCGGTTCCGGCATCTCGTACAACGTCGCGAGCATCCTCGGTGCCTCCCTGGCCCCGTACGTGGCGCTGCAGCTGTGGACGACCGACGGCGACATCTTCCTCGTCGGGCTGTACCTCTCCGGTGCCGCACTGCTCACGCTCGTCGCCCTGCTGCTGACGCGGGAGACGCGCGACGTGTCCCTCGACGAGGAGCCGTCGACCTCCGGCGCGCTGGCTCCGTAACGCGGGGTCATCCTCGCGGGGATCTCTGCGGTCGGGCGTCTACCCTGAGTGGGCGCCCGACCCGGCGCTCTCCCCCAGCGACCCGATCCGGGACGCCGCACCATTCGAACGAGGACCCTATGAAGCGCCGCATCACCGCACTGACCCTGGCCGCCGCGACCGCCCTCACGCTCGCCGCGTGCTCCTCCGGCGGCGGCGACAGCAGCGGCGGCGCCGGCACCGAGCCGGAGGGTCTCTCGCTCGACGCGGTGCAGGATGCGGGAGTGCTCGTCGTCGGCACGGAGGGCACCTACCGCCCCTTCACCTTCCACGAGGGCGGCTCCGGCGACCTCACCGGCTTCGACGTGGAGATCGTGACCGCGGTCGCGGAGAAGCTCGGCGTCGACGTGGAGTTCCAGGAGACCCAGTGGGACGCGATCTTCGCGGGGCTGGAGTCCGGCCGGTTCGATGTGATCGCCAACCAGGTCTCGATCAACGACGAGCGGGAGGAGAAGTACGACTTCAGCGAGCCCTACACGATCTCGCCCGGCGTGCTGATCGCCCCGGCCGACACCGACATCACCTCGTTCGAGGACCTCGAGGGTCGCACGACCGCGCAGTCGCTCACGAGCAACTGGTACGAGGTCGCCGAGGGCTTCGGAGCGAACGTCGAAGCGGTCGAGGGATGGGCGCAGGCCGTCGAGCTGCTGCGCCAGGGCCGCGTCGACGCGACCGTCAACGACGAGCTGACCTTCCTCGACTTCGAGAAGACCGAGGGCGCGGACGACCTGAAGGTCGTCGCCGAGACGGAGGACGCCTCCCGCAACGCCCTGACCTTCCGCAAGGGCAGCACGGACCTCGTCGAGGCCGTGAACGACGCGCTCGCCGAGCTGCGCGCCGACGGCACCCTGGCCGAGATCTCCGAGAAGTACTTCGGGGCCGACGTCACGCAGTAGTCGGCACCACACTGGAGGGGGCGGTCGCGAGACCGCCCCCTCGCTCGTCCCGGCGACCCGCCGGACCCACCGTCAGGAGGCGCATGGACTGGGAGCTGTTCTGGTCGTCGCTGTGGCCGATCGTGCGCGGCGGGTTCGTCGGCACCATCCCGCTCGCCCTGTCGTCGTTCGCGCTCGGGCTCGTCATCGCCCTCGCCGTCGCCCTCGCCCGCATCTCGAGGAACCGCCTGCTGCAGGCCGTCGCGCGCTTCTACATCTCGGTGATCCGCGGCACGCCGCTGCTCGTGCAGCTGTTCGTGATCTTCTACGGGCTGCCCTCGATCGGGCTGACCATCGACCCGTGGCCCAGCGCGATCATCGCGTTCTCCCTCAACGTCGGCGGATACGCCGCCGAGGTCATCCGCGCGGCGATCCTCTCCGTGCCGAAGGGGCAGTGGGAGGCGGGGTACACGATCGGCATGTCGCGCTCGCTCACCCTGAGGCGCATCATCCTGCCGCAGGCCGCCCGGGTGTCGGTACCGCCGCTGTCGAACACGTTCATCAGCCTCGTGAAAGACACCTCACTCGCCTCGCTCATCCTCGTCACCGAACTGTTCCGCGAATCGCAGAAGGTCGCGGCGTTCAGCCAGGAGTTCATGCTGCTCTACATCGAGGCGGCGCTCGTCTACTGGGTGTTCTGCCTCGTGCTGTCGACCGCGCAGAGTCGCGTGGAGAGGAGGCTCGACCGCTATGTCGCCCACTGATCCCGCCGCCGGCGCCGTGCTCACGGCCCGCGGCATCACCAAGTCGTTCGACGGCCAGCGTGTGCTCGACGGCATCGATCTCGACCTGGAGCGCGGTCGCGTACTCACCCTCATCGGGCCCTCGGGCTCGGGCAAGACGACGATGCTGCGGTCGCTCAACGGACTCGAGGTGCCGGATGCGGGAACGCTCGAGGTGGGCGGCGTGCGCGTCGACTTCGCGGGCCCGGTGACCCAGCGCACCCGCGACACCCTGCGCGACCGCTCCGCCATGGTGTTCCAGCACTACAACCTGTTCCCCCACCGCACGGTGCTGCAGAACGTGACCGAAGGCCCCGTGCTCGTGCAGCGGCGGCCGCGCGCCGAGGTCGAGGTCGAGGCCGAGGCGCTGCTCGATCGCGTGGGACTCCGCGAGAAGCGCGACAGCTACCCGTTCGAGCTCTCCGGCGGGCAGCAGCAGCGCGTCGGCATCGTGCGGGCTCTCGCGCTGCGACCCCAGCTGCTGCTCTTCGACGAGCCGACGTCGGCCCTCGATCCGGAGCTCGTCGGAGAGGTGCTCGCCGTCATCAAGGAGCTCGCCGACGAGGGATGGACCATGGTCGTGGTGACGCACGAGCTGTCGTTCGCACGCCAGGTGGCGGACGAGGTGGTGTTCCTCGACGGCGGACGGGTGATCGAGCGCGGGGCGCCGGCGCAGCTGTTCGGCGCACCCCGTCAGGAGCGCACCAAGCGGTTCATCGAGCGGCTCACCAACCCGCTCTGACCCGCTCAGTCGAGGAACAGCGCGCGCAGCCGCCGCGTCGTGAACACCATGCCGATCGCGATCATGACGACGTAGTAGAGCACGTGCACGAGCAGTCCGGGGCCCACCACACCCGTGGTGAGTCCGCGCACGAGCTCCACGCCGTGCCAGAGCGGCATCGCCTGGATCGCCCACTGCACCGGCTCGGGGTAGACGGTGAGCGGATAGAACGTGGCCGAGAACAGGAACATCGGCAGCATCACGAAGTTGACCCAGTCCATCTGCTGGAACGTCTTCATGTAGCTCGTGACCGCCATGCCGAAGCTCGCGAAGCCGAATGCGATGAGCAGGATGGCCGGCAGCGCGAGCACGGCTGTCCAGGCCAGGTTGAGGCCGGCGACCTGCATCACCACCATGAAGGCGACCGCGTAGAGCGCACCGCGCACGAGGGCGAGCAGGATCTCGCCGAGCGCCACGTCGAGCGGGCCGAGGCTCGTCGCGAGCATGCCCTCGTAGAGCTTGCCGAACTTCATCTTGAAGAACACGTTCCACGTCGAGTCGTAGACGGCGCCGTTCATCGCCGAGACGGCGAGGAGCGCCGGGGCGATGAACGCGGCGTACGGGATGGTGCCGCCGTGTCCGTCGGGGATGTCGCCGATGAACCCGCCGAGACCGTACCCGAGCGAGAGCAGGTAGAACACCGGCTCGAACAGCCCGGAGAGCACGACGAGCGCGTTCGAGCTCTTCGTCGCGAGGTAGCCGCGGTACATGACGGAACGGGCGTTGCCGGCGTAGAGCGCACGCACGCCTCCGCCGCTGCGCGTCACCGTTCCGGTCTCGGTCGCCGTCACTTGTCGAGCCTCCGCGTCGTGATGCGCACGGCCAGGCGCCAGCCCAGCACAGCGAGGGCGACGAGGAAGAGCACGTGCGCGACGGTGAGCCAGATCGGCTCGCTCGCGCCGTAGGCGACCTGACGGGCGAGCTCGGTGCCGTGCCAGAGCGGGGAGATCCAGCCGATCCACTGCAGGAACACCGGCAGCTGGGTGAGCGGGAACATCGTGCCGCTGAAGAGTGTCATCGGCAGCACGATGAACCGCATGACCATGGCGAACTGCCCGCGGTCCTCGGTGAGCGAGCAGCTGTAGGCCATGAGCGGGGTGCCGAACGCGAGCCCGGTGAGCACCGAGATCGGCACGGTCAGCCACCCCGCGGCATCCGGGACCGCACCGAACATGAGCATGATCGCGTAATAGATGAGCGCCCCGGCGAGCATCCGCAGCGCCACGAAGATGATGAGTCCGTCGACGATCTGGAACGGACGCAGCGGCGTTGCGTTCATGCCGATGTAGGTCGGCACCCACTTGAAACCCATCATCACCGTGTACGTGAACTCCTCCGAGGCGACCGTGATCGCGGCCGCGCAGATGAGCGCGGGGGCGACGAAGGCGAGGTAGCTGACCCCGTCGACGGCGTTCGGACCGAGGTTGGCGCTCACGAGCGTCGAGAGGCCGATCCCGAAGGCGAAGAGGTACAGCAGCGGCGTGCCGACCGCCGTCATGAGGAACGTCTGGCTGTAGTTGCCCATCCGCCGGATGTTGTGCTCGGCGACGTACCACGCACCGAAGCGGCGCGGTCTCGCGGCGAGGCTCACGGCATCCGGCCTCTCGGATGCGGGCGCGGTCATTCGATCAGGCTCCGGCCGGTGAGTCGCAGGAACACGTCCTCGAGCGACGACCGTCGCACGAGGCTCGTGATGGGGTGGTGGCCGCGCTCGGTGACCGCCGAGAGCACCGCCTCCCCGTCGTCGGTGTAGACGAGGATGCGGTCGGGCAGCACCTCGCGACGCTCGCCGACGTCGTGCAGCTGGGCGGCCACCTCGGCGTTGCGGTCCGACCCGAAACGCAGTTCGACGACCTCGCGCGTGGAGTGCTCACGGATCAGCTGCGCCGGCGACCCCTCCGCCATGATGCGGCCCTTGTCGACGACGACGAGGCGGTCGCACAACTGCTCCGCCTCGTCCATGTAGTGGGTCGTGAGCAGCAGGGTCGTGCCCTGCTCCTTCAAGCGGAACAAGCGGTCCCACAGGATGTGCCGCGCCTGCGGGTCGAGACCGGTGGTGGGCTCGTCGAGCAGCAGCAGCCGCGGGCTGTTGATGAGCGATCGGGCGATCGTCAGGCGGCGCTTCATGCCGCCGGAGAGGTCGTCGACCTTCGCCTTCGCCTTGTCTTCGAGTTGCGCGAACGCGAGCAGCTCGTCGGCGCGCTGCGCGACGTGCGCGCGCGGCAACCCGAAGTAGCGTCCGTAGACGAGCAGGTTCTCGCGCACCCGGAGTTCGGTGTCGAGGTTGTCCGCCTGCGGCACGACGCCCAGCTGCGCGCGGATCTCGGGCCCGGCCGAGTTCGGGTCGAGGCCCAGGATGCGCAGCTCGCCCTCGGTGCGGGTCGAGACGGCCCCGACCATCCGCATGGTGGTCGACTTGCCGGCGCCGTTGGGGCCGAGCAGGCCGAACGATTCCCCTGGGGCCACATCGAAGTCGATGCCGTCGACCGCCGTGAAGTCCCCGTACCGCTTCGTCAGGGAGCGGGCGGTGATGGCGGCGTCGGACACGGAACGTGAGCCTAGCGCCGACCCCCGTCATCCGCGGGATGTCAACCCGAGTTGACGACCCGGAGCCTGTCAACTACGGTTGACAACATGGCCGACACCCTCCGCACCCTCGCCGGCGACGCCGGCGCCGAGGACCCGCTCAGCGCACTGCGCGCCGTTGCCGCGATGCGCGTCGAACTCGACCGCCAGGAGGCGACCCTCGTGCGACGCGCGCGCAACCTCGGCTACGGCTGGCAGATGATCGCCACCGCTCTCGGAGTGAGCCGTCAGGCGGTTCACAAGCGCTACGGACGACGCTGAGATGCGCCACCGCCCCACCCACACCCCGACACGAGGAAACGCATGAGCTCCCCCGCGACCGCGCGACGCGGCCTCCGCCGCCCCAAGACCGACGAAGGGCCGCGCGCCCGCTTCTCGGAACTGCTCCCCTACCTGCTCGAGCACAAGCGTGTGCTCGGCTTCGTCGTGGTGCTCAGCGTGCTCGGTGCCGCGGCATCGCTCGCCCAGCCGCTGCTCGTCAGCCAGGTCATCGCGGTCGTCGAGTCCGGGAGGGGCGTCGGGTCGATCGTCTGGGTGCTCGTCGGGCTCGTCGTCGTGTCGGGGCTCATCAGCGGGTACCAGCACTACCTGCTGCAGCGCACCGGCGAGGGGGTCGTGCTCTCGAGCCGGCGCCGTCTCGTGCGCCGGATGCTCTCGCTGCCGATCTCCGAATTCGACACGCGTCGCACGGGGGACCTCGTCTCCCGCGTCGGCAGCGACACGACGCTGCTGCGTGCCGTGCTCACCCAGGGCCTCGTCGAGGCGATCGGCGGCTCGCTCACCTTCGTCGGCGCGCTCATCGCGATGCTCGTCATCGACCCGGTGCTGCTCGGGCTCACGGTGCTCGTCGTGGCGGCCTCGATCGTCACGGTCACGTTGCTCTCGGGCCGCATCCGGGTGGCGAGCCAGCAGGCGCAGCAGAAGGTCGGCGACCTCGCGGCGTCGGTCGAGCGCGCCATCAGCGCGGTGCGCACCGTGCGCGCCTCGAACGCGACCGAGCGCGAGGTCGCGGCGGTCGAGCGCGACGCGGAGGGCGCGTGGGAGATGGGCATCCGGGTCGCGCGGATCTCCGCGCTCGTGGTGCCGATCGCCGGCATCGCGATGCAGGTCTCGTTCCTCGTGGTGCTCGGTGTCGGCGGGTTCCGCGTCGCGAGCGGCGCGATCACCATCGCGAGCCTCGTGGCGTTCATCCTCTTCCTGTTCATGATGATCATGCCGCTGGGCCTCGCGTTCGGCGCCATCAACGCCGTCAACCAGGCCCTCGGTGCCCTCGGTCGCATCCAGGAGATCGTCGCTCTGCCCACCGAGTCCGAGACCGACGACCCGACCCGCGCGGCTCCGGCCGTGGAGACCGACGACGCCGTGCGCTTCGACGACGTGGAGTTCGCGTACCCGTCCGCGGCACGCCGCACCGAGGGCGAGAAGCTCGTCGTGGCGGAGCTCGGCGCCGAGGCGGCTCCCGCCGACGACCAGGTGCTGCGCGGGGTGAGCTTCTCGGTGCCGCGCGGCGCGCGCGTCGCCCTCGTCGGCCCCTCCGGCGCGGGCAAGAGCACGATCCTCGCGCTCATCGAGCGGTTCTACGACCCGACGGCGGGCGTCGTGCGCCTGGGCGGCGTCGACGTGCGCGCGCTCGACCGACAGGAGCTGCGGGCGCAGATCGGGTACGTCGAACAGGATGCGCCGGTGCTCGCGGGCACGCTGCGTCAGAACCTCACCCTCGTGCGCTCGGATGCGACCGACGCGGAGTGCATCGAGGTGCTGCGCGCGGTGAACCTCGGCGAGGTGCTCGACCGCGATCCCGCCGGCCTCGACGCGCAGGTCGGCGAGGAGGGCGTCATGCTCTCCGGCGGTGAGCGTCAGCGCCTCGCGATCGCGCGTGCCCTCATCGCGGCCCCGCCCATCCTGCTGCTCGACGAATCCACGTCGTCGCTCGACGGACTCAACGAGCAGTTGTTGCGCGAGGCGATCGACGCCGTCGCCGAGCACCGCACGCTCATCGTGATCGCGCACCGGCTGTCGACCGTCGTCGACTCGGACAGCATCGTCGTGCTCGACCACGGCCGGGTCGTCGGCGTGGGCACGCACTCCGAGCTCGTCGCCTCGACGCCGCTGTACCGAGACCTCGCGAAGCACCAGCTGCTCGTCTGAACGGCGGAATCCCCGAGGGGCCCGCCTCGGTCAGCGGGTGCGGTCGGCGAGGACCGGCGCGATCTCCTCGAGCACACGCTCGTCGCCGACGTACCGACGGCTCGCGCGCGGCCAGTGCGCGACGACGTCGGTGAAGCCGAGTTCCGCCGCGCGCGCCACATACTCGCGGTAGCGCTCGGCGCTCTCGAGCGAGAACACCGGTCCGGCGTCGAGGGAGAGCACCCGGGTGAAGCCCGCGGTGTCGCGGCCCGCCGCGACGAGGGCTTCCTCCATGCGGGCGGCCCGCTCGGCGACACCGGACCACCAGTCGGCGTCGTCCGTCACCCCCTTCGGCCCGAGCGTGACCCATCCGTCGCCGAGCTCGGCGGCGAGCGCGATCCCCCGCGGGCCGTCGGCGGCGACCACGAACGGCAGCCGCGGACTCTGCTCCGGTGCACCGACCATGCGGGCCCGCACCGCCCGGAACCACTCGCCCTCGAGGTGGATGCCGTCGGCACCCTCGGGCTCGAACCGCAGCAGCACGTCGAGGTGGCGCACGAACTCGTCGAAGCGGGCGTGCCGGGCGCGCGGCGACAGCGGTTCGCTGCCGAGCACGGGAGCGTCGGAGGTGGCGGAGCCCGACCCGACGCCGAGCGTCAGCCGGCCGCCGGCGACGGCGTCGAGGGTCGCGAGTTCACGGGCGAACGACACCGGATGCCGGAAGTTGGGCGAGGCGACGAAAGTGCCGATGCGGAGGCGCCGGGTGACGAGGGCCGCGGCGGTCAGGGTCGGGATCGCGGCACCCCAGTCCTCACCGTCGAGCGGGTTCCACGACAGGTGGTCGTAGGTCCATCCGGTGTGGAAGCCGAGTTCCTCGGCGCGACGCCACCGGTCGGCCTGCTCGCGCCAGGCGCCCTGCGGGAGGATGACGATGCCGTGTCTCATGGCCACAGCGTAGGACCGTCGGTCAGGCGAACGGGTTCGGGGTGAGCGTGTACTTCGTCTCCAGGTACTCCTGGATGCCCTCGAAACCGCCCTCGCGACCGTTGCCGCTCTGCTTCATCCCCCCGAACGGCGCGGCGGCGTTCGACACGACCCCCACGTTGAGGCCCATCATCCCGGTCTCGAGCCGCTCGATCATCCGCTGCCCCCGCGCCAGGTCGCGCGTGTAGACGTAGCTGACGAGTCCGTACTCGGTGTCGTTCGCCAGGCGCACCGCGTCGTCCTCGTCGCGGAACGGCACGACCGACACGACGGGTCCGAAGATCTCCTCGCGCAGGATGTCGCTGCCGGCCTTCACGTCGGAGACGACGGTCGGGGCGTAGAACGTGCCGGGCCCCTCGAGCCGCTCGCCGCCGGTCACCAGGCGCGCGCCGCGGTCGACGGCGTCACGCACGAGGGCGTCGGCCTTGTCGACGGCACGGTCGTCGATGAGCGGACCGATGGTCACGCCCTCCTCGGTGCCGCGACCGACACGCAACTGCTGCACCCGCTCGGTGATGCGCCGCGTGAACTCGTCGGCGACCGACTCGTGGACGAGGAAGCGGTTCGCCGCCGTGCAGGCCTGCCCGATGTTGCGGAACTTCGCGAGCATCGCCCCGTCGATCGCGGCGTCGAGGTCGGCGTCGTCGAAGACCAGGAACGGCGCGTTCCCGCCGAGTTCCATCGAGGTGCGCAGCACGTTGTCGGCGCTCTGCTGGATGAGCTTGCGGCCCACGGCGGTCGAGCCGGTGAAGCTGAGCTTGCGCAGCCGCGGATCGGCGATGATCGGCTCCGACACCGCCGCGCTCGACGAGGTCGTGACGACGTTGACGACGCCCGCCGGCAGTCCGGCGCGCTGCAGCAGCGTCGCGAAGAAGAGCGTGGTGAGCGGGGTCAGCTCGGCCGGCTTGATGACGACCGTGCAGCCGGCGGCGAGCGCCGGGGCGATCTTGCGGGTCGCCATCGCGAGGGGGAAGTTCCACGGCGTGATGAGGTAGCACGGGCCGACGGGGCGCTGGGTGACGATCATCCGCCCGGTGCCCTCGGGGTTGACGCCGTAGCGGCCGCCGATGCGCACGGCCTCCTCGCTGAACCAGCGCAGGAACTCGCCGCCGTAGGCGACCTCGCCGCGCGCCTCGGCGAGCGGCTTGCCCATCTCGAGCGTCATCAGCAGCGCGAGGTCGTCGGCGTGCTCCTGCAGGAGCTCCCATGTGCGGCGGAGGATCTCGGCCCGCTGCCGCGGCGGCGTTGCCGCCCACTCGCCCTGCGCGGCGACGGCGGCATCGAGCGCCCGGGCACCGTCGGTCGCGTCGGCGTCGGCGATGGTGCGGATGACCTCGCCGGTCGACGGGTCGCGCACCTCGAGGGTGCCACCCGCCGCGGCCGGCACCCATTCGCCGCCGATGAACAATCCGTCGGGAACGGCGGCGAGCAGTTCGCTCTCGGCGCTCATGCGCCGGCCGCCTGCGGCGTCGAGCGCTCCACCGTCACACCCTCGGTCTCGAGTTCGGCGAGGGCCGCATCGCTCGTGGTCGGGGCGACGCCGGCGATGAGGTCGCGGAAGACACGGACGGCGCGTCCGGTCTTGCGCGCGTCGAGCGCCGAGGCGCGGACGCAGTAGTCGGTCGCGATCCCGACGACGTCGACGGCGGTGATGCCGTCGTCGTCGAGGACGACGGGGAAGAGCCGTCCGTCGTCGAGGGTCCCCTCGAAGATCGAGTAGGCCGGCACGCCCTGTCCCTTGCGCACGTGGGCGTCGATGAGCGCCGTGTCGATGGCGGGGTGGTACTCGGCGCCCGTCGTGCCAGCGACGCAGTGCGGAGGCCAGGTGTCGATGTAGTCCGGTTCGGCGCCGGTGGCGAAGTGGCCGCCGTTGTCGTTGTCGCCGTCGTGCCAGTCGCGCGAGGCGTACACACGCTCGTACTCGCCGCGGTGCGCACGCAGGTACTCGGTGATGCGCGCGGCGACGTCGGCGCCGCCCATCACGCCGAGCGCGCCGCCCTCGGTGAAGTCGTTCTGCACGTCGATGATGAACAGTGCCCGGGTCATGCCCTCATTCTGGCACCGGCTGGTGGGCGGGTCAGGAGTTGGACAGATTGTCGCCGCACGAGAACACGCCCGTCGTGAGCGTGTCGAGGGCGGCCTTGGCGTTGTCGCTCACGTTGCCGATCGCGTAGAACGCGAAGGTGAGGCGGCTGCCGTCGCGGGCGTTCACCACCCCGGCGAGGCTGTAGGCGGTGTCGATCCATCCGGTCTTCGCGATGACGGCTCCACGCGCCACGGCATTGCCGCCGGTGAAGCGACTGGCGAGGCTGCCCTTCTGGCCGGCCACGGGAAGACCGTCGTAGACGACGCCGAGGCTGTTGACGCCGGCGATGACCTTGACCATGAACTGCGACACCCACGCCGGCGAGACGGCGTTGAACTCGCTGAGCCCGCTGCCGTCCTTGATCGTCATGCCCGCCGGGTCGACGCCGAAGGGTTCGAGCGCCTTCGGGATGGCCTGCTGCAGCGACGCCGCGGAGCCGTCGAAGCCCATGACGCGCGAGGTGACCCGCGCGAGCATCTCGGCGATCGTGTTGTCGCTGACGAGCAGCATCTGGTTGACGAGGGCGCTCACCGGCTGGCTCTTCACCTCGGCGAGCTGCTCGCCGCCGCCGCCGAGCGCGGCCTGACTGACGGCGACGTTCCCGCTCACGAGCCCCGCGTCGTCCGCCGCCCGCAACGCCTCGAGGAAGTAGCCGCCGGCGCGCCCGATCGGATCGGTGCTGCGCGGGCTCGTGCTGCGCGAGGGGTCGGCGCGGTCCCCGTCGACCTGCAGTGCGGTCACCTCGGAGTGGTAGCCGATCGTCTGCTCGGTGCGCTTCCAGGCCGGATCCCACTTGTCGGCCGGGTTCCAATAGCTCGCGTCGAGCACGAGCTGCGTGATCGGCTCGTCGGGATACTTCTGCTTCCACTGCGCGAGTGCCCCGCTCGCCAGGTCGGCGAGCTTCGGGGCGCCCCGGTAGAAGCTCTCCTGCCCGGGCGCGAGACGGCTCAGGGTCGCGTCGCCGCCGCCGACGAGCACGAGGGTGCCGGGAGCGCTGCGGTAGACCTTGGTGCTCAACTGGTATCCGGGGCCGAGTGCCGAGACCGCCGCGGCGGCGGTGAGGATCTTGAGCACCGATCCGGTGCGGGCGGGGGTGCCTCCGCCGCGGTCGAAGAGCACCTCACCGGTGGCCGAGTTGAGCACGTAGCCCTGGAACTGGGCGAGCCGCGGATCGCTCGCGAGCGCCGCGATGCTGCAGGTACGCAGACGACTCGCGGCCGGGACCGGATCCGGAACCGGGCGCGGCGGTTCGACGGTCGGTGTGGGTTCGGCAGACGCCTCCGCGTCGTCGCCGCCCTTCCCGCTCGTGGCCGCGGCGGTCGGAGGCTGCGCCGACCCGGAGGTCGCGCCGGCGTATACGGCGCCGGTCCCGAGCAGCAGGAACGCCACGGCGAGCGCGCCGCTCAGCCAGGCGGTCGGGTGCTTCGCGATCAGTGCGCCGAGCCCGGAGCGCTCCGTCCGGGTCGTCGCCTCGCGGGTGCTACGCCGCGAGGGCGCGCCGTCACCGGAGCCGTCAGTCATCCGACGATGGTACCTGGCCCCTCACCGGGGTAGGTCAGACCGATCTGCCGGCGCACCTCGTCGAGGGTGCCCATGATGCCGACGCTCTCCTCGGCGGAGAGGATGTCGCCGGAGAGCGAGCCCGCGGCGGCGAGCCGTTCGAGCTCCCGCGCCTGCAGGTGCTTGCCGTCGCCGACGACCTCGGGCACGAAGCGCTCGACGAACCGGTTGGAGCGGTCGAACACGGTGATGGGGCTGGCGGTGTACCAGACGCGGTCGAGTTCGATGCGCCCCTCGGTGCCGATGACGGTCGCGCGGTTCGCCCCGGGGGTGTCGAGCGCGGCCAGCACCGACGCGTGCCGACCGCCTTCGAACTCGAGCGCGATGGAGACCTGCCGGTCGACACCCGTGTCGGTGAAGCTCGCCAGGGCACTCACCTTCTCGGGTGCGCCGAGCATGTCCCACGCGAACGAGATGGGGTAGATGCCGAGGTCGAGCAGTGCTCCCCCGCCGAGGTGCGGGTTCAGCATCCGTCCCTCCGGGTCCGGCGACGTGGCCTGGGTGTGGTCGGCGATGACGCTGCGTACGTCGCCGATGACTCCGGAGGCGACGATCTCGCGCACGCGCACCATGTTCGGCAGCCAACGGGTCCACATGGCCTCGAGCACGACGAGTCCGCGCTCGGCGGCGAGGTCGACGACCCGGCGCGCTTCGGCGGCGTTGAGGGTGAAGGGCTTCTCGACGAGCACGTGCTTGCCGCCGTTGAGGGCGAGTTCGGCGCCCTCGGCGTGGAACGGGTGGGGCGTCGCGACGTAGATGACGTCGACCTCGTCGTTCTGAGCGAGGTCCTCGTACGACCCGTGCGCGTGCCGGAGCCCGAAGGTCGCGGCGAACTCGTCCGCCGACTGCTGCGAGCGGGAGCCCACCGCGACGACCTCGATGTCGTTCGCCTGGAAGTCCCGGGTCACCGTGTGGGCGATGCTGCCCGTGCCGAGGATGCCCCAGCGAAGTCCGTCCGTCATCCGGTCAGGCTAACAGGAGGGGATGTTCAGCAAGCTCCCCAGCGGGCGGCGGCCCGCGTGAAGCTGACGGGCTCGTTCGGCACTCCGCCGTGCGACATCGCGAAGTACACGCACACGCCCGCCGTGCCGCCGGTCTCGCCCGGACGGTACAGGGAGGCACGGTGGCTCATCGAGTCCCACCACTTCTGCGCGACGGTCGAACCGGTGTTGCCGGTGCCCCCCGCGAGGTTGCCGTCGCAACCCACGCTCGGAACGCCGTCGCTGCGGACCGACCCGAGGTGCCCCCACGCGCTCATCGGATCGGTGCTCGGGTCTTCGGCCATCCAGAACAGCCGGTCCTCCATGCAGGCGTCGTACCGGAAGTTGCCGGTCGGAACCGGCGGCAGGCAGTTCGCCACCCGGATGCCGTTGTAGGCCGAGGCGAATGCCGCGAGGTCGGCCGATGTGGTGCCGGCGACGCCGCCAGCCGACACGCGTGCCGGCGCACTCCCGGTGCCGCCTGGGAGGGGCGCCGGACAGCTCGGAGCGGCGGGCTGCGGCGCGGCTGTGGGCGCACTCGCCCCGGTCGCGGAGACCGTGGCGGCCGCGTTGGTTCCCGATGGCCGCTCTGCGGCGACCGCGTCGCCAGCGGTCGTCGTCGGGGCCGGTTCGTCAGCGGGTGCCTGGGCGAGGTGTTCGCGCACGTTGCCGAGGGACTCGCGGAGCGCGTCGCGCTGCGCCTCGAGCCGGGCCTCCCCCGCCCGGTTGATCGAGGCGGCCGTGACGACGGATCGCTCGGCGGGAGCGGCGGCCTGCTCGACCGGTTGCGCGGCGACGGTGCTGACCGCGGGCTCGTGGCCGCTTGCCGCGAGCGAGATCGCGAGCACGGTTGTGAAGACCGTGCTCAGCATCGCCGAACGCCGTCGCATCTGTGCCCCCGTGGTCCCGACGCCGTGTCCCCCGGTGTCGTGGGCCTCACGTTAGGGCGCGCCGGGCGTGGCGACAAGCCGGGAGGAGGACACGACCCGACGTTCTGCCCGTGAACTGGGGGCGGATCCGTGCCGGTCGTGTACCCCGATCGCCCTCACTCGGGCGACGGCGGCAGAAGCTGTCGACCCGCGAGTGCACTCGAGTAGACGACGCTCGTGGTCACGCTGCCGAGGGTTCCGATCCGGCCGCTGACCCGTTCGAGGTGGGACATCGAGGTGGCGACGACCTTCATGATGAAGCAGTCGTCGCCGGTCACGTGGTGCGCTTCGACGACCTCGGCGGTACGACGGAGCAGTTCGTGGAGCGCCGTGTAGTCGCTGGAGGGGTACCGGAGCCGCACGAACGCGAGGATCGGGTAGCCGAGTCTCACCGGGTCGACGACGGCGGCGTACCGCTCGATGACGCCGTCCGCCTCGAGTCGCCGCATCCGTTCGGTCACGGCGCTGTTCGACATGCGCACGTCGCGCGCGAGGTCGGTGATCGACTGACGGCCGTTCCGTTGGAGCGATTCGAGGATCGCCACGTCGGTACGATCGAACGGTTCTGCGGTTTTCCCGGGCATGGCGGCATCGTGCCAGAAAAATTGCGGCGCCCGCACGTCGACTCCGTGATCCGTCCCTTCAAACGGGGCTGGCGGCTGCGTATCGTCGTGCGGCATGACGACCACATCCCCGATCCTCACCTCTCCCGCCCAGCCGGCCGCGACGGACGACGCGGTCGCCCACTTCGCCGCCAAGTTGCGTTTCGAGACCGACCCGTCCGACGTGCATGCCGCCCTCGACGCCGGAGAGCGGTTCGTGCTCATCGACTCGCGCGGGGACGCCGCGTGGCACCAGGCCCGCATCCCCGGAGCGGTGCACATGCCGACGGCGACCATCGCGCAGCGCGCGCCGGGCGGGATCCCGCTCGACATGCCCGTCGTCACCTACTGCTGGGGGCCGGGATGCAACGGCTCGACCCGGGCGGCCCTCGAGTTCGCGCGCCTCGGGTACCGGGTGCGCGAGATGATCGGGGGGCTCGAATACTGGGCGCGCGAAGGGCTGCCGCTGCAGGACGACCACGGCACCGTGTCGCGCGATGCCGACGAACTCGCCGCCCCGGTGCACGAGGTCGGCTGCGACTGCTGAAAGGTCCGTTCGCCGGGCTGCAGCCTCTTCCGCGTGTTCTCCCGGAGGTTTCGTTCGGATGACGTTCAGCGATCGCTCGCGCGGTGCACCGGGTTGGGCGCTACCGTTGTGCCGTGATCACGCACATCGACATGGCCGGGCGCGGCATCGCGGAGCTCCTCGCGGGCACGGGACTGCGCGTGCGGATCGCGCGCTTCGACGGCGTCGATTTCGAGGTGCTCGCGGTCGAGACCGATCATCACGGCCGGCGGTTCGCGCACACCGAGCGTGACCGCTGGACGGTGCTCGCCGAGACCTCCGACGGTCGCATCCTCGGCCGCCCGACCGGGATCGGCGTCGAGCGTCCGCTCGCGTTGCTCGCCGTGGCCATCGTCGACTCCCTCGCCTCACGCGACGGCGACGCCGACACCGGCCCGCGGTGGGACGACGCCGCTCTCAGCGGCGCGGCCCGTGACGAACTCGAGCGGATGCGGGAGTTCATCGCCGGCGCGAACCGCCTGCTGCCCGAGCACCACGACGCCCACGGGGAGCTCGTCGCACTCGCGCATCGGGCCGCCCTGCGCATGCCGGAGATCTCCGGCGACGGGCATCCGCCGCTCGTCGGCAGTTGACCGCGGAGCCGCCCGCGCGCGCGAAGCGTGGATGCTGAGGTGATGTGGGGCCGCCTGTGGGAATCGAACCCACGACCTATTCATTACGAGTGAATCGCTCTGCCGACTGAGCTAAGGCGGCGTGCTCCGGATCTCTCCGGCGGACACAGTCGAACAGCTTAGCCGATCCGCGGAGGTGCTGCGGCGTCATCCGCGCGACCGGTCGGCGCCTCCGCATCCGAGGCCGCCATGGCGTCGGAACCGGGCTCGACTTCGCCCTCCGCGGAGCGTGCACCCGCCTCCCGTGCGGCGGCGACCGCGGCGCGGCCGGACGGGAGCAGGAGCGCCACGATGAACACGAGGACCGTGAGCACACCCGCTCCGATCAGCACCGCCTCGACGCTCCAGAGGTCGGCGAGCGGTCCGAAGATCACGGTGCCGATCGGAGTCGCCAGCGCCATGACGATGCCGACGTAGCTGAACACGCGTCCGTGCTTGTCGGGGTCGACCGTCTCCTGCAGAAGCGTCATGAACGGGGTGGAGAACAGCGGCACGGCGAGACCGAAGGCGAACATGAACCCGTAGAACACCCACAGATCCGTGCTCAACCCGAGCGCGACCGTGAGGATCGCGAAGGCGAAGGTCGAGACGACGATGAGCATCATCCGGCCCGCCTTCGCGAGCACCGTCGCGACGAGCACGCCGCCGAGCAGCATGCCGACGCTGAACGCGATCTCGAGGGCGGCGAGCATCCACTCCTCGGTGCCGAAGTTGCGCACGATCATGAGCGGCGTGATGAACGACGGGGCCACGGTCAGCAGGAAGATGATCGCGAAGACGACGAGCAGCCAGCGCACGATGGCGTGCCGTCCGATGTACCGCCACCCCTCGACGAGGTCGGCGAAGTACCCACTGGTCTTGCCCTCGATCGCCGCGAGGGTCGGCACGGTCACGAGCGCGAGGAAGCCGATGCCGATCACGGCGGTGACGACGTCGATGAAGAACACCGGCACGAGACCCCACACCGCGAAGACGGCGGCCGCGGCGGCGGGCGCGAGCAACGCCATCGCGGACTGCACGGTCTGGAAGATGCCGTTCACGCGCATGAGCTGATCGGGCGGAGCGATCTGCGGGATGATCGCCTGCACCGCGGGAGTCTGCACGCCGGCGCCGACCGAGCGCACGCCGACGGCGAGCAGGATGATCCAGAGGTCGGTGACGCCGTTCATCATGAGCAGGGCGAGCACGAGGGTCACCCCGGCGATCACGCCGTCTGCCACCATGATGAGCACGCGCCGGTTCATGCGGTCGGCGAGCACGCCGCCGAAGATCGACACGATGCCCTGCGGCGCGAACGCGGCGAGCGCGTAGAGGGCCACGGCGAGGCCCGACCGGGTCTCGAGGGTGACGTACCACATCACCGCGTACTGCACGATCATCGAGCCGAAGAGCGACACGGTCTGCCCGACGAGGAACAGCGAGACGTTGCGACGCCAGCGCGCGGGGACGACGGGGACTTCGGTGCTCACAGTGTCCACATTAGGGTCCGTGAGCGATTCACGCATCGGACGATGCGTTCGCATGCGTCCGGCGCGCGATCAGGAGCGGGTCGCGCCCTCGGCGAGCAGTTCCCGGATCTCCACGATGGATTCGGTCAACCGCTCCTGCAGCGACGGCTGCCCGTCGCCATCCGCCCACAGGCCCCACGCGTGGCGCACCGCCGCGAGCACGACGAGCATCACGAGCCGTGACCGACGCGCCCGCTCCCCCGCGTCGAGGTCCGGTCGCTCGCCCGCGAGCCGGCGGTCGAGCACGCTCACGAGCTCGTCCTCGAACTTCCACATCGAGGCCATCCGGCGCGCGAAGAGTTGCGGATGGCGTCGCATGACCGGTCGGCGCAGGTGCATGATCTCGTGGTCCTCGGCGCTCGCGTCGAGGGAGCGGCGCAAGAGGGCCACGAGGTCGTCGACGATGTCGCCGCGTGCCGCGACGAACTCCTCGACCGCGTCGGGGTCGTGGAGCGAAGGTGTCTCGCCGACGAAGGCGTCCTCCTTGGAGGAGAAGTAGTTGAAGAAGGTGCGGGGCGAGATGTCGGCCCGGCGCGCGATGTCGTCGACGGTGACGGCGTCGAAGCCGTGCTCGCCCGTCAGGGTGATGGCCGCGTGCTGGATGGCTCGGCGCGTGGCGAGGCGCTTGCGCTCGCGGAGTCCCACTTCACTCACGGATCAATTGTTTCACACCATGCAACTTTGCAGTCGGCCGGTCAGAAGCCGCAGCGCGGGTCGCCGTCGGGCACCGCGCCGCCGAGCAGGTACGCGTCCACGACGGAGTTCACACACGGGTCGCCCTCGTCGTACGCGATGTGGTCGGTGCCGTTGTAGCTCACGAGCACGGCGCTTTCGAGCTGTTCCGCCACCGACACCGCGGACTCGTACGGCGTGGCCGGGTCACCGGCGGTGCCCACCACGAGGATCGGTGCCGCGTCCGGCGCGCTCATCGGCCGCACATCCGGACGCGGCGGGAAGCGCCAGTTGCCGCAGAGCGGATCCGGGCGGTCCGACAGCCCGACCACGAGCGGGGTGATCGCACGCAGCTGCGCGTTCTGTTCGGCGAGCACCGCCGGATCCCGCTCGACCGGGTAGTCCAGGCAGCTGATGGCGATGAACGACTCGTAGAAGCGGTCGAGGTAGCGCCCGTTCTCGCGACCGTAGTACGCGTCGGCGAGCATGAACGCGGTCGACGCCTCGCCCTCGAGCACCTCGCTGAAGGCGGTCGAGAGGATCGGCCAGTACTGCTCGTCGTAGAGGGCCGACGCGATCGCGGTGTCGAGCACCGCCGCGTCGAGCAACCGCCCGTCCGCATTCGGCAGCGGCTGGGCGTCGAGCCGCGCGTACAGCTCCGCGATCGACGCGATGTCGGCATCGGGTCGACCGGTGAACGGGCAGTCCGCGCTCGTGCACGACCCGAGATAGGCGCGCAGGGCCCGGTCGAAACCCTTCGTCTGCGAGAGCACCACGTCGAAGAGCGATTGGGATGGGTCGGACACCCCGTCGAGCACCAGGCGCCCGACCTTGTCGGGGAAGCGGTCGGCGTAGCGGGCGCCGATCTCCGTGCCGTACGAGTAGCCGAGATAGTTCAGCCGCTCGTCGCCGACGAGGGCCCGCAGCAGATCGAGGTCGCGCACCGTGCTGACGGTGTCGACGAATTGGAGCACGGGGCCGCTGTTCTCGGCGCACGCCTGCGCGAAGTCGATCGCCGCCGCCTCGGTCTCCGCCTCGAACTCCGGGGTGCCGCGTTCCGCATCCGGGATACCGAAGAGGAACTCGTCGAAGTCCTGCGGGTCGGTGTAGCAGGTGACCGACGACGACGAGCCGACGCCCCGGGGATCCCAGCCGATGAGGTCGAAGTCGGCGCGCACGTCGGCGCTCACCACCTGGGCGGGGGCGTCGCGCACGTAGTCGGCGCCGCTCGCGCCGGGGCCGCCCGGGTTGAAGAAGAGTGATCCCTGCGGGGAGCCGCCGGTCGCCTTGTGGCGGCTCAGGGCCAGTTCGATGTCGGTGTCCGCCGACGGGGAATCCCAGTCCAACGGCGCGATCGCCGTGGCGCACTGGGCGCCCTCGCCGCACGGTCGCCATTCGAGTACCTGCTCGAAGTAGCGTTCGTACTGCGCCTCCACCCGCTCACCGGTCGGCGTCGAGCGGTCCACCCCGGTGAGGGTGTCGACGAGCGAACAGCCGGAGAGCGCCAGCAGCAGCATCGCGGCGAGGGCCAGTCGGCCACGTCGGAGGGAGGGCATGTCGCGAGCCTAGGGCGTCAGCAGGTCACGTCCGCGCGCGGCAGCTCACCCTCGACGAGGAACGTCTCGACGGCGGAGTCGACGCACTCGTTCGACTTGTTGTAGGCGGTGTGTCCTTCGCCCTCGAAGGTGACGAGGATGCCCTCGGGCAGCTGGTCGGCGAGGGCCTGCGCCCACGCGTACGGCGTCGCCGGATCGCCCGTGGTGCCGACGACGATGACCCCGGGTGCCGTCGGGGCGTCCAACGGTGCGCGTTCCCCCGTCGGCGGGACGGGCCACCGGGCGCACGACAGCATGCCGTACGCCATCTCCCGTCCGAAGACGGGCGCGCGGGCGAGGATCGCCTGCGCCTCCGCCTCGCGCTGCACCGGATCGATCGTCGACGGGAAGTCGAGGCAGTTCACGGCGAGCTGCGCCTCGGCGGCGTTGTCGAGGTACACGCCGTCCTCTCCGCGCCCGTAGTACTCGTCGGCGAGGGCCAACGCGGTGCCGGTGTCACCGTCGAGCACGGAGGTGAACAGCTCGGACAGCGCGGGCCAGTTCGCCCGGTTGTAGAGCGGCAGGATGATCGCGGTGAACATCGTGACGTTGCCGAGTTCGCGTCCGTCGTCGGCCCGTAAGGGGCTTGCCGCGAGCCGATCGAGAAGGCTCCGGATGCGTTCGGCCGCTTCGTCGACGGAGTCGCCGTGGAACACGCACTCCGGATCGTCGACGCACGTCTCGAGCCAGGCGCGCAGCGCCCCCTCGAACCCCTCCGCCTGACTCGCGGTCACCTCGACGAGCGACGCGGCCGGGTCGAGCGCACCGTCGAGCACGAGGCGCCCGGCGCGCTCCGGGAACAGCTCGAGGTAGCGGGCACCGAGCGAGGTGCCGTAGGAGTAGCCGAGGTAGTTGAGTTTCTCGTCGCCGAGCACCGCACGCAGCACATCCAGATCCCGCGCGGCGCTCGTGGTGTCGACGTGGGCGAGCAGGTCACCGGTGTACCGGGCGCAATCGGCGCCGAAGTCCGCGGAGAGCTCGTCGGACTCCGCGTACCAATCGGGCGTGCCCGGCTCCGCATCCGGGACGGCGAAGAGGTACTCGTCGAGATCCTCCGGCTCGTCGGCGCACTCGACGGGCGTCGATCGGCCGACCCCGCGCGGGTCGAACCCGACGATGTCGAACGCCTCCTGCAACGGGCGACCGGTGGCGTAGTCGGCGCTGTCCCGCACGAAGTCGACTCCCGAGGCGCCGGGGCCGCCCGGATTGACGAGCAGCGACCCCTGCGGGTCGCCGTTCTGCGCCGGACGGCGCAACAGCGCGAGGTCGATGCGGTCGCCGGCCGGGTCCGCCCAATCGAGCGGCACCTCGGCGTTGGAGCACTGGAATCCGCTGCCGCAGGGCTCCCACTCGAGCACTTGCGTGTAGAACGGCTCGAGCTCGGCCGGCACGTCGGCGGGCGCGGGAGTCGACACCGACCGCGGGTTGGGGTCGAGCGCCGCGCATCCGCCGACCGCGAGCACGAGCACGGCGAGGACGAGGGCGAGCCGCGCCCTCATCGACGCGCCCCGCGCCGCACGGCGCTGATGAGCATCGCCTCGAGGGCCAGGGCGGGGGCGACGTTGACCTCGATGCGCTCGCGCGCCTCCTGGATGGCGTCCATGGTCGCGAGCGTCTCCGCGGGCGTCGCGGCGGCGGCGGCCGCTTCGAGGTCGTGCCGGATGCTCGCGTTGACGAGTTCGGATTCGACGCCGAGCTGCAGCAGCAGCACGTCGCGGTACAACGACAGCAGGTCGACGGCGATGCGGTCGAGCCCGTCGCGCAGGCTGCGGGTCGCGCGCCGCTTCTGGTCCTCTTCGAGGTTCTTGAGCTGGCTGCGCAGCGCGGCGGGCACGGTGCCGCCGGGCTCGACGCCGAGTGAGTGCAGGGCGCTCGCGCGCTCCTCGGCGTCCCGCTCCTCGGTGATCGCGCGGGCGTCCTCCGTCGCGACCTCGAGCAGCGTCGACGCGGCATTGACCGCGTCGGAGACGGACCGGATGCCCAGAGCGAGCTGCAGCGTACGCTCCCGCCGCTGCCGCGCGTCGGCGTTGGTCGCGAGCCGGTGCGCCATGCCGATGTGCGACTGCGCCTCGCGGGCGGCGCGTTCGGCGGTCGCCTCGTCCACGCCGTCGCGGCGCCGGATGAGGGCGGCGACCTCGGCGACGCTCGGAACGCGCAGTCGCACGCTGCGCACGCGGGAGCGGATCGTGGGGATGAGGTCGGCCTCGCTCGGCGCGCACAGGATCCACACGGTGCGCGGCGGCGGTTCCTCGAGTGCCTTCAGCAGCACGTTCGAGGTACGTTCGCTCATCCGGTCGGCGTCTTCGATCACCATGACGCGGTAGCGGCCGACCGAGGGCGAGTACTGCGAGCTCGCGACGAGTCGACGCACCTCCTCGATCGTGATCACGACGCGTTCGGTGCTGAGCACCGCGAGATCCGGATGACTGCGCGCCGTGACCTGGGTCGCTGTCGCCGTGTCGTCGTCGCCGTGTCCGAGCAGGGCCGTCGCGAAGGCGTAGGCGAGGTTCGACCGTCCCGACCCCGGCGGGCCGGTGATGAGCCAGGAGTGCGCCATCGCCGAGCCGGATCCGGGGGCCACGGCCGCGGCCGCGCGGAACACCTCGATCGCCTCCGCCTGGCCGGTCAGGTCATCCCACAACGCCACGCGTCCACCCTACGTGCCGGGGCCGACCGGCCCAGCGTCTGTTCAGCGGCGCCGGTGTCTGTTCAGCAGCGCCGGTGTCTGTTCAGCAGGGCCGGCGTCTGTTCAGCAAGGTCAGAGCAGTGCGGAGACGCGGTCGCGGATGCGTGCCGCGATGTCGTCGATCGAATCGGTCGCGGGCAGCACGAGGAACCGGTCGGGCTCCGCCGCCGCCAGCTCGAGGTAGCCGGCGCGCACCCGCTCGTGGAACTCCTGCTGCTCGGATTCGAGCCGGTCGTACCGGGTGCGGGCCTCGTCGAGCCGACTGCGGCCCACGGTCGGGTCGAGGTCGAGCAGCACGGTGAGATCCGGCAGCAGGCCCTCGGTCGCCCACAGCGAGAGGGAGCGCACCTCGGTCGCATCGAGCACGCGACCGGCGCCCTGGTAGGCGACGGAGGAGTCGAGGTAGCGGTCCTGGATCACGATGGCCCCGGCTTCGATCGCCGGACGCACCGTCGTGGCGATGTTGTGGGCGCGGTCGGCCGCGTAGAGGAGCGCCTCGGCGCGCGGGGCGATGTGGCCGCGCCGGTGCAGCACGATCTCGCGCAGCTCGAGCCCGAGGTCGGTGCCGCCGGGTTCGCGGGAGTGCACGACCTCGCGGCCCTGTTCATGCAACCATCGGGTGAGCAGCGCCGACTGGGTCGACTTGCCCGATCCGTCGCCGCCCTCGAGGGTGATGAAGAGGCCGCGCACTACTTCTTCTTCGCCGCGGGACGCTTGGCCGCCGCGCGCTTCACGGGCTTCTTCGCGGGGCCCTTCGCGCGCTTGTCGGCGAGCAGCTGCACGGCGCGCTCGAAGTCGACGTCGTCGACCTCTTCGCCCCGCGGGATCGTCGCGTTGGTCGTGCCGTCGGTCACATAGGGGCCGAACCGGCCGTCCTTGATCTTGATCGGCTTCCCGCTCACCGGGTCGGCGTCGAACTCCTTCAGCGCGCTCGATGCCGTGCGTCCGCCGTACTTGGGCTGGGCGAACAGCTCGATGGCACCGGGCAGGTCGATCTCGAAGATCTGGTCCTCGCTCGTGAGTGACCGGGTGTCGGTGCCCTTCTTCAGATACGGGCCGTAGCGGCCGTTCTGCGCCGTGATCTCGGCGCCGCTCTCGGGGTCGGCGCCCACAACGCGCGGCAGGTCGAGCAGCTTGAGCGCCGTCTCGAGGTCGATCGTCGCCGGGTCCATCGACTTGAACAGCGACGCGGTGCGCGGCTTCTCGGCGGTCTTCTTCGCGGGCTTGGCCTTCTCGTCGACCTCGGCTTCGGGTTCGACCTCGGTCACGTACGGTCCGAAGCGCCCGTCTTTGGCGACGATCTGCTTGCCGGTGGCCGGATCGGTGCCGAGCACGCGGTCGCCGACCACGGGCGCCTCGATGAGTTCGCGGGCCTTCTCGGTCGTGAGCTCGTCGGGCGCGAGCTCGCTCGGGATGTTGACCCGGCGCGGCGTCTCGGGGTCGGACGGGTTCGGCGCCTCGAGGTAGGGCCCGTACTTGCCGATGCGCAGGGTGATGCCGTCGGCGAGGTGCACGGAATTGATCTCCCGCGCGTCGATCTCACCGAGGTTGTCGATCACGCCACGCAGCCCACGGTGGCGGTCGCTGCCGAAGTAGAACGCGTTGAGCCAGTCGACCCGATCCGTGTCGCCGCCGGCGATCCGGTCGAGGTCGTTCTCCATCTCCGCCGTGAAGTCGTACTCGACGAGGTCGTGGAAGTAGTCCTCGAGCAGCCGCACGACGCTGAAGGCGATCCAGCTCGGCACGAGCGCCGTGCCGCGCGGGGTGACGTAGCCGCGGTCGATGATCGTGGAGATGATGCTCGCGTAGGTCGACGGGCGGCCGATGCCGAGCTCCTCGAGCGCCTTCACGAGGCTCGCCTCGGTGTAGCGCGGCGGCGGGCTCGTCTCGTGCCCCTTCGCCTCGAGCTGCACGAGCGTGAGCGTCTGGCCCTTCTCGAGCGGCGGCAGCTTCGCCTCCGCGTTCTCGGCGTTGCGCTCCTCGTCGCGTCCCTCTTCATAGGCGGAGAGGAATCCGCGGAAGGTGATGACGGTGCCCGAGGCGGTGAACTCGGCGGTGCGCCCGTCGGCGGTCGGGCCCGCGGTGATGGTCACCGAGGCGGTGGAACCCTTCGCGTCGGCCATCTGGGACGCGACGGTGCGCTTCCAGATCAGGTCGTAGAGCTTCCACTCGTTGCCGCGCAGCACGCCCTGCAGTTCGCCGGGGGTGCGGAAGGTGTCGCCGGCGGGACGGATGGCCTCGTGCGCCTCCTGCGCGTTCTTGCTCTTGCCGGTGTAGAGGCGGGGCTTGTCGGGCACCGTCTCGGCACCGTAGAGGCTCTTCGCCTGCTTGCGCGCCGCATCGATCGCCTGCTGAGACAGCGACGGCGAGTCGGTGCGCATATAGGTGATGTAGCCGTTCTCGTAGAGCGACTGCGCGGTGCTCATCGTCTGCCGGGCCGAGAAGCGCAGCTTGCGGGCCGCCTCCTGCTGCAGGGTCGACGTCGTGAACGGGGCGGCGGGGCGGCGCGAGTACGGCTTCGACTCGAGGTTGCTGACGGTGACCGGCACGCCGGGGGCGCGAAGGGCATCCGCGAGGCTCTGGGCCGTCTGCTCGTCGAGCGGCACGGCCTCGGACGTGAGCCGACCGTGGTCGTCGTAGTCGCGACCGGTCGCGACGCGTGCCCCGTCGAGGCGGGCGAGTCGCGCCTCGAACGGCACTCCCGAGTCCTCCGGGCCGAGCAGCGCGGTGAGGTCCCAGTAGCTCGCGGCGACGAAGGCGAGCCGCTCGCGTTCGCGGTCGACGACGAGCCGGGTCGCGGCGGACTGCACGCGGCCGGCGGAGAGGCCGGGGCCGACCTTGCGCCACAGCACGGGCGAGACCTCGTAACCGTAGAGACGGTCGAGGATGCGCCGGGTCTCCTGCGCGTCGACGAGGGCCGTGTCGATCTCCCGCGTGTTGTCGCGGGCACGCTGGATCGCCTCCTTGGTGATCTCGTGGAACACCATGCGCTTGACCGGCACCTTCGGCTTGAGCACCTCGAGGAGGTGCCACGCGATGGCCTCGCCCTCGCGGTCCTCATCAGTGGCGAGGAAGAGCTCGTCGGCGTTCTTGAGCGCCTTCTTGAGGTCGGTGACCGTGCGCTTCTTCTCGTCGGAGACCACGTAGTACGGCTCGAACCCGTTCTCGACGTCGACGGAGAACTTGCCGAGCGAGCCCTTCTTGAGCTCCGGCGGCAGATTCTTCGGCTCGATGAGGTCGCGGATGTGCCCCACCGAGGCCTGCACCTCGTAATCGCTGCCCAGGTATTGGGCGATCGTCTTCGCCTTGGCGGGCGACTCGACGATGACGAGCTTCTTGGGGCCTGACACGTGAACTCCGAACGGATGCGGGCATGAATGAGAGGAACCGGGCTGACCGCCCGTTCCGAGCACACCATACACACACGGCATCGGCTCACCGCTCCGTGCGGCGTGCCGATGGGGCCGTGTTCGCGGCGGGCGGACCGGCGGTCGCGACAGCGCGAACCTCGATGCCGAGGAGCACCGTGACGACCTCGACGGTGGCGACGGCCTCGTCGACGCGGCATGACCCGAGGCGCGTGCCGTTCGCTTCCGCGAGCGTCGCGGCGGCATCGCACGGCACCCCGGGCAGTGCCCCGGACACGGTGTCGGCTGCCGCGAGCGCCGCCGCATCCGCCGCGCTCACCGCGCGCTGCTTCGCTGCGAGGGCCGAATGGATCGGGAGCAGCACGCCGAGCACCGCGACGACCGCTGCCGCGACGGCGAGCACGAGAGCGGATCCCGCGCCGCCGCCCTCGCCCCGAACCGCGGCCGTCCTCATCGCCCACCGCCGAGCGCGCAGCTCGTGCCGGAGACACCGACGGCGGCGAGGAGTCCACCGCCGAGCCGGGCCGTGACGCGTGCGCACACGAGATCCCCGGAGTCGACGCGTTCCACCTCGGCCGCACCGAGCCGGCCGATCACGGCCGGGGTCGCGTCGCCACGCGCCCAGGAGCGCGCGGTGTCGGCCGCCGCATCCTGAGCACGCACCTGCAACCCGCCCAGTTGCATGCCGGCGAGACCGAGCGCGAGCACGAGCCCCACCGCGGGCACCGCGGCGGCGAACTCCGCCGTGATGCTGCCGCGCTGCGCCGTCCACCGCATGGACGCCGGCGAGCGCCGCCGCAATCGCCGTGGGTCGCCGCCGCGCCGGTTCATCCCGTGAAGGTGAGCGCGCTGCGCACGAGGTCGGTGAGGATGCCGCGCACCTCGTCGCTGCGCATGATCACCACGAGCAGACCGGCGAAGCCGACCGCGGCCATCGTCGCGATCGCGTACTCCGCCGTGGCGGCACCGGTGTCGTCGGCGAACCGCGCACGCGAGCGCAGCACGGCCGCACTCGACGGCCGCGACCGGACGACTCCGCCCGGCCTGACCGGGAACCGGAGTGCACCACCGGAGGGCGAGAAGGAAGAGGAGCCGAAGGAGAAGAAGGAACGAGCGGGGAAGGAGGGGAACACGGGTGCCTTTCGGATCGATCGTCGGCACGAGCACTCCCATCGTGACCCGTTGCCGCCGCTCCGGGACCGAGGTCGTCCCGCCTGTTCAGAAGGTGCTGACTGTGGAGGAGATGACACTGACCATGAGCGGCAGTACGCCGAGTACGAGGAAGGCCGGCAGTACGCACACGCCGAGCGGGATCATGAGGGTCACCCCCAGTCGGGCGACCGCGCGCTGCTGATCCGCGCCGCTGCGTCGTCGTTCCTCAACGGCGGCGGCGCGCAGCAGTTCGACGGCGGGAACGCCCGCCCGTCGGGAGAGCGAGACGACCTCCTCGATCGCGGAGTCCGCGTCGGGGCCCGGCGGTCGCGAGTGCTTCGCCACGAGTCGTCGCGCGCCGTCGAGCGAACCGCCGCCCGAGATGGCGATGGCCATGAGATCGCAGTCCAGCCCGGGCACGTCGCGGGGCGGGGTCGCACGGCGCACGAGCGCGCGGTTCCACGCGCGGGCGGTGAGCATGAGCGCCGCGCCGACGCCGACGCACGCCCAGCCGACCGGCGTTCCGACGAGGACGCCGAGGGTGTCGAACCCGAGGGCGGCCCCGAACACGAGGCTCACCATCGGCAGCACCATCACGAGGCGCGCCGTCGCGACCGGGCCGGCGAGGGCGACCTGCGCTTCGCGTCGCAACTGCGCCACGTCGCGCAGGGTTCCCGCGAGCCGGCGCAGGGTGGGCGCGAGCGAGGCACCCGCCTCCGCGGACACCGCCCACGCCGCCGCGACCGCCTCCCACGCGACGCGCTCGTCGCCGCCGGTGTCGGCGGCGAGCTGCTGAAGTGCGTCGGGCACCGGTCGTCCGCGGGCCAGGCCGGCGGTCACCAGCGCGGCCGAGGGTTCCTCGAGGTGCGCCCACACCGACGCGGGCGGCACGCCGGCCGAGAGCAGTACGGCGACGCGGTGCACGAGGCTCGCCACCTCGTCGAGCGGTGCCCTTCTCACGGCCACGAGCGCACCGCCAGTCGCCCGGTGTCGCCGACCTCGAGACGCCCGATGCCGGCGAGTCGCCGACCGTCGCCCGTGCGTTCGACGTGCAGCACGGCGTCGATCGCGCTCGCCGCCTGCCGGGCGACGGCCTCCGTTCCCAGTCCGGCGAGGGCGCCGAGCGCCTCGAGGCGCGCGGGCACGTCGGCGAGTGAATTGGCGTGCAGTGTGCCGGCGCCGCCGTCGTGACCGGTGTTGAGGGCGCTCAGCAGGTCGCGCACCTCGACGCCGCGGCACTCCCCCAGCACGAGCCGGTCCGGGCGCATCCGCAGAGCCTCACGCACGAGCCGCGCGAGGCCCACCTCACCGGCACCCTCGATGTTGGCTTGGCGCGCCTCGAGCCCGACGACGTGCGGGTGGGCGATCCGCAGTTCTGCGACGTCTTCGATGACGACGATCCGCTCCGTGGGTGCCGCGGCGGAGAGGATCGCGGAGAGCAGCGTCGTCTTGCCGCTCCCGCCCGCCCCGGACACGAGCAGGTTCGCCCGCCGCTCGACGAGGCCGTCGAGGACGACGCGGGTCTCGTCCGGAAAGAAGCCGCCCGCATCGAGGTCGTCGAGCGTCCACCTCTCGAGTCGCGGCAGGCGGATCGAGATGAGCGTGCCGCGCGTCGACACGGGCGGCAGTACGGCGTGCACGCGGATGCCGTCGTGCAGGCGGACGTCGACGCACGGGGTCGCCTCATCGATGTGGCGCCCTCCGTCGGACATCAAGCGCACCGCGAGCTCGCGTCCCTCCTCGTCGCTCACCACGAGCTCGGGAACGGGGCGCAGTCCGGAGCCGCGGTCCGCCCACACCGGCCCACCGCCGTTGACGAAGAGATCCGTCACCTCCGGGTCGGCCACGAGCGGTGCGAGCCGGCCGAATCGTCGCGGGTAGCCCCCATCCGCGTCGAGGCGAATGGGATGCGCCGGAGTCGACGCGGTGGACGGTCGGCGAGCGACGAACGGCGCGGTCACACGGTGACGCTAGGCGGCGGCGCCCGAGCCGGCAGCGCCGGATGGGAGAGGTGTGGACACCCGCGAACACGAACGGATGCGGGAGGACCGGCCGGCCGCGAAGACGGCGGTTAAAAAGAGAGGGGCGGCGCCTATTGGGGGGAACAGGCGCCGCCACGGCGGGACCGGATTGGGGGGAATCTTGGGTACCGCCAGCCGAGCGCTTGACGCTCGACCCACTGAGCATACTGCAGGTTTCCTGAGGCGCAAGTGGCAACGCAGATCATTTCCAGACGGTAATAAAACCGGCCGTCAGCGCCCGGTTCACTAGGATCGGAGCACACCGCCGACCACGTTCGCGACACCCCGGCACGGTCGCGAAATCGACACAGGGATGATGATGTCCACGAACTCGATCGACAGCCTTCTGCACGAGACCCGCCGCTTCGCTCCGGACCCCGAGTTCGCCGCGAACGCGATCGCCACCGCCGACCTGTACGAGCGGGCGGCGGTCGACCCGGATGCGTTCTGGGCGGAGCAGGCACGGGAGCTGCTGCACTGGCACCGGCCCTTCGATGAGGTGCTCGACTGGAGCAACCCGCCGTTCGCGAAGTGGTTCGCCGACGGCCGCATCAACGTCGCGTACAACTGCCTCGACCGCCACGTGCTCGCCGGCAACGGTGACCGCGTCGCGTTCCACTGGGAGGGCGAGCCGGGCGACAGCCGCACGATCACCTACGCCGAGCTCACCGCGGAGGTGAAGAAGGCGGCCAACCTGCTCACGAGTCTCGGCATCCGCCAGGGCGACCGGGTCGCGATCTACCTCCCGATGATCCCCGAGGCCGTGATCGCCATGCTCGCGATCGCGCGCATCGGAGCCGTGCACTCCGTCGTCTTCGGCGGGTTCAGCGCCGAGAGCCTGCGCGCCCGCATCGATGACGCCGCCGCGAAGCTCGTCATCACCGCCGACGGCGGCTGGCGCAAGGGCAAGGTCTTCCCGCTCAAGAACGCGGTGGATGCGGCGCTGGCCGCGGACCCTTCGACAGGCTCAGGGACCGAGTCCACCGTCAAGAACGTGCTCGTGGTGCGCCGTGGGGAGAACACCGTCGATTGGGTCGAGGGCCGTGACCTGTGGTGGCACGACGAGATCGCCCTCATGGACCCCGAACACGACGCCCAGCCCTTCGAGGCGGAGAACCCCCTGTTCATCCTCTACACCTCGGGCACCACCGGAAAGCCCAAGGGCATCCTGCACACCTCCGGCGGCTACCTCACCCACACCGCGTTCACGCACAAGAACGTGTTCGACCTGCACCCCGAGACCGACGTGTACTGGTGCACCGCCGACGTCGGCTGGATCACGGGGCACAGCTACGTCGTGTACGGGCCGCTCGCCAACGGCGCGACGCAGGTGCTCTACGAGGGCACCCCGGACACGCCGCACCCGGGGCGCTGGTGGGAGCTCATCCAGAAGTACGGCGTGACCATCTTCTACACGGCGCCCACGGCCATCCGCTCGTTCATGAAGTCCGGACGGCAGATCCCGCAGCAGTTCGACCTGTCGAGCCTGCGCCTGCTCGGATCCGTGGGTGAACCGATCAACCCCGAGGCGTGGATCTGGTACCGCGAGATCATCGGCGGCGGGACGACCCCCGTGGTCGACACGTGGTGGCAGACGGAGACCGGCGGCATCATGATCTCCGCGCTCCCCGGCGTGACGGAGGCGAAGCCGGGCAGCGCGCAGGTGCCGCTGCCGGGCATCTCGGTCGACGTCGTGAACGACGACGGCAGCCCCGTCGGGCACGGGAACGGCGGTCTCCTCGTCGTCACGAAGCCGTGGCCGGGGATGCTGCGCGGCATCTGGGGCGACCCGGAGCGTTTCAAGGAGACGTACTGGGAGAAGTTCGGCGACAAGTACTTCGCCGGCGACGGCGCGCGCTTCGACGACGACGGGGACATCTGGCTGCTCGGGCGCGTCGACGACGTGCTCAACGTGTCGGGCCACCGCCTCTCCACCGCGGAGATCGAGTCGGCGCTCGTCTCGCACCCGTGGGTCGCCGAGGCCGCCGTCGTGGGCGCGAGCGACGAGACGACGGGTCAGGCGGTCGTCGCGTTCGTCATCGTCAAGGCGAGCCAGGCGGATGTGGCGACGGCGGATGAGGCGTCGGCCCAGCTGCGCGCGCACGTGTCGGAGCAGATCGGGGCGATCGCCCGGCCGCGGCAGATCTTCATCGTCTCGGAGCTGCCGAAGACGCGCTCCGGCAAGATCATGCGCCGGCTGCTGCGCGACGTGGCCGAGGGCCGCGAGATCGGCGACACCACGACGCTCGCCGACACCTCGGTGATGCAGATCATCAGCGACAAGCTCAAGTAGGCGGAGGGTCTCGATACGGCGGGCTTCGCCGCGCCTACTCGACCAGCGGGTCCGCCCGCCGCGATGCGGCGGACCGGTCGGAGCACCGCTGATCGAGTAGCGACGAAGGAGCGTATCGAGATCTCCCGCCCGCAGCGGCTAGGCGAATTCGACGATGAGTTCCACCTCGACGGGTGCGTCGAGCGGCAGCACCGCGACGCCGACCGCGCTGCGGGCGTGACGCCCGGCGTCACCGAAGATCTCGCCGAGCACATCCGAGGCGCCGTTGATGACGCCGGGCTGTCCGGTGAAGTCGGGCGCGGAGGAGACGAACCCGACGAGCTTCACGATCCGCGTGACCCGGTCGAGCGAGCCGATGACACTTTCGACGGCGGCGAGCGCGTTGAGGGCCGCGACGCGGGCGAGGTCCTTCGCCTTCTCGGGCGTGACCTCGGCCCCGACCTTGCCGGTCAGCGGCAGGGCGCCGTCGACGAACGGGATCTGCCCCGCCGTGAAGACGAGGTTCCCCGTCTGGAGGGCGGGGATGTACGCGCCCGCGGGCGTCGCGACGGCGGGGAGCGTGATGCCGAGCTCGGCGAGCCGGGCCTCGACGGCGCTCACGCGTCGGCCTTCTCGCGCTTGAGGTAGGCCACGAGGCCGCCCTCGGGGCCCTGAACGACCTGCACGAGTTCCCACCCCTGCGAGCCCCAGTTGTTCAGGATCGCCGTCGTGTTGTGCACGATCAGCGGAGTCGTCAGATACTCCCAGCTACGCATGCGGGGCTCCTGTCCAGGTTGTCTCGGCACGCCATCGCGTACCCTTGATGGTATGTCTGCCCAAAAATCCAAGGCTAGCGGTGTGCTCGGGGCCATCGTCGGCATGCTTGGTTTCAGCGTTCTCGCTGGACTCCTCGTGACCGTCATGGTCACCCCCGCGCTCGCCGTCACCGGCCTCACCGCGAGCACCTCGATCAAGGTGTTCGAAGACCTCCCGAGCTACATCGAGATCGGCCAGCAGGGCGAGCGCACGCGCATCTTCGCCAAGCAGGGCGGTCAGGACGTGCAGATCGCGACGATCTTCGACCAGAACCGCGAACAGGTCGGCTGGGACCAGGTGTCCCAGTACGCCAAGGACGCGCTCACGAGCGGTGAAGACCGCCGCTTCTACGAGCACGGCGGCGTCGACGTGCAGTCGGTCGTGCGTGCCGCGATCGGCAACCTGAGCTCCGGCGGGATCGAGAGCGGCGCGTCGACCCTGACGATGCAGCTGGTGAAGAACATCTTCATCCAACAGTGCTACCAGGACGGCGACTCCGAAGAGCAGACGATGGGCGACTGCATCGAGGCCGCCCAGGAGCAGTCGTTCGACCGCAAGCTCCGCGAGATGCGCCTCGCGATCCAGATGGAGAAGAAGTACTCGAAGGACGAGATCCTGCTCGCGTACCTCAACATCGCCGGCTTCGGCGGCACCACCTACGGCATCGAGGCCGCAGCGCAGCGGTACTACAACACCACGGCGGCCAACCTCACCATCGCGCAGGCCGCGAGCCTCATCGGCATCGTGCAGGAGCCCGGCGCCCGCAACCTTGCCGTGCCCGAGAACTACCCGGCCAACCAGCAGCGCCGCGATCAGATCCTCACCCGCATGCTCGAGGACGAGAAGATCACCCAGGAGGAGTACGACGCCGCGATCGCAACGCCGGTCGACGCGACCACCGTGGTCGTGAACGACCCGAAGAGCGGGTGCCTCTACGCGCACGACTACGCGAAGTTCTGGTGTGACTACGTGCAACGCGTGCTGAAGCTCGATCCGTCGCTGTCCATGCTGGGCGAGGTCGGCGCGGAGCGTGACCAGAACCTCCGTTTAGGCGGCTACGACATCTACACCTCCCTGAACCTCGACCTGCAGACCGTGGCGCAGGACACGGTGCAGCGTCGTGCCCCCAACACCGAGACGCGGATGCCGCTGGGTGCCGCCTCGACGTCGATGGAGGTCGGCACAGGGTGGATCGTCACGATGGCCGAGAACAAGATCTACGACAACACGCCCGCAGCGGAGACCGACCCGACCCGGAGTTCGGTGAACTTCAACACCGATTTCGACTACGGCGGATCCGGCGGATTCCAGACGGGATCGACCTTCAAGCCGCTGACCCTGTTGGCGTGGCTCAAGGCGGGCCACGGCCTCAACGAGGTCGTCGACGGCACCCGCAAGCTGCGTCAGCAGTCCGCGTTCACGAATTCGTGCAACGGCGGCTACGGCGGCGCTCCGTGGGACATCAAGAACGACAGCGGCACGGGCCGCATGTCGGTCCTCAACGCGACGATCGACTCGGTCAACAACGCGTTCATCGAGATGGCGCTCAAACTCGACATGTGCGACATCTCGAAGATCGGCAACAGCCTCGGCATCCACTCGGCCAACGGCGATCCGATCCATGACGAGGTCCCGTCGTTCATGCTCGGTCTCGGCAACGACAATGTCGCACCGCTGACCATGGCGGCGGCGTACGCCACCATTGCGAACAACGGCACGTACTGTGCGCCGCGCGCGATCACCCGCATCGTCTCCCCTGCGGGAGAAGAGCTCGGCGAGCAGCCGTTGCAGTGCCGCCCGAGCGAGATCGACGCCGAGGTGGCCGCCGCCGGCATGTACGCCATGGAGCGCGCATTCAACGGATACGGTGCCGACCCGAATGACGGGACGCCGATGTTCGGCAAGACCGGATCCACGACGAAGTTCCACCAGACGTGGGTAATGGGGTCGTCGACGAAGGTCACGACGGCGACCTGGGTCGGCAACATCAAGGGTCAGACACCGACCACCCGGTTCGGGTACGCGCAGACCCGTCACCAGGTCGCCCGACCCATCCTCGCGGCGATCAACGACGTGTACGGTGGCGACGCGCTGCCGAAGCCTCCGCAGCGCCTCATGACCGGCAACTCGATCACGGTGCCGGACGGGCTCCTCGGACTCTCGCCCGAGGCGGCGCAGCGGGCCATCGAAGCCGCGGACCTCGCGTTCGAGCTCGCGGGCGAGATCGACTCCGACCAGCCCGCGGGCACCGTCGCGGCGACCGATCCGGCCCCCGGCACGGGCGTCTCCGCCGGCACGACGATCCGCGTGTCGATCTCGAACGGGGCCCAGGTGAAGGTGCCGGATGTGGTGTCCGGCAACCCGAGCCCGAGATCAGCGCGCACCGCCCTCGAGGCATCCGGGTTCACGAACATCAGCGAGGCGTGCGTCGTGCAGGAGCCGCACGAACGTGTGGTGTCGGTCAATCCCGCCCCCGGTACGCCCGTGAGCAAGGACACCCCGCTCGTGCTCGGCGTCGGAAAGCCGAACTGTTGACGCCTCCCGTAGGCCGCTCCGCGGCCTCCGCCCTCGGGGCGGCGGCCGCGGTCGGCGTCGGAGCGCTCGCCTACGGGGCGTTCGTCGAGCGGAACGCGTTCCAGGTGCGGCAGGAGGTCGTCCCGATCCTGCGCCCCGGTGCGCGGCCGATCACCGTGCTGCACATCAGCGACCTGCACATGGCCCCGTGGCAGACGGAGAAGCAGGACTGGGTCGCGTCGCTCATCCGATATGAGCCTGACCTCATCGTCAACACCGGCGACAACCTCGGCCACGCCGACGGCCTCGTCGGGGTCGAGCGCGCCCTCGCCGGCTTCGACGGCATCCCCGGTGTCTTCGTGCACGGCTCGAACGACTTCTACGGTCCGACCTTCAAGAACCCGCTGAAGTACCTCGTCGCCCCGTCCGGAGCGCACGGTCCGGAGGAGCCGGACCTCGACACGGCGGCGCTCGACCGGTTCTTCCAGCGGCTCGGCTGGCTCGACCTGAACAACGCCGCGCGCGCCATCGAGCTGCGCGGCTCCCGGCTCGAGTTCTTCGGCACCGGCGACGCGCACCGCGGTTGGGACCGCCTCGGCAAAGTGACCGCCGCGGTCGACGAGATGCGCGAGAACGTCACCTGGTCCGACTCGTCGAGCGGGGTGGAGCCGGTCACGATCGCGGCGACGCACGCCCCGTACCGCCGTGTGCTCGACTCGCTCGTCACCCACGGCGCGGACATCATCTTCGCCGGACACACCCACGGCGGGCAGGTGCGCGTGCCCGGACGCCCCGCGATCGTCACCAATTGCGACGTGCCGCGGGAGCAGGCGCAGGGGCTGTCGACCTGGCGCCACTCCGGCCGCTCGTCCTTCCTCGAGGTGTCCGCGGGCCTCGGCACGTCCATCTACGCGCCCGTGCGTTTCGGATGCCCCCCGGAGGCCGTGGTGCTGACTCTGACCGCGGCGGGCTGACCCCGTCAAGCCCACTGGGATGCCGTCCGGCGCGTCGCCGGAAATCGGCTATCCTTGACGAGGCCCGTTCCGGGTCGCTTCATCGGGGTGTGGCGCAGCTTGGTAGCGCGCTTCGTTCGGGACGAAGAGGTCGTGGGTTCGAATCCCGCCACCCCGACAGATGAAGGAACCCCGCTCGATCATCGAGCGGGGTTCTTCGCATTCCGGGGCAGGTTCAGCTGAAGTCCGGGTCCGGGCCAGATCCGTAGCTGAACTCGACCTTCGGCTTGTACCCGCTGTTGAGCACGCCGCCGGACTCCTCGAGGTAGCACGCGCCGCACAGCGACTCGTAGGTCACCTCGCCGACCGCGGCTCCGGTCGTGTCGATCGCGACCTGGTCGCCGTCGAACACGAAGCGGCCGTCGATCTTGCGGGCGTTGAAGACCGCCTTCCGGCCGCAGCGGCAGATCGTCTTGAGCTCTTCGAGCGAGTGGGCGATCTCGAGCAGGCGGCGGCTGCCCGGGAAGGCGACGGTCTGGAAGTCGGTGCGGATGCCGTAGGCGAGCACCGGCACCCCCTCCTGGATCGCGATGCGCAGCAGGTCGTCCACCTGCCCCTCGCTGAGGAACTGCACCTCGTCGATGAGCAGGCAGCTCACGTCGTCACCCGTGCGCGCGCGGAGCTTCGCGCGCTCACGCTCGAAGAGGGCGTAGACGTCGTCGCTCGCGTCGATCGTGAAGTCGACGGGCCGGGCGACGCCGAGTCGCGAGAGGATGCTCGCCTCGCCCTTCGAGTCGATCGCGGGCTTCGCGAGCAGCACCCGCTGCCCGCGCTCCTCGTAGTTGTAGGCGGCCTGCAGCAGCGCCGTGCTCTTGCCGCTGTTCATCGCGCCGTATCGGAAATAGAGCTTCGCCATTACTCGAGGTACCCGTCTTCTGCTGCACGGCGGATGAGGTCCGCCTTCTTGCTCGCCGGGCGGTTCACCCGGGCGTACTTCTCGCGGACGCGCCGCAGGTAGGTCTTCGCGGTCTCGTACTGCACGTTCATCCGCTCGGCGACCTCAGAGGTGCTGAGCCCGTTCGCGTAGAGGCCGAGCGCCTCCGTCTCGCCCGGGCTGAGCTTCGGGCGATCGACGTTCGCGGCGCCGACGGGCAGGGGCCGCCAGTCCCGCTGCAGCTCACCGCGACGGCCGAGGCCCATCACATCGCGGGCCGCGTCCATCACGTCGCGCAGCGGCAGGGATTTGCTGAGGAACGCCGCGGCGCCGGCGGCGAGGGCTCGCTCACGGGCCTCCTGCGTGTCGAGTCCGCTGAGCACGACGACCTTGGCGCCGGCGGCGCGGCAGGTGCGCACGCGCGCCTCGATCGACACCGGCTCCTTCAACTGGAAGTCGAGGAAGACCAGATCGGTCGGGAAGTTGGCACTGTGCACCATCTCGACCCAGGTGCGGGCGCTCAGCACGACGTCGAAGTCGGGCGCGTTGGCCCCCACCCAGGTGCTGAGGCTGTCGAGCAGCACCTCGTGATCGTCGAGGATTGCGAGGCGCACCCGCGGTCCCGTGTACGGGACGGCCGGCGGCGGCGCCGCGCTAGAGGTCATAGCGGAATTTTAGGGTCACAACGGGGGGCAGCACGTCGATCGCGGTGTCATGGAAGAGCACGCGCAGCACCGCGCGGTACGGCTCGAGGCGACGCTTGAGCTCCGGAGCGCCCGCGGTGACGAGGGCCCGCATCGTCACCTGCACGCTGCGCGCCGCGGACTCCGGCCGACCAACCGGATCCCCGGACACGGACGCGAGACGTACGGAGAATCCGTCGGGGTCGAAGCCGGTCAGACCGACGAGCTCGCCGAGGAGGGCGCGGACGGCGGCGCGCTGGTCGCTCGACATGAGTGGGGCGAGCCGCTCGCCATCGTCGACCGATTCGGCACCGAGCGACTCGCGGCCGGACACCCGCCCGAGGTCGTCGATCGCGTGGTCGAGCCACGACCGGTCGACCTCCGCGACCATCACCCGCCGGATGGAGTCGGAGATCCGGCGTGCGCGCTCGGCATCGGCCGGCGTGATCTCGCCCCGCTCGAGCAGGCTGGTGAAGAACGGCACGACGTCGCGGTTGAGGATCGTCACCCGGTCCTGTTGCACCGACCGCGCGAGGCCGTCGTACATCGAGCGGGTGAGGTCGCGCGTCGCGGCATCCGCTCTGCCCTGCCAGTGCTCGATCGAGCGCACCGACGAGTCGGCGAAGGCGGCTCCCCCGAGACCGAGGGCGAGCACGGGCACGGCGGTCACGATGATCTGGATCGTCTCGGGCGCGCTGTCGGCCGGCGCGGCCTGCAGCAACGCGATGAAACCGACGGCGAGCGTGAGCAGGATCGTCGCGCCGAGCAGCTCCCGCGCCGGACGGTAGGGGGACGCCGCGATGAGGAGTGCCCCGAGCGTGACCGGCGCCCAGTCGTCGAGCACCGGCTCCCGGCCGTGCCACATCGACATGAGACTCAGCACGAGGGATGTCAGCCCGAGAAGCGCGACGGCGACGAAGTGCGACTTCAGCATCGGCGCCCGACGCGGGCTGCTGACGACATCGAGCAGCACCGTCGCGATGCCGAGTGTGAGCAGCGCGGCGATGCCGACCATCGGCAGGTCGAGACTGTCCCACCGCTCGACCGTGCGGAACAGACCGTATGCGAGCCCGTTGAGGAGCACGATGCGGGTGGCCGGACGCGCACCGAGTCCGCCGAGCGGATCCAGCTGCTGGCTCGTGCGTTCGCGGCCGGTCACCGGCGCACCTCCGCCGTGCGCGCGCGGGTCGCCGGGATGGTGATGAGCACCGATGTGCCACGGCCGGGAGTCGACCACACCTCGACGGTGCCGCCGACCGCCTGCACGCGTCCGCGCACCGAGTGCCGCAGCCCGAGGCGATCGGCCGCCGTCGACTCCGGCACGAAACCGCGGCCCCCGTCGACGACCATCGCCGTGACGTCGGTGTCCGAGTCGTAGACGACGACCTCGGCGACATCGGTGCCCGCGTGCTTCGCGACGTTCACGAGGCACTGCGAGACCGCGAGGCCGAGTGCCGTCGCCCGTTCCGAATCGAGCCGCTCGAGCACGGTGGGATCTCCGCTGAAGCGCACGTCGAGTCCCAGTCGCCGCCCCTCCGCAATGGCGGCGTCGAGCGGGCCGCGGCGTGAACCCCGGGTCGCCGGCACGACCGCCTCCTCGCGGAGCCATTCCTCACCGACGAGGGTCTGCAGATCCCGCTCGACCTGGTCGCGGAGCCCGTCGATGAGCGGGCCGGGCGCGGCCGCGGCGACCGCGCCGAGGTGATTGAGCACGGTGTCGTGCATGAGGGCGGCGGCTTTGACCTCCATGTCGTAGCGCACCCGCGAGATCCGCTCATCACGCTCCGCGCGGTGCAGGTTGGGGCTCACCGCACGGTTCCCCTGTCCCGTGACGATGAGGCTCACGAGCGTCGTCGCCATGAGCACGTAACAGATGAACGGGGCCGGATCCAGGGGCTGCGGCAGGCCCGCCTGCGCCGCCGCGAGCGCGGTCGTGGCCTGCCCCAGGGCGAGGCCGAGGGTGCTGCCGAGCAAGGCATACAGCGGCCGAGGCCCGGCTCCTCCCGCCAGCACGAGGGCGACGGCGAGGAAGTCCACCACGTAGGCGTCGGCCGTCGACAGGGCGTTGCGTTGCGAGAGGAACACGAGCGCGTACCAGAACGTGCACGCGGCACCCACCGCGAGATAGGCGACGAGGTTGAACAGCGTGCGCTGGCGGCTCAGCCGTCGCAGGAGCACGAGCATCGGGAGCACGGCGAAGAGGGCGGGCCAGAGCAGCAACGCCGGCTCCGCGACCTGCACGGCGGTCACGGCGAGCACCGCGGCGAAGAGGTGCACGCCCGCCGCGGCGTGGCAGCACCGCGCGACGGCGCGGCTCAAGCTGTAGGGCGCCAGGTGCGCGGGCAGACCCAGTGACACGGGCTCCCCTTCCAGCCGGACCTCCTGATTATGACACCGGCTCGCCTCGTGTCTGTCCCCCTTTTTCACGGGGTGGAGAACGGTGGACCGCACGGTCGCGCGGAGGGATGTGCCCCGCTCAGAAGAGGGTCGGCTCCCGGCCGGGAATCGCGTCGAGCTCGAGCGACAGCGCCGAGCGCTCGGCACCGACCGTGAGCGCCGAACGCTCGGCACCCCGGGCGAGCGCGCGAGACCGGGTGGAGCCGTGGGTCGGATCGGCCATGCCGCGCTCGAGACCGTGGGCCCGCATGAGCGGCCGCACCTTGGCGGCGAGCCAGCGGCGGTACTCCTTCGGGGCGTAGGCGCTGCGCGCGTACATGTCCCCGTAACGGTCGACGAGTTCCGGATGCTCTCGGGCGAGCCAGCCCATGAACCAGTCCTTCACGCCCGGGCGGAGGTGCAACGCGGAGTGCAGCACCTCCGTCGCGCCGGCGGCCTTCACCCGGGCGAGGGCGTCGTCGAGGTGAGCGCGCGTGTCGGTGAGGTAGGGCAGGATCGGCATGAGGAACACCGAGCACGGCAGGCCCCGCTCGCGGATGGCGGCGACCGTCGCCAGCCGGGCACTCGTGCTCGGCGTGCCGGGCTCGAGGCGCTGCTGCAGTTCGTCGTCGTACACCGCGATCGACATGGCGAGGTCGACCGGAACGTGCTCGTTCGCCTCCGCGAGCAGATCGAGGTCGCGGCGCACGAGGGTGCCCTTGGTGAGGATGCTGAACGGCGTCCCGCTCTCGGCGAGCGCCGCGATGATGCCCGGCATGAGGCGGTACCGGCCCTCCGCTCGCTGATACGGATCGGTGTTCGTGCCGAGAGCGACCGGGTGACGCTGCCACGACGGCTTCGCGAGCTCGCCGACGAGCACCTCGGCGACGTTCACCTTGACCACGATCTGGCGGTCGAAATCCTCACCCGAGTCGAGGTCGAGGTACTCGTGCGTCGGTCGGGCGAAGCAGTAGACGCACGCGTGCGAACATCCGCGGTACGGGTTGATCGTCCATCCGTACGGCAGCACCGACGACGACCCGGGCACGCGATTGAGCGCGCTCTTGGCGAGTACCTCGTGGAAGGTGATGCCGGCGAACTCCGGCGTCTGCACGCTGCGCACGAGGTTGTTGAGCTTCGCGAGCCCGGGAAGCGCATCCGGGCTCTCCTCGTTCAGTTCCTGCCCGCTCCACCGCATTCCCTCATTCGAACACACGTTCGAACGATCGGCAAGCCCGGTGACGGGCCCGGACAAGTGGCCGGGCCCGTCGGGGTCAGCCGAAGGCCGGCAGGAGGCGCCCGTTGCGCAGCTCGCGCCGCTGACCCTCCCAGCGCCGCCGGAGCCACCGGTCGTGGCTGGCCACGACGACCGCTCCGGGATACCCGCCGAGGGCGTCCTCGAGTTCGGTCGCGAGGGCGAGCGACAGGTGGTTCGTCGGCTCGTCGAGCAGGAACACGTGCGGCGGCCGGGCGACGATGAGCGCGAGGGCGAGCCGCCGCTGCTGCCCGATCGACAGCACACCGACCGGCCGGTCCACGTCGCGCGGTGCGACGAGCCCGAGCGACACGAGCGAGAGCGCCTCCGCCCGCCGCTCCCCCACGGCACGCTCGTAGATCCGTCGCGGCGACTGGGTCGCATCCGCCCAGCGCACGTCCTGCTCGAGCAGTCCGATGCGCAGTCCCTTCCGGCGCTGCACCGATCCCGCGTCGAGGTGGAGCGTGCCGGCGAGCACGTGCAGCAGGGTCGACTTGCCCGCACCGTTGTGACCGGTGAGCAGGATGCGCGCGGTCGGCTCGATCTGCAGGCTCGGCACCTCCAGTCGGCCGTCGATGCGCGCATCCGTCAGCTGCACGAGCAGTCCGTCGTCGTCGAGCGCGTGCGATCCGCGCGGGATCCCGGAGAAGCGCAGCGGCTCGCGGGGCTTGCGCACCTGGGTCTCGAGCAGCTCCTCGTAGCGACCGCGGGCGTTGCGGATGCGCCGGCTCTTCTGCTGCTCGACCTTGTCGCCGCGCATGCCGAACGCCATCTTGTTGCCGTCGCGGATCGGGCGATCGTGGTTGATGTTGCGCGCGGTCTCGGCGACCGCGTGTTTCAGCAGGCCGAGTTCGCGCTGCTCCGCCTCGTACTGCTCCTGCCACCGGGCGCGTTCGGCCGCCTTCTCGGCGAGGTAGTCGCTGTACCCGCCGCCGAAGCGCGTCGTCCCGCGCCGCGTCCGGTCGATGTCGAGCAGCTCCGTCGCCACCTCGTCGAGGAACGCCCGATCGTGGCTCGCGAAGACGACGGGACCGGGCCAGGCCACGAGCTGTCGCTGCAGGAATGCTGCCGCGTCGTCGTCGAGGTGGTTCGTGGGCTCGTCGAGCAGCAGCGCGTCGGGACGCGAGAGCAGCAGCGCGGCGAGGGCGAACCGGCTGCGCTGCCCGCCGGAGACCTCTTCGAGCCGCCGCTCGAGCGGGATGTCGCCGACGCCGAGTCCGGCGAGTAGTTCGTCGCGGCGTGCGTCCACGCTCCACACGTCGGCGCGCTCGGCGGCGTCGAGCGCGAGCTCGTACCGTCGCACGGCGTCGTCGTCACCCTCGCCGAGGGCGTCGGCCGCCCGCTCGAGCTCGCGTTCGATGCGTCGCACATCGGCGATCGCCTGCTCGATGAGCGTCGACAGCGTCTCGTGCGAAGCCGCCCGCACCTCCTGCCAGAGCAGGCCGGTACGCGCCGGGCGGGCGACGACGCCCGCGTCGGGCACCTCCGCCCCGCCGAGGATGCGCAGGAGCGTGGACTTGCCGGCGCCGTTCTCGCCGATGAGTCCGAGGCGCGTGCCGGGAGCCACGACGAGGGAGACGTCGGTGAGCACGGGTCGGTCACCGTAGGCGTGCGAGATGCCGTCGCTGCGGATGTGGTTGGAAACAGTCGTGACCGCAGGCATGCGGAACCACCCTTCTCGAGAATCGAGATGTTCCCGCCGGGCGGAGCCTCGGACGCGGGACGGAAGGGTGGTCACAACTTCACGAGGAGCGACGATAGACCCGGCCGTGAGCGGATGTCAACCGTCGACGACGGAGCGCGTGCGGAGACCCGGTTCCACGACCCGCTTCGACAGGCTCAGCGAACGGTCGCCCCGCGGTTCCACGACCCGCTTCGACAGGCTCAGCGGGTGCCCTCGGGTCAGGCGGTGAGCTTGAGCTTCTTCGCGGTCGCGGCCAAGGTCCGCTTGGCGACCGCGGGTTTCGCGGCGAGCTGGGTGCCGAAACTCGGCACCATCGCGGCGATCTTCGGCGCCCACGCCTCGATGCGGTCGGGGAAGCACTTCTCGACGAGCCCGAGCATGATCGGCACCGCCGTGGAGGCGCCCGGAGAGGCGCCGAGCAGGCCCGCGATCGTGCCGTCGGCCGACGCGACCACCTCGGTGCCGAACTGCAGCACGCCGCCCTTCTCGGGATCCTTCTTGATCACCTGCACACGCTGCCCGGCCGTGATCTTGTACCAGTCCTTCGGGTCCGCGCCGGGGAAGAACTCCTCCAGCGCGGCGAACTTGGTCGATCTGCGGGCGACGAGCTGCCCGACGAGGTAGCGCACGAGCGAGAGGTTCGACAGGCCGGCGCGCACCATCGGCACGAGGTTGTGCGGGCGCACCGACCCGGGCAGATCCCACCACGACCCGTGCTTGAGGAACTTGGGGCTGAAGCCCGCGTACGGCCCGAACATGAGGCTCGCCTTGCCGTCGACGACGCGGGTGTCGAGGTGCGGCACCGACATCGGCGGCGAACCCACGGCGGCCTTGCCGTAGACCTTCGCACGGTGCTTGGCGACCACCTCGGGGTCGTCGGTGCGCAGGAACTCCCCGCTGACCGGGAAACCGCCGAAGCCCTTGATCTCGGGGATGCCGCTCTTCTGCAGCAGTTTGAGGGCGTGTCCGCCCGCGCCGACGAACACGAAGCGCGCCTCGACCTCGATCGGGGTGAGGCCGATCTCCTGCCGCATCGCGATGCGCCACGTGCCGCGCTTCGTGCGGGAGATGTTGGTGACGCGGTGCTCGAGTTCGACCTTCGCGCCGTTCGCGACGAGGTAACGCGCGAGGTACTTGGTCAGCGCGCCGAAGTCGACGTCGGTGCCGGAGGCGATGTAGGTCGCGGCGATCGGCTGCGCCTTCGCACGGCCCGGGATGAGCAGCGGCGCCCACCGACGGATCTGCGCGGCGTCCTCGCTGTACTCCATGCCGGCGAAGAGCGGGTGGTCTTTGAGCGCCTCGTACCGCTTACGCAGGTACTCGACGTTCGACTCGCCCCACACGAAGCTCATGTGCGGGGTGGCGTTGATGAACGAGCTCGGCTCCGGAAGGTGCCCCTGGTCGACGAGGTGGGCCCAGAACTGGCGAGACACCTGGAACTGCTCGTTGACCTTCACGGCGCTCGTGATGTCGATCGAGCCATCCGGCTTCTCGGGGGTGTAGTTGAGCTCGCAGAGCGCGGCGTGACCGGTGCCGGCGTTGTTCCACGGGTTGGAGCTCTCCATCGCGAGGTCGCTCAGTCGCTCGTAGATGCGGATGTCCCACTCCGGCTCGAGCTGCTTGAGCAGGGTCCCGAGCGTGGCGCTCATGATCCCGCCCCCGATCAGGGCGACGTCGATGGGTTCTGGCACCCGTCAAGTCTACGAGTGGGCTGCCGGTACCCTCGAACGGATGAGGCGGCGGCGGAGCGGTTCGGCGACCCCGATCGTGCTGCTCGGCATCGGGGCGGTCGCCGGAGTCTTCGCCGGCACCTTCGGCGTGGGCGGCGGGATCCTCATGGTCCCCCTGTTGCTGGCGTTCGCGGGCATGGACCAGCGACGCGCATCCGCGACGTCTCTGCTCGCCATCGTGCCCACCTCGCTCGTCGGTTGTGTCGGCTATCTCTTCGGCGAGGGGGTCGACGTGCTCGCGGCCGCGCTCGTGACGCCCGGGGCGATCGCCGGGGCGCTGCTCGGCACCGCCCTGCTGCGCCGCCTGCCGTTGCGCGTGCTCACCTGGGCGTTCGTCGCCGTGCTGCTCCTGGTCGCGTTGCGCACCGCCCTGCTCGTTCCGGAGCGCGGGGCCGACGTCGAATACGACGCGCTGACGATCGGCGGCCTGGTGCTGCTCGGGCTCGTCATGGGTGTCGCCTCGGGCTTGTTCGGCATCGGCGGTGGAGCGATCGCCGTGCCGGCGTTCGTCGCCGTCTTCGGCATGAGCGACCTGCTCGCCAAGGGCACGTCGCTGCTCGTCATGCTGCCGACCGCACTCTCGGGCTCGGTGCGCAACGTGCGGGCGGCACTCGTCGACTGGCGCGCCGGTTCGATCGTCGGCGTCGCGGCGACGCTCGCGTCGCTTCCCGGCGTCGCGATCGCGCACCTGTTGCCCCCGCGGGTCGCGAGCATCCTCTTCGCCCTGCTGCTCGTGGCGTCCGCCGCCCAGCTCGCCGTGCGGGAGCTGCGGCGACGCTGACGCAGGGTCAGAGCCCGAGTTCGTCGAGCGCCTCGCTCATCCGCTCGGCCAGCCGCGCGTATCCCTCGTCGTCGGGATGGATGCCGTCGGCGGCCATCCATTCCGGATGGCCCTCGAGCCAACGCGAGGCACCCGGCACGAAGTCGGCGTCGATCCGCTCGGCGCCGTCGCGTACCCAGCCGATGATCGTGTCGACGGACTCGGAGCGTTCGTCGGTGTACCAGAACGGCTCGACGACGACGATCCGTGCATCCGGTAGTCCCTCGTCGAAGCGCTCGAGATCGTGGTCGATCTGCCGCCGGATGTCCCGGGCCCGGGCGTCGAAGCTGAAGTTGTCGTTGAGTCCCATCGTGACGATGAGGATGTCCGGATCCTGCTCGATGATCGCCTCGGGCACGTCGCCCTCGCCGTAGGCGAAGCGGTTGTTGACGAAGCCGAGACCGTTGACGCTCGGGTTGAACTCGCGCCATCCGCGTTCGGCGCACACGATGCTCGACCAGCGCCGCGACGGCTCGCTCGCGCCGGTGCCGAGCGTGTACGAGTCGCCGTAGAACGCGACGAGCGGCCCGTCGCCGGGAGGCGCCTCGACGTCGGCGACGGGCGCGCACGCGGCGATCACTGCCACCGACACGATGGCGGCCAGCAGGGCGGAGGCGAGTCGGGTCACGACGGGGATTCGGAGCCGTTCGACCGCACGACGGGTCGGTTCATGCCGACAGGCTACGCCGCGCCGCCCGAGACGGGTCAGCCGAGTGCGGCGATCCCCGCACCGATCATTCCGATCCCCGCGGCGAGCAACCCCGCCGTCAGCACGGCCGCTCCGACCCAGAGCAGCAGGATGAGGCGGGTCGGCCGCTGTGGGTCACGACCGAGTACCGACAGGAAGAATCCGGCCGGCATGAGGATCGCCGCGACCGGCACGCCGTAGCGGGCGAGCGCGTCGAGCGGACCGGCGAGCGCCGCCTGGTCGATGACGCCCAGGACCGCGATGCTGAGGACGAGCAGCACCGCGGCGTGCGCGTGCCCGGCACGGAAGAACTTCTGCTGCAGCGCGTTCGCCGGCACGGCTCCGCGGGCGACCCGGGTGAGGAAGTACCCACCGGACTCCACCGTGATGAGCGCGAGGAGGAGCACGCCGATGAGGATGGCCGTCTGTGGTTGGATAGTCACGGTTCCCACTTTAGATAGTGGCACTATCCGAAACAAGGGGCAGGATGCGCGTCTCCGAACTCGTCGAACGATCCGGTGTGCCGCTCGCGAGCATCAAGTACTATCTGCGCGAGGGTCTGCTCATGCCCGGGGAGTCGACCGGCGCGACGCAGGCGCGCTACGACGAACGCCACCTCAAGCGGCTGCGCCTCATCAAGGCACTGACCGACGTGGTGGGCCTGTCCGTGCAGAAGGCCCGCGAGGTCATCGCCGTCATCGACGAGCCCGTCGCCGACCCCTTCGACAACCTCGGACGTGCGATCGCCGCACTTCCGCCCTACACCGATGCCACCGGCGACGCCCCGCGGGCGCGAGCCGTGCTCGAACGGCTCGGTCAGGTGTGCGATCCCTCCTACGCCGGGGTCGCGCAACTGGAACGTGCTCTCGAGGCCGCGGAAGCGGCGGGCATGCCGATGTCGGACGAACGCCTCGCCGTCTACGGCGAGCACGTGCGGGCCATCGCGGAATTCGACATCTCCGGAGTGCCGGACGACCCGGCGGCCGCGGTCGAGTACAGCGTGATCGGCACGACCCTGTACGAGCCCGTACTGCTCGCGATGCGCCGTCTGGCGCACCACGATGCCGCCTACCGGCGGTTGAGGGGTGCGGAACCCGGCAGCGCCGAGCCCTCGGCGGGCTGACTCAGGCGGTGACGAGGCGCTGCGCGACGAGCTCGGCGATCTGCACCGCGTTGAGGGCGGCACCCTTGCGCAGGTTGTCGTTGCTCACGAAGAGGGCGAGGCCGCGCCCATCCGGTACACCCTCGTCCGCACGGATGCGGCCGACGAAGCTCGGGTCCTGTCCGGCCGCCTCGAGAGGCGTCGGCACCTCGCTCAACGCGACGCCGGGGGCGTCGGCGAGCAGTTCCTTCGCGCGTTCCGGCGAGAGCGGGCGGGCGAACTCGGCGTTGATGGCGAGCGAGTGACCGGTGAACACGGGCACGCGCACGCAGATGCCGCTCACGCGGAGCTCCGGCAGGCCGAGGATCTTGCGGCTCTCGTTGCGGAGCTTCTTCTCCTCGTCGGTCTCGCCGAGGCCGTCGTCGACGAAGTTGCCCGCCTGGGGGATCACGTCGAACGCGATGCGCTTGGGGAACTTGCCGGGCTCGGGGAACTCGACGGCCGAGCCGTCGTGCACGAGCTGGATGGCGTCCTGGGCGACGACGGCGCGTGCCTGCTCGAGCAGCTCCTCGCCGCCCGCGAGACCCGCACCGGAGACCGCCTGGTAGGTGCTGACGACGAGCCGCTCGAGACCGGCCTCCTCGTGCAGCACCTTCAGCACCGGCATGGCCGCCATCGTGGTGCAGTTCGGGTTCGCGATGATGCCCTTGCGCGCATCCGCCATCGCGTCCGCGTTGACCTCGCTCACGACGAGGGGGACGTCGGGGTCCATGCGCCAGGCCGACGAGTTGTCGATGACGAGCACGCCGGCCTCCGCGAAGCGGGGGGCCTGCGCGCGGCTCGTCGTCGCGCCGGCGGAGAAGATCGCGACGTCGAGACCGCTCGGGTCGGCGGTCGAGGCGTCTTCGACGACGATCTGCTGGTCCTTCCACGGCAGTGTCGTGCCCGCGCTGCGCGCCGAGGCGAAGTAACGGATCTCGGCGACCGGGAAGTCCCGCTCCTCGAGCAGCCGACGCACGACGGCACCCACCTGACCGGTGGCGCCCACGACGCCGATCCTCACACCCTGGTTCATGTCGTTTCCCCTATCGGCCGGTGCCGGCGTAGACGACGGCTTCCACGTCGCTGTCGAGATCGAAGGCGCTGTGCACCGTGCGCACGGCCTCGCTGAGGCTGTCGGCACGGGTGACGACCGAGATGCGGATCTCGCTCGTCGAGATCATCTCGATGTTGATGCCCGAATCGCGCAGCGCCGAGAAGAAGCGGGCGCTCACGCCCGCGTTGGTGCGCATGCCGGCGCCGACGAGCGAGAGCTTGCCGATCTGGTCGTCGAACTGGAGGCTCTCGAAGCCCACCTCGCCCTTCGCCGCCTGCAGCGCCTGCATCGTCGCCGTGCCGTCCGACTTCGGCAGGGTGAACGAGATGTCGGTCAGCCCGGTGTTCGCGGCCGAGACGTTCTGCACGATCATGTCGATGTTCGCGCCGGTGCCGGCGACGATCGTGAAGATGTGCGCGGCCTTACCGGGGATGTCGGGCACGCCGACGACCGTGATCTTGGCCTCGCTCAGATCGGAGGCCACGCCGGAGATGATCGGCTCTTCCACTTTCGCACCGTCCTCGGGGTTGTAGACGATCGTGCCCTCGGCGTTCGAGAACGACGACCGCACGTGAAGGGTAACGCCGTGTCGACGGGCATATTCCACTGCGCGGATGTACAGCACCTTCGATCCGGCCGCCGCGAGTTCGAGCATCTCCTCGCTCGTGATGCGGTCGATCTTGGTCGCCGACTTCACGATGCGCGGGTCGGCCGTGAAGATGCCGTCGACGTCGGTGTAGATCTCGCAGACGTCGGCGTCGAGGGCGGCAGCGAGGGCGACGGCCGTCGTGTCGGAACCGCCGCGGCCGAGCGTCGTGATGTCACGGGTGTCGCGGTTGAAGCCCTGGAATCCGGCGACGATCGCGATGGCACCCTCGGAGAGTGCTTCGCGCAGGCGCACCGGGGTGACGTCGACGATGCGGGCGGCCCCGTGTCGGGCATCCGTGATCATGCCGGCCTGGCTGCCGGTGAAGCTGCGCGCGTCATGCCCCATGCCCTTGATGGTCATGGCGAGCAGCGCCATCGAGATGCGCTCGCCCGCGCTCAGCAGCATGTCGAGTTCGCGCGGTTCCGGCAGCGGGGTGACCTTGCCGGCGAGGTCGAGCAGGTCGTCGGTGGTGTCGCCCATGGCACTCACCACGACGACGACGTCGTTGCCCGCCTTGCGGGTCTCGACGATGCGCTTCGCGACGCGCTTGATGCTCTCGGCGTCGGCGACCGACGACCCCCCGTACTTCTGCACGATCAAGCTCACGTGGGCACTCCTGATGACGCCGGTCCGACTGCCCAGCATACCGGCGGGGTCGAGCGTGTTACGCCGCGCGGTCGAGGGCTCAGTGCTCGATGACGCGGCGGCCCTCGAAGGCGCGGCCGAGGGTGACCTCGTCGGCGTACTCGAGGTCGCCGCCCACGGGCAGGCCGGAGGCGAGGCGGGTGACCCGAAGTCCCGGCTGCATGAGCAGCCTCGTCAGATAGGTCGCGGTCGCCTCACCCTCGAGGTTCGGGTCGGTCGCGATGATGACCTCGGTCACGACGCCGTCCGCGAGGCGCTGCAGGAGCTGCCGGATGCGCAGGTCGTCGGGGCCGATGCCGTCGATCGGGCTGATGGCCCCGCCGAGCACGTGGTAGAGGCCGCGGAACTCGCGCGTGCGTTCGATCGCGACGACGTCTTTCGCCTCCTCGACCACGCAGATGGTGGCCGGCGAACGGCGCGGGTCACGGCAGATGCTGCAGGTCTCCTGTTCGGCGACGTTGCCGCAGATGGAGCAGAAGCGCACCTTCTCGCGCACATCGCGCAGGATCTCGGACAGCCGCGTGACGTCGAAGCTCTCGGTCTGCACGATGTGGAACGCGATGCGCTGCGCGGACTTCGGACCGATGCCCGGCAGCCGGCCGAGCTCGTCGATCAGGTCCTGGACGATGCCCTCGTACACTCAGCCCTCCGCTCGCGGCACGACGCGCGGCTGCACGACCTGCTCCTCGATGAATCGAGCCCCCAGGATCTCGCGCACCACCGACTCGCCGTAGCGCTGACGGCCCCCGATCGTCGGGCGCGGCGCCTGGCGCCGCGGTTCCGCGCGCGGAGCGGGCGTCGTGGGAGCCGGGGGGCGCGGAGGCGCGAGCGCGGGGCCGGTGTAGTCGTCTGGCTCGGGCTCCTCTGGCGGGGCGTCCGCGTCACCGAGCGGCGGGGGTCCGTCGTCGTCGGCGGGAGCGGCGGGCGTGCGCGTCGGCGCGGGTCGCGCGGGGGCCTCGGCACGCGACGCGGTGGCGGGACCGGTCGACGGCGGCGAGGGACGCTCGGCGGGGCGACCGGGAGTCGGCTCCTCGTCGACACGGGTCGGGTCGGAGGTCGGGATCTGCACGACGGCCCACCCACCGCTCGTCTCCGAGGTGGTAGGCGGAGGGGTCACGGCCTCCGGCACGGCGGCCGGGGCCGGCGCGGTGGCGGGGGTCGACGCGGTGGCGGGCGGCGCGGCAGCGGCGGGCGCGGGTTCCGTAGGGCCGGCCGACGAAGTGGTCGCGCCGTCCGCGCGAGCCGACCGCGCCGAGCCGGGCTCGACGCGGGCGATGAACTTCACCCGGATGCCGAGCACGTCGTGGATGGCACGACGGAGGAGCTCGCTCACGCTCTCGCCGGCGCCCTGCTGCTGGCGGAAGCTCGCCACATCCGTCTCGTTCGCGAAGACGACGGTGAGCACGTCGTCGTCGAGCGCGCGCGCCTGGGAGGTGTAGACGACCATCCACGCGGTGCGCTTCGCGCGCTCGACCGCGTCGAGGATCTCGGGCCAGGCGTCGCGCACCTGCTGGATGGTCACGGGGCCGGTGGGCCGCGGTCGTGCCGGAGTGGCGGGCGTCGCCGGGTCGGAGGCAGCGGCGGGGGCAGCCGGAGCGTCGTTGGCGGCACGAGCGGGTGCCGCGGCGGCGGCCGGCGGGGCGACGGGCGCAGCGGACACCGGTGCGGGTGCGGGTGCGGCGGGAGGGGACGCCGGTGCGACGGACGGAGTCGCGGCACGAGCCGGTTCGGGGCGCGGTGCGGGGGTCGCGCCCCCGTCGGCGTCGTCGATGCCGATGCGGCGCTCGAGCCGCTCCACCCGTGCGAGCGCACCGCGTTGGGTGTCGTCGCTCGCGGGCAGGAGCACGCGCGCCATCATGAGCTCGAGATGCAGGCGCGGCGAGGTCGCCCCCGTCATCTCGGTGAGCGCGCTGTTCACCACGTCGGCGGCGCGCGACAGCTCGGCGACCCCGAACGCGGACGCCTGCACGATCATCCGCTCGAGCTCTTCGGGCGTGACGCCGCGCAGCACCGCGCCGGCGCCTTCGCCCGTCGCAGCGACGACGATGAGGTCGCGCAGGCGCTCGAGCAGGTCCTCGACGAAGCGCCGCGGATCCTGACCGGTCTGGATCACGCGGTCGACGGAGGCGAACACGCCGCCCGCGTCGCGTTGCCCGAGCGCATCGACGACCTCGTCGAGCAGCGCACCGTGGGTGTAGCCGAGCAGGGCGACGGCCCGCTCGTACCGCACGTCGACGGCACCGGAGCCGGTCGAGGGCTCCGATCCGGCGATGAGCTGGTCGAGCAGCGACAGGGTGTCGCGCACCGATCCGCCGCCGGCTCGCACCACCAGGGGTAGCACGCCCGGCTCGACGCCGACGCCTTCGCTGTCGCACAGCTGCTGCACGTATTCGAGCATCTGCGCGGGCGGCACGAGACGGAACGGGTAGTGGTGGGTGCGGCTGCGGATGGTGCCGATGACCTTCTCGGGCTCCGTGGTCGCGAAGATGAACTTCACGTGCTCCGGCGGCTCCTCGACGATCTTCAGCAGCGCGTTGAAGCCCTGCGGCGTCACCATGTGCGCCTCGTCGAGGATGAAGATCTTGAACCGGTCGCGCGCCGGGGCGAAGACGGCGCGCTCACGCAGGTCGCGCGCGTCGTCGACGCCGTTGTGGCTCGCCGCGTCGATCTCGACGACGTCGAGCGAGCCGCTGCCCTCGCGCGAGAGCTCGACGCAGCTCGGGCACACGCCGCACGGGGTGTCGGTCGGGCCCTCGGCGCAGTTGAGGCAGCGGGCGAGGATGCGCGCGGACGTCGTCTTGCCGCATCCGCGCGGACCGCTGAAGAGGTAGGCGTGTCCGACCCGGTCGGTGCGCAGCGCCGTCCGCAGCGGATCGGTCACCTGCGACTGGCCGATCAGTTCGGCGAATGTCTCCGGCCGGTAGCGGCGGTAGAGGGCGGTGACCACTCCCCCAGGATAGACGCCGCCTCGGACGCCGCCGACGGCGTCGACGATCGGTGGACTCGCGGTCCGCCCGGGTGGGGGCGGCCCGGTCGGCCGCCACCGCTCCGCGGGGTTCCGGCCGCCACGACGGCCCCGGTCGCCGGCCCGGCGACGGCACGGGTCGCCCGACGGCGGGCGACAGCGAGAGCGAGCCCTGCGACGAGCAGCATGAGCGCGAGGATGCCGGAGTCGCCGGTCTCGGCGCCGGTCGCGGCGAGGCGGTCGCCCGTCGGTCGGGCCCCCTCCCCGGCTCCCGTGCCGCCGGCCGGTTCCGAGCCAGGGCCGGGTGCACCGGGGGTCCCCGGGCCGGAGTCGCCGGCCGGACGGTAGGTGAAACCGCCGGGCAGGTCGGCGCCGTCGGGATCGACGATGACGACGTCGACGGTGCCGGGGTCGGTCGCCGGGGGCGTGGTCGCCCGGATGCGGTCGTCGCTCAGCACTTCGACGTCCGTCGCCGACACTCCCCCGAAGGTGACGCCGGTCGCGTTCGCGAATCCGGTGCCGTCGATCGTCACGACCGTTCCGCCGGTGAGCGGACCGGAGCCGGGCGAGAGGGATGCGATGACCGGTGTGCCCACCCGGAGGTAACGGAACTGCCAGGCGTTGGACGGTCCCTCCGGACTCAGCGCGACGACCTCGGCGGGACCTTCCGCGTTCGCCGGGACGGTGACCTCCATCGTGCGGTCGTCGATGACCGTGAGGTCGTCGCCGGCGACGCCGTCGAAGACCACCGCGGTCGTTCCGCTGAACCGCACGCCGAGGATGCGCATCCGCGCACCGCCGCTGACGTAATCCCAGCCCGGGTCGGCGGAGCTCACCGCCGGGGCCGCGTCGGACAGATAGGTGTACTCGAGCGGGTTCGACGCTCCCCCGGGATGCTGCACGACCACGTCGACGAAGCCGGTGCCGGGCGGCGTCGTGACGCGCGCCGCGGTGTCACCGTCGACCACGAGACCGGTCGCGGGGATGCCGCCGAAGGTCACACCGGTGGTGCCGGTGAGGCCCGTGCCGGTGATGAGCACCTCGGTGCCGCCGGCGTCGGGCCCCTCGGACGGACTGAGGGAGGCGATGACGGGAGCCGTCCGGGCGAGGTAGGTGTAGGGCAGCGGGTTCGACCCGCCCGCCGGATGCTGCACGACGACCGGGACGGTGCCCGGCGTGGCACCGGGCGGTGCCGTCACACGGATCTCGGTGTCGGAGACGACCGTCACCGCGGTGGCGGGCGCACCACCGAAGGTCACGCCGGTCGCCCCGGTGAATCCGGAACCGATGAGGGTCACCTCCGTGCCGCCGGCGACGGGCCCGTGGTCCGGCAGCACACGGCCGAGGGCCGGCGCCCCGGGCGCGACGTAGGTGAAGTCGAGCGGGTCCGACGCACCCGAGGGATGCTGCACGACGACGTCCACGACGCCGGCGGCGTGGGCGGGGGTCGTGATGCGCAGCACGGTCGGGCCGAGCAACTCGAAGGCGGTGCCGGGGACTCCGTCGAAGGTGACGCCGGTCGCGCCGAGAAGACCCGTGCCGGTGAGGGTGACGACGGTGCCGCCGCTCACCGGTCCCGCAGCCGGGTCGATCGCCAGCAGGCTCGGGGCCGGGGGCAGGTAGGTGAACATCTCCGGGCCGGACGGGCCGCCCGGGTGTTCGACGACGACCTCGACCGCTCCGGGCGCGTGCGGCGGCGTCGTGACGCTCATCCGCGTGTCCGACTCGACGAGGGGTTCGATGCCGGGCTCGAGACCGAACAGCACTCCGGTGGAGCCGGTGAACCCCGTGCCGGTGAGCACGACCCGGGTGCCTCCGTCGCTCGGGCCGCTCTGCGGCTCGAGCGCCGTGAGAACGGGCGCCGGCGGCACGAGGTAGGTGAAGCCGAGCGGGTTGGATGCCGCGGCCGCCCCCTGCACGACGACGACGGTGGGCCCGGCGGGCCGGGCGGGCGTCAGGGCCGTGACGGTCGAGTCGTCGACGACCACGACCGAGCTCGCGGGCACGCCGCCGAAGGTCACCCCGGTCGCGCCGGTGAAGCCGGTACCGGTGATGGTCACGGCGGTGCCGCCGATGGTGGGGCCGGAGGTCGGCGTGATGCCGGTGAGGGCCGGCGCGCCGGGGGCGAGGTAGGTGAACGCGAGCGGCGCGGCGTCGCCGTCCGGGTGCTGGACGACCACGTCGGCCGGTCCCGGCGCGCCGGGCGGCGTCACGAGGTGGATGGTGTCGTCGTCCACGACGGTGAAGTCGGCCGGGAAGCCGTCGACCGTCACGCCGGTCGTCCCGGTGAGCCCGTCGCCCGTGAGCACGACGGCGGTTCCTCCGGCCTCGGGGCCGGAGTCGGGGGCCAGTGCGAGCACGGTGGGCGCGTCGGGCGCGATGAACGTGAAAGATCCGGGGTTCGAATCCCCGGCGGGGTGCCGCACGACGACCGGGACGGGACCCGCGGCGCGGGCGGGTGTCGTCACGACGAGTTCCGTGTCCGACAGCACCCGCGGAATGCTGCCGGGGACGCCGCCGAAGTCGACGCGGGTCGCTCCCGTGAAGCCGCTGCCCACGATGGTCACCTCCGTGCCGCCCGAGGTCGGGCCGGATCGGGGGGCGAGGTCGAGCACGACGGGCGCCTCGGGAGCCACGAAGGTGAAGCCCGCGGGACCGGACGATCCTGCCGGACCGGTGACGATCACGGGGAAGCGGCCCTCGACGTGCGCGGGGGTGACGACGGTGAGCCGTGTGTCGGACAGGATTTGGAGCCCGGTGCCCGGGACACCTCCGAACGCGACCTCGGTGACGCCGGTGAACCCGGTGCCGATGATGGTCACCGGGGTGCCTCCCGCGACCGGACCGGAATCCGGGCTCAGGCTCGCGACCGCCGGGGCACCCTCGGGCACGTAGGTGAAGGAGCCGGGCGCCGAGGACCCATCCGGGTGCTCGACGACGACCGGGACGGTGCCCACCCCCGGTGGGGTCGTGACGACGATGGTCGTGTCGTCGACGACGTCGAGTGCGGTACCGGGCGCGCCTCCGAAGGTGACGGCGGTGGCCCCGGTGAACCGGACGCCGGTGATGGTCACCTCGGTGCCGCCGCTCTCCGGTCCGGAGAGGGGGGCGAGGTCGATGATCGACGGGGCGTCGGGGGCGACGTAGTCGAACGTGAGCGGTTCGGAGGCACCCGCCGGATGCTGCACGACGACCTCGGCGGCTCCGGCGGCGTGGGCGGGGCTCGTGACGCGGATCTCACCGTCGTCGACGACCTCGAATCCGGTGCCCGGGATGCCGTCGAAGGTGACTCCGGTCGCGTCGGTGAACCCCGTGCCCCGGATGACCGTCGCGGTGCCCCCGGTCACGGGACCCTCGTCGGGCACGATGCTCGCGAGTGTGGGCGGCACCGCGAGCGAGTTGGCGCCGACGCGCCCCGTGGCGACGTCGAGGGTGAGCAGCTCGGGGATCGGCCCCCGGGGCAGCAGCGCCATCCGGAGTGCGGTCGTCGAGAACGGTCGTCCCGCGACGGCCGGGGTCGGCTCCTGCACGTTCACGGTGACCGAGAGCACCTCGTCGAGGGCGACGAGCGCGGGCTGCAGGGCTCCCGTCACCGGGGTCACGATGCGGGACTGGAGTCCGGACACCGCCGTGGTGAGGGGGCCCGTCAGTCCGGTCTGCAGCGTGCCGAGAACCGGCTGCACCGCGCCGAGCACGAGCGCGTCGGTCAGAGCGGAGACGTCGGCCGCGCCGAGGGCGGTGATCGTGACGAACGGCGAGTCCCCGATGGCGGGTGCCGTGAGCAGTTGTCCGAGCGTCCCCCGCACCGTGACGGAGAGCAGGGGCAGCGGCACGAGCCCGAGGCTCGCCGTCACCGAGACGTCGACCGCGGCACTGTCGAGCGCACGGGTGAGGCGGGTCTGCACGTCGTTCACGTAGGTCTGCACGAGTCCGAGCACGGTGGAGGAGACCGCGTCGAGAGTCGCGGCGTCGAGCACGGGACTGTTCGGCGCCCGGCCGTTGAGTCCGGCACCGAGCGCGGCGAGGTCCACTCGCAGCACCCCGGAGGCGAGGTCGACGGTGACGGGGGTGCCCTCGCCGAGCACCGTCGGGAGTCCCGCCATGGCGGCCGCGAGATCGACGGTGACCGTGCCCACCGCGGTGTCCACCCGCAGCAGACCGAGGCCTCCGAGGGTGTCGCTCACGACGCCGGCGACGCCGTCCGAGAGCCCCGTGCCGGCATCGGCGAGCGGACCGGCGATCGAGCCCTGCAGCTCGGCGACCGTCGTCGTGACCGCGGAGGTGATGCCGCCGAGCGTGACGCTGTCGACCACGAGCTCACCGCCGACGATCTCGTAGTCGCCGACGGGCTGCCCGCCTTCGACCGACGTCGCACTCGCGCTGAGCGCTCCGAGCTCGAAGCGCAAGTCGGCGACCTCCGCCGCGAACTCGTCGCCGAGCACATCCTCGAGGCCGAGCGTCAGCTCGCCCGGCACGCCACCCGGAACCGCGCCGACGCCGATGCCGCCGCTCTCGGCCACGAGTCCGGACGCTCCCGTCGAGGTCGCGTCGTCGTCCGCCCGAGCGTAGGAGCTCAGCAGCCCCACGTCGGCGAGGCTGATCGGAAGCTGCACTCCGCCGGGGAGGTCCACGACGAGGGCTTCCAAGACGGAGGGGTCGAGCGGATCGCGGTCGAGTTCGTTCGTAGACCCGTCGCTCTCGGCCTGCGTGCTGCCGAGCAGGGCCAGTTGGGGCGCGCTCAGCGTGCCGAGCAGTGACCCGGAGAGGAATTGCCCTTCCGCGCTCGACCGATCGCCCGGAGCAGCGGAGGCCGAGCCGGCCCCGAGTGTGAGCATCCCGGCGACGAGCGTCGTGATGCTGAGTGCGGCGATCGCCGATCGACTGTTCCGGCGCGCGCTCGCAGGCAGGCTCGAATGGCCCATCGCCCCATCCCCCACAGATAGATCCAACCCGGCAGGCTGCGATCGGCGGTCCGAAGTGGTTTGCCTCGGTGACGGGATGGTTCGTCCGTCGCCCTGCGGTTCGCGTGGTGCACCGGTGTTCGGACTCTAACGCCGCTGGGGCATCCGGGGCTAGCCCCATGACCGAGGGCAGAACAACCCGTCCGGGCCCGAAGACCCGGGCGGGGACGAAAAAGACCCCTCGCGCACCCGCCAGAGCCCGGTTACCCTTGCTGCGTTTCCGCCCTGGGGGAGTTGGCCTGGATGGCGCCACGCGAGGAGCCGGTATCCAGTGTACCCGCAGCCCGGCATGGTTGCCTGGCGGTATGAGGATCGCCATCGCCGGAGGACACGGCAAGATCGCCCTGCTGCTCGCTCGACTGCTCGCGGACGCCGGCTCGCAACCGTTCGGCATCGTGCGCAACCCCGACCATCTCGCCGCGGTCGAATCAGCGGGTGCCGAGGGCATCCTGCTCGACCTCGAGGAGGCCGATGTCGACACGCTCGCCGAGAAGCTCGAGGGCATGGATGCGGTCGTCTTCGCCGCGGGAGCCGGGCCGAACAGCGGGGCGGAGCGCAAGCTGACCCTCGACCGCGACGGGGCGATCCTGCTCGCCGACGCCGCCGAGAAGGCGGGCGTGCGGCGCTACGTCATCGTCAGTGCGATCGGGGCCGATGAGTTCGACCCCGAGTCCGACGACGTGTTCCAGGTGTACCTGCGCGCGAAGAGCGAGGCGGATGCGGATGTCGCCGGTCGTGACCTCGACTGGACGATCGTGCGTCCCGGCGGGCTCACCGACGACCCCGGCACGGGTTCCGTGACCGTCGGCGACGAGGTCGAGCGCGGGCAGATCCCCCGGGCAGACGTGGCGGCGGTGCTCGCCGAGGTGCTGCTCAACGACCGCGCCGTGCGACGCCGGTTCGAGCTCGTCTCGGGGGGAACGCCGATCGCCGAGGCGCTCGCCTGACCTCAGCGCGGCGGACCGTCAGCGCATGCCGACCGCGGCGGCGCTCTGCCGCGCGATCTCGAGCTCCTCGTTCGTGGGGATGACGAGCACCTCGACGGGGGAGCCGGCGGCCGAGATGCGCCGTTCGTCGCGCGAGTCGAGTTCGTTGCGGTCGTCGTCGATGCGGATGCCGAGGAACTCGAGCCCGGCGAGCGTGCGCCGGCGGAGGAGGGCGTTGTTCTCGCCGACCCCGGCGGTGAAGACGATCGCGTCGAGTCCGCCGAGCGCCACGATGTAGGCGCCGAGGTAATGGCGGATGCGGTGGCGCCAGACGGCGAGCGCCGTCAGCGCCGCCTCGTCGCCGTCGCTCGCGGCGCGCTGCACGTCGCGCATGTCGCCCGTGCCGGTCATGCCGAGCAGACCGCTGCGCCGGTTGAGCAGGTCGTCGAGTTCGGCGATGCCCAGCCCGGCCACACGGTTCAAGTACGGGAGCACCGCGGGATCGAGGTCGCCGGATCGGGTGCCCATGACGAGCCCCTGCAGCGGCGTCAGCCCCATCGACGTGTCGATGCTGCGGCCGCCCTGCACGGCCGTCATCGACGCGCCGTTGCCGAGGTGGAGCACGATCGTGCGCAGCGAGCCCAACGGCCGGCCGAGGAACGCCGCGGCCCGCTCCGAGACGTACTTGTGCGAGGTGCCGTGGAATCCGTAGCGGCGCACGTCGTGTTCGCGGGCGAGGTCGCGATCGATCGCGTACGTGTACGCCTCCGGTGGGAGGGTCGCGTGGAACGCGGTGTCGAACACGGCGACGTGCGGCACCTCGGGCAGCGCGGCGCGCGCGGCCCGGATGCCGAGCAGGTTCGCGGGGTTGTGCAGCGGCGCGAGCGGCGAGAGCTCGTCGATGGCGCGCTCGACGGAGTCGTCGATCGGGGTGGCGGTCGTGAACCGGGAGCCGCCGTGCACGACCCGGTGGCCGACGGCGGCGATCTGCGTGGTGTCGCCGAGGTCGGCGAGGATGCCGCGGACGCCGTCGGCGTGATCGGCGACGGCGGATCCGGCTTCGCCGATGCGTTCGAGGGAGCCGCGGGCGAGCGACTCGCCCGTCGTGGTCTCGATCACCTGGTACTTGATCGACGACGACCCCGTGTTGAGCACGAACACCCGGCTCATGACGCCGCTCCCATCGTCTGCGCCTGGATGGCGGTGATCGCGACGGTGTTGACGATGTCGCGCACGAGCGCTCCGCGCGAGAGGTCGTTGATCGGCTTGTTGAGCCCCTGCAGCACCGGTCCGATGGCCACGGCGCCCGCGCTGCGCTGCACGGCCTTGTAGGTGTTGTTGCCCGTGTTCAGGTCGGGGAACACGAACACCGTCGCCCGCCCGGCGACCTCGCTGCCCGGCAGCTTCGCGCTCGCGACGGTCGGGTCGGCGGCGGCGTCGTACTGGATCGGGCCCTCGACGAGCAGGTCGGGTCGGCGCTCGCGCACGAGTCCGGTCGCCTCGCGCACCTTCTCGACGTCGGCTCCCGATCCGGACTCACCCGTCGAGTAGCTCAGCATGGCCACGCGGGGGTCGATGCCGAATCCGCTCGCCGTCGTCGCCGACGAGATGGCGATGTCGGCGAGCTGCTCCACCGTGGGCTCGGGGATGACGGCGCAGTCGCCGTAGACGAGCACCCGGTCGGCGAGCGCCATCAGGAACACGCTCGACACGACCGAGACCTCCGGTCGGGTCTTGATGATCTCGAACGCGGGGCGGATGGTGTGGGCGGTGGTGTGCTGCGCTCCGGAGACCATGCCGTCGGCGAGCCCGAGGTGCACCATCATCGTGCCGAAGTACGAGACGTCGGTGACCGTGTCGAAGGCGAGCTGCGGTGAGACGCCCTTGTGGGCGCGCAGCCGCGCGTACTCGTCCGCGAAGCGCTGGCGCAGCTCCGGGTCGAAGGGGCTCACGATCCGGGCGGCGGAGAGGTCGAGGCCGAGCTCGGATGCCCGCGCCCGCACCGCCTGCTCGTCGCCGAGGATGGTCAGGTCGGCGACCTCGCGCTGGAGCAGCGCGTGTGCGGCGCGCAGGATGCGGTCGTCGCCGCCCTCGGGGAGCACGATGTGCTTGCGGTCGGAGCGGGCCCGATCGAGCAGGCGGTGCTCGAACATGAGCGGGGTCACCACGCCGGACGGCGCGAGCTGAAGTCGCTCGCCGAGGCGCGACCCGTCGACGTGGCGTTCGAACAGCGCGAGTGCCGTGTCGTACTTGCGGGGCGAATCGGCGGCGAGCCGGCCGCGGGTCTGCGTCACGCGCAGGGCGGTCTCGTACGTGCCGAACGCCGTGCGGGCGATCGGCAGCGACCCGGCGAGCCCTTCGATGAGCCGCTCGACCGCCGGTGCGGTCGGGAACCCGCCGTTGAGCAGGATGCCCGACAGCGACGGGAAGGTGCCGGATGCGTGTGCGAGCAGCGTGCCGACGAGCACGTCGGAACGATCCCCCGGCACGACGACGACGGCGCCCTCGAGCAGGCGCGGCAGCACGTTCTCGAGCGACATCGCCGCGACGACCACGCCGAGGGCGGCGCGTTCGAGCAGTTCGGGGTCGCCGCGCCAGAGGGTCGCCTCGGTGGTCTCGAGCACGGCGCGCATCGTCGGCGCGACGAGATACGGGTCCTCGGGGATCGCCCACACCGGAGCCTCGGCGTCGTGTGCGGCGACCGCGGTCGTGACGGCCGCGACCGACTCGTCGAGGGCATCCGGATCGGCACGGTTGACGACCACCCCGAGCAACGCCGCGTGCTCGGCGCGCAGCTCGGCGGTCGTCACCTCGGCGACCTGACGCAGCTCATCCGGCGTGCGCGGTCCGACGCCCTCCGCCCGGCGCCCGCCGAGCACGAGCAGCACGGGCGAACCCAGGTTCGCGGCGACGCGCGCGTTGAACGACAGCTCGGTGGGCGTGCCGACATCCGTGAAGTCGGAGCCGATCACGACGACCACTTCGCAGCGGCGGGCGACGGCGGAGAACCGGGCGACGATCTCGCCGAGTGCGGCCTCCGGGTCGGCGTGCACCTGCTCGTAGGTGGTGCCGATGCAGTCGTCGTAGTCCAGGTCGACGCTGTCGTGCGCGAGCAGCAGCTCGAGCACGTAATCGCGTTCCTCGCTCGATCGGGCGATGGGGCGGAACACGCCCACGGTGCCGATCGAACGGCTCAGGGTCTCGAGCACACCGAGGGCGACGGTGGATTTTCCGGAGTGCCCTTCGGCCGACGTGATGTAGATGCTGGTGGCCACAGCCCAGCCTAGACACGAGCGGATGAACGGGTGCTGGCAGGGGCGCACGGCACCCGCGGCGCGACCCGTTATGATCTCAGGAGGTCATCGTCAAGCCGTACCGGGCGGGGACCCGCCAGGAGGATTCGCCTAGTGGCCTATGGCGCACGCTTGGAAAGCGTGTTGGGTGAAAGCCCTCGGGGGTTCGAATCCCCCATCCTCCGCCATTGTGATGGGCCGGGCATCACGCTGCAGCAGACCGGGGTGACTGCATGGACGAGTCCACGACCGTGGTGCACATCCGGCCCCGCCGATCGCTCCTGCGCACGTCGCTCATCACCTTCGCCGCCGCGAGCGTGCCGATCTTCGGTGCCCTGTACTGGTACAGCGCGAGCGCCGGCGGATGGACCTCGGTGCTCGCCGTGCAGCTGGTCGTCACCGCCGTGTGCGTGGTCTCGTATCTGCTGCAGTTGCGCGTCTACGCGGCCGTGAGCGGCGGGGTGCTCCACGGCAACGGCATCTACAGCCCCGTCGTGCGGGTGCCCCTGGCGGACATCCGCCGGGTCGTGCTGACGCAGGTGTACTCGCCCGGCGCGAGCGACACGACCACGCAGTGGACCGCCGTCGACGAGGGCGACCGCTGCCTGTTCCGTCTGCGCGGACACTACTGGCACGCCGACGACCTGCGACGACTCGCCGCGGCGACCGGCGCTCCCGTCGAGACCGACGACGAGGCGATCAGCGAGAAGGAGTTCTTCGCGCGTTTCCCCGGGAGCGCCTACTGGTTCGACGGTCGCCCGTGGTTGCGCGTCGTTCTCATCGCGGCCGCCCTGCTCGTCTCGGTCGCGGTGGTCGCGTTCCTCATGAACGCCGTCGGCGTTCCGCTCGCGCTGCGCTGACGCTCAGATCTCCGCGTCGGTGCGGATGCCCAGCAGCGTGCCGTTCGGCTCCGACGGCAGCGGCGTGAACCCGAGTCTGCGGTAGAACGCGATCGCGCCGCTGTTGTCGGGGTGCACCCCGAGGTGCACGCCCGGCACGCCGCGCTCCCGCAGTTCCGCGAGCAGCCGGCGGATGAGGGCACGACCCCAACCGCGGCCCTGCGCTTCGGGCAGCAGGTCGATGTGCAGGTGCGCGGGGAACTCGTCGAGCTCCGGAATGAGCATGCGCTCCGGCCGGAACCCGGCCGCCGTGTCGTCGTTGCGCTCGTACCTCTCCGCGAAGTACGGCAACCATTCGGTGCGCCAGCGTTCGACGAAGGCGCGGGTGTCGGCCGCCGCGATCACGTAGCCGACGACGGCGCCGTCCTGCTCGACCACGAACGCCGACTCGGGCTCGAGGTCGACGTACGGGCCGGCCCAGATGTCCCCGGGCAGATCGTCGCTCGCGAACCGGCCGCGCGCATCCGCCCCGATGTCGGCGGTGCGCACGCACACGTCGTAGACGGCCGCGCGATCCTCCGGCCGGTACGGGCGGATGCGGTCAGCGTTCGCGGGGGCACCCTCCTGATCGCGGGTCATCCGTTCACCGCCGACGGGGTCAGCTCGACCGGCGCGGCGAGGGCGAACTGCCGCACCGGCACCGCCCGGGTGGCCGAGCACATGCTCAGCAGCGGCTCGGAGAGCTCGGCCGTGAGCTCGACGGTCGCGACCGAGCCGTCGGCGTCGAGCTCGACCGTCCAGCCCGATTCGTGGCGCGTCTCGCGCAAGGGCGGGAGGGCGTCGATGCGGGCGTCGCCGGTCGCGGCACGGGCGAAGGACTGCGCGGCCTGCACGACGTTGGTGAGGGAGCTGCGTCCGCGGAAGTACCGCTCGTCGATCACGCCGTCACGATAACGCTCCACGATCCCCGCCGCATCGTGCGCATCCACCCGCCCGAAGTAGAGGCCGTGCGGCAGCACGATCATGGTGGCGGCGAACCGGTCGCCGCCGAGGTGGGAGCACTCCCACGTGTGCTTCGGGAAGGCCTTCGCAAGAGCGGCGACGACCGGGCGCCCCTTCACCGCACAGCACTGGTCGTGGCGGGCGTGGGTGCAGACGCAGATCACCGGCTCGGTCGACGGCTCCCCCGTCGACCCGTCGAGCGGCACGTCGAGCAGTTCCGCGGGATCGGTCACCGATCCCCACACGACCGACTCGGAGCCGGGACGGGAGTCGACGATCGCCCAGCGGTACACCGTCTGCCGACGTCGTTCGTCGGCGCGACGCCCGGTGCGCCGGATCGCGAGCGGACGCATCCGCGCGCCCTCCACGCGGGTGATGAACCGGCGCGCCAGGTGGGGATCGAGTCTCGACTGCAGGATCGCCTGCGTGCCCCACGCGCCGTCGAGTTCGACGAGGAACCACCGTGCGCCGAAACCTCCGGTGCCGGCGAGCGGATCGCCGCGTTCGACGGACCGGTCGCTGCACGGCTCCCATCCGATCGCGGGGAGGGCGCGGGCGGTCATCGCACGACCAGGATCGCTTCACGCAACAGGCGCCTGGTCACCACGAGCGACGAGGACTCGTCGAGCCCGGGGAGGCTGCCCGCCTCCGCGACCCCTCCCCCGACCAGGTGCTCGAGCGCCTCCGCCGCCTCGACCGGCATGGACAGCGTCGTGCCCCGCGCCGAGATCCGCACCGCGGGGCCGGCCCGTTCGACGCGGGCGGCGAGTCCCGCCCGGAGCCCGACCCGGGTGGTCGGCTCGAGCGACGACAGCGCCTCGACGGTGGCGAGGGGACGCACCGGCTCGGGCCGTGTGGCGTCGGAGAGCCGGCGCGAGAAGTGGTCGGCGAGGGCCGCCGAGGCGTCGTCGAGGTCGACGGCGGCCGTGACGTCGGAGACCAGCTCGGTCAGCATGGTCCGCAGCGCGACCGGATCGCGGAGATCGGCGCCCATCGGCAGGGCGGCGCGCACGCGCTCGGACGACGACGCGGCGCGCAACAGCCGTTCGAGCGCGTCGAGGCGCGTGTACGCGGCCACCCCGATCGTGAGGTGGATCGAGGTGCCGCCGAGCGCGGTGGCGGAGTGGATCCAGCCGCGCGGCAGGTAGAGCACGTCGCCCGGCCGGAATGTCTCGTCGAGTGCCGGCGGTTCGGCCGCGCGCGCGGCGACCGCCGCCCGGTGGTCGGTCCAGGGTTGGCTGCGCAGCGGGTTCGGGTGCACCGGTTCGTGGATGGTCCAGTGCTTCTCGCCGGCGATCTGCACCACGAAGACGTCGTGCACGTCGTAGTGCGGATCGAATCCGCGCGACGAGGCGGGCGTGATGTACGCGTTCACCTGACACGGGTGCCCGAGCTCTTCGGTGAGCCGACGGGTGAACTCGACGAGCGGGGGCCAGGTGCGGTGCAGCCCCTGCAGCACGATCGTGGCGCCGTCGGCGAAGCGGGCGAGGACTTTGGCGGGGTCGAGTTGGTCCGACACCTCGGCTCCGAAGCCCCCGGAGCCCGTGTAGTCCACGGCGGGCAGCACCGCGCCTTCGCGCGCCATCCGGACGAAGGGGGTGCGCAGTGCGCGCTCGCTCAGTAGCTCGTCGACGTCGGCGCTCGAGAAGAGGTCCTCGAACGTGCCGCCGAGCTCGTCCGCGGTCGACAGCAGGGCGCGGCGCCCCCAGGTCTCCTCAGCGAACCGGTCGAGGGGTCCGGTGAGCAGGCGTGAAAGCGCGGGCCGGGATTCCGGCCCGCGCTCGACCGATCCGCTCAAGCGGAACCGTCTGCTCCGCCGTCGTGGCCCTGCGTGTTCGCGCCGCCGTCGGCCACGCCGTCGCCCGCGGAGCCGTCGGCTCCGCCGTCGTGACCTTCCGCGTTGGCGCCGCCGTCGGCCACGCCTTCACCGGCCGAGCCGTCGGCCCCGCCGTCGTGACCTTCGGCGTTGGCGCCGCCGTCGGCCACGCCCTCGTCGGCCCCGTCGTTGCTCGTCGTGATGTCGCCGTCACCGATGCTCATGTAAACCCTCCGGACGTGTCGTGGGCCGGGATCCCGACCCGTGCTCAGGCTACGCCGCACGCTCCGGCCGAGCAGCGGATTCCCACCATTCCCCGATGTGCGGCACGGTCGTTCACGCGGTCGTCGCGAGCCGGTCCTCGAGGCCCCACTTCTGCCCGTAGCCGCCCTCGACCTCCGGCCGTGCCATGAGCTCGAGGAACGGCTCGGCGTCGAAGGCCTCCGGTCCCATCACCCCGACGCCGGACCAGGTGCCGGCCGCGAGCAGTTCGAGCGCGATGACGGGGTTGAGCGCGGTCTGCCAGACGACGCACTGGCTCTCGTATTCGGCCATCGTCCATTCGTTGTCGCTCACGTGGTAGAGGTACACCTCGCGGCGGTTTCCGTCGACGCCGGTGCCGGTCACCCAGACGCCGGCGCACGTCTTGCCGGTCATCCGCGGGCCGATCGTGGCGGGGTCGGGCAGCGCCGCCGCGACGACGTCGCGCGGAGCGACCTCGACGGGACCGGCGCCCGAACGGACGGTGAGCGGCGTGGTCGAGTCGAGCCCGAGCCGGTGCAGGGTCTTGAGGATGCCGATGAACTCCTCACCCAGGCCGTACTTGAAGGTGACGCGCTTGGCGTCGAGCACCCGCGGCATGAGCAGCACCTCCTCGTGCTCGACGTTGACGCACTCGACCGGGCCGATCCCCTCCGGGAAGTGGAAGACCTCGGGCTCGGAGAACGGCTCGGTCGTGTACCAGCCGCGCTCCTTCTCCCACACGACGGGCGGGTTGAGGCACTCCTCGATGGTCGTCCAGATGCTGAAGCTCGGGGCGAAGAGCTCGTTGCCCGCCTCGTCGCGCACGACCAGGTTCGCGCCGTCGCGCGTGCCGAGCTCGTCGACCTCGCTGAACAGGTGGTCGACGGCGTACCGCGCGAAGACGTCGCTGAGGCCGGGCTCGACGCCCATGCCGACGAGAGCCAGCCGCCCGGCCTTCTCCCAGTCGGGAGCCTGGGCGAACTGGTCGTCGCCGAGCTTGACGCCGGGCTCGCGATGCGGGTCGGTCGGATGCGGCTCGCTGAGACTCATCGCCATGTCGAGGTAGTGGGCACCCGCTGCGAGCGCCCCGGCGAACACCGTCGGCACGAACTTCGGCTCGACCGCGTTCATCACGTGCGTGATGCCGTGCTCCCGCGCGACCGCGGCGACCGCATCCGGGTCGGAGGCGTCGATCCGGGCCGCGACGAAGCGGCCGCCCTGCGGGCCGTGCTTGGCCTCGATCCAGGCGATCGTGCGCTCGGCGCGCCCGGGGTCGTAGTCGCTCACGACGATCGTCTCGAAGAAGGAGCGGCGCGCCGCGATCTTCGCGATCGCGTCACCCACTCCGCCGGCACCCACGAGCAGGATTCTCATGGCCTCACGTTAGCGCCGGGTCACGCGTGCCGCTCGACGAGCCGGTCGAACGCCGCATCCAGTTCGTGGTCGACGACCCGGCGGGACTCGTCGGCGTCGAACCACTCGAGCACCTCGCGGGCGCCCTTCCAGTACGGGATCGTGGCCGTGTACTCGGGCACGAGCGACTTCACCTTGCTGTTGTCGAAGATGACCGAGTTCGCCTTGTCGCCGACGAGCCCCGGACCGAGGTCGGGCAGCTCCCGGGCGATCGCGTCGCTCGCGATGTGCACGAGCTCCGCCTGCACCCCGGCCGCGGAGGCGAGGATGTGCGTGATCTGGTTCCAGGTGAGCGCCTCGTCCGAGGTGATGTGGAACGCCTCGCCGACGGCCCGCTCGTTGCCGAGCAGTCCCACGAAGGCGACGGCGAAGTCACGGGTGTGGGTGAGCGTCCAGAGGCTGGTGCCGTCGCCGGGCACGACGACGGGCTTGCCCCGCCGCATCCGGTCGATCGCCGTCCAGTCGCCGACGATCGGGATGCTGGTGCGGTCGTAGGTGTGCGACGGACGCACGATCGTGGCGGGGAATCCGGAGTCGCGGTAGGCGGCGGTGAGCACGTCCTCGCTCGCGATCTTGTCGCGGGAGTACTGCCAGTAGGGGTTGCGCAGCGGCGTCGACTCCGTGATCGGCAGTCTCGCCACGGGCTTCTGGTACGCGGAGGCCGACGAGATGTAGACGTATTGCGCGGTGCGGCCGGAGAACAGCTGCACGTCGGCGCGCGCCTGCTCCGGGGTGAAGGAGCGGAAGTTGACCACGACGTCGAAGTCCTCGCCGCCGATCGCGTCGGCGATCGACGACGGGTCGGTCGCGTCGCCGGTGACGTGCCGCGCACCCTCGATGGGCGGGCGGGTCGAGCTCTGACCGCGGTTGAGCAGCGTGAGGTCGTAGCCGCGCTCGACGGCGAGGGCGCTCGACGCCGAGCTGATGATGCCGTTGCCGCCGATGAAGAGCACGCGTAGAGCTGACATGGAGTTCCTCCCGGATCCTGCACCCTGGCGTGCGGATCGACTCTAGCCTCCGACCCCGAGCCCCGGACCGGTGGTCGCCACGTCCCGACCTGCCGTTCAGGTTTGCCGGGCGAGCACCTCTTCCCGACGTCTTCGCCGGGACGCTCTCGACAAAGCGTAACCTAACGGTTACGCTTTTGCCGTGGACGCGTTCGACGGCTTGGCCGACCCGGTGCGCAGGCGCCTGCTCACGGCGCTCGCGGTCGGGCCGCTCACGGCGGGAGAACTGGCCGCCGGCGAGCCGATCAGCCGTCCCGCCGTGAGCCGGCACCTGCGGGTGTTGCTCGAGTCGGGACTCGTCGCAGTGACGGCCGAGGGCCGCCACCGGCGCTACCGCCTGCGGCCCGAGTCGCTCGACACGGTCGAGGCGTTCTGCGCGGCGCTGCGACGCCCGCCAGTCGCCGCATCCGCGCTGGATGCGCTCGAGCTCGAGGTGCGCCGCACGGTGCGCGACCACGCCACTGCACGCCCCGATGAAGAGGAGATCGCATGAGCACGCCCCGCCCCACCGGCACGGTCGGCGACGGACCCCGCGGCCGAGAGGTGCGCCTCACGCGCCGCTACCGCGCCGCTCCCGAAGCCGTCTGGGCCGCCCTCACCGAATCGGACCGGCTGGAGCGCTGGATCGGCCGCTGGGAGGGCGACCCGCGCACCGGCCGGATCTCGTTCTTCATGACCGCCGAGGGCGAGGACGTCGAGCCGGAGGAGTACGTCATCCGGGAGTGCGACCCTCCCCGGCGCTTCGCCGCGGACACGGCGGTCGGGGAGCAGCACTGGCACCTCCGGTTCGAGCTCGAGCACTCGCCGGAGGAGGGGATGACCACGCTCACCTTCGCCCAGCTGCTCGCCGACGACGACATGTCGAACGTCGGGCCCGGATGGGAGTACTACCTGGACCGCCTGACCGCCGCGATCGAGGGCCACGACGTCGACGCGATCGCCTTCGACGACTACTACCCTGCGCTGAAGGAGTACTACGCGGCGCTCGCGTGACCGCCGGCGCCGCGTCCCTCGTCGATCGGGCTCGTCAGCGGCTCAGTGCGGGCACCGTGCGGGGACGCACGATGAACCACAGCGCGGCGATCGACACGAGGGTCGTGCAGATCATCACGCCGCCCATCGGCACCGCGTCGACGATGTCGAACAGGCCGACGACGGGCGAGATGAGCCCGGCGAGTCCGAAGTTGACGGCACCCAGCACGGACGCGGCGGTGCCGGCCTCCTTGCCGTGGTTGACGAGCGCGAGCACCTGCACGCACGGGAAGCAGAATCCGCACGAGAGGATGAAGAACCACAGCGGCACCATGATGCCGATCAGTCCTGCGCCCGCCTGATCGAGCAGCACGATCGCGATCGCGGCGAGCAACTGCACGACGGTCGCAGCCGCGATGATCCACTGCGGGCCGAAGAACTTCGCCAGCCGCGACGAGATCTGCACGCCGGCGACGACCCCGACGGAGTTGATGCCGAACAGGAGGCCGTACTCCTGCGCGTTGAGTCCGTAGACGTCCTGGAAGAGGAACGACGACGAGGAGAGGTAGGCGAACAGCCCGGAGAAGTTCATGCCGGCGACGATCGCCACGCCCACGAACACGCGGTCGGAGAAGAGCGCCTTGTACCGCTGCCGCGCCGTCGAATGCCCGGGATCGACCCGCCGCGACGGCGGCAGGGTCTCGACGATGAGGAACATCGCCGCGATGATCACGAGCACGCCGTAGGCGGCGAGGAAGACGAAGATGCCGCGCCAGTCCACCACCTGCAGCAGCTGCGATCCGATGACCGGCGCGAGGATGGGCGCGAGTCCGTTCACGAGCGCGAGTCGCGAGAGCATCCGCACGAGCGGGTATCCGCCGAACAGGTCGCGCACCATCGCCATCGCGACGACGCCGCCCGCGGCGGTGCCGACCCCCTGCAGCACGCGGAACACGGCGAGCCAGCCGAAGTCGGGGGCGAGCGCCGCGCCGAAGCTCGCGAGGATGTGCACGGCGGTCGCGATGATGAGCGGCGTGCGTCGCCCGACCTTGTCGCTCCACGGCCCGACGAGCAGCTGCCCGACGGCGAACCCGATGGTGGTCGCGGTCAGGGTGAGCTGGATGGCGGCCGCCGACACGTCGAGGTCGGCCTCGAGTGCCGGGAACGCCGGCAGGTAGAGGTCGATCGTGAACGGGCCGAGCGCGGTGAGCGCGCCGAGCACGAGCACGTAGACGAGGCGCTGACGGCCGGTCAGCGAGTCACCCGGATGGACGACGGTGGTCACAGAAGATCCTTGGAACGAGGGAGGTGGGGCGAGCGCAGCGTCGTCGGGGCGCGGAGTTTCCAGCCTAACGACGGGCCTCCCCCGTTCCCGCATCGCCTGGGCTCTGGCTGGCATTCGGTTGTCGAATGATGCGGATGCCCAGGACTCCGTTCCGGGAGCCCGTCGAAAGGGATCGGCCGCACGACCGGCTTCGACAGGCTCAGCGAACGTGACGTTCCCTGAGCCCGTCGAAAGGGATCGGCCGCGCGACCGGTCTCGAAACGGCGGGCTCCGCCGCGCCTACTCGACCAGCGAGAGCTGGGCGACTCCGTCGGCGGCCGCGACCGCGTCGCGGCCGCGCAGCCGCACGGAGAACGGCGCGGTCGCGTCGGAGCTGACGCGCACCGACCCTTCCGTGCGCTCGACGCGGTAGACCGCGGTCGTGCCGTCGGGCGCGGTGACGGTGACCTCGCGGTCACCTCCACCCGGGTACACCTCGAGGGTGAGCCCGTCGAGGTAGTCGTAGTCGGCACGGTCGTCGCGTGCGCCGATCGGCAGCACGGCGCCCTCGCGCACATAGAGCGGCACGGTGTCGAACCCGTGCGTCTCGGTGCGCCACGCGCCCCCGGCGACCTGCTCGCCGGTGAACCAGTTCGTCCAGGTGCCGTGCGGCAGATAGAAGGTGACCTCACCCGTCGCGCTGAACACCGGAGCCACGAGCAGGTCCGGTCCGAGCAGGTACTGGCGGTCGAGGTGATCGACCGCGGGGTCGCCCGGGAATTCGAGCTGCATCGGACGCATCACGGGGGTTCCGGATGCGGCCGCCTCCGCGCCGGCGGCGTAGAGGTACGGCATGAGCCGCAACTTGAGCTTCGTGAACGCCCGCGTCACCTCGACGGCCGACTGGCCCGGCGCCTCGTCGCCCTCGTCGAAGATCCACGGCACGCGGTACGAGCTCGAGCCGTGCAGCCGGCTGTGGCTCGAGAGCAGCCCGAACGCGGCCCAGCGCTTGAACACGCCGGAGTCCGGCTTTCCCTCGAATCCGCCGATGTCGTGGCTCCAGTAGCCGAAGCCGCTGAAGGCGAGCGAGAGGCCGCCGCGCAGCGACTCGGCCATCGACTCGTAGCTCGAGGTGTTGTCGCCACCCCAGTGCACGGGCATCTGCTGGCCGCCGGTCGTCGCGGAGCGGGCGAAGAGCACCGCCTCACCCTTGCCGCGGGCCTCTTCGAGCACCTCGAAGACCGCCTTGTTGTACAGCTGGGTGTACCAGTTGTGCATCGGCTCCGGGTCGGAACCGTCGAAGTAGTCGACCCCGAGCGGGATGCGCTCGCCGAAGTCCGTCTTGAAGGCGTCGACACCCTGGTCGATGAGGGCCCGCAGCTTGCCCTGATACCAGGCCGTCGCATCCGGGTTCGTGAAGTCGACGAGTCCCATGCCGGCCTGCCACAGGTCCCACTGCCAGACGGAACCGTCGGGGTTCGTGACGAGGTAGCCGGCGTCCTTCGCCTCGGCGAAGAGCGGCGAGCGCTGACCGATGTACGGGTTGATCCACACGCACACGCGCAGGTCGCGCTCGTGCAGGCGCGCGAGCATGCCCTCGGGGTCGGGGAACACCGCCGGGTCCCACTCGAAGTCGCACCAGTTGAACTCGCGCATCCAGAAGCAGTCGAAGTGGAAGACGCTGAGCGGGATGTCGCGCTCGGCCATCCCCTCGATGAAGCCGGTGACGGTCGCCTCGTCGTAGTCGGTCGTGAAGCTCGTCGAGAGCCACAGGCCGTACGACCACGCCGGTACGGTCGCCGGACGGCCGGTGAGCGCGGTGTACCGCTCGAGCACGCCCTTGGGAGTGCCCTCGCCGTCGATCACGTAGTACTGGATCGACTCGCCCGGCGTCGAGAACTGCACGCGCTCGACCGTCTCCGACCCGACCTCGAACGACACGTGACCGGGGTGGTCGACGAGCACGCCGTAGCCGCGGTTGGTGAGGTAGAACGGCACGTTCTTGTACGCCTGCTCGCTCGAGGTGCCGCCGTCGGCGTTCCAGACGTCGACCGTCTGCCCGTTCTTGATGAGCGGGCCGAACCGTTCGCCGAGTCCGTAGACGTACTCCCCCACGCCGAGTGAGAGCTGCTCGTGCATGTAGGTCGTCGCCGGCCCGCCGGGGGTCGACATGCGGGCGTTGCCGATCGGGCCGCCGTCGACCTGCGCGTCGGGGGCGAGCTGCATGTAGCCGACGGACTTGTGCCCGCTGCTCGTGAGCACGCGGCCGCCGGACTCGAAGGTGAGGTTCCACGGGGCGCCCGGGGTGACCCGAGCGGTGAGGGAGCCGCTCGTGAGTGTCGCCCCCGCCTCCGTGATCTCGATCTCGCCGGAACCCTCCGCGGCGCCGACGAGGTCGAAGCCGAGGCGGTCATGCCCGCCCTGGAAGTGCTCGACCTTGACACCGATCACGCCGGGCAGCGGCGAGTTCAGCGTGACCGTCAGCACGGGGCGGTTGAGCGTGTCGCCGCGCGACTCGATCTTCTTCGTCGGAGCGGTGATGACGAGGCTGTCCCCCCGCTGCTCGATCGCCCGGACCTCCTGCGCGTAGAGCGCGGTGACCCCGGGGCGGAGCTGCCAGAACCCGTCGGTGAACTTCATGGATGCCTTTCCGGATGGAACCTGGGCGCGACGCTACTTGACGGCACCGGCGGTGATGCCGCGCGTGAGCGTGCGCTGGAAGATGAGGAAGAAGATGAGCGTCGGGATGACGCCGAGCAGCGCGGACGCGCTCGTCGTCGTGACGTCCATCAGGCGGTCGCCCTGCAGCACGCTGATCGCGACCGGCACCGTCTGGGTGGCGTTGCTCACGAGGAACGTCAACGGGATGAGGAATTCGTTCCACGTCCAGATGAAGAAGAAGATGAGCAGCACGCTGAGCGTCGGCCGACTGATCGGCACGATGACGCGCCAGAGGATCGTCCAGCGCCCGGCGCCGTCGAGCGCGGCGGCCTCGAGCACCTCCTTGGGGAAGGTGCCGTAGACGGCCGAGAGCAGGTAGGTGCCGAACGCGCTCTGCACGACCGTGAAGATGATGACGACCGCCCAGCCGCTGTTGTAGAGCCCGATCTCCTTGAACATGTAGTACAGCGGGTAGAGCAGCGCCTCCTGCGGCAGCAGGTTCGCGAGCAGGAAGATCACGATGATCCAGGTGCGTCCGCGCACACGGCCGATGCCGATCGCGAAGGCGTTGAGCACCGACACCAGCACAGCGAAGATCGCCACGAGTCCGCTCGTCCAGAACGAGTTCCAGAGCTTCTCGGGGAAGTTCACGCGCTCCCAGAACGCGACGAGGCCGTCGAAGTAGAGGGAGCTCGGCAGCGCGAGCGGCCCGCTCGTGTTGTAGTCGGCGGGCGACTTGAACGAGTTGATGAGGATCAGCAGGAACGGGAACGCGATCACGAGCGCCACGACGAAGGCGGCGGCGAGCAGGACCCACTGCCCGAAGGTGGGGCGGCGTCCGCGGGCCTTGCGGATCTTGCGCGGCGTGGCCGGCACGGCGGTGAGCGACGGGCTCGAGGTGCTCATCGTCCCTCCCTCTCCTTGCGCTCCGCGGCGTTCTGCGCGCGGATGAACACGATCGACACGATGCCGATGAGCACCGTCAGGGCGGTCGCGATGGTGGCGCCGTAGCCCACCTGCTGCGACTGGAAGAACTCGCTGTAGGCGTAGTAGCTCGGCACGAGCGTCGAGTCGCCGGGCCCGCCGCGGGTCAGCACGTAGATGGGTCCGAAGACCTTGAGCGCGGCGATCGTGCAGGTCAGCGTCACGACGAACACCTCAGGACGGATGCTCGGCACGGTGATCGAGCGGAACCGGTCCCACCATCCGGCGCCGTCGAGCTCGGCCGCCTCGTACAGCTCCGGGTCGACACGCTGCAGCGCCGCCATGAAGATGACGACCGGGTAGCCGAGCTGCACCCAGACGAGCACGACCATGATGCTGCCGAGCGCGGTGTCGGGGCTCCCGAGCCAGTTGCGGGTCAGGTCGCCGAGGCCGAGGTCGGTGAGGATCGTGTTGAGCGCGCCGTTCTGCGGGCGGAGGATCCAGCCGATGACGATGCCGGCGATCGCGACGGGGAGGATCTGGGGCAGGTAGTAGGTGGCTCGCAGGAAGCTCGCGACCCGGCCGCCGAAGCGCTTGCCGATCACGTCGAAGAGCACCGACGCGAGCACGAGGCCGATGCCCGTGGGCAGGATCACCATCGCGACGATCATCGCGAGGCTGTTGCGGAACGACGCCCAGAAGGCCTCGTCGGCGAAGAGCTCGGCCCAGTTCTCGAGGCCGATGAACTCGGGCGGGCGGATGCCGCGCCACTCGGTGAAGCTGAGGTACACGTTCCACACGAGCGGCACGATGACCACCAGGGTGAGCAGAGCGAACCCGGGCAGCAAGTACAGCCAATAGACGCCGCGGCCTCCGCGGCCGGGGATCAGCTCATCGTCGTCGACGCGGACGCGCGTGCGGCGCGAGCCGCGCACGAAGGGCACCGTGGATGCCATCGCTCCTCCTGGGGTGCGGTCCCGCGGGCCGGGTCGTGCCCGGCCCGCGGGGTGGTGCGGACGGTGTCGGACTACTCGCGGAAGTCCGCGGCGTAGGAGTCGTACTCCTCGCCGAGAGAGGTGAGCGCGTCGGCCGGTTCCTTCGTGCCATTCACGACCTCCTGCAGTTCGGCGACGAGGGCGTCGTAGAACGTCGGGGTGGGCCAGTCGGGGTAGAAGGCGAGGCCGTCGCGCTCGTTGATCGCGTTGAAGGCCTCGACGAGCTGCTTGCTGCGCTCATCCGTGATGTCGGCGACGTCGGCCGCGACGGGGAGTCCGCCGTTGTTGCCGAGCAGGGCCTGGATCTCCGGGCGCATGGTGATGTCGATGAACTCGTAGGCGAGGTCGGCGTTCGGCGCCGAGGCTGGGACGACCCACATGTTGCCGGCGCTGCCGGGAACCAGGTCGGATTCCGGGAACTCGAAGATGCCCATCTCGAACGAGTCGATCTCGTCGAGGAAGCGGCCGTACCACCAGCTGCCCGAGACGAAGATCGGCGACTCGCCGCTGATGAAGGAGACGCCCGCGTCTTCCGCCTTGAGACCCGAGGCGTCGGGCGAGATGAAGCCCTTGTCGACGTACTCCTTGATCTTGTCGGCAGCGTAGGTGAGCGCCTCGCCCTGCCAGTCGACCTCGTTCTCGTAGAGCTGGTAGTCGTTGACCCACTGGCGGTCCGCCTGGCTCAGAGCGAGCTGGTAGAAGAGCTGGCCGAGCGGGTACTCGAGGCCGGCCTCGGCGAGCGGGGTGATGCCGGCGTCGGCGAACTTCTGCATCGCCGCCTCGAAGTCGGCGAGCGTGGTCGGCACCTCGATGCCCTGAGCGGCGAACGCGTCCTTGTTGTAGTAGACGGTGACGAACTCGCCGTAGTTCGGCACGCCGTACCACTCGCCCGAGCCCATGACGCCCTCTTCGGAGTAGCGCGCGGTGGTCTGGAGGGCGGGCGCGAGCTTCTCGTCCCAGCCGTACTCCTCGACCGCATCCGAGATGTCGGTCAGCAGACCCTGGCTCGCGAGCAGGCCCGCGGTCGCGTTGCCCTTCGCGTACTCGAGCACGTCGGGGGCCTCGTCGGAGTTGAGCACCTGGCTCGCCGTCGAACGGATCTGCTCGAAGCCCTTGGCCTCGAACTCGACCTTGGCGCCGGTCTCCTCTTCGAAGATCTCGATGGCGCGCTCCCAGGCGATGCCCATCGCGCTGTTCTCGCCCTCGAAGTGCCACATCTTGAGGGTGTTCTCGTCACGCTCCGGACCGGCCGAGCAGCCGGTGAGCACGACCCCGACCGCGGCCATCGCCGCGACGGATGCGATCCACTTCGAACGCATGGATATCTCCTTTGATGGTTGTCGGGCGGTGGGGGAAGCCGGGTGCCCGCGGGTTGCGGATACAGCATCCGATCCCGGCCGGTAATTTGTCAAGTCGCGCAACAAAATCGTGATGCGGACGCTCGCGACGATGCCGCTCGGGTCAGAGCAGGTCGCGCATCGCCGCGACAGCGGCACCGCGGGCGTAATGGCTGAAGTCGAACGGCGGGCGCTCGATACGCACCCCGGTCGGGTCCACCTGTTCGAGGTGGTCCGCGAGCGCGTGCCGCAGCTCCTCCGGCGCGAGGCTCATCATGTCCACGCCCTCGCCCATCACGAGCACCTTCTCGGGGTCGACCGCGTCGACCGCCTCGGCGATGACGATGCCGAGGGCGAACGCGGCCGAACGGAAGGCCGCCAGCGCCCGCTCGTCCCCCGCGCGCGCCGCCTCGATCGCGCGCCCGTACTCCCCCGCCGGCACGCCGGCGTTGTGCTCGATGGCCGGGATCGTCACGAAGGAGTGCACGCAGTCGTCGTGCCCGAGTTCGCAGATCCTGCCGCGCGGGTGCTCGCGCGGCATACGGGCGTGCCCGACCCGACCCGGTCGGCCGTGGGCGCCGTCCACGACGTCGTCGCGCACGACGAGCCCGGAGCCGATGCCCGCGCCGAGACCGTAGACGACGAGCGAGCGATGCCCGACACCCGCCCCGAACCAGTGCTCGGCACCGGTGAGCGCCTGCACGTCGTTGCGCACCGTCGAGGGCAGACCGGTCGCCTCCGCGACGAGTCGCGTGAGCGGAACGGCGTCCCAGCCGAGGAACGCCGACCGCTCGACGACGAGCTCGTCGCCGCGCCGGGCGACGTCACCGGCGAGGCACACCCCGATCGCCGCGGGTCGCGCGCGAGCCGCGAGCATCTCCCCTGTGACGCGGGCGATGAGGTCGACGACGGCCCCCACGTCGCGGGATCCGAGCGGCAACTCGCGGCGGTCGACGACCGTCGCCGAGAGATCGGTGACGACGGCGTAGAGGGCGTCGCCGGTGAGCTTCACGCCCGCGAAGTGCGCGGATTCCGGTCGCAGGTGCAGCATCTCGCGCGGGCGCCCGCGGGCGCCGTTCGCGCGCACCTCGCCCTCGAGCACGAGCCCGGCATCCACGAGCTCGCGAGCGAGCCGGGTGAGACTCGCGCGCGACAGCCCGACCTTCGCGGCGAGCTCGATGCGCGACTGCGCGCCATGGATGAGCACCTCGAGCAGCACGCGGCGCTGAGCCTCATGCAGCTCGGGCCACGACGAGTCGTCCCGGCTCGTGATGGTCATCTCGCGAGCCTAGGGCACCCTCCGACCGGGGCCGGAGCCCCGGTCGGGCGGCACCGTCATCCGGCCGTGATTCCGACCTCGGCGTGCAACCGACGCGTGTGGTCGACGACCCGCGTCGCCCCGGTGACCGTGAGCGGCAGCTCGGCGGCGAGGTCGCCGCTCGAGCGCCCGAAGCCGAGCGCGATGCGCCCCGGCTCGACGATCCGCTCCCCCGACAGGCCGGTGAAGCTCAGCAGATCGGCGGGCACCCGGAAGCTGACCCGTGCCGCCTCGCCGGCGTCGAGCTCGACCCGGGCGAACGAGACGAGTCGCCGCACGGGCTGCACGACGGTGGCGACCGGGTCGTGCAGGTACAGCTGCACGACCTCGGCGCCGGCTCGATCGCTCGTGTTCCGGATCCGGATCGACACCTCCACCTCGCCGTCGACGGCGAGCTCCGGCGACGAGGTCGCCTCGTCGCCCCACGCGAACGTGGAGTAGCCGATGCCGTGGCCGAAGGGGTACGCCGGGGTGGGGTCGATGTTCGACACCTCCGTGCGTCGGGCGAGGGGTGCCGCGAGGTAGGTCGAGGGCTGCGCGCCGGCGTCGCCCGGCACCGAGACGGGTAGTCGCCCGCTCGGATTGACGCGACCGCTCAGCACACCCGCGATCGCGCGGGTGCCCTCCTCGCCGGGGAAGAAGCTCTGCACGATCGCCGCCGCCTCGGTGGTCGCGGAGCCCAGCGCGTAGGGCCGGCCGGCGAGCAGCGTCACGACCGTCGGCGTTCCAGCGGCGAGCACCGCCTCGAGCAGCTCACCCTGGGCGCCCGGGAGGTCGAGGGTTGCGGCGTCGCAGCCCTCCCCGCTCGTGCCGCGGCCGAACAGTCCAGCGCGGTCGCCGAGGGCGAGCACCACCACGTCCGCTCCGCGGGCGGCGTCGACCGCCTCGGCGAAACCGTCGCGTTCGCCGCCGTCGATGCTCGTGCCCTCCGCCCGCACGAACTCGGCGTCGGGGAACTCCGCGACGAGACTCTCCCGCAGGGTCGGCAGCTCGATGCCGAGGGGCACCTCCGGATGCCGCACGCCGACGTGGGCGGGGAACGAGTAGCAGCCCAGCACGGCGAGGGGGTCCTCGGCGGTCGGCCCGATCAGGGCGATCCGCTTCGGCGCCGCGAGCGGCAGCACGCCGTCGTTGCGCAGCAGCACGATGGCCCGCTCGGCGAGACGGCGTGCGAGATCCCGGTTCCCCTCCGAGTCGAGGTCGACCGTTCCGCGCACGTCGCCGTCCGGAAGCGCCTCCCCGAACGCCGGCGGCACCGGCGACCAGTCCTCGTCGAGCAGACCGAGCTGCGCCTTCTGTCGCAGCACCCGCTCGAGCGCCCGATCGATCAGGTGCGCATCCACCCGGCCCTCCTCGACCGCCCGCACGAGCTCGGCGCCGAAGGTCTTGACCGTGGGCAGCTCGACGTCGATCCCGGCCCGCAGGGCGACCTCCGCCGCCTCGGTCCAGCTCTCCACCCGGTGGTGCAGGTCGCGCAGGAACGCGATCGAGAAGTAGTCGGCGACGACGGTGCCGTCGAAGCCCCACCTCTCGCGCAGCAGACCCGTGAGCAGGCTCCCGTCCGCGGCCGTCGGCACGCCGTCGAGGTCGGTGTACGCGTTCATGACGCTGCGCACCCCGCTCTCGCGCACCGCCATCTCGAACGGCGGCAGCAGCACATCCGCGAGTTCGCGCGGTCCCACCGACACCGGCGCGAGGTTGCGGCCCGCGCGGGAGGCGGAATAGCCCACGAAGTGCTTGAGCGTCGCGACGACACCGGTCGACTCGATGCCCTGGATGTACGCGGTCGCCGTGACGCCGACGAGATACGGGTCCTCGCCGATCGTCTCCTCGACGCGACCCCAGCGGGCGTCGCGCACGACATCGAGCACGGGGGCGAGCCCCTGGTGGATGCCGACCGAGCGCATGTCGGCGCCGATCCGCTCGCCCAGCTCGCGCGCGAGCGCGGGGTCGAAGGCGGCACCCCAGCTGAGCGGCACGGGGTACGCGGTCGCGCCCCACGTCGCGAAGCCGGCGAGGCACTCCTCGTGGGCGAGGGCGGGGATGCCGAAACGGTTCGCCGCGGCGATGCGCTCCTGCGCCCGGGCGAGCCCGAGCGCGCCGAGCGCGGGGTCGACCGGCGCGGTGCCGAACGGGCGCGTGAGCTGCCCGAGCCCCGCCGGCAGGAGCGCGTCGAGATCGATCTCCTCGCTCATGTCGTGCTGGTGCGGCGCGACGTCCTCGCCGTCGGCGGAGGCGCCCACCCACACTCCGAAGAGCTGGGCGACCTTCTCGGCCGTGGTCATCTCCGCCATCAGGGCGGCGACCCGGTCCGCGACCGGCAGCGCGCGGTCCTTCCAGGGGGCGAGGTCCGCCCCCGTCTCCACGGCGGTCATCCCTTGACCGCCCCGGTGAGACCGCCGACGATGCGGCGCTCGAAGACGCTGAAGAAGATGAGCGCGGGGATCATCGACAGCGACGTGAACGCGAGCACCTTGGCCGTGTCGACCGAGTACTGCGACGCGAACGCCTGCACCCCGAGCGGCAGCGTGTAGCTGGCTTCGTCGTTGAGGATGAACAGCGGCAGGATGTACCCGTTCCAGCTGGCGATGAACGCGAGGATGCCCGTCGTGATGACACCGGGCAGCGCGAGCGGCACGACCATCCGCCAGAAGAAGCCGAGGCGCGAGCATCCGTCGATCGCCGCGGCCTCCTCGATCTCGTCGGGGATGGCCCGCAGGAACGGCACCAGGATGATGATCGTCGTCGGCAGGGCGAACGCGATCTGGGGCAGGATGACGCCGCCGAGCGAGTTCATCAGGCCGAGGCTGCGCACCATGATGTACAGCGGCGTGATGGCGACCGTCATCGGGAACATGAGGCCCGCGGCGAAGATCGCGTACAGCACGCCACGACCGCGGAAGCGGTAGCGCGCCAGCACGTAGCTCGCCATGAGCCCGAGCGCGACGACACCGAGCGTCGTCACCCCCGCCGCGATGAGCGAATTGAGCACCTGGCCCCAGAAGGTCGACCCCTGCAGCACGGTCAGGTAGTTGACGGTCTCCCACGGGGTGGGGAACCCGGACGGATCGGCCGTGATCTGCGCATTGGTGCGGAACCCGCCGATGATGATGAACGCGATCGGCGCGAGCATGAGCACGACGATGATCACGGCGGCGATGTAGACGCCGGGGCTGCCCCACGGCAGCTTCGCGGCCTTCCCGGCGCGACGCGCGGTCGGAGCGGCGGCGGTCGACGCGGTCATCGCGAGTTCCTCTCGGTCAGCGCGCCCGCGGTGTCGCGGCGCAGCACGAAGCGCTGATAGGCGAGCGCCACGATCAGGGAGATGACGAACAGCACGACCGCGACGGCGTTGCCGTAGCCGTAGCTCGCGGCGTTGCGGCCGTTGACGACCATGTAGGTCGCCATCGTCGAGGTGCCCGCGGTCGCGGCGACGTACTGGCCCCAGATGATGTAGACGAGGTCGAACAGCTGCAGCGATCCGATGATCGACAGGAACGCCCAGATGCGCAGCGTCGGGCCGAGCAGCGGCAGGGTGATGCGGCGCTGGATCTGCCAGTACGACGCGCCGTCGATCTGCGCCGCCTCGGTCAGTTCCTGCGGGATGCCCTGCATACCCGCGAGGAAGAGGATGACGGCGAAGCCGACGTACTTCCACGTGATGATGCCGAGCAGGGTCCACATGGCGATGTTCGGGTCGGAGAGCCAGTCCTGCTGCAGCGCGCCGAGCCCGAGCTTCTCGAGCATGCCGTTGACCGCACCGCGGCTCTGCAGCAGCAGGCTCCAGCCGGTGCCGACCACGACTTCGGAGATGACGTAGGGCACGAAGATGAGCACCCGGATGACCGACTGACCGCGCATCCGTCGGTTGAGCAGCAGGGCGACGAGCAGGGCCGCCGGTCCCTGCAGCACGAGGGACATGACGACGATGATCGCGTTGTGCCTCAAGGCGTCATGGAACGACGGGTCCTGCAGGATCGTGAGGTAGTTCTGCAGACCGACGAAGTCGGTCGGCACGCCGAACCCCTGCCAGCGGTAGAAGCCGTAGTAGGCCGCCATCACGATCGGGAAGATCACGAAGGCGAGGAAGACGAGCAGGGCGGGGCCGACGAGCAGAGCGATCTCGGCCGTGCGTCCCCAGTCGACGGGGCGCTTGCGCCGAGCCGGGGACGACGTGTCGCCGCCCCCGGCTCGCGCTGCGGCCGAATCCGATCGCTCCAGAATCGGGGAGCTGGTTCGAGCGCTCATGAGAAGGAGTCGCCTCAGCCCTTCTTCACGGCGGAGTTGACGGCCTCGATGATCTCCGTCGAGCCGCCCTTGCCCGCGAGCAGGTCGACGACGGCCGCGTTGAGCGCGTTGCCGACGTTCTGCCCGAAGAGGGTGTCGAGCCAGACCGTCACGTACGGCGCCTCGTTGTAGGCGGCGAGCACGTCCTGCAGGGCGGGCTCGGTGACGACCGACTGCGCCTCCTGGCTGGCCGGGAGGGTGACGAACGCCTGCGCGTACTTCTCCTGGTACTCCTGCTGCATCACGAAGTTCAGGAAGTCCTCGCACGACGACGGGGCGTCCACGTGGCAGGCGTAGCCGTCGACGCCACCCATCATGGCGGCGGGGTCGCCCTCACCCGACTCGACGGCCGGGAACGGGAACCACGCGAGCGTGGGCAGCGGCTTCTGGTCGGGGGTCAGCGAGGAGATCACGCCGGGGTTCCAGGCGCCCATGAGCTCCATCGCGGCCTGCGAGTTCGCGATGAGTCCGGCGGAGGACCCGGCGCCCTGCTGCGCGGTGGTCGTGAGGAAGCCCTCGTTGAAGGGCTCCGTGCCGACGAACTCCTCGAGGTCGTCTCCGGCACGCGACCAGCACTCGTCCTCGAAGCTCACCTCGGAGGCGAGGTCCTCCATGACCTCCGGCGAGCACTCGCGGAGGGCGAAGAAGTAGTACCAGTGGGCGGCGGGCCAGGCGTCCTTGCCACCGAGGGCGATCGGCTGGATGCCGGCGGCCTTGAGCTTGTCGACCGCCTCGCCGAGCTCGTCGATCGTCGTCGGCGGCGCGGTGATGCCGGCCTGCTCGAACAGCGCGGTGTTGTAGTAGATGCCGCCAGGGAGCACCGCGATGGGCATGCCGTAGACCTTGCCGTCGACCGAGAACGCCTTGAGCGTCGCCTCGCCGACCGCCTCGCGCGTCTCGTCCGAGATGAGGTCGGTGAGGTCCTTCGCCTGTCCGGCACGCACCACGTCGGCGAGCTTCCCGCCGCCGCGGGCGAGGAAGATGTCGGGCGCGTCGCCCGAGTTGAGCGCAGTCTGGAGCTTTCCGTCCATGTCCTCGTTCTGGATGGACTGGACCGTGATCTTCACGTCCTCGTTCTCGGCCTCGAATGCCGCCGCGGCCTCCTCCCAGAACGCCTTGCCGGGTCCGGTGGTGGAGTTGTGCCAGAACGTCAGATCCTGCGAGTCGCTGCCACCCCCGCTTCCGCCGGCACAACCGGTGAGGACGCCGGCCGCGAGCGCGGCGGCGGTCCCGAGCACCGCGAGTGAACGCATGCCTCGTTTGTTCATCTTCGAACCTTCCGAAAGTTTCGACGTCATAGTCGAAAGTGATTGGGTGGTGCGATGGTAGGCAGAATGTGCATTTGCAGTCAAGAGCAACAAATAACGGGCACGTCACGGTGTGCCGGCGCTGCGCAACGTTTCGCTCCGGACCGACCGGCCCTCGACCGCGCCGCTACAGTGGCCCCGTGACCGCACCCAGCCCCTCCGTCCGCGGTCTCGGCAACGAGTCCGTGCGTCGCGAGAATCTCGCAAGCGTGCTGCGGCTCGTGCATCGCAACCGCACGAGCGGCCGATCGCGGTCGGAGTTGACCGCCCTCACCGGCCTCAACCGTTCGACGATCGCAGCCCTCGTGGGCGAGCTCGCGTCCCTCGGTCTCGTCGCGGAGTCCGAACCGGAGTCCCGCACCCGGGTCGGCCGGCCGAGCCCGGTCGTCACGACGACCGACACCGTGCTGGGGATCGCGGTCAACCCGGAGATCGACGCGATCTCCGTTGCGGTGGTCGGCCTCGGCGCACGGGTGCTCGCCCGCACGCGGGTGCCGGCGAGCGCCACCACCTCCGCCCAGGACGCCGTCGCGCTCACCGCGACGGCGATCGAGCGGATCTGGCGCCCGTTCGCCGCGCAGCACCGCAACATCGGAGTCGGCGTCGCCGTGCCCGGCCTCGTGCGCGCCGACGACGGGCTCGTGCGCCTCGCACCCCACTTCGGCTGGGTCGACGAACCCTTCACCGCCCTGCTCTCCGAACGCATCGGACTGCCCGTGGCCGCCGCGAACGACGCGACGCTCGGCGTGCTCGCCGAGAGCACGTTCGGCGCGGGACGCGGCGAACCCGATGTCGTGTACCTCAACGGCGGCGCGAGCGGCATCGGCGGCGGCATCATCTCCGGCGGCGCGCCCCTCCTCGGCGCCGCCGGATACGCCGGCGAACTCGGCCACACGCTCGTCAACAGCGCGGGCATCCGCTGCCACTGCGGCGCCTCGGGCTGCCTCGAGACCGAGGTGCGACGCGCTCCCCTGCTCGAACTCACCGGCCTCACCGACGCCGAGGCCGGCGACCTCGAGGGAGCCCTCGCCGCATCCGACGACCCCGCGGTGCGCGCCGAGGTCGAGCGCCAGCTCGACGCCCTCGCCGTCGCGCTGCGCAACGCCGTGAACACCCTCAACCCGCGACTGATCGTGCTCGGCGGATTCCTCTCCGCTCTCTACGCGGTCGCCCCGGAGCAGCTCGACGACCAGCTCGCCCGCCAGCCCCTCGCCGCCGCCCGTGAGGGCGTGCGCATCGCGCGGGCCGAGCTGGGCGGCGACATCCTGTCGATCGGGGCCGCCGAGCTCGCCTTCGCGGGCGTGCTCGGCGACCCCGCCGCCTCGCTCTAGTCGCGCACCACCCGTCGCCGCGCCGCGCGCACCCCGAGCCCGGCGAGCAGCAGGGCCGCTGCGGCGAGCGCGAGCGCCCCGGCGTCCGCGCCGGTCGACGCGAGACCGTCACCCCGACCGGCGCCGCCGGTGCCCGTTCCGGATCCGTCACCGCCGGACCCGGCTCCGGGGCCCGCGCCTCCGCCCGGCGCGTCGATCGCCTCGACCAGCCGGGCCACACCCCAGCGTGCCGTCGACTGGTAGCCGAGCCCGGTCGGGTCGGCCCACGTGCGGATCGAGGTGCGAGCCCCCAACGCCGCATCGTTGACCTGCGCGTCGAACCCGTGGAAGGTGCCGGCGCCCCCCGCGTCGAGCAGCGAGATGGCCGCCTCGACGACGTACCCGCCGTCGACCGTGCTCGTCGCCGACTGCACGCGGGCCCGCTGGAACGCCTCGTCGCCGGTGCCGAACGACACGACGTTCGCGGCGCTGATGCGGATCTGCGTGTCGTCGTAGCGGTAGGGCCCGTTCTTGACGTTGCCGGCGTCGACGAAGAACTCCACCGAGTCCTGGATCCACGGATCGGAGCCGCTCACATCGACCTGCGCATCCGCGACCTCGGCGAGCACGTACAGTACGTCGTCGACCCACAGCACGTGCACGTCCGCGGACGCCCCGCCTGCACCCTCGACCTCGGTGTCCGTCCGGACGACCGCCGCGCCGGCCCACATCGGGTCGACGCCGCCGTCGATGACGGGTTCGGCCGCGGCTCGCGGCACATCCACGGTGGACAACGGCTCGACCAGTGTGAGGGTGCCGGACTCGCCGGGGGTGTTCCACCCCGCCGTGCCGCCGTCGATGACGACGCGTACGTCGAAGGGAACCTGCTGGCCCACCGCGACGCCCGGGTCGAGCGGCAGGCGCACCACCGCGACCCAGCCGCCGTCGCGCTCGGCCACCGTGCCGGCGAGTCCCCCGCCGCCGGCGCGGTCGATCGTCGCGGTGCGTCCCTGATAGTCGAACTCGATGGCGTCGCCGGTCGAGGCGGTCGCGTCCGTCACCTCGACGTAGGCGGTCAGGTGATCCGGCGCCCAGCGCAGCTGGAATGCGCCGACGTCCTCGATGGGGTGCAGCGGCAGGAACCGCCAGTCGACCGCATCCTGCGCTCCCGATCCGATGGAGGGATCGCCCGCGAACACGTCCGCGGCGCGCTGCCGGGCGGGCAGTTCGTCGTCGACGATGCCGTAGTAGGCGGGCTTCGCCTGCAGGGCGTCGTCGAACACGAGCGGAGCGCCCGAGCCGACGCGCCAGCTGCGACCGTCGGTGAGACCCCACACCGTCACCGAGAACAGCGAATCGACGTAATCGCGGAAGATGCGGAACGCGTCGCGGTAGTAGTACCCCTGCTCGATGAGGTTGGCCTGGGTCACCGGCGTGCCGGTCGTGACGTCGAGCTCGGTGACCGCCTGCACGAGATCCAGGTCGCCGAACGCGGCGAGCGCCGTGTCGAGCGCGCCGACCGGGGTGGACAGGCTCACGTGGAACTGGTGACCCACGCCGTCGACGGGCACCCCGCGGTCGAGCATCCGCTCGACGAGGGCACGGAGCCGCTGCTGCTTGCCGCTCTGCTCGGTGTTGTAGTCGTTGATGAAGAGCGTCACCGGGCGGTCGGCCCCGTCGGCCGCGAACTCGTCGTTGAACGCCTCGTCGGCGAACTGGAACGCGAGGTCGATGAACCGCTCGCCGAGGATGCGGTACCACTCGCTGCGACGCAGGCCGTCGTCGGTGTCCGAGGCGTCGGAGACGACCTCGTTCACGACGTCGAAGGCGTACAGCGGATTGGTGTCCGACCCGAACTCGCCGTAGGTCGAGCTCACGTACTCGGCGACGGAGAAGATGTGGTCGCGCATCCGCTGCTCGAGCACCGCCTGGTCGGCCGGCGAGTCCGTGAGCGGCTGGCCCGCCCCGTCCTGGAAGAACCAGGCGGGGGTCTGGCTGTGCCAGACGAGGGTGTGCCCGTAGACCCCGAGATCCTCCTCCTGCGCGAAGCTCATGAGCGCGTCGGCCTCGGGGTGCGGCGTGAACACGCCCGCCGCGTCGTACCAGGCCTCCGGCTTCATGTAGTTCTCGCTCGTCACCTGGTCGAAGTGCCGCGTCAGCAGTTCGCGCGCACCCCCGGTCATCTCACGGCTGTCGATCGCGACGCCGACCGGCACGTCGAGGGTGTCGCGGATGGGTGTCAGGTCCTGCACCTGGGACGGCGCGGGCTGGTCCACGAGGATGTCGTCGATGAGCAGATCGGAGGTGTTGGTGCCGTTGTAGTCGGTCTCGAAGTAGAGCACCGCACTGTCGGCCTCGCCCATCGTGAAGACCTGCTCCACGCGCACCCACTCGGTGTTCGACATGCCGGTGAACTGCCCGAGGGTCTGGTAGGCCGTGGCGCCGTCGACGGTGCGGGCGATCGTGAGCCAGACGTCGTCCACGGGCTCACCGGCCGCGAAGCGCAACCAGGCCGAGGCACGGTAGGTGGTGCCGGGCTGCAGCACACCGGTGACGTCGCGGGCGATCCCGCTGCCCTGCGAGGTGCGCTCCGACACGAGTGCCGCCTGCACTCCGCCGTGCGCCTCGTCGGTCAGCGTCACCTGCGGGGCGCCGCTGCCGCTGTCGCGTGGCCCCCATCCGTCGAGTCCGTCCTCGAAGTCGGTGTCGATCGCGACGGCGCCGGCGGCGTGCGGGGTGCCCACGGGCAGGGTGAAGCTCCACCCCTCCGCGAGGCGTTCGGTGACGACGGTGCGCACGGCGTTCACGGATGCGGTGCGGTCGCCGCCGCCGTCGTGCACGAGCACGATCTCGCCCGGCTTCATGGCCGCCCGCAGGTTCGTGGTGAGCTGGGCTTCGTCGTCGACCTCCCAGTCCGCGATGGTGTTCACGACGCCGAGGGGCTGCATGCCGAGGGAGACGGCCGCCTGCGGCGTCGCGCCCCAGGTGCCGTTGGGCGCGCGGAAGAAGGGCACCGCGGCGTCCGGGTCGCCGAGAGCGTCGCGGATGATCGTGAGGTTCTGCGCCATCCGGTCGCGTGCCTGGTCCTCGGTGAGGGCACCCATGTCGTCGTACGACGTCGAGTGGTTGCAGAGCACGTGGCCTTCGGCGACCATGCGGCGCAGCAGCTCGGCGCCGCCCGGCGCCTGGATGTTCTGGCCGATGACGCAGAACACCGCACGGATGTCGCTGTCGCGCAGGAAGTCGAGCAACGCGACGGTCTCCGCACCGTTGGGGCCGTCGTCGAAGGTGAGCGCGGCGACGTCCCCACTGCCCTGCGCCCGCACGACCGGGGTGGTCACGGGGTCGACGGCGCCGCCCGGCACGACGTCGGGGTCCGGTTCGGACGGGACCACGGCGCGGATCGACACATCGTCGACGAGGTAGTCGTACACCCCGGGCTCGCCCCCGGTGCCGATGTACGCCTGCACGGTCGCGGCGTCCGCGCCGACCGGGACGGTGTACCGGCCCGAGACGGTGGTCCAGGCATCCGCCGACATCGTGGTGTCACCGACCCAGTCGTACCCCGGCTTGACGACGAAGCGCACCCCCGCGGTGCCGGCGACACCGTCGGCCAGACGCACGCGCATCGAGAGGTCGTAGGCGGCGCCGGGCTGCAGGATGCCGGTCGGGCTCTGGATGCCGACGTAGTCCTGGTCGCGATCGGCGACCCGCAGCACCGATCCTCCGTCGAACTGGATCACGGAGAGCGTGTCCCCATCCCCGCCGCTCGGCGTCCACGCGCCGGTCGTGCCGTCCTCGAAGTCCACGGCGCTGATCGCGGCGCCCTCCTCTCCCGGTGGCTCGACCGCGTCCGCGCCGGTCGCGGGGGCGAAGGCCCACAGTGAGCCGATGAGGGCGGCGATGCCGAGCACCGAACCGAAAGTTTCGAAGCGAGTTGCCGTGGTCATGGAGCGCTCCTTTGCGCGGGGGGTGCGAATGGCGCCCACCGTAAGAGGCTCCGCGCCGAAACGGCAAGGGATTTGTTGCCGCTCACAACGTTGCGTGACCGGATCGTTACCGAAACTTTCCACGAAAGTTTCGTTCGGTGCGCGGCCCCGACCCGGGTCCGGCGTACGCGAGCGGCCGGATCAGGCCGCGGGCGCGGCCGTGCTCTCTCGCACGACGAGGCTCGTGGCGAGATCCATGCGCGGCACCGATTCGAGCGGACCCTGACTCATCCGCAGCACGAGCCGCGTCGCCTCCTCCGCCATCCGCCGCAACGGCTGCCGCACGGTCGTGAGGCGCGGGCTCACCCACTGGGTCAGCGGGATGTCGTCGTAGCCGACGAGCGAGAGGTCCTCCGGCACGCGCAGCCCGAGCCCGCGCACGGCCTCGAGCACACCGAGGGCCTGGAGGTCGCTGCCGGCGAAGATCGCCGTCGGGCGGTCGTCACGCTCGAGCAGGTCACGCCCGTGCCGCTGGCCGCCGGTCGTCGTGAAGTCGCCGTAGCGCACCCAGTCGCTCTCGATCGGAAGCCCGGCGGCGGTCATCGCCGAACGGAAGCCGTCGATGCGCGCGTGCGAGCACATCATGTCCTCCGGACCGGTGATCGCGGCGATGCGCCGGTGGCCGAGGTCGATGAGATGACGCGTCGCCATGAGGCCGCCGGACCAGTTGGCCGACCCGACCGACGGCACGTCCGGCGAGGGGTCGCCGGCCGGGTCGATGATGACGAACGGGATGCCGCGCGACCGCAGCATGGCGCGGTATTCGGTGGGCAGGTCGGAGAACACGAGCACGACGCCGACCGGACGGCGGCGCAGCACGCCCTCCATCCATTCCGGACCCGGAGCGTGACGACTGCCGCTCTCGGTGAGCACGACGCTCATGCCGTTCTGGGTGGCGATGTCCTCGACGCCGCGGATGATCTCCATCGACCATGCCGCGTCGAGGGCGTGGAAGACGAGCTCGATGAGTCCGCTGCGCGCCGGTCCCGAGCGCCGTCGCAGGTAGCCGTGGCCCGCGAGGAGCGCCTCGACCCGCGTGCGGGTCGCCGCCGACACGTCGTGGCGCCCGTTGAGCACCTTCGAGATCGTGGCGAGCGACACGCCCGCCTCCTCGGCGATTTGCGCCAGGGTCACCCGTTCGCTCGCCGTGCGCGCCATGCTGCCTCCTCGATCGCGAGGAGTCTAAGCCAGGTTTCGCGCCAACGCCACGAAAGTATCGGGAGGAATCCTCTTCCCGTCGGGCCGCCCATGCGATAAGTTGGCACCCGCAACAATTGACTGGTTCGACGCTGAACAGGAGCGACATGCCCACCCCCACCCCCGCCGACAAGTTCTCATTCGGACTCTGGACCATCGGCTACAACGGCACCGACCCGTTCGGCGGACCGACGCGGCCCGCCCTCGACGTGGTGCACGCGGTCGAGAAGCTCGCCGAGCTCGGCGCCTACGGCCTGACCTTCCACGACGACGACCTCTTCGCATTCGGATCGACCGACGCCGAGCGCCAGAAGCAGATCGACCGGCTCAAGCAGGTGCTCTCCGACACCGGCGTCATCGTGCCGATGGTGACCACCAACCTCTTCAGCGCCCCCGTCTTCAAGGACGGCGGCTTCACCTCCAACGACCGCCAGGTGCGCCGGTTCGCGCTGCGCAAGGTGCTGCGCAACATCGACCTCGCCGCCGAGCTCGGCGCGAAGACGTTCGTGATGTGGGGCGGCCGTGAGGGCGCCGAGTACGACGCGGCCAAGGACATCCGTGCCGCCCTCGAGCGCTACCGCGAGGCCGTCAACCTGCTCGGCGACTACGTGACCGACAAGGGCTACGACATCCGTTTCGCGATCGAGCCGAAGCCGAACGAGCCGCGCGGCGACATCCTGCTGCCGACCCTCGGCCACGCCCTCGCGTTCATCGACTCGCTCGAGCGCCCCGAACTCGTCGGCCTGAACCCCGAGGTGGGTCACGAGCAGATGGCCGGGCTCAACTTCGCCGCCGGCATCGCTCAGGCGCTGTACCACGGCAAGCTGTTCCACATCGACCTCAACGGTCAGCGCGGCATCAAGTACGACCAGGACCTCGTGTTCGGTCACGGCGACCTGCACAACTCGTTCGCGCTCGTCGACCTGCTCGAGAACGGCGGCCTCAACGGCGGCCCCTCCTACGACGGCCCGCGCCACTTCGACTACAAGCCCTCGCGCACCGAGGACGAGAACGGCGTCTGGGACTCCGTCGCGGCCAACATGCGCACCTACCTGCTGCTCAAGGAGCGCGCCGCGGCCTTCCGCGCCGACCCCGAGGTGCAGGAGGCGCTGCAGGCCGCGAAGGTGCTCGAGCTCGCGCAGCCGACGCTCGGCGAGGGCGAGAGCTACGACGACCTGCTCGGCGACCGCAGCGCCTACGAGGACTTCGACGCCGACGCGTACCTCGGCGGCCACGGCTTCGGCTTCGTGCGCCTGCAGCAGCTCGCGACCGAGCACCTGCTCGGCGCGCGCTGACCCGGCCCCCGCTCCACCGCATCCGCCCCGCTCCTCCTCGCCCACCCGGGCCGGGACGGGCGGGGCGGATGCGCATCCGCCCCGCCGCCCTCGGGTGCGTCCACAACGAGATGATGAAACACGGTCGGCTCCCCCGCCGACCACCCCGGATCCGCCGGCGACGCCGCCGGCTCGCGGAAAGGACCTGACGTGACCCTCGTCGCCGGCGTCGACTCGTCGACCCAGAGCTGCAAGGTGGTCGTGCGCGACCTCGAGACCGGCGCGATCGTGCGCACGGGGCGCGCGTCGCACCCCACGGGCACGGAGGTGGACCCGCAGGCGTGGTGGGATGCCCTCCTCGCCGCGGTGCACGACGCGGGAGGTCTCGACGACGTCGCCGCGGTCTCCGTGGCGGGTCAGCAGCACGGCATGGTCGTGCTCGACGCGCAGGGGCGGGTGATCCGTCCCGCGCTGCTCTGGAACGACACCCGCTCGGCGGGCGCCGCCTCGGACCTCATCGCCGAGGTCGGCGCGGAGGAGTACGCGCGCCGCACCGGCGTCGTGCCGGTCGCGTCGTTCACCGCGACGAAGCTGCGCTGGCTCGCCGACGCGGAGCCCGAGAACGCGGCCCGCGTCGCCGCGGTCGCGCTGCCCCACGACTGGCTCACCTGGCGCCTGCGCGGCTTCGGCCCCGAACGGCCCGACCTCGCCGAACTCGTCACCGACCGCTCCGATGCGAGCGGCACCGCCTACTTCGACGGCGAGCGCGGCGAGTACGACCGCGACCTGCTCGCACGCGCCCTCCGCCGCGACGACGCCGCCGGCGATGTCGGAAATTCAGGAGTCGCGCTGCCCGCGGTGCTCGCACCGGGCGATTCGCGCCCCGTCGCGCACGGGACTCCTGACTTCCCGACGCACCTCGTCGTCGGGGTGGGGGCGGGCGACAACGCCGGCGCCGCGCTCGGACTCGGGGCGGCGACGGGCGACGTCGTCGTGTCGATCGGCACGAGCGGCACCGTGTTCGCCGTCACCGACACCCCGGCGCGCGACGCGAGCGGCACGGTCGCCGGCTTCGCGGATGCGGCGGGCGGGTACCTGCCGCTCATCGCCACGCTCAACGCCGCCCGCATCCTCGACTCGGTGAGCGCGCTGCTCGGCGTCGACCACGTCGAGCTCGGCCGCCTCGCGCTCGACGCGGAACCCGGCAGCGCCGGGCTCGTGCTGCAGCCCTACTTCGAGGGCGAGCGCACGCCGAACCTCCCCGACGCCACCGCCACCCTGTTCGGCATGACCCTCGCGTCGACGACGCGCGAGAACCTCGCCCGCGCCGCGATCGAGGGGCTGCTGTGCGGACTCGCCGACGGCCTGGATGCGGTGCGCGGCCAGGGAGTCGTCGCCCAGCGCATCCTGCTGGTCGGCGGAGCGGCCCAGAACGAGGCGGTCGCGCGCATCGCCGCGCAGGTGTTCGACGTGCCCGTCGTCGTGCCCGAGCCCGCGGAGTACGTGGCCCTCGGTGCCGCGGCGCAAGCGGCGTGGGCGCTCTCCGGTTCACGGCCCGAGTGGCACGTGCAGGTGAGCGCGGAGCCCGCGCCCGACCACCGTCCGGTGATCCGCGAACAGTACGCCGCCCACCGCGCCGCCTGAACCGACCGTCGCGGGAGACCGCGCGAGTGGGCCCCTCGAGTCGCGGACTTCTGCGGGAATCCCGGCGCGAATAGCCACAGATGTCCGCAACTCACGAATGGTGGCGAGCGCGTGCGACCCGAACGCGATCGCGCTACGGGGCAGGCGCCGGCACGTCGACCACGGCCGGTGAGCCGTCGGCGTCGGTCGACTTCGACGGCACCGACGACTCCCGCACGACGAGCACCGGCAGCGTGTGCGCGGCGCCGTCCGGGGTGTCGTCTCCGAGCAGGGCGAGCACCCGCGCCATGACGTCGGCGCCGAGCGCGCGGAAGTCCTGCCGCACCGTCGTGAGCGGCGGGGTCAGGTAGGCGGCCTCGGGGATGTCGTCGAAGCCGACGATCGCGAGGTCATCCGGAACCCGCAGCCCCCGCAGCGCAAGCGCGCGCATGAGGCCAAGGGCCATCTGGTCGTTCGCGGAGAACACCGCGGTCGCCCATCCCTCCGCCGCGATAGCGGCCCCCGCCTCGAAACCGGACCGCGGCGACCAGTCCCCCTGCAGGGGCTCCCGCACCACGAGCCCGGCGGAGCCGAGCGCCGATCGCCAGCCGCGGATGCGCTCCGCCGCGTCCATCGAGGTCGTCGGCCCGGCGACGTGCACGATCGCCCGGTGCCCGAGCGCGATCAGGTGCTCGGTGGCGAGGCGGGCACCTTCGAACTGGTCGATCGCGACCGAGTGGAACCCGGCGCGGGAGCTGCTGTCGACGGCGACGAGCGGCACCCCGAGGTCGATGCTCTGGATCGCCTCGAGCGCCTCGATGTGCGCCGCGATGAGCACGATCGCCTCGACGCTCTGCGCGAGCAGCTGGTCGACGGAGGTGCGCATCGACACGCGATCCGCCTCGAGCATGCTCGAGATGATCACGTTGTAGCGCGCCTCGCGCGCCGCCTGGTTGAGACCGAGCAGCGTGCTCGAGGGACCGTAGTCCGGGCTGCCCGTCGTGATCACGCCGAGGGTGCGCGACCGGCGCGTGACGAGCGCGCGCGCCGTCTCGCTGGGTCGATACCGCAACTGCCGGATCGCGTCCTCCACCCGCTGCCGGGTCGCCGGCCGCACGTTCGGCAGGCCGTTGACCACGCGGGAGACGGTCTGGTGCGACACTCCGGCGAGCCGCGCCACATCGAAGATCGTCGCCACCCGGGCCCTCTGATCACCGTTGCTCACCGGCAGATCGGCTCCTCGGGTCGGCCGTGCGGCTGCACGGGGTGTTCTCGATTATCCCCGGTGCCGTCACCGGCGGCGGAGCGTCAACACGCGCTGCAGCAGGATGAAGACGAGCAGCAGACCGCCGATGACGATCTTCGTCCACCACGAGCTCAGGGTGCCCTCGAAACTGATGATGGTCTGGATCAGGCCGAGCACGAGCACGCCGAGCAGCGATCCGAGCACGAACCCCGATCCGCCGGTGAGCAGCGTGCCGCCGATCACGACCGCCGCGATCGCGTCGAGTTCCATGCCCACCGCGGTGAGGCTGTAGCCCGAGAGGGTGTAGAAGCTGAACAGGATGCCGGCGATCGCCGAGCACAGGCCGCTGATCGCGTAGACGAGGATCTTCGTGCGCGTGACCGGCAGTCCCATGAGGGATGCGGACTGTCCGCCCGCGCCGATCGCGTAGACCGTGCGGCCGGTGCGCGAGTAGTGCAGCACCACGAAGCCGATGACCACGACGAGCACGGCGATGATCACGCTCGGCGAGAGGTTCACCCGTGGCGCGAGCGGGATGCGCGTCTGCGCCATCGCGACGAAGAACGGGTCGGTGATCGAGATCGACTTGAGGCTGATCACATAACAGAGGCCGCGCGCGAGGAACATCGCCGCGAGCGTGGCGATGAACGGCTGGATGTCGAAGTAGTGGATGACGAGGCCGACGAGCAGTCCGAGGGTGCTGCCGGCGAGCAGCACGACGAGGATGATCGCGACCGGCGACCATCCGGCTTGCGCGAGGGAGGCGGCGATCATCGTCGACAGGGCGACGACCGCACCGACCGACAGGTCGATGCCGCCGGTGAGGATGACGAACGTCATGCCGACCGCGAGCACGATGAGGAACGAGTTGTCGACAAGCAGGTTGAGCACCACCTGCGGCGACGAGAACGCGCGGTAGCGCGTCATGCCGATCAGGTACATGGCGACGAGCAGTCCGAGCGTGACGAGCACGGCGGTGTAACGCCCGGAGGGCACGAGCCGCGAGGTGCGCGGCCGCGTCTTGCCGGGGGGCGGGGCGAGCAGGGTGCCGGTCATGCGATCACCTTCCGGGGCGACGGGCGGACGGCGCGGCGGCGACGCCACACCGGGGAGAGCAGCAGGCACACCGCGATGACCACGAGCGCTTTGAACACGAGGGTGATCTGCGAGGGGATGCCGACGGAGTAGACCGTGGTCGTCAGGGTCTGGATGACGAACGCACCCACGAGCGTTCCGGTGAGCGAGTAGCGGCCGCCGGCGAGCGACGTGCCGCCGATCACGACGGCGAGGATCGCGTCGAGCTCGATCCACAGTCCCGCGCTGTTGGCGTCCGCCGCGGTCACGTTCGAGCTGATCATGAGGCCGGCGATCGCCGCGCAGACGGCGCTGAAGACGTAGACGGTCCAGGTGATGTTGCGGCTGCGCACCCCCGCGAGCCGACTCGCCTCGGGGTTGATGCCGACCGATTCGATGAGCAGACCGAGCGCCGTCTTGCGGGTGAGCAGCGCGGTGATCGCGAAGACGACGCCCGCGATCACGATGGATGCGGGCAGCAGGAACCAGAATCCGCCGCCGATCACCCGGTAGGTCGGGCTCGACACGGTGATGATCTGGCCCTCGGTGATGAGCATCGCGATGCCGCGACCGGCGGTCATCAGGATGAGCGTCGCGATGATCGGCTGGATGCCGAAGACCGCGACGAGCAGGCCGTTCCACGCGCCGAGCACGAGGGCGACGCCGAGGGCGACGCCGACTGCGGTGGCGACGGTGCCGATGCCGGCCGGATCGCTCGACCCGGCGATGATCGAGCAGGCGAGGGCTCCCGAGATGGCGACGGTGGCGCCGACGGAGAGGTCGATCCCGCGGGTGGCGATCACGAGCGTCATGCCGAGCGCGACGAGCAGGGTGGGGGCGCCGTTGCGCAGGATGTCGATGATGTTGCCGAACAGGTGTCCGTCTTGGATGCGCACCGCGAAGAAGGTGGGTTCGACGATGACGTTGAGCAGCAGGAGGGCGGCGAGCGCCGCGATCGGCCAGAACAGGCGTCGATGCAACAGGGGGGTCATGCGTCGGCTCCGCTCGCGATGAGGGTCATGATCTGGCTGACGGTGAGGTCTTCGTTCTCGAGGTCGGCGACCTTGCGGCGGTCGCGCATCACCGCGACGCGATGGCTGAGCCGCAACACCTCTTCGAGTTCGGCGGAGATGAACAGCACGCTCATCCCCTCTTCGGCGAGGTTGGCGACGAGTCGCTGGATCTCGGCCTTCGCGCCCACATCGATGCCGCGCGTCGGTTCGTCGAGGATGAGCAGGCGCGGCGCGACGGCCAGCCAGCGGGCGAGCAGCACCTTCTGCTGGTTGCCGCCGCTCAGAGTGCCGGCGAGCGCCTCGGGGTTGCCGGGCCGGATGCCGAGCGCCTCGATGTAGCTCGCGACGAGTTCGTCCTGCCGTCGACGCGGGATTCGCCGGAACCACCCGCGGTCGGCCTGCAGCGCGAGCACGATGTTGTCGCGCACCGTGAGGTCGGGCACGATGCCCTCCTTCTTGCGGTCCTCCGACGAGTAGAGGATGCGGGCGCGCAGCGCTTGACGCGGCGAGCGCAGCCGCCCGGTGCGTCCCGAGACGGTGAGCTCACCGGCATCCGCTCGATCGACGCCGCTGATGAGGCGCGCGATCTCGGTGCGACCGGAGCCGAGCAGCCCGGCGAGGCCGACGACCTCGCCCTCGTGGATGACGAGGTCCGTCGGTTCGACGGCGCCCTTGCGGCCGAGCCCCTTCGCGGTGACGAAGGGGGTGCCGGTGTCGTCGGCGGCGCTCGAGCGGGTGCGGCTCTCCAGGTCGTCGAGGGCGGCGAGCTCTTTGCCGATCATCTTGTGCACGAGTTCGATGCGCAGGATCTCCTGCGTGAGGTACTCCCCCACGAGCTTGCCGTTGCGCAGCACGGTCAGGCGGTCGGCGATCTCGTACACCTGGTCGAGGAAGTGCGAGACGAAGAGGATCGCGACGCCGCGCAGCTTGAGCCGTTCGATCACGCGGAAGAGCTCCGCGACCTCGTCGGCGTCGAGGCTCGAGGTGGGTTCGTCGAGGATGAGCACCCGCGCATTGACCGCGGTCGCCCGGGCGATGGCCACGAGCTGCTGCACGGCGAGCGAGTGGGCGCCGAGCATTGAGGCGGGGTCGACGTCGAGGTTGAGTTCCGCGAGCCGTTCCCGGGCGGCGGCGCGCGTGGCCCGCCAGTCGATCACCCCGAGTCGGCGGGGTTCGCGGCCGAGCATGATGTTCTCGGCGACGGAGAGGTTGGGCAGGAGGTTCACCTCCTGGTAGACGGTGCTGATGCCGGCATCCTGCGCCTCGGCGGTGGAGCGGATGACGAGAGGCTCGCCGTCGAGGGTGATGCTGCCCTCGTCGATGCGGTGCACGCCGGTGAGCGCCTTGATGAGCGTCGACTTGCCGGCGCCGTTCTCGCCCATGAGCGAGTGCACCTCTCCGGGGAACATGCGGAAGTCGACGCCGTCGAGCGCCTTGACGCCGGGGAACTCGATCGAGATGCCGGTCATCTCGACGACGGGGGCGGATGCCATGGCCCACGCCTTTCTCTGCATCGCGTGCAGCTCGTCATTGAGTGCGGATGGGCGCGGGTGCGCTCCCCGGAGGGAACGCACCCGCGAGCGGGATCAGTATTGCCGGTCGGGCAGGGCCTCGACGGCCTGCTCCTGGGTGAAGGTGGTCTCCTCGGTCACGATGCGCTTCTCGACCTCTTCGCCGGCGACGACCTTGCGGACGATGTCGACGAGCTGCTCACCGAGCAGGGGCGAGCACTCCACGATGAAGTTGATCTTGCCGTCGGCGAGTGCCTGCATGCCGTCCTTGACCGCATCCACCGTGACGATCTTGATGTCCTGACCGGGCACCAGACCGGCGGCCTCGATGGCCTCGATCGCCCCGAGCCCCATGTCGTCGTTGTGGGCGTAGACCAGGTCGACGTCGGGGTTCGACTTCAGCAGCGCCTCCATGACCTGCTTGCCGCCGGAACGGGTGAAGTCACCGGTCTGCGACGCGACGATCTCGAACTTCGGGTCGGCGCCGATCACGTCGGCGAAACCCTCGGCGCGGTCGTTCGCCGGGGCCGCTCCGGTCGTGCCCTCGAGCTGCACGATCTTCACGCTGTCGGCGTCGGCGAACTCCTGCACGACCCATTCGCCGGCCTTCTTGCCCTCTTCGATGAAGTCGGAGCCGAGGAAGCTGACGTAGAGCGAGTCGTCCTTCGAGTCGACCGCACGGTCGGTGAGCACGACGGGGATACCGGCGTCTTTCGCCTCCTTGAGCACGGTGTCCCAACCCGACTCGACGACGGGCGAGAACGCGATCACGTCGACCTGCTGCTGGATGTAGCTGCGGATCGCCTTGATCTGGTTCTCCTGCTTCTGCTGCGCGTCGGAGAACTTGAGTTCGATCCCCGCCTCCTCGAAGGCGCCTTGGATCGACTTGGTGTTGGCCGTGCGCCAGCCGCTCTCGGCGCCCACCTGGGCGAAGCCGACGACGATGTCGTCGTCACCTCCCGCACCGGGACCGGCGTCTCCCCCGGCGCAACCGGCCAGGGCGACGAGCAGAGCTCCAGCTGCCGCGATCGGCGCGAATCTCTTCATGGACCAAACCTCCTTGTTCAGTACGTTCCCGGGGCGAGCCACTCGGGCAGCCAGTCCGTCCTGGCCCTCGAATGTTAGCGCTCACAACCACGCGCCCCGCAATGCTCCCGTGGTCACGGTTGCATAACGGCACACGGCTGCTCGGGCGGGAGCAACCGCGGTCTCCCGAGCACGAGCGGGCTCGCGCGGCCGATGTGAGGGCTCACATCGGCCCACCGGTGAGTTGCGGACTTCCGCCGGAATCCCGGCCCGCATAGCCGCAGAAGTCCGCAACTCACCGGTCGACCCGGCGTCCGGCAGGGCCCGCGAGCGTCAGAGGCGCCGCGCGGCTCTGCAGCGCCGAGCGTCAGAGGCGCCCGAGCAGCTCCCGCAGCCAGGCGAACTTCACGAGCTGGTGGTGCTCGGCGCCGCCCTCGTGGTCGTTGAACTCGTACACCTCGATGCGCTTGTCGTCGCCGGCGTACCGGTTGAACGCGGCGAACACCGTCGACGGGGCGCACGTCTCATCCATGAGCGCCGTCGAGAAGAGGGCGGGGGCGGTCGCCCAGCCGACGAGGGTCGCACAGTCGAAGTACGAGAGGGTGCGACGCACCGTCGCGACCTGGTCGCGGTACCGCGAGAGGTAGCGCACGATCTCGTTGTACGGGTCGCGACCGGTCAGCCCGATGGCCCGGTCGAAGTGGCTGAGGAACGGCACGTCCGACATCACGCCGGCGACATCCGGAACGAGCGATGCCGCGACGAGCGCGAGCGCGCCGCCCTGGCTGCCGCCGGTCACCACGACGCGCTCGGGATCGATCAGCGGTACCGAGCGGGCCGCGTCGACGGCGCGCGCCGCGTCGGTGTACAGCCGCCGGTAGTAGTAGCTGCTCGGATCCGAGATGCCGCGCGTCATGAGTCCCGGCACCCCGGGGGTGCCGAGCTCGCCGCTGTCGTCGGGGGTGTCGCCGGCGGCCCACCAGCCGTGGCCGCGGGTGTCCATGATGAGGTGCGCGTACCCGGCGAGCGCGTACGTCACGTTCTGGTGGGCGAGTCCACGTGCCCCGCCGTACCCGATGTACTCGACCACCCCGGGAAGCGCCGTGTCGGTGCCCGCCGGCACGTGCAGCCAGCCCTTCACGCGCGTGCCGCCGAACCCGGTGAAGGTCACGTCGTAGGTGTCGACGAGCGTGAGCGCCGTCTCCACCCGCTCGAACCGCGCGTCGATGGGGAGCGCCCGGGCCTGCCCGAGAGTGTCGCGCCAGAACGACTCGAGGTCATCCGGTGCCGCGATGTCCGGACGGTAGTCGCGCAGCTGCTCGAGCGGCATGTCGAAGAACCCCATCCCGCCATTCTGGCGAACGGATGCCCGCCGCCGCGCATCCGCGTCACCCCGCGTCGCGCATCCGGCCCCGCTGGCCGCTGTCGGTCGGCGGCGCAGCGCCCGCTGGCCGGCGTCGGTCTGTTTTCCGTCAGTAGACGCCCTTACGACCGCCGGATGAGGGCGACTACTGACGGGAAACCGACCTGCCGCCGGCGCCGCGCTGCGCCCACTGGGCCGCGTCGGGCCGGTTTGCCGTCCCGAAGTGCGGGTGCGGGCGCCCGCCACCCGCAGAATGCGACGGGATCGCCGCCGCCCGCCCGCGCCGCGCCCGCCACCCCGCGCCGCGCCCGCGTCACCCCGCGCCCGCAGCCCCGGTTTCCCGTCAGTAGGCGCCCTTACGACCGCCGGATGGGGGCATCTACTGACGGGAAACCGACTTGCCGACGGCGCCGGAACGCCGAGGGCCCCGGCCGCTGATGCGACCGGGGCCCGACGGATGAGCGACCGCTACTTGCTCGCGGTGGCCGCGCGACGCTTGTTGAACACGTCGAACGCGACGGCGAGCAGCAGCACGAGGCCCTTGATGAACGACTGCACGTCGGTTCCGAGGCCGAGCAGCGACATGCCGTTGTTGAGCACGCCCATGATCAGACCACCGATCATGGCGCCGGTCACGGTGCCGATGCCGCCGGTGACCGCCGCGCCACCGATGAAGGCCGCGGCGATCGCGTCGAGCTCGAATCCGTTGCCCGCACCCGGCAGCGCCGAGTTGCTGCGCGCGGTGAACGCGATACCCGCGATGGCGCTCAGCACGCCCATGTTGACGAAGAGCCAGAAGTCGACCCGCTTCGTGTTGACGCCCGACAGCTGCGCCGCGTTGAGGTTGCCGCCGCGCGCGTAGATATGGCGGCCGAACACGCTGCGGTTCATCACGACCGTGTACACGAACACGAGCACGGCCAGGATGATGAGCACGATCGGCGTGCCGCGGTATCCGGCGAGCAGATACGTGACGCCGAGCACGAGCACCGCGATGAACGAGATCTTCGTGACGAACCACGCGAACGGCTCGTCTTCGAGGTTGAGCTTCACCCGGGCGCGACGCTCGCGCAGCTGCTGCAGCACGAGGAACACGGTCGCGAAGACGCCGATCGCGACGGTGACCCACTCCAGGTACGACTCGCCGTTCGACGGGTCGGGCAGGTATCCGGCGCCGACCGCGACGTACTCGTCGGGGAACGGCGTGATCGGACGGTTCTGCAGCACCATCTGGGCGAGCCCGCGGAAGGTGAGCATGCCCGCGAGCGTCACGATGAACGCGGGGATCCCGACGTACGCGACCCAGAAGCCCTGCCACGCGCCGACGAGACCACCGACCACGATGGCGCCGAGGATGCCGGCCCACCAGGGCCAGCCCCACGTGACGATGAAGACACCGGATATGGCGCCGACGAGGGCGACGACCGAACCGACCGACAGGTCGATGTGGCCGGCGATGATGATCATGACCATGCCGATCGCGAGGATCAGGATGTAGCTGTTCTGCACGACGATGCTCGTGACGTTGCGCGACTGCAGCAGCGCACCGTCGGTGAGGATCTGGAACAGCACGACGATCAGCACGAGGGCGATGAAGATGCCGATCTGCCTCAGTCGGCTGGTGAGGAAGCCGACGGCCTCGGTGAGGGCGGGCATTACGCGTTCTCCTTCTCTTGCGTCATGTAGGTCATGAGGATCTCGGGGTTGGCCTCGGCGATCGGGATGTCCGCCGTGATGCGGCCCTCCGAGAGGGTGTAGATCCGATCGCAGATGCCGAGCAGCTCGGGCAGTTCGGACGAGATGACGAGGATCGCCTTCCCCTGCGCCGCGAGCTGATTGATGATCGTGTAGATCTCGTACTTCGCGCCCACGTCGATCCCGCGGGTGGGCTCATCGAGGATGAGCACCTCCGGATCCGTGAACATCCACTTCGACAGCACGACCTTCTGCTGGTTGCCGCCGGAGAGCTTGCCGGTGATCGACCCGACCGACGGGGCCTTGATGTTCATCGACTTGCGGTAGTCGTTCGCGACGAGGAACTCGCGGTTCGCGTCGACCCAGCCGCCCTTCGCGAGCTTGCGCAGCCCGGCCCCGGAGACGTTGCGCTTGATGTCGTCGATGAGGTTGAGTCCGTACCGCTTGCGATCCTCCGTCGCGTAGGCGATGCCGTTCGCGATCGCCTCGCCGACGGTGCGGGTGCGCACCTCCTTGCCGTGCACGAAGACGCGGCCCGAGATGTTGGCGCCGTACGAACGGCCGAAGACGCTCATCGCGAGCTCGGTGCGTCCGGCACCCATGAGCCCGGCGATGCCGACGACCTCGCCGGCACGCACGCTGAGCGACGCGTTGTCGACGACGACGCGGCTGTGCTCGAGCGGGTGGTGCACGGTCCAGTCCTCGATGCGCAGCACCTCCTCGCCGATCTTCGGGGTGCGCTCCGGGTAGCGATGTTCGAGGTCGCGGCCGACCATGCCGCGGATGATGCGGTCCTCGCTGATCTCGTCGTGGGCGAGGTCGAGGGTCTCGATGGTGCGTCCGTCGCGGATGATCGTGACCTTGTCGGCCACGGCCCGGATCTCGTTGAGCTTGTGACTGATGATGATCGAGGTGATGCCGCGTTCCTTGAGCTGGCCGATGAGGCCGAGCAGGTGCGCGGAGTCCTCGTCGTTCAGGGCGGCCGTCGGCTCGTCGAGGATGAGCAGCTTCACGTCCTTCGACAGCGCCTTCGCGATCTCGACGAGCTGCTGCTTGCCCACCCCGATGTCGGTGATCTTGGTGATCGGGTTGTCTTTGAGCCCCACCTGCGTGAGCAGCTTGACCGCTTCGAGGTTGGTGGCGTTCCAGTCGATGAGGCCGTTCTTGCGGCGCTCGTTGCCGAGGAAGATGTTCTCGGCGATCGAGAGGTAGGGGCTGAGGGCCAGCTCCTGGTGGATGATGACGATGCCGCTGCGTTCACTGTCGCGGATGTTCGCGAACTGCACCGTCTCGCCCTCGAAGACGATGTCGCCGTCGTAGCTGCCGTGCGGGTAGACGCCCGACAGCACCTTCATGAGGGTGGACTTGCCTGCGCCGTTCTCGCCGCAGATCGCGTGCACCTCGCCGCGTTCGACCTCCAAGGTCACGTCCTGCAGCGCCTTCACGCCGGGGAACGTCTTGGTGATGCCGCGCATCTCGAGGATGTGGCCTGCCATGGGCGTGCCTTTCTGGAGCTCGGGTGTGGGGTGGGGGCGGCCGGCGGGAGCTCGCGCTCCCGCCGGCCGGAGTGGAGCGGGGATTACTCCCCGGACTCGACTTCCTCCTGGGTGTAGTAGCCGCTGTCGACCACTTCCTCGATGAGGTTGTCCTTCGTGATGATCACCGATTCGTGCAGGAACGCCGGCACGATCTTCTCGCCGTTGTCGTACGTCTCGGTGTCGTTGACCTCGGGCTCCTCGCCGTTCAGCAGGGCGTCGACGAACTCGGCGGCGGTGTCGCCGAGCAGTCGCGTGTCCTTGAAGATGGTCGAGTACTGCTCGCCCTCGAGGATGAGGCGGTCGGAGGCCTTCTCGGCATCCTGACCCGTGATGATCGGCAGCTCGTCGGCCGAGTAGCCGTTGCCCTTCAGCGCGTTGATGATGCCGCGCGAGAGACCGTCGTACGGCGCGAGGACGCCGTCGAGCTGCTCGCCGCCGCCGTAGGCGAGGCCGAGCAGGTTCTCCATGCGGGCCTGCGCGCCCTCGAGCTTCCACTGCTGGATGGCGACCTGCTCGAAGGCGGTCTGACCCGAGCCGACCGTGATCTGGCCGGAGTCGATGAAGGGCTGGATGACCGACATGGCGCCGTCGAAGAAGAAGCGGGCGTTGTTGTCGTCGGGGCTTCCGGCGAACAGCTCGATCGTCTTCGGGGTGGTGTCGCCGGTCGGCTCGCCGCTCTCGTCCACGAGACCGAGGCCGGTGAGGAGCGACGTGCCCTGCTGCACGCCGACCTCGAAGTTGTCGAACGTGACGTAGTAGTCCACGTTCGGCGACCCGTTGATGAGGCGGTCGTAGGCGATGACCTTGACGTCGTCCTCGGCGGCGGTCTCGAGCACCTGCGTCAGCGCGGTGCCGTCGATCGACGCGATGATGAGCGCCTTCGCGCCCTTGTTGAGCATGGCCTCGATCTGCGAGATCTGGTCTTCGACCTTGTCGTCCGCGTACTGCAGGTCGACCTTGTAGCCGAGATCCTCGAGCTTCGCCTTGACGTTGTCGCCGTCGTCGATCCAGCGCTCGGAGGTCTGGGTGGGCATCGCGACGCCGATGAGGGCGCCTTCGTTCGATCCCTCTGCGGCCTCTCCGCCGCCGCCACGTCCGCCGGAGCAGCCGGCGAGAGCGAAGGCCAGAGCACCCGTGGCAGCGATGCCGGCGAGGAGCTTCCTCTTCTTCACTGTGGTTCCTTTCGTGATTCCTCTTGGTGGTGCGATCCGTCGGGGGACGGATCCTTTCCGGCGGTTGCCGGCAAGTCAGAGCCCCTGCGCGAGCCGGTAGTACGCCGCGTTCCAGCGCACCTCCTTGGCGAACTCGCGCAGGGTCGTCGTCTCGTCGATGACGAGCAGTTCGGTGCGGGCGATCTCGGCGAAGTCGCGGAACACGTCGACACCGATCTGCGTGCTCATCACCGTGTGATGGGCGGCACCCGCGGTGAGCCACGCGGCGGCGGAGGTCGCGAAGTCGGGTGCGGGCTTCCAGACCGCGTGCCCGACGGGGAGCTTCGGCATGGGCTCCGGCAGCGCGACGTTCTCGACGACGTTGGCGACGAGGCGGAATCGGTCGCGCATGTCGCTCATCGCGACGACGACGGCCGGACCGGCGTCGGCGGTGAAGACCAGACGAACCGGGTCCTCCTTGCCTCCGATGCCGAGCGGATGCACTTCGAGGCGCGCCCGCTCGCTCGAGAGGGCGGGGTTCACCTCGAGCATGTGGGCACCGAGGATGAGCTCGTTGCCGGGCTCGAGGTGGTAGGTGTAGTCCTCCATGAGGCTCGCCCCACCGGGCAGACCGGCGCCCATGACCGCGGCGGCGCGCACGAGGATGGCGGTCTTCCAGTCGCCCTCGGCGCCGAAGCCGTAGCCGTCGGCCATGAGGCGCTGCACGGCGAGTCCGGGCAGCTGACGGAGGGCGCCGAGGTCTTCGAAGCTCGTCGTGAACGCCGAGAAGTCGCCCGCCGTGAGGAACGAGCGCAGTCCGAGCTCGATGCGCGCGCCGTAGCGCAGCGACTCGTGCCGGTCGGCACCGGGCAGCAGCTCGGGTGCGACGTCGTAGGAGTCGAGGTAGACGCCGACCAACTCGTCGATGTCGGCATCCGTGGTCGCGTGCACCGCATCCGCGAGCTCGTTCACGCCCCACGTGTTGACCTGCACGCCGAAGCGCAGCTCGGCCTCGGTCTTGTCACCCTCGGTGACGGCGACGTAGCGCATGTTGTCGCCGAACCGTGCGAGCTTGAGCGCGTGCGTGGCCGCCCAGCCGGCGGCGGCGCGGCTCCAGGTGCCGATGCGGGCGGTGACGGCGGGGTTCGAGACGTGGCCGACGACCGTCGTGCGGGCGACGCCGAGGCGGGCCTGGATGTAGCCGAACTCGCGGTCGCCGTGCGCGGCCTGGTTGAGGTTCATGAAGTCGAAGTCGATCTCGCCCCACGGCAGGTCGACGTTCGCCTGGGTGTGCAGGTGCAGCAGGGGCTTGCGCAGCGCATCCAGTCCGCCGATCCACATCTTCGCCGGGCTGAAGGTGTGCATCCAGGCGATGACGCCGATCACGTTGTCGGCTGCGTTGACCTCGAGGGCGAGGCGGCGGATCGAGTCCGCATCCTTGAGCACCGGCTTCCAGACGACCGTGACAGGGATGTCCGTGGTGTGCTGCAGTCCGCGCACGACCTCCTGCGACTGCTCGGCGACCTGGCGCAGCGTCTCCTCGCCGTAGAGGTTCTGGCTGCCGGTGACGAACCAGACCTCGTAGCGCTTGAGGTCGGGGACGATGCTGGTCACTGTCGGTCTCCTTCGTCGGTTCCGGATGCGCCGAGGGCGCCTTGCGGGGTCTGCCCGTACACGTTCTGGTAGCGGTCGAAGAGCCGGTCGATGCTCTCCGGGGGAATGGGGATCGGCTCGCCGAGCTGGCGGGAGATGTGCACGGTGCGTGCGGAGTCCTCCGCCATGACCGCGGCCTTCACCGCATCCTTCGCATCCTTGCCGATCGTGAACACCCCGTGGTTCTGCATGAGCACGGCGCGCGAGCGGTGACCGGTGAGGGTCGCGACGATGCCGCGGCCGATCGAGTCGTCGCCGATGATCGCGAACGGTCCGACCGGGATCTCGCCGCCGAACTCGTCGGCTTGCCCGGTGATGACGCACGGCACGGCCTCGCCGCGCGCGGCCCACGCCGTGGCGTAGGTGGAGTGGGTGTGCACGACGCCGCCGACGTCCGGCATGTTCCGATACACGTAGGCGTGCGCGGCGGTGTCGCTCGACGGGCTGCGGTCGCTGCCGGGAGTGCCCGGGATGACGTTGCCGTCGAGGTCGCAGAGGATCTGGTTCTCCGGCGTCAGGTCGTCGTAGCCGACGCCCGACGGCTTGATGACGAACAGGTCCGCACCGGGCACCCGGCCGGAGATGTTGCCGCCGGTCCAGACGACGAGGTTGTAGCGCACGAGTTCGGCGTGCAGGCGCGCGACGTCCGCACGTACGCGGTCGATCGCCTCCTGCACCTCGGGGGTGAAGTCGCTCACGCGAGGGCCTCCCTCTTGATGCGCTTGAGTTCGCGCATGACCGGGTGGCCGCCACGGCCGAAGTGGTCGTGCAGCTGCAGGTAGTGCGAGTACAGCTCGTCGTACGCGTCGGACGCGGCCTCGTCGGGCGTGTACTTCGCCCGCTCGACGCGACCCATCGCCTGTCCGGCCTCGCGCACATCCGCATAGGCGCCGGCGGCGACGGCCGCGTGGATGGCGGAGCCGAGCGCGGGGCCCTGCTCGCTCCCGATGACCGAGATCGGCATCCGCAACACGTTGCTGTAGGTCTGCATGAGGAACGGGTTGCGGATGAGGCCGCCGGCGGCGACGAACTCGGTCACCGGCACGCCGGCCTCCGCGAACGCCTCGACGATGCGGCGCGTGCCGAACGCGGTGGCCTCGAGCAGCGCGCGGTAGACCTCTTCGGCGCGCGTGGTGAGGGTCGCGCCGACGAGCAGTCCGGAGAGCTGGTGGTCGACGAGCACGGAGCGGTTGCCGCTGTGCCAGTCGAGCGCGATGAGTCCGTGGCCGCCGACCGGCTGGTCCTGCGACAGCTCGGTGAGCAGCTCGTGCACGCTCATGCCGCGCTCGGCGGCCTGCTCGGCGTAGCGGGCGGGCACCTGGTTCTTGACGTACCAGGCGAAGATGTCGCCGACACCGGACTGGCCGGCCTCGTATCCGTAGAGGCCCTTCACGATGCCGCCGTCGACGACGCCGCACATGCCCTGCACGTCGACGCGCGACTCGGCGTTCATCACGTGGCAGGTCGAGGTGCCCATGATCGCGACCATCTGCCCAGGGTCGACCGACTGCGCGGCGGGTGCGGTGACGTGCGCGTCGACGTTGCCGACGGCGACCGCGATGCCTTCCGGCAGTCCCGTCCACTCGGCGGCCTGGGCGGTGAGGGTGCCGGCGGCGTCGCCGAGCTGCCCGATCTCGTGGGCGACCTTGTCGATCGCGAAGCGGGAGAAGTCGGGGTTGAGTGCGCCGAGGAACTCCTCGCTCGGGTACTCGCCGTCCTGCAGGATCGCCTTGTAGCCGGCGGTGCAGGCGTTGCGCACGTAGCGGCCGCTCAGCTGCCAGACGATCCAGTCGGCCGCTTCGACCCAGTGGTCCATCCGCTCGTAGACCTCGGGTGCCTCTTCGAGCACCTGCAGGCCCTTCGCGAACTCCCACTCGCTCGAGATGAATCCGCCGTAGCGGGGCAGCCACGACTCCCCGCGCTCGGCCGCGAGGGTGTTGATGCGCTCGGACTGGCCGGATGCGGCGTGGTGCTTCCACAGCTTCACGTAGGCGTGCGGGTTCTCACGGAACTCGTCGAGCTCGCACAGCGGCGTGCCGTCCTCGAGCACCGGCAGCGGGGTGGATGCGGTGAAGTCCGTCCCGACACCGATCACGTCGGCCGGGTCGATGCCGGCGGCGCGGACCGCCTCGGGCACGGCGGTCTTGAGCACCTCGATGTAATCGGCCGGCACCTGCAGCGCCCACTCCGGGGGCAGCTTGCGTCCGGTCGCCGGCAGGGCGTCCTCGATGACCGCGTGCGGGTACTCGTGCACGGCGCTCGCGAGCTCCGCCCCATCCGACACCCGCACGACGAGGGCACGACCCGACAGGGTGCCGTAGTCGATGCCGATCACGTACTTCTCACCGTCGGAGCTTCCCGCTCCGACCCGCCGCGCGGCTTCAGCCACCCCGACCTCCTCGTCGACCACTCCGACTCCTTCGTCGCTCTCCGGCTCGCGCCGCGTCCGCGATGTTCACGTTCACATCAGTGCCGGACCATTGTGCCTGCTCGGCGCCGTTTCACCCAATCCGTCCACCATCCGGGCGTTGCGGGTGCCGCCGCACACCGGTGTGCGGCACGCCGGAGCGCGCCCGGGTCATCCTGCTCCCCGAGCCGCATCCGTGTCACCGCTTCTCCCCAACACTCGGGCGATCGTGACCTCTCGGGGCGGTCGGGCGCCCACCGCCGACCGGCAGCGACAGCGGATCCGGAAGCCGCCACGCCGGAGAACAGCACGGCCGCACGGCGCGCCGCCGCGGTCATCCGCTCTCACTGCAGCGGACGGCGGCGGCCGGCTCGCTCTCCCCGCCAGAAGGGGCCGACCGCCGGCGGGGAACAGCGGCATCGGGGCGGTCGGGCGGTTGCCGTCGACCGGCAACGACCGGCAGCAAGAGCGGATCGGAGAGCCGCCACGCCGGGCAACAGCACCTCCGCACGGCGCGCCGCCGCGATCATCCGCTCTCGCTGCACGGATGGCGGCGGCCGACTCACTTCCCGCCAGAAGGGGTCGGCCGCCAGCGGGAGACAGCGGCACCCGGCCGCTCGGGCGGTTGCCGTCGACCGGCAGCGACCGACAGCGAGAGCGGATGGCAGAGCCGCCACGCCGGGGGACAGCACCGCCGCACGGCGCGTCGCCGCGATCCTCCGCTCTCGCTGCACGGATGGCGGCGCACCAGACCGCCGCGCTCCGGATGGCGGCGCACCAGACCGGCGCGCTCCGGACGACGGCGCACCGGACCGCGCGCGCAGCGGCCGCCGCCGCCGCCCCCCAGAGGGTGCCGCTCAGGCGGGCGGGGCGGTGGAGGCGCGTTCGACGAAGCGGGCGGGCACCGGGGCGTGCACGGCCTCGCGGTCGCCCGAGAGCTCGGCGAGCAGCACGTCGATCGCGCGGCGGCCGAGTTCGGCGAAGTCCTGCCGCACGGTCGTCAGCGGCGGCAGGAAGTGCGCGGCCTCCGGGATGTCGTCGAACCCGACGACGCTGACGTCGCCGGGCACACTGAGTCCGGCCGCCGTGACGGCGTGCACGAACCCGAGCGCCATCTGGTCGTTCGCGCAGAACACCGCCGTCGCCGGCCGGCGGCGCGCGAACTGCTCCCCCGCGGCGTACCCGGCTCCGGGCATCCAGTCGCCCAGCAGCACCGGGAGCGGCTCGAGCCCGGCCTCGCGCAGCACGTCGGTGTACGCCTGACGCCGCGCGCGGGCGTCGCCCCATTCCGGCGGACCGCCGAGGTGCAGGATGCGCGAGTGTCCGAGCTCGACGAGGTGGCGGGTCGCCAACAGCGCGCCTTCGTACTGGTCGACGTAGAGCGCGTCGTGGTCGTCGTCGTCGAGCGAGTCGAGGGTGACCATGGGCACGGGCACCGCGGTTCCCGCGAGCGCGTCACGGATGGACCGCTGGGAGGCGATCACGACGAGCGCCTCGACGGACTGCCCGAGCAGGAACTCGAGCCCGGCCCGCACGGATTCGTCGTCGCCCGTGCTGCTCGTGACGAGCGCGCGGTATCCGGCGCTGCGTGCCGCGACCTCGAGCGCGTGCAGCGCGGTCGCCGGTCCGTACTGCGCCGACGACTCGCTCAACACGCCGATCGTGCGCGACCGGCTCGTGACGAGGGCGCGCGCCGCCTGGTTCGGGCGGTAGCCGAGCTCGTCGATCGCGGCGAGCACCCGGGCACGCGTGTCGGGGCGGATGCCGGCGAAGCCGTTCAGCACCCGCGACACGGTCTGGTGCGACACCCCGGCGCGCGCGGCGACGTCGTGCATGTTCGGCCGCCGCCGCACCTCGATCGTCACCCCGCGCGTCCTTCCGCTGTGACTGCCCATTATGGGCCGCTGCGGATGCGGTGCGTCACGGCAGCGGATGCGCACTGGGCGCGGGGGCGGCCTCCGTCAGGGAAGCGGGATCCTCTCGTCGTGGTCGTCGAGCACGAACGCCTCGCGGACGACGGCGCGGTACAGCCGATGTCGCGCCGGTGCCCGCAGCTTCTCCGCATCCCATTCGCCGAGCCCCCGCTCGACGGACCGGGCGTTGTAGACCGCGAGCGCATCGGCGAACACCGCCTCATCGACGAGGGCGGCGTGGGCGGTGACGTAGAGCGCGCTCCCCGCCCCCGGCGCGGCCGAGGAGTCGAAGACGACGAGCGACACCCGCGGGTTCTCGGCGATGTTGCGGGAGTGGCGCGCCCCCGGTTTCGACGCCCACACGAACTCGTCGAGCCCGCGCGCCGCGAACCAGACGGGAGACGCCCACGGCGCACCGTCGGACCCCGCGGTGGCGAGGGTGAGGAAGGAGTTTTCGGTCACGAGAGCGAGCGCGAGAGTCGACGGATCGAGGGCGGCGTCATCCGGCGTCATCCGCCCAACCTAGGAGCACTCCGGGCGCCCCGCCACCCCTCGGTCGAGGCAAAGAACGGACGCCCCGGCCGTGCGGCCGGGGCGTCCGTCATGCTGCTGCCCGGAGGCAGCGCGGGCTTACTTGGTGAGCGCGGAGAGCGTGTCGTTGTCGGCGTACGCGTCGGCGGCGTTCTCCTTGGTGACGACCACCGGGTCGAGCAGGAACGACGGCACGACCTTCACGCCGTTGTCGTACGTCTCGGTGTCGTTGACCTCGGGCTCGTCGCCGGCCTGCAGGGTCTTGACCATGTCGATGGCCGCCTGCACGAGGGCGCGGGTGTCCTTGTAGATGGTCATGTACTGCTCACCGGCGACGATCGACTTGACCGACTCGACCTCGGAGTCCTGACCGGTCACGACGGGCAGCGGCTTGCCGGCGGCGCGGGTCGACTCGATGATCGCGCGGGCGAGGGTGTCGTTCGGCGAGAGCACACCGTGCAGCTCGGTGCCGGTGTAGTTGCCGGCGAGGACGGTGTCCATGCGGCTCTGCGCGTTCTGCGCGAGCCAGCCCTGGGTCACGACCTGCTCGAAGCCGGTCTGGCCCGACACGACATTGAGGGTGCCGTCGTCGATCTTCGGCTGGAGCACCTCCATGGCGCCGTCGAAGAACACCTTGGCGTTGTTGTCGTCGGGAGAACCGGCGAACAGCTCGATGTTGTAAGTGTCGGCGTCCGGGTACTTCTCGGCGAGACCGTCGAGGAGCGCCTGGCCCTGCAGCTGGCCGACCTTGAAGTTGTCGAACGCGAGGTAGTAGTCGACGGCCTCGGTGTTCGTGATCAGACGGTCGTAGGCGATGACGACGGCGCCGGACTGCTTGGCCTGCTCGACCTGAGCGGAGAGCTGGGCGCTGTCCTTCGCGCCGATGATGATGACCTTCGCGCCGTTGGTGACCATCGAGCTGATCTGGTTCTGCTGCTCGGGCACGGTGTTGTTGGCCGGCGCGTACTGCACGTCCGCCTTGAACCCGGCCTCTTCGAGGCCCTCCGTGAACAGGTCGCCCGCGAGCACCCAGTTCTCCGAGGTCTTGTCGGGCAGCGCGACGCCGATCGAGGAGTCAGCGGCGAAACCCTCTTCGGTTCCGCCGGAGGTTCCCTCGTCGGTGCGCGACGAGCATCCGCCGAGCGCCAGTGCTGCGGTGGCGGCGACGGCGACCGTCGCCAATGCGATCTTTCGCATGTGCATCTCTTTCTTGTGTGGTTGGGGTTGGTGGTGCGAGGAGAAGATCAAGCGTTCGGGGTGGTGGCACCCGAGGTCGCGGTGGGCGCCGGGGGCTGCGGTCCGGCCGGCGTCTCGCTCGAGCGCGAGCGCTGCAGGCGGCCGATGATCGACGGGCGGCCCTGGCTCTTGCTCAGCACGTCGATGGCGACGGCGAGCAGCAGCACGAGTCCCTTCGTGATCTGCACGACGTCGGCACCCGCGGAGAGCAGCTGCAGGCCGTTGTTGAGCACCGCGATGACGAGACCGCCGATGATCGACCCGACGATCGTGCCGATGCCGCCGGCGACGGCGGCGCCGCCGATGAACACCGCGGCGATCGCGTCGAGCTCCCAGCCCGTGCCGTCGCCGGGGCCGGAGGCCACCGAACGGGCGATCCAGAGCATCCCGGCGAGCGCCGCGATGACGGACATGTTCGCCATGACGAAGAAGTTGACGCGACGGATCTTGACGCCGGAGAGCTCGGCCGCACGCCAGTTGCCGCCGACCGCGTAGATGTGGCGGCCGATCGTGGTGCTGTTGGTGAGGAACGAGTAGCCGAGCACGAGCACGGCGAGGATGATGCCCGCGATCGGGTAGCTCGTGCCGACACGGCCACCGGCGAAGAGCAGGGTCGCGAAGACCACGACGGCGAGCAGCAGCACGACCTTGGTGACGCTGACCCACAGCGGAGCCTTGTCCGCCGCCATGCGGGTCTGGGTGCGACGCAGTCGCCACTCCTGCCAGACGATCGCGGCCGCAACGAGCAGACCGAGCAGCAGCGTGAGGTTGTTGTAGCCGGTGTTCGGGCCGACCTCCGGCAGGAAGCCGCCGCCGATGAAGGTGAAGTCACGCGGCACCGCGACGGCCGTCGAGTCGCCGATCGCCTGGTTCGCTCCGCGGAAGAGGAGCATGCCGGCGAGCGTCACGATGAACGCGGGGATGCCGACGTAGGCGACCCAGAACCCCTGCCACGCTCCGACGAGCGCGCCGAGCACGAGTCCGAGGATGATCGCGAGCGGCCAGGCGATCCCCCATTCGGTCATCGCCTTCGCGACGACGATGCCGACGAAGGCCGCGACCGATCCGACCGACAGGTCGATGTGGCCGGCGATGATCACCATCACCATGCCGATCGCGAGCACGAGCACGTAGGCGTTGCCGTTGACGAGGTTGATCAGGTTGCCCGGCTCGAGCGTCTTGCCGCCGGTGAGGATCTGGAAGAGCACGATGATCGCGACGAGGGCGCCGAGGATGCCGAACTGGCGTCCCGACGACTGGGAGCCGCCGAACATCTTGCGGAGGTCGCGGATGCCTCCGGACTTGGTCTTCGCGGTGGTGTCGCTCATCGCTGGGTGACCTTCTTCTGGTTGCTCGTCATGCTGCGCATGAGGGATTCGGGGTCGGCCTGGGAGGCCGGGATGTCGGCGGTGATGGCGCCTTCGAAGATCGTGTAGATGCGATCGGAGATGCCGAGCAGTTCGGGCAGCTCGGAGGAGATGACGATGACGCCCTTCCCCTGGGCGGCGAGCTGCTGGATGATGCCGTAGATCTCGAACTTGGCGCCCACGTCGATGCCGCGCGTCGGCTCGTCGAGGATGAGCAGGTCGGGGTCGGTGAACATCCACTTCGCCAGCACGACCTTCTGCTGGTTGCCGCCGGAGAGCTTGCCCACCCCCTCGTCGACCGTGGGGGTCTTGATGCGCAGGCTCTTGCGGTACTCCTCGGAGGCGATGCGCTCCTTGAAGTCGTTGACGACACCGCCGCGCGAGATCTTGCCGAGCTTCGCGGAGACGATCGACCGCTTGATGTCGTCGAGCAGGTTGAGTCCGAGCACCTTGCGGTCCTCGCTCACGTAGGCGAGACCGTGGTCGATCGCGTCGGAGACGCTGCGGAGCTCGATCTCCTTGCCGTCCTTGATGATCGTGCCCGACTCGTAGATGCCGTAGGAACGGCCGAAGAGGCTCATCGCGAGCTCGGTGCGACCGGCGCCCATCAGACCGGCGAGACCGACGATCTCGCCGCGCCGCACCACGAGGCTCTCGTTCTTGCACACGAGCCGTTCGGGCACCTGCGGGTGCCGCACGGTCCAGTTGCGCACCTCGAAGAACACCTCGCCGATCTCGGGGGTGTGGTCGGGGAACCGGCTCTGCAGGCTGCGGCCGACCATGCCGCGGATGATGCGGTCCTCGTCGACACCGTCGGCTTTCACGTCGAGGGTCTCGATGCTCTTGCCGTCGCGCAGGATCGTGATCGAGTCGGCGATCTGCTCGATCTCGTTGAGCTTGTGGCTGATGATGATCGAGCTGATCCCCTTGCCCTTGAGGCCGAGGATGAGGTCGAGCAGGTGCTGCGAGTCGCTCTCGTTGAGGGCGGCGGTCGGCTCGTCGAGGATGAGCAGCTTGACCGACTTGTGCAGGGCCTTCGCGATCTCGACGAGCTGCTGCTTGCCGACGCCGAGGTGCTTGATCTGGGTGTCGGGGTCGTCGCGGAGGCCGACGCGGGCGAGCAGTTCGACCGCCCGGCTCTTCGCCGCCTGCCAGTCGATCACGCCGAATCGCCGCGGCTCGTTGCCGAGGAAGATGTTCTCGGTGATCGAGAGCTCGGGGATGAGCGCGAGCTCTTGGTGGATGATGACGATGCCCTCGGCCTCGCTCGAGCGGATGTCGCGGAACCGGACCTCCTGGCCCTGGTAGACGATCTCGCCGGTGTAGCTGCCGTAGGGGTATACGCCCGACAGCACCTTCATGAGCGTGGACTTGCCGGCGCCGTTCTCGCCGCAGATGGCGTGGATCTCTCCCGCGGCGACCTTGAGCGACACGTTCGAGAGCGCCTTGACGCCCGGGAACTCTTTCGTGATCGAACGCATCTCGAGGATGGTCGGTTCAGCGGGCATCCGGGTCACCCCCGTTGCGATGCACGGTCGGCCCAGTCGTGGTTCGCACCGTTTCCTCCTGCGTTCGACGCCGATGTCGGCCGGATGCGCGATCCGCATCCCGTTCCATGTGACCGGTCACATGATGGAGCAACGGTAATGCGCCATCTGCGCGCTGTCAAACCCCGCGTCAGGGTGCGTGCGCCGTGGTGTCACGCACCACGAGTTCCGGTTGGATCGGGGACGGCTGGGCGACGCGCTCCGAGCGGAGTTCGGCCACGAGCAGCCCGACCGCGCGGCGCCCCGTCTCGGCGAAGTTCTGCCGGATCGTCGTGAGCGGCGGCCAGAAGTGCGCGGATTCGGGGATGTCGTCGAAGCCGACGATGCTCACCTCGCCGGGCACGTCGACGCCCGCCTCGCGGAACGCGTGCAGCAGGCCGAGCGCCATGAGGTCGCTCGCGGCGAAGACCGCGGTGAAGTCGCGCCGCCAGAGCAGCTCCACCCCCGCGCGGTAGCCGAAGTCGGCGGTCCAGTCGCCGAGGATCGGCGGGGTGACGGGCAGGTCGCGCTCGGTCAGTTCGAAGAGGTAGCCCTGCATCCGGGCCTCCGCCTCGATCCAGTCCTGCGGGCCGGCGAGGTGGATGATCCGCTCGTGTCCGAGCTCGATGAGGTGCGAGGTCGCGAGTCGCGCGCCCGCGAACTGGTCCACCGAGATGCTGTGGCCGATGTCGCGGCGGGTCGAGTCGAGCGTCACGAACGGCACGCGCAGCGACGCCGCGAACATCGCCCGGAAGACGCGCACCTGAGGCGCGACGACCACGACCGCCTCGACGGCCTGCTGCACGAGCCGGTCCAGCGCCTCGTGCACCGACGCGTCGTCGCTCGCGCAACTCGTGATGCTCACGCGATAGCCCGCCTCGCGCGCGGCCGCCTCGACCGCGTACGTCATCGTCTGGATGCCGTACGACGCATCCTGCGAGGCGACGAGCACGCCGATCGTGCCGGTCTTGCTCGTGACGAGGGCGCGCGCCGCCTGATTGGGCCGGAACCCCGTCTGCTCGATGACGTCGAGCACGCGCTGACGCGTCTCGGGCCGGATGCTCGGGGAGTCGTTGAGCACGCGCGAGACGGTCTGGTACGACACTCCGGCGAGCTTGGCGATGTCACGGATGTTGAGGGATCGCGCCGGCTTCTGCCCTTCGGCTGTCACGGAACCCCCGGCGTCGTCGGCGAATGTGTACGGTCACATCCGGTCGCCACCATTATGCACGGGCGCCGTCGCGGTGCCCGCTGGTACGTTCGGAAGGAGCGGGCGAGGAGGCGGCGGATGACCGACGGCACCGACAAGCCGCGGCGTGCTGCGCGGCCCCGCCCGGAGCCTCCGCCGGTCGAGGTGCTCGTCGAGGAGGGCATGCTGATCGCCGGGTCGGCGCTGCGGCTCGCGATCAAGAACCTCATCATCGTGGCCGCATTCCGCGAGGGCGACGCCGCGAGCGCTCCGGTGCTGCGACTGGCCGTGCGCGACCGGCTGCTCGAGCTCGCGCGCGAGCGCCAGGTCGAGGCCGCGCGGCTCGAGCGCGCTCGCGAGGGGGCACGCGGACGACGCGGGCCCGCGCGCAGCCAGGACGACTACCGCGAAGAGGACGCGCCCACACTCATCCTGCGCGCCGAGGTGAATCGCCTGATGGCGCGCCGGCTCCGGCAGTGCGCCGACGACGACGAGTACCTCGACGCGCAGCTCACGGTCGCCCGGCGCGCGGCACTCGACGACATCCTGCGCTCGAAGCTGCCCGCCGTCGCGCCCGTCGACGACGACGAGCATGGACGACGCGAGCGGATGGCCGCCGTCCGCCGCGACGTGGAGCGGCTGCACCGCGAACGGCGGCGCCGGCCGCTCGCCGTGCTGCGGGGGCGCCTGCGTCACCTGCTGCGGCGCCGAACGCGACGCTGAGCGCACGCCCCGGAAGACGGCCCCCCGGGTCGCGCGACGCCGCTCCGGATGCCACCATGGGTGCCGCGTCGGCCGCGGGACGGCGACGCCGCACCACGTACCACCGGAAAGGGCCGCATGAACTGGCGAACGAAGTCCGTCGAAGCCTCCATCGCCGACACCACCGATGCGGAGCGCAGTCTCACGCGCACCCTCGGCACCTGGGACCTCACGCTCATGGGCGTCGCCGTCGCCGTCGGCGCGGGCATCTTCTCGGTCGGAGCGAACGCGGCGGCGAGCTTCGCCGGCCCCGCGGTCACCCTCTCGTTCGTGCTCGCAGCCCTCACCTGTGCGCTCGCGATCATGTGTTACGCGGAGTTCGCCTCGACGATCCCCGTCGCCGGGAGTGCGTACACGTTCACCTACGCGACGATGGGCGAGTTCCTCGCCTGGATCATCGGCTGGGACCTCATCCTCGAGATGTTCACCGGATCCGCCGTGCTCGCCAAGTACTGGGGCGTCTACCTCGCGGAGGTGTTCCAGGTGTGGAACGTGCCGATCCCGGCCACGGTGCAGATCGCGGGCATCGACGTCAGCTGGCCGGCGTTCCTCGTCGTCGCCGTCTTCACCGCGCTGCTCGTCGCCGGAACCAAGCTCACCGCGCGCGTCGGCAGCGTGTTCACGATCATCAAGGTCGGCATCGTGCTGTTCGTGATCGTCGCCGGCTTCTTCTTCATCCGCGTCGAGAACTACACGCCGTTCGTGCCCGCGTCGGAGCCGACCGAGGGCGGAGCCTCGGATGTGTGGAGCCAGTCGCTCTTCTCGTGGCTCTCGGGTGCCGCGCCGGCGCAGTACGGCGCCTTCGGGGTGCTCGCGGCGGCGGCCCTGGTGTTCTTCGCGTTCATCGGTTTCGACGTCGTCGTGACGAGCGCCGAGGAGGTGCGCAACCCGCAGAAGACGCTCGTGCGCGGCGTGTTCCTGGGCCTCGCGATCGTGACGCTGCTCTACGTGCTCGTCTCGATCGTGCTCACCGGCATGGTGTCGTACCGCGATCTCGCCAGTTCGGAGGAGCCCTCGCTCGCCACCGCGTTCACGCTCGTCGGTGCCGACTGGGCCGCCGCGATCATCTCGATCGGCGCGCTCGCCGGACTCACGACCGTCATCATGGTGCTGCTGCTGGGGTTGTCGCGGATCGTGTTCTCGATGAGCCGCGACGGTCTGCTGCCGCGCTGGCTGTCGAAGACCTCGGCCACCCGCAAGACGCCGGCGCGCGTTCAGATCATCGCCGGAGCGCTCGTCGCCGTGGTCGCGGCCTTCACCGACGTGGGGCTGCTCGAGGAGATGATCAACATCGGCACGCTCTCGGCGTTCGTGCTCGTGAGCGTCGGCATCATCGTGCTGCGTCGCACCCGGCCCGACCTGCCGCGCGCCTTCCGGGTGCCGTTCTCCCCGGTGCTGCCGCTCGTCTCCGCGGCTCTGTGCGTCTGGCTCATGCTCAACCTGACGACGCTCACCTGGGTGCGCTTCCTGGTGTGGCTGCTCATCGGGATGGTGATCTACCTCGCCTACGGTCGACGCCACTCCCGCGTGGGTCGCGGGCTCGAGGCGCGCTGACGAGCTCGGTCAAGGCAGCAGCACGACCTTGCCGAGGGCCCGACGCTGCTCGATCGCGCGGTGGGCGTCGGCGGCCTCGTCGAGGGTGAAGCGGTGCACGGCCGGCACGACGGTGCCGTCGGCGCCGCTCGCGAGGGCGCGCGTCTCGAGTTCGCGCAGGTAGCCGGGGCGCGCCAGGACCGCGGGACCGATCGCCGCCGTCACGGTGAGCCCGCGCGAGGCGAGCGCCGCCCCGTCGACGGTGAGCGGCGTACCGGAGGACCAGCCGATCACGACCGTCCGGCCGCGTGTGCCGAGCGCGTCGAACAGGGTCGATGCGACCGCTCCCCCGACTCCGTCGAAGAGCACGTCGGCGCGTCGGTCGCCCAGCACCCGCCGGAGGGCGTCCGGCCAGTCCTCTTCCGCGTAGTCGACCACGGAGTGGGCGAGGGACGCGCGGGCGATCTCCGCCTTGCGCTCGCCCCCGACGAGGGCGACGACGGTGCAGCCGACGTCGACGGCGAGTTGCACGATCTGCGAACCGAGGCCACCGGTGGCGCCGGGGACGAGCACGAGATCCCGGCGTGACAGCGCGGCCGCGTCGATCGCGGCGTGGGCCGTGCGGCCGGTGCCGATGAGCGCGACCGCGGAGGCGGCGTCGAGCCGGTCGGGCAGGCGGTGCAGCGCCGACGCCGCGACCACCGCCCGCTCCGCGTAGCCGCCGCTGCGCCATCCGAGGTGCGCGACGACGCGCGCCCCCGACCAGGCGGCATCGACGTCGGCCCCCAGGGCGACGACACGACCCGCGACCTCGCGCCCGGGTGTCATCGGGAGCGTCGCCGCGCCCGCCGGTCCGGCGGCTCCGGCGCGCAGCGTCGTGTCGAGGGCGTGCACCCCGGCGGCCTCCACCGCGATGACGACCTCGTCGGAGCCGGGCGCGGGGTCGTCGACGGTCTCGACGACGAGCACCTCGGGTCCGCCGAACTCACGCTGTCTGACGGCGCGCATCCGCCACCTCCTCGGCTCCGGTCGGCGCGACCGCATCCACTCTCCCGGCGAGGGCGACGAGCACGACGGCGACGACGAGCCCGGCGACGAACACTCCGACGAACGGCGCGACCCCGCCGACGGCGAGCAGGGCGAGGTGGAGGGCCCCGGTGAAGGCGAGCAGCACCGCCATGCCGGTGTACTCCGCGATGGTGCCCGCGGCGGAGTTGAACCCCTGTTCCCGCTCCGGGGAGTGCCGCAGCACGAGCACCGAGAACCGCGGAGTCATGAGCCCCATGCCGGCGCCGGCGAGCGCCCATCCGCCGAGGGCGAGCCAGGGCAGGGCATCCGTCACCGACACGAACAGCACGAGCGCGATCGCCCCCGCGAGCAGCACCGAGGCGACCCGCACGATGGCGCCGTCGCCCCGGTCGGCAGGCACCTTCGTCTGCACCCACGACGCGAGCGACCACGTCACCGCCCCGGCGGTGAGCGCGAGGCCGGCGAGGGAGGGCGTGAAACCGAAGCGCTCGGTGAGCAGGAGCGGCACGTACGCCTCGGTCGCAAGGTAGGCGGATGCGGAGAGCCCGCGCAACGCGACCGCCCCGGGCAGTCCGCGGCGGACGGTGAAGGTGCCGGCGGGCACGAGCGGGCGGAGGGTGAACGCCACGCCGACGACGCCCACGGCGATCGCGCCAGCCACGACGGGCCAGTCGAGCCGCTCGGCCGCGCCGGAGACGAGGTGCAGCGCGAGCACGACGAGGGCGAGGGCGCAGCCGACGAGGATGCGGCCCCAGCGCCAGCGTTCGGGTTCGCCGGAGGGCGGAGTGCGCAGTTCGGGCCGGCGCAGTGCCGGCAGCACGGCCGCGAGGGCGAGCACGACGAGCGCGGCGACCCCGAGGAACACCCAGCGCCAACCGAGGTGCTCGGTCACGAGCCCCGCGATGAGCGGACCGATGAGCGAGGGCACCACCCAGGCCGCGGCGAAGGCCGCGAACACCCGCGGATGCATCGGCTGCGGGTACGCGCGGCCGACCACGACGTAGAGGGCCACGATGAGACCGCCGCCGCCGGCGCCGTGCACGAGCCGCCCGGCCACCACCGTCGGCATGTCGCCCGCCCATCCGGCGACGAGCACCCCGATGAGGAACAGCGCGACCATGACCAGCAGCGGCGTACGCGGTCCGGACCGGTCGGACCAGTTCGCGGCGACCACCATGCCGACGACCCCGCTCGCGAGCGGCCCGGCGAACGCGAAGGCGAAGAGCGCGAGTCCGTCGAGTTCGTGCACGATCGTCGGCATCGCGGTCGTCACGGCGAGCGCCTCGAAGGCGCCGAGCGCGACGAGGGCGATCATGCCGACGGTGAGCAGGCGGTAACCGGGCGTGAGCGGGGAGGTCGGCGGAGAGGACATGCCGTCCACGCTAGAACCTCGACTATGGTTGAGGTCAAGGAGGCCGGATGGGCGACGTGCACATCGAGGGCGGCCCGCGCGCGATCCTGACGGTCGGCGACGTCGCCCGGCGCAGCGGGGTCACCGTCTCGACGCTGCACTTCTACGAACGCGAGGGCCTCATCCACTCCACCCGCACGGCGGGCAACCAGCGGCGGTACAAGCGCGAGGTGCTGCGACGGATCGCGTTCATCCGCACCGCGCAGCGCATCGGCATCTCGCTCGCCGAGATCCGGGACGCGCTCGGCACCCTGCCCGCGGCGCGCACCCCGACCCGGCACGACTGGGAGCGGCTGAGTGCGGTGTGGCGCGACGACCTCGACCGGCGCATCCGCCAGCTCGAGCACTTGCGCAGCGACCTGACCGACTGCATCGGATGCGGGTGCCTCAGCCTCGGCGTGTGCGCGCTGCAGAACCCGCGCGACGAGCACGGCCGCGAGGGCCCCGGCCCGCGGTTCTGGGAGGACTGACGCCGCACGCCGGTCGTCCGCCCGCGGGCCCCGCGGCGTGCGTGCGTCGCGTCCCGTGTCGTCCCACCGCCGAGCGTGCCCGTTGGCGACAGAAATTGCACCGAAACAGCGGAAAAGTGTCGCGAACGGGCACGCTCGACGTGGTCGGCACGCCCGGCGTGCCCGTTCCGGACGTGAACGGTGCGATTCCGGCGCCGAGGCGTCCGGAACGGGCACGCTCGACGTGATCTGCGCGCCCAGCGCGTCAGTCGGCGGTCTCCCGCGGCGCGATGAGCTCACGGGTGTAGTAGTCGACGAGGCCCTCGGGCGAGGTGAGCACGGGGCGGTCGAACTCGCCGGAGACGTACATCGGCGTGATCAGGTACGACTCGCGCGCCCGCTCGGAGTGGGCCCACTTCACGCCGTTCGCGATAACGCGCTGCACGTCGGGGTGGTGGTAGACGGGGAAGATCTCGTCGCCCGGGCTGAAGTAGAACACCTTGCCGTAGCCGCGGCGGTAGGTGATGCCGCTGCGGAACACCTCACCGCCCGAGAAGCTGCTGATGAAGATGAGCTCGTCGGGTTCGGGGATGTCGAAGAACTCGCCGTACATCTCCTGTCCGGGGATGACGAGCGGCTGCGGCACCCCCTCGGCGATGGGATGACGCGGCGAGACGGTCCAGATGAGCTCGCCGTCGTTGTCGTTGCGCCAGCGCAGGCTGCAGGTGGTGCCCATGAGGCGCCGGAAGATCTTCGAGTGGTGCCCCGAGTGCAGCACGATGATGCCCATGCCTTCGAGCACGTGCTTCTGGATGCGGTCCACGACCTCGTCCGACACCTCTTCATGGGCGGTGTGCCCCCACCACAGCAGCACGTCGGTCTGCGCGAGCAGCTCCTCGGTCATGCCGTGCTCCGGGTCGTCGAGCACCCGCGTCGTGACGGTGACGTCGTCGCCGAGCAGGCGGGTGATGCCCTCCGCGATGGTGCTGTGCATGCCGTCCGGGTAGATGCCGCGCACGACCGCGTTGACCTGCTCGTGCCGGTTCTCGCCCCAGACGACGACCCGGATGGCCTTCTTCTCGGTGGTTGAGGTGGTCAATGGGCGCCTCCTGACGCGATCGGGGCCGGGATCGATCCCCAGGCCGGTGTGGCGATGCCGTCGGCGGCACTGGTCCATGAGCGCAGGAGGCCCGCGACGTCGTCGCGCTGCTCGTCGGCGATGGCCTGGGCGAGCGACTCCTCGAGGAGGTCCGCGATGACGACCTTCTCGCCACCGCGGTCGCTGCTGCGGATCGCCCCCTCGATCATGGCCAGGGTGAGCACGTTGGCGCGCACCTCGTTCTGCGGGGTCGTGCCCGTGCGCAATGCACCGACGAACTCCTCGAGCGACCCCTCGATGCTCTCGCTGCGGTCCGGCACCTCGAACTCGACGCCTTCGGCATCCGTCTCGACGACGAAGTCGCCGTCCCAGTGCGCGGCGCCCTTCTCGGCGTACACGTGCCAGTCCGCGTTCCACGAGGTCTGCAGCCCGGGGGTCGCCCGGCTGCCCGAGTAGATGAAGCGGGCGCCGGACGCGAGCTCGAACGTCGCGGTCGCCGCGGCGTGGCCGGCGAACCAGCTCCACGACGGGTTCCACGAGTCGCAGCGCACGCTCACCGGCTCATCGTCGCTGAGGTAGCGCAGCATGTCGAAGTGGTGCACCGACATGTCGACGAGCAGCGGATGCGCCATCTGCTCGCGGAATCCGGGTTCGTGGTCCTCGTGGAAGAACTGGGCGTGCACGGCCCCGAGCGGACCGAGCGCGGCGACCGCCTGACGGAACGCCGCCAGGTGGTTGAAGTACCGCCGGGACTGGCTGACCATGAGCAGACCGCCGGTGAGGTCGGCCAGCGCGACCTGGCGCAGCGCCTCCGCCACCGTCGGAGCGAGCGGCTTCTCGCACAGCACGGGCAGGCCCGCGCGCAGAGCCTGCTCGTTCACCACGCGGTGCGCTTGCGGCACGGTCACGTTGACGACCGCGCGAGCACCGGACGCCTCGGCCACCCCGACGAGCGAGGCGCCGACAGCGACGTCGAGACCGGCCGAGGCGACGGTCTCGCGGGCGAGGTCGACGTTGAGGTCGACGACGCCGACCGGTTCGGCGTGCGGCGACCGGGCGAGCATGCGGATCCACTCGCCACCCATCGCCCCCGCACCCACCACGACAACGGGGAGTCGCGCGGATTCGTTCATCGTCATCCCTTCAACGCTCCACCGAGGCTCGACTTGAGCAGATGCTTGCGCACGAGCATGTACAGCACCGCCGGCGGCAGCACGTAGACGACCGCGCTCGCGGCGAGCAGACCCCAGTCGACGACGTTGCGCTCGCTGAACGCGCGGAACAACCCGATGGCGAGCGGGTACAGGTCCTGGTTCTGCAGCATCACGAGCGGCGTGAGGAAGTCACCCCACGAGCCCATGAACATGAGCATCGCCGCGGCGCCGAGTCCCGGGCCGATGAGCGGGAGCACGATGCGGCGCGCCGCCTGCAGTCGCGTGTTGCCGTCGGTCCAGGCCGCCTCCTCGAGCTCGACGGGCACGGCGTCGATGGTGCCCTTCATGAGCCACAGGGTGACCGGCAGGCCGCTGACGGCCTGCACGAGGATCAGCCCGTGCAGCGTGTTTGCGAGCCCGAGGTTCACCATGATGAGGTACAGCGCGACGATCGTGGCGGGCGCCGGGATGACGCGGATGAGCAGGATCGCGAACATGAAGAACCGGCGACCGGGGAAGACGAATCGCGACAGCGCGTATCCGCCCGCGATCCCGAGCCCGAGGTTGAGCGCGGTCGAGGCGATGGCGATCACGAGGCTGTTGACGAGCAGCAGCGGCGTGCCCGAGGCGGTGAAGAACCGCACGAAGTTGTCGAACGAGAACTCCGGCCACTGCACCGTCGCCCCCGCGTCCGCGTCGACCGCGCTGAACACGACCCACGCGAACGGCACGAGGCAGAACAGCGCGAGCAACACGATCAGCGCGTAGCCGATGGACCGCTGCACGACGTCGATCGGGCGGAGCGAACGGCGACCGCGGCGCAATGCCTGGAGGGATGCCGCGGAGCGGCTCTCGACGGCGGTCATGTCACACCTCCACTTTCGCGAGGCGCACGTAGACGACTCCGAGCACGATGACGATGACGAGCAGGATGATCGACGCGGCGCTGCCGATGCCGATCTGCGAGAACTGCAGGGCCCGCTCGTAGATGTAGATGGCGGCGATGCGCGTCTGCCCGCCGGGCCCACCGCGGGTGAGGAAGTACACGAGCCCGAACACGCCGACCGTGCTGATCGTCGTGAGGAGCAGGTAGAGGAACACCGGGCCGCGGATGAGGGGGAGGGTGACGTGACGGAACACCTGCACCGCGCTCGCCCCGTCGACCCGGGCCGCCTCGATCAGTTCTGCGGGGACGTCCTCGAGCGCGGCCTGGAACATGATCATGGCGAACGCGAGCCCGCGCCAGATGTTCACGAGGATGATCGCGAGCATCGGCGCCGTCTGGAGCCACGCGGTCGGTTCCCCGCCGAACACGCCGGTGAGACGGTTCAGCGTGCCCTCCGGGCTCGTCGCCAGCACGCTCGCCCACGTGAGCGACGCGACGACCTCCGGCACGACCATCGGCATGAGCAGGGCGGCGCCGAAAAAGCCCTTGCCGCGGATCCACGGGCGGCTGAGCAGGACGGCGGCGATCATGCCGCACACGGTCTGGCCGATGATCGCCGAGAAGAGCAGGAACGTGCCGGTCTGCCCGAGCGAGTTGAGGAAGTCGGCGCTCGCGAGCAGATAGGTGTAGTTGTCGATGCCGATGAACTGCGGGTTCCTCGCCGCGAACCCGGTCAGCTGGGTGTTCGTCAGGCTGAGCCAGATCCCGTAGACGGCGGGCAGCACGATGAAGAGGACGATGAGCACCGCCGACGGCCCCAGCAGGAGGAGCACGAGCGGCCAGGTCTTCTGGACGCGGCGGCGCCGCGGCGCAGGCGGCCTCACGGCCGTCTGCACCGCGGCGGGTGCGTCGACGATCGACGTCACTCCTTCACCAGAGTGGGGCCGAGCAGCTCCGTGGCGTCCTTCACGAACGCCTCGTAGGCCTGCTCGCCGTCGGCCTGTCCGCTGAGGATCATCTCGGTCGCGGTCGCGACGGCCTGGGCGATCTGGTCGGCGCCGTCTCCGGTCACGACGTACACGCTGTCGGCGAGATCCTCACCGGCCTGCAGCAGCTGCGGCTCCTCCGAGTAGGGCGCCACGTCGTCGAGGTCGTCGCGGGCGGACGCCGCACCCGAGGCGACGAGCTGCTCCGCGAGGGGCTTGCCGCTCGAGAGGTACTTGATGAACTCGAACGCCGCCTCCTTGTGCTCGGAGTCGGCCGAGATGGCGTAACCGCCGCCGGTGCTGCTCCAGCCGTAGGGCTCGTCGCCGTCGCGGAGCCCGGGCCACTGCCAGGTGGAAACCTTCTCGGTGAGTCCCTCGATGGGCGTCGCGCCCTCGGGGCCCCAGTCGAACTTCCAGCCCCAGGTGCCCTGCGCCGCGACCTGGATCTCGCCGGCGGGGAACTTCTCGTACTTCGTCGGCTCCCACGGGTTCGGGTTCTGCAGGTCCGCGACCGGCAGGAGGCCTTCGCTCACCAGGTCGGCGTAGAGGTCGAAGACGGCGCGCCAGCCGGGGCTCTCGAGATCCCAGGTGTCGGTCTCGGGGTCGTAGTACTCCGTGTCGGTGCCGCCGAGCAGAGGCTGGAACCCCTCGCCCCAGGTGCCGCCGCCCCAGGCCGTACCCGCCGGGATCACGATCGGGGTGCCTCCGGTCTTCTCCTTGACCTCGACCAGGCGAGCGATCAGGTCGTCCCAGGTCTCGGGCTGGGAGGTGTCCACGCCGAGCTCAGTCAGGATGTCCTGGCGGTAGAACAGGTTCAGCACGCCCGCGCCCGAGGGCAGGCTGTAGATCGAACCGTCCTGGCGGGTCATCGCCTCCTTGACGGCCGGGTAGTAGTGGTCCCAGCCGTCCCACTCCTCGAGGTGGTCGTCGAGGGGCTCGAGGTAGCCGGCCGAAGACCAGGCGATGGCCATGTTCTCGCCGATGTCGAGCACGTCCGGCGCCTGACCGGCGATGAGCTGCTGCGTCATCTTGGTCTTGAACTGCTCGTCGGTCAGGATGTCGGCGATGAGCTCGACCTTGATGTCTTTGCCCTGCTTCTTCATCTCGGCCTCGAAGCCCGGGATCTCTTTCCCGATGGCGTCGATGTTCGTCTGCTTCGTCTCCATGATGGTGATCGTCACGGGGCCGTCGCTTCCCTCGCCGCCCCCTGCGGAGCAGCCGGCGAGTCCCGCCGCGGCGACCACGGTTGCCGTGAACGCAGCGATGACATGAGTGCGCTTCATTGCGATGCCTCTCCTGGGCTCACCCCGTCGGCTGCTTCGCCGATCCGTCGGGCCTGTCCCGTTCCGCATGTTAGGACATTCGAGGCGAGGCCGTCAACATTTGTACTAACATGACATACGACCATCATGTCAGTTCAGAATGAGGGGGGTCGCATGCTCGATGTCGCGCAAGCCGTCGTCCTGCCCGTCGAGCAGTTGCTCCAGCCTACGACGCAAGGATCCCCGCTCTGGGTGCGGTTGGCCGCCGGACTCGAGAACGCGATCTCGTCGGGGGCGCTCCCGCCGGGTGCGCGCCTCGAGAACGAGGTGTCGATGAGCGAGCGCCTCTCCCTGTCCCGCCCGACCGTCCGTCGGGCGATCCAGGAACTCGTCGACAAGGGGCTCCTCGTGCGCCGCCGCGGCATCGGGACGCAGGTCGTCCACGGATCCGTCGCCCGGCAGATCGACCTGACGAGCCTCCACGACGATCTCGAACGCTCGGGGCGGGTGCCGTCGACGCGCGTCCTCGACGTCACGCTCGCCCACGCGTCATCCGACATCATCGAACAGCTGGGACTCGCCCCCGACGCACGGGTGCTCAAGATCCGCCGGGTCAGGTTCGCCGACGCGGTGCCCATCGCGATCCTCGAGAACTACCTGCCCGAGACGTTCGCCGACATCACCGCGGAGACGCTCAAGGAGGTCGGTCTCTATCACGAGCTGCGCGCCCGGGGGGTGACGCTGCGGGTCGCGCGCCAGCGCATCGGCGCACGGCGCGCGAGCGTCGACGAGGGCCTCCTGCTCGACATCGGACGCGGCGCGCCCGTGCTGACCATGGACCGGACGGCGTACGACGCCGACGGTGTCGCCGTCGAGTACGGGCATCACTGCTACCGGCCCGACCTCTACGGCTTCGAGATGACCCTCGTCGACCGATGACGCGGCCCGCCTCGGTCACACTCCAAGATGTCGCGGCGCTCGCCGGCGTGTCCATCAAGACGGTGTCGAACGTGGTGCGCGAGTACCAGCACGTGCGCCCGTCCACCCGGGCGAGGGTGCAGGACGCCATCGATCGGCTCGGTTACGTGCCCCACAGCATCGCCCGTCGCCTCGCGACCGGGAGGACGGGCATGATCGCGTTCGCGCTGCCCGCGATCGAGGCCCCCTACTTCGCCGAGCTCGCGGCGCTCGTCTCGACCGAGGCCGACGGCTTCGACTACCGCCTGCTGATCGAGCAGACCGCCGGCAGCCTGGAGGACGAACGCGCCGTCCTCCGGGGTCGCGAACGGGGCCTCATCGACGGCCTGATCTTCCAGCCGACGGTGCTCGACGCCGCGGCGATCGAGGAGTTCCGCGGGTCCACCCCGCTCGTGCTGCTCGGGGAGATCGCGGCGCCTCCGACGGTCGACCACGTGATGGTCGACAACACGGCCGCCGCGCGCGCGGCGACCCTCCACCTGCTCCAGTCCGGGCGCACGCGGGTCGCGTTCCTCGGACAGTCCGCCTGGACCGAGCACGCCACCACGAGGTTGCGCATGGGCGGATACCGCTCGGCGCTGGAGGAGTTCGGCGCCTTTCGCGACGACGATCTCCTGATCCCGATGACCCGGTTCGGGGCGTTCTCCGCCGAGGCCGCGGTCGTCGACGCGATCGAGGCGGGCGTGCGCTTCGACGGGCTCGTGTGCTTCGACGACCTCTCCGCGATCGGGGCCATGAAGGCGCTCGCACGCACGGGACGGATCGTGCCCGACGACGTGGGGGTCGTCGGATGGGACGACATCCTCATGGCGCAGTTCACGAATCCCGGGCTCACGACCATCCGGCCCGACAAGGCGGCGCTCGTGCGGACCACGTTCCGCATGCTGCGCGAGCGCATGGACGGCGCGAGCGGACCCGGGCGTCACGAACTCGTCGGATTCGACCTGGTGGTGCGCGGCAGTACGGCGAGCTGATTTGCAGCGCTGGAAACCAAGTCGCGGGGTCCGCGTGGAAGATCGGCACGGTGAAGGCGGCGGCCCCTCGGGCCACCGCCATCGCCGTTCAGCCGAGTAGCGGACGCTGCTTCGTGCGCTCGCGCTCGTAGACGGCCCGGGCCTCGATCGTGCTCTCGAGCGTGGACTGCGCGGCCACCGGCACGTCCCACCACCCCTCGCCGTCGGGCCCGTACACGAGCGGGTCCGCGTCGACGTGGATGAGCGTCGTCGTCGACGACGCCTTCGCCGTGCGCACCGCGTCGTGCAGGCGCTGCGCCACATCGGGACCCGGTCGCACCTCGATCACGTCCACGCCGTACGAACGGGCGTTCGCGGCGAGATCGACGGGCAGGTACCGATCCTCGGCGAAGTCGAGCGTCGCCGGATCCTGCGAGCGGTACTTCGTGCCGAAGCGGTCGGAGCCCACGGTCTCGGAGAGATGACCGATGGACGCGAATCCGTGATTCTGCACCAGCACGACGACGATCTTCATCCCCTCGGCGACCGCGGTCACGAGCTCGGTGTGCAGCATGAGGTAGGAGCCGTCGCCGACGAGCACGAGCACATCCCGATCGGGCGCCGCACGCCGCACGCCGAGCCCTCCGGCGATCTCGTAGCCCATGGTCGAGAAGGCGTACTCGACGTGGTAGCCGAGCGGATCGCGCACCCGCCACAGCTTGTGCAGGTCGCCGGGCAGCGAGCCCGCCGCCTGCACGAGCACGTCGGTCGGGTCGCTCGCGGCGTTCACGGCGCCGATGATCTCGGGCTGTCCGGGCAGCTCGGCTCCGGTCGGTGCGAGCGCGCGGTCGACGACGGCGTCCCACGCCGCCTTCTCCTCGGCGATGCGGCGCGCGTACCCGGGTGCGACGTTCCAGCCCCGCAGCTCCGCGGCGAGGGCCTCGAGGGTGCGGCGCGCGTCGGCCACCACGGGGAGTTGCGTCCCGTGCTTGTAGGCGTCGAACGAGCCGACGTTGACGTTCACGAAGCGCACCCCCGGCTTCTGGAATGCGCTGCGGCTGGCCGTCGTGAAGTCGCTGTACCGGGTTCCGATGCCGATGACGACGTCGGCGTCCGCCGCGATGCGGTTCGACGCGGTGCTTCCGGTCGCCCCGACACCGCCGAGGTACTGCGGATGGGCGGAGGACAGCGAGCCGACGCCCGCCTGCGTGGCTCCCACGGGGATGCCCGTGGCCTCGACGAACGAGCGCAGCGCGTCCTCCGCGCCCGAGTAGAGCACGCCCCCGCCGGCGACGATGAACGGAGCCTCGGCGCCGCGGATCGCCGCGACCGCCCGCGCGAGCTCGCCCGGCTCCGGCACGGGCCGGCGGATGTGCCACTCCCGCGGCGCGAGGAACTCGACGGGCACCTCGATCGACTCCGCCTGCACGTCCTCCGGCAGCGCGATGGTAACCGCACCGGTCTCGGCCGGGTCGGTGAGCACGCGCATCGCCGAGAGCGCGATCGAGAAGAGCTGCTCGGGGCGCTGCACGCGGTCGAAGAACCGCGACACCGGACGGAACGCGTCGGTCACCTGGATGCCGGGGTCGTGGGGGTGCTCGAGCTGCTGCAGCACGGGGTCGGCGACGCGGGTCGCGAAGGTGTCGGACGGCAACAGCAGCACCGGCAGCCGGTTGGCGGTGGCGAGCGCCGCTCCCGTCAGCATGTTCGCCGCGCCGGGTCCGACGGAGGCCGCGGCGGCGAAGGTCGCCCGCCGCCGCCGCATGCGGGCGTAGCCGACCGCCTGGTGCACCATCGCCTGCTCGTTGCGCGCCTGGTGATAGGGCATCAGCCCGGGCTGCTCGACGTGCAGCTGCAGGAGCGCCTGTCCGAGCCCGGCGACGTTGCCGTGGCCGAAGATCCCGAACGTGCCGGCGATGGTGCGTTCCCGCACGTCGCCGTCGACGGTCCACTGGTTGGCGAGGAACGTCATGAGCGCCTGCGCGACGGTCATGGTGCGGGTCTGCGGCATCCGCTCGTCGGCTGTCATCGTGTGCGCTCCTTCGCGAGATACGGCAGTCGGGGGTCGGGCTCCTGGCCGGCCCAGGTGTCCCGGATCCAGCCGTGGGCGGGATCGTCGGTGATACGCCAGGCGCGCTCGGCACCGGGGCCCGCCATCACGTTGAGGTAGTAGAGGTCGTACCCGGGCGCTGCGACGGCGGGACCGTGATAGCCGTAGGGCACGAGGGCGATGTCGCCGGTGCCGACCCGTGCGCTCGTGTCGATCGCGCGGTCGTCGGAGGCGTAGGTGGCGAACATGCCGAAGGGCGACGGATGCGCCGGGGCCGCCACGCCGCGGGAGACCGCGGCCTCGAAGTAGTAGATCTCCTCGAGCTCGGACTCGGTCGCGCCGGCGCGGTCGTGGCGATGGGCCGGGTACGAGGACCAGTTCTCGGCCGGGGTGACGACCTCGCACACGATGAGCTTCTGCGCCTCGAGCGCTCCCGGAACCCCGAAGTTGTGCACCTGGCGCGTCGACCGACCGGCACCGCGGATCTCGACGGGCACGTCGTCGCGCACGATCAGGGCGGGCGGAAGCGCGACCGTCGCGAGCGCCTCGGCGATCGCCACCCGGCCCTCACCCTCGAGACGTGCCGCGGTGCCGAGCCCGAGGTAGAGCACGTCGGTCGGTCCGTCGAACACGGACTCGCGGCCGCCCAGGTCCCACCGCTCGTCGTCGCCGATCACCGACACCGCGCCGGAGAGCGGCACGATCATCCGCTCCACCGGCGCGGAGGGGAGGTCGACGCCACCCCGCAGCTCGGCGATGCGCAGACCGGTGTGCGCCCATCCCGGGATCCGGTCGTCCACGACGCTCTCCCACGGGCCGCTCGTGAGCGTGCCGCGGGGGTACAGCCATTCGTTGGTCATGTCGTCCTCACGGGAAGGCGCCGCCGTCACCGGCGTGCGCCGCGGGTCAGTTCTGCGGGAAGCCGAGGTCGACGCCGCCGTGCGACGGGTCGAGCCATCGGGCGGTGACCGCCTTCTGCTGGGTGAAGAACTTGACGCCCTCTGCGCCGTGCGCCTTCGTGTCCCCGAAGAGCGACTGACGCCATCCGCCGAACGAGAAGGTCGCCACCGGCACCGGGATCGGCACGTTGACGCCGATCATGCCGACCTCGACCTCGTGCTGGAAGCGCCGGGCGGCGCCGCCGTCGTTCGTGAAGATCGCGGTGCCGTTGCCGAAGGCCCCCGAGTTGATGAGGGCGACGCCCTCCTCGTACGAGGACACCCGGACGATCGCGAGCACGGGGCCGAAGATCTCCTCGCTGTACACCCGCGACGACGTCGACACCCGGTCGATGAGCGTCGGGCCGAGCCAGAAGCCGTTCGGGTCGCCGTCGGGCTGCACGTCGCGACCGTCGACGACGACCTCGGCTCCATCGGCGATCGCGATGTCGATGTAGGACGCGACCTTGTCGCGGTGCTGCTTCGTGACGAGCGGTCCCATGTCGCACGAGCGGCGACCGTCGCCGGTGCGCAACCCGGCCATGCGCTCGCGCACCTTCGCGACGAGCTCGTCGGCCACCGGCTCGACCGCGACGACGACCGAGATCGCCATGCAGCGCTCGCCCGCGGAGCCGAAGCCCGCGTTCACCGCGGAGTCGGCGACGAGGTCGAGGTCGGCGTCGGGGAGCACGAGCATGTGGTTCTTCGCCCCACCGAGCGCCTGGACGCGCTTGCCGTGCTTCGCGGCGGTCTCGTAGATGTACTGGGCGATCGGCGTCGATCCGACGAACGAGATCGAGCGCACGTCGGGGTGCGTGAGCAGACCGTCCACGGCGGTCTTGTCGCCGTGCAGCACGTTGAAGACACCGTCCGGCAGACCGGCCTCCTGCAGCAGACGCCCGATCCAGATCGCCGCCGACGGGTCCTTCTCGCTCGGCTTGAGGATGACCGTGTTGCCCGCGGCGATCGCGATCGGGAAGAACCACATCGGCACCATGGCGGGGAAGTTGAACGGCGAGATGATGCCGACGACGCCGAGCGGCTGCCGGATCGAGTAGACGTCGACGCCGGTGGAGACCTGCTCCGAGAACTCCCCCTTCAAGTGGTGGGCGAGTCCGGTGGCGAACTCGACGACCTCCTGTCCGCGGGTGATCTCGCCGAGCGCGTCGGAGAGCACCTTGCCGTGCTCGCTCGTGATGATCTCGGCGAGTTCGCCCTTGCGGGCGTCGAGCAGTTCGCGGAAGCGGAACATGATGGACTGGCGACGGGCGAGCGACAGGTCGCGCCATGCGGGATACGCCGCCGACGCCGCGGCGACGGCCGCATCGATGTCCGCCTGCTCGGCGAAGGCCACGCGCTTGGTCACGACGCCGAGGGCGGGGTCGTAGACCTCGCCGCTGCGCTCGCCCGATCCTGCGGTCACGGCGCCCGCGATCCAGTGCGGTACCGAGGGGAGCCCGTCGGCGGCGGGGGCTTCGGCCTCGGCCGATGTCGTGGTCATGTTCTCTCCTTCAACTTCTTCGAGGATGCGGCACGACCGCACCGGCATGCACCAGTGCGGCGGCGGTGTCGACGGCTCCGACGACGTCGTCGTCTTCGGGGTAGAGCAGGGTGCGACCGACGACGAGTCCGCGCACGCCGGGAAGCGCGAGGGCCTGCTCCCACGACGCGAAGGTCTCATCCTGGCCGGATACGGGGTCGCCGCCGAGCAGGAGCGTCGGCATGGTCGAGGCCTCGGCCACGCGTTCCATGCCGGGCACGACCGGCACCTTCAGCCAGGTGTACGCCGACGAGTTGCCGAGTCCCGCGGCGATCGCGATGGACTTGACGACCGCCTCGGTCGTCAGGTCGTTGCAGATGCGTCCGTCCTCCCACCGGCTCATGAACGGTTCGAGGATGATCGGCAACCCCGCGTCGGCGGCCCGGCTCACCGCGGCCGCAGCCGACTCGAGCGTGGTCGCGGTGCCGGAGTCGTCGAGGTTGATGCGCAGCAGGAGCTTCGCGGCGTCGATGCCGTCCCGGGTCATCGCCGGCACGTCGTAGGCGGTGAAGCGGTCGTCCATCTCGAAGGAGGCGCCCTGCAGTCCGCCGCGGTTCATCGAGCCCACGACGATCTTGTCGGAGAGCACCCCGAGCAGCGCGAGGTCGTCGATGATGTCGGGCGTGCCGAGCACGCCGTCGACGCCCGGTCGCTCGAGCGCGACCGCGAGCCGCTCGAGCAGGTCGACCCGGTCCGCCATGGCGGCGGGGCGCCGCCCGACTCCGAGAGCCCCGCGCGCGGGATGGTCGGCCGCCACGATGAAGAGCCGCCCGTCGCCGGTCAGCAGCGGGCGCCGCCGGCGGGCGCGCAGCGCCTCGGCGATGCGTTCCGGCTCCTCCGCGCGGATCCTCCGCAGGTCGTCGACGTCAGACATCTGCGGCCGCCCGTGCGAGAAGCCCGTCGACCTCGGCCGGGTCCGGCATCGCCGTGGAGCACTCGCGCCGTCCGGCGACGATCGCGCCGGCCGCATTCGCTCGGCGCATGATGCGCTCGAGTCCCTCTCCGGCCAGCAGCCCGTGACACAGCGCGCCGCCGAAGGCGTCACCGGCGCCGAGGCCGTTGACGACGTCGACCGCGAACGGAGCGACCTCGACACGTTCGTCGCGGGTCTTCGCGAGCACGCCCTTGGGGCCCTGCTTCACGACGGCGAGCTCGACCCCGCGCTCGAGGAGCGCGTCGGCGGCCCGCTCGGGATCGGTCTCCCCCACCGCGATCTCGCATTCCTCGCGATTGCCCACGGCGACGGTGACGTGCTCGAGCGCGAGGCCCACCTGCGCGCGCGCCTCGTCGGCGCTCGCCCAGAACATGGGCCGGTAGTCGAGATCGAGCACCGTGTGACGGCGTCGTCCCCTCGCCTCCCACGCCGCGAAGTGCGTGGAACGGCTGGGTTCCCGGCTGAGCCCGGTGACGGTCGACCAGTAGAGGCCCGCCTCGCGCACGGCGTCGAGATCGAGATCCTCCGCCGGCACCGTGAGGTCGGGCGCGATCGGGTCGCGGTAGAAGTAGAGCGGGAAGTCGTCGGGCGGGAAGATCTCGCAGAACGTGATGGGCGTGTTGAGCGAGGGCTCGACGCCGAGGTAGCGGTCGGAGACGCGGAGCCGCGTCAGTTCGCGCCGCAGGTACCTGCCGAAGGGGTCGTCGCCCGTGCGCGAGATGAGCGCCACCGAGCGGCCGTAGCGGGCCGCGGCGACCGACACGTTGGCGGCGGACCCGCCGAGGTACTTGCCGAAGGAGGAGACGTCTTCGAGACCCACTCCGTCTTGCAGCGGGTAGAGGTCGACGCCGAGACGACCGATGGCGAGGACGTCGAGGTGGTCGACGACGGGCGGTGAACTCAAGGCGGACGATCCTCTTCGATCGGCGGTGGAGGGCTTTGTACTTACAAACTATGACCCTAGGGCTGGATCCGCGTTTCGGCAAATGGTGCGCGGAAGTGCGCCGTGGTGTACCCCGTTCGCCGGGCGCGCAGAAGCGGCGACGCGTCAGGCGGCGGTGGACCGCGCGAGGTCCAGCAGCTCGCGGGCGTGGGCGAGGCCGCTCTCCGAGTCGGGCAACCCGCTCAGCAGGCGCGCCATCTCGGCGGCGCGTTCGTCGCCGGTGAGCTGCTGCACGCTCGAGGTGGTCACGCTCCCGTCGCCGTCCTTCACCACACGCAGGTGGTTCGTCGCGAACGCGGCGACCTGCGCGAGGTGGGTGACGACGATCACCTGCGCGTTCGCGGCGAGGCGGGCGAGCCGTCGGCCGATCTCGATCGCGCTCGCTCCGCCGACGCCGGCGTCGACCTCGTCGAACACGAAGGTCGGCACGGGGTCGTCGGCCGCGACGACCACCTCGATCGCGAGCATGACGCGCGACAGCTCCCCGCCCGACGCGCCCCGCCCGAGCGGCCGAGGTTCGGCGCCCGGATGCGGCTGCAGCAGGATCGCGACGTCGTCCTTGCCCGTTGCGCCGTGGTCGGCGCGATCGGTGACGGTCACGCTCAGCCGGGCATCCGGCATCGCGAGCGCCCCGAGTTCGGCGGTGACGCGTTCCGCCAAGCGCTCCGCGGCATCCCGCCGCAGCGCGCTCACCCGTTCGCCGAGCTCGATCACGCGGGCGTGCTCCGCCTCGACCCCGGTGCGCAGCGTCTCGATGCGCTCCTCGTCGGTGTCGAGCTCGAGCAGCCGGCCGCTCCCGCTGTCGAGTCGGTCGATGACGTCGTCGAGGGAGTCGCCGTACTTGCGCACGAGGGAGGCGAGCTCTGCCCGCCGCTCCTGCACGATCTCGAGTTCGCGCCCGGAGTCCGTGTCGAGCCCCGCGAGGTAGCCGGCGAGATCGGTGGAGATCTCAGCCACCTGGAACGACACCGCGGCGAGCGCCTCGGCGAGCGGCTGCAGTTGCGCGTCGTGTGCGCTCACCCGGTCGACCGCGCGCCGCGCGGCGTCGATGAGCGTCGACACGTCGGGGGTGTCGTCGAGAGCCTGCGACGACAGGTACTCGTGCGCCTGCGCGGCGGCGAGCCGGAGGTCCTCGAGGTTGCTGAGCCGTTCGGCGCGGGCGGCGAGCTCGTCGTCCTCGCCGCGCTGAGGCGCCACGCGTTCGATCTCCTCGAGGGCGGCGCGCAGCTCCTCCGCTTCGCGGGCCCGGTCGTCTCGCTCCGCCTCGAGCACGTCGAGTTCGCCGCGCAGCGACTGCCAGCGCGTGAACGCATCGCGGTACGCGGCGAGCGCCGCCGCCAGCTCGGCGCCCCCGAACCGGTCGAGGGCCTCGCGCTGAGCGGTCGAGGAGCGCAGGCGCACCTGATCCGACTGCCCGTGCACGACCACGAGGCGTTCCCCGAGTTCGGCGAGCACGCCGACGGGGCTCGTGCGTCCGCCGACCGTGGCGCGGCTGCGTCCCTCGCTCGAGACGGAGCGCGCGAGGATGAGCTCGGCGCCCGCGTTCCCGGCGTCGTCGAGCTGCCCGCCGGCGTCGCGCACGCGTTCGGCGACCGGACCGTCCGGGGGGACGATCCAGCGCCCCTCGACGACGGCGCCGTCGCTGCCCGAACGCACGGATGCGGCGTCGGCGCGCGCGCCGAGCAGCAGGCCGAGCGCGGTCACGACCATCGTCTTGCCCGCACCGGTCTCGCCGGTGAGGGCGGTGAATCCGGGACCGAGCGGCAGGGTCGCACGACCGATGACGCCGAGATCGCGGATGTCGATCTCCTCGATCACGGACGCATCCCCTCGTCGCCGACGGGACCGCGCCACCCGGCGACCGGGAGGGAGAACTTGCCGACCAGCCGGTCGGTGAAGGGGCCGGGCCGCAATCGGGCGAGGCGCACCGGGGTGGGTGAGCGTCGCACGACGACGCGAGCGCCCGGCGGGAGGTCGTGGGTGCGCCGACCGTCGCACCAGAGCACGCCGGTGCCCTGATTGCGGTGCACGACCTCGACGGCGAGCGACGAGTCGGGACCGACGACGAGGGGCCGCGCGAAGAGGGCGTGCGCGGAGAGCGGCACGAGCACCATGGCCTCGAGACTCGGCCAGACGACCGGTCCGCCGGCGGAGAACGAGTAGGCGGTCGACCCGGTGGGGGTCGCCATGACGACGCCGTCGCAGCCGAAGCTCGAGAGCGGTCGCCCGTCGACCTCGATGACGACCTCGAGCATCCGCTCGCGGCTCGCCTTCTCGACGGTCGCCTCGTTGAGGGCCCAGGTCTCGTAGACGACCTCGGCGTCGACCTTGACCCGCACCCAGAGTGTCATGCGCTCCTCGACGAGGTAGTCGCGGTCGAGCGCGCGGGCGAGCGTCGCCTCGAGGTCGTCGCGCTCGCTCTCGGCGAGGAAGCCGACGTGACCGAGGTTGACGCCGAGAAGCGGCACGGACGAGCCGCGGGTCAGTTCCGCGGCGCGCAGGATCGTGCCGTCGCCGCCGAGCACGATCGCGAGTTCGAGGTCACCCGCGGACGCGTCGCGACCGAAGACGGCGGTCGCCGACAGCGCCGGGTCGGCGGCGACGAGGTCGTCGCGGTCGGACTCGGGCACCACGACCCCGACGCCCGCGTCGAGCAGCCGGCGGCACGTCTCGGCGCCCGCGCGCAGGGAGTCCTCCCGGCCGGTGTGCGCGACGACGAGGATGCGCCGGTCGTCCGAACCCATCGGCACTCCTTCGTCGGTCGAGCTTCGTCGTCAGTCGAGCGCAGCGATCTGCGACTCCCATTCTGTCGGATCGATGCCGTGAGTCGCCGAGAGCCGCACGAGGTACTCGTGATTGCCCGCTCCGCCCGGGAGTGGGGAGGACATGAGGCCCGCGGTGGGCAGCCCCAGATCGAAGGCGGCCCAGACGACGTCGCGCACCGCATCCAGTCGCAGATCGCGGTCGCGCACGATCCCCTCGCGCACGTTGCCGCGGCCGACCTCGAACTGCGGCTTGATCAACATGACGTACTCCGCGTCGGTGCCGACCGTCGCCGCGAGCGCGGGGAGCACCTGGGTGAGCGAGATGAAGGAGAGGTCGCCGACGACGAGGTCGACCTCTGCGTCCTCCCCCGCGAATCCGCGCAACTGCTCGGCGGTGAGGTGGCGTGCGTTCACCCCTTCGAGTACGAGCACCCGGTCGTCGCCCGCGATGCTCGGATGGAGCTGGCCGTGACCGACGTCGAGGGCGACGACGTGCCGGGCACCGCGTTCGAGCAGCACTTGCGTGAACCCGCCGGTCGAGGCGCCGACGTCGAGAGCACGGCTCCCGCGAGGGTCGACCCCGAAGCCGTCGAGTGCGGCGATGAGCTTGTGCGCGGCGCGGCTGACGTAGTGGTCGGATGCGGCGACCTCGACGGCGGCGGATCGCGCGACCCGCAGGGAGGGCTTGAGGGCGGGCCGCCCGTCGACCGAGACGAGGCCGTCGGCGATGAGGCGGGCGGCGTGGGTGCGGCTCCGCGCCGATCCGAGTTCCGCGAGCAGGGCGTCGAGTCGCACGAGCGACGCGTCATCCGGGGCCATCCGTTCACGGTACCTGTGCGACGACCGCCTCGAATGGCGCGCATCGGCGCGGTTAGGTTAGCCTTACCTAGCGAATCGGACCGACCGGGTCCGATCGAACGAGAGGCCCCCGTGAGATCCGCCCGCCGCGCCATCCTGTCCACCGCCGCCCTGCTCGGCGCCGCCGCCCTGCTCGCCGGCTGTGCGAGCGGCCCCACCGGCGGGGCCGACGACGCGGCCTCCGCGGGCGAGGGATTCCCCGTCCGGATCGAGAACAGCTTCGGCACGACCGAGATCCCGGCGAAGCCGGAACGCGTCGCGAGCATCGCGTGGGGCAATCACGATGTCGCGATCGCCCTCGGCGTCGTGCCGGTCGGCATGGCCTTCTCGACCTACGCGGACGACAACGGCGACGGCGTGCTTCCGTGGACGTACGACGCGCTCGAGGAGCTCGGCGCGGTCGGCGACGACCTGCCCGTGCTCTTCGACGAGGTCGACGGCATCGACTTCGAGGCGGTGGCCGAGACCGAGCCCGACCTGGTGCTCGGCGCGTTCTCCGGTCTCACCGAGGAGGACTACGACACGCTCAGCGAGATCGCGCCGACCGTGTCGTGGCCGACCGCTCCGTTCGGCACCGATTGGCGGGAGACGACCCTCATCGATGCGGAGGCCCTCGGACTCGAGGACGAGGCGCAGGCGAAGATCGATGAGGTCGACGCGCTCATCGACGACACGATGGCGCAGTACCCGGACGTCGTCGGCAAGACCGTCGCCTACACCTGGATGGACCCGAGCGACACGAGCCAGTTCTACGTGTACACGCCGCTCGATTCGCGGGCGGCCTTCATGACCGACCTCGGCATGGAGCACGCCCCGAGCGTCGTGGAGCTCGGCTCCGAGGACGAGTCCGCGTTCTTCGTGACGCTGAGCGCCGAGAACGCCGACGTGCTGGCCGACGCCGACATCATCGTGAGCTACGGCGACGCCGACACCCTCACGACGCTGCAGGCCGACCCGCTCATCGGCGCCATCCCGGCCATCCAGCGCGGCTCCGTCGTGATGATCGACGACAGCACCTCGCTCGCCTCTGCCACCTCGTCGCCCACCGTGCTCTCGATCCCCTGGGCGATCGAGGACTACGCCGCGGCGTTCGGCGACGCGGCCGCGAAGGTGCAGTGACACCCACTCCGTCGACCACGCCGGCCGCCCCCGTCACGGGGCGGCCGGCGTCGCGTCGACGGCGCCTGCTCGCCGGCGTCGCCGTGGGTGCGGGACTGCTCGTCGTCGCGTGCGCGCTCTCGCTCGTCTTGGGCTCGCGCACTGTCAGCCTCGACGAGGTGCTCGGCGGGCTCACGGACCCGGATGCGACCGGGTTCGGTGAGGCGGCCGTCGCGACCCGCGTGCCCCGCACGGTGCTCGCCGTGCTCGTCGGCGCGGCACTCGGTCTCGCCGGCGCCATCATGCAGGGTCTCACCCGCAACCCGCTGGCCGACCCGGGCATCCTCGGCGTCAACCTGGGCAGTGCCCTCGCGGTCGTCATCGGGATCGCGGTGTTCGGCATCGCATCGGTGCAGGAGTACGTCTGGTTCGCCTTCGCCGGCGCCGCCGCCGCATCCGTGCTCGTCTACGCGATCGGGTCGATCGGGCGTGAGGGCGCCACCCCGCTCAAGCTCGCCCTCGCCGGGGCGGCCATCTCCGCCGCGCTGTCGTCGTTCGTGAGCGCCGTGCTGCTCACCCGCACCGACGTGTTCGACGTGTTCCGGTTCTGGCAGGTGGGCGGCGTCGGCGGCGCCGACTTCGGCGAGATGACGCACGTGCTGCCGTTCGTCGGCGCCGGCGCGGTGCTCGCCGTGCTGAGCATTCGCAGCCTGGATCTGCTCTCGCTCGGCGACGACCTCGCTCGCGGACTCGGCGGACGGGTCGGGCTCGCCCGCGCCGGGTCCGGGCTCGCGATCGTGCTGTTGTGCGGGGCGGCGACGGCCATCGCCGGGCCCATCGGGTTCGTCGGCCTCGTCGTGCCGCACGCGGCACGGTTCTTCACCGGGCCCGCACACCGCTGGCTGTTGCCGTATTCGGCCCTGTTCGGCGCCGTGCTGCTCGTCGCGGCGGATGTGGTGGGTCGCGTCATCAGCCGCCCCAGCGACATCCAGGTCGGCATCATGACCGCCGTGATCGGCGCGCCCGTCTTCATCTGGCTCATCCGGCGTTCGAAGGTGCGGGAGCTGTGAGCGTGATCGCGGCCGGTCGGGTGCGGCGGCGCCGCCGCTCGCTCGTCGTCGCCGTCGCGCTCGCCGTCGTCATCGTCGCGCTGTTCCTGCTCACCTTGAGCGTCGGCAGGTCGATCACGCCGCTCGGCGAGGTTCTCGCCGTCATCACGGGTCAGGACGTGCCCGGTGCGTCGTTCACCGTCGGCCGGCTGCGGTTGCCGCGCGCGGTGACCGCGGTGCTCGTCGGACTCGCGCTCGGGCTGTCGGGGTCCCTGTTCCAGACGATGCTGCGCAACCCGCTCGCGAGCCCCGACATCATCGGCATCAGCTACGGGTCGAGCGCCGCCGCGGTGGTCGCGATCGCGCTGCTCGGCCTGGGCGGACCGATCGTGTCGGTCATCGCCGTCGTGAGCGGACTCGCCGTCGCGTTCGCGGTGTACCTGCTGTCGTACCGGGGCGGCATCCTCGGCTCGCGGCTCGTGCTCATCGGGATCGCCGTCGGCATGATGCTGCTCGCCGTCATCGACTGGGTGCTCACCCGCGCCGACGTGTACAAGGCGAACGAGGCGCTGCGCTGGCTCACCGGCAGCCTCAACAGCTCATTCTGGGACGACGTGTATCCGCTCGCGGTCGCGGTCGCCGTGCTGGTCCCCGCCGCGCTGGTGCTCGGGCGCCGGCTCGAGGTGCTGCAGCTCGGCGACGACAGCTCCACCGCGCTGGGCGTGCCTGCGGACGGCACGCGGTTGTTCATCCTGATCGTCGCGGTGGGCCTCACCTCGGTCGCCACGGCGGCCGCGGGGCCGGTCGCGTTCGTCGCATTCCTCAGCGGCCCCATCGCGGCCCGGCTCGTGCCCGGACGGCTGCCTCTCGTGCCCGCCGCCCTCGTGGGGGCGGCGCTCGTGCTCGCCGCTGACTTCGTCGGGGACCGGCTGCTGCCGATCTCGCTGCCGGTCGGCGTGATCACCGGCGCGGTCGGTGCGCCCTATCTGCTCTGGCTGCTGGCCCGCTCGAATCGGAAAGGAGGGCGGTTGTGACCGTCCCCGCGCATGCCCTCGAACTGAGCGACGTCACGCTCGCCTACGACGATCGCACCGTCGTGCACGAGCTCAGCCTCGCCCTGCCCCGCGGCGGGGTGAGCGTGGTCGTCGGCGCGAACGCGTGCGGCAAGTCGACGCTGCTGCGCGCCATGGCCCGCCTGCTCGCCCCCCGCGAGGGCACGGTGCTGCTCGACGGCCGGGCGATCGCCGAGCTGTCGACGCGCGATGTCGCCCGGATGCTCGGACTCCTGCCGCAGACGCCGGTGGCGCCCGACGGCATCGCGGTCGCCGATCTCGTGGGCCGCGGACGATATCCGCATCAGGGATGGTTCCGCCGCTGGAGCGCGGAGGACGACGCCGCGGTCGCGAGCGCGCTCGCGGCGACGGACACGCTCGAACTCGCCGATCGGCCGGTCGACGAGTTGTCCGGCGGTCAGCGGCAGCGGGTGTGGATCGCGATGGCGCTCGCGCAGCAGACGGATGTGCTGCTGCTCGACGAGCCCACGACCTTCCTCGACGTGACCCACCAGATCGAGGTGCTCGACCTGCTCACCGACCTCAACCGGGAGCGCGGCACGACGATCGTCATGGTGCTGCATGACCTCAACCTCGCGGCGCGCTATGCGACGCACCTCGTGGCGATGCGCGACGGGCGACTGCACTCGCACGGCGCACCGCAGGACGTCGTGACCGAGCAGATGGTGCTCGAGGTGTTCGGGATGCGCTCGCGGGTCATCGTCGACCCGGTCGCGGGCACTCCGCTCGTGCTGCCGATCGGCCGGCACCACGCCGACGAGCGCTGAAGGGGCTCGGAGCTCAGCGGGCGGGCTGGTCCGGCCCGTCGAGCTCGGCGCGCAGCTCCGCATAGAGCTGGCCGAACGCCTCCGCCCGGGTCTCGAGGGGCTGGTCCTCGATCACGCGCAGGCGCGAGACGAGACCGTCGTGGTCGGACTCATCGCTTCGCGGCTCGTGCTCGTCGGACATGCTCACGAATATAGCTCCGGCGGCACGACGAGCCCGTAGATCGCGAGTCCGGAACGCCAGATCGCCGCGGACCCGGCGCGCAACAGGTCGATCCCGGTACCGCGTTCGACCTCGAGCACGTTGGCGGTGCGGCGCACGACGGCCTTTCCGACCGTGGTGACCGCCCCATCCGGGGTCTCCTGATGCTCGACCGTGGGATACGGCTCGTGCAGTTGGCGCAGGTCCTCGAGCAGGTACGTGGGACGCGAATCGGCGTTGGCGGCGAGCACCTGCTTCGCCTGGTCGATCCCGGTCAGCACGAGCACCGAGTCGATGCCGGCCCGGTTCGCGCCGAGGATGTCGGTGTCGAGCCGGTCGCCGATGAACAGCGGATGCTCGGCGCCGAACCGAGCGCGGGCCTCCTCGAAGATGGCGACCTCCGGCTTACCGGCGACGGTGGGCAGTCGACCGACCGCCGTATGCACGGCGGACACGAGGGTGCCGTTGCCGGGCGCGGTGCCGCGGGCGACGGGGATCGTCCAGTCGGTGTTGGTCGCGACCCAGGGGATCTCGGGTTCGCGCTTCTGCAGCGCGAACGCCGCTTCGGCGAGCTGCGTCCATCCGACCTCGGGGGCGAAACCCTGCACGACGGCATCGGGTCGGTCGTCGGCGGATCGGGTCACCCGGAATCCGGCGCGGTCGAGCTCGTGCGTCAGGCCGTCGCCGCCCACGACGAGCACGAGGGACCCGGGCTCGACGAGCTGCTGGAGCAGACGCATGGCCGCCTGCGGCGAGGTGACGACCTCGTCGGGCGCGACGCGCAGGCCGAGCTCGGTGAGGTGCTCGGCCACGGAGGCGTCGGTGCGCGAGGCGTTGTTGGTGATGTACCCGACGCGGCGGTCGCGGGCGACCCGGTTGAGGCTGTCGACCGCGTGCGGGATCGCGTTCGGTCCCTTGTAGACGACGCCGTCGAGGTCGGCGAGCACCACGTCGACGCCGTCGAGCGGGGTCGACCCGTTCCTACGCCTGAACAGGGCCACGCGAGCCGTCCTCCTCGTCGTCTGCGGCTTCAGCGGTCTGCGGCTCGGCGTGCCCGGGCGAGGCGTCATCGGACCGCATCAACTCGGGTCCGTCCTCTTCGTCGTCGGTGATGGGCGAGCCGGGCCAGTCCTCTTCGCCGTGCGCTTCGTCGATGGGGTCGTCGTCATCCCCGTCGCCGTCGTCTTCGTCGTCGTCGTCCGCGGCGTCGTCATCCGCGGCGTCGTCATCCGCGGCGTCGAGCGGGATGCCGTCCAGATCGGAGTCGTCGAGCTCGACGTCCTCCTCCACGACCTCGATGACGTCGCCGTCGGGGTCGAGCTCCGCGAGCGCCTGGGCGGCGCGGTCGGCGAGGCGACCCCAGCGCTCGGCGTCCTCCGTGCGTCCGAGCTCGTCGAGCACCGTCGCGTACGAGTCGAACAGCGCGGGACTGTACGGGTAGGCGGTGGTGGGGTCGAGCTGCGGGATCTCGAGTTCCGCGAGAGCCGCCTCGGGCTGGCCCAGGTCGAGTCTCGCGCCGGACATGGCGATCGCGAGTTCCACCTGCACGGCCGGCGGCAGTGTCGAGCGGTCGACCGAACGTCCGAGTTCGAGGGCACGGTCCGGTCGTCCGAGACCGCGTTCGCTGTCCACCATCATCGGCAGCTGGTCGTTGCTGCCCGAGATCCGGCGGTAGGTGCGCAACTCGCGGAGGGCGAGGGCGAAGTCCCCGAGCCCGTAGGCGGTGATCGCGAGCGTCTCGCGCACGACGCCGATGCGTCCGGCCCGCCGCGCGGCCGAGACCGCGTGGCGGTGCGCGAGCTCCGGGTCGTCCTCGATGAGCCGGGCGACCATCACGAGGTGGCGGGCGACGTCGTCCGCGTTCTCCTTGCTGAGGGTCTTCAGCTCCGCGCGCGCGGCGCGCTCGAGCTGGTTCGGCTTCACATCCTCGGGCAGCTCCGGATCGTCATGACGCGGACGCACCGATCGCGTATCGAATTCGGGGCGCTCGCGTTCCACTCCACCGCGGTCGGGTCGACCGCGTTCGGGCGCCCGGAAGCCTCCGCGGCCCTCACCGGAGCGGGGCCCGTCGCGGAACGGACGGCGTTCGCCGTCTCCCCGAGGAGCGGAGGAGCGGTCCCGGTACGAGCCACCCTCCCGCGGAGCAGAGTTGCGGTCCCGGTACGAACCACCCTCCCGCGGAGCAGAGTTGCGATCGCGGTACGAGCCGGCGCCGTCACGGGGACCGGACGGACGCCCACGGTATGACTCGCCCTCGCGGCGGGACGCTCCGCCCCGACGGTCGTCGCTTCCGCGGCGGTCTCCCTCGCGGTACGGCCGATCGCCACCGGTCTTGGGATGACGCTGATCGCCGGATCGTGCACGGTCGCCGCCCTGGCTGCGCGGACGGTCGTCACCTTCGCGGCGCGGACGCGCGTCACCGCCGCGTTGCGGGCGGGCGTCACCATCTCGACGCGGACGCGCGTCACCATCACGACGCGGACGCGCTTCTCCATCACGACGCGGACGCGCTTCTCCATCGCGACGCGGACGGGCGTCACCATCTCGACGCGGACGTGCGTCTCCCTCCCGGCGCGGGCGCGCGTCACCATCGCGACGCGGACGGGCGGCGCCGCCACGTTCGGCCGACTTGTCGTCCCGGTCACGGCGGGGACGGTCGTCCCGATCACGACGGGGCCGATCATCGCGGTCGCCACGAGCGGCGGAGCGATCGGCATCGCCGGCGCCCGGACGGAACGGGCCGGCGCCTCGGTCGTTCGGTGCGCCACGACGCGGGGCGCGGTTGTCCGGCGTCGACGAGCGCGGCTTGTTGCTGCGCGGCTTGCCGCCGGGCGTGCGCCCGGGCTCAGAGGTATCCGACACGGTGCTCTCCTCGATCGGCTGCCTGCGCAGCGTAAGTCCTTAAACGAGAAAATGGCCACCCAGCTATGGGTGGCCATTTCTCGAAGAAGTCCGGCGGTGTCCTACTCTCCCACAAGGTCACCCTTGCAGTACCATCGGCGCAGAAGGTCTTAGCTTCCGGGTTCGGAATGTGACCGGGCGTTTCCCCTTCGCTATGGCCGCCGAAACACTATTGATTTATAGTCTGCGGCACTCGATTGAGTGCAGCGGTTCCCGACCGTAAATCGAGAACCACAAAGTGGACGCGAGCAGCAACAGAAAACATGTTGTTGTCAAGTTATCGGCTTATTAGTACCGGTCAGCTCCATGGGTCTTTAGTCCCCACTTCCACATCCGGCCTATCAACGCAGTCGTCTGGCTGCGAGCCTCTCCCCCTAAGGGATGGAAATCTCATCTTGAAGACGGCTTCCCGCTTAGATGCTTTCAGCGGTTATCCGGTCCGAACGTAGCTAATCAGCGGTGCTCCTGGCGGAACAACTGACACACCAGAGGTTCGTCCATCCCGGTCCTCTCGTACTAGGGATAGATCTTCTCAAATTTCCTACGCGCGCAGCGGATAGGGACCGAACTGTCTCACGACGTTCTAAACCCAGCTCGCGTACCGCTTTAATGGGCGAACAGCCCAACCCTTGGGACCTACTCCAGCCCCAGGATGCGACGAGCCGACATCGAGGTGCCAAACCATGCCGTCGATATGGACTCTTGGGCAAGATCAGCCTGTTATCCCCGAGGTACCTTTTATCCGTTGAGCGACAGCGCTTCCACAAGCCACTGCCGGATCACTAGTCCCGACTTTCGTCCCTGCTCGACCTGTCAGTCTCACAGTCAAGCTCCCTTGTGCACTTACACTCGACACCTGATTGCCAACCAGGTTGAGGGAACCTTTGGGCGCCTCCGTTACTTTTTGGGAGGCAACCGCCCCAGTTAAACTACCCACCAGGCACTGTCCCTGAACCGGATTACGGTTCGAAGTTAGATATCCAGAGTGACCAGAGTGGTATTTCAACAACGACTCCACGAACACTAGCGTGCCCGCTTCATAGTCTCCCACCTATCCTACACAAGCCACACCGAACACCAATACCAAGCTGTAGTAAAGGTCACGGGGTCTTTCCGTCCTGCTGCGCGTAACGAGCATCTTTACTCGTAGTGCAATTTCGCCGAGTTCGCGGTTGAGACAGCTGGGAAGTCGTTACGCCATTCGTGCAGGTCGGAACTTACCCGACAAGGAATTTCGCTACCTTAGGATGGTTATAGTTACCACCGCCGTTTACTGGGGCTTAAATTCTGAGCTTCGCTTGCGCTAACCCTTCCTCTTAACCTTCCAGCACCGGGCAGGCGTCAGTCCGTATACATCGTCTTGCGACTTGGCACGGACCTGTGTTTTTAGTAAACAGTCGCTTCCCACTGGTCTCTGCGGCCGTACAGCGCTCGGGAAGCAAGTTCCGTCACGCCTCAGGCCCCCCTTCTCCCGAAGTTACGGGGGCATTTTGCCGAGTTCCTTAACCACGATTCTCTCGATCTCCTTGGTATTCTCTACCTGACCACCTGAGTCGGTTTGGGGTACGGGCGGCTAGAACCTCGCGTCGATGCTTTTCTCGGCAGCATAGGATCACTGATTTCCCCCGTGAGGGGTACGCATCGGATCTCAGGCTATGTGAGAGACGGATTTGCCTATCTCTCGCCCTACGTCCTTACACCGGGACAACCATCGCCCGGCTCAGCTACCTTCCTGCGTCACACCTGTTAATACGCTAGCCGCACCAGCATGGGGTCGAGTGCTAGCCCCAAGACATAGCCCCGAAGGGATCCGTCAAGGGATTCGGACTCTTAGCACTACTGGATTAGCTTGGGCGGTTCTTCGCCGGTACGGGAATATCAACCCGTTGTCCATCGACTACGCCTGTCGGCCTCGCCTTAGGTCCCGACTTACCCAGGGAAGATTAGCTTGACCCTGGAACCCTTGGTCTTTCGGAGGACATGTTTCTCACATGTCTTTCGCTACTCATGCCTGCATTCTCACTCGTGTGGCGTCCACGGCTGGATCACTCCGCCGCTTCACTCGCCACACGACGCTCTCCTACCACTCCATACGGCTGAACCACGAAGGCTAACCTAAAGTATGAAATCTACGACTTCGGCGGTGTGCTTGAGCCCCGTTACATTGTCGGCGCGGAATCACTTGACCAGTGAGCTATTACGCACTCTTTCAAGGGTGGCTGCTTCTAAGCCAACCTCCTGGTTGTCTGTGCAACTCCACATCCTTTCCCACTTAGCACACGCTTAGGGGCCTTAGTCGGTAGTCTGGGTTGTTTCCCTCTCGACGATGAAGCTTATCCCCCACCGTCTCACTGCTGCGCTCTCACTTACCGGCATTCGGAGTTTGGCTGACGTCAGTAACCTTTTGGGGCCCATCGGCCATCCAGTAGCTCTACCTCCGGCAAGAAACACGCAACGCTGCACCTAAATGCATTTCGGAGAGAACCAGCTATCACGAAGTTTGATTGGCCTTTCACCCCTATCCACAGCTCATCCCCTCCATTTTCAACTGAAGTGGGTTCGGTCCTCCACGACGTCTTACCGTCGCTTCAACCTGGCCATGGATAGATCACTTCGCTTCGGGTCTAGGACATGCGACTGGATCGCCCTATTCGGACTCGCTTTCGCTACGGCTACCCCACACGGGTTAACCTCGCCACATATCGCTAACTCGCAGGCTCATTCTTCAAAAGGCACGCTGTCACCCCTACTAAGGAGGCTCCAACGGTTTGTAAGCAAACGGTTTCAGGTACTATTTCACTCCCCTCCCGGGGTACTTTTCACCTTTCCCTCACGGTACTTGTCCGCTATCGGTCATCTGGGAGTATTTAGGCTTACCAGGTGGTCCTGGCAGATTCACACGGGATTTCTCGGGCCCCGTGCTACTTGGGATCCTCTCCACCGCTGCGCGACATTTCGACTACGGGACTGGCACCCTCTGTGGTCGGCCTTTCAATGCCGTTCGTCTATATCGCGCATGTCAATGTGAACTTCGGCAGAAGTTCGTGAGAGTCCCACAACCCCGATCATGCAACGCCTGCCGGCTATCACACATGATCGGTTTGGCCTGTTCCGGTTTCGCTCGCCACTACTAACGGAATCGCGGTTGCTTTCTCTTCCTGTGGGTACTGAGATGTTTCACTTCCCCACGTTCCCTCTACCCGCCCTATATATTCAGGCGGGAGTCACTAGGTCGTGCAAGCACGCCCAGCGGGGTTTCCCCATTCGGAAATCCTCGGATCAAAGTTCGTTTATCAACTCCCCGAGGCTTATCGCAGATTACTACGTCCTTCTTCGGCTCCAGATGCCAAGGCATCCACCGTTTGCTCTTAGAAACTTGACTACATGAGTTCTGAATCGATCGCCGGCCCGAAGGCCGGAGATAGACCAATGATCTAAATAAATCAGATCATCTAGTAGACCGAACATGGCTCCCGAAGGTGCTCACGCTCGAATCTAAGATGCTCGCGTCCACTGTGTAGTTCTCAAAATACGGGCGGTACTCCGTTCCGCCGGCGATCCCGCCGGTCGGTTCGAAGTCCAGAGGTTGGTTCCCGCTCGACGAGCGGTGCCCGGTCCCTCAGGACCCAACAGCGTGCATGTCCCGGTCATTCCGACTGGATCCGTTCCAACCTCCGAAGAGGCGTACTGGGATCTGGTCGGTCCGATCGAGACCAAAGTCAATGTTCCACCCATGAGCTGACCAGCTGAGAACGTTCGTCTCAGGTCTGGCTCTGGACACCCGAGGGTGTCAGATGCTCCTTAGAAAGGAGGTGATCCAGCCGCACCTTCCGGTACGGCTACCTTGTTACGACTTAGTCCTAATCACCGATCCCACCTTCGACGGCTCCCTCCAAAAGGTTGGGCCACCGGCTTCGGGTGTTACCGACTTTCATGACTTGACGGGCGGTGTGTACAAGGCCCGGGAACGTATTCACCGTGGCGTTGCTGATCCACGATTACTAGCGACTCCGACTTCATGAGGTCGAGTTGCAGACCTCAATCCGAACTGAGACCGGCTTTTTGGGATTCGCTCCACCTTACGGTATTGCAGCCCTTTGTACCGGCCATTGTAGCATGCGTGAAGCCCAAGACATAAGGGGCATGATGATTTGACGTCATCCCCACCTTCCTCCGAGTTGACCCCGGCAGTCTCCTATGAGTTCCCACCATTACGTGCTGGCAACATAGAACGAGGGTTGCGCTCGTTGCGGGACTTAACCCAACATCTCACGACACGAGCTGACGACAACCATGCACCACCTGTATACCGACCTTGCGGGGCGACTGTTTCCAGCCGTTTCCGGTATATGTCAAGCCTTGGTAAGGTTCTTCGCGTTGCATCGAATTAATCCGCATGCTCCGCCGCTTGTGCGGGCCCCCGTCAATTCCTTTGAGTTTTAGCCTTGCGGCCGTACTCCCCAGGCGGGGAACTTAATGCGTTAGCTGCGACACAGAAACCGTGGAATGGTCCCTACATCTAGTTCCCAACGTTTACGGCGTGGACTACCAGGGTATCTAATCCTGTTCGCTCCCCACGCTTTCGCTCCTCAGCGTCAGTTACGGCCCAGAGATCTGCCTTCGCCATCGGTGTTCCTCCTGATATCTGCGCATTCCACCGCTACACCAGGAATTCCAATCTCCCCTACCGCACTCTAGTCTGCCCGTACCCACTGCAGGCCCGAGGTTGAGCCTCGGGTTTTCACAGCAGACGCGACAAACCGCCTACGAGCTCTTTACGCCCAATAATTCCGGACAACGCTTGCACCCTACGTATTACCGCGGCTGCTGGCACGTAGTTAGCCGGTGCTTTTTCTGCAGGTACCGTCACTTTCGCTTCTTCCCTGCTAAAAGAGGTTTACAACCCGAAGGCCGTCATCCCTCACGCGGCGTTGCTGCATCAGGCTTGCGCCCATTGTGCAATATTCCCCACTGCTGCCTCCCGTAGGAGTCTGGGCCGTGTCTCAGTCCCAGTGTGGCCGGTCACCCTCTCAGGCCGGCTACCCGTCGTCGCCTTGGTGGGCCGTTACCTCACCAACTAGCTGATAGGCCGCGAGCTCATCCCTCACCGAAGTTCTTTCCACGCGCAGAAGATGCCTTCGCGCGTCGTATCCGGTATTAGACGCCGTTTCCAGCGCTTATCCCAGAGTGAGGGGCAGATTGCTCACGTGTTACTCACCCGTTCGCCACTGATCCAGAGGAGCAAGCTCCTCTTTCACCGTTCGACTTGCATGTGTTAAGCACGCCGCCAGCGTTCGTCCTGAGCCAGGATCAAACTCTCCGTAAATGTTTGATTGCACGACCACCGAAGTGGCCGGCACATCTGTGCGACGACTGGGTCGGAATTGACCTGGGCCGTCGCGAGTTTGTCTGACTAAAAGACTGTCTACTGACAATCTGTCTAATCCAAAGGAATCTCTATGACTGACCGGAGTCAGTCAACGAGGTAATTTGGCATTGACTTAGTGCACGCTGTTGAGTTCTCAAGGATCGGGCGCGCCTGCCGCTTCACCGCTTCCGGTTCCGCTTCAGGGCAACTGTCCTAACTTATCCCATTCGGTTCTGCCTGTCAAATCCGACTGGCGATCCAGATCCGGTGGGCACGCCTGTTCACTCGCCGTTTCCGGCTCGTTCTTCAGGGGTGGAGTCCCTACCGTATCTCATTGGATTCGCTTGTCAAATCGACCTGCGCTCCCGGTTTCCCGGGATCCGAATGGATTGTCCATCCTAAGCGCTGGGACGCATTCCTTCAAGAGGATCTGCGCCATTCGGCTTGAGGAGGTTGGTCCCGCTTGAGGCCGGGGAGCTCTTCCGCTCTCCCGCACCTTTGGGGTGACGAGTAAGAACATTACGTGGCGATCCGGGAACGGGCAAATGGAGCTCGCATCCCGGGCGTGTCGCCCGGAATCATGCGGATCGGGCTCCGTCGGCGTCCTCGTCGACGATCGCGAACGCGCGCACCGGGAAGGTGCCGAATCCTTCGACGGCGGGCGGTGCCGCGGTGAACCGCGCCCCGCTCGCCGGCAGCTCCTCGAGCCGGGTGAGGTGCTCGACCACGTGGATGCCGGCGGCGAGTAGCCCGGAGTGAGCGGGGCGCTCTCCCCCGCTCTCGGTGTCGTCGATGTTCAGCGAATCGATCCCGACGAGCGCCGCCCCCTCTGCGACGAGGTACTCGACCGCGTCGGTCGCGAGGAACGGCGCCCCGTGTGCGTACTCCGGCGTGCCGAAGTGCCGGTCCCATCCGGTGTGGATGAGCACAGCGGCGCCCCGCACGTCCCGGTCGAGGAAGACCTCCGCCGGTACGCCGCGCTCGGGCGGATCGGGCATGTGCACCACCTCGGCGCGCAGGTCGACGAGGCTCGCGAGCTCGAGTCCCGCGAGGTCCGGGCCGCCGGCGTAGCGGTGGTACGGGCTGTCGAGGTAGGTGCCCGTGTTGCCGATCATGTGGATCACGTCCATCGCGAATTCCGTCCCGGGCGCGTACCTGGCCCGGGAGTCCTCCCGGGTGAGGTGCGGCGTGATCGTCGGTTCCGGCAGGCCCGGATAGGTGACCAGCCCGGCGCGGATGCGATGGCTGAGGTCGACGACGCGGCGGCCGGCGGATGCGGCGGGAGTCTCAGCGGGCATGCCGCCTCCTTCGGACGAGGGTGACCACCACGGCCGCGAGGGCCAGCAGTGCGGGGACGATCATGTTGGCGCCGGCGAGCACGACGAGGCCCGCGACGAGCACGAGCGAGACGACCGCGAGCCACCAGCCGACACTCCAGCGCTCGAGCAACCTCACGGCGGCGAGCATGCCGAGCGCGTAGACCGCCACCATGCTGCTCGTGTGCACGAGGATGAACGGCGTCAGGTCGAGGCCGCCGGCGACGCAGAGCGACAGGTAGCAGGCGTCGATGACCGCCACGACGAGGAGCGCGCGCCGGGGCACTGCGCCGGCCTCCGCTCCACGGCCGATCCAGCGCGGCAGGTGCCCGTCGCGGCCGAGTGAGGCGCCGAGTTTCGCGAAGGCCGGCAGGTAGGCGTTGAGCACCCCGACCGAGACCACGACGGCGATCCCCGCCACGACGGTCGAGGCGTACCCGGGCGCGGACGCCCCGACGAGATCGAGCAGCGCGACGGGACTGTCTCCCGCGGACTCGCCGAGCACGCCGACGGTGGCGATTTGCAGGGCGAGGTACGACGCCCCCACCACGATGATCGCGATGGCGGTCGCCCACGGGATCGTCCGGCGTGGTCGGCGGAATTCGCCCGCGATGTGGGTGACCGCCTCCCACCCGGCGAAGGCCCAGACGAAGAGGCTGATCGCGGCTCCCACACCGCCCCACCCGTGCGGCAGGAAGGGTTCGAAGTTGCGCTCGCGCACCTCTCCCGCGGCGAACGACATCACGCCGATCACGACGAAGACGAGGATGCCGGTGAGCACGAGCTGCACCGATCCGGAGACCCGCACCCCGAACGCGTTCGCGATGAGGGGCGGCACGAAGATGAGCACGGTGGCCAGCACGACGTGCCACCGTTCCCCGCCGAGCACGCTCACCAGGTACTCGGCCCCGAGCAGGCCGACGACGGGTGCGCCTGCGCCGACACCGAAGAAGAACCAGTAGCCGGACATCCGCGCGGCGGTGTCACCGAGCGCGAGCCGCACGAACGTCGCGACGCCTCCGGCGTCGGGATACCGCGACGCGAGTGCCGCGAACGTGCCGGCGAGCGGGATCGACAGCAGCAGCACCGCCGCGACGGCCACGACCGACGCGGGCCCCGCAGCCTCTGCGGCGAGCGCCGGCAGCGTGAGGATGCCCGTTCCCAGCACGGCGGCCACGTACAGCGCAGAGGCCTGCACGAGTCCGATGCGACCGTCGTCCCCGTGCGGATCCGCCACCGGGGGGACGATCGCGATCGGGGACGTGGATGCCATGGTGTTCATGATGGCGTGGCCGTACGACACCGACCATCGCGTTCCGGCCACCGCGCGCCGGAAAGGTGCCAGTGAGGAGCACACGCCCCCGCCTACGGCGACGACCTCGCGCGAGAATGGGCGGCATGGATCCGCTCGACGCGCTGACCGAGATAGCCTTCCTGCTCGAACGCGAACGGTCGTCGCGCTACAAGTCGAAGGCGTTCCGCACCGCGGGCGACGTGCTCGCCGGACTCCCGCCCGAGCACATCGCCGATCCCGTGCGACTCAAGCACACCAAGGGCATCGGCGACACGACGTACCGCGTGATCCGGGAGGCCCTCGAGGGCGACGTGCCGCAGTACCTGGCCGATCTGCGGGAGAAGTCCGGCGGGGCTCCCCGCAGCACCCTCCGCGCCGCGCTCAAGGGCGACCTCCACTGCCACAGCGAGTGGTCGGACGGCCTCACCCCGATCGAGCTCATGGTCGACAGCGCGCGCCGACTCGGACACGAGTACCTCGCCTTGACCGACCACTCCCCCCGGCTGAGGGTGGCCAACGGGCTCTCCGCGGAGCGTCTGGAGCAGCAGCTCGAGGTCGTCGCCGGGCTCGGCGGCGACGGCATCCGCCTGCTCTCCGGCATCGAGGTCGACATCCTCGACGACGGCGCCCTCGATCAGACGCCCGAGCTGCTCGGGCGTCTCGACGTCGTTGTCGCGAGCGTGCATTCGAAGCTCAAGATGGAGCCGCGCGAGATGACGAGGCGGATGATCCGCGCCGTCTCCGATCCCCACACCGACGTGCTCGGGCACATCACCGGTCGATTGGTCGAGGGATCGCGCGGCACACGTCCGGGAGCCACGTTCGATGCGGAGGCCGTGTTCGCGGCGTGCGCGGAGCACGGTGTCGCGGTCGAGGTGAATTCGCGACCGGAGCGGCAGGATCCGCCGGACGAGCTCATCAAGCTGGCGCTCGATGCCGGATGCCTGTTCAGCATCGACAGCGACGCGCACGCCCCCGGCCAGTTGAGCCTGCTCGACTACGGCGCCGAGCGCGCCGAGGCGAACGGCATCCCGCCTGAGCGCATCGTGACCACGTGGCCCGTCGAGCGGCTGCTCGAGTGGACGGGACGCTGACCGGCGTCAGACCGCGATGAGCGACGCCGTGACGGCGTCGAGGGCGCCGGGGATGAGCCGGTAGTAGGCCCAGGTGCCCTGCTTGCGGCGGGCGAGGTAGCCGGCGTCGGTGAGCACCTTGAGGTGATGCGAGACGGTCGGCTGGCTGAGCCCGAGCGGGTCGGTGAGGTCGCAGACGCACGCCTCCCGCCCCTCGGAGGCGGCGACGATCGACATCAGCCGCAGCCGCACCGGGTCGGCGATCGCCTTCAGTCGACGCGCGAGCCGTTCCGCTTCCTCGACCGAGAGCGCGTCGCGGGTCGGGGTCGAGCAGCAGGCGTCGGTGCGCGCGTCGTCGACCATCGGCAGGAGTGTCACGGGTCGAGCGTACCCGAATATTGACATCCGTCGATATATCCGTCACTGTTCCATCGAAGCCCATCGATGAAGGAGTGGCCGTGAGCCTGGTGGAGAGTCGGATCGCGTCGACGATCGGCGAGCAGGTGGACCCGCTCCCGGTCGCCATCATCGGTGCCGGACCGATCGGGTTGGCCGCGGCGGCGCACCTCGCCGCCCGCGACCGCCCGTTCGTCGTGTTCGAGGCGGGCGCCACCGTCGGGTCGAGCGTGCTCGAGTGGGGCCACGTGCGCTTGTTCTCCCCGTGGCGGATGCTCATCGACCCGGTCGTCGCCGATCTCCTCGCGCCCACCGGATGGGTGACCCCCGACGCCGATGCGCTCCCGACCGGTCGTGAACTCGTCGAGCGGATGCTCGAACCGCTTGCCGCGCTCCCGGGCATCGCCCCGCACATCCGCGTGCGCACGGCGGTCACCGCCGTCACCCGACGGGGCATGGACCGCACCCGCTCGACCGGGCGTTCGGACGTGCCGTTCGTGCTGCGCGTCCGCGGCGACGACGGCGACGTCGAATTCGTCGCACGCGCGGTGATCGACGCATCCGGAACGTGGCGGACGCCCAACACCCTCGGCTCCTCCGGACTCGACCCTCTCGGCCTGGAGCGGGTGCGCGACCGCGTCTCCCCTGCGCTCCCCGATGTGCTCGGGCGCGATCGTGCGGCGTTCGCCGGCGGTCATATCGTGGTGGCGGGCGCCGGTCATTCGGCGGCGAACACCCTGCTCGCACTCGCGGAGCTCGCCCGACAGGAGCCCGGCACCCGGGTGAGCTGGCTCATCCGCAACCGCTCGGCCGTGCGGGTCACGACCGCCGCCGACGACGCCCTCTCCGCGCGCTCGGCGCTCGGGTCGCGGGTCGATCGGCTCGTCACGGACGGCCGCATCCGACTGGTGGACGGTTTCGAGATCCTCCGCCTCGAGGAGGACGACGAGCGGATGCGCATCGTCGGGTACCGCAATGGCCTCGTCGAGGATCTCGTGGCGGACCGGCTCGTGAACGCCACCGGCTTCCGGCCCGCGCTCGACCTGCTGCGCGAGATCCGGCTCGACCTCGACGAGGTCGTCGAAGCGCCGAGACGCCTAGCCCCGCTGATCGACCCGAACGTGCACACGTGCGGCACGGTGGAACCGCACGGGTTCGCCGAGCTGCGGCATCCGGAAGCCGACTTCTTCATCGCGGGCATGAAGAGCTACGGTCGCGCCCCCACGTTCCTGCTGGCGACAGGATTCGAGCAGGTGCGATCGATCGTCGCCCATCTCGACGGCGACGCCGCCGCGGCGCGCGAGGTACGGCTGAGCCTCCCCGCGACCGGCGTGTGTTCCACCGGGTCGGCCGTCGAGGAGTGCTGCTCGTGAATCCCGCCGTACACATCCATGAGGTACCGTCCGGTGCCATCCACCCCACCCTCGAGGAGTCGCCGTGAGCGAGAAGCCCACCGTCCTGTTCGTCTGCGTGCACAACGCGGGCCGCTCGCAGATGGCCGCCGGTTACCTGCGGGCGCTCGCCGGGGACCGCGTCGAGGTGCTGTCCGCCGGGTCGGAGCCCAAGGACCAGATCAACCCCGTCGCCGTCGAGGCGATGGCGGAGGAGGGCATCGACATCGCGGGGCAGACGCCCAAGGTGCTGACGGTCGACGCAGTGCGTGAGTCGGATGCGGTGATCACGATGGGCTGCGGCGACGCGTGCCCGGTGTTCCCGGGCAAGCGCTACGAGGACTGGGAGCTCGAGGACCCCGCGGGCAAGGACCTCGACACGGTCCGGCGCGTGCGCGACGACATCCGGAACCGCGTCGAGGCCCTCATCGCGGAGTTGCTCCCGGCCTAGCGCAACGCCTCGGTGGGGAACAGCGCCCGACGTCCGAGCGCGATGAGGAGCAGCGCGACGGCGGCGAGCGCCGCGGACGCGGCGAGCGGGCCCGAACCGGGTACGGCCGCGAACGCGATCCCGCCCAGCACCGGACCTGCGGCAGCGCCGATGTTCAACGCCACCGTCGCCGTGGCCCCGCTCAACGTCGGCGCGCCCGACGCGAGAGACATGATGCGCGCGATGAGCGCGCCGCCGGTGGCGAATCCCGCGGCGCCCTGAGTCACCGCGAGGGCGATCACGAGCACCGGCGAGTGCGCGGCCGACGCGAACGCGACCCAGCCGAGGAACGCGAGCGCTCCGCCGACCGCGACGAGTCGGGCCGGATGGGCGTCCGCGATGCGCCCCGCCGCACCCACGCCGAGGAACGCCCCGATCCCGAAGGCGGCGAGGACGAGCGGCACGGCTCCGGCCGGCATGGCCGCCGATCCCGTGACGACCGGCGCGAGGTAGGTGAAGCCGCAGAAGGTCGCACCGTTGACGAGCGCGGTCACGGTGACCGCCAGCATCACCCGCGGTCGACGCAGCGCACGCCACTCGTCCGTCAGGGCGACGCGGCCGTGCGACGTCGCGCGCACCGGCGCGGCGACGGCGACGGCCACGAGCGCAGGAACGCACAGCACGACGACACCCCATAGCGCCGAACGCCATCCCAGCGCGACACCCAGCGCGGCCCCGCCCGGCACCCCGGCGACGAGCGCGAGCGTCGTGCCGGCCAGCACCACCGAGAGCGCTCGCGCGGTCGCGGCGGGAGTGACGAGCGCCGACACGGTCGACAGCGTCACCGCGAGGAAGCCGGCATTCGCGACCGCGGCGACCACCCGGGTGACGAGCAGCACGTCGAAGTCGTTCGTGGTGGCCCCGACGATGTGGGCGATGATGAAGAGCAGGAGAAGGCCTGTCCATGCTCGGCGAGGCGGCCATCGACGGGCGATCACGGCCATGACCGGCGCTCCGGCGAGGATGCCGACGGCGAACGACGAGGTGAGCAGACCGGCGTGCGGCACGGTCACTCCGAGCTCGTCGGCGATCGGGGCGAGCAGGCCCGCGAACATGAACTCGGATGTGCCCTGCGCGAAGACCGCGACGGAGAGCAGGTAGATGACGAATGGCATGGATGAGCTCCGGGAAGTGGATGGTCGATGTCGGCATGGGCCGACACGGCAGCACTCCGCGCGTCACGATCCGTCCAGTCGTGGACGGGCGCTCTCGCGCCTGATGATGTCGGGGCTACCGGACGGCCGGCAGCCCGAGCGTGGATGCTTCGGGGGAACTCACCCCAGCACCCTACCGACGAGAGGCAGCCGAACGCCCGCCGCGAGAAGCGGAACAAGCGGATGACAGGGCGGGTGCGGCCGATTCTCGAGAATCTCCGCGTTTCCTGAATGTCGGATGCAGAAGTGGTGCGCGCCCGCTGGGTGCTGCTTCACTAGCGCCGCGGGTCGAAAGCCGGCCCGCGAGAACGGGAGACACGACCATGGGAATTATCGGTTGGATCGTCCTCGGCCTGCTGGCCGGCGCGATCGCGAAGGCCATTCTGCCCGGCCGGCAGGGCGGCGGATGGCTCATCACGCTGCTGCTCGGCATCGTCGGAGCGCTTCTCGGCGGCTTCATCGGTAGCGCCCTCTTCCAGGTCGACCTGGGCGGGTTCTTCGACCTTCGCACGTGGTTGCTCGCCATCGGCGGCTCGCTCATCGTGCTGTTGATCTACGGCCTCGTCACGAAGAACCGTCGCACCGCCCGCTAGGCGGCGACAGCTTCACACACGAAGGCGCGGACCGCTCGGTCCGCGCCTTCGTCGCGTTCCGGTGCGCCTCAGGACGCCTCGGGCAGCAGGAACGGCGTGAGGAAAGCGAGCGCGTCCTCGAGCATCCGGTCGTCCATGACGTGCCCGATGTCCGGATAGCGGGCGAAGCTGGTCGCGCAATGGTCGCGCAGCCATGCCTCGGAACGACCCCGGAGGCGGGCATCGACGACGTCGTCCACGTCGCCGAAAGCGGAGAACACCGGGGGCCGGATCCGCGCGACGCCGGAGTGCGCCCGACCCTCCCAGACGAATCCGCTCACCTCGGCGACCGCCTCCACCCGGGTGGGCGCCGTGCGCAGCAGGTGCACCGCGGTCGCGCCGCCCTGCGAGAATCCGAGCAGCGCCGCCCGGGATGCGGGGGTCCGGTCGAGCCATTCCAGGACGCCGCGCACGGCTGCCGTCGCGCCGGCGACACCCTCGCGGGGGTACTCGGTCCAGCACCACCTGTCCCGCAGTGGCGTAGGACCGCGCAACGACGCGGCCGTCACGCCCTGCGGCACCCGGTCGAAGAACGGCTCGAAGTCGTACTCGTTGCCGCCGTAGCCATGCAGCATGACCAGCAGCGGTCCGCCATCCGGCTTGCGGGACCACAGGATCGCCGACTCGTCGAGGGGCTTCACGCGCATCCGCATCGCCTCCCTCGGTCGCTTCCAGGCTAGGCGGTGGAGTGCCGATTCAGGAGGCCATGCTCGCGATCTGGATGAGGTTGCCGCACGTGTCGTCGAGCACCGCGGCGGTGAAGGGACCGCTCGACACCGGTTCCTGCACGAAGGTGACGCCGAGGGCGCGGAGCCGCTCGTACTCCGCGTTCACGTCGTCGACCCCGAATGAGGCGAACGGGATGCCGTCGGCGACGAGCGCGTCCTTGAACGGCGGTACCGCGGGGTGGTCGCTCGGCTCGAGCACGAGTTGCGTGCCGTCGGGCGCGTCCGGCGCCACGACGGTGATCCAGCGGTGCTCCCCCGCCGGGAAGTCGCTCGCGAGCTGGAAGCCGAGCGTGCCGGTGTAGAAGTCGAGCGCCTTCTGCTGGTCGTCGACGAAAACGCTCGTGGTGGTGATTCTCATGGGGTGTCGCCTTTCGGTGGGGCCGCGGGATCGCGCGGCGGCCAACGGCGCGCGATCTGCTGAAGCGGGGTGACATCGAGGTGGTGGAACTTGTACCGACCCCGACGCTCGCTGCGCACGAGTCCGGCCGCCTCGAGCACGTCGAGGTGCTGAGAGACGGCCTGACGCGACGACTGGATGCCGTGCTTGCCGATCAGGCGCGTGCACAGCTCGAAGAGGGTCTGCGGATCGTGCTCGGCGAGTTCGTCGAGGATGACGCGACGGGTCTCGTCGGCGAGCGCCTTGAAGAGGTCCGTCATGCGTTCACGATAGGCAAGTGACGGCTTGCATGTCAAGACGCTTCGACGAGCTCGGCGACCGTTCCCTGAGCCTGTCGAAGGGAACCGGGCCGGGCGCTTCGACAGGCTCAGCGACCGTGGTCAGCGCGGAAGGCGCTCCAACGCCTGCTCGAGGTCGGCGACGAGGTCGTCGACGTGCTCGATGCCGACCGACAACCGCACCACGTCGGCGGGCACCTCGAGTTCGGTGCCGCGCACCGACGCGTGGGTCATCTCCGACGGGTACCCGATGAGCGACTCGACGCCGCCGAGCGACTCGGCCAACTGGAACACCTCGGTCGACTCGACGAATCGACGTGCCGCCTCGGCGCCACCCTCGATCGCGAGGGAGAGCATCCCACCGAATCCGCTCATCTGCCTGGCCGCGATCTCGTGGCCGGGGTGGTCGACGAGGCCCGGGTAGTACACGTGGCGCACCGCCGGATGCGCGGCCAGGCGTTCGGCGATGACCTGCGCGTTGGCGGAGTGCTGTCGCATCCGCACGCCGAGCGTCTTGATGCCGCGGGTGGTGAGCCACGCGTCGAGCGGACCGGAGATCGCGCCGACCGCGAACTGCAGGAACGCGATCTGCTCGCCGAGCTCCTCGTCGTTCGTGACCACGGCGCCGCCGACGACGTCGGTGTGCCCGCCGAGGTACTTCGTGGTGGAGTGCACCACCGCGTCGGCGCCGAGGGAGAGCGGCTGCTGCAGGGCCGGCGAGGCGAACGTGTTGTCGACGACGACGGTCGCCCCGACCTCGTGGCCGATCGCGGCGAGCGTCGCGATGTCGGTGATCTTCATGAGCGGGTTGCTCGGCGTCTCGATCCACAGCACGTCGGTCTTGCCGGGCCGGATGACACGGCGCACCGCGTCGACGTCGCTCATGTCGACGGTCTCGAGCTCGACGCCCCACGGCACGTGCACGCGGTTCACGAGTCGATGCGTACCGCCGTAGACGTCGTTGCCCATCACGATGTGCGAGCCGGGCGAGAGCGTCGCGCGTAGCAGCGCGTCCTCCGCCGCGAGTCCCGAGGCGAAGCTCAGCGCCCGGGAGCCGCCCTCGAGCGCGGCGAGCTGCTCCTGCAGCGACGTGCGCGTCGGGTTGCCGGCGCGGGCGTACTCGTAGCCGCCGCGCAGCCCGCCGACGCCGTCTTGCACGAACGTCGAGGTCAGGTAGACCGGCGGCACGATCGCGCCGGTCGTCGGATCGAACTCCTGCCCGGCGTGCAACGCACGGGTGTCGAAGTGGTGGTGCGTCATGAGGGAGGTGGTCCTATTCGGAGACGAAGGAGAGAAGGTCGTGGCGGGTGAGCACGCCCGCCGGTTTGCCGTCGGCGACGACGAGCAGGGCGTCGGCGGAGCCGAGCGCTGCGCGGGCGGCGTCGAGCGATTCATGCACGCCGATCCGGCCGAACGGCGGGGCGACGAAGGCGCCCACCGCATCCGTCATCTTCGCGTCGCCGGTGAAGACGCTCTCGACGAGCGAGCGCTCATCCACCGAACCGACGACCTCGCCCATGACGACGGGGGGTTCGGCGGAGAGCACCGGCAGCTGCGAGACGCCGTACTCGGTCATGATCCGGATGACGTCGCGCACGGTGTCGGAGGGATGCGCATGCACGAGCTCGGGCAGCTGCCCGGTCTTCGCGCGCAGCACGTCGCCGACGGTGCGCTCGCCCGCGGCGTCGAGGAACCCGTAGGAGCGCATCCAGGCGTCGTTGAAGACCTTGCCGAGGTACCCGCGGCCCCCGTCGGGGAAGAGCACGACGAGCACGTCGTCGGCGGTGAGCTTCTCCGCGGCCTTGAGGGCGGATGCGAGGGCCATGCCGCTCGATCCGCCGACCAGCAGGCCCTCTTCGCGGGCCAGTCGCCGGGTGAGGGCGAACGCCTCCGCGTCGGAGGCGGCGATCACCTCGTCGACGACGGAGGGGTCGTAGGCGCTCGGCCAGAAGTCCTCCCCCACGCCTTCGACGAGGTACGGGCGACCGGTGCCGCCGGAGTACACGGACCCCTCGGGGTCGGCACCGATGATGCGCACCGCGCCGTCGGACACCTCCTTGAGGTACCGGCCGACCCCGGTGATGGTGCCGCCCGTGCCGACGCCGGCGACGAAGTGGGTGATGCGCCCGTCGGTGTCGCGCCAGATCTCGGGACCCGTCGTCTCGTAGTGGCTGCGCGGACCGTTCGGGTTCGAGTACTGGTCGGGCTTGAACGCCCCCGGGATCTCGCGGGCGAGCCGGTCGCTCACGCTGTAGTACGACTCCGCGCTGTCCGGCGCGACCGCGGTCGGGGTCACCACGACCTCCGCACCGTACGCGGTGAGCACGTTGCGCTTGTCCTCCCCGACCTTGTCGGGCACGACGAAGATGCAGCGGTAGCCGCGCTGCTGCGCCACGAGGGCGAGCCCGACGCCGGTGTTGCCGCTCGTGGGTTCCACGATCGTGCCGCCCGGCTTGAGCTTGCCCTCCCGTTCGGCCGCCTCGATGATCCGCGTGGCGATGCGGTCCTTCGACGATCCGCCGGGGTTCAGGTATTCGAGCTTGGCGAGGATGGTGGGCGCGTAGCCCTCGACCACCCGGTTGAGCTTCACCAGCGGGGTGTCGCCCACCAGGTCGATCACGGACTCCGCGTACTTCATGCAGCGAGGCTAACAGCGCGGTCCCGAGCGTTACGCGGGCGCGATCGGCGCCTCCGCTGAACCATCGGCCCATCCGCTTCGTATACCTTCAGGGGGTCGCCCGCCCTGTGGAACGAGGGCGCAGGAGAGGAATCCCGGATGCCGGACGCGAGGACGAAGCCCACGGTCAAGCAGGCGCGCGAAGCAGCGCGCGCCGCGAAGGTCGAGGAGCTCAAGCGCAAGCAGGCGCGAGAGAAGCGCAACCGCCTCCTCACCGCGGTGATCGCGTCGGTGGCGGGACTCGCGGTGGTCGGCACGATCATCACCGTGGTCGTGGTCAACGGCCAGCGGGTCGCACCGGAGGACATCGAGATCGAGGGCCTCGACACGATCACGATCGGCAGCTATCTGCACACCGACGAGCCGATCGAGTACGACCTCACCCCGCCGGCCGGTGGCGATCACGCCTACGCCTGGCTCAACTGCGGCGTCTACGAGCAGCCGGTGCCCGCCGAGAACGCCGTGCACTCGCTCGAGCACGGGGCCGTGTGGATCAGCTACGACCCCGCCGAGGTCGACGCCGCGGGCGTGCAGCAGCTGCGGGATGCGATGCCCGACACGTACGCGATCCTCGCGCCGCTCGAGGACGCCCCGGCGCCGGTCGTGCTGACCGCGTGGGGGCAGCAGCTCCACGTCGAGGCCACCGACGACGAGCGGATCGAGCAGTTCATCCGCAAGTTCTGGCGGTCGAAGGACGTGCCGGAACCGAACGCCGTGTGCACGGGCGCGATCGACGGTGCCGGCAAGGTCGCCTGACCGGTCGGGCGACACGCCCGAGCCGGCCGCCGCGACGAGCGACGGCGCACGCGAGGTGAGTCCGCGCGCGATCGTCGCGGCCGTCGCGACCGTGGTGATCCTGCTCCTGCTCGCCTTCGTCGCAGGGCGCGCGAGCGCCCCGGCGGCGAGGCCTCCGTCGGACACGAGCGCGGAGGCGGGATTCGCGCGCGACATGCAGACGCACCACCTGCAGGGGGTGGAGCTCGCGCTCCTCGTCCGCGACCGCACCGACGACCCCACGGTGCGCCTGCTCGCGACCGACATGATCACCGCGCAGTCGGGCCAGGCGGGCCAGCTCTACGGACTGCTCGTCGAGTGGGGGCTCGACCAGGCCCCGTCCGAGCCGTCGATGACCTGGATGACGCGTCCCGCATCCGATGGACCGGGCGCGCACGGCGCCGGACACGAGACCCACGAGCCGGGCGCTCCGATGCCGGGACTGGCGGCACCCGCGCAGCTCGCCGAGCTCACCGCCGCCGACGGCCCGGCCGCCGACCGCCTCTTCTTCGAGCTCATGATCGACCACCACGCGGGCGGCGTCGAGATGGCGCGGGCCGTGCTCGCGCGCAGCGACCAGCCGTCGGTGCGCACCATCGCGCGCGGCATCATCGCGGCGCAGGAGAGCGAGATCGCGCTCATGGAAGACCTGCTGCACAAGCTCGACGCGCGCTGACCCCCTATCGTCGTAGGGTCCCGGATGCCGCTCCGGGCGGGGAGGATGCCGTGCGGATCACGACGCGCAACGCGCGATTCCAGCAGTGGGAGTCGTACCTCGGCAACCGCACGAAACGCACGCGCGCCGGGGTGTTCCTCGTGCAGGGCGTGCGCCCCATCTCGCTCGCCCTCGACGCGGGCTGGCCGATCGACACGGTCATCCACCGGGTCGGCGCCCTCTCGGAATGGGCGAACGGCGTGCTCGACCGGGCCCCGCGCGACGCCGACCGGGTCGCGATGAGCGAGGAGCTCATGCGTGAACTCGGTGAGAAGGATGCCGGCGCCCCTGAGGTGCTGCTCGTCGCCACACAGCGGCATCCGTCGCTCGACGACCTCGAGCTCGCGGACGATGCCCTCGTGGTCGTCGCGGACCGGTCGTCGTCTCCGGGCAACCTCGGCACGCTCATCCGCTCGGCCGACGCGTTCGGCGCGGCCGCCGTCGTCACGACCGGGCACGCCGCCGACCCCTACGACCCGCAGTGCGTGCGGGCGACGACCGGTTCCCTCTTCGGCATCCCCGTCGTGCAGGCCGAGAGCGCCGAGGCGGTGCTCGCCTGGCGCGACCGGCGGGAGAGCAGGCTCACCGTCGTCGGGCTCGACGAACGCGGCGACCGCGACCTGTTCGACGCGGACCTGCGATCCGGCACCGTGCTCGTGGTCGGCAATGAGACGCGCGGCATGAGCCGCGCCTGGCCCGACGGGTGCGACGTGATCGCCCGCATCCCGATCGGTGGATCCGCGAGCTCGTTGAGCGCCCCGTCCGCCGGAACGGTCGCGCTGTACGAGGCGAGCCGGCAGCGCCTGGGGCGCTGACCGGCCCGCCCCGATCAGGCGGTGGCGGCGCGCTGCTCGGCGTAGAGACCCGCGTACACGCCGCCCGCCGCGACGAGTTCCCCGTGGGTGCCCCGCTCGACGATGCGCCCACGATCGACGACGAAGATCTCGTCGGCGTCGAGGATCGTCGACAGCCGGTGGGCGATCGCGATCGTCGTCCGTCCGCGCGACGCGGAGTCGAGGGCCCCCTGCACGATGCGTTCCGACACCGTGTCGAGCGCACTCGTCGCCTCGTCGAGGATCAGCACCGGCGGATCCTTCAGCAGCACGCGCGCGATCGCGATCCGCTGCTTCTCGCCGCCACTCAAGCGGTAGCCCCGCTCGCCGACCACCGTGTCGTAGCCGTCGGGGAACCGCGCGATGGTGTCGTGGATGTTCGCCGCGCGCGCGGCCGCCTCCAGTTCGGCATCCGTCGCGTCCGTCTTCGCGTACCGGAGGTTCTCAGCGATCGTCGCGTGGAAGAGGTAGGTCTCCTGGCTGACGATGCCGATGTGCCGCACGAGTTCGTCCTGCTCGAGCTCGCGCACGTCGGTGCCGGCGAACAGCACCCGACCGCCGCCCACCTCGTGGAACCGCGGGATGAGGTACGAGACGGTCGTCTTGCCGGCACCCGAGGGTCCCACGAAGGCGACGAACCGGCCTCGCTCGACCGTGAACGACACATCGTCGAGAGTCGGTGCGGAGTCCTCCGGGGCGTCGGGGTAGCGGAAGGTGACGTGGTCGAACTCGACCCGACCCAGCGCATCCGCATCGATGGTGCCGGCGCGGGCGCGGTCGGTGATCGCGGGGCGGAGGTCGAGGTACTCGAAGATGCGGGCGAACAGGGCGCCGGAGGTCTGCAGGTCGAGGGCGACGCGCATGAGTCCCATGAGCGGGAAGGTGAGCCGCGCCTGCACCGTCGTGAAGGCGACGATCGTGCCCGCGGTCACATCCACCCCGCCGGCGATGAGGTACGCCGAGGCCAGGTAGACGATGGCCGGGATCACCGAGAGGAAGACGTTGACGATCGCGAAGAACCACTGACCGCTCATCTGCTGGCTGACCTGCAGCCGGATCTGCCGCTGATTCTCGTCGGCGTAGCGCTGCACCTCGGAGCCCTGCCGGTTGAAGCTCTTGGCAAGCAGGATGCCGCTCACGCTCAGCGCCTCCTGCGTGATCGCGGTCATCTCGCTCAGCGACTCCTGCGTCTTCGTCGCGATGCGCGCGCGCACCTGACCGACGCGGCGCTGCGCGATCACGAGCACCGGGAGCAGCACGATCGCCACGAGGGTGAGCTGCCAGCTGAGCACGAGCATCGACACGAACGCGGCGATGACGGTGACCGTGTTGCCGATGACGCTCGAGATGGTGTTGCTGAGCACGCCGGCGACCCCGCCGACGTCGTTCTGCAGCCGCGACTGGATGACGCCCGTCTTCGTGCGCGTGAAGAAGCCGAGCTCCATGCGCTGCAGGTGCTCGAACAGGCGCACGCGCAGGGCACCCATCACCTTGTTGCCCACGGTCGCCGTGAGGTACGTCTGGCCGACATTGAGGCCCGCCGAGACGACCCACAGTCCGATCATGATGAGCACGATCTCGGTCAGTACGGGCACGTTCGGCCCGCCGGGCGGGAACAGCCCCTCGTCGAACGCCCGCTGCGTCAGCAGAGGCGGCAGCACCCCGAGACCTGCCGAGATCAGCACCAACACGATCGTGATCGTGAGCGCGGTGCGGTGGGGGCGGAACAGCTCTCCGATGCGGCGCATCAGGTGCGGGATGCGCGGCGCCGACGCGTTCTCCGCGCGTTGCGCCGCGGTGTCGCCGCTGCTGACGCGGGTGCGCGGCTTGCCGTATTGGCCCACCTGTCCGCGCATCCCGCTCATTCCGTGAACAGTAGCGCCCGCCGGGTGTGCGTCCGCCCCGCGTCCGCGACGGGCGAACGGAGGCGGTCGTACGCCTCGGCGCCAGTTGCAGGAGGTGGCGCCGGCCGCGACCGGCGCCGTCGCCTGAAAGTGGCGCCGCGATCAGCGTTCGGGTCGCACCACGAGTCCGGCGCCGCCGCCGCGACGTTCCGGCTCGGCGGCCGCGACCAGGCGACCGGAACGTTCGACCTCGACACCGGCCACCGCTCCGATCTCGGCCGCCGACGTCAATGCGTCGCCGGACGGCACGAACTCGTGACCGAACGGTTCCAGGAGTGGTGCGACCTGGTCCATGTACGCGGGCTCCGCAATGGTGGTGGGGGTATTCCGTTGCGACGACCGCGGCATCTCGATGGCCATCGGCAGCGGCATGGCGAAATCGACCCAGTTCGTGATCACCTGGATGACCGTCGTGATGATGGTCGACCCACCCGGCGACCCCACGACGAGCCGGACTTCGCCGTCTTCGACGAGGATCGTGGGCGACATCGACGAACGCGGGCGCTTTAGCGGCTCGATGCGGTTCGGATCGGCGGGGTCGTAGACCGTGCTGAAGTCGGTGAGCTCGTTGTTGAGCAGGAAGCCACGGCCGGGAACCGTCATGCCGGACCCGCCGGTCTGCTCGATCGTCAACGTGTAGGCGACCGCGTTGCCCCACTTGTCGACGACCGACAGGTGCGTCGTCGACAGGTTCTCGGTGTCATCCCGCTGCTCCGCCGACGGCGCCGTGGCACAGCCCGAGCCGTCGAGCGCTCCCGGCGCGACCGGCTTGGGCGACGCCGCCGCGGAGTCGATCGTGCAGGCTCGCGAGTCGGCGAACTCCTGGCTGAGGAGGGTCTCCGTCGGCACGTCGACGAAAGCGGGGTCTCCCACGTAGGCGTTCCGGTCGGCGAACGCGCGAGCCGACGCCTCGAGGATCCGGTGCATGCTGCGCTCGAGCTCGTCGAAACCGCCGAGTTGGTAGTTGTCGAGGATGTTGAGCGCCTCACCGACCGTCGTGCCGCCCGACGACGAGGGAGCCATGCCGTACACGTCGTACCCGCGGTAGTCCACATGCGTCGGCGCCTGGTGCAGCACTTCATACGCGGCGATGTCCTCCGCGGTCAACGTGCCGGCCGGCGCGGGCAGCGGCGACGCCGGGTCCTTGCGCGGGTTCTGCACCACGTCCGCGATCTCGTCGGCGATGCGGCCCTCGTAGAACTCGTCGGTGCCCCGCAGCGCGATGAGCCCGTAGGTCTTCGCGAGATCGGTGTTGCGGAACGTCGAGCCCACCTTCGGGGCGTCACCGCCCGGCAGGAAGAGCTTCGCCGTGTCGGGGAAGGCGGCGAACCGCGCCTTGTTGTCGAGCGTCTGCTGACGGAAGGTCTCGTCGACGCGGAAGCCCTTCGCGGCGAGGGCGATCGACGGCGCGAGCAGCAGGCGCAGTGACGAGGTGCCGAAGCGCTCCGTCGCCGCCTCCCACGTGGCGAGGGTGCCCGGCACGCCGACGGAGACGCCGGACGACACGAGCTCGGGGGTGAACCGGTACGGCGCCCCGGTGGCGGGGTCGATGAAGGCGTCGGGGGTGATGCCGGCGGGGGCGGTCTCGCGACCGTCGATCGTGCTCACCTCACCCGTCGCCGCGTCGAAGTAGACGAAGTAGCCGCCCCCGCCGATCCCTGCGCTGTACGGCTCGGTCACGCCGAGAGCCGCGGCGGTCGCGACGGCCGCGTCGGCGGCGTTGCCGCCGAGTCGCAGCACCTCCACGCCGATCCGGCTGGCGAGCGGGTCGACGCTCGAGACGGCACCGCCCGACCCGTACGAGGTCGAGCGGCTCGACGTCGCGGCGGCGGCGGATGCCGGACTCGAGTTCGCGGACGGAGCGGCGGATGCCGGTGCGGCGAAGACGGAGGCGGCCATCGCGGTGGCGGCCACCCCCGCCGCGATCCTGCCGAGACGAGCGGACTGGACGACCATGACTACCCCCGAACGAGTGACAGCGCTGTGTGCTGCCGAGGGTACGCCCGGCGGCGCGTGCGGGCAACGGTTCGGCCGGAATATCCGAGGGCGATTCAGCGGCAACGTGAATCGATGCATCCGACCCCCGAATGCGCCCTAGCACTGCTCGCGGAGCAGAAGTTAGAGTGTCGTGCTTCCTGACAACGATCCCACAACGGAGGTCTTCGACCCCATGTCCTCAGTCCCTGACTCCCCCGGCATCCGAGTGGCGGTGCTCGGCTTCTGGCACGTGCACGCCGGCGATTACGCGAACGCGGTGCTCGCCCACCCCGACACGGAACTCGTCGCCGTCTGGGACGACGACCCCGAGCGCGGGCGGGCCGGAGCCGACCAGTTCGGGGTCGAGTTCGCCGCGGACCTCGACGCCCTGCTCGCCCGTGACGACATCGACGCCGTCACCGTCACGACCGCCACGCGGCCGCACCGCGACGTCATGGTCGCCGCCGCGCGAGCCGGCAAGCACATCTTCACCGAGAAGGTGCTCGCTCCGACGCTCGACGAGACGGCCGAGATCCTCGCGGCGGTCCGCGAGAACGGCGTGCAGCTCGAGGTCTCGCTCCCCCGCCTCTACGAGGCCACGACCGTGACCGCCCTGGACGCGCTCGAGCAGGGGCGACTCGGCCGCCTCACCTACGCCCGCATCCGGCTCGCCCACGACGGCGCGCTCGCCGGCTGGCTTCCGGAGCGCTTCTTCGACGAGCACGACGCCATCGGCGGCGCGCTGACCGACCTCGGGTGCCACCCGGTGTATCTCGCGCAGCGCTTCCTCGGCGCGCGGCCCGAGAGCGTGACCGCCGCGTACACGAGCGTGACCGGCCGCGCTCTCGAAGACAACGCGGTCGTGACCGCGACCTATCCGGATGGCGCGATCGCCGTGATCGAGGCCAGCAACGTCACGGTGCCGGGGGCATTCGCGTTCGAGTTGCGCGGCACGGAGGGCACGCTCCTCTTCGGATTCGGCGGCGAACGCCTGCTCGCCAAGGGCCCGCACTTCGATCCGGAGAACTGGACGGAACTGCCGCTGCTCGACGCCGCCGACGGCCCCTTCGCACGGTGGGTGCACGCCATCCGCACCGGAACGCCGGATGCCGCGAACCTCGATGCCGCCGTCGAACTCACCCGACTCGTCGTCGCCGCCAACGAGGCCGCGGCGACCGGCACGACCGTGCGCCTCTAGACCGACCCGATCCCGACACCCGATACACAGAAGGAAGATCCACCAGTCATGACCACTCGCACCATCCGCGTCGGACTCATCGGGGCCGGCGGCATCGCCGGCGCCCACGTCAATGGGTACCTCGCGAACCCGGACGTCGTCACGCTCGTCGCCGTCGCCGATCCCGTCGCCGAGAACGCCGAGCGACGCGCCGAGGCCGCCGGGGCGGAGACCTACTCCGACTACCTCGACATGATCGCGAACGCCGACATCGACGCCGTCGACATCTGTCTGCCCCACCACCTGCACAAGGATGCGATCGTCGCCGCCGCGGCGGCCGGCAAGCACATCCTGTGCGAGAAGCCGCTCTGCCTCACGCCCGAGGAGGCCGCCGAGGTCACCGAGGCGGTCGAGCGCGCCGGGGTCACGCTCATGTGCGCCCACAACCAGCTGTTCGCGCCCGCCGTCGCCAAGGCGCGGGAACTCATCGACGCGGGCGTCATCGGCCGCGTCTTCGAGGTGCGCACCACCGACAGCTTCTACAACGACTTCAACCCCGAGAACATGGGCTGGCGCGCGACCGCGAAGACGAGTGGCGGCGGCGAGCTCATCGACACCGGATACCACCCGAGCTACCTGCTCATGCACCTCGCCGGCGCGGCACCCACCGAGGTCGCGGCGATGCTCTCCACCCACCGCCTGACGTTCATGGAGGGGGAGGACTCCGCGCAGGTGCTCGTGCGCTTCGAGAACGGCGTCGTCGGCACCATCACCACGAGCTGGGCCTACACGCCGACGGCCAACACCGAACGCTTCTCCGCGGTGGGAGAACTCGGGTCCCTCTACTCCGACGGCACGACGCTGCACTACCGCGTGCGCGGTGGCGAGACGGCCACCGTGGAGCTGCCGAAGGGCGACGAGTTCGCCGCCGAGATCCGTCACTTCGCGACGAGCCTGATCGGCGGTACGCGCCCGCTGCATACCCACGTCGAGGGCATCGACGTGCTCGGGATCATCCTCGCCGCCTACGAGTCTGGGAGAAGCGGTGCCATCGCGCCGGTCGTGCGCCCCGGCGCTCTAACCTCGGCTGTATGACTCGACCGGAGGCGCCGCAACTGGGTTCCGTTGCGGCGCCTCCGCACGTCTGCGGAACCCGCTTCCGCCAACCCGTCCCGTCCGTCGGCGCCGACCGTGTTGCGCCTCCGCTCCCGGCGACCTATAGTCGCCACAAGTGTGTGGCAACGATGCCACATCGAAGCGCAAGGGTCATCGACGCCTCTTGAAAGGGGAATCATGAACACATCTCCCTCCCGCGTCGGCCCCGGCGCGGCTCGCGTCGAGGCGGTGCGCTGATGGCCGTCGCCACCACGTCCGACTCCGGCACGCGTCGGGGAGGCAAGCCCGCCGCGACGAAGCGCCGCAAGGTCGAGTCGTTCAACAAACGCGAGGCCCTCGCCGGCTACCTCTTCATCGCCCCGTGGGTGATCGGCTTCCTGCTCTTCACGCTCGGCGCGATGGTCTACAGCCTCGTCATCTCGTTCAGCCACTACGACCTCGCGACGAACACGGCGACTCCCGCGGGTCTGTCGAACTACCAGCTGCTCATCGACGAGCCGAAGGTCATGCTGTCGCTCGGCAACACGCTGTATTACGCCGTGCTCGCCGTGCCGCTCGAGATCATCGTCGCGCTCGCCCTCGCGCTGCTGCTCAACCGCGTCAAGCGCGGCTCCGGCTTCTTCCGCACGGTGTTCTACCTGCCGAAGATGACGCCGTCGGTCGCGACCGCCGCCGTCTTCCTCCTGCTGCTGAACGGCAACCGCGGAGCGATCAACGACTTCCTCGGGTTCTTCGGCATCGACGGGCCGCAGTGGCTCGTCGACCCGGCGTGGATCAAGCCCTCGATCGTGATCATGGCCCTGTGGACCGTGAGCGGCACGATGATCATCTTCCTCGCGGCGCTCAAGAACGTGCCCCGTGACCTCTACGAGGTCTCGTCGATCGACGGAGCCGGCCCCATCCGCCAGTTCTTCAACATCACCCTGCCGATGATCTCGAGCGCGATGTTCTTCAACATCATCGTGCTTACCATCGCCGCCCTGCAGGTGTTCGACCAGGCCTATCTGCTCTTCCATCGAGATGCAGTGAACGCGGCGCCGGAGGCGTCGCTGTTCTACGGCATCTACCTCTTCCAGCAGGCGTTCCGCAGCTTCAACTTCGGCTTCGCGTCGGCGATGGCCTGGCTGCTGTTCGTCATCATCATGCTCATCAGCCTCATCCAGGTGAAGCTGAGCAACCGTTTCGTGTACTACGAGGGAGGGGACCGCAAGTGACCACGACGAGCGCGACCACCGACACGAGCGGCACCCCCGGCCCGCGCGTCGCCGCCGTCGGCGTCGACGCGATCGGCCCCGGACCCCGCAAGCGCCGCCGCAACTACCGCCCCACGAACATCATCGGCCAGGTCGTGCTGTGGGTGCTCCTGCTCGGCATGACCGGGCTGTTCCTGTATCCGTTCGTCTGGCTGATCGCGGCGAGCCTCAAGCCGCGCGGGCAGGTGTTCGACAACAAGCTCATACCCGAGACGTTCCGTCCGGAGAACTACGCGGAGGTGTGGGACCGGCTGCCGCTGCTCTCCTGGGCCGGCAACAGCATCCTCATCGCCGTGCTCGCCGCCGGACTCGTCACCATCTCGAGCTCGGTCGTGGCGTTCGGGTTCGCGTACTTCCGGTTTCCGGGCCGCAACTTCCTGTTCGGCATCGTGCTCGCGACCATGATGCTGCCGGGTGCCGTGACCCTCGTGCCGCAGTACCTCATCTGGAACGAGCTCGGCTTCGTCGGCACCAACGTGCCGCTGTGGGGCGCCAACCTGTTCGGGTCGGCGTTCTACATCTTCTTGCAGCGGCAGTTCTTCCTCGGGCTGCCACGGGAGATCTTCGAGGCCGCGCGCGTCGACGGGGTGGGCTACTTCGGCCTGTTCTGGCGGATGGCGTTGCCGCTCGCGATCCCGTCGTTCATCATCGTGTTCATCTTCGAGTTCCAGGCGAGCTGGAACAACCTGCAGGGCCCGCTGATCTACCTGAACTTCGGTTCGGTGGAGCAGTTCACGGTGCCGCTCGGCATCTCGTTCGCGATGACGCAGTTCAGCCCGACCGCGGGCGGACAGGGCGACTACCAACTCGTCATGGTTGCGGCCCTGCTCGTGACGCTGCCGATGCTGATCATCTTCGCCTTCGCACAGCGGTACTTCATCGAGGGTCTCGCGACCCAGGGCCGCAAGGGCTGACCCCCGCCGCATCCGCCCATCCGGAACGGCCGGTCCTCGCGGGGGCCGGCCGTTCTCGTGTGCGGCGGCGGTTCTCGTGTGCGGCGGGGTCGCTGCGCGCGGCGGCGCGCGGCAGCGCGGCAGCGCGGCAGCGCGGCAGCGGCCGGGTAACGCGGTGCGGGGCGGCATGGCCGCTGCGCGGCGGCGCGCGCCAGCGGCCGGGTAGGGCGGTGCGGAGGCGGCGGGCGTGCCAGACCCGTCCACGCGGATCGAGCCGGTTGCGCTACACGTTGCGTGTTGCGCGCGAGATACGTCTGACGCGCGTGCGGTGAACTGTAGCGCAACCGCGGATGGCGCAGCGCAGCCGCGGAGGCAGCAGCTCAACGGCGACGGCAACCGCGGATGGCGCAGCGCAGCCGCGGAGGCAGCAGCTCAACGGCGACGGCAACCGCAACGGCACCGGTGAGTTACGCCGTTGCGCTACACCTTCGTTGTTGCGCGGCAGATACTTCTGGCGCACGTCGGTGAAGCTGTAGCGCGAACGGCAAACCTCCGGAGGAGACGCTCCTCAAGGCGCAACGGCGGATCCATCCGCCGGCATCCCTGACCGCTCGTGCGACCGCGAGAGCGGATGCACGACCGTTCACCACGCGTGTCGCACTCGCCGCCCGGCGCGTCGCGCAGGTGTTCCGCTGTCGCTGTCGCTCAGCCGCACACGCTCTCGCCGCGCATCCGCGGTCACCCCGCGCCGCCGCTGTCGGCGCCCGCCCACGGGGCCACCGCCCACCCGCCTCCGACCAGACCCCCAGACAACGACGAAGCGGGCGGGCCGCTGTCGCGACCCGCCCGCCTCTTCGTGCTACGGATTACTCCGAGTTCTCGCCCGTCGTGGTCTCCCACGCGCGGAGCGCGGCGGCCTGGCCGTCGGCCATGGCCTCCTCGGGGCTCTTCTCGCCGAGCAGCGCCGCCGTGATGGCGTTCTGCAGCTCGGTCTGGATCTCCTGACCCGCGGCCGAGATGCCGAACGACTTACCTTCGCTCGCAACCTCGTAGTAGGTGTTGATCGCCTCGTCGAATCCGGGGATGCCGGTCGAACCGACGAACTCCTCGCGGATCATCTGGTCGGCCTCGGGCGAGCCGGTGAAGAGACCGGTGTTGAGGCGGCCCTCCTCCTTCTCGATGTTCGCGGCGCGAGCCTCGCCGGCGGCCATCCAGCCGTCGGTCGACGTGAGGTTGAGCGCCCAGGCGCACGCGGCGGCCGGGTTCTTCGCACCCTTCGGGATCACGAATGCGGTGCCGCTCGCGACGGTGAACGGGTTGCCATCCTTGTCGCGGAACGGGACGGCCGAGATCTCGACGTTCGGCGCCGTCGTGGCGACGACGTTCACGTACCACTGCTCGATGAGCTCGGCGGCGACCTGGTCGGCGACGAACTGGTTGTTGTCACCGAACATGTCGAACGAGTCGATGAAGCTCTTGATCTTGGCGTACCCGCCCTGGGCGTCCATCATCTGCTTCATGAACTCGACGGCGTCGATGTTGGCGGGGTCGTCGAGGGTCGGCTTGCCGTCCTCGTCCATGATCTGACCGCCGTTGCCGAGCAGCCAGATTCCGGCCTGACCGGGCACGCGCGGGTCGAATCCGAGGGTGGTCGGGTTTCCGCCGCTCTCCTTGTAGAGCGTCTGGATGGCGGCGAGCAGGCCCTCACGGTTCGACGTGTCGAACGCGTCGGGGCTCACACCGGCCGCGTTGAGCACGCGCATGTTCAGCATGATCGCCGGCGGCTGGTAGAACTGCGGCACCGCATAGACCTTGCCGTCGTAGGTGACGTCGTCGATCACCTGCGGGTAGTAGGCCTCGTCGGGGTCGACGTCGTTCTCGGAGTAGCACTCGTCGAGCGACATGAGCAGGCCCTTGGCGGCGTAGGTGCCGACGAAGTTGCGGTCCATCTGCACCGCGTCGGGCAGTCCGTTGCTGGCGGCGAGGGCGGTGAACTTCTGCGCGTCGAAGCTGCCGTTGTCCTGCTCGATGTCCACGCCCTCGAGCTGCTCCGCGGCGTAGTCCAGTCGCGACGTTCCGACGTCGTCCGCGTTGTTGAATCCCCAGATCTTGAGGGTGCCGGTGGGCTCCGAACCGAAGTCGGCGTTCTGGGCGGTGTTGTTGCCGCTGCCGCCACCGCACGCGGTGAGCGCCGTGATGGACGCCGCGACGGTGAGGGCGAGCATCACGTGCTGCCTCTTCTTCATTGAATATCCCTTTCGGAAAGTGGTGGACCCGGCGTCATCGCCTGGCCCGGAGACGGTTCCGGGTGCGCATGTGGGAACCATCCCACATCGCACGGTAACTCAGACCCGACGGGGGCACAAGGGGCCGGAACCCCGGATCGACGGGCCCGACGCCAAATCGTTACCGCGATATTGCGCTCGCTGTCGCTCCCTCACTAGGCTCGATCTGGCAACGATCCCACAATCGGCCGCTTCCGCTTCCCGGGGCCGATTCCCAGCCAGAACCAGGACGACTTCGATGCAGCAGATCCTGCTCCTCGGCCACACCCATCACGACGTCGGCTACACCAACAGCCCACGGATCATCGACCGGATGCACGTGCGCATCGTCGACCACGTGCTCGACCTCGTCGACGCGCATCCGGGAGACGGTCCGGATGCGTTCCGCTGGACGTTCGAGGTCGCCCGACCCGTGCTCGAGTTCCTGCGCACCGCGAGCGACGCCGATCGGGAGCGGCTGCGACGCGGCGTCGCGTCCGGCCGCCTCGCGGTCACCGGCGGCTACCTCAACATGACCCAGCTGCTCTCCGAGTACGAGTTCGACACCTCTTACGACGCCCTCGCCGCCCTCGCGGATGCGGGCGTCCCGGTGCGCACGGAGCAGCACGGCGACGTGAACGGCACCGCGTGGGGCAGCGTGCCCGCGATGCGCCGCGTCGGCATCGACCGCCTCGTCATGGCGCTCAACCCCGACCACGGACGCGCACCGTTCGAGCAGCCGACCGGATTCTGGTGGGAGGGGCCGGACGGCGACCGCGTGTTCACCTGGCTCTCGACCCACTACGGGTTCGGCGAGGAGTGGGGCATCGTCGACGCCGACGTCGAGGAGGCCGAACGCCGCATCCTCGCCTTCGTCGAACAGCTCGACGCCCGAGCGGACTACCCCTACGACACCGCGCTCGTGCACGCGGGCAACGACAATCGCTGGCCCACGGCGCTCTTCCTCGAGGTCGTGCGGCACTGGAACGCGCGGCACCCCGAGCTGCCGATGCGCACCACCACCATCGACGAGGCGCTCGACGTGCTCGAGGCGCAGGCGGTACGCGCCGACGTGCCCGTCGTGCGCGGCGAGTGGTCGGACTGGTGGTCGCACGGACACGGCTCGACCGCGCGCGAAGTCGCGGTGTACCGGGAGGCGCGCTCGCTCGCGTTGACCGCGCAGGCGACGCTCGCGCTGAGCGAGCTCCGCGGCGACGGCCGGCCCGAACTCGCGACCGTGCTCGGCTACCGGCGGGGACCGGTGCGGCTGCGCACCCGCGACGAGATCGCCCGCGACACCGCCGAGGTGGATGAGCAGCTCCTGTTGTTCGCGGAGCACACGTGGGGTTCATGGGAGACGTACTCGAAGCCGCACTCGACCTTCAGCCACTCCCACTGGAACGGGAAGGCCGCGATGGCGTACACCGCCTACGACGTCGCGCGCGACCTCGCGGTGGAGGGCCTCTTCCGCGTCGCGGCGGCGGGCGATCCGGATGCCGAGCACCGGTCGGGCGTGCTCGTCGCGAATCCGACGGGGCGCAACCGCGTCGAACCGGTGACCGTCGAGGTGAAGGTCGGCGAGAAGGGGGTGCGGATGGCGACGGCGCTCGTCGCGGTCCCCGCGTTCGGCACGGCGCTCGTCCCCGTGCCCGCCGAGCCGCGTCTCGTGGGCGAGTCCACGACCATCGAGGCGGGTGCGTACCGGGTGACCGTCGACCCGCGGCGCGGAGGCGTCGTCTCGCTGATCGACACCCGCACCGGACGGGAGCTGCTCGACCCGCGCTCCACGCACGGGCTCGGAGCGGTGCTCGTCGACCGCGTGCCCGCCGACAGCACGCACCCGATGGTCGTGCGCGATCCGAAGGACTTCCACCCCGACCATCCTGGTCCCGACTTCGAACGGTCGATCGGTGCCGGCGATGCGTCCCCGGTGGTGCGCGAGTCGGCGGACTTCGTGTCGATCGAGTGGACCACGGCGGCGCCGACCGTTCCGACGGCGACGACGACCCTGCGGCTCTACCGCGACGGCGACCTCATCGACCTCGACGTGCGGCTCACCAAGCCCGAGGTGTTCGGGCCGGAGAGCATCTTCGTCGCCTTCCCGTTCGCCTCGGACGACCCGGAGTTCCTGCTCGAGACCGCCGGCGCGGTCTACGCCGCGGACACCGAGCAGCTGCCGGACACGAGCAAGGACTGGTACTCGATCCAGCACGCCGTCGGGGTGCGCGGAGGCGGCGCGGATGTGCTGTGGGGCGCGATCGACGCGCCGCTCGTGCAGGTCGGCGGCATCCACACCGGCCGATGGGCGCGCAAGCTCGAGGCGGGCGACGGATCGGTCAACAGCTGGCTGATGAACAACCTGCACTTCACGAACTTCCAGGCACGCCAGGAGGGCACCGGCGTCTACCGCTACCGCTTCGCCTCGCGTCCCGGCGGCGTCACGCACGAGAGCGTGCGGGCGTTCGGCCGCGACCTGCTGCAGCCGCTCCAGGCCCGGGAGTACGCCGGACCGGTGGCCGCGGTTGCCCCGACGCTGCGGGTCTCCCCCGCCGACCGGATCGCGGTGGAGCTGCGGCAGGTGCCCGACGGCGTGCGCGCGCGGCTGCGCAACCTGGGCGCGGATGCGCTCGAGGCGACGCTCGAATGGACGGGCGACGGCGTGCACGTGCCCGGCTCCCCCGTGCCGCTCGCCCCGCACGGCGTCGCCGACGTGCTGCTGCGCCGCGACGCGGCGCCGAGCTCGCCGGTCGAGTAGGCGCCGGAGACGGTGAGGGGCCGGGCCGACGATGTCGACCCGGCCCCGTGCATCCGTCGGGATCAGCCCTTCGTGGAGCCCGCCAGCAGGCCGCGCACGAAGTAGCGCTGCAGGCTGAAGAACACGATGAGCGGGATGATGAGCGACACGAACGCCGCTGCCGTGAGCCGCTGCCATTCCTGACCGCGGCTTCCCGTGAGCTCGGCGAGACGCTGGGTGAGCGGCGCCGCGTCTTGCGTGCCTCCCGAGAAGATCAGCGCCACGAGCAGGTCGTTCCAGACCCAAAGGAACTGGAAGATCGCGAACGACGCGATCGCCGGGATGGCGAGCGGCAGCACGATACGGGTGAAGATCTGCGTGTGGCTCGCGCCGTCCACGCGCGCCGCCTCGATTACCTCACCCGGGATCTCCGAGATGAAGTTGTGCAGCAGGAAGATCGCCAGCGGTAGCGCGAAGATCGTGTGGGCGATCCAGATCGGCAGGAAGTTCTGCGTCGGGATGAACGGCATCACGTCGTGCAGCCACACCTGCAGCGGGCGCAGCACGGTGCTGAACATCTGCAGCAGCGGGATGAGCGCCATCTGCAACGGCACGATCTGCAGCGCGAACACGAGGATGAACAAGGCGTTCGCACCCTTGAACTTGATCCAAGCGAAGGCGTAGGCCGCCATGCAGGCGATCACGAGCGGGAACAGCGTCGCGGGGATGGCGATCGACAGCGAGTTCACGAAGTAGGCGCCGAGCTGCGGCGACGACTGCGACGTCGACAGCAGCACCTCCTGGTAGTTCTCGAGCGTGAAGCTCGGGTTCGCGAACCAGCTCCACCAGCCCGAGGACTGGATGTCGTCCGCCGGCCGGAAGGAGGAGATGAACAGCCCGAAGGTCGGCATCGTCCACAGCACCGCGATGATGAGCGCCGCGATGGTCGCGCCGCGCGAGGTCATCCGGCGCTTGACGCGCGCGGTCTTCGTGTTGCCCTCCTCGGCGACCTCGATGGCGCCCTTGGCGTCGCGGCTGCCCGGGATCGGGAGGTCGACGGGGGAAACGCTGCTGCTCATCGGACTTCCCTCTGCTGGCGGAGGACTCGGACGTTGTAGATGACGATCGGCAGCACGAGCAGGAACAGGATGACCGCGAGAGCGGATCCGCGACCGGGTTCGTTGGCGCGGAACGCCTGCGTGTACATCTCGTTCGCGACGACGCTCGTGTCGAAGTTGCCCGCCGTCATGGTGCGCACGATGTCGAACACCTTGAGGGTCGCGATGGAGATCGTGGTGACCACGACGACGAGCGATCCGCGGATGCCCGGGACCGTCACATTGAAGAAGCGCTGCCACGCGTTCGTGCCGTCGAGCTGGGCCGCCTCGAGCTGTTCGGTCGGGATGCCCTTGATGGCGGCGGAGAGCACCACCATCGCGAATCCGGTCTGGATCCAGACCATCACGACGATCAGCAGGAACGTGTTGAGCGGGGCGGACTGCAGCCACTGCACCGGCTCGCCGCCGAATGCGACGACGATCGCGTTGAGCAGGCCGATCTGGTCGCGGCCCTGCGACTTGAAGTCGTACACGAAACGCCAGATGATGCCGGCGCCGACGAACGAGATCGCCATCGGCATGAAGACGAGTGCCTTGAAGAAGCGCTCGCCGCGGCTCTTGTCGATGAAGACGGCGTAGGCGAGGCCGATCGCCGTCGAGAGCAACGGCACGAGGATCACCCAGATCACCGTGTTGATGAGGGTGCGCACGGCATCCGGTTGGGTGAAGGCCCAGATGAAGTTGTCGAAGCCCGTCCACGCGCCGGTGCGGCTGAAGAAGGCGAGCGTGGTGGTGCGGATGGCGGGGTAGATCAGCCCGATGGTGAGCAGGATCAGGGCCGGCGAGACGAACGCGACGAGCTGGATGTAATCCCGCCCGCGTTTCGGAGCTCTATCGACCAGGAAGAGCAGGAGGCCGATGACCGCGACGAAGATCGCGACCCCTCCGACCACCTGCAGGATCTTGCCGAGCAGGTCAGCAGTAGTCATGTCTCTCGGTGCCCTTCGTTCGACGTTGAAAGAGGACGGACCTAAGGGTGGAGGCGGAGCGCCAGCCCCGCCTCCACCTTAGTGCCGCCTATCTCAGGAGGCGGGCCAGCTGTTCTCGATCGCGTCGACCGTGGCCTTCGTGTCATCGCCGCTCAGCCAGCCGACGATGCCCTTCCAGAACGAGTTCGATCCGACCGCGCCGGGCATGAGGTCCGAGCCGTCGTAACGGAACGTCGTCGCCTCGTCCTGCAGGATCTCGATCGTCTGCTCGAGCAGCGGGCTCGACGCGGTGGACGGGTCGACCGCGTTGTTCGCGCTGACCGTGCCGCCCTCGGCGACGCGCAGCTGCGCGAAGACGTCGCTCGACATGTGCTGCTGCACGGCGTCGATGGCGTCGTTCATGCGGAACGCCACGACGGTCTCGCCACCACCGGTCACCTGCAGGTCACCGCCGGCCTCGACCGGGGGCATGATGAACGCGAACACGTCGCCGTCGGGGCCGACCTCGACGCCGTCGCCCCAGTTGACCTCGTAGAACGAGGCCTGGTGGTGCAGCGAGCACTGACCGTCGAGGATGGCCAGGCCACCCTCCTGGAACGGGGTCGAGATGAGCGACTCGGTGTCGATGTACTCGGGGTTCTTCAGGAACTCACCGGCGGCGTCGAAGGCCTCGACGATGCGCGGGTCGTTGAAGGGGATCTGGTGGGTGACCCACTGGTCGTAGACCTCGGGTCCGTGCAGGCGAAGCACGTAGTCCTCGATCCAGTCGGTGCCCGGCCACCCGGTGGCCTCGCCCGACTCCATGCCGGCGCACCAGGGGAGGTGGCCGCTGTCCGCCGCGATCGTCTCGGTCAGCGTCGACAGCTCGTCGAGGGTGGTCGGGATCTCCCAGCCGTTCTCCTCGAACTCGCTCGGCGAGTACCAGATGTAGCCCTTGACGCTCGCGAGCATCGGGGCGCCGTAGAAGACGTCGTCGATGGTGCTGTACTGCTTCCAGTCCGGCGACCAGAACTCGTCGACGTTGGCCTCGACCTCGGCCGACGCCGGCTCGAGGTAGCCGTTCTCGGCGAGGAGCGCCACGAGACCCGGCTGCGGCACGATTCCGATGTCGGGCGCGTTGCCACCCTCGGCCAGCTGCGCGATCGTCGCCTCGAAGTCACGCGTGCCCTGGTACTTGATGTCGATACCCGTGCAGGTCGCGAAGTCCGACCACGAGTTGATGAGGCGGTCCGCCTCCTCCTCGACGATCGTTCCCGAGATGGTGACCTCTTCGCCGTCGAAGGTGCCGTAGTCCTCGTAGGGACCGCAGTCGACATCCGCCGCGTCTTCGGCGGCGATGTCACCGGTACAACCGGCGAGGGCGATTCCGACGATGCCTGCTGCGGCTATCGGAACGAGCAGGCGGCGGTGCAGGGTGAAACTCATGTGTTCCTCCTCATCGAGTAATGCGGAAGCACACGGGTTCGCAAGCGCTTCCAGTTTCTCAACGTATTGGAGCGCCGAGTCGCGGGACAACTCGTGAACGCGCTCCCAGAAGATCGTTATGGCGTCGCAACGACCGAACGCCCCGCCGCTCGAGGCGACGGGGCGTCCACGGGTCACCGCATCCAGATCATCTGATCGGGGATGCGGTTCGTATCCGGCGGATGCTGCTCTGCTTCCCATGGGAAGGGCAACGACTGCGCGGCGAAGGCGCCGCGCACGTTCTGCAGGAACCTGCGTAACATGATTGGGTTTCATTTCTCGTGGCGTGCCCGCACACGTGGAACGTCCCCCTCCGGCTCCCGTCTCCGGGAACGCGAAAGGGCACCGCCCCGATCGGGGGCGGTGCCCTCCGAACGCGGGATCATTCAGGAATGAGACCCGCGTTCGATGCGATTGCACGCCGCAAGTGGTGAACCCCTTCCGGGGCCCGACTACTTGAGGGTGACGGTGGCGCCGGCTCCTTCGAGCTGGGCCTTCGCCTTCTCAGCGGTCTCCTTGTTCGCGCCCTCGAGCACGGTGGCGGGAGCGCCATCGACGAGAGCCTTCGCCTCACCGAGGCCGAGGCTGGTGAGGGCGCGCACCTCCTTGATGACCTGGATCTTCTTGTCGCCGGCGCCCTCGAGGACGACGTCGAACGAGTCCTTCTCCTCGACCTCTTCGGCAGCGCCACCGGCGCCACCGGCGGCCGGCGCGGCAGCGACGGCGACGGGGGCGGCGGCGGTGACCTCGAAGGTCTCCTCGAACTTCTTCACGAACTCGCTGAGCTCGATGAGCGAGAGCTCCTTGAAGGCGTCGAGCAGTTCGTCAGTGGTGAGCTTGGCCATGATGGTCTCCTTTGTCTGTGGGGTTGTCTGTCACCGCGGAGCTGGTCAGCTCGCGGACTCTTGCTTCTCGCGCAGCGCGTCGACCGTGCGAACGGCCTTCGAGAGCGGCGCGTTGAACAGGTAGGCGGCGCCGAACAGCGAAGCCTTGAAGGCACCGGCCAGCTTGGCCAGCAGCACCTCACGGCTCTCGAGATCGGCGAGCTTGTTCACCTCGTCCGCGGTCAGCGGCTTCCCGTCGAAGAAGCCACCCTTCACCACGAGCAGAGGATTCGCCTTGGCGAAGTCACGCAGGGCCTTCGCGACGGCGACGGTGTCGCCGTGCACGAACGCGATCGCGGAGGGACCGGCGAGCTCGTCGTCGAACGAGCTGATGCCGGCGTTGTTCGCCGCGATCTTGGTGAGCGTGTTCTTCACCACGGCGTACGTCGCGTTCTCACTGATGTTGGTGCGCAGCTGCTTGAGCTGAGCCACCGTGAGACCGCGGTACTCGGTGAGCAGAGCCGCGTTCGAGCTGGAGAACTTCTCCGTGAGCTCGGCGACGGATGCGTCCTTGTTCGCCATGGCACTCCTTGGGGTCTGAAGCCGGCAGCCCCTGGTGCACATGAAAAAAGCTCCGGCGCAGAGGCACGGAGCTGACAACCCGGAATCGGGAGGAACTTCATACACCTGCGCAGGCCTTCACTCACGTGAACCTTCGATCGTCGTGCGAGCACGGCGATAACCGGCGGTCTTGGGCTCCGATCACCATACGGGACCCCGGTCGACCGCGCAAGCCGACGCCACCCCGCGCGGGTCCGTCTCGAGGCGGATGTGCGGCGAAGGAATGTCAGTGGATGCTGTTCACATCATCTTGACGGGCCTGCACCCCGGTGCCAGGCTCGAATGCCGCTCACTCCGAACCCCCACACGGGAGAGCCATGCTCGCCAGACTCCTCATCCGCTATCTCAAGCCCTATCGCGCGCTCCTGCTCGGCATGCTCGTGTTCGAGTTCCTCTCCGCACTCGCGAGCCTCTACCTCCCGAGCCTCAACGCCGACATCATCGACAACGGCGTCGCCCGCGGCGACACGGCGTACATCTGGTCGACGGGCGTCATCATGCTCGCGATCTCCCTCGGCCAGATCACCGCGGCGATCATCGGCATCTACTTCGCCGCACGCGCGGCGATGCAGATGGGCCGCGACATCCGCAACGACGTGTACCAGAAGGTGAGCGCGTTCTCCGAGCGCGAGGTGTCGCAGTTCGGAGCCGGGTCGCTCATCACCCGCAACACCAACGACGTGCAGCAGGTGCAGATGCTCGCGATGATGGGCGCCACCATGCTCGTCATGGCGCCGCTGCTCGCGATCGGCGGCATCATCCTCGCGCTGCTGCAGAACGTGGAGCTCAGCTGGCTCATCGCGGTCTCGGTGCCCGCGATCCTGCTCATCTCGGGCCTCATCGTCAGCCGCATGGTGCCCCTGTTCCGCAGCTACCAGCACAAGCTCGACAATGTGAACCGCATCATGCGCGAACAGCTCACCGGCATCCGGGTGGTGCGGGCGTTCGTGCGCGAGCCGATCGAAGAGGAGCGGTTCCGCGGCGCGAACACCGACATCATGGTCGTCGGCCGCAAGGTCGGCTCGCTCTTCGTGCTGCTGTTCCCGCTCGCGATGCTCGTGCTCAACGTCACCGTCGTCGGCGTCATCTGGTTCGGCGGGATCCAGGTGGACTCCGGCGGCATGCAGATCGGCACGCTGTTCGCCTTCATGCAGTACATCGGTCAGATCCTGATGGGCGTGCTCATGGCGAGCTTCATGGCGATCATGATCCCCCGCGCCGCCGTGTCGGCCGAGCGCATCGGCGAGGTGCTCGCGAGCGAGTCCACCCTCGACCGCCCGGAGAACCCCGCCTCCACCTTCCCCGCCCCGGGCACGGTGCGGTTCGAGGATGCGGCGTTCACCTATCCCGGCGCCGAGCAGCCGGTGCTGAGCGGCATCTCGTTCGAGGCGCGACGCGGCGAGACCCTCGCGATCGTCGGGTCGACCGGCGCCGGCAAGACGACGCTCGTCTCGCTCATCCCCCGGTTGTTCGACGTGACCGCGGGTCGCGTCGAGGTGGGCGGCGTCGATGTGCGCGACGCCGACCTCGACCGACTGTGGTCGACGATCGGGCTCGTGCCGCAGCGACCCTTCCTGTTCACCGGCACCGTCGCGAGCAACCTCCGCTTCGGGCGCGAGGAGGCGACCGACGACGAGCTGTGGCACGCGCTCGAGATCGCGCAGGGTCGCGACTTCGTCGAGGCGATGGAGGGCGGACTCGGCGCCCGCATCGCTCAGGGCGGCACGAACGTGTCGGGCGGTCAGCGGCAGCGGCTCGCGATCGCGCGCGCGATCGTCCACCGGCCGGAAGTGCTCATCTTCGACGACTCGTTCTCGGCACTCGACCTGACCACCGACGCCCGGCTCCGCCAGGCCCTCTGGCGCGAGCTGCCGGAGGTGACGAAGATCGTCGTCGCCCAGCGCGTCTCGACCATCACCGACGCCGACCGCATCGTCGTGCTCGACGGCGGTCGTGCCGTCGGCATGGGCACCCACGAGGAGCTCCTCGAGAGCTCCACCACCTACCGCGAGATCGTCGAATCCCAGCTCGGAGCGGAGACCCAGGCATGAGCGACCCCACTCTCACCGACGAGGAGAAGCTCGAACTCGAGCTCGCCGAGCAGGCGCGCCTCTCCGCCGACGACTGGAGCGGCGGTGTCGCGCCGGGCAAGGCGGAGGACTTCGGCACGAGCTTCAAGCGCCTGATCGGACTGCTGCGACCGCACGCGTTCGGGTTCGTCTTCGTGTCGATCCTCGGCGCGCTCGGCGTCGTGCTCACGGTGCTCGCCCCGCGCGTGCTCGGCGAGGCGACGAACATCGTCTTCCAGGGCGTCGTGTCGGTGCAGCTCGCGGGGCAGTTCCCCGCGGGCGCATCGCAGGAGCAGGTCGTGGATGCGCTGCGCTCGGCCGGTCAGGGCGAGCTCGCGAACGTCGTCTCGGCGATGCAGAACTTCCAGGTCGGCGCCGGCGTCGACTTCGTGGCGCTGAGCCGCATCCTCATCCTCGTGCTCGCGCTGTACTTCGCGGCGGCCCTGCTCACGTGGCTGCAGGGGTACGTCATCAACGTGATCATGGTGCGCACGATGTGGCGCCTGCGCGAATCCGTCGAGGCGAAGATCAACCGGCTGCCGCTGTCGTACTTCGACAAGGTGCAGCGCGGTGAGCTGATCTCCCGCGTCACCAACGACATCGACAACATCACGCAGACGATGCAGCAGTCGCTCTCGACCGTCGTCACCTCCGTGCTGACCGTCGTGGGCGTGCTCATCATGATGTTCAGCATCTCGTGGCAGCTCGCGCTCGTCGCCCTCGTCTCGCTGCCGCTCATGGCCGTGATCTTCGGCATCATCGGGCCGAAGTCGCAGAAGGCCTTCTCGATGCAGTGGCGCAAGGTGGGGCGACTGAACGCCCGCGTCGAGGAGTCGTTCTCCGGTCACGCCCTCGTGAAGGTGTTCGGCCGCGAGCGCGACTCGCTCGAGAGCTTCCGCAACGAGAACGAGGAGCTCTACCAGGCGGCGTTCAAGGCGCAGTTCCTGTCGGGCATGATCATGCCCGGGATGATGTTCATCGGGAACCTCACCTACGTGGGCATCGCGGTCGCGGGCGGGCTGTCGGTGGCGAGCGGACAGCTGCGGCTCGGTGACGTGCAGGCGTTCATCCAGTACTCGCAGCAGTTCACCCAGCCGCTCTCCGAGCTCGGCGGGATGGCGGCGGTCGTGCAGTCGGGCACGGCCTCGGCGGAGCGCGTCTTCCAGCTGCTCGACGAGGAGGAGGAGAGCGCGGATGCCGCCGACGCCCCCGCGATCGCCGCGGGCCGCGGCACCATCGAGTTCGAGAACGTGTCGTTCTCCTACAGCCCGGAGCGGCCGCTCATCACGGACCTGAGCTTCACGGTCGCCCCGGGGCAGACGGTCGCGATCGTCGGCCCGACCGGCGCAGGCAAGACGACGCTCGTGAACCTGATTATGCGCTTCTACGAACTCGACGGCGGCCGCATCCTGCTCGACGGGCAGGACATCGCGCAACTCGGCCGCCGCGACCTGCGGGCCCGCACCGGCATGGTGTTGCAGGACCCGTGGCTGTTCGCCGGCACGATCCGCGAGAACATCCGCTACGGCCGGCAGTCGGCGACCGACGAGGAGATCCTCGAGGCGGCGAGCGCGACGTACGTCGACCGGTTCGTGCACGCGCTGCCCGACGGGTACGACACCGTGCTCGACGAGGACGCGTCGAACGTGTCCGCGGGCGAGAAGCAGCTCATCACGATCGCGCGCGCTTTCGTCGCGCAGCCGAGTGTGCTGATCCTCGACGAGGCGACCTCGTCGGTGGACACGCGCACGGAGCTGCTGTTGCAGCACGCGATGGCGGCACTGCGCGAGGGACGCACGTCGTTCGTGATCGCGCACCGGCTCTCCACGATCCGCGACGCGGACCTCATCCTCGTGATGGAGCACGGTGCGATCGTCGAGCAGGGCACCCACGATGAGCTCATCGAACGGCGCGGCGCGTACTTCCGCCTGTACAACTCGCAGTTCGAGCACGCGACCGACCCCGAGGCGCCGATCGTGTCGGCCGAGCCGTCGGCACCGGAGCCCGCGTTCCCCGGTCCGGTCGACGGCGCGAGCTGAGCCGCGCGCTCAGGCGTCGGTGGTGAGGGTGTCACGCCAGGAGTGCTGCGGCTCGTAGCCGAGCATCCGGCGCGCCTTCTCGATCGAGAGCATCGTGTCGTGCTCGCCGAGCTCGCGGGTGACCTCCACTCCGGGGAACACGTCGGCGACGAGTTCGGCGTTGGGCCGCGACATCACCGTGTCGGCGGCCGCGATGATGAACGCCTCGAAACCGGGACCACGGGTCTGCAGCGCCTTCGACACGGCCTGCGCGCCGTCCCGGGCGTCGATGTAACCCCAGAGGTTCCACTTGCGCAGCCTCGGGTCGGCGTCGTACGACGGGAAGGCGGCGTAGTCCTCCGGGTCCATCACGTTGGAGAACCGCAGGGCCGTGACGCTCAGCTCCGGATCCCAGCGGACGAGCTGGATGGCGAGCTGCTCCTCGAGGTGCTTCACGAGGGAGTAGGTGCTCTCCGGTCGCGCCGGGTACTCCTCGTCGACCGGGATGTACGGCGGCGGCACGTCGAAGGGTAGGCCGAGCACCGTCTCACTGGAGGCGTAGACGATGCGCTTGATCCCGAGCTTCCGCGCCGCCTGGAAGACGTTGAAGCTCGTGAGCATGTTGTTGTGGAAGGTGGCGACGTCGCTCAGGATGCCCGGGGCCGGGATCGCCGCGAGGTGCACGATGGCGTCGACACGGCCGTGCCGCTCGTCGACCCCGGCGAGGGCGTCGATCACCTGGCCGTAGTCCGTGGTCTCGACGGTGAGGAAGCCGGAGCCCCGCGCTCCCTGCCGGTCGAGGTTCACCACCTCGTGGCCTTCCGCCCGCAGGGTGCGCACCACCGTGCGTCCGAGCTTGCCGTTTCCTCCGGTCACCGCGATCGTCATCGACATGCGGCCATCCTGCCACCGCCGACTCCGGATGCGGGTGGGCGGGGGTCAGGCCCCGGCGGGTTCGCGGGAAGCGGTCGGCAGCGTCACCCGGAACACGGTGCGACCCGGCACGCTCTCTACGGCGACCGCGCCGTGGTGGGCGTCGACGATGGCGCGCACGATCGCGAGACCGAGCCCGGTGCTGCCGGCGCGGCGGGAGCGGGAGTCGTCGCCGCGCACGAAGCGCTCGAACAGGTTCGGCACGAGCGCGGCATCGATGCCCGGCCCGTCGTCGGTGACCGTGATCTCCGCCTCCCCCGCTCGGCCGGTGAGCGCGACCACGACGCGCGTGCCGGGCGGGGTGTGCGCGCGGGCGTTGGCGAGCAGGTTGGCGACCACCTGGTGCAGGCGCTCGGCGTCACCGGTGACGAGCACGGGCTCCTCGGGTACGTCGAGTTCCCACTCGTGCTCCGGGGCGGCGGCGTGCGCGTCGCTCACCGCGTCGACGAGCAGCGGCCCCATGTCGACCGCATCCGCGCGCACCTCCCGGCCCTCGTCGAGGCGGGCGAGCAGCAGCAGGTCTTCGACGAGCCGCGTCATCCGCACGGATTCCGACTCGATCCGCGCGAGTGACCGCGTCACATCCTCGGGCAGGTCGTGCGGGGCGCGGCGGGTGAGTTCGGCGTAGCCCCGGATGGCCGTGAGCGGCGTGCGCAGTTCGTGGCTCGCGTCGGCGACGAAGCGGCGCACCTTGTCCTCGCTGCGCTGACGGGCGGTCAACGCCGACGCGACGTGGTCGAGCATCCGGTTGAACGCGGCGCCGACCTTGCCGACCTCGGTGCGCGGGTCGGTGTCGTGCTCGGGCACCCGTTCCGACAGCGCGACCTCGCCGCGGTCGAGCGGCAGTTCGGCGACCCGGGTGGCGGTCGACATGACGCGGTCGAGCGGACGGAGGGCGAGCCGCACCACGACGATGCCGAGTCCGATGGCCAGCACGAGGGCTGCGGCGGTGACGAGCACGATCGTGAGCACGAGCTGGCCGATCGTCGTCTGCACGTCCCCGAGCGGCAGACCCACCACGAGTTGCGCGTTCGGCCCGACTCGCACGGTCGCGAGCCGGTAGTCGCCGAGATCGCCGCCGAGCGACGCCGTCACCGGGCGCCCGTCCGCCTCCGCGCCGAGCAGCGTGCGCTGCTGTTCGACCGAGAGCGTCGTGCCGGAGCCCTCCGCCCCGATGTACTCCGCGCTGACGATCGTGCCGTCGACGGCGACGAGGGCGAGCGCCCCCGCCGCCTGCGCGGGCAACAGTCGCCGCACCTGCGGCGGGGACGCGGGGTCGCCGGAGAGCGCGGACGACGCCTGCCGCACGGCCGACGCGAGTTGCGCATCCAGTCGCCCGACGAGCTGACCCTGCAGCACGGTCGCGCTGACCGCACCGACGATGGCGCTCGTGATCGCGAGCAGCGCGACGATGCCGACGATGAGGCGCGCCTGCAGCGACCAGGGCGCGCGACGGGTCATCCGGCGGCCTTGATCATGTAGCCGACGCCGCGCACCGTGTGGATCATCGGCGGGCCGAGGGTGTCGATCTTCTTGCGCAGGTAGGAGATGTAGATCTCGACCACGCTCGAGCGACCGCCGAAGTCGTAGCTCCACACCCGATCGAGGATCTGCGCCTTGCTCATCACGCGGCGCGGGTTGCGCATGAGGAACCGGAGGAGTTCGAACTCGGTGGCGGTGAGCTCCACCTCGGTGTCGCCCCGGCGCACCTCGTAGCTCTCCTCGTCGAGCTCGAGGTCGCCGACGCGCAGGATGGGGTCGACGCCGTGCACGACGACGAGGCTGCTGCGCCGGATGAGCCCACGCAGCCGGGCGACGACCTCTTCGAGGCTGAACGGCTTGGTGACGTAGTCGTCGCCGCCCGCGGTGAGCCCGAGTACCCGGTCGTCGACGGAGTCCTTCGCGGTGAGGAACAGCACGGGCACGTCGCGCCCGTCGGCGCGCAGCCGTCGGAGCACCTCGAGCCCGTCGATGTTCGGCATCATGATGTCGAGCACGACCACGTCGGGCGCGAACTCGCGGGCGGTGCGCAACGCCTGCTGGCCGTCCTCGGCGGTGCGCACGTCCCATCCTTCGTATCGCAGCGCCATGGCGAGCAGGTCGGCGAGCGCTCCTTCGTCATCGACGACGAGGGCGCGGATGGGCGACCCGTCGGGGCGGGTCAGGCGCGGCTGTTCCGTGGGCACGGCTTCAGTCTGCCGCCGTACCTTGGCGCTTCCTATGAACGCGCTCGACGGCCGCCCGGAGCGTGGCGAGCCGTTCACGCTCGCTGAGCCTGTCGAAACGGGCAGTACGGGCGGTTCCCTTCGACAAGCTCAGGGAACGACGCTCGCTGAGCTTGTCGGAGCGGGTCGTACGACCGTTCCCTTCGACAAGCTCAGGCAACGACGCCTGCTGAGCTGTCGAAGCGCCTGTGAGGAATACAAGCGACGCCGGGTCTGGCGGACAAGACTTCCCGCATGCCCTGGGTCTACATCCTGCGTTGCTCCGACGGCAGCTTCTATACCGGCAGCACTTTCGACCTCGAACGGCGCATCCAGGAACACGCCGACGGTGTCGGTGCGAATTTCACGCGCACGCGTCTGCCCGTCGAACTCGTGTTCGCGGAGCAATCGGAGAGCGTCGAACTCGCGTTCATCCGCGAGAAGCAGATCCAAGGGTGGAGCCGTCGCAAGAAGGCCGCCATCATCGACGGACGCTGGCACGATCTGCCTGCGCTGTCGCGCGCGCGAGGGAACACACCGCCCGAGTGATGCCGTTCGAGAGGGCTGGGCTGCCGAGCCCGTCGAAGCAGGCCCGTACGACAGTTCCCTTCGACAGGCTCAGGGAACGCACACGCCCGCTGAGCCCGTCGAAGCGAGCCCGTACGACAGTTCCCTTCGACAGGCTCAGGGAACGGGAACGCCCGCCGAGCCCGTCGAAGCGGGTCGTACGACAGTCCCCTTCGACAGGCTCAGGGAACGCACACGCCCGCTGAGCTTGTCGAAGCGGGTCGTACGACAGTTCCCTTCGACAGGCTCAGGGAACGATTGCTTCGACAGGCTCAGGGAACGGGCGGTCAGGACTGGTTGCTGAAGGCGGCGTCGAAGGAGGTCTCGGGCTGCTTCCAGAGGAGGGAGCGCACGTAGCCGACGGCCTCCTTGGCGCCGTGCAGGCGGTCCATGCCGGCGTCCTCCCACTCGATCGAGATCGGGCCGGTGTAGCCGATGGAGCGCAGGGCGCGGAACGAGTCCTCCCACGGCACGTCGCCGTGACCGGTCGAGACGAAGTCCCACCCGCGACGCGGGTCGCCCCACGGCAGGTGCGATCCGAGCACGCCGTAGCGTCCGGTCTGCGGACGCAGACGCGTGTCCTTGCAGTCGACGTGGTAGATGCGGTCCTTGAAGTCGACGATGAAGCCGACCGGGTCGATGCCCTGCCACATCATGTGGCTCGGGTCCCAGTTGAAGCCGAACGCCTCGCGGTGGTCGATCGCCTCGAGGCTGCGCACCGAGCTCCAGTAGTCGTACGCGATCTCGCTCGGATGCACCTCGTGCGCGAAGCGCACTCCCTCGCCGTCGAAGACGTCGAGGATGGGGTTCCAGCGGTCGGCGAAGTCCTGGTAGCCGGCGTCGATGACCTCGGCGGGCACCGGCGGGAACTGGGCGACGTAGGGCCAGATCTTCGAGCCGGTGAAGCCGATGACGGTGTCGACACCCAGCCGGCGGGCGACCTTCGCCGTGAGCTTGAGCTCCTCGGCGGCGCGCTGCCGCACGCCCTCCGGGTCGCCGTCGCCCCACACCTTCGAGCCGACGATCGCCTGGTGGCGGAAGTCGATCGGGTCGTCGCAGACGGCCTGCCCCTTGAGGTGGTTGGAGATCGCCCACACCTTGAGGTCGTACTTCTTCAGGATGTCGAGCCGCTCCTGGAGGTACTCGTCGTCCTCCGCGGCGCGCCACACGTCGAGGTGCTCACCGGAGCACGCGATCTCGAGACCGTCGTAGCCCCACTCGCTCGCGTAGCGCGCCACCTCCTCGAGGGTGAGGTCGGCCCACTGGCCGGTGAAAAGGGTGACCGGATGGGTGGATTCCTGCGTCATCGCGTACTCCTCGTCTCGTGTCTGGTTCAGATCTCGGCCCAGGTGCCGGAGCTCGCCGAGGCGAGCACCGCATCCGTGATGCGCGCCGCGCGCACACCGTCGTCGAACACCGGCAGTCCCTCGTGCAGCTCACCGCGGATGGCGGCGTAGCTGTCGGCGACGAACGCGTTGAAGGCGTCCTGGTAGCCGAGGGCGTGCCCGGAGGGGATGATGCTCAGGCGCGTGGCCTCGTCGCCGAGCTCCTCGGGGTTGCGCAGCATGAGCTCGGACCCGCGACGGCGCCCGATCCACAACTGCTCCGGGTTCTCCTGCTCGAAGCGCAGCGACTCGGCCGATCCGTGCACCTCGAGCACGAGGGCGTTCTTGCGGCCCGGCGCCACCTGCGACACGAGGAGCGTGCCGACCGCGCCGGCGGCGGTCTCCACGACGACGGCCGCGAGGTCCTCGGTGGTGATCGCCGCGCTCGACGCCCGGCGGTCGAAGACCGTGCGGGTCACGGCGAGCAGCCGCGTGATGCGGTCGCCGGTGATGAACTCGGTGAGGTCGACGAGGTGCGAGCCGATGTCGGCGAACGCGCGGGACGGACCGCCGAGGCCGTCGTCGACACGCCAGTTGTCGTCGGTCTCGGTGAGCAACCAGTCCTGGAGGTAGCTGCCGTTGATGGTGAGCAGGCGGCCGGCGTCGCCCGCCGCCATCCGGGCGCGCGCCTCGCGTGCCATCGGGTGGAAGCGGTACACGAACGGCACGGTCGCGACGACCCCGGCCTCGCGGGCGGCGTCGGCGAGACGCTGGGCGTCGTCGGCACTCGTCGCGAGCGGCTTCTCGCAGATGACGTGCTTGCCGGCGGCGATCACGGCGAGCGCCTGATCGAGGTGCAGACGGTTCGGCGTGCAGACGTGCACGACGTCGATCGAGGGGTCGGCGAGGAGCGCATCCAGGTCGTCCGCCGCGCTCTCGATGCCGAGCCGCTCGGCGGCGGCGCGGGCCCGGTCGGGCGACGACGACGCGAGGGCGGCGGGCACACCGCGCGCCGAGCGGATGGCGCGCGAGTGCACCTCGGCCATGAATCCGCCGCCGACGATGCCGGCACGCAGTGTGCTCATCCGTCGCCTCCTAGAGGGTCGCCGCCGACGGGTCCCAGCCCTCCGGCAGCGCCTGCGGGCGTGCCGTCGTGCTGGTCACCTCGACGGGCTCGCCGCTCTCGGCGGCTTCGGCGATCGAGACCATCAGGTCGAGCACGTGGAAGCCGAGCTCACCCGACGCCCGCTCCGGCACGTCGGCGCGGATCGCCCGCGCGAGCTCGACGACGCCGGTGCCGCGGGTGAAGGTCGACCCGACGGCTTCGACGGCCTTCGACTCCTCCTCGCCGCGTGCCCAGAGGCGCGACGCACCCTCGAAGGTGTTCGGGTCGGGGAACTCGAGGGTGCCCTCGGCGCCGTTGATCTCGACGACACCGCTGCGACGCAGCTGCGACTCGAAGCTCAGCAGGAGCTGGGCCGAGGCGCCGCTCTCGAACTGGATGATCGCCGAGTGGTGCGTGGGCACGTTGACCGGGAACTCGGTGCCGGCCTTCGGGCCGGAGCCGATGACGCGCGTCGTGCGCGCCGTCGACGACACGGCGAAGACGCGCGCGGCGGGCCCGAAGACCTGCACGAGCAGCGTCAGGTAGTACGGGCCGATGTCGAAGAGCGGCCCGGCGCCGATGTCGAAGAGGAACTCCGGGCTCGGGTGCCACGACTCGGGGCCGGGCCCCTGCATGATCGCGAGGCCGGTGAGCGGCGTGCCGATCGTGCCGGAGTCGACGACCCGCTGACCGGTCTGCAGCCCGGCGCCGAGGAAGGTGTCCGGGGCCGTGGCGACGCGCAGCCCGCGGGCGTGGGCGTCGTCGAGCAGACGGCGTCCGCTGTCGCGGTCGAGCGCGAACGGCTTCTCGCTCCAGACGTGCTTGCCGGCGGCGAGGATCTGCTGTCCGACCTCGACGTGCACGGCCGGGATGGTGAGGTTGACGACGATCTCGATCTCGTCGACCGCGAGCAGCTCCTCGACGGAGCCGCTGCCGGGAACGCCGTACTTCTCCGCCTGCGTGCGCGCGCGGTCGAGGTCGAGGTCGGCGATGAAGAGCACCTCGACATCGGGGAACTGCGTCAGGTTGTCGAGGTACTGGCTGCTGATGACTCCGGCGCCGATGACGCCGACGCCGACCCGGCCGCTGCCGCTCATGCGTTCTCCTTGAGGTAGGTGAGGCTCTCGGCGATGCCCTCGAAGACGTCGCCGGCGTAGTCGTCGAACTCGATCACGCGCACGGCGTCGGGGGCGGCGGCGAGGATCGCGGGCACCGGCACGATGCCGCGACCGGCGGGCTGCTGCTCCTTGGTCTCACGCGTGGCCGAGCCGTCCTTCACGTGGATGAGCTTGACCCGGTCGCCGAGGCGCTCGAGCAGGGCGGGGGCGGCGACGCCGCCGACCTCGACCCAGTAGGTGTCGACCTCGAGCACGACGGCCGGGTCGAGCAGCTCGGCGAACACCTCGAGGGCGGGACGGCCGTCGACCTGGCTCTCGAGCTCCCACCAGTGGTTGTGGTAGCCGAGGGTGATCCCGCGCTCGGCCGCAGCGGGCGCGAGCTCGTTGAGGAAGTCGGCGGTCGCGGTGAGCGCCTCGCGCGAGGTCCAGTTCTCCTCACGAACGGCGGGGTCGATGAGTGTCGTGACACCGAGCGTCGCGGCGGCGTCGAGGGTGCGCTGCACGTCGTCGGAACCGACGAGGCTCGCGTGCGCCGAGAGTGCGCGCAATCCGGTGGCCTCGAGCGCGGTGGCGTACTCGTCGACCTTGTCGACGAACCCGTAGAGCTCGACGTTCTCGAAGCCGATGGCGGCGACGCGATCGAGGGCGGCCCGCAGGTCGGCGGCGATGGCATCACGCACGCTGTAGAGCTGGACTGAGACAGGGGCGTTGGGCACGGGACTCCTCGATGAGATCGGATGTGGCCGGATCGGTCCGCGGGCAAGTCTAGGACGACTTCCGTCGACACGCACGCAAAAGTTGCGAACTATGAATACGTATCTAGGTCGGTCGTCAACCGGCGCAGCGCGGTGAGGGATCTCGTCGCGAGGGCATCCTGGGTCTCGGCGAGCGGACGCCAGATCGACGCTGCCGTCGCGATCGACGCGTTCTCGCCCGTGAAGCTCTCCAGCGTGAGGGCATCGTCGTAGCCGGCGCCGTCGAGCGCGGCGAGGATCGCGGGCCAGTCGAGGTGGTCGTCGCCGACCGCGCCGCGGTCGTTGCCGCACACCTGAACGTGCACGATGTGCTCGCCCGCGGCGGCGATCGCGCCCGTGATGCTCTTCTCCTCGATGTTGAGGTGGTAGGTGTCGAGGGCGAGCCCGACGCCGCGCCCGAGCAACGGATCGAGCGCGTCGAGCGCTTGATCCACGGTGTTGACGAGGCTCGTCTCGTAGCGGTTGAGCGGCTCGATGCCGAGACGCACGCCGGCGGACACGGCGGCATCGGCGACCGGGGCGAGCGACTCGCGCAGTTCCCGCACGATCGCACCCCGCTCATCCGCGGTCATCCGCCAGGTGCGCCCGGTGCTCGCGTAGAACGGTCCCGCGACGACGGGCGACCCGAGCACCTCGGCGGCGCGGATGCACTCGCGCAGGTACTCCTGCGTCTCGCCGATGCGGTCGCTCGCCACGAGGTCGCGGCCGGGCGCCATCGCGCCGACGACGAAACCGGCGAGCCCGAGCTCGTCGAGCAGGTCGCGCGCACGGCGCGCATCCCAATCGCCCGGGTTCTCGAGCGGCAGCTCGATCGCGTCGAACCCGAGCGACGCGACGTGGCGCGCGAGGCGGTCGAGCGACTCGTCGGTGAGGGGACTCGTCCACACCCAGGTGTTGACGCCGAGGATGCGGGGCATCCTGCTCCTTCCGGAAAGGGACGGCCGGGCGGCGTGCGCCGCCCGGCCGTCGTGTGCGGGATCAGGGGATCTCGCGCTCCTGCCAGATCTGCGGATAGCCCGGCAGATCCTCGCCACCGAACTTGGCGTAGTGCCCGTCGGGCATGCCCTCGCTCTTGGTGAGCCAGTCGTCGAGCTCGCCCTCGGTGATCGGGGCCTGCGGCAGCACCCACTCCTTGGGCACCTCCTCGCCGGCGAAGATCTTCTGCAGTGCGAGCAGCGGGGTGCGCCACTGGAAGTTCGAGTACACCGGCGCGAGCCCGGTGAGCCCGGTCTCCTTCCACTTGCGGAGGAAGCTCAGCTCGTCCTCCCCGGTCATCACCGGGTAGTCGACCCCGGCGTCCTCGAAGGCCTCGATCGCCGCGACGGCGCCGTCACCGGCATCCATCCACACCCCGTGCACGTCGCCCTTCTGCAGCTCGTCGGAGATGATCTTCTTGATCTCGGCGGGGTCGGCACCGGTGAAGTAGTCCACCGCCTCGATGCCCTCCTCCTCGAAGATCCTCTCCGCCGCCGCCCAGCGCTGCTCGAGCACGTCGACGCCGGGGAGGATCCGCAGAGCGACGACCTTGTTCCCCTCCTCGAGGTTCTCGACGAGGAACTCGGCCGTGTCGATGCCCCAGGCGAAGCCGCCGATCGGGTGGATGAACGTCACCGCGCAGTCCGTCTCGACACCGCGGTCGAACACGACGACGGGCTTGCCCGTCTCGCAGGCCCGCTCCACCGCCGGGGTCATCGCCGCCGTCGAGTTGGGGGAGATGATGAACGCATCGCAACCGCCCTCGTCGATGAAGTAGTCGATGTCGGCGATCTGGGTGTCGTCGTTGTCTTGCGCGTCGCGCGTCTCCATCTCGGAGATGACGCCGGCCGCCTGCAGCTCCTTGAGCTGCTCGTTCATCGTGATCCAGCCGGTCTGGCGCCACGGGTTCGAGATCGAGGCGTTCGCGAAGCAGACCTTCTTCGCGCCAGGGCTCGCGAACTCCGCGGTGTCGACCATCTCCGCGTTGATGTGCTGCAGGTACGGCTGGCCCTCCGGCCCCTCGGGGGTGACCCCGCGTTCGGCGTCCTGCTTGTCGTAGAGCTCCTGGTCGAACCAGTCCACCGATTCGCTCTCGGTGCCTTCTTCTTCCGCCGGTGGCGCGGCGGTGGGATCGGTGGAGCACCCGGCCAGAGCGATCACGGCGACGGCGCCGATGATCGCGGGTGTCAGGATGATGCGTCGTCGCATTCCCGGACTCCTTACTGTGTGCGTTGCAGGGGTCGCGGATCCCGGTCGGGATCCGGCTCTCCACCCTCTTGGGGCGAAGTCTGTGCCGAGCGGCCGCGACGGCGGGCCCGGAAGGTCGTGGCGGCGTAGGCGACGGCGAGGATGATGATCACGCCCTGCACCGCGTCGCGCAGGGTCGAGGGCACTCCCGCGAAGTTGAGCAGCACGAACAGGGCTTCGAGCGTGAATGCCCCGGCGACGGCGGCCACCACCCAGCCGCGACCGCCGCCGAGCACGACCCCGCCGAGCACGACCGCCGTGATCGCGGTGAACTCGTAGCCGCGGCCGACCGACGGGTGCACCCCGGCGTACCCGACGAGCAGCACACCCGCGACGGTGGCGCTGAGGCTCGAGACGATGAATGCGCTCGTCTTCACCCACCAGATGCGCGCTCCGGCGTACCGTGCGGCGACCGGGTTGTCGCCCACCGCGACGAGCAGGCGCCCCCACGATGCGCGCGAGAACCAGATCGCGGCGGCGAGCAGCACCGCGAGGATGATCACCGACCACGGGATGATCTCGAAGACGGGCACGTCGCGGATGCCGCCACGGCCGATCTCGCGGAACGAGTCGGCCGGGTTGCCGGTCGCTGCGCCACCGGTCCAGAACAGCACCGCCCCGAGCAGGGCGAGCATCATCCCGAGCGTCACGATGAACGACGGCACCTTGAGCAGCGTCGTGATGAGGCCGTTGACGAGGCCGACGATCGCCCCGAACACGAGCATGAGCAGCAGCACCGGGATCGCGAGGGCGTCGTCCTGCCCGATGAGGTTGCCCGCGATCACCACCTGCGCGGTGACGAGCGAGCCCATCGACAGATCGAACTCGCCCGAGACGATCACGAAGTACTGGCCCATCGCGACGATCGCGATCGGGGCCACGCGCTGGATGAAGCGGATGAACTGGTCGGGTTGGGCGAAGTTCGGGTTGAGCGCCGTGATGGCGATGAGCAGCAGCACGAGCAGCAGGAACACGGCTCCGCGCGGGCTCACGAGGGAGATCGCAAGGCGGCGCAGCGCATCGGAGCGCGACGCGCTCCGGGGCTCAGACACGGGCCGGCTCATCCGTCGCCTCCTTCACGCTCGGCGTGCTCGCGAACCGCGCCCGGCGGCGCTCGATCGCCCGACCCGTGTACACGGCCACCGCCGCGACGATGACGATGCCGCGCACCACATCCTTCATGAACGGGTTCACCTGCATGACGCTCATCACGTTGTCGAGCACCGCGAAGATCGCGACGCCGCCGATGGTGCCCCAGACCGACCCGCGTCCGCCCATGAGCAGGGTGCCGCCGAGCACGACCGCGGCGATCGAGAGCAGGTCGTAGCCGCCCTGCGTTCCGACCGTCGGGCTGCCCACCGCCAGACGGGAGGCGAGCAGCAGTCCGGCGAGTGCCGCCGTGACCGAGCACAGCACGTGGGCGACGATGAGCGGCTGCGAGGTGCGGAGCCCGGAGAGCCGCGCGACATCCGAACTGCCGCCGACCGCGTAGAGGTGGTGGCCGGTGCGGGAGCGGGTGAGGAACACCCATGCGAGCACCGCGACCGCGAGCATGAGCAGGGTCGACAGCGGCACCGGTCCGATGAGGGTGACGCCCACGAGACGGAACTCCCACGGCACGTCGCCCGACGTGCCCTTGTACTGGGTGTCGAGGTAGCCCTTGACGATGAGCCCCGTGCCGAGCGTCGCGATGAAGCCGTTGACCCGCAGCTTCGTGACCACGAGCCCGTTCACCAGGCCGATGAGTGCCGCGACTCCGAGGGCGAGCAGCACCCCGGGCAACACGTTCGCCGACGAGCCGGCCATCGTGTCGGCCGCGAGCAGGCTCGCGAGGCTCACGACGTAGGGCACCGAGAGATCGAGGGACCCGCCGAGGATCACGAGCGTCTGCCCGATCGCGACGAAGCCGAGCACGCTCATGCCGGTGAGGATGTCGCGGATGTTGCCGGCGCTGAAGAAGTTGCGTCCCACAGTCGCGACGAGGATCGCCCCGATGACGACCGCGACCAACAGGGCCAGATAGACGATCACGGTCGGGTCGAGCCGGCCCTTCAGCAACCTCATGCCGCCTCCTCCTGCCCGGTCGCGGCGGCGAGCACGGCCTCCTCGGTCGATCCGGCCGGCAGTTCCGCCGACACTCGACCGTCGTGCAGCACGACGATCCGATCGGCCATCCCGATCACCTCGGGCAGCTCCGACGAGACCACGAGGATCGCGACGCCGTCGGCGGCGAGTTCTCGCATGAGGTCGTACACGGCCACCTTCGCCCCGACGTCGATGCCGCGGGTCGGTTCGTCGAGCAGCACGACGCGCGGCTTGGTGGCGAGCCACTTGGCCAGCACGACCTTCTGCTGGTTGCCGCCGGAGAGGTACTGCACCTCCTGGCCGAGGCCGCGCGAACTCACCTCGAGCGACGACAGCACGCCGGGCACTTCCTGACGGGCCTCCCCCGCCCGCTGCGGCAGCACGGAGCGCACGACGAGCAGGGCGTTGTCGAGCACGCTCTGGTTGAGCGCGAGTCCCTGGGCCTTGCGGTCCTCGGTGATGAGGGCGAGCCCCGCCCGCACCGCCGCGCGCGGACCGGTGATGCGCGCCTCCTGCCCGCCCAGCCGCATCCGGCCGCGCGTGAACGGGGTGATGCCGAAGACCGCCTCGACGAGTTCGGTGCGGCCGCTGCCCTGCAGGCCGGCGAGACCCACGATCTCGCCCGCGCGCACTTCGAGGTCGATGCCGTCGAGGTACGCGTTGCCGACCTGCTCGAGCTGCAGACGCACCTCCCCCACGGTCGTGCCCTCGCGCGGCGGCGGGAAGAACGTCGAGATGGAGCGCCCGACCATGCGACGCACGAGCTCGCCGGTCGTGAGGTCGGTGGTGGGACCGGTGGAGACGAGGGCGCCGTCTTTCAGCACGGTGATCTCGTCGCAGAGGTCGAAGACCTCTTTGAGCCGGTGGGAGACGTAGAGGATCGCGACGCCGCGCTCGGCGAGCCGCCGCACGATCGTGTACAGCAGCGCGACCTCGTGGTCGGCGAGCGCCGCGGTCGGCTCGTCCATCGAGATGACGCGGGCGTCGAACGAGAGGGCCTTCGCGATCTCGACGATCTGCTGCTCGGCGACGCTCAGCGTGCGCACCGGGGCGCCCGCCTCGATGAAGTCGACGCCGAGTTCGAGCAGCAGGTCGGTGGTGGCCCGCTCCATCCCGCGCCGGTCGACGAGTCCTCGCCGGCGCGGTTCGCGGCCGAGGAAGACGTTCTCGGCGACGGTGCGTTCGGGCAGCAGGTTGAACTCCTGGAACACCGTCGCGACCCCGGCCCGCATCGCCTGCACGGGGTGCGAGAAGCGCACCTGCTCCCCCGCGAACTCGACCGTGCCGGCATCCGGTTCGTAGACGCCGGCGATCACCTTCATGAGGGTGGATTTGCCGGCGCCGTTCTCTCCGACGAGTCCGTGGACACGTCCGGCTCGCAGTTCGAGGTCCACGCCGTGGAGCACACGCACACCGAAGAAGCTCTTCTCGATGCCGCGAGCGGCCAGTACCGGCGTCATTGCCGAGGTCATGGGCTCTTTGTAGCGCGTCGGGCGACTTCGGTCAATAGACGCGCAAAAGTATCGCGCCGAGAAGAACTTAGTGGCCTGCCCGTCGCGAAATACTCGTGCTTTACTTCTGCCATGGTCGACATCAGCCGGGGCTCCGCCCTCGGCCCGTCGGGCGCGAGCGAGCTGTTCCAGCTGCTCCGCGACGGGCGCCCGCGCACGCGCGCTGAGCTCGCCGCGCTCACCGGCCTCGCCCGCTCCACGGTTGCGCTGCGCGTCGACACGCTCATGCAGCTCGGCCTCATCGCCCCCGTCGGCGACGCACTGTCGACCGGGGGCCGCCCCCCCTCGCAGTTCGCCCTCAACGCGAGCGCGCGGGTTGTGCTCGCCGCCGACCTCGGCGCGAGCCACGCGACGGTCGGCCTGAGCGACCTCACCGGCACGCTGCTCGCGTCGCGCACCGAGCGGCTCGCCATCGCCGAGGGTCCGGATGCGGTGCTGGGCCGGGTGATCGGCCTCGCCGACGAACTGCTCGCCGCCGTGGACCGCAGTCGCAGCGACATCATCGCCGTGGGGGTCGGATTGCCCGGTCCGGTCGAGCACGCCACCGGGCGCCCGACGAACCCGCCGATCATGCCCGGCTGGGACGGCGTCGACGTGCCCGCGGTCGTTCAGCGGCACCTCCACGTGCCTGTGCTCGTCGACAACGACGTCAACATCATGGCCCTCGGCGAGCGCGAGTTCGCCTGGCCGGACACGGAGCACCTGCTGTTCGTCAAGGTCGCGACCGGCATCGGGTCGGGAGTGATCAGCGGCGGTCTGCTGCAGCGCGGCGCGCGCGGCATCGCGGGGGACATCGGTCACGTGCAGATCGCCCGCGGCGAAGGCATCCCCTGCCAGTGCGGAAACCGTGGCTGCCTCGAGGCGATGGCGTCGGGTCCGGCGATCGCCCGGGCGCTGCGCGCCGCGGGGCTCCAGGTGTCGACCGGGCAGGAGGTCGTCGACCTGGTGCGGCGCGGCAACATCGAGGCGATCCAGGCGGTGCGCCAGGCGGGCCGCGACCTCGGCGAGGTGCTCGCCACGTGCGTGAGCCTCATCAACCCCTCCGTCATCGCCATCGGAGGATCCGTGTCGCAGGCCGGGGAGCACCTCATCGCCGGCGTGCGCGAGGTCGTCTACACCCGCTCGATGCCGCTCGCCACGGAGCACCTCTCGATCGTGCAGTCGCGGGCCGGCGACAAGGCGGCTCTGCTCGGCGCGAGCGTGCTGGCGATCCACCACGCCCTCTCCCCCGCATCCATCGACTCTCTCGTCGGGGCCTAGGGAGCCGCGTCACTCGGTACGGACGCGCGCGATGTCCGCCGGGTCGGGAGTGAAGATCTCCTCGATCGACTGCCCGAACACCACCGCGAGGCGCATCGCGATCTTCAGCGTGGGCTCATACCGGCCGCTCTCCAACGACACGACCGTCTGGCGCGAGACGTTGATCCGATCCGCAAGCTCCGCCTGACTCCAGCGACGCTCGGCGCGCAGCACCGGCAGGCGGTTGGCGATCAACCTTCGTCGCCCGTCAGACGATCCCAGCTGAACGCGACCATCCACACGAGGCCGGCGAGGGCAGCGGGAACCGCCGCCGTCATCCGCGGCAGCCCGGCAAAGGCCTCCAGCAGCGAGTAGGCGAAACCGCTGACCACGATCACCAGGATCGCGACCATCGATGCCCGAGCCGCGTCCCGGCGCTCCACACCCTCCGTGTCCCCGCGCAGCAACGCGCGCACCGTCGTCACCACGAACAGCACCAGCCCCACAATCGCGACGACCGCGAGCGCCCACCCCGCCCAGGCGGACAGAACGTCCATGGCGTACAACACCCCCGCGACTGTCGCCCCCGCGAAGAACGCCACCGTGCCCGCCACGACCGCAACCCACTCCCGCACACTGAAGCTCGTCATGAAGGGAGAGTACAGCTAACTTGTCTATCTGACAAGCGTGCTTGACATCCGTCGTGGCGGGCCCAGCGCTGTCGCGACGTCCGCACCGCCATGGAACGTCGAGCACGGTGGCCGGTCCGGCCCCGCGCGGCCGCGTCGCGGCGGCGAGCGTCGTCGGGCTGACGCACAATGGAGGGGTGACTCTCGTGCAGCCGATGCTCCCCCTCTGGGACGAGCCGCTGCCCGACCACCGCCACCGCGCCGTCGCCCACGTGAGCGACCGTGTCGCGTGGGTGCGGGCACGCAGTCGAGGCGTCACGGCGACGGATGTGGCGCGGCTGTCCAGCCCCGCCGCGGTGAAGTCGGTCGTGCTCGAGAAGCTCACCGGACGATCCTTCGGCGGCAACGCGTACACCGACCACGGGCGCGAGCGGGAGCCCGCGATCGCCCGCTGGGCGCACAAGGAGCACGGCATCACCCCGAGCGCGACGCTCTACCACGCGCACGGCAACAAGCTGCACCTCGCGACCCCCGACGGCATCCGGGTCACCGGTACGACCGTCGAGCTGTGCGAGATCAAGACGACCGTGCGCGGCTGGCGCACCATCCCGCGCAGCTACCTGCGGCAGGTGTTCTGGCAGCAGTACGTGCTCGGCGCCGAACGCACCCTGGTGGTGTGGGAGCAGCACGACGACTTCGTGCCGGTCGCCGCGGAGCCGCGCTGCAAGTGGGTCGACCGCGACGAGAACGAGATCCACATGCTCGTGCACCTGGCCGACCAGGTGCTCGCGGGCATGCGTCCGTGACCGTCGTCCTGCTGCACGGCCTCGGCGGCAGTCGCGACGACATGCTCCCGCTCGTCGAGGGGCGCACGGATGTCGTCGCACCGGATCTGCGCGCGCACGGCGCGAATCCGTCGATCGGCGGGCCGGCCGACTTCACCCTCGACGCACTCGCCGCGGAGGTGGAACGCGATCTCTCTCCCGGCCCGGTGTCCCTCGTCGGCGAGTCGCTCGGCGCGGCGGTCGCCCTGCGCCTCGCACTCCGTGACCCGGCGCGCGTCGAGCGTCTCGTGCTGCTGCGCCCGTCATTCACCACCGAACCGCTGCCGCCGAATCTGCGCCCCTTCCCGGTGATCGGCGAACTCCTCACCCGGTACGGTCCGGTGCGCGGAGCGGCGCTGTTCCGCGCCGGCGGTCTGTACCACGCGGTCGAGCTGCAGTCCCGGCGCGGTGCTCGCGGCCTGCTCGCCCAGTTCGGCGCCCCGGATGCCGTGCGGCGCGCCATCCGACTGGTCGAGCTGCCGCGGAATCGGGCCTACCGCGACGCGGCGGAACTCGCCCTTCTCATGATGCCGACGACGATCATCGCGGCTCCGCGGGATCCGGTGCACCCGCTCTCGATCGCGGAACGCTGGCAGCACGACCTTCCGCACGCGCGGCTCGAGGCGGTGCCGCCGCGCGACGAGGACTGGTCGGCCTACCGGGCAGCGCTGCGAGATCGGGTGTCGACAGCGCTCGACGGGCGCTGAGCGCCGAACCGACGCCGAAGGCGCACATCCAGATCAGGCCGACGGTGGTCGCCGCGAGTTCGAGCCGGCTGCCGAAACCGGTCTGCCACTCCGCGAGCGACAGCAGCCCCCCGACACCGGCGATCGCCGCGACCGCGAGTCCGCTCGCCCGGGAGAAGAGCACCATGGGGCGCCGCACCGCGCTGAACGACACCTGCAGCATGGCCACGCACCCGGCGGCGAAGGCGAGCACCGCCGCGACGGTGTGCACGAAGTCGCGCCAGGTGAAGGTGTCGCCGACCGGCAGCGGGCATCCGCTCGTGCAGTTCACCTGCGACGCGAGCAGGAAGAAGCCGCACCCGACCCACAGCGACACCGCCGGGGTCCACAGGGCGAGCAGCGGCACCGTGGCGCGCACGCGACGGGCCGTCCAGGCGACGGCGCTGCCGCCCGCGACGAGCAGCAGCAGCGCGGCCTCGAACCACGCCTCGGTCGGTTCGCCGTCGGCGCCGAGCTCGCTCACGTAGAGGTCGCGGGAGACCCCGAGCCGGCCCACCCAGATGATGGTGAGCGCGACCGCCACGAGCAGCGAGCCGAACCAGGCGACCGCCTCATCGGCGACCGGGCGCATCCGCCCACCCGTCGACACCAGCATCACAGACCACATCCTGGGGCCTGGAGCGGTGCGAACGCCAGTGTTGCCCGGGGCTTGACACGACCGAAACACGGTCGAATCATTCGCGATGTTGGATGGTGGTGACGCCAACGACGGAAAGGGAGCCATGCGCGCAGTCGTGATGGACCAGCTCGGAGGACCGGAGGTGCTCTCGGTCGCCGACGTCGCGTCGCCGGTGCGGGTGAACGCCGAATTCCTCGTGAAGGTGGTGGCGGCCGGGGTGAACCCGATCGACGCCAAGACGCGCGCCGGACGAGGGGTCTCCGCCGCGATCGACCACTTCCCCGCCGTGCTCGGCAACGACTTCAGCGGCATCGTCGTCGAGGCGCCGTACGAAGCGCATCCGTACCAACCCGGCACCGAGGTGTACGGCATGACGACGGTCCCCCGCGTCGGTGGCACCTATGCCGAGTACGTCGCGGTGTCGAGCCTCAGCCTGACCCGCAAGCCCACCACGCTGAGCCACGTCGAGGCGGCGGCCGTGCCGCTCGCGGCGCTCACCGCGTGGGGCATGGTCGTCGAGGTCGCGAAGGCGCACGAGGGGCAGCGGATGCTCATCCACGCCGCCTCCGGAGGTGTCGGCCACTTCGCGGTGCAGTTCGCCCGGTACTTCGGGGCGCACGTCATCGCGACCGGCTCGACCGCCAAGGTCGCGTGGCTGCGGGAGCTCGGCGCGAACCGGACGATCGACTACACGGCCACCCGCTTCGAAGACGAGGTGGGCGACCTGGATGTCGTGATCGACCTCGTCGGCAACGTGCACGACGAGACCGGCCGCCGGTCGCTGCGCACACTGCGCCCGGGAGGCCTCATCGTGAACGCGCCGACCGGCAGCTGGCCGGGCTTCGCCACCGAGGTCGCCGAGGCGGGTCTGCGCGGCACGACGTACAAGGTCGCGCCCGACGGCGCGACGCTCGCCGTGATCTCGCGCCTGCTGCAATCGGGCGACGTGCGCGTCTACGTGGACCGGGTCTTCGACCTCGCCGACGCGGCGGCGGCGCACACGGCGATCGAGCAGGGGCACACGCGGGGCAAGATCGTGCTCAAAGTCAGCGACGGCTGACCCTCAGTCGAGCGGCCGCACCCGCACGAAGTCGTCGTGGCGTTCGTCGCCGACCATGAAGTGTTTGGTGCCGGCGACCTCGAACCCGTGCTTGCCGTAGAACGCGTTCGCCCGTGCGTTGTGCTGGTTGACGCCGAGCCAGATGCTGCGGGCACCGCGGGCGACCGCAGCCTCGATGCTGCGTTCGATGAGCTCGCCGGCGACGCCTTGCCCGTGGTGGTCGGCGAGCACGTAGCACTTGCTCAGTTCCACCGTGGGGCGCACCGTCACGGCGGCGGCGACATGCGCATCCGTCGGATCGCCCGCGACGAGCATCGTGTAGCCGGCCGGCGCGCCGTCGAGTTCCGCAATGAGCAGGTCGCGCTGCGGGTCCGCGAGGTACTCCTCGAAGCGCTGCTCGCTGAGATGCTCGGCGATGAACGCGGCGATCGCCTCGTCCGATGTGCCGGGCGGGCACGCGAGCGGGAAGGTCGCGGCGGCGACGGCGGCGAGCGCGCGGGCATCCCCCGCCACTGCGGCGCGGATGTCGATCATGGGAACCTCCGGAGACGACGAAGGCCCGCTGCGGGAACAGCGGGCCTTCGTGCGGGGACTGCTTAGAGCGCGTTGACGTCCAGCGGGATGCCGGGGCCGAACGTGGTCGACACCGCACCCTTCTGGATGTAGCGGCCCTTCGAGCTCGAGGGCTTCACGCGCTGGATCTCGTCGAGCGCGGTCTTGAGGTTCTCGTTGAGCTGCTCGGGCGAGAACCCGGTCTTGCCGACGACGAAGTGCACGTTGGCGTGCTTGTCGACGCGGAACTCGATCTTTCCGCCCTTGATGTCGTTCACGGCCTTCGCGACGTCCGGGGTCACGGTGCCGGTCTTGGGGTTCGGCATGAGGCCGCGGGGGCCGAGCACCTTACCCAGTCGACCGACCTGGCCCATGAGCTCGGGCGTCGACACGGCCGCGTCGAACGAGGTGTACCCGCCGGCGACCTTCTCGATGAGCTCGGCGCCGCCGACCTCGTCCGCACCCGCGGCGATGGCGGCCTCGGCCGCCGCGCCGGTCGCGAACACGATCACGCGGGCGGTCTTGCCGGTGCCGTGGGGCAGGATGACGGTGCCGCGCACCATCTGGTCGGCCTTACGCGGGTCGACGCCGAGCTTGAGCGCGACCTCGACGGTCGAGTCGAACTTCTTCGACCCGGTCTCGCGGGCGAGGTCGACCGCCTCGGTGGTGCTGTAGAACCGGCCCGGTTCGATCTTCTCGGCTGCGGCCCGGTAGGCCTTGGACTTCTGTGCCATGAGTCTTCTCCTGTGTGAGGTCGTGGTGATGTGAGCCTGGCTGGCTCTCCCACTCGCACCGGTCATCGGGCGGCACGCCCGCATCCGGTGCCGACGGGGTTGTCCCGTCGTCGTCGATGTGTGGATGTGGGGCCGGCGTCAGCCGACGGTGATGCCCATGCTGCGCGCGGTGCCGGCGATGATCTTCTCGGCGGCCTCGATGTCGTTCGCGTTCAGGTCGGCCTGCTTCTGCTCGGCGATCTGACGGAGCGACTCCTTGGACAGCACACCCACCTTGGCGGTGTGCGGCGTCGCGGAGCCCTTGGCGACTCCGGCGGCCTTCTTGATGAGCTCGGCGGCCGGCGGGGTCTTCAGGATGAACGTGAACGAGCGGTCCTCGTACACGGTGATCTCGACCGGGATGACGTTGCCGCGCTGCGACTCGGTCGCCGCGTTGTACGCCTTGCAGAACTCCATGATGTTGACGCCGTGCTGACCCAGCGCGGGCCCGATGGGCGGCGCGGGGTTCGCGGCGCCGGCGTTGATCTGGAGCTTGATGAGCCCCGTGACCTTCTTCTTGGGTGCCATTGGTTTTTCCTTTGTTCGGTAGCGAGCGACCTGGCGGTCGCTCTCCCGCGCCCCCGGCCGTTCCGGGGGGCGGTGCGCGTCGGACCGGGATCCGACGCCGGCGGGGGCGGAGCCCCGTCAGACTGTGGTCAGAGCTTGGTCACCTGGTCGAAGCTGAGCTCGACCGGGGTCTCGCGCTCGAAGAGCGAGACCAGCACGGTGAGCTTGCCGCTCTCCGGCTTGATCTCGCTGATCGTGCCGGGAAGACCCGCGAACGAGCCCTCCTTGATCGTGATGGTCTCGCCGATCTCGAAGTCGACCTCGGCGGGGATGACGCGGGCCTGGGTGGCCGAGCCCTTCGCGCCGCCGGCGGCCTTGCTCGGGGCCTCCGTGACCTGCACGAGGCTCTTCAGCATGTTGAAAGCCTCCTCGAAACGCAGCGGCGTCGGGTTGTGCGAGTTGCCCACGAAGCCGGTGACGCCCGGGGTGTGACGCACGACCGACCAGCTGTCCTCGTTGAGGTCCATGCGCACGAGCACGTAGCCGGGGATGCGCACGCGGTTGACGAGCTTGCGCTGGCCGTTCTTGATCTCGACGACGTCCTCCATCGGCACCTGGACCTCGAAGACGTAGTCCTCCATGCCCATGGAGCCGCGGCGCGACTCGATGTTCTGCTTCACGCGCTTCTCGAAGCCCGCGTAGGAGTGGATGACGTACCACTTGCCCGGCTTCGCACGCAGCTCGGCGCGGAACGCCTCGTAGGGGTCGACCGGCGCATCCTCTTCGGCCTCGTCGTCGGTGGCGACGTCGGCCGTGAGGGCCTCGTCGGGCGAGTCGATGTCGAGGGCGTCGTCCACGATGGCGTCGGCCTCGGGGTCGCTCGCCGCGCTCAGCGCGTCGATGAGCTCGTCGACGTCGGAGGTGTCGTCCTCGGTCTCCTCGTCCTCGTCCACGACGTGCAGCGCGCTGTGCTCGGCCGCGTCGACGGACTGGATGTCGGCCTCGAGGGTGTTGCCCTCCTGGATCTCGTCGACCTCCGAGGACTGCTCGGCGGCCGTCGCGAGGTCGATGTCGCGGCGCTCTTGGTCAGACACTGTTACTCATTTCGTTGTCGATCACGTTCGGTCGGGCGCTCCACGGCGCCGGGCGCCGGTCGTTACGGCGCGAAGGTCCCGTCACCGAAGACGATGGAGACCAGGAACCCGAACAGGTAGTCCAGGCCGGAGACCAGCGCCATCATGATGAGCACGAAGACGAGCACGACACCGGTGTAGGTGATCAGCTCGCGACGCGTCGGGGTGACGACCTTCTTCAGCTCGCCGATGACCTGGCGGATGAACAGGGCGATGCGCGCGAAGGGATTGCGCCGCTCGGCACGCTCCTGCTTCGCGGTGGCGACGACATCCTCACTGGGCTCGTCGACTACTTTTCTCGCCACTAGACACCTTTCGACCATCGCCGTTCCGCTCGGAACGACTTGCAGGGCGGACAGGACTCGAACCTGCAACCTGCGGTTTTGGAGACCGCTGCTCTACCAATTGAGCCACCGCCCTAGACGGGTGAGCCGCACCACTCCGCCGGACTCGAACGTTCGGGATCGCACCGGGATTCCGGGCACGGCGAAGTTTGGCGGATTTCAACCACCTCGCATCAGTCTAGGCCATCGATCCGTGAGAAGAAACTCGTGCCGATCGCGTCATAGGCCGCCGGGCCTCCGGTCTTCCCCGGGTGAGAACTCAATAGGTCAACGCGGCGGCGCATTCTTCGCGCTCCGCCGCGTGCCCGAGACGGCAGCAGCGGGTGCTTGCCGTCTCGGAGAGCCGCCGGCGGGGGATTCGCGGGTCGCCCTCCCGCGACGTCGGCGGACAGGCGGTCGGAGCCGGACCCGTGCCGGTTCCGACCGCCCCTTCGGGGTTCACCGGGGTCCCGCCGGGTGCCTCTGGGTCGGTGCCGCTGGGTCGGTGCCTCTGTGTCGGTGCCTCGTCGCTGTTGCCCTCCACTACCGGGCGTCACGGCAGCGAGAGCGGATCTCATGATCGACACTCCGCATCCGGCACCTTCCATACGGCGCGCCGCCGCCAGATTCCGCGCTCGCTGCGCACATCCTTACGCCCGCGGCACGTGCGGCATCGGCCCGACGACGCTCGTGCCCCGTGGACACGCGCTCGGTAGGCTGGACGGCGTGAGCCCCGCCCCTGAGATCTCCCGCCGCATCGCCGCCATCAGCGAGTCCGCCACGCTCAAAGTGGATGCGAAGGCGAAGGCGCTCAAGGCCGAGGGCCGGCCGGTGATCAGCTACGCCGCGGGCGAGCCCGACTTCCCCACGCCGGAGCACATCGTCGAGGCCGCCGCCGCGGCGACCCACGACCCGAAGAACCACCGCTACACGCCCGCCGCCGGACTGCCGGAGCTGCGCGAGGCGATCGCCGAGAAGACGCTGCGCGACAGCGGACTCGAGGTGCCGGCGTCGCAGGTGATCGTGACCAACGGGGGCAAGCAGGCGGTGTTCCAGGCGTTCGCGACGGTGCTCGACGACGGCGACGAGGCGCTGCTGCCCGCCCCGTACTGGACCACCTACCCCGAGGTCGTGAAGCTCGCCGGCGGTGTGCCCGTCGAGGTGTTCGCCGGTTCCGACCAGGGCTACCTCGTCACGGTCGAGCAGCTCGAGGCCGCCCGCACCGAGCGCACGAAGGTGCTGCTGTTCGTCTCGCCGTCCAACCCGACCGGCGCCGTCTACTCCCCCGAGCAGACCCGCGCGATCGGCGAGTGGGCGCTCGAGCACGACCTCTGGGTCATCACCGACGAGATCTACCAGAACCTCACCTACGACGGCGTCAAGGCCGTCTCGATCGTGGAGGCGGTGCCAGCCCTCGCCGACCGCACCATCCTCGTGAACGGCGTTGCCAAGTCGTACGCCATGACCGGGTGGCGTCTCGGCTGGATGGTCGGGCCGAAGGCCGCGATCACCGCGGCGGCGAACCTGCAGTCGCACCTCAGCTCGAACGTGTCGAACGTGTCGCAGCACGCCGCGATCGCCGCCCTCACCGGCCCGCAGGACGAGGTCGAGCGGATGCGCCAGGCCTTCGACCGACGTCGCCGCACGATCGTCGAGGAACTCAACAAGATCCCCGGCGTCGTGGCTCCGACTCCGGAGGGCGCGTTCTACGTCTACCCCGACGTGGCCGGCCTGCTCGACCGCGAGTGGGGCGGCGTGACCCCGACGACTTCGCTGGAACTCGCCGACCTCATCCTCGAGCAGGCCGAGGTGGCGACCGTGCCGGGCGAGGCCTTCGGACCGAGCGGCTACCTGCGCCTGTCGTACGCCCTCGGCGACGACGCCCTGCTCGAGGGCGTGCAGAGGCTGCAGCGCCTCTTCGGCTGACCGCTTCCCTTCCCCTTCCCAGCCTGCGCGCGCACGTGCGGTTCCACATCCGCGTTGCGCACGTTATGTCCAGTGGCGGCACACGCCCCGAATGACGCGTGTTTGAGGGGCTTTTGGCGCCTGTCGTGAGCGCCGGTGGATGGAGCGGCGCGTCGCCCCGCGGGGCATGGCACCGTGCCGGGATGCGTCGGCCGACACCGCTCCCGCCCCAGCTGCCGCGTGACGGCTTCAGCACCCGCGACGCCGAGGCGCTCGGCGTCGGTCGACGGCGCCTGCAGGGCCGCGACCTGCACAGGCCGTTCCACGGCGTGAGGGTCGCTGCCGCACCGACGTCTGTGCTCGAACGCTGCGCTGCGTACTCGACCCGCCTCGTGAACGGCGCCTTCTTCTGTTCGGTCACCGCGGCAGCGCTTCAGAGCGTGCCTCTGCCTCTCGCGCTCGAGGGCGTCGGTCTGCACGTCGGCGTGCCTGCGCCGCGGCGCGCACCTCAGGCCCGCGGTGTCGTGGGGCACCGGCTGACGGTCGCCGCCGGCGACGTCATCCTCGTGCACGGGATGCCCGTCACCGGCCCGTCCCGCACCTGGCGCGATCTCGCCTCGGTGCTCGACGTGCCGGATCTCGTCGCGGTGGGAGACGACATCATCCGTCGCCGGCTCGCAACGGTCGAGCAGCTGCGCGAAGAGCTCGCCCGGACCGGCCGAGGGTCCGTCGCGGCGAAGACGGCCCTCGGCCTGCTCGATCCTTCGGCCGAGAGCCCGATGGAGTCGCGCCTCCGTGCGGTGCTGGCCGCCAGCGGCGTCCAGGGCTTCGAGGTGAACCGCACGATCGCGCTCCCCGACGGAGCGGTGTACCGCGGAGACCTGGTGTTCCCGACGGAGCGGCTGGTTGTGGAGTATCAGGGCGACTACCACAGGGATGCCGCGCAGTGGCGCCGGGACATGACGCGTGCCTCCCGCCTCGAGTCCTTCGGATGGCGCGTCGTGATGCTCAACGCCGACGACGTGCGACGGTCTCAAGAGCTCGTGGCACGGATCGAACGGATGCTCGGCCGCGAGGGGCGCCGAAAGCCCCGTCTGCGCGGTTGATGAGGGGCCATTGGCGCCAGTGGACATAACGTTCGCGGGCAGCGCGCACGGCAGCGCGCGCGGGAGGTAGCCACCGCATCCACCGATCGGTGGATGCGTAATCCATCCGGATCACGGCTGCCGCCGAGCGCCCCTGGCGAGGAGCATGGGGGCATGACCGAACAAGTGGTGTCCGTCCGCGGACTGCGTAAGACCTACGGGCCGTTCACGGCCGTCGAGGACGTGAGCTTCGAGATCGCCCGCGGCGAGACCTACGCGCTGCTCGGCCCGAACGGGGCCGGCAAGTCGACGACGATCGAGATCCTCGAGGGGTACCGCGATCGCACCTCGGGTGAGGTGAACGTGCTCGGAACCGACCCGCAACGCGGCGGACTGCCGTGGAAGGCGCGGCTCGGCATCGTGCTGCAGAGCACGGGCGAATCGGGCAACGCGACCGTGCGCGAACAGCTCAAGCACTTCGCCGGGTTCTACCCGCATCCGCGCGACGTCGACGAGCTCATCGCGGCGGTCGGGCTCGAGGCGAAGGCGGGCACGATGATCCGCAAGCTCTCCGGCGGGCAGCGGCGCCGTGTGGACGTGGCGCTCGGCATCGTCGGCCGTCCCGAGCTGCTGTTCCTCGACGAACCCACCACCGGGTTCGACCCGGAGGCCCGCCGCTCCTTCTGGCAGCTCATCCGTTCCCTGCAGGCCGACGGCACGAGCATCCTGCTCACCACCCACTACCTCGACGAGGCTGCGCAGCTCGCGCACCGGGTGGGCGTCATCGCCGCCGGACGCATCGTCGAGCAGGGGGCGGTGGATGCGATCGGCGGTGCGGATGCGCGGGTTCCGATCGTGAGGTGGCGTGAGGGCGGCGAGGTGCGCGAGGTGCGCACCCCCGAACCCGCGACGCACGTCGCCCGCCTGGTCGCCGCTGCCGACGGCGTGGAGCCCGACGGCGTCGAGATCCTGCGTCCGAGCCTCGAGGACATCTACCTCCAGCTTGTCGCCGACGCCGCGGCGACAGCAACCGCCGCGGCGAGCGCCACGACCCCACCCGCCGGCGCCGGCGACCCCGTGACCGACATCCACCCGATCGGAGCAGACCGATGACCGCCCTCACCGCCTCCCCCGCACTGCCCGCCGGACGCACCTTGCGCATCGGCGCGAGCCGCATCCGCTACGAAGTGCTGGCGTACTTCCGGCAGAGCGACTCGGTGTTCTTCACCTTCCTCTTCCCCGTGCTCATGCTCACGATCTTCTCGGTCGCGTTCGGCGAGCAGGAGTTCGGCCGCGACGACGCCGGCAACGCGATCACCGCGGCGGAGTACTACCTGCCCGCGATGCTCGCCGCCGGGGTGCTCATCAGCGGACTGCAGAACATGTCGATCGACATCGCGGTGGAACGCAGCGACGGAACGCTCAAGCGCCTCGCCGGCACCCCGCTGCCGGTGACGAGCTACTTCATCGGCAAGATCGGCCAGGTCGTCGTGACCGGCCTGCTGCAGGCCGCGCTCATCATCGCGGTGGCCGCACTCGTCTTCGGAGTCGAGCTGCCGGATGACCCGCAGCGGTGGACCACGTTCGCGTGGGTGTTCCTCTTCGGCGTGATCACGTGCGCGATCCTCGGCATCGGTCTCTCCGCTGTGCCGCGCACCGGCAAGAGCGCTACGGCCGTGATCATCCCCATCGTGCTCGTGCTGCAGTTCATCTCCGGCGTGTACCTGCAGTTCAGCGGGCTGCCCGAGTGGCTGCAGAACGTCGCGAGCGCCTTCCCGCTCAAGTGGCTCGCGCAGGGCATGCGCTACGTGTTCCTGCCCGACGGCTTCGACGTGCTCGAGCAGGGCGGCGACTGGAACCTGGGAGGCATGGCGATCGCGATCGCGATCTGGCTCGTGGTGGGACTCGTCCTCGCCCGCCTGACCTTCCGCTGGATCCGCAAGGATGGCTGAGTGAACGAGCGCCGCGCCATGCACCTCACGGTCGTGATCATGACCGTGGTGTGCGCGGCGCTCGTCGCCACCGCCGGCCTCGACGGCTGGCGGGCCGTCACCGCAGTGGTGGCGGTGGCCGCCGTTCCGATCGGCTGGGTGGCGTTCGGGCGCACGGGATCGGATGGGAATGCCCCGGCCCTCGCCTACACCGCCCTGCTCATCGTCACGACGGGGCTCGCGGTCTCCGCCCTGCCCGTCTTGTCGGTGCTGCAGTGCCTCTCCTATCCGTTCGTGTGGATCCTGGCCGCCGGCATCCGGTCGGCGATCGTCGCCAACCTGGGTGTCGGCGCGGCCGTCACGTTCGGGCTGTTCGTCTCCCTCGGCTCGTCGCCCGACGCCCTCGCGCAGATCGCGCTCAACGTCGGGCTCTCCGTCGGCGGCAGCCTCGTCATCGGCAGCTGGATCGCCGCCACCTACCGGCAGGTGGAGCTGCGGCAGGCCCTCCTCGACGAACTTCAGGCCGCGCAGGAGGAACTCGCCGCCCTGCATCGCGACGCCGGCATCACCGCGGAACGGGAGCGACTCGCCCGCGAGCTGCACGACACCATCGCGCAGAGTCTCACCGGACTCGTGATGCTCGCGCAGCAGGCCCGACGGTCGCTCGCCGAACGCGACGCGGATGCGGTGGAGGCCCGGATGGAGCAGCTCGAGTCCGGCGCCCGTGAGGCCCTCGTCGAGACGCGCACGCTCGTCGCGGCGGGCGCGCACGTCGACCTCCGCTCGGGTCTCGCCGCCGCGCTCACCCGCGTGACGGAGCGGATGCACCGCGAATCGGGCATCACCGTGCGGCTCGAGGCGGACCTCGACGCCCCGGTGCCGCGCGACGTGGAGATCGTGCTGCTGCGCTGCGTACAGGAGGGACTCGCGAACGTGAGGAAGCACTCCGGCGCGACGAGCGTCGAGGTGACGCTCGCCCGGCAGCCGGATGCGGTGACGGTGCGCGTCCGGGACGACGGGCGCGGCTTCGACCCCGCGGCGCCGCGCACCGGTTTCGGGCTCGACGGGCTGCGCGAGCGGCTCGCCCTCGCGAACGGAACGCTGCACATCTCGAGCGACGAGCACGGCACCGAGCTGCTCGCCACGATCCCGGTGGAGACGACATGACCGCCCACGACACCGTGCGGGTACTCGTCGCCGACGACCACCCGATCGTCCGCGGCGGCATCGTCGCTCTGCTCGCATCCACGCCGGGTTTCACCGTGGTCGGCGAAGCGGCCGACGGCGCGGAGGTGGTGCGGCTCGCGCTGGCCGAGCGGCCGGATGTGGTGCTCATGGATCTGCGGATGCCGCAGCTCACCGGCGATCAGGCGACGGCGCGCATCCTCGCCAAGGCGCCGGACGTGAAGGTCGTCGTGCTCACCACCTACGAGTCCGATGACTCGATCCTCGACGCGATCGAGGCCGGCGCGAGCGGCTACCTGCTGAAGGCCGCCCCGCCGGAGGAGATCGTCGCCGGCATCCGTGCGGTGCTGCGGGGCGAGGTGGCACTCGCGCCGAGCGTCGCGACCGCATTGGTGGCCCGGATGCGCACACCCACCCCGACGCTGAGTCCGCGCGAACTCGACGTGCTGCGGCTCGTGGCGCAGGGACTCAGCAACCCGCAGATCGCCCGCACCCTCGTGGTCGCCGAGGCGACGGTGAAGACCCACCTTTTGCACGTGTTCGAGAAGCTCGAGGTGAGCGACCGCACCCGCGCGGTGACGAAGGCGATGGAGCTGCGCCTGCTCTGACGCGCGCCGGCTAGAGGTCGAGGCCGATGACGACGGGTTCGGGGTGCAGCAGCACACCGAACTCCGACAGCACCCGCATCCGTACGTATCGGGCGAGCGCGGCGATCTCCTCGGCGGTCGCCCCGCCGGTGTTGGTGAGGGCGAGGGTGTGCTTGCTCGAGATCGCGGCGCGCGAGCCGGGCAGCCGAAAGCCGCGGGAGACGCCGGCGTGCTCGATGAGCCAGGCGGCGCTGAGCTTGACGGAGCCCTCGACCGGTGGCGCGGGCGCGGCAGGCTGCTCGCCGAGCGGCACCGCGACATCCGGCTGCTCGGGTCCGATCGGCCAGCGCGGCGCGTCGGCGGGCAGGCCGCGCGCGAAGTTCTCGCGCACGATCGGGTTGGTGAAGAACGACCCGGCGCTCCACGTGTCGGGGTCGGCGTCGTCGAGCACCATCCCCTTCGAGCGACGCAGTGCGAGCACGGTGTCGCGCACGGTCGCGAGAGGCACGCGGTCGCCGACCTCCACCCCGAGCGCACGGGCGAGCTGCGGATAGCCGACCGCACCGTCGGCGTCCCGCTCGAGATCGAACTCGACGGCGAGCACGATGCCCTGCCGCCCGCGCTTGAGCACGGACGTGCGGTATCCGAGGTCGAGCTCGGCGGCGGGCATCCGGCTCTGCTCGCCCGTGAGGTAGTCGAGGAACTCGATCGCGACGAGCGTCGCCGCGACCTCCTGCCCGTAGGCGCCGATGTTCTGCACCGGCGACGCCCCGACCGATCCGGGGATGCCGCTGAGCGCCTCGACCCCGCCGAGTCCGCGTTCGACGGTGTGCCGTACGAAGCCGTCCCACGATTCGCCGGCCTCCACGCGCAGGCGGACGCGACCGGGCGCCGCCCCGTCGATCTCGCGGATGCCGCGGGTGGCGACGCGCAGCACGGTTCCGTCGAATCCGTCGTCGCCGACGAGCAGGTTCGAGCCGCCGCCGAGCACGAGCACCTCGTCGCCGCGGCCCCACAGCTCGCGCGCGCGCTGGACCAGATCCGCGGCATCCGTGACCTCGATCACCTCGGCCGCGTCACCGCCGACCCGCAGCGTGGTGAGTTCGGAGAACCGCATCAGGCCAGGCGCACCCGCGCCTGGGCCTTGCCGAGCACGGTGTCGCCGCCGAAGGTCACGGTGAGGTCGATGCGGGCGATGTCGTCGTCGACCGCGCCGACCTTCGCGGTGACGGTGACGGTCGCGCCGGTCCGCGGGTCGACGACGACCGGGCGGGTGAACCGCACCTGGTAGTCGACGATGCGCGCCGGGTCGCCGATCCAGTCGACGACCGGCTGCACCGCGAGGCCCATCGTGAGCATGCCGTGCGCGAGCACGCCGGGCAGACCGACGCTCGCGGCGACGTCATCGCGATAGTGGATGGGGTTGAAGTCGCCGGATGCGCCGGCATACCGCACGAGGGAGTCGCGCGAGAGCTCGATGGTGCGCTCGGCGACGACCGCGCCGACCTCGGGGGCGTTCACTCGTCACCCCGCACGACGAGGGTGGAGGTGGCGGTGACGACGTGCTCGCCGTCCGCCCCGACGATCGTGGACTCCGCGGTCACCATGCTGTGCGCGCCGAGCGACTTGACGCTCGTGACGGTGAGGGTCGCGGTGAGCTCGTCGCCCGCCACGATGGGGCGGCTGAAGCTGAAGCGCTGGTCGCCGTGCACGACCCGCGAGAAGTCGATGCCCGCATCCGGTTCGTTCAGCAGCTGGGCGAGGGTGTGCTCCTGCACGACGACGGCGAAGGTCGGCGGGGCGACCACATCCGCATGTCCGGCGGCGCGGGCGGCGTCGACGTCGAGACTGATCGGGTTCGTGGCGAACACGGCGCGGGCGAACTCGCGCACCTTCTCGCGGCCCACCAGGTACGGCGGCGCTGAGGGGAAGGTGCGCCCCTTGAGGTCGGGGTTGACGGGCATCCCCCGATTCTACGGCGGCGCCTCAGTAGAGGGTGCGGCCCAGCACGCGCTCGAGCATCTCGCGCCCCTCCTGCGCGAACGCTGCGTCGCCGTGCTCGGTCGCCCAGGCGATCGTCGTCACTGCGCCGAGGGCGTGGAAGCTGCGCAGCATTCGCTCGTCGAGCTCGTCGGGCTGGCGGCCGTAGCCGTCGAGGAACGCCTCGCGCAGGTGCGGGGCGTCGAGCCATTCGCGTTGCGACATGCGGAACAGGTCGATGCACCACGGTTCGTACTCGAGGGCCGCGAAGTCGATGAGCCGCACCCGCCCGCCCTCGTCGATCACCCAGTTGCGCGGACTGTTGTCGCGGTGGGCGGGCACGTGCTCGAGCTCGGGCAGGTCGAGCGCGCCGAGCACGATGCGCTCCGCGGCGGCGAGGTCGTCGGGCTCGATGAGCTGCGCCGCCCGATCCGACCAGCGGTCGAACTTGCGCACGAGCACGGCGCCGTAGTCGCTGTTGCGCACCGTGCGGTCGGATTCGTGCAGGCGCCGGATGAGGGCGCCGGCCTGCCGATGCACGTCCGGATCGTGGGCGGCATCGGTGCCGGCGACCACGTCGCCCGGTGCGCGGGTGACGAGCACGAGGCGCAGGGTGTCGTCGTGGGCGATGAGCTGCGGCGCGTCGGAGCCGAGCGAGGGCACGTTGCGCTCGTACGCGAGCACCTCGCGGTCGTAGTTGCGGTCGGCGCGATGCCACTTCGCGATCGCGCAGCGACCGTCGAGGGGGGCGAGTTCGAGCACCCGAGCCTCGCCGTGCGGTTGCGAGCGGTCGGTGCGCACGTCGACCGGCCCGAGCCAGCGCGCCACCCGATCGAGCACGTCGGCGTCGGAGGCGAGGCCGTCGAGATACGTGTCCACGGATGCACGAAACCCCGGATCACTCAGCATGGTGATCCGGGGTTCCGAAGCGTAGTCGGCGTGCTGCCTACTGGCAGCTGTCGCACTGCAGCATGTCCATCGGGTCGACGGGAACTGCGTAGCCGCCAACGGTGTCGTTGTCGTTGTCCATGGCGGACCTCCTGACGTGTCTGGGTGCTCGTCACGCGGATGCGTGCGGCGTGGGTTCTCACTATATAACCGGAATGACAGTCGTGTCATTCCACTACATGTTGTGTTTTCGGCGTGTCGCGTTTTTCTCACGCTACGCGTAACCACCGACACTCGTGTCGGTAGTCAAAGTCACTGTCAGTACGCATCAAAGCCGTTGTCAACGTGTCAGAGGCGTTGTCACCAGCGGCTCGCCAGCGAGGAAGACCCCGAACAACACGTACGAGTTTGGTGACTCGCGTTCGAACGAGCTTCAACTCGAAGAGATTGGTCGGCCGGCGCTCTTCCCCGCCTTGATCGCCGGGCGTAGCGTCGCGGGCACACCGGCAGGAGCGGCACATGATTGAAGAGATCGTCGCGAGCCAGAGCCCGAGTTTGGTTCCTCAAGCTTCGTGGGCTGTGGCGGTCGCGCGCCATGCTCGGATACGAGATCTGGCAGCCATGCCGGAGGTGCCTGCGTTTGTGGCGGCGGAGGCTGGTCGTGACCTCGGCGTTAGCGCGCGCACCGTCTACCGTCTCCTTGCGCGCTATCGGAGCGGCGGTGATCGCGCGACCGACATGTTGCCCGCCAGGTCGAACGGCGGTCGAGGTCGCGGCCGCCTCGCTCAGGACGTCGAGCGCATCACCGACGACCTCATCACGCGCAGGTACATCGCGCGCCAGCGAATCACAGTGCGAACTCTTCATCGAGAGATAGCCGCTGAATGCAGACGCGACGGCCTTGCTATTCCCTCGGCGTCATCGGTGCAACGCCGTGTGATCAAGAGAAGAGGAGCAGTCATGACGCGAAGACGCCAAGGTGCGGTGCCATGCTCGGACAACCCAGGAACATTTTCCGCCGACTCCCCGTGGCGAAATCCAGACCCCGACGAAGTCTGCATAAGTAACGTCGCCCACTTCCGGGTCGTCACGCGCAGCACCGCGTATTGCCAAGGAGTGCCCGCGGTCCCGTCTTGTAGCACTCGCTTGAACACTCAGGGCTCAAGCGCTCGAAGCGCGTCGCGCCAGTCACGGTCTCGGGCAAGTACCTCTGGGGAGCGAAGGTCGGCGATCAGCGAATCGAGGGTTGCGCCTCTGCTCAGCCACCGATCCAAGAAGTCACGCAGGAAGTGGAGCGCACCCATCTCCGTGATACTCGGCGTGCCCGGGCCTACCACTGGCGGCTTCGGTTGCCCCGCCCAGTTGCTGTCGGCTCCCTCCCTCAGCTTCGGCGCACTTATCAATCCGTCAGGCAGCCGAACGAGCAAACTAGGTTCGTCGCGGCTGTTCCTTCCGGTATCACCTAGTGTCTCGACCCCACGTGCAGCCCACAGCGACCGGACCAAATAGGTGAACGCCGCGGGATCGAGCGTGCCGTTCCCGAACGCCTGCAAGTCGCCGATAAATGCTGCACGCGCGGCCTCATCGGCGCCCTCGCCCCAAAAGTGCGATCGCCATTCCTCGGCAAACGCCAGCACCGCACGCCGAAGCTCATCCTCCGTGTATAGAAGCGCCTCGGTCTCGCCATCACCGGCCATCGGTGCGTCCGCCATCTTCTCGTCGCCTCAACGCGATGCCTTTCATGGGAAGGGAATGATGTACTCACCAGTGTTTATACCTGCGTTGTTGATCTGGGGCGCTCCGCCGTTCTTCGGCCGGAAGACCTGAACCCAGATCTGTTTTCCGTCGACCATGCGCAAGTATGTGTCTACCCACCCCGTGCCGACGTCCTTGTTGAATGCATAGTTGTTCGACTTCACCGTGTCCTGCACCTGCTGGCGGAAGGCGGGCGAATCGACGATGTGCCCGCGATCGTCACGGAACATGTGGTTGGTGTCTTTCCTGAACGGGACTGGCCCATTGTCTCCGTAGCACTGCTTCAACGGAGGGCAATCGTCGTTGGGGTTACCGGGAGAAGTTGCGCCCCCTTCTTGCGCCGCCTCTGCGGCGCCCGCGGCATTCTCTCGCGCGTTTGTCGAGTCGCCCGACATGCTGAGCACGAGCGCGAGTGTCGCAACGAGTGGCGCCATGGAGGCGGCAACTGCAGCGCCGGCGGAAGCGATCCAGCCCATCAGCGTTTGGAATGCTGCTACCGATCCCGCGCCGATCGCGCCGAGCAGTGCCTCAATCGCCCCGATTCCTCCGGGTATCGCAATTGTGGATGCCAGGAGGGCACCAAGACCGTCGCTGCCGTGGCGTGCAGTCCCGTGCTTCTTATTTGTCGAGGGGCTCTTTGCTTTTGGCTTCGGGGGCGCCTTCGCCTTGGTGGCGGGTCCGGGGGTGGGCTTTCCGCCGGGGGTGACCTTCTCCCGCGGGGGTTGCGCTTTGCCGAGGTACGGGGTGGCGTAGGAGGGGTATCCGGTGGAGGAGTAGTTGCCGCCGCCGTAGTTTTGATACCTGCTACTGCTCATCTCGTTGGCTTGGTGCATGTAGCCGAGGTGGTCGGTGAGTGTGGTGGGGTTGTTGCCGACGTAGCTGTATCGGTGCAGGGTTTGCGGGTTGGTCGGGTCGCCGCGGTAGGGGTCGGCGGTGAGCCAGGTGGCGGAGTCGGGGTCGTAGGAGCGGGCGTAGAAGTTGACCAGCCCGGTGGCGGTGTCGGAGAGCTCGCCGGTGTAGCCGGTTTCGGAGTTCCATCCGAGGGTGTCGAAGGTGGGGACACCCCAGTCGGAGTAGTGGGTGAGTTGTCCGATCTTGGACCCGTGGGTTTGACCGATGGTGGAGCCTTGCCGGTCGGTGAGTCCCCACCGGGTGTCCTCGCCGAGGAGCGCGTCGCTGTTTTGGATGGCGACATCGCCGATGGCGTCGCGGACGAGTTCTGTGGCGCCGAACTCGTCGCTGTCGCGGCTGATGACGGTGTATCCGTCCCATTGCTGGGTGGTGGTCTCGTCGAGGATGAGGAGGTTGTCGACCGTTTCGGTCAGCGCCCGCCCGAGGCCGTCGTAGCCGTATTCGACGTGGCGGAGCCCTTCGCTGATGCCGGCGAGTTCGTTCGTCTCCAACGCCTCAAACCACCGGCAGCAGCCCCACCATTACGCGCATCCCACTGGCGACCACTCTGAATGCCGACCCGACAATCCTGTTCCGATCACTCATCGCGTGCTGCCGGACTCGTTCCGTGGGTGCGCGCTGCGGCTGGGCGCTGCCGTCCACTCGCCTCGCCGCACGGCTCGCGGGCACTGGGTGTGGAACGTCGACGTGCCGCTCACCCCAGGGCGTACTCTCTTGCCTGGCTCCGTTCGGGAGCCGGATATGGAGACACGATGAAGTTTTTCCAGAGGCTCGGCCGGTCGCTGATGTTGCCGGTCGCGGTCCTTCCCGTTGCGGCGATCCTCTCGGGAATCGGGTATTGGATCAAGAACGCGAACGGTGGAGCCGACAACGTCGTCTCCGCCTTCCTCAGCGCTGCCGGTGGCGCACTACTCGACAATCTCGCTCTACTGTTCGCGGTGGGTGTCGCGATCGGAATGGCCAAGAAGTCCGACGGCACCTCCGCTCTCGCTGGACTGGTGTCGTGGTTGACCGTGACGACGATGCTGAGCCCCGCCACGAATGCCGCACTCACGGGCGTCGATGTCGAGAGCGTCGATCCCGCATTCGGTCGGGTCCAGAACGTCTTCGTCGGCATCGTCTGCGGCCTCATCGGGGCCTGGTGCTACAACCGCTTCAAGGACACCAAGCTGCCGGATGCGCTGTCGTTCTTCTCGGGCAAGCGCTCGGTGGCGATCGTCACCGCGGGGGTCTCGCTGGTGTTCGCCGTCGCCATGATGTTCGTCTGGCCCTTCCTCTTCGGCGGCCTGGTCGCCTTCGGCGAATGGATCGTGACCCTGGGGCCGGTGGGCGCGGGGTTGTACGGCTTCTTCAACCGTCTGCTCATCCCGCTCGGGTTGCACCACGCCCTCAACTCGGTGTTCTGGTTCGACGTGGCCGGCATCAACGATCTGAACAATTTCCTTCAGGGCTCGGCCGGTGAAGGCGTCTTCGGGGTGACGGGTCAGTACATGACCGGATTCTTCCCGGTCATGATGTTCGGCCTACCGGGCGCCGCCTTGGCGATGTACGTGACCGCGAAGACGACGCGGCGGAAGGTCGCCGCCGGCATCCTGCTCTCTGGTGCCATCTCGTCGTTCTTCGTCGGCGTCACCGAGCCGCTCGAGTTCGCGTTCATGTTCCTCGCGCCGTGGCTGTACCTCGTCCACGCCCTCTTCACGGGGATCTCGCTCTTCATCTCGGCGCTGCTGCCGGTGCGCATGGGGTTCGGGTTCTCGGGCGGGTTCATCGACCTCGTGCTCGGATGGGTCAACCCGCTCGCGCAGAACCCCTGGGGCATCCTGGTCATGGGAGCAGTCTGGTTCGCGATCTACTTCGTGGTGTTCCGCTGGATCATCCGTCGCTTCGACCTCAAGACGCCGGGACGCGAGGACGACGTCGCCCTCGAGGATGAGACGACGGATGCCGCGTCAAGGGGCGGCTTCCACGCGACGGCGGAGCGCTTCGTCGACGCCCTCGGCGGCAAGGACAACATCGTCGAGCTCGATAACTGCGCGACGAGGCTCCGGATGGAGATCGCCGACGTGTCGAAGGTCGACGACGCTGCGCTGAAACGGGCGGGCGCCGCCGGCACGATCAAGCCGGGAGGACACTCCGTGCAGGTCGTCTACGGATTGAACGTGCAGTTCGTCAAAGACGCGATGGAGGACGTCATCGGGGGTCGCCCGGCGCCGGCGACCGACACGGGGACGACCGGACTGGCCACCGCGACGCGGGCACCTGCCGCCGTCCATCTCACCGCGCCGGTGGCGGGCCGGGTGCTGCCGTTGTCCGACGTGCCGGACAGGATGTTCTCGGACGGCACCATGGGCCCCGGAATCGCCATCGACCCGACCGGAGACGTCGTGACGGCTCCGGCGGACGGGAAGGTCGAGAGCAGCTTCCCGACCGGCCACGCGATCGGTCTGCTGCTCGACGATGGAACGGAACTCCTCATCCACATCGGCATCGACACGGTGAAGATGAAGGGTGACGGCTTCGAGACCCTCGTCACCGCCGGCCAGCGCGTGAGGAGGGGGGATCCCCTGGTGAGATTCGACCGCTCGCGGATCGAAGCGGCAGGGCACTCCCCGATCACACCGGTCGTGGTGCTCAACAACCCCGACGCGACGGTTCATGTGTCCTGACTCATGACGCGAGCGTCGCCCGCGATGCAGGCGGGCGACGTTCGCGAGGTCGCCCGCCGTGAAGGCTCGCCAGCCCGGCACCTCGGATCGAGAGGTTTCGACGGGACTTCCGGCCCTGACCCGGCGGGCGGGAGCGTCGGAGCCTGTCGGTAACGGTCGGCTCCGACGAAGGAGTTCCCATGAGCCGCATCACGGTCGCCTACGACGGAGGTCCGGCGAGCCGGGCCGCACTCGCCTGGGCCGTCGACCGCGCCAGGGCGGAGGCAGCGTCGATCGAACTGCTGACCGCGGCCGAGGTGGCGTTGTCCGGCGACACCGACTGGACCGTGCTCAATCTGGAGGCGTCCGAGCAGGCCTCCAGGGAGGGCATGGAGGCGGCGCGCCGCATGTTCAGCGCAGCCGGGATCACGGCGCGGGTCGAACTCGGTGACGCGACACGGCGTCTCGTCGAGGCCAGTCGCGACGCGGATCTGCTGGTCATCGGATCGAAACGCGGCGACCGCGAGCATCCGGCGCACTTCGAGCGCGTTCCCCGCAAGGTGGCGACCCTCGCGGCCTGCCCGGTGGTGGTCGTGCCGGCGCGGTGGACTCCCGCGCCCGGGCCGATCCTCGTCGGCGTCGGCGATGAGGAGGTGTCGACCGCGCCGCTCGATTTCGCCGCCCGATCGGCGCGGATCGACGGACGACCGGTGCACGTCGTGCACGCGTGGTGGATCGTGCCACGCGTGGCGCCGGCCGAGGCTCTCGCCGTCCCTCCGCCGGAGGAGGATCGTGCGCGCGCCGAGCACCGGCGGGTCGTCGAGACCGCCGTCGGGTATCTGCAGGAACGCGCAGACGTCGCCGTCACGGGCGAGGCCATCGAGGGCGGCACCGTGCGGGTGATGGTCGAGCAGGCCCGCCGAGCGGCGCTGACCGTGGTCGGCAGCCGCCGATCGGGACTCTTCGCGGAGTGGCTCCTCGGCTCGCTCACCCACGACCTGCTGCTGCACCTGCCGTGTCCGGTCGCGGTCGTGCCGACGACCGTTCGCCCGAGCGCCCGGAGGTCGGCGCCTCGCGTCGACCGGCCCGGCGGGGATCCGGACCCACTCCCGACGTGACCGAGCCGAAACCGGCTGCAAGACTTCGACGATGACGACGGCGGCGCAGGTGCTGGAGCGACTGGTGCGGGAGATCGACGAGCGCGGTCTGGGCGCGTACGGCGCGCACGTGCTCGTCGGCGACGATGGAGCGCAACACCGGTGGCGCAGCGACGACCGGGTCAACCTGTACTCGGTGTCGAAGGGCGTGTGCGCTCTCGCGGCCGGCATCGCCGTGGACGAGGGGCTACTGCGACTGGATACGCCCGTCTCCGCGGTGCTGCCCGACCTCGAGTTCGGGGCCGGCGTCGACACGGTCACCCTCGAGCACCTGCTCACGATGACGAGCGGCATCGACTTCGAATGGTTCGGCGATCAACGGGTGCCCTGGCCGGATCTGGCGCAGGAGATGCTGCGTCGACCGTCACGGGGAGCGGGCCGCATGTTCCAGTACTCGGACGTCAGCACCTACGTGGCCATGCGGATGCTCGCCGCCGTCGCGGGGGACGTGCGGGACTGGCTGCTGCCGAGGTTGTTCGACCCGCTCGACATCCACAATCCGCAATGGCACCGCTGCCCGCTCGGATACATCGTCGGCGGCAGCGGCCTCGAAATGCGCACGGAGGAACTCGCGCGTATCGCCCGAGTGTTGCGCGACCGCGGCGCGTGGCAGGGGCGGCAGCTCATCGCATCCGACTATGTCGACCGGATGCACAGCGATTGGGTGGTGACCGGGGAGCCCGAGCCGTACGCCCGCTACGGGTTCGCCGTGTGGGGCGGCCCGGACTCGACGTGGCGGCTCGACGGGCGGTACGGCCAGTACGTGGTCGTCGATCCCGACCGCGATGCCGTCATCACGATCACGGCGCACGTGGAACAGCACGATGCGGTGCTCGCGCAGCTCGCGGTCGAGGCGCTCGCGGGCTGACGGCGACTCGCCTGCGTACGATGTGGCCATGCCGGACGAGGTCGATTCCGCGGAGCTCGCCGAGCTGCTCGCCCGCGTGCCCGACGGCTGGTCGCGTCAGAGCATCGACGGGTCGCCATGGGGCGTCAGCCGCGTCGAGCACGTCGGCGGACGCAGCACGACCGTCACGGCGGACGAGCTCGGCGGCCCCGGCTATCTGAGCGCGAACGTGTGGCACACGAACGAGGGGCTGCTGCTCCGCCCGTGCGAAGTACCGGCCGAGGAGGTGCTCCGAGTGCTGCGCGCCCTCCCTCCGGCGGGGCTCACGGCCGCGGATGTACGACCGGAGTAGTACGCCGGTCGATACCAGCGGGCGATGTGCCGACGATCGCCGCCGGGGAGGCTGGCATCATGACGACGCGCCCCTTCCCCGCACTCGGCCCCGCGCCGGCCGAGGAGGCCGCCGACCCGTTCCACCTCGACGACCCCATCGAGGCGGAGCACGACGAGGTCCAGGGGCGACGGGACCTCGGGCTCCGGGTGCTCGGGATCGCACTCGAGCCGGTGAAGTACGCGTTCCCCATCCTCTGGCTGCTCGCCGCGGGCGTCGCGTTCGTGGTCGCGCAACTCTGGATCGTCGGCCTGCGGATGCGGAACAGACCTCGACCCGCGGCCACGGCGCCCGCCACCCGGCCGGTCGCGATCATCACGCGGGATCTGCCTCGCGCAGCGTGACGCCCCGGCGGCCGTTCAGGAGTGAGGCACCTCGAGGCCGAGCTTCTCGATGTAGCGCGCCGAGTCGCTGTCCGGAACGAGCGGACGCGCCGCCGTCATGATCACGCGGGCGTTCTCGGGGGTGACGACCTCGACCTCCGTCGAGTTCCACGGTGTCTCCCGCGGGGGCGTCGCCGAGCCCGGCCGCAGCCGATTGCAGGCCGCCGCGACCGCATCCAGTTGACCGAGCACGCTCGAGAAGCTCACCGTCATCGCCGGCGCCCGCTCGTCGCTCTCCCCCGGCACGAGCAGCACATCCTGGAACGCCCACCGGCGCAGGTGCACGAGCCGGCCGGGCACGGCGAAGAGCTCGACGAACCCGAGCCCGTGCGTCCAGAAGCGGGCGGATGCGTCGAGGTCGGAGGACGGGATGGTCGCGAACATGGGCATGCCGTAGATGCCCCGGTAGACCTCCGGCGCGACCGCGTCGAGAGAGGGGGCGGGGACCGGGCTGATCGCAGCGGCGTCGAAGAAATCGTTCATGACTCGATCGTCGGCGTTGACGCAACGTCAAAGTCAAGCCGCGGGCGGGACCGCCCGAACCGCAGACGGCACCGTCTACTTACCGTCCGCCGGCGGTCGGCGTAGCCTCTGCTGCACCACGCGCGACGTTCGCGCGGACCCACCCGGCGAGGGCGACGGCGCCTTCCGCGTCCGCTCCCGATCGCGGGGGTGGAGGTGCCCTCATGAAGGTCGTCGGCCGATCCCTGACCGCCCTCGCCGGACTGGGCCTGCTCGCCACGGCCATCGCCGTGCCCGCTGCGGTCACCCCCGCGGCGGTCGAGCCGGCCGCCATCGAGCCGGCCGCGACGTCGCTCACGTTCTCGGCGTCGGGCGACTTCTCGGCGAGCACCGCCGCCGCATCCGTGATGACCGGAATCGCCGACAGCGATTCGGAGCTACACCTCGCTCTCGGGGACCTCTCCTACGGCGCCGTCGGAGCCGAATCCGCGTGGTGCGACTTCGTCACCAGCCGAGTCGGCGCCGGGTTCCCGTTCGAGCTCATCGCCGGCAACCACGAGAGCAACGGGCAGAACGGCAACATCAACGACTTCTCGGCGTGCCTGCCCAACCAGCTTCCGGGCGCGATCGGCACCTACGGTCGGCAGTGGTACGTCGACGTTCCGGCCGCCGACCCGCTCGTGCGTTTCGTGATGATCTCCCCCGCCCTCCAGTTCCCCGACGGCACGTGGTCGTACGCGCCCGGCACTCCGCGCTACGACTGGACGGCATCGGCCATCGACGGGGCTCGCGCCGCCGCGATCCCGTGGGTGGTCGTGGGCATGCACATGCCGTGCCTCTCGATCGGCGACTACCAGTGCGGACCCGGTGCGGGACTCGTGAACATGCTCGTCTCCAAGCGCGTCGACCTCGTGCTGAGCGGGCACGAGCACCTCTACCAGCGCACGCACCAGCTCGCCCACTCGGCCGGGTGCCCCGCCATCACACCGGGCACGTTCACCGCGGCATGCCTCGCCGACACGGATGCGCAGCAGGCGAAGGGCGCCGGCACGACGTTCGCGACCGTCGGCACGGGCGGCACCGCGCTGCGCAACGCCAACCTCTCCGATTCGGAGATGGGGTACGTCGCCGCCTACTCCGCGCTCAACGCCAACCCGACCTTCGGCTCCCTCTTCGTCGACGTCACCGACGAGTCGCTGTCAGCCCGGTTCGGCCGGGCGTCGGGCGGCACGTTCACCGACGCCGTCACGATCGGACCCGGAGCACCTCCGCCGCCGAACGCGCCGCCGACCGCATCCTTCACCTCGTCGTGCGCCGGCCTCACCTGCAGCTTCTCGGGAGCAGCGTCGACGGATGCGGACGGCACGATCAGGGGGTACGCGTGGGAGTTCGGCGACGGCACGACCGCCAGCGGAGCGACCGTGCAGCACAGCTACGCCACCGCGGGCGACCGGACGGTGCGCTTGACCGTCACGGACGACGACGGGGCGACGGCGAGCGCCACGCGCACCGTGTCGGTCGTCGCGGGTGCGCCCCCGATCGCCGCCGACGCGTTCGGACGCACCGTCGCGACCGGCCTCGGCTCGGCCGAGGTCGGAGGACCGTGGAGTGTCACCGGAACCGCCGCGAACTACGCGGTGGACGGCACGCGGGGGGTGTTCCGTCTGCCGACCGCCGGCTCGAGCGCCCGCGCGTACCTCACCCAGCCGTCGTCGACGAGCACCGATCTCGTGGCGACGCTGTCGGTCGACAAGCCCCCGACCGGCGGCGGCGTGTACGCCACCCTCATCGGGCGGCGCATCGTCGGCGCCGGCGGGTACCAGGCGAAGGTGCAGCTGCGCGCGACGGGAACGGTCGGCGTCTCGCTCGAGCAGCTCACCGCCACGGGCGGGGAGGTCGTGCTCCAGTCGCAGACGACCGCACCGGGCGTCACCTTCACCGCCGGCGACCGCTTACTGGTGCGCCTCCGCGTCACCGGCACCTCCCCCACCACCGTGCAGGCGAAGGTGTGGGAGGCGGGCACCGCCGAACCGACGGGATGGCTGCGCTCGGTCACGAACAGCGTCGCGGCTCTGCAGGCACCTGGCGGCGTCGGGCTCACCTACTACCTGTCCAGCTCCACCACCAACGCTCCCGTCGTGGCGACGGTCGACGACCTCCTCGCCACGACACCGTGAGCACTCCCGCTCAACGGATGCCGCTGCGCGCGAAGCCCTGCACGAAGTAGCGCTGGAAGACGAGGAAGAGGATCACCATCGGCAGCACCGAGACGAGGGCGAGCGCCATGCTCGCGCTGTAGTCCGGCGTCGACTGCCCCTTGAGATAGAGCAACCCGATGGGCAGGGTGAACAGCTCGTTGTCCTTCAGCGCGATGAGCGGCCAGGCGAAGTCGTTCCAGCTGCCCAGCAACGTCAACAGGGTGAGCACGGCGATGAGCGGCTTGCTGAGCGGCAACACCACCTGCAGGAAGACGCGGAGGTGCCCGGCCCCGTCGATGCGGGCCGCCTCGATCAGCTCCTGCGGGATGGACAGGAAGAACTGCCGGGCGAGGAAGATGCCGAACGCGGCGGCCGCGCCCGGCAGGATCACCGACCAGTAGGTGCCGTAGATCTCGAGCCCGGTGACGAGCCGGAACTGCGCCACCATGATCGCCTGCACCGGGATCATCATCGTGGCGAGGGCGAGGAGGAACAGCAGGTTCCGTCCCGGGAAGCGGATGCGCGCGAAGGCGTACCCGGCCATGAGGTTGAGCACCACGGTGAACACCGTGACGAACGCGCCGATCACGAGCGAGTTGCCGAACCACTCCGCGACGGGGAACCGGTCGAAGACCGTGACGAAGTTCTCCACGCTGAAGGCGCTCGGCCACAACCGCAGCTCGCCGGCCTCGAACACGTCGCCGCGTGGCGAGAACGCGATGACGAGCATCCAGTAGAGCGGGAAGAACACGATGGCGGAGGCGAGCACCGCGAGCAGCAGCCGCAGGAGGTACCCCGCCCGCGAGCCCGAACGCGCCCCGCGCCGGCGGGGTGCGGAGACGCGGATGCTCCGCCGGAGTGTGGACGTGGTCATCGTGGGGCCCTACTCGACCAGGTCGCGGGTGCGGCTCGTGCGCCACTGCACGTACGTGAACACGAGAGTGACGAGCAGGATGACGACGCCGAGCGCGGCGCCGTAGCCCTGCTCGCGGATCTGGAAGCCGTTGCGGTAGGCGTAGGTGCCGAGAACGGATGTCGCGAAGCCGGGGCCGCCCCCGGTCATGACGAAGACGATGTCGAACACCTGGAACGACGAGATCACGTTCATGATGAGCAGGAAGAACGTCGACGGCCCGACGAGCGGCACCGTGATGGAACGGAACTGCTGCCCGCCGCGCGCACCGTCGATGCGGGCCGCTTCGTACAGCTCCGGCGAGATGTTCTGCAGCCCGGCGAGATAGATCACCATGTTGAACCCCACCCGCAGCCAGATGGCCGTGAGCATGACCGACACCATCGCCGGCGCGCCCTCCGACTGCCACCCGACCGGCGAGAGTCCGACCGCGGCGAGCACCTTGTTCACGACGCCGGAGGACTCGCTGAAGATGGTGACCGCGATCATGCCGGAGGCGACCCCCGAGATGACCAGCGGGAGCACGATCACCGTGCGGAACAGGCTCTTCGCCGGCAGCACCGAGTTGAGCAGCACGGCGAGCCCGAGGCCCGCCGCAAGCTCGACCGGCACGGTGACGGCGGTGAAGAGCAGCGTGTTTCCGAGGCTCTGCCAGAACACCGGATCCGCGACCATCCGCGCGTAGTTGTCGACGCCGACCCATTCCGGGTCTCCGAACCCCTTCGTCTGCTGGAACGACAGCTGCACGGCCCACACGATGGGCACGAAGAGGAACAGCGCCATCAGCAGCATGTTGGGCGCAAGGAAGCCGTATCCGGCGGCGACATCGCGCCACCGGCCATGACGCCGGGTGGGGAGCGGAGCCCCCGCCAGGCGACGGACGGGAAGCGCCGTCATCAGTCGGTCGCCTGCTCGACGGCTGCGGCGATGCCGGCGAGCGTCTCGTCGGTTCCCTGCCCGCTCACGAACGCCTGCTCGAGCTGGTCCTGCATGCCCACCGCGATCTCGGCGAGGTACGGCGAGGTCAACTGCTTCACATCCGAGGGCTGGATGGTCGTCGCCTGCTCGACGAAGACGGGCATGACGTCGGGACGCACGGCGAACCGGATGTCGGCGGGATCGATGTCGACGCGGGTCGGCAGTTCGTTCGTCGCCGCACAGAACGCCGTCATGTTCTGCGGTGACGCCATGAACTCGAGGAACTCGACCGCGAGGTCGGCCTCGTCGGTCTCCGCCGTGGCGACGAGCGCGTTGCCTCCGAGGTCGGTCGCTCCGCGCTCGTCGACCGGCATCGGGGTGGCGGTCCACTCGAAGTCGGCGAGGTTGTCGATGTCGGGAACGAGGAACGATCCGGCGAACGCCATCGCCACGGTGCCTTCGGTGAAGAACGCGTCCGCGTAGGTCGCGGATTTCACCGAGCTCGTCGGCGGTACCCATCCGTTGTCGAAGAAGCTCTTCGTGAAGTCGAGCGCCTTCGCCGCCTCGGGCGAATCGATTGCCGGGGTCGTGCCGTCGTCCTCGAGCAGGGCGCCGTCGGCCTGGAACACCCAGCTGAGCCAGCGGGGCGTGCCGCCGAGCTGCCAGTTGTACACGAACGGGTACTGCTCGGCCGGCAGCGACGCCCGCAACCGGGCCGCGACGTCGGCGAACTCCTCCCAGGTCCACGCGTCCTCGAGTGTGGTCGGGATGTCGGTGATGCCGGCGGCCTCCATGAGCGGCAGGTTCAGGAGCAGCGCCGACACGTCGGTCTGGTGGGGCACGCCATAAGGCACCCCGTCGTACGACACGGCCTCCCAGAAGGCGGGGGTGAAGGCGTCGGCCTCCTCCTCGGTCACATAGTCGCTCAGGTCGAGCAGCTGCTCCTGGCTGGAGTAGACGCCGAGGTTGCCGTAGTCCACGCGGAACACGTCGGGCGCCTCACCGGAACTGAGCTGGGCGTCGATGTTGCTGAACATCTGGTCGTACGGCACGACGTTGAGCTCGACGCTCGCGCCCTCGTGGCTGCTCTCGAACTCGGCGATGAGCTCCTCGAACGCCGCTTGCTCCGACTCGCTGGCCCACGTGGTGAAGGTGAGCGAGCCGGGCTCCGACTCGTCGTCACCTCCGCCGCCGAAACCGCTGCAGCCGGTGAGGGCGACCGCCAGGATGACGCCCGCGGCGACGGGCAGGGTCGATCTTCTGTGTGTCATGGTGTTCCTTCGCGTGATTCGTGGACTGCCCGGGGCGGGGTGGGAGAGGAACCGGCGGGCCGTTCGCCGGCGATGCGGCGCTCGACGAGCGCGGCGAGCCCGTCGCCGCCGAGCAGGCCCTGCAGGATGCGCAGGTCGCCGGAGCGACGATCGGCGGGTCCGTCGAGCAGTTGGTGCATCGTCGCGGCGAGGTCTTCGACGGCGCGCACGCATCCGAAACGCACGATGCGCGACTCGTCGATCACCGCGTCGGCGCCGTAGCCCGAACGGAACGCGGCCCGTTGCGTGTCGGTCACCGGTCTGCTGAAGATGACGCCGAGTTCGATGAGCATGAGGTCGACCTCGCGCGGCGCGGTCGTCGCCTCGTCGAAGTCGATCAGCCACGGGCGCCCGTCCGGGGCGACGATGACGTTGCCGGTGTGCGGGTCGCCGTGCAGCGGCACGCGCCGCGAGTGCACCCGCTCCCGTTTCAGTCGACGCTCGAGTTCCGCGAGCGCGACGAACCGGTCGCGGTGCTCGCGCCAGAGGCCGAGCGCGTGCACCACGGTGTCCTCCGCATCCGCCGCGGGCCGCGCGGTCTCGCGCACGCGCGCGTCGACCCCGGCGAGGAGCGCGGCGGGTGATTGCACGCCGCGTCGGATGCCACGACGGGCGGGTCGGACGGTCGGCGGCGACGGCGACTCGTGCACGGCGCGCAGCGTGGCGCCGAACTCGTGCCAGCGCATCGGTTCGGCCTCGTCCGCCACGGCGTCCACGCCATCCACCCAGGGCGCCACCGAGAGGAACACGCCGTCGCGCACGCTCCACGGCTCACCGGTGCGCGAGCGTCGCGGTGCGCTGACGCCGATCACGCCCGCTTCGCCCAGGCCCGCGGCGAGCGCCAGGCCGAACCGGGTGTCGCGCACGCTCTCCTTGATGCTCCAGGAACGACCGTCGGCACCCGCTCCACGCCACACGCGGGCGTGGCTGTCGTATCCGCCGGCCACCGGGTCGACGCTGCGCACGTCGATCCCGAACTCGCTCGACACCCGCGCCGCGAGCGTCGCTCGACGGCGCCTCTTGGCGTTCTGCGCGCGGGAACCTGCGGACACCGTCGTCCTCTCTCGGGGTGGCTCCGACGGGGGGATTCGTCGTCGCCGGCGCGCCGGGGGCGGCGCGCTACCGCCGTGCTTACCCCGGCGATGCCGGACACCCGGAAGTCGGGAGCGTCCTCCCGGCTGGCACGAGGCTCGCGCACAGGTTCATCGCGCTTGCCCCGGGTGGGCGGTCTAGCATGGCCGCCCACCCCTGCGATCGGAGGCCGGCGATGTCGTCAGCGCGCCTCGTGTCCCGCGTGATCGCCGGTGCCTTGCTGGTCAACGCGGTGCCGCACGGCGTGAGCGGGGTGCAGGGTCGCCGCTTCCCGTCCCCCCTCGCGCATCCGCCCGGCCGCGGACTGTCGGCTCCGACGACGAACGTGATCTGGAGCGCCGCGAACGCGCTCGCCGGCGCCGTGCTCCTGCGCTCCGGCGTGCATGGCCGCGGGGAGCGCGCGGCAGTGGCGGGCGGCGCCGTGAGCATGGCGCTTCTGCTCGCCGCGTGGTTCGGCCGCGTGCTCGACGATTCCCGCTGAGCGCGTCAGGGAGCGACCGGGTAGTGGCTCGACACGGCGACGCGGTTCCAGCCGTTGATCGCGATGGCGAGCCACGTCACCGCCGCGATCTGTCGATCGTCGAGCGCCTGCTCGGTGTCGGGCTCACTCGCCAGGTCGCGGGACTCGGCGATGCGGGTCACCCCTTCGGCGATCCGCAGCGCAGCCCGCTCGGCGGGCGTGAAGTACTGCGACTCCCACCAGGCGGCGAGCACGGCGAGTCGATCGGCGGTCTCCCCGTGCTCGAGGGCGACGCGCGTGTGCATCCGCAGGCAGTACGCGCATCCGTTCAGCTGCGATGCGCGGATCTTCACGAGGTCCGCGAGCAGGGGCGGAAGCCCGGCCTCCCGGATCGCGACCTCCGTCTGGGCGTCGAGGGCGAGCATCGCCTGGTACGCGCCGGGGAACTGCTTGCCGATGTTGATGTGCGACATCCGTCTTCTCCTTCTCACGGGCGGCGGAGGTGCCGCCCGCCACTCCGACGACGCGGGGATCGGGAGTGTGAGGTCCGGATGCCCGGGGCACACCGGTCCGGTGCAGACTGGGCTCATGCCGAAGGCGCTCTGGGTGAACACGTTCCGCACGATTCGCGACCAGGAGAAGGTGGCGCGCTACGCCGCGCTCGCCGGCGACGTCATGGCCGCGCACGGGGGACGGTTCCTCGCTCGCGGCCTGCCCGCGGCGGCGTTCGAGGCTGGCAGCCTGGAGCGCACGTCGGTGATCGAGTTCCCGTCGGTGGAGCAGGCGATCGCCGCGTACGAGAGCGAGGGGTACCAGCAGGCGCTGCGCGCCCTTGACGGCGGAGCGACGCGCGACATCCGGATCGTGCCGATGGTCGACTGACCGGCGCGGGTCACTCCGTGCCGGGTGGTCCGCCGATGAGCAGGGCGACGAACACGGCGACGAGCACCGCACCGAGCACGACGGCGAGCAGCACGGGCCGGTTGAGCCACCAGCGCAGCCAGCGGTCGAGCGGATGGGCGTCCCGCGGGTCGGCCGTCGCCTCGCGGCGCCATCCCCCGGCCAGCCGCCCGGAGCGATCGAGTGCGATCTCCGCGGGGATCGACGCGAACGGCACGACTGCGCTCGCCCACGCGAGCAACGTGAGTCCGACGCTCCAGCGTTGATTGAGCGCGACGAGCAGCACGACGGCCGCGAATCCGAGGAAGACGAAGCCGTGCAGCGCGCCTCCGATCGACACTCCCCATCCGCCGCCGTGGAAGACGTACTTCTGCAGCATGCCGGCGATCAGCAGAGCCCATGTCACCGCCTCGGCGATCGCGAAGGTGCGGAAGAGCGCGCGCGGGGACATCGGGGCCTTTCGTCGGGGTTCCGTCTCGAGCGTACGGTGCCGCGGGGACCGGTCAGCGCGGCCACCGCGGCGTCACTGGACCTGCCCGTCCGGGCCGTGAAGCTCTAGCGTGTGCGCATGTCACTGCTCGATGCCGCCCGCCACGCGATCGGCGCACCGGCGACCGACGTCGAGGCACCCATCGCGCCGCTCGGCGGACGGCTGCCATCCGGGCGGCTCGTCGGCGAGGCGGTCAGCTTCGCCGCGCTGTGCCTCGACGAGTGGAGTGGCACGCGGGCCGCCAGCACCCTCGACCCGGAACGCATCGCGACAGCGGTCACGAGCGAACGGCACTTCCGCCGGAATGGCGAGAAGCCCGGCGCGTGGGCGCCGCTGTCGGGCTTCCATCCGGCCGCCGACGGATGGATGCGAACGCACGCGAACTACCCGCACCATCGCGATCGACTGCTCGAGGCCCTCGACCTGCGGCCGGACTCCGGTGTGGACGACCTGCGTCGCCGGCTCTCGGGGCTGCCGGCCAGCGAGGCCGAGCAACGCATCACCGCCGCGGGCGGCGTGGCGGCCGCCGTCCGCACCGAGTCCGAGTGGCTCGCTGAGGAGCAAGCGCCCGCCGTCGACGCGACGCCACTGCTCGGCTTCGAACGCACCGGCGACGCCGCCGCGCACGACTCGTCCCGCCCGCGCATCCTCGATCTCACCCGCGTGCTGGCCGGACCGGTCGCCACCCGCACGCTCGCCCTGTGGGGTGCCGACGTGCTGCGGGTCGACCCGCCGACCATCCCCGAGATCGAGTGGCAGCATCAGGACACGGGGGCCGGCAAGCGCACCACGGTGCTCGATGTGCGCTCGGCCCGGTTCGCCGAACTGCTCGCCGAGGCGGACGTGCTCGTGCACGGCTACCGCCCAGGGACACTCGACCTGGAGGCGCTCGCCCGGCGGCATCCGTCGCTCGTCGTGGCGAGCATCAGCGCCTGGGGCGCACACGGGCCGTGGGCGCACCGCCGCGGCTTCGACAGCATCGTGCAGGCGGCGACGGGGATCGCCGTCGCCGAGTCGGCGGACGGCCGGACGCCCGGCGCTCTGCCCGCCCAGGCGCTCGACCACTCGGCGGGCTACCTGCTCGCCGGCGGCGTGGCCGCGGCGCTCCGTCGTCGCGAACGGGAGGGGGGCGGCTGGCGCGTGCAGGTGTCCCTCGCGCGCCTCGCGCACGAGCTGCTGCGAATGCCGCGCGTTGCGACGGAGCAGGCGCGGTTCACTCCGACGACCGTGCGCCACGGCGACCTCGAATATCCCCGGCCCGCGCTCGGCCCGGACGACTTCGCCTTCCCGCCGCGTGCCTGGGGTGCCGATCCGGCCGAGTGGGGATGAACGACATCCCGGAACGAGAAAGAAGGCCCCGCAAGCGGGACCTTCTTCGTCGTAGCGGGAGCGGGACTTGAACCCGCGACACCACGATTATGAGCCGTGTGCTCTAACCACCTGAGCTATCCCGCCGCAGACCGTGCGCCGGCTAGGGCGACGACCAGAGCCCCGAGTCAGGATTGAACTGACGACCCCTTCCTTACCATGGAAGTGCTCTACCACTGAGCTATCGGGGCGCGCGCTCGGCACGAGCCGGCCGAGGCACCAGAGAAGACTAGCACCTCCGCGAGGGCTGTCTCACTCCCCCGGAGCGACCCCTTCGGGCGACCCCGCGCGCGGAAACCGGAGCCCGGCGGGCGGTCCTCCGGGTCACTTGACCGCGCCGGCGGTGAGGCCGCTGATGATGTACTTCTGCAGGTACAGGAACAACGCCATCACCGGCACGGCGGCCATGACCGCGCCAGCGGCGAACAGGCCCCAGTTGCGGCTCGTCTCCTCCGACACGAAGCGGTACAGGCCGACCGCGAGAGTCTGCTTCGTCGGGTCGGCGAGCACGACGCTCGCGATCACGAACTCGCTCGTCGTCGCGACGAACGAGAGCAGACCGACGACGGCGAGGATCGGCGCGACGAGGCGCAGGATGATCGTGAAGAAGATGCGCGCGTGTCCGGCTCCGTCGATCTTCGCCGCCTCGTCGATCGAGGCCGGCACCGTGTTGAAGAACCCGTACATGAGGTAGGTGTTCACCCCCAGGGCGCCGCCGAGGTAGACGAGGATGAGGCCGATCTGCGAGTCGAGGCCGAGCACCGGGAAGATGTCGCCGATCGCGTTGAGCAGCAGGAAGATCGCGACCACGGCGAGCAGCTGCGGGAACATCTGCACGAGCAACAGTGTGAGCAATCCGATGCGCCGCCCCGTGAACCGCATGCGCGAGAACGCGTAGGCCGCGAGGGCGCCGAGGAACACGGTGCCCGCGGCCGAGATCAGCCCGATGAGCAGGGTGTTGGCGAACCAGGCGATGTAGGGCTGCTGTGGCCGGTTGAAGAGCAGATCGACGTAGTTGCCGAAGTCCACGACGGTGAACAGTCCGTTCGCGCTGAGCAGCGTGCCGCTCGGGTTGAGCGACGACGACAGCACGTAGAGCAGCGGGAAGACGCAGAAGATCCCGGCGAGCACACCCACGAGGTGACGCCAGCCCGTGTCGGCGAACCACCGACCGAAGCCGGCCGGGCGGCGGCGCAGGGACTGCACCTCGTCGGCGGAGAGGGTGCGCGGCGCAGCGGGTCGGGATGCGGTCGATGCGGTCATCAGTTGATGTCCTCCAGGGCCTTGGTCCGCCGGAAGCCGATGATCGACACCGTCGCGACGACGAAGAAGATGAGGATCGCGAACGCGCTCGCGAGTCCGTAGTCCCGGCCGGTCGAGGTGCCGAACGCCACCTTGTACACGAGGGTGATGAGGATGTCGGTCGCGCCGACGTTCACCGGGGCGTCGATGTCGCGGGGACCGCCGTTGGTGAGCATGTAGATCAGATTGAAGTTGTTGAAGTTGAACGCGAACGACGAGATCAGCAACGGGGCGAGCGAGACCATGAGCAGCGGCAGCTTGATCAAGCGGAAGACGTTCCACGGCCGCGCGCCGTCGACGGTCGCGGCCTCGAGCACGTCCGACGGGATCGCCTGCAGCGCCCCCGTGCAGACGAGGAACATGTACGGGAACCCGAGCCAGAGGTTGACGAGCAGGATCGAGATCTTCGCGAGCACCGGATCCGAGAGCCAGTTGATCTCCGCCCCGCCGAGCAGCACCTGGTTGACGAAGCCGAACGACGGGTTCAGCATGCCCGCCCAGACGAGCGCCGAGAGGAACCCCGGGAAGGCGTACGGGAGGATCATCAGCACCCGGTAGATCTTCTTGCCGCGCATCCGCTCGTGATTGAAGACGATCGCGAGGAAGAGTCCGAGCGCGAAGGTCGTGAGCACCGAGAGCCCGGCGAAGGCGAAGGTCCAGAGGATGACGCCGACGAGCGGGCCGCGGATGTCCTCGTCCCCGAATGCCCGTGCGAAGTTCTCGAAGCCGACGTTGATCGTCCAGCCCGGCGTCAGCGCCTCGCCGTCGGCGGTCGCGTACTCGCCCTCGCCGTTGTCGGAGTAGACGGCGCCGCTCTCGGTGTCGAGGAAGGTGTCGGCGCCCTCGTCGTAGACGAGGGTCGAGCGGAACAGGAACGCGGTGCTGCCGTCGGCGGTGCGCAGCGCGCCGTCGTTCGGGTCGTCGGTCAGCGGCACCGACAGCTCGGTGATCGCCCGCTGGTTGTCGAGCAGGTCGCCGAGGCTCAGCGAGGTGTAACCCGGCACCGAGACGGCGCGGTCGCCCTCCAGCTCGGCGTCGTCGACCTCCTCGAGCGGGCGCTCGTTACCGCCGAGCGACACGACCCCGTCGGGGTCGGTGACGAGCAGGCTGAACTCGCCGAGCTGCTCGACGACGGTGACCGCATACGCAGGCGAGTCCTCGACGCGCACGAGCGACTTCTCGACGATGGCCGAGATCGCGGCTTCTTTCGTGCCGTTGTGACCGTCGCCGTAGTTCGTGAAGGCGATGTATCCGCTGTACAGCACGACGAAGACCTGGAAGAGCAGCAGGAAGATGAGCCCCGGCGTGAGGTACTTGCCGGGCAGCTTCCGACGGGAGAGGTAGATCCAGTTGATCGCGAGCAGCGCGACCGCCGCGAGCGCGAACCACACCCAGTTCTCGGCCATCACGAGCACGAACAGCGCGTACACGACGACGGCGTCGAGCAGGCCGAGCAGCGTGATCTTGACCAGGAGGGAGCGCACCCCACCGGAGCCCGCGCGCGGCGAACCGGAGACCGGCGAGGGCGGAGGGGCGGGCGTCATGTTGGCGGGCGCGCCGACGTTGGTGGTCATGTGTCTCCGTCAGAAGGATGCGGCGGGGACGGGCCGGGCGGGTCTCCCCGCCCGGCCCGTGGGTCAGCCAGCGGCGATCTTGCCTCGGATGCCCTCGGCCATGGCGGCCCAGGCCGCGGCGGGGTCACCGGCGGAGCCGTCGATGATGGCACCCTCGGTCACACCCCAGTCCTCCCACACGACGCTCATCGCGGGGATGGACGGCTGCGGGGCGCCGTTCGCGCCGACCTCGCCGAACGCGGCCGCATCCGGGTCGGACTGCGCGGCCTCGAACGCGGTCTTCAGCGCCGGAGCGCGACCGCCCGACTCGAAGATCGCCGTCTGCACCTCTTCGGAGCCCATGTAGTCGACGACGAACTTGTTCGCGAGGAGGGCGTTCTCGCTGTAGGAGCTGACGAAGAAGCCCTGCACGCCGACGAACGGCTGCGACGGCTGTCCACCCGCGGACGGGATGGCTTCGATCGAGTAGCCGAAGCCGGCCTCCTTGATGCGCTCGAGGTTCCACGGGCCGGTGATCATGTACGGCGACTTGCCGCCGACGAACGACTCGATGGCGATGTCGCCGGTGAGGCTCGGGTTGAGCACACCGCTCGCGCCCCACTCGGCGAGCTTCGCGGCGAAGGCCTTGCCGCCCTCGTTGTCCATCTGCAGGTCCTCGGGGTTGTAGGCCCCCTCCGCGTCGGTGCCGAACACCGGAGCGCCGAACGAGGTCTGGATCGGGTACAGGTGGTACGGGTCACCGAGGTTGTTGTCGCCCGCCTGGATGATGACGGGGTACTCCACCCCGTTCTGGCCGACGAGCGCCTGACCCGCGGAGACGAGCTCGTCGAACGTGGCGTGCGCGTTCGGGTCGAGGTCGGTGTTGCGGATGAGCGCGACGTTCTCGATCGAGACCGGCACGCCGTAGACCTGGCCCTCGTACGAGACGGCCTGGATCGCGACCTCCTGGAAGTCGTCCGGGTTCTCGAGAGTGATCGGCTCGACGATGCCGTTGGTGACGAGCTGGCCGAGCGCATCGTGGGGGGCGATGACGACATCCGGGCCCTTGCCCGTCGGCGCCTGCTGCGTGAAGTCGCCGGCGATCGCCGGGAAGTCCTTCTGCACGACGTCGACCGTGACGTCATTCTCCTCCTCGAAGTCGGAGATGACGTCGCCGAGGGCCTCGGCACGGTTGGCGTCGAGCCACACCGTCAACGTCGAGGTGTCGCTCTCGCCACCGCCGCCGTCCGATGCGGAGCAGCCGGAGAGCACGAGCGCTCCGCCGGCGAGCGCAGCACCCGCGAGAAGCAGGCTGCGGCGCGGGGTCTTCACCGTCATGGTGTCACCTTTCGTGTGCAGGACGACCTCGCCGCACACCCGGTGACCGGGGGATCCGCTGTGGGACCCGGGCCGCGACGTTGTGGCCGTACTCGTGGTTTCGCTCGCGATCTGCAAGCGCTTCCATTCATACATCGTTCAGAACGATTTGCCAACAACAGAAGCGGCACGATTGAATTCCGTCCGTCAACCTCCTTCCGGCGCCCGACTGCAATCGCTTACAGTCATCCCGAGTGCCACACCGACCACGCCCCGAGGTACGCATGACCACCGAGACCACCTCCACCATCGAGGGGCGCCCCGACGCCTCCCCCGCGACCACCACCGGCCTCGGCCGCGAGTGGTGGCGCTCCGCCGTGATCTACCAGGTCTACCCGCGCTCCTTCGCCGACGGCTCCGGTGACGGGATCGGCGACCTGCCCGGCATCACCGAGCGGCTCGGCGACCTCGCCGAGCTGGGCGTCGACGCCGTCTGGCTCTCGCCGTTCTACCGTTCGCCGCAGAAGGACGCCGGCTACGACGTCGCCGACTACTGCGATGTCGATCCCCTGTTCGGCACCCTCGACGACTTCGACCGGATGCTCGGCCGCGCGCACGAGCTCGGACTCCGGGTGATCGTCGACATCGTTCCCAACCACTCCTCGAGTGCGCACCGCTGGTTCCAGGAGGCGCTCGCCGCCGCTCCCGGGTCCCCCGAGCGCGCGCGGTACCTGTTCCGCGACGGTCGCGGGGAGAACGGCGAGCTGCCGCCGAACAACTGGGAGTCCGTGTTCGGCGGTCCCGCCTGGACCCGCGTCGAGGAAGCCGACGGCACCCCCGGACAGTGGTACCTGCACCTGTTCGACTCGTCGCAGCCCGACCTCGACTGGACGAACCCGTGGGTGCACGAGCAGTTCCGCGATGTGCTGCGGTTCTGGCTCGACCGCGGTGTCGACGGATTCCGCGTCGACGTCGCCCACGGCATGGTGAAGGTGCCCGGCCTGCCGGACTACACGCCGCCGGAGGGCGGCGGCAGCATGGGTGGATCGACCCCGACCCTCGACGCCGGCGCGCTCGAGCCCGAGATCAGCGCGAGCGGACCGGACACCCCGCCGTACTGGGCGCAGGAGGGGGTGCACGAGATCTGGCGCGAGTGGCGCGACGTTCTCGACGAGTACGAGGGTGACCGCATCCTCGCCGCCGAGGCGTGGGTGGAGCCCCTCGCGCGCCTCGCCGACTGGGTGCGTGCCGACGAGATGCACCAGGCGTTCAACTTCTCGTACCTCGAGACGCCGTGGAAGGCGACCGCCATCCGCCGCGTGGTCGACGACTCGATCGCGGCGTTCGCCTCGGTCGGCGCGCCGAGCACGTGGGTGCTGAGCAACCACGACGTCGTGCGCCACGCGAGCCGGCTCGCCATCACCGCCGAGAACCCGCAGGGTCACGGCCTCGGGCCCAAGTCGCCCGGACTGCCCGACCCGGTGGTCGGTCTGCGTCGCGCTCGCGCGGCGACCGCGCTCATGCTCGCCCTGCCGGGCAGCGCGTACATCTACCAGGGTGAGGAGCTCGGGCTCCCCGAGGCGATCGACCTGCCCGATGAGGCCCGCCAGGACCCGACGTGGATCCGCACCGGCGGCGAGCGCTACGGCCGTGACGGATGCCGCGTGCCGCTGCCGTGGGAGGCCGACGCCCCCGCCTTCGGGTTCAACGCGACGGGTGCGAGCTGGCTGCCGCAGCCGTCGGACTGGGCGAGCTTCGCCCGCGACGTGCAGCGTGGTGCGCCGGGCAGCACGCTCGAGCTGTACCGAACCCTGCTCGCCCTGCGCGCCGCGAACGACCTCGGCCACGGCTCGCTCGACTGGGTGCCCGGATTCGGCCCCGACGTCGTCGCGTTCCGCAATGGCGAGGTCACCGTCGTCGCGAACGCGGGTGACACCCCCGTGGAACTCCCCGCCGGCGAGGTGCTCGTCGCCAGCTCGGATCTCGACGGCGCGGTGCTGCCGCCCGACACCACGGTGTGGTTGCGCGCCTGACGCCCACCCCGCCCCTTCTCCGATGCCCCCGCCGCTGCGGCGGGGGCATCGTCGTTCTCGGACCGCCGCGCCGCCGTTCACCGGAGCGGTGAGTTGCGGACATCTGCGGGAATCGATCCGCGGATTCCCGCAGATGTCCGCAACTCACGGCCCTCCACCCCGGACCCGCGCGGCGGAAACGACGAACGCCCCGCTCGAGGCGGGGCGTTCGTCGTGAAGCGGATGCGGAGGTCAGCCGGCGTGGGTCTGCAACCAGTCGAAGGGGTTGACGTGTTCGCCGTTGACCCAGATCTCGAAGTGGAGGTGCGGGCCGGTCGCCTGACCGGTCTCGCCGGTGAGGCCGATGAAGTCGCCGACCTTGACCTCCTGGCCCTCGACGAGCGGGCTCGAACCCCACTGCATGTGCGCGTAGACGCTGCGCACCTCCTGGCCGTCGACGATGTGCTCGAGGAATACGTGGTTGCCGAGGCCGCCACCCTCCTCGTGCGTGCTGACGACGCCGTCGGCGATCGCGTAGATCGGCGCGCCGTTGCCGGGCACGAAGTCGACGCCCTTGTGCTGGGTCGAGCATCCGCGACAGGGGGCGGTGCGCGCACCGTAGCCGTCGGTGATCGGCACGGCGTAGGGGAACGGCCAGCGGATGGCTCCCGTGCCGCTCGCGACGTAGGTGAAGTTGCGGTTGCCGTACTTCGCCTTGAGCTGCTCGGCGTACGAGGTGACGGTGTAGTTGTCGCGGCTCACGGTCGGCGCGACGCCGGCCGCGGTCTCGACGTTCTGCAACGCGATCGTGGTGTCGCCGCCGGTCGCCTCGACGAACGTCGTCGACGCGGTCGAGGACTGCGGGGTGAAGAGGTTGGCCGGCACGGTGAGGCCGACGAGCATGGCGCCCGTGAAGAGGATGACGCCGGAGGAGAGCAGCTTGCCGGCGACGCGCTCACGGAGCGAGCGCTGGTCCGCGGCGGTCGCGACCGGGATGGGCGACGGGCCGGCGGCGGCACCGGCGCGGGGGGCGCGGGGCGGGCGCGTGGCGGTGCGGGACTTCGCCTTGGCCTTGCGGCGACGCACGCGGTCGCGCGCGGGCTCCGGGCCGACGAGCTCCTCGACGGTCGATGCGCGCGGCGTCTGGATCGCGTCGGGGGCGGTGCCGGTCGACTCGACGACGGGGCGGGCGGGGCGACGGCGGATGGGCCGGCGGGCGTTCGAACGCTCCTGCTCGCGACGCTCGCGACGGCTGCTGAACTGCTGATCGGTCGTGGAGTCGACGAGGATCGGGATCGCCGCGGTGGCGGGCCGGGGCTCGTCCGCGGTCGAGAGGCCGAGGAACGCGAGATCAGACGTCGTGGTGGGAGCGTCGCCCTCGCGGGGCTCGGCAGACTCGTGGAACAGCAGGGAACTTCTCCTCAGTGGATGACCCGGGCGCAGGTGGGCCCGTGTCGTCGTACTTTCGGCACCGTCGAAGGCCTCGAGCGATCGCTCGAAATGTAACGGATCGATAAAGGGTAACTCGATATCGAGCGAAAGGCCACCTGACGGGGCTTCACGCACCGCTCTCGACGAGGGCCGGCTCGAGTTCGCGGATCAGTTCGGGGTGCCCGGCGAGGATGAATTCGCGACCCGCCGGTGAACCGTTCCACCCGCCGACGAAGGCGCCCGCCTCGGCCGCGACGAGTGCGCCGGCTGCGTGATCCCACGGGTTGAGGTTCCGTTCGAAGTAGGCGTCGAGCCGTCCGCAGCCGACGAAGCAGAGGTCGAGCGACGCGGTCCCCATGCGGCGCACGTCGCGCACACGGCCGATGAGGTTGGTGACCGCGGTCGCCTGTTCCACACGCCGCTCGGCGGTGTACGAGAAGCCGGTGGCCACGAGAGCCTGCGAGAGCGACACGGCGTCGTTGACGCGGATCTGCCGGCCGTTCAGCCGGGCGCCCGCTCCCGCCGCCGCGGTGAAGGTCTCCCCCGCTGCCGGGTTGACGACGCATCCGGCGAGCGCCCGCCAGGTGAGCGGGTCGGGGTCGCCCTCGACCACGGCGATGCTGATGCCGTAGTGCGGGATGCCGTACAGGAAGTTGACCGTGCCGTCGATCGGGTCGACCACCCAGGTGAGACCGCTGCCACCGCCTTCACCGCCGCCCTCCTCGCCGAGGAACCCGTCGTCGGGTCGCGCCTCGGCGATGAGCGAGCGGATGAGGTTCTCGGTCTCGCGATCGGCTTCGGTGACGATGTCGACGGACGACGACTTCGTCGCGGCGACGCTCACCCCCTCCGCTCGGCGCCGCGCCGCGAGCTCGCCCGCCTGGATGGCGATGGCTCGGGCGATCTCCAGCAGTTCCGCGCTCATGCTCTCCACCCAATCACACGCGTCTCGGCGCGACGTGTGATCTCCGTGCTCAGCACGGATGTGCGGGGCGGGACGTCGGCGGAGCCTTGTGGTGTCCCCAACGAGAACACAGGAGTCGGACATGACAGATCTGAAAAGCAGCAGCACCACCAGCAGCACCGATGAGGCCGACCGCGCCTTGAAGAGCAAGCATCGGGCGATGTGGGCCTCGGGCGACTACCCCGCGCTCGCCCACGACCTCATCTGGTCGCTCGGGCCCCGCCTGGTCGAGGCCGTCGACATCCGGCCGGGCGAACGCGTGCTCGACATCGCCGCGGGCACCGGCAACGCCGCGATCCCCGCGGCCCTGCGCGGCGCGAGCGTCGTCGCGACCGACCTGACCCCGGAGCTCTTCGACGCCGGACGACGTCACGCCCGCGAGGCGGGCGCCGAACTGGAGTGGCGCGAAGCCGACGCCGAAGCGCTGCCGTTCTCCGACGGCGAGTTCGACGTCGCGATCTCGAGCATCGGGATCATGTTCGCGCCGCACCACGAGCGCAGTTCCGCGGAGCTGTTGCGCGTCACCCGCTCGGGCGGGCGCATCGGCCTGCTGAGCTGGACGCCCAGCGGACTCGTCGGGCAGATGTTCGCCGCGATGAAGCCCTTCAACGCCCCGCCCCCTCCCGGGGCGCAGCCGGCTCCCCTGTGGGGAGACGAGCAGCACGTGCGCGGGCTGCTCGGAGACGCGGTCACCGACGTGCACGCCGTCCGCGACACGGTGCGCGTGGACCGGTTCGCGTCGGGGGTGGAGTTCCGCCAGCACTTCGCATCCCATTACGGACCGGTGATCGCGGTGTACAACCGCAATGCCGACGACCCCGAGAAGCTGGCGGCCCTCGACGCGGCTCTCGACGCCGTCGGCGACGCGGTGCTCGAAGACGACGGCGGGATGCGCTGGGAGTACCTGCTCCTCACGGCGACGGTGCGCTGATCAGGGAGAGGCTGATGCGCGGCCCGCGCATCCGCCTCTCCTCCTCCCCGGAATCCGCCGGGTGCGGAACGGGTGACCGCGAGTAGAATCCCCGCGTGGGAGGCCCGCTTCTCACACCGCGGGAACGCGCGGTGCTCGCCGCAGTGGAGCGGCGGTGGAACAACTCCGAGATCGCCGCGGAGTTGTTCATCTCCGTGCGCACCGTCGAGAGCCACATCGCGAGTCTGCGCCGCAAGCTCCGCGCCGACACCCGGGCCGACCTCATCTCGGCGGCTCTCGCGCTGCGCGACGCGTCCGTGCACCCGCCCGCGAACCCGCTGCGGGGCCGCGGACGCGATCTGGCCGCGATCGCGGGTCTGCTCGCGAGCGGGCGCTGGGTGACCCTGGCCGGCGTGGGCGGGGTCGGCAAGACGAGACTCGCGCTCGAGTACGCCCGCGATCAGAGCGAACGCGTTCCGCTCGTCGTCGAGCTCGAGCACGCGCAGCCGTCCGAGGTGGCCGCGCGCATCACGCGCACCCTCGGGCTCGAGCTGCCCCCGGGCGCCGAGCTCACCGACACGCTCGGCGTCGCGCTCTCGGCTCAGGACTACCTCCTCGTACTCGACAACGCCGACCGGGTCGGCCGCGCGACGACGGACGCCGTCCGGCGGTTGCTGCGTCGCGCCCCTGACCTGCGTGTGCTCGTCACGTCGAGGACGCCGCTCGGCGATCCCGATGAGGTCGTCCACTCGGTGCGGCCGCTCGCGTCCGCCGGGGTGGATTCGCCGGCGACTGCGCTGCTCCTCGACCGGTTGCGGACCGCCGGCACTGCGGTCGCGGACGCGGATCGGGCGACGGCGGACCGCATCTGCGCACGGCTCGATGGTCTGCCGCTCGCCCTCGAACTCGCCGCGTCCGTCGCCCGTCATCTGCCGCTCGCGGCGATCGAAGCGCGACTGGTCGCGGACGTCGGTTCGCTCGACCGCGCCTCACCCGACGGACGCCATCGTTCCCTTGCGACGGCCTTCGAGTGGACCTGGGATCTGCTGACGGCCGAAGACCAGGATGTGCTCCGGCGGCTCGCGGCCCTCCCGGGCACGTTCGACTTCGAGCTGGCCGCCGCCGTCGCGGGCCGCGGGTCGAACGGTGCCGCGCTCCGGCTGCTCGACCAGTCGTTACTGATCCCGGTGAGCGCCGATCCGCCCCGACTGCGGATGCTCGCCGTCATGCGCGAGTTCGTGCTCGCCCGCACCGATCCGGGGCTGATCGACGAGGTGCGTCGGAAGCACACCGAGCACACCGCGGTCATCGCGAGGCGGTTCGCCGGGCAGGCACGCACCGACGCGAGCCCCGAGGCGGGCCGCACATCGGCGATCCTGTGTCCCGAGGTGAATGCCGCGCTGCGGTGGGCGCTGTCGACGAGGCATCCGAGCGCCCTCGACCTGGCGACCGCCCTGTCGATCGGGGTGGAGCAGTACGGGGCGGACGTCGACAGCATCACCGCGTTGGTGCGGGCCTCGACCGACGCGGCCGTGCTGGAGGAGGCCGACGCGGACGACCTCCTCGCGCTCGGCAACGCGATCGCCTTCGTCGACGTGGACCGGGTGACCGCGCTCGGCGATCGCGCACTCGCACTGGCGACTCACGGGGGCGGGTCGCGCCGCGCGGCTCATCAGCTCGCCGGACTCGCCGCCGCCTATCGCGATGATCGGAAGGCGGCTCTCGCCCACCTCGCCGAGGCGGAGCGGCTCGCCGCGGAGCGCGGGGAGGACTGGGAGCTCGGTGCCATCCGTCAGGCCCGCGGGATCGCGTTGAACAGCGGCCCCGACGCCGACCTCCCGGGTGCGCTGGAGGCGTTCTCCGCGGCGATGCGCGCGTACGCCCGGGCGGACGATCTGACGCACGTGAACAACGTGCGGTACATGATGGCGTCGGCGGCCGTCGAGACGGATCCGCGGATGGCGCGGGTGTGGGCGGCGGAGTGCCGGGCGTACGCGGAGGCGGTCTTCAACGAGCACGAGGTCGCTCACGCGCGCATCGTGCAGGCGACCCTCGGCCTCGAGGAGGCGGGCGACCTCGATGAGCTCGTGGACACGTTCCGCCGACTGGGGGATCTCCGGTGTCTCAACCGGGCCCTCATCCTCAGCGCCGACGCCGCACGCGACAGCCGGACGAGGATCTCCCGGCTCGCCGGCGGGCTCGAGATCGCGGTGACCTCCGGCGATCACGGACGCGAGGCGGCCACCCTCCGAGCCCTCGCCCACGCGCACCACGATGCGGGCGACTCCGCGGCGGCGCTCGGCGTGCTCGATCGGCTCGCCTCACTGACCACCGCGGATGCCGCCTCCGCGGCCTGCCCGGAGGATCTGCGCGCCGCGTACCGCGCCGAGCACGCCCTCGTGTGACGGGCGGGAAAGACGAAAGCGCCCGCTGAGGGGCGCCTTCGTGTGGATCGGTGGCGAGTGAGGGATTCGAACCCCCGAAGTCGTAGACAGCTGATTTACAGTCAGATCCCTTTGGCCGCTTGGGTAACTCGCCGTGTGCGCACCCGACCGATGTATTCACCAACCGGAGGCGCGCAGACAAGGATATACGGATCGCGAGCGGTCGCGAACCACGGGCCGGCACCGCGTGTGACGCCGCCCGCGGATAGGATCGCACCGACCGAGGAGGGTGGCGCATGCCGGGCATCGACGAAGTGGCGCAGCTCGCGGGCGTCTCCACCGCCACCGTGTCCCGCGCGCTGAGCGGTCGAGGCCACGTCTCCCCCGCCACGAAGGAACGCGTCGCCGCGGCGGCCTCCGAACTCGGCTACGTCGTCTCGTCGAGCGCCTCCGGCCTCGCGACCGGACGCACCCGCAACGTCGGCGTCGTCATCCCGTTCCTCAACCGCTGGTTCTACGGCGCCGTGATCGAGGGCGCGCAGCGCCGCCTGCTGTCGCACGGCTACGACCTGACCCTCTACAACCTGAGCGGAGGCGGCGATGAGCGGCGCAGCGTCTTCGAGCACTTCCTGCTGCGCAAACGGGTGGATGCGGTGATCGCGATCAATCTGGAGCTCACACCGGACGAGGTGACCCGGCTGCTCGACATCGACAAGCCCGTGGTCGGCGTCGGCGGTCCGCTCACCGGGGTGCGCACGCTCAGCATCGACGACGTCGAGGTGTCGAGGCTCGCGACCGAGCACCTCGTCTCGCTGGGTCACCGCCGCATCGCGCACATCGGCGGCGATGTGGAGGACGAGCGCGACTTCCACGTGCCCACCAACCGCCGAGAGGGCTACGAGGCCGCACTCGAGGCGGTCGGCATCCCCGTCGACCCGACCCTGTACGCGCCGTGCGACTTCACCCTGCAGGGCGCGTACCACGCGGCGAAGCAGCTGCTCGGGAGTCCGCGCAACCGGCCGACGGCCGTCTTCGCCGCCTCCGACGAGATGGCGATCGGCACGATCCTCGCCGCGCGCGACATGGGGTTGCGGGTGCCGGACGACCTCTCGGTGATCGGCATCGACGACCACGAGCTCGCCGAGTTCTTCGGGCTCACCACGGTCGCCCAGTTCCCCGAACTGCAGGGCGAGCTCGCCGTCGAGATCCTCATGGATCAGCTGCACCCGGAGAACCGGGCGCACGGCTCTCTCAACACCCCACTGCCCTACGAACTCGTGGTGCGCGGCAGCACGGCGCGGCACGACCCGCGCGCCCGCTGACGCGGCGGACGTCAGTCCGACGAGTCGGGAGCGGCGCCCGGGTCGGTCAGGAACTCGCGCGTGAGTGTCGTCGGTCCTTGGGCAAGCACGGAGTCGAGCAGACCCGGGAAGCGCGCAGCGAGCTCGTCCTTGCGCAACCGGATCTGATGCGAGCGCCCCTCCACGATCATGCGGGTGACGCCGGCCTCCCGCAGGGTCTTGAAGTGATGCGAATAGGTCGACTTGTGGAGGTCGGGCCGTTCGGCGACGCAGTCGCTCTTGAGGTGCGGCTCGCCGTCACCCAGCAGGCGCACGATGTCGAGACGGACAGGATCGGCGAGGGCACGGAGCACGTCGACGAGCTCGACGTCGGCCATGTCGGGGATCGGATACCGGTCCTCCACGCACACCTCCATGGTTGGACATCGATCAAACCATTCGCTAGCGTCTGCGGTATGACCGATGCCCAACCATCATACGGCCCGTCTCTTCTCAAGCTGCTCCTGCTCGCGACCGCTCTCTTCGTCGTGGGCACCAACGCGTTCGTCATCGCCGGCCTGCTTCCCGAGATCGCCGCCGACCTGCGGGCGACCCCGAGCGCGGTGAGCTACGCGATCACCGGATACGCGCTCGTTGTGGCCATCGCGTCCCCCGCCGTCGCGCTGCTGCTGCCGCGGGTTCCCCGATCCACCCTCATGGCGGCGGGGGTCGCGGTGCTCGGTCTCGGTTCCGCGCTCGCGGTGCTCGCTCCCGACCTCCCGCTGTTCATCGCCGGGCGCACCCTGGCCGGCCTGGGCGGCGCGGCCCTCGTGCCCACCGCCACCGCCGCCGCCGCGGCCCTCGTGCCGCCGCAGCGGCGGGGCCGCGCACTCGCGCTCGTTGGAGCCGGGTTCACGCTGGCGACCGCGGTCGGCTCGCCGCTCGGCACGGCGCTGGGAGAGGCGTTCGGATGGCGCGCACCACTGTGGTCGCTCGTCGCACTGGCCGCGCTGCTCGCCGTGGCGATCCCGCTCTTCGTCGGGCACGTGCCCCTCGCCGGCCCTGCCTCGTTCGCCCGCCGGCTGGCACCCCTGCGGGACCCGCGCATCCTCGCCGTCCTCGGTGCCACGGCGCTGCTCACGGCCGGCTTCAACACCGTGTACATCCGCAGCGCGGCGGTCACCGAGCAGGCGACGGGCGGCTCCGGCACGGCGCTCGCCGCACTGCTGCTGGTCTACGGACTCGCCGGTGTCGCGGGGAACATCGCGATCGGTCCGGTGACCGACCGGGTCGGGAACCGCGCGACGGCGACGCTCGCACTCGCCGGGCAGATCGTCGCCCTCGCGGCACTCGCCCTCGTGTTCCGGTCGTTCGTCGCCGACGTGGTGGTGTTCGCCGTCTGGGGCGTCGTCGCTTTCGCCGCGACCGTGCCGGTGCAGCACCGACTGGTGACGATCGACTCGGAACAGGCCGCTCATGCGATCTCGTGGTACTCGACGGCGATGTACCTCGGAATCGCGATCGCACCTCCGCTCGGGGCCGCCGCCCTCGCCACCGGAGGAGCAGCCGCCGTGCCGGTGACCGGGGCGATCGCCACCGCCCTCGCGCTCGTGTCGTTCCTGCTCGGCTACGTCCGACGCCGGACGGCGAGCCCCGCCCTGCCCGCCTGACCGTCACGGCGGCTCGTTCCTCGAACGAGCCGCCGTGTGCCGCCGCAGGATGCGGATGTCTAGGCTGGAGTCATGGCAGATTCCTCATTCGACATCGTCAGCAAGGTCGACAAGATGGAGGCCGACAACGCGCTCATCCAGGCGCAGAAGGAGATCGCGCAGCGGTACGACTTCAAGAACGTCGGCGCCTCGATCGAGTGGAGCGGCGAGAAGGTGCTGATGAAGGCCTCGACCGAGGAGCGGGTCAAGGCGGTGCTCGACGTGTTCGAGCAGAAGCTCATCAAGCGCGGCATCTCGTTGCGCGCCCTCGACGCCGGCAAGCCGTTCGCGAGCGGCAAGGAGTTCCGCATCGAGGCGGGCATGAAGAACGGCATCTCGAGCGATGACGCGAAGAAGATCGCGAAGATCATCCGAGACGAGGGCCCGAAGAGCGTGAAGAGCCAGATCCAGGGCGACGAGCTGCGCGTGCAGTCGAAGAGCCGCGACGACCTGCAGGCCGTGATCGCGCTGCTCAAGGGCAAGGACCTCGACGTCGCCCTGCAGTTCGTCAACATGCGCTGACCCCGGCACCGCCCCTACTGGGGCCGTCGCCGCGAGCGGGCCGCCCCTAGAGTTGGGGCGTGGACCCGACCCTCATGACCACCATCTGGGCCGTCGTCCTCCTCGCGATCGACCTCGCGATCCGCATCACCGCGATCATCGTCGTGCCGATCAACCGGCGCCCGCAGACCGCGACGGCCTGGTTGCTCGCGATCTTCCTCATCCCGTACATCGGGTTCCTGCTGTTCCTGCTCATCGGCAGCACGAAGCTCCCGCGCAAGCGGCGTGAACGGCAGTCGACGATCAACCAGTACATCCTCGACTCCACCGTCGGCATGGAGCACGTGAGCGAGAACAGCTCGTGGCCGTCGTGGCTCGCCCCGGTGGTGGAGCTGAACCGGACGCTCGGCGCGATGCCGCTCGTCGGTGGCAACACCGCACGCCTGTACCCGGAGTACGACGAGTCGATCGCGGCGATGACCGAAGCCGTCGCGAAGGCGCGACGATACGTGCACGTCGAGTTCTACATCCTCGCCGTCGACGACACGAGCGAGCCGTTCTTCCGCGCCCTCGAAGACGCCCACCGTCGCGGGGTGACGGTGCGTGTGCTGCTCGACCACATCGCCTCGCGGCAGTACCCGCCGTACCGGCGCACGCTCAAGCGGCTCAAGCGGATGGGGGTGCAGTGGCAGCTCATGCTGCCGGTGCAGCCGCTGCGCGGCAAGTTCCAGCGACCGGACCTGCGCAACCACCGCAAGCTGCTCGTCATCGACGGTGAGGTGGCGTTCACCGGCTCGCAGAACATGATCGACCGCGGCTACGACCGCTGGCGCAATCGCCGCCGTGGACTCAAATGGCGCGACCTCATGGTGCGTTTCGAGGGACCGATCGTCGCGGGCATCGACGCCCTCTTCGTGACCGACTGGTACAGCGAGACGGATGACCTGCTGCTGCGCGAGCGGGAGACGATGACGGCGGCGACCACCGAGGATCCGCTCGACTGCCAGGTGGTGCCGAGCGGACCGGGCTTCGAGGGCGAGAACAACCTGCGCCTGTTCAACGCGCTGCTCTACAACGCGCGCGAGCGCATCATCATCACGAGCCCGTACTTCGTTCCCGACGAGTCGATGCTTTACGCGATCACGACGGCCGCGCAGCGCGGTCTCGACGTGCAGCTGTTCGTGAGCGAGATCGGCGACCAGCCGCTCGTCTACCATGCGCAGCGCAGCTACTACGAGGCGCTGCTGCGGGCCGGCGTCACCATCTGGCTCTACCGGGAGCCGACGGTGCTGCACGCGAAGCACTTCACCATCGACGACGACGTGTCGGTCATCGGGTCGAGCAATATGGACATGCGGTCGTTCACGCTCAACCTCGAGATCTCGGTGATGATCCGCGGCGCCTCGTTCGTGCGCTCCCTCCGCGAGGTCGAGGCGGGGTATCGCGCGAAGAGCCGGCAGCTGACGCTCGAGGAGTGGCAGGCCCGCCCGTTCCGCTCGAAGGTGCTCGACAACATCGCGCGCCTCACCGCCGCCGTGCAGTAGACCGTCGGATGCGGCGCCGTTCCCTGAGCCCGTCGAAGGGAACCGCCGTACGACCCGCTTCGACAGGCTCAGCGAGCGAGGCCGGGTCAGCGCTCCACGAGGGCCAGGTCGATCGTGTCGAGCTTCGCGCGGTCGCCGGCGACCGTGACCGTGCTGTCGCCGATGATCGTGCCGTAGCCGACCCAGCGGGGCAGCTCGATCGTCACGGCCGGACGGTGCGCGCCGTTCACCACGAGGGTCGTGTCGCGCACGTCGTGCACAGCGGGCAGGGGGTTCCAGCGCATCCACTCCTCGAGGCTCATGTGCTCGGGGCGGCCACCGACGTTGCGGATGACGTGCTCGAGGTGCCGCGCGGTCGCCTCGGCGAGCGAGGGCTGCGGGTCGCGCGGGCGAGCAGTGCGCACCGCCTCCCACAGCGAGTCGCGATAGGCGGGCGCGTGCGGGTCGTCGAAGTACCAGTACAGCACCGCGACCGTGTCGATCGTCCCGTCGGTGCGCTCGGCGTTGATGGCCCACTCCGCCAGGCGCGGTTGCGCGACGAAGGTGAACAGCGGCGCGCCGAACTGCGCCGCCACCTCGTCGGGCGACGGCAGGGCCGGCGGCTGGACCGGTCCCCGTTCTGCGTGCATTCCCCGATCATCCCACCGCCGAGGCGCGGCGGTGTTCCGCCGCCGCCGCGGCGGTCGCGCCAAACCAAACACGAGCGGTCAGGCGCGCCGGTTCGAGATGGCGACCATCTCCTCGCGCGGCACGACCTTGATGCGGGTGCGGCCCTCGGCGGCACCGAGACCGAGCTCGTGCTCGTCGAGCGCGTGCCAGCCGTCGAGGGTCGTGAAGTCGACGCCGCGCTCGGTGAGCAGGGCCTCCACGGAGGCCTCGTCCGGGTGCTCCGGCGTCCACCAGCTCGCCTGGTCGTTGATGACGTGCCTGACCGTCTCCATCGCGTCGGACTTGGTGTGCCCGATGAGACCCACCGGTCCGCGCTTGATCCAGCCCGTCGCGTAGAGGCCCGGCATCGGCTGGTTGTCGTCGCCGAGCACCTGGCCCTCGTGGTTCGGGATGACGCCGTGCCGGTCGTCGAAGGGGATGCCGTCGAGCGGCGAACCGAAGTAGCCGACCGCGCGATACACGGCCTGAACCGGCACCTCGCGGAACTCGCCGGTCCCGCGCACGCCGCCCGCCCCATCCGGTTCGGTGCGTTCGTAGCGGAACGCGACGACCTTGCCGTCCTCGCCGAGCACCTCGGCCGGGCGGGCGAAGAAGTGCAGGTGCAGTCGCCGGCTGGCCTGCCCGGTCTCGCGCTGACGCCACTGCGTGAGCACCTTGTCGATCACGAAGACCTGCTTGTTGCTCGAGATGGCGTTGCGCGAGGCCTCGTCGTAGTCGAAGTCCTCGTCGTAGACGATCATGTCGACGTCACGCAGTTCGCCGAGCTCGCGCAGTTCGAGCGGGGTGAACTTCACCTGCATCGGACCGCGGCGGCCGAACACATGCACGTCGGTGACCGGCGACTTCTTGAGCCCCTCGTACACGTTGGTGGGGATCTCGGTCGGCAGCAGGTCGTCGGCGTGCTTGGCCAGCATGCGGGCGACGTCGAGGGCGACGTTGCCGTTGCCGATCACCGCGACGCTCTGCGCCTCGAGCGGCCATTCGCGCGGGAAGTCGGGGTGCCCGTCGTACCAGCTGACGAATTCGGCCGCCCCGTAGCTGCCCTCGAGGTCGATGCCCGGGATGTCGAGGTCGGCGTCGCGCACGGCACCGGTCGCGAAGATGACCGCGTTGTAGTGCTTCTTGAGGTCGTCGAGGGTGATGTCGCGACCGTAGAGCACGTTGCCGAAGATGCGGATGTCGCCGCGGTCGAGCACCTCGCGCAGCGCGCCGATGATGCCCTTGATGCGGGGGTGGTCCGGGGCGACGCCGTACCGCACGAGTCCGTACGGGGCCGGCAGCTGCTCGAACAGGTCGATCGACACGTCGAACGCCTTCTCCTGCTTGAGCAGGATGTCGGCGGCGTAGATGCCGGCGGGCCCGGCTCCCACGATGGCGAGTCGCAGCTTGGTCATACTTCCTCTTTCGTTGCGCGGCGCAGCGCGGCCAGGCAGCGGATGACGCGGGTCGTCAGCTGCTGCGTTCGACGATGCTCTCGGCGAAGCGCGTGAGCGCCTTCTTCACCGGACCGTCGGGGAGCGGGGCGAGCGCGTCGACCGCGTCCCGAGCCCAGCGGTGCGCCTCGGCCAGGGTAGCGGCGGTCACTGGGTGTTCGCGCAACCGCGCGACCGCCTCCTGGAACGCAACGCTCGGCGGGGCGTCCGGGTCGCCGGCGAACGCGGCGTCGACCTCGGCCTCGATGCTCGCGAGCAGCGCGGCGGCCTCGTCGTCGTCGACGGCCGCGCGCCGCAGGTAGAGCAGCGGCAGGGTGGAGACACCCGCGAGCAGATCCGTGCCGGCGGTCTTGCCGGTCTCGTCGGTGCGGGCGGAGAGGTCGATGATGTCGTCGACGAGCTGGAAGGCGACGCCGATCCGCTCCCCGAACGCCGACAGCGGGGCGCGGTACTCCTCCGGGGCGTTCGAGAACACCAACCCGACCTCGGCGGCGGTCGCGATGAGCGATCCGGTCTTGTCGGCGAGCACCTGCAGGTAGTGCTCGATCGGGTCCTCACCGTCGCGGGGGCCGATCGTCTCGTGCAGCTGGCCGAGCACGAGGCGCTCGAAGGTGGCGGCGTGCATCGCGATGGCGCGCTCGCCGAGCGAGGAGATGAGCACGCTCGCGCGGGCGAAGAGCAGGTCGCCGGTGAGGATGGCGACCGAGTTGCCCCACACGTTCTGCGCGGAGGGCACGCCGCGGCGCAGCTCCGCCTCGTCCATGACGTCGTCGTGGTAGAGCGAGGCGAGGTGGGTGATCTCCACCGTCTGCGCGGCGACGATGACGTCGGGGTTGTTGCCCTCCCCGAGCTGCGCGGTGAGCAGGGTGAGCACCGGCCGCACCCGCTTGCCGCCCGCCTCGAGCAGGTAGCGGCTGGTCACATCCGCGAGGTCGTCGGCGAACCGCGTGACCTCGAGGAGTCCGACCTCGACCTCGTCGAGGCCCTGCTCGATCGCGGCGGCGAAGCGTCGCTCCTCGCTCGAGGCGAACAGTTTCTCGCCGAGACCGAGCGACGAGGTCAGCGTGTTGCTGCGCCGTCCCCGAGGGCCGGAGGGGGTGGTGGTCATGGTCACTCCGGTCGCGGACGCCGCTGGCGGCGGCGCTTGGCCGCAGCGAGGATCGTCTGGTCCTGCGGCTTGTGTCCGCGGTGCAGCGCGACCACCCCCGCGGTGAGGTTGCGGTGGGCGACGCGGGTGAACCCGACACCGCGGATCCACTGGCTCAGCGTCGCCTGGTCGGGCCACTGCTCGATCGACTCGCGGAGGTACCCGTAGGCGTCGGGGTTGGTGCTCGTGGCGCCGACGACGCGCGGCATCACCCAGCGCAGGTAGGCGTGGTAGCCGGCACGGACGGGCGCGATCGGCGGGCGGGAGAACTCGCACACGACGAGCCGTCCGCCGGGCTTCATGACGCGGAACATCTCGGCGAGCGCGGTGCGCGGATGCTCGACGTTGCGCAGCCCGAAGCTGATCGTGACGGCGTCGAACTCGTCGTCGCCGAACGGCAGCTTCTCGGCGTTCGCTTCGACGAACTCCAGCTGCGGGTGACGCTCGCGGGCCTCGGCGATCATCCCGGGCGAGATGTCGACGCCGACGACGGTCGCCCCGGTGCGCGCGAGGGCGGCGCTGCTCGTGCCGGTGCCGGCGGCGAGGTCGAGAATGCGCTGACCCGGCTGCGGTTCGACCGCCTTGACGGTGGCGATGCGCCAGAGCGGCGCGTTGCCCATCGACAGCAGATTGTTCGTGCGGTCGTATCCCCGGGCGACCCCATCGAACATGCCCGCGACCTGCTCGGGTCGCTTGTTCATGTCGGCGCGGCTCACAACGATCCAGTCTAGTCGGCGCCCAGGTTCCGCGCGGGGAGGGGCCTGTGCCCCGGCGTAGGGTGAAGGGGTGAGCAACTCCCCCGTGTCGACGCTCACCGACCTGCACCTGCCGGCCCTCACCGCGAGGTCGCGGCCGTGCGATGAGATCGACGATCTGCTCCCCTACGCCGACCCGCGGCATCCGCTGGTGTTCCTGCGTCGCGGCGACGGCATCGTCGGGGTGGGTGAGGCGCTGCGGCTGGAGTTCCACGGCCCGCGCCGCATATCGGATGCCGCGGACGCCTGGCGCCGCGTCGTCGCCACCGCGACCATCGACGACCAGGTGCGTCGCGCCGGATCCGGCCTCATCGCGTTCGGCAGTTTCGCGTTCGCCGACCACTCGGCCGAGTCGAGCGTGCTCGTCGTGCCGCGGATGCTGTTCGGGCGTCGCGAGGGCGTGTGCTGGGTGACCGAGGTCTCCGGGGGCGGCGGATACGCGTCGTCGCGTCCGCGGCCGATCGGCTCGGCCGGCGCCGTGCGACTCTCCGCCGGGACACCCTCGCCCGAGGGATTCGTCGCGGCCGTCGGCGAGGCCGTCGACCGCATCCGCTCGGGCGAGCTCAGCAAGGTCGTGCTCGCCCGGTCGCTGACCGGTCGGCTGCCCGACACCGCCGACCGCCGGGCCGTGCTCGCCTCCCTCGCCACCGCCTACCCGGACACCTGGACCCACGCCGTCGACGGCCTGTTCGGCTCGAGCCCCGAGACGCTCGTGAGCGTGCACAACCGCACCGTCACCGCCCGGGTACTCGCGGGCAGCACCGCCCGAGGTGAGGACGCGGCGGCCGATCGCGCGCGGGCGACCGCGCTCGCCACCTCGAGCAAGGACCTCGGCGAGCACGGCTACGCGCTGCGCAGCGTGCTCGGCGCGCTGCGTCCGTTCAGCACCGGCGTCGCGGCGAGCGAGCAGCCGTTCACTCTCAAGCTGCCGAACCTGTGGCACCTCGCGAGCGACGTCGAGGGCACCCTCGCCGGTAGCGCGACGGTGCTCGACCTCGTCGCCGCACTGCATCCGACCGCCGCGGTCGCCGGCTCTCCGCGCGAGGTGGCCCTGCGGACGATCGCGGACCTCGAACGGCACGACCGCGGTCGCTATGCCGGACCGGTCGGCTGGGTCGACGAGGAGGGCGACGGCGACTGGGCGATCGCGCTGCGCGGGGCGCAGCTCTCCGACGACGGCATGGTCACGGCGTTCGCCGGGGCGGGGATCGTCGCCGAGTCGGTACCGGAACGCGAGCTCGCGGAGACGAGCCTCAAGTTCCGCCCGGTGCTCGACGCCCTCGCCTGACCCGCGCTCGCTGAGCGGCACGCCCGCAGAGCCTGTCGAAGCGAGTCGCACGACAGTTCCCTTCGACAAGCTCAGGGAACGGGGCACGCTCGCTGAACCCGTCGAAGCGAGTCGTACGACAGTTCCCTTCGACAAGCTCAGGGAACGGACACGCCCGCTGAGCCCGTCGAAGCGAGTCGCACGACAGTTCCCTTCGACAAGCTCAGGGAACGACGGGCGCAGGGAACGGGTCAGCTCGCCTCGAGACGGCGCTTCTCTGCCTCCACGTCGAAGTCCGCCTCGGGCCAGTCGAGGTCGAGACCGCGCAGCGCCTCGAGCAGGATCGTGTGCACGGCGAAGCGGGCGAACCACTTGCGATCGGCCGGCACGACGTACCAGGGGGCCTCGTCCGCATCCGTCGCCTGCAGCATCCAGCGGTACGCGGCCTGGAAGCGGTCCCACCGGGCCCGGTCCTCGAGGTCGTGCGGGTTGTACTTCCAGTGCTTGTCGGCGCGCTCGAGCCGCTTGCGCAGTCGCTCCTTCTGCTCGTCGCGCGAGATGTGCAGCATCACCTTGCGCACGACGGTGCCCTCGGCGGCGAGCTCGGCCTCGAAGTCCCGGATGGCGGTGACGCGGTCGGCGAGCTCGTCCTCGGAGCGTCCCTGCCGCACCGCCGGCACGAGCAGGTCTTCGTAGTGCGAGCGGTCGAAGACGCCGATCTTGCCCGCCTGCGGTAGCTGGGCCCGGATGCGCCAGAGGAAGTCGTGTTCGAGTTCCTCCGGTGTCGGCGCCCCGAACGACGCGATGCGCACGCCCTGCGGATCGACCGCACCGACGACGTGCCGCACCACTCCGCCCTTTCCGGCCGTGTCCATCGCCTGCAGCACGAGCAGCACCCGCCGGGTGCCGCCCTGCCGGCCGTGGGCGAACAGTTTCTCCTGCAGCTCCGACAGCTCGTCGAGCTGGTCGTGCATCGTCTGCTCCGCGGCGGCGCGGCCGTCCGTCCAGCCGGGGGTCGAGTGCGGGTCGATTCGGGCGAGGTCGAGGCCGGGGCGCACACGCAGTTCATCCAACATGCGGTCACGCTAGCCCTGGCGCTCGCGTCGGCGCATCGATTCCCAGCGGGCGCGCGACTCCCGCCGGCGCGCCCCGACTCACCCTCCCGTGAGTTGCGGAGAAGTGCGGGAATCCCGGCCCGCGTTCCCGCAGTTGTCCGCAACTCAGCGTTGAGGCACGACGAGGAGCACGGGTCAGCGCTCGAGCGGCACCTCGATGAGCACCGGCAGTTCGGATGCGGTGAGCGCCTGGTCGAGTTCGCTGCGGGTGGCGGCGCGTCGGTACTCCCACCCGTGCGCGGCGGCGAGCGCCGCGAGGTCGACCCGCTGCGGGGTGAGCATGACCCGCTCGAGCGCGGCGGTGTCGGCGCTCGCCGCGACCTCGAGTCCGTCGAAGATCGTGCCGCCGCCGTCGTTCCCGACGATGACCTGCAGTCGGGGCGTCGGCTCCCCGGGCACGAGCCCGAGCCCACCCTGGTCGTGCAGCAGGGTCAGGTCGCCGAGCAGCACGCGCGTCACCCCGCGAGCGGCACCGGCCGCTTCCCGTTCGGCGCCGACAGCGAGGTCGATGCCCGTCGCGGTCGAGACGGTGCCGTCGATGCCGGCGAGACCGCGGTTGGCGTGCACGCGGATGCGCTTGCCGGGCACAACACGATCGGCTTCGCGGATGAGCCGTGACGCGCCGAGCACGAGCCGGTCGTGCGGCCAGGTGGCTGCCCACACCGCCTCGACGAGCATCCGCCGGTCCACCGGACGGCGCAGCTCGGCGAGCACGTGCTTCGCGTAGGCGGACTGCTCGGCCGGGGTGCTCGACCGGGACGCGTCGATCGGGGGTGCCGTCGAGGGCTGTTCGAGCAGCATCCGCGACGCCGCGACCCAGCGTCCGACCCACGGGCGTGCCCAGGACCGCTCGGGCTCACCGTGCACAGCGATCGCGTCGACGATGCGCGCGGTGCGGCCCGGGTCGTACGGTTCGCTCGTACGCCCGCGCACGACGACGACCTCGACGTCGGGGCGGTGCAGCAGAGCGGGGATCTCGCGGCTCAGCGTCGGATGCCCGACCACGATCGCGCGTCGCACCTCGTCGCCGAACCCCGGCTCGGCGAGCAGCTCCCGATAGGCGACGACGAGGTTCGGGCCGAACCGGGCCCCGCTCGACACCTCGGCGAGCAGCGGCGCACCCAGCTCGCGGGCGAGTCGTTCCGCCGCGTCGCCGGCGTCGTGTCCGGCGACGACGACGGTGCCGGCCGCGGGTTCGAGGGCGACGGGTTCGATCGGGGTGGCGGATGCGGGGGCCGTCCACTCCGTGTCGACGCCGTCGAGCGTGATCGCGGCCGACAGCGGTTCGCGGAACGACAGGTTCACGTGCACTGCGCCGCGCGCCGACGCCACCGCGTCGCGCGCGATGCGGGCCGCGTACTCCGGTTCGCGCTCCGCCCCGGTCGGCGCCGGAACGTCGGTCGTCGGGATCTGCGGGCCGAAGATGCCGCGCTGCTCCGTCGTCTGGTTCGCACCGATGCCGCGCAACTCATCCGGCCGGTCCGCGCTCAGCACGATCACCGGAACACCGGAGTGGTGCGCCTCGAGCACGGCCGGGTGCAGGTTCGCTACGGCGGTGCCGGAGGTGCTCACCACGAGCACGGGTCGACGCGATTCCGCGGCGAGACCGAGCGCCACGAACCCGGCGACCCGCTCGTCGATCCGCACGTGCAGCGTCAGCGCGCCGAGCCGCTCGAACTCCGCCGCCGCGAGCGCGAGCGCTTGCGAGCGCGAACCGGGGCAGAGCACGAGGTCGCGCACACCGAGACGCACGAATTCGTCGAGCAGGGCCACCGAGAAGTCGGTGGCGGGCGACTCACTCCTTGGTCGCGGGCGGGTCATCGTCGAGGTCGGCGAGCTCCTGCTCGAGCTTGCGGATGCGCTCCTCGCTGTCGCGGTTCAGACGCTCCAGGAATGCGGGGTCGTCATCCGGGGCGACCTGGCGCGAGGCGGGGCGCTTGCCGCCGCGTTCGCGACCGAGGAAGAACCACAGCGCCGCCCCGATCACCGGGAGGAGGATGATGATGAGAGCCCACACGAGCTTGTTCACCCCGCGCACGCGCGACTCATCGATCATGATGAGATCGACGATCGCCCACACCATCGTCACGAGGACGAGGAACGGGAGAACGACCAGTAGCCGGGCCATCTACACAGTGTAGATCCATCCGCTGGGGGCCGACCGGGAGCCGGTCGAGCCTAGACTGAGGGCCGTGAAACGACCCGGTCTCCTCTACGGCGCACTGCGCGTGGGCCTGTTCGCGGTCGTGTTCACCGTGCTCATGCTGGTCGGTCTCGACTGGTGGCTCTCGGCCCCCATCGCCGCCATCGTCGGCCTATGCATCGCGTACGTGTTCTTCGGTCGGCTGCGCGACGCGGCGGCGGCGGAGTTCCGAGCCCGCCGCGAGAAGCCGCCGGTCGACGACGACGAGGACGCCGAGGATGCGCTCGCGACGCCGCGCGCGCCGGGGAGCGCCCCGTCAGAAGGCGATCGCGGCGGCGAGGCCCAGCCCGAACGTCAGAGCGGTGACGGTCGCGAGCCGTAGTGCCACGATCAACTCCGGCGGTGTCTTCGCGAAGAGGGTGATGACCGCGGCGGGGATCGCCGCGAGCAGCACGAAGTACACGAGGTACGCGTTCACGTAGAAGATCGCGAAGAACACCAGGATGCCGAACGGCACCAGCACGAGCAGCACGGTGAACAGGATGCGCGAGGCGCGATCGCCGATGAGCACCGTCAGCGTTCGCTTGCCCGCGAGGGCATCCTGCTCACGATCGCGGATGTTGTTGACGACGAGCACCGCGCACGAGATCGACCCGATGGCGGCGGCGCACAGCCACGCCTCGAGCGACACCTCTCCGACCTGCACGTACATCGTGCCGAGGGTCGCGACGAGTCCGAAGAAGATGAAGACGAACACCTCGCCGAGGCCGTAATAGCCGTAGGGGCGCTTGCCTCCCGTGTAGAACCAGCCCGCGACGAGGCAGGCGGCGCCGACGGCGACGAGCCACCATTGCTGGCCGAGCACCACGACGGCGAGGCCGGCGAGCGCCGCGAGACCGAAGAACACGAGCGCGACCGTGAGCACGGTGCGCGGCTTCGCGGCACCCGATCCGGTGAGCCGTGACGGACCGACGCGGTGATTGTCGGTGCCGCGCACGCCGTCGGAGTAGTCGTTGGCGTAGTTGACGGCGATCTGCAGCAAGAGCGCGACGGCGAGGCAGAGCAGCGCGCGCACCCAGTGCACACCGGGCATGCTCAGCAGGTACGCGCACGCGCTGCCGAGAGCGACCGGCGCGATCGCGAGCGGGAGGGTGCGGATGCGCGCGCCGGCGATCCAGTCGGCGGCGGTCGCCTTGCGCACCGGAGGAGGCCCGGACTTGCGTCCGCCCTTCGCCTGCGGCCGCGTCGCGCGGTTCACCTTCCGGGGGTCGATGCGCTGCTGTCGTGCTACCACGCCGTGAATCGTACCGATCCGGCGGAGGGGCGGCTGACCGACGCAGGTCTCTACCTCGGTGTCGCGCGCGGCTCGACCTTCTCGAGGCGGGTCCACCCCTCCCAGCCGCGTTCGCGCATCAGCTCTACCATCCGCGTCGCGCGTGGATCGGTCTCGAGCGCCAGCAGCTCGAGCAGATCGAACGGCACCGCGTCCTCCTGGGCTTCCTGGGCCGTGTTGTAGTCCGCCTCGTAGGCCTGCTCAGCGAGCTCCGCCATGAGATCAGCCGCCTCGTTCATGAGCGGCTCGTCGAGTTCGCTCTTGTCGAAGAGCAGCGAGAGCACACGGTAGAGCCGCACGATGCGGGGGTCGTCGAGCGAGGCGAGCTTGCCCGGCATCCAGTCCCGCACCCGGTCGGGCCATCGGGCCGCCATCAGGATCCAGCCGTCGCGCTCGCCGGCCAGCACCGGTCCCGACACGCCGAGCTCCCGCAGCCGGTCGAGGTAGGCGACGACCTCCCGCGGCAGCAGGAGCGCATCCCCCGCCGCCAGTTCCGCGATCGAGGTGCGGCTGCGCTCGAGGCGGGCGATCTCGTCGCTGAGGCGTCTGTCGATGCGCCGGACGGCTGCCGCGAACGTCTCCTCATCCGCCTCGACCAGATCGCCGATCTCCGACAGCGGCACGCCCGCGTCGGCGAGTGTGGCGATCTTCACGAGAGACACGACGGCGTGTGCGCCGTACCGCCGGTAGCCCGAGCGATCGCGCTCGGGCTCCGGCAGCAGTCCGATCTGGTGATAGTGGCGCACGGCCCGCACGGTCACTCCGGCGTACGCGGCCAATTGACTGATGGTCAGCACGATTCGATCCTGCCCTTCCTGTGCCGACTCCGGCGCATGCCCGTCAGGAGATCTTCCGCCGGTACGTCGCCATGGCGAAGGCGAACGCGACCACGAGGATGCCGAGACACCAGGCGAGGGCGACCCACAGGTCCCCGCCGACCGGCTGCCCGGAGAAGATCGCGCGGATCGAGTCGACGATCGAGGTGACCGGCTGGTTCTCGGCGAACCAGCGCACGGGGCCGGGCATCGATTCCGTGGGAGCGAAAGCGGAGCTGATGAAGGGAAGGAAGATCAGCGGGTACGAGAACGCGCTGGCCCCCTCGACCGAGCTCGCGGTCAGGCCCGGGATCACGGCGAGCCAGGTCAGGGCGAGGGTGAACAAGGCCATGATGCCGAGCACCGCGAGCCACGCGCCGACATCGGCTCCGGTGCGAAACCCCATGATCAGCGCCACGCCCACCACGAGCGCGAGCGACACGAGGTTCGCGATGAGCGAGGTCAGCACGTGCGCCCAGAGCACGGAGGCCCGCGAGATCGGCATGGACTGGAACCGTTCGAAGATGCCGCCCTGCATGTCGAGGAACAGCCGGTACGCCGTGTAGGAGATCCCCGACGCGACGGTGATCAGCAGGATGCCCGGCAGCAGGTACCCGACGTACGATTCGGTCGCGCCGCCGATGTCGATGGCACCTCCGAACACGTAGACGAACAGCAGCATGATCGCGATCGGGGTCACCGCGGTCGTGATGATGGTGTCCGGGCTGCGCACGATGTGCGTGAGCGAGCGCCCGGTGAGCACGGCGGTGTCGCCGAGGAAGTGCTTGGTCATGTCGGTCCTCTATCTCTGCGCCGTCGCGGCGTCTGTCGTGTCGTCGGTGCCCCCGCCGGTGAGGGCGAAGAACACCTCCTCGAGGGTGGGCTGCTTCTCGACGTACTCGACGGTCGCGGCAGGCAGCAGCTTCTTGAGCTCGGCGAGGGTGCCGTCGACGATGATGCGGCCCTGATGCAGGATCGCGATGCGGTCGGCCAGCTGCTCCGCCTCCTCGAGGTACTGGGTGGTGAGCAGAACGGTGGTGCCCTCGCCGACGAGCTGGCGTACGGTCTCCCACACCTCCTGCCTGGCCTCGGGGTCGAGGCCCGTGGTGGGCTCGTCGAGGAAGATCACGCTCGGGTTGCCGATGAGGCTCATGGCGATGTCGAGCCGGCGGCGCATGCCGCCGGAGTAGGTGGACGCCTTCCGACCGCCGGCCTCGGTGAGCGAGAAGCGGGCGAGCAGTTCGTCCGCGATCGCACCGGGTGAACGCAGGTGGCGGAGCCGGGCGATGAGCACGAGGTTCTCACGTCCGGTCAGGCGTTCGTCGACTGCCGCGAACTGGCCCGTGAGGCTGATCGCCTCGCGGACCTGGGCGGACTGCTTCGCGACGTCGAGGCCGCCGACGGACGCGGTGCCCGCGTCCGCCTTCAGCAGCGTCGCGAGGATCCTCACGAGGGTCGTCTTTCCGGCGCCGTTCGATCCGAGCAGCGCGAACACCGTGCCGCGCTGCACCTCCAGATCGACGCCCCGCAGCACGTGGAGGTCCTTGTAGGACTTCTCGATGCCGCGGACGGCGATGGCCGGAGCGGCCGTCGCGCTCATCGTGCACCTCCCGCGGTCGCGGCGCGCACCGCATCCGCGAGGCGGCGTCGTTCCGTGCCGATCCAGCCGTCCAGCCAGCTCTCGCCGGGGTGCCGAGCCAGCAGGTCGTCGGCGAAGACCGTCGGGTCGTCGCCGACGACTGCGGCGACGGTGTCGCCCCGTTCGACGCCCCGCTCGAGCGTCTCGACCGAGTCGGTGAGCAGCGCCAGCAGCGTCGCGGAATCGGAGGTGGGCCCCACGTGAGTGAGGTAGCGCTCGAGCGCATCGGCCGTGGCGCGGTAGTCCGCGGGGAGTCCCGACACGCGTGCTCGGTAGTCCCGGTACTGCTTCTTGTCGTCGAGGCTGCCGACCAGCCTCTCGATCCAGGAGAGTGAAGTGTTCATGACGACGAGACTGAAGGGCTGACGCAGCGTCAGGGTCAAGGGTCGTCGCGCAAATCGTCCTGGATCGCCTCCGTCGAGCACCCGGCGCGCCGTCGGGGCGGATCACTCGGCCTTGAGGGCCTCGCTCATCGACACCTTCGCGAGCCTCCGTCCCGAGATCCACCTGGTGATCCGATACACGACCATGATCACGACGAAGCTGATGAGGATGTCCAGCGGGCTCATCATCACCGGGAGCACCATGTTGGCGGTCTCCGCGACGAGGTCGAACAGCGTGTCCGCGAACACGAGCATCAACGGCACCCCGAGCGCGAACCCCGCGATGACCGCGGGGGTCGTGCTGCCGAGGATCAACTTCGCCACCTCCTTCCTGCGGTAGCCGAGGATCTTCAGCAGCGAGATGGTGCTGCGGTTCTCGTCGATGATGAGGGACGTGACGAGCGACAGGATGATGACGGCGATCAGCGCCGCGACGGCCGTCACCGAGCCGACCACGAGCCCCGTGGGCGCGCCGATGTCGTCGAAGGCGTCGGGATCCCGGGTGTCGAGTACCCCTGAGAGCTCCGCCTCGTCGAATTCCATCTCGTGACTGGCGAGCACCGTGCGGTAGCTCCCCTCCGGGTAGCCGGTCAGTCGGTTGAAGTCGTCGAGCGGCATCGTGATGAACTGCTCGCCGTAGGCGTGGACGATCCCGTCGATCCGGAAGCTGTAGGCGGCCCCGGTGAGCTCGTTCACCACCCGCACGGTGTCGCCCTGGGAGATCCCCAGACGGTCGGCGAGCGGCGAGGTGACGTTCACCTGGTCCCTCCGCAGTTCGTCACCTCGTGAATCCTTCAGCCTCATCCCCACCGAGTCGGGCAGGAGTCCCGTGAGGTAGAACGTGGCCGACTCCCGGCCCTCGGGATGTACACGGGTCGCGTGATACGGCTCGGCTCCCTCGGGGAGAGGGTCCTCGTGCAGATTGCGCAGCGCCGTGAAGTTGTACTCAAGGGGGTATTCGTAGCGCGCCAACGCGCCCTTCTCGGTGACGGTGTTCATCGAATTGCTGAACGTGAGGCCGAACAGCATGACCGTCGACGCCGCGGCGACCCCGAGCAGCAGGAACACCAGACGCGGGATGCTGCGCAGCTGTTCGCGGATGCGGAACGTCCTCGCGAACGGCAACCGGTCCAGCCGTAGAGCGCGCTCGAGGACGTTCACCCTCGCGGACCGCTCGGTGCCTCTCATGAGGTCGGCGGCGCGCGTGCGGAGCACGCGGCGCATCGCCAGCAGGCTCACCATGCCGATCAGCACGACCGGCACGAGCACGGCGACCGCCAGGTTCAGTGGCGTGAAGAAGACAACCGTGTCCGGCAGGTTGTAGGTCGCCAGCATCGTGCTGACGAACGGTCCCACGGCGGGCAGCGCCAGCAGCACGCCGGCGATACCGCCGAGGCCGGCGATCAGCACCGGGATGATGAGGTAGTGCCGGATGAGTTCCCGCCGCCGGTAGCCGAGCGCATAGAGCGTGCCGATCACGATGCTGTCGGACTTGACCGCCCGCATGACGATCACACTGACGACCACGCTGCTGAGCAGGAAGAACGCGATCGACACCGGCAGGCTCATCGACTGCATGCTCGTGATGTTGCCCCACGGCATGCTGATCCGAGGGTTGTCGTCGGCCGCCCTCCACTCCGTGATGGCGTATCCGTCCCGGCTGATCTGCTCGCGGAACCGGTCGATCCGCTCGTCGAGTCCCTCCCGCTCGGTGAAGCGCACGCTGTAGGTCGCGCTCGGGTCCGGTGCCCCCTCCGCGTCCCGCAATGCCGTCATGTCGGGGGCCGAGATGACGCCGATGCCGAAGCCGGTGGTGGGCAGGACATCGTGGTAGTTCTTGAGGATGTAGACGTAGTTCGGCACGGCCACCGTGCCGACGACGGTGAAGGACCGGCCGTCGAGAGTGATCTCGTCGCCGAGCTGCCGGTTCTGCGCGGCGAAGAACCGCGGATCGAGCAGGACCTCCCCGGGGTTCTCCAGATCGCGTCCCGACATGATCCTCGAGGTGTTGACCTCCGTCCCCGCTTCGAGGAGCCGGAGTTCGGCGCCGGGGAGGGCGACCTCGTGCTGCGACTGCTCGTCGATCACGGCCGCGAGGTCCGCCTCCCGCGCCGGGATGTCCCGAAGGGGGCGATCCGTGGTGAAGGTGAGATCCTCCTGCCTGTTCTCCTCGGCGAACCCGACGACCATCCGCTCGAGGCTGCCCGCGATTCCGGTGGCGGCGGTGAAGTAGAAGCTGCCGACGAGCACGAGGATGACGGTGCCGACGAACCGGCCCTTGCGCTCGGCGATCATCCGCCGGACGCGCCGGCCCAGCGCCGTCACCAGTCGATCCTCTCGGCGGGAATGGGCTGGGCGTTGTGCGTCGCGGTCACGACGTCACCGCTTCGCATGCGGAAGACGCTGTGGGCCATGTCGGCGATCGCCTCGTTGTGGGTGATCATCAGGACGGTCGTGCCGAAGTCGGCGTTGACCTGCTGGATGAGGGCGAGCACGTCGCGGGACGCCTCCGCGTCCAGGGCCCCGGTGGGCTCGTCGCACAGCAGGAGCTTGGGGTTCTTCACGATCGCTCGCGCTATCGCGACACGCTGCTGCTCGCCGCCCGAGAGCTCCCTCGGGAACCGATGCTTCTTGTCGGACAGCCCCACAGCGGAGAGCACCTCGCCGGTCGACAGTGGCTGCCTGCTGATGTTGGAGACGACGTCGATGTTCTCGCCGGCCGTGAGGTTCGGCACGAGGTTGTAGAACTGGAAGACGAACCCGACGCGGTCCCGCCTGTACTCGGCGAGCCCGGCGTCGTTGAAGTCGGTGATGCGCTGTCCGTCCACCTCGACCGAGCCGTCGTCCGGCCGATCGAGACCGCCGATCACGTTCATCAGCGTCGACTTGCCCGACCCGGATGGGCCGAGGATGACGCCGATCCGTCCCTGATCGAGTTGGAGATCGACGCCTCGGAGAACCGGCGTCACCACGCCGGTGTCGTAGCTCTTCGCGAGCCCTGAGACTGAAACAAACATTCGCTGTCCTCGTGGTCCGGTGGATATCGGTCGAGGCGCGCGTATGACGCTGCCGATCGGCCGACGCCGGCGCCTCGGCGACAGCATGAGGCGTTGATGCAGGGTCAATGTCAAGACCCGATTCGCTGCACCGAGGCGGATCTCCGCCGATCGAAGCGAGACGGCGGACGCCCAGCGGGCGCGAACGATGCCCCTCACCCCTGGCGGGATTCGAGGCCGATCACACCGCCTTCAGCGCTGCGCGGCTCGGACCGTGAGCTCGCGCCGATCCGGTTTGCCGGACGGCAGCAGCGGCAGCTCGTCGACCACGAGCACCCGGAACGGGCGAGCGGCCGCGCCGAGCGCGTGCCCCACCGCAGCCCGCATCCCGTCGAGGTCGGCGGTGTGCGTGGTCACGACGACCGGCACATCACCCCACTCCGGGTGCGGCGCGGCGACGACCACCGCATCCGCGAGCCCCGGCAGGTCGCGCACGACCCGCTCGACGGCGCCGAGTGACACCTTCACGCCGCCGCTGATGATCACGTCGTCGGCGCGGCCGGTCACCTCGAGCGGACCGCCGTCGCCGAGGCGCCCGAGGTCGCCGGTGCGGTACCACCGCTCCCCCGCGTCGTCGACGAAACGCTCGGCCGTGAGTTGCTCGTCGGCGAGGTACCCCTCCGCAAGCACGCTGCCCGCGACCTGCACCTGCCCGTCGACGATCCGCAGGCGGGTGTCGCCGATGGGCCGGCCGTCGTAGACGCACCCGCCGCTGGTCTCGCTCGACCCGTAGCTGCGGCTCACGGCGAGTCCGGCGTCGAGCGCCTCGGCGAGCAACGTGGCCGGGGTCGCCTGTCCGCCGACGAGGATGCGGTCGAGCCGGAGGGCGGCGCGCCGGGCCTCCGGATGCTCGAGTATCCGGGCGAGCTGGGTCGGGACGAGCGCGACGTACCGGCGGGACGCGTCCATCCGGCCGACGGCCTCGATGAACGCCTGCGGCTCGAACCGGCCGACGAGCGGCACCGGGTCGTTCTGGGCTGCGATCGATCGCACGAGCACGTTGAGCCCGGCGATGTAGTGGGTCGGCAGCGCGAGCATCCACTGTCCCGGCCCACCGAAGGCCGACGCCGACGCCGCGGCGCTCGCGAGCAGGGCATCCGCGCTCAGCATCACGCGCTTCGGCCGGCCGCTCGACCCGCTCGTCTCGACCACGACGGCGACGCGCTGCGGGACCTGCCCGGGAAGGTCATGCGGGCGCTCGGCGCCCTCGGCGAGCGGCAGGACGGCGTCGCCGCCGGCGAGCGCCGCCCGCAGCGCCTGCGGCACCTCGGCGGCACGCACCGCGCGCAGCCGCCTCATCGTTGCGTCCGGGTCAGAAGTGCCACGGGTAGGGCGACCAGTCCGGCGCCCGCTTCTCGAGGAACGCGTCGCGTCCCTCGACGGCCTCGTCCGTTCCGTAGGCGAGGCGGGTGGCCTCGCCGGCGAACACCTGCTGCCCGACGAGCCCGTCGTCGACCGCGTTGAACGCGAATTTGAGCATCCGGATGGCGGTCGGCGACTTGGTGAGCACCTCGCGCGCCCACTCCAGCGCGGTGCGTTCGAGGTCGGCGTGCGGCACGACGGCGTTCACCGCACCCAGTTCGTACGCCCGCTGAGCGGAGTATTCGCGGGCGAGGAAGAACACCTCGCGCGCGGCCTTCTGCCCGATCTGCCGGGCGAAGTACGCGCTGCCGTACCCGGCGTCGAACGAGCCGACATCCGCATCCGTCTGCTTGAAACGGCCGTGCTCGGCGCTCGCGATCGTGAGGTCGCAGACGACGTGCAGGGAGTGCCCGCCGCCGGCCGCCCATCCGGGCACGACGGCGATGACGACCTTCGGCATGAAGCGGATGAGGCGCTGCACCTCGAGGATGTGCAACCGACCGAGCGACGCGGTCTGCTCCGGGGACGGCGCGGTCGCGTCGTCGCCTTCGTACTGATAGCCGGAGCGTCCGCGGATGCGCTGGTCACCGCCCGAGCAGAAGGCCCAGCCGCCGTCTTTCGGGCTGGGGCCGTTGCCGGTGAGGAGCACGACGCCGATGCGCGGGTTGCGGCGGGCGTCGTCGAGGGCCGCGTAGAGCTCGTCGACGGTGTGCGGGCGGAACGCGTTGCGCACCTCGGGGCGATCGAACGCCACGCGGGCGATGCGCCCGTCGGTGGAGTGGTGGTAGGTGATGTCGGTGAGCGAGTCGAAGCCCGCGACGTCGGTCCACTCCGACGGGTCGAACAGCTCCGAGACGGTCACGCGCCGACTCCCGAGAACAGGTTGAGCACCGACAGCATGACGAAGGGGTTGGCGACGAAGCTGACCGCCATCGCACCGAAGCCCCACCCGCGACCGAGGTTCGCGACGGCCGCGACGGCACCCATCAGGAACGTGACGAGCGAGCCGAAGATGACGACGTAGGCGATTCCGGTGGCGACCACGAAGGTAGCCGGATCATTGGAGAGCACGATGCCGACGATGTTGCCGGCGAGCAGCAGCAGCGCGAGCACGAACGTCGTGATGCCGAGCACCCGGTTGCGCGGACGCGGCGAGTCGGCCGGGGTGGTCCCTTCGACGGGCTCAGGGACCGGGGCCGGCTCAGTCGCCGAGGCAGGCGCCGTCGGGGTGGGCCCTCCGACGGGCTCGGGGACCGGGGCGGGGTCGGGGGCCGGGGATGGCGCAGACGCCGCGGCGGGCGGCGGGGTGGCGGGCACCGCGCCGCCGGGATCGCGCTGGTCGTTCACGTCCCCACCCTAACCGCGGCGCCCGGACGCCGGCCCGTCGCCCCGGCGCCCCGCATCCGGCCCGCCGGCGCCCTCGTACCCGTCGAGCGTGCCTCCATCCGACGTTTGAAGCGCCGATCCGCCTCGGAAACGTCGGATGGAGGCACGCTCGGCGGGCCACACGGCGACAGGCGGGGCGAGCGGTGCCACACTGAACGGATGCTGCCCTCCGTCGAGGAACTCGTCGACCGGGCCCGCGTCGTCGCACTGCCGCTCGCGACGCGGTTCCGCGGCATCGACGTGCGCGAGGCGCTCCTCATCGAGGGCCCGCAGGGCTGGACCGAGTTCTCGCCGTTCGTCGAGTACGACGACGCGGAGGCGGCCGCGTGGCTCGCCGCCGCGATCGACTTCGGCTGGACCCCGCATCTCGGGGCCGGCGACGTGCGCGTCAATGCGACCCTGCCCGCCGTGCCGCCCGAGCGGGTCGCCGCGGTGCTCGACCGGTTCCCCGGCGTGCGCACCGTCAAGGTGAAGGTCGCCGAACGCGGGCAGACCCGCTCGGACGACGTCGCCCGCGTGCGCGAGGTGCGTCGGCGGATGGGGGCCGAAGGGCGCATCCGGATCGACGCGAACGGCGGGTGGAACGTCGATGAGGCGGAGCACGCGCTGCGCGAGCTCTCCCCGTTCGACCTCGAGTACGCCGAGCAGCCGTGTGCCACGGTGCCGGAACTGGCCGAACTGCGCGAGCGGATCGCGGACCTCGCGATCCCGATCGCGGCGGACGAGAGCGTGCGCAAGGCAGCGGATCCCCTCGCCGTCGCCCGCGAGGGTGCCGCCGACCTGTTGATCGTCAAGGCGCAACCGCTCGGCGGCGTGACGGCAGCGCGGCGCATCGTCGCGGCCGCCGGACTGCCCGCCGTCGTCTCGAGCGCGCTCGACACGTCGGTCGGCATCGCGATGGGAGCGCATCTCGCCGCGAGCCTGCCCGACCCGGGTCTCGATCACGGCCTCGGTACCGCGGCGCTGCTGAGCGCCGACGTCACCGACGACCCGCTGCTGCCCCGCCTGGGACGCGTCGAGGTGCGGCGCCCGACCGTGTCGGCGACGCTGCTCGACCGGCACGCGGCGAGCCCCGAGCGCACGGCATGGTGGCTCGACCGGCTCCGGCGGTGCCGCGCCCTGCTCGACGGTCCGGATGGGTTCGGGACGGATTCGGACGGATTTCCGCGATCCGCGTCATGATCCCGGGGGTGGACCCCTCTGTCTGGTTAACGGGAGCAGCAGGGGGTTGCATCATGGTGGATGTGCTGGGGATCACGACGCTCGCATCGGCGGCGGTCGCGCTCATGAGCGGGCTGGTCGCAGTGGTGCTGTACTACCGCTGGCGTCCGCTCGACGACCGGCCGCGCGTCATGCGCCGCGGACTCTGACCGTCGGTCGGCGCGGGGTCACAACCCCGAATAGACGTGGAGCCCCTTGAAGAAGAGGTTCACGATGGTGAAGTTGAACAGCACCGCCGCGAATCCGACGATGGCCAGCCACGACGACCGTGATCCGCGCCATCCGCGCGTCGCGCGGGCGTGGATGTACCCGGCGAAGATGACCCAGATGATGAAGGTCCACACCTCTTTGGTGTCCCAGCCCCAGTAACGGCCCCAGGCCCGCTCGGCCCAGATGGCGCCGAACACGAGCGTGAAGGTCCAGAACACGAAGCCGATCACGTTCACCCGGTAGGCGAGGTTCTCGAGCGCCTCCGCTCCCGGCAGGGTGCGCAGGAAGGTGAGGCCCGAACGACGCGCCTCACGCCGTGCTTGCAGCAGCTGCGCGATCGAGAGTCCCGCGCCGAGGGCGAAGAACCCCGTGGCGAGGATCGCGACGAACACGTGCACGACGATCCACACCGACTGCAGGGGCGGTGGAAGCGGCACGGGCCCGACGTAGAAGTTGACCGTCGCGAGCACGAGGGCGAGCAACGCGAACCCGGTGATGTAGGTGCCGAGGTACTCGATCCGCTGCCACAGGTGCACGAGCAGGAACACCCCGACGATGATCGTCGTGCCGGTGAGCGCGAACTCGTACATGTTCGACCACGGCACGCGCCCGCCCGCGGCGATGCCGCGCGTGACGACCGCGGCGACGCCGAGCAGGAACCCGATGGTCGTGAGCGCGAGGCCGACCCGCGCGAAGCGGGGCGTGCGAGCGGAGCGCTCGTCGACGGCGACCGGAGCGGCGACGAGGGTGGTGGTGCCCCCCGAAGCGGATGCGACGGCCGGCTGGGCCGCCGCCGTCTCACCCCGGCGGGCGGCGCGGCGGGAGAGGTCGATCGTGAACGCGATGAAGGCGAGCGCGTACACCACGATCGCCGACACGGCGGCGACGAGCGAATACGAGGTGAGGGCGTCGTTCACGAGTGCATCCTACGTTCGAGTCGTTGAGCGTGCGCCGTGGCGAGATCGGCCACCGCGCGCTCGAGGTTCGGGTCGTCGCCGCGCGCGAGCGCCGCGTATTCCAGGCGGGTGCCGCCGTCGATCGGCGTGGCCTTCACCCACATGCGGCGGCGCGGCACGAAGAGACTCGTGAGCAGACCCGCGATCACGAGCACGGCGAACAGCAGCACCCAGCCCTGCGTCGGGTCGTGGTGGATGTCGAGGCTCACGAAGCGCTGGATGCCCTCGAAGGTCACCGATCCGAGACCGTCGGGCAGGTCCGCGCTGCCGCCGGGTTCGAGCACGATCGGATCGATGCCCGTCTCGCCGCCGGTGCGCTGTTCGAGCTCGTCGACATCGAGCGCGTAGACGTTGCGGGGCACGCCCTCGTCGAGCCCGAGGTCACCGGTGTACAGGTTCATGCTCAGCACGGGCAGCTCCGGCTCCGGCCACACCGAGGTGAGCGCCCCCGATTCGAGCGGCGCCGCGGTCGGATAGAAGAAGGCCAGGAAGGCGAGGTCGTCGGGTCGGGCATCCGGTGCCTTGATGACCCCGAGGGAGGTGTTGTTGCCGTCCTGCGGCAGGAACGGCACCGGCTGGGAGAACGCGACCGCCCCGGTGCTGTCACGCACCGTGATGACCGGGGCGTACCCGTTGCCGAGCAGGTAGACCTGATTACCGCCGATCTCGAGCGGGTGGTTGACCTTGATGGTCTGCTGCTTCTCGGTGCCGTCCTGGGTGGTCGTCGTGACCTTCGCCTCGAAGTCGGTCGCCTGCGGCTGACGCGTCTCGGCGTTCTCCTCGTACTCGGCGGTGAAGTCGTCGAGGCGGATGCTGAACGGCTCGAGCGCGGACTCGTCGAAGAACCGGCCGGGGTTGAAGCTGTCGTAGCTCGTGAGCGCGTTGGTGAACGCTCGGTCCTGCACGATCACCTTCTGCCCGGTGTAGCTGAATCCGCCGCCCGCGCCGACGGCGACGAGGATGCCGACGAGCGCGCTGTGGAAGACGAGGTTGCCGGTCTCGCGCAGGTACCCGCGCTCCGCCGACAGCGAGGACGCTCCGTCGCGGCCCTCCGCCTGTCCTGAGCCTGTCGAAGGGAAGGGCTCGATGCGGTACCGCTGGGAGCGCAGCAGCTTGCGTGCCTCGTCGATGGCGACCGCGGCATCCGCCGTCGTGTCGGCCGTCGCGTACGCAGGCAGGCGCTGCAGGCGGGCGGGGGTGCGCGGCGGCCGCGCGCGCAGGGCGTCGTAGTGGTGCTTGGCGCGCGGGATGATGCAGCCGACGAGTGAGACGAACAACAGCAGGTAGATGGCCGAGAACCACACCGAGGTGTAGACGTCGAACAGCTGGAAGAAGTCCATCACGGGCACGGCGTCGGGGTTGTCGCGCTTGAACTGCACGACGCCGTTGGGGTCGGAGCTCGTCTGCGGGAACAGCGAACCCGGCACGGCGGCCACGGCGAGCAGCAGCAGCAGGATGAGCGCGGTGCGCATGCTCGTCAGCTGCCGCCAGAAGAAGCGCAGGTAGCCGACGGGGCCGAGCTTCGGCTGGGTCACGGTGCCGGCGGGGGCGTCGAAGTGGTCGGACGGGCGGAGCGGGTCGTGCGTGCGCTCGCCCGCGGTCACCTCATCAGAGGACGGTCTCGAAGCCACTGATCACCGCCCCCAATCGCGACATGAGCACGGCCCAGATGCCCGTCACCATGAGCACGCCGATGACGATGAGCACGACGCCGCCCGCGATGTTGACGGCGCGGATGTGGCGACGCACCCAGGTGAGGGAGCTGCCGACCCAGCCGAGGCCGAGGGCGACGAGCAGGAACGGGATGCCGAGCCCGAGGCAGTAGGCGAGGCCGAGGAGCGCCGCGCGCGGCGGGTCCTGCACCGCGAGCGACGAGACCGCGACGAGCGTCGGGCCCAGGCACGGCGTCCAGCCGAGGGCGAAGACGGCGCCGAGCAGCGGCGCGCCGACGAGTCCGGCGCGCGGCTGCCACGACGGCTTCACCGTGCGCTGCAGGAACGTCACCTGACCGAGGAAGACGACGCCCATGACGATCACGACGACGCCGGCGAGGCGCGAGAGCAGCCATTCCCACTGCAGCAGGAACACGCCCACCGTGCCGATGAGCACGAACCAGGCGAGGAACACCACGGTGAAGCCGAGCACGAAGAGGCCGACTCCTGCGAGCATCCGCCCCCGCCGGGCCGAGGTGCCGTCGGTCATCCCGGTGACGTAGCCGAGGTATCCCGGCACGAGCGGCAGCACGCACGGCGACGCGAAGGAGACGAGGCCTGCGAGCAGGGCGATGGGGAGGGCCGCGACGAGGCTGCCGCTCTCGACGAGCGACCCCATCACTCGGCCTCGGCGAGCACGCGGTCGATCATCGACTCGAGGATCGAGGCGGCCTCGAGTCGCCCGCTGATCCGGCCGGCCACCCGGCCCTCCCGGTCGAGGACGAGCGTCGTGGGAACCGCGTTCGGGGGCACGTCACTCACGAAGGCGAGCTGCACGGAGTTCGTGCCCGCGTCGAGCACCGTCGGGTAGCTCACCTCGTAGGTGCGGGCGAACGCGTCGGCGGTCTCGGCGTCGTCGGTGGTGTTCACGCCGATCAGCTGCACGTCGTCGTCCGCCACCGCCGCGGCGACCTCCTCGAGGTCGTCGGCCTCGGCGCGGCACGGCGGGCATCCGGCGTACCAGAAGTTGACGACGTAGACCTCCCCGACGTGGTCGTCGCTCGACAACTCCGTGCCGTCGGGGGTCTCGCCGGTCCACTCGACGGGTTCGCCGCGGTCGTCGGGCGCGATCTCGACGACGGCGCCGTCGCCGGAGATGTAGTTCTGGTCGCCGCCGTCGCGGTACTCCTCGGCGAGAGGATCGCTCGCGGTGCAGCCGGCCAGCGCGAGGGCGACCCCGAGCGCGGCGACGGCGAGGGCTCGGCGGGTCACACGGCTCCCAGGTCGACGGATTCGGCGAGCAAGTCTGCCGCAGGATCCTGATAGTCGATCTCGGCGAACGAGGTGGGGGCGCTCTCGCGGTACTCGAGGGTCGTGATGCTCGAGAGGCTGCAGCGACGCCGGCGCGGGTCGTGGTACAGCTTCTTTCCGTTCACGGAGCGGTGCACCATCCAGATCGGCAGCTGGTGGGTCACGAGCACGACCTCGCCGTCATCGACCGACGACCACGCGTCGTGCACGACCGAGAGCATCCGTGCCGCGATGTCGACGAAGGGCTCGCCCCAGCTGGGGCGACGCGGGTTGCTCATCCACGGCCAGGTCTCTGGTTGCGTCAACAACCCCGGACCGAACGAGGCCCGGCGGCCCTCGAACTTGTTGTGCGGTTCGATGAGGCGCTCATCGGTCGTGATCTCGAGTCCGAAGCGGTCCGACCAGGGCTTCGCGGACTCCTGCGTGCGCTGCAGCGGACTCGCATAGAGCTTGACGATGGTGCGACCCTGCAGGTGCGCGGCGGCGCGCTCCGCCATCCGGTGGCCGAGATCGCTCAACCCGAACCCGGGCAGGCGGCCGTAGAGCACGCGGTCCGGGTTGTGCACCTCGCCGTGGCGGACGAGGTGGATGAGCGTCGCCGGCATACCTTCCAGTCTACGTTTTCTACGCCGTGTCGAAAATCGGCGGATGGGTGTCCCTCCCCGTCGGCCCGGGGCCCGCCGTCCCGCTCGCGACTAGACTCGTGCCCCGTGACCGCACGCACCCCGATCAAGCATCTCGCCGCCCAGCAGGACGGCCCCATCACCGTCAGCGGATGGGTCGACACGGTGCGCGATCAGAAGAAGGTGCAGTTCGTCGTGCTGCGCGACGAGTCCGGGGCGGTGCAGCTGGTGAACCCCGCCGTCCGCGAGCTCGACGAGACGGATGCGGCATCCGCCGGCCGCCTGGCCATCACGGAGACGATCAGCGGCCTCAGCCAGGGCAGCTTCATCACCGTCACCGGTGAGCTCAAGCACGACGAACGCGTCAAGCTCGGCGGCATCGAGGTGAAGATCGGCACGCTCGAGGTGATCACGCACGCGATCGCCGAGACGCCCATCGCCGAGGACTCGAGCATCGACAAGCGCCTCGACTGGCGCTTCCTCGACCTGCGCCGTCCGGAGCAGAACCTCATCTTCCGCGTGCAGACGACGTTCCTGCACGCGCTGCGCACCTGGTGGGTCGAGCACGACTTCATCGAGATCCAGACCCCCAAGCTCATGGCGAGCGCGTCGGAGTCGCGGGCCGAGCTGTTCGAGGTCGAGTACTTCGAGGGCAAGGCGTACCTCGCGCAGAGCCCCCAGTTCTTCAAGCAGATGGCGCAGCCCGCCGGTTTCGGCAAGGTGTTCGAGGTCGCCCCGGCGTTCCGCGCCGACCCGAGCTTCACGAGCCGCCACGCGACCGAGTTCACGAGCATCGACGCCGAGATGAGCTGGGTCGACTCGCACGAAGACGTCATGCGGATGCACGAGGAGCTGCTCGTCGCCGGCCTGACTGCCGTCAAGCAGAAGCACGGTGCCGAGATCGAGGCCCTCTTCGGCCTCGAGGTGACCGTGCCGACCACGCCGTTCCCGCGCATCCCGCTCGCCGAGGCGAAGCGCATCGTCGCCGAGCGCGGCTACGAGGTGCCGCGCGCCGACGACGACATGGACCCGGAGGGCGAGCGCCGCATCGCCGCGTACGTGAAGGAGGAGTTCGGCCACGAGTTCGTGTTCCTCACCGACTACGCGTCGAGCATCCGGCCGTTCTACCACATGCGTCACGAGGGCGACCCGGGTCTCACGAACAGCTACGACCTCATCTTCAACGGCGTCGAGATCTCGACTGGAGCGCAGCGCGAGCACCGCATCGACGTGCTCGAGGCGCAGGCCCGCGAGAAGGGCCTCGACCCGGAGGAGCTCGGCTTCTACCTCGACTTCTTCCGCTACGGGGTGCCCCCGCACGGTGGATTCGGCATGGGCCTGCAGCGCGTGATCATGCTGCTGCTGCACCAGCCCTCGATCCGCGAGGTGACCTACCTCTTCCGCGGACCCAACCGCTTGACCCCGTAACCCGATCGGCAGCCCGGCTCCGACCCGCAGCGACGCACGCCGTCTCCCGTCTCGAATCGCGGGTGCGCACCGCCGACACCCGCAAATCGGGACGGGAAATCGAGTCGGTCGTCAGGAGACGGCTGCGGCCGGCGCGCCCACGGCCGCGGCGAGGTCGTCGACGGCGATCTGCAGGCGCAGGTCGAGTCCCGCGTCGAGCACTTCCCCGTCGGGGCGGATGCGGTCGGTCGCGTGAGCGACGACGACCGGGTCGATCGGGCGGGCACCGAGCGCGAGCACCGCGGGCAGCAGCCCGGCGAGCCCGCGCACGCCGCCGGTACGTCCGGGCGACGCGCTCATGAGGAGCGTGGGCGTACCGGCGAGCGCGTTGCAGCCCGCGAGCCACGCGAGCGCGTTGGTCGTCACGCCGGAGGGCGCTTCGAGGTACTCCGGTGACGAGATGATCGCGACGTCCGCGGCTTCGGCGAGCAGGCGGAACTCGCGCACCGCCGCGGGCACGGGGTCGAGGTCGTCGCGGAAGAGCGGCAGGTCGGGCACGAGCCTGCCGCCGACGAAACGCAAGTGCGGCGCGCGGGCCGCGACGGCGCTGAGCAGCGCCGCGTGCAGCGAGCCGGTGCGGAGGCTGCCGCACAGGGCGAGGGCGACGGTGGCCGACATGTCCGCATGGTAGCCCCACCCGCCGCAGGCCGCCAGCGGATACCCGACGCAGCAACTATTGACGTTTCGACTTCGCCGATATATCTTTGACGCATCGCGAGCCGTTCGCGACACAACGCTATGAAAGGCGAACATCATGAACACCCACGAACACCACCGTCACCACGAGAACGATCACGACGGCCACCAGCACGACGGCGGGCGATTCCGGCACGGCTTCGCGCTGCGCGGCCCACACGGACACGGGCGAGGCGGGCGGGGACCGGGCTTCGGTCCCGGCGCCGGCTTCGGTCCCGGATTCGGTCCGCGCGGCGGCCAGCGAGCCGGTCGCGGCGACGTGCGCTCGGCCATCCTCTCCCTGCTCGCCGACGGACCCTCGAACGGCTACGGCCTGATCAAAGCCATCGCCGAGAAGACCGCCGGCGCCTGGCGCCCCAGCCCCGGATCCGTCTACCCGACGCTCCAGCAGCTCGTCGACGAAGAGCTGATCGTGTCGAGCGGCGACGGCCGACGCACGCAGTTCGACCTCACCGAGGCCGGTCGCGCCTACGTCGAGGAGAACAAGGAGCAGCTCGATCGCGCCTGGCAGGCCGTCGCCGGCGCAACCGAGGAGGACGCCGAGTTCCATGCGAGCGTCGGCAAGCTCATGGGCGTCGTGCAGCAGTTCCGCTTCGCCGCGACTCCCGAACAGCGGGCCGCAGCGACGGAGAAGCTCGACGAGACGCGCCGGGCGCTCTACCTCATCCTCGCCGACTGAGCCGGGGCGTCCCTTCGACAGGCTCAGGGACCGACAGGCTCAGGGACCGACTGGCTCAGGGACCGACGTCTCAGGGACCGCCAGGCCCAGGGACCGACGTCTCAGGGACCGGCCGCCCGGGCGCGGTCAGATCACGCGGCTCGGGGCTTCGAAGTCGACACTCGCCCGCTCGGCGACGACCGAGCGCACGAACGACACCACCTCGAGGTGTGCCGGATGCTGCTGATAGGTCTCGAGGCCGTCGAGGTCATCGAAGTCGGCGATGAGCACGACGTGCCAGTTCTGCTCCGGATAGGCGGTGTTGCGCGCCACCTCGAGCGACTTGATCTCGGGGATGAGCGGCACGAGGGAACGCAGGCGATCGACGATGGCCTGCGCGTCGGCGTCGCGCTGCGCCTCGTCGACGGCGCGCAGCTTCCAGGTGACGACGTGGCGGATCATGCGCCGGCCTCGGCGAGCGCCGCCCGCAGTCGGGACTCGTCAACCCGCCAGATGGTGTGCACCCGGTCGTCGATCAGCACCACGGGGATCTCCTCCACGTATCTCTCGAGCAGGTCGGCGTCGTCGAGGATCGAGCGCTCGTCGAACCGGACGGACGGATGATCGACGAGCACCCGCTGCACCGTGGCCCGGGCGTCGTCGCACAGGTGACAGCCCGGCTTGCCGAGCAGGGTCACGTGCACCGTCACGCCCCCACAGTAGAGGAGACCGCCTCCCGAAGCACGGGCACGGAGCCGGGTCGCTCGGGACGAGGCCGGAAACGACGAACGCCAGGCCCGAGGGCCTGGCGTCCGGAAGTCCGGGGACTTACTTCTTGTTGCGACGCTGGTGACGCGTCTTGCGAAGGAGCTTGCGGTGCTTCTTCTTCGCCATACGCTTGCGGCGCTTCTTGATGACGGAGCCCATGTGTACCTCACTGCCTACTGACGGAACCGACCGGTCCGTTCAGAACCGCGGAAAACACAACCCGCCGAGTGTACTACGTTTCGCGGGGAGCCGACCAGCGGGTCAGCCGACGTCGCGCTTGCCGGCGTCGATCGCGATCGCGACGGCCGATTCCGGGATGCGGAACGACCGGCCGAAACGCACGGCCGGCAACTCGCCCGAATGCACCAGCCGGTACACCGTCATGTTCGAGACGCGCATCATCTGCGCGACCTCGGCGACAGTGAGGAAACGCACATCCGACAGATCCGGCGACATGCGCGTGCTCCTCCCGGGGGCCGTGCCTCCGGTGCTGGTGTGACTGGAGTGCTGGAACTCGAATATAGGGGCAGGAGTGTCGCGGTGTAAATGGAGGGATCTCACCGGCGCCCGGTGCGGTCCACCAGGTGCTTCACCGCGCGCAGCGGTGCGGAGGCGCGATGGGCGGTCTCCGCGGCCGCCCGGCCCACCCGATCGGCGACGTCGGTGCCCGCCCACGCCGCGAACACGGCGGTGTCATCCGAGTCCGCCGGATCGAGTTCGGCGTCGATGAACGGGGCGATCCAGCTCTCGATCTCGACGAGCGGGGCGCCGTCGACCCGGTAGTACCGGTGCTGTGCGGCATCGCGCACCGTGACGAGCCCGTGGTCGCGCAGCACCTTGAGGTGCTTGGACACGGTGGGCTGGCTGATGCTCAGCCGCTCGACGAGCTGCCCCACACTGAGCTCTCCCGCGGCGGTGTCACCGCCGCTGCGGCTCTCGAGCAGCGCGGCCAGGATGTCGCGGCGGGTGGCGTCGGCGATCACGTCGAAGATGTCGGGCACCCGCCCAGGGTATCCAACGGGTCCGTGAGCGCCGGGGGCCGGGGTTACCATGTCGTCGGTTCGTCGCCCGACGGGAAGGAAGCGGATGGGCAGCACGCCCGTAAAGCGCAAGTCCGTCCTGGGCCGCATCCGGGACTCGATCGACCGCATCGCCGCGGGTACCCCGGCGCGTTTCGGCATCTACATCTTCGCCGGCCTCATCGTGCTGTTCACGGGGCTGCTCTCGCTGCCCATCTCGACGGCGAGCGGCGAAGTGCCGCCCCTCGCCGACGCGGTCTTCACGGCCGTCTCGGTCATCTGCGTCACCGGGCTCAGCACGGTCGACATGGCCACCTACTGGTCGGGCTTCGGCCACAGCGTCATCCTGCTCGGTGTGCAGATCGGCGGCATCGGCGTGCTCACGGTCGCCTCGATCCTCGGTCTCGTCATCTCCCGCAAGCTCGGGCTGCGTCAGCGGCTCCTCGCGGCGAGCGACGCCAACCCGCTGCGCATCCGCAAGGGCGTCACCGAAGCGCAGGCCGTGCGTCTCGGCGAGACGGGAAGCCTGCTGCTGACCGTCGCGGTCAGCGCCCTCGTGATCGAGGTGGCGGTCGCGCTGCTGCTGCTGCCGCGCATCCTGATCGAGGGCGTGCCGCTGCTCGACGCCCTCTACCAGTCGTTCTACTTCTCGGTGATGGCGTTCACGAACACCGGATTCCTGCCGACGAGCGAAGGCATCGAGCCGTACGCGAGCGACATCTGGTTCCTCGGGCTCATCATGGTCGGCGTCTTCCTCGGCGCGATCGGCTTCCCGGTGATCTACGCCCTGCTGCGCAACCACAAGGAGCCGCGGCGCTGGTCGCTGCACGTGAAGCTCACCCTCGTCACCACGCTGCTGCTGTTCGTGCTCGGCGGCTTCGCCTTCTACCTGCTCGAACTCGACAACCGCGACACCTTCGGCGCCCTCGATCCGGGGCAGCAGATTCTGCAGGCGCTGTTCCTGTCGATGATGACGCGGTCGGGCGGCTTCGCGACGATCGACATCGCCGAGCTCAACGGCTCGAGCCTGCTCGTCGCCGACATGCTCATGTTCATCGGCGGCGGATCCGCGTCGACCGCCGGCGGCATCAAGGTCACCACGCTCGCCGTGCTGTTCCTCGCCGCGTTCGCGGAGGCGCGCGGAAACGACGAGATGGAGTCGTTCGAACGGCGCGTGCCGTCGGATGTGCTGCGCCTCGGCGTGAGCGTGGTGCTCTGGGGCGCGACGACCGTCGCGGCGGCGTCGATCATCATCCTGCAGATCTCGAAGGCTCCGCTGGATCACGTGCTGTTCGACGTGATCTCCGCCTTCGCGACCTCGGGCCTGTCGACGGGGCTGACGGCGGCGTTGCCGGACTCCGGACAGTACGTGCTCGCCGCGACGATGTTCATGGGACGCATTGGTACAGTGACGCTCGCCGCGGCGCTCGCCGCCAGCCAGCGGCGACAGTTGTTCCGGCACGCCGAGGAGAGGCCGATCGTTGGTTGAGAAGATCCCGCACGACGCCCCGGTGCTCGTGATCGGACTCGGACGCTTCGGCGCGGCCACCGCCGGCCAACTCGACCGTCTCGACCGCGAGGTGCTCGCCGTCGACGCGGACGCGGGTCTCGTGCAGAAGTGGTCGGAGCGGGTCACCCACGCCGTGCAGGCGGATGCGCGCAGCATCGACGCCCTCCGCCAGATCGGTGCGCAGGAGTTCGCGATCGCGGTCGTGGCAGTCGGCTCGTCGATCGAGGCGTCGGTGCTCATCACCGCGAACCTCGTCGACCTCAAGATCCCGCAGATCTGGGCGAAGGCCATCAGCCAGTCGCACGGCAAGATCCTCGCGCGCATCGGAGCCAACCACGTGATCTACCCCGAGGCGGAGGCCGGCGAGCGCGTCGCGCACCTCGTGTCGGGGCGGATGCTCGACTTCATCGAGTTCGATGACGACTTCGCCATCGTGAAGATGTACCCGCCGAAGCCCATCCGGGGTCTGCCGCTCGGGGAGTCGCAGGTGCGGCGCAAGTTCGGCGTGACGGTCGTGGGGGTCAAGCCTCCGGGCAAGGATTTCACCTACGCCACCCCCGAGACCGTGATCTCGAACCACGACCTCATCATCGTGTCGGGCACGAGCGGCGCGATCGAGCGCTTCGCCTCCGTGCAGGGCTGACCCCGCCCTCCCGCACTCCGACGTCGGGCGCCCCCATGGAGGTCTCGATACGGCCGTGAACGGCCTACTCGACCGGCGAGCATCGCGACTCGATCCTCGAGTCGGCGAGAACATCGCCAAGGCGAACCCGTTCGCGTGGTTTTCGCCAACTCGCCGACCCGCGTGGGCCATCGCGGGCTCCCGAGGCGGGTCGTCGCGGGCTCCGGGGGCGGGTCGGGCGCCGACCGCGATCGACGGGTGCCGCGCATCCTTTCGCCCGCCGCGGAAGTGTCGGCGGCACCGTGGAGAACGCGCGGCACGTCCATACCGCGCAGTCCGACGACGGACGCCCTCCGAGGTCTCGATACGGCCGTGAACGGCCTACCCGACCGGCGCAGCTCGCGAGCTCCCGGGCGGGTCAGGCGCCGGCCGCGATCTCCTTCGCGCGAGCGAGGGCGGATGCGGTCGCCCGGTCGAAGAGCGACTTCAGGTCCGCGGTCTCGAGCTCCGCGATCGCACGCTCCGTGGTGCCGTTCGGGCTCGTGACCCGACGACGCAGCTCCTGCGGGGGGACGCCGGAGGCGCGCAGCAGTTCCGCGGCGCCGAGGAACGTGTCGTTCACCATGAGCGCCGCCTCCTCCGGCGTGAAGCCGGCATCGATGGCGGTGCGAGTGAGTTGCTCGATCAGGTAGAAGACGTACGCAGGACCCGACCCGGAGATCGTGCTGAGGGCGTCGATGCGCGACTCCTCCACGACGAGCACCGAGCCCACCGTCTCGAACAGGCGCACCACGAGCGCGAGGTCCGACTCCCCCGCCCGGGAACCGGACGCCACGCCGGTGACGCCGCGCCCGACGAGCGACGGGGTGTTCGGCATCGCGCGCAGCAGCGCACCGCCCCACACCGCCTCCATCGCCGCGAGCGGCACGCCGGCCGCGACGCTCACGACCGCCGCATCCGGCTCGAGCGCATCCGCGATCTCGGTCAGCAGCGGCACGATGCCCACCGGCTTGACGCCGAGCACCACGATGCGCGCGCCCGACACCGCCCGGCGGTTCGCGTCGGCGTCGACCTCGGTGGCGAGTGAGAACACGTTCTCGCCGGTGATCGCGTCGGCTTTCGCGGCGGTGCGGTTCGTGACGCGGATGCCGCCGTCGACCTCCACCGAGCGGAGCCCGCCGAGGATCGCGCCGCCCATCGAACCCGCTCCGAGGATGGCGATGGTGGGGAGGGAGTCGCTCACGCGCCGAGTGTAACTTGGGAGAAGCACCGGGAAGGGCGGACCATGAGCGCATCGGGTGGCAGCAAGGCCATCATCGCGGCACTGCTGGCGAACGTCGGCATCGCGATCACCAAGTTCATCGCGTGGGCGTTCTCGGGGTCGAGCTCGATGCTCGCCGAAGGCGTGCACTCGCTCGCCGATTCCGGCAACCAGCTGCTGCTGCTGCTCGGCGGACGCAAGGCGCGTCGGGCGGCGGATGAGGCGCATCCGTTCGGCTACGGTCGCGAGCGCTTCGTCTACGCGTTCGTCGTGTCGATCATCCTGTTCGCCGTCGGCGGCGTGTTCTCGCTCTACGAGGGCGTGGAGAAGCTCACCCACCCCCACCCGCTCGAGCAGTGGTGGCTGCCGCTGCTCGTGCTCGCCGTGGCGATCGTGCTCGAGTCGTTCTCGTTGCGGACCGCCATCCGCGAGTCCCGCCCGCTGAAGGGCAACCAGTCGTGGGTGCAGTTCGTGCGGCGCGCGAAGGCGCCCGAGCTCCCCGTCGTGCTGCTCGAAGACACCGCGGCGCTGCTCGGCCTCGTGTTCGCGTTCGTCGGAGTCGGCGTCACCGTGCTCACCGGCGACGCCATGTGGGACGGCATCGGCACGATCGCGATCGGCGTGCTGCTCATCGTCGTGGCGATCATCCTCGGCGTCGAGACCAAGAGCCTGCTCGTGGGCGAGGGCGCGAGCGCCGCGGATGTGGCGAAGATCCGCGGGGTGATCAACCAGCACCCCGAGGTCGAGGCACTCATCCACCTGAAGACCCTCTACCTCGGACCCGACGAGCTGCTCGTCGGCGCGAAGGTCGCCTTCCCGCGTCAGACCCGCCTCACCGAGGTCGCCACGTCGATCAACGCGCTCGAGACGGCGATCCGCGAGCAGGTGCCCACTGCCCGCGTCATCTACCTCGAGCCCGACGTGTACCTGCCGGCGGGCGCCGACAACCCGTCGACCGACGCGATCGTCATCAAAGCCGCCGACTGACCCGGCCCCACGCCTCCACCCCAGTCGGTGAGTTGCGGACATCTGCGGCTTCGGCGCGCGTCATTCCCGCAGAAGTCCGCAACTCACCGGGGACGGGAGTTCAGCGGCGCGCTTCGAAGAACTCCGTGAGCAGGGCCGCGGAGGCGTCGGCGTCGACGCCGGCGAAGACCTCCACGGTGTGCGGCAGCCGGCGGTCGCGCAGCACGTCGTAGACGCTGCCGACGGCGCCCGCCTTCTCGTCCCACGCGCCGAACACGACCCGCGGCACGCGGGCGGAGAGGATCGCGCCCGCGCACATGACGCACGGCTCGAGCGTCACGACGAGCGTCGCGTCGGTGAGGTGCCAGTCCCCCGTCGCCGCGGCCGCCTCGCGCAGCGCGAGCACCTCGGCGTGGGCCGTCGGATCCTGCCGCAGCTCGCGTTCGTTGCGGCCACGGCCGATCACCGCGCCGCTGCCGTCGAGCACGATCGCCCCGACCGGCACGTCGCCCGTGTCGAGCGCCAACCGCGCCTCGGCGAGCGCCTCGCGCATCCAGCTGCCGACCCCGTCCACATGCCCTCCTGACGATAGGTTGACCTTATGCGAGTCCACGTCGCCGACCATCCGCTCATCACCCACAAGCTCTCGGTGCTGCGCGACAAGTCCACCCCGTCGCCCACCTTCCGCAACCTCACCGAAGAGCTCGTGACCCTGCTCGCCTACGAGGCGACGCGGTCCGTGCGCACGGTCGACGTGACCATCGAGACGCCCGTCGCCACCACGACCGGCGTCGCGATCGCCGACCCGCGTCCGCTCGTCGTGCCGATCCTGCGCGCCGGCCTCGGCATGCTCGACGGCATGGTCAAGCTCGTGCCCACCGCCGAGGTCGGATTCCTCGGCATGGTGCGCAACGAAGAGACGCTGCAGCCCGACATCTACGCCGAGCGCCTCCCCGACGACCTCTCGAACCGCCAGACGTTCGTGCTCGACCCGATGCTCGCCACCGGCGGCTCGCTCATCGCCGCGATCGAGTACCTCTTCGACCGCGGAGCGGTGGATGTGACCGCGATCTGCCTGATCGCGGCCCCGGAGGGGCTCGCCGCCGTCGAGAAGGCGACCCAGGGCCGCGACGTGACCATCGTGCTCGGCGCGCTCGACGAGAAGCTCAACGAGGTCGGCTACATCGTGCCCGGGCTCGGCGACGCCGGCGACCGGCTGTATGGAACCGTCTAGCGGACGCACCTTCCAGTCCGAGGACTGGTACGGACGCACGTTCGGAGCGGAACGCTTCGAGCGCTGCGTCTTCATCGACTGCGACCTCACCGAGGTCGTGACCGCCGGCACCGTCTTCGACGGCTGCGAGTTCCTCGGCGGCCGCCTCAACGCATCCGTGCACCGCTCGACCCGGTTCGCCACGTGCACCTTCCGCGAGGTGAGCATGTTCGACGCGACGTTCGAGCACTGCAAGCTCTCGGGCAGCCAGTTCATGGGATGCGCGCTGCGTCCGCTCACCGTCGTCGGAGGCGACTGGAGTCTCACGAGCCTGTTCGCCGCGGACCTGCGCGAGGTGTCGTTCGCGGGCGTCAAGCTCGACGAAGCCGACTTCACGGATGCGCGCCTCGAGAAGGCGTCGTTCCGGGGCGCGTCGCTCGTGCAGGCGACCCTCTCCCGCGCCCGGTTGCGCGGCGCGGACCTCGTCGGCGCGGATGCGGCCGGCGCGACCCTCGCGGGCATCGACTGGCGCGGCGTGCACATCGACGCCGCCCTCGCGGTGACGGTGGCCGAGTCGCTCGGCGCGCTCGTCGACTAGACGCATCGCCCCTTCAGGGGTGAGCGGCACGTTGCGATGCACGGTGCGGGCCCTCACGATCTCCGAGGGTGGAGACGGGCGTTGGTGTGGAGGTAGTGGGCGCGCCCGTCACGGAAGCCGAAGATCGCCGCCGTCTGCGCTTCCTCGAGCAGCGTGTTCGGCGGCATGAGGAAGTGGGTGTCGTCGATGGGAAGGAGGTCGTGGGTGATGCGGTCGGGTGTGCCCATGATCGCCGCCTGCATGGAGTCGACCTCGAGGTGGAGCTGGAGCGTGCCCTGTTCCGCGGTGACCTCGAAACGGGTGCCGGGTCGTTCGAACACGCCGACGTAGCGCGCCGGGTCGAGGACGATGCTCGGGTCGGGGGTCGGCAGCGGGGGGATGGTGACGGTCCCCAACTGCTCGAGGATGAGGTTGAAGATCTCCGTGTGGCGGCCTTCGCGAGGGTCGCCGTTGCTGAGCAGGGCCAACGCGAGGTCATCGTCAGGGAGGATGCGCAGGCGGGCGTTCTGCCCGATCGTGCTGCCGTCGTGTCCATAGACGGTGTGCCCGTGCCAGTCGGCGACGACGAGGCCGAGCGCCCATTCTCGGCCGAGAGTGTAGGGGTCGGGGATCGGCACCCGTGAGGTCGTCATCTCGCGTATCGCGGCCGCGGACACGATGCGCTGGCCGTTCGGGGCGAGGCCGGCGTGAAGGTAGACGTGAGCCAGGGCGAGCACGTCACGGATGGTGGAGGTGATCGCGCCGCCAGCGCCGAACGCACGGGGCAGGTCGTCCACTGGCGTGGGGATCGGTCCCTCGCCGAGCGAGCGGATCAGGTGGCCGCGGGCTGCACGGGCCGTGTCGACCTCTTCGCGCCAGGCGTGGGTGTCGGTGATCCCCATCGGGGTGAAGAGCCGCTCGGCCATGATCCGGTGCCAGGGCTTGCCGTCGATGACCTCCATGATGCGGGCGAGGATCGCGTACCCGAGGGCGGCGCTGTATCCATGGACGGAGCCGAAGGGGCTGACCTGGGGCGCATCCGCGACGGCCTCGACCATCCGCTCGTACACGTCGTCGTCGTCGCCCGGGTCACCGAAGGACTCCTCGATCCCGCTCGTGTGATTGAGCAACTGCCGTGACGTCACCTGGGCGCTCACGGCCGGGTCGGCCACCCGGAATTCCGGTAGGTAGCTACGCACCGGTTCATCCAGCGCCACTTCGCCTTCGTCGACGAGCTGCATGAAAGCCAGCGCCGTCCACGACTTCGTCAACGACCCGCACTGGAACACCGTGTCGGACGCCACGGGCTCTCCGGTGGTGATGTCTTTCACGCCGTAAGCGAGCTCGGTGAGCTCACCACGGTGCAGGATGCCGACTGTTGCGCCGGGGGTCTGGTACCGGGCGAGGATCTCGGCGATCCGGGGGCGCACCTGGGCGAGCGCGGACACCAGCGGGGCCCTACTTACCGAGGCTGAGGCCGATGGCGTTGGCGGCGTCGGCCTCGAAATACTCGGTGGTCGCTGACGGCCCCGCATGTTCATCCAGAACGGCTCGGACCCCCTCGATCGACTCGGACCGGATCACGTTCACCGCCCTCGTCCCGTCGGTGTCTGCCAGAGCGAGAACCCACGTCGCGCCCTTCGGTAGGCGCCCGTGCGCCTTCTTCAAACCACCCCAGAACCGGTCGCTATCGTTCACCGTCGAGATCGCCAAGACGTGCATCACACCCTCCATCATGTTTCGGATTGACGAAACGCTACGTTGCGTTTCTCGGAGCGTCAACGTAAGGTGCGAGGAATCGTGAGATCGTTGCGAAACGATGTCAGTGAACGCAATCCGACGCGTTGCGACACGATCGGAGGACGGATGGCGGCGGGTCGGCTGAATCTCGAGGATCGACAGGCGATCGCGTCCGGGCTCGCGCAAGGGCGCTCCTATGCACAGATCGCGCGGCAGATCGGACGCCCGACGTCGACCGTCAGCCGTGAAGTCTCCCGCAACGGGCATCGCGACTACGACGCAGCGGAAGCACACCAGGCGAACCGCCGCGACGGTCGCAAGCGCGTCAGCGCAACGCCGGCGAGCGGCACCGGGGATGTCAGGGACGCGTTCATCAGCGAACTCGCTTCCACGCTCGCCGCGACGGGGATGCCGCGAATGGCCGCGCGAGTCTTCGCCCGCCTCGCCACCTCCGCAACCGACACCATGACGGCTGCCGCCCTTGTGCGCGACCTCGGCGTGAGCCCCGCATCCGTGTCCAAATCGATCGCGTACCTCGAGCGCATGGAACTCGTCGAACGTCACGTCGAGCCCGGCAGCCGCAAAGAGCGATACAGGGTCGGCGACGATGTGTGGACACGAGCAATCCGCGCCGACTCCAGCGGCCATGCGAGCGTCGCCGATGTCGCCCAACAGGGCGTCGCCTTCTTCGGCGAGGACAGCCCGGTGGGTATCCGGCTCGCTCACATGAGCCGGTTCTTCGGAAACCTGACCGAGCAACTTCGCGGCAGCGGCCTGGCGGCCCCGACCGTGGACGATGCGATGACCGTCGCCGCCGCGCTCGGCCACACGCAGCACCGCATGACCGCAGCACAACTGGTCAGTGCACTGGGATGGACTCGCCACCGACTCGACGCCGCAATCCGACAGCTGCGAGAACAGCCTGTCCTCGCTGACCCGTTCACGGTGCACGAGAACGATGCAGGGTATCGGCTACAAGCCCGGCCCGACCGCCTCTCGCCCGAACAACGCGCGGGACTGCAGAAACAGGTGGCGCCGACCGACGATCGTTAGCCAGACCGTCGACAACCTCGGCGCGCTCGTCGACTAGCCGCTCAGGCCAGCAGCAGCCCCACGGCGGCGACGACCGAGAGCACCGCGATTCCGAGGGCGATGCCCACGAGCACGCGGTGCACGGTGAGGAAGCGGGTCGCGTTCCCTTGCGCATCCCTGGCCCGCGGGTCGGCGGAGACGCGGCGCAGGAACTGCGGCCAGGCGACGATGTTGAACACCGCTCCGAGCAGCAGCACGATGACGGCGAGAGTGAGCACGGATTCAGCCTAAGCGGCGGCGCCGAGCGTCCGTTGTCGTCGTGCCGGCTTGACTTTCCGGCGGGTGGTGCAAGAAACTTGCACGCATGACCGTATTCGCACGTCCCCTGACCTCCCTCGAGGCCCACGGGAACGCCGGCATGATGATGCCGGCGGCGACGGTCATGTGTTGTCGAATGTGTGCGTGAGCGGCACTTCTTCCCTCTCGCCCCGTCCGGATATCTGCGCATAACGCGATCCGGACCCACCGCCGCAGATCCGCGGCGCGGTTTCCTCTACTTCGACATCCCCTCCGACGAACCGTTCCGGTGATGACCGGCGTCGTCGACGCACCCAAGGACTTCTCTCCCATGTCTCTCGCCACCCTCGACCGTCCCCGTACCGCCGCTCAGCTCCACGCCGTCGCTCCGGCCCCCGCCCGGGAGACCCCCACCCAGCAGCCGCGGTTGCGTCCGGTGCCCGAAGGCACCGAGGCCCGCGGCTTCGTGCTCTACGTCGGCATCGACGAGGCGAAGGCCGCCGCCGACGGCGTCGACCTGAGCCAGCTCGTCGAGGCGCTCAAGGCGGTCACCGCCCAGCTCGCCCCCTCCGCCGAGACGTACGCCGCCGTCGCCCTCGCCCCGCGCAGCGCCGGCGGCCGCGACGTCGATGTCGTGCGGCTCGCCCTGCAGGACCCGGCCGCGCTCGCCAAGCACCGGCAGGAGCCCGAGCCGGAGGAGGTCCGCGCCGAGGGCGTCGTGATCGACATCTCCCGCAAGCGCGTCGTGATCGACGACGAGAACGCCGGACTCACCTACAAGGAGTTCGAGCTGCTGCAGTACCTCGTGCTGCGCGAGGGCCGCACCATCGAGCGCGCCGAGCTCATCGCCAAGCTGTGGGCCGACAGCGAGGAGGAGGCCCCGAACGAGCGCACCATCGACGTGCACGTGCGCCGCCTGCGCTCGAAGCTCGGCGCCTACGAAGACATCGTGCGCACGGTGCGCGGCGCGGGCTACCGCTTCGACCGCCACGCCGACGTCGCGATCCGCTACGCGAGCACCCCCAGCCCCGACGTCTTCTGACACCGACACCGGTCCCCGAGCCCGTCGAATGGACCGCCACGCACGCCCCGCTTCGACAAGCTCAGCGACCGCCCGGTCCCTGAGCCCGTCGAAGGGACCCCGCAACGTCAGCGGAGCGCGCGGAAGGCGGCGCGCACCTCCTGCACGAACAGCTCGGGCTGTTCGAACGCGGCGAAGTGGCCGCCGCGTTCGGGTTCATTCCAATAGCGGATGTCGGTGAACCGTCGCTCCGCCCACCGGCGGGACGGGCGCGGGATGTCGCGGAACACGGATGCGGCGACGGGCACGTCGATCGTGTCGGTCGTGCCGGCGGTGAACCATCCGTCGACCGTCGCGTAGCTCTCCCAGTAGAGCCGGGTGGACGACGCCCCAGTGCCGGTGAGCCAGTAGAGCGTGATGTCGTCGAGCACCGCGTCGATGCCGAGCACCTCGAGCGGATCGCCGTCGACCCACGCCGCGAACTTCTCGAAGATCCACGCCGCCTGCCCGACCGGCGAGTCGAGCAGCGCATAGCCGAGCGTCTGCGGACGTGTCGAGTGCATCGCCGCGTACCCCGACCCGGTCTCGCCCACGGCGGCGAGCGCATCCAGCGACGCCTGCTCCGCCTCCGTCAGATCGTCGAGAGTGGCCGGATCCGCTCCCACGAGGGGTGGAGTGAGGTACAACCCGATGACGTTCTGCGGGTCGTGCACGCCGACCATCGTGCTGATGCTCGTGCCCCAGTCGCCTCCGCCCGCCCCGTAACGCCGGTAGCCGAGGCGCGCCATGAGTTCCGCCCACGCGCGGGCGATGCGTTCGATCCCCCAGCCGGCTTCCCGCGGGCGCGAGCTGAAGCCGTATCCGGGGACGGACGGCAGCACCAGGTGGAACGCGTCCTCGGGCCGGCCACCGTGGCGCTCGGGATCGGTCAGCGGCTCGATCACACGCAGGAACTCGATGACCGACCCCGGCCAGCCGTGCGTGAGCAGCAGGGGCGTCGCCTCCGGATGCGGCGAGCGCACATGCAGGAAGTGCACGTCGACGCCGTCGATGCGCGTCGTGAACTGCGGATGCGCATTGAGCCGGGACTCGACGCGACGCCAGTCGTACTCGTCGGCCCAGTAGCGCGCGAGTTCGCGCATCACCGCGAGGGGCACGCCTTGCGCCCAGCCGTCGACGGTCTCCCGGTCGGGCCAGCGCGTGGCGCGGATGCGCGCCCGCAGATCGTCGAGGTCGCTGTGCGCGACGTCGATGGTGAAGGGCCGGATCTCGTGCACCATGCGGCCATGATGCTGCACACCGCCGACCCGCGCACGAGGCAGAACTGCCGACATCCGACGCATCAGCGCCGATCGCGCCGAGACCCGACGATCCGGGGCACACTGGGGACGGAGGAGGAGCGGTGGACGGAGCGGACGAGGACGCCTGGTCGGGTGTCGCGGCGGACTGGGCGGCGTTGTGGGGCGGCTTCTCGGATCCCGCGCGCCGGGCGATCATCGCCGGCGCGGGCATCGGACCGGGCAGCCGGGTGCTCGATGTCGGATGCGGGAGCGGCGAGTTCCTCGCGATGCTGCACTCGGTGGGCGCCGTGGCCGCCGGGATCGACCCGGCTCCGCGGATGATCGACGCGGCCCGTTCTCTCGCACCCGACGCGGACGTACGGCTCGGTGCCGCCGAGTCGCTGCCGTGGGGTCACGACTCCTTCGACGTCGTGACGGCGGTCAACGCGATCCAGTTCGCCGACGACACCCTCGCCGCCCTCGCCGAGGCGGCGCGCGTGACGGTGCCGGGGGGACGGATCGCGATCAGCAACTGGGCGGAGGGCGCGCGCAACGACCTGGACGTGCTCGAACGGGCGGTCGCCGAGGCGGCCGGTGAGGAACTGCGCCCCGACGGCGACCTGCGGCAGGAGGGCGGGCTCGAGGAGCTGCTCACCGAGGGCGGGCTCACCGTGCTCGAGGCGGGCATCGTCGAGATGCCGTGGGAGGCCCCCGACGACGCGACGCTCGTGCGCGGCGTGCTCATGGGAGAGGATGCCGACGTGATCGACGAGGCGACGCCGGTGCTGCTCGCCGCGGCCCGCCGGTTCCGCACGGAAAGCGGCGGTTACCGGCTGGTCAACGCGTTCCGTTATGCGATCGGCCGCACCCCCGGCTGAGCGGATCCGGGCCGCGCAGGATGCGGTCGCGCAGCGTCAATGCGGCACGTCGCCGAACGTGCCCTCCGTGTACACGGGACCGTCGTCGCCGACGGTCGTGAGCTGGTAGTCGAGCGGGTGGCCCTCGACATCGGCGTCGGCGAGCCCCGGGTCGCGCAGGAGCCGGTCGATGTCGGCCACCTCGTCAGGCGTGAGCCGCGCCACCCACAGCTTCGGCCATTGCGGCCCGTCCGTCATGGCCTCGAGCAGCACCTCCGCATCCGGGTGGTCGCGTGCGATCCCGATGATCACGTCGATCGCCTCGGTGGAGGTGCGTGACGGCACGTGCACGATGCGCAGGTGCTCGTCGGAGAAGAGTGTGTAGGTGCCGCCGTCGCGGAACAGCGCCAGGTCGCGGATGCCGTGGAAACGGTCGGAGAACTGCTCGATCGAGTCGATGGTCACGTACGGCCAGCCGTCGATCACCGTGATGCCGCGCACCCCGCCGAGGCGCTCGATCGCGAGGATGTCCGTCAGCGCGTCCGGATCCTCCGCCGACTCGGGCGGGTGCAGCCGCACCGTCCACGTGCGCTCCCGGATGGAGTCGCTTGCGCCGGCATCCGGTCCGGGGCGGGCGAGGTCGACGGTGCCCAGGTAGTCGGCGTCGCCGGCGAGTCGCACCACTCGGTGCGCCGCGTCACGCACCTGTTCGTCGGTCGCGTCCGGGCTCATGTCCACGGTCATGCTCATCAGGTGGGGTTCGACGGGCATCGCGCCCGGAATGGCGGAGAGGTCCTCGGCGAGCTCGGCGGCGACGTCGACGGGGTCGGCGGGGCCGGCGGCGCAACCGCCGATCAGGGCGACGACGGCCAGCAGAGCGACGCGGAAGCGGAGGAGCACTCAGTCATCCTGCCGGGTGCGAGCCCGGTTCACCGAACCGCGTCAGCGACGCGTGTCACGCTGACGACGCCTCGCGAGGACCGCCGCGACGACGAAGAGGAGAGCGGCGATCGCGTTGAGCGTCGCGGTGAACTCGTCGCCGCTCGCGAACGCGAGCACGGCGGAGGCCGCGAACAGGGCGCTCGCGACGAACAGGATGACGACGGTCGTGCGACGGTTCATGGTGTCATCCTGCCGTGCGGCGGCCCGGCCTAGGATCGGTAGCCCATGCAGTGCTCCTATTTCGACGCCGGTTTGTGCCGCTCGTGCACCCTGCTCGAGCAGCCGTACGAGCAGCAGCTCGCCGGCAAGGAGGCGCGCGTGCGTGAATTGCTCGCGCCGCATCCGGGCATCCAGTGGCTGCCGACGGTCCCCAGCGCGGAGGGCGGGTTCCGCAACAAGGCGAAGATGATGGTCGGCGGAACGATCGCGGCACCCACTCTCGGACTGCTCGACGGACGCGGACGCGGCATCGACCTGCGCGGCTGTGCGGTGTGCACCCCGGGCATCCGGGCCGCGCTGCCCGCCGTGGCGTCGTTCATCACCGCGGCCGGACTCGAGCCCTACGACGTGCCCACGCGGCGCGGTCAACTCAAGAACGTGATCCTCACCGAGTCGCCGGCCGGTGAACTGATGGTGCGCTTCGTCGTGCGCACGGCCGACGTGCTGCCCGCCATCCGCGCCCAGCTGCCGTCGTTGCTCGCCGCGGAACCGCGGGCCACGGTCGTGTCGGTGAACCTGCACCCCGAGCACAAGGCGGTGGTGGAGGGCGACACCGAGGTGGTGCTCACCGAGAACGACACGCTCACCATGCGCCTCGGCACGGTCGACCTCCGGCTGCGCCCGCAGAGCTTCTTCCAGACCAACAGCGCCGTCGCGGCGGCCCTCTACGCGCAAGCGGTGGAGTGGACGGATGCGCTGCAGCCGCGCTCGGTGTGGGATCTGTATTGCGGGGTCGGCGGGTTCGCGCTGCATTGCGCAGCGCCCGGACGGCGGGTGCTCGGCATCGAGACGAGCGCCGAGGCGATCGAGAGCGCGCGCGCCAGCGCGACCGCGGCCGCCGCGACGGACGTGCGCTTCGAGGTGGGCGACGCGACCGGGTTCGCGCTCGCCGCCGACGAGCATCCGGACCTCGTGATCGTCAACCCGCCGCGACGCGGCATCGGGACGGAGCTCGCCGGGTGGATCGAACGCTCCGAGGTGCGACACGTCATCTACTCGAGCTGCAACGCCGTCACCCTCGCGAAGGATCTCGCCGCGATGCCGTCGTGGCGTCCCGTGCGGGCGCGCGTGCTCGACATGTTCCCGCACACCGAGCACTTCGAGGTGATCACCCTGCTCGAACGAGTGTGACGCCCGCCTGGAAGGGCGCTGCGTCGGCGCGCGACCGCCCGCGAGGGCGTGGCACGATCGGGAGGATGACTTCCGGAGCCGCATGAGCGCGTTCAGCTACCAGGCGGCGTCCGTGCCGCTTCGACTCGCGAGCGCCGGTACCGTCGTCGCCCTCCCCGTGCTCGCCGTCGAACGGCTCGACTCCGTCGCGATCGGCGGACTGCTCACCGGCGCCGCGCTGTTCCCGGCGATCGTCGTCGCCCCCCTGGTCGGTACCGTGCTCGACCGCATGCGTCGGCCCCGGCGGTTGCTCATCGGCGCCGCGCTCACCACCGCGCTCGCGTTCGCGATCGCGGCGATGCTCGGCGACGTGCCCACCGGGCTCGTGGCGCTCGCGCTCGTCATCGCCGGGCTCACCACACCGGTGTACATGGGCGGCATGTCGAGTTTCGTGACGAGCGCGATCGCGGAGCCGCGCAAGGCGTACGCGCAGGACTCCCTCTCGTACACGATGGCGTCGATCGCCGGTCCCGCCATCGCGGCACTCGCGATCGCTTTGGACTCGGCACGGTCGGCGATGTTCGCGATGGCGGTACTCGCCCTCATCGGCACGTTCGGTTCACTGGGGCTCTCGATGGATGCGCGACCGGCGCCCGAGCAGGGGGTGCGTCGCACGATCGCGGCGGGCATCACGCACCTCGTGCGGCACCGGCCGATCGCGGTCGTGACCATCTCCGGCACGCTCAGTCAGGTCGGCGGCGGTGCCGCGGGCGTCGCCGCGGTCGGGCTCTCGATCGAACGGGCCGGCGACATCGGCGCGGCCGCGTGGATCATGACCGCCTTCGCCGTGGGCGGCCTCGCGGGCGCGATCGCGATCGCCGTGCGCCGGTGGACCCGCCGCTCCCCCGCGTGGGTGATGGGCGCCGGCTTCGCCGCCACCGGGGTGCTCATCTTCGCCGCGACACCCGACCTCGGCATCCTGTACACGATCGCGGTGATCGGCCTTGCGGGCATCTTCACCGCGCCGGCGAACGCCGCGATGCTGCTGCTGCGCGACCAGGAGAGCCCGGCGACGGTGAAGTCGCAGGTGTTCACGATCGGCGCGGGACTGCGTTCCGCGGCCGCGGCGGTCGGCGCCGCTCTCGCCGGCGCGGTGTCGGGCCTGGATGCGGGCTGGCTTATCGGCGGCATCGGCGTCGTGTGGATGCTCTCCGGTCTGCTGCTCGTCGCGTTCCCGCGCGATCAGCGGGTGCCGCGCGCCGAGCGCGGTCACTGACCGGGTCGCCCGCGGGTTCCCTTCGACAGGCTCAGAGAACGGGACGCGTCAGCGCTTGCCCCAGTCCCACCGCGGGCGCTCGAGCATCCCGAGTCCGTCGATGTCGGTCGCGTCGGACCGCTTCACGAGGGTGAGGGCGTTCACCTCCGGCGCCTCCCCCAGCAGCTCGGCGAGACGCTGGGCGTGAGTGATCACGACGACCTGCGTGTTCTCGGATGCGCGACGGATGAGGGAGGCGAGGGCGGGCAGGAGGTCGACGTGCAGGCTCGTCTCCGGCTCGTTGAGCACCATGAGCTCGGGTGGCTGCGGGGTGAGCAGAGCCGCAGTGAGCAGCAGGAAGCGCAGTGTGCCGTCGGAGAGTTCCGCCGCCCCGAGCGGACGGAGCAGTCCACTCTGACGCAGCCCGAGCGTGAAGACACCGTCCGTCGCCGCGACCTCGATCCGCGACCCGGGGAAGGCCTCGTCGATCGTGGCGTCGAGCGTCCGCGCCCCGCCGTCTTCGACGATCGTGCGCAGGGCCGCCGCGAGGTCCGATCCGTCGTCGCTCAGCACCGGGGTGCGCGTGCCGATCTGCGGACGGCGGGCGGGTGCGTCGATGTCGGTGCGCAGGTGGTCGTAGAAGCGCCAGTCGCGCAGCCGGTTGCGCAGGGTCAGCAGTTCCGGGGTCGTCTGCGTGTCGCCGAGTTCGCCGAGGATGCTGCGATGCCCGGGCGGTGCGTACGGCACGTCGTGCCAGGCGTCGTCGCGCACGCGCACGTGGGCGTTGCGGCGTTCGACGAGTAACGCCGACGGTCGCGCGACGGGGCCGGCGAACACCGACTCGCGTTTGATGACGGGGTCGCGGTTGAACATCGTCGACTCCGCCGGCACCGGCAGGCCGAGGTCGACGAGGTACCCGAGGTCGTCGCTCGCGAAACCCAGCTGCAGCGCGATCGGCCGCGTGCGCATCGTGCCCTGCGCGGTCGAGCCCGGTTTCACCGGCTGCTCCGGTCCCGCCCAGAGCACCGCATCCAGGCCGCCCTCGCGAGCGAGGGCACGGATGGCCCCACCCTCCGCCATGCCGGCGATGAGCCGCAACGCGCGGTACACGTTCGACTTGCCGCTGCCGTTCGCCCCCGTGATGACGTTGAGTCCGCTCAATGGCAGCACGAGGTCGTGCACGGAGCGGTATCCGGAGATCGCGACGGCGGTGAGCATGCCTTCACTGTGTCAGCGGCCGGTGACGCCCGCATCCGCCCCGGGTCGGACGCGGCAGACGCCGATCCGGAGTGGCGGAGCCCTACGCCCCTCGGGCGTCGAGGAACTCGTTCACGAGCCGGTGCGTCTCGGACAGCCGGGCGATGCGACCGGCCATCTCGTCCCGCACTCGCGCGAGGTGCACGACGGCGTCGTCGTGGGCGGATGCCGGAGCCTGACCGCTGCAGGCGAGGACGCTGCGCACGACCGGACGCGGGAAGCCCAAGCCGAACAGCTCGTGGATGGTGGCGGCTCGCTCGACGGTCGCGTCGTCGTACTCGCGGTAGCCGTTGGGCCCGCGCTCCGCGTGGATGAGGCCGTGCTGCTCGTAATAACGCAGCGAGCGGGGGCTCACGCCGCTCCGTCGGCTCAGTTCACCGATCTTCACCGCTGCCGCCTTGACCTTGACACGGTGTCAGAGCCTAGCGTCGGCGTGGTCGCGCGCGGAAGCGGGGGCGCGCCCGCTCCCCTCGCCGACTCAGGACAGGAAGAGAGTTCATGCACGAGAGCATCGAGGTCGCGGGCCGGAGCCGCACGCTCACCGTCATCGGAGATCCGACGGGCCGGCCGGGTCGCGGCCTGGTCCTGATCCTTCACGGGTCGCGCCAGACCGGCGAGGTCCACCGCCGTTTCACCGGGGCGTCCTTCGACGCCCTCGCGGATCGGGGCACGGCCGTCGTGGCGTACCTCGACGGGTACCGCGGCAACTGGAACGACGCACGCCGAGAGAGCCGCTTCCCGGCCCGTCGGGAGAACATCGACGATGTCGGCTTCGTGCGCGCGGTGATCGACCGGCTGGCTCAGACCCACGCCGTCGACCGGCGGCGCGTCGTCGTGGCCGGCTTCTCCAACGGAGGGCAGATGGCCATGCGGCTCATCCACGAGGTGCCCGACCTGCTCGCCGGGGCCGCGGTGGTCGGCGCCACCATGCCGAGCGCGGCGAGCTTCGTCGATCCGAGACCCGCCGCGGCAGCGCATCCGCTGCCTGTCCTGCTCGTCCACGGCACGGCGGACCCGATCGCGCCTTTCGAGGGCGGGCGCATGAGGGGATGGGCCGAGCGGATGTTCAAGGTCGGCGGCACGACCCTGTCCATGGTGCAGACGGCCGAGTACTTCGCGCGGCGCAACGGCGTCACGGACCCGCCCCGCACGTCGCGGGTCTCGCCCGAAGGCCGGCGGCCCTGGGCCGCCCGCACGGACTACACCGACCGGGAGCGGCCCCCCGTGCGGCTCTTCACCATCCACGGCGGCGGCCACACCGTCCCGGGTCCGAAGAGGGCGCCGTTCATCCTGGGTCGGACCGGTCGCGACATCTCTACCGCCGAAGAGGTGGCGCGCTTCTTCGGCGTCGGTACCGCGGAGTAGCGGCTGCCGACTACAGCAGCGTGTGGCCCGCGGCCGCCAACTGCTCGCGCGCCTGGTCGCGGCTCGCCGTGGGGAACATGAGGACGTCGCCGTCGAAGGTCGAGACGACGAAGACGGGGCATCCGACGGCGGACAGCGGAGCCACCAGCGAGGTCACGACGCCGGTGAGCCCGAACGGGATCGGACCGCTCGCGTACACGGCCGTCCACGGCCCGTCGATCTCCGCATCCTCCGGCGCCGATTCGGAGCGGCAGACGATCGAGAGCTCCTGCGGCGTGCGGGTGATCGAGACGAACCCGTCGAGGTCGGGGCTCGTGAGCAGGCGCGCCGGCGGCTCGGCCGTGGGAGCGAGCCGGGCGATCACGTAGTCACCGGCGAGTGGACGTAACACGACAGAGGGAGCGGGCATTCGAGGTCCGTTTCGCACCGCGCGGAAGGCTCCATCGATCGGGAGCCGCGAGCATCGCGCGCTCTCATCATGTCATCGCGGCGGGGGGCGCGCTTGTGATCAGGCGACTGCGCTCGATCGGCTCCATCTCCGCTCATCACCGGCACGGTGCGGCAACGCACCGCCTCGCAGTCTTACTGCCGCCTACGCGTTCATGCGCGCGCTGCTGGGCGACTGTGCCGACGTGCCGGACAGCGCCGAGGACCCCGGCCCATCCACCTCCGTCGCCGGCCGACGGCCGCGGATCCTGTGGGCGAGAGCGACGAGCACCGCCCGCAGCGCCTCGGCCCGACGGCTCGACGGGACGAACATCTGCTGCTTGAGACGGGCGGTGCGCTGGTGCTGGGTGATGAACGGACGCAGCCCGGCCTCCCAGGTGCCGAGGGCGGCTTGGAGGTCGTCGGGGTGGTCCTGCAGGGTGGTGCCCAGTGCAGCGCCGCCGCGAAGTGAGGACGTGGCGCCCATACCCGAGTAGAGGTTCATGCACCACGCCGCATCGCCCACGACCACGACCCGCCCCGCGCTCCACCGGGGCATCCGCACCTGGTGCACCGAGTCGAACAGGTGGTCGGGGGCCTCTTGCAGGGAGTCCAGGACGTGGCGCACCACGGGGTCGTCCATCCCGGAGAAGATCGCGCGCAGCCGCTCGACCCGCGACCCGCTGAATTGCTCCTGAATGTCCCGGGTCCGATAGGTCAGCAGCGCGGTGGGCGCGTGGTCGGCGAGCCCGAACACCCACACCGCCCGCTTGGCGCGCGCGATGACGATGCTGTCGCTCGCGCCGTACGCGGGCACCTGCTCCTTCAGCTGGAAGGCGCAGATCATCGCGTTCCACCTGGTCACGTACTCCTCGTGCGGACCGAACACGATCCGGCGCACGCTCGAGCGCATCCCATCCGCGCCGACCACCAGGTCGAAGCTCTCGCGGGCCTGAGCACCGGTGCCAGTGTTCTGGAGCACCACCTGCACCTCGGCCGGACCCTCGGTGATCGCGATCGGGGTGGTCGCGAACCGCACCTCGATGCCCGTGATGCCCTCCCACAGCGCGGCTTCGATGTCGCCGCGCAGAGTCGCTGCCGGCTCTCCGGGCTGGTCGAGGAATCCGAGAGTCGACCGGCGCCTGCCCCGGCGATCCACCGACCACGAGTCCGCGCCCGCCGCCCGATCCGGGTTTCGGGTGTGCAGGTGGTCGGCGATCCCGAGGTCGACCGCAGCCTGCCGCCCCGCCGGGAACAACCCGACGAAGTAGCCCCCGGTGCGCCGCTCCGGCGCCCGTTCGACGATCACCGGCGTCCATCCCGCCTGACGCAGCCCGATCGCCGCGGACATCCCCGCGATCCCGAGCCCCACTACCAATGCCCTCTTCTGCATGACTCTCCCTCTCCGATCACGACCGACTGGTGAACGGCTCAGTCCGGCACCACGACGACGCGGCTGCGACCGGTGTGCGCCCACGCCTCACCGATTCGGCTCAGCGGGAACGCGGTGTAGGGCAGGTGCAGGGTTCCGTCGGCGAACCGCGCCATGACCTCGGGCGCCTCGGCGAGCATCTCCTCGTGGGACACCGACCCGACGCCGCTGCCGGTGATGCGGATCCGCCGGCTGCGCAACAGATCCGCGGGCAGCGCTGCTTTCGCCCCCGCGAGCGTGCCGATCTGCACGTAGGAGGTGTCCGCCTCGACGTCTTCGCCGCTGCGACCCAGCGCGGCGAAGGCCGCTTCGGCTACGGATCCCCACAGGTAGTCCAACACGAGACCCGGCGCGGTCTCGGACACGACATCCGCCAGAGCCCGCTCCAGACTGTCGGGGCCGTCGTGGGCCAACGACACGGTCGTCGCTCCCTCGCCACGCAGTTGCTCCAGCGTCCCCTGATCGCGCCCGGCGGCGATGACCCGCTCGGCCCCGAGCGCCAGCGCCCCCTGCACGGCGAGGCTGCCGGACGTCCCCGTGGCGCCGAGCACCAGCACGGTACCCAACGCCCCGAGTTCCCTGCGCCGAGCGGTGAGGACCATCCAGCCCGACAGGCTGGGGTTCATGCCCGCGGCGATCGCGAGGGGATCCGCCCCCGCAGGAACGTCCGCCTGGAAGGGAGCGAAGAGACGCTCGGCCATCGTCCCGAATGGCGGACGGGCGTAGCCGGTGTAGACGAGTCGCCCATCGCTGGTGCGGGCGACCGCGTCGATGCCGGGCACCAGCGGATACCTCATCTGGCCGCGGCCGTAGTGCCGCCCGGTGGCCAGCCCGCGCACGACGTTGTGGAGGCCCGCTCCGACGAGCTGCAAGGGCTCGGAACCGGGCGGCACAGTCGGCTCGGGGAAGTCGGCACAGACGGGCGACGCATCGGGGGCGGTGAAGATTGCGGCACGCATCGGACTCTCCTTAACTTTGTTCAACAATGCGGCCAGCATGCCTGAACATTGTTAAGGTGTCAACCATGACCAAGGGAATCACCCGGGAGCGGATCGTCGCGGCGGCGCTCGAACTCCTCGACGATCAGGGCATGGACGACCTCACCGTCCGCGCGATCGCTTCGCGCCTGGACGTCCGCGCCCCCGCCCTGTACTGGCACGTGCGCAACAAGCAGGAGCTGCTCGACGAGATGGCTACCGAGGTCATGCGCCGTGTGGCCGACGCGTTCGGCGCGATTCCGCCGGGCGACGGGTGGCGCGATGATCTCGCCGCCTACGCCCGGGTGCTGCGCTCGGAGTACCTGCTCCACCGCGACGGGGCCCGCATCTTCAGCGGCACTCGGATCACCGACCCGGACGTCGTGCGCATGAAGGAGCCGTTGTTCGAACGCTGGTCCGCGGCCGGCTGGACACCCGCCGACGCTGACGACGCCGTCGACGTGGTCACCGCATTCGTGGTGGGCTTCGTCATCGAGGAGCAGGAGAGGCGCCAGTCCGCCGGAACCGATCCGTCGCGCTACTCGATGCGCGAGCGCGACGCCTGGATCGGCGAAGGCGCGGCACTGGTCAAGCAGGCCGGACACCTCAGGGACGACGGCGAGCAGCGGTTCGAACGGCACCTCGGCATGGTGCTCGACGGGATCGCCGCCCGGCCGGACGCGTGACCGGCGCGGGACTCCCGCTTGCATCTCAAGTCCCTTGAGACCACAAGGTGAGAGCATGCACATCCCAGAAGACACTCTCTACTCCATCGGAGAGGTCACCCTCCGCACCGGGCTCAGCGTCAGCGCCATCCGCTACTACGCCGACGAGGGGCTCGTTCAGCCCACAGACACCACCGACGGTGGTCATCGCCTCTACGACCTGGATGCGATCGCCCGTCTGGAGTTGGTCCGCACGCTGCGCGACCTCGATACCGGCCTGGATCACGTCCGCCGCGTGCTCGCCGGCACGACCTCGCTGCGTGACGTCCTCGCCGAGCATCTCGACGTGATCGAGAAGAGGACGACGGATATGCACGCGAAGCGTGCCGTGCTCCGCGCGCTCGTGCGGCAGGAGGGGACAGCGGAGCGGGCGAACCTCCTGCGCAAGCTGGTGACGATGTCCGACGCCGAGCGTCAGCGACTGGTCGACGAGTTCCTGGACGACGTCTCCGCACGCCTTCCGAAGGAAGCGCTCGATCGGATCCCAGATGTGCGGCCGGTGCTTCCGCCGGACCCTGCCCCTGAGCAGCTCGACGCCTGGGTCACCTTGGCGGAGCTCCTGCGGGATGACCGGTTCCGAGAGGCGACACGTTCCTATCTCCACGCTACGTACGCGGAGTTCCCCGGCTCGGAGATGTCCACACCCCCGGTCCAGGAGTTCCTCCACTCCGCAGGCGGTGACCTCATGTCCAAACTGACGGCCGCTCATCAGGCCGGGTTCGCGGCGGATGACGGCCAGGTGGTGTCCCTTGCCGCAGAACTGGTCGACCAGCTCGCCCACACCTTCGGAGTCGCGGCGGACGACGATCTCCGGGAACGGCTTGCAGCCCGCTATCGCGATCTCGACACCATCACGCTCGAGGCGCTCCAGGACGCGGAGTACACCGCGACGCAGGGGCGCTACTTCGAACTGATCTCGATCATCAACGGTCAGCCGCATCCGGATGCGGCACTGCTCGACAGTGCGCGCCGAGCTCAGAGCAACGCCGACGGACCCGGATTCCGTGACCTCGGCCGATGGCTGTCCGCCGCGATCCTCGCCGCGCGGTGACACGGGTGCCTGCTCGGACGGATGCGGCGCAACCGGTTCATCGTCATGCGTCCTGATCCCGTCGACCCTCGCGATCCTTGAGGGGCATCAGGCGCCGGTAGGTGAGGACCGCGACCGTGATGGTGGTGACGTGCATGCACATGAGAACGGCGGCGTAGACCCATCCGTCACCGGTTCCCGCGGCGATGCCGATGAAGATGTCCGGCAGGAACGACACGGCGAGGAACGACGGAACCAGCCACCTCATCACGCGACTAGGACGCTTCGCGATCCGGTCGACGAGGTGCCATCCGACCGCGCCGCCGACAGCCGCGAGGACCGTCAAGCTGAGGAAGGGGATGGGCTGGAGCCCCGGGCCGCGGGCGCCGATGGAGGTTCCGGCGAGCGCCAGCAGGGCGTTGAGCGCGCTGGCGAGCACGGCCACGACGGCGATGGCCAGCGGAACGGCGACGGGCGGGCGGTCGATACGGCGCAGTGTCGTCGACATGTTCTCCTCCTGGATCGGATGCCGTCGCGCGGCGTTCTGCGGCGGTGGGTCCAGGCTCGCGGAGCGACGGGGTGCGCGCGTCCCCTCCGAGACGTATCCCGAGTACCGCGCTCGGGGTACTCCATGTCGGGTCAGCCGCCCCCGGGACGGAGCATGCCACTCTCGTAGGCCAGGATCACCAGCTGCGCCCGGTCGTGCGCCTGCAGCTTGATCATGATCCGGTTCACATGCGTCTTCGCCGTGTGAGGGGAGATGAAGAGGTCGGTCGCGATGTCGGTGTTCGAGAGCCCGCGTCCCACGAGGACGAGCACCTCACGCTCCCGATCGGTGAGCTGATCGAGCTCCGGTGGCGCGCCCGATGGTCGGTGAGCGGGCGGACTGCCCGGCGCGCGCACGTACTTCTCGATCAGCGCCCTCGTGGCACGGGGCGAGAGCAGCGATTCGCCGGCGTGCACGGCGCGGACGGCGCGCGCGATCTCCTCCGGCTCGGCGCCCTTACCGATGAAGCCGCTGGCACCTGCCCGCAACGCCGCGAGCACGTACTCGTCCTCTTCGAAGGTCGTCAGGATCAGCACGCGGGTCTGAGCGAGCTCCGGGTCACTGCAGATGGATGCGGTGGCGTCGATGCCGTCGAGCTCCGGCATCCGGATATCCATCAGCACGACGTCCGGGTGCAGGAGCGCGGTCTGCGCGATCGCAGCGGTACCGGTGTCCGCCTCACCGACGACCTCGACCCCGTCGGCCTGATCCAGGATGCCCGACACTGCCCGGCGGATGAGCGGCTGGTCGTCCGTCACGAGCACGCGGATCACCCGGGTCCCTCCTTCGTGGACGGCAGGACGGCCGCAAGCCGATAGCCGCCGGCCGTGATGCCGGATTCGATGACGCCACGGACCGACGCGACTCGTTCACGCAGGCCGAGCAGACCGTGACCGACGGTCGCACCACGGGTTTCGGCGTCCACAGCGGAGGGAACGGTGGGATTCGTGACCACCACCGCCACCTGGTCGTCGGTGACCTCGACGAGCACGTGGGCACGGTGGTCGCCGCCGTGCTTGAGCGCGTTCGTGAGCCCCTCCTGGATGACGTGGTACGCGACGAGGTCGGTGGTGCCCCCGACGCGGCCAGGGTCCCCTTCTACCCGGAGCCGCACCGCAAGGCCCGACTGGGCGAATTGCGCCACCAACTCGTCGAGTCTCCCCAGGCCCGGCGGCGGCGCCGTGATCACGGCATCGGGATCTTCGGTGCGCAGCAGTGCGAGGAGGTTGCCGATCTCACTGAGCACGGCTCGGGACGCGCTGCGGATGGCGCTCAATGCCTCTTTCGCCTTCTCTGGGGATTCCAGCGAAGACGAGGCCAACCCGGCGTTGAGGCTGATCACCGCAATCTGGTGCGCGACGGTGTCGTGAAGATCGCGCGCGATCCTCAGGCGTTCCTCCGAGACGCGACGCCTGGCCTCCGCCTCCCTGGTCTGCTCCGCGCGCTCGGCTCGCTCGGTGATCGCGACGATGTATTCACGCCGCGAACGGGTCGCGTCGCCCGCCGCCGCCGCAAGAGCGACGGCCAGCACGAACTGCACCATCCTCGGGTCGGCGGCGCTCACGACCGCGCCGATCACGCTCAGCAGGAACACCGCCGCTGCGGTGATAGCTGCGGCGATGATCGTGACGCGTCTCGTGGACCGGTTGGCGAGGCCGAATGTCGCGATCGCTATGGCCAGTACGATCCCCGGCGCGACGGTTCCGGTCGCGCTCGCGAGGCCATACAGCGCGACGCATCCCGCGAGGACAGGGATGGGCCATCGTCGGCGGACGAGGAGCAGCAGGGCCGCGACGAGAATCGCGATCAGCGCCACCGCGGAGGCGGATCGCGATTGCGGCAGAGGGCCGTGCAAGAAGAACGACGAGAAGACGAGCAAGACCCCGAGGGCATCACCTACCCACCTCAGGGCCCGTCTGACCGACGGAGACCAAGGGTCCCGCCCGTCCACGGTCGCGTCCACGTGTCCAGTGTGGAGCAGCCCGGGGCAGCCCGCATCATCCCAGCGGGCCAGGCGACGTACCGCGTCGGCGGTATCGAAGTGCCCGCAGGTGGGCGACGCGCCGCGAAGCCGACGTCGCGACGCTGGAAGCTCACCCCGATACCTGAGGAGTCCCATGAACACCCCGATCATGTCGGTCGACGACCTGCACAAGTCATACGGGCGCGGCCAGAACCGGTTCGATGCCCTCCGAGGCGTGAGTTTCGGCGTGCACGAAGGCGAGAGCATCGCGATCGTCGGCAAGAGCGGATCCGGCAAGTCCACCCTCATGCATCTCATGGCGCTGCTCGACGCGCCCTCATCGGGCGGGATCGTGTTGGAAGGTGTCGACACCGGCACCCTTCGGGGAAGCCGTCTCAACCGCACGAGGAATCGGACGTTCGGCTTCGTGTTCCAGCAGTTCTTCCTCACCGGGAACACGACCGTGCTCGACAATGTCGTGCTGCCGATGAAGATCGCGGGTATCGGACGGGCGGAGCGGCGCCGCCGCGGTCTCGCCGCGTTGGAGCAGCTCGAGATGGAGGGCAAGGCCAGAAGCAAGGCCGCAGACCTCTCCGGCGGACAGAAGCAGCGGGTGGTGATCGCCCGCGCCCTGGTGAACAACCCGCGCATCCTCTTCGCCGACGAACCGACGGGAAACCTCGACAGCCAGACCGGCGCGGTTGTCGAGGACATCTTGTTCACTCTCAACCGAGAGCACGGCATCACCTTGATCGTGGTGACCCACGACGAGGATCTCGCTGCCCGGTGCGACCGCCGCATCTTCCTCAGGGACGGTCTCGTGGTCGAGGACAGCGCGGCGGTGGCCGCATGAACGCCCCGGACCTCGTCCGCTCGGCCGTCGCGAACACGTTCCGGTCCAAGACGCGGACGACTCTGACGGTGCTGGCCATCTTCGTCGGGGCGTTCACCCTGACGCTCACCAGCGGTCTGGGCACGGGGATCAACGCGTACATCGACGACACCGTGACCGCCGTGGGGGCGCCGGATGTCATGAGCGTGACCAAGAACTCCGATTCGGCGGAGGACTCAGGTCCCGCGGAATACGACCCGGACGCCATCGCGAGTGGCGGCTTCGATGGCGCCACCGTCTCGGCCCTGGGACCGGCCGATCTCGACACCCTCGAGAACGTGGACGGGGTCCTCGACGTGCAGGCCACCAAGTCGATCTCGGCGGACTACATCCGCGCCGGCGACGGAGACCGGTTCGTGCTGAGCATCGGCTCACTCGTGGAGGGTCAGTCCGTTCAGCTCGCCGCGGGGGAGGAACTCGACGATACCTCCGGCGAACTGCAGGCACTGATCCCCGTCTCGTATGTCGAGCCGCTGGGCTTCGACACCGATGAGGCCGCCGTCGGGCAGACGGTCTCGATCGCGGTGACCGCCGCAGACCGTTCCCAGCACGTGATCGACGCCACAGTGATCGGCGTGGCCGAGGAGGCACTGGCTTCTCCTGCCGGCGCCGCGGTGACGACGAACGATGCCCTCACCGACGCGCTGTTCGCGGCGCAGAGCACCGGGCTGTCCAGCGACGAGACCGAGCGGTACGGTCAGGCGAGCATCTGGTTCAGTCCCGACGCCACGGCGGATGAGATCACCGCCCTGCAGGATCGCCTCTCCGACGCCGGCTTCACAGGCACCACCGTCGCCGATCAGCTCGGCGCCATCACCGCAGTCATCGACGGCATCGTCCTCGTGCTCAACGCCTTCGCGATCATCGCCCTGCTTGCGGCGGGATTCGGGATCGTCAACACCCTCTTCATGTCGGTGCAGGAGCGCACCCGCGAGATCGGGCTCATGAAGGCCATGGGGATGGGCAGTGGCCGGATCTTCTCGCTGTTCAGCCTGGAGGCCGCCTTCATCGGGCTTCTCGGCAGTGCTCTCGGCGTGGTCATCGCGATCCTCGTGGGCGGCGTGGTCAGCGCTGCGCTCTCGGGTGGGCTTCTCACGAGCCTGCCTGGCCTCACCCTGATCGCCTTCGATCCTGTCTCGGTCGCCTCGATCATCCTGGTGGTCATGGGGATCGCATTCCTCGCCGGAGCGCTGCCGGCAGCCCGTGCGGCACGCGCCGACCCGGTGACGTCTCTCCGATACGAGTGAGCGCCGACGAGGAGCCCGACGTCCGCGACGGGGAGCGAGCCGGCTTGAGCGAACTCGCAGGAAAATAACGAACGGATAACTAGACACCGTTACCTCCTCGTTATACATTTCAAGAGCGTTAGTTGTTTGCTGTGGCAGCTACCGCGGAATGTGATTGCAGGACACTCTTGGTGCAAGGGAGAGGGCCGGTCGCTTGCCTCTGCGACCGGCCCTCAATCACGTCCGGAGCGGGTTCGCCGCCGAGCCGGGCACGACGTTCACGCACGGGCCCTTCGGCGGGCGCAGGGAGCGGCGGGAGGCGGCGACCCGCGCTCTGCTCCCAGCAGAAGCCCCGACGCGCTGTCGGCGGCGCTGCCTAGAGTGGTGGGGTGAGCGAGAAGGCGGTCGCGGTCGACGCGTGGGAGGCACTGTTCCGCGCGCAAGTGACGGTGCTGCGCGAGCTGCAGGAGTCCTTCCCCACCGGCGAGCTGTCGCTCACCGAATACGACGTGCTGTTCAACCTCTCGCGCCAGCCCGATCGACGGTTGCGCATCCGCGACCTGCACAAGCACCTGCTGCTCACGCAGCCGAGTGTGAGCCGCATGGTCGACCGCCTCGTCGTGCGCGGACTCGTCACGAAGTCGAGCGATCCGGATGACGGCCGCGGCACCATCGTGGAGATCAGCCAGCCGGGCTACGAGCTGTTCCGCCGCGTCGCCATCCAGCACGCGGACGCGATCGCCCGCCGCGTCGGCGGCACCCTCACCCTCGACGAACTGCGCACCCTCACGGAGCTCTGCACGAAACTGCGCCTGGGTCGCGCGTGACCTCCCCCACGGTCGTCTGGCTGCGTGACGACCTGCGGGTCGACGACAACCCCGCGCTCGCCGCCGCGGCCGCGCGCGGTGGCGCGATCGTCGTGCTGTACCTGCTCGACGAGGCGAGTCCCGAATCCCGGCCGCTCGGCGGCGCGAGCCGCTGGTGGCTGCACGGCAGCCTCGGCGCGCTCGCGGATGCGGTGGCGGAGCGGGGCGGACGGCTGACGCTGCGACGCGGCGCCGCCGAGACGGTGGTGCCGCGCCTCGTCGGCGAGGCCGGTGCCGGTGCCGTGTACTGGAACCGCCGCTACGGAGCGTCGCGAGAGGTGGATGCGCGGCTCAAGCAGCGTTTGCGCGACGACGACGTTGAGGTGCGCAGCTTCGCCGCCAACCTGCTGCACGAACCGTGGACGGTGCAGACCGAGCAGGGGGCGCCCTACCGCGTGTTCACGCCCTTCTGGCGCGCAGCGCAGGAGCGTCCCGTGCGTGCCCTCGCGCCCGCGCCGGACTCGATGCACGCGGTCGAGGTCGAGAGCGACGACCTCGCCGAGTGGACTCTGCTCCCCACCGCTCCGGATTGGGCGGGCGGACTCCGCGAGACGTGGACGCCCGGCGAGGCGGCCGCCCGCGACTCTCTCGATGACTTCGTCGCCGACACCCTCGGCGACTACCACGAGCGGGACCGGCCCGAGCTCACCGTCACCTCCCGGCTCAGCCCGCGGCTGCGGTTCGGCGAGGTGTCACCGGTGCAGGTCTGGCACCGCCTGAACGGCGAACTGGATGACGCCGGCCGCCGCAACGCGGGCAAGTTCCTCAGCGAGCTCGGCTGGCGCGAGTTCAACACGAGCATCCTGTTCTCCACCCCCGACCTCGCCACCCGCAACTACCGGTCGTCGTTCGACGCCTTCGAGTGGGCGGATCCCGACCCGGCCGAACTCGACGCCTGGCGTCACGGACGCACCGGCATCCCCCTCGTCGACGCGGGCATGCGCGAACTGTGGCACACCGGGTACATGCACAACCGGGTGCGGATGGTGACGGCGAGCTTCCTCGTGAAGAACCTGCTCACCGACTGGCGCGTGGGCGAACAATGGTTCTGGGACACCCTCGTCGACTCCGACGAGGCCAACAACGCCGCCAACTGGCAGTGGGTCGCGGGTTCCGGCGCCGACGCCGCCCCGTTCTTCCGCGTGTTCAACCCCGAGCTGCAGCGCACGAAGTTCGACCCGCACGGGCGCTACGTGCGGCGGTGGGTGCCCGAGTACGGCACCCCGGAGTACCCCGAGCCGATCGTCGACCTGGGTGAGACCCGGCGGCGTGCCCTCGCCGCCTACGAGCGGATGCGCCGCACCTCCCCCGCCTGATCGCGGTCAGTGGCGAGGCGCGCGCGCCTCGATCCACTCCACCGCGAACGGCACGATGCCGGCCGCGTCGACGAGCACCGACTCGGCGCGACCGACCCTGCCGCTGCGACCGGCGCCCGTCGCGAGGTAGTCCTCGACGATCCGCGCGAAGAAGTCATCGGGGAACGCGTCGACGACGGGGGCGTCCGTGTCGAACTCCTCGGCCCAGCGCCACTCCACCCCCGACGGCGTGACCATCGGGTACTCGATGCGGATGCGCCTCTTGCCCGGCACGTCGGCGAGCGCCTCGGCGTGGTGCAGCAGCGTCATCGTGTCGAGGGGCGCACCGATCATCGCGACCCGCCCGCCCGCGTCGACGAGACGCGCGAACGGCGAGTCTGCACCGTAGCCATCGACGAGGTTGTGGTCGGCGGTGAACTCCCCCGCCCGCGCGCCGAGGGCGGCGACCGAGGCTCCCGGGTTGCCGCTGCGCACGACCCCGGGGCGGGTGCCGATGGTCGAGGCGAGGATGCCGTGCGCCCGGGCCGCTCGTGCTGTCGCCGGGTCGAACGGCGGCACGTGGGCGCGCAGGTCCTCGAGCACGCGGCCGTCCGCGTCCCAGACGTCCACCCCGAGTTCCCAGTCCTGGTAGCCGAGCACCGTGCCGCCGGGTCCGACGACCTCGAGCAGGGCGTCGACGAGGGCGTCCGGGCCGCCGACGACCGGGCCGACGCGGCTGAGCGCGCCGTGCACCATGACGGCGTCGTCCGGCTCCAGGCCGAGGCGGCGCAGGTCGTCCGCGAGACTCGCGCGCGTGGACGGCGGCGGTGTCGATCCGGTCACCCTCCGACGCTAACCCGAGGGCGCGGCGCGCGTCACCTGCCGACCGGCTGCTCCGGGGTCGGGGGCGCGGCGATGTGCCGTCGCCGGAGTGTCTCGCGATGAAGTTTGTGTGCGAACGGCGCCCAGACGATGAGCGCCACGGCCGCTCCGAGCACGAGCCCGCCGACCGTGTCGGTGAGCCAGTGGGCACCGAGGTAGTTGCGGCTCAGCAGCATGCCGATGACCCACAGCACCCCGAGCATCCACACCCACCAGCGACGCAGGATGATGCCGAGCACGACGGCGAGGGTCGCCGCGTTCGCGGTGTGCCCGCTCGGGAAGGAGCCGAAGTCGGCGGCGACGAGGATCTCCTCCGGCCGCGGGCGGTCGACGAGGTTCTTGATCAGCTGCACGAGTCCCGCACTGAGCACCGCGGCGACGAGGAAGTACAGTGCACCCCAGCGGCGCTTCACGAGCACGAGCACCACGATGAGGAGGATCGGAACGACGATCACCCCGACGATGCCGCCGCCGAGTTCGTCGAAGCCGATCGCGACCGTCTCGAAGAACGGGTTGCGCACCTCGAGCAGCTCCTCCATCCACTCCTGGTCGACCTCATACGGCACGACGTCGTACTGCCGCAGGGCGATGAGCGCTCCGCCGATCACCACGAGGCCGAGCGCGACGAGGCCGCTGACGAGCGGCCACAGCCGCTGCACGCGCGCGGCGCCGGCGTCCTGGCTGCGGAGGTCGTTACGGGTGGCGGCTGAGTCGGGCATCCGGGAATGCTAACCAGCGTCGGCCGCCCTCGCGGCGCGGTCCGGCGTGGTCACGGCGGTCGCTCAGCCGCGAGCCTCCGCCCGCGCGGGCTGCCACGTCGCTGCGCGCAGCACCGCGTCGAACAGACGCAGCAGGGACGCCTGAAGGTCGACGAACGGGCTCGAGAAGCGCACGAGGGCCAGCCGCTTCGTGCCGGGCACGGTGATCCAGTAGTCGATGACGAGTACATCGAGGGGATCGTCCCCGTCCGGTTGCACGGCTCGGATGCGGTGGGTGCGCAGTACCTGCGACGATCCGGCGCCGAATCGGTGCGGCGCCGTGCCCTCACCGAGCCCGGAGCGCTCGAGGCTCTCGGCGAACACGTCCATCACAACCCTCGCATCCGTGCCGACCGCGGGGCTCACCGACAGGTCGGGGAGGTGCACGGAGCAGGTCGCGCTGAGCGGCACGCGCGGCACAAGCTCGACCGCGACGCTGAGCGATGACGCGCCACCGTCCGACGCCGTGCGGAGCGCATCACCGAGTTGGGCGGCGAGCTGCCGGCGCAACGTCGCGAACCGGTCGGCACGACCGACGTGGTCGTCGATGATGCGGCGGATCGCGGCATCACCGGCCACGGGGTCGTGGAGCGGGAAGTCCCACCACCGGCCGGGGAGGTTCAGCAGCAGCCGCGGCAGCGCGGCGGCCGCGACCTCAGGAGCGCGGTCCATACCGTTCCGCGAGGGTGCCGGCGTCGACGGAGATCCGGCCGCTGCGTCCGCTCACCAGCAGATCGAGTTCGAGGCCCGCGTCGGTCAGGTCGACGACGGTGTTGTCGCGCCATTCGAACTCGCTGCCCTCGACCGGTTCGCCCTCGAAGAAGAACAGGGTGACTCCGGCGTCGGGCTCCGGGGGACTACTGTGCCAGGCCGCGTCGAGCGCGGCATCGACGGCCGGAGCGAGCGGAGCGGCGTCGCCCGTCTCGACGTAGACCGCGACGGTGAGCGAAGTGGCGGTGGGGAGGCCGGGCGACTGGGTGCGTACCGCGACCGTGCGCACATCGAACCCTGTCTGCTCGACGGCGTCCGTCACCGCGTCACTCACGGCGGAGAGGTCCGCGGGGCCCGGGGCCGCGCATCCTGCCGCGACGGCGACCAGGGTGAGGGCAGCCGCGCCGAACGCAAGACGTCGGACGGCTGCGGCACCGGGGCTCGTCACGCCGCCAACCCTACCCGTCACCACGCGGGCACCGGATTCGGAAGGCCGAACGGCAGGGGCAGCGGCGGCGGGAACGGCTCGCCCGCCCGCGTTCCGGGCTGCTCGGTGGCGACGAACTCCTGCTCCGATTCGTTCTCGCTGAAGTACTTGTCCTCCGCTGCGTGCAGGCTCGCCTGCTGGTCGGGTGTCAGACCCGAGGGGTCGTCGAGGCGGTCGTGGGCGGTCTGCGCGTACGACGTCGAGTTGTGCGAGAGCACATTGCCGTTCGGGTTCTCGGCGACGATGTGGATGTGGTTGGGGCCCTGGGGCGGGTCGTTCCGGCCGGTGAGCAGGTCGTCGATCGGGGCGACGGGATCGGGCACGTATCCGATGAGGCCGCCGTCGTCGGTGCCGGTGTGCTGCTGCTGGATGACGAGCACGTCGGAGGGGATGTCGTACAGATGCGGGGCGGCACCGGAGACGAAGATCGTGTCGACGTTGTAGGGGAAGGTCTCGTCGGCCGCGAGCTTGCCGGCCATGATGCCGCCGAGGCTCCAGCCGCTCAGCATCACGGAGGATCCCTCCGGCACACCGGCCTGTTCCATCGCCTCGCGCACGGCCTTCTCGTAGGCGGTCTGGATCTCCGGGTAGAGGGCGAGGATGACGTCGGTGCCGGCGTCGTTGAGGGCACCCTGGTCGTAGTTGCCGATCCCCCAGTCGATCGTGCTCGGCAGCAGCACTCGGTAGACGGGCTTGCCGTTCTCGTCGAGCACGGGGTCGCCGTTCTCGTCGAGGATCTGCGTCACCGTGATGTGCGTCTCGGTCTCGCCGCCGTCGTTGTCGAGTTCGCCGTTGTCGAGCACGAGGCTCGACCACTCGGTGCCGGGAGTGCGGGACCGGTGCCGTCCGGCCGGTCCGTCGAGCGGCGTCACCGTCGGGTCGGGAGCGTTCGCCTCGCGCAGCGCCAGCCAGGCGAACAGCAGAGTTCCGAGTCCCACCAGCGCGAGCGCGAGGCCGGTGCGCAGCAGCTGCTCGATCGTGAGCCCGAGCTGCAGCAGCCCCTCGATGCCGAGCAGCACGAGCCCGGTGAGGAACGCTCCGAGCGCGGTGAACGCGTCGACGATGGCGTCGCCGATCGCGAGGAGCACGTCGAGTACGCCGCGGAAGAAGCCCTCGATCCAGTCGCCGATGAGGTCGAGGAGGTTGCCGAGGCCGTCGAAGAACGAGCCGAGGTGGTCGACGAGCCGGTCGCGGTAATGGTCGGCGGCGAGCCGGATGCGGCGGGCCGCGGCTTCGGCGGCGTCGTTCTTGCGGTCCACGGCCGAGCGGTACAAAGCGAGCGCGTCGGCGAGGTCCTCCCGGGCGGCGTCGAGGCGGGTGGTCAGGCCGCGCAATTCCTCGGCGGCATCGCCTGCGCCGTCGAGGTCGAGCGTGAGGGCCTCGCCGGCCACCTCGAGCCCTTGCGTGACCACCTGGCTGCCGAGCGAGGCGACCCGACCCTGGGCCTCGTCCGCCTGCGCGATCGCGCGTTCGGCGGTCTCCTGGGCGTCCTGCAGTTCGCGCGCGTATCCCGAGAGCGCGTCGGCGGTCTCGGTGAAACGTGGCGTCACCTCGCGCAGTTCGACAGCGACGGCGGTCGAGTCCCCGCGCAGGGCGTCCGTCGCCTTCGAGGTGAAGCGTCCCGGCTCGGCCAGCCGGTCGAGCCAGCGCGCCGCGTCCTCGATCGCCTGGGCGATGTCGTCGGCGGCGTCGGCAGAGTCCTGTACGACCTCGGGTTCCCCGCTGAGCGGCGTCAGCATGGTCACGACAGCACCGCCGCCGGGTTCGGGTGCACCGTGGCCGAGGGCGTCACCGCGAACTGCGGCACGGCCTCGTCGAGGGCGGCTCCCGCGGTGCGGTCGAGGTCGCGGAACGACTCGACGATCGCCTGTACGGTGTCGCCCAGCAGCGAGACCGCCTCCAGCAGATCGTCGCGGCGGATGTCCCAGTTGGTCACGTACTCGTGCAGAGCCCGGGCGAGCTCCGGGTGCGCCGCCGCGTCCGCGGCGTCACGCCCGAACCGCTCGTTGCCTCGGAGCCCGTCGGCGACCGTGACGAGCTCACCGCGCAGGTCGTCCAGTGCATCCAGATCCAGCTCGACGTCCACCCCGTGCTCCCCTCGAACCTCTCGAGGTCCACGCTAGGGCGACGCATGCCTCCTGCCCATGGGGAGCACTCCCCTCGTCCGTGCGCTCAGCGGCGGGCGAGCAGATCGGTGTGGTGCACCTCGGCGACGTTGGGGTGGGCGCGCAGGCGGTAGCGCAGCGCGTTGTCGCCGTAGGTCTCGAGGATGGGGTTGTCGTCGGGGTCGGCGGAGACCCCGCGCACCTCGGCGGCGAGGTCCGCGGGCAGGTCGAGCTGCGGCATCCGGGCGTCGAGCGCCGGGTTGAAGAAGAACGGGATCGAGATGCGGTCGTCGCCCGCGGCCGGCGAGACGACCCGATGCAGCGTGGCCTTGAGATACCCGCCGGTCGCGAGTTCGAGCATCTCGCCGATGTTGACGACGAATGCGTCGGGCACGGCCGGCGCGTCGATCCACTCGCCCTCGTGCTCGACCTGCAGACCGCCCTTGCCGCGCTCGACGAGCAGCAGCGTCAGCACGCCGCCGTCGCGGTGCGCCCCCACGCCCTGCGCCTTCGGACCCTCCTCGCGGCCCGGGTAGCGCACGATCTTGAGCATCGGGAAGGGGTGGTCGGCGAACGCCTCGTCGAAAGCATCCCGGGGGGATCCGAGCGACTCGGCCCAACTGCGCATGAGCTCGAGCGACACCCGCTTGAGCTCGGCCATCCAGCGCTCGACGAGCGGACGCAGCTCCGGCAGCGCATCCGGCCACAGGTTGGGTCCCTCGAGTCGCTGGTAGTCGGGCACGCCGTCGCCCGCGGCGACCGTCTCACGCTCCTCGCCGACGTCGATCTGCTCGCGCCAGTCGACCTTCCCGCGGGTGAGCTCACCGCCGACGCGCGTGTAGCCGCGGAACTGCGGGCTGAGCACGTTCTCGATCGCGAGCTTGTCGGCCTCCGGCAGCTCGAAGAAGCGGCGGGATGCGGCGAGCAGGTCCGCGGTGAGCTGCGGGTCGACCCCGTGGCCGGTCAGATAGAAGAAGCCGACCTCGTGGGTCACGCGGCGCAGGTCGCGGCGGAAGGCGTCCGCTTCGGCGCCGCCGGCGCGCAGTCGGGAGAAGTCGAGAGTAGGGAGTGAGTCGAGCACGCGACGATGCTCGCAGAGCACCCGGCGGTCCGCGCGATTGTTACGCCGCCCGCATGACGCCGTATTACGGCTGCTTGCGCAGGTCCGCGCCGTACACTGCGGCCTGGGTGCGGCGCTCCATTCCGAGCTTCGCGAGCAGCCCGGAGACGTAGTTCTTGACGGTCTTCTCGGCGATGCCGAGCTGTTCGCCGATCTGACGGTTGGTGTGTCCGTCGGCGATGAGGCCCAGCACCTGCCGCTCGCGCAGCGACAGTTCGGGCGCCGCCGGCAGGTTCGGTCGGCGCAGCCCCTCGCTCACCCGGGCCGAGACCGCCGCGGGCAGCAGGTTCTCGCCGCGAGCGACGCGGCGGATGCCCTCGATCAGGCTGCCGCTGCGCACGTCCTTGATGAGGTAGCCGCTCGCGCCGGCCATGACCGCGGCATAGCTCGCTTCGTCGTCGTCGTACGCGGTGAGGATGACGCACCGGGTCTCCGGATACGACGAACGCACCTGGCGACACAGCTCGATGCCGCTGCCGTCCGGCAGGCGCACGTCGAGCACCGCCACATCGGGATTCGTCGCGGCGATGCGGGCGAGGGCGTCGCGCACCGTGCCGGCCTCACCGACGACCTCGAAGTCCTCTTCCGCGTCGACGAGCTGGGCGATGCCCCGGCGCACGATCTCGTGATCGTCGGCGAGGAAGACCCGGATCACGCGTACTCTCCGAGCGGGACGCGCCACTCGACGTGCGTGCCGCCGCCATCACGCGGCGCGATCGCGTAGGTGCCACCGCGCTGACGGGCGCGGTCGTCGAGGTTCGCGAGGCCGCTGCGCCGGTCACTGTCCCCCGGCCCACGGCCGTCGTCATCGATATTCACCGTGAGCCATCCGTCCGCCACACTGACCTCCACCGAACTCGCGTTCGCCTGCGCGTGGCGGGCGATGTTCGACAGCGACTCCCGCACCACGGCGAGCACGTCGTCGCTGACCTCAGCATCGACCATGACGTCGATGGGACCGTGGAACGACAGGCGCGGAGTGGAGTCCAGGGTCGGCGTGTGCTCGAAGATGACGTCGAGCAGGCGGTGGCGGAGTGTGCCCGCGTTGCCGCCGGTGTCGGAGTTCAGTGCGAAGACGGCGGTGCGGATCTGCCGGATGACCGCGTCGATCGAGTCGACCTGCTCGTCGAGCTGCGGCCGCATCTGGTCCGGCACGGCCGAGGCGAGGGCGCCGAGCGAGAGTCCCGTGGCGAACAGCCGCTGGATGACGTGGTCGTGCAGGTCGCGGGCGATGCGCGCCCGGTCTTCCGCGAGTTCCAATCGGCGCCGGTCGATGCGTCCGCGGGCGACCTCGAGCGCGACACTCGCCTGCACCGCGAACTCGTGCGCCATCTCGAGTTCGGTGTCCGACAAGCCCGGCCCGCCGACGGGGCGCGTGATGGTCAGCACGCCGAGTCGCGTGTCGGATGCGGTGAGCGGCACCGCGTAGGTGGGGCCGAAGGCGGGCTGCCAGTCGGCGATCGCGCCGCTCTCTGCACCATCGGTGTAGGCGGCCGCTCCGCTCTCGAGGGCGCGCCCGACGAGCGATCCCTCGGCCGGATAGACGTTGCCCACGATGGTCTCCGCGCCGTCGCCGCGCGCGACGCGGATCCGCAGCTCCGACCCGTCACCGACCGACTCGACGATGCACACGAGCCGCGCATCGACGAGCGAGGCGACGCTGTCGGCGATGACGTCGAGCCCGTCGGTGCCGGTGTCGTTCGCGAGGAGCGCCGCCGTCGTCTCGGCGATCGCCGCGGTCCAGCGTTCGCGCCGACGCGCCTCCTCGAAGAGGTTCGCGTTCTCGATGGCGATGGAGGCCGTGGCGACGAGCGCCCCGGCGAGTTCCTCGTCCTCCTCCGTGAAGCGTTGTCCCGAGTGAGCGGTGAGGAACAGCTGCCCGAACTGCTCGCCGCGCACCCGGATGGGCACGGCGAGGAAGGCGATGTCGCGCAGCTCGTCAGGCAGATCGCTGTCGGGGAGGTAGTCCGCGAGTCGCTCGACCCGCATCGGGCCCGCGGTCACCACGGAGCCCGCCATGCCGTCACCGAGAAGCGTGCGACCCCACGCATGGGCGCCCCGGTCGTCCATCTCGACGAAGCGCTGCAGTCGCGCATCCGCGCCGATCACCGCGACGGCGCCGTATTCCGCGTCGACGAGGCGCGCGGCAGCTTCGACGAGTCGTCGCAGCACGCCCTCGAGCTCGAGATCATCGACGACGGTGCGCGTCGCCTGCAGGAGCGAGCGCAACCGGCCCTGGGTGCGCAGCACCGCTTGTGCGCGGTCGACGAGCTCCTCGATCGTGCGTTCGAGCTGCGATCGGGGCGCGTCGGGGAAGACGATCGGCGCCGGCTCCTCCGTCATGTCACCCCTTTCGGTCCGCGTCGGATACTACCTTCGCGGGACCTTGGTCCCGTTCGCAAGCCGGATGCTCTCGGCAGCCTTGAGGCGGAGGGTGGATGAGCGGCGCGTACATCGTCGGCGTCGATGGGTCGGCGCCGAGTCGGAGAGCCGTCGGGTGGGCGTGTCGGATCGCGTCGATCGACGGCGGGCAGGTGACCCTGGTGCACGTGAACGACCCCACCGTCGCGCCCGATCGCGCCCGCGGTGCCTCCGCGCTCGCCGACGCGGCACGGGAAGCGCGGGCGGCGCACCCGGGACTCGCGGTGCACGAGGAGCTGCTCGGCGGACCCGTCTGGCGCACCTTGGCCACGCGCGGGTCCGGCGACGACGTACTCGTGATCGGCAGCCACAAGACCGGGTACCTGCACGGTCGGGTGACCGGCTCGTTCGCGGCACGCATCGCTCTGCACACCCGAACGTCCCTCGCGGTGGTGCCCGACCTCGACGTGCGCTCCCGGGTGGGTGTCGTCGCCGGCATCGACGGCGGACCCACCGCGACCGCGGTGGCCGAGGCGGCCGCCCGGCGCGCACACGAGCTCGTCGCGCCTCTTCTGCTCGTGCACGCGGGGACCACGCACGGCGACACCCTCGCGGTCGCGGCGGCGACGGCCCGTGCCACCGCGCCGGGCATCGAGATACAGTCGCGCACGAGCACGCGCCTCCCCGCAGACGCTCTCCTGGATGCGGCGCGCAGCCGGGCACTGCTCGTGGTCGGCCAGGGCAGCGATTCGTCCGGCGACGCGGTGCTCGGCACGGTGCTGCACGACGTGCTGCTCAACCTCAACGCACCGACGCTCATCGTGCGCTGAGGCCGCGGGATGTCCGCTGCCGGATCGGTCAGCGCACGATCGCGAGCGGGGTGTGATCCGTCAGCAGCTCGTCGCCGTCCGGCGACGTGAGCGTGCCCGTGACGAGCGCCCGATGACCGGCGCCGACCACGACGAGGGTCGGCCGCACCGCTCGGTCGACCGGGATCGGAGCATCCGTGGGGGCCGACTCGGTGGACGCTCCGTCGCCCACGAGCGCGGCAACGAAGTCCGCTGCTCCCTCCGTCGCGAACGCGTCGGCGACGTCGATCGGTCCCCCGGCGGTCGCCGCCGCGAGGACCCCGTCGGCCGGCTCCGCTGCGAGGGCGTCATCGACGAGCACGGGGAGCGGCACCGGCGCGGCGGTCGACTCCCGCTCGAGGGTCTGCACCGAGGCGCCCACGGCGGCGGCCTCCCGCTCGGCCACCGCGAGGGCGGCGGCAGTCGTGTCGTCCCCGTCGATGCCGACGATCACCGGACCGGTCGCCTCGCTCCACGCTGACGGCACGAGGACGGTCACGCGGGAGGCGTCGGCCGCGGACCCGAGCGGCACCGGCGGACGGGTCGCCACCGTCGCCGGGTGCGCCGCCAGCACGAGCAGGTCCGCCTCTTCTGCCGCCTTCACCAGCGGGGAGTCGGCGGGCCCATCGACGAACACGCCGCGCGTCGGAGTTCCGGGCGAGCGCTCGGTGATCACGCGTTCGGCGACCTCGAGCTCGGCGCACACCGCTTCGTAGTCCGCGAACCGCAGGTCGGCGGTCATCACGAGCGTCACCGCGACCGGCCGACGGGTGGCCCGGGCGGCGACCCAGTGCAGAGCCGCCTCGTCGGACGGCGCTTCACCGATGCCCACCACGATGCGCTCGCGCGCGAGCTGTGCCATCCACGGCCCTTCCGGTCCCGTCCGACGCGGGACAGTCGAAGATACGTCGACTCGGGGCGGACCCCTAGGGCCGTTCGTCCCGCTGGAGGGACCGCGCGGCGTTCACTCGGCGGAGCCGAGCACGACCGACTCGTCCCCGGCGTCCAGGTCGAAGACCGTCACGCGGTCCGCGGCCGCCTGGATGCGGCTCGCGACCTCGAGGTGCGCCGGATGCGGCAGGTACGCGTCCCGAGCCGCGGTCGACTCGAACATCATCGCGAAGGCGTAGTCGTGCCCCTGCTCGAGGCCCTCGGGGCTCACACTCGGTCCTTCGTGCAGCGCGCGGATGCCGGGGATCCGATCCGGCAGGCCACGGACTCCGTCGACCACCTCGGCTCGGTCGCTCTCCGATGTCGTCGGCTTCCATCCGAGGAGCACCAGGTGCAGCACGCCGCTCATCGCGAGGCCGCGTCGTTGCCGAGGCTCGCGGTGGGATCGGTGTGGGCGTTCGCACTCATGCTCCGAGGCTAGGCACGCCGATCCGCTCCGTCGACGACCCCTGGCGAACTACCAGCGGCGCCGGGCGACAGGCACGCGCGGACGGATGTCGGTGCCGGTCTCGTAGCATCGAGCCGCAGCGGCCGGGCTGCTCCTCCATCCCTCAGGAGCACCATGGTCGACTGGCATCCGGCGCGCATCGCGCAGCCGTCGGAGTGGGAGCTGCGCAACGGCTGGCCCGTCGAGCCGATCGCGGTGATCCGCCGGCTCGAGTTCGGTCCGTCGCGCGAGGTGTGGTTCCGCGCGGTGACGTGGGCGGTGCGCGGCGAGGAGCGGCGTCTGATCGGCTACACCCGATCGTTCGAACGGGCGGCGGCGATCGCGTGGGAGCACCACGTGCAGTCGAGTTCGCGCATCAAGCACCGACCCGACTGGTGAGCGGGCGGCCGGAGTATAACGATCGCCCGGGATCCTGTCGCCCGCTGGACCAGCGGCGGCGGATGCCCTGGAATGGTCTCGCGGCATTCGTCGCACGAGGAGGCCCCATGACCCACCATGACGAGCGGGTCGCCGAGCTGCGCGGTGCACTGGAGCGGGGCGAGGTGGTCGCGTACTACCAGCCGCAGGTCGATCTGCAATCGGGCCGCATCGTCGGGCTCGAGGCGCTCAGCCGTTGGCATCACCCCGAGCGGGGCAAGGTGCTGCCCTTCGAGTTCATCCGGCTCGCCGAAGGGTCGGACGCCATCGACGTTCTCGGGCGCGCGATGCTGCATGACGCGACCGCGTTCGGGCGCCGCATCGCCTCGCGTGGGCACCGCCTGCAGATCTCGGTCAACGTCTCCGCGGTGCAGCTCTACGATGACCGCTTCGTCGACGACGTGCTCGATCGTCTCGCGGAGAGCGACTTCCCCGCGCAGCTGCTCACGCTCGAGCTGACCGAATCCCGCCTCATCGACTCCGCGGGCATCGAACGGCTCGAACGGTTGCGGAACGAGGGGGTCGGCATCTCGGTCGACGACCTCGGCGTCGGCCACGCCTCCCGAGCCCGGGTGCGGCGTCTGCCGACCACCGAGGTGAAGATCGACCGCTCGCTGCTCTCCGGTGCGTTCACCGATGCGCGACGGCTCGCCGCCCTCGTGCGGTTCGGGCGCCACCAGGGGCTGCGCACCGTCGCCGAAGGGGTCGAGACACGGGCCCAGGTCGAGCGGCTGCGCCGCCTCGGGTGCGATCGGGGACAGGGCTACCTGTTCGGCGAAGCGCGCGGGGAGGCCGAGACGATCGCCCTGCTCGATGCGCAGTCGAGCGTGCTCGGCGGCGTCGAACCCGTCTGACAGGTGCCGCGGTCAGCGGGTCACAGACCGTCGTACGGGTCCTCATAGGACTGCGCCTGCGAGGCCGTCGGCTCGGCGTTCTCGCCGCCCACGTCGATCTGCGTCCAGGTGACCGGCATGCCCGGCGAGAACAGGATGTCGATGCCGGGCCCGCCACGCAGCGGTGGGATGTTGACGTAACCGCCGCCGGCGCGCACCGCCTCGAGGATCTGCGCTCGGAGCTCCGTCACGGGATCCGGGAGGAAGTAGTCCTTGCCGTCGACCGTCAGCCGGTTGATCTTCACGTGGGGGCCTCCCGCTCGAACGTCATCCCGAGCCTAAACCCCGTCGCCCCGGGACCCGGCGCACCTTCGGCCGGCCCGGGTCGATTCAGAGCAAGGGGCGAGGCGGCACGGGCGGTCCCGCCGGTTCCGGCACGTGGTGCAGTCCGGTCGGACCGTTCGCCGCCTCCATGAGCGCCTCGAGCCACGCCCGGTTGAGCCGGGGCTGCTTGCTGCCCGAGTAGCGGAAGTGCACGGGGATGGAAGGGCTGATCCAGACCGCGCTGCGACCGCCTCCGCGCTCCATGCCGTGCTCCCACGTCAGCAGGAACTGCTCGTTGCGGCGCAGCTTCATGGCGATCACGAACTGCAGGTGTGCGAGCGTCCGGTCTTCGATGTCGATCTCCGGCGCGCCGACTCCGTAAGTCAGTACGCCCATGTGCCCGGCCTCCGCTGAGGTGCGGGGGTCACCGTTCCGCCTCCGGTTGAGGCAGCGGCCGGAGGCCGCCGGCCGAATTGGCGGCCCGCATGAGGGCGTCGATCCAGCGCTGGTCGATCTCGGGCACGTCGATGCCGTCGTAGCGGAAGGCGAGCGGGATCGACGGCGCGATCCAGACCGAGGTGCGCCGATGCTCGGCCGGCTGTCCCTCGGCCCACGTGAACGAGAACTGCTCGCCGCGCCGCAACTTCGCCCAGACCACGACCTGCAGATGCGCGAGCATCCGGTCGTCGAAGGTGACCGTGACGGCCGAATCGTATGTGAGGGTCCCCAACGCGTCCCCTTCGATCGGCACCAGCTCCGGTGACCAGGCTAGTGCCGCGCTCGACGCGGCGCGTCACAATGCGACGAGCGTGACCCGATCCCGCCCGGCCCGCTTCGACGCGTACATCGCCTCATCGGCCGCGCGCAGGGCAACATCGGGGGTGGGCGGCTCGGGTTCGGTGGGCATCCAGACGGCCAGGCCGATGCTCGCCGTCACAGGGTACCCGCTCGGCACCGACTCGAGCGGACGCGCCACTTCGGAGCGGAGGCGCTCCGCGACGATTCCCGCGCCGGTCGATTCGGTGTCTTCGCAGACCACGACGAACTCGTCGCCCCCGTATCGCCCGACCACGTCTTCGCGGCGCACCGCGCACGCGAGCCGGGAGGCCACTTCGCTCAGCACGGCATCGCCCATCCGGTGACCGAGTTCGTCGTTGATCCGTTTGAACCCGTCGAGGTCGAGGAAGATGACCGCGACCGGCCGGCCGCGCCGTCGGGCGCCGGCGAGCACGCTGTCGAGTCTCTCCTGCAGCAGTTTGCGGTTGGGCAGACCGGTGAGCTGGTCGTGCAGCGCCCGGTATTCGAGCTCGCCTTGCAGGCGCAAGCGCACGAAGACCTGAGCCGCCTGCCGGGCGAGGGTGGCGTGCAGTTCGGTGACCTCGGCGTCGATGCGGCGCGCCCGCGCGAACAGCCCGACGACCGCGCCGAGCGGCGCCCCGTCGTCGTGCAGCGGAGCGATGCTCACCGCCTCGAGCCGGGCGTCGCGGAATGCGAGCGAAAGGTCGGCGGATGCGGCGGCCGCGTCGTCGAGGTCGGCGAGCGTGATCACGGTGCCGTCGTGCAGCGCTTCGGAGGCGAGCGGTGCGAGCGCGTCGCCGAGCACCGCATCCGCTTCGTCCTGGGCACGCAGCACGCCGTCGTCGTCGAGCAGCAGCACGATCGCGCGGGTGGCCACGAGGGCCGTCCTCGTCGCGGATGCGAGGGCGCGGGCGAGATCGCGCTCGGAGTGCGCGGCGCTGAACGCGCTCGAGGCCTCCTGCAGGGCACGGACCCGCGCCTCGGACGCGGCGGCGGTGCGCTGGGCGGCGAGCAGGCGGCGTTCGTAGTCCTGCCGTTCCGACGCGTCGAAGACCGCGACCCGCACGCTCACGGGAGCACCGGCGGCGTCGCGCACGAGCACCGCGTTCGCGAGGATCGGCAGCTCCCCCGAATCGCGACGCGCGGTGAGCGCCACCTCCCGCACCTCCCCCGAGAGGTTCAGCACCGGCGCATACCGGGTCTCGTAGAAGAGCTGGCCGGCCGTCGTGAGCAGGTCGCGGAATGCGACCCCGTGCAGGTCGGCGGCGGACCGGCCGAGCCATCCGGCGAAGGTCGAGTTGACGCGGGTGATCACGCCGTCGGGCGTGGTCGAGAGCAGCCCGCACGGGGCCCCCTCGTACAGCTCGACGAGATCCTCGGCCGGTTCCGTTCCCTCGATGCCGTCGGTCACCGCAGGAACGACCGGATCGCGCTCACGACCTCATCCGGGGCGGAGATGTTCGGGCAGTGGCCGCTCGCGTCGAGCATCACGAATTCGCTGCCGCGGATGTGCTCGTGCACGTACCGGCCGACCTCCTCCGGAGCGATGACGTCGTTGGAGGTCTGCAGGATCACGGTCGGCGTTACGACCTCGGCGAGATCGCGCCGGTTGTCGGAGAGGAACGTGACGCGGGCGAAGTGCCGCGCGATCTCCGGGTCGACGGTGCAGAAGCTCTCGGTCAGCTCTTCGCCGAGTTCCGGTCGATCGGCGTTGCCCATGATGACCGGCGCCATCGTCGCCGACCAGCCGAGGTAGTTCGAGTCGAGCGCGTCGAGCAACCCGTCGATGTCGGGCTGCTCGAACCCGCCGACGTAGCCCGGCTCGTTCACGTAGCGGGGCGACGGTCCGACGAGCACGAGCGCCCCGAAGCGGGACGGGTCACGGTTCGCGGCGAGCACGCCGACCATGGCGCTGACGGAGTGCCCGACGTAGATCACGTCGTGCAGGTCGAGCTCTTCGATGATCTCGAGCACGTCCTGCGCGTACCCGTGCAGCGAGTCGTACTTGCCGGGATCGTAGGCCGACACATCGGAGGCGCCGGATCCGACCGCGTCGAAGAGCACCACTCGGTACTCGTCGGTGAAGGCGGGTGCGACGGCGCGCCACATCTCCTGGCTGCAGCCGAAACCGTGGGCGAACAGCATCGGCCGCCCGTCGGGATTGCCGTGCACGCGCACGTTGTTGCGCTGGACTACCGTGCCGTTCGTACTGGTCGAGGTCATCTCGCTCCGATCGCCGTCGGTCGTCACCGGTGGCCGCGGATGCGGGGCAGCGTCGATCGCGGCCGTTCGGTATGTTCTCAGGTTAGCCGACCGGCTCTCGGAGCAGGGCGTTCCGTGCGCCGCGGTGGACTTGCACAGCCGCGCGACCCGGAGTGGCGACGACCATCCGCGGTCTCCGCGCGGCAGAGTAGCGCGGTGCCCCGCCGAATTCCGCGCCTCCGCCGACGTCGCGGCGGACGCTCCGGATGGGTGCTGCTCGTGCTGATCGCGGCGGCCGCGATCGCGCTCGTCGCCGCACTGCCCACGCTCGGCGATCAGCAGCCCGCGCCACCGGCATCCGGCCGCACCGACGCCGCGGACGGCACCGCGCTCGCGCTCCTCGACACGCTTCCGGTGAAGGGACGCGCGCCGAAGACCGGGTACGACCGCGAGGAGCGTTTCGGCGAGGCGTGGCTCGACGTCGATCGCAACGGCTGCGACACCCGCAACGACATCCTCGCCCGCGACCTCACCGCGACGACCGTCGACGGCACATGCCGGGTGCTGAGCGGAACCCTCGACGATCCCTTCACCGGCGACCGCATCCGGTTCATACGTGGACAGGCGACGTCGGCGGAGGTGCAGATCGACCACGTGGTCGCCCTGTCGAATGCGTGGCAGACGGGAGCGCAGCGACTCACGGAGGACGAGCGGGTGCTGCTCGCGAACGACCCGCTCAACCTGCTCGCGGTCGACGGTGCCGCGAACTCGTCGAAGGGCGACGGCGACGCCGCCACCTGGTTGCCGCCGCAGAAGTCCTTCCGCTGCGACTACGTGGCCCGCATCGTGTCGGTGAAGGCCGCCTACGGCCTGTGGGTCACCCCGCCGGAACGCGACGGGATCGCGCGCGTGCTCGGCGGCTGCCGCGACGAGCCCGCGCTCACCTCTGCGCTCGCGCCCTGACGCGCATCCGGCGGTCCGCGCCGCGCGGATGTGCGAGTCGCGGAAGGCGGCGTCGGGCGCGGGCGGTTCCCTTCGACAGGCTCAGGGAACGACGGGCTCAGCGAGCGTCGCTCGCTGAGCCCGTCGAAGCGGGTCGCGCCGGGTCAGCCCTTCACGGCACCCGAGGTGAGGCCCTGCACGATGTACTTGCTCGCGAAGGCGAAGAGCACCATCGTCGGCAGCACCGTCAGCACCGCGGCCGCCGACATCGAGCCCCAGTCGATGTTGTAGCTCGTGATGAACCCGTTGAGGGCGGTCGGCACCGTCTTGTTCGCGTCCGAGGTCATCAGCGTCACCGACAGGAACAGCTCGTTCCAGCAGCTGACGAAGTTGAAGATGAACGCGGCGATGATGCCCGGGGCCATGACCGGCACGAGCACCCGGAACAGCGCCGTCAACCGACTGCAGCCGTCGATCATCGCCGCCTCTTCGAGCGCATCCGGCACGTTCTCGAAGAACCCGCGCAGCATGATCGTCGAGAACGGGATGCACATCGCGATGTAGACGATCACGAGACCGGTGCGCTGGTTGACGAGCCCGAGGTCGACCATGAGCTGGTACAGCGGACCCAGCGCGATGAACGCGGGGATCATCTGCGTCACGAGGAACGCCATGATGATCGCGCCCTTACCGCGGAACTCGAACCGGGCGATGATGTAGCCGGACAGCAGCGAGATGAGCGTCACCAGGATCGCCGCGACGGTCGCCACGACGATGCTGTTCACGAGGTACACCCCGAAGTTCGCCTTCTCGAACAGGCCGACGAAGTTCTCGATCGAGAACGTGCTCGGCCAGTACTCGAGCGGGAACTTGTAGATGTCGCTGCGCGGCTTGAACGCGGTGACCGCGATCCAGTACAGCGGGAACAGCGTGAAGATCAGCCACGCCCCGAGGGCGACGAAGCGCACGATGCGGCTCGTCCGTGTACCGGTGGAGTTCGGATGCGCCGTGCGGCGGGCGATCGCGGTGGTGCTCATCGCAGCGCCTCCTTCCGCTCGCGGGTGGCGAGCAGGTAGAACACCGCGAAGATCGCGAGCACCATGAACACGATGAGCCCGAGCGCGCTCGCGCGCCCGTAGTCGCCCTGCTGCGTGATCTCGATCATGTAGCTCGTCACGATGTGGGTGCGACCGCCCGGACCGCCGCCGGTCATGCCGAAGATCAGGTCGGGGAAGTTGAAGATCCAGATCGTGCGCAGCAGCACCGTGAGGGCGAGGGTCGTGCGGATGTACGGCACGGTCACGTGCCAGAACGCGCGCACCCGGCCCGCGCCGTCGAGCGAGGCCGCCTCGTAGAGCTCATCCGGAACCGACTGCAGCGCCGCGAGGATCATGATCGCGAAGAACGTGACGCCGTACCAGACGTTGGCCAGGATGATCGCCGGCATCGCGAGCGCCGGGTCCGCGAGCCACGGCAGCGGTGTGTCGATGATGCCGGTCTTCATGAGGAGGTCGTTGACGACGCCGAACTCGCCGTTGAACATCCAGCGGAACAGGATGCCGATGAGGAAGCCGCTGACCGCCCACGGGAAGAACACGAGCGCCTGGTAGATGCCGCGGAACCGGAACTTCGGTCGCAGCCACAACGCGAGCGCGAACCCGATCACGAACTGCGGCACGAGCGATCCGATGACCCACAGCACGGTGTTGCCGACCGTGCTGTAGAACAGCGGATCGTTCAGCACCGTCTCGAAGTTCCCGAACCCGACCCACGGCTGGTTCGTGATGTTGTACACCGTCCAGGTGCGGAACGCACCCACCCCGCCGGAGAGCAGCGGGTAGTAGGTGAAGATCGCGACGAACACCGCCGCCGGGGCCAGGAACGCCGCGATCGTGAGGGCTCGGCGCCGCGTGAACGCGCGCCGGGTGCGGCGCCCCGGCGGCGGGGCCGGAGCGGCCGGCCGTGCGGCCGACCGCTCCAGGGTTCCCGAGGTCACGCTCATTCCTCGCTTGCGTACTTCTCGGACCAGTACGCGTCCCACTCGGCGAGCAGGTCCTGCGTCGTCATCTCGCCCAGCAGCACCTGCTGCAGTTCGCGGTCGGCCTTCTCGCCCCACTCGGTCCACCAGGCCACGCCGCGGGGCTGAGCCACGTTGAGGTAGGTGTCGGGGTCCTCGTTCATCTCGACGTAGGTCGCCCAGGGGCCCTCGCTGAAGAAGGGGTCGTCCGCGGCGCTCGTGAGGATCGGCACGAGCGAGTTGCCCTTGGCGAAGGTCAGCGGCGCGTCACCGGAGGCGAGGTACTTGATGAGCTTGATCGCCTCCTCCTTGTGCTCGCTGCTCTCGGCGATGCCCCAGCCGGCGGTCGCGATCGGCTGCGCGGCCTTGCCCGAGGGGCCGACGAGCAGCGGAGTGGTGCTCCACTGGTCCTCGGTGAGGGTCGAGTCGTCGCGGATGGTCGCGATCACCTCGGGGTCCTGCAGCAGGAAGGCGGTCGAGCCGGAACTGAAGCCCTGCACCATCTCGGGGTAGCCCCACGCGATCGACGAGGGCGGCGAGCCGTTCTTGAACAGCTCGAGGTAGTCGTCCATCGCCTGCTGCGCCTCGTCGGTCGAGAACACCGTGCCGCTGCCGTCGGCGAGGCGGAAGGCGTCCTCCGGGTCGATGAGGTCGGCGGCGTAGGCGGTGATGATCGCCGCGGCGTTCGAGTTTCCGTTGGTGCCCCCGCGGAACGCGTACCCGTACTGGTTCGAGGCGGGGTCGTTGACCGCGCTCGCGATCTCGACGAGGTCCTCCCAGCTGTGCGGCGGCTCATCGAAGCCGGCCTCTTCGATCATGTCGGTGCGGTAGAAGAGGCTGAGCCCGTAGAAGCCGTACGGCATCATGTGGGTCGGTCCGTCGGGGTTCGCGAACTTCTTCGCGTTCTCCGTCAGCGCGTCCCAGCCGTCCCAGCCTTCGAGGTCGGCGTTCATGTCGTAGATCCACTTGTTCGCCGTGAACGGTCCGACCGTGCTGTCCTGCACCTCGAGCACGTCGACGCCGTTGCCCGCCTGCAGCATCTGCTGCACGGTGGTGAGCGCCTGCTCGGTGGGGGGCGACACGAGCTCGACGGTGATGCCCGGGTTCTCCTCCTCGAAGCCCGCGATGAGTTCCTTGAGCACGGCGGAGCGCGCCGGGTTGGTGAGGGTCTCGACCATCTGCAGCTGCACGTCGCCGCCCTCTCCCCCTCCCCCGCTCGAGCAGCCGGTGAGAGTCAGCGCGCCCACGGCGGCCATTGCCGCGAGCGAGGTGGTGAGTCGTTTCACGATTCTCCTTCTTCCTGTTCTGTGATTCGGATGGGCGACGAGACGCTCAGGCGGTCGCGGTGCGCGCCGTGCGGTGCTGGGCGATGGTCTCGTCGAGGGTGAGATCGGGTTCGGTCGAGCGGATGTGCGCGAGCTCAGCGATCACGGGAACCGCCGTGTCGGCGAAGGCCCGGTAGTCGTCCGCCGTGTTGTACACGTGCGCGGACAGCCGGAGGTATCCGGTGCCGTTCCACGAGGTGATCGCGGTCTGGAAGCCGAGGTCGAGGGCGAGCACGTCGCGCAGTTCATGCGCGTCGGTCGGCGTGCGCACGAGCCCGTCGGGCAGACCGACGAGCCGCATCGCGGGGGCGGGTGACGCCGCCGCGACGCGCGCGGGCCCGTCCCACGCCTGCTCGAGAGCGTCGACGATGAGGGTCTCCGCGTACTCGACGAGACGCGTCATGTACGACCGCGCCGCATCCCAGCCGAACTCGCGCTCGATGAGGTCGAGGGCGTGCGGCGCCGCGAGCTGGGCGGTCGCGTCCACGGTGCCCTGCGTGTCGAAGCGGGTCGGGTACGGGTGCGGGTGCCCCCACGAGTCGATCGAGGGGTACAGCGATTGGGCGACCGCGTCGGAGGCGACGAGCACGGCGGCGCCGCGCGGCGTGCACCCCCACTTGTGCAGGTTGCCGACCCAGTAGTCCGCCGTGCTGCCGGCGAGCGGTTCAGGCAGCATCGCCGGGGCGTGGGCGGCGTCGACGAGCACCGGCACGCCGCGCTCGTGAGACCGTGCGGCGATCGCGGCGATGGGGAACACCCGCGCGGTCGCGGAGGTGATCTGGTCGACGATGAGCAGGGCCGTGCCGTCGGTGAACGCGCTGGTGAGGATGTCGACGACCTCGTCGTCGGCCGCATCGAGCGGCACGGGCACTTCGCGCACGACCCCGCCCACGCGCCGCACGGCGCGCTGCGCCGCCATGGTGACGGCACCGTAGGAATGGTCGGTGACGAGGATTTCGGCGCCCGGGCGCAGCTCGAGGGACTGCAGCACGACCGAGATGCCCGCGCTCGCGTTGATCACGAAGGCAGCAGACTCCGGCGCGACGCGCAGGAACTCGGCCGCGCGTTCGCGGGCGGCGCCGAGGCGGCCGGGGAGGGCGGAGAACCAGTCGCCGGGGATGCCGTTCATCTCGCGACCGAGCTCGGCCTGATACGCGGCTGTCTCGACCGGGACGGCTCCGAACGAACCGTGGTTCAGGTGGATCGTGCTGGGGTCGAGAGTCCACAGCGCCATCGCCGGTCGCCCCGTGCCGTCGACCATGGGCCGGGGTGCTGCGGTCGTGCCCGTCGTCATCGCTCGGATCGGCCTCTCGGTCAAGTCATCAGACATCTCGTGTCGGCCAGCGTATTCATTTCTGCGCCACGAAGTGTTTCAATCGTGTAAAGATCCGGTTCTCCGCCACGACGCAACGACGATCGTGGAAAAGTGCTCAGATGACTTGCGTCTGGGTAACGTGGGCACGGACGGAAGGGGCGCGCGCATGTCGGCCATGAACACCGCGCTCGACGGGCTGCGCCAGATGATCTCGTCGGGCGAATTGTCGCCGGGCCAGCGCTTCCCTCCCGAGGCGGAACTGTGCAGCAGGCTCAAGGTCTCGCGCAGCTCGCTGCGCGAGGCCGTGCGCATCCTCGACACCCTGGGCGCGATCGACGTGCGCCACGGATCCGGCACCTACGTCTCGCGCCTCGACCCCGCCGACATCGTGCGCGGCTTCTCGATCACCGTCGACCTGCTGCCGCTCGAAGGGCTGCTGCAGTTGTTCGAGGTGCGTCGCGTACTCGAGGGCCATGCCGCGGGACAAGCGGCGGCGCGCGCGCCCGAGGGCCTGGTCGAACAGTTGCGGGAGTTGGCCGCGCGGATGGAGGCGACCGACGACCCGGACGAGGTGTCGCGACTGGACTACGAGTTCCACCAGTCCATCTGCGCCGCGGCCGGCAACCCGACGATCACGTCGCTCATGAGCGTGTTCCGGGCGCGCGGGCGGCGGTATCGCATCCTGCGCGGCGGGGAGGGCGACCCGGTGAAGCACGCGAGCGACGCGGGTCATCGCGCCATCGTCGACGCGATCGAACGGCAGGATCCCGCCGCCGCGTCGGTCGCCGCATCCGCCCATGTCGCGCAGACCGCGCACTGGCTCGGGGTGCTGCACCCGCATCCGGAGCCCTGACCGCGGTTCAGCCCAGCGCCGGCTCCCCACCGCGGGCGCGGCGCATCTTGATGTAGTTGCCGCAGCCGGCCATCGTGCACCAGCGCTTGGAGCGGTTGCGGGAGGAGTCGAAGTACGCCCACCGGCACGAGTCCCGTGAGCACGCCTTGAGCCGCTCCCATTCGCCGGACTCGCGGGTGCGGCGCAGCGCGTCGAACAACGCGGCGAAGGCGGCTTGCGCGGGCTCGTCGCGCACGGCGACGAGCCGGTACCGCCCGCCCGCGAATCCGACCCGCAGGGGCACGAGCGCCGCGGCGGCATCGAGCGCCTGCGCGGCGTCGTCGTCGGACGGGTGACCGGCGTGCTCGAGCATCTGCGCCCTGAGCCCCTCGCGAAGGGCGATCGCGATGTCGAGGTCGCCGCGCCGGAGGGCGGTTCCGCGCGGGACGAGACCCCGATCCGCGAACCAGTCGGCGAGCGCCTCCGGTGAGGTCAGCGCCTCGTCGCCGGTCTGCCGCTCGAGCGTGTTGACGAAGTCGCGCAGCAGGCGGGGGTCGTCGCGGATCCGGGCGTTCTCGGCCGCGAACTCCTGCTGCTCGCTCATGACACCAGCGTAACCGCTTGACCGGTAGCGCGCTCGTGCGTCAAGGTGGACACCGGTGAATCCCTTACGCCGGTGTCATGAGGAGGTGCCATGACGACAGGGACGACGACGCGACTCGCCCCCGTACTGCTGCTCGGGATGCTCGCTGCGCTCGGACCGCTCTCGATCGACCTGTACCTGCCCGCCTTCCCCCAGCTGCAGCACGACCTGGGTGCCGGCGACGCCGCCGTGCAGTTCACGCTCGCCGGTATGACGATCGGACTCGCCCTCGGCGAGCTCGTCGTCGGGTCGTGGAGCGACCGGGTCGGGCGCCGCCGCCCGTTGCTGCTCGCCAACGGCCTGCACCTGGTCGCCACTCTCGGGTGCGCGGCCGCGCCGTCGGTGGAGGTACTCGCGGCGGTGCGGGTCGTCCAGGGGATCGGCGCGGCCGGCAGTGCGGTGCTCGTGCTCGCCATGGCTCGCGACGTCGCCGACGGGCCGGGCCTGCTGCGGCTGCTGTCGCGCATCACGCTCGTGACGACGACCGTTCCCCTGCTCGCCCCCGTCGCCGGCGCCGTGCTGCTCCCGATCGTGGGCTGGCGCGGCATCTTCCTCGCACTCGCGGCCGTGTCGGCCGCGGTTCTCGCCGCGTGCGTCGTCGCGGCACCCGACACCCGCGGCCCGCACACCTCGACCGGTGGACTGCGCGAGCGGGCGCGCGCGGTGTGGCGCGACCCGGCCTTCCGGCGCGGCACGCTCGTGGCGAGCATGACGTACGCCGCCGTCTACGCCTACGTCGCCGCCTCGCCGCTCCTGCTGCAGGGGGTGTTCGGAATGGACGCGACCGGCTTCGCCCTCGTCTTCCTCTCGACCTCGCTGTGTCTCGTGATCGGCGTGCAACTCGCCGGGTGGTTGGGGAGAACGATGCCCGCCCCGCGCGTGCTGCTGTGGTCGGTCGCGGTAGCGGTGATCGGGGCGGCGGCGATCGTGCCGCTCACGTGGACTGGCACCGGACTGACCGGGCTGCTCCCCTGCCTGTGGCTGTACGTCGCCGGATGCGGCGGATGCTTCCCGTGCGCGACGGCGATCGCACTCGAGAACCAGGGCGATCAAGCCGGCACGGCGACCTCCGTGCACGGGTTCGTGAACTTCACCGTGGCCGGGCTCGCGTCCCCGATCGCGGGGCTCATCGGCATCACGAGCGCGATCCCCGTCGCCGGCGTGCTCCTCGTCATCTCGTCGGTGTCGCTCATCGGCGCGGCCGCGATCCTCCGGTTGGACCGATCCGGCGAGCGGCGACACCGGCACAATGGTCGACCATGAGGTTCACCGGGCTGAGCGCCTTCCCCCACACCCCCCTGCGAGACGACGCCGTCGACGAGGGCGCGTACGCCCGCCTCGTCGACCGACTTGCGGCCGCTGGAGTCGACTCGATCACCTCGCTCGGATCGACGGGCTCGTACATGTACCTCGACCGCGAGGAGCGACGCCGGGCCGCGCGCACGGCGGTGCGGAACGCCGGACCGGTGCCGGTCATGGTGGGGATCGGCGCGCTGCGCACCTCACAGGTGCGCGCCCTCGCCGACGACGCGCAGGAGGCGGGAGCGAGCGCCGTGCTGCTGGCCCCGGTCACCTATCAGGCCCTGAACGATGACGAGGTGTTCGGCCTGTTCGAGGACGTGACCGCGGGGCTCTCGGTGCCGCTCGTGGTGTACGACAACCCCGGCACGACGCACGTCACCTTCTCCCTCGACCTGTACGAGCGGATCGCCGCACTGCCGAACGTCGCCTCGATCAAGATCCCCGGCGTGCCCGCCGATCCGGCCGAAGCGGCCGCCCGCGTGCGTGCGATCCGCGACCGCATCCCCTCGACCGTCACGGTGGGGGTCTCGGGCGACGCGGCGGCGGCGACCGGACTCGAGGCCGGGTGCGACGCCTGGTACTCGGTGCTCGGCGGCACGCTGCCCCGTCCCGCGGTCACCATCACGCGCGCCGCGCTCGCCGGCGACCACGCCGCGGCCACGGCCGAGCACACCCGGCTCGCGCCGCTGTGGGCGCTGTTCGCCGAACTCAGCAGCTACCGCGTCACCGCCGCCATCGCCGAACACCTGGGGCTCGTCGCCCCCGACTCGCTGCCGCGCCCCGTGCGGGGCCTCGATGCGGATGCCCGCACGCGCGTGATCCGCGTCGTCGACGAGCTGCAGCTCGCGGACTGATCCGCGCGCGGGCCGACCCCGGACGGCACGTGCTCTCCGGGAGGGTCTCGATACGGCGGGCTCCGCCGCGCCCACTCGACCAGCGGGATGCGGAAGGGCCCCCGCCACGCGGAGCGGATCAGCGGCGGACGGGACGGGGCGTCCGTGAGAGGATCGGCGCTCATGGAGCTGCTGCAGTCCGCCAAGCTCGCCGACGTGCTCTACGACGTGCGGGGGCCCGCCCTCACCCGGGCCAAAGAGCTCGAGAGCGCCGGGCATCCGATCCTCAAGCTCAACATCGGCAACCCGGCGCCGTTCGGATTCGAGGCGCCGCCGGAGCTGCTCGAGGACATCATCGCCAACCTGCCCGCCTCGCAGGGCTACAGCGACAGCAAGGGCATCCTCTCGGCCCGCCGTGCGGTCGCGCAGGATGCCCAGCGCAAAGGCATCCCGGATGTCGACGTCGACGACGTCTACCTCGGCAACGGCGTGAGCGAACTCATCGCCATGTCGTTGCAGGCGCTGCTCAACGACGGCGACGAGGTGCTCATCCCCGCCCCGGACTACCCGCTGTGGACGGCCGTCACGAGCCTCGCCGGCGGTCGCGCCGTGCACTACCGCTGCGACGAGTCCTCCGACTGGCAACCGGATGTGGAGGACCTCGCTTCGAAGGTCACCGAGCGCACGAAGGCGATCGTCGTGATCAACCCGAACAACCCGACCGGCGCGGTCTACGGACGCCCGGTGCTGGAGGCCATCGCCGAGGTCGCCCGCCGCCACGAGCTGCTGCTGCTCGCCGACGAGATCTACGACAGGATCCTCTACGACGACGCCGAGCACGTCTCCCTCGGCGCGGTCGCGCCGGACGTGCTGACCCTCACCTTCAACGGCCTCTCGAAGGCGTACCGGGTGGCGGGGTTCCGTTCCGGCTGGATGACCGTGTCGGGTCCGAAGCGTCACGCGGCCAGCTACATCGAGGGTCTCGACCTGCTCGCGAACATGCGCCTGTGCCCGAACGTGCCGGCCCAGCACGCCATCCAGGCGGCGCTCGGCGGCTACCAGAGCATCCACGACCTCGTGCTTCCCGGCGGCCGCCTGCTCGAGCAGCGCGACGTGACGTGGCGGATGCTCGAGGAGATCCCCGGCGTCAGTTGCGTCAAGCCGCGCGGCGCCCTGTACTGCTTCCCGCGGCTCGACCCCGAGGTCTACCCGGTGAAGGACGACCGCAAGCTCATCCTCGACCTGCTCGAGGAGCAGCACGTGCTCGTCGTGCAGGGCACCGGGTTCAACTGGCCCGACCCCGACCATTTCCGCATCGTCACGCTGCCGCGCGTCGATCAACTCGAAGACGCGATCGGCCGGATCCGCGAGTTCCTCGAGGGCCGCGACTGGGGCTGATCCCGGATGCGCGGAACCGCCGCCCGCCCCGAGGGGCGGACGGCGGTCGCGTCAGCGGCGCGTCAGCGGCGCGCGACCCGGCGCTCCGCGACGACGCCCGCGAGGCCGAGCAGCGTCACCGCCGCGGCGAGCCCGAGCAGGGTCGACACGTCGGCGCCCGTCGCGGCGAGCTCCGGCGCTCCGGCCGTACCGGGAACCGGGGCTGCGCCCGCGGCGGCGACGGTCGTCACGCCGAGCGTGAGCCAGCCGTCGACATCCGCGTCTTGCGAGGCGTTCGCGAAACGCACCGGCATGCCACCGGGCAGCGGGTTCGCGACCTGTGCGACGACGGTGTAGTCGCCGGCCGGCAGCCCGGTCGTGTCGACCGTCGTGACGAACTGCTCGGTCGCGCCGCTCGCGACGTCGCTGATCAGCCAGTCGGTCTCCACGCTTCGCACGACCGCTCCGGTCGCGTCGAGGTAGGCGATCGAGATCGGCCAGTCGTAGTAGAACGGGGCGACGCCGATGTTCGACACCGTCAGTCCGATCGTGGTGGCGCCGGCACCCGTCGTGGCGGGCACCCACGCCTCCGTCGCGCGGAACGAGTAGCCGAGCGACTGCGCTGCGGCGAGCGCCGCCGGCTTGTCGGCCTCGGAGTACCCGGTCTGGAACGCGTAGTGGTTGAGCAGCCACGTGGCGTGGGTCTGCTCCAGGCTGCCGGCGAAGTCGTTGTCGCCGCCCTCCTCGATCACCGGGCACCCTGCCGCGCTGAAGATGCATGGCTGCAGCTCCGGACGAAGCTCGCCGCCGATCGAGTACTGCTGCCACTTCTCGGTCGCGCCCGCGGCGACCATGTTGTCCATGAAGTGCCAGCCGAGCGGGCTGATCATCGTCGACAGGGCGAACGAGTCGTCGTGGTAGCCGATCGGCAGCGGCGCGTTCATCGTGTTCGGGTTGCGCACCTGGATCTCGGTCGTCGGGAACGCGGCGACGAAGTCCTGCAGGATGTCGAGCTGCGTCTCATCCGACGGCATCCAGTTCGGCCGGCCGTCACCGTTGTAGGGCCAGGTGTGCCACTCACCCCAGAACCCGACCAGCCCCGCCTGCACGTAGCCGATGCGCGGGTCACCGTCGTAGCGCTCACCGAGAGCGGCGACGAAGCTGTCGAGGGCGGCGCGCAGGTTCGGGTCGTCGTAGTCGGGCGACACGCTCACACCGTTGTTGTTGAACTCGTCGTAGGGGCGCACCTCCAACCCGCCGTCGATGAGGAACTGCGGGATGCCGCTCTCGCGCGTCGGGTAGTCGAGGTAGAACCGCAGCGCGGTCTGGTGTCCGCGCGAGGCGATGTCGGCGAGGCTCGCCTCGAACACCGTCCAGTCGAACGTGTCCGGCCCGGTCATGACCGCGTCGAGCGGGAAGTACGCCCACTCCATCGAGTGCGGGAACGTGTTCGTCGCCGGGTCGTACTGCCCGGCGAACGGGACGAACCCCTTGAGCGGATTCGCGGCCGGCTCCTCCGCGGGGGTGAGCGGCGTCCAGCCGGGCGTCGCGGCGACCGCCCCGCCCGCGGCGACCGCGGTCAGGGCGAGCGACGTCGTGACCGCCGCCACCGCCCGCATCATCCGTGTTCTTCTCTTCATGTCGAACCACCTGCCTTTTCCCGGCGACATCGGCGTCGCCGTCTTGTGAAGGGTTCTTCGCGTCGTCCGGATCAGGCGACGACGGAGGGGGGTTCCGGCACGTAGGTGCCGGTGACGGCGGCGGTGAGATCCACCTCACGGCCGTCGATGCTGAACGTGTAGCGGCCGAGCTGCCGCACCTCGTTCGAGCGCTCCAGGTAGCGCCGGAGCTCCTCGCGTTCCGACTCCGACAGCCATTCGACCGGGTCGGAGGTGGACTTGAACTCGAGGATGGCGGCGACGTCCTGCAGCATCCCGCGCTGCGACGCGTCGAGCAGGTTGCGCGCACTGCGGAAGTACACGGCGTCGGGGTCGACCTCGTACAGGCGCTTCATCCAGGCCCGGTTCACCGAGTCGATGATCGAATTCCGCGCGCCGACGCCGGAGGGGTCGCCCACTCGTTCGGCGTTGTCCCAGAACGCGCCGACGTCGGGTCCGACCCGCGCGCCGTCGAACACGCCCACCGACGGGATCATCGGCACGCCGCATCCGAGCAGGTAGACCTCGTCGCCGACGACCTGACGGATGTGCTGGATCGCGTCGCGGTACGCCGCCTCGCGGTGGAGGTCGCGCTGCCGGTGACCCGGAACGGCCCCCGCGTACATGAAGTCGAGCTTGAGGTAGCTGAAGCCCCACCCGGTCACCCGGGTGAACACCTCGCGGAGGTGCTCCTTCACCTCGTCCTGCGTCGTGTCGAGGGAGTGGTAGTGCGAGCCCCAGTTGTAGCCGGTGACGAGCGGTTGTCCGTGCTCGTCCTTCACGAGCAGATCGGGGCGCTCGCGCACGATGGGCGACTGCGGCAGCGCGATGAGTGGCGCGAGCCACAGGCCGGGGCGGAAGCCCGCGTCGCGGATGGTGCGCGCGGTCGCCTCCATGCCCGACGGGAAGTCGGGCCCGGCCGTCCAGTCGCCGACGATCGGCTCCCAGCCGTCGTCGAGCTGGAACACGTCGAAGGGGTAACCGGAGAGATCGGCGGCGGTGCGGGCGACGAGCTGCTCGTCGATGCCCTCGTAGAACGAGTACCAGCTGCTCCACACGCGCCCGGCCTTCTGCGAGCGACGCCCGAGCCGCTCGGAGACGAGGTCGGCGTAGTCGGCGAACACCTTCTGCTCGGGCCCGTAGGCCACGAACCACCCGGCCTCGTCATGCTCCGCTCGAGCCCACAGCGTGTTGCCGTCGGCTCCGACCCGCGGGGTGCCGAGGCCGAGCGAGCCCAGCAGCAGCACGTCTCCGTTCGGGCCCGCGATGGCGCCGACGGCGCTCCCGCTGTGCGCGTGGGGCGTGTCGTTGACCGCATCGTCGGCGGTCAGCAGCCGGCCGGGGCTGTTCTTGATGCCGATGGTCTCGCCGTCGGTGCGGGTCCACCCGCTCGGGCTCCACGAGTTCCAGCCGTGACGGTAGAACTCCGTCTCCCCGAACGGATGCAGCAGGGCCACGCGGCCGGGAGGGATGAGGTAGCCCGTGTCGATGCGGGTCGGCGGCGCACTCACGTTGCCCGGGATGAACAGGTCGTGGAAGGCGAAGGTGTGCAGCATGAGTGCTTTCTGTTGTCCGGGCTGCGAGGCGTGCGGGCGTGGGGGGGGCGTGCGGTCGAGCGGGGTGGACCGTGGGGCGGCGGGCGCCGCCCCACGGTCGCGGCATCACTCGAGCAGGGCGTTGACCTGCTCGTTGGCGGCGCTCAACGCGGACTCGGCGTCCTGCGTGCCGAGGGCCACGCTCTGGATGGCGTCCTGCACGATCTGGTTGATCTCGGTTCCGTTCTGGCTGATCGGGATGATGAACGTGCCGTCCTCGGCCTTCTGCTGCTCGAGGAAGGGCTGGGTGTTCAGACCCTGCTCCTCACGCACCTGAGCGGCCTTCTCCGACGCCTCCTTGATGGCGGGGAACACGACGCCCGATTCGGCGACGATGTTCTGGCAGTCGGCCGAGGCGAGGTACTTGACCCACTCCCACGCCTCCTCCTTGTGCTTCGTACCCGCGTAGATCGCGTCGGAGAGCCCGTTGATGGCCGACTTGCGACCCTCGGGACCGATGGGCAGCGGTGCGAACCCGTACTCGTCGGTCATGTCCTTGTAGACGGCGAGGTTGAAGGAACCGAGGGTGGTGAGAGCACCACCACCGCTCGTGAGCACCTCGGAGCGGGCGAGCGTCGACTGCGCGTCGAGCGGAGGCGCGTAGCCCTGCCCCGAGAGACCGGCGAGCCAGTCGATGGTCTCGACGAGCTTCGGGTCGTCGTAGTTGAACTCCGTGGGGAACGGGTTCTTGTCGGCGTAGGTCCAGCCGTTGGAGTGGGCGAGGTTGCCCCATCCGTTCTGGCCCTGCGATCCGTCGGCCCACTCGGGCAGGAACCCGTAGACCGCCACGTTGTTCTTGTCGAACGCCGGGTCGAGGCCGTTGCGGCCCTGGGTGTCGACGGTGAGCTTCGCGATGAGCTCACCGAAGGTGCCGCCGTCCTGCGGGTTCCAGGTGAGCTCCGACAGCGACGCCTCGTCGACGCCGGCGGCCTGCAGCGCCGCCTTGTTGTAGACCAGGCCCATCGTGTCCCAGTCCTTCGGCAGGCCGTAGCGGGCGTCGTCGACCTTCCACAGGTCGGCCATGCCCTCCACGTACTGGTCGAGATCGATGTCGTCCTCTTCGACGAACGGCTGGATGTCGACGATCTGGTTGTTCTCGACGAACTGCGGGTAGTACGACGCCTGGTCGACCCACACGTCGGGTGCGCTGCCCGCGGCGATCTGCGTGGTGAGGTTCGTCCAGTACTGCGACCATGCGGCCTGGCTGATCTCGATCGTGATCTCGGGGTTCTCTTCGTGGAACTGGTCCGCGCACTGCTGGTAGGCCGGCACCTGGGTGTCGTCCCACATCCAGTACTGCAGGGTGACGCCGCTCTCGGCGCCTCCCCCGGTGGAGCAGGCGGATGCGCCTGCGATGAGCGCGCCAGCAGCTGCGATGGCGGCGACGCGACGGATTCGTGTCATCGGTTTCTCTCTCTGTGTGGGGATTGCGGGGTGGAGGTGGAGGGTCGTCCCGGCTACTTGATGCCGGTGAAGTTCAGGGATTCGACGATGCGGCGGCCGAGGAAGACGAGCAGGATGAGCACCGGGATGACGGACAGCGTCGATCCGGCCATGAGGCCCGTCCAGTCGGGCTGGGTGTTGGGCGACTGCTGCAGGTACACGCCGAGACCGACGGTCACGGTGCGCACGGACTCGTCACGGCCGATGAGCAGTGGCCAGAGGAAGTCCTTCCAGGCCCAGACCACCGTGATGAGCCCGATCGTGATGAGCGGGCCCTTGCTCATGGGGAGGGCGATGCGCCAGAACACGCGCGCCTTGCCGGCGCCGTCGAGCAGCGCGGCCTCTTCGACGTCGACGGGGATGTTGAGGAAGAACTGCCGCATGAAGAAGATCGCGAACGGTGTCATGAGCAGGCTGGGGGCGACCATGCCGAGCAGGTTGTCGAGCAGCCCGAGGTCGCGCACGAGCACGAAGTTGGGCAGAAGCGTGAAGATGCCGGGCACCATGAGGGCGGCGATGAGCACGGAGAACAGCGCGTTCCGGGCCGGGAACTTGAGCCGTGCGAACGCGTACCCTCCCATCGCGCAGAACAGGGTCTGGAAGAAGCCGATGAGCCCGCAGTAGACGACCGAGTTCCAGAGGTAGAGCAGGAAGTTGATCGAGGCGCCCGAACCACCGGCGGCGCGGTCCTCATCGGGTGACAGGAAGCCGAGCACCCGCGCGAAGTTGATGATCGTGGGGTTGTCGGGGAAGAACGCGCTCGAGTTGCGGATGACGTCGGCGGCCGGGGTGAGCGCCGTCTTGAGCATCCAGTAGAACGGGAAGAGCGTCAGCACGAGCGAGACGATCAGCACGACCCAGCCGAGCACCCGGCCGATCGAGAACGGACGGCGCTCGCGGCGGCGCGGCGGAGCGGGTCGCTCCTCGCCGACGGCGACGGGCGCGGGCGAGACCTGTGTGGTGAGAGACATGGCGGCGTCCTAGGCGAGTTGGGATTCCGAGGCGCGCAGAAGGCGCAGCTGGATGGCGGTGAGGGCACCGAGGATCACGACGAGGACGATGGCCATGGCGGCCGCGTAGCCCATGTTGAAGTAGTTGAACGCGTGCTGGTAGATGAAGTAGTAGATGACCCTCGTCGCGTTCACCGGCCCGCCTCTCGTGGTCACCGCGACGGTGTCGAAGATCTGGAACGACCCGATGAGCGACACCACGAGCACGAGCGCCATGATCGGGCGCAGCAGCGGCAGGGTGATCCGGGTGAACAGGCGCCACTCGTTCGCGCCGTCGAGCGACGCGCTCTCGTAGATGTCGTTCGGGATCTGCAGCATGCCCGCGTAGAACAGCAGCGCCGTGTATCCGGTGAAGGCCCAGGTGTTGACGAGGGAGATCGTCGGGATGCCGAGGGCGGGGTTGGTGAAGAAGCCGACGGCGTCGAATCCCATGCCGGTGATGAGGTGGTTGACGAACCCGAGGTTCGTGTCGAGCAGCCACAGCCAGATGAGACCGACGGTCACGTTCGGTACGAGCCACGGGATGAGCAGGGTCGTGCGCAGCACGACGGACCGGGTGAGCCGGTGCATGAGCGCGGCGAGCAGCAGGGCGAGCGCCGTCTGGCTCACCACGTTGAACACGACGTAGTAGAGGGTGACGCCCATCGAGTTCCAGAACTCGCCGTCCTGCACGACCTCCGCGTAGTTCTGCAGCCCGATGAACTCCGGCTCGCCGAGCAGGCTGTAGTCGGTGAACGACCACCAGAGCCCGCGGATGGTCGGGTACAGGTAGAAGACCGCGAACCCGATCAGCACGGGCGCGATGAACAGCAGGGCGACCCGGCGATCGTCGCGGCGCCGTCGCGGTGCGCTCGGCGCGAGGCGGCGTCGGCCGGCGCTCACGGAGGGGGCTGACATGGGCTGCCTTTCAGCGCCCCCGAGCGATTTCAGCCGTCGTTGGCGCACGCCGACGCGCGGACGCGAACGGCTTTCCGGTGCTCCCGAGCGGGATGCCCGAGAGTAGAGTCGAGTGGAACGGGTTAATAATGCAACGTGCCGTTATAAAGCGCAAGTGAGGGAACGGATGTCGCAAGAGGCGATTCTCGAGACACCGGGCGGCACCATGGGCAGCCGGTCGTTGCTCCGGCGGATGAACTCGCTCGGCATCCTGCGCGCCGTCATGCGCGCCCCGCAGACGATGCGCACGATGGCCGCCGACTCCGGCCTCTCCCGCACAGCGGTCGACGCGATCGTGTCGGACCTCGTCGACAACGGCTGGCTCGCGGTCGCCGATGACGCGCCGACCCGCGGCGTCGGGCGACCCGCGGCGGTGTTCCGCGTGCGGCCCGATCTGGGACGGTTCCTCTCCCTCGACATCGGCGCGAACCACATCTACGCCGTCGTCACCGATCTCACCGGTTCCGTGCTCGGCCACCGCACCGCCCGCGTCGACGAGAACCTGGCCGCCGAGGAACGCGTCGCCGCCGCGCTCACCGTCAGCGACGAGCTGCTCGACGAACTCGACATCACCCGCGACGCCCTCTGGGCGGTCGCGATCGGCTCCCCCGGCTCCATCGGCCGGGGCGGCGACGTGCTGCACTTCGGCGGCACCGGCATGCCGGGATGGGTGGGGCTGAATCTGCGTGAGCGATTCGGCGCCGAGTTCGACGCCGCCATCCTCGTCGAGGGGGACGTGGCCCTCGGCGCCCACGCGGAACTCACCATCGGCGCCGCCCGCGACTACAGCGACGTCGTCTACATCCTCTGCGGCATCCGCACGAGCGGCGCGTCGATCGTCGACGGCAAGGTGCACCGCGGCGTTCACGGCGCCGCCGGGATCGTCGGCGAGATGCCGGAACTCAAGTGGGCCGAACTCAACGAGCGGTACGGCACCTCGGTGCTGAGCGATCCGCGGCCCAGCCGTGAGCAGATCTTCGACGCGGCCCGCGCGGGCGATCCCGCCGCCGTCGTCGCCGTGCAGGAGTTCGCCGACGACCTCGCGACGGGTGCCGCGGCGCTCACCCTCGCCCTCGACCCGGAACTGCTCGTGATCGGCGGTGGCAGCGCCCCCGGCGCGGACGTGTTCCTCCCCCGGTTCGAGCAGACCCTGCGCTCGATCTGCCCGCTGCCGCCGGAGGTCGCGGTGTCGGATCTCGGATCCGAAGCGGTCGCGATGGGTGGGATCAGCCTCGCCGCCGGTCACCTCAACGCCGTGCTGGACGCGGCCGTCCGTGAGCTCGGCTCCTTCCCGAGTCCCGCCGAGACGGCGCGACTGATGGCGACGCGCGCCGGGTAACCGCCCGCCGGCATGTCAGCTGTCGGCACGGTGTCCTACAGTCGGGCCATGTCCTCCCCGGCACCGACCGTCGCGGCCGCGCTCCACCTCCGCCGCGAAGGCGACGCGCTCGGAGCCGCCGCCATCGGCGCCGTCGTCGGCGTGCTCGTCGGACTGATCGCGTTCTGGAACCGGGAGGCGCCGCTCGGCGGCACCGGTTCGATCGGAGGCATCGCCGCCCTCACCGCGGCACTCGTCGGCGCGCCGGTGTTCGCCCTCGTCTACGTGCGTCATTCCCGTCGGCAGTTCCGCTGGACCCGACGCTCGCCGGTGCAACGCGCCGTCGACACCGCCGGCCTCACCCTCACCGGGGCGGGGATGGCGCTGCTGCTGATCGTCTCCGTCTTCACCGTGCTGCAGCTCGCCTTCCGCGACCTGTCGCTCGACACCCCCGCCGCGACGACCCTCGTCGGCGCGACGGTCGCGGCGACGACGTACGCGCTCGCGCTCATCGCCTCCGAGATCACGACCCGCACCCTCACCTCACTGCTCGGCCTGTTCCTCGTCGCCGGCGTCTTCGCGAGCATGCTCACCGCCGACGACCCGACGTGGTGGCACCGGAACTTCAGCGCGCTGGGCGCGGGCGGCGCCGCCTCCGCCCAGGCGTTCAACCTCACGCTCATCATCGGCGGGCTCGTCATCACGACGCTCGCCGACTACCTCACCACCGATCTCACCTCCCGCCGGCGGCCCGGCGGCGGGGACCTGCGCGGCGTGGGTGTCATCCGGATGCTCCTCGTGCTCGCCGGGGTGCTGCTCATCGGGGTCGGACTCGTCCCCGTCGACGCCGACGTGATCCTGCACAACGTGTTCGCGACGTCGGCGGTCGTCGTCTTCGCCGTGCTCATCGCGCTCGTGCCGACGCTGTTGCGCGGGCTGCCGAAGAGTTTCGTGCTCGCCACCGCGGTGTTCGAAGGCGGGCTCGTCGTCATCGTGCTGTTGTTCTGGCCCGTCGGGTACTACAACCTCACCGCGGTGGAGCTGCTCTCGGTCGTCGTCATCCTCGCCTGGCTCATCCTCTTCACCCGCCAGGCGGAGGCGCAGACGGCGGCCGTCTCTGCCGCCGCCGCACGCGCCGCGGCGCTCGGCCCGGTACGAGCCCCGGCTCGAGCCGCGGTACCGAGCACCTCCGCGCCCGTGCCGAGGGCCGCCCTCGCCATCGGCGTGCTCATCGTCGGCGCGCTGATCGGCGCCCTGCTCCCGCGCCGGACCCGCTGACCGCCGGCCTCATCCGTGGGGACGCGCCCTTCCTGCGCGCCGCGAGTGCAGCGTCACGAGGGCGGCGATGCCGACCGCGAACGGGATCGGTCCGAGCGCGAGCATCGCGAGCCGGTGGTCGACCGTCGCCCCCAGCAGTCCGTGCGCCAGCACGAGCTGAGCGCCGGTCTGGAACGCCGCGTGAAAGCCGACCGCGACCGCGATGTTCCCGGTCACCGCGCGCAGGTACCCGAGCCCGATCCCCATGCCCGCGAACACCACCGCATCGGTGGTCGTGACCGGTCCGGTCGCGAGCCGCACGCCGACCCCGGTGGCCGTGAACGCCGCGGCTTGCGCGAGGATCGCTCCCCACCTGCCCACCCGGGGCTCGAGGATGCCTTGCGCATACCCACGGAATGCGACCTCCTCGGGCAATGCCTCCGAGAGCAGCACCGCGGCGAGCACGAGCGGCACGGTGCCCCACGCCTCCGCGGGCGGCAGAGGGGCACCGGCCGGCACTCCGATGACCGCCACGGCGACGGCCGCGGGCACGATCCAGGCGAGCGCTCCACCCCCGACGCCGCGCAGCCATCCGACGGTCCCCGACATCCCGGCATCGGACAACGGGCGGCGATCGTGCCGACTGAGACCCACTACCGTCCCCAGGACGAGAGCGGAGACGACGATTCCGACGAGGATGCGCGTCACGAGCGTCGAGTGCGCGGCGGCCGGCTCGTTCCTCGTGAGCGCCACGATCACCGCGAGCCCCAGCAGGAAGACGAGGACGACGATCGCGGCGCGCGCGAGCACCGCGGACGCACGCCGGGGCGGATCGCGGTGCGGCGTCATCCGTGGGGTCGCGAGACGGATGCGGGCAGGGACATCCCGGAATGATGGCACCCGGACCGCACGGCCACCAGACCGCGGTCGCAGCCGAGGCTCAGACGGGCGTGCCCGCGGTACGACTGTCGCCGTCTCGGGCCGCCCTCGCGCGGCGCCGATCGAGCAGGGCCATGACCGGGGTCGCCGCGACACCGTGCAGCACGATGGAGCACACGACGACGAGACCCGCGATCGACCACAGCCGCTGGGCATCCGCGAAGTCGCCGTGCTCGAGCGCATAGGCGATGTAGAACAGCGACCCGACGCCGCGCACTCCGAAGAAGGCGATCACGGCGCGCTCGCGCGGACCGGTCTTGCCCGGAGTGAGGCTGAGCCAACCGATGACCGGCCGCACCACCAGCAGCACCGCGGCCGCGAATCCGATCTCGAGCCATCCGATGTCCTCGAACAGTCCGCGGGCGATGGCACCGCCGAGCAGCACGAGCACCGTCATCGTGAGCAGGCGTTCGATCTGCTCGACGAAGGTGTGCATGACGCGGTGATAGCCGTGGTCGCGTTCGGCATGACGGATGGCGACGGCGCAGACGAAGACGGCGACGAATCCGTAGCCCTCCGCGACCTCGGCGATGCCGTAGGCGAGGAACGTGCACGCGAGGGCGACGAACCCCTCCGACTCCTCGGTGAAGCCGCGTCGCTCCGCCCAACCCGAGAAGAACAGCCGGCCGAGCAGCCAGCCGACGCCGATTCCGACGCCGAGCCCGACGGCGAGCCGCCAGAGCACGTCGACGAGCAGCCACTCGCCGAGCCAGCCCGACGGGGCGATGCCGGCGAGGCTGATCGCGATCGCCGCGTAGGTGAAGGGGAAGGCGAGCCCGTCGTTCAGTCCGGCCTCCGACGTGAGTGCGAAGCGCGCCTCGTCGTCGTCGCCCTCCTCACTCTCGTCCTGGCGGTCGACGATCGGCTCGCTCACCTGCACCTCGGTGGCGAGCACGGGATCGGTCGGGGCGAGGGCGGCCCCGAGCAGCACCGCCGCAGCGGCGCCGACTCCGAGGCCCCACCAGCCGAGAGCGGCGACCGCGACGATCGAGACCGGCATCGTGATCGCGAGCAGACGCGTGGTCGACGACCAGGTGCGCCACGACGGCACCCGGTTGACCGCGAGGCCCGCTCCCATCAGCGCGACGATCACGCACAACTCCGTGAGGTGCAGCGCGATCGGATGCTGAGCGATCGGATCCGGTGAGGGCAGGTCGGGGAGGAGCGCGAAGACCGCGATCCCGCCGGCGAGGAAGACCATCGGCAGGGAGACGGGCGAGTTGCGCACGAGCTTCGGCAGCAGGGCGGCGGCGAGGGTGGCGAGTCCGATGGCAGCGAAGACCAGCGCCTGCCCGTCGAACTCGATCATCCGCTCACCCTAGGCGCGACCGTCGGCTCACTCCGGCGCTTCGGGCGACGGTGCATGGAAGACGAAGCAACGACAGCCGCTCACGTAATGGGGGCGCCGACGGGGACTCGCGCTGAGCGTTGCTCGCCAATAGCGTGTGGGGCGTGTATCTGCTCTTCTCGGCGCTCATCCTGCTGCTCGTGATCGGCGCCCTCGTGGACATCATCGCGCGCGACGACGGGCAGGTGCGCCACCTGCCGAAGATGGCCTGGGTGCTCCTCGTCGTGTTCCTGCCGCTCGTGGGCAGCATCGTGTGGTTCCTCGTCGGCCGCGAGTGGAGTCGACCCCAACCCGCCGTCCCATTCGGCGATCCACGACGGGCGGAGGCAAGGCGGCCGGACTCCGCGCCGGCGCCGGGGAGCACCGAGGCGCAACTGGCGGCCCTCGAGGCGGAGATCGCGGCGACCGAACGCGAGGAGCGCATCCGCCGACTCGAAGCGGAACTCGAGGCGAAGCGTCGCCGCACCGCCGGGGAGTGAGGCGGGCACGGCCGGGCGCATCCGGGTGACGCGCGGCCGATATCCATCGCGGTGATGACCACCGTCACCCGCCCGGGCGACGACCGCCGCCAGCGGAGCGCGTTGGCTGGGCGCATGACAACTCGCACGACCCGCCGCGGCCTGCTCGCCGTCTCCACGTTCGCCGTCGCCATCCCGATCCTCGCCGGTTGCCAGGCGTTCGGTGTCAACGAGCAATACGGAGCCGAGTACGCCGACCTCGGTGACATGGAGGCGTCGTGGGATGCCGCCCGCGTCCCCCAGCTGGTCCCGGACGACGCGAAGGACATCCGCATCGCCTACAACACGATCGACGAGGGCGCGATGCTCGCCTTCACCGCCGAGGGCGGGATCACGGCGGACTACTGCGAGCCCGGCGCGGTCGAGGGGGAACCGGCGTTCGAACCCGGCTGGTGGCCCGAGGGCGAGCTGCCGGGCGAGGGCTTCACGTGCGGCGACTGGATCGTCGTTCAAGCCGACGACCGGTTCGTCGTCTGGGACTGACCGCTCCGCCGCATCCGGGGGCTTAAACGAAGACGGCCCGCTTCCGCGAGCCGTCTCATACTGTCTCAACCAGTGTGCGCCCGGAGGGATTCGAACCCCCAACCTTCTGATCCGTAGTCAGATGCTCTATCCGTTGAGCTACGGGCGCAAGCCGTCGTCGAGACTACACCAGAGGTGACCTCCCAGACGAATCGAGCGCCTTCAGCTGCCGTCGCAGCGCCACCTGACGGTAGGACGCGTCGACGAGCTCGGCGATCTCGGCCCAGTCGAGGTCGGGCCGGTCGAGGTCGATCGCCCGCCACCCGGCCGGCCCGAAGTACGGCGGCACGAAGAAGCGGTCATCCTGGTCGAGCGCGGCGACGTCGTCGGGGTCGGGCTTGAAGACGATCGTGAGCGGGCGATCCATGGCCGAGCTCACCGTGATGAAGATCTTCTTGCCGGCGCGGAAGGTCGGGCGTCCCCACGCGGCCACCTCCACCGCCTCGGGGTAGGCGAGGCAGATCCGGCGCACGCGGTCGACGAGCGGGTGCGCGGGATCGACGACCTCGGGATGCGGCTCGGCCATGGGGGCACGGTAGCGCCGGCCACCGACAACCGAAAGGTCGATGACAGACCGGTGACGCGCGGCCACGCCGTCACTACCCTGACGTGCAGGAGGTCGCGATGGAGCGGATCGGACTGGGGCACGCGGTGCCCGTGCTGCGCGTGCGCGATGCGGATGCGGCGGCTCGCTTCTACGTCGACCACCTCGGCTTCGCGCGCGATTGGGAGCACCGGTTCGCGCCGGAACTGCCGCTCTACCTGCAAGTCGTGCGGGGCGACTGCACGCTGCACCTGTCGGAGCACGAGGGTGACGGCACGCCGCACGCGGCCGTGTGGATCGCCGTCGACGACGTGCACGCGCTGCACGCCGACCTGCACGCCCGCGGGGTCGACGCGACTGTCGACGAGGATGCGCCCGGAGGCGCGACCCTCACGGTCGAGGATCCCGACGGCAACCAGCTGCGCTTCTGCCGGCCCGCCTGACTCGCCCCGCCGGCGCACTGGGCCCGACCCCCACATCCGTTTCCCGTCAGTAGATGCCCTTCAGCGACGCCGGAAAGGGCAACTACTGACGGGAAACCGACCGCCCGGGCGACCGCGGGGCGACCGCCCGACCGCGGGCGACCGCCCGACCGCGCGACCACGGGCGGCGGCGCGCCCGCGGAGCGTCAGTCGGCGACGCGCAGCACGAGCTTGCCGCGGGTGTGCCCGCGCTCGAGGTCGCGGAGCGCATCCGCGGCTCCGTCGAGGGGGAACACCCGCTCGACGTGCGGGCGGAGCTCCCCCGAACCCGCGAGCTCCGCGAGGCGCTCCAGGTCCGCCGCGTTCGGCACCGAGAGCAGCGGACGCACCCGCGGCCGCACCCACGGCGTGAGCGACACGCGCAACTGCCGTACGGCGGCACCGAGCAGGGGGCCGCCGCCCTCGCCGCCGGCGAGCACGACCGTTCCCCCGGGCGCGGTGAGCGCGCGCAGCTCGGACACGGACCGGTTGCCCGCGATCTCGATGACCGTGTCGAACGTGCCGCTCGGCCGCTCCCGCGTGTAATCGACCACAACATCCGCCCCGAGCTCTCGCACGAAGTCGACCTTGTCCGGTCCGCACACCGCGGTGACGTGCGCGCCGGCGATGCGGGCGAGCTGCACGGCGAAGTGCCCGACCCCGCCGCCCGCCCCGAGCACGATCACGCGGCGCCCCGCATCCGCCCCACCGAGGCGCAACCCCTGCATCGCGGTGAGCCCGGAGGTGGGGAGCGCGGCCGCGTGTTCCGCGGTCAACGCCGACGGCCGGCGCACGAGACGATCGGCGCGGGCGATCGCGTACTCCGCGAAGGACCCGACCGCGACGCCGAACACGGCGTCGCCGGGTGACCACGCCGTCACCCCCTCCCCCACGCGGTCGACCACGCCGGCGACGTCACCGCCGAGCTGCGGTCGCCGGGGGCGGCGCATCCCGAACGCGGCGCGTACCGCGTAGGGCGTGCCGGTGACGAGGTGCCAGACCCCGGGATCGACTCCGGCGGCCTGCACCCGCACGAGCACCTCGCCGGCTTTCGGCTCGGGGGTGGGCACCTCGTCGAGGCGCAGCACATCGGGTGTGCCGTATCGGGTGTAGCGGATGGCGTGCATCAGGACTCCTCGGGGTAGTGGAACACGTCGTCGAGCGGAACCTCGAGGACGCGGGCGATCTTGAACGCGAGCTCGAGCGTGGGCGAGTACCGGCCCTGCTCGATCGCGATGACGGTCTGGCGGGTGACCCCGATCCGTTCGGCGAGTTCCGCCTGGGTGAGGTCGCCGCGAGCGGTGCGCAGGGCGCGGATGCTGTTGGTCACCCGGGTGGGCTTCACCATTCGGGCATCCCCCTGCGGTACACGGCGATCTTCGCGACCGACCCGAGCACGGCGGAGAGCACGAACCCGAGGAAGATCGCGTTCGCGATCCAGAAGTGCGCAGCCCCGAGCATGGTGAGCACGAGGGCGACGAGCGAGCCGACCACGAGCAGCGACTGCCCGGTGTATTCGCCGAATCGACCGATCTGGCGATCCCGCTGATCGACCCGTTCCGCACCCTTCGGCTCACCGATCGACGCGATGATGTTGAGCACGATCGACACGACGATCGAGCCGACGATGGCCCAGATCATCGGCCACGCGAACGGGCGCTCCTCGAGCGGCGTACCCGGCTCGGATCCCGTGAACAGCAGAACGAGGTAAGCGCCGTACGCGAGCACGGCGAGCACCCCCAGGATCCACGCGTTCTTCTCCTGCAGTGCCATCTCCGCCTCCGGTCATGTCAAAAATGTTCGACATGGCGAAGGTACGCCCCCGAGCACCCGGCTGTCAAAGATTTTTTACACGACCGACGTGGGGGAACCGGATCGGCGTCCGGCCCTTGACATCCGCGAACCGACATGGTTGGTTAATTACCCAAGTAACCAACCAGGGCACCGGAGGTCGGATGGACGACAGCAGGCCGATCTTCCTGCAGCTCGCAGAACAGATCGAGAACGAGATCATCTCCGGCGTGCTCGAGGAGGAATCGCAGGTCCCCTCGACCAACGAATTCGCGGCCTTCCACCGCATCAACCCCGCGACCGCCGGCAAGGGCGTGAACCTCCTCGTCGACGACGGGATCCTCTACAAGAAGCGAGGCATCGGCATGTTCGTCACCACCGGAGCTCGCGAGCGCCTGCTCGGCAAGCGGCGCGACGGCTTCCGCACCGAGTACGTGACCCCCCTCCTGCAGGAGGCGCGAAAGCTCGGCATCACCACCGACCAACTCACCGACATGATCCGGAACGAGGACCAGGCATGACCACCATCGCCGAGGCCATCGGCCTCAGCAAGCACTACGGCAGCGTGCGCGCCGTCGACGACGTGAGCCTGCGGCTCGAGGAGGGCCGCATCCACGGGCTGCTCGGCCGCAACGGGGCGGGAAAATCGACGCTCATGCAGTTGCTCACCGGCCAGGAGTTCCCGACCGCCGGCCGCGCCGAAGTGTTCGGCGCCACCCCGGCCGAGAACGCGAGCGTGCTGCGCAACGTGTGCTTCATCAAGGAGAGCCAGCGTTACCCCGACGACTTCCGCCCGAAGCACGTGTTCCGGTCGGCACCGTGGTTCTTCGAGCACTGGGACGCGGATTTCGCCGAACAGCTGGTCGACGAGTTCCGGCTCCCCCTCAACCGCCCCATCAAGAAGCTCTCGCGCGGCCAGCTCTCGTCGGTCGGCGTCATCGTGGGGCTCGCGTCCCGAGCGCCGCTGACCTTCTTCGACGAGCCCTACCTCGGCCTCGACGCGGTCGCGCGCCAGCTCTTCTACGACCGCCTGCTCGCCGACTACGCGGACCACCCCCGCACGATCGTGCTGTCCACCCACCTGATCGACGAGGTGAGCAACCTGCTCGAGCACGTCTTCGTCATCGACCAGGGTCGCCTGCTGGTGGACGAGTCCGCCGAGACGCTGCGCTCCTCGGCGACGACCCTCGTCGGCCGCACGAGCGTCATCGACGAGTTCGTCGCCCAGCGCGAAGTGCTGCACCGCGAGGGCCTCGGCGGCCTCGCCTCCGTCACGGTGGCCGGACTGGGCGAGGCTGAGCGTCGCTCGGCCACCGCCGCCGGCCTCGAGCTCGCGCCCGTCTCCCTGCAGCAGCTCGTCGTGCGCATCACCGGCACGGCCCAGAAGGAATTCGAGGTAACGCCATGACCACCCTGACCTCCGCGCACGCCGCGGACTCCCCCACCACCCACGGCCCCGGGGTGTTCGCCCGCATCGGCAATGTCGTGAAGCTGCAGTTCGCGAACCCGTACACGGTGCTGACCGCACCGTGGATCATCCTCGGGCTGATCTTCCTCGTGAACCTCGCCATCTGGTGGATCATCATGAGCCAGGTCACCGACCCCGGCGACCGGGCAGACGTGACCGAAGGGTTCGGCTACAGCGGCGCGAGCCTGTTCATCTTCGTCTACATGATGGTCGTGGCCATCCAGGCCATGAATCAGACCTTCAGCTTCGCTCTCGGGATGAGCGTGACGCGCCGGGACTACTACCTCGGCTCCGCCGTCACCTTCACCCTGCTCTCGGCCGTCTTCGCGACGGGGATGACCGTGCTCGGGGAGATCGAACGGGCCACCGACGGCTGGGGTGTCGGAGGGCGGATGTTCACGAGCCTGTACTTCGGCGACGGATCGTGGTTCCAGCGCTTCGTCATCGTCTTCCTGGCCCTGATGTTCTTCTTCTTCATCGGAGCGGTGGCCGCGACCGTGTTCGTGCGGTGGAAGGCCGTGGGGTTGACCGCTCTCGCCGTCGTCGTCGCCGTCATCCTGCTCGGGCTCGTGGCGCTCGCCACCTTCACCCAGTCGTGGGGACGGGTCGGCGAGTGGTTCGCCACGACGGGCTTCCTCGGCAGCGCACTGTGGAGCCTGGTCATCACGGCGATCGCGGGCGTCGCGGGGTTCTTCATCCTGCGCCGGGCGACGCCCCGCGGCTGACCGCAAGGAAGATGCCCCGCCGTGCGAACGGCGGGGCATCTCGCGTTCCGGAGCGGAACCGCTCACGGCACGGCGAGCGCCTCGGTCGGTGACAGGCGCGCGGCCCTGGCGGCGGGATAGAGCCCCGCGACGGCTCCGGTCACGAGCGTCGCGACCACTCCGCCGGTCGCCGCCCAGAGCGGCACACTGACGGGCCACCCCTGCACGGTCGCGTAGACGGCGGTGACGGCCGCCCCGAGCAGCACGCCCGTGACACCGCCGATCGACGACAGCAGCAGCGACTCGGTCAGGAACTGCACCCGGATGTGCCCCCGGGTGGCGCCGAGGGAGCGACGCAGCCCGATCTCCCCTCGGCGTTCGAGCACCGAGATCACCATCGTGTTCGCGACGCCGACCCCGCCGACGAGCAGCGCGACGGCGCCCAGTCCGAGCAGCAGGGCGGTGAATGTGCGGTCGGTCGCCTGCTGAGCGGCGAGCGCGTCCGAGGGGCGCGACACGTCCACCTCGTTCGGCGCCTCCGGATTCGCCGTCGCGGCGAGCACCGACTGCACGGACTCGACGGCGGAGTCCGCACTGCGCGTGTAGAGCGTCGTGGGATGCCCGTCGAAATCGAGTTCGCTGTCCGCGACGGGCCAGCCGACGAGCGCCGCCGGATCGAGTTCCGGGGCCAGTGGCACGGGGTCGAGGATGCCCACGACGGTGAACCACTCGCCGCCGATCAGGATCTGCGGATGGTGGTCGACCGACCCGATGCCGAGCCGTTCCGCCGCGGTGGCCCCGAGCACGACCGCCGGATAGCGGGCGGTCGCCGCGTTGAGCCAGGTCCCTTCGCCGATCGTCGCCCCGACCGTCTCCGGCAGGTCGAGCTGCGCGGCGACCGCGGAGATCCCGCCCGTCTCCGTGCTCGGGATGAGGTCGCTGCGGTAGACGTCGGCGGCGATCGACCCGGTCGCGCTGACGTCGGTCACCGGACCGATGCGCGCGACCATCTCGGTCGACTCCTCGGGCAGCTGCGCGGCCTCGCCGAACAGCGTCTGACCGGGAGCCACGCGCAGGAGGTTCGTTCCCAACGCCGCGAGCTGACGGTCGAGATCGGCCCGACTCGACGACGAGATGCCGACCACGGCGACCATGGCGGCGATCCCGATCGCGATCCCCAGCGCGGAGAGCGCGACACGGGTCGGTCGGCTGCGCAGGCCGGAGGACCCGGTGCGCAGGATGTCGGACATCCGCAATCGTGCCGGTGTCAGCTCAGTCATGGCCGATCACCCCGTCCCGGATCCACACCCGGCGCGGAAGGGCCCGCGCGATCTCGCGGTCGTGCGTGATGACGAGCACCGTGGTGCCGTCGTCGTGCAGGTCTCCCAGAAGCGACATGACCGCGGCGCCGGCGACCGAATCGAGGTTGCCGGTCGGTTCGTCGGCGAGCAGCAGCGACGGCTCGCCCGCCACCGCCCGCGCCACCGCCACCCGCTGCCGTTCGCCACCCGAGAGCTGATGCGGCAGGTGATCGGCGCGATGCGCGAGCCCCACCCGATCGAGCGCCCGGTCGGCCCGCCGCCGGCGCTCGGGCAGGGAGAGCCCCGAGTAGAGCAGCCCGTCGGCGACGTTGTCCCGCGCGTTCACCCCGGGGGCGAGATGGAACTGCTGGAACACGAACCCGATGCGCTGGGCGCGCAGGGCCGACAGCTGCCGGTCGTCGAGCCGCCCGGCATCGTGGCCGGCGATCCGCACGGTGCCGGAGGTCGGCCGGTCGAGCGTGCCGATGAGTTGCAGCATGGTCGACTTGCCCGAACCGGACGGCCCGACGATCGCGAGCAGCTCGCCCGTCTCGACCACGAGGTCGACTTCCCGGAGGGCGTGCACTCCGCCCGGGTACCGCTTGCTCACCCGCTCGAGTTCGATCACCGCGCTCATGAGGGGACTCCGACGACCGTGCCCTCGGTGACACCCTCCCCGGACACCTCCACGAGTCCGTCGGCGAAGAGGCCCGTCGTCACGGCGACCAGCTGGGTGCCGCCATCGGTGACGACCTCGAGGGCGTATCCGCCCTCGGCGAGCGCGAGGAGCGCGGCGACCGGCACGGCGAGCACGCCCTCACGCGTCTCCGCCGTGAAGTCGACCTCGACCGATGCGGTGTCGAGCGCCCCGAGATCCGCGCCCTCGACGGGGACCACCTCGACGACCAGCACGGTCGTGGGTTCGGCTTCCGGCCCCTCGCCCGCTTCGATCTCACTCGACACGGAGGCGATGGAACCCTCGAAGGTCGTCCCGTCGGGCAGCGTGACCGTGACCGCGTTCCCCGCGACGGCGAGGCGCTCGTCGTCCACGTCGAGCTCCACCGTGACCGTGCGCGTCAGCCCGGTGGCGGTGTACACCGTGGCACCCGGCTGCACCCGATCGCCGACGCCGGCCTCCCGGGCGCCGACACGCACGGCACCGTCGGCGAAACGCACGGCCGCCGGATCCACGATGCCCGTCTGCTCCCGCCCGAGATCCTCCTGCCACTGCTCCACGGCCGTCGCGGTCGCTCGCGTGTACTCGGTGTCGACGTCGAATCCCGTGTAGCCGAGGGCGGCGAGGTTCTGCTCCAGCTGCTGCACGTCGGCGCCCTCGTCGCCGCGCGCGAGCGGGCGGTACGCGGGCAGCGTGCCGTAGAGGAGCACGATCGGATCGTCGTCGATGCGGTAGAGCGCCTGACCACGTTCCACGACGGTGCCGGTCGCGGGCACCTCGGTGACCGTGCCGGCGGCCGCGGCGCTCAGCGTGAAAGGCGATCCGTAGCCGAGTTCTCCGTCCACGCGCTGCGCGTCGACGAGCGTCTGGCGGGTGACCTCGGCGGTGGCGGCGGGCAGGTCGTCCTCGGCCGAGGGTGCCGCACCGACGCCGACCGCGAAGCCGCCGTTCGCCGCGACGAGCACCGCCCCGGCCCCGATCGCGGCGATCGCACCGAGAGTGGCGCGGCGGCGCCAGGCGATCGTCATTCCCCGTCCTCCGTGTCGTCGACGGGTCCGCCACCCGGCCGTGCCGGCATGAGGTGCCGGCACGCCTCCTCGGCGGCTGCGAAGTCGGTGTCGACGGATCCGCCGCCCTGCCCGCGCTCGATGCGGATGCGTCCGGACTCGTCGGGGTCGGGGAAGTCCTCGACCCCGTTCTCACGCATGCACTTCGAGAACTCGAGCTGAGCCGCCAGCTGCTCCGGGTCCAGCTCGCGAGGCCGGCCTCCGTCGGGCAGGTACTCCCGGCACTCCTCCATCGCCGCCTCCGCCTCTTCCGGCGAGACACCTTCCGGCATCGTGATCCGGAGACCTTCGCCGTTGCCGGGGTCGCCGACGTCGACGCCCTGCTCCCGCATGCACTCGGCGAAAGCGACGCCGTCGCCCTCGGCCGTTCCGCCGTCATCGGGCGCCTCGGTCTCGCCCGACTCACCCGAGTCGATCGATGCGACGTCGTCGTCGGCCGCGGGCGCGGCGCAACCGCCGAGTCCGACCGTCATGGCGAACGCGAGAGCGATGAGCAGTCTCGCGTGACGACTGCCCCGTTCCGTGGTGCGCATGTCTTCCTCCCTGTCGACGAGGCCCTCCCGACGACCGGATCAGTGCACCAGGGCGCCTGTTTCCCGGCGGTTGACGCATTCGCTAACGCCCGCGAAACGCCGCGGTGCAGCACGATGGGTGCATGCGGGTGCTCGTGGTCGAGGATGAGCCGCTGCTGGCCGACGCGGTCGCCCAGTGGCTCCGCGGCGACGCGCACGCCGTGGATGTCGTCGGCGATGGCGTCTCTGCGGTGGAGCGGGCGAGCGTCAACGACTACGACGTGGTGGTGCTCGACCGCGACCTGCCGGGGATGCACGGAGACGACGTGTGCCGCGAACTGGTCAGCTCCTCGTCGCTCGCGCGGGTGCTCATGCTGACCGCCGCCGCGGGCATCGACGACCGGGTCGCCGGTCTGAGCCTCGGCGCCGACGACTACCTGACCAAGCCGTTCGCGTTCACTGAGCTCTCCGCCCGCATCGCGGCGCTCGGGCGCCGCGCACGGGCGGCGACCCCCCCGGTGCTCGAACGCGCGGGCATCCGGCTCGACCCGCACCGCCGGGAGGTCTACCGCGACGGGCGGTACGTGCCGCTCTCGCGCAAGGAGTTCGCCGTGCTCGCCGAGCTGTTGCGCGCCGACGGCGGCACCGTGTCGGCCGAGCAGCTGCTCGAGAAGGCGTGGGACGAGAACATCGACCCGTTCACCGGGGTCGTGCGCATCACCATCCTCAAACTGCGCCGCAAGCTCGGTGAGCCCAACCCGATCGAGAACGAACCCGGTGTGGGATACCGCATCCGGTGAGCCGGCTGCGATTGACGGTCCGTGCCCGCCTCACCCTCATCTACGGCGTGCTGTTCCTGGCGTCGACGGCCGCGGCCCTCGGGGTGACCTACGCGCTCGTCAGCCGCCGCCTCACCGACACGGTCCTGTACACCGGTGGCGAGCTGCCCGCGCCCGACCCGAGTGCGCCCGCCCTGCAGCGGCCCCTGCTCATCCGGCAGATCGCGGACCGGACGCGGGACGAGGCACTGCAGGCGCTCATCACGCAAGGGGTGATCGCCCTCGTCGCGGTGGGCGTCACCGCGGTCCTGATCGGCTGGGTCGTCGCGGGCAGGGTCCTGCGGCCGCTGCAGCGCATCACCGACACGGCGAAGCGGATCGCCGAGGCGCCGGACGCCGATCGCCGGCTGCACGCCCGCATCGCGCTCGACGGGCCGCGCGACGAGGTGAAAGAGCTCGCCGACACGTTCGATGTGATGCTCGATCGGCTCGATCGCTCGTTCGACGGTCAGCGCCGGTTCATCGCGAACGCCTCCCACGAGTTGCGCACTCCGCTCACCGTGAATCGCGCGCTGCTCGAGGTGGCGTCGGCACGCGCGGATGCGCCGGAGGAGGTGCGTCAGCTCGGTCGCACCCTGCTGGAGGTGAACGCCCGGCACGAGCGACTCATCGACGGCCTGTTGCTGCTCGCGCGCTCGGAGCGGCGCGTCGAGGAACGCTCCTTCGTCGACCTCGCCGACGTGGTGGAGCACGTGGCGGCCCACTACGCCGACGCGGCGGTGCGCATCGATGCCTCGGCGGAGGAGGCGCCGACGAGCGGCGATCCGGTGCTGCTCGAACGCCTCGTGCAGAACCTCGTCGACAACGCGGTGAAGTACAACGTGGAGCACGGCTGGGTGCGCGTCGCCTCGGGTCGAACGCCGGACGGGCGGGCCCTCCTGGTGGTCGAGAACCCCGGCCCGGATGTGGCCCCGTACGACGTCCCGGCGCTCTTCGAGCCGTTCCGCCGCCTGGGCGCCGATCGCGTCGCGAGCGCCGCGGGAGCGGGGCTGGGATTGTCGATCGTCAAGGCGATCGCCGAGGCGCACGGCGGCGAGGTGGTGGCCCGGGCGCGCCCCGCGGGCGGATTGACCGTCGAGGTGGCGCTCCCGGGCGAGCGCTACGAGACCTCGGCGAGCGCCTCGTCGGCGACGTAGCCGGGGATGTCCTCGAGCCGCGCATAGACCGGGATGCCGCGCTCCCGGGCGATCGCGACGTCGAGGTCGGCGCCCTTCGACTCGCCGGGGAGGCGGAGCACCGCGTCGCAGTGCTGCAGGAGCCGGTGCGCGGTCGGGTACATGACCTTCTCGGCGAGCGGGTCGGTGATGCCCGCCGCTCCGGCGCTCGAGAGCACCGGCAGGGCGACCCATTCGCCGATCATGGGCACGTGCCCGCTGCGGAAGATCGGCCAGGCGGCCTCTTCGAGACGTCGCAGGTTGCGGTCGAGCAGGTCGGGATCGTCGCCGGTGCCGGAACGGTAGGGGCCGGCGATCAGAATGAGGAGCGGTTTCATGGAAACGCACGCTAACATGGATAAACACGCACAAACAAGGAGGACTGCGGATGTTCGCGCCACAACGCCGTGAGATCCTGCTCGACCGCCTCGACACCGACGGTCGCGTCGTGGCCAAGGACATCGCGGCGGAACTCGGCGTCACCGAGGACATGATCCGGCGCGACCTGCGCGAACTCGCCGCGGCCGGTCTGTGCCAGCGCGTGTACGGCGGTGCGCTCCCGGCGAGCCCCGCGGTCGCCGACTACCCCGCCCGGCAGTCGGTCGCCGTCGACAGCAAGGCGCGGGTCGCGCGCACGGCCGCCGCCCTCATCCGCCCCGGCACCACCGCCCTGCTCGACGGGGGCACGACCGCACTCGCGGTCGCGCGCGCCCTGCCCGCGCGACTCGCGGCGACGATCGTGACGCACAGTCCCACGATCGCGGCGGCGCTCGCCGAGCACGCGACCGTGGAGGTCGAGGTCGTCGGCGGGCGGCTGTTCAAGCACTCGGTCGTCACCGCCGGCGCGGCGGCCCTCGAGTCGCTCGCGCACATCAGCGCCGACGTGTTCCTGCTCGGCGTCACCGGGGTGCACCCCGATGCCGGCCTCACCACCGGCGACCGCGAGGAGGCGGCCATGAAGCGGGCGCTCGCGGCCCGCGCCGGCGACACCTACGTGCTCGCGAGTTCGGAGAAGATCGGCACCGCCTCCGGGTTCCCGGTGCTGCCCCTCGCCGACGTCACGGGAATCGTGACCGATGCGCCCTCGGATGCACCCGTGATGCGCGCCCTCGCGAAGGCCGGCGCGCACTTCCTCACCGCGGGGTGAGCGAGTAGCCTCCGAGCGCGAGCGAGACGCACCCGTCGACTGGAGCCGGACCGTGGGAATCGTGTACAGCGACATCGCCGTGTCGGCGGACGGCTTCGCGGCCGGCCCGGACCAGAGCGAACAGGCGCCGCTGGGTGCCATCGACGAGAACTGGCTGCACGGGTGGATGTTCGAGACGTACGAGGAGAACCGCGCGGAGGTCGACGCGATCGTGGACTCCGGGGCGACCATCATGGGCCGCAACATGTTCGGCCCGGTGCGCGGCGAGTGGGACCGCGAGTGGCGGGGCTGGTGGGGCGACGAGCCGCCGTACCACGGGCCGGTCTTCGTGCTCACCCACTTCGCGCACGAGCCGATCGAGATGAAGGGCGGCACCACGTTCCACTTCGTCACCGACGGCATCCACTCCGCCCTCGAGCGGGCACGCGCCGCGGCCGGCGATCGGAACGTCTCCATCGCGGGCGGAGCCGCGACGGTGAACCAGTACCTCGCGGCGGGCGCGATCGACGAGCTGCGACTGCACGTCACGCCGTGCATCCTGGGCGCCGGGGAGCGACTGTTCGACGGCGTCGCGGCCCAGGCGCTCGAGCGCGTCTCGGTGCGGACGGCCTCGCGGGTCACGCACATGACCTACCGGCCCGTCCGCGGCTGACCGGAACCGGTCGGGGAACGACGAAACCCGCCGACGATGCGGCGGGCTTCGGAAGCGGAGACGGTGGGATTTGAACCCACGGAACCCTTAGAGGGTTCTCCACCTTAGCAGGGTGGTGCACTCGACCGGACTATGCGACGTCTCCTCGCCCGTCCATCCTAACGGCACGGGGACCGGTCACCGCATCCGCGCACCCCGCTCTGGGGGTGGGGTACATCTTGTCCTCACTATGGCGGACCCGTAGAGTGGTGCCGGCGCCGATCGCGGAGGACCCGCTGAACATCCGAGCGGCGCCGCTTCACATTCCGCTCGAGCAGGCCCGCTTCCCCCCCCAGGCGGGCACTGACGCCAGCGACCACCCGGCCGGGTTCGAACTCCCTCGCCCGGCCGGGTGCCCCCTCAGCCCGCGACGGCTCCGGCGTAGCGGCGGCTCATGACCCGCAACGCCTCCACGAGGTCCGGTGGCTCCGTGACGTGGAAGTCGAGGCCGAGCATGCCGATGTAGGCCGCGATCGTCTCGACGCTGTCCGCTCCGGTCACGAGCACGCACGACCTCTCGTCGAGCGGCTCGACCACCCCGACGGCGGGATTGATGCGGGCGAGCACGTCGGGCGCGGACGCGGCCACCGTGATGCGCGCGTGCACGAGCCATCCGGTCGACGCCACCTCGCGGACGACGAAGTCGGTGTAGTCCCGTTCCGGCAGCGGACGCGGGTCGAACGCTCGGCGGGTCGGCATCCGCAACGTCATCCAGTCGAGACGGAAGGTCTGCCACTCGCCGGACTCGACCTCGCGCGCCACGAGGTACCAGCGCCGCTGCCACGAGACCAGCCGGTAGGGCTCGACGAGCCGAGGCTGTCCGCGGTAGTCGAACCGCAGCCACTCGACGGCGCGGATGGCCTGGGCCACGTCGGCGAGCAGAGCCGGATCGACCTCCGGGTCGGGAGCGTTGGTGCTCGTGTTCTCGGGCCCCCGGTCGACCGTGCGCGCGATCGCGTCGACGCGGTGCCGCAGGCGCGACGGCAGCACGTGCTCGAGTTTGGAGAGGGCGCGCGCGCTCGAGTCCGCGATGCCGGCCACCCCGGAGGCCGCGCGCAGACCGATCGCGACCGCGACCGCCTCCTCATCGTCGAGCAGCAGCGGGGGCAACGAGGCGCCGGGTCCGAGCCGGTAGTGACCGGCCGTGCCGCGCATGCTCGTGACCGGATAGCCGAGCTCGCGCAGACGGTCGATGTCGTTGCGCACCGTGCGCACGCTGACGTCGAGCCGGTCGGCGAGCTGGGGTCCGGTCCACTCCTGCCGCACCTGCAACAGACCGAGAAGAGCGAGAAGACGAGCAGACGTCGCTGTCATCGCACGAGTCTGACACAACAGGAAAGAACTGTTCCTGTTTCACTTCTACCGTCGGAGACATGAACACCACCTCCTCCACCACCGCCCCCGCCTCCACCGACGACGACGTCCGCCCCTTCCGCATCGAGATCCCGCAGGCCGATCTCGACGACCTGCGCGAGCGCCTCGCGCGCACCCGCCTCCCCCAGCCCGCACCCGGCGACGACTGGACCTACGGCACACCGAACGTGTGGCTCACCGAAGCCCTCGACGTGTGGAAGGCCTCCGACTGGCGGCAGACGGAGGAGCAGCTCAACGCGCATCCGCAGTTCATCACCGAGATCGACGGCCAGCCGATCCACTTCGTGCACGTGCGCTCGCCGCACGCCGAGGCGGTGCCGCTGCTGCTCGTGCACACCTACCCGGGCAACGTGATCGACTTCCTCGACATGATCGGGCCGCTCGTCGACCCGGTGGCGCACGGCGGCCGGGCGGAGGACGCATTCCACGTGGTCGTCCCCTCGCTGCCCGGATTCGGGTTCAGCACGCCCGTGCGGGAACGCGGCTGGACGATGGAGCGCGTCGCCCGCGCCTTCGACACCCTCATGCGGCGACTCGGCTACGAGAGCTACGGCGAGCACGGCAGCGACGCGGGCGCCCTCGTCGGACGGGAGCTCGGACTGCTGCAGCCCGCCGGCTACCTCGGTTCCCACGTGCTGCAGGCGTTCTCGTTCCCGTCCGGCGACCCCGCCGAGTTCGAGAAGCTCGAGCCCAAGGACTACGCCGCCCTCGAGCACATGAAGTGGTTCCAGTCCGTCGGCGGCTACAACGCGATCAACGCGTCGCGGCCGCAGACGGTCGCCGTCGGACTCTCCGACTCGCCCATCGGCCAACTGGCGTGGAACGAGCTGTTCGCGAACTTCGGCAACGGCACGAGCCTCGTGCCGCTCGAGAAGATCGTCGCATCGGTGTCGCTCGAGTGGCTCACCAACACGTCGGCGAGCGCCGGCCGGTACCACTTCGAAGAGGGTCGTCTCAAGCGGGAGCCCGCGGTCAACCACGGCCGGATGGGCGTCGCCGTGTTCCAGGACGACTTCAAGTCCATCCGCACCTTCGCCGATCGGGACAACGACAACATCGTGCACTGGAGCGAGTTCGACCGCGGCGGGCACTTCGCCTCGATGGAGGTGCCCGAACTCGTCGTCGACGACATCCGGGAGTTCTTCCGCCCGGTGCGCTGACCGCCGCGGACGCCGCCGGCCCCACGGGTCGGTGGCGTCCGTGCGTTCAGCGCGCGGAGGAGTCGGCGCGGAGGATGTCGGCGAGCCGCTCGCGCGTGAGGCAGTTCTCGAGGTCGAAGGCGGCGGCGAGCCGCTCGGCCTCATCCGGGGTCACTCCCTCGAAGCGCCGGGCGTACTCGTCGACCATCGCCTCGGCGAGGATGACGTGGCGCACGTGACCGTGGATCCAGCGGTGCGCGCCCCACGGGTAGGGCTGGAAGTCGGGGAACTCCTCTCGGAACAGCCGCTCGATCGGGTCGAGGATCCCGCGCACCCCGTGATCGGTCGAGCCCCAGGAATCCACGCCGAGCCGCGCCTTCTTCTCGAGCACCGGCGCGATCCGGGTGAGGTACTCCGACGCCGGATCGACGACGGCGAGACCCTGCAGCCCGACGTCCTTGTACGTCCACAGTGCCCAGCTCGCGCCGTGCGCGCGGTAGATGTCGAGCTGGTCCTGCAGCAGACGGTAGCGCTGCTCGTCCCGCTCCGGGTCGCCGGTGTAGACGGGACCGAACTCGCCCACCCAGATCGGCGTGCCGGTCTCCCGCATGTACGCGGTGCGGGTGAGGAAGGTCTCCTCGACGCGGTCGCGGTCGACGTGCTGCCCGCGGCTCACCCCGGGATACGGGCCGCCGTCGACGAAACCGGGGAGGGCGTAGTCGTGCGCGGTGTAGACGCAGTTCGGCAGCGGATCGCCGAGCTGGTCGAACTGGGTCGAGTAGCGGTTGCCGTCGAGGAAGAGGATGTGGTCGGGGTCGACGGCGCGGATGGCCGCCTCGAGACGGCGGTAGAACGGTCCGATCGCGCTGCCGTGCGTGTCCCCCGGCTCGTTCACCGGGTTGTAGCCGGCGACCCACGGGTCGCCGCGGTAGTGCTCCGCGATCCGCTCCCACAGGTTCACGACGCGGTCCTGGAACTGCCGCTGACCCCAGAAGGCCGCCCACTGGGTGGGGTTGTCGCTGTGCCAGTGCTGGTTCTGCGCTCCCGGCACGGCGTGCAGATCCAGGATCGTGTAGATGCCGTGGCGGGCGCACGCGTCGACGATGCGGTCGAGCAGGCGGAACCCGGACTCCTTGATCTCGAAGGGCGCGGCGTCGTCTTCGAAGTGGCGGTAGTTGAAGGGCACCCGCAGCGAGTTGAGTCCGAGTTCGGCGAGCTTCGCCGCGTCGGCATCCGTGAAGAACGCGTCGAGGAAACGGTCGAAGAACCGCGAGTAGCTCTCCTCCCCCATGCTCCGCAGCAGGGCCCGGCGCGTCTGCGACTCGGAGCCGGCGTGACCGGTGATGAAGTTCTCCATGTTGAGCGACCCGCCCAGGCCGAAACCGCGCAGCACGACGGGGGTGTCGCCCGCGAGGATCCGGTCGCCGACGACCCGCAGGATCGGGGTGCTCCCCGCGTCGGTGGCACTCATCGGAGCCTCAGCGCCGTCCACGACACGGGAGGGAGCGTGACGGCGACCGACCGGTCGCCCACCACCACCGAGTCGTTGGGGCGCAGTCCCACGCGTTCGGGCTGCTCGAGCGTGTTCGCCGCGTGCATGTCGTCGTCATGCAGCAGGTGCGCCGCCTCGAGGGTCACGGCACCGAGCGTGCTCGTGTCGATCTCGACGGTCACCTCCTGGTCGAGGCTGCGGTTCACGAGGAAGACCGAGGTCGCTCCCGCCTCCGCGTCGTGGGTGGCGACGGCGTCGACGACCGGCACCGCGCCGTACAGCGCCGTCTCGTAGGTCGGCGAGTCGAGCTTCAGCTCGAGCGTCTGACCCGTCGCCCACTGCGAGGTGATCGCGAACGGGAAGAAGGTCGTCTGCCGCCAGGCCGGCCCCCCGGGCTCGGTCATGATCGGGGCGATCACGTTCACGAGCTGCGCCAGGCTCGCCGAGGTCACCCGGTCGGCGTGCCGCACGAGCGAGATCATGAGGTTCGCGAAGACCACGGCGTCCGCGACGCTGTACGAGTCCTCGAGCAGGCGCGGGGCCACCGGCCACTCGTCGATGTGCGTGATGCGGTCGACCTCGTTGTACCGCGACTGGTACCAGACGTTCCACTCGTCGAACGAGATCTGCATCGTCTTGTCGCTGCCGCGCACCGCCTTCACGTGGTCGGCGGTCGCCGCGACGGAGTCGATGAAACGGTCCATGTTGACCGCCGAGGCGAGGAAACTGCCGTAGTCGCCGTTCTTCGGCTCGTAGTACGCGTGGCAGGAGATGTAGTCGACCTCGTCGTAGGTCTCCTCGAGCACGACGCGTTCCCACGTGCCGAACGTCGGCATCCCCGCCCCGGAGCTGCCGCACGCGACGAGTTCGAGGTCGGGGTCGAGCTGGCGCATCGCGCGCGCCGTCTTCACGGCGAGCTGCGCGTAGTCCTGCGCGGTGCCGTGGCCGAGCTGCCACGGTCCGTCCATCTCGTTGCCGAGGCACCACATCCGTACCCGGTGCGGCTCGGCGACCCCGTTCGCCACACGCCAGTCCGACAGCCGGGTGCCCGATCGCACGTTCGCGTACTCGAGCACGTCGAGCGCCTCCTGCACCCCGCGGGTGCCGAGGTTCACGGCGTACATGAGCTCCGCATCCACCTTCGACAGCCACGAGGCGAACTCGTCCAACCCGACCTCGTTCGTCTCGGTCGAGTGCCACGCCAGGTCCAGTCGTCGAGGTCGCTCCTCGCGCGGACCCACCCCGTCCTCCCAGCGGTAGCCGGAGACGAAGTTGCCGCCGGGGTAGCGCACGGCGGTCACGCCGAGCTCCCGCACGAGGTCGATCACGTCGGTGCGGAATCCCTCCTCGTCGGCCGAGGGATGACCGGGTTCGTAGATGCCGTCGTAGACGCAGCGTCCCAGGTGCTCGACGAACGAGCCGAACAGGCGGCGGTTGATGGGGCCGACGACGAAGTGCGGGTCGACGGTGAGGTGGGCTCTGTTCACAGTTCTCTCTCGTGCGGGTGGGTGTCGGGCGACGTGATGTGCGGGGTCACTTGAGGCTGCCGATCGCGAGACCGCCCTGCCAGTACTTCTGCAGGGTGAGGAACGCGATGACGAGCGGGATGACCGAGACGAGCGAGCCGAGGATGATGATGCTCCACAGCGACGTGCCGCCCGCGTTGTTGGCGGAGGCGATGCCCTGCCACTGCCCGATGCCGACGGTCACCGGGTAGAGCCGGTTGTCGGAGAGCATCGCGAGCGGCAGGAAGTAGTTGTTCCACGACGACACGATCGACAGCAGCAGCACCGTGACGATGGCCGGGCGCAGCATGGGCAGCGCCACCTGCGCGAACGTGCGGAGTTCGCCGGCGCCGTCGACCCGCGCGGCGTCGAGCAGCTCGTCGGGTACCGCGTCCCGAGCGTAGATGTGCATCAGGTACACGCCGAACGGGTTGAGCAGCGTCGGCAGGATGACCGCCCAGATGGTGTTGGTGAGGCCGAGCTCCGAGAACATGATGAACGTGGGGATCACGAGCGCGGTCGTCGGCACCATCACGGATCCGAGCAGCACCGAGAACCCGATCCGGCGGCCGCCGAACCGGAATTTCGCGAACCCGTATCCCGCCGCGACGGCGAGCACGGTCGCGCCGACCCCGCCGACGACGGCGTAGAGGGTCGAGTTGAGCAGCCACCGCAGGTAGATGCCGCCGTCGTACGAGAACAGGTCGATCAGGTTGCCGAGGTAGTCGACCTCGCCCGCGAACCACAGGGCGCTGCCCCCGCCGAACAGGCCCGCCGCATCCTTCGAGCTGTTGACGATGACCCACCAGAACGGGATGAGGAAGTAGACGAGCAGGAAGCCGAGCAGGATCTGCAGCGGCAGGTGCCGGGATGCGCGGCCACGACGAGCCAGGGGTGCGGTGGTCATGAGAGGAAGCTCCCGCGCTTGCGAGTGGCGAACAGGAAGATGTAGACGCAGACGAAGACGACGGCGCCGAGTGCGAACGAGATCGCCGAGCCGTAGTTGTAGTTCGCGAGGGCGAACGCCTGCTGGTACGCGTACATGTTGGGCGTGTAGTCGGAGGGGATCGCGCCGGCGGCGAGGTAGCGCAGGATCTGCGGTTCGTTGAAGAACTGCAGCGTGCCGATGAGCGCGAACACCAGGATCAGCACGAGCGCGGGCATGATCAGCGGGATCTTGATCCGCAGCGTGATCTGCCACTGGTTGGCGCCGTCGATGCGGGCCGCCTCGTACAGCGTCGGGTCGATGCCCTGCAGCGCGGCGAACAGGATGATCATGTAGTAGCCGGCCCACTGCCAGATGACGATGTTGAGCAGACCGAAGAACACGAGTTCGCGGCTCAGTAGATCGGGAGCGGTCGCTCCGAGCGCTCCGAAGATCTCGGCGAGCGGGCCGAAGTTCTTGCTGTACAGGAAGCCCCACATGAGCGCGCCGATGACGGCGGGGATCGCGTAGGGCAGGAAGATCATCAACCGCGAGAAGCGCGCGAACGCCGTGGTGACGACATCGAGCACGAGCGCCATGGCGAGCGAGATCGCCATCTGGATCGGGATGAGGATCACCGAGAACCGGATGACGAACCAGGCGCCGTCGAGGAAGTCCGGGTCGGTGAAGGCCTTGAGGTAGTTGTCGAAGAGCACGAAGCGCTCTCCGCCGATGAGCTGGTTCTGGAAGAGGCTGAGGTACAGCGCGTAGAGCAGCGGCGCGACGAGCAGGGCGAGGAAGACGATCGCGAACGGGCCGACGAAGGCCCATCCCATGATGTGCTGCCGGGCGGCGGTGCCGGCACGGCGCGAGGTCTTCGACGGCGGCCTCGTCGGCGCGGCCGTGAGTTCGACGGTCATGGAGTTCTCCGGTTCGAGGGTCGGGCGGGCGTGTGACGTGGGCCGGCCGGCGAGGCCGGCCGGCCCACGTCGTCGAGGTGCTACTCGACGGTGAAGCCCTGCTCCTCCGCGTAGGCGGTCACGTCGGCCTGCAGCCGGTCGGCGGCCTCGGATCCGGTGATCGAGCCTTCGTTGATCTCGGCGAGCTGCTCGGTGAACGCGTCGTAGTAGTACTGGCCGAACGGCGTGTAGGTCATGCCGGTGTAGGCGTTGGCCGCCGGCACGTAGACCTCCTTGTTGGCCTGCTGCCCGCCGAAGAACGGCACCTCGTACTCCTCGAACTCGGGCGAGTTCAGGGCGTTGAGGTTGAGCGGGAAGATGACCTGGTTCTGCCAGCCGTCGGTGAGCGACGCCTCGTCGGCGTAGACGCCGAACGCGACCTTCGCCGCGAGCTCCGGGTCGGATGCCTGACTCGTCACCGAGAAGGCCGATCCGCCCCAGTTCACGTACACGGGGTTGGCCGGATCCCACTGCGGCAGCGGCGCGACGCCCCACACGCCGGCGTCCTCGCCCTCGCCGACACCCGCGCCGGTGAGGTAGCCCGGCGCCCACGCCGCGGAGATGTAGGTGGCGTAGTCGCCGCCGATGACGCCCGAGATGTACTCGGGGGTGAACTGGTCCTGCGTGCCGACGAGACCCTTCTCGACGAGCCCGGCCCAGTAGTCGAGCACCTGCTTCGACGCGTCGTCGTTGAGCTCGATGCCGATGTTCTCCGGCGAGGCGGAGTCGTAGGTGAACGGCTGGGCACCGGCCTGGTACTGCAGCGCCATCGTGACGGCGGGCACGTTCGCCCCGTGGTCGCCGAACAGCGGCCCACCCGCATCCTTCATCTTCTGCGCGGCGGCCTCGTACTCCGCCCACGTCGTGGGGGGCGTGATGCCGTACTGCTCGAAGAGGTCCTTGCGGTAGATCATGCCCATCGGGCCGCCGTCGACGGGCACGCCGTAGACGCCGTCGCCGACCGAGACGTCCTTCCAGGCGCCCTCGCTGTAGTCGTCCTTGACGTCCTCGTAGCCGAGCTCCGAGAGGTCGGCGAGCGACTCCTGGATCTGGAAGGTGGGGATGCGGTCGGCCTCGATCATGATGACGTCGGGGGCGCCGGTGCCCGCGGTGATCGCCGTCTGGAACTTGTCGTACTCGTCGCTGCCCTGACCGACGTTGGTCCAGCAGACCTGCACCTCGTCGTTCTGCTCGTTGAAGTTGTCGACGACGAGTTCCATGTTCGGGTACCAGGCCCACATGGTGACGGTCGGCAGATCCTTCTTCGGGATCTCATTGGTGCAGTTGGTCGCGTTGCCGCCTCCGCCGCCGCCCTGATCGCCGCCTCCCGAGCAGGCGACCAGTGCTGTGGACAGGGCGAGTGCGGCGGCCGCAGTAATGACGGTCTTCGTCTTCACCGGGTGTTCCTTTCGGGTGCGTGGACATCTTTGTCGGTGCGACACGGCGGCCGGGCCGCCGTGTACAACGTTGTATATCTACAACGTTGTACACGACAATAGCCGAGTGGCCTCAGCTGTCAATAGGGCCGATCAGTACTGGACGGGAGGCGGCCCGAGTCGCTCGAGCAGCGCGCTCAGCGCCGCGTACGCCTCGTCGCGGTACGCGACGAGTTCGGGCTGCTGCTCGGGCGGCGTCGAGAGGTAGCCGCGCCCCGACTTCACGCCCTTCTCGCCGCGGGCGGTGCGCTCGGTGAGCGAGTGCGGCGGCTGGAACCGATCCGGATACGCGGCACTGAGCGAGCCGTAGCAGAACTCGTACACGTCGAGCCCGGCGATGTCGGCGATCGCGAAGGGTCCGAAGAACGGCAGGCGGAATCCGAACGTCGTGCGGGCGATGAGGTCGACCTCTTCTGCCGAGGCGACCCCCTCCTCCACGAGTCGCGCGGCCTCGGTGAAGAGCGCGTACTGCAGCCGGTTGAGCACGAAGCCCGTCACGTCGGCCACCCGCACCCCGACCTTGCCGCTCGCGGCGAGCAGGTCGATGACCGCCGGCACGAGGGACTCGTCGGTGCCGGCGTGCGGGATGACCTCGACCCCGGGCACGAACGGCGCGGGGTTGCTGAAGTGCACGCCGAGGAACCTCTCGGGGGCCGCGACCGCCGTCGCGAGATCGGCGATCCGGATGGTCGAGGTGTTGCTGCCGATGATCGCGTCCGCGGGGGCGGCCGCCGAGATCCGGCCGAGCACGTCGTGCTTGACGCTGAGGATCTCGGGCACCGCCTCCTCGACGAACCGGGCCTCCGCGACGGCGGCCTCCATGGAGGGGGCGGCCGTCACGTGCTCGGCGACGCGCTCCTGCGCATCCGCCGGCCACAGGCCTCGGGACGCGTACGCGCCCGCCTCGCGGATGACGCGCTCGCGACTGGCCGTCGCGACCTCGGCGGAGACGTCGGCGAGCGCCACCTCCCTGCCGGCGAGCGCGAGCACTTGCGCGATGCCGCCGCCCATGTAGCCGGATCCGACCACTGCGGTCCTGTCGATCATCGTGCGTCCCCTTCCTCGTACCCCTCGATGAGTTCCACCTTCGCCGCCGAGGCGGAACCGGGGTCGAACTCGTGCGACAACCACTCATCGGTGAGCTTCTTCGCGAGCTCGATGCCGATCACGCGCGCACCGAAGGTGAGCACCTGGGCGTTGTTGCTCAACACCGACCGCTCGACCGAGTAGCTGTCGTGCGCGGTGACGGCGCGCACCCCGCGCACCTTGTTGGCGGCGATCGCGACGCCGAGTCCGGTGCCGCAGACGAGGAGCGCACGGTCGACCGAGCCATCCGCCACCTTCTCGGCCGCCGCGATCGCGACGCGCGGGTACGGTGTCGTGCCGTCGGCATCCACACCGACGTCGATCACCTCGCGCACGCGCGGGTCCTTCTCGAGGTACTCGCGGAGCACCTCCTTGTAGGCGAATCCGGCGTCGTCGGCTCCGATGACGATGCTCCAGGTCATGACTGACTGCCTTCCTTCTCGAGTACATCCGCGACGGTCGCGGCGATGAGGGCGAACGAGATCGCTCCGGGGTCCGGATGCCCGACGCTGCGTTCGGCGAGCGGCCGCGCCCGTCCCTTGCGGGGGGTGAGCGCCGCCGTCTCGTCGGCGGCCGCGCGGGCGACGTCCGCGGCGGATCTCGCCGCGACCGCGAGCACCGCGCCGTCGGCGACTGCGCGCGCGAGGGCGTCGCGGTACGGCAGCACGGCGTCGACCATGGTCTTGTCGCCCGGTTCGGCACCGCCGAGTCGCACGAGCTCCTCCGCGGCGGCGGCGACCGCCTCGCCGATGACTACGGGGGTGTACCTCTCCCGGTCGCCGAGAGCGGCGCCGAGGGCGCCGAGGGCGGCCCCCCAGAGCGCGCCCGAGGTGCCGCCGGCCTTCTCGGACCACGCCGAGCCCGCGCCGTCGAGCAGCTCCTCGATGCCGACCGCCGGGTCGGCGTCGTCGGCCGCGCGGCACGCGGCTTCGAGCCCGCGCAACATCCCCACGCCGTGGTCGCCATCGCCCGCGACCGCGTCGAGGGCCCCGAGGGCGTCGACTTCGGACCGGACGGCCTCTCGTGCGGCGTGCAGCAGGTTCCGCGCCGCGCCGGCCGCCGCGATCGACGCCTCGCCGACGGCCACAGTCGGCCGCTCGGCGACCGGGGCGGCCGCGTCCTCCGGTGCCGTCGGCGCCGCGGTGCCCGGCTCGACGGACCCTCGTCGGAAGGCGGGAGCCGAGGCGGGGGCGAGCCACAACTGCTCGAGCTCCTCTTCGAGCCACATGAGGGTGAGCGAGACGCCGGCCATGTCGAGGCTCGTGACGAGCTCGCCGCACTCCGGTGCGACGATCTCCACGTCCGCCGCGGCGAGCTCGTCGGCGACGTACCGGTAGAGCACGAACAGCTCCTCGTACTTCACGGTGCCCAGCCCGTTGACGAGCAGGGTCGCCCGGCGGCCCGCCCCTTCGGGCCGTTCCGCGAGCAGCGGCTCCAGCAGGGTGCGGGCGAGCTCCGGTGCGCGTTGCATCGGCACGTCGCGCACGCCCGGTTCGCCGTGGATGCCGAGGCCGATCGACATCATGCCCTCGGGAACGGTGAACAGCGGCTCCGCGGCGCCGGGGAGCGTGCATCCGGCGAATGCGACGCCGTGGCTGCGGGTCATCGCGTTCGCCCGCCGCGCCAGTCGCTCGACCTCGTCGAGGGAGTCGCCGCGTTCGGCGGCCGCGCCCGCGATCCGGAAGACGCAGAAGTCGCCGGCGATCCCCCGCCGACGATCGATCTCGTCGACGGGGGCGCTCGCGACGTCGTCGGTGACGAGCACGGTGCGCACGTCGATGCCGTCCTCGCGCAGCTTGCGCTCCGCCTCGCCGAAGTGCAGCACATCGCCCGCGTAGTTGCCGTAGCTGAAGAGCACGCCGCCGCCCGCCTCGGCGGCGCGCGCGACGCGGACGGCCTGGCCGGCCGACGGCGAGGTGAAGATGTTGCCGCAGACGGCGCCGGCGGCCATGCCGACGCCGACGACGCCCGCGAAGGCGGGATAGTGGCCCGAGCCCCCGCCGACGACGACGGCGACGTTGCCAGGAGCAAGCGGGTGCGCGCGGACCACGCCGCCGTCGACGCGGCGCACCCGATCGGCGTTGGCGAGCGCGAATCCGGTGAGCGCGTCGTCGACGAAGGTGTCGGGATCGGAGTGGATGCGGGTCATCGGTTTCTTCCTTCCGGGTAGTGCTGTCGCACGCGACTCCTGCCCACCTCGACCGGACGCCGGGGAAGCACCCGGGTGCGCAGGTAGTCGCGGTTGGCGGCGCTCATGCTCAGTCCGTCGCCGCCGTAGTGCTCGGTGCAGATGACGCCCTGGAACCCCGAGGCGAGCGCGATCTTGACCGAGGACCGGTAGTCGATGAGCCCGTTTTCGAGGTAGCTGGGCACGGCCGAGAACCAGCCGGCGACGGCGTCCTCGTCGCGGCTGTAGTTCTTGACGTGCCAGAAGTTCGCGTACGGCATCGTGGCTTCGACGATGTCGCGCCAGTGCTCGACCGGTTCGTGGAGGCGGATGAGGTTGCCGATGTCGGGGTTCAGTCCGACCACGTCGAGGTCGATCTCCTCGACGAGTCGCACCGCGGATGCGGCGGACCCGAGCAGGGTGTGCTCGTACAGTTCGAGGGAGAGCAGCACGCCCACCTCAGCCGCGTGCCGGCCGAGTTCCCGGAACCGGCTCGCGGCGAGCGAGCGGACCTCGTCGGCATCCCGGTCGCGGTGACCCGCGACCGTCCAGAACCAGAGCTGCTTGCGCTGCTCGTCGGTGAGAGCACGATGCAATCCGAACGAGACCACGCCCACCCCGAGCTCGGCCGCCCGGTCGAGGGTGCGGTGCGCGAAGGCGAGGTGGTCGTCGCCGTGCTCCTCGTCGATCACGCTCCGCCGGATGGCCGAGAGTGAGACGGCGCTCACGCCCGCCTCGTCGATCGTCTCGCGCAGCAGTCGCGTCTGCTCGTCGGTCAGGTCGCCGAACGGCAACCAGGAGTCGGTCAGGTCGATCTCGGTGAAGCCGGCGTCGGCGACCTCCTGGAGATCGTCGCGCCATCGCCCGCGCTCGGCGGGATCGCCCGAACGCGGGGCGGATCCGAACGACAGCATCGAGGCTGCGATCGGCCAATCATCGGCGGTCAGACTCACGGTCACTCCATCTCTCCAGGGTCGGTGCTCCCGGGGCGGGAGCACCGGGGCGCTACGGTTACAGTGATCCGCCACACGAGACGGGAGCATCGATGGGGCCGACGCTTCACGACGTGGCGAGGCTCGCCGGTGTCTCGATCAAGACCGTCTCGAATGTCATCCACGATTACCCGTACGTCAAGGACGCGACGCGAACTCGCGTGCAGAACGCGATCGACACGCTCGGCTACCAGCCGAATCTCTCCGCCCGCGGACTGCGTTCGGGACGCACCGGGGTCATCGGCCTCGCGGTGCCCGCATTGCGCGAGAACTACTTCGCCGAGCTCGCCGACGCCGTGATCCGCGCGGCCGAGAGCCGGGGGCTCAGCGTGCTCGTGGAGCAGACCAGCGGCGACCGTGATGCGGAGCTGCGCGTGCTCTCCGGCAGCCGACCCCGGTTCCTCGACGGCCTGCTCTTCAGCCCGGTGGCGCTCGGTCAGGACGACGCGAAGTTCCTCGAGGTGCCCTACCCCATCGTGCTGCTCGGCGAGCGCATCTTCGGGGGACCGACCGATCACGTGACCATGCACAACACGTCGGCCGCCCGAGCCGCCGTCGAGCACCTGATCGGCATCGGCCGCCGCCGGGTCGCGGTGGTCGGTGCGAGCGTCACCGACACCGGCACCAACTCGAGCACCCTGCGTCTGCGCGGCTACCGGCAGGCGCTCGAAGCCGCGGGCATCGGCTTCGACCCCGACCTGGTGCGCGAGTGCGCGCACTGGAACCGCGACGGCGGCGCCGAGGCGACGCACCGTCTCATCCGCGACGGGGTCTCCTTCGACGCCGTCTTCGCGCTCAACGACTCCCTCGGTCTGGGCGTGCTGCGCGCCCTGCGCGAAGAGGAGATCCGGGTGCCCGAGGACGTCGCCGTCATCGGATTCGACAACATCGACGAGGCCCGCTTCTCGGTGCCCTCGATGTCGAGCGTCGCGACGAAGCGGGAGGAGCTCGCCGAGGCGGCGGTCGCGCTGCTCACCGAGCGCTTCCAGGAGAAGGAGCCGCGACTGCCTCCGCGACTGGTGCAGCCCGACTTCACGATCGTCGCCCGGGAGTCGACCGGCACGTACTCGCCGACCCACGCCGACGCCACGCCCGCCGGAGCGTCGCAGGAGCGCTGAGCGGGGGCGGACGCCCGTCACTCGCCCACCCGCGCACCCGGGTCGGGTGCCGGCGTGGCCGGCGTGGCCGGCGTCGTCGCCGCGGCGACGGCCGCGTCGATGCGCGCCTGCACCCGCGCCGCCGCGCGACGGCGCGACAGCCGGAGGGCGAGCAGCAGGCCGGCGAGCACGACGAGGTAGAGCAGGGTCGGCCACGGGACGGTCGAGGCGACGAAGGAGGCCGTGTCTCCCTCTGGCTCGACGTCCAGATCGTCGTCGCCGACGACGCCGGCCCGGATGTCGATGTCGCCCCAGCTCGCCAGGAGCGGCCACACCGGCATCCGCACGGTGACCGCGGCATGCTGACCCGGCAGCACCTCCCGCTGCTCGGTCGACGCGGTCGCGGGAGCGGCGCCGAACGGACCCGCTGCCGTCACCGTGCTCTCGGCCCCGAGCCGCACGTTGCCGGAGTTCGCGACGGAGAACCGCACGGTCGCCGTGCCGGGGGCGAACGGATTCCACGACGGCTCGAACGACACCTGCGTGTCGCGCACCTCGAGTCGGGCCACCACGTCGCCGGTGACCCGCAGATGCAGCCTCACACCCACGCGCGAGGTCAGATCGACATCCTCCGACGAGCGGGAGAGCTCGGCCACGATGCCGGCGGGATGATCGCCCGGGCTCGCGTCCTCGGGCACCCGCACCTCCACCGGCACGGCGAGCACCGTGCGCCCGGGGACCTCGACGGTGATGCCGCCCCCGTCGCGGGGGCGGGCGCCGTCGAGCCGGCCGAACGTGACCCACTCGCCGGCCCCGGTGGACTCCTCCCCCTCGGGCAGGATGTCGAAGCTTCCCCCCTCGGTGACGACGCCGTCGCTCGCGAAGACGTCGAACGCGACCGACTGCGCGCTGTAGTTCGTGAGCGCGAGGGCGTCGGTCACGGTCGCGCCGGGGTCGAGTCGATGACGCAACGAGACCCGGCCGTCGGGCACGCCGCCCGTCGAGGGCTGGAAGGCCCACGTGGTCTCGGTGGACTCGGTCGTCGTGGCCGGATGGCCGGGCGGCGCGGCGGACGACGTGATCGCGCCGGAGGCGGCGGAGCAGCCCGCGACGAGAGCGAGGAGGAGAGCGGCGCGCCGCACGGGGAAACGCAAGATCAGTCCTTGAACAGTGGGGCGCGCGGCCGGCCGGAACGAGGTCCGACCGGCCGCGCGGACCGGCGAGCGCCGGTCAGTCGACAGGGAACAGCGACACGGTGATCTTCCCGGTGTAGGTGCCGGGCTGGGTGTCCACCGGGACCTCCAGCGACAGCGCCGCACCGAGCTTCGCCGAACCGAACCGTCCTTCACGGTCGGCCGAGGCGAGACGGCCGGGGGTGTCCAGCCCCGATCCGCCGCTCATGACGGTGGCGACTGGCGCCCCCGCCGTGAGCCCGGGACGCGGCGTGAGCACCTGCGGCGTCCAGCCGAGGTGGTCCGCGCCGACGGTCTGGCCGGTCGAGGTGAAGGCGTCCGCCTGACCCGACACCGCCCATCCGCCGACGCCCGCCTGCTGCGCGGTCCGCGAGTCGCTGACCGTCACCTCGGGCAGGGCGCCCGTGAAGCGCAAGCGGTCGCCGGCGTTCTCGGGTTCGGACAGCGTCACTCCGTCGCCGAAGTCGGCCACGGTGAGGGCGAGCACACCGTTCTCACCCTCTGCGATCGTCGCCTCGATCGGGATGCCCGCACTCGTGTCCGCCTTGAACAGCCGCGGCGCGAAGTCGATGAGCGCCTTCTGCCAGACGTCCCAGCTGTGCGGGCCCGGGATGAGCGGGGCGAACTCGTGGTTCACGCCGCGCTCCTCCATCGCCGCGATGAGCGAGAGGGTGGGCTGGTAGGTGAAGTCCTGCAGGTCACCGGAGTAGATCCGCAGCAGCTTCGTACCCGCGTTGATGGCCTCGATGTCGGCGTTCGCCGGCGGTGCGCCGAACGCGGAGAATCCGGACACGTACGCGAACTTCCCGGGGTGGGCCCACAGCGTGCTGAGCGCCTGGCCGGATCCCATCGAGAGGCCCGCGAGCGCGCGCTGCGCCGGGTCGGAGGACACGTGGTACGCGTTCTCGGCGGCCGGGACGATGCGCTCGAGCAGTTCCTTGGGGAAGTCGACCCCGTTGCCGTTGCCCATCACCACGACCATCGGCACGATGTCGCCCTTGCGGTACAGGTTGTCGAAGATCTGCGCCGCGCGGCCCACCTCGATCCAGTCGGTCCAGGTCTGCCCGCCGCCGTGTTGGAGGTAGAACACCGGGTAGGCCGCGGCCCGCTCGGCGTCGTATCCGGGCGGAGTCCAGACGTGGGCGGAACGTTGCTGCTCCCCCGCGGTGCTCGTGTAGGCCATCGTCGAGACGGCCCCGCGCTGCTCCGCCGGCACGTCCCCGGTGTACTCGCCGCGGATGCCGGGGCCGGCCACGAAGAACGTGCTCCAGTTGGGCTCCGAGGTCACCTTGGTCGGGTTCGACGTGTCCTTCTTGTCGACCCGGTCGACGACGAACTTGTAGTAGTACGAACCGCCGTCGAGCGGCCCGAGCGTCAGACGCCACCGGTCGCCCTGCTTCACCATCGGGATGCGCAACCAGTTGCCCGAGGGACCCCAGTTGGCCCAGATGGTGACATTCTTGGCGTTCGCGTACTCGGTGCCGGTCTCGAAGGTGACGATGCCGTTCTCGTCGACGAACGGGGTGGGAGTGAAGCCCGGTGCGGGCAGCGAGTGCGGCCCGTCGAGCTCGAGGTGTCCCTCGCTCGGGCCGGCGTCCTGGTCGGCTCCGAACAGGCGCGACGCGAAGTCGTGCAGGTTCTCCTGCCAGCTCTCCCAGATGCCTCCCGCGTCGGGGTTGACGCCGTCGAACTGGTACTCCACGCCCGCCGCGTCGAACTTGTCGAGAAGGGCGGCCGTGCGGTTGTAGGCCGGGTCGGTGCTGTTGCCCACGTAGAGCCGCACGAGGTCGGTCGCGGCGTTGATCTGCGCCGCCTTGGCCGCGCTCACGCTGCTCGTGAGCCCGCCCGAGAACGATCCGACGTGCGCGAACTCGCCGGGATCGGTGACGAGCAGGTTGAGGGCTTGCGACGCTCCCCTGCCGATGCCGGCGATGGCCCGGTCGGTCGGCTCGGCGGAGACGTTGAACGCCTCCTCGGCCGCGGGCACGATGTTGTCGAGCACTTCGGCGCGGGCGTCGCTCGAGTCGCCGTCGCCCATCACCACGACCATCGGCTCGATCTCGCCTTCCACGGCGAGGTTGTCGAGGATCTGCGCGGCACGGCCGAGTTCAGTCCACTCACGGTGGCTCTGTCCGGCATCCGGCAGCAGGTACAGCACCGGATACGGCTCGGCCCGGTCGGCGTCGTAGCTCGGCGGGGTCCAGACGAGCGCCGATCGTTCGGCGCCGGCCACCGTGCTGTCGTACGAGATCGTCTCGAGCTGTCCGCCGGCCGGTACGTCGGCGAGCCAGTCGGCCGACTCGCCGTCCACGAAGAAGGTGTTCCAGGTGGGCTGCGAGGTGACCTCCTGGGGGCTCGCGGGGTTGCGGAACCCGACGAGCTGCTCGGTTCCGCCGATCGTCGCCTCGAACTGGTAGTAGTACAGGCCCGGCTCGAGTGGTCCGAGGGTGGCCGAATAGTTGCCGTTGTTGAGCCCGAGGTTGAGCTGCGACCAGGTGCCGCCCGGTCCGAAGTTGCCCTCGACGGCGACGGCGACGGCCGCGGGCGTGGTGCCGACGGCGGCTTGCACAGCGCTCGCCGGCACCGTGAACCGGTGCAGGCCCTCCGCGGGCGAGGACAACCACGAGTCCTCGCCGGCGGCGCTCGCGGCGGGGGCCATCAGCAACCCTCCGGCGGTCAGCGCCGCGGCGGTCGTGAGCGCAGCCCACGAGCGCGATCTCACGCGGCGCCTGCGCCGCGTCTGCTCATCGATCATCTTCGATCTCCTGTTTTCGTCTCGACGCACGCCAGCGTGCGCATCCCTCTCGCGGGCTGACGCGCCCGCGAGCCGCCGACAGGTCCGCCAACGCCCCAGCAGGGAAATTTACAACGTTGTGAATCCGTCACCGCCCATGGTTCTGTACCCCACGATCGGGTGTCAAGAGGCAATGTACAACGTTGGAGAAGTCACATGCCGATTCGAGGCGTCCACGGGTCACCGCGCCGAACAGGCGAGCGCTGCTACGAGCGGCCCGCCAACTCGACGAGCGCCGGAACGACGGCCCCCACGGGCGGCAGACCGTCGTACTCGTTCGCGATGGTCGCGGCCCCGCGGGGCGGGTCGGCCAGCAGCCCGGCCACGACGTCGGCGATCCGATTCGGACGGGCGTGCAGCGCATCGAGGGCGGCTCCCGCGTCGAGCGCCGCCACCCGCTCCGCATTGAGGGACTGATCCGCACCCATCGGCAGCACGAGCACCGGCACGCCGCTCGCGAGCGCCCCGATCACGGTGCCGGAGCCGCCGTGGCAGACCACGACGTCGGCTCGCGGCAAGATCTCGTCGTGATCCACGAAACGCTCGATGCGGATGCGCGGCGCGCGTGGTGCGAGGAGCGCGGGGTCGACCTCCCGGCCGGTGGTCGTCACGACGTCGACATCGAGCGCCTCGAGGCCATCCAGCACGCGCTCGAAGAGATCCCCGGACTCCCGGTTGAAGACCGTGCCGAGCGTGAAGTAGACGAGAGGACGCGGCCCGCGCGGTCGCCGCGGCGGCACCGGCCGCGCGAACGACGTCGCACCGGGCGGCAGCGGCAGCGCCGGCGACCGGAACGACGGGGGGAACGGCGAGAGCACGAGATCGGCCGGCGGAACGCCGCGTCGCGCGCTCAGGTCGAACCTCGCGCGCAGGCGCCGCAAAGGCTCCGCGACGTCGCCCGGGCGCACGAGCCCGCCCGATGCGATGACGAGCACGACCGCGCACGGGACGCCCGCCGCCTCCGCGGCGGTCATCGCCCCGAAGTCCAGCTCGTCGCAGACGACGAGCTCCGGACGCCACTCGCGGATGGCGCGCGTGGTCGCCTCCGCGGCACGCAGCGCCGCGCTCCCCGCGAAGTGCTCGGCGATGACCGCGAACTCGTTGTCGAGGTCGAGCGGCACGAGCGGCTGAATGGGCTGGTCGGGCTGAGGATCGACTGGCTCGACAAGCGGCTCGAGGCCGTTCTCACGAGCGCGGAAGACGTGCTCGGCGCTCCCGCGCACCGCGACCTCGTGCCCGGCGGCGGCGAGCGCGCGGGCGACCGGCAGCAGGGGGTCGAGGTGTCCGCTCCCTCCGGCGAAGGAGAGAAGCGTGCGCATCAGTTGGCTTGCGAGCAGGTGTAGTCGGCCGCCGTCTGACCCTTCACACCGCTGAGCGTCTGCACGCCGGCAGCGTTCGGATCCGCGGCGGGCGCGGACGGATCGGCGGGAGCCGAGGGATCGGTCGGGGCGGCGGGAGGCGGTGTCTCGGTGACCGGCGCGTTCGGATCGGCCACCGCACCGGCGCGCAACGCGTTCTCGTCGAGGGCGAACGGCTGGTCGGAGCGGATGTAGTCGAACAGGGCGTCGGCCTGCGCGGTGATCGGCGCGACCTTCCCCTCGTACATGCCGCCGAGGCCCGTCGTGCCCGGGTACTGCACGAAGGTCACCTTCTCGAGCGGGATGTCCTTGAGTGCCATCGCGATCGCGGCCATCGTGTCGAGCGATCCGAGGCTCGACGACAGGGTCATGTTGCGGGTGGCGGCGCTCGCGATCCCGTACACCTTGCCCAGGTCGCCGAGGGTCTCACCGCTCTTCAGGGTGCGCACAAGGGATGAGAGGTAGACCTGCTGCGAGCTGATGCGACCCAGGTCGCTGCCGTCGCCCACGCCGTGCCGCGACCGGAGGAACGCGAGGGCCTCGGCGCCCGCGAGGTTGTAGGTGCCCGCCTCGGGCAGGTCGAGCCCGGTGTACGGGTCTCTGATGGCGTCGTTCACGCACACCGGCACTCCGCCGACCGCGTTCGACATCTCGATGACGCCCTGGAACGTGATCATGCCGGCGAACTGGATGTCGAGTCCGGTGAGCTCCTCGACCGCGAGCACGGCGCACGGCAGGCCGCCACGGCTCAGGGCGGAATTGATCGGGAGACCGGATGCGGCGGAGTAGCTGCCGTTCCCGTCCTCCTTCGGGCAGGCGGGGAAGGGGATGACGAGGTCGCGCGGAATGCTGACGGCGACGGCGTTGGAGTGATCCTGCGACACGTGCAGCAGCAGGTTCACGTCGTTGAGCGCGGTGTCGGTGTCGCCGGCGTATCCCTGATCCTTGCGGGTGTCGCTGCCCGCGATGAAGATGTTGAATCCGCCGTCCATCGCCGCGATGTTGGGCGGAGGGCCGGGCGTCTCCTCGATGAGCTGCACGGTCTCGATGTTGTCGGTGATGCCGCGCACCGCGATCGCGGCGAGGCTCGCGCCGCTCACCGAGACGACCGCGAGACACGTGGCGAGCACGGCGAGGATCGACTTCCAAGGGCGCGATCGCGGGAGCCGTCCGTGGCGCGCGATGCCGGCGCGCCGCTCGGCGGCACGTCGCGCCGCGCGGGTGCGGGGGCGCAGATCGCTCATGCGGACGGGGACCTTCCGTCGAGGGGGATTCGAGGCGGCGAAGGGCGATCCCGCTCGCGACGGAGGGATGCGCCACAGCCGCGGGACCCAGCGAGTGTAGCCGATGGCTCCTCAATACGCTCAGAGGCGGAGGTCCCACCGCCCCCGTCACGGGCGGCGCCCGACCTCAGCTGAAGTCGCCGACCTGCTGCTCGATCGGCACGGTGCCGTCGACGGTCACGTCCCCCGTGTGCGCGGTGGTCACCGTCTCGATCAGCACGATCTCGACCTCTTCGTCGGCGATCGGGTTGTGCTGCACCCCACGCGGCACGACGTGGAACTGCCCGGGCCCGAGGACGACCTCGCGGTCGTCGGGCAGTTGGATGCGGAGCCGGCCCGAGACGACGAGGAACATCTCGTCCTCGTGTTCGTGGGCGTGCCAGACCAGTTCGCCGAGGAGTCTGGCGACCTTGATGTACTGGTCGTTGACCCGGCCGATCACCCTCGGCGTCCAGTACTTCTCCACGCGGCGGAGTTCGGCGGCGATGTCGGTGGCGGAAACGTCGGTCATCCCCCCAGCCTGACCGCCGGACCGCGCTATCGCGCTGTCGGAGACCTCCGCGTCGAGCCCCACGCGGTTGTGGGAGTCGAACAAGGGTGACGCGGATCGTGGCGGAGGGCGTGGGATTCGAACCCACGAGACATTTCTGCCCACTGGTTTTCAAGACCAGCTCCATCGGCCGCTCGGACAGCCCTCCCGGAGACAGCCCGAGTGTAGCGCGGGGCGTCAGTCGGCGGCGACGGCGCAGGTGGGCGTCGCGGCCGTCTGACCCTCGAGCCCCTCGATGACCTCCGGGCCGGCCGGCGTCTCCGCCGGGGCGCTCGCGGAGGGGTCCGGAGCCGCCGGGGTCTCGACCGGAGTACTCGGGGCGGGGGGCGCCGCGTTCGGGTCCTCGACCACGCCGACCCGCTCGGACTGGTCGCCGAGCGCGAACGGACGGTCCTCCTGCAGGGCGGAGAACAGCTGCTCCGCCGTGTCGCGCACCGGGAACACCCGCCCCGCCTCGTCGCCGGACCCGTACTGGTTGGGGTACTGCACGAAGGCGACGGTCTCGAGCGGGATGTCCTTGAGCGCGGCCGCCATCGAGAGCATCGTGTCGATGTTGGCGAGGCTCTGGGACAGCTTCATGGTGTCGCGGGCGGCGATGGCGAGGCCGAGCACCTTCTGCGGGTTGCCGAGCGTCTCGCCGCTCTTGAGGGTGCGCACGAGGGAGGAGAGGAACATCTGCTGCGCGTTGATGCGGCCCAGGTCGCTCTCGTCGCCGATGCCGTGGCGGGTGCGCAGGAAGGCGAGCGCCTCGGCGCCGGCGAGCGTGTAGGTGCCCGCTTCCGGCAGGTTGATGCCGGTGTGCGGGTCGACGATCGGACCCGTCGTGCAGATCGGCACGCCGCCGATCGCGGAGGAGAGCTGGATGACGCCGTTGAAGGTGATGAGGCCGGCGAACTGGATCTCGAGGCCCGAGAGCTCCTCGACCGTCTTCACGACGCACGGCATGCCGCCGTGGGCGAGCACCGAGTTCATCGGCTGCGCCGACATGGGCGACTTCGGACCGCCGCCCTCCGGGTCGTCGCACGAGGGCACGGGCACGATGAGGTCGCGCGGGATGCTCACGGCCGTCGCCCGGCTGTGGTCGGCCGAGACGTGCAGCAGCATGTTGACGTCGTTGAGCGTCGCGTCGCGCTCACCGAACGCCTCGCTCTGCTGGTCGGGGTCGTTGTCGGCCCCGACGATGAGGATGTTGAAGCCGCCCGGGTACGCCCCGATCGACGGCGGGGCGGCGACGGCCTCGCCGTCGCCGCCGATGTCGAACGTCTCGATGCTGCTCGTGAACTGCCACACGCCGATCGCAGCGACGGAACCGACCCCGACGAGCACGACCGCGAGGGCCGCGGCGATGAAGGCGAGCACGCTGCGCGGGGTGCTGCGGGCAGGCAGCCGTCCGTGACGCGCGAACGCGCGCGGACCGCGACGACGGGTCGGCGCGGCGGTGTCGGGCTGGCTCACTCGGCTCCTGCGGCTCGGGTCGGGGGAGGACACGAGTGTACCGGGCGCACCTGCCGTCGCCCTGGTCGGCGGATCAGAAGTCCGCGAGGACCGCGGCGACGCCGTCGTCGAGGTCGGTGCCGGTGCGCTCGGACGCGGCCGCGGCGACGTCGTCGGGCGCCTGTCCCATCGCCACCCCGCGCCCATGCTCGGAGGCCCACTCGAGCATGTCGATGTCGTTGCGTCCGTCGCCCATCGCGAGCACCCGCTCCCTCGGCACGTCGAGGCGCTGCCGCACCCGCTCGAGCGCGGTCGCCTTGTTCACGCCGTCGGGGGCGATGTCGAGCCAAGCCGTCCAGCCGACGTTGTAGCTGACCCGGTGCAACCCCATCCGCTCGACGACGCCGAGGAACTCCTCCATGTCGTGCTCCGGCGAGATGACGACGACACGCGTGGCCTCGAGATCGAGCAGCTCCTCGAACTCGACGTGCTCGCTCGTGGTCGAGAGCGCCCCGTCGGGGAACGCGCCGCCCGAGTAGCGGTAGTGGCCCTCCGCGTCCTCGACCGCGAACCGCGCCTCGGAGAGATGCCCGCGGATGGTCGTCAGCACCTCGGCGGGATCGAAGGTCTCGACGAACTCGCGCCGGTAGCCGACCGGAGCGTCGCCGTCGCGGCGCAGCGTGATGGCGCCGTTCGCGCACACGACGTACTCGGGCGAGATGCCGAGCCGGTCGAGGATGGGCAGGGTCATCGACACCGACCTCCCCGTGGCGAGCATGACCTCGTGCCCCAGGTCGGCGACGCGCTGCACCTGCTCGATCACCGCATCCGACATCGTGCCGTCTTCCTGCAGCACGGTGCCGTCGATGTCGAGGGCCACGAGCCAGCGGTCCGTCATCGCACCGGCTCCAGCACCTCGAGGCCGCCCAGGTACGGGCGCAACGCCTCGGGTACCGCGACCGAGCCGTCGGCACGCTGATGGGTCTCGAGCAGCGCGACGATCCACCGAGTGGTCGCGAGCGTGCCGTTGAGGGTCGCGACCGGAGCCGTCTTGCCGCTCTCGGTTCGGGAACGGATGTCGAGCCGTCGCGCCTGGAAGGTGGTGCAGTTGCTCGTGCTCGTGAGTTCGCGGTACGCGTCCTGCGTCGGCACCCACGCCTCCACGTCGAACTTGCGCGCCGCGCTCGTGCCGAGGTCGCCCGCCGCCGTGTCGATCACGCGGTACGCGAGCCCAAGGGACTGCAGCATCTCCTCCTGCAGGGCCAGCAGGCGCTCGTGCTCCGCCTCGGCGTCGGCCGGGTCGACGTAGCTGAACATCTCGAGCTTGTTGAACTGGTGCACGCGGATGATCCCGCGGGTGTCCTTGCCGTGGCTTCCGGCCTCGCGGCGGTAGCACGTCGACCATCCGGCGTAGCGCAGCGGCCCGTCCGACAGGTCGAGGATCTCGTCGGCGTGGTAGCCGGCGAGCGCGACCTCGCTCGTGCCGGTGAGGTAGAGGTCGTCGTCGGGCAGGTGGTACACCTCGTCGGCGTGCTCGCCGAGGAATCCGGTGCCCTGCATGATCTCGGGCTTCACCAGAGTGGGCGTGATGAGCGGCACGAACCCGGCCGCGAGCGCCCGGTCGAGGGCGAGCTGCATGAGGGCGAGTTCGAGCCGCGCGCCGATGCCCTTGAGGTAGTAGAACCGCGCGCCGGAGACCTTCGCCCCGCGGGCCATGTCGATCGCGTCGAGCTTCTCGCCGAGCGCCAGGTGGTCGAGCGGCTCGAAGTCGAACACGGGCCGCTCGCCGACCTCGCGGAGGGTGACGAAGTCGTCCTCCCCGCCCGCAGGCACCCCGTCGAGCACGAGGTTCGGGATGCGGCCCACGATGCGGGTGAACTCGCCCTCCGCTTCGCTCGCACGCTGGCTCGCCGCCTTCACCCGCGCGGCGAGTTCCTGCACCTGGGCGACGAGGGCCGCCTTCTCGTCCTTCGGGGCACTCGCGACCCTCTTGCCGAACGCGTTCTGCTCGGCGCGCAGCGCCTCGAACTCGCCGATCGCGGCGCGGCGTTCCGCATCCGCTCGGATCGCCTCGTCGACCGCGGACGACGAGCCGCCGCGCAGCTCCTGCGACGCACGGATTCGGTCGGGATTCTCGCGGAGGAGCTGCGGATCGATCACCCGCTCAGCCTATCGATCGCCGCGGCGCCGCCCGGGAATGCGCCCGGACACCCCCTTCCTTCACGGGCGGGTGACATACGTTGGTGCCATGACGGCACCCGAGACGGCCACCCGCCCCGCGAACCCGAGCGTCGCCGCGGTCGTGTACAACCCGGTGAAGGTCGACGTCGACGACTTGCGCGCGACCGTCGCCGACGCGCAGCAGCGCGCCGGGTGGGGCGAGACGCTGTGGTTCGAGACGAGCGTCGAAGACCCGGGCGGCGAGGTCACGAAGAAGGCGCTCGAGCAGGGTGCCGCGGTCGTCATGGCTGCCGGCGGCGACGGCACGGTGCGTGCGGTCGCCGAACAGCTGCGCGGCACGGGAGTACCGATCGCGCTGCTCCCGTCGGGCACGGGCAACCTGCTCGCCCGCAACCTCGACCTCACCCTCGACGACCAGCCGGGCTCGATCGAGGTCGCCTTCACGGGCAAGGACCGGAGCATCGACCTCGGCGTGTTCGAGGCGCGCATGGAGGACGGCAGCCTCTCGCGCAACGCGTTCCTCGTGATGGCCGGACTCGGGCTCGACGCCCAGATGATCGTCAACACCAACGAGGAACTCAAGAAAAAGGTGGGCTGGCTCGCCTACGTCGACGCGATCGCGCGTTCCCTCAAGGGAGGATCCCGGCTCCGGATGCGCTATCGCCTCGACAACGAGCCGACCCGCGGCATGGCCGCCCACACCATCCTGATCGGCAACTGCGGATCGCTGCCGGCCAACATCCTGCTGCTGCCCGAGGCCGCCGTCGACGACGGACTGTTCGACATCGTCGCGTTGCGCCCGAAGGGGCTCTTCGGCTGGTTCCAGATCTGGGTGAAGATCGCCTGGGAGAACGGCGTGCTGCGCCGCACCGAGGTCGGCCGACGCCTCATGGGCACGAGCAAGGAGGTGCGCGCCCTGCGCTACATGAAGGGGCGCCAGCTCGTGATGCGGTTCTCCGAGCCGGAGGAGTACGAACTCGACGGCGACGCCTTCGGCAAGGCGACCGCCATCCGCACCTACATCGACCCGGGCGCACTCGTCGTGCGGATCCCGCAGGACGAGGAGATCGACTCCGACCAGGAGGTCGGCGCAGCCCGGCACTCGGTGGACGTGCCGCAGTAGGCGCCGCTGCTCCGCTGCTACTCCGGCTCGCCGCTCAGCAGCCCGCGCAGCCAGTCGCGGGCGTCGATGAACACGTCGTCGTCGTACCGCGAGGTGACCTCGACGGCCTGCCGGTCGGCCCGCGGGTAGGACCCGAGGAAGATCACCTTCGGGCTGAACCGCTTGAGCCCGAGCAGCGCGTCGGCGACACGCTCGTCCTGCACGTGACCGTCGATGTCGATGACGAACCGGTACCGGCCGAGCGCGTCGCCGATGGGCCGGGAGTGCAGGCGGTTCATGTTGACGCCGCGCGTGGCGAACTGCTCGAGCATCTCCAACAGCGCGCCGGGCTCCTCGTGGGGCAGCTCGACGATCAGGCTCGTCTTGTCCGCTCCGGTGCGCTCGGGCAGCCGGCCGGCGCGGCCGACGAGCACGAAGCGGGTGACGGCGTGCGGGTTGTCGACGATGTGCTCGGCGAGCACCTCCACGTCGACCTGCTCGCGGATGGTCGGCGGCGCGATCGCGGCGTCGGCGATCGCCCCGTCGAGCAGGTCGTGCGCGGCCGCGACGTTCGAGCTCGCCGGAACGTGGGCGTGCGCCGGGATGGTGCGCTCGAGCCAACCCCGGCACTGGGCGTAGGCGACCGGATGCGCGCTCACGACCCGCACATCCGCGAGCGCCGTGCCCGGGCGGGCGACGAGTACGAAGTCGACCGGCACGAGGTACTCCCCCGTGATGCGCAGGTCAGGGATGCTCGCGAGGGCGTCCTGGGTGGCGCTCACGCCGCCCTCGACGCTGTTCTCGATCGCGATGACCGCGCCGACGCTGCGGCCGGAGACGACGTCGTGCAGGGCCTCCCCCACGTTGTTGACCGACACCCACTCCTTGCCCTGGGCTTCGGGCACTCGCGTGAGCGCGGCCCACGTGAAGGTGCCGGCCGGTCCGAGGTAGCTGTAGCGCTCGGTCGAGGCGGGATCGGGCATGGCTGCGAGCCTAGCGGCGCACGCCGTTCCCTCGTCATCCGGGAAGCTGAAAGCCCGTGGAGAACGGGCCGTGCGCGGTGCCAGACTTGCCGCATGAGCGACCGAGCGGGAACACCGGCCACCGAATCCGACCTCGTCGACGTGGAGGCACTCATCGCCGCGTACTACGCGGGAGTGCCCGACGTCTCCGACCCGGCTCAGCGGGTGGTGTTCGGCACGAGCGGGCACCGTGGTTCCTCGCTCGACACCGCCTTCAACGAGACGCACATCGCCGCCATCACGCAGGCGATCGTCGAGTACCGGGCGAGCCAGGGCATCACCGGTCCGCTCTTCGTCGGTCGGGACACGCACGCCCTCAGCCGTCCCGCCGAGACGACGGCGCTCGAGGTGCTCGAGGCGAACGGCGTGCACGCCCTCGTCGACGCGTACGAGGACTACGTGCCGACACCGGCGCTCAGTCACGCCATCCTGCGTTACAACAGGGAGGGGCACGACGACCAGGCCGACGGCATCGTCATCACCCCGAGCCACAATCCGCCCCGCGACGGCGGCTTCAAGTACAACCCGCCGCACGGCGGACCGGCCGACTCCGACGCCACATCGTGGATCGCGAACCGAGCCAACGAGCTCATCGCCGACGGCAACCGCGACGTGAAGATGGCGGAACCGAGCGGCGTCGACACCTACGACTTCCGCGAGCACTACGTCGCCGACCTCGAGAACATCATCGACATCGACGCGATCAAGCGTGCCGGCGTGCGGATCGGCGCCGACCCGCTCGGCGGCGCGAGCGTCGGGTACTGGAAGCTCATCGCCGAGAAGTACGGGCTCGACCTCACCGTCGTGAACCCGACGGTCGATCCCACCTGGCGTTTCATGACGCTCGACTGGGACGGCAAGATCCGCATGGACCCGTCGTCGTCCTCCGCGATGGCGTCGGTGCTCGCGCACCGGCACGACTTCGACATCCTCACCGGCAACGACGCCGACGCCGACCGTCACGGCATCGTCACACCCGACGGCGGCCTCATGAACCCGAACCACTACCTCGCGGTCGCGATCGAGTACCTCTACACGCACCGGCCGGAGTGGCGTCAGGATGCGGCGATCGGCAAGACGCTCGTGTCGAGCACGATGATCGACCGCGTCGCCGAATCGCTCGGCCGCCGGTTGTGGGAGGTGCCGGTCGGATTCAAGTGGTTCGTGCCCGGCCTCATCGACGGGTCGGTCGCGTTCGGCGGCGAGGAGAGCGCCGGCGCGAGCTTCCTGCGCAAAGACGGCACCGTGTGGACGACCGACAAGGACGGCATCCTGCTCGCCCTTCTCGCCGCGGAGATCGTCGCCGTCACGGGCAAGACGCCGTCGCAGCTGTACGCCGAGCTCACCGAGCGCTTCGGTGCGTCCGCGTACGAGCGGGTGGATGCGGCGGCGAGCAAGGAGCAGAAGGCGCGGCTCGGCAAGCTCGACGGCTCCGCCATCACCGCGGAGACCCTCGCCGGAGACCCGATCACCGCGCGGCTGAGCGAAGCGCCCGGCAACGGCGCCGCGGTCGGCGGGGTGAAGGTCGTCACGGAGCACGCGTGGTTCGCGGCCCGCCCGAGCGGCACCGAGGACGTGTACAAGATCTACGCCGAGTCGTTCCGCGGCTCCGAGCACCTGCGGGAGGTGCAGGCGGAAGCCCGCGCGATCGTCGACGCCGCCCTCGGCGCCTGACCCGCACCTCCCCGCGGGTCCCCGCTGCGGGAAACGCTCGCGCGGACCCTGAAGTCGCACTTCCGCACGGTGCACACGTGTCCGTACTGTGCCGGAGTGCGACTTCGGCGGCCGCAGGGCGCGAGTCGGAGGCGGGCGACCGTCAGCCGGCGTAGCCGGGGGCGGGCGGCAGCCCGAAGAACTCCTCGAGCGTCGTGATGCCCTTGGTGTGCATCTCGGTCGCGAGCGGCACGCCCACGTACCGGAAGTGCCACGGCTCGTACTCGTACCCGGTGACGGGTGTCTTGTCGGCCGGGTAGCGCAGGATGAAGCCGAAGCGGTACGCGTTCGCGGCGAGCCACTGCCCGTGCGGCGTCTCTCCGAAGCACGCGGCGAGCGAGCAGTTCGCCGGCACGGACGAGATGTCGATCGACAGGCCGGTCTGGTGCTCGCTGTGCCCGGGCCGGGCGCTCGTGAGGTCGGCTCCGGCCTGTCCGCGCTCGCTGACGTAGCGGTTGTAGACCGTCACCTGGGTCGGGTAGCTGCGATAGGCGCTCTGCGACTGCATCTGCAGCCCCGCTTCGGCGCTCGCGGTCGCGAACATCGCCACGACCGCATCCGAGGCCTCCCGCCGCAATTGGGGCGGGTTCGCGAACGGCACCGGCACGTCGACGAGGTCCCCGGGCGTGTAGTCGGCCGGGTTCAGCGGGCGCAGCTTGTTGACGACGACCCACGTGCTGTTCGGGTCGTCGATCGACTGCGCGGAACTGTCGAAGGTGGGAGTGGGCGTCGGCGTGGGCGTGGGGGTCGCGCTCTCGGTCGGAGTGGCGGATGCGGTGGGCGGCTCGGTCGGCTCCGGGTCCGGCGTTCCGACGCAACCGGCGAGAAGCAGGGTGACGGCGGCGAGGGCGACAGCGAGGGGTCGGGCGAGCATCGATCGAGCCTAACGTCCGCCGTGAACCACTTGCCCGAAAGCTGCTCGGCGTGTAACTTTGCAGTCTGCGCAAGTTTACCGCCGTCGGTGTCGCCGACGGCTGCTGTCGTTTAACTCCCCCAGAAGGACCCATGCCGCGTCGCACAACCCCCCGGATCTCATCGAAGGACCGCGCCCAGGCCATCGCCGACGCCGGTGGCGTGATGACCCACAAGCAGATCCTTTACGTGATCTTCGGCCTGATGGCGGCCATGTTCCTCTCCGCCCTCAACCAGACCGTCGTCGGAACCTCGATGAAGACGATCGCCGACGACCTCGACGGGTTGAGCCTGCAGGCATGGGTCACGACCGCATTCCTCATCGTCTCGACGGTCGCGACGCCGATCTACGGCAAGCTCAGCGACATCTTCGGCCGACGCCCGCTGTTCATCATCGCGATCGTCATCTTCCTCATCGGGTCACTCCTCAGCGGCATGGCGAACTCGATGTACGAGCTCGCCGCATACCGCGCGGTGCAGGGCCTCGGTGCGGGCGGGCTGATGGCCCTCCCCCTCGCCGTCATGGGCGACATCCTCGCCCCGCGTGAACGCGCGAAGTACCAGGGCTACTTCCTCGCCGTGTTCGGCATTTCGAGTGTGCTCGGTCCGCTCATCGGCGGCCTGCTCGCCGGCGTCGACCAGATCTTCGGCGTCACCGGATGGCGCTGGGTGTTCCTGATCAACATCCCGATCGGCATCATCGCCCTCGCCATCGTCATGGCGTTCCTGCACCTGCCGCACACGCCGCGATCCGCACGCATCGACTGGTGGGGCGCCCTCACCGTCGTGCTCGCGGTCGTTCCGCTCATCCTCATCGCCGAACAGGGTCGCGAGTGGGGCTGGTCCTCCCCCGGCGCGTGGGCCTGCTACATCGTCGGCGCGATCGGCATCGTCTCGTTCGTGTGGGTCGAGCGGCTCATGGGCGATGACGCGCTCATCCCGCTCAAGCTGTTCCGCTCGTCGACCTTCTCGATGGCCACCGTGCTCGGCGTGCTCGTCGGCTTCGGCATGTTCGGCGCGATGATGACCATCCCGCTGTACCTGCAGCTCGTCAACGGCGTGAGCCCCACCGAGAGCGGACTGCTCATGCTGCCGATGATCCTCGGCCTCATGATCTCGTCGATCGCGAGCGGCCAGATCATCGCGCGCACGGGGCGCTACCGCATGTTCCCGATCATCGGCACGTTCCTGCTCGCCGCCGGCTTCCTGTACCTCACCTTCTCGAGCTACGACAAGCCGGTCTGGTTCCTCATGGGCGGGATGCTGCTGGCGGGTCTCGGACTCGGCCAACTGATGCAGACGCTCACGATCGCGAGCCAGAACGCGGTGGGTCCGCGCGACATGGGTGTGGCGACCTCCGCGGCGACGTTCTTCCGTCAGATCGGCGGCACCCTCGGCACGGCGGTCATCTTCTCGGTGCTGTTCAGCCGCATCCCCGACACGCTCAAGGCCGCCTTCGAGAACAGCGCGCACCAGCGCGAGCTGGCCGCCGCGCTGCAGGATCCCCAGGTCGTGGCGGATCCGGACAACGCCCGCATCGTCGAGCTGCTGACGAGCAAGGATCAGGGCAAGCTCGCGGATGCGCTCAACGGCGACACGTCGTTCCTCAACGCCGCCGACGACCGCCTGTCGGCACCGTTCCTCGACGGCTTCGGGCAGGCCACCGTCACCGTCTTCTGGGTGAGCTTCGCGGTCGTCGCGATCGCGTTCGCGCTGAGCTTCTTCCTCAAGGCGACGCCGCTGCGCGAGAAGTCGGCACTGCAGGAGGCGCACGCCGCCGACGCGGCCGACGCCGACGCCCAGCTCGACACCCAGCTGCAGGCTCAGCGCGCGGCGGATGCGATGGGCGCCCTGCATGAACCGGGCACGGCGACGGGTTCGATCCCCACGGCCTCACGCCGCTGACAGCCGAAGGCCCGGCGACTCCGCGTCGCCGGGCCTTCGTCATGCGTGCATCCGCCCGGGACGCTCGGGATCAGGAACAGTCTACGAGCACGCCGAGCAGTACGTTCGTCACCGAGACGGTGCGGGTCTGCGCCGCCGGCGACGAGGACCAGGTGCCGAGGTGCGAGCTGATGCGCGCCGTGCTGCTGCCGATGCCGATGACCGTGTTCGTCGGCACGAACAGCTCGGTGGCCGTGCCGCTCGCCGAGTAGGTGCCGGTCGGCGGGTTGAGTCCCCCGGCGTAGCTCAGCGTCACGCTGAATCGGTTCGGCTTGAGGCTCGTGGCGGGCGGTGCGGTCCAGCTGAAACGGATGGCCTGCTGGAGCAGTCCGCCGACGAGGAAATTGCCGACCGTGCAGGTGAATCCTCCCGGCGGCAGCACCCGGCCCGCGGCGACCGTGCCGCCGGCGTGCTCGGGGTCGCTCCAACTCGCGGACGCGGGCGTCGCGGTGACGAGGGTCGCTGTGAGAGCGGCGCCGAGCACCAGTGCGGCCACGCGACCACGCCGCCCGATCATCGCGCGACCGCCGACCGCGGGAGCCGACGGCCGAGTCGTGCAGCCAGCAATCCGGTGCCGACCGCGAGCAGTGCCACGGCGATCGGTCCGGCGACGTTCGCGCCGGTGGTGGCGAGCGGGGCGTCGACGTCGCTGCCGACGACCACGACGTCGCCGAATCCATCCGCCTGCAGTCGCAACTCGAGTCGGCCCGCCGCGGCGGCGTCCGCGCGGCGGTGCACCGCGATGCGCAACCAGCTCTGCTCGTCGGTCCGGATGCGCTGCAACGCGATGGTGTCGTCGCCGACGGGCGCGGAGCGGCGCGACAGGAGTTCGGTCGCGCTGCCAGCGCAGGCATCGTCGCGCCAGCGCTCGCTGCACGCCGTGACGGCGATCTCGAACCCCGCGCCGGGATCCCCGATGCCGCTGATCGAGAGCGCGACCTCGCCACGTTCCTCCGCCTGGGCGAGCGCGCCCACCTGCCACACCGCGGATCCTCCGGGAGTCATCCGTCGATTCCGCGCCGCATCGCCGACGCTCACGAGCGTCACATGTTCGCCCTCGACGACGTGCTCGACCATCTCCGTCTCCACCGCGCGTGCGGATTGTGCGGGCAGGGCCGTGCCGGCGAGCACTCCGCCACCGACGAGCACGATCGCCATCGACCGCGCGACGCGCGATCCGCGCGGCGCGCGGGGCGCCCGGTGGCGCGGTCCGTGGACCTCGGTCGACTCCCGCGGCCAGAACGCCCACGTGACGATGCCCGCCGCGACGACGGCGATCCCTCCCATCACCCGGGCGTCGGAGAACCAGCCGACGACGCGCGCGAGCTCCGGCACGTGCGCGATGACGAGCCGCACCCGCTCGACCGTGTAGGGCAACGGATCGGGATCCCGGTTCGCGTCGCCCTTCATCGTGATGATGCGCTGCCCACCCGCCGCCGGCTGCACCGAGGTCACCCGGTGGGTGACCGGCAGCGCTCCGGCCCTGTCGACGGTCACGACGTCGCCGACCCGCACCTCGTTCGCCGGGATCTCACGGACGACCGCGAGCGAGCCGGCGGGGATGGTCGGCGACATCGAGCCGGTCTTGAACATGATGAGAGTGACATGGAACGCCACGGCGAGCACCACGAGCAGCAGACAGAGGGCCCCGCCCGCGGCGAGCGCAGTGAGGGCGATCTCGCCGACGGTCGAGAGGGTGCGGCGCGCGGGGCGGACCATGGTCACGCCGCCGAGATGGAGTCGAAACGCCAGGTCAACGTCGCGCCGGTGCCCTGGTAGGTGCTGGCGGCCGTGCTCTGGATGCGGATGTCGACGCAGAAGCGGGCTTCCCCCGCACCGTGGGCGCCGAGCGTCGTGGGCACACGGGTCGAGGGCACGGCGCTCGAGACGGAGGCGTAAGCCGCCGCGCCGCCCACGAGGTAGGTGGCGGAGGCGGTGAAGGCGGTGCTGTCGCATGCCGCGGTCGCCGAGGCGCCTCGCACCATCCGGTACTCGAGCACCGGTCGCAGGTCGCCGCTCGCCGCGGCGGCCGTCGTCAGGCCGGCGAGCGCCGTCGTGCCGGCGACGGTCGACCCGGTGGTCGTCCGCACGTTGAGCCACGCGTAGTGCGAGCTGCTCGGCGACATGGCGCTCCCCGAGGTGAAGGTCAGCACGGCGCCGGGCGCGGTGTCGTTGGGGCGGTACCCCGAGTCTCCCGAGCCGCGTGACTCCGTGGCGAAGACACTCGCGGCGACCGCACCGGCGGCGAACTCGCCGTCGGTCCACGCGGCGAGCGTCGTCGCCGCTCCCCCGCCGAGCACGAGGGCCCCCGCGAGCAGCGCACGGGCGCGTCGGAAGCGCCGTCGCCGTCGGATGTCCCGTCGACGCGGCGTGGCCGCGTTCGTCATCAGTTCGCCGAGGTGGCGGCGAACTGCCAGGTGACGGCGCCCGACTGGCCCTGCGCGAGACTGGAGTCGGCGCTGACGGCGAAGCACAGGTTCACCGGGGCTCCGGCGGCGCCGGCGGTTCCGGCGGCGAGGTCGAACGACCCGGTGCCCGCGGTGAGCGCCGTGCCCGACGGCACGATCGTCGTGCCCGTGGTGGTGGCGTCGCAGCCGAAGCTCGACGTCGCGATGAGCTCGTACGTGAGGCCCGCGACGACACCGGTCGTGCCGGCGACTGTCAGAGCGACGTCGGCGGGCGAGGTCGTGGTGTCGTCGAGACGCACGGCGAAGGGGGCGTAGACCGTCTCCTCCGGCGCGAGGTTCTGCGCCAGCGGAAGCGAGAAGGCGAGCGACGCGGGGGCGTCTGCGGCCGGGTGCTCGTCGTAGGCGGTCCCGTTCGCGCTGCCCTCGAGGTTGAAGGAGCCGGCGCTGAACAGTCCGGTGGCGAACTCGGAGTCAGACCAGGCGGCGAGCGTGACGGCCGCGCCGACGCCGAGCACGACGCCTCCGGCGAGGATGGCGCGCACCTTGCGGCTGCGGGCGGGACGGGTGGAGGTGACGGTGGAAGACATGATTTTTCCAAGCGATGAAAGGGATCCGCACGGCGCACTGCTGTGGGCCGTACTGCTGCGATCCGTGGACGAGAGAGAGGGCGGGATCCGCCAGAAAGCCCTGTGCACGGATGCGACCGGTCCCCTTTGCCGGGTCGGATCCCCGGCGGCCTAGTGAGCGCCGCCTCCCGGCTTGACTCGACAGTAGGGCGGGACGATTTGTCCCCCCAAGACCCCAGTGATGGGACAGGACGGTCTGTCTACCCCAAGGCGCGGGACGCCAACCGTCCGGCTCCTAGAGTGGACCCATGAGCGCCCTCGTGTTCTCGTTCGGCACCCTCCGACTCGAGCGCGTGCAACTCGCGCTGTTCGGCCGGGTCGTGCCGACGCAGCCCGACACGCTCGCCGGCTATCGGCTCGGGGAGGTGCGGATCACCGATCCCGACGTCATCGCGGCGAGCGGGAGCGACGTGCATCCCGGACTCGAGCACACGGGACGGCCCTCCGATCGCGTCGACGGTGCGGTGCTCGAACTCGACCAGTCGCAGCTCGCGGCCGCCGACCACTACGAACGGGTCGCCTACCGCCGCATCGGCGTCCGCCTCGAGTCGGGCCGGGATGCGTTCGTCTACGTGCCGAAGGACATCGCGCTCTAGCAGTCAGGCGAGCATCGAGCGCGCGAGGTGCCGTTCGGCGGACGCCCCCTCGGAGTGGTACCAGGCGATCTTCTCGCGCAGGCGCCGCTGCTGAGCGAGGAGGGCGTCGATCGACGCCTGCACCTCCCGATCGTGCTGCTCGAGCAGGGCGAGACGCTCGTCCATCGTCGAGTCGTCGGTCGCGAGTTGCGCGTAGCTCTTCAGCTGCGCGATCGGCATGCCGGTGTCACGCAGGCAGCGGATGAGCCCGAGCCATTCGATGTCGCTCTCGGTGTAGGCGCGACGACCGCCGGCGCCCCGGCGGATGCGGCCGAGCAGCCCCGCCTTCTCGTAGTAACGCAATGTGTCGAGGCTGAATCCGGTGCGCTCGGCTGCCTCCGCCGGGGTGAAGGTCTGCATGACCACGATCATGCCCTTGCGCTGGAGCGCGCTCCAGCTTGGAGCATGGGGTCATGACGGGAATTCGGCTGGCGCTCGGCGCCATGATGTTCGGGATCACCATCGACGAGAGGACGTCGTTCGCACTCCTCGACCGGTTCGTCGAGGCGGGCGGCGAGTGGATCGACACTGCGGACTGCTACGCGTTCTGGGCGAGCGAATCCGGCTACGGCGGGGACAGCGAGCGCCTCTTGGGCCGCTGGCTGAAGGCCCGGCCGGACGCGCGAGCCCGGGTGAAGATCAGCACGAAGGTCGGCGCGGAACCGCGGGACAAGGATGACTGGCCGGCGTCGCGCGAAGGCCTCTCGCCCACCGCCGTGCGGACCGCCGCGGAAGGCAGCCTGCGGCGCCTCGGCATCGAGCGGGTCGATCTGCTGTGGGCGCACATGGAGGACCGCACCGTGCCGATCGAGCAGACCGCGGAGGCCTTCGGTGCCCTCGTCTCCGACGGGCTCACCAAGCGCGTCGGAACCTCGAACCACCCGGCGTGGCGGGTCGAGAGGGCGCGTCGGCACGCGCTGGAGCGGGGCCTGCGCCCGGTCGACGCGCTGCAGCACAGTCGGTCGTACCTGCGCCCCCGACCCGGCGTGCTGCCGCCGGGGCAGAACCACCGCTTCGGCATGCTCGACGACGAGCTGGTCGACCTCGCCGCGACCGAGAAACTCGACATCTGGGCGTACACGCCGCTGCTGAGCGGCGCGTACGACAACCCCGCCAAGCCGATCCCGGAGGCGTACGACCACCCGGGCAATCGGCGCCGGCTCGAGGTGCTCGACGAGGTCGCTCGCGAGCTCGGCGCGAGCCGCGGGCAGGTCGTGCTCGCCTGGCTCGTCGGCGGCCGCCCGTCGATCACCCCCATCCTCGGAGGCAGCAAACCCGAACAGCTCGAGAGCGCGCTCGAAGCGGTGCGACTGGAGCTGCCCGAGGAGCTGCGGACGCGTCTCGACGAGGTGGACGCCACGTCGCCGGCGTAACACAGGTGAGGGGAGCGCGAGGCGACACGCCGAGTGCCGTGAGAGCGCTCCCATGATTTTTCTGGCCCCTGACCGGCCCTTCTTCGTGCGTGGACGGATTCTGTCGTTGACAGCCGCCTTGCACCGCTCTAGCGTCATCCGCATCGTGAGAGCGCTCCCACGAAAGTTGCGAGGCGCTCCCACTCCTGCCTCATCCACGCACACAAAGGAGTGACCGTGAGAATTTCACGACGCACCACAGCAGCGGCCGTCGCCGGCGCCGCAACCCTCGCCCTCCTCGCCACCGGATGTTCATCCGGCGGCTCCGGAGGAGGTGACGGCGACGTCACCCTCACGGTGACGACCTTCGGCACCATGGGCTACGAGGAGCTCTACAAGGAGTACGAGAAGGCCAACCCGGGCATCAAGATCGAAGCCACCAACATCGACACCGGCGGCAATGCCCGCACCGACGCCTTCACCAAGATCGCCGCCGGCTCGGGTCTCTCGGATGTCGTCGCCATCGAGGAGGGCTGGCTCGGCAAGATCATGGAGGTCTCCGACCAGTTCGTCGACCTGCGCGACCACGGCATCGAGGACCGCAAGTCGGACTGGATCGACTGGAAGTACGAGCAGGCGACCGACCCCGAGGGTCGCGTGATCGGCTACGGCATGGACGTCGGCCCCGAGGGCCTGTGCTTCAACGGCCCGGCGTTCGCCGCGGCCGGCCTGCCGACCGACCGCGCCGCGGTCGCCGAGCTCTTCGGCGGAGCCGATGCCAGTTGGGAGCGCTTCTTCGAGCTCGGCCGCCAGTACCACGCGGCGACCGGCAAGGCCTGGTACGACCACTCCGGCTTCGTCTGGAACGCCATGGTCAACCAGCTCGAGGAGGGCTACTACACCGCGGACGGCGAGCTGAACATCGAGGGCAACGCCCAGATGGAGGCCCGCTTCGACCTCATCGCGCAGGGCGCGGCCGACGGACTCTCCGCGGCCGAGAGCGCGTGGGACTGGAACGGCGGCAAGTCGTTCACCGACCAGAGTTTCGCCGTGTTCACCTGCCCGGGCTGGATGCTGGGCACCATCACCGGCCAGCTCGAGGCCGGCGGCGGCGGACCGGAGACCGGATGGGACTTCGCCGACGTGTTCCCCGGCGGCCCCGCCAACTGGGGCGGCACCTTCCTGAGCATCCCCGAGACCTCGGAGCACAAGGAGGAGGCGGCCGCTCTCGCGAGCTGGCTGACCGAGCCCGAGCAGCAGGTGAAGCAGTCGGCCGCGGCCGGCAACTTCCCGAGCACGGTCGAGGCGCAGGAGACCCTGGCCGCCGAGGCCACCCCGAACGAGGTGTTCAACGGCGCGCCCACCGGCGCGATCCTCGCCTCGCGCGCCGAGGGCGTCGTGGCCCAGTTCAAGGGCCCGGACGACTCGGTCATCCAGGAGAACGTGTTCGGCCCGGCACTGAAGAAGCTCGACAACGGCGAAGCCGACCGCGACGCCGCCTGGCAGGAAGCCCTGACGCTCCTGTCCGAACTGGTGGACTGACCCCCGCGTCCACCCTGCGAGGCCCCGGCTCCCCCCGGCCGGGGCCTCGCCCCTTCACCTCCTTCTCCTCGCGTCCAAGGAACCGCCATGACCAGCACCCTCGACCGGCCGCCCGCGGCGACCCCCTCGACCGCTCGACGGTCTGCGGTCGCCGCCCCTCTCACTTGGCGGCAACGGCTCAGCCGCTTCGACGTCAAGGCCTCGCCGTACGTCTACATCGCACCCTTCTTCGTGTTGTTCGCCATCACCGGCGCGTTCCCGCTCGTCTACACGCTCGTCGTGTCGTTGCACGACTGGGAGCTGCTGTCGGGCCAGGGCGACTTCGTCGGTCTCGACAACTTCGGCGCCGTGCTGCAGGACCGGTTCTTCTGGAACTCGATCTTCAACACGCTCAGCATCTTCCTGCTCTCCACGATCCCGCAGCTCACCGTCGCGCTCGTGATCGCCGCCGTGCTCGACCAGCACCTCAAGGCCCGCACCTTCTGGCGGATGAGCGTGCTGCTGCCCTATGTGGTGACCCCGGTCGCCGTGGCCCTGATCTTCTCGAGCGTGTTCAACGAACAGTCCGGCCTCGTGAACAACCTCCTCGGCACCATCGGCATCGACCCGGTCATGTGGAAGCAGGACACCCTCCCGAGCCACATCGCGATCGCCACGATGGTGAACTGGCGCTGGACCGGTTACAACGCGCTCATCCTGCTCGCGGCCATGCAAGCCGTACCGCGCGACCTGCACGAGTCGGCCGCGATCGACGGGGCCGGCGCTGCCCGCCGCTTCTTCTCGATCACCGTGCCGAGCATCCGCCCCACCCTCATCTTCGTGATCATCACGGCGACGATCGGCGGGCTGCAGATCTTCGCCGAGCCGCGACTGTTCGACGTGTCGGCCGCGGGCGGGATCGGCGGCTACGACCGTCAGTTCCAGACGACCGTGCTCTACCTGTGGGAGATGGCGTTCTTCCGAGGCAACTTCGGCGAAGCGTCCGCGATCGCATGGCTGCTGTTCCTGCTGATCGTGACGCTCGGCCTCATCAACTTCTTCATCTCGAGGCGCATCGCCTCGTCCGAGAACCGGGCGATCAAGCGCGCGAGCGCGCGCCGCCTGGCAGCGCAGCGAGGAGCACGCCCGTGAGCCTGCAGACCACGACCCCGGCCGCCTTCCCGGTCGAGCCCGCCAAGGTGAATCGCCGCAATCGCGGCGGCGGCATGGCCGGCATCGGCAGCCGCCCCGGCTTCCTCTCCTACGGACTGCTGACCGCAGTGCTGCTCGGCTCGGCCTACCCCCTGTGGTGGTCGTTCGTCGTCGGCTCGGGCACCAATTCGACCCGCGGCGAGACGCTGCCGCTCATCCCCGGCGGCAACTTCTTCGCCAACGCGGCGAAGGTGTTCGACGCGATCCCGTTCTGGCTCGCCCTCGGCAACAGCCTCCTCGTGTCGACGATCATCACCGTGTCGGTCGTGAGCTTCTCGACGCTCGCCGGCTACGCGTTCGCGAAGCTGCGGTTCCGCGGCCGCGACGGGCTGATGATCTTCGTCATCGCGACGATGGCGATCCCGACCCAGCTCGGCATCATCCCGCTGTTCATCGTGATGCGGCAGCTCGGCTGGACCGGCGAGCTCGGCGCGGTCATCGTGCCGACCCTCGTCACGGCGTTCGGCGTCTTCTTCATGCGGCAGTACCTCGTCGACGTGATCCCCGACGAGCTCATCGAGGCGGCGCGGATGGACGGCGCGAACCAGTTCCGCACGTTCGTCAACGTCGCACTGCCCGCCGCGCGACCGGCGATGGCGATCCTCGCGCTGTTCACCTTCATGACGGCGTGGACCGACTACCTGTGGCCGCTCATCGTGTTGAGCCCGCAGAACCCCACCCTGCAGACGGCGCTCGGTCAGCTGCAGTCCGGTTACTACGTCGACTACTCGATCGTGCTCACCGGCGCGATCCTGTCCACCATCCCTCTTCTCGTACTATTCGTCGTAGCCGGGCGGCAACTGATCGCCGGCATCATGCAAGGAGCGGTCAAGGGCTGATGACGAACACCTTCCCCCCGGGCTTCCTCTGGGGCTCGGCGACCGCCGCTGCCCAGATCGAAGGCGCGGCACACGAAGACGGCAAAGAGGACTCCATCTGGGACGCCTACGCGCGCGTCCCCGGAGCGGTCGCCAACGGGCACACCCCCGAGGTCGCCGTCGACCACTACCACCGGATGCCGCAGGACGTCGCGCTCATGAAGCGTCTCGGACTCGGGTCCTACCGCTTCTCCACCAGCTGGGCCCGCGTGAAGCCCGGCGACCGCTTCGTCAACGGGAAGGGGCTCGACTTCTACTCGCGCCTCGTCGACGAACTCCTCGACGCCGACATCCTGCCGTGGCTGACCCTGTACCACTGGGACCTGCCGCAAGCGCTCGAGGAGAAGGGCGGCTGGACCAACCGCGACACGGCGTACCGGTTCCAGGACTACGCCGCCGCGGTGTACGACCGCCTGGGCGACCGCGTGCAGCACTGGACGACGTTCAACGAACCGCTGTGCAGCTCCCTCATCGGCTACGCCGGCGGCGAGCACGCCCCCGGTCGGCAGGAGCCCCGCGCTGCCCTCGCCGCGCTGCACCACCAGCACCTTGCGCACGGCCTCGCCACCGGCGTGCTGCGGGAGCTCGGCGCACAGAACATCGGCATCACGCTCAACCTCACCAACGCGATCCCCGACGACCCGGAGGACGAACGCGACGTCGACGCGGCCCGTCGGCTCGACGCGCTGTGGAACCGCGCGTTCCTCGAGCCGATCGTGCTCGGCCGCTACCCCGCCGACCTGCTCGAGGATGTGGCGAAGTACCGGTTCGAGGAGTTCGTGCAGCAGGGAGACCTCGAGATCATCGCGGCGCTGATCGACTTCCTCGGGGTGAACCACTACCACGACGACAACGTGAGCGGGCGGCCGCTGCCGGAGAACGCGCGGCCGTCGCTGCGCCCGACGGACAAGCCGGGACGTTCGCCCTTCGTCGGCAGCGAACACCTCACCTTCCCGACCCGGCGCCTCCCGCGCACGGCGATGGACTGGGAGGTCAACCCCGACGGACTCCGCACGCTGCTCGTGCGGCTGGGTCGGGAGTACCCGACGCTTCCCCCGCTCTACGTCACCGAGAACGGCGCGGCCTACGACGACGAGGTGTCGGAGGACGGGCACGTGCACGATGCTCAGCGCACCGCCTACATCCGCGCGCACATCGACGCGGTCGCGGCCGCGATCGACGAGGGCGCGGATGTGCGGGGCTACTTCGTGTGGTCGCTGCTCGACAACTTCGAGTGGGCGTGGGGCTACAACAAGCGATTCGGCATCGTGCGGGTGGACTACCGTACACAGGAGCGCATCATCAAGGACTCGGGACTCGAGTACGCCCGCATCATCGCGGGCGAATACGCGCCCAGTCGCTGATCGGAGGTCTCGCATGTCGATCGACCACGGGAGCGCACCGACCCTCGAGAAGGTGGCCGAGCTCGCCGGGGTCTCCCGATCGACCGTGTCGCGCGTGGTGAACGCCTCGCCGCGCGTGAAGCCCGAGGTCATCCGCGCCGTCAACGACGCGATCCAGAAGCTCGGGTACGTGCCCAACCGGGCGGCACGCACGCTCGCCAGCCGGCGCACCCAGGCGATCGCGCTCGTCATCCCCGAGAACACGGCCCGCTTCTTCGCCGACCCGTTCTTCGCCTCCGTGATCCAGGGCGTCGCGTTCCGGCTGGCACAGACGGACTACACGCTCACCCTCCTCATCGCGGCCGAGGGCGACCCGGGCAAGACGCGGCGCTACCTGCAGGGCGGCAACGTCGACGGGATGCTCGTGCTCTCGCACCACAACGACGACGCCTCGTACGTCGATCTCGCCGGGCGGTTGCCGGTCGTGTTCGGCGGCCGGCCGATGAGTCGCGAGAGCGAGAACGTGCACGTCGTCGACGTGGACAACATCGACGCGGCCTCCCGCGCGACCCGCCACCTGATCGAGCGCGGACGCACCCGCATCGCGCACATCACGGGCCGCCGCGACATGGCGGCGGGCATCGACCGCCTCACCGGATGGCGCCGCGCGCTCGATGAGGCGGGCCTTCCGGCGGAGCTCGTCGAGGACGGCGACTTCACGCCGGAGGGCGGCGCGGCGGCGATGCGGCGACTGCTCGATCGCGGCGAGCCCATCGACGCCGTCTTCGCGGCGAGCGACCAGATGGCGTTCGGAGCGCTCAACCTCCTGCGCGAACGCGGCATGAGGGTGCCCGACGACGTCGCGGTGATCGGCTTCGACAACAACTCCTACGCGATCTCCTCGCGCCCCGAGCTCACGACCGTCGAGCAGCCGTCGATCGAGTTCGGCACGGCGATGGCGGAGGCGCTCGTGCGTCTCATCGACGGGGAGGAGGTCGACACCCTCACCCTTTTGCCGACCCGCCTCGTGCAGCGGGCGTCCACCTGAGTTCCAGATTCCGCTTCTAGGTTGATCGCATGAAGGTCGAACACCAGCCCGACGCCGAGCGCTACGCCCTGCTCGACGGGGACGAGGTCGTCGGGATCGCCGACTACGAGATCGACGGCGACGACATCCGCATCCACCACACCGAGGTGCCGCAGCACCGGCGTAACGCGGGACTGGGCGGCAAGCTCGTGCAGGGCACGCTCGACCTCATCCGCACCGACACCTCCTACCGGGTGGTGCCCGCGTGCCCGTTCGTGGCCCGTTTCGTGCGCGACCATCCGGAGTACGCCGACCTCACCAAGCGCTGATCCGGACGCGCTTCGTCAGGCGGAGCGGCGCTCGCGGCTGAGGTCGATCTCGACCCGGCCGGCGTAGACGCCGAGGTCTCCGTCGCCGGGCAGTGGCGCCGGAGCGGGCAGCACCGTCTGGCGGTCGAGCTCGAGCTGCGACTCGTAGCGCGCCGGGTGGAACACCTCGTCGCCGATCACCATCGGGCTCGTGCCCCCGCCGCGGCGGGTGCCCTTGTCGGAGAGGTCGATCCAGCCCATCCGCTGGGCGAGCGCCCCGAGGGCGACGACCGCGACGGCGATGCCGGCGAAGATCAACCAATCCATGACTACGAGCCTAAGCGGCGACCCGGCGGTGGGGATCAACCTGAGGGATGATCCCGCGGCGCGCGTGACCGTACCGGGGTGTCGCTCACGGCACGCGGTAGAGCCACTCCGGCGTCGCGAACTTCTCGCGCACGAGCTGCTCCGCGCGGGCGAGCTCCTCCGGCGTGATGTCGCCGTCGGTCGCGCCATACAGCCCCCGGAAGGTGCCGATCATCTTCTGGATGATCTCGGCGCGCGGCAGTCCGGTCTGGCTGCGCAGCGGGTCCACCCGCTTCGCGGCCGAAGTCGTGCCCTTGTCGGAGAGCTTCTCGCGACCGATGCGCAGCACCTCGGTCATCCGCTCGCCGTTCATGTCGTAGCTCATCGTCACGTGGTGCAGCACGGCACCGCTGCCGAGTCGCTTCTGCGCGGCACCGCCGATCTTGCCCTTGGCGCTCGTGATGTCGTTGAGCGGCTGGTAGAACGCGTCGATCCCGAGCGACTTCAGCGCGACGATCACCCACTCGTCGAGGAACGCGTACGAGTCGGCGAAGCTCATGCCCTGCACGAGCTCGCTCGGCGCGTAGATCGAGTAGGTGATCACGGAGCCGGCCTCCATGAACATGGCTCCGCCGCCGCTCACCCGGCGCACGACGTCCATGCCGTACTTGGCGGCGTTGTCGAGGTCGACCTCGTTCTTCACCGACTGGAAGCTGCCGATGACGACACCCGGCTGCTCCCACTCCCAGATGCGCAGGGTCGGCTGGCGCCGGCCGGCGCCCACCTCCTCCGCGAGCACCTGGTCGAGCGCCATCTGCAGCACGGGCGGATAGGCGGCCCCGTGCACGAGTTGCCAGTCGTAGTCGGTCCAGCTGGATGCGCGGGCGAGCGCGCGGCGCACGGTCGTCGCAACCGCTTCGGGGCTGAAGCCGAGCAGTTGCGCGCCCTCCGGCAGCGACCGGCGCACCGCATCCGCGATGGTCTTCGCGTCGGAGTCGGCGGCGAGCCCGTTCACGGCCCGGTCGATCGCCTCCAGGGCGCTGTCGGGCTCGAGGAAGAAGTCTCCCGCGAGACGGAAGTTCGAGATCCGCCCGTCTTCGACATCGAGGTCGACCACCACGAGCTTGCCCCCGGGCACCTTGTATTCGCCGTGCATGCGGTCAGCCTACTTCCGGCCGCTGCACGGCTGCGGTGCGTCTCGCGCACAGCGAAACCCGGGCGTGGACCGCCGCCCGCGGCGGGCACACCGGGCGGGGACGCGGCCTCCCTGCACCTCCCCGACAGTGACAGCGGATCCGCCACCGACACGCCGCGCCCGCCGGGCGGACACGCCGACCGCGGCCCGGAACATCCGCGCTCAGCGCCGCCGGACGACTGGGTGGACTCCCGGCGGACCCCGTGCGGTCCACCCGAGAACAGGGGGTTCGGAGGGAGGTGGACGGCGCGACACCCGGCGGTACCCTTCCGTCATGGGCCGGGTGACGCTGCAGGATGTGGCGGAGCACGCCGGCGTCTCGATGAAGACCGTGTCGAACGTCGTCGCCGGATACCGGCACGTGAGCCCCCGGATGCGCGAACGGGTGCAGGCCGCGATCGACGAACTCGGCTACCGTCCGAACCGATCGGGACGCAGTCTCGCGACGGGCCGCTCGAGCATGCTCGCGCTCGCCTTCCCCGACCTGCGGCGGCCGTACTTCGCCGAGCTCGCCCACGTGTTCGCCCGGGTCGCCGACGCGCGCGGCTACCGCCTGCTGCTCGCCGAGACGGGCGGCACCGCGGACGGGGAGCGGGCGGTGCTGCACGACCGCGAGTCGGGCACGATCGACGGGATCGTCATCCACCCGCAAGCGCTCAGCGCTGCGGAGCTGGACGAGTTGAGCGACGGGACCCCGATCGTGTTCCTCGGCGAGGACCCGCAGCCGATCGGGGCCGACCAGGTGGCGGTCGACAACGTCGCCGCGGCCGAGACCGCCGTCGACCACCTGCTGCGATCCGGCCGCCGCCGGATCGGGTTCCTCGGTCACGAGGTGGGCACCCTCTCGCGCACGTCGGCCCTGCGCATCCGTGGTTACCGGAACGCCCTCGAACGCGCGGGGCTCGCCTTCGACCCGGCACTGCTCGTGCCCCGCACGGACGGCGACGCCCCCGGTGCGGAGGAGGCCCTCCACGCGGCGCTCGGCCGGGGCGTGGCGCCGGACGCGCTGTTGTGCCGCGACGATCTCGCCGCGATCGGCGCGCTGCGCGCCCTCCGGCGCCACGGGCTCGAGGTGCCGGCGGATGTCGCGGTCGTCGGGTGGGACGCGATCGACCTCGGGGCGAGCACCGCGCCGAGCCTCACCTCCGTCGCCCCCGACACCCGCACGCTCGCCGAGCGTGCGCTCGACCTGCTGCTCGAGCGTCTCGACGGGCTCACGGAACCGGGTCGGCACGTGACCGTCGGCCACGGGCTGGTGTTCCGCGAGAGCGCGCCGGAGGTGCCGGGCTCCGCGATCAGTGCTTGACCGCTCCTTGCGTGATGCCGCTGATCACCCAGCGCTGGGCGATGAGGTAGACGATGATCGTCGGCGCCATCGCCATCAGGTACGACGCGAATGCGACGTTGTAGTTCGTGCCGAACTGGCTCTGGAAGATGTTCTGCACGACCGGCAGCGTCTGCAGCGCCGGGTCGGCGGTGATGAGCGACGGCAGCATGAAGTCGTTCCACGACGCGAGGAAGGCGAAGATCCCGACCGTGGCGTTCATCGGTCCGAGCAGGGGCAGGATGATCCGCCGGAAGATCTGCCACGTCGTCGCACCGTCGATGCGGGCGCTCTCCTCGAGCTCGATCGGGATGGAGCGCAGGTAGGCGGTGTAGAGCAGCACGCTGAACGACAGTTGGAACATCGCGTGCAGGATGCCGACGCCGATCGGGTTGTCGAGTCCCGTCATCGCCGTGAGCTGGATCTGCGGCAGCGCCACCACCGGGAACGGCAGGAAGAGCGCGGCGAGCAGGTAGAACAGCGACCACCGGAAGAGCCGCCGATCCCAGTTGCGCACGATCGCGTACGCCGCGAGGGAACTGAGGAACAGCGTCAGCACGACCGTGATCGCGGCGACGGCGAGGGAGATGCCGAACGACACGGGGAACCGCGTGAGCTCCCACGCCACCGCGAAACTCTGCGGATTGAACGGCGCCGGCAGGGCGAAGGCTTCGCCGTCGACGGCCTGCTCGCTCGTCTTGAACGCCATCGAGAGGGTCACGTACAGCGGCGCCAGCACCGTGAGCGTGGCGAGCAGGAGCAGGATGGTGAGCGGCCAGTTGGTGCCGCCCAGCCGGCGCCGGCGCGCGGCGCCGCGGGGGGCGGCGGGGTCGCTCATCCGGGGGCGGGGAGGGGCTTCGACGGAGGTCACAGTCGGATGGTCCTTCCGCGGGTGACGAGCAGCTGGGCGACCGAGATGATCACGGTCACGATGAAGAAGATGGTCGCGTTCGCCATCTGGTACGCGTAGTCGCCGCCGGTGAACCCGCCGAAGATGGCCATCGCGACGCTGCGGGTGGAGGTGCCGGGCCCACCGCCGGTGAGGCCGACGATCACGTCGTAGACGCCGAGGTATCCCTTCACCCCCAGCACGGTGTTGATGAGCACGAAGCCCGCGATGAGCGGGAGGGTGATGGAACGGAACTGCGTCCACGCCGAAGCACCGTCGAGGGAGCTCGCCTCGTACAGGTCGCCCGGGATGGAGGTGAGCCCGGCCGTGTACACGAGCAAAGCGCCCGGGATGGTCTGCCAGGCCGAGACGGTCACGATCGACAACCACGCGAGATCCGGGTTGCCCAGGATGCTCTGCTCGAGCGGCGCGAAGCCGACGGCGCTCGCGAAGGCGGGCAGCGAGTTCGAGAACAGGAAGTTGAAGACGTACGCGACGACGATGCCCGACAGCACCATCGGGATGACGAAGATCGTGCGCAACGGTGCGGCGAAGCGGATGCGCTTGGTGAGCGCGACCGCGAGGGCGAGGGCGATCACCTGGGCGATCACGACGGTCACGACCGCGAAGCCGAGCGTGAACCCGTACGACCCCAGGATGTCGGGGTCCGAGAAGAGCGCCGTGTAGTTGCGCAGCCCGAGCAGCGACCACGAGCCGTACCCGACGTAGTCGGTGAAGCTGTAGAAGATGCCGATCACGGCGGGCACGACGACGAATCCGGTGAACAGCAGGAGGGCCGGCACGAGGAACAGGTAGTAGATCGGCTCGATCCGCCGGCGCGAGCGGGAACGGGTGCGCACGGGCGGCCCCTCCTGCTGCACGGCGACCTCGGCGAGCGGGGTCTGCAGGGTCATGGGCGCTCCTCCTCGAGCTGGGTCGTGCGGGTCATACCGTGGCCCCCCGTCCGGCGACGCGCCGCCAGTCGGCGTCGAGCTTGCGGAGCATCGCCTCGAAGTTCCCGCTGCGGATGGCCGCCTGCAGGTAGTTGCCGAGCGGGATGGAGTTCGGCACGAACGTGCCGGCCCCCTGGTAGAACGCGGCGTCGTCGATGTACGGCTGGAGGCCTGCGACGCGCTCGTCCTGCTGCGGCGGCGCGCCTTCGGTGGTGGAGTAGGCGAGATTGTCGTTGTTGTACGCCTCGATGATGTCGGGGCGCATCAGGAACTCGACGAGCTCGCGCGCCTCGTCCTGGTGGCGCGACTGCGTCGGGATCCACAGACCGAGGTCGATGTTGACGCGCGCCTTGCGGTCGGCCGGATCCTCCGACACCGGCAGGGCGAACGTGCCGATCGGCAGGTCGGGATCGACGAGGGCGATCTGGCTGAGTGCCCAGGGTCCCTGGAAGTACATCGCCGCCTCGCCCTTGCCGAACGCGAGGTTGCCGTCGGCGTAGGAGCGCACCGCGTGGTCGGGGTTGAAGAACGTCGAGATCGTCTTCGCCCGCTCCATCGGCACCGCGAAGTCCTTCTCGAACGAGACCTCCGCATCCGGACCGACCTCGGTGCCGAGCTCCTTCATCTTGCGGAAGAAGCTGCCGGTGTCGATGAGGCTGCCGACGGAGTAGTCGAACAGCCCCTGCCACAGCGTCCAGGTGTCGCGATCGGTCGCGTAGATGGGCGTGATGCCGGCGCGCTGCAGCTCTTCGCACACGTCGACGAACTGCGACCACGTCTCGGGCACCGGCAGCTGCAGCTCGTCGAAGATGCGCTTGTTGTAGATGACGCCGGCCGCGGCGAGCGAGTACGGCAGCACGCTCGTGCGGCCGGGGAAGGTGGCGTACTGGTCGGTGAGGTCGGAGATGTCGGTGCGGATCCGCGCCGCTGAAGGCAGGTCGGAGAGGTCGGTCAGCACGCCGCGCTTGATGTAGCGGGCGAGTTCCAGGTTGTTGTTGAAGCACCCGACGTCGGCGGGCTCGCCGCGCACGAACTGCGGTGCGATCGCCACGGTGGTGTCATGGACGACGCGGATGCCGGGCTGCTCCTTCTCGAACCGGCGCAGCAGTTTTCCGAAGTACTCGATGACCTCCGTCTTCTGCTCGTAGAAGCGGAGCGTCGTCGTGCCTCCGGAACCTGACGTGGCGCACCCGCTCACGCCGAGCGCGGCGGCCGCCGCAGACACCGCGAGGAACGAGCGACGACTCACCAGGGCGGGACGACCGGGAGCAGGATTCACGTGCGACATCTCCTTCGACAGCAGCGGGAGAGAATTTACAGCGCTGTAAAGAACTGGTCAAGGCCGTGGCTCGGATGCGCGGTGCGAGCGCGCAGGTGACCGGCCGGTCCGAGAGCTAGCGTGTGGGCATGATCCCCTCGCTCACACTCAACGACGGCCGCTCCATCCCGCAGCTCGGACTCGGCACCTGGCCGCTCGACGACCAGGCGGTCGAGGTCGCGGTCGCGACCGCTCTCGAGCTCGGCTACCGCCACATCGACACGGCGGTGAAGTACGGCAACGAGACCGGCGTGGGTCGCGGCATCCGCGCCTCCGGCGTTCCGCGCGAAGAGGTGTTCGTCACGACGAAGCTCGACGGGGAGTATCAGGGCGACGACCGCGCGGTCGACGGTCTTCGCGCCTCTCTCGCGCGCCTCCAACTCGACTACGTCGACCTGCTGCTGATCCACTGGCCGCTGCCGCGGAGGGGCGAGTTCGTGAGCACCTGGCGCACGTTCGAGCGCCTGCAGCAGGACGGGCTCGTGCGATCGATCGGTGTCTCGAACTTCAAGCCCGCGCACCTCGACGTGCTCGTGGCCGAGACCGACGTGGTTCCCGCGGTCAATCAGATCCAGCTCTCCCCGGCCATCCAGCGCACGCAGCAGCGCGCCTACGACGCCGAGCACGGCATCGTGACCGAATCATGGAGCCCGCTCGGCGGCCAGTCGGGCGATCTGCTCGCCGCACCGGTGCTCGCCGACGTCGGCGACAAGCACGGACGCACGCCGGCGCAGGTCGTGTTGCGCTGGCACGTGCAGAACGGGCTCGTCGTCATCCCGAAGTCGGGCGACCCCGAGCGGATGAAGAAGAACCTCGCGATCTTCGACTTCGAACTCGACGCCGACGACCTCGCCGCGATCGACTCGCTCGACGAGGGCCCCGACGCGGGCGTCGACTCCGACTCCACCGGGCACTGAGCCCGAGGTCCGACGCTCTCGCACTGCCTCTTCGGTGAGTTGCGGGCGTCGACGACGGGCGTTCTCGGCGCTCCGCGTCAGCGGCGGGGCGGCAGGTGGGCGTCGAGCCAGGCGACGAGATCGGCGACGACCTCATCGCGGTTGGTCTCGTTGAAGACCTCGTGCCGCGCCTCGGGATAGACGAGCACCTGCACGTCGCTCAACGCGCTGCGCCGAAGGTAGTCCGCGGCGAGCCGACGCGAGCTGGCGACACCGCCGAAGTAGTCGTCGTCGCCGACCATGATGAGCAGCGGGATGTCGGCGTCCATGCGCCCGGGACGACCGTAGACCCGCAATCCGTCGATGATGCCGAACAGGCGCAGGGCATCCGCCTCGAAGGTCAGCGGGTCGTCGAGGAACGCCTTCGCGACCTCGGCGTCGCGGCTCAGCCACTCCGCGCCCGTGGTGCCGAGGTGGGCGTGCCGCTTGTTGAGGTTGCCGGCGCGCATGTATCCGGGCATCCGGTATGCGGTGCCGCTCAGCACGGCCGCGGCGTAGTCGCCGGCGTGCCGGGTGAGGGTGATCTGCGCGAGCAGCGAACCCCACGAATGCCCGACGAGCACGATGGGCACATCGGGGTTCCGCTCGCGGATGAGCGCGGTGAACTGGGTGAGCACGGCCGCCGCCGCGGGCGTGCCGCCGGGACCGAGCTTGCCCAGCCGGGTGCGGTCGCCGCCCCACTGCCCGAGTCCCGTCTGCCCGTGACCGCGCTGATCGTTCGCGTAGACGGTGTAGCCCGCATCGACGAGCTCTTGAGCGAGCACCGCGTATCGCAGCGCGTGCTCGCCGAGCCCGTGCGAGAGCTGCACGATCGCGCGCGGCTTGCCCACGCGCCACTCGTAGAAGTGGATGTCGACGCCGTGCGCGTCGGTGAAGACGTCGTCGCGTCGGGTCGCGGTGAATCTGGGCATCGGGAGCTCCTCACCCTCAGTGTAGAACCGGGCGTGCGCTGAGAGCCGGGCGAGCACGCGCCGCGGGATGCCTACCCTGGATCGGGTCATGGTGCGAACGGATGCGGTGGGGGCGGCGGAGCCGCGGCTCATCCGGGAGCCCCGAGCCGCGGGGCGGCGTCGATCGTGAGCGCGATGTTCCGCTCGTTCTCGAGCGTCAACTACCGCTTCTGGTTCGCGGGGGCGATCGTGTCGAACGTGGGCACGTGGATGCAGCGCACGGCGCAGGACTGGATCGTGCTCACCGAGCTCACCGACCACGACGCGATCGCGGTCGGGATCACGATGGCGCTGCAGTTCGCCCCGCAGCTCGTGCTCGCGCCCTGGACGGGTCTCATCGCCGACCGGGTGGACCGCCGCAAGCTGCTCGCCGGCACTCAGACCGCGTCCGCTCTGCTCGCCGCCCTGCTCGGCGTGCTCGTGCTCACCGGCGTCGCGCACCTGTACCACGTCTACGCCCTCGCCCTGCTTCTCGGGGTGGCCGCGGCGCTCGACGCTCCCGCGCGTCAGACGTTCGTGGCCGAGCTCGTGACCGACCGCGACCTGCCGAACGCCGTGGCGCTGAACTCCGCGTCGTTCAACGGCGCGCGCCTCATCGGGCCGGCCGTCGCGGGCGTGCTCATCGCGCTCGTCGGGTCCGGATGGGTGTTCATCATCAACGCGGTCAGCTACGCCGCGGTGCTCGGCTCCCTCGCGGCGCTGCGCTCCGACACGATGCGTCCGATGCCGCGCGCCCCGCGCGAGAAGGGGCAGATCCGGGCCGGTTTCGCGTACGTGCGATCGAGGCCCGACGTGGTCACGATCCTCGTGATGGTGTTCCTCGTGGGCACCTTCGGCCTCAACTTCGCGATCTTCACCTCGACGATGGCGACGGTCGAGTTCGGCCGCGGTGCGACCGAGTTCGGGCTGCTGTCGTCGATCATGGCGGTCGGCTCGGTCGCGGGCGCGCTGCTCGCCGCGCGACGTGATCGGCCCCGGATGCGCATGGTGATGCTCGCCGCAGCGGGCTTCGGGGCGACCTGCACGCTCTCGGCGTTCATGCCGACCTACGAGACGTTCGCCGCATCCCTCGCCCTCATCGGGCTGTGTTCGCTCACGATGATGACGAGCGCGAACGCCTACGTGCAGTCGACCACCTCACCCGCGCTGAGGGGTCGCGTCATGGCGCTGTACATGGCGATCTTCATGGGTGGCACGCCGATCGGGGCGCCGCTCGTCGGCGCGGTCGCGAACGCGTTCGGTCCGCGCTGGGCGCTCGGGGTCGCGGCGGCGTCGGGTTTCGTCGCGGCGGCGGTGTGCCTCGGCTGGCTCGCGCGGCATCACGAGGTGCACTGGCGCGAGGTCGGGCATCCGCGCCGTCTGGTTCAGCGGTTGCGGGCGCGCGGACCGCTCACCGGCGCGATCGCGGTGGTCGAGGCGACCGGCGAACGCTGACGGTCGACGCGGCTCAGACGCGCAGCACCGAGGCGATGCCGCCCCACACGTGCTCGCGGAAGGCGGGGTCGCCCCACGTCTCGGACGCGTGCCCGAGGGCGGTGTACCAGGTGCGCCCGTCGCCGTAGGTGCCCGCCCAGGCGAGCGGATGATCCTCGCCCATCGCGAACTCGCCGACGTCGTACTGCGACTCGTCGACGGAGAGCAGCACCCGCACGCGCTCGCGCGGCGACCGCTCGAACGAGTACCACTCCTCCGCGCGGCTCCACCCCCGCGGGAGGTGCGCGGTCGACGGATGCGTCGCATCCTCGACCCGGATGGTGGCGGTCATGCCCTGGTCGGCGGGGTGGCCGCTGAACCGCGCGCCGACGATGTCCTCGAACTCGGGCCACCCCTTCTCGCTCGCGGAGGCACCGTGCACCCCGGCGAAGCCGCCGCCGGCGCGCAGCCACGCCGCGAACGCCTCCCGCTGGGCGTCGTCGAGCACGTCGCCGTCGGTGCTGAGCCACACGACCGCGGCGAACCGGTCGAGGTCGCCCGCGAAGACGCTCGGGTCTTCGGTGTGCTCGACGTCGTGTCCGTGGTCGGCGGCGAGCTCCACAACGGCTTCGACGCCGGGCTCGATCGACTCGTGTCGGTATCCGGTGGTGCGGGTGAAGACGAGGATGCGCGCCATTCCGCCATCCTGCCGCCCGGCATGCATCCGGCGGCCGTGCTCCCAGCAGACGCGCGTGTTCTCCGCCGCGTGACGGCGGCAAGAAGCTCCGCGGCGGGCGGCCACGCCGCGCACGCGCGCGCGTCAGGAGACGCGTGTGATCTCCACGGTGACGAAGAGCTGCGACGACCGCGGGCCGGCGTAGACGCCGCGCAGCGGGGAGACGTCCGCGTAGTCGCGGCCGTGCCCCACCCGCACGTGGCGGTCGCCGATGTCGATGAGGTTCGTCGGGTCGAAGCCGCGCCACTCGCCGCAGAACCACTCCACCCAGGCGTGCGACTCTCCGGCGACGGTGCGCCCGACCTCGGCATCCGGCACCGGATGCAGGTAACCCGACACGTAGCGCGCCGGGATGCCGACCGAGCGCAGGGCGCCGAGGGCGAGGTGCGCGATGTCCTGGCAGACGCCGCGACGGTGCTCCCACGCCTCCGCCGCCGTCGTGTGCACCCCGGTCACGCCCGGCATGTACTCGACCGCCTCGCCGATCGCGGTGCAGATGCGCAACGCGGCGTCGCACGGACCGTACGCGGTCGCCGCGAGGTCGCGGGCGAGGTCGGCGACCTCGGCGGGCGGATCGGTGCGGCGGGTCTGTGCGAGCTGCTCGACATAGGCGAGGTCGAGTTCCGCCGTGCGGGCGAGGTCGTCCCAATCCGCCTCGTGCGGCGGGTGGGTGCGCTGGCGCACCTCGATGAGACTCGTCGCGGTGAGCGAGAGCTCGCGGTGCGGGGTGAGGATCTCGAACGACCGCACGCGCGTGCCCCAGTAGTCGGTGTAGCTGTGCGTGTTCGTCACCGGGGAGATCTCGAGCCGGGCATCCAGCACCAACTGCCCGTCCGAGGAGGCCGGCAGCATGCGCGCCTCGTTGTACGACGCGGTCGCCTCGCCCTCGTACCGGTAGCCGGTGAGATGGCGGATGCGCAGCCGCTTCACGAGGCCTCCCCCACCCAGCTCGGCGCGGCGTTGGTCGGGAAGTACCGCCGGCGGATGGCCTCGCTCGCGGCGCTCGTGGCCGACTGCACGTCGTCCATGTGCCGCGGCAGGTCCTCGAGGATGTCGCTGATCGGGCGGTACTCGAGCTCGCTGCGGATCTGGCCGAGCAGCCGCTGCGCCTGATCGCCCACCCCGATGCGGTCGGCCCGGGGCTCGAGCTCGCGCAGGCACGCCTCGGCGCGGGAGACCGCGAAGAGGATGCTGCGGGGGAAGAGCCGATCGTGCAGCAGGAACTCGGCCGCGTTCCGGGCGCTCGGCACCCCGCGGTAGGTGCGCAGGTACGCCTCGTAGGCGCCGCAGCTGCGCAGGATCGTGGTCCAGCTGGGCCCGGACGCCTCCGTGAGGGCGCGGGTGGCGAGCAGCCGGGCGGTCATGTCCGCCCGCTCGAGGCTGCGTCCGAGGGTGAAGAAGCTCCACGCCTCGTCGCGGCTCGTCGACGACTCGATGATCCCCACGGCGAGCGCCGCCCGCTCACGCACCCAGGCGAAGAACTCGTGCACCTTGTCGCTCGCGACCTTGCGCGGCATCCGCGCCCGGGTGGTGTTGAGCACCTCCCACAGCTCCGTACTCACGATCTCGCGCGCGCGACGGGCGTTCTCGCGGGCTGCGCCGAGGGAGTAGGCGATCGACGCGGGGTTGCCGCGGTCGACGGCGAGGATCGCGAGCACGTCGGCGCGGGTGAGTTCGGCGTCGTCGGGCACCTCGCTGCCCATCACGCTCAACAGCGACCGGCAGGCGAGGTTCTCCTCGATCCACGGGTCTTCGAGCAGCAGTTGCAGGTGCACGTCGAGGATGCGCGCGGTGCCGTCGCTGCGCTCGATGTAGCGCCCGATCCAGAACAGTGACTCGGCGATGCGGCTCAGCATGAGGCTCCCCCCTGCGATGCGTGGATGTCCCGGTCAGCGCCCGGTTCCGGCGGTAACCCCCGACGGCGGTTCCCGTCGCGGCCTTGCTGCTGTTGTTGCTGCTGATCCCGCTGCGGCGCGTCCTGCGGGTTGTGGTCCTGCCGGTGCTCGCCCGGGACGATCGGGATGCTCTGGGTGACCGACGCCTGCTCCGCGACGAGACCTTGGATGTCGTGACCCGACGCGACGATCGGGTCGCGACCGACGACCCAGGTGTCCTTCGATCCGCCGCCCTGCGAGCTGTTCACGACGAGCTGGCCCTCCGGCAGCGCCACCCGCGTGAGCCCGCCGGGCAGCACCCACACGTCGTTGCCGTCGTTCACGGCGAACGGTCGCAGGTCGGCGTGCCGCGGCCGCATCCCCTGGTCGACGAGGGTCGGGATGGTGGAGAGCTGCACGACCGGCTGGGCGATCCACCCGCGCGGGTCCTTCTGCAGTCGCGACCGCAGCGCATCCAGTTCGGCGGCGGACGCGGCGGGTCCGACGACGAGCCCCTTGCCGCCGGAGCCGTCGACGGGCTTCACGACGAGTTCGTCGAGCCGGTCGAGCACCTCCTCGAGCGCGCCCGGTTCCTCGAGGCGCCAGGTCTGCACGTTGGGCAGGATGGGCTCCTCCGCGAGGTAGTAGCGGATGAGGTCGGGCAGGTAGGTGTAGACGAGCTTGTCGTCGGCGACGCCGTTGCCGACGGCGTTCGCGATCGTCACGTTGCCGAGACGGGCCGCGAGCATGAGTCCCGGAGAACCCAGCATCGAGTCGGCGCGGAAGATGAGCGGGTCGAGGAACTCGTCGTCGACCCGGCGGTAGATCACGTCGACCCGGCGGGGGCCGGAGGTCGTGCGCATGAACACCCGACCGCCGGAACAGAACAGGTCGCGGCCCTCCACGAGCTCGACGCCCATCAGACGTGCGAGGAGCGTGTGCTCGAAGTAGGCGGAGTTGTACACGCCGGGGGTCAACACGACGACGGTGGGTTCGTCGACCCCTTCCGGCGCCGAGGCGCGCAGCGCCTGCAGGAGCTTGTGCGGATAGTCGCCGACCGGCCGCACGCGCATCGACACGAAGAGCTCGGGCAGCGTCTGCGCCATCACCCGCCGGTTGGAGATGACGTAGCTCACCCCGCTCGGCACGCGCACGTTGTCTTCGAGCACGCGCCACGCGCCCTGCTCGTCGCGGATGAGGTCGATGCCGGAGACCTGGATGCGCACGCCGTTGGCGCTCACGATGCCCGCCGCCGCGCGGTGGAAGTGACTCGAGGAGCTGATCAGGCGGGCGGGGATGACGCCGTCGCGCACCGCGCGCTGGTGCGAGTAGATGTCGGAGAGGAACGACTCGAGCGCCCGCACCCGCTGTTTCACGCCGGCTTCGACGGTGCGCCACTCGTCCTGCTCGATCACCCGGGGCACCGCATCGAGCGGGAAGGGGCGTTCCTCGCCGGCGAAGTCGAACGTCACCCCTTGCGCGAGATACGAGCTCGCGAGGGCATCGGTGCGTCCGCGGAGCTCGTCTTGTGTCATCCGCGCGAGTGCGGCGTGGATCTCCCGATAGCCGGAGCGCGCCCGGCCGGGCGCGGCGAACATCTCGTCCCACGCGCCGGTTGCGCGTGTGGAACTCGCCCCGTAGCCCTCGAACAGGTCACCCATGCCCCGACGATACGGGCCGGATGTTGCGGCGTTGTTTCGCTCACACGACAGTCGGCTGTCGCACAGATCCGCGATCCCGATCGAGGGCGCTGAGGCCGATCGAGACGAGCAACAGGGCGGCGCCGACCCATTGCAGGGGGCCGAGGGTCTCGTCGTACAGCACCACGGAGAGCGCCGTCGCGGTGAGCGGTTCGAGCAGCGCGACGATGCTCGCCGTCGCGCTCGAGCTGCCGGCGAGGCCGGCGAAGAAGAGGCCGTAGGCGAGCGCGGTCGGCACCGCGGCGAGGGCGATCAGCAGCGTGACGGATGTGGGGGTGGCCGCGAACGCGAGTCCGCCGGCCGGCAGGGCGAGCAGGGCGAGCAGCACTCCCCCGCCGGTGAACGCGAACGCGGGCACCGCCATCGGCGAGACGCCGGCGACCGCGTGCTTGCCCACCACGGTGAAGAACGCGAACGCGAGTCCGGAGGCGAGGGCGAGCAGCACCGAGGTGACGTCCTGCTCGCCGGGCGCGACGGTGCCGATGAGCAGGGCGAGGCCCGCCACGGCGAGCACCGCCCGCGCGAGCGCGAGCGCCCCGGGCATCCGCCGGTCGCGCAGCGCCTCGATCAGCAGCACGAACAGCGGCGCGGACCCGAGAGCGAGCAGGGTCGCCATGCCGACGTCGCCGAGGGACACGGCGCCGAAGTAGCAGCCCTGATACGCGGCCGCGAGCACGGCGAGGGCGGCGATACCGCGCCAGGCACGCGCGCCCCGCGGCATCCGCCCGCGGCGCGCCAGGTGGAGCGCGAGCAGCAGCAGTCCGCCGAACACGAGCCGGCAGGCGGCGACGGTGAGGGCGCTCGCGTCGGCGACGGCGCCCAGTTCGCGGCCGAGCACGCCGCCGGTGCCCCAGCAGAGACCGGCGACCACGAGCGCGAGGAACGAGGTGCGGGATGACATCGGGCGACTCCGGGGTCGAAGGGCGGGGCTCGTTCCTGCGTCCGACGGTAGCGGACGGCGCGGCGGCGCCTCCGCTGGTCGAGTAGTCGTTGTCGCCGCCCGCGGAGGGGAGGTCTCGATACGGGCGCCAGGGCGCCCTACTCGACCAGCGGTGCCCAGGCGCACGCGCGGCACCCTCTACCCGCCGGTCGAGTAGGCGCGGCGGAGCCCGCCGTATCGAGACCCCCACGCGAACCGCCTGCGGAAGGGAGGTCTCGATACGGGCGCCCTACTCGACCAGCGGGACTCAGCCGCATCCTGGACGTTCGCTCAACGAAAGCGGGGGGCGCGTTGCACGTGTGTTGAGCATCCCGGAAGCATGAATCGCGAAGCCGCGGTCCGTTCCCCGCGGCACGGGAGCACCATGAGCACCATCGTCGTCACCGGAGCCGGAGGCCGCATCGGTCGCGCCGTCTCGCCCCTTCTCGAACGCCCCGACCGCGAACTGCGTCTGCTCGAGGCACCCGGGGCGGGCGGCGACGTGGAGGGGGTCATCGAGGGCGACATCCTCGACCGCGATTTCCTCGCGCGCGCGTTCGAGGGCGCCGACACGGTCGTGCACTTCGCCGGCTTCCCGAGCGAGCGCGAGTGGGACGAGCTCAACGACACGAACATCACCGGCACGCGCCTCGTGCTCGAGGCGGCGCGGGACGCCGGGGTGCGGCGGGTGCTGCTCGCGAGCTCCATCCACGCCGTCGGCCTTGCGACGGCCGCCGAGGCGCGCGCGACCGATCTGCTCGCGCCCCGCCCCGACACGTACTACGGCGTGACGAAGGCCGCGATGGAGCTGCTCGGCGCCGTCGTGTCGCACCGCACCGGCATGTCGATCGTGTCCGTGCGCATCTGCGCGTTCAACACCGAGCCGTCGCCCGACTTCCTGCCGATCTGGTTCTCGCCCGGCGACATGGCGCGGCTCATCGAGGCCGTGGCGCAGCTCGACGACGGACAGCACCACATCGTGTGGGGCGTCTCCGCGAACGAGTCGGCGTGGTTCCCGCTCGGCCCCGGCAAGGCCATCGGGTTCGAGCCGCTCGACGACGCCTACGCGTGGGCGCGCGAGCGCGGCATCGAGCCGGGCGACATCGCGCCGATGGGCGAGCCGCTCGGCGGGCAGTTCACCACGTGGCAGCTCGGGGTGCCGCGCGACTGACGCACTGCACTCGCCACGCTCGCCACGCTCGCCTCGCTGAGGCTCGGCTCGCCGAGCCCGCGAAGGTTCCGCTCCAGGCGGTGCCGCTCACCTTTCCGGATGCGCGGGAAATGATCCCGGCATGCGGAAGGGTGCGCGGCGGGCGGCACCCTTCGACAGGCTCAGGGAGCGAGTGTCATCGGGGTGCCCCCTTCGACGGGCTCAGGGAGCGACGGGCCGTGCCGTGGGTCGACTCACCAGTCGTGCACCGTGCCGTCGGAGAGGCGGTTGTAGGGCAGGTAGGCCTGCTGGTACGGGAAGCTCGCGGCCGCCTCCTCGTTGAGCTCGACGCCGAGTCCGGGGTTGTCGCCCGGGTGCAGGAACCCGTCGGCGAACACGAGCGACTGCTCGAACACGGTGTTCGTCTTGTCGCTGTGCGCCATGTACTCCTGGATGCCGAAGTTGTGGATGGCGAGCCCCACGTGGCACTGCGCCGCGAGGCCGACGGGCGAGATGTCGGTCGGGCCGTGGAAGCCCGACTTGATCTGGTACTGCGCGGCGAAGTCCATCACCTTCTTGAGCGGGGAGATGCCGCCGAAGTGGGTGGATGCAGCACGCACGTAGTCGATGAGCTGCTCGCGGATGAGGGTCTGGAAGTCGAAGACGGTGTTGAACACCTCGCCGATCGCGAGCGGGGTGGTCGTGTGCTGGCGCACGAGCCGCAGGCCGTCCTGGTTCTCGGCCGGCGTGCAGTCCTCGAGCCAGAACAGGTCGTACGGCTCGAGCTCCTTGCCGAGTTTCGCGGCCTGGATGGGCGTGAGCCGGTGGTGCGCGTCGTGCAGCAGCGGCAGCTCCGGGCCGAACTCGTTGCGCACCGCCTCGAACACGCCGGGGAGGTGGCGCAGGTAGGCGCGGGTGTCCCAGTCCTCCTCCGCCGGCTGGGCTCCGCGGCCGGCGGGCTCGTAGTCGTAACGCTCGCCCGTCGCCTGCACCTGCGCGGCCACGCCGTAGAGCGCCGTGATGCCGGGTACCGAGGTCTGCACCCGGATGGACTTGTAGCCCTCCTCGAGGTGCTGGTTGATCGAGTCGAACAGCTCCGGCAGGTCACGTCCGGATGCGTGGCCGTAGGTGCGCAGGCCGGTGCGGGAGGCGCCGCCGAGCAACTGGTAGACGGGCATCCCGGCCGCCTTGCCCTTGATGTCCCACAACGCCATGTCGACGGCGGCGATCGCGGCCATGGTGACCGGACCGCGGCGCCAGTAGGAGCTGCGGTAGAGGAACTGCCAGGTGTCCTCGATGCGGTGCGGGTCGCGATCGATGAGCAGCTGGGTGACGTGGTCCTTCAGGTAGGAGGCGACGGCGAGCTCGCGGCCGTTGAGGGTCGCGTCGCCGAGACCGGTGATGCCCTCGTCGGTCGTGATCTTGAGCGTCACGAAGTTGCGGGTCGGGCTCGTGACGATGACGTCGGCGGCGATGATCCTCATCGGGTTCCTTCCGTTCCGGCGGCCGCGTGCAGCTCACGCGACCGCTCTTCGATCAGGGCGACGACCTCCGCATCGTCGGCCAGGGCGGTGTCGAGCAGGGCCAGCAGGCGCACCGTGCGTTCCTCCCCGGGCGCCGCGAGGGCGTCGGCGATGTCGTCGCGCCGCGCGTCGGGCAGCTGTGCCGGATCGGCGCTCCCAGCGACATGGTCCATCCACGCCGCGATGAGCCGCGCCGCGGCGGCACCGGATCGGCCGGCCTCGCGTTCGCCGCGCAGGACGGGCACGGCGCGGGCCCGCAGCTTCGCGGTCCCGTCCTCGGCGATCTGCGTCAGATGGTGGGCGATGCGGGCGTTCGCGAACCGGTCGCGCAGGTCGGCCCGGTACCGGTCGAGGTCGAGTGCCGGGTCGCGGAGGAGGCCGGCGGCCTCATCCCACAGCTCCTCCACCCAGCGGGCGCAGTCGGCATCGGCGAGCGCCTCGGCGACGGTCGCATGGCCGCGCGCGATGCCCGAGTAGGCGAGCAGCGAGTGTGCCGCATTGAGCAGCCACAGCTTGCGTCGCTCGAACGGCTCGATGTCGTCGACGAAGACGGCGCCCGCGTCCTCCCAGCTCGGCCGGCCGGCCGGGAACTCCCCGGCGAGCACCCAGCTGCGGAACGGCTCGGTCACGACCGGGGAGCGGTCGTGCAGCTGCGTCGCTTGCTGCACGAGCTCGACGTCGTCGTCGGTGGTGCGCGGCGTGATGCGATCGACCGACGTGTCCACGAACGCGATCTCCCGCTCGATCCACGCGCGCAGGTCCGGGTCGACCTCTTCCGCCATGCCGAGCACGGCGGCGCGGGTGACCTGCCCGTTCCGCGACAGGTTGTCGCAGCTCACGACGGACAGGCCGCCGACGTCCGCGTCGCGCCGGGCGGCGAGGCCCGCGACGAGGCGACCGGGCATGGTGCTCGGGGCGGGGGACGCGTCCCCCGCGAGCACGGAGCTCACCCGCGCGATGTCGTCCGAGACCTCCGGGGATCCCGTGTCGAGACGACCGTCCGCCGTCACGAGGTACGCGGGTTCCGTGATGGTGAGCGACACGATCGCCACCTCGGGTCGCGCGAGCAGCTCGCGCAGCCGTGCGACATCGGCGCCGTCGCGGGCCTCGACGAGGCTCTCGATCACCTCGAACCGGTCGCCGTCGGGACCGCGCTCGACGAGCGTGTACAACCCGTCCTGGGCGCCCAGCACGAGCGCGGCGTCGGGCCGGCGGCCCGTGAACGCGGCGATGCCCCACTCACGAGCCGGGTCAGCCCGGTCGGTGTACCAGGCGAGGTGCGCACGGTGGAAGGCACCGAGGCCGAGGTGCACGATGCGCACCGGCGCGGTGCGCGACCGGGGGTGCGACGCGGCGTCGAGGGCGACGGCCTCCGCGGTGCGGCCGGTCACAGCTTGAACACCCGACGCGGGGCGTGATCGACGAGATCGACCACGATCTCGGCGGCGCGTTCCTCGGTGATCCGGTGCTCCGCGACGAGCCGCGCGAGGAACGCGCATTCGACGCGTCGTGCCGCATCGTGCCGGGCGGGGATGGAGGCGAAGGCGCGCGTGTCGTCGATGAACCCGGATGCCCGACTGAAGCCCGCCGTCTCGGTGACGGCCGAGCGGAACCGCAGCATCGCATCCGGCGCATCGAGGAACCACCAGGGAGCGCCGATGTACACCGCCGGGTAGAAGCCGGCGAGCGGCGCGAGCTCGCGCGAGAACGTGGTCTCGTCGATCGTGAAGAGCACGAGGTGGAAGCCTTCGCGCGTGCCGAAGTCGTTGAGCAGCGGTCGGAGGGCGGCGGTGTAGTCGATGCGCACGGGGATGTCGTGCCCGGTGTCGCCCCCGAAACGGTCGAACGAGGGCCGGTGATGGTTGCGGAAGACGCCGGGGTGAACCGTCATGACGAGCCCGTCGTCGACCGACATCCGGGCCATCTCGTACATCATGTGCGCCTCGAACGCGGCCGCGTCCGCCGCGTCGGCGTCGCCGGCCCGCGCGCGGTCGAACAGTGCGGCGGCGTCCGCGGGGTCGAGCTTGAGCGTCTGCGCGGTCGCGGCGCCGTGGTCGGTCGAGACCGCTCCGTGCGCGATGAAGTACCGGCGGCGTTCCTCGAGGGCGGCGATGTAGCCCGCGTAGCCGGAGGCGCCACCGGCGGCGACGGAGATCAGTCGATCCACGCGCTCGGCCCATCCGGCGCTGTGCGCCTTGAGGTAGGCGTCCGGCCGGAACGTGGGCAGCACCCGGCCGCGGAAGGTCGGATCGGCGGCGAGAGCGCGATGGGCGGAGAGGTCGTCCAGGGGATCGTCGGTGGTCGCGAACACCTCGATGCCGAAGCGCTCGAACAGGGCGCGCGGACGGAATTCCGGGCTCCCCAGCCGGCGCTCGAGCTCGTCGTACAGGTCGTCCGCGTGCTCGGCGGTGAGCCGGGCGTCGTCGATGCCGAACACCTGCACGAGCTCGGACCTCAGCCAGTACCCCGAGGCCGTGCCGTCGAACAGCGGCCATCCCGCGCAGAACCGGCGCCACACCTCGCGAGGCGGGGCGGGCTCGCTGCCGAGGCCCAGCTCACCGAGCGGCACCCCCGCGGCGTGCAGGAGGCGGGTGACGTAGTGGTCGGGCGTCACGAGCATCGTCGCGGGGTCGGGGAAGCGCTCGTCGCGCTCGAGCACGGCCGCATCGACGTGTCCGTGCGGCGAGAGGATCGGCAGGTGCTCGACGAGCGTGAGCAGCGATTCGGCGATCGCGCGGGTCGCGGGATCCGCGGGAAGGAGACGGTGCGGATGCACCGCGATCGACGCTGACATGTGATCCATCGTGGCGGTATCGGCGCGACGTTGTCAACCGGTTGCCAAAGACGCGCGCGGAATCGTCCGCGCACGGCGTGCGGCACACCGTGAGCGCGCTCGATCGCACGGCGAACGGTGCCACCGGTCGGCACGGTCGCGTCGCGGAGGACCCGCCGCGGTGCGGTTCAGGCGGGACCGGTGGAGCCGCGCACGACGAGTTCGGTGCGCAGATGGGCCCCCGACGCGGGTCGCTCCTCACCGTCGAGCCGAGCCAGGATGCTGCGCGCCGCCGATGCCGCGGTCTCGGCGTGCGGGGCGGCGACCGTCGTGAGCGGCGGCGTCGTGAAGTCGGCGCCGAAGATGTCGTCGAATCCGATGATGCTCAACCCGTCCGGAACGCGGGTGCCCGTCGCGGTGAGTTCGAGCAGCAGACCGATCGCCTGCAGGTCGTTGTAGGTGAACAGCGCGGTCACCCCCGCGGCGAGCACGTCGCCCGCCGATTGACGTCCGCCCTCCATCATCGGCCGTGCCGCGGGGAGCATCGTCACCTCGATGTCTCGCTGCGCGCACTGCCGCGCGATCGCTTCGCCGCGGCGCCCGGAGACCCACGACCGCTCCGGACCGGGTAAGTACCCGACCCGACGGTGCCCGAGCCCGGCGAGGTGCTCGACGGCCTGCCCCACCCCGGCGTCGACGTCGGCCACGACGCTCTCGACTCCGTCGACGACGCGGTTGAGCACCACGACGGGTTTCTCGTCGGCGAGCTCCTGGATCTGCTCGGAGTCGAGACGGCTGGTGGCGAGGATGAGACCGTCGACCGAGGGCAGCAGCCGGTGCGCCGTGAGCAGCTCGGTGTCGTTGGACTCGCGGGACTCCGCGAGCACGAGGGTGTAGTTCTGGTTCGCCGCCTCCTGCTCGGCACCGCGCACGATGTCGAAGAAGACCGGGTTGGTGATGTCGCTCACGATCAACCCGATGGTGCGGGTGCGACCGGTGGGGAGCGCCCGCGCCGCCGGGTTGACCCGGTAGTTCAGCGAGCGCGCGGCCTCCTGGATCTTCTGGGCCGTGATGGCGTTGATGCGTCCGGGCTTGCTCAGCGCGCGCGACACCGTCGACGGATCGACACCGGCGAGCTGCGCGATGTCGTAGATCGTCGCCGCCTTGCGCGGGTGCGCGCGGGTGGCTCCGGCCGCCGGCGCGACGGCGTCGTCACCCGATCCTGTCGATGTCACACGACCTCCACGCTCGGTGCGGTCCGCCGGCGGCGGCACGGCCGGTTGCGGATCCGTACGCGACATTACCCCGCGCTCGCGGGCAGGGCCGAGCGGGCCCACTCGAACGAGATGCGATGCGACTCGTACTCGTCCTGCACGCTGGGGTGGTCGATCTCGATCATGTAGTCGCCGTCGTAGTCGTCGGGCATCGCGGCGACGATCGCGTCGAAGTCGAGGACACCGCGCCCCGGCTCGGCCCACAGCCGCTTGCTCTCGCCGAGCTCGCGGTAACCGCGCCCGTCGTACGACTCCGGATCGAGGAAGTCCGGGTAGACGTCCTTGATGTGGATGCCGCCGATGCGGTCGGCGTACCTGCGGATGAGCGCGACGGGATCGGCACCGGCCCACCGCAGGTGGCCGGTGTCGGGGCCGAATCCGAGCAGGTCGGGGCCGAGGGTGTCGAGCAGGCTCGTGATCTCGTACTCCGTCTCGAACACGCCGCCCACGTGCGAGTGGTGCAGGGGGCGGATGCCCTCGGCGATGAGCACCTCGCAGACGCGGCCGGCGTTCTCGATCGCCCGGTCGAGCCGCTCCTGGCTGAAGTCCGCACCCACCGCGGGCGTCTCCATCCGGGCCGGTACCGCCATCGACGAGAGCATCGTGCGGTCGAGTCCGAGCGACGCCTGCGCCGCGCCGAACCGCCGCGCCGATTCCAGCACGTCGTCCATGTCGACCGTCTCGTCGAGGGGACTGCTGAAGAGGCTGAGCGACGGCGCGAGGCCGTACCCGGCGATCCACTCGCGGTACTCGTCGGCGGTCATCCCCTCGGGGATGTCGGCCTTGACGGCGGTGAAGCCGATGCGCTGGAAGTCGGCGAACGCCCGCTCGAACACCTCGCGCGTCTTGCCGGCCTTCGCCCAGTACGGGATGGGGTTCGCGGCGATGCGCGGGGTGCGGGGGGATGCGGCGGTCATGGGGCTCCTCGGTGGTCGCGGGGTCGGTCGGTGCGGTTCAGGCGAGCCGTACGGGGGCGCCGGTGCGCGCCGACTCGTACAGACCGGTGATGATGGCGATCGCCTGTCGGTTCTCGCGGAGCCCGACGCGCACCTCCTCCTCGCCGCGCAGCGCGGCGAGGAAGTTCTCGTACTGGTAGAGGTGTGCATCCGACATCTGGCCCGCGACGCTCGACCCGGCCACGACGGGCTTGCCGTCGGCGCCGGCGAACCGGTCGGCCTGGTTCGTGTCGCCGCCCTGGCTGCCGAAGAACGCGTCCTCCGGTTGCACGTCGACCGGGGTGGAGTGGAAGTAGGTGAGCCGGTCGTTCTCGATGACGGCGGAGCCGCGGTCGCCGTGCACCTGCAGGCGCGCGACGAGGCCGGGGTAGACGGCGGTGGAGCCGTGCAGCACACCGAGGGCGCCCGACTCGAACCGCACGACGCCGACGGCGACGTCTTCGGTCTCGACGCGTTCGTGCGCGAGCACCGCGGTGTAGCCGAAGACCTCGACGGGGCGACCCATCGCCGCGACGAGCAGGTCGACGGTGTGCACGCCCTGGTTCATGAGCGCGCCGCCCCCGTCGAGGGCCCACGTGCCGCGCCAGTCGCCCGAGTCGTAGTAGCTCTGCCCGCGCCACCAGTCGATCGAGGCGATGCCCGAGGTGAGCCGGCCGAACTCGCCTCTGCGCACGGCCTCGACGACGATCTCGGTCGACGGGTCGAACCGGTGCTGCGAGATGACGGTGACGAGTTTCCCCGCGCGCTCTTGCGCGGCGAGGATCCGGTCGGCGCGTTCCACGGTGATCTCGGCGGGCTTCTCGATGATGACGTGCTTGCCGGCCTCGAGGGCTTGGATGGCGAGGTCGCCGTGCGTGCCGGTCGGCGTGCACACGACGACGACGTCGATGTCGGTTCCGGCGAGGGCGTCGCCGAGCGAGGGGAAGGCGCGCCCGCCGCGCTCCTGTGTGAGCGCCTCCGCCTTCGACAGCACGGGGTCGGCCACGGCGACGAGCTCGGCCTGCTCCTTCAGCTGGTCGAGCACGATGCCGTGCTGCTTCGAGATGATGCCGGCGCCGGCGAGGGCGAATCGGACTCTGCTCATGCGAGGTGCACTCCAATGCGGCGGGTGAGGTCGGCGAACGCCCGAGCGGCGTCGCCGAAGGCGGCGGGTCCCGAGAACCCGCCCAGTTCATGGGCGCTGGCCAGGTGGGGCTCGAGGGACGCGAATCCGGCGTAGCCGTCGGCGCGGAGCGCGGTGACGGTCTCGAGCAGTTCTCCATCGCCGTGGCCTGCCGGGACGACCTCGCCGGTGCCGGCGATCGCGTCCTTGACCTGCAGGTACTCCAGGTACGGACGCAGCAGTGCGTAGCCGTCGGTGAACGGACGCACGCCGACCTGCACGAAGTTCGCGTTGTCCCACGCGAGCCGCAGGGCCGGGGAGCCGACGCTCTCGACGAGGTCGAGCACGCGGTCCGGGGTGTCGCCGTAGATCTCCTTCTCGTTCTCGTGCAGCAGTACGACGCCCGCCGGCTCGGCCTCGGCGGCGAGTGCCGCCATGCGCTCGAGCACGGCGTCGCGCACGTCGTCGTGGGAGTGACCGGCGGCGCGGTAGAACGAGAAGATGCGGATGTAGCGGGCGCCGAGACCGTCGGCCACGCGGATGACGCGGCGCAGCCGCTCGACCTCGTGCTCCACCGGCAGCGCGACGTCGACCTTGCCGATCGGGGACGCGACCGCCGAGACGGCGATGCTGCGCGCATCCAGCACCCGTCGCAGCCGCACGGTCAGGGCGTCGGTGAAGTCGGCGACGTTGACGCCCCAGGCGCTGCGCACCTCGATGTGCCGGGCGCCGAGCGCGAGCAGCACGGCGGCCTGCATGTCGGGTTCCGGATCGATCTCGTCGCCGAACCCCGACAGGGTCCAGGTCGTCGCGGGGCTCTCGGCCACCGTTCCCCCTCATCCGGGCCGTCGTCGGCCCCTCGATCGTGTGCGGACCGCGGTCGAGCAGAGGCTCTACGGCGGGCCGGCAGAGTCACCCTAACCGGGCGATGACGACTTTGACAACCGGTTGCCAAAATCTGTTCCATCGGCGGATGCGGCACCGACGCAGTCGCGGATGCGATCGAGCACGCGCAGCACGGCGAGTGACGCGTCGCCCGCCGTCCGCACGGCGGCTCGGTCGTCGATCTCCACCCACCGGGCGAGGGCCGCCGCCTCGAACGCCATGCCTTCCCGCCCCGGCCAGCGCCTCTCGTCGAACGCGATGGTCGAGCCCGCCGGGTCCGACAGCGTGAGCGGCGCGAGGTTGTGGAATGGCGCACCGAGCACCACGCGGGCGCGGCTCCCCTGCACGATCGCCCCGCCGTCGACGGCCCGCCGCCACGTCGCCGTCACCCGGGACCGCACACCCGCCGCGTGGGTGAGCTCCGCGTCGATGTCGTCGTCCACACCCGAGGGAGCGCGGGTGCCGCGGGCCGCGACGCGCTCGATGTCGCCGGCGACGGCGTGCACGAAGGCGACCGGATACACGCCGATGTCGAGCGCCACCCCGCCCCCGAGTGCCGGGTCGAAGAGGCGGGTGCGGGCGTCGAACGGGGTCGGCATGCCGAGTGCCGCAGCCGCGGACCGCACCTCTCCGATCGCCCCGTCCGCGAGCAACCGCCGCAGCACCTGGAGGTGCGGCAGGTACAGCGTCTTCATCGCCTCGAGGGCGAGCACGCCGCGTGCCTCGGCCGCCGCACGGATCGCGACGCCCTCGACGGCGGTGCGGGCGAGCGGCTTCTCGACGAGCACGTGCCGGCCCGCGGCGATCGCCAGCAGGGCGTGGGCCGTATGCTCGCTCGTCGGTGTCGCGACGTACACGACGTCCAGACCGGGGTCCGCCACGAGCTCCTCGTAGCTCCCGTGCGCTCGCGCGACACCGTGGCGGGCGGCGAAGGCGGCGGCCCGGGCCGCATCCCGGGAACCGACGGCGACCACGCGCTGCGTCGTGTGCCGGTGCAGCGCGGTCGTGAAGTCGGCGGCGATGACGCCCGGACCGAGCACGCCCCAGCGCAGCGCCGGGGCGTCGCGCGGGTCGGGGTGCTCCGGCGTCGGCAGCGCGCGGGGGAACGGGCTCACGCGGTCGTCGCGCGGTTCAGACGAGGGTGCGCACGTGCGCGAGACCCGACGCGACCTCGCTCGGGAAGTCGTCCCAGTTGCACTCGAGCGACACGGAACCGGTGTACCCGCCCTCGTCGAGGGCGCGCAGGAACTCGGAGAGCGGCCAGTCACCCGACCCGGGAGTACGGCGCTCCGCGTCGGCGATGTGCACGTGCCCGATCCGCGCCCCCTGCTCCCGGACGACCGAGAGCGGTTCGTGCTCGAGCATGATGTGGAAGAGGTCCGCGACGATCGGCACCCCGTCGATGCCGTGCTCGTCGAGGAACGCGGCGCACTCGGCGATCGAGTTGATGAGGTTCGTCTCCCCGCGGTGCAGCGGCTCGAGCACGATGCGCAGGTCGTGGCGCGCCGCGATGTCCCTCGCCTGCCGAACGACGTCGGCGAAACGCGTCTCGGCCTCCGCACGGTCGACACCCTCCGGGATCGTGCGGGCGGCCCCGCTGCCGAACACGATCTTCGCTCCGGGGGCCGCGTGGGCGGCGACGACCGGCAGCACCGCCTCGAGGTAGGCGGTCACCTCGTCGGCGGAGAACGACGGATCGGCGAGCCGGAGGTCGCCCGGGAAGAGGATCGCGAACGACGGGCATCCCGTCGGCGTCTCCCTGTCGGGGTTCGGGCCCCAGACCCCGTCCGTGGAGCGGGCCACGAGGTTGTTCACGATCGTGGGCTCGACATAGTCGGCCCCCGCGGCCTGGGCCGCCTCGATCCGGTCGCTGCTGACGATGACGCCGATGCTGCGCACGTCGTTCCTTCCTACTTGATGCTGCCGGAGATGAGGTCGAGCCGCCAGAAGCGCTGCAGCAGCAGCACGAAGGCGACCACGGGGATCACGGCGACGGCGGAGCCGGCGATCGCGATGGAGTAGAGGATGGGCTCGCTGCCACCCCGGTTGAGCATGAGGTACATCGCCACCGTGATCGGGGCGAGGTCGGCATCCGACTGCATGATGTACGGCAGCAGGAAGTTGTTCCACACCCCGATGAACTGCAGCAGGAAGATCGTCACGAGACCCGGCAGCAGCAGCGGCAGCCCGATCGACGAGAACGTGCGGAACTCCGACGACCCGTCCACCCGGCCGGCTTCGAGCAGCTCGACCGGCACGCTCGCCTTGGCGTAGACGAAGGCGAGGTAGATGCCGAACGGGGTGATCGACACGGGGATGAGCACCGCCCAGTAGGTGTTGGTGAGCCCCCACTGGGCGAAGAGCATGTACTGCGGGATCGCGAGGGTGATCGTCGGCAGCAGCACACCCGCCAGCAGGCCGATCATGATGGCCTTCTTGCCCGGGAAGTCGTACAGCGCGAGCGCGTACCCGGCGGCGGCGGAGACGATCGTCGAGAGGGTCGCCCCCACGATCGAGTAGAGGAAGCTGTTGCCGAGCCACACGGCGAACGCGCCGCCCTGGTATTGGAACAGGTCGACGATGTTGTCGAAGAAGCCGGACCCGAATGAGAACGCGGGTGTGGTGAAGAGCTCGCCCGTCGTCTTGGTCGACGAGAACAACACCCACACGATCGGCAGCAGGAAGTACACGACCGCGCCGAGCAGCACGATCGTCGCGATGACGTTGCGCGGCTGTCGTGCGCGCGCCGGGAATGCTCGGCTCATGAGTTGGCCTTCCGGGAGGTGAACGTGCGCAGACCGAGCACGAGCAGCGAGAGCAGCACGGTCGCCAGGGCGAGCAGGATCGACGCGGCGGCCGCGGAGTTCAGGTCGTCGTGCGCGAAGGCGTCTCGGTACACCCGCATGAGCGGGAAGAACGTCGAGTGGATGGCGGTGGTGAGGCTCGAGAGCATCTGCGGCTCGCTGTAGATCTGCAGGGCGCCGATGATCGAGAACAGCGCCGTGAGCACGGTGGCCGGCAGCACGTGCGGCAGCTTCACGTGCCGCGCGATCGCCCACTCGTTGCAGCCGTCGAGCCGGGCCGCGTCGATCCGCTCCGCGGGCAGGGACTGCAGCGCGGTGTAGATGATGATCGCGTTGAATCCGATGCCGCCCCACAGCACGACGTTGATGATGGCGGTGTAGATCTGGTCGCCGCGCAGCAGGGGCGGCAGCTCGAGGCCGATCGACCCGGCCAGTTGGTAGACGGGGCTGATCTCGGGCACGTAGAGGAAGCCCCACATGAGCGCCGCGATCACGCTCGGTACTCCGTAGGGCAGGAAGATCGCGGTGCGGCTGAAGGCCCGCGCGCCGACGCGCGGCAGGTCGAGCAACAGGGCGAGCACGATCGAGGTCAGCATCATGAGCGGAACCATGATCACCGCGAAGATCGCGAGCCGTTGCAGGCTGGCCCAGAACGTCGGATCGGCGAGCACGGAGACGTAGTTCCCGAGGCCGACGAACGCGTCCTCCTTCGGGGCGTACGCGCCGCCGCTCCCCGCCTCGCGGGAGAACATGCTGAGCCCGATCGAGTACACGATGGGGATCACGAACGCGACGGCGAAGAGTGCGAGCGCGGGCGCGATGAGCGCGTAGGCGAAGACGTGGTGCGAACGCCGGATGGTGTTCGCCTTGCGGCGCGGAGCGGAATCCGTCGTCGCGCGGCGGGGGGCCGTTGTCGTGGTCACAATCCCTCTTCGGATTTCTCGAACCCTCTTCGGATTTCATGGGGCCCGCGCCGCCCGGCGATCACCGGGCGGCGCGGAGCCGGGGTCAGGGGATCAGCCGAGGTCGTCGCCGACGATCTTGTCGACCGTGGGCAGCACGTCCTCCCAGGGCGCCGTTCCCTCGATGGCGTTGCCGAGCTCATCCGTGATGGCCGTGAAGGCGACCTGCGTGTTCGGTCCCCACTGCACGCTCACGAGGTGCGATGCCGCCTCTGACGCCGTCGGCCAGTACTCGGTGTCGTCGGGCATGAGCGCCGGCGGGGTGCGGTCGATCTCCTGGCCGTGCAGCGCCGCCGTGAACTTGTTGACCTCGACGAGGCCCTCGGCGCCTTCGTCGGACGCGTTCAGCCAGGTGAGGAACTCGACGGCCTGCTCGTAGTGGTCGGTGCCCTCGAGGATCACGTCGGCCGACCCGCCCCGCGCGAAGACGCGCGGCTCATCCGTGTCCCACTGCGGGATCTGGGCTCCGGCCCAGAGCCCCACGGTGTCGGGGTACTGGTTGAGCAGCGGACCGGGCGCCCACGCTCCGGCGATCGTCGCGAAGACCCGGCCGGAGGCGACGGCCTCGATGTACTCGGGGCTGTTCGTCTGGTAGGTGCTCACGAGGTCGTCTTCGACGAGCCCCTTCCAGAAGTCGAGCACCTCCTGCGTGGCGTCGTCGTCGATGTTCACCTGCCAGGCGTCGTCCTCGTACGACCACCACTCGGCCCCGGCCTGCAGGGCGAGGCCCATGAAGAGGTCGGCGTCGAGGGAGCTGAAGTTGAGCAGGTACTTGTCGCCGCCCTCGAGCGTGCGCACCTTCTCGGCGAGCGAGCGGAACTCGTCCCACGTGGTGGGCACCTCGAGTCCGTTGGCGGCGAAGAGGTCCTTGCGGTGCATGAGCAGCGCCGGGCCGAGGTCCTGCGGGATGCCGTAGAGGGTGCCGTCGAACGAGACGGATTCGATGACCTCTTCGGAGAACTTGTCGACGATGTCGTCCCGGTTCGCCTCGAGGTCGTGCAGCACGCCCGCGGACACGTAGGTGGGCATCTGGGTGAACTCGGCCTGGGCCATGTCGGGCCCTTGTCCGGCGCGGACGGCGCTGAGCACCTGCACGGGCATGTCGTTGCCCGCGGCCGGGGCCGAGATCTCGACCTGGATGTCGGGGTTCTCGGCGTTCCAGACCTCGACCCGCTTGTCGATGTTCGATCCCCACGCCCAGAACTCGAGCGTGACGGGACCGTCGTCTTCCTTCGTCTCCTCCGCGCCGCCTCCGCTCGAGCACGCGCTCAGCGCGATCGCGAGCACTCCGGCGACCGCGAGGGCCGTTCGTGACCTTCTTGCCATGTCATCCTCCTTGATGGTGTGGGTGCCGGTGGTGGCCCGGGGCTACCGCAGAGCCGGCGTGCCGGTCGTTCGCCGGATCCGCCCGGCGCGGATGCGCGGACGATGGTGGGGATCCGGCGGGAAGCACCGTCCGCAGCGACTCGGCGGTGCGGGAGGGCCGCCGGCAGGCGCCATCGACCGCGGATCGCGGGGTGGCGCTGACGTTCGGGACAACTCACGACCTCTTCGTCATGGAACGGTTCATACGGCGCGGATCGGATCGACCGGCCGCGATGCGTCGTCATTGTGGCACGCGGAAAACGATCGAGGCAAGCGATTGCCAAAACGGGGTTTCGCTCAACAATGCTGAACTGGCAATCGCTTGCCAGAGCAGGGGGACGGCCCTAGTCTGGTGCCCATCCGAGTGCCGGGCGACGGGCCCGCACCCGAGGGAGCGAGGTCACATGAGCGCGACGGAGCGCATCGCCGCGGCGATCATCGGCTGCGGCGTGATCGGGGTCACGCATGCGCGCGCCATCCGCGCCCTGCCGGGCATCGCCACGGTCGCCCTCGTCGACGGACGACGTGACGCCGCCGAGGCCCTCGCCCAGCAGATCGTCGACTCGGGTGCCGAGCGGCCGCGCGTCTTCGGCGACCTCGGCGAATTGATCGCGAGCGGGCTCCATTGCGACCTCGTGGTCGTCGCCACACCGAGCGGACTGCACGTCGAGCTGGGCGTCGCGGCACTCGAGGCCGGCATGCACGTCGTCATCGAGAAGCCGATCGATGTCGACGTGGCGCGCGCCCGCAAGCTGGGGGCTGCGGCGGCCCGCGCTCCGCACCTCGTGTGCACGGTCATCAGCCAGCACCGCTACGACGCCGGCAACCGCTTCCTCGCGCGCACCATCGCCGACGGACGCCTCGGCCGGGTCACCTCGGCCATCGCGAGCGTGCCGTGGTGGCGGTCGCAGGAGTACTACGACTCCGGCTCGTGGCGCGGCACCTGGCGCCTCGACGGCGGCGGAGCGCTCATGAACCAAGGGGTGCACACCGTCGACGTGCTGCTCTGGATGCTCGGCCGACCCGTGACCGTGTCGGCGGACATCGCGCTGCTCGCGCACGAGGGCGTCGAGGTGGAGGACACCGCGACCGCGTCGATCCGGTTCGACAGCGGCGCCCTCGCCGTGCTCCACGCGACCACCGCCGCGTATCCGGGACTCGGCACCCGCCTGCAGGTGATGGGCACCGACGGCACCGCGATCGTCGAGGACGACGACCTCGCCTACCTGCACACCGCATCCGGCGAGACCGCCGGTCGCGACCGTGCGGACCACTCGGCGGCGGCCGGGATCCCCGAGATCGAGCTGCCGGAGCTGCTCACGGAGACTGACGACTTCACCCGCGGCCACATCCGCCAGTACCTCGACGTGCTCGAGGCCCTCGCGACCGGACGGCCGCCGCGCGTGACCGTGGACGACGCCCTGCTGGCGCTCGCGACCGTGCGGGCCGTCTACGTGTCCGCCGTCACCGCCACCCGGGTGAGCATCGACGACGTGCTCGCCGGCCGTCACGACGACGTCACCGCCGCCCTCCCCGACTGACCCTTCGACAGGCTCAGGGACCGCCCTTCAACAGGCTCAGGGACCGCCCTTCGACAGGCTCAGGGACCGCCCTTCGACAGGCTCAAGGACCCCCGCCGGCTCAGCGGCGCGTGCTCGCGCGCACGACGAGCTCCGGCGGGAAGACGAGCTGCGTCGACTCCGGCGGCTCCGTGTCGGAGCTGACCGCGAGCAGCAGATCGAGCGCCGCCTCCCCGAACTCCTCGTGCGGCGGGCGCACAGAGGTGAGCGGCACGATCGAGCTGCCGGCGTACTCGATGTCGTCGTAGCCGACGAGCGCGAGCTCGTCGGGAACGCGCACGCCGCGGGCCACGAGGGTCTGCACCATGCCGATCGCGAGCAGGTCGTTGACCGCGAAGACCCCGTCGGGCCGAGCGGCGGGGTCGCGGTCGACGATCGCCTCGGCGACCTCGTGCCCCTCCGCGATGATGCGCGAGCTCACATCGATGATCTCGAGCGTCACGCCGGGTTCCTCCCGGATGGCCGCACTCGCGCCCTGCAGCCGGTCGGCGACCTGACGGATGCGCAGGGGCCCGCCGACGAAGGCGAGCCGGCGGCATCCGGCCTCGATGAGGTGGCGGGCGGCGAGGTATCCGCCGGAGACGTCGTCGATCGAGACCGACGGCTGCTCGGGGGTCGAGGCGCGCTGCCCGACGAGCACCGAGGGGATGCCGCGCGCACGGATGGCCGCGAGCCGGTCCTCGATGGGGTTCGGCGAGGCGACCAGCATGCCGCGCACCCCGTGCTCCTGGAAGAGCTCGAGATAGGAGTCCTCCCGCGCGCGGTCGCGGTTCGAGTTCGCGATGAACACGGCGAGGCCGGCGCGCGCGGCGGCGACCTCGACGCCCTCGGCGAGCGACGCGAAGAAGGGGTTGCTCACATCCGGCACGAGGTACGCGATCGTCGAACTCTGCCCGAGACGCAACTGGCGGCCGGCGTTGTTGCGCACGAAGCCGAGCTGGTCGATGGCGTCTTGGATGCGGCGGGCCTTGTCGGCGGAGACGCGGTCGGGGTGGTTGAGGTAGTGCGAGACGCTCCCCTGCGACACCCCCGCCGCGACGGCGACCTCGCGGATGCCGACCTTGCCGGGCCGCGTCGGCGTGCTCACGCCGCACCGCCGCTGGATCGCCGCACCACGAGCTCGGGTTGGAACACGACCTGCTGGCGCGCGAAGCCCTCCGGGTCGGCGGCTTCGCCGAGCAGCAGGTCGACGGCGCGGGCGCCGATCTCGGCGCTCGGCTGTCGCACCGAGGTGAGTGGCACCACCGTCGCCGAGGCGAAGTCGATGTCGTCGTAGCCGACGAGCGCGATGTCGCCCGGCACGTCGATGGAACCGAGCATCACGAGGGCCTGCAGCGCCCCGACCGCGAGCAGGTCGTTCGCGGCGAAGATCGCGTCCGGACGCTGCTCGGCCGGGCGGTCGCGGATCGACTCCCCCGCGGCTCGGCCTTCGAGCACGGTGAGCGCGGGCACGGTGACGACCTCGAGGGTCGCGCCGGGCCACTCCGCAACCGCGCGCCGAGCGCCCGCGATGCGATCGGCCACCTGGCGGATGTGGCTCGGTCCAGCGATCAGGGCGATGCGGCGCCGACCCTGCTCGAGCAGGTGGGTGACGGCGAGGTGCCCGCCGGCGACGTCGTCGACGGCGACGGACGAGAACGAGTCGTCGTCCGAGGGACTGTCGACGAGCACGGCCGGAATGCCGTTCTCGCGCAAGCGCCGCAGGCGCGGCAGCGCGTCGGGACCGAGCGGTGACACGAGCACCCCGTGCACGCGCTGCTCCTGGAAGAGGTCGAGGTGCGCCGCCTCGCGGGCGGCGTCGTCGTCGCTGTTGCCGAGCAGCACGGCGAGTCCGTCGGCCGCGGCACGGTCCTCTGCACCGCGGGCGAGGTCGGTGAAGAAGGGGTTGCCGACGTCGAGCACGACGAGCCCGATGCTGCGGCTGTGCCCCGCGCGCAGCTGGCGCGCGACGGCGTTGCGCACGAAGCCCAGCTCGGCGATCGCGGCCTGCACGCGAGCGACCGTCTCGGGGGCCACCTTCGCCGGCCGGTTGAGCACGTTCGAGACGGTGCCGACCGACACCCCCGCGCGCGCCGCGACGTCCCGCACGCTCACGGCCATCGATCGCTCCTTCCCCGCCCGATCGCGGGCGGCCTGGGCGACGACTCCGGCCCGCGGTGGGCCCACCCTACTAAAGCGCCGAATGCGCGGGCGTGAGCCGCGCATCCGTCTGCCACAGTGGGCGCATGGCCGATCTCATCGCTGAAGGTTCCGTTCTCGAGAAGCTGTACACCGGCACCGAGTGGGCGGAGGGTCCCATCTGGATCCCGGAGTCGCGCACGGTGCGTTGGAGCGACATCCCGAACGACCGCATCCTCGAGTTCTCGCCCGAGACCGGCGAGACCCGGGTGCACCGCGACGGGGTCGAGTACACCAACGGACGCACTCTCGACCTCGAGGGCCGCGTCGTGCAGTGCTCGCACGGTCGACGCGCCGTCGAGCGCGAGGTCGACGGCACGCCGACGACGCTCGTGGACTCGTTCGGCGGCAAGCGGCTCAACTCGCCGAACGACGTCGTGGTCGCCTCCGACGGCGCGATCTGGTTCACCGACCCGCCCTACGGCATCGACCCGAGCGGTCGCGAGGGTCACCCGGGCGACCAGGAGTACGGCGGATGCTTCGTCTTCCGCTTCGACGAGGCCACGGGCGAGCTCGTGCCGGTCATCACCGACATGGAGCACCCGAACGGGCTCGCGTTCTCGCCCGACGAGAGCGTGCTCTACGTCTCGGACACCGGCATGCATGCCGGCCCGGGCGGCGCGCGGCACATCCGCGCCTACACGGTCGTCGAGGGCGGCGCCCGGCACGGCCGCGTCTTCGCCTCGGTCGACCCGGGCGCCTCCGACGGCTTCCGCGTCGACGTCGAGGGCCGCGTGTGGACCTCGGCCGGCGAGGCGCTCGTGGTGCTCAGCCCCGAGGGCGACGAGTTGCTGCGACTGCCGGTGCCCGAGACGGTGTCGAACGTGTGCTTCGGCGGCGACGACGGCCGCGACCTCTACCTGACCGCCTCGTCGAGCCTCTACCGCATCCGCACCACGACGACGCAGGCGGCGCGTCCCGCGCGCTGACCGCGGAGCCATCTCACTCGCCGAGCGGCTCGGGGATCTCGACGCCGTACTCGATGAGGGCGTCGGTGACGACCCGGATCGCGTTGAGCGCGCGCGGGAACCCCGCGTACTGCACGGTGTGGATGACGGTCTCGAGGATCTCGGTGGCGGTGCATCCGACGTTGATCGCACCGCGGGTGTGCCCGCGCAACTGCGGTTCGAGACCGCCGAGCGCGACGAGCGCCGCGAGGGTGATGAGCTCGCGCTGCGCGAGCGTGAGCCCGGGGCGGGCGTAGATGTCGCCGAAGTTGAACTCGATGCCGTAGCGGGCGAGGTCTTGCGCGAGGCCCGTCTGCATCCCGACGAGGCCCTCGCTCTTGCCTTCGCCGTAGACCTCGTCGAACTTGGCCTTGCCCTTCGCGAGCCGGTCGTTCATGGGGTTGGCCTTTCTCAGATGGAGTGTCCGCCGTCGAGCGGCAGGATGACGCCGGTCACGTTGACCGTCTCGGGCGCGGAGAGGTAGACGACGGTCTGCGCGAGGTGCTCCGGCTGCCCGAGCAGTCGGGTGGGGATCTGCGCGAGCAGCGCCTCCCGCCGCTCGGGGGTGTCGTTGTCGCGCCCGGGTGTCGCCTGCGCGCCCGGGGCGAGCGCGTTCACGGTGATGCCGTGTTCGGCGACCTCGATCGCGAGCGCCTTGGTGAGGCCGACGACGCCGGCCTTCGCCGCGGCGTACGCGGTCGCGCCGCGCACGAGCCGGCCTCCGGCGATCGCCGCGACGGAGGTGATGTTGATGATGCGGCCGGAGCGCTGCTCGATCATGCCGGGCAGCACCGCGCGGGTGACGTTGAAGACCGAGGTGAGGTTGCGGTCGATCTGGGTGCTCCAGGTCTCGTAGCTCATCTCGTGGAACCAGCTGACGGCGCCGCCGCCGGCGCCGTTGAGCAGGATGTCGACGCCTCCCCACTGCTCGACGATGCCTCCGACGGCGGCCTGCACCGCGTCGAAGTCGGTGAGGTCAGCGGTCGCCGAGAGGGCGTCGACGCCGTGCGCCCGGACGCCTGCGGCCGTGATCTCGAGGCCGTCGGCGTTGAGGTCGACCCCGGCGACGTGCGCGCCCTCGGCGGCGAGCGTCTCGGCGATGACCCGGCCGAGCGCCCCGGCGGCTCCCGTGACGATGGCCCGTTTTCCCTGCAGTCTCATGCGTGCGCTTCCCGTGCGAGTGATCGGATGCCGGCCGAGCATCGTCGTCGATGCGGCAACTACTCGTCCCGGTGTGCCGCCATTGTGTCCCGCGAGTTGAAACGTGTCAAACAGTCACGGGAATTGGTCAACCGGTTTTCGCCCAGTCCGCTTGACAGCGGGATGACCGGTGCCTATCGTTCCCACTTGAAACGTGTCAATCGGCAATCGAAGCGCTGATCGACCGCGGCAGCACTTTCAAGGAGGAAACGTGTCCACAGCATTCTCGAGGAACCGCACCCGCGGCCTCACCACATTCGCGGCGGGAGTGGGCGCAGCTGCCATCCTCCTGACCGGATGCGCGTCCGGCGGCGGAGACGCCACCGGGGGCGGCGGAGGGGGCGCGAGCTCCCTCACGCTGCTGACCCCGGCGGAGAACTCGATCATCCGCGACGAGCTCGCGACGCTCTCGGAAGACCAGTGCTCGGCCGAGAACGAGGCCATGCCGCTCGAAAGCGAGACGGTCGCCCAGGCCGACGTCGTGCAGAAGATCACGCTGCTCGCGAGCCAGGACTCGCTTCCGACGATGTTCGTCGCCGGCACCGCGCAGGTGAAGCCCGATGGAGACCTCGGCAAGAACGACCTCGCGCTCGACTACGAGAAGACGCTCAAGGAGCTCGACGTGTGGGACAACATCCTGCCCGCCGCCGTGTCGACCGTGAAGGCCGCCTACGGCGGCAACATGGCGAGCCTGCCGTTCCAGTACAACATCGAGGGCATCTTCTACAACAAGCAGCTCTTCGCCGACAACGGCATCACGGAGCCCGAGACGTGGGACGACCTCGTCGCGGCCGCCGACACGCTGAAGGCCGCCGGGGTCGTGCCGATCACGGAGGCGGGCAGCCAGGGCTGGCCGGTCACGCGCCTCATCGGCAACTACATCTTCCGCAGCCTCGGCCCGGACGCGATGACCGCGGTCAAGGAGGGCGACGCGAAGCTCACCGACCCCGAGTACGTCGAGGCCGCGCAGGCCGTCGCCGACCTCGGTGCCGCCGGCGCGTTCGGCGAGGGCATCACCTCGCGCGACACCGACACCGCCAACGCCCAGTTCCTCAACGGCCAGGCCGGCATGTACTACAACGGCTCCTGGTTCCTGGCGAACCTCAACGATCCCGAGCAGAACAAGGTCGGCGTCGAAAACGTCGGCTTCATGCCGTTCCCGGATGTGGAGGGCGGCGAGGGCGACAGCGGCCAGTGGCCGGCGAACGCCGGTGCCGCGACGGCGACCTCGACGAAGGCGTACAACGACGGTGTCGGCGACTGGCTGAGCTGCATCGCCGAGAACTACGGCTCGAGCGTGCTGCAGAACCAGGGCGTCATCTCCGGCTTCAAGCTCAACCAGGAGGTCACCGACGTACCGCCGCTGACCGAGGAGCTGCAGGGCATCGTCAGCGAGGCCGAAGAGACCGTGCTGTGGTTCGAGGCGCTCTTCGACGCGAAGACCACCTCGGATGCGCAGACGAACGTGTCGCTGCTGCTCACCGGCGGCATGAGCGCCGAGGACTACATGGGCATGCTCCAAGCCGACCTCGACCAGGCCGGCTGAGCAGCGCCCACCACCGGGGCTCATCGGTAGCCCTCCGGCGGCCCGGATCGGGGGATCCGGGCCGCCCATCCCCGCCGCACCCGATGCGGCAGACGCGAAAGGAAACGCCGTGCAGAGTGTCCTCGGCGACAAGAAGGCGATCCTGCTGCTGCTCGGACCGGCGCTGCTGGTCTACACGCTCGTGAAGCTCGTGCCGGTGCTCTGGTCGCTCGGCCTCACCTTCTACACGGGCAACCCGCTCGGCGGGTTCGAGTTCGCGGGCGTCGACAACTTCGTCCGCTTCTTCCAGGACCCGCAGGCGCTCGAGGCGCTCGGGTTCACCATCAAGTACGCGCTCGTGCTCTCCGTCGGGCAGATCCTGCTCGGCTACGGCCTGGCGCTCATGTACGTGTTCGTGCTGCGCAAAGCCTCGACCTTCGTGCGCACCGTCGTGTTCTTCCCCACCGTGCTGCCGACCGTCGCCGTCGCGCTGCTGTTCAAGAGCCTCTTCGCCGTCGGCCAGCAGGACGGCCCCGTGAACGCGGGCCTCGAGGTGTTCGGCATCCCCGCCGTCGACTGGTTCTCGACCGGCGACGGCACCTTCACCGTCGCGATCCTCATGGAGCTGTGGCGCTCGATGGGCTTCTTCGCCGTGCTGCTGTACGCGGGACTGCTCGACATCCCCGAGGAGACGCTCGAATCCGCCCGCCTCGAGGGTGCGACCGGCCTGCGCCTCGTGCGGCACATCGTGCTGCCGCTGTCACTGCCGGTGCTGCTGTCGTCGGTGATCTTCAGCGTGAACAACACCCTCAAGGTGTTCGACACCGTGCTCGCGCTCAACAACGGCGGGCCGGGCAACGAGACGACCCCGCTCACACTGCTCATGTACCGCACCGTCTTCAACTACTCGGACTACGGCTACGGCTCGACGATCGCGTTCGTGCTGACCATCATGTGCTTCCTCGTGACGCTGTTCGTCTTCCGCTCGTCGCGTCGCGACATCACCAAGAACTGAGGGCACCGACCATGGCCATCGACACCGCCGCCCTCCGGCCCGCCGCCGGGATCCCCTCGACCAACGGCCTCGCCTCCCGCCGTCCGCCCCGCCGGGCCGGCGGCGGCAGACGGATGCTGCGCAAGCTGCCCGTGCGCATCCTCATCACCCTGCTCGTCGTGGTCGAGGTGTACCCGATCGTCTGGCTGGTGCTGGGCTCGTTCAAGACGCAGAACGAGTTCTTCGCGAAGCCGACGTGGGCACTTCCGGAGTCGTTCTCGTTCGACAACTACGTCGCCGCGTGGACGACGGGCAACCTCGCGAACAACCTGCTCAACAGCATCCTCGTGACCGTGCCGTCGCTGTTCTTCATGATCGTGCTCGGTGTCGCCGCCGCGTACGCGCTCGAGGTGATGGTGTGGAAGGGGCGCAACACCGTGCTGCTGGCGTTCGTCGCCGGCATCATGATCCCGGGCCAGATGATCCTCGTGCCGCTGTTCACCGTGTACTTCCGCACCGGGCTCACCAACTCGCTGTGGCCGCTCATCATCACGTACACGGTGATGGGACTGCCGCTCACCGTGTTCCTGATGGCCGCGTACTTCCGGGCGATTCCGCGCGAGGTGTTCGAGGCGTCGACGCTCGACGGAGCGGGCATGGTGAAGAGCTTCTTCCTCATCGGGGTGCCGATGATGCGCAACGCGATCATCACGATCGCGCTCGTCGAGTTCTTCAGCGTGTGGAACGACCTGCTCATCGCTCTGACCTTCACCACGAAGAGCGAACTGGCGACCGTGCAGGTGGGTCTGCTGAACTTCAGTGACGAGTACGGCTCGACCGACTACGGACCGCTGTTCGCAGCGATCAGCATCAACGTGGTCGGCATGCTCGTGCTCTACCTGTTCCTGAACAAGCAGATCATGACCGGATTGGCGTCCGGGTCGCTGAAGGGCTGAACACATGAACCTCGAGCCGGTCACTCTCGGAACCTCCGGTCTGGGCAAGCGCGAGGGGGCGGATGCGGAACTCGCGGACGCCCTCGTCGCCTCCGACTTCGCACAGATCGACACCTCGAACAACTACGCGGAGGGCGAGAGCGAGCGCCTGCTCGGCGAGGCGATCGCCCGCGCCGGAGGACTCCCCGCCGGCAAGGTCGTCTTCTCGAAGGCCGACCAGGATCCCGGAACGGGTGTCTTCGACGGCGACCGCGTGAAGCGGTCGTTCGAGGAGACGACGCAGCGGCTGGGCCTCGACACGCTGCCACTGTTCCACCTGCACGACCCGTACGCGATCACCGTCGCCGAGGCGATGGCGCCGGGCGGTGCCGTCGAGGCGCTCGTGCAGCTGCGCGAGCAGGGACTCGTCGGCGCGATCGGCGTCGCCGCCGGCCGCCGGGCGCTCGTCGAGGAGTACGTGCGCACCGACGCGTTCGACGCGGTGCTCACCCACAACCGGTACACGCTCGTCGACCGCAGCGGCCTCGGCATCATCGAGGCGGCGACCGAGCGCGGCATGACCGTGTTCAACGCCGCGCCTTTCGGCGGCGGCATCCTCGCCGGCTCGTCGAGCCGCGGTGACACCTACGGCTACCAGCCCGCCTCCGCCGAGCTGCTCGAGTACATCGACCGCGTGCACGCGACGTGCGCCGAGCACGGCGTGCCGGTCGCCGCGGCGGCGCTGCACTTCTCGCTGCGGGAGCCGCGCATCCACTCGACTGTCGTCGGCATCTACTCGGTCAAGCGCGTCGCCGGACTCCGCGAGCTGCTCGACACCCCCATCCCCGACGGCTTCTTCGCGGCGATCGACGCGCTCGGCACGCCTCCGCCCACCCCCAACGACTGAATCGCATCCGTGACCGCATATGTGCAGAGCCCGGCGCCGGGCGAGGGACGCGAACCGGCTCGAGCGGATGCGGTCACGGATGCGGTGGTGCTGTCGCTCAACGGCACGTGGCGGATCCGGTTGTCGCCGACGGCGGCGGGCACCGGCGACGGGTTCGCCGACCCGGACCTCGACGCCTCGGACTGGGACGAGATCCGGGTGCCGTCGCACTGGGTCCTGGAGGACGTGACCGTGCCGTGGGCGGCCGAGCCGCGCATGTCGGCGCCGCGGCGGGATGAGCACGGGCCGCTCTACACGAACACGGCGTTCCCGTTTCCGATCGATCCGCCGCATGTGCCCGACGAGAACCCGACCGGCGACTACCGGCTCGTGTTCGAGCTGCCCGCGGAGTGGCCCGCGGGGCGCACGCTGCTGCGCTTCCAGGGAGTCGACTCGTGCGCGCTCGTGCACCTCAACGGCGAGCGCCTCGGCTGGTCGACGGGGAGCCGCCTGCCCTTCGAATTCGACGTCACCGCCCACCTGCGTCCGGGTCGCAATGTGCTCGCCGTGCGCGTGCACCGCTGGTCGGCCGGCAGCTACCTCGAAGACCAGGACATGTGGTGGCTGCCCGGCATCTTCCGCGACGTGGAACTGCTCGCCCGCCCCGCGGGCGGCGCCGACGACCACGTCGTGCGCGCGGATTTCGACCCGCTGTGGCACTCGGGCACACTGCGCGTCGACGCGAGCGCGCCGGGCGTCGTGCGGGTGCCGGAGCTCGGCGTCGAGGTGCCGACCGGCGTCGACATCCGCGTCGGCGAGGTCGAACCGTGGAGCGCCGAGACTCCGCGGCTCTACCGCGGCACCCTCACCGCGGGCGACGAGGTGGTGCAGCTCGCGATCGGGTTCCGCACGGTCTCGATCGATGGCGGCCGGATGCTCGTCAACGGCGCCCCCGTGCTGTTGCGCGGGGTCAACCGGCACGAGCACGACCCGGAGCGCGGGCGAGCGCTCGATGTCGAGACCATGCGGCGCGACATCGTGATGATGAAGCGCGCGAACGTGAACGCGGTGCGCACGAGCCACTACCCGCCGCATCCGGAGTTCGTGCGCCTGTGCGACGAGTACGGACTGTGGGTGGTGGAGGAGTGCGACCTCGAGACGCACGGCTTCATCTACGCCGGGTGGGAGGGCAACCCGCCCACCGAGCCGGTGTGGCACGAGGCGATGCTCGACCGGGTGCGGCGCATGGTGGAGCGGGACAAGAACTCGCCGAGCGTGATCGTGTGGTCGCTCGCGAACGAGAGCTGGCGCGGCGACGGATGGCGGGTGCTTCGCGAGTGGATCCGGGATCGCAACCCCTCGCGGCCGGTGCTCTACGAACGCGACCCGTCGTACCGCGACAGCGACTTCTACTCCCTCATGTACCCGTCTCTCGACGCGCTCGAGGCGATCGGCCACCGCGAGGAACCGCGTCCTGACGACGTGACCGACGACGAAGATGCGCGGCGCCGCTCTCTGCCGTTCCTGCTCGCCGAGTACGCGCACGCGATGGGCAACGGGCCCGGTTCCCTCGACGAGTACCAGCGCATCCTCGAATCCTCCGACCGGTTCTGCGGCGGGTTCGTCTGGGAGTGGATCGACCACGGCTTCACGGCCCGCACGGATGACGGCACCCCGTTCACGATGCACGGCGGCGACGTCGACTACCGGCCGAACGGCGGGCGCTACTGCCTCGACGGGCTGCTGTTCGCCGACCGCACGCCGTCGCCCGGCTACGCGGAGCTCGCGGCGGCGTTCGCCCCGGTCGGGATCACGTTCACCCGCGGATCCGTGGTGCTCGCGAACAAGCACGACGCGATCGGCCTGGGCCACCTCGCCTTCTCGTGGCGCCTCGAGCGCGACGGCGCCCTCGTGGACTCCGGCGACCTCGCGGTGGCCGCGGTGCCACCGCGGTCGCAGATCTCGGTGCCACTCCCGGCTTTCGACACCGACGACTCAGCGGAGTGGTGGGTCACCGTCTCGGCGACCCTCGCGACGGACACCGTGTGGGCGGATGCCGGACACGAGGTGGCGTTCGCACAGCACCGGCTCTCCGCACCGACCCCGGCGCTTGCGGGCCCGCGGCGGCCGCTGCGCACCGACGGCTCCGGGGTGCGGATCGGGCCGGCGGTATTCGACTCGACGAGCGGCCGGATGCTCGAGCTCGGCGGCATCCGTTTCGACGGGCCGCTCCTCGACGTGTGGCGGGCGCCGACCGAGAACGATCGCGGGCAGGGCGGACGCAACGACCTCGTGCGCGTGTGGAAGGCGACCGGGATCGACCGGATGACTCACCGCATCCGCTCGCTCTCCGTGGGCGATGACGCGCTCGAGGTGCGGGTGCGTTCCTCTCCCGCGACCCAGCCGTTCGCGCTCGGGTCGACCTTCACCTGGTGGAGCGACGGCGACGGCGACGAGCTCGTGCTCGACCTCGCCGTCGAATTCGAGGGCGCGTGGCACGACACCCCGTACGGACACCACGACGTCACTCTGCCCCGGCTCGGGCTCCGCCTCGGACTCGACCGCGCGTTCGACGCCGTCGAGTGGTTCGGACTCGGTCCCGGCGAGGCGTACGTCGACAGTCGCACCGCCGCGCGACTGGGCCGTTTCGGGTCGAGCGTCGACGAGTTGCAGACGCCGTACCCGGTGCCGCAGGAGAACGGCACGCGCCTCGAGGTGCGCGAGCTGACGCTCCGGAGCGCCGACCGGTCCCTCGTGGTGACGGCCGATCGGCCGTTCGGGTTCGCCGCCCGACGGTGGACCGCCGAGACGCTCGAGCAGGCGCGGCATCCGCACGATCTGCGCGATAGCGGACGCATCCACCTCACCCTCGACCTCGCACACCGCGGCGTCGGTAGCGCATCGGTCGGCCCGGCGCTGCCCGAGCGGTACGCCGTGTCGCGCGAGCCGCGCACGGCGCGCTTCCGTTTCCGTCCCGGTCCCTGAGCCGGTCGAAGGGCGTCCCTGCCCGCGAGTTGGCGAATCCATCGTTATGGAGCCGCGCTTCGCGATGTTTCCGCCGTCTCGCGTCGGGAACGACGCGAGAAGAGCTCTCGCGATGAATGCGGCTCACCGGTGTTCGCCGGGTAATCCCGAGCGGCTCCACAGGTGAACCGAGTGAGACGCGCAGCCGGATGCGGTCGAGTGAGCACATGGACGACGACCCGCACCGATCCCCCGCCCCGCTCCCGGCATCCGAGGCTCCGCAGCCCGGTCTCAGCATCCGCTTCGCCCGCGGACTGATCGGTACCGCCGCCGCCGGAGCGCTCACGCTGGGACTCGTGGGGTGGGCGCCCGCGGACACGTCGACCCCGGCGGCGCCGGAGCGTCCGCAGAGCCAGTCGGATGACGCGGGCACCGATGCGGAGGAACGCCTCGGTGTGCGCACCGGCGTCGCCGTCGGCGGCGTGCGGGTCACCTCGGTGTCGACCGGCTCGGTCGCCGCGTCGGCAGGACTGCGCGCGGGCGAGGTCGTGACGGCGGTCGACCGCACCCCGGTCTCCTCCGCCGATGAACTCAGCGCGGCGCTCGCGGGGTACGCCCACGGCGAGTGGGTGACCCTGCGTTCCGTCGGCGCGGACGGGCTCGCCCGCGCCACCGTGCTCGCGCTCTGAGCCTTTCGGCGATCAGTCCGCGAGCACTCCGCGCAGGAACTCGTGGGTGCGCGTCAATGCGATGCGGCCGGCGTCGCCGTCGAGGTCGAACTGGTACTCGTGCGGCAGTTCCGGCGTCGTGTCGTCGGGCCAGAACAGGGTGTCGACGCGCACGCCGAGCTCGTCGAGCCGCGCGGCGAGCGCCTTCGAATGGTGTTCGGTCAGCGGGTCCGCGTTGCCGCCGCTGATGAACGCCGGCGGGAACTGCGCCGTCACGTGCTGCAGCGTCGACATCTGCTGCACCGCATCCGACCCGAGCGGTCGCCGCAACCCCGTGTACGCGCGCAAGGCGATCGAGTCGCCCCAGCCGAGCAGCCCGCGGCTCTGGAGCAGGCGGGGCACGTCGTAGATGCCGCAGTACAGGATGACACCGCGCAACTGCTCCGGATGCAACGGTGCCGGCAGCCCGGTGTTCGCGGCGTAGGACGGGTTCGTGGCGAGCGCGGCGAGCTGGCTCGTCAGCTGTGCCCCGGCGGAGTCGCCGGCGATGACGACCCGGTCGAGGTCGAGACCCAGCTCGTCGGCGTGGTCGCCGAGGTACCGGATGGCGTCGGTCAGCTGGTGCAGCGCGGTCGGGTAGGTGCGGTGCGGGCCGAGGGAGTAGTCGACGCCGACGACGGCGCGTCCGTCGGCGGCGAGCAGCTCGAAGTACGGCACGTCGTCCTTCTTGCCGCCGGAGACCCAGGCGCCGCCGTGGATCCAGATGACGACGGGCAGCGGCCCGGTCGCCCCGTCCGGCCGGTAGACGTCGAGTCGCGCATCCGCGTCGTGCTCCCGATAAGGGATGTCGCGCTTCACCGTGACGCCGCCCGGCGCGTGCGGCCGCATCTTCTCGAGCACCTGCCGGCCGCCGCGCTCGAACACGGCCTTGATGAGTGCCGCGCCCGGGCGCGGGCTCACCGCGAACGCCGCGGCGGTCGCCGCGACCGCTCCGAGTCCGAGCACCCCCGCGACGCGACCGATTCCCCCTGCCATGACGCCCCCTCCCGTTCGGAACACTAGCGAGCGTCAGTGGCCGACGTAACGCTCCGGCCGGTGGTTCATCGCGATGATGAGGTTGAGCACGACGGCGCCGAGGGCCGACAGCCCGCTGATCCAGGGGGCGATGACGGCGAGCGATCCGGCCACCACGGCGAGGTCGAACGCGAGCTGCACGTAGCCGGCACGCCACCCCCACCGCTCTTGCGCGATGAGCGCGACGATGCTGAACCCGCCGACGCTCGCGCCGTGCCGGAACAGGATGAGCATGCCGATGCCGCACAGGATGTTGCCCGCGATCACGGCGTACACCGGGTCAAGCCGCAGCACCTCGAAGCCCGCGTCGTGCACGACGGCGAACGCCGACACGGCGACGACGGTCCCCGCGCTGATGAGGGTGAAGCGCCAGCCCTTCACCCACGCGGCGAGCACGAAGAACGGTGCGTTCACCGCGACGAACAGCACCGGGAACGGCCATCCGGTGCCGTACGAGAGCAGGAGCGCGAGGCCCGCGGTGCCGCCGGTGACGGCGCCGCCGGTGCGCAGCAGGTCGAGTCCGAGCGAGATGACGAAGGTGCCGACGAGCAGCCCGGCGATGTTCTCGAGGGCGGAGTGGCGGGTCGCGTCCCGCTCCGGCTGGGCCGTGCTCAGCGGTCTCACGTCGTCGGTTCCCCATCCGTTCGCCTCGATCTCGACCCGGCGACGCTACCAGCCACCGCGGCGGAGATTCTTTCCCACGGAATGTTTCGATTCCGCGTCATGGATCGGCCCGTTCGCCATCTCCTCTCATGGATGCGATGACGCATCGGGCGCCGACTCCTCCCGAACCCGGCGCCGACCGAACGCTTCTCGACCCGAACTTGAAGCGCTCGCCCGACGTCACGCGCTCCCCCACGCGCGACGCCACCCCCGGATGCTCCACGGCCCGAACCGCGGAGCTCCCCGTCGCGGCTACCCACCGCGACGCGCGCGGGTCCGGCGGCCACCCACCGCCGGACCCACCGCCTCTTCCCTTGGCCGTCGCCGGCCGCGAGAGTGGTGTCGATGCCGACGATCGACTCCGACCTCGTACACGCCGTCGTCGGATCACCGCGAAGCGGGACGATACGGTCGGCAGCGTGAGCCAGACGACGGAGACCTCCGTGCCCTACGTCCCGCACCCTGTCAGCCGGCACGTTCCCCTGCACTATCTGCACGGGCCGCAGTCGTCTCCGCACGACGGAACTCCCCGAGGCCGCATCGAACGCTTCACGTGGGATGACAGTGCCCTCTACCCAGGCACCACGAGGACCGTGCAGGTGTACGTTCCCGCGCAGTACGACCCCGCGGAACCAGCGGCTCTGATGGTGTTCCAGGACGGGCAGCTCTACCTGGACCCGAGCCTCGATATGCGCGCCGCGGTGGTCTTCGACAACCTGATCCACGCGGGGTCGATGCCGGTCACGATCGGCGTCTTCGTGGACCCGGGCCAGCCTGGAAACCGCAACGCCGAGTACGACCCGGCGAACAGCCGATACGGCGACTTCCTGCTCAGCGAGATCCTGCCCGCCGTCCGGGAACGGCTCGGCCTCGCGATCACCGAAGATCCCGACCGGAGGGCGATCTGCGGTGGCAGCAGTGGAGGTAACTGCGCCTTCACCGTCGCGTGGGAGCACCCGGACTCATTCCGACGGGTACTGGCTTTCGTCGCCAGCTTCGCGCAGATCCCGGGCGGCAACCCCTATCCGGAGCTCATCACAAGCTCGCCCGCCAAACCGATCCGGGTGTTCCTCCAGGCGAGCCGGTGGGACCTCGACTTCGATCAGCCGGAGCGGAATTGGTACAGCAACAACCTGCTGGTCGCCGCGGCTCTCGCGGAGCGGGGCTACGATCACCGACTCGTCCTCGGCGACGGCGGCCACAGCCCGAACCACGGCGGTGTCGTCCTCCCCGACGCACTGCGCTGGCTCTGGCGGTAACGGCGCGCGCACGACAGACGCTGCCACCACCGGGTTCTGCAGATCATCGGCTGGACCGCCGCCTAGAGAGTGACAGGATTGCGCCATGTCCGAGCAGAGCGTCCCTCCCGGACCACGGCCATGACGACCGACCTGAGCATTCGCAGGCTCCGCTACTTCGTCGTCACGGCGGAGGAGCTCAACTTCGGGCGGGCGGCCGAGAAACTGCACATCGCACAGCCGGTTCTGAGCCGACAGATCGCCACCCTGGAGAAGGAGTTGGGCGTCACGCTCTTCGAGCGATCAGCGCGCGGCACCGTCCTCAGCCCCGCTGGGGCAGCTCTTGTGGAAGACGCCCGCGCCCTCCTCGCCAGCGCGACGAGACTCCAGCGGCAGGCGCGCACGGTGGCTCGAGGGCAGACGCGATTCACGATCGGATTCATGCCCGGCGTCCCGATCACTCCGGTGGTCCGCCGGCTGCGGGAGCTCTTCCCGGAGCTGACGGTTGATGTCGTCCGTACCGGCTGGGAGAGCCAGGTCGACGTGGTGCACGACGGCCGGGTGGACGCGAGCTTCGTGCGACTGCCGGTGTCCCGAGACGATCTCGAACTCGTGCCCCTCTTCCGCGAGCGGCGACTCGTCGCCCTTCCCGAGGGGCACCCGCTGGCCACGGGAGATCTGCCGTCACTCGCCGACATCGCACTGCTCGACCTCCTGCAGCCGCCGGATACGCATCCGGAGTGGCGCGATGCCGCAGCAGCCGCACGACCGGATGCGCTGACGACCGCGCGTGAGACTCTGCCCGTGGTCAGCACGGTGGAGGAGAAGCTCGAGCACGTCGCCGGCGGTCGCGGGATCGTGCTGCTGCCGGAGTCCGCTGCCACGTTCTACACGCGGCCGGACATCGTCTACCGCGAAGTCGAGGGACTCGGCGAGGCGGAGACGGCACTGGCCTTCGAACGGAGCCGCATGACCCCGGTGCTGCAGCAGTTGATCCGGATCGCACTCGCCGCCTACTCCGCAGACACCGGGGCGCGCGACTGACCACGCCTCCCGGCCGCGGTCGCGATCATCACGCCGGCAGCGCAACGGAGTCATCCGTCCGGCGCTTGGAGCTCAGGCGACGAGCGTGCCGCCGTCGACGACGGACACGGCGCCGGTGACATAGTCCTGGTCCATGAGGGCGAGGTACGCCTTCGCCACGTCACCGACCTCGGCGACGCGCCCCAGCGGGACGCTCTCTCCGGTGCTGCGATACATGTCCTCACGCTCCGCTTCACCCATCCCGTCCCAGAGCGGTGAACGCACCACCCCGGGCGCCACGGCGTTCACCCGGATCGGTGCGAGCTCCACCGCGAGCGAGCGCACGACCGAGATCATGGCACCGGACGCCGCGGCGCCGAGAGTCCACCCGACGCCGCCTTTGAATGCCGCCGTGCCACTGGTAAGTGTGACGGAGCCCCCGCGCTTCACATGCGGCACAGCGAGCCGGACGGCATCGAGAGCGTGCACCAGCCGCAGGCCGAGGAACGCCGTCGCCGCGTCGACGGTGTAATCGGCCAGCGGAGCGCCCACGAGAGGCTCCGCGGCGGTGTAGGCGAAGTGGTCGAACTCCCCCGCGGCGTCGAAGAAGCGGGCGAGATTCTCGGTCGAGGACGCATCCACGGCGCTCCCGCGAACTCCGTCCGGGAGTTCGGCCAGCGCGCGCGTGACCGAACTCGCGCGCCGTGAGCCGATCGTGACTCGAGCGCCGGCTAGAGCGGCGGCACGCGCCGTGGCGAGTCCGATGCCGCTGGTTGCTCCGAGGAGCACGATGTGGGTGGTGGAGTTCACTGTCATACCAGCGACGTTCCCGCACCCGCTCGACCTCGTCCAACACCTCTTTCGTCCGATCGATGCCCTCAGGGCATCACCGCACGCGGGAGCCCGAGTGGATGCGATCAGGGATTATCGGGGATGAAACGAACCGGCAGATCCGCAACGTGCAGATCGGACGCGCGGAGGGCATCCTCGATCTCGTCGTGCTCCTGATCGGGCGCCACGATCTGCACCTTCTCGACCCCGTCGGACGGCGTGCCGCCGCCGTCGGCCCAGTAGCTCGACACGCCGTGCTCCTCCACGAGTCGGGTGAGCAGCTCGAGATACCGCTCCTGCTCGCCGGGTCGGATGACGAGGATGAGATCGGCGGCATTGATCTCGACGAGTCGGTCGGGATGGAGCCCTGCCGCATCGCGGAGGTCCTCCGCGTGGGCGACCAGCGGCAACAGGTCATGAAGGGGGTCGGGAACATCCTCGGCCGTGCCCAGTGCGAGCGTGTCCCTCCCCCACACGGTCGCTCGCAGGTCGAGTCCGGGTACGGCGCGGTCGACGTGCGCGATGAGACCGGTGACGTCGAGGCCGAAGTCGGGGCAGCGCTCACCACGCGCCCCGTGTGGATCCTCCGGGTCGCTGTGCACTGCGACGACGTTCGCCCCCTCGGTCCGCACGCGCAGAGACCAGCTGACGCTGTCGCGGTACGGGGATGTGCATGCGGCGTCGAGCAAGGCGGGGAGACTCGCCTCCTCGACACTGAGTTCGATGCGGGCGTTCGGCTCGAAGAAGATGGGCGCTTCAACCCATCGCTCCGATGCATCCACAGTGACGCCGGGCACCTCTGCCACCTGGGCCGTGAGTCGGTCGAAGCGCTCATCCGGTCGGTCGAAGTGCGTCTCGTCGACCATCCAGGTGAAGACCGTGACCGCGCCGATCAACAGGCTTACGGACCCGAATGCGGCGATCGCGAGCCACCACCCCTTCGACATGAGTCAAGGATCCCTCCGGATGGCAGGACCCGACGGGAAGTCAGACGAACATCTGCGGAACGCCGAGCCAACTGGGTGAGTCGAGCAATAGGGTGAGACGTGTTCAAAAAGCGACCCGGCAATCCGAGAACCATCATGTGGGCCGGGCTAGGTCTAATCACGTTCGCGCTCGTATACCTCCCGTTCGTTCTCCGCGACCCGTGGGACAGCACGCGCCTGGGGCTCCCCGCGTGGCTGCTCACAGCTCTCTTGATGATCGTGGGCGCGTGCTGCGCGACATACGGCGCCATCTGGTTCCGCAAGGACCGGCGGGCCGGCAGCAGGAGGGACTGAGCCGGTGGATCGAGCAGAGGTCGACGACCGCGACCAGCCGGCGCGGAGATACAAGTGGCGGTACGGGCCCCTCCGGCTCGTTCTCCCCTGGATCTCGATCGCGCTGGGCACCTTCTGGACCGTCAGGGCCGTGGTCGATCCCGATTCAGACGCGGGCAGCCCGTTGTTCGTGTTCCTCGGTATCGGACTCATCGCGCTAGGGATCGTCGCCTTCTTCGTCTATCGCTGGATGGCCAAGCGCGGCATGTAGGGCCAACGTGGAGCTCGGCCCGATTCCCCTACGACTGCGGCGACGCGGTCGGTGCCCGGCTCGAGTCGGCTCCTTCGGCGCCCCAGCGCCCGAGCGCCACGATCGCCTCGCGCAGGGCGAGCCCGCGATCGGTCAGCGCGTAGGCCCGGGTGTTGTGTCGAAGCGGCAGTCGCGCGAGCACGCCCGCCGCTTCGAGTTCGCGCAAGCGGGTCGCGAGGATGTTCGTGGGCACTCCGAGCTCGCGTTGCAGGTCGCCGTAGCGCTGCGGCCCGTCGAGCAGCCGCTCCACGATCAGCAGGGCCCACCGGGCGCCGACGACGTCGAGTGCTGCGGCGAGGTCGCTCACGCGGTCTTGTCGGCCTCGGGCTTCATCCAGAACGGCGAGTAGTGGTAGCCGTCGGGGTCGTCGAACTGGCGCTGGTACATGAACGGGTAGTCGTCGATATCACCGATCCGCCCGCCGGCGGCGCCGGCGCGCTCGACGAGCTCATCGACCGCCTCACGGCTGCCGAGATCGAACGAGACCGTGACCTTCGAGGGGGTGTCGGGTCCGCCGACCAGGTCCTCGGAGCCGCCGACGCTCGCGTACATCTCGCGGCTGCCGAGCATGAGGTACTGCTCGGGCGCGATCGCGAAACACGAAACGTTGTGATCCGACATCTCGGTGTTGAGGGTCCAACCGAGGGCGGTGTAGAAGGCGGTCGCGCGCTCGACGCTCTCGACCGGGCAGGTGATGAAAAGGCTCATGCGGCTAACACTTGCAAAATGCAAGTGCCGCGTCAAGGGGCCTCTCTCTCACGGCCGGAGCCCGTCCGTCGTGAACGGCGCCCCCGATCGGCACGATCGCCAGTCGGCACCGATGCCGCGCGCCCCGCCCTCGACCAGGTGGCAAAACACACTGCGACCGATAATGTGGACGACGTATACATGAAGTGACGTCGGCGGCGCATGGCCCGGTGGACTGCGGAGCATCGAAGGAGAGCACCGAAGTGAGACCCCTCAGATACTCGATCAACATCACGCTCGACGGGTCAGCCTCGCACGAGGCCGGCTTACCCCCGGACGAGGAATCGATGCGCTACTGGACCGGTCAGATGGAGCAGGCCGATGCCCTCCTGTTCGGCCGCGTGACGTATCAGATGATGGAATCGGCGTGGCGGAGGCCGTCCACGGGCGAGTGGCCCGACTGGATGCGACAGTCGGAGATGCCGTTCGCCGAGGCCATCGACGGGGCGAAGAAGTACGTCGTCTCGAGCACGCTCGGCGCGGTCGACTGGAACGCCGAGCTGGTGCAGGGCGATGTGGGTTCAGCGGTCCAGCGCCTGAAGCAGCAGCCAGGCGAGGGCCTCTGGGTCGGAGGCGTGACGCTTCCCTCGGCACTGGCGGATCTGGGACTGATCGACGAATACGAGTTCCTCGTGCACCCGGTGCTCGCCGGGCATGGACCGACACTCCTCGCCGGTCTGCGCGATCGCATTCAGCTCGAGCTCGTCGGCCGCCAGGAGTTCCGGTCGGGAGTGGTCGCCCTCCGATACCGACCGGCCTCAGTTCCGAGATGACCTGAACGGGCTCTCGCATGTCGATGAAGGAGCGCGCGCAGGACCGAGTGCCTTTTCACCAACAGGTAATGGGCCGGGGATAACGCAGGGCGCGGCACCCCGAACTTGAGGCACCATGACGTATGGCGTGGGATCCGGAGGTTCAGGCTCGGCGGTCCGCTCGGCTGCTGCGCGTGGTCGGGCCGGTGCAGCTGGTGTTCGGTGTCGTCCTCATCGCCGGCGCCGTAGTACTTCTCGTCATCGGCGGAGAGGCGGCGCGAGTTCTGCCTGCCATCCAGTCATTGATGGGAGTGGTGTTCATCGGCGGCGGCGTCGCCAGCATCCGCAATGCTCGAAAGCTTGAGTCGACTGCCTCTCGCGATCGCTCATAACGGATCCAGACGAGTCACCGGCCAGTGTCGCGCGCGGCATCGGCGTGCCGACGGCGCCGATCCAGCGGAGGTCGAGTCGGCCCTGAGCGAGCGACGCCGGATCCGCGCACACGCCGTCAACGCCGGACGGGAGCGCCTCTGGCCAGCCGTCCTAATAACTGAGACGATGTCGATATGCGTAGAGGCGTTGGGGTGGCGGTCGCAGGGTTCCTGCTGTTGGTGACGGCGGGGTGCGCGCCCCTCGGTGGCTCGGGTTTTCGGGTGCTGGATCGCGCGGCGACGGATGACGACGCGCTCCCCGCGGTGTTCCTCGAGCAAGAGGGCACCTACTTGAAGGCGGGCACGGCCCGCTTCGCGGGGGAACATGACGGGAACCGGATCTGGCTGTCCCGCGGTGTTGACATGGACTCGATCTGCATCCTCGTCGACTACGGCGACACCGACTACGACGCGAGTGCGTGCGGCGGATTGGGCGGTGGGATCGCCGTGAAGGCGTTGTCAGGCCAGAAGTACGAGATCGTCCCCGACGAGTATCGCGACCAGGTGGTGCCCAACATCGCGGCGGTGGACTGACGGGCGGATCTCGGTTTCTCGGGGATGATGTCGAGGTGAGTAGCAACAGCGGCCATCGACGTCGACCGGATGTGACGACCGTCGAGATCGTCGGCGGGCCCGAGGCACTCGAGATCACCCTGCACGACTACGACCCCCGCTGGCCGGACGTCTTCGTCGAGCATCGGAACCGCATCCGGGAGGCCCTCGCCCCGTCGGTCGTGGAGATCGAGCACATCGGATCCACCTCCGTTCCCGGACTCGCGGCGAAGCCCATCGTCGACATCGTCGTCGCGGTCGATGACATCACGGCGGAGGAGGACTACCTCGAGCCGCTCATCGCCGTCGGATACGAACTGCGCGTGCGCGAGCCGGGGCACCGGCTCGTGCGCACCCCGGCTCGCGACGTCCACGTGCATCTCTACGAACGCGGCGCCGCGGCGATCGACGAGTACCTCCTCTTGCGCGATCACCTGCGCCGAGATGCCGACGACTGCGCCCTCTACGAGCGCACCAAACGGTCGTTGCTCACCCGGCGGTGGGACGACATGAACGACTACGCGGACGCGAAGACGGATGTCATCACCGCCGTCAAGGAACGCGCGAGGGCTGCCCGCACGGAGTGAGTCCACGGGCGGACGCGTTGGGTGGGTCCGCGGCCGCGCACGAGAAAGGCCCCCGGGTGTCGCCACCGGGAGCCTCTCTCGTCTCTTCGACTCCGTCGGCAACGGGAACCGCTCGAGCGGAGCGCGATCATCGGGCCGGGATGACGATGACCTTTCCGGCGATCCGGCCGGCCGCGCCCTCCGCATGGAGGGACTGCAGCTCACTGAGCGGGATGCGGCGGGTGACCTCGACGCGCAGCGCGCCGGCATCGACGAGCGACACCAGCTCGCGAAGGCGATCCCGGTTGGGGCGGACGAAGACGGTCACAGCGCGGACGCCGCGACTGTCGTCGCCGGGCGTGGCCATGAACGCCGTGGTGCTCACCACGGCGCCACCATCGCGCACGAGGGCGACGTAGGCAGCGAACTGCTCCGGGTCGATCGGCGCGAGGTTGATCAGCACGTCGACTCGATCGCCGACCGCGTCGAGGAGGTCCGTGACCGTGTGATCGATGATCTCGTCCGCGCCCGCGGCGCGGACATCCTCGATGCTGCGCGGGCTCGCGGTGGCGATGACGTGGATGCCGGCTCGCTTGGCGAGCTGGATCGCGTACTTGCCAACCACCCCGCCGGCACCGACGATCAGCACACGCCGTCCCGCTTCGAGAGCGCCCTCGTCGAACAGCGCCTGCCACGCGGTCAGAGCCACCGACGGCAGGGCTGCCGCGTCGGCGAGCGGGATGCTCGTCGGCGCCGGCACGAGGGCCTCCGCCGGCGCGATCACGTACTCCGCGGCGCCGCCGTCGCGCTCCATCGGCAGGAAGCCGATCACCGGGTCGCCGACGCTGAGCCCGGTCACGCCGTCACCGAGGGTCTCGACCGTGCCGGAGACGTCGTACCCGGGGACGTGCGGCAACACGATCGGGATGGGCAGGAACCCCGCCCGCATGCCGTTGTCGGCCGCGCTGTATGCGGACGCGGCGACGCGCACCAGCACCTCGCCGGCCGCCGGTGTGGGCCGCTCGATCTCTTCGTACCGGAGCACCTCGGGGCCGCCGACTTCGTGGAAACGCACTGCCTTCATGATCCTGATCCTCTCGTTATTGCTTCGAGTTCGAAGCACTGAGATGACCGTAGCACTGCTTCGATTTCGAAGCAACCGGCATTCCAGCGGTCCATGCATCCGGAAATCGGCGCCAGAGGAGGCACCCGGGCGCCAGGAGGCGTTCGACCCCTACGAGAGCCGAGGGCCTGCCCGGTGTCGCGGTCGGCTGAGCGGGAGACGCGCGCCGCCCGGCGGTTCAGCCGAGCGTGCCCTGGCTCGAGCGCTGCGCGGCGGTGGCCGCGACTCGCTGCAGCGCGGCGAGCACCGTGCGCACGGGCGTGTGCGCGAGGGCATCCGGACGCGCGAGCACGTCGACATGGCGGGCCAGCGTTGCGCCGGCGACCGGCCGCAACACCATTCCGTCGACGGCGAGGGGCGCCGCCGTGGTGCGGGGCATGACCGCGATCGCAGCGCCCGTGCGCACCACCTGCGCGGCGACGGAGAACTCGTTGATGTAGTGATCGACACGCGGGGCGCTGCCGCTCAAGGCCCCCAGGTGCGCGAGCACACCGGCGAGCGGGAACCCCTCATGCGTGGAGATCCACCGCTCGTTGCGCAGTTGTTCCGGCGTGATGCTCGACTGTGCGGCGAGCGGATGCGCGTCGTGCAGGGCGATATCGAGCGGTTCGACGAGCAGCGGAGTCACGGCCAGACGGGCGACGGGCCATTCCGGATCGTGCGCGAGCCGGTGGGCGATGACGAGGTCGTAGTCGGCGGTGAGGCCGGCGAACCGGCTCTGTGCCACATCCGCATCGACGAGGGACACCTGCGGGCGCCCACGGAGCTCGGTGAGCAACGGCGCGAAGAGGGCGAGGCCCGCGCTGTGGAAGGCGGAGACGCTGACCGCGCGCTGCTCGAACTCGAGGAAGGACCCGACCGCATCCCGCGCCTCGGCGAGCGCTTGCTCCACTCGCGCGCCGGCTACGGCGAGTGCCTCGCCCGCCTCCGTGAGCACGAGCCGGCGCCCGCGCCGCACGGTGAGCGGCACAGGGATACCGGCCTGCAGAGCGGCGAGCTGCTGCGACACCGCCGACGCGCTCACGTGCATCGCCGCGGCGACCGCGGCGACACTGCCGCGATCACCGAGCTCGCGCAGCAGACGCAGTCGAGCCGGATCCATAAGTGCTTCCTAATGTGTCGATCAAGACGATGGCTGTTGCTCTTCAGCATCGCTTGCACCGACAGTAGCGGCATGGCCCCGCGCACCCGATCCGAACCGCTCGTCGACCTTCTCCTGCTCGGCGTCGCGGCGGTGTGGGGCGCGAGCTTCCTGGCCGCGAAGGACCTCGCCGCCGACACGGGTGTGCCGTCGGCGGTCGCGCTTCGATTCCTCGTCGCAGCGGCGGCCACGGCCATCCTGTGCCTCGCTCGCAAGGAGCGCCTCCCCCGAGGACGCGGCCTGGTGATCGCCGCCTGCCTCGGCTGCACTCAGGCCGCCGTCATCGGGCTCGAGACGTGGGGCGTGCACCTGACTTCCGCGACCAACGCGGGTCTGCTGATCAGCCTTGCTCTCGTGATGACGCCGGTGCTCGAGGGTCTCGCATCCCGCTCCTGGCTGCCCCGGTCGTACTTCATCGCCGCCGTCGCGGCGGTCGTCGGCGTCGCACTGCTGGTCTCCGAGGGCGACTTCCGAACCCCGACGCCGGGCGATGGTCTCGTGATCGCGGCGGCGGTGGTGCGCGCCTTCCACGTGACGGCGAGCGGACACCTCACGCGAGGACGCAGCGACGGTTCGCTCGGTGTCGTGCTCGTGCAGATGATCGTCTGCGCCGTCTCGTTCACCGTCATCGCCGGGTCCGACCTGCCCGTCGCCGTGATGCGGCTCGATGCGCGCGGGTGGATGGACGTGCTCTTCCTCGGTCTGCTGTGTTCGGTCTTCGCGTTCGTGGTGCAGCTCTGGGCCGTGCGCCGCACGTCAGCTTCGCGCGCGAGCATCCTGATGGGTACGGAACCGGTGTGGGCGCTGCTCGTCGGAGTGGTCATCGCCGGCGAGGCGATCGGGCCGGTGGGAATCTGCGGTGCGCTGCTGATCATCGCCGCCAGCTACGCCGGTCAGGCGATCGAGCGGCGGCACCGGCGAGCGAGGGCCGAAACGGTACCGCACCCGGAGGTCGAAGCCGCGCCAGCCGCTCAGCGCGCGGGCGCCACCCACGACGCCGTGTAGCGCCAGAAGAGCCGACGGGGCATCCGGATGCCCGGCAGCACCCTCTCCGCGACGGCCCGGATCTCCTCGAACGACTCGACGGCGTCGACGGCCGGCGCGAGCATGTGAGGCGGCGGATGCTCGACACGCGCCGGATGGCGGACGAGTCCGACGAGCGGATTCAGCGCGAGCGAGACGAGCGACCGAACGGTGTCGCCGCGGGATTCTCGAGCGACCCCGACGATGACGATCCTGCCGCCGGGCCGCAACGCGTCGCGGGCGGCGATGAGCGACGGTTCGAGCGGCATGTGGTGCAGCGAGGCGACGAACACGATGAAGTCGCAGCCGCGCCGCGGTTCCGCTCCAAAGGCGCGATGCTCGATCTCGACGACAGGCGACCCGCGGAACCGGCGCGCGGCGATGGCAGCCGTCGGAGCATCCGGTTCGATGCCGATCACTCGGGGGAAGACCCGCGCGAGCCGCTCGACCATGTTGCCGGTGCCGCATCCGACGTCGACCGCCGTGTCACCCCCACCCCGGCGCACCGCTCTCGCGTGCCGGAGCACGAAGCCCGCGTAGGCGTCGTTGTGCGACCACGGATGCGCCGCGTTGAACCGGCCGAGCGCCGCGAGCAACCCCATCACGCCAGCGTAGGGACCGGCGGCGACCCGAATGCGGTTGACCCCGCTCGGCGCCACCTGTCTGGCGGATCACCGACGCGAGCGCAGTGCCCGGAACATCGCGTACGTGACGAAGGCGCCCGCGGCGACCACCGCGACCCACACCTGCGCGACCGAAGCAGCCGTCTCGCAACGGCCCCCGCCGCCGGCTTCCATCGCGTAGTGCTGGCACGTTCCGCTCTGCGCGGTACCGATGTAGAAGAGGGCCGCGATGAGGACGCACGCGGCCGCCGCCACCCACCCCCACCGGACACGGCCACCTTCCATGACGGCAACGTACTCCCACATCTCGCAGGCGGGTAGGGAACCCCGGACACCGCGGCTCGGTCGGCGTAACACCCGCCGCGTGAGACGCGCCAACCACTAGCGTTCGACCACACGACAGAGCGAGGGAAGACGGATGCCGCGACCGTTCATGACCGACCCGGCACAGCTCGCCGCCCTTGAGGGCCAGCAATATGTCGTGTTCCGTCCGATTGATGGAGTGCTGCGCGCCTACGAAGCCGCTCGTCGGGCGGTTGCGCCGTTGCTGCCCACCGGCGCGACGCATCCTCACGCCGGCCATGTGACTCTCCGCGGCTTTCACGAGCCGCGCCGGGTGGAATCGCTCAAGAACTTCATCGCGGATTGGGCTGCCGAGCAGACTCCCGTGACCATGAACGTCGACACGTTGGACGGGTTCCCACCGCCCTTCCGAGTGGCCATCCTCCGCTTGGCGCGATCACCCTCGCTTGTGGACGCCTACGCGTCCCTCACGCATGCACTCGAGCGCACCGACTTCGCGCGCGTCGGCGAGCTCCCGGTCGATGACTGGATCTTCCACATGTCGGTCGCCTACTGCGGTGACATGCCAGACGACCGCTGGTCCGAGTTGCATCGAACCGTGACCGACTCACCGCTTCGGTCTGCCTCGGAAGTACTGAGCGAAATCGAGTTCGTCTGGTACGAGCAAGGCGAGCATCGGGAGACCTTTGCTCTCGACGGATAGACCGGGCGGCGCATCGCCCCGCACGCCTCCGTCGCCGCATCCACCGGGTGCGCATTGGATCTCGTCTCGCGGGCCGGGCTGCCGGTACACCTGCGGTATGGGAAGTACGGCTGCGGCGAGGACTCTGAAGTACCGGGCGTTCACCACCCCGGACGGCGGGCCGGATTCCGGGAACCCGGCTGGGGTGGTTCTGGACGCGGAGCGGCTGTCGGAGAACGACATGCTGAGCATCGCGGCCGATCTGGGGTTCAGTGAGACCGCGTTCCTCACCGAGATCACCGACCGTTCGGCACGCATCCGCTACTTCACCCCTCGCGCCGAGATCGCCTTCTGCGGTCACGCGACCATCGCGTCGGGTGTCGCCTTGGCGCGGCAGGGCGCGGGTCCGGTGATCGAGCTGCGCACGAACGCGGGCGAGGTACCCGTGGAGGTCACGCCCGAGCGGGCGACGCTGACCGCCGTCGAGACGGCGGTCGAGCCGCTCGATCCTTCGACGCTGAGCGAGCTGCTCGAGGCGCTACGGCTGACGGAGGCGGACCTCGATCCCGCGTTGCCGCCCGCGTTCATCCGGGGCGGCAACCCGCATCCGCTCGTGCCGGTGCGCGCTGACGCACTTGCCCGACTCGACCACGACGCGGACGCTGTGCTCACGCTGCAGAATCGGCAGGGCTGGGATGGGACGGTGCCGGTCGTGCACCGCGTCTCGGAGCACCGGTTCTTCAGCCGGAACCCCTTCCCGCGCGGCGGCATCAGGGAGGATCCGGCCACGGGATCGGCGGCGGCGGGACTGGGCGCGTACCTGCGCCACGGCGGCCACGTCGCCTCGGATGCGGAGATCACCGTGGAGCAGGGCAGCGAAGTCGGCCGCCCCTCGCTGATCTCCGTCACGATCCCGAGCGCGGGACGCATTCGGGTGACCGGTACGGCCGACGAGCTCGGTGCCGGCAGCTCCGACTGAGCACTCGGCGGGCGGCGGACGGTCAGCGGACGCGCAAGCCGTCGATCGCGATGCCGAGCACCTTGTCGCGCTGCGCGGCATCCGGGAACTGCACGCTCGTGATTCCCGAGATCATGCGCAGCACGTCTTCGACGACGATGTCGTCGCGCACGACGCCGGCGGCCTGCGCGCGTTCGAGCACCGGGGCGCCCGCCTGCATCATCGCGCCCTTGCAGGCCAGCAGAGCGGGTGACCCGCGGTTGAGGCCCTCGAGCAGGGCGCGTTTCGTGCCGACGTATTCGACATAGCGGTCGAGGAAGGTCGCGAATGCCGCCCACGGCTCCTGGTCATGGGTGGCCTGCGCAGCGGCGATCAACGACTCGACCTCCTGCACGTACACCGCCTCGGCCAGGGCGTCGCGGCTCGCGAAGTTGCGGTACAGGGTGCCGATTCCGACGCCGGCATCGCGCGCGATGTCTTCGAGGGAGGCCTGCAGACCGCGCTCCGCGAAGGCCGCGCGTGCGGCAGCCAGCAGCGCGTCGAAGTTGCGCCGCGCATCCGCGCGTTGCGGTCGCCGCACTCCCACCCAGTCGGGGATATCGACGATCGACACGATCGCTCCTTGCGAAACGGAGGCCGCCTCCGCTAACGTACCGGAGGGCGCCTCCGAGCGGAGGCTGCCTCCTGATCATAGCCCTCGACGGTGCGGGCGCTCCGAAAGGAACCCCATGACCACCACCCTCACCTCCGACTCGCCCGCGGGAGCCGTACGGATCGAGCGCGCGCCGCGCTCCGGGCACGCGCTCGCCGCTCTCGGCATCGGCGTCGGCGCGTTCGCCACGCTGCAGTCGCTGCTCGTGCCGGTGCTGCCCCTCGTGCAGGTCGACCTGCTCACCGACGCCTCCGGCGTCGCGTGGACGCTCACCGCCTGGCTCATCACCGCCGCCGTCGCGACCCCGCTGCTCGGCCGCGTCGGCGACCTCATCGGACGCCGCCGCGTGTTCCTGCTGGCCCTGGGCGCCATCGCCGTCGGAAGCCTCGTCGCCGCCCTCGCGCCCAACCTCACCGTGCTGCTCGTCGGTCGCGTGCTGCAGGGTGTCGGTGGCGCCATCTTCCCGCTCGGCTTCGGCCTCGTGCGCGAGATCATGCCCGCCGGCCGGGTGGGCTCCGGCATCGGCGTGCTCTCGGCGATCGTCTCATCCGGCGCCGGCATCGGCACCGCGCTGGCCGGGCCGCTGTCGACCCTCGTCGGCTGGCGCGGGCTGTTCCTCGTGCCGCTCATCGGCGTGCTCATCAGCGCCCTCATGGTGCGCCGGTTCGTGCCGGCGGCCGACGAGCGCGGAAGCGGCCGCATCAACGTGCCGGCCGCTATCCTGCTCTCCACCTGGCTCGTCGCCGCCCTGCTCCCGCTGAGCCTCGCCGGCAGTGTCGGATGGACCTCGCCGTTCATCCTCGGCTCCTTCGCGGTGGCCGCACTCGCGCTCGCCGGCTGGATCGTCGTGGAACTGCGATCCTCCGAGCCCCTCGTCGACATGCGGATGCTGCGCCTTCCGGGCGTGTGGAACACGAACGTCGCCGCCATCCTGCTCGGTGCCGCGATGTTCGGCGTGTGGGCGTACTTCGCCCGCTTCCTGCAGGAGCCGACCTCCACCGGTTACGGGCTCGGCGCCTCCGTCGCGGAGTCCGGACTGCTCATGCTGCCGATGCTCGTGCTCATGGCGTTCGCGGGCCTGGCCACCGGCCCGCTCACGAAGTGGATCGGGTTGCGCACGCAGCTCACGATCGCCGCGGCGCTCGTCGCCGCCTCCACCGCCGCCATCGCGCTGGTGCACGAGACCGCGTTCGAGCTCGCGCTGTGGGCGGCCGTGTTCGGCATCGGCCTCGGTCTCGCGAACGCCGCGACGGCGAGCATCGTGGTGCAGAGCGTTCCGCTCAACCAGACCGGCGTCGCGAGCGGGATGAACGCCAACTTCCGCACCATCGGCTCGGCCATCGGCACCGCCGTGACCACGGCGATCGTGACCGGCACCTCGCACGGCGCCACCAGCGAGCCCACCGAGGCCGGGTACACGATGGGCTTCCTCGTGCTCGCCGGCGCTGCGCTGCTCGCCGCAGTCGCCGCCGTCGCCGGCCGACCCCGCCGCCGTCGCCGTCAGCCGGCGGACGAGACGGTCGTGTTCGAGGCGCTCGCGGAGGCCTGAGCCGCGGCCGCTGTGCGGACCACTCGAGGCCGGCGCCTCCATCCGACGACCGCCGCGATCGGTTTGAGCAGCAACATCTCGCCGAAGCGGTAGTCGTCGGCGCGCACCAGCCGCTCGGCGAGATCCGGTCGCATCTGTGCGAGATAGAGACGACCCTTCTCGGCGTGCAGCGAGTTCGAGACGATCTTGATGGCATCCGCGTGTTCGATGAGCGGGATGGCGTTGCGGATGTTCTCCCACGTCGTGCGGCTCTCGCGATCGAGCCGCAGCGGCCCGCGATAGCCCCGCTCGCGCGCATACCGGGCCATCAGCTCCGCCTCCGCCACGTCGCCGCCGACGGCGCCACCGCACAACACGAGCACACTCGACTCGCCGCCGCGCTGAGATCTGAGGCCCGCACGCACCCGGTACCGGTTCACGTAGTTGGCCCGTCGCCCACGGTTCCGGTAGCCGAGCACGACGACGGCCTCCGCGCCGTCCGGGTGCGCGCGCGTGGCGAGCGCCGCGGCGGCGAACAGCAGGGGCCGGATCCTCACGAGCTGCGCTTCAGACGCCGGACACGACCGCGTTGTCGAGCTCGTCGAGGTCTACGCCCGGTCGGTCCGCACGGTTGGTGAGCAGCACGAACGCGATCCCGACCGTGGGGTGCACCCAGAATTCCGCCCCCGACCAGCCGCGGTGCCCGTAGACGTCGCGATCGATCAGGCCGGGCGCACGGGTGCGCAGGTTCCACGTGAAGCCCCAGTCCTGCCCGCGCTCGGCGGTGTAGGGGTCGAGGCGCGGAATGTCGCCGGTGAGCGGGCGCAGCATCATCGCGAGCGTCGCCGGGCGCGCGATGTCGCCGGAGTCGCGCAGCAGAGCGGTACCGATCGCCAGCAGGTCCTCTGCCCGGCCCAGGAGACCGGCGCCCGATGGCGCAGGGCGGCGAAGCGCTGCAGGTCCAGCCCCTCGGCAGCTGCATCCGGAACGTCGTGCGGATCCGCGGCTTCGTCGAGCGTGAGTCCGGTGGCGCCGACCGGGCCGACCGCGTCGGCGACGGCGGCATCCCAAGTGCGCCCGGTGCGCGCCCGGATCATCCGCGCGATGCCCTCGAACGCGATGGTCGAGTAGCGCGAGGCGCTGCCCGCGGCGAAGTCGCGCGGGCCGAGGAGTCCCGCCTCGAGGCCGTCGGGTGAGTCCATCGGCGGCTCCGCGATACCCGACGTGTGACTCACCAGATGCCTCAGCCGCACCACGTCGTCGCGGTCGCGTCCGAACTCCGGCACGTCCGCCTGCAGAGGGGTCTCGGTGGTGACGAGCCCCGCCTCGATCATGCGCGCGGCCGCGAGGCCGACGAGCGGCTTCGTGATGGAGAACAGACGGTAGTGATCGTCGGTGCGGGCGGGCCGGGTGCCGGTCGTGCCGAACGCGTCGAGCGCCTGGATGCCTGACGCGGTGGCGACACCGAGCACAGCGGTCGGCAACGCGCCCGACTCGACGTGGCGTCGCGCCCAGTCGAACGCGTGCGTGAAGGGAACGGACATGACGGCTCCTGCTGTCGATCACGCCGACCGGCCACGCGGCGTTGCACGCCGAGCGTATCGCCGGGGAACACACGATCGCGCTGCTTAGGCTGAACGGATGGCAGGTGCAGACGAGGTCGCCGCCGCGCTCGTGCGCGCGACCGACGACGCGAGCATCCGCCGGGTCGCCCGCCGCTTCGCCGCCCTGCCGCCCACCGAGATCGATTCCCTGCTCTGGAGCGAGCATCGCCCCGACCGCCTCGCCGCCCTGCTGATCCTCGTCGAGCAGTACCGAGCCGGCCGGGACCCGTCGGCCGTGGTCGAACAACTCCTCGATGCCGCGCGCGCCGAGAGGGTCGACGACGAGGAGCTCGTCGCCGCGGTCGCGGAGTCGATCCTGGGCGACGCGCACCGGGAGGGCTCGCGCAACCGCTTCTTCCAGCTCGCGAAGAGCGACGTCGTGTGGGTGCGGATGCTGGCGCTCCTCGCCACCGGCGTGTTCGTGAAGGCCGGCGACCCGTCGACGACGCTCGAGCTCGTGGAGCGCCTCGCGCCGGAACGGCATCCCGGGATGCGGCAGGCGAGTGCCACGCTCCTGCGGACGATCGGCAAGCGGATGCCCGACACCCTCATTCCGTTCCTCGATCGCACGGCACGGCGCCTGCCTCGCGAGGTCGTCCAGATGGCCGTCGAGCACCTTCCGGCCGACGAGGCGGACCGCATCCGCTCGCTCGCGAAGGGCTGAGAGCGCCACTGGAGGCGGCCGGGTCAGCTCCCCGTCAGCCCCGCGGCGGCAGCGTGAGGACCTCGGGTCCGTCGTCGGTGATCGCGATGGTGTGCTCGGTGTGAGCCGTGCGGCAGCCGGTCGCGCTGCGCAGGGTCCACCCGTCCGCGTCGACGACGAGTTCGTCGGTGTCCGCCATCACCCACGGCTCGAGCGCCAGCAGCAGCCCGGGACGCAGCCGGTAGCCACGACCGGGGCGTCCGGTGTTCGAGATGTGCGGATCCTGGTGCATCGTCGACCCGATGCCGTGTCCGCCGAACTCGGTGTTGATCGGATATCCGGCGGCACTCAGCACCGAGCCGATCGCGTGGGAGATGTCGCCGATCCGGCCGCCCGGCACGGCCGCGGCGATCCCGGCGCGCAGGGCGCGCTCGGTCGTCTCGATGAGCGCCGCGCTCTCGGGCGAGGGGGCATCGCCCACCACGAAGCTGATCGCGGCGTCCGCGGCGATCCCGTCGACCTCCACCGCGAGGTCGAGGGTCAGCAGGTCGCCGTCCGCGAGCGCGTAGTCGTGCGGCATGCCGTGCAGCACGGCGTCGTTGACGGCCGTGCAGATGTAGTGGCCGAACGGCCCGCGCCCGAACGACGGTGCGTAGTCGACGTAGCACGACACGGCCCCGGCCTCGACGATCATCTCCCGGGTCCAGCGGTCGATCTCGAGCAGGTTGGTGCCGACGACGGTCCGCTCCTTGAGCGTCTGCAGGATGTCGCCGACGAGCGCGCCGGTGACCCGCGCCCGGCGCAGTTCGGTGGGACTGAAGATCTCGATCATCGGGCAGCTCGCTGTCGCATCCGATAACTATACCGGCCATATCATCCCGGTACTACAATCGGCGCATGGTCCGGTTGCCCCTCACCCCCGCCGAGGTCGAGCGCGGGCAGCGCCTCGGCGCCCTTCTGCGCCAGGCCCGCGGCGAGCGCCCGATGCTCGAGACCGCGCTCGCGGCCCACGTCTCGCCCGAGACCCTGCGCAAGATCGAGACGGGCCGCATCGCGACCCCGGCGTTCCCGACCATCGCCGCGATCGCCGACGTGCTCGGCCTCTCGCTCGACGCCGTGTGGGCCGAGATCAGCGGGCCGGAACGGGCGGCTTCCGACCCCGACGCCGCGAAGCGGCTGGCCTCGTAGCCAGCCCAGCGCGGCGGGCTCAGGCCCAGCCGGGCGAGGCGGCGGTACTCGCCCGGATCCTCAGGGCGTGGGTCACGGTCACGTCCCGCGTCGGCAGACTCGGATCGTCGTAGCGTTCCGCGAGCAACCGCACGGCCGACTCCGCAATGCCCTCGATGTCCCACGCGATCGTCGTGAGCGGAGGCGCCATGAATTCGGCTTCATCGACGTCGTCGAAACCCGCCACAGCGAGATCCCGAGGTACCCGGATGTCCAACTCGTGGAGCCCGCTGAGCATCCCCGCCGCCACTCCGGCGTTGAAGCACAGCACCGCGTCCGGACGAGGGTCGAGGTCTGCGAGCGCCCGAGCAGCTGCCGCACCGCTCGCCCGGCTGTAGTCGGGGATCTCGATCTGCAGCTCGTCCGGGTAGTCGATACCGCGGCGCTCGAGCGCCCTCCGCACACCTTCGTCGCGGAAGCGACTGGCCTGCAACTCGGCGTCCGCGCGGATGCCCACCGTCGCGATGCGACGGCGCCCGGTGTCGAGGAGGTGCTCCGTCATCTCCGCCGCCGCCGAGATGTTGTCGGCGACCACGCGGTCGGCCACCCGCTCGAGGCCCCGCTCGCCGAGCAGCACGATGGGGGTGTCGCGACCGCGCTCCTCGATGTCTGTCATCGTGAGCGACTCTGGGTGCAGGATGACGCCGTCGACGACGTAGGGCAGCGCACGCACGAGCTCGTCCTCAGAGGTCTCCTCGCCGCCGGTCTCTTCGATCAGCACCGTCCAGTGGTGCTGCTTGGCTGCGTGGATCACCCGTCCGGCGAGTTCAGCGAAGTGCGGGTTGCCGAGGCTCGGCACCGCGAAGGCGATGAAGCCCGTGCGGCCGCGCCCCATGTTGCGCGCGCCCAGGTTCGGTCGATAGCCGAGCTCGGCGATCGCCGACTCGACCTTGTGCCTGGTCGCCTCGGAGATGTGGGGATAGCCGTTGAGCAGGTTCGAGACCGTCTTCTCCGAGACCCCGGCGCGCGCTGCGACATCGGCCATACGCGGTCTGATCATGCTCGTCCTCCCGGTCGCCGTCGCCCGTCGACGATCAATCTACAGCGCTGAAGAGAAATCCTTTACATGCCGATCTACAGCGCTGTAGAGTCGGGCCACCCCGCACCGGTGCGGGGTCCCGAAAGCTGACAAGGAAGTCATCATGCGGAAGTCAACGACCCTCGGCGCGGCGGCGCTCGTCGCCCTCTCTCTCGCGGCATGCACCGGCGGCGCACCGGGCCAGGGCGACTCGGATCCGGACACCATCCGGTTCCTCATCGGTCAACCCGAAGACACGGCGGACCTCGACCTGACGAAAGAGGACCTCGCTGCCTTCGAGGAGGAGACCGGCATCACGGTCAAGCTCGACGTGGTGCCCTCCGAGAACATGCGCACCGTGCTGCAGACACAGCTGCGGTCAGGCGAGGGACCCGACGTGTTCGGCTATGACACGGGCCCCGGCTTCGCGGGAGCACTCGAAGAGGCCGGGCTGCTCTACGACCTCACGGACGCCTACTCCGAGAACGACTGGCCGATCTACGACTTCGCGAAGGAACGAGTCACTTTCGGCGGCAAGCTCGTCGGCATCCCGAACGAGATCGAGAGCGTCGGCCTGTTCTACAACAAGGACATCTTCGCGGGGCTGGGTCTCGCCCAGCCCGAGACACTCGATGACCTGACCGCCGCGGCCGAAGCCATCCGCGACAGCGGCGTCATCCCGTTCGCAGTGAGCGACAAGGAGGGTTGGCAGGGCGGGCACCTGCTCAGCATGGTGCTGTCGAGCGAGGTCGGCGGCGACGCCATGGAGGCGCTCATCGCGGGCGAGTCGTCCTGGGACTCCCCCGAGGTGGTCGGTGCCCTCGAGGTGCTCGCTGACTACAACGCGAAGAAGCTCCTGACGCCGTCCCCCACGGCGGTCACCTACGACAGCGCCAACGCCCTCTTCTACTCCGGCAAGGCCGCGATCAACCCCACGGGCAGCTGGCTCGCTCAGGACATCGAGCGGAACGTCGACTTCGAGGTCGGCTACATCCCGTTCCCCGCGGCCGACTCCCCCGGCATCTTCAGCGGCGGACTCGGGTCGGGTCTGTTCATCTCGAAGTCCACACAGAAGGCGGACGCGGCCATCGAGTTCCTCGACTGGAACCTCACCCCCGAGCACGGCAAGTGGCAGGTGGAGAACCAGCAGAGCATCCCCGCGTTCCCCGTCGACACGAGCGACATCGAAGCGACGCCGCTGTTCACCCAGATCCTGGCCGACGCCGGCGCCATCGCCGACGGCAGCGGGGACTTCGGATACAACGTCGACGTGCTCATGTCCGACACCTTCAACGAGGCGATGTGGGATGGCATCCAGGCCCTGCTGACCGGGCAGAAGAAGCCCGATCAGGTCGCCGCCGACCTCGAGAAGAACTACTGACCGTGACGACTGCGGCTCTTCCCACCGCCGCCGCGGCGACCCCCTCCCCGGGTCGCCGTGGGCGCGGGTCGCTCAACCCCTCGCCGCCGGTGACGCGGCGAGCGCAGACCCGACTCGGGGTGCTGCTCGTGGCGCCCGTCATGATCCTCACGGTCGTGTTCTTCGTGTTCCCCCTGGCCAACGCGCTCTACTACTCGGTGGTCGACTTCGACGGGATCGACCCGAATCCGGCCTTCGTCGGTCTCGCGAACTTCCAGGAGATGTTCCTCGACCCCGAGGTGTGGCACGCGCTCGGCAACAACCTCATCTGGATCGTCATCGGCACGGCGGCACCGCTCGTGATCGGGCTGCTCGTGTCGGTGCTGCTGTGGACCACCCGCTCCGGCAGCGCCGGATACCGGGTCGTCTTCTTCCTGCCATACGTGCTTCCCGGCGTCGCCATCGGCATCGTGTGGGGCTGGATCTACGACCCGGTCAGCGGATGGCTCAACCAGGCGCTCACGGCGGTCGGACTCGGCGCGCTCACCCGCGGCTGGCTCGGCGACCCGGATCTCGCGCTCTTCGCCGTATTGGCCACCGCGATCTGGGCGGCCACCGGATTCGTGATCGTGATCCTGCTGTCGGCGCTGCGCAACGTCGACGTGGAGCTCGTCGACGCCGCCAAGATCGACGGCGCGAACCCGGCTCAGCGGCTGTGGTACGTCATCCTGCCGCAGATCATGCCGGTGTTCCTCATGGTGCTGACCCTCACCCTCGTCGGCGGGTTCAGCGTCTTCGACATCATCTTCATCATGACCGGCGGAGGGCCGGCGAACGCGACCGACACCATCGGCACCTATGCCTACAGCCAGGCGTTCGAGGTCAGCAGGATCGGCTACGGCACCACCCTCGCACTGCTCATCACGGTGCTCTCGGTGCCGGTGGCGGTGTTCCTCAACCGGCTGCAGCGACGGCTGTCGATCGATGGGACGGGGGCGTGATGACCCACACGACGGTGGACTCGCCGCGCGTCGCGGCACCGCGCCGCATCGGCGCGCGCTCCGACGGGATGCGGCGGCCCCGCCCGCAGATCGGCAGGCACGCGCTGCTGCTCGTGCTCGCGCTGTTCACGCTCTTCCCCGTGCTGCTCGTGATCTCCACGACGCTCAAGACGCCGGAGGACGTGCGGGTCAACCCGTTCGGTTTCTTCTCGACGTTCTCTCTGCAGAACATCGTGGACGCCTGGACGGTGGGACGCTTCAGCGACTACCTCTGGAACAGCATCCTGCTCACCGTGCCGAGCACCCTGTTCGTCGTGCTCTTCTCGACCATGGCCGGGTACACGTTCGCCCGGCTGCCGTTCCGCGGGCGCACGATCCTGTTCTACATCGTCGTCCTCGGCCTGTTGGTGCCGTTCTTCACCTACATGATCCCGCTGTACTTCCAGCTGCGCTCCATGGGGTTGCTCGACACCCTCCTCGGCGCAGTGCTGCTGCTCACTTCGGGCGGACTGTCTTTCGGCACGTTCTTCATGCGGGCGTTCTTCTCCGACCTGCCGGTCGAACTGGAGCAGGCGGCCCGCGTCGACGGCGCGTCGGAGTTGCAGATCTTCCTGCGGGTGATGATGCCGCTGGCACGTTCGGGCATGGGCGCCCTCGCGGTGTTCACATTCCTCGGGAACTGGAACAACTTCCTCATCCCGCTGCTGTACCTGCCGGGCGGCGACTTCCGTCCGCTCACGTCCGGTCTGTACATGTTCACGGGCGGCCGCTCCCTCGACATCGGGCCGCTCGCGGCCGGCACGCTCATCACGATCCTGCCGGTCATCGTGCTGTTCATCGTGCTGCAGCGGCAGGTGACCCAGGGCTTCCTCGCGGGCGCCGTCAAGGGCTGACCCGACCACCGTTTCCGCCCCGACTCCACCCGGCATCCCGTCCCAGAAAGGACACCCCACCCATGGGCCGTATGGTCAGCTTCAGCTCTCCCCGCCTCGCTCAGGTCGTCGACGAGGAGTCACGACCGCTCGCCGTCGACGAGGTGCGCATCTCGACGCTCTACTCCGGCATCTCCGCCGGCACGGAGCTGACGGCGTACCGCGGCACCAATCCCTACCTGAACAAGCGGTGGGACGAGCAGCGCCGCTTGTTCGTCGACGGGTCGACGAGCTTCGAGTACCCCGTCAACGGCTGGGGCTACGAAGAGGTGGGCGAGGTCGTCGAGGTCGGCGCCGAGGTCACCACCGTCGCCGTCGGCGATGTCATCTGGGGCACCTGGGGACACCGCACCGAGACGGTTCAGAAAGCGGACCGCGCCGCGAAGCGCATCCTCTCCCCCGACGCCGACCCGCGGATCGGGATCTTCTCCCACATCGGCGCGATCGCGCTGAACGTGGTGCTCGACGCCGACATCCACATCGGCGAAACCGTCGCGGTGTTCGGCCTCGGCGTGCCCGGACAGCTCGTCGCCCAGCTCGCGCGCCTCAACGGCGCGCGCGTCATCGCGGTCGACGGCGTCGCCTCGCGGCGGGAACTCGCGCAACAGCTCGGTGCGGACGAGGTGATCGACGCCTCCGCGGGCGGCGTCGCCGAGCGCATCCGCGAACTCACCGGCGGGCTCGGCGCCGACGTGTGCCTCGAGGTGTCGGGCAATTACTCGGCGATGCACGAGGCCATCCGGTCCGTCGCGTACAGCTCCCGTGTCTGCGTCGCCGGGTTCATGCAAGGCGAAGGCGTCGGGCTGCGGCTCGGTGAGGAGTTCCACCACAATCGCGTCGCCGTGATCGCATCCCAGATCTCCGGCGTCGCTCCCGCCCTGCGCCATCGCTGGGACGAGTATCGGCTGCAGCGCACGGCGGTCGATCTCGCCGTGTCCGGCCGTCTGCGGGTGACGGAGTTGATCTCGCACACCATGCCGCTCGAGCGGGGACGCGAGGCCTTCGAGTTGCTCGACGGCTCCCCGCGCGATGTGCTGCAGGTCGTGCTCGACGCGAAGGCGGTGTGACATGACGTTCAAGCTCGCCGCACAGGAGTCGACCTGCGAAGGCGACACGCTCGAGGAGAAGTTCGCGTTCGCCCGCTCGGTCGGATTCGACGGGATCGAGTTGTCGGGTCGCGGGAACGGCGTGTTCGTCTCTCGTACCGCGGAGCTGCAGGCCGCGCGCGCCGCCGGCGTCGAGATGCCCAGCGCCGTCGCACACGTCGACCACTTCATCGGCGACTTCGACGAGGAGCGTCGCCGCGGTGCGATCGACGAGTTGAAGGAGTTGCTCGGCGTCGTCGCTGCCGCGGGCGGCAACGGATTCGTGACGCCGCACGCGTTCGGCCTCTTCTCGAAGCACCTCCCGCCGTTCGTGCCTCCGCGCAGCGACGACGAATCGCGCCGCCTGCTGCTCGAGGCACTCGATGAGATCGCGGCGCACGCTGCGACCCTCGGGGTCGTCGCCTACCTGGAGCCGCTCAACCGCTTCGAGGACTTCGTGGTGAACACGCTGGCGGATGCCAGCTGGTACGTCGATGAGATCGGCTCGCCCGGACTCGCCGTCGTGGCCGACACGTGGCACATGTCGATCGAGGAGGCGGACACCGGTGCGGCGATCCGCGCCGCCGGATCGCGGATCGGGCACGTGCAGCTGGGCGACAGCAACCGCCTGGAGCCGGGCGCCGGCCATTACGACTGGGACGACACACTCGACGCCCTCGACGACATCGGCTACGACGGCTGGCTCGCGATGGAATGCGGGCTCAGCGGTCCGGCACGGGAGGTGCTGCCCCGAGTCGCGGCGCTGCTGCGGCGGGAGTGAGGAGCCGGCCCACCGCCGGCGCGCTCAGCGGGTCCAGAAGTCCTCGGGGCGGGATCCCTCACGGAAACCGAACGACTCGAGCATCGCCTTCGCCTCGGGGAAGTTCGCGGCGATGGCCTCCGGCACGTGCGCGTCGCTGCCGAAGGTCACCGCGCGGCCGCCCTCCTCGCTCCACCACTGCGGGATCCACGACCACAGCCGTCGCGTGTTCATCTCCAGCGCCCGCCCCGACGCGGCGATCGCCCGCATGGCCGAACGGAAGCCCTCCTCGAACCGTCGGGGGTCGAACGGCCCGAGCTCGGCCGTCGGCCACGCGCGCACCGCGTAGTCGATGTGGGTGAACACCTCGAACGTGTCGGAGCCCGCGACCATCCGCGGGATCTCCTCGAGGTAGGCCCACATCACGTCGTCGGCCGCGCTGTAGCGGTAGAGCGTGACGGGTTCGCTCCGGTCTCCGCCGGGCAGCGGCAGCATGTGCAGCGATCCGTTCACCCGGTCGACCGCGCGCACGATCGGGGCGGCGACCTCGTCCCACAAGTGCGGTTGCCCGAATTCGAGGCCGGTCAGGATGCGCAGCTCCGGATGCGCCGCGCGGCACCGCTCGATCGCCTCGAGGTACCCGTCGAGATCGAACGGCGGAAGCCGCACGTACCCCGCGTCGTCGACGAGCGAGCCCGCGTGCTCCCCCATGTCGCCCTCGTCGACGCGCCACGCCGTCTCGAGGTCGAGGTGTTCGGTGAACACGATCGCCGGCAGCCCGATCCGCACCGCCCGCTCGCAGGCGCGGGCCATCCGTCCGGGGGAGGCGGGATCCGACCCGCTGTCCCAGGACCATTCGCTGTGCACGTGGGCATCGGCGGGAAGTGTCATGACCGCCATGCTGCCATCGGCCCGGAGACCGTGCTCACGTTTCGCCGAACGGTATGGCCGCCGCCCCCGCCTGCTGTCTACCATTTCGCCATGGACGAGTTCGACTCCGTCGACGCGATCACGTGCGGCACCTGCGGGTCGCCGCTGTCCGTGGCGCTCGATCAGTCGACGGGCAGAGCCCGTTGGGTGTGTGCCGATCACGGCACGATCCCGCGCACCTCACCGATCACGCTGGTGGACTACTTCCACGATGTGCCCGACCTCGTGCTGAGCTGAGCGCACGAGGCGGCGGCGTCGTCGTGCAGCGACTCTCCCGCGGCCGACCGGCGGACGAGGCGCGGGCGCGTCGCCGCTCTGGACAACGGATGAGCCGCTCGCTACGGTCGAGCACCTGCCCTGCCCTCGAGGAGCCGCCATGTCCGAACCGTTCGCGCACGCCTTCGACTGGGCTCGCCGACAGGTGGAATCCGGCGCACTGCCGACGGCAGTGCTCGGCGTCGCCACCGCGGCGGGCGTACAGGCGCTCGACGCGTTCGGAGCAACCGGCAGCCGCGCCGCCCGCATCGACGACCATTACCGTCTGTTCTCGATCACGAAGCCCCTCGTCGGCCTCGCGGCCGCGCGGATGATCGAGATGGGGCTCGCCACCCCCGGCACGCCGCTGCAGTCGGACGTGCCGGAGTTCGGACGGAACCGGGACGATGTCGTGAGGCTGCGGCATCTCGTGAGCCACACCTCGGGCATCGCGGAGCCGCCGATGGACACAGCCGCCGGACTCGAAGCGGGGCTCCTCGGCGAGCGCGACTTCGCGGCGGGCACGGCCTCGCGGTACTCGACCATCGCCTTCGAGGGTGTCGCCCGCATGATCCGCGCGCGGACCGGACGCGTGTGGGACGAGGCCGTCGCCGACACGCTCGCCGGGGTCGAGGCATCGGGGTTGACGCTCGACGAAGCATCCGACCCGCATCACGTCGTGGATGCGGCGGATGCCGGACTCGACCTGCAGCGGTTCGCGGCGTTGCGTCATCCGGGCGCCGGACTGCTCGGCCGAGCCGAGGACCTGCTGTCGGTCGGCGCCGCCCTGCTCCGCAACACCGGCGAGATCGTGCGGCCGACCACTCTCGCGATGATGCTGCGTCCGCTCACCGGCGACATCCCCCGACTCGACCCCTACCCGGCCGAGCGCGGCCAGGACTGGGGCTTCACGTGGAACCTGCGCACCCGCGCGCCGGGACTCATCGACCGCGACGCCTACGGACACGGCGGCTGGTCGGGCGCGGAGTTCTGGGTGCATCCGACGGTCGGCGTGGCCTACGTGCTGCTCACGAATCGTGCGGAACGCCCGACCGTGAACGCCGACGAACTCGACAACGCGGTGGTCTCCGGCGTCTGACGACGCGTCGGGCGGCGCTACTCCGACCGGTAGTCGTTCGCCCACGCCACCTCCGGCGTGACGAGGAAGGCGGCGAGCCCCGACCGGATGTCGTAGGGTCCGCCGGTGTAGAGCTCGGCGATCCGGTCGACGATCGGCATCGCCTCTTCTCCGGTCAAGCGCGTCGTGACTGTTCCCCGCACGAACGCCATGTCGAGCGCGTTCTCCGGGTTCGTGGTCGACACCGCGACTCTCGGGTCGGCGCTGAGGTTCTTGTCCTTACGCGAATCCGCGATCGAGAAGAAGGCGAGCTCGTCGCCCTCGACCGCCACCCATACCGGCACGCTGTGCGGCGAGCCGTCGGGCATCAGGGTCGCCACGTGGGCGATGGCCCCGCGTTCGAAGTAGGCGCGCACGTCGTTCCAGCTTCTCGTCATGCGGCCCAGAATACGGAGAACAGCTGCTGGCCGCCGAGGTGGATGCCGCAGACGCCCGGGTCGAGGTCGAGGCGGTGTACCGGGAATTCCTGCCGCTGAACTCACGGCTGCGCTCCGCCGTGACGAACTGGCAGATCCGGCCGACCGACGACGACCCGTTCGCCGTCAACCGCCACCGCGACGCCGTGTGGGATGCCCGGATCGTGGCCGAGCTCGCGGCCCTGGCACGCGACCTGCGTCCCCTCATCCGCGCGCTCGAGGCGCGCCTGCCCCGCTTCTCGGGATACGACCGCCGGTTCTCGTCGGCCGCCTCCCGTGTGCAGGACGGCGAGCGTGCCTGGGTCGACGTGATCGAGCTCGACTCGTGCCACACCGTCTGGTTCGAGCTGCACGAGGACCTCCTCGCGACGCTCGGCCTGCAGCGCTAGAGCGGGTCAGCGACGAGGCGAACGATCGACGTCGTCGAACTCGGCTCGCGCGAACTCGATGCGGTGCAGATTGCCGAGCACCCAGTCGCCGAGCGCCTGAACCGGTACGGCCAGTTCCCGTCCCAGGTCGGTGAGCGCGTACTCGACACTCGGGGGGTTGGTCGGGAAGACCGTTCTCGAGACGAGGCCGTCGCGCTCGAGGCCGCGGAGCGTCGAGGCGAGCATCTTGGGCGAGATGCCGTCGATCATCCGCCTCAACTCGCCGAACCGACGCGGCGCATCCTGCAGCCGGATGAAGACACGAACCGTCCACTTGTCTGCGGTGCGTGCCAGCACGTCGGTGGCGCGCTGACAGTCGGCGGTTTCGTCGCGGATACCAACGTTCACGAAAGTGCGTCCTTCCGGTGTGCCGGGCACGTGCCTAGGGTCGGTTACGAATGTATACCGCACCACCTCGACGGAAACAGGAGCACCCCATCACTCGACAGCGCGTCGTCCTCATCACCGGCGGCACCTCCGGCATCGGCTCGGCTCTCGCCGAAGCCTTCCTGCGTGATGGTGCGGCCGTCGCGGTCTGCGGCCGCTCCCAGGTCGCCCTCGACCGGTTCGCGCAGCGCATCCGACCGCAGTCGCCGTCCGCGCCGACATCACGGATGCGGATGACCGCGCCGCGATGCTGGACGAGGTCGCGCGACGCTTCGGCGGCGTGGACGTGCTCATCAACAACGCCGGCACCCTCGTCGACCGCGACTTCACGGCCGGAACCGATCCCACGCGAGACCTGGACGCGGAGATCGCCGTCAACCTGTCGGCGCCCATCCACCTCACCGGCGAGGTGCTCGCCCGCTGGCCCACCCCGGAGGCCCTCGTGTTCGTCACCTCAGGGTTCGCCCTCGTCTCCCCCACCCGCGCGCCGACCTACGGTGCCGCGAAGGCGGGATTGCACAGCTTCACCGAGGGTCTGCGCCGCCAGCTCGCGCCGTACGGGACCCACGTGCTCGAACTGATGCCGCCGACGACCGACACCCCGATGAACGCGGGCAAGACCGGCACCAAGCTGCCGGCCTCCGAGGTCGCGGAGGTCGCACTCCGGGCCCTCAAGGCCCGCCGACCCGTCGCACTGCCCGGGCCATCGCGACTGCTGCCCGCGATGCTGCGACTCGCACCGGGCCTCGTCGGCCGTGCGGTGGCCCGACTGTAGCCGGTCACGCACTCGGTTGCGCCCGGATTCAGGACACCGGGTGACCCCGCCCGTCGCTAGCATCGGACGCGTGACCCCCAGCGACGAGCTCTCACATTCCGGCGGCCGCTTCGCCGCGGCCGACAGCCACCACACGATCGTCGTGCGCGGCGCGCGCGAGAACAATCTGCGCGGCGTCGACGTCGACATCCCCAAGCGCCGCCTGACCGTCTTCACCGGCGTCTCGGGATCCGGCAAGAGCTCGCTCGTCTTCGGCACGATCGCCGCCGAGTCGCAGCGGCTCATCAACGAGACCTACAGCGCCTTCGTGCAGGGCTTCATGCCGAGCCTCGGCCGCCCCGAAGTCGACCTGCTCGAGGGGCTGACGACCGCGATCATCGTCGACCAGGAGCGGATGGGGGCGAACGCGCGCTCCACCGTGGGCACGGCGACGGATGCGAACGCCATGCTGCGCATCGTGTTCAGCCGTCTGGGGGTGCCGTCGGCGGGCCCGTCGTTCCACTACAGCTTCAACCTCCCCGCCGGCATGTGCCCGCGCTGCGAGGGTCGTGGTGAGGTGACGGAGATCGACCTCGACGAGCTGTTCGACAGCAGCAAGTCGCTCGCCGAGGGCGCCATGACGATCCCCGGCTACAACGTCGACGGCTGGCAGGTGCGCATCTACAGCGAGTCCGGGTTCTTTCCCGCCGACAAGCCGATCCGCGACTTCACCGACGAGGAACGCCACATGTTCCTCTACAGCGAGCCGACCAAGATCAAGGTCTCGGGCATCAACATGACGTACGAGGGTCTCGTGCCCCGGGTGCAGAAGGGATTCCTGCAGAAGGACAAGGACGCGCTTCAACCGCACATCCGCGCCTTCGTCGACCGCGCCGTCACCTTCACGACCTGCCCGGAGTGCGAGGGGGCGCGCCTGAATGAGGCGGCCCTCGCCTCCCGCATCGGCGACCTCAACATCGCCGACGCCTGCCGCATGCAGATCAGCGACCTCGCCCAGTGGGTGCGAGGACTCCAGGAGCCCTCGGTCGCGCCGCTGCTGAGCGGCCTCATCCAGACCCTCGACTCGTTCGTCGAGATCGGGCTCGGCTACCTCAGCCTCGACCGCTCGTCGGGCACGCTCTCGGGCGGCGAGGCCCAGCGCGTGAAGATGATCCGGCACCTCGGGTCGAGCCTCACCGATGTCACCTACGTGTTCGACGAGCCCACGGTCGGGCTCCACCCGCACGACATCGCGCGGATGAACCAACTGCTGCTGCGACTGCGCGACAAGGGCAACACCGTGCTCGTCGTCGAGCACAAACCCGAGACGATCCTCATCGCCGACAACGTCGTCGACCTCGGCCCGCGCGCCGGCGTGCACGGCGGTGTCGTGCAGTACACCGGCGATGTCGCCGGGCTGCGGGCGAGTGACACGCTCACCGGTCGGCACCTCGACGACCGCGCGCGACTCAAGCCCGCCGTGCGGGAGCGCACCGGGGCGCTCGAGATCCGTGGTGCCACCCGCCACAACCTTCGCGACGTCGACGTGGACATCCCACTGGGCGTGCTCACCGTCGTGACGGGTGTGGCCGGCTCGGGCAAGAGCTCGCTCATCCACGGTTCCGTTCCGAAGGGAGCCGGCGTGGTCACCGTCGATCAGGCGCCGATCCGCGGCTCCCGTCGCAGCAACCCCGCCACCTACACGGGTCTGCTCGACCCCATCCGCACCGCCTTCGCCAAGGCGAACGGGGTGAAGCCCGCCCTGTTCAGCGCCAACTCCGCGGGCGCGTGCCCCAACTGCAACGGCCTCGGCGTCATCTACACCGACCTCGCGATGATGGCCGGGGTCGCCAACACGTGCGAGGAGTGCGGCGGCAAGCGATTCCAGCCGCAGGTGCTCGAGTACAAGCTCAACGGCAAGGACATCAGCGAGGTGCTCGCGATGCCGGTGAGCGAGGCGGAGCAGTTCTTCGGGTCCGGCCCCGCGCACGCCATCCTCGCCCGCATGGTGGATGTGGGACTCGGCTATCTCTCGCTCGGCCAGCCGCTCACCACCCTGTCGGGCGGCGAGCGCCAACGGCTCAAGCTCGCGATCCACATGGGCGACAAGGGCGGGGTCTACGTGCTCGACGAGCCGACATCCGGACTGCACCTCGCCGACGTGCAGCACCTGCTCGGACTGCTCGACCGGCTCGTCGACGCCGGCAAGACGGTGATCGTGATCGAGCACCACCAGGCGGTCATGGCGCACGCCGACTGGATCATCGACATGGGTCCCGGCGCCGGCCACGACGGCGGCCGTGTGGTGTTCGAAGGCACCCCGGCGGAGCTCGTCGCCGACCGCTCGACCCTCACCGGGCAGCACCTGGCGGAGTACGTCGGAGCCTGATCCTCGTGTCGCCGAACGTGCCTCGTCCGGACGTTTCAGGGTCGGATCCGGCCGCATAACGTCCGAAACGGGCACGCTCGACGAGCTCGGCGTCGCTCGACCGGATGCGGTGGTCAGCGCGCGGTCGGTCCGTCCTGTCGAAGCGCCGCGTCGAGCGCGCTCATGAGCCGTCCCAGCCGGGAGCGGTCGCTCGGCGCGGCGGGGTACCGCGTCAGCACGTCGACCAGCTCGGGCGTCGCCCTCTGGCGGTAGCGTTCGACCGCCGCGTCGCCGACCGCCTCATCCCCGTCGGCCTCGAGCTCGGCGATGAGCGCGGCGCACGCGGCGGCGCGCAGGATGTGGCCGACCTGGTGCGCTTTCGCGATGGGATGCAGGTACGCCGCTGCGGCCGCGTCGCCGGCCGCGCGGGCTGCGAGTCGCGCGGACTCCGTCGCGGCGTCTTTCGCGGCCCGGTGCGCGTCGAGCGAGGCGGTGCGCTGCAGCATCGTCCTCCGCGCCCCCTCGGCGAACAGCCACGCCGCGTCGAGCGCGGCCCGCGGTCGCGCATCCGCCGGGTGCGTCCGCTCGAACACCGGCAACACCTCCTGCGCACACTCGGCGGCGTAGCGCGCGACGACCCGCAGCTCATCCATGGTCAGGTCGAAGTCACTCCCGCCGGTCATGCCACAACCCTTCCACGCCCGTTGCCCGGGTCGGATCCGGGTGGCAGGGTGTCGGCATGGCGATCGAGGTGCGTCCGGCGACGTCGTTCGACGACGTGAAGACCATGGTCGGTCCGAAGCGACCCGACGCGAACGTGTGCTGGTGCCTGAGCTACCGGCTCCCGTCGAAGCAGAATCTGGCGCTGCACGGACCGGAACGCGGCGCTCTCGTCGAGCAGCTCGTCCGGGAGGACCCGCCGCCCGGGGTCCTCGCGTACGACGGAGACGCCGTGGTGGGGTGGGCGGCGGTGCACCCGCGCGCCGACACGAGTTTCGCCCGGAATCGGAAGATCCCGCACGTCGACGACCTCGACGTGTGGTCGATCTGGTGCATCCGTGTGCGCCCTGGGCACCGCGGCACGGGCATCTCGCACGAGCTGCTCGCCGGGGCGGTCCGGTTCGCCCGCGACCACGGCGCGCCCGCTGTAGAGGGATATCCGGTCGACAACCACGGCGAGAAGGTCGACCTGACGATGGCGTACGTCGGCACGCGACGGCTGTTCGAACGCGCCGGGTTCACGAAGGCGGCCGACACGGAGTCGGTACTGGACGGCTTCCCCCGCGTGATCATGCGCCTGGACCTGCGCAACCCCTCCGGATGACGACGGCCCCTTCCCCGGGCGCGGCCGGCGGACGAGACTGACGACGACGGTGGTCGTCGGTGCCGGAAGCGGCACGGCCCGCCGCGATGCGAGAGGAACCGCGATGACCGATCCGAACACGAACCGAGACGAGCACGCCTCGACCGGCGCACATCGAGCCGACGACGCGACCACCACATCCGACGAGCTCGACGCCGAGCTCACCCCGTCGGACACGGATGACCCGGTGGGCGACGAGTCGTCGTGGGAACCGGGTGCCGGCCGCCCCTCCCCCTCGGTCGGCGGCGGCGCACAGGACGTGCGTCCCGACGCCTGATCCGGGGATGGACGTCGAAGGACCCGCGGGCGACGCCCGCGGGTCCTTCTTCTTCATCGGGTTCAGAGCAGGTAGCCGAACTCCATGTCGCTCACCGGGATCTGCGTGTTGTAGGCGTCGAAGAGACAGAACTGGATGTAGGCCATGCCGCGCTTGAGCGTGCCGTAGCCGGCCTCTTCCTGGTCGACGCTGAACAGCGAGTAGTGCTGCTTGCCGTCGCAGATCGGGGAGCCGCCGTGGCTCTGACTCCACGCCGCGGCCACACCGCCGTAGCCGGTTCCCTCTTCCATGAGGCGCTTGTCGGAGGTGAGGCTCTTCGCCTGCTTGACGGAGACCCAGGTGTGCACCTGCTCGGCCGAGCCGGTGCAGGTATAGCGAACGAGGATGGTCGCCGTCGTGCTGCCGGTGCGGGTGGCGACGTCGATCACCTCGGCTCTGGATGTGGCCGGGGCGGACGTCGCGGGTGCCGACGGCGCCGCGAGTGCGGGTGTTGCGGTGCCGAGTGCGGCGGCGATGCCGATCACTGCGGCGAGTACGGCCGTGCGGGGGGAGCGCATGGTTCTTCCTTTCGCGGGTTGGGGGCGGGTGCGCTCATTGTCGTCCCCCGTTCGAGGGGCGTCTACGGACCTTCGCCCCCTCCCGTCGGCACCGCGCGGCACCTCTTCCCCCTCGCCGTCGCGGCACGACGGAAGCCCCCGCCGAGGCGGGGGCTTCCGTTGCGAGTACCCGGTTCAGGCGGTCGTACGTCGCATCACGATGACACCGGCAGCACCGAGCAACAGGAGCAACCCGGCCCACAGCACCGCGGCGATCGGCGCCGAAGCTCCCGTGGAGGCGAGCTGAGAGGTGCGCGTGGACTGCGGGTGCGCCCCGGTCGGCTGCTCGGTCACCGGATGCTCGGTCCCGGGCTGCCCGGTGGCCGGATCGGGCTCAGTCGGGTCCGGCTCGACGGCGGGAGCGGCGATCACCTCGTAGGTGACCTCGGCCGTCGCGATGTTGCCCGCGTGATCGACCGCACCGATCGTCACCGTGTGCTCCCCGAGCGTGTCCGTCGGCCACACTGCGGCCGCGAGCACGGGCGGTTCACCGCATTCCGCGACGCCGGAGGTGGCGTCGGTGCACAGCGACGAGAAGTCGGCGACGGCACCTTGCACGAAGGTCAGCTTCGTGTTGTCGTCGATCATCGGAGCCGTGGAGTCGACCCGGAGGATGAACTCGCTCGGCCCGCTGTCGTTGCCCACGGAATCCGAGGCGGACGCCGTGATGGTGTGCACGCCGTCGGCCGCGAAACGCAGCGCCTGCTCGAGCTCCGACGAGCCGGAACTCGGCTCGGGCCCGGTCACCTTCCAGTCGAGGGACTTCACTCCCCGGCCCTCCGCGTCATCCGCCCAGAGCAGCGCGTCGACCGGGTGGGTGTACCAGCCACGCGCGTTCGGCGCGGGCATGTCGAGCATCACACGAGGCGCTTCGGTGTCCGGGGCGAGCACCGTATAGGTGAAGGTGCTGGTCGCGAGGTGGCCGGCCCTGTCTTCGGCCCTGATGTCGATTGCGTAGTCGCCGGGCGCTCGCGTGTCCAGCTTGTCCCCGGTCGCGGAGCCGGCGGAGCACTCGTCCACGCCGGAGGCGGCGTCGGCGCAGGAGAAGTCGAGGTCGACGTCGTCACCCACCTCGAACGGACCGGCCGGAGTCTGCACTGAGATGGTCGGGGCCGTCGAGTCGACCTTGACCACGATCGGGATCGGGGCGCTCTTGTTGTTGTAGTGATCGGCTGCCCAGACGTTCGCGACCGTGATGCCCTCGCGGAAGTGGTGTTCCAGCACAGGTCCGACCGAATTCCGGGTGGTGCCGTCGGCGAGCTCGATCAGAACGTAGGAGACCTCGCTGGAGTCGGCTGCCGTGAAGACGACGTCGGTCTCCGACCTGTACCAGCCGGACGCCGGTACGGCCGGAGCGTCGATCGTGACGACCGGCGGCGTCGTGTCGTAGGGCAACACCCTGAAGTGCACGTCGGTGATGGTCTGCTTGCGCGCGTTGTTCGCGTAGAACCGCCAGTGGTACGAGCCGGGCTCGAGCGTGACCTCATCGCCCAGCTCGTGCAAGTGGGTGCCGCAATAGACGATCGGGTCGTCGGGGTCGACGCACTCGAAGGCGACGGTCACCTTCGTTCCCGCGTTGTAGACCGCTCCGGGAGCGGGGACGGTGTTGATCACCTTGGGCGGGTTCGGGTCTTCGGTGGGCTCTGCGAGCGCCTGCGGAACTGCCGCGGCGGGGACGTCGGAGACCGGCTCGGCGGACGGTTCGGGCACGGGCTCCGCGGCCGGTGTCGGGGCGGGAGCGGTGATCGCTTCCGGTGCGGGCGGGGCGGGCGCCTCGGAGGCGGGCTCCACGGCCGGTTCGCTCGTCGGCTCAGGCGCCGGTTCAGCGGCGGGCGGTGCGGCTTCGGCGGGGGTCTCGACGGAAGTGGACCCGCTCGACGAGACCTCGTCGGCGAACGCCGCGGGGGCTGCCGCGACGGCGAGTCCGCCCATCAGCGCGAGCGCCGTCGCTGCGGCGAGCAGCGGAGTGCGGTGTGCGTGGGTTCTCATGGTTCCACTCTCGCCACCGGCGCGGTTCGCCAGGGGGCGAGTATGGCGCTTGCAACGACGCTGCAATCCGGCACCGCGACCGCCCGGGCACGGGCGTCGATGCACGCGCCGCCAGGCGGTCGTCACGCCCCTGAGAAGTCACGCAGCACTTCCTGAGAGCGCACGCGCATCACCCGGTATACGCCCCCTGAGCGCCGACGTAAAGGCTTCTGAACACTGGCCCACACATCCGGCCCAGATCTTCTCGCGCTCGGAACGCCCGCACAAACTGCTGGCACGGACGGTGACTCCGCGTGCCGGCGTGCGGCACGGTCACCGGCTACGCACGCGAAAGGGATGGGACATGACGTATACGAACACCCCCGCGACCCCGGACGACGGCGGCTCGGGCAGCGGAAAGCTTCAGGACGCCAAAGAGCAGGCGTCGAACCTCGGCTCGGAGGCGGCATCGGCCGGCCAGCGAGTCGCAGGAGTCGCCAAGGACGAGGTCGGCAACGTCGCCTCAGAAGCCAAGTACCAGGCGAAGGACCTGCTCCACCAGGCCCGCACCGAACTCACCGATCAGGCGGGTCAGCAGCAGCAGCGGGTCGCCGGTGGACTCCGGTCGCTCAGCGACGAGCTCAACAACATGGCGCAGAGCTCAGAGGGCGGGATGGCCTCCGACCTCGTGCGCCAGGCGGCCACACGCGCCGGTGACGTGGCGGGCTGGCTCGACCAGCGCGACCCCGGTTCGCTGCTGCAGGAGGTGCAGGACTTCGCCCGCCGCAAGCCGGGCGTGTTCATCGCCGGCGCGGCGATCGCGGGCATCCTCGCCGGTCGCCTGACTCGCTCCCTCGCGGGCGGGTCGAGCAGCTCGAGCGGGTCCACGGGATCCTCGACGGCCGCCGACACGACGCCGACGACGGACCTCACGGGAACGACGGCCGACTCGTACGCGGGCGGCAGTACCTACACCGCCGGCAACGACGGCGCCCTGGGTGCCGGCGTCGGCGGCGGACTCGGCGCAGCGGGCGCCGCGTACGCCGCGCCCGCCACGGCGACCACGCCGATCGACGACGAGTTCGTCGACGAGCGCCCCGCCTCCGCGGGCGCCGAGACGCCGCTCTACGGCGCGACCGCATCGCAGTTCTCCGCCGCCGGTGACGAGTCGGATGACGACGCGAACACCTCCGAGTGGAACGCCGGCAACGGTGACCCGTCGCCGTCCGTCGGCGGCGGAGCCGAGGACGTCCGACCATGACCGACGCGAGAACGCCGTCGGAGGAACACGCGGCGAACGCCTCGCTGGGCCAGCTGTTCAGCGAGGTCACCCGCGACCTCTCGACTCTCATCCGCCAGGAGGTGGAGCTCGCCAAGGCCGAGCTCACCGACTCGGCGAAGAAGGCGGGCAAGGGCGCCGGGCTGATCAGCGGCGCCGGCTATGCGGCCCTCATGGCCGTGCTCTTCCTCTCCGTGGCCCTCTGGTGGGGCCTCGGACACCTCATCGACAACGGATGGTCGGCGGTCGTCGTGGCCCTGATCTGGGGCGTCATCGCCCTCATCCTGTTCTCGATGGGGCGCAAGGAGATGAAGCAGGTCAAGGGTGCCCCGCGCACCGCCGAATCGATCAAGAAGATCCCCGAAACGCTGAAAAGGAATGAGGAGAACCGATGAGCAACCCGGATCAGATCCGCGCAGACATCGAGGCGACCCGGGCGGAGCTCGGGTCGGACGTCGACGCCCTCGCCGACAAGGTGACCCCGTCGAAGATCGTCGGCCGTCAGACCGACAAGGTGCGTGACGCCGTCGGCTCGGTCAGGGACCGCGTCATGGGCGTCGCCGGAGACGCGAAAGACAAGGTGTCGTCGGCCGGCAGCAGCGCCTCCGGCGGTGTCTCGGGCGTGGGCGACCGCGTCTCGGGTGCCGCGAGCTCGGCCGTCGCGCAGGCGAAGGGCAATCCGCTCGCCGTGGGCCTCATCGCCTTCGGCGTCGGCTGGCTCGTCGCCTCGCTGCTCCCCGCGAGCGAGAAGGAGAAGCAGCTCGGCGCATCCGTGAAGGAGGCGGCGCAGCCGCTCGTGCACGAGGTGACGGATGTCGCCAAGCAGGTCGGCGAGAACCTCAAGGAGCCGGCGCAGGAGGCTGCGCAGGCCGTGAAGGAGACCGCGACCGACGCCGCCGACAACGTGAAGTCGGAGGCCGGGTCGGCCGCCGGCGACGTGAAGGACCAGGCCCAGGAGGCACGGCAGAACTTCAGCAGCTGATCTGCCGCACCGGATGCCGGTCCGTCGCTTCCGCGGCGGGCCGGCATCGCTGTGTTGCGGAGAGGATCAGCTGGCGTCGTCCATCGGGGTGAGCACGAACAGCGGGATGGTGCGCTCCGTCTTCACCTGGTAGTCGGCGTAGGGCGGGTAGGCCGCGACCGCGCGCTCCCACCAGACCTGGCGCTCCTCACCGAAGACCTCGCGGGCGACGTAGTCGCGCTTGACCGCGCGATCCTGCAGCTCGACGTGCGGGTGCTTGACGAGGTTGTAGTACCAGACGGGGTTCTTCGGGGCACCGCCGAGCGAGGCGACGACGGCGTACTCGCCCTCGTGCTCGACGCGCATGAGGGCGGTCTTACGCAGCTTGCCCGATTTGGCGCCCACGCTCGTGAGCACGATGACGGGGCGCCCGTAGAGGTCGCCGCCCTCCTCACCGTTCGTGCTCTCGTACTTCTCGGCCTGGGTGCGGGCCCACTCGGCGGTGCTGGGTTCGTAGTCTCCGGTCAGCGGCATGCCCCCATTCTCGCCGGTGTTCCGGCGAGTTCCCTTCGACAGGCTCAGGGAACGGACACGCCCGCTGAGCCCGTCGAAGCGGGTCGTACGACGGTTCCCTTCGACAAGCTCAGGGAACGATCACGCTCGCCGAGCCTGTCGAAGCGGGTCGTACGACGGTTCCCTTCGACAAGCTCAAGGAACGATCACGCTCGCTGAGCCCGTCGAAGCGGGTCGTACGACGGTTCCCTTCGACAAGCTCAGGGAACGACGCTCAGGGAACGCGCGTGTCACTCGGGCACGTATTCGGCGCGCCACAGGTGCTCGGCACGGAACCCGAGCACCTCTTGCGCCTTCCGGGTGGAGAAGAGCGACTCGTACTCGCCGAGCGGCTCGCGCACCGGCGTGCCCGGGAACCACGCCGCGGCGAGCTCCGCGCTCGGCACGGCGTTGCCGGAATCGGGGGCGGCGATGTTGAACACCTCGTGTCCGGGCCGTGCGTGCCGCAGCGCGAGCGACACGGCGAGCGCCCCGTCGCGGGCGTCGACGTACGAGCCGATCAGGTCGCGCCGATAGGTCGGATCTGCCGCGCGGGCGAAGGTGCCGTAGTCCCCCGCCGCGACGATGTTGGTGAAGCGCAAGGCGGTGAACGACGCCTCCGGCGCCCAGCGCACCAGCTGCCCGGCCATCGCCGCCTCCATCACCTTCACGAGCGCGTAGGTGTTGTTCGCCGCCGTGTACTGCTCGTCGACGGGCAGGTAGGGCGGGGCGTCCTCGAACGGGAACCCGGCCGCGGTGATGCTCGACGCGTAGACGATCGTGCGGATGCCCGCCCGATGCGCCGCGAAGAAGACGTTGAACGAGACGGCCATGTTCGAGTGGAAGGTCGTGGCATCCGGAACCAAGCCGTTCACCGGGATGGCCGCGAGATGCACGAGCGCGTCGAGTCCGCGGTGACGTGCGGTCACGCCGAGGAGCGCGTCGAGCGTCTGCCCGTAGTCGGTGAGGTCGACGCGCGTGAAGCCCACCCCGGCCGACCCGGCGAGGTCGAGCCCGAGCACCTCGTGCCCCTCGGCTCGCAACCGGTCGACGGTCGCCCGTCCGAGCTTGCCGGAGCTTCCGGTGACGGCGATGCGCATGGGGTCCTCTCGACGGTGCGGATGCGGGTTGCAGCAGGCAGGGCGGGATTCAGCGGGTGGGGAAGTCCGCGGGCAACGGCGCCGCCGGCACGTCGTGCCCCGCGGCATCCGCCTCGGTCTCGTGCAGGTGGCCGGTGCGCCCGCCGGCGGGCATCCCCGTCTCGAGGAAGAACCCGGTGAGCGTCTCGTACACCTCGAGCACGTCGTGCACGTCGCCCGCTCGGGTGAGCACGAAGTCCCCCGCCTGAACGTAATGCTCCTCGCCGTCGCTGAACACCTTCGCCTTGCCGCCCGAGATGAACCACACCTCGTGGTCGTCGTGGAAGTGCCGTTCGAAACGTCCACCGTCCACCGGCACGGAGAACCGGCCGATCGCGGCGATGTCGCTCCACTCCGGCTTGTTCTCGGGCGAGTGCCACTGCCCCGGGCGGTAGACCGGCACTAGTTCGCCTGCGCCCAGAGCGGGGCGACACCCGGCTCGAGCAGCTTCGCGTCGGGCAACCCGTCGAGCCCGGTCTCGGCACCGCCCGGGGTGTAGACGACCACGAGCCGTAGCGGACGCCACGTGGCGTTGTAGGTGGAGTGCACCGTGCCGCGCGGGATGTAGATCGCATCGCCCTCACGGATCGGGAACGCGGGTCCATCCCCGACGGTCTGCTCGCCCTCGCCGGAGATCACGTAGATGACCTCCTCCTCACCGGGATGGGAGTGCGGGTCGTGGCCCTGGCCGGGCTGGATGATGACCTCGCCGGTCGTGAGGCCGGCGCCCTCGTCGAGGTGCGGGGTGACGAGCCACTTGATCGTGCCCCAGCCGAAGGTGCGTGTGGGCACCTCGTCGGGGCGGCGGCCGTTCTGGGCGGTTGCGGGCATGGTCGTTCTCCTTCTCGGATCGTGCGGATGGGGTCGGCGCTCAGCCGAGCTCGATGGACTTGAAGTTCTCGATCTGCGCCTTGATGGCACGTTCGGTGGGCAGGCGCTCCGCGGAGGAGGCGCCGAAGAACCCGGCGACCCCGTCGGTGTGCTGCAGGATGTACGCCGCATCCTCGGGCTCGGCGATCGGGCCGCCGTGGCAGAGCACGATCACGTCGGGGTTCACCTTCACCGCGGCGTCGCGCATCTGCTGCACGCGGTGCGCGGACTCCTCGAGGGTGAGGGCCGTGTGCGCCCCGATGGTGCCCGCCGTGGTGAGGCCCATGTGCGGCACGAGCACATCCGCCCCGGCCTCGGTCATGGCGATGGTCGACTCGACGTCGAACACGTATGGGGCGGTGAGCAGGTCGCGTTCGGCGGCGAGGCGGATCATCTCGACCTCGAGGTCGTAGCCCATCCCCGTCTCTTCGAGGTTCTGCCGGAACACCCCGTCGAAGAGCCCGACGGTCGGGAAGTTCTGCACGCCGGCGAACCCCATGCCCTTGAGCTCGTCGAGGAAGCGCCCCATCATGCGGAACGGATCGGTGCCGTTCACACCGGCGAGAACGGGCGTGTCCTGCACGATCGGCAGCACCTCGCGGCTCATCTCGACGACCACCTGGTTGGCGTCGCCGTAGGCGAGCAGCCCGCTCAGCGAGCCGCGTCCGGCCATCCGGTACCGGCCGCTGTTGTAGATGATGATGAGGTCGACGCCGCCCGCCTCGGCGGACTTCGCGGAGATGCCCGTGCCGGCGCCCGCTCCGATGATGGGGCGTCCGGATGCGGCGGTCGCCGTGAGGCGTTCGAGTGCGGTCGTGCGGTCCATGTCAGTTCCTCCCGCGGATGAGCCGGTCGAGCTCGTCGGCGGCGCGCACCGCGAACCCGTCGTCGTTGATGTGGTGGTCCGAGTCGATCACGGTGACCGCGCTGCCGTCGACGCCCCGCAGAACGGCGTCGAAGAGCGCGTCGTCGGCGGCCGTGTCGGCGAACGGCATGCCCTCGGCGTCGAGGGCGGAGACACCGGCGCGGGGCACCATGAGCACCGTCGGTGCCACCGCCGCGGCGAGCTTCGCGCCGATGCGACGGCCGAGTTCGGCGTTCTCCTCGACCGTCGTGCGCATGAGCGTGATGGTCGGGTTGTGGATGAAGAAGTGCCGATGCTCGAACCGCTCCGGCACGGTGTCGCGCGGACCGAAGTTCACCATGTCGAGCGCGCCGAGGCTCACGACCTGCGGCACGCCGGCATCACCGGCGGCGGTGAGCCGCGCGGGTCCGGCGCTGAGCACTCCCCCGACGAGGTCGTCCGCGAGTTCGGTGGTGGTGAGGTCGAGCACGCCGGCGAGCAGCCCGGAGGAGGCGAGCTTCTCGATCGCGCGCCCGCCCGATCCGGTGGCGTGGAAGACGAGCACCTCGTAGCCGAGCTCCTCGAGGCGCGCCCGCGCCGACTCGACCGCCGGGGTGGTGACGCCGAACATCGACGCGGCCACGAGCGGGCGGTCGTCGTACTGCTCGTCCGCCCGGCGGGCGGCGTAGGCGTCGGCCATCCCGGCGATCGCGGCGGCGGCGTTGCCGAGCACGGAGCGGGAGATCTGATTGATTCCGGAGATGTCGACGACCGAGTACATGAGGGTCACGTCGCTTGCGCCGACGTAGGGCGACACGTCACCGGATGCCATGGTCGAGACGATGAGCTTCGGCAGTCCGATCGGCAGGTCGCGCACCGCACGCGCCGCGATCGACGAGCCTCCGCTGCCGCCGAGGGCGAGCACGCCGTCGAGGCGACCCTCGCCGTACAGGCGCTCGAGCACGACGGCGGCGCCCTCGCCCATCGTCGTGGTGGCGACACCTCGATCGTTCCCCGCGACGAGCTGCTCGATGTCGGAGCCCGCGGCACGGGCGACCTCATCGCGGCCGACGGCGATGTCGCCGGTGTAGCCGTGGGTCGGCGAGGTGCCGGTCTCGACGACGAGCACCTCCACCCCGGAGGCGGCGAGGCGATCGGCCATCCACTGGTATTCCGCGCCCTTCGTGTCGAGGGTGCCGACGAGCGCGACGACGCTCATGCGCATCGGGCGGGGTCGAGCGGGTGAGGGTACGTCATCGTCTCTCCTGTTCATCGTCGAACGCCGGGGCACTGCGGGTGCGCCGGCCGAGCCGCCGCGCGTCGCCGCCTGCCACCACCGCAGACGACGACGCGGAGCACCTCGCGGCGCCGCACTTCCGCCATCATCACTCGCATTTTGAAACGTGTCAACCAGCGATTGGTTGTGATGTAGCATCCGTTTTGAAACGTCTCATGTGGCAGGTCCGCCGTCGCGTGAGCCGCCCAGCTCAGAGAGGACGGGTGCCCAATGTCGGTCACCGTTGCCGCACCCACGGTCGAACACCATCGCGAACCCTTCGGCATCGGCGAGCGCCGCCCACGCCTGTCGTGGAAGACCACCGCGCCGGCGGGCTGGGCGCAGAACGGGTACGACCTCGAGGTGAGCCGGCCGACAGGCGTCGAGGTGACGCACGTGGACACCTCGCCGGATTCGGTCCTCGTGCCGTGGCCATCCGCGCCGCTCGCGTCGCGGGAAGCGGCCACGGTGCGGGTGCGCGTGCGCGGAAGCGACGGGGAGACCTCGCCGTGGAGCCCGCCGACGACCCTCGAGACAGGGCTGCTCGACCCGGGCGACTGGGTCGGCGTGCCGGTCACCGGCGACTGGCCGGAGGACCGCGAGTCCGACGACCGCCGCCCTCCGCTCGTCCGTCGCTCCTTCACCGCCGAACGACCCGCCTCGGCCCGCCTCTACGTCACCGCGCACGGCATGTACGAAGTCGAACTCAACGGACGCCGCGTCGGCCGCGAGGCCCTCGCCCCCGGGTGGACCGTGTACCGCGAGCGTCTGCGCTACGCCACCTACGACGTGACGGCCTATCTGCTCGACGGCGACAACGCGATCGGCGCATGGCTCGGCGACGGCTGGTACCGCGGCCGTATGGGCTGGCGGGGCGGCTTCCGCAACCTCTTCGGCGACGACGTGTCGCTCATCGCCCAACTCGAACTCCGTTACGCCGACGGTCGCGTGCAGACGATCGCCACGGACGGCTCTTGGCGAGCCGCCTTCGGCCCGATCATCGCGACGGGCAACTACGACGGCGAGGTCTACGACGCCCGGGAGGAGCACGACGGCTGGTCGAGCCCGGGCTTCGACGACACCGGATGGACGCCCGTGCGCCTCACCCAGCGTGACCCCGCGACCCTCGTCGCGCCGACCGGTCCGCCCGTGCGCTGCACCGACGAACTCGCGCCCGTCGCGGTGCTCGACACCCCGAGTGGCGGCACCGTGCTCGACTTCGGACAGAACCTCGTCGGCCGCGTGCGCATCCGTGTCTCCGGCGCATCCGGCACCGTCATTACCCTGCGCACCGCGGAAGTGATGCAGGAGGGCGAGATCTACACCCGCCCGCTCCGATCGGCGAAGTCGCGCGACATCTACACGCTGCGCGGGTCGACCACCGAGGCACCCGAGGAGTGGGAGCCGCGCTTCACGTTCCACGGCTTCCGCTACGTCGACGTCTCCGGTTGGCCGGGCGACATCCGGGAGGCGGTCGACAACGGCGATCTGGTCGCGCGGGTGTACCACACCGACATGGAGCGCACCGGCTGGTTCGAGTCGTCCGATCCGCTCGTGAACCGCCTGCACGACAACGTCGTGTGGGGCATGCGCGGCAACTTCGTCGACATCCCCACGGACTGCCCGCAGCGCGACGAGCGCGTCGGCTGGACGGGTGACCTGCAGGTGTTCGCACCCACCGCCTCCTTCCTCTACGACTGCTCGGGGATGCTCGACTCGTGGTTGCGCGACGTCGCGATCGAGCAGTTGGAGGACGGTACCGTCCCCTGGTACGTGCCCGTGATCCCCGCGCATCACATGTGGACGCCCATCCGACCCGGCGCCGTGTGGGGGGATGTCGCGGTGCTCACGCCGTGGACCCTCTTCGAGCGGTTCGGCGACCGCGGCCTGCTCGAGCGCCAGTACGACAGCGCGAAGGCGTGGGTCGACCTGATGGACCGGCTCGCCGGCGACGACCACCTGTGGAACGAGGGGTTCCAGCTCGGCGACTGGCTGGACCCGGCCGCTCCCCCGCAGGATCCGGCGGACGCGCGCACCGACCGCTACCTCGTCGCGACGGCGTACTTCGCCTGGTCGACCCACCACCTCGCACGCACCGCCCGGGAGCTCGGCAAGACGGACGACGCGGCCCGGTACGCCGCCCTCGCCGACGCGGTGCGGGAGTCGTTCGTCGCCGAGTACGTCACCCCGGACGGCAGACTCACGAGCGACGCGCAGACCGCGTACGCGCTCGCCATCCGCTTCGGGCTGCTGCCCGAGCACCTCGTCGCCCCGGCCGGGCGCCGGCTCGCCGAACTCGTGGCGGAGGCGGGCAACCGCATCGCGACCGGATTCGCCGGCACCCCGGTGGTGTCGGATGCGCTGAGCGGTACCGGTCATCTCGATGCGGCGTACGACCTGCTGCTCGAGCGCGAGTGCCCGTCGTGGCTCTACGCCGTCACGCAGGGGGCGACGACGGTGTGGGAGCGCTGGGACAGCCTGCTTCCCGACGGCACCGTGAACCCCGGCACGATGACCTCGTTCAACCACTACGCGCTCGGTGCGGTCGCGGACTGGCTGCACCGCGTTGTGGCGGGCCTCGCCCCCGCGCAGCCCGGGTACCGACGGATCGCGTTCCGCCCGCAACCCGGCGGCGGTCTCACCTCGGCTCGCGCCGAGCACGAGACGCCCTACGGTCGCGCGGCGATCTCGTGGCGACTCGACGGCCACGCCCTGCGGGTCGAGGTGACCGTGCCGACGGGCGCCACCGCGATCGTGCAGCTGCCGGGTGAGGATGCGGTCGAGGTCGGCAGCGGCACCCACCACTTCGAGCGCGTGGCGGTCGCCGCCACGGCGTGACGCCGCGCGGCACCTCGGCCGTTTCCCGTCGCGAATCGCGGGTGAGGCGGTGGGCGACCCGCAAGTCGAGACGGGAATCCGCCCGACCAGCGCGCCCGACCCCGCGCTACGCTGGAATGAATCGGTTCATCGAGACGATGGAGTGCCCATGCAGCGCGTCTGCTTCCAACTGCAGGTCAAGCCCGAGCGACTCACGGAATACCGCGAACGGCACGCCGCCGTGTGGCCGGAGATGCTGCGAGCACTCAAAGACACCGGATGGAACAACTACTCGCTCTTCGTGCGCGATGACGGGCTGCTCATCGGCTACTTCGAGACGGAGTCGCTGGAGGCGGCCCAGGAGGGGATGGCGCGCACCGACGTCAACGCTCGCTGGCAGGCCGAGATGGCGCAGTTCTTCGTCGACCTCGAGGGGGCGCCCGACACCGGCTTCCTGCAGCTGACCGAGGTCTTCAACCTCGAGGAACAGCTCGCCGCCCTCGAGCGCTAGCCGCACCGCGTCCGGGCCGCCGCACCGCATCCGGTCCCGCGCTACCGCGCGCCGCCGCGGCCGCGCAGGAGAGCTCCGGCGGCGAGCGCCGCGAGTTGCGCCACCACCATCACGACCGCCGTCGGCACCGCCGTGCCGACGCCGAGCAGGCCGGCCACTGGGGAGACGAGTGCGCCGAATCCCATGTTGACCGCGCCGAGCAGCGACGCGGCGGTGCCCGAGCGCTCACCGTGGGGAGCGAGAGCGAGCGCCTGGTTCGCCGGGTTGAAGACGCCCAGCGCCAGCGTGAAGAACCACAGCGGCACGAGCAACGACCAGAACCCCCACTGCGGCAGCAGCGCGACGCTCGCGAGCAGCAGCACGGCGGATGCGGCGGTCCCGATCGTCGCGAGAGTCGCGATCCGCGCGGGGTCGATACGACGCGACCACCGCGCGCTGAGTTGCGAGCCGACGATCATGAGTGCGCCGTGGGAGGCGAACACGATCGCGTACTGCCCGGGGTCGAGTCCGTACACCTCCTGGAACAGGAAGGCCGAGGCGGCGAGGTACGAGAACATCCCGACCCACACGAGACCGCCGGTGACGACGGCGGCGCGGAAACCACCGTCGCGGGCGAGGGTTCGGTAGTCCGCGGCGAGCCGACCCCGCTCGCGAGCGACCCATACCCGCGACTCCGCGAGCGCCAGGCCGACCACCACCACGAGCACGAGTCCGTAGGCGGCGAGGCACCAGAACTGCCCGCGCCAATCCATCACATAGAGGAGCACAGCGCCGAGAGACGGGGCCAGCACGATCGCCACCCCGTTGATCGCCGCGAGGCGCGCGAGTGCGCGCACCATCTCGGCGCCCTCGAAGTGATCGCGCACGACCGCGAGGACGATGACCCCACACGCGGCGGCGGCCATCCCCTGCACGAATCGAGCCGCGATGAGCACCTCCACGGTTGGGGCGAGCGCGCTCGCGCCCGAACCGACCACGCTCAGCAGCAGCACGGCGAGCAACGGACGGCGGCGACCGACCGCATCCGACACCGGACCGGTGACGAGCTGCCCGAGCGCCATGCCCACGAACGCAACCGTGAGCGTCACCTGCACGAGCGCGGCCGAGGTGTCGAGGTCACGCTGGATCTGCACGAACGCGGGCAGGTAGAGGTCCATCGTGAGCGTCCACAGCGTCTGCACGCTGCCGAGCGTCGCGATGAGCAACGCGGCGCTGCGGCCCTTCACGCCGACCGGCTCAGGCGCGACGCAGTACGGCGGACGCGAACGGTGCGAGCTCGAGCTCGGTCACGGGACCACCGTCGAGCATCGCCACGTGCTCGAGCGCCCCCGCATCGAGGTGCGCGGTCTCGTGCCCGTGGTTGATGAGCGTGAGCACGCCGCCGCGCTCGGCGACCTCGACGTACTCGGGCAGGGCGGGGATCGACGGTGCCACTCCCGCCTCGGTGAGCACGTGCCGGGCGACCGTGCGGCATCCCGCCTCGTCCGGCACCGTGGCGAGGTAGTACGCCCGCCCCGCCCCGGTCGTCGCGACGGTGAAGGCGGCGCGACCCGCCGAGCGCCCCGACGTGAAGCGGCCGAGCACCTCGGCCGTCTCCGGCTCGATGTACTCCGCGAGCAGTCCGCCGGTGAACTCCCCCGCGACCGACTCGACCGCGACGTGCGTCTCGCCGACGGTTCCGGGCAGCGCCAGGGCGCCGAAGTCCTCGAGCCAGACACCGAGGGCCCCGCGCAGGCGGGTGAGGTAGCCGCCCTCGAGGAACCGGTCGTCGTGGTCGACGACGTCGCTGAACGCCGTCACGAGCAGATGCCCGCCATCCTCCGCGAAGCCGCGCAGCGCATCCGCCCCCGCCTCGTCGAGCAGGTACAGCTGCGGCGCGATGACGACCTTGTAGGCCGACAGGTCGCTGCGCGGATGCACGAAGTCGACCTGCACGTGATCCCGATGCAGCGCGCGATACCAGCGCCGAACGAGGTCGAGGTAGTCGAGCACGACCGGATGATCGGGGTTCGAGATCGCCCACCAGTTCTGCCAGTCGAACACGAGCGCGACTCGGGCGCCGGAGCCGACCGGGAGCTGCGGCAGCACCTTGAGCGCAGCGCCGAGGTCGACGACCTCGTGCCAGGTGCGGGCGCGCAGGCCCGCCTGGGGCACCATCGCGGAGTGGAACTTCTCGGCGCCGCCGCGTGACTGCCGCCATTGGAAGAACAGGATGCCGTCGGCTCCGCGGCCGACCGCCTGCATGCTGAGGGCCGCCATCTGTCCGGGCAGCTTCGGCGCGTTGCTCGGGCGCCAGTTGAGCGCACCCGTCGACTGCTCCATGAGGATCCAGGGCACATCCGGCTTGAGCGAACGCACGAGGTCGCGCTGGAACGCGGAATCGCGGAAGCTCTCCGGATCGTTCGGGTCGGGATAGGCGTCGTCCGAGACGACGTCGACCTCCTGCGCCCACTTCCAGTAGTCGAGCGGCATGAACGGACCCATGAAATTGGTCGTCACCGGTTGGGTCGCACCGGCGGCGCGGATGATGTCGCGCTCCATCGTGTACAGCTCGAGGAAGCAGTCGGAGGTGAACCGGCGGAAGTCGAGCAGCTGCGTCGGGTTGTGGCTGTACGGCGCACGGCGCGGCGGCAGGATCTGCGAGAACGCGGTGTACCGCTGCGACCAGAAGTCGGTGCCCCATGCCGCGTTGAGCGCGGCGATGGTCTCGTACTTGCGCTCGAGCCACTCGCGGAACGCGATCGCCGCGACATCCGAGTAGTCCGCGTGCATGTGGCACGCGTACTCGTTGTTCACGTGCCACATGACGACGGCCGGATGCTGCGCGTAGCGTTGCGCGATGGCGGTCACGAGTTCGCGGGCGAGCCGGCGGTAGACCGGCGACGCGGGGGCGTAGTGCTGGCGGCTCCCGGGCGAGTACACGACGCCGTTCTCGTCGCGCGGAAGCACCTCGGGGTAGGACTCGACCATCCACGGCGGCGGCGAGGCGGTCGCCGTCGCGAGATCGACCGTGATGCCGCCGTCGTGCAGCAGCCCGATCACCTTGTCGAGCCAGTCGAAGTCGAACACTCCCTCGGCGGGCTGGATGCGCGACCACGAGAAGATGCCGAGACTGACCATCGTGACGCCGGCCTGCTGCATGAGCAGCACGTCATCCGCCCAGATCTCCTCGGGCCACTGCTCGGGGTTGTAGTCGCCGCCGTAGTGCATCTTCGCTCCTCGGGAGGTCATGGGAACGACCCGTCGCCATGGCGGGTCGCGCGTCCAGCTTAGTCGGAAAGCGCTTGCCGGATGGGCGGGGACGGGTTCGCGAAGTGACTTACCAGCGAGTCGCGATTGCGGCGGGCGACTACTCGGCCGGCCGCTTCCCGACGGAGGCGAGTACGTCGAGGTAGTGCTGGTTGTACATGACCCCGAGCACGTTCCCGAACGGATCGATCACCGAGGCGGTGACGAATCCGGGACCGTGCTCGGTCGGAATGGCATGCGACACCCCACCGTGCTCGAGCAGGCGTCGGTAGGCAGCCTCGACATCGTCGACGGCCCAGTAGACGACCGCACCGGCCGCCACCTCGCTCGCCGGGTGCGGCGCGAAGCGGCGGTCGAGGAAGCCGAACTCGTGCTGGTAGTCGCCGAGCCGGTATTCGATGTAGGCGAGGCGACCGCCGAAGTCCTTCCCGTAGTACGGCTCGATGCCGAACAGCGGCGTGTACCACTTCTTCACCTCGTGGAGGTCGTCGGCGAAGAAGTTGACGGTGGTGAGTCCTCGGAACATGGTGCGGTCCTTTCGATCGTGGTCGTGATTCAAGCCTCCACTTCAAAGTGCGCATCCTCTGAGCACTTTTCCGACGAAGATGGACGACATGCGTGCCGACCGTCTCATCGCCGCCCTGCTGCTCCTGCAGGGGCGCGGGCGCGTGACCGCGAGAGAGCTCGCCGAGGAACTCGAGGTGTCCGTCGGCACCGCACGGCGCGACCTCGAGGCGCTCTCCGCCGCGGGGATACCGGTGTATCCCCAACCCGGACGCCACGGTGGCTGGTCGCTCGTCGGCGGCGCGCGCACCGATCTGACCGGTCTCACGGCGCCCGAGGCGCAAGCGCTCTTCCTGCTCGTCGGACCGGCGGCGGCCGTCTCCGACGAAGCGAAGGCGGCGCTGCGCAAGCTGGTGCGCGCGCTGCCCTCGACGTTCCGCTCCACGGCGACGGCCGCCGCACGCTCGACGATCATCGATCCTGCGCGATGGGGGGACCGCGTGACGGAACGGCCACCCATGGTCGAACTGCTCCAACGTGCCATCGTGCAGAACCGGAAGGTGCGGATCGTCTACTCGAGCCCGTCGGCACCGCGCAGCGAACGGACGATCGACCCGTGGGGCCTCGTCGACAAGGACGAGGTCTGGTACCTCGTCGCCGGCACGCCGCGCGGGCGGCGCACCTTCCGCCTCGACCGCATCCTCGACGCCGAGCAGGCGGAGGACTCGTTCGAGCGTCCGGACGACTTCGATCTCGCGACCGCGTGGGACGAGATCGTGGGCGAGATGGAGGAGCGCCGCTCTGCGACATGGGCTGCGGTGCTCATCCCGTCCCGCTTCGTGCCCATCCTGCGCGATCACTTCGGGCAGCACTGCCACGTCGAGGAGGATCACGACGACGGCCGCTCCCGCGTGCGACTGGGCAGTCCGACTCCGCTCGACATCGCCCGCAACCTCGCCGGGTGGGGCGCCGACGTCGAGGTGCTCGAACCCCTCGAGGTGCGAGCCGAGCTGCACCGGATCGGCTCCGAGCTCGCCGCCCGCTATCCGCCGCCTGGCATGCTTGAGCCATGACGACCGTCGAGAACCGCACCATGCCGCGCGTCTCGCTCAAACTCGTCCCCGCGCTCGGTGTCGCCGCCTCCGCATTCCTGCTCTTCGTGGTGGAGTCGTCGCTCGCCGGCTACATCGTGCTGGCTGTCAGCATCGCCTGGTCGGCCCTCATCGAGCGTGAGTACTTCCGCGACCTGCTGCTCATCGGCATCGGACTGACGATCGTGAGCTCGATCTCGGTCGCGGCCGACATCAGCTACCCGAACATGGCGCTCATGGGGGCGGTGCTCACCGCGTCCGTCGCCGTGCCGTTCCTCATCGACCGCTTCGGATACAAGCGCGCGGCCATCCGCTTCCCCTGGCGGGCCGGACAGCCGTGGACGCCGCTCGAGCGCAGCTACCTCTTCGCGGTGCCGCTGCTCGGCTGGCTCATCCTGCCCTTCTACTTCATCACCTCCGGCGCGTACCGCAACTGGCCGGTCGTCGACCACTTCGACGAGATCGCCCGGCTCTTCGTGGGCGTGAACGCCGTCGGCACGTGGGACGAGCTGTTCTTCATCTGCACGGTGTTCGCGCTGCTGCGACGGCACTTTCCGCTGCTGCTCGCGAACCTGCTGCAGGCGGCGATCTTCGTGTCGTTCCTGTGGGAGCTCGGCTACCAGAGCTGGGGCCCGTTGCTCACGATCCCCTTCGCGCTGCTGCAGGGGTACATCTTCACGCAGACGAAGTCGCTCACGTACGTGCTGATCGTGCACCTGCTGTTCGACTTCATCGTCTGGCTCGTCATCGTGCACGCGCACAACCCGGGACTGCTGCCGATCTTCCTCGTGCCGAGCCCCGGCGGCTGACGTCGCACGCTGAGCCTGTCGAAGCGGGTTGCACGAGCTCCCTTCGACAGGCTCAGGGAGCGGGTCAGTCGCGGCGCGGGCGTTCCGGCACCGCGAGGGATGCGAACACCAGGCAGCCGAGCGCGGGCACGACGAGCGGCGGCAGCTGCCAGGTGACCACCGCGACGAACCCGGCGGCCGCGATCACATAGAGGGCGCCCGCGACGTCGTCACGCCAGATCCGTGGCAGCCCCCGCAGGGCCGCGCGCCACCCCGTCTCGGGCGACCACCCGCGCGCCGCGGTGACGAGGGCGAGCACGAGGAGCGCCACCCCCGCGCATCCGGCGAGCCCGACGATCGGGGCTCCGGGCACGACCGCGTCGATCGCGAGGGCGAGGTCGACCGCGAGTGCCACCGCGAGCACGAGCGCGGCGAGCCCGAGCGGCAGCGACCGCAGCACGTGGCGGGCGTCGTGCAGCAGCGCCGCCCATCCGGACTCCTCCGCGGCGAGGTACCGCCGCAGGTGACGGTGGCCCAGCGCGAGCGCGAACGGCACGGTGATGAGAGGCACGGATGCCACGGCGACGATCACCCCGGTGAGCAGCACCTCGCCGAACAGCGCAAACGCCCTCGTCGCGCCCGGCCAGCGGGGCGCGACGCCGCCCGCGCGCACCGGGCCGGAGCCGGAGAGCTCCGCCCGGCGCGCGGCACGTTCCGCGCGTCTGGACACCGCGGGAGCCTAACCCTTGAGCCCCTGGGTGGCCACGCCGGCGACGAGGAACCGCTGGAACACGATGAAGAACAACAGGATCGGCACGAGCGCGAGCATCGACACCGCGACCGTGGCTCCGTAGTCCGAGGTGCTCGTCGCGTCGTTGTAGAGCCGCAGCGCGATCGGCAGCGGGTACTTCTCGGGCGAGGTGATGTAGAGCAGCGGCCCGAGGAAGTCGTTCCACGTCCAGATGAAGCTGAAGATCGCCGAGGTGATGAGCGCCGGCTTGATGAGCGGCAGGATGATCGACACGAAGGTGCGGATGTGGCCCGCACCGTCGATGCGGGCCGCCTCGTCGAGCTCGCGCGGCAGTCCGCGGATGAACTGCACCATGAGGAAGACGAAGAACGCCTCCACCGCGAGGAACTTGCCGATCAGCAGCGGCACGTACGTGTCGATGAGGCCGAGCTTCTGGAACACGATGTACTGCGGGATGATCAGCACGTGGAACGGCAGCAGCAGCGTTCCGATCATCGCCGCGAAGAACACGCCGACACCCTTGAAGCGGATGCGCGCGAAGGCGTACGCGGCCATCGACGACGAGATGAGCGTGCCGACCACCGCGATCGAGGCGATGAGCAGCGAGTTGCCGAAGAAGCGCCACAGCGGGGTTCCGCCGATGCCCTCGGCGACCTTGACGTAGTTCTGCAGTGTCGGGCTCTCGGGGAACAGCCCCGGGTTCGAGCCGAACTCGCTCGACGGCTTGAACGTCGAGAAGACGAGCCACACGAGCGGGTACAGCACGAGCAGGGTGAGCAGGGTCAGTGCCACCGCCCAGACGATCGTCGCGACGCGTTTGCGGGTCGGCTGACGACGCGTGCCGATGGGGCGGGCGGCGGTCGTGGCGGTCACTTGCTGTCTCCGCTGTAGTGCACCCAGCCGCGCGAGGTGCGGAAGAGCACGAACGCGATGATCGCGACCACGACGACGAGCACCCAGGCCATGGCCGACGCGTACCCCATCTGTTGATCGCTGAAGGCCCGCTTGTAGAGATAGAGCGTGTAGTAGTTGGTCATGCCTCCCGGCCCTCCGCTGCCGTTGGAGATGATGAACGCGGAGGCGAAGATCTGGAACGCGTGGATCGTCTCGAGCAGCAGGTTGAAGAAGATGACCGGCGAGAGCATCGGCAGCGTCACGCTGCGGAACCTGCGGAACGCGCCCGCTCCATCCACCTCGGCCGCCTCGTAGAGCTCACGCGGGATCTGCTTGAGCCCGGCCAGGAAGATCACCATCGGGGCACCGAACTGCCAGACCGCCAGGATGATCATCATCGGCACGACGAGGTCGACGTTGCCGACCCATCCGCCCAGCTCGATGCCGAAGATGTTCAGTCCCGAGTCGACGGGCCCGTCGTTGGCGAACATCGCACGCCACACGATCGCGACGCTGACGCTCGCACCGATGAGCGAGGGGGCGTAGAAGGCTGAGCGGAAGAAGCCCGAGCCGCGGTCGCGGTAGTTCAGCAGCATCGCGATGCCGAGCGCCGCGGCGAGCTTCACGGGCGTGCCGACGAGCACGTAGATCGCGGTGATCCCCACCGACTTCATGTACACCGGGTCGTCGGTGAACATGCGCACGAAGTTGTCGATGCCGATGAACTTCGGGTCGGTGAACAGGTTGTAGCTCGTGAACGCGAGGTAGAGCGAGATGAGCATCGGACCGACCGTGAGGCCGAAGAAGCCCACCAGCCAGGGCAGAAGGAACCCGTAGCCGGCCACGTTCTCGCGTCGCGAGGCGGGCTTGCGGCGGGGCGGCCGGGCGGCGCCGCCCGCCCGGGACTCCCCCGGGCGGGCGGCGTCGACGACAGCCGGAGGCGGCACCGGCGTCGCGGTCGCTGCGTTGGTCATGGTGTGTCTCCGGATCTCGTCTTCGAGCGGTCGGATGCGGTGCGAACCTACTGGTTCAGCACGACATCCATCTCGGTGAAGAACTGCTCCACGGCCTCATCGACCGTCACGACGCCGAGGCCGAGGTCGGTGCCGATGACGCGGAACTTCTCTTCGAGGCTGCCGTAGCCGACGATCGGCACGGCGGGCGGGTCGCCGAGGCGATCGCTGATCGACTCCTCGTACTCCTGGATCTGCGCCTCGAGTCCGCCCAACTCGACGCCTTCGAGCTGCGTCTCGGATGCGGGCAGACCGCGGTTGGTGCCGAAGGCGGCTCCGACCTCGGGGGCGTTCACGAGGAAGTTGAGCAGCTCGACGGCCTCCTCCGGGTGCTCGGTGTTCGCCGAGATGGTGTGCAGCATCGAGGGCTTGAGGTACAGGTCCTTCGCGCCCTCCTCGGTGATCGGCGGTTCGACCAGCAGCAGCTCGGTGTAGCCCTCGCCGAGGTTGCCGAGGTAGCCGGCACCGAAGTTGTCCCAGGTGAGCTCGCTCGCGGTGATCGCCGAGTCGAAGCCCGACAGCGGGTACACCTCTTCGAGGCGCTGCTGCGGAACGCCGGCGCCCTCGCGGAACGGTGCGCCCTGCTCCCAGAACGCGCGCAGGTCGTCTTCGTCGAACCCGGGCTCGCCGTCATCGTTGAAGAGGTAGGAACCCTGGGCGCGCAGCTGCAGTTCGAAGTTCTGAATGCGACCCGTGAAGTCGGTGCCGCCGTAGATCGGCTGCCCGGCCGCGGCCGCGGCATCCGTCGTGGCCTGCACCCAGTCGGTGTAGTCCTCCCAGCTGCCGCCGCCCTCGTACGGCGCGGCGCCGATCGACTCGAGCAGCTTCGGGTTCTGGTAGAGCGTCCACGCGTTGGTCGACGTCGCGATGCCGTAGGTGGTGTCGTTCACGACGCCGATGTCGAGGATCTTCTCGTCGATCGGGTCGGTGTCGATGCCCTCGCCGAGGTGCGGGCCGAGGTCGAGCAGCAGCCCGTTCTCGGAGTACTGGCGCAGGTAGGAGTAGTCGAACTGCATCACGTCGGGCAGGCCGCCGCTCGTGGACTCGATCTGGCGCTTCTCCCAGAACTCGGGGAAGCCGAGGAAACTCACGTTCACCTTGATGTCGGGGAACTCCTCGTTGAACGCCGCGATCGCCTCGTCGTACATCTCGGCGCGCACGTCGTTGCCCCAGAAGGCGAAGTCGAGGGTGACGGGCCCGTCGGAGCCCTCGTCGCCGGACCCGCCGGCGCATGCGGTGAGTGCGAGGACACCGGTGGCGGCGATCGCCGTGACCGTGCTGCGGATACGCGCCCTACGTGATCTGAACATCCTTGTCCTTTCGGAACGTCATCGTTACCTGGTGCGGACGTTTTCGGGAAAACGCTTCCCCCAAGGATAGGCATGAGGTCCGAGCCGGTCAATGCGCATCCGGAAAATCGATTCAACGATGTAATGACGCGCGCCGCGCAACGAGCCGCGGTGGTCGGTGCGGCGGCCGCGCGACGGTCACGCGGCGGGCACCCCGCGGTCGCCGCGTGGCCCCGGTGGGCTCAGCGCGGCGGCCGCACCTCGGTCACGGGAGCCTCGAGCGCGCCGCGCAGACCCGGGTCGCTCAGCTCGCTCCGCCGCACCTCGCGGCCGAGGCGCGCGGAGGCGTAGAGCGCCGCCACGAGTTCGAACGAACGCAGCGGATCCGCCGCGACGGCCGGCAGTCCGGCACCCGCGAGCAGCGCGTCGTACACCTGGCGCACGAGGTCGTCGTGGCCGCTCGCCCGCTCGTCGTCGGGCAGCCGCCACGACGCCACGGTGGCGTCGTCGACGTCGCGGCGCGGCGTGATGCGCCAGTTCGCGTGGGCGTGACCGTAGAGGTGCTCGAGCTCGATCGTCGCGAGCTCGGTGTCGATGCGGATGACGCTCGTCTCGCGCGGCGAGAGCACGCTCGTCACGACCGACGCGATCGCGCCCGCGTCGAATCGCACGACCGCGGTGGAGAGGTCCTCCGTCGCCACGTCGCGATCGAGCCGCCACAGTTGCCCGCTGACGGCGGCCCAGTCGCCGAGCAGGTAGGCCAGCAGGTCGAGCTGGTGGATGCCGTGACTCAGCGTCGTGCCGCCGCCTTCGGTCTCCCAGCGCCCGCGCCACGGCACGGCGAAGTAGTCCTCGCCGCGGAACCACAGCGTGTGGCACAGCGCGACGAGCGGCCGGCCGAGCGCCCCGGAGGCGAGCAGGTCGCGCACGTGCTGTGCCGCGCTGCCCGTGCGCTGCTGGAACACGACCGCGAGTCGCCGGTCCGCGCGCTCCGCCGCGGCCAGCATCCGATCGATCTCGGCGAGGGTGAGCGCCGGGGGCTTCTCGACCACGACATGCGCACCCGCCGCGAGCGCCGCATCCGCCTGGTCGGCATGCACCCCAGGTGGTGTGCAGATGTGCACCACATCGGGCGACTCGGCGGCGAGCAGCGACGCGAGGTCGTCGTACACGGCCGGTTCGCCGTGCAGGGCGGCGAAGTCGTGCGCGCGGTCGGGGTCGTGGTCGGTCACGGCGACGAGCGCCGCGCCGGTATAGGCCGCGATCGCCGCGGAGTGCGAGGCGGCGACGGCACCGGTGCCGATGATCGCGGCGCGCAGCACAGGTTCAGAGGACACCGGTGGCTCCGTTCAGGATGCGAGCGGCGGCCGCCGCCGCTTCGGGTCGGGTCAGCGCGCCGTCGGCGACGAGCACGGCGTGACGGATCGCGAGGGTGCCGCCCGAGGCGAGCACGGTCTCGGAGCTGAAGAACGGCGCCGCGCACAGCCCGGCGAACTCCTCCGTGCGCAGGAACCACTCGCGCGAGGCATCCCGGTCGACCATGAGCACGGTCGCGTCGGATGCGGCGAGGGCGACCCAGCGCGACCGCGTGCCGCGCAGCTCGTCGCCGCCGGTGCCGTGCTCGTCGAACACGGTCGCCCCGAGGAACCGCGGATGCGCGCGCAGCATGAGTCCGCCGTAGCCGGCATCCGGACGCCCCTCCGTGGTCGGCGATCCGAACACGAGGTCGCCGTCGGTCACGTTCTCGAGGGCGGTGTCGACCTCGAGGATCCACCCGCGCTCATCGGTGCGGGCTCGCAGGACCCGACGCTCGGCAAGCACCGGGCGACCGTCGGCCGCTTCCCACCGCACCCGCTGCACCACCGCATCCGCCGCCGGCTCGAACCCGAGGTGCACCTGGCGTCCGTCGTTGTCGAGCTGCCGGTACCCCTCGCCGCGCACGAACGTGGGGCCGCCCCAGAAGTTGTGGCCCGAGACGTTCGCGATCGCCCACGAGAGCCCGTGATGCCACGGATGGTCGGCGGGGCGGTGGTCGCTGACGACGACACCGGATGACGTGCGCAGCGGGTGCGCGAACGGGCGGGGCGACTCGAGCGGCGGCGCGTCGGAGCGGTAGGTGTAGCGCGCGAGTCCGTCGCCGAAGTCGAGGGCGGTGCCGTCGTCGCGGATCGGGACGGTGGAATCCACGGGAACCCCTCCCCCGCTCGTATGCCGCTCCATCGCGCCTCCGCATCCCGTGACCTCGGCCGGGGCATCCCCGACGACCCGACCATCATGCCACTCGGGGAAAGCGATTACCCAGCTGTTCGGCCGCTCCGCCGGGCGGGCACCTCCACCCGCTGAAACCGTTTCCCATCCTGCTAGCATTCGCGAGAAGTGGCCTGCGGAAGGAGCCCCGTGCGCGTGCCCATGCCCCGCTCAGCGGCGACGCTGCACGACGTCGCGCGCGAGGCGGGCGTCTCGCTCGCGACCGCATCCCGGGCACTGAACGGCTCGACCCGTCGCGTGAACGACGCCTACCGCGCTCGCGTGCTCGCCGCCGCAGAGAAGCTCGACTACCGGCCCAACTTCTCGGCGCAGGCCGTCGCGCGCGGCGCGACCTCCACGGTCGCGCTCCTCGTCGCGGACATCGCCGATCCCTACTTCTCGTCCATCGCATCCGGTGTGGTGCGCTCCGCCGAGGCCGCCAACCTCGTCGTGACGATGGCCGTGACCGACCGCGACAACGACCGGGAGCTGGCTCTCGTGCGCGTCATCCGGGGGCAGCGCCCGCGGGTGCTCATCCTCGCCGGCAGCCGCTTCACCGGCGCCGACGACCACGCGCTCGAGGCGGAGCTGCGCGGCTTCACCGAGTCCGGCGGACGCGTCGTGCTCATCAGCCAGCACGAACTGCCCTTCGACACGGTGGCCCTCGCGAACCGCGAAGGAGCCCGGGCTCTCGCGGAGCGGCTCGTCGAACTCGGCTACCGTCGCTTCGCGGCGATCGCCGGGGCGGCGGCGCTGCGCACATCCGATGATCGGGTCGACGGGTTCTGCGACGGGCTGCGGGCCGCGGGCCTCGACCTGCCGGATGACCGCGTCGTGCGGGCACCCTTCACCCGCGACGGCGGTTACGAGGCGGGGCGCGAGTTGCTCGCGCGCGGCGTCGACGACATCGAACTCGTGTTCGCGGTCAACGACGTGATGGCGATCGGCGCGATGTCCGCGTTCCGCGATGCGGGCGTGCGCCTCCCCGAGGATCTCGCCGTCGCCGGATACGACGACATCTCGACGGCCCGCGACGTGACCCCGCCGCTCACGACGGTGCGCGTGCCGCTCGTGGAGGTCGGCGAGTGCGCGATGCGCCTCGCGCTGCGCGAGCCGGACGAGGGCGGTGACCGCACGGAGACCGTCGCATCCGAGGTGGTCGTGCGCGAGAGCACCCCGCCCCGCCGCTGACCCCGGGTTGCACCGCGCTCCTCGCACCGCGCCCCGCGGGGGTGTCGGAACTCAGGAGTTCCAACCCTCGCGGCGCACCTCCGGAGCCGTGTCGGAAGTTCAGGGGTTTCCACGCGCGCGGCGCCGCTGGTGGGGCGGTTTCGGGCTTCCGCTGCGCGGAACTCCTGAGTTTCCGACATCGCGACTTGTCATCGATGCGGCTTCCGTCGGCAGTCGAGAACGCCGGGCGGGCGTCGTCAGGCCGCGCGGCTCCGGGCGGCGAGGTGTCGGAAATTCAGGGGTGTCGACCCGCGGGGCAGCGGATCTCCGCGCCAGAGGCGAGCGAGCGGCCCAGGAACTCCTGAATTTCCGACACAGCGACCTCGCGAGCAGCACCGTTGACAGGCATCCGGAACGTCCGACTCGCGCAACCCCGAGGGGCGCCGTCGGACGCACGACCAGAGGCCGCGACCACCGGCGCCCGCCCCGCCGCTCACCTCACCATTGCGATGGGAAAGCGGTTACCCATACACTCTGAGCAACCGCACGAACGAACAAGGGAGTCTCGTGGCCCACGCCCCCATCGGCATCATCATGAACGGCGCAACCGGACGCATGGGCTACCGGCAGCACCTCGTGCGGTCGATCCTCGCGATCCGCGACCAGGGCGGTGTGCGCCTCTCCGACGGCTCCCTCGTGCAGGTCGAGCCGCTGCTCGTCGGGCGCACCGAGTCGAAGCTCGCCGAACTCGCCGCGAAGCACGGCATCGAGCACTACACCACCGACCTCGACGCCGCGCTGGCCGATCCGCGCTGGCAGATCTACGGCGACTTCCTCGTGACGAAGGCGCGCGTCGCCGCCATCGAGAAGGCGATCGCCGCCGGCAAGGCCATCTACACCGAGAAGCCCACGGCGGAGACGTTCGAGGATGCGCTCGAGCTGGCCCGCAAGGCGGATGCCGCGGGCATCAAGCACGGCGTCGTGCACGACAAGCTCTACCTCCCGGGCCTGCTCAAGCTCAAGCGCCTCATCGACTCCGGTTTCTTCGGCCGCATCCTCAGCGTGCGCGGCGAGTTCGGCTACTGGGTGTTCGAGGGCGACTGGGCGCCGGCGCAGCGCCCGAGCTGGAACTACCGCAAGGAGGACGGCGGCGGCATCGTCGTCGACATGTTCGCGCACTGGAGCTACGTGCTCGAGAACCTCTTCGGCCGCGTCGAGTCGGTGTACTCGCGCGCCGTCACCCACATCCCGGAGCGCACCGACGAGGCCGGCGCGGCGTATCCGGCGACCGCGGATGACGCCGCGTACGCCGTGTTCGAACTCGAGGGCGGCGTGATCGCGCAGCTCAACTCGAGTTGGACGGTGCGCGTGAACCGCAAGGAGCTCGTCGAGTTCCAGGTCGACGGCACCCACGGCAGCGCCGTGGTGGGGCTGTTCGGCGCGAAGATCCAGCCGCGCAACGCGACCCCGCGGCCCACCTGGAACCCCGACCTGCCCGAGACCCACGACTACGCGGGCGACTGGCTCGAGGTGCCGGATGCCGAGACCCCCGAGAACGGGTTCAAGCGGCAGTGGGAGCAGTTCATCCGCCACGTGGTCGAAGACGCCCCGCACCCGTACGACTTCTACGCCGGCGCCCGCGGGGTGTTGCTCGCCGAGAAGGGGCTCGAGAGCTCCGAGTCGGCGCGGCGCGTCGACCTACCCCTCGTCGGCCGGGACAACGGATGACCGACCTCCTGCTGCTGCACGCCGACGGCTCCACACGCACGGAGTCGCTCGCCGAGGCGCCCGCGTTCCGCCGGCCGACGCGCCCGCTCACCTCGCGGGTCGCCTACGCCGCCGCCCACGTGGTCCCGCGCATCGCCGGTGAGAACGTGCCCGGACATCCGGCCGACATTGACTGGGACGCGACGCTCGCGTTCCGGCGTCACGTCTGGTCGTGGGGGCTGGGAGTGGCGGATGCGATGGACACCGCCCAGCGGAACATGGGCCTGGATGCGCAGGCGACCCGTGACCTCATCCGCCGCAGCGCCGAGGCGGCGCGCGAGGTCGGTGGCGACCTCGTCGTGGGCGTCAACACCGACCACGTCGACGAGGAGCACATCCCCCTCGAGCGCGTGATCGACGCCTATGTGGAGCAGCTCGAGTTCACCGAGGAGCAGGGCGCCGGGGTCGTGCTCATGGCGAGCCGCCACCTCGCCCGCGCCGCGCAGAGCGCCGCCGACTACGAGCGCGTCTATGACGCCGTGCTCTCGCGGGCGACGGGTCCGGTCGTGCTGCACTGGCTCGGCGAGGCGTTCGACCCGAACCTCGCCGGGTACTTCGGATCGCGCGAGGTGCCGGCGGCGACCGACACCGTGGTCGCGATCATCGAGCGGCATCTCGAGAAGGTGCGCGGCATCAAGATGAGCCTGCTCGACGCCGACGCCGAGATCGCCGTGCGCAGCCGACTCCCCGAGGGCGCGACGCTCTTCACGGGCGACGACTTCAACTACGTCGGGCTCATCGCGGGCGACGGCGAACGGCACTCGGATGCCCTCCTCGGCGCGTTCGCGGCGGTCGCGCCGAACGCCTCGGCCGCGATCGCGGCGCTTGACGCCGGCGACACGGAGGCCTACACGCGCATCCTCGGCCCCACCGAGGAGTTGTCGCGGCAGATCTTCGCGGCGCCGACCTGGTTCTACAAGACGGGCGTCGCGTTCCTCGCCTGGCTCAACGGACACCAACCGGCGTTCACCATGGTGGGCGGACTGCACTCCGCGCGCAGCCTGCCGCACCTGAGCGAGATCGTGCGGCTCGCGAACGCCGCCGGCGCCCTCGAACGACCCGAGCTCGCTGCCGCCCGTTGGCACTCGATGCTCACCGTGAATGGAGTGCACCGATGACGCATCCGCGCCTGTCGCTCAACCAGGCGACCATCAAATACGCCGACCTCGACGAGGCGCTCGCGGTGCCGGTGGCCGCCGGTTACGAGAGCATCGGCCTGTGGCGCGAGCCCGTGCAGGCGGTCGGGGTGCCGGATGCCGTGCGCCGCGTCGCCGACAGCGGCCTGCGGGTCTCCAGCCTCTGCCGCGGTGGGTTCTTCACGATCGAGGAGGGCCCCACGCGCCGCGCCGCGATCGACGACAACCGCCGCGCGCTCGACGAGGCTGCGGCGCTCGGCGCGCCGGCGCTCGTGCTCGTGGCGGGCGGACTCCCGGAGGGGTCGCGCGACCTGATCGGCGCCAGATCCCGCGTGCGCGACGCGCTCGGCGAGCTCGCCGACCACGCACGCGACACCGGCGTGACGCTCGCGATCGAGCCGCTGCATCCGATGTACGCCGCCGATCGCGCGGTCGTGTCGACGCTCGCACAAGCGCTCGACCTCGCGGCCGACTTCGCGCCGGAACAGGTCGGCGTCGTGGTGGACACCTTCCACGTGTGGTGGGACCCGGCGCTCGAGGCGTCCGTGCGGCGTGCCGGCGCGGAGGGACGCATCGCGAGCTACCAGGTGTGCGACTGGGTCACCCCGCTGCCCGCCGACGTACTGCTCGCGCGCGGCTACCCGGGCGACGGACACATCGACTTCGCCCCGATCACCGCCCTCGTGGAGGAGGTCGGCTACACCGGCGACATCGAGGTCGAGATCTTCAACCAGTACGTGTGGGACGCGCCGTTCGCCGACGTCGCTCGCATCACGGCGGAGCGCTTCGACGCGCTCGTCGCGCCGCACCTGCGTCCGATCCCCGCCCCGGTCGCCTGACCGCAGCCGGCCGACCGCATCGCCGTGGCGACGACCACCGCATCCAACCCGACCACATCCGCGCCGGACCGGCCCGCGCCGACGATCTCCCGTCGCACATTGCGGGTCCGCGCCGCCCACACCCGCAATTCGCGACGGGAAATCGGCGCCGGGTGCTCGTGCGAGCCGTTTCCCGTCAGTAGACGCCCTTTCGCGGCGCCGATCAGGGCGACTACTGACGGGAAACCGACCTGGCGGCGCCTGCGAGCGGCGCGACGAACACCCGCCGCGCCGGCCCGCCGCCCGCGGGTCCCGGACTTGACGGACCACCCACCGGAATGAAACGATTCAGTTGCGCGGAACCAGCGCCCCCGATCAATGGAGATTCGCACCATGCCCTCTTTCGGCGACATCGCCCCACGCCTCACCGAGCAGGCCATCGAACTGCCCTCCTGGGCCTTCGGCAACTCGGGCACCCGCTTCAAGGTCTTCGGCCAGGCGGGCGTTCCGCGCGACCCGTTCGAGAAGATCGCGGATGCGGCCAAGGTGCACGAGCTCACCGGGCTCGCGCCGACGGTCGCGCTGCACATCCCGTGGGACAAGGTCGACGACTACGCCGCCCTCCGCAGCCACGCCGAGAGCCTCGGCGTGGGCCTCGGCACGATCAACTCGAACACCTTCCAGGACGACGACTACAAGCTCGGCAGCGTCACGCACGCCGATCCGAAGGTGCGCCAGAAGGCGATCGACCACCACTTCGAGTGCATCGACATCATGGGCGAGACCGGATCGCGCGACCTCAAGATCTGGCTCGCCGACGGCACCAACTACCCGGGTCAGGACGACATCCGCGCCCGCCAAGACCGCCTCGCCGACTCCCTCGCGAAGATCTACGAGCGCATCGGTGAGCACCAGCGGCTCGTGCTCGAGTACAAGTTCTTCGAGCCGGCGTTCTACCACACCGACGTTCCGGACTGGGGCACCTCGTACGCCCACGTGGCCGCCCTCGGCGACCGCGCGTTCGTGTGCCTCGACACCGGTCACCACGCGCCCGGCACGAACATCGAGTTCATCGTCGCGCAGCTGCTGCGGCTCGGAAAGCTCGGCTCGTTCGACTTCAACTCGCGCTTCTACGCCGACGACGACCTCATCGTCGGCGCGGCCGACCCGTTCCAGCTGTTCCGCATCATCCTCGAGGTGGTGCGCGGTGGCGGGTACGGCGCCGACAGCGGCGTCGCGTTCATGCTCGACCAGTGCCACAACATCGAGAAGAAGATCCCCGGCCAGATCCGCAGCGTGCTCAACGTGCAGGAGATGACCGCGCGCGCCCTGCTCGTCGACCGCGACGCGCTCACCGCAGCGCAGAACGCCGGCGATGTGCTGGGCGCCAACGAGGTGCTCATGGACGCGTTCTACACCGACGTGCGCCCGGCCCTCGCGGAGTGGCGCGAGTCGCGTGGGCTGCCCGCGAACCCCCTGCGCGCCTACGCTGAGAGCGGCTACCAGGAGAAGATCGAGGCCGACCGCGTGGGCGGCGACCAGGCCGGATGGGGCGCCTGAGCATGGAATCCCGGATGCGGTGGGCTGCGCCCCGAGGCGGGCGGCGATGAGCGTCGAGCAGACGACGGCGCCGGGTCCGCACGGACCGATCCCCGTGCGGGTGTACCGCAGTTCCGCGAGGCCGCGCCGCGTCTTCGTCTGGAACCACGGTGGCGGGTTCCAGCACGGCGACCTCGACATGCCCGAGGCGCACTGGGTCTCCACCCGCATCGCGCAAGACACCGACACCATCGTGGTGAGCGTCGACTACCGCCTGGCGAGCGACACGGTGCACTATCCGGTGCCCTCCGACGACGTGGTCGCGGCGTTCCTCTGGGGCGTCAGGCTCGCCGAGGAGAGCGGCATCGACCGCGTGCACCTCGGTGGCGCGAGCGCCGGCGGCAACCTCGCGGCGGGCGCGGCCCTGCGGCTGCGCGACGCGGGCGGACCGCAACCGGCGACCGTGCTGCTCGCCTACCCGACGCTCCACGCGGTGCAGCCGCCGCACGACCCGGAGCTCGAACGCGTCATGGCCGGCATCGCGCCGGAGTACCGGTTCAGCCCGCAGCAAATCCTCGGCATGTACGAGACCTACACCGGCGGTCCCGCATCCGAGGCCCCGGTCGAGGCGATCCCGCCGCTCGCCGACCTGACCGGCCTGCCGCCCACCTACATCGTCAACAGCGACGAGGACGACCTGCGCACCTCCGGCGAGGCGTACGCGCGTCAGCTCGCGGAGGCGGGTGTCGAGGTCGTCGTCGAGACGGAGCCCGCCTCGCGTCACGGCCACCTCAACCGGCCCGACACCCCGGACGGGCTCGGCACCATCCGGCGGATGGAGTCGTGGCTGCTCGCCCGCGACCGCGAATCCACCCCCGCCCGCTGAGCCACCGCATCCGCAGACCGCACTACAACGCAGGGAAGAAGCACCTCATGACGAACGAGACCGTCGCTGCGCTCATCGAGCGCTCGAACCGCCTCGGCGCCGACGCGCGCAACACGAACTACGCCGGCGGCAACACGTCGGCGAAGGGGTCGGAGATCGACCCCGTCACGGGACAGCCGGTCGAGCTGCTGTGGGTGAAGGGGTCTGGTGGTGACCTCGGAACCCTCTCCGAGAAGGGCCTCGCGGTCCTGCGGCTCGACCGGCTCCGTGCCCTCGTCGACGTCTACCCCGGCGTGGAGCGGGAGGACGAGATGGTCGCCGCGTTCGACTACACCCTGCACGGCAAGGGCGGCGCCGCTCCGTCGATCGACACCGCGATGCACGGTCTCGTCGACGCGGCGCACGTCGACCACCTGCATCCCGACTCGGGTATCGCGTTCGCGACCGCCGCCGACGGCGAGCGTCTCACCGCCGAGGCGTTCGGCGGCAAGGTGGTGTGGGTGCCCTGGCGCCGCCCCGGATTCCAGCTCGGCCTCGACATCGCCGGCATCAAGGCGCAGAACCCGGATGCGATCGGCTGCATCCTCGGCGGGCACGGCATCACCGCGTGGGGCGACACGAGCGAGGAGGCGGAGCGCAACAGCCTGTGGATCATCGAGACCGCTCAGCGGTACCTCGACGAGCACGGCCGGCCGGACCCGTTCGGCGCCCCGCTCGACGGCTACGGCGCCCTCCCCGACGCCGAGCGCCGGGCCAAGGCGGCCGCGCTCGCCCCTACCATCCGGGGGATCGCGTCCCACGATCGGCCGATGGTCGGGCACTTCACCGACGCCCCCGAGGTGCTCGAGTTCCTCGCCGCGGCCGAGCACCCGCGCCTCGCCGCGCTCGGCACGAGCTGCCCCGACCACTTCCTGCGCACCAAGGTCAAGCCGATGCTGCTCGACCTGCCCGCAGGCTCCTCCGTCGAGGAGTCGATCGCGCGTCTGAAGGAACTGCACGACGCATACCGGGAGGACTACCGCTCCTACTACGAGGCGTACGCGACGCCGGAGAGCCCTGCGATGCGGGGCGCGGATCCGCTGATCGTGCTCGTACCGGGCGTCGGCATGTTCAGCTACGGGAAGGACAAGCAGACCGCCCGCGTCGCCGGTGAGTTCTACCTCAACGCGATCAACGTCATGCGCGGCGCCGAGTCGATCTCGACCTACGCGCCGATCAGCGACGAGGAGAAGTTCCGCATCGAGTACTGGTCGCTCGAGGAGGCGAAACTGCAGCGGATGCCCAAGCCGAAGTCCCACGCGACCCGCATCGCCCTGGTCACCGGCGCCGCATCCGGCATCGGCAAGGCCATTGCCACCCGCCTCGCCGCGGAAGGCGCGTGCGTCGTGATCGCCGACCTCGACCTCGAGAAGGCGCAGGCCGCCGCGGCCGAGCTCGGCACCACGGATGTCGCGATCGGCGTGCAGGTGAACGTCACGGATGCGGCGCAGATCGACGCCGCGATCCAGGAGACGGTGCTCGCCTTCGGCGGGCTCGACATCGTCATCAACAACGCCGGGCTGTCGCTGTCGAAGCCGCTGCTCGAGACGACCGAGCAGGACTGGGATCTGCAGCACGACGTGATGGCGAAGGGCTCGTTCCTCGTGTCGAAGGCGGCCGCCCGGGTGCTCATCGAGCAGCAGCTCGGCGGCGACATCGTCTACATCGCGTCGAAGAACTCTGTCTTCGCCGGCCCGAACAACATCGCCTACTCGGCGACGAAGGCCGACCAGGCGCACCAGGTGCGCCTGCTCGCCGTGGAGCTCGGCGAGCACGGGGTGAAGGTGAACGGCATCAACCCCGACGGTGTCGTGCGCGGTTCCGGCATCTTCGCGAGCGGTTGGGGCGCCAACCGCGCCAAGACGTACGGCATCGACGAGCAGGACCTCGGCAAGTTCTACGCGCAGCGCACCATCCTCAAGCGCGAGGTGCTGCCCGACCACGTCGCGAACGCCGTCATCGTGCTGACTGGACCGGAGCTCTCGCACACGACCGGACTGCACGTGCCGGTCGACGCGGGCGTCGCCGCCGCGTTCCTGCGATGACCGAGCCGGTCGCGATCGCCGCGGTCGACCTCGGGGCGACGAGCGGGCGGGTCATGCTCGCCCGCGTCACCCCGACGTCGATCGAGCTCGAGCAGGTGGCGCGGTTCCCGAACGGACCCGTGCGCACGCCCGACGGCCTGCACTGGAATGTGCTCGGCCTGTACGAGCACGTGCTCGCCGGGCTGCGCGAGGCCGCGCGCCGCGCCCCGGTGCGCAGCATCGGCATCGACTCGTGGGCCGTCGACTACGCGCTGCTGCGGGAGGGTCGGATGCTCGGGGAGCCGTTCCATTACCGCGACGACCGCACCGCGGCCGGCGTCGAGACGGTGCACGCGATCGTGCCCGCCGACGAGCTCTACCGTGCGAACGGACTGCAGCATCTGCCGTTCAACACGGTCTTCCAGCTCGCCGCCGAGCGCCTCGACGACGTCGACGCGGCCCTGCTCGTGCCCGACCTGCTCGCCTACTGGCTCACCGGACGACAGGTCGCCGAGCGCACCAACGCCTCCACGACCGGCCTGCTCGATCCGGCGACGGGCACCTGGAACGCCGGACTCCTCGCCCGGCTGGGGCTGCCGTCGCGTATCCTGCCCCCGCTCGTCGACCCGGGCGAGACCATCGGCGCACTGCTGCCGCACGTCGCCGACGAGCTCGGCAGCAACGCCCACGTCATCGCCGTCGGATCGCACGACACCGCATCCGCCGTCGTCGCCGTGCCTGCCACCTCGCCCGACTTCGCCTACATCAGCTGCGGAACGTGGGGGCTCGTCGGGGTCGAACTCGACGCGCCCGTGCTCACCGACGCCGGCCGTGCGGCGAACTTCACGAACGAGGGCGGCGTCGACGGCACGGTGCGCTACCTGCACAACGTGATGGGGCTCTGGCTGCTCACCGAGAGCGTGCGCGAGTGGGAGCGCGACGGATCCGTCGTCGACCTGCCCGTGCTGCTCGCGGAGGCCGCCGTCTACGACGGCCCGGTCGCCCTGTTCGACGCGAACGATCCGGGGTTCCTCGCTCCGGGCTCGATGGCCACCCGCATCGCCGAGCACTGCCGGGATCGCGGCCTGCCGCTGCCCGACTCGCGCGCCGGGTGGGCCCGCTCGATCGTCGAGAGCCTCGCCGCCGCTTTCGCGGATGCGGTGCGCACCGCATCCGAACTCTCCGGCAGACGTGTCGACACCATCCACCTCGTCGGTGGCGGGTCGCAGAACGAGCTCCTCTGCCGGCTCACCGCCGAACGGTCCGGGCTGCCCGTCGTGGCGGGCCCGGTCGAGGCCACGGCGATCGGCAACGTGCTCGTTCAGGCGCGGGCGCTCGGCGTGATCGAGGGCGGCCTGGAGGCGCTGCGTTCGGTCGTCGCGGCGAGTGTGCAGACGCGCCGGTTCGAGCCGTGACCGCACCACCGGGAGCCCTTGTCGAGCGGGCCTGAGAGGGGTAGCGTCGCGGCCAAGTGGCGCGCACCGGGCGACTGGGGAGTCCGGGCGGCGGCACGAGGAGGTACCGCATGGGCACTCTGTACTACGGCGCGCAACGCGAGCCGATCCCGCTCGACGACGAGGTGCTGACCTGTCTGCAGCTCGTGGCCACGTCGAAGCTCCGTCGCGCTGAGTCATTCGTGATCTCGTGGGTGCGCAGCGACGAGGCGGGAGCCCGCCGCTGCATCCTGTGGATGCACGCCGGTCTCGACCTGGAGTTCGAGTTCGACGGTGTCGACCCGGTGCCGGTGCACCGCCGGATGCTCGACGCGTTCACCAACGCCGCCCATTCCAATCGCGGCATCCAGCTCGACGCCGCTCACGCGAAGGACTCATTCGCCGGGGTCTGACAGGCGGCACCCAGCGAGAGGGGTCGTTGCCAGCGCCGGCTCGTAGGGTGCCGGGATGACCGACACCCAGGGCATCGACAGCGGCGCTCCCGCCCGACCGCGCGAGCGCCCGATGCTCGACATCCGGCGCATCTACGCTGAGCCCGCGGCCGTGGAACTGCCGCGTGGTCGCCAGATCCTGGAGCGCTGGCCCGACGCCGAGGTGATCGAGGTGGCGAGCCACTGGCGCATCCCGGAACTGCACGGCGACGAGACGAACGTCAAACGCTGGGTGCGCATCAAGACGGAGGCGCTCGTGCTCGGGATCAAGAAGAGTCTCACCGCACGGCCGAACGGACGCTCGGCCGACTTCATCGCCCCGTCGCTGTCGAACGGCTGCGCGATGGCGTGTGCGTATTGCTACGTGCCGCGCCGCAAGGGCTACAGCAACCCGGTGACGACGTTCGTCAACATCGAGCAGATCACCGGGTACCTCGCCCGGCACGTGCAACGGCAGGGAATGAAGCTCGAACCGAATCAGTGCGATCCCGATGCCTGGGTGTACGACATCGGTGAGAACGGCGACAGCTCGGTGGATGCCGCGATCAGCGACAACGTGCGCGACATCGTCGAGCTGTTCCGCGACCTTCCGACGGCGAAGGCGTCGTTCGCGACGAAGTTCGTCAACCGCGACCTGCTCGACTGGGACCCGCAGGGCGGCACCCGCGTGCGCTTCTCGCTCATGCCGGAACGCATCGCGAAGATCACCGACATCCGCACCTCCCCGATCAGCGAGCGCATCGCGGCGATCGACGACTTCGTCGCCGCCGGCTACGAGGTGCACGTCAACTTCTCTCCCGTGATCGTCGTCGACGGCTGGCTCGACGAGTGGCGCGAGATGCTGCGCCAACTGGATGCGGGAATCGGCCCGGCGGCCAAGGCGCAGTTGAAGGCCGAGATCATCTTCCTCACCCACAACGAGCAGTTGCACGAGGTGAACATGGGGTGGCATCCGAAGGCGGAGGACCTGCTGTGGCGCCCGGAGCTGCAGGAGGCGAAGCGCTCGCAGAACGGCGCGTGGAACGTGCGGTACAAGTCGAGCACCAAGCGCCGTTACCTCGACGACCTGCTGCGCGTCATCGACGAGGAGACCCCGTACGTCCAGGTGCGCTACGCCTTCTGACCCGCCCGCCGCGCGCCCGCGCGCCCGCCGGTCGAGGGCCAACGGATGCGCGAGTTGGCGAAAAGCACCCGAAAACGTCGCCTATAGAGATGTATTCGCCAACTCGCGAGCCCGACCGCAACCACGCCGGTCGAGTAGGCGCGCGAAGCCGCCGTATCGAGACCCCCACGGACGGCGCTTCGACCCCGGGTCCCGGACACGGGGTCTCGATACGGGCGCAGAGCGCCCTACTCGACCAGCGAAGGGATCAGGGGGCGAGCGACCAGCTGACGCGGGCGGGGCCGGGGGTGTCGGCGCCGTCGCGCACGAGTACCGTGCCCGGGGGCACGTCGACGTGCACGCCGTCGCCGTCCGCGCGCACCACGAGGTCGCCGTGCGGAAGCGGCACCACGGCCGCTGCCCATTCCAGGTCGCCGAGGTCCGGGTCGACGGCGACGCGCGTCCAGCCGTCGGCGAGCGGGCGGATGCCGAGCACGAGTTCCGGCAGCAGCGCCGCCGGACCGGCGGCCCAGGCGTGGCACAGGCTCTTGCCGAACGGCCGACCGTACATCGCGTAGGGGCTCTCCCCCGGGTCGGCGAACTCCTCCCAGAAGGTCGTGCCGCCCGTGTCAAGCATCGCGCCCCAGTCGCGACGGATGCGGTCGACGGCCGCGGCGCGATGGCCGGCGACGCCGAGGGCGCGGAGGGCGAACGACGCCATGAACGGTGTGCGCCCGGCCGTCGCCCCGATCGCCTCGACGACCGCGGGGCTCTCCCCCGCATCCGTCAGACCGCTGAGCACGGCGAGCAGGTTCGCGTACGCATCGGGTTCCGACGGCTGCTCGAGGTGCTCGCGCCAGACCCCGCGTCGCGCATCCCACGCGTCGGCGCGCAGCGCCCGCTCGGCGGATCGCGCCGCTTCGGCCACCCGCTCGGCGCCCGCGTGGGTCGCGTCGACGAGCAGCCGCTCGGCGCTGCGCAGCGCCCACACCCACAACACCTGCAGCGCCGTCGATGAACGCCCCGGCGGCACTCGGACACCCCAGTCGATGAACACCCCGCCGTCGTTGCCGGAGCTGAAGCCGCTCGGCACCGAGCGCGGGCGGAACAGTCCGCGCGCGTCGACGTCGGCGACGAGCCGCTCGACGAAGGCGTGCACCCGCTCGGCCTCCTCCCGGGCGAAGTGCGGGTCGTCGAAGTGCCGACGGTAGAACGCGGTGCTGATCAGCCACCACAGCGAGTAGTCCGAGATGCCGTTGACGTAGCCGTCGCGCGGGCTCCCGAGCGCGACGATCGTGTCGCGCGTGATGTCGGCGTCGGCGAAGGCGAACGCGTTCGCGAGGGTGCTGAGCGCGAGGTCGCCCGCCCACGGCATCCGATCGCGTTTGATGCCGTCGATCACCAGGCCCTGCAGGCACAAGCGCAGCGTGTACGCGCTCGTGGCCCAGATGCGGGTGAGGGTGTCGTCGGAGCACACGAAGGCGCCCCGCCGCGGCACCGGGCGGATGCGCGCCTCGACGCTGACCGCCTCGGGAACCGGGTCGGTGACCGTGAGGTGGCGGAACCCGAGCTCGTGCCGAGACGCCCACCGGCCGGTGCCCGTCGCGACGACCTCGTGCGCCGTCTCCGCCTCGTGGGGAGCGGCGGCCGCCTCGGCGAGGGACTCGCCGCTCATGAGGGTCGGCCGCTCGGGGGCGCGCATCACGACGCGGGCGAGCGCGGCCGCGGGCAGCGCGTAGTGTGCACGGTCGCCGAGCGGGACGAGTTCGACGACCGGTTCCCCGAGCGCGTGCGGTGCGGTGTCACGTGTACCCGGGCGCACGGTGAGCGGATGCCCGGCCGCATCCGACCACGAGGGGGCGAGCAGTCCGTCGCCGGCGAGCACGGCGATCGCGGCCGGCCCACCGGGTGCCGGCTCGACCACGACCGTGATGCGGCGCACCGCGGCCGGGAGCTCGATCGCCCATCCGTCCGGAACCGCGGCGGCCGGAACGTCCGCGCCGTCGGCGGTGACGGTCGGCGTGCCCGTCGCCGCGACGACGAGGCGTCCCGTCGGCCCGAGTGCGTCCGCCCGGAACACCGAACGCGCGTCGAGCACACCGAAGTTCTGCGCGTAGTGCGCGAACCGGTTGGCGGCGAGCCCGTCGCGCACGAGCCGGTGCAGCACGGCCAGTTCGTACTGACCGGGGCCGTACATCCACGACACCGGGCGGGGATCCTCCGGCAGGTCGGGGAACGGATCCCGGCTCGCTCGCCGCGCGGCGGCGAGGATCTCGTCGCGCGAGGCCAGGGGCATCCGCCGCGTCGCCGCGGACACCCCCGACGTGTCGACGAGGCCCGGCCGCTCAGCCCTTGACGGCACCGGAGGTCATGCCCGCGACGATCTGCCGGTTGAAGAAGATGTACATGATCAGCGGCGGGATCGTGATGAGGAGCACGTCCATGAACAGCAGATTCCACTGGCTGAGGCTCTGCGACTGGAAGTTGTAGAGCGTCAGCTGCACGGTCGCGTTCTCGTCGCCCGGCAGGAAGTACAGGGCGTAGGTGAAGTCGTTGAAGACGAACACCGCCTGCACGACGATCACGGTCACGATCACCGATCGCAGCAGCGGGAAGATCACGGTGAAGAACAGCCGCAGCGGACCGGCTCCATCGATCACGGCCGCCTCGTCGACCTCGCGCGGGATGGTCGCCACGAACGCGCGGAACAGCAGCACGCAGAACGACAGTCCGAAGGCGACGTGCACGAAGATCAGGCCCGGCAGCGTCTTGAACAGCTCGAGCCCCTGCAGCACCCAGATGGTGGGCACGACGGCCGGCGGGATGATGAGGCCGGCGAGCACGAGGAAGTTCACGAGCGGATTCCACTTGCTGCGGCGCCGCTGCAACACGTACCCGACCATCGCGGCGAGCACGACCATGAGGGCGACTGCGGCCACGGTCAGCACCGCGCTGTTGACGAAGGCCCGCACGAGGATGAAGTCGCGGGCGGCGACCACTTCGGCGAGGTTGTCGAAGAACGCCCACTCGGTCGGCCAGCTGAACTGCAGGAGCGAGGCCTCCTGCGGCGTCTTCGCGGCCGTGAGCACGATGAACACGAACGGCACGATGAACACGACGACCGAGAGCACGATCGCCAGTGCACCGCCGCCGTAGCGCCAGACCCGGTTCCTCATTCGTCGTCTCGCTTCCGGTTGAGCCATGCCTGCAAGGGCACGACGAGCAGGGCGATCGCGAGGAAGAGCACGACGTTGCCCGCGGTGGACAGGCCGAAGAATCCGGCCTGGTACTGCTTGTAGATGACCGACGCGATCACATCGCTCGTGTACCCGGGTCCGCCTCGCGTCATCGCCCAGATGAGGTCGAACGAGCGCAGACCGCCGATGAGCGACAGGATGACGACGGTCACGGTGGCCGGCCGCGCGAGCGGCAGTGTGATGTTCCAGAAGTTCGTCCACGCGTTCGCCCCGTCGACCTTGGCCGCCTCGAAGTACTCCTGCGGGATCGCGACGATACCGGCGATGTAGATGAGCGTCGCGAGTCCGACGCCCTTCCACACGTCGACGAGCGCGACGGAGAGGAGCGCCCAGGCCGGGTCGGTGAGCCAGCCGGGACCTTCGATGCCGATGGCCGCGAGGGCCTGGTTGACCATGCCGTCGAACGGGTCGAGCAGCACCTTGAAGGTGATGCCGACGCCGATCGTGGAGACGAGCACCGGGAAGAACACGACACTGCGCAGGTAGCCCCGGGCGACGATCTGGGAGGTGAGCAGCACGCCGAGCAGCAGGCCGAGCACGACCTTGAGGCCCGAGGTGAGGAACGCGTAGACGAAGGTGTTCACGAAGCCCTGGATGAGGGCCGGCTCGCGGAAGAACTGCACGAAGTTGTCGAATCCGATGAACTCGACGTCGAACAGGGTCCACCGGGTCAACGCGAAGTAGAACGAGACGACGGTCGGGACCAGGAAGAGGATGACGTAGAAGACACCGGCCGGCAGGAAGAACCAGGTCGGATACGGGCTCTTCATGGCCCGGCGCTGCTTCCGGTCCGGGGACGGCCGCAGGGGCGGAGCGGCGAGGGTGCTCATGGGATCTCCATCGATCGAGGGTCGGACGATCGAGGATGCGGGGGCCCGCTTCCGAGCCCCCGCATCACGTCGTCAGGCGGTGTGGATCACCAGCCGTCGAGGCCGAGCTGCTGGGCCTGCTTGGTCACGTCGTCGTCGTACTGCTTGGCGCCCTCCGCGGCGGAGGTGATGCCCGAGCCCACCGCGACGGTGATCTGTTCGAGGGCCGGTCCCTTGATCGGGGAGAGGAACTCGAGCGCGAGGTTGGTGCGCTGCTCGTCGAAGTACGGCTGCATGTCGGTGACCATCGCCGGGGCGTCGTCGGGCAGTTCGCAGCCCTCGACCACGAACGGCCCCTGCGGAGCGCTCGACTCGGCCTGGATGTCGCAGCTCTCCGGGGTGGCGAGCCACGCGAGGAACGTCTTCGCCGCGTCGAGCTTCTCACCCTCGGTCGACTTCGGGATGTAGACGGCTCCCGGCATCCAGACGGTCAGGTCGTTGCTTTCGGCACTCTCGCCCGGGATGGGGAAGGTGCCCACCTTGTCGACCGCGTCGGGGTGGTTGAGCACGAGCGGGCCGGACGCGAAGGTGAGCATCGGGTAATGGGCGCCCTCACCGGTCGCGATCATGCGCACGCCGTCGTCGTAGGTGGCCGACGCGAAATCCTCGTTGAACAGGTCCGCCTTGCCGAGTTCCTCGAGGTGCTGGAAGCCGGCGAAGGCGGGCTCGTCGACGTACTTCGCCTCGTTGTCCGTGTACTTCTCGGCCCAGTCCTCGTCTTCGGCGAGCACGTTCGCGAAGTCGCCGAGCACGAACAGCTGCGACGTCCAGGTGTCGCCGTACGTCTGGATGATCGGAGCCGCCGTGCCGGCCGCCTTCACGGCCTCGGCGTTGGCGACGAACTCATCCCACGTGGTCGGCACCTGCAGACCGAGCTCCGCGTAGATGTCCTTGTTGTAGAGGATCGCGCCGCCCATCGACTGCCCCATCGGCACGCCGTACACGCCGTTCTCGCCCGAGACGACCTTCACGAAGTTCTCGTCGAACTTGTCCACGAAGTCCTGGTCGGAGAGGTCGACGAGCGTCTGGTCGGGGTTGAGAGCCTGGAACAGCGATCCGCTGTTGTAGGCGAAGACATCCGCCATCTCCCCGGTAGAGAGACGCGTCTTGACGAGGTTGTCGCCTTCCGCGCCCTGCGGACGGGTATCGACCTTGACGGTGATCTCGCCCTCGTGCTCGGCGTTGAAGGCCTCGGCGAGTGCTTCCGCGGTCGCGACGGTGCTCTCGGCATTGTCGACGAGGTACGACAGCTCGACGGAGCCGTCGGAGCTGCCGCCCCCGGTGCTGCAGCCGGTGAGCGTGAGTCCGAGCGCGAGCCCGCTGGCACCGACGGCCAGCATGGTGCGTCGTGAACGACGGGAAATCATCCGTTACCTCCTTGTAAGGACCACTCTGTGGTGCCGATTGTTGAATCGGTTCAACATCGGCTCGGCACACACGCTACGGCCGAGTGTAGATCGATGTCAAACGTTTGGCGCTAACGGATGCGTAACGCGTAGAGCGATCTACGTTTGCCTTCGCCTCCGCGTTCGATCCCTGCCGCCACCCGCCCGCGCTCGGTTAGTCTGGCCTCGCCGGCATCGCGGTCGGCACGATGGAGGACGCATGTCGAACGTGACCGGACGCAAGTTCGCGACCATCGAAGACGTCGCCCGGCATGCCGGCGTCTCGCGCGCGGCGGTATCCAAGGTCATTCGCGGCGCCTACGGCGTGAGCGACACGATGCGCGAGCGCGTCAACTCCTCGATCGCGGAACTGAACTACCGTCCGCGCGTGGCCGCCCGCGCGATGCGAGGGTCGAGTTTCACCCTCGGGATCGAGATCCCGGAGTTCGGGAACCCGTTCTTCATCCGCATCCTCAAAGGCGCGACAGAGGCGATCGCCGGTACGGACTACCAGCTGATCATCGCCCCCGCGGACGCGGGCATCGAGACCGACGCGGTCGAGGGCTATCGAGCGCTCGAGGCACTTGCCGATCGGCAGGTCGACGGGATCGTCGCGGTCTCCCCACTCGTGCAGGCCGACTGGCTCGCCCGACTCGCCGAGCGGACCCCCGTCGTGATGCTGGGTCGCCACGACGACGCATCGAACTACGACCGGGTCGTCGGTGACGACGCCGTCGGCGCCGCGCTCGTGATGGACCATCTGTTCTCCCTCGGGCACGAGCGGATCGCGCACGTCACCCGCAGTGAAGCGGTCACCTTCGGCAACTCGACCCCGCACGCCATCCGTCTCGGTGTGTACGAGCGGATGATGCGCGCTGCCGGACACGGATCGCATGTCGAGGTCGTGCGCACCGGCCCCACGGAGCGGCATTCCTTCGAGGCGACCCGCGCGCTGCTGCAGACACCGAACCGCCCCACCGCGATCTTCGCCGCGCACGACGAGCTGGCCCTCGGCGCCCTGCGCGCCGTGGGGGCACTCGGACTCACGGCTGCGGAGGTATCCGTCATCGGCTACGACGACATCGACCTCGCCGATCACCCGGCGATCTCACTGACGACGGTCGATCAGGCGGGTGTCGAGATGGGGCGGCAGGCCGTGCGCCTGCTCATCGAGCAGATCGCCGGCCGCTCGGAACCCGTCGAGTACGTCAGCACGCCGACCCTCAAGGTGCGTGGGTCGACCGCCCCCGTACGACGTCGTTCCCTGCTCCGACGCCGCTGAGGACGGTCGGATGCAGGGGATCGACGCACGGAGTAGACCGTTCTACAGAGCTCGTGATTGAATCGTTCCACGCTTCCGGCCGCCATCGGCCGTGAGGACACCGCTGTCCCCCGAGGAAGGACCCTCCATGACTACGACCGACGACGTGCGCGTCATCCGCCTCCGCGCCGGCCGCCGCAACGACGGCGCCCCCGTCGCCGACGCGCGACCACGGCTGAGCTGGATCGTCGAGAGCGACCGCACGGACTGGGTGCAGGCGAGTGCGGAGATCGACGGCGGTGGCGAGACGGCGAACGTCGGCGGGGAGTCCGTCGCGGTCGAGTGGCCCTTCGCCCCGCTCGAGCCCCGTGAGCAGCGCACCCTGCGAGTCCGCGTCACCGGCGCCGACGGCTCGACCTCCGCATGGAGCGAGCCGGTCGTGGTGACGGCGGGCCACCTCGGCGGCGCCGGATGGCAGGCCCCGTTCATCGGCCTCGCCGCGCCTTCGGACGACGCCCGCCCCGCGCTCGCCCGCCGGGAGTTCGTCGTCGACCGTCCGGTGCGATCGGCCTACCTCTACTCCACCGCGCAGGGCGTGCACCAGGTCGAGATCAACGGCACGCCCGTCGACGACGGCGAGATGAAGCCCGGATGGACGAGCTACCAGCACCGCCTGCTGTTCGATGTCGCCGACGTGACGAGCCTCATCCACACCGGCGCCAATGCGATCGGCATCGACTACGCCGGCGGGTGGTTCACCGAGATCTACGGGTTCCGCGAGATGGCGCGCCCGTTCTACGGGCCGCAGCCGAGCGTCTCGGCACAGCTCGTGCTCACCTTCGACGACGGCGCCGAGCAGGTCATCGCGACCGACGACTCCTGGACCGCATCCGAAGGCCCCCGCACCGCGAGCGGCATCTACGCCGGAGAGCACTACGACGCGCGGCTCGAGATGGCCGGCTGGTCGCAACCCGGTTTCGACGCCGAATGGCCGGCCGCCACCATCGTTCCGGTCGACGTCACCCCCGCGCCCCGTGCCGCCGAGCCGGTGCGCCGCATCGAGACCGTTCCCGTTGCCGAGGTGATCACCACCCCCTCCGGTGCGACCGTGCTCGACTTCGGGCAGAACCTCGTCGGGCGGCTGCGCATCACCGTGCACGGGCCCGCCGGCAGCACGGTCACCCTCCGGCACGCGGAGGTGCTCGAACACGGCGAGCTCGGGCTGCGCCCGCTCCGCGCGGCCGCCGCGACCGACTCCTACACCCTGCGCGGCGAAGGCCTCGAGGTGTGGGAACCGAAGTTCACCTTCCACGGCTTCCGCTACGCCCAGGTGGACGGCTGGCCCGGCGACTTCGCGCCGCACGCCGTCGAGGCTGTCGTACTGCACAGCGACATGCGACGCACCGGCTGGTTCGAGACCTCCCATCCGCTCGTCAACCGGCTGCACGAGAACGTCGTCTGGGGCATGCGCGGCAACTTCCTCTCGCTGCCGACCGACTGCCCCCAGCGCGACGAGCGCCTCGGCTGGACCGGTGACATCCAGGTCTTCACTCCCACCGCGAGCTATCTGTTCGACTGCGACGCGTTCCTGTCGTCGTGGCTCGAGGACCTCGCGCTCGAGCAGGCGGCGAATGACGGCGTCGTGCCGTTCGTCGTGCCCGACCCCCTTCCCGGCGACGCTGCGCCGGCCGCCGCCTGGGGCGACGCCGCGACGGTGGTCCCGACCGCGCTCTACGAGCGGTTCGCGAACCGCGACGTGCTCGAGACGCAGTACGACAGCATGCGCGCGTGGGCCGATGCCCTGCTGCGTCGCGCGGGCGAGCGGATGCTGTGGGAGGGCGAGTTCCAGTTCGGCGACTGGCTCGACCCCGACGCCCCTCCGGAGCACCCGGCCGACGCGAAGACGGACCCCGACATCGTCGCGTCGGCGTACCTGTACCGCTCGACGCGCCTCGTCGCCGACACGGCGGCTCTGCTCGGTCGCGCCGACGACGCCGAGCGCTACGCCGGAACCGCCGACCGCATCCGCGACGCCTTCGTGCGCGAATACGTGACCCCCGCGGGCCGCATGCTGAGCGACGCCCCCACCGCCTATGCCGTCGCCCTGCGATTCGGCATCGTGCAGGATGCGACGCGGCGGCAGGCGATGGGCGACCGGCTCGCCGAGCTGGTGCGGGCCGCGGGGTTCCACATGAGCACCGGCTTCGTCGGCACGCCGCTCATCCAGGACGCGCTCGTCGAGGCCGGGCACGTCGAGGTCGCGCGCCGACTGCTGCTGCAGCGCGAGAACCCGTCGTGGCTCTACGCCGTGACGATGGGCGCGACGACCATCTGGGAGCGCTGGGACAGCATGCTCGAAGACGGCTCGATCAACCCGGGCGAGATGACGTCGTTCAACCACTACGCGTTCGGCGCCGTGGCGGACTGGCTGCACCGTGCCGTCGGCGGACTCGCTCCCGCTGAGCCGGGGTACCGCGCGATCGACGTGCGCCCGTTGCCGCTCGACGGCCTCGACTGGGCACGCACCGCCCACGAGACACCGTACGGGCTGGCGAGCGTCGAGTGGCGACGCGCGGGCTCGACGCTCGAGGTGGATGTCGTGGTGCCGGCGGGCGTGCGCGCCCGCGTGCAGCTGCCCGGGGCCGAGCAGACCGAGGTCGGCTCCGGCCACCACCGGTTCACCGCGGAGCTCGAGGCGGCCGCCGCCGAGCGGGCGCCGATCACCCTCGACACCCCGCTCGACCGCGTCGTCGCCGACGAGTCCGCGTACGAGGCGGTCATCGACGCACTCACGCAGCAGAGCCCGGAGGCCGCGCGGGAGTTCCGGCGGCGCACGAAGTGGATCCCGCAGCGCACCCTGCGCAACTCCTTCGTGATGGCGCCGCAGGAGCACCTCGCCGCCGTCGAGGTCGCCCTCGTCGCTACGCAGCACCCGCCGGTCGAGTAGGCGCGCGAAGCCGCCGTATCGAGACCCCCACGGACGACGACCCGACCGCGGGTCCGCACGCACGGAGGTCTCGATACGGGCGCAGAGCGCCCTACTCGACCAGCGGGAGCCGAGCACCGGGTCTCGATACGCCGGGGCGCCCTACTCGACCGGCCCTTCGACGGGCTCAGGGACCGGAGGTCAGGCGCCGGCGATGCCGACGCGGTCCGGCACGCGCATCCGCAGTGCCGGCAACCAGCGGTCGGGTTGCGGCCAGGGTCGGCCCGACGGCAGGCGTCCCAGCATCCGGCGCACGGATGCGACGTCGGACTCCGCCGGCAGCACCCGGTTGGGCGAGGCGTCGCCGAGCACGCCCAGCCACCAGTGCTTCCACGTGCCGACGAGCGACTCCGGCTCGAGCACGATGTAGTAGTCGGGTAGCTCGGCAGCGCCACGCCGGAACGCCTCCACCGCCGTCTCGACCTCGAGATCGAGCGTGCCGAGTGTCGCCCGTTCCTCGAAGAGTTCGACCCACGCCGCGGCGACGTGTTCGAGCGGATCGCGGTCGTGCGCGACGTACGACGTGTGCGCGCCGCGCACGAAATGGGCGACACTCGAATCCGGGTCGCTGCCCAGCGGTGCCGCGGTGACGTTGGGAAGACGGTCGAGATCGTCGAGCACCTCGGATGACCCGGGGCCCACCACGACGACCGTCGTGCTGTTCGCCTGCTCCATTTTCGGAGTGTACGCCCGGCTCCGTTTCATCCGGGTAACACCTCGCTGGACGACGGAAGGGGGCAGGATCCGTCGGCGCATCGAGGAATCGGCGCCGCGGTCACGGCGTTGCCTGAAGCATGAAGGCCATCATCTACACGACGCCCGGTGACTCCTCCCGCCTGACCCTGGTCGACCGGAGCGTCCCCGATCCCGCCCCCGGCGAAGTCCGCGTGCGGGTCGTCGTCTCGGGAGTGAACCCGACCGACTGGAAGGCGCGTGAGGGATCCGGGAGCGCGGCGGGTTCGGTCGGCGAGTCGGTGCCCAACCAGGACGGCGCGGGCATCGTCGATGCGGTGGGCGAGGGCGTCTCGCACGTGCGCGTCGGCGACCGGGTGTGGCTCGTCATCGCGGCGTACCAGCGGCCGCGGAGCGGCACCGCACAGGAGTACACCGTGGTCCCCGCCGACCGGGTGATCCCGCTGCCGGATGAGGCCGACTTCGAGCTGGGTGCGAGTCTCGGCGTGCCCGCACTCACCGCTCACCGGGCGTTGACGGTCGCCGAGGACGCACCGGACCGCCTGCATCCGGGAGCCCTGCGGGGCCGCACGGTGCTCGTCGCCGGCGGAGCCGGCGCGGTCGGCCACGCCGCCATCCAGCTCGCCCGTTGGTCGGGCGCGCGCGTGATCACGACGGTGAGCAACGACGCGAAGGCCGCGCTCGCGCGAGCCGCCGGAGCGCACGACGTGGTCGACTACACGCAGGAGGACGCGGTGGCGCGCATCCGCGCTCTCGCGCCGGATGGTGTGGATCAGGTCGTCGAGGTGGCGGTGAGCGCGAACGACGCGCTCAACACGGCGGTCGTGCGGGAACGGGCGACGATCGCGACGTACGCCAACGATCGCGGGAGGCCGTTGACCGTCGACGTCGGGCAGGCGATGCGACTCAATCTGCGCTACCAGTTCGTGCTGCTCTACACGGTCGGCGCCGAGGCGATCACGCGGGGTGCGGAGGACGTCAACGCCGCCATCCGCGACGGCGCTCTGCCGATCGGGGAGGCGGCGGGTCTGCCCCTGCACCGTTTCCCGCTCGAGCGCACCGCAGATGCGCACGACGCGGTGCAGAACAACACCGTCGGCAAGGTCCTCATCCAGGTTCAGCAGCCCTGAATCCGGCCCCGGCGGGCCTAGCATCGACGGGTGAACACGACCACGCCCCGCGCTTCGTCGCGCGACGCGATCCGCACCGCCGCCGAGCGGCTGTTCACCGAGCGCGGGTACGCGGGCACCACCGTGCGCGACATCGCGGCGGAGGCGGCCGTCGATCCGGCGCTCGTGATCCGGCACTTCGCCGGCAAGGAGCAGCTCTTCCTCGAGACGATGCAGCTCGCCCTCGAACCGGCGGCGCTGCTCGACGGTCCGCTCGACGGGCTCGGTGAGGCTTTCATCCGCTTCATGCTCGATTCGGGCGAGCAGACCCGGGGCGTGTACCTCGCGCTGCTGCGCGCGAGCGACACCGAAGGCGTCGGCTCACGGCTCAAGGACGTACACGTGTCCGCGTTCGTCGCGCCGCTGCGCGAGCGACTCGAGGGCGACGACGCCGAGCTGCGTGCGGCGATGTGCGCCTCGATCGTCGGCGGACTCTTCTACAGCCTGTGGGTGGTGGGCGACGAGACGCTGCTCGCCGCCCTCACCGACGACCTCGCCCGCCGCTACGGCGCGATGCTCCAGCAGCTCATCACGCCCTGACGGCCGCGCGTCACTGCGCGGACCAGCCGCCGTCCGACGGCAGGATCGCGCCCGACACGTTCGTGCCGTCGTCGCTCAACAGGAAGGTGATCGAGGCGGCGAGCTGCGCCGGCTCCGCGACGGGCGGCAGCGTCTGCATCGCCGCGCCGATGCGCTCCTGACCGAGCTCCGAGGCGAACGTGGCCTGGATGTTCGTCGCCACCGGTCCCGGGGCGACCGCGTTGACCCGGATGCCGCTGCCGCCGTACATGTACGCCGAGCTCTTGGTGATCCCGACCACCGCGTGCTTCGACGCCGTGTACGCGAGGCCCGCGGCGGACCCGCGCAGGCCCGCCTCGGACGCGACGTTGACGACGGATCCGCGACCGGCTGCGAGCATGAGCGGCAGCACGGCGCGCGACAGACGGAACAAGCCGTCCACGTTGACGGCGAACACCCGCTGCCACACCGCGTCCGACACCTCGTGCAGCGGCGTCATGTCGTCCATGATCCCGGCGATGTTCGCCAGCCCGTCCACCCGGCTCCCCGCCGCCTCGACGATCGCGCGCACGTCGTCGTCCTTCGTGATGTCGCCGGTGACCACGACCACGTCGGCATCAGTGTGTGCCGCGGCGAACTCCGCGAGCCGTTCCTGCGAGATGTCGACGGCGACGACGCGGCCACCCTCCCGGACGATGCGGGACGCGGTCGCCCGGCCGATCCCGGATCCGGCGCCCGTGACGATGACCGTCTGGCCCTCGAAGCGGCCGGGCGTGATGCGCTCGGCATACGGGGCGGGGCCCGCCGCGGGCTCCTCCGGCTCGTCGTCGACGACCGGGGTGACACCGCCGTTCGCCTTCGCGACGAGGTCGTCGACCACGGATTGCGGCATCTTGCCCTGGCTCAGCGTGACGAGGCGCTGCAACGCGAACAGTCGCACGGGCTTGAGCGCGCTCTCGTCCTGACCACCCTGAGCGAGCAGGTCGCGCAGGAGGGGGCCACCCACCGGATGATCGAGCCAGTCACCGATGGACGACTTGGCGGTGAGCGGACGGTTCGGATCGCGCATGATGCTCCTTCGACAGGCCCGACCGCGGTGTCGGGACGAATCGAGTCTGCGACGACCCCCGCTCGGTGTCAACTTTGTTGACACCGAGCTCCCCTGCGCCGGATCGCACGGCGCGCGCTCGAGACAGCTCCGGATGGTTGCGGCCCCTTCACCGGCCGGCCACCTTGCACCGCCACCATGGGACGGTGAACACAGGCGAAGCAGGGCACTGGTTCTCTCGCTGCGAGAGAGCGACGCAGGAGTGGCTGCTGGCGAATCCTGGTGCCGCCCTCCCGCTCACGGCGTTCGATGCCGTCATCGGCGCCGGCGGCACGCCCGTGCGCATCCAGACGCCCGACGGCGCGCGCTCGGAGGCGTACTACCTGCACCCCGCCGACAGCGAATACCTGACGGAACTGCGCGCGGCGGGCCTGAGCGGGAACGGTCGCTGAGCTTCTCGGCCTTCGACCGGGATCAGCGGTCCTTCGAGACCTCGCCCTGGTGCACCATCCCCGGCGGGTCGATCAGCCCGCTGCCCTCCTGACGAGGTCGGCGAAGAACTCCTCGTCGGCGGCGGCGAGTTCCGTCACAGCGAACGAGGTGGGCCAGACCGTCCCGGTATCGAGTCTCGCCGCGTCGTTGAACCCGATCGTCGCGTAGCGCGCCTTGAACTTCTCTGCCGGCTGGAAGAAGCAGACGATCTTGCCGTCCTTCGCGTACGCCGGCATGCCGTACCAGGTCTTCGGGGTGAGGTGAGGGGCCGCGGCGATGACGAGGGCGTGGAACCGCTCCGAGATCGCGCGATCGCCGCCCGACATCTCGCCGATCTTCTCCTTCGCGCGCTCCTTCATGGCTGCGCGCTCTTCGGAGGTGAAGGTCTCCGGCTCCGCGGCGGTTCCGATCGCCGTGTCCGTGGTCTCCGTCATGGTGTTCCTCCCCGGTGATTCGATGTTCCTCTCGAAGTCTGCCGGGGAACCGCCCTCGCCGCTTCTCGAAAACTGCCGGATGCGAGGACGTCTCGGGCATAAGGTGTCTGCTGATATCGGACGGGATATCAGCGTTCCTGCACCGCCAACACGAAGAGCACGGCGCCGGCGGAGAGCGCCCAGCTGGTGAGACTGCCGACGAGGAACTCCTCGGCCTTCGACCCGGTGCCGCGGTCCTCGGAGATCTCGGGAAACCGCACGATCCCCTTCGCCGCGAGCAGCGCCGCGATGATCGTCGAGGCATCGGCGAGGGCGAGCACGACGATGAGCACCCGTTCGAGCGGCCCGATCATCCGCCCCCCGCGCAGGGTCGGCCGGGTGCGCGGATCGCGCGGGACCGTCTCGACGGCGCCGACCTCGGCACGCCCGATGCGCACCCGCCATCCCGGATTCGTCGACGCGGCGGTCGGGGCGTTGTCTCCGAGCGCGCGGCCGAGCGCGGCTCGCGCGATGAGGTTCGCACTGCGAGTGAGGAAGACGCCCACCGCGAGTGCCCCCAGCGCGAGCCCGGGCGCGACGTCGGCGAAGGGGCCGACGGCGGACTCGCGCCACGCGGTCGCGAGCGGACCGCGCGGTGCCGCGCCATCGACCGCGACGACGGCGCCGACGACCGCCGCGAGCAGGAGCGCCGGCCAGAGGCGCCGCGGCCGCTCACGGTCGTCCGACGGCATGAGCGCCACCCAGGCGGTCGCGCCGATGACGGTCAGGAGAGTGAGCGGCCATGCGAGACCCAAGCCGAGCGTGATGGCGACCCCGAGTGCCAACCAGGCGACCACCACGGCCGGCCAGCGCACGGGGCGCGGGAGCGCCCGCAGCACGTCGGCCGTGCCGACCATGAACAGCAGCGTCGAGGCGATCACGAGTTCCGCCGTCGGTCGGGGGCGAGCGCATCCATCGCCGCCGCGATCGCCTGGGCGCCCGATCGACGCAGGTTCTGCGACACGGCGGATTGACTGACGCCCTCATCCGCCGCGAGCTCGACCTGGGTGCGGCCGAGCATCGAACCTGCGGCCAGCCGGCGTTCGCGCGGCGACATCCCGGAGACGAGCTCGTCGCGCAGAAGCAGCAGCCCGTTCACGAGACCCTCGGATGCGGCCTCTCGAGCCGCCGCCGCCCGATACCAGGTGCGGGCGTACGGGGCGGTCGACTTCTCGCGCCGCCGCGCCTCGTCGATCGCGTCTCGGGCACTCCACCAGGCCGACCCGTCCTGGATCGGACCGCTCGCGCCCGGACGGACCTCGATCACCTCACCGGAGCCGAGGCCGAATCGGCAGTCCACTCCATCGGTGAGCAGCAGGCGCACGAGCGTCGTGGTGCGCACCGCCGAGGCGACGTCGGGCATCGCGATCTGGAACTCGTCGCCGACCGTGGCCCACAGGGGGCGGACGGGCGGATGTACGGCGGCGACCTTCGCGAACGTCGACTCGATCATCGTCTGGGCGGCCGCGCGATCCTCGAGCTCGCGGGAGCGCACGATGTCGACGATGATCGCTACGACGCTGGCCATGCCATAAGTCTATGACTGATTGCTAAGAAGATATAAGTGCTTCTGCGTCGCGTCGGCGGTCGGTGAGTTCGACTCGCTCGGCGGTCCAGGGCGCGAGATCGACGGCGACATCGGCGATGCGTGCCCGCTCGGGCCGTTCCGACAGGTTCGCCACCAGGGCGATGTCGCCGCCCTCGGCGCGGCCGGCCAGAATCCAGACGTGCGGCGAACGGGTGCCGGTCGTCTCGAGCATCGGTCGACCCGCGAGTTCCGCGAGCCAGTCGATCGCCCGCACGACGGGGTACGGTTCACCGGCCGCGTCGACCACCCCGCGCGGCCCCCAGCTCTCGTAGAACGTCATGCTCTCGACGCCCTGCACGGCGAGCGCCGCAGCGCTCGCGACCGTCCACGCCGCAAGCGCCTCGGCTCCCTGGCGCGGATCGGTGGCACCGGGAACATGTTCGGCGCCGTACCCGGTGGCGACGGTGGTGACGTCCGAAGCCGGTCCGGCGCTCGTGGCCACCGCGTTGAACCGGGGGCGCAGCGTGACCGGCCCGACGTGCACCGGCCGGCCCGCCGCCATGGCGACGGCGTCCTCCACCACGAGCCTCTGCATCCCGATCGACTCGACGAGTTGCGAACGCTCCGTCGCATGCATCTGCGGCGTGACGCTGAACGCGAGCGCCGGGAGATCCGACGGCAGATCGTGACGCCGCCGGTTGAGTTCCGTGTAGTGCGATCGCGCCCCACCGACGAGGTCGACCGTCAGCCCGGTGCGTGCGACTCCTCGACGCAGCGCATCCCACAGAGCCTGCTCGGTCACGTGCGTCGTCGCGGAGAAGACCCCGAGTCGGCGCAGGGGCACGTCGCCCCGCGCGAGCACGGCGAACGCGGCGTCGATCTCCGACCCCGCCGCCGCGACCAGCCGCACATCGAGCGGCCGCCCGCACGCTTCCTCGAGCGCCCGGTCGAGGGCCGCCTCCCAGTTCCCGGTACCGAGCGCCAGCTCGACGAGCACGGTCGACACCGGCAGCCCACGAACGGATGACGGCACGTCACCCGCCGCGGTGGACGCCCCGATCGCGAGCTCCGGAATCCAGCGGCCCGCCGCTCGGAGGGCGAGACGCGTCTCGGGTGCGGTCGGCGCCGCCGGCATGGTGCGACGGGATCGCAGGGCGACGCTCTGCTCGATCCGCTCGCCGGCGCGCACGTGCACCGGGAACGGCCGGGCGAGAGGAGTGCTGTAGGTCTTGAAGGAGGCGTCGGTCCAGTTGCGTTGATCCTCCATCTCGAACACGTCGCCCTCGAACTCCAGCGCGCTGGTCACACCGTCGGCGGTCCACGTGAGCGCGGCGATGTCGAACGCCGGCTGGTGCGGGGCGATGCGCTCCGGGAATCGGGTGCGGGTCGGGGCTCCACCCGGCGACCGGACCTCGAGTCCCGCCCCTGCGACGGTCGGCGGATGGAGCACGACGAGTCCCATGCGGTTGCGTTCGAATGCTCGAACCGCGGCGAGCGCGAGCCGCACCTCGATCCCGTCGTCCGACGCGGACACCGCGATCGTGCCGGTCGCCTCGACCCCGAACCCGTCGAACCGCAACTCGAGGCGGAGGTCGCCGGCGGCACGGTGCACACCGGTGACCTCCACCGGAACGGTGTTCCAGTCCCGGTCTCTGACCACCGCGCGGATCATCCGCAGCACGAGGGTGCCGTCGAAGCGGATGTCCGCGAGCTCGTCACCCCGGCGCTCGAGCCGCCACGGCCCGTGCGCCCAGGGCTCCGGCCGTGGTTCCGAGACGTCCCAGGCCGACTCGGCCGCCTCGTACAGAGCGTCCGCACCGGCGTCCGTGTTCACAGCGTCGTCATCCCCCCGTCGACCGTGAACGTCGCGCCAGTCGCGAACGACGCGTCGTCACTGGCGAGGAAGACCATGATCCCCTCGACGTCGCGTGGGGTGCCGGGCCGGCCGAGCGGGATGCGGCCCACGATCGCGGCGCGGGAGTCGGCGTCGTCGGAGATCGCGGTCACGAGCGTCGTCTCGGTGTACCCGGGTACGACGACGTTGACCCTGATGCCGTGCTCGGCGTACGCCGCCGCGACCGCGCGCGCGAGGCCGTGACCGCCCGCCTTCGAGGCGCTGTACGCGGTGAAGTCGGCTCCCTCGCCGTTCAGCGCTGTCGGACTCCCCGTGACGATGATCGATCCGCCGCCGGAGCGCAGCATCGAGCGCACCGCGTGCTTGACCGTGAGGAAGGTGCCGGTCAGGTTCACGTCGAGCGTGCGGCGCCAGGTGTCGAGCTCGAGATCGGCGATTCTCGCGTCGTGTCCGAAGAGCTGCACCCCGGCGTTCGCGACGACCACATCCGGCGCCCACTGATCACCGAGTTCCGCGAACGCCTCCTCCACGCTGCGCTCGTCGGAGATGTCCATGGTCACCGCTCGCCGGTCGGCGTGGCCGCCGGCGGCGTCGATCGCGCCGGTGGAATTCCGGTCGGCGTAGACGACGCGGGCGCCTTCGGCCGCGAACCGGTCGGCCACGGCGCGACCGATTCCGGTCGCCGCGCCCGTCACGAGGGCCGTCCTGCCCGCCAGTCGTGGCGACGGGTGCTCGCCCGCGACGCTCACGAGGCCACCTGCAGTCTCACCGCGATGTACTGCCGGCCCGGCAGCGGGATGGTGAACCGCCCCGCGTAGGTGCCGTCGAGACGGGTGACCGTCATCTGCCACGTGTCGATCACGTCCACCGTGTACGCGAACGCCGGGTCGAGCAGGAAGCGACGGTAGGTGGGCTGGTTGAAGCCGAAGTAGTAGAGGTAGTACTCGCCGTCGACCCCGGCCCTCGGGATGTCCCAGTCGAGCGGCGACGGCTCGAGCAGATCCGGCCCTTCCTCGAGGATCCGGCGCAGGAACCGGATCCGCTCCGGCGAGCTGCCGCGGAGGGCGCCGCCCTTCGCCCACCAGAGGATGTCGTCCGGATGCACGTAGGTCTCGCCGTGCCCGACGTACCCGCCGCGGACGGCGCCCTCCCAGAAGCGGCGCGTCATCTCCTCGCCGGTGATGTTCCCCCATCCCTGGTCGATGTCACCCTCGTAGGCGCACTCGTCGATGACGACGGGCTTGGCCCACCGCTCGCGCCACTCGGTGGTCATCTCCGACGTCTTGTAGATGTCGCGGCGCTGGATGCTCGCGTGCGTGACCCACGGCCGCGAGTAGTCGTAGAAGTCGCGGCAATTGTGGATCGACAGCAGGTGACCCACGGGGTCGTCCCCCTGCACGATGCGCGCGAATCGCTCCCAGTCGTCCGTCGTCTTCGCGAACAGCAGGTCGTACTCGTTCGCGAGCGACCACCACACGTTCGCGAACGAGGCGAGGCGGGCGACCGCGTATCGCACGTACCGGTCGTCCGCGACCGGATCCATCGTCGAGAAGCCCCACCGGTCGTAGGCGTGGAAGAGGATGAGGTCCGCCTCGATCCCGAGCGCGCCGAGCTGCTCGACGCGTCGCTCGAGATGCGCCCAGAACGCGGTCGATGGACGCTGGAAGTCGAAGCCGGCGTCCGGCGACCCCTCGAACGGATACAGGGGCGGCTCGTTCTCATTGAAGAGGTAGGACTTCGGGAACACGCACATGCGCATCTTGTTGAAGGGGCCCGCCTCGAGGGACGCGAGTGTCTGCTGCTCGAGCTCGTCGCCCTGGTGGATCCAGGCGTACGAGGTCGTGCCGATCGGCCGGTAGCGGGTGCCGTCGGCGTGGGCGAAGTGGAACGTCTCCGCGACACGCACCGGCCCGTGCGCACCGGGTGCCGGCGCGGTGGCTTCGAACGAGCCCGCGACGCCGTCGAGCGACCGCGCGTTGCTCGATGTCAGGAAGGAGAAGGTGCCCTCCCCCGCCGGCATGTACCGCAGACGGAAGACGCCGGCGCCGTCGTAGAAACCGGGCACGGAGACCGAACCGTCGGGGCCGTCGATCTGCGCCCGCAGTTCCACGTCACGGAACGGGTTGCCGTGCGAGGGTCCGTCGAGCCGGAGCTCGAAGCGGCCGTACACCGGCACCGACTCGGTCCACTGCGCCCTCGCCGAGCCGACGCGCACCTCCGCACGCTCGTAGTCCTCCGACGGCGTGACGAGCCGCTCGGGCGCGGGCTGCGGGGCCGGCAGGCTGCGGTCGATCGACGCGATGTCGGAGAGGATGATGCGCTGCGTGTGCGGGTCGTCGGCGAGACCGGCTTCGGTCTCGACGACCAGACCGACGGGATACGAGTGCAGGGTGTGCAGGATCGCGGAGCCGACCAGCCCGGGCAGGTGCCGCGACACGACCTCGTGACCACGTGGGTCGCGCAGCACCTCGAAGAGGGGCGTTTCCGCGGTGAACGGGGCGTGGTGGGTGAGGGTGGGCACGATCAGCCTTTCACGGCGCCGGCGAAGGCGCCTTCGACGAAGTAGCGCTGGAACAGCAGGTAGACGATGAGCACGGGGAAGACGGACATGATGGTGAAGGCGTTGAGCGGCCCGTACGAGCTCGTGAACTGGGACTGGAAGCCCTGGATCGCGAGCGGAATCGTCCACGAGTCCTGACTCTGCAGCAGCGCGAGAGCGATCGAGTACTCGTTCCAGGTGGCGACGAAGTCCAGGATGAGCAGCGCCGCGAGCGCGGGCTTGGACAGCGGCAGGATCATCTGGAAGAAGATCCGCCAGTTGCCGGCTCCGTCCATGCGGGCACTCTCGTCGAGCTCCTCGGGGATGCCGCGGAAGAACCCGTAGAGGATGAACGTCTGGTACGGCAGGCCGAAGGCGATGTAGGGCAGGATCACCCCGATGTGCGTGCTGAGCAGATCGAGCCCGTTGATCACCTGGAACAACGGGGCGATCGCCACTTGGATCGGCACCATCGCGCCCATCGCGATGATCCCCATGAGAAGTCGCTGCCGCTTGAACCGCAGTCGGGCGAGCGCGAACGCGGCCGCCGCGGAGATGAGCAGCCCGATGGGCACCTTGAACAGCGCGATGATGAGGCTGTTCGCTCCGGCGGAGAGCAGATTGCCGCGGTCGAGGGCCTCGACGTAGTTGCCCCACTCGGGTGACCACGGGGGCACGAAGGCGGGCGTCCCGAAGATGTCGGCCTCGCTCTTCAGCGACGTGAACACCATGAAGATGATGGGCACCGACCAGACGAGCACGGCGATCACGAGCGCGATCCAGAGACCGATCTTGATGTAGTCGCGGTGGGAGGTGCCCCAGCCGGCGCGGCGGCGCTTCTCGGGCAGCGCCGCGTCGACGACGGCGGGCGGGACGGTCGAGAGGCTCATGAGTTCTTCTCCTGCCGTGCCGTCCAGACCATGTACGGCACGACGATGATCAGGGTGATGACGAGGAGCACGGTGGCGATGGCGTTGCCCATCCCGTACTCGTGATTGCCGAACGACTGGGTGAACGACCACAGCGCGAGCACCTGCGTCGACTGGGCGGGGCCGCCGCCGGTCATGCCGACGATGAGGTCGAAGACCTTGATCGAGTTGATGATCGTGAGCACCACGACCACCACCGTCACCGGGCGCAGAGCCGGCAGGGTGACGTTGCGGAACACCTGCCACGCGTTGGCGCCGTCGAGTTTCGCGGCCTCGACGTGTTCGGGCACGACCGACTGCAATCCGGCGAGGAACAGCACCATGTTGGTTCCGGCGATCTGCCAGACGAAGGCGGCGAAGATCGAGTAGAGGGCGATGTTCTTGTCGCCGAGCCATTGGATGTCGGCGATCCACGGTGCGTTGAAGAATTCGGCGAGGGTCACCCCGACACCGAAGTTCGGGTTGTACATCCACCGCCACATGTTGGCGATGGCGATCGGGGCGAGCACCCCCGGGATGTAGAACAGCGACCGGAACGCGTTCCGTCCGAACAGGGGCCGGTTGAGCGCGAGAGCCATGACGAGTCCGAGCGCCACCGGGATGACGAGCGACAGCACGACCCAGATGACGGTGTTGGTGAGGGCGGTCCAGAACACCGGGTCCTGGGTGAAGATCCGCACGTAGTTCTTGAGGCCGACGAACTCCTGCGGCGCTCCCTGGAACCCCGACCATTCGAAGAAGCTGAGCCGGACCGACTCGATCATCGGCCCCACCACGAACACGATGTAGGCGGCGAGGGCGGGGGCGAGGAAGGGCAGGGCGGCGACGAACCCGACGTGGGTGAATCGGCGGGCCCGACCCCGCGAGGCGGGCGGCCGGCGGCGCGCGCGTGGCGCAGTCGGCACTGTGCTTGCTGACATGGGATCCCTTGCGACGTTGCGGAGTGGGAGTGGCCGGGGCGACGATGTCGCCGCCCCGGCCGGGGCGACTGCAGTGGTCGGGCCTACTGCTGATCGAGGAACTTCTGGAACTCGCTGCCGGCGTCGGCCGGGTCGAGCTCGCCGGTGGCGACGAGGTTCTGGATGCGCCAGTACTCGGTGGTCTCGGCGAGGGAGAGGTTCTGGTCGTTGTTCATGTAGATGCCGGTCGCGTTCTCGAAGATCGGGGTCCATGCCTGGTCGAGTTCGCTTCCGCCCTCCGCCTGCACGTTGACGTTGACCGACTGACTGCCGAATGCCGCGATGAACGTCTTCTGGGCGTCCTCCGAGGTGAGGTAGTCGAGGAACGCCGCAGCGGCATCGGGGTTCTCGGAGTTCGAGGAGATGTAGTTGTTCTCGTTGAATCCGTAGAGCCGTCCCGTGCCGGTCGGGAAGGGCATCAGGCCGACGGTCGACTCGTCCATGCCGTTGTCGCGGATCACCTGGTTGAACCAGTCGCCCTCGAGCGCCATGGCGGCCTCGCCGGAGTAGAACAAGGCGCTCGACTCGTCGTTGTTGATCGAGATGAAGCCGGGGTTGAGGTACTCGCTCGTCCACTTCTCGAATTCGGTGAACGTCTCGGTGACGCACTCCTCATCCGCCCAGCTCGCCTCGTGGGTGACGAGGGCCTGGTAGCCGTCGGAGCCGCACTTGGTCTCGAGGATGCTGTCGAGCAGGCGCATGACGTGCCAGTTGACGGTGCCGCCGAACTGGATGGGCGTGATGCCGGCCGCCTTGAGCTTCTCGGCGGCGGCGACGAGCTCGTCGTACGTCGTCGGCACGGCGTCGACGCCCGCCTTCGCGAACAGGTCCTTGTTGTAGAACAGGGCCTCGCCGCGCTGCGTGTACGGCACGCCGTCGTACTGGCCGTACTGGGTGACGGTCTCGAGGGTCGCCTCCGAGAAGCGGTCGGCCCAGCCGAATTCCTCGTAGTACTTCTCGAGGTCGAGACTCGCGCCCACCTCGATGAACTCACCGCCGAGTCCGGGTCCGGCCCACGAGAAGAAGATGTCCGGCGCACCGCTCGTGCCGAGCGTGGTGCGGAGGGCGTCCTTGTGCGCGTCGACCGCGCGCTCCTCCACGACGACGTCGATGTCGGGGTTCTCCGACTCGAAGTCGCTCACGATCTGTGCGATCGCCTCGTTCGCCGTTTCGGCCGTCTCGGTGAGCTTGAACCAGGTGATCTGGGTCTTGCCGTCGGCCGATCCACCGGCGGAGCATCCGGCGAGGCCCACGACCACTGCGGCGCCCGCGACGAGGGCCACGGACTTCCTGCCTGCACGCATCATTGCGTCCTTTCGCTGAGCGACGTCCGAGGGTCGAACGTCGGTGTCCGACGTGCAGTGCTGCAGCGTCTGCGGGATAGGTTATCGATCACACATCGGATGTCAAGTTATCGATCACTTATGCGCGGAAAGTAGGGTGGGGGCATGACCACCACGCGGCCACGCCACGAGCGGACGAGGCCGAGCATGGCCGACGTCGGGCGCCTCGCCGACGTGTCGGCGCAGACGGTCTCGCGGTTCTTCAGCGGATCCGGCTATGTCAGCGCTGCGACGCGCGAGCGCATCGAGGCGGCGGTCGCCGAGCTGGGCTACCGGCCGAACCACGTCGCCCGCGCCTTCCGCTCCAACCGGACGCACACCATCGGGGTGATGACGATGGGCACGATGAACTACGGCGTCACGGCCCTCTACTCGGGGCTGACGGCCGCCGCCCGCGCCACCGACTACTCCATCGTCATCAGCCACATCGATTCCGACATCGATGAGCCGGGCGCCCTCGATGAGGCCCGCCGGGTGCTCGACAACCTCCAGTCCCTCCAGGTGGACGGCATCATCCTCGCCACGCAGTACCGGGACGCTGACGAATTGTTCGAGGGCATCTCGGATCGACTGCCGGTCGTGACGCTCTCGGGGCGCCCACGACCGAGCGCCGACACCGTCGCGCTCGACTCCTATCAAGCCGGGCTCATCGCCACCCGCCACCTCATCGAGCTGGGGCACGAACGGATCCTGCACGTGGCGGGTCCGGCGAACCGCAACGAGACCATCGAGCGGGCCCGCGGCTACACCGACGCCCTCGAGGAGGCCGGCCTCGTGCCGCTCCCGGCCATCCCCGGAACCAGCTGGGGCGCAGAGACCGGCCACCGGGCGGGCTCGCACGTCGATCCGACCTCGTTCACCGCCGCTTTCGCGGCCAGCGACGCGATCGCCTTCGGCTTCATGGGTGCCATGCGGTCGCGCGGCTTCGAAGCGCCGAGCGACTACTCGATCATCGGCGTCGACGACATGCCCGAGTCGGCCTACACCTCCCCGCCGCTCACGACGATGCGGATGGACTTCGACGAACTCGGCACCGTCTCGTTCGACATGATCCGCCACCATATCGAGAAGGGCGAGAGGGTCGACCTCCGCGTACTGCCCTCCGCGCTCGTCGAGCGAGGGTCGACGGCACCTCCTCGACCTGACGGAGCCTGAGCTCGGGTCATCGGCGCAGACGCGACCGACGCCCCCGTAGGGGAACGGGGGCGTCGGTGAAGCCGATTGACGCGAACGGATCGGCTTCGTGCCTCGGCCGCGAGCTTGGGGTCCGGGCGGCCGGGGGTCTCAGCTCAGGCGGCGTCCTTCCTCATCCGGCGGACGACGAGCACGCCCATGCCGCCGAACAGGGCCAGCAGAGCCACCAGGAGGAGGCCGCTCGGCAGAGTTCCGCCCGTGGTCGCGATACCCGGTCGCTCGGGCGTCGCGCAGGCCTCGGCCGCCGCGGTCAGATCGTTGTGCGCGAGACCCGCCGTGTTGGCGAAGCCGCCCGGCTGATCGGAGCCCGGAGCGGGGCACTGATACGTGGTCGCATCGGCCGCCGCGGCAGTCACAGCGGCGACGACCTGCACGGTGTACACGTGCTCCGCACCCGCGGCGAGCGCCACCCCGGCCGCGATCACGTTCTCGGTCGAACCCACCGACCCGCGACCCGTCCATCCGGCTGCTGCGGTGACCCCGGCCGGGGTCGCCGTCACGTCCTCGCTGCGAACCGCGATGCCCGCGCCGAAACGCAGCCGGTCGGTGACGGTGTACTCGCCCGCGACGTCACCCAGGTTCGTGACGGTGATCTCGTACGAGACCGTGTAGGCACCGCCCGATTGCTTGACCGGGGACCCGACGACCGACTTCTCGATGTCGAACTCCGGCAGCGGCGCGCAGTCCGTGTCGGTGATCTCGCCGCCGGTCTCGTCGGTCAGCGTCGCCGCGTTGTTCAGCCCCTGCCGGAGGCCGTTCGAGCCGGACGGCACGGTGCAGTCGGGCGACCCGGTTCCGTCTCCGGCCGGCTCGTCGAACTGCAGCGGCACGTTCGCCGTGACGGTGACGCGGTAGACGTGCGGCGCGTATCCGTCGTCGTCGAGACCGGCGATCGCGATGTCGGTCGCGATGCGCTGGTCGTCGGCCCCGTCGAACGTGTCGCTGATCGTCACGCCCTCGGGACCGGTGACGGTCACGTCGGCAACGGTCACCGCCTCGGCGAAGAGGAACTCGTCGTCCAGCTTGTAGGTCGTCTGCTCCTGGCCGACGTTGCCGACGATCAGGTCGTAGATGACGTTCCACTGCCCGTTGCCGATCGGCGTGGCCGAGACGAGCTGCTTGTCGAGACTCGGCTTGCCCGGGCGCACGCACTCGTCATCCGAGTCCTCGATGCCGTTCCAGTCGACCGTGGCGACGTTGTCGAGCCCGCCGGCCACTGTGCCCTCCGGAGTGGTGCACGCGTCGCCGACCGGCAGTTCCACCTCACTCAGGTCGGCGGAGTACCGCACCGTCACGAGGTACGTGTGCACGACCGGAGCGGTCGGCGCCGCGGCGATCGGCTGGTCGTCCACGATGAGCGTGTCGTCGACACCGTCGAAGCCCGGGTTCATCGGCACCGGGTCGGCGGCATCCGTCGTGACGTTCTGGATGCCCACGATCTCGACGCCCTCGCCCGGCGCGAGCTCGTCGACGAGGTCGTACTCGCCGGCTCCGGGACCGCTGTTGGTGACCGTGACCTCGTAGGTCACGTCGTACACGCCGTCCTCGCCGTCGACCGGCACCACCGCGCCGGAGAGCGACTTGTCGATCTCGATGAAGGGCAGCGGAGCGCACACGTCGTCGTCGAAGGTCTCGCCGTTGTGCGTCAGCTCCACCGAGTTGGCGAGGCCGCCGCTGTCGCCCGGCGCCGGGCAGGCGAGGCTCGTCGGGGTGGCGACGTCACGGTCGAGGGAGACGACGGTCTGCACCTGGTAGGTGTGCGAGGCGGCGGGCGCGAGCGGGATGTCGGTGGCCACGACGTTCTCGTCCGCACCTTCCGCCCCCTGACCCGTCCACGTGGCGGGGTCGGCGACGCCGCCCGGCAGGGTGATCACGTCCGCGGACTCGATCACGATGCCGTCGCCGTACTGCAGACGGTCGACCACGTCGTAGTCGCCTGCCGCCTCGCCCGCGTTGGTCGCCACGAGGTCGTACGTGATCGTCCAGGTGCCGTCACCGTTGCCGGTCGGACCGGCGGAGATCGTCTTGTCGACGCCGATCAGCGGGAGGGAGGCGCAGACGTCGTCGATCGCGACGATGCCGTTGTGGTTCAGGCTCGTCGAGTTCGCGAGAGCCCCCGCCTCACCGGGCGCGGGGCACTCGAGCGCGGCGGGATCGATGGTCTCCTCGTCCATCTCGACGGAGACCTCCACCTGGTAGGTGTGGGTGCCGCCCGCCGCGAGCCCGATCCCATCGGCGATGAGGTTCTCCGGGGAGTCCTGCTGGGGTCCGGTTCCCGTCCAGTCAGCGTTCGCGACGACGCCGTCGGGCGTCTCGGTCACCTCCGCGGAGACGATGTCGATGCCCTCGCCGTACTGCAGGCGGTCGGTGACGAAGTACTCACCGGCATCCGCACCGATGTTCTCGGCGACGATGTCGTAGGTGATCGAGAAGGTGCCGTCGCCGTTCGGCGTGGGTCCCTCGCTGATCGTCTTCTCCACCGTGATGAACGCGATCGTGATGCACGCGTCGTCCGAATCGGTGAGGTCGTTGTGCTCGATCTCCGCCGAGTTGGCCAGGCCGCCGGTGCCCGGGTCGTCACACGAGGTCACCACGGGCGCCCCGTCCGCGGAGTCGACACCGATGACGACCTCGATCTGGTAGGTGTGCGTGCCACCGGCCGGGAGTATCACGCCCGTCGCGATCACGTTCTCGGGCGCACCCACCGGGCCGAGCCCGGTCCAGGTGGGCGATGCCGTCACGCCGGCCGGCGTGGTCACGACCTCACGGGAGCCGACGGTGATGTCGCCCGTGGGCGTCATCCGGTCGCGCATCTCGTAGGCGCCCTCGAAAGAGCCGGAGTTCGTGGCCACGACGTCGTAGAGCACCGTCCACGTGCCGTCGCCGTTCGGGGTCGGACCCTCGGCCACCGACTTCTCGATGTCGATCGACGGGATCTCGGCGCACTTCTGGTCGACCTCGACCTCGCCCTGCACGTCGGTGAGGGCGGAGGTGTTGTTGAACGCGCGATCCGAGTCGTCACCGTCCGCCGGGCAGCGGGTCGGGTCGTCCGTCGCGGCACCCGCACCCTCGAGCTGCAGGGGCACGTCGGCGATCACCGTCACCTCGTAGTGGTGCGCGGTGTAGCCCACGTCGTCGGTGCCGAGCAGCGGCACGCCGGCGGCGATGAGCACGTTGCTGCCGCCGTTCCACGCCGGGGTGGCTAGGGTGACGCCGGCGGGCGACTCGGTGACGGTCGCGGAGGTGATCGTCGCCTGGTCGGTGAAGTGCAGCGTGTCCTCGAGGCGGTACGAGGTGGGCGCCGTCAGCGTGTTGACCACGTCGAGGCCGAAGACGACCTCCCACTGACCGTCGCCGATCGGGGTGGCGGAGATCAGCGACTTCTCGTGATCGGGGTCGCCGTCCATGCGGATGCCGGCCGGGTCGCAGCTCTCCTGCACGGGGTCCTCGGCGTCGGCGGGCTGCTCCGTGACGTTCACGCACGCCGTGTTCACGAGCTGGTCGGGAGCGTTTGCCGGCAGGGTGATCTCGTACTCGTGGGTGAACGCGTTCTCCTCCCCCGGTTCGAGCGTGTCGACTTCGAAGGCGCCGAGCTCAGGCTGCTGGTCATCCGTGATGACCAGGTCGTTGAGCGTGCCCTGACCGGTGTTGGTCACCACGACCCGGTATGGCACGGTGTCACCCGGCCGGAACGCCGGGAAGTCGGCGGCGTCGTTGGCGTCGTGCCAGACCCCCTGCGCATCCTGCACGTACTTCTTGAGCGACACGGAGTAGTAGGTGCCCATCGTGAGCGGCTCGGAGGTGCGCATCACCAGCTGGGTGTGCCCGGTGCGTGCTTGGGCGCGGTTCACCCAGACATCGCCGGGGTCGGCGCCGTCGGTCGTGATGTTGACGCGGAACTGGCGCGACGTACCGGAGGCGAGCGACGGGCCGATCACGCGGATCGCCGTCGGGTTGGCGACCGGCGTCGTCGACCAGTCGGAGGTGTTGCCCGCGATCGATCCCGGCGCAGTGCCGTTCACCGTGTTGCCCGGGTCGTCGTTGAGCGTCGCGGGGTCTTTCGTCGTGTAGTACACGGTAGATCCCGGCGCCGCGACGGAGGTGACCCGGTAAGTGCCCACGTAATCGGTTCCGCGCCCGTCACCGTTGTACGGGAGGATGTCGATCGTGTCGGTGAAGGCCTGTGGCAGCGGGTCCTGCGACCTGATGGTCACCGTCCACGAACCGTCGCCGTCGCCCGAACCGTCGGGGTTCGCGATGAACCACTGGTCGGTCGTCTTGCCGATGAGCGTCGTGCCCGCCGTGGACACGGTCACCTCCGCCTGCGCGGGCTCGGAGGTGTATCCCTCGACCGAGGAGGTGACGACGTTCGTCAGCGTCTGCCCGGGGGTCACCGCGTTGTTCGCGACCGCCTGATACTGCAGCGTCTGCGGGGCGTTCGTCGGCACGCCGTCGATCTCCCAGCGCAAGACCTGGCGACCCTGGGCATCCGTCGCGATCGTCGGTGCGGGTGTCGCCGAACCGGTGACGTAGGTCATTCCGACGGGCAGCACGTCCCGGATGACGAAGTCGTCTGCCGTCGCAGGCACGATACCGGTGCCGTTGGCCGAGTAGGTGAGGGTGTACGTCGCCGGGATGCCGGGACGCACGACCTCGCGATCCACCGCTTTGCGGATGTCCGGCTCCACGGTGATGACGTGCAGCACATCGCGGTAGGCCGTCGTGTAGTCATACCGCGCTCCAGGAACCGGGGTCTCGTTTCGCGCGTCCGTGGGGTCGATCCAGTTGCCGTTCGTGGAGTGGTTGTGCCACGTCCAGACGTCCATTCCGATCGGCGTGGCCGGGCGGATCCGCTGGGTGACCTCGTGCCGCACCATGTAGCCCTCCACCTGGGCGTTGGTGAAGGTGATCCGCACCGCCTTGACCGCCGCACGCTCCGCGGGCGTGTCCGGCTCGGATCTGGTCCAGCCCGTCGCGATGTCGCAGTCGAACGCGTCCGGGTCGTAGAGCGCGCTGGTGCGGGTGACCCGTGGGTCGTTTCCGGTGTACCACTCGACGACGTATCGGTTCGCCGGCATCGTCGTCTCCGGCTGCCTCGGCAACGACCAGGAGACGTCGTGGTCCTCGTAGGTGACGTAGAGGGTGTCGAGCACCGTGCAGTTCTGCCGCACCATCGTGCCGGGGTTCTCGGGGTTCTGTCCCGTGGCGTCGGCGAGACGCGTCGCCACCACAGTTCCCTGCGCGACCCGGTAGGTGTTGTCGAGTGGCACGCCGCCCGACTGCGTGAAGGAGCGGTCCCAGTGCGAGCTCCACCCGCCCACCAGCGGCAGCGGCTTGCCGGCCGTGTTGTTGCCCACGAGGTCGGTGTCCCTGGCCCCCGTGACCGACACGTACACGGGTGCGCTCGCGGTGAGGTCCGCCCGGGTCACCGTGGTGTGGCCGTTCAGCCGGAACCAGATCGAGCCCGTGGCGATCGCGACCCGCGCGGGCGGGATCGCGTTGCCGGCCGAATCACGGGTCGGCACGAGGACCTGCGAGTAGTCGATGCCGGTGAGCGTCAGGCGGAAGGTGTTGGGGCCGGTCTTGACGAGGTCGCACTGTTCGACGAACGGCGCGCTCTGATCGGGCCGCGCCGGCCACTCGGTATACGGGTGCCCGTCGGCGACGGCGGTGCTGCGATAGGGGGCGCATCCGCCTTGGAGCGTGCCGATCGCAAGCGGCTGACCGCTCTCGACCGGGATCGAGAGGTTGTAGCTCACTGTCTGCGGACCGTCATCGCTGCCGCGGTCGAGATAGAGGGTCCACTCGAAGTCGAACTCTGTCGTGCTGGGCGCGACGAGGACCCGCGAGGGCGTCGGGGTGCCCCAGTACATGTCCATGCCGAACGTGTTCTGGATGCGGACGTTGGGCAACTGGGCGGAGCCGCCCTCGACAGTGCCGGTGGCGCCGAGCTGGTCACCGGTGCGTCCGTCGGCCACGACTGCGGTCTGAACCAGGTGCGCGGACCCCTCCGGCTGGGTGCCGAGATTGCAGACCAGGGTACGCCCATCGGCGGAGATGCTCGAGACGGGGTCGAGCCCCGCGGTCGTCAGACATGCGTCGGGCAGCGTGCGGAAGAGGCCGCTCTGCAGCGTCACCGTGAAGTCGACGTTGTCGACAGGCTCGTTAGAAGGCGCGGGCGCGTCGTCGTTGACGTTCACGCGCCATTCCGCGGTCAGCACAGCACCCTTGCCGACGGTAGCAGGGGGCGTCGTGGTCCAACGTCCGGCGATCTGGTACACCGGCGCCGCGTTCGCGGGCGCAGCGCCCGCCAAGGCCGCGGTCGCGCCGAGTACCACGGTGACGACGGCGGCGAGCCACCCTCGAGAGCCGCGTCGCATCGAGGAGCGCCATGCGCGTGACGGAGCTGAAAATCGGATCACAGATGCGTCGCCCATGGAGCGACCCCCCTAACATTCGCCTTCGAACGACCGGTCCCCCTCGGTCGGCGCCAGACTATTGGCGAAACCCCCTCAGCGCCACTCTTTTCTGTGATCACCCTCGCTTTCGCCCGGCGGCGCGCGCAGAACCGCCGCGGAAGAAGCAACCACCCAGCCCGCCCTCGCGCGGACGGGCCGCCCGGACCGGAGCTTCGACGCGAGGTCCGGCCCACGGTCACGGCGCGGAGACCCGAACGGGATGAACGCGCAAGACGCTCACCCCTCCGCGATCACCTCCACGGGCCGGCCTCGCGTCGCCCATCGGATGGCGGCGGCCGCGACCGGCAGCACGATGAGCGCCACGAGACCGAGCAGCCCCGGGTAGATCCAGCCGGGCGCGGACGGGAACGGTGTGCCGGTCACCGCGAGGGCGGTGGGCACGATCGCGACCGAAGCCGCCACCGTCCCGACGACGACGCCGACGGAGACGACGGCCGTCAGTTCCGCAGCGAGCATCCGATTCAGTTGGCTCGCGGTCGATCCCGTGAGTCGTTGCAAGGCGAACTCCCTCCTGCGGCTCAGCACCGACACCGCGACCGTGTTCGCGACCGCGATCGCGGCATAGGCGACGGCGATCGCCACGAGCAGGTAGTCGATGAGTGCCTGCACACCGAGCCCGGTCGCGAACAGCTCGCGAACACCCGAGCGATCGGTGACGACCGCGTTCGGGACCGCCGCGTGCAACGCCGAATGCTGCGCGTCCCCGATGACGAGGAGGTGCCGAGCCGCCCGCGCGTCGGTATGCGCCGCGACCAGGTCGGCGGGAAGGTACAGACTCTCATACCCCGGCCGATCGTCGAGGAGCGCGACGATCCGCGCCTCCACGAACGCGCCATCACCCATCCGCAACCCGAGCTGGTCACCGATCCCGACGCCGAGCTCACGTGCGGTGCGGGACGGCACAGCGACCGACTCCCCTTCCAATCGCGCAAGGTCGCCCCTTTCGACCGGGATGCCCACCACGTCCGCGCCCGCGGAGTCGACGCCTCGCAGAGACCAGGGGGCGTCACGGTGGGAGGGGTCGAACGGTCGCTCGATCCACCCGGCGCTGATCATCAAGCGTGAGGCCGCCGTGACACCGTCGAGGGAGCGCACCCGATCGACCGCAGCCGCCTCCACCCCGGTGGGGACGGAGAGCACGGCGTCTGCTCGGAGCGATGCGGCGGCGGCATCCGCAGCGGCGGTCGCCTGCGTGAACTGACTCACGAGGTTGCCCGCGCCCAGCCCGACCACGAGCGCGACCGACGTCGTCACCGTCGCCCAATGAGGGATCCGAGCCCGCGCGTTGACGACGGCCAGCGTGCCCAGGCGCGCAGCCACCCCGCGCGCCAGCGGCTTCGAGAGCGCCAGGCCCGCGCGGAGCAGGGCCGGCGCCAGCAGCGCAACGGCGATCACCGCTGCCAGCACCGCCGGCCCGCCGGTCGCGGACACGAGCGACGGCGGCATGATGGCGGTGAGCACGCCCAGCGCCGTTGCACCCAGTCCGAACAGGATGCCGAGGATCCAGCGCGCGACCCCCGTGCCGGCCGCGTCCAGGGTGGGGTCGCGGAGTGCCTCGATCGCTCGCATCCGCGACACCGATCGGGCCGCGGTCAGCGATGCCACGGCCGCGACCAGCACAGAGACGACGAGGGCCACCGCGACCGGGAGCACGCCGATGCGCATCTCGATCCCGCTCGCGACGAGACCGCCGGACTGCATGGTCGCGAATACCGCCTCGGAGAGCGGGATGCCGAGGGCCAATCCCGGCAACGCGCCGAACAGAGCCACGAGAGACGTCTCGCCGACGACGAGGGCCCGCAGTTGACGCGTGGTCGCACCGCCGGCCCGCAGCAAGGCGAGCTCACGCCGACGTTGACTCGTCGACAGCGCGACGGTCGCCGAGACCACCGTGCCGAGCACGACGAGCACGATCCCACCGAAGACGGCACCCGTGACGATCGCCGGCAGGCGGGAACGCGAGACGGCCGAGTCCTCGGCGGCACCCCGACCGTCGCCGGTGAGCGCGGACACCCCCTCGATGCCGCGCTCGATCGCGCTCGCCGCATCTCCCACCGCGTCCACCGGGACGACCCCGACCGCATCGACGCGGCCGTCGCCGCCGGTCCACGCCACCGCCTCATCGTCGCTCGAGAAGACGGTCGGATGCCCGCCCTCGACGATGCCGGCCACTCGGACCGTCCGGCGGACACCCTCGACGACGAGCTCGATCCGCCTCCCGACCGTGATGCCCCAGTTCCGGGCGAGCTCTTCCGAAACCGCGACGGAGTCATCACCCGGGGCCGAGCCGTCGATGGCGCCGGCACCGGGATCCAGTGACACCGCGGACCAGTTGCGGCCGATCACGGGGTGGGTGCGGCCATCCAGTGTCACGGAACCGGCCCACCCGATGATGGGCACGACGGCCTCGACCTCGTCGAGTCGTGCGATCCGCTGCACCGTGTCGGGAGTGATGCGATGACGCTCCGGATACGGACGCAGGTCGGTCGTCGGGCGGCCCTCCTCGTCGAGCATCGTGTAGTCGGCGTCACCGATCACGACGACCGGTGCGCCGGCGGTGCGCACGGGAGGAGCGGCCAGTCGGATGCCGGTCTCGAAGAGCCCGCCGCACAGCACGAGCAGGGCCGCGCCGACCAGCACGGCCGCGAGCACCGCGACGAAGGCGCCCGCCCGACGTCGCAACCCCGCGAGGGCGATCCGGAACATCAGTTCACGCCCGAGGCGACGCGCGTTCGCGTGGACAGTCCGGCGAGGAGAGCGGCCACACGGTCGGCGCCGGGTCGCTGCACCTGCTCCACGATGCGGCCGTCGACGAGGAACAGCGCCGTGTGGGCATAGGACGCGGCGACCGGATCGTGGGTGACCATGAGCACGGTCGTCCCGTATTCGTCGGCGGCCGCACGAAGCAACCCGAGCACTTCGTGCGCCGTGGAGGTGTCGAGGGCACCCGTCGGCTCGTCCGCGAAGAGCACCCGCGCGTCGCCGACGAGGGCGCGGGCGATCGCGACCCGCTGCTGCTGTCCTCCGGAGAGCTGGCCCGGCCGGTGGTGTGCACGTTCCGAGAGCCCGAGCCGACCGAGCACCTCGTGGATGCGCGCGCGATCCGGTCGACGGCCCGCGAGCACAGCAGGCAACGCGACGTTCTGCGCCACGGTGAGCACCGGCATCAGGTTGTAGGACTGGAACACGAACGCGACGCGATTCCGGCGCAGCACGGCCAGTTCGTCCTCGGTGCGCCCGTCGAGCGACTCGCCCAGCAGCGTGACCGTGCCACCATCCGGGCGGTCGAGGCCGGCGGCGCAGTGCAGGAGGGTGCTCTTGCCCGAACCGGAGGGGCCCATGATGGCCGCGAACGTGCCGGACTGGAAGGCCGCGGTGACGCGGTCGAGTGCCCGGACTGCGCTCTCTCCTGAACCGTAGACACGGCTGACGTCGTCGAGCCGCAGGGGCGCCCCGATCACAGGAGTTCCTCCGATCTCGGCACCCGCGTGCCGCTCACGGGCCGCTCGGAGCGGCCGCGTCCCGGTAGCCGCCCCGCGACGAAGACCGCGGCGATGAGGGCGAGGACCACCACCCCGCCTGCACCGAGCGTCCATTCCCAGAACGGCACGATGGCCGAGCCGCCGAGCCACCAGATCATCGCCCAGACGGCCACCTGCGCGAGGGTGGCGACGAAGACCACCAAGCTCACGACCCAGGCGGTCACCACCAGGCCGCGCGGCGCGCGTCGCGTCTCATTCATCATCGGACCTTTCTGTTCATAGGCTCCACTGTTTGGACTATACACAGTTGGGGCCGTGTCGCGATAGCATTGCGGCAGACAGAAAGAGGACCGACCACATGCCGCTCCCGATCGGGTTGGAACGGGCCTGGGACGGGATCACCGCGACGTCGACCCGCGGACCCCGCCCCGCATACACGCTCGAGCAGGTGGTCTCCGCGACGGTCGGACTCGGAGATGCCGAGGGGATCGTCGGCATGTCACTCGGCCGGGTCGCCGATCACCTCGGACTCACGACCAACGCGATGTACCGCTACGTGAGTTCGCGGGATGAACTGCACGTGCTCGCGCGAGAGGTGGGACTCGGGGACCCACCGGCGATCTCACGAGACGACTGGCGGGCGGGCGTGCGCGAGTGGGCCCATGCACTCCGGGAGCGGTATCGAGCGCATCCGTGGTTGCTCGACGTGGCGGTGAGGCTGCCGACCAGCCCACGCACACTGATGTGGTTGGAGGCGGCACTCGAGGCGCTGTCCGGTACGGGACTGGACACGACGACGACGTTGCAGGTCGTCACCTTGGTCGACGGCTTCGTACGTGCGGCGTCGCAGACGGAGCGTGACCTCCTGACCGCGGGCGAGTCGTTCGACCCATCCGTCGGCGAATTCATCGCTCCACGCCTCGTCACCCGCAACCTGGAACACGTCGCCGCGCTCGTCAGCGACGGCTATCTCTCCCGGCCGCCCGGCCCGCCCGGCGCGGATTTCGAGTTCGGCCTCGCATGTCTGCTCGACGGCATCGAGACCAGGACCGCCGCCGCGGGGTGACCCGCCCCGCTTTCAGCCGGAGGCGCGCGCGAGAAGCTCCCGGATCCGCGCCTCGCCTTCAGCGGAGAGGTGGGTGAGTGCGAACGACGTGGGCCACAGGCCGCTCTCGTCGTCGAGCCGCGCCTCCGTGCTGAAGCCGAACGTCGAGTAGCGCTCCTTGTCGACCTGGCCGCTGCGGAAGAAGCACACCACCTTGCCCGCCCTCGCGTAGGCGGGCTGCCCGTACCAGAGCTTCGGCGCGAGGTCCGGCGCCGCCTCCGCGATGAGGGCGTGGAGCCGTTCCGCCAGCGCACGATCGGGCTCGGCCATCTCGGCGATCTTCTCGAGCACCGACGCCTCGTCCTTCGCCGCCTTCGAGCCGCCCTTTCGGGCCTCCGCCTTGATCTCGGCCGCGCGCGCCTTCATCGCCGCGCGCTCCTCGAGCGAGAATCCTGCGGTCTTCTCGTCGGTCGTCGTCTCGCTCATGCCCTGCTCCTTCGTCGATCGTCGCCTGGATGCGTTACACGGTAACGAGCGGATCTCGCGTGGCGCTTCTCGAATCCTGATCGATGCGGTGACACGCTCATTAGCCTGAAGCGGTGGACACCGCGGACTGGATCGAACACCGGCGAGACGACGGCGAGATCGTCGGATGGATCCGTCCCGTGGGCGAGGACTTCCAGCCGATCGACCTGCTCGGGCACGAGGTCGGCGGGCCCGTCGAGTGGCTCGACGCGGAGCGGGTGCTCGAGGAGCGCGGACTCCGCTTCCTCGCCGACCCGTACACGCTGCGCCTCGACGACGGCACCGACCTGCGCGTGCGCATCACCCAGGTGAGCCGCGACCGCGTCGTCGTGAAGCGCGACGACTGGGGCGACATCGGCACTCCGCTGCTCGAATACACGCTGCCGTTCCCCGCGCCGGAGGAGCTCCGGCCGCTGCGCTGACCGCCGACGTCAGGAGTCGCGGTCGAGCATCCGCTGCCGCACCTCGCGTCGCAGCACCTTTCCCACGAGGTTCCGCGGGAGCTCGAGCACGATGTCGATGCGCCGCGGCACCTTGTAGGGCGTGAGTCGCGTGCGCACGAACTCGCGCACCGCCTCCACGGTCGAGTTGCGACCGACCCGCAGCACAATCGATGCCGCGACGTCCTCCCCGCCGGAGGTGCGGGGGAGCCCGACGACGGCCGCGTCGAGCACGTCCGGATGCTCACGCAGCGCCTGCTCGACCTCGGACGGCGCCACGTTGAAGCCGCCCGTGATCACGAGTTCCTTCAGTCGGTCGACGATGCGCACGAACCCGTCGTCGGAGACCTCCGCGATGTCGCCGGTGCGCAGCCAGCGCTCCGGGAGCAGCGCCGCCGCGGTCGCCTCGTCGTTGCCCCAGTACCCCTGGAACACTTGCGGACCCGAGATGAGCAACTCCCCTCGCTCGCCCGGTGCGAGCTCGCGATCCGGGTGCTCCGGATCGATGAGCCGGATGCGCGTGCTGGGGAAGGGCACCCCGACGGTGCCCGGGCGGCGGGTCGGACCCACCGGGTTGCCGAGGGCGACGGGCGAGGTCTCGGTCATCCCGTATCCCTCGACCAGGTAGCCGCCGCTCACCGCCTCCCACCGCTCGACCGTCGACACGGGGAGGCTCATGGCGCCGGAGATGGCGTACCGCACGCCGCTCACGTCGATGTCGCCCTTCTCCGCCGCGGCGGCGATGCGCTCGTAGAGCGGTGGAACGGCGGGGATGAAGCTCGGGGGCGTGCGTCGCGCGGCCGACACGATGAGCCCCACATCCGGCGTGGGGAAGAGCACGAGCCGGGCTCCGACGCTGATCGCGAATGTGAGGTTGAGCGTCAGGCCGTAGGCGTGGAAGAGGGGCAGCACCCCGTAGAAGACCTCGTCGCCCTCGCGCAGGCCCGGCAGCCACGCGCGACCCTGCATCGTGTTCGCCACGAGATTGGCATGACTCAGCACGGCACCCTTCGCCGCGCCGGTGGTGCCGCTGGTGTACTGGATGAGTGCCGTGTCGTCGACGGAGGGTCGGGGGTGAGCGGCGTCGAGGCGCCCGTGCACGTGCAGCCGACGCCAGTCGTGCACGAGCGGATGACGGGGCACGGATGCGCCCAGTGCGGAGCGCGCCTGGCGGGCCTTCGCGATCGGCAGGCGCAGCGCGATCCGCTTGCCGAGCGGCATCGCATCCACGATGTCGGCCGCGATGATCGCCTCGATACCCACCGCATCCGCGAAGCCGAGCACGGTGTCGACGACCTTGGTCCACGCCACGACGACGCGGGCGCCGTGGTCCTCGAACTGGTGGCGCAGCTCCGGCGCCGTGTACAGCGGGTTGTGCTGCACGGCGATGGCGCCGAGACGCAGCACCGCGTAGAACGCCACGACATTCTGGGGCGAGTTCGGAAGGATGATCGCGACCCGATCCCCCGCGCTCACACCGAGCCGCCGCAGCCCCTCGGCCGCCTGTGCGACCTGCTGCTCGAGGGCGCCGTACGACATCACGCGCCCGAAGAACTCGAGCGCGGTGCGCTCGCGGTGGGCGCGGCACGAACGGTCGAGCACGTCGACGAGGGTGTGGTCGACGTCGGGGATGTCGGCCGGAACCCCGGGCGCATAGTGCTGCAGCCAGGGTCGCTCCGGGTCGGAAAGGGTGTCGTGCGGCTCGTCCATCCCCCTCATGGTGGCGATGCCCGCTGGGAGAAGGCCCTCCACACGGCCGCAGGCGTACGCTGCTCGGGTGAATCCCGCGGCCGGCTCGAACATCCGCAGCTTCGTCGCCATCGGCGACAGCTTCACCGAGGGGGTGGGCGACGAACTGCCCGACGGCTCGGTGCGCGGCTGGGCCGACCTCGTCGCGATCGGGTTGGCCCGCCACACCGCGCCCGAGCCGTTCCGCTACGCCAACCTCGCGATCCGCGGGCGCAAACTCGCGCCCATCGTCGCCGAGCAGGTGGATGCGGCGGTCGCCCTGAACGCCGACCTCGTGAGCATCAACGGCGGCGGGAACGACATCATCCGCCCGCGCATCGACATGACGGCGGTCGCCCGGCAGTTGCGCGACGCCGTCGACCGGCTGGCCGCGAGCGGTGCCCACGTGCTGCTGCTCAGCGGAGGGGACCCGTCGGAGCACCTGCCGCTCGGCCGACTCGTGCGCACGCGCGGCGAGGAACTCACGCGCCGGCTGCTGGCCGACCCGCTGCCCGACGGCGTGACGATGGTCGACAACTTCGGAGATGCCGGCCTGCGCGACATCCGGTACTGGTCGGCCGACCTGCTGCACCTCGGCCCGGCCGGGCATGCTCGCGTGGCCTCGAACGTGCTGCGCGCCCTCGACGTGCCGGTGCCGCCGGAGTGGGGTGTCGACGAGGTGGCCGCGGCGGCGCCGGGCGCGCCCGCGCGGCGCACCGCCGCCTACTACCGCGAGCACGTCATGCCGTGGGTGGGTCGCCGTCTCACCGGGCGGTCCTCCGGTGACGGACGCGAACCGAAGCGGGCCACCCTCGAGCCGGTGGCGCTCGACTGAGCCGGGCTCGACTCGGTAGCGTTCCCGCGTGATCGACGCGACTCTCGCCCGCACCGCCCACGGGGACGCCTGGCAGGTGCACGGCCTCATCCGCACCGACCGCGGCGGCGCCGTCGGCGAGCTGCCCGGCGTGCGCCTGATGGCGAGCGGGTTGCCCCATCCGGCCTACAATAACGGCGACGTGCACGACGTCGACGCGGTCGACCGCGACGCCCTCGAGCGCTGGTACGCGGAACGCGGTGCGCCGTGGGGCGTGCGTGTCCCCGCCGATGCGACGTGGGATATGGGACGTCTCCTCTTCCGCAAACGCCTCATGGCGCTCGACGCGCGCGACCTCGTCGCTGCCGACGTGCCATCCGGCGTGCAGCTGCGTGCCGCCACCGGGAGCGACCTCGCCGCCGTGACCGCCGTCGACGCGGAGGCGTTCGGCGGCGAGCCCGCGACCGACTGGATGGCGCCACTCGTCGAGACGGAGCCGGTCGACGTCGCGCTCGCGAGCGTCGACGGCCGCCCGGTCGGCACCGGGTACATCGTGCGCGCCGACGGATGGGCGGGCCCGAGCGGGCTGCTCGGCGGCGTCGCCGTGGTGCCGGATGCGCGACGGCGCGGCATCGCGGCGGCACTCTCCTCGTGGCTCCTGGCCCGCGCGTTCGAAGGGGGCGTCGGGTTCGTCGTACTCAACCCCGACACCGACGAGGCCGCGCGCGTGTACGCGCGGCTCGGCTTCGTCGAGCTCGACGGCTTCGACGTGTACGTCGCCGAGTAGGCACGGCGGGTCAGCCCGTCGGCAGCCGCCTGCGGGACACGCCTCACAGCACGCGTCGCAGCCCCGGCAGCCGCCGCAACCCGGCTGCGACGAGGAAGGACAGCGGCAGCCCCACCGCGACGCCGACCGCGAAGCCGAGCACCGCGGGCATCCCGAGCGGATCCAGGGCGACCGCCACCGCGGTGATGACCGGAGCGTGCACGAGGAACACCGAGAACGCACTCGCCGAGAGCTCCCGCGCCACCCGTCCCTGACGATCGGCCCGGCGCCGGAACAGCACGATGAGTGCAAGGGGCATACCGGTCGCCATGACGGCCTCCCACAGGGCGAGCACCGCCGACTGCCAGGTGCCGCCGCCCGCCATCGCGTCGGGGTACAGCGCGATGATCGGCAGCAGCAGCACGGTCGCGACGATGACCGTGATGCCCGCGCCGACGCCGAACCGGCCCGGGAGCCGCTCGAGCCACCCGCGGCGATACGCGACCGCCCCTGCGGCGAACAGGGCGACGTATTGCGGCGCTTCGAACGCGGAAGGCAGGTCGACCACCGGGATGAAGGTGCCGAACGGCACGAGGAAGCGCCACAGGTAGGTCGCCGCGGCGAGCGCGACCACGAAACCGACGAGCGCGCGCACTGTGAGCCGCCGCTTGTGCGTAGGGCCGGCCGGCCGCCCGAGCCGCACGAGCGCGTAACCGAGCGAGAACACGAGGAGCACCCCGAGGAACCATGCCGGTCCCGAGCCGATCGCGTCGAGATAGCTCGGCAGCGGCGCACCGAGGCCGACCGCGCCGATGGCGGCGGCGAGGGGCGCGAGCGCGAAGACGTACAGCAGGAGCGGTACGCCCAGTCGCAGCAGGCGGTCGCGCACGAACGCGCCCGCTCCCTTGCGGTCGAACGATCCCGGCGCGAAGTAGCCGGAGATGGCGAAGAACGAGCCCATGAACCACGACTGGTTCACCAGCAGGAAGATCAGCGCGACGGTGGTCGCGGCCGTGTCTGCTTCGAGCTCGACCCAGTACCACGGGCCGGCGGCGCCGTACATGAGCGCGAGGTGATGCAGCACCACGAGCACGATGAGCGCGACACGCAGGTTGTCGAGCCACGCGAGCCGTGGCGTTCGGGTGGGTCGGGGGGCGGCTTCGGCCATCGGACGCGTCATGAGCCGACACTAGGAACGCGGGCGCCCGACCCGCGTCGGCCGCACAGCCACCATCGCCCGCCGGGAGGTCAGACCCTGCGAGCGGTGCGGCGGATCGTCCAGGCGGCCACGGCCGATCCGCCCGAGTCGCTCAGTCGATCGGCAGCAGCAACAGGGTCGCGGCGGCCGCCTTCTCGCCGACGACGGTGCCGACGATCGCGGCTCCGTGACGGTCGTACTTCGCGTGGTACGCGGCATCGATGGCCGGATGCTGTGCCGCATCGGCGATCACGAACGTCACGTCGCGTTCCACACCGCCCGCGCGGATGCGTCCCGCGCCGCTCGCGACGGCCCGGCGGAACCATCCGTTCTGCGGCCCGTAGGCGGAGCGCACGTAGACGCCGTCGCCCACCCGCACGGCCCAGATCGTGACGGCGGGCCGCAGCGTGCCGTCCAACCGCCGCGAAGTGATCTGCAGCTCCTCGGCCGCGCCGACCTTCTCGAGTTCCTCATCCGTCCACGTCGACATGCTCGACCTCCTGTCGGGCGACAACAGCACGCGGGGGCGACCTGTTCCCGCCCGGGCGGAATGCGGACGACGCCTCAGGATCGGCCGCGAATCCGATCCGTCGCCCCTCGACAGGGTGAAGCTGGATGCGGAGGGAGCGATGGGCTGGATCGAGGCGTGGGACGCGACGTGGCTCCAGGTGATGCGCGAGGCGCGCGCACCGGCTCTGACGGCGGTGGCCCTCGCGCTGAGCGTGCAGGGCGGGGTGCTGTTCGGGTCCGTACTGCTGCCCGCCGCCCTCGCGATCGCATTCGTGGTGCGGGGGTACCGCCGGGGCGGGCTCTTCCTGCTCGCCACCGCGGTCGCGACGGCGGTACTCACGCGCGTCGTGAAAGAACTCGTCGGCGCGGACCGCCCGCCGGGCGGGCTGCTCGAGCTCGCGAGCCCGTCGTGGCCGAGCGGGCACGCGTCCGCCGCATCCGCACTCGCGGTATCCGTCGTACTCCTGGTGCGCCGCTCATGGGTGGTCGCCGCGGGGGCGCTCTACGTGCTGCTGCACGCCCTCGCCCGCACGTACCTCGGCGTGCACTGGTTGAGCGACACGGTCGCGGGCGCCGTTCTGGGAGCGGCGGTGGCGATCGTCGGCTGGCTGCTCACGGGTCGTCCACGCGCCGATCGGACCGTGCGCACGGCGGCGTGAGACGGGGTCGGGCAGAATTCGCTGATGGGATTCACCCGCGCGCAGCTCGAGGCCTTCCGGGGCGCGGAGATCCCCGACCTCGTCGGTGAGGGCATCCGATTGTTGTTCGTCGGCATCAACCCCGGCCTCTGGACCGCGGCGACGCGCACACCGTTCGCACATCCGGGCAACCGTTTCTATCCGGCGCTGCTCGAGGCCGGCATCATCGACCGGATGCCGGACTTCGCCGCCGGCATGAGCGATGCCGAACGCGCCGCCTTCGTCGAGCGCGGCATCGGCATCTCGAACCTCGTGCGGCGGGCGACCGCGCGCGCCGACGAGCTCTCGCGGGCGGAGCTGCGCGACGGCGCACGCCGGCTCGCGGACGACGTGGCCCGCTGGGCGCCCGACGTCGTCGCGATCGTCGGCATCACCGCCTACCGGCAGGGCTTCGACCGGCCGCGTGCGACGGTGGGGCGGCAGGACGAGACGCTCGCCGGCGCCGAGTTGTGGGTGGTGCCGAACCCGAGCGGCCTCAACGCCCACGACACCGTCACCACCCTCGCCGCCGCCTACGCCGGACCCGCCCGCGCCGCGGGGCTGCTGCCGCCCGTCCGCTGAGGCGTTTGCACGACCCGTTCCCCTCGACGGGCTCAGGGAACGTCGCTCGCTGAGCCCGTCGAAGCGAGTCGTACGGCGGTTCCCTTCGACGGGCTCAGGGAACGGGCGCGCCGGCGGTCAGCGGCGGGACCGGATGCGTGCCTCGAGACCGTCGAGGATCGTGTCGAGACCGAAGGTCAGCGCGTGCACCGGATCGGCTGCGGCGTTGAACTCCTCGCCCGCGGCCGTGCCGACGCGGCCGGAGATGACGAGGTCCGGGTCGTCGATGACCCGCTCGAGCACGGGAGCGACGATGCCCCACCACTCGGCGTCGGTGAGTCCGGATTCGTCGCGCGTGCGGGCGAGCGTGCGCCGCACCCGCGCCGTCGATTCGACATGGCTCAGCACGAGGGTGAGTGCCGCATCCATCTCGACGTCGGTGAGGCCGATGCCGTCGAGGGGTCGCACCTCCGCCTCGTACTTGCGGCTCACGTGGGGGCCGAGCGTCGGCCGCGCGGCCCGCAGGTCGAGCAGCCACGGATGCCGTTCGTACAGCTCCCAGTTCTGCTGCGCCACATGACGCATGGCCGCGCGCCAGTCGCCGGCCCGTGACGGCTCCTCGACGTCGTCGCCGTAGAGCTCGGCGAACACGGCGTCGAGCATGAGCGCGGTCAGGTCGTCTTTGCCGGGCACGTGGCCGTAGAGCGACATGGCGCCGACGCCCAGGCGCTCGGCGACCTTGCGCATCGACACCGCATCGAGCCCGTCCGCGTCGGCGAGCTCGACGCCGGCCCGGACGATGCGTTCGACGGTCAGCCCGGATCGTCCGGCGTTGGGGTGGTGCCCCCACAGCAGGTAGATGCTGCGCGTGAGGTCCGCGGCGCTCGTTCGTCTCGCCATTCCCGCCCCTTCCGCGCCGCCTCTTGCGTTTTCGTACACCGTACTCTACGGTTCTCGTACGCCGTACGGTACGGCATACGAAGGAGATCCATGACCTCGACCAGCACGCAGGCCGCGATCGTCGCCGACGGAGTGGTCAAGCGGTATCCCTCAGCCGCGCCGGACGACCCCCCGGCGCTCGACGGGTTCGACCTCGAGGTGCCGCACGGCACCGTGCACGGGTTGCTCGGGCCGAACGGCGCGGGCAAGACCACCGCGGTGCGCGTCATGACCTCCCTCCTCGCCGCCGACTCCGGCACCGTGCGGGTCGCCGGGCACGACGTGGCGCGGGAGGGCGCGGAAGTGCGCCGGCGCATCGGACTGGTCGGGCAGTACGCGGCCCTCGATGAGCAACTCACCGGCCGGCAGAACCTCGTGCTATTCGGTCGACTCAGCAGGCTCTCCCCCGCGGACTCGCGCCGCCGGGCGGACGAGATGCTCGAACGGTTCGCGCTCGCCGACACCGGCCGCAAGCCGGTGAGCGCCTACTCCGGCGGCATGCGCCGACGGCTCGATCTCGCGGTCAGCCTGCTCGTCGCCCCGCAGGTGTTGTTCGTCGACGAGCCGACGACCGGACTCGACCCGGGCGGACGACGCGAGGTGTGGGATGCCGTGCGCACCCTCGTCGCCGGCGGCACGACGGTGCTGCTCACCACTCAGTACCTCGAGGAGGCCGACCAACTCGCCGACCGCATCTCCCTCGTCGCGCACGGACGGGTGGTCGCCGCCGGCACACCCGGCGAACTGAAGAAGCGGGTCGGCGACGACACGCTCGAACTGGTGCCGCAGGACCCGGCCGAGATCCCCGCCGTCACCCGGCACGCCGAGCGTTGGGCGACCGGTCCCGTCCGCAGCGCGGACGGCCGCGTGCACGTGCCGGTCGCCGACCGCGGCGAGGCGGTGCTCGGGCTCGCCGCCGTGCTGGCCGACTCGCGCATCCGGGTCGCCGACCTCGCCATCCGCACCCCGACCCTCGACGACGTCTTCCTCTCCCTGACCGGGACCACGGCGACGTCGAACCCCACCACCCGAACCGAAGGAGTGCCCGCGTGACCGCCACCACCGCATCCCCCGCCGCATCCGCCGCTCGACCCGTGCGCTGGTTCATCGCCGATACCGCCACCGTGACGGCTCGCGAACTGCTGCACTGGCGCAACCGACCGGGCGTGATGGCGTTCGGCTGGTTCTTCCCGGTGATGATCATGCTGATCTTCGTCGGACTGCTCGGCGGCGCGATCGGCGCACCCGCGGGGGCCTCTTACCTCGACTTCGTCATGCCCGGAGTGCTCGCCATGACGATGTTCTTCGGGCTCGAGGGCACCATGACCGCGATGCTCGCGGATGTGTCGAGCGGCATCACCGATCGATTCCGGTCGCTGCCGATGAGCGGGGCCGCGGTGATCGCCGGCCGGTGCGTCGCCGACCTGTTGAACAGCCTCGTCGGCCTCACGCTCGTCGCCGCCACGGGCCTCCTGCTCGGATGGCGCCCGGACGCGCCCGTGCACGCCGCCGCCGCTGCGCTCGGGTTGCTCATCCTGCTGCGGATCGCGATGCTCTGGATCGGTGCCTACCTCGGCCTCCGGGTGCGGAACCAGGAGGCGGTGAACGCGATCCAAGTGCTCGTGTGGCCCCTGCTGTTCCTCTCCAGCGTGTTCGTCGACACGGCGACCATGCCCTCGTGGCTCGGCGTCATCGCCGACGCGAACCCGCTCTCGCAGACGGTCACCGCCGTGCGCGGACTGCTGGGCGAGCAGGCCGGCGGCGGAGCATCCTGGTTCGCCGACAACGCGTCCGCGCTCGCGATCGTCGTGCCGATCGCGCTGACCGCCGTCTTCCTGCCGCTCGCGGCCCGGCGATGGCGGCGCCTCAGTCGCTGAGCCCCCACGGGCGCGGCGACCGTGTCGGTCGCTGAGCCTGTCGAAGCGGGTCGCACGACGGGCCTTCGCCGAGCTGGAGGGGCGCGGCGGTCCCGCCATCCACATTCCTTCGCGCCGGGGTCATCACGCGCGCAAGCGGAAGGATGCGCGGCGGAGGTCGCACGCAAGCCGACATTTCCCTGCCCGGACGAGAATCGCGCCGCGGCAGCCGCTAGCGGGCCTCCCCGTAGTAGCCCTCGATGTGGGCGCGGAGCGCGGCGGATGCGCCGGGCCCGTCGCCCGCACGCAGGGCCTCGAGGATGCCGCGGTGCTCCCGGCGCAGACGGGCGGCGGTCGCGTTCCAGTCGGGGAGGCGCTCGGCCGCGGCGAGCGTGTAGTCGCGCACGGCGTGACGGATCGACGCCATCATGGCGCCGATGAGCGGGTTACCGGCCGACGCGGCGACGGCGACGTGGAAGGCGGCGTCGCGGTCGAGGAACTCCGCCGGGGCGAGCGTCTCGTCATCCATCTCGCCGAGCAGGGCGGCGGCCGCGTCGAGACTCGCATCGTGCGGGTCGGCGTGTTCCGCCGCCCAGGTCTCGAGCAGCACGCGCGTCTGCACGACGTCGGTCGCGTGGAGGTGCTCGGTCGCGAGGTGCAGCCGCAGCGCGGAGCCGAGGGCCACCGACGGCTCCGCCACGACGACGGTGCCCGAGGTGGGCCCGGATCCGACGGCCGAACGCACCACCCCCATCGCCTCGAGCACGCGCAGTCCTTCACGCACCGCGGTGCGCGAGACGCCGAGCTCTTCGGCGAGCGCCCGCTCGCCGGGCAGCCGTCCGCCGAGCACGAGGTCGCGCGCGGCGAGCCGCCGCTCGACCCAGTCGAGCACGAGTTCGTGCGAGCGCATGGTGCGAACCTACCGAACACGGAACCGCCCAACCGCCGCGGCGGGCCGGCGGTGAGGCGGTAGTAAGCGGCCGCCGGATACTCTCCGTATCAAGAAGGTGCATCACCTACTCGACGGGGACTGAACACCGATGCTGGAACTCGTCACGAGTGGCTCGTCCGAAGTCACGGTGACGCTGCTCCATGACGTGCCGGGACGACCGCGCCTGCGGTGGGAACCCGACGACGAGGCGTTCGAGATGCACTTCGATACCGACCTTCTCGGACGCGGAAGCCTGACGTTCTCCGGCTTGATCGTGTACGTGGCGTCACCTGGCGCAGAGGACCTCGGCGATGTGACCAGACGAGTGCCTGGAGGTGGCATCCGCATCCGCTTCACTGAGGAGTCGGACGGGGTCCACGTCCGGCTCCGACTACCGGACGAGGTGCGAACGATACTCGAGGCGCACGCGCTAGCCAGAGTCCTGGTCGACACCTCCACCGCCGGGCGCGCCGAGTTCGCGCCCACGTCTGTCACGTGGGAACGCCTCTAGTGGCCCGAGACCCGAGAGACGGACCAGCCGTTCTACGAGCCCGGCGCTGAGGGTCAGGAGACTGCGGGATACGGGTTCTGCTTGGTGACCCGGGCCAGGTGCGCCACGTACGCCGCGACCGATTTGGTCGTCGTCGCGACCTGCTCGGGGGTCTCGTCGAGGTCCTTGTAGTCGATGCTGCCCATCGCCTCGCCGTTCCAGTAGGTGACGCCCTGAGCGGGGATCGTGAAGCCGACGTCGTTGAGCGCCTGGAAGAGTTCCGCGCTGATCTGGTGTGCGCCGTCCTCGTTGCCGACGATGACCGCGCACGCGACCTTGTCGAACAGGATCGGGCGGCCGAGGTCGTCCTGCTCCGAGAGTTCCGCATCCAGTCGTTCGAGCACCCGCTGGGCGATGCTCGTCATGTGCCCCATCCACGTCGGGGTCGCGAGCACGAGGATGTCGGCGGCGAGCACCTGCTCGCGGATCTGCGGCCACTGGTCGCCGTCACCCATGTCGGCCTCGACGCCGGGCTTCACGTCGTAGTCGACGACGCGGAACGACGAGGTGGTCACCCCGTGGTGCGCCAACTCGGCGATGAGCTGCCCGGCGAGCACGTCGGTGCTCGATTCGGCCGGCGACGGCTTGAGCGTGCAGTTGAGCGCGACGGCGGTGAGGGTCTGGTCCATGTTTCTCTCCGGTTTCTCGGGTGCGGTGTCCGGTCCAGGTTCGGTGCCGTGGGCGGCACCGCCTCGCCGCTCACGGCAAGCGCTCAGCCGTCGGACAGCGTCCGGCGGGTCGCATCCGCCCGGATGCTGTCGTACACTCGTGTGGTCTGACCACACGTTCCGAGGAGCCCCCATGGTGCAGCGCCGCATCCCCAGCCCGCGCGATCTCGCCCCGCTCATGCGTTTCAAGGCGCCGACGCTCGACGCGAAGAAGCGACGACTGCAGTCCGCGCTCACGATCGCCGACCTGCGCGCGATCGCGAAGCGCCGCACTCCGAAGGCCGCGTTCGACTACACCGAAGGCGCCGCCGAGGCCGAGATCAGCCTCGCGCGGGCACGCCAGGCGTTCGAGGACATCGAGTTCCACCCGGCGATCCTGCGCGACGTGTCGCACGTCGACACCGGATGGGACGTGCTCGGCAAGCGCGTCGAGCTGCCGTTCGGCATCGGCCCCACCGGCTTCACCCGCATGATGCAGACCGAGGGCGAGATCGCCGGGGCGTCCGCCGCGGCCGCCGCGGGCATCCCCTTCGCCCTGTCGACGATGGGCACGAGCTCGATCGAGGACGTCGCCGCGGCGGGCGGCCCGACCGGACGCAACTGGTTCCAGCTGTACATGTGGAAGGACCGCGACCGCTCGATGGCGCTCGTGGACCGCGCCGCGAAGGCCGGGTTCGACACGCTGCTCGTCACCGTCGACGTGCCCGTCGCCGGTGCCCGCCTGCGCGACACCCGCAACGGCATGACCATCCCGCCGACGCTCACCCCGGCGACGGTGATCAACGCGCTCCCGCGTCCGCAATGGTGGATCGACTTCCTCACGACCGAGCCGCTCGCGTTCGCGAGCCTCGACCGCTGGTCGGGCACCGTGGCGCAGCTGCTCGACTCGATGTTCGACCCGACCGTCACCTACGACGACCTGCGCTGGATCCGCGACCAATGGCCCGGCAAGGTCGTCGTCAAGGGCGTGCAGACCGTCGCCGACGCCGTGCGGCTCGCCGACCTCGGCGTCGACGGCATCACCCTCTCGAACCACGGCGGACGTCAGCTCGACCGCGCGCCCATCCCCTTCCACCTGCTTCCGGATGTGGTGCGCGAGGTCGGCGACCGCACCGAGGTGCACCTCGACACCGGCATCATGTCCGGCGCCGACATCGTGGCATCCGTCGCCCTCGGCGCGCGCTTCACGATGATCGGACGCGCGTATCTCTACGGGCTCATGGCCGGCGGACGCGAGGGCGTCGACCGCGCGATCACGATCCTTTCGGGGCAGATCTCCCGCACGATGCGCCTCCTCGGCGTCGCGTCGCTCGAGGAGCTCGAGCCCGGCCACGTGACGCAGCTCCAGCGCCTCGCGCCGCGGCAGCGCGCGGAGTCGAGCACGCTCGCCTGACGCACCGCACTTCGGACACTCGGCGCGTCTGACGCACCGCGCGTCGGGCGCTGATCCGCCTGCCGGTCGGTTTCCCGTCAGTAGGTGCCCTTTCGGACGCGCCATAAGGGCCACTACTGACGGGAAACCGCCGCGCGGGCCCGATCGGCACCGGCGGCGGGCGATTTCCCGTCGCCAAATGCGGGTGACGAGCGGGCGCACCCGCAGTTTGCGACGGGAAACCGAGATGCGGCCGGGCGCGGCGCCCGCGATCCGCGACGGGGAACCGACCACGCGGATGCCGCGGGTGGGATCGCGGCGGCCATGAGTCGGCGGCGACTCGCGGTCGGTTTCCCGTCAGTAGATGCCCTTACGGACACGCCATAAGGGCCACTACTGACGGGAAACCGCCGCGCGGGCCCGATCGGCGCCGGCGGCGGGCGAGTTCCCGTCGCGAAGTGCGGGTGACGGGCGGGCGCACCCGCAGTTTGCGACGGGAAACCGGGATGCGACGGGGCGCGGCGCCCGCGTCGCTGGGAGTCGCGTGAGGCGTCCCGCACCGCGGGACGGCGCGGTCGTAGCATGGCGCCGACGGGCCCCGTGGATGCGCGAGTACCGGACCGCGCACGGCGGCCCCCGGAACGGACGGAATCACCATGATGATGAACGAGATGATGGGCGACCGCATGCGGTCCATGCAGGGCATGGACATGGACATGATGCAGCGCTGTATGGAGACGCTCACCGCCGCCGAGCAGGCGTGCGTCATGTGCGCCGACGGCGACGCCGAGGCCGGCATGGCGATGTGCGCCTCGATGTGCATGAACTGCGCGGATGTCAGCTCCGCCATGATGCGGATGATGCTGCGGCCGAGCGGCTTCGAGATGCAGTCGATGATGGCGATGATGCAGGCGACGATGACGATGATGACCGCGTGCGCCGAGGAGTGCGAGAAGCACGCCGACATGCACGAGCACTGCAAGCTGTGCGCTCAGGCCTGCCGCACCGCCGCCGAGGCGATGGACGACATGATGGCGTCGATGCGCGCCGCCATGTCGATGGGATGAGCCACTCCGGCCGCTGAGCCCGGTCGCTGAGCCTGTCGAAGCGACGCCCGCGGAACGGGTGCGCCCTTCGACAAGCTCAGGGAGCGAACGGCCCGGTCGCTGAGCCTGTCGAAGCGACGCCCGCGGCACGGGTGCACCCTTCGACAAGCTCAGGGCGCGACAAGCTCAGGGCGCGACAAGCTCAGGGCGCGTCAAGCTCAGGGCGCGGCGAGCTCAGAGAGCGACGACGCGGTCAGCCGACCTCGGGTGCCCGCAGCACGCTCACCCGCGCGTCGCCGGTGGCGAGCACGTCGTAGTCGGCGTGCAGCGCGACCGGGGCGCCGGGCTGCAGCGCGAGCGCCGCGTGGTGCCAGGCCCAGACCCGTCCGCCGTCGAGGAGCGCGAGCGCGATCCATCCGCCGGCCGTGACCTGCTCGACCGTGGCGTCACGCCAGCGGCTCGGCGTGGCGGAGGCGAGACGGACGCGCATGGGGGACGCCGCGTGCCCCGCATCGGTGTGCTCGCACATCGCGCCGTGCTCGCATCGTGCCGTGGTGGCCCGGGTGCTCGAACGGTTCGTCATGCTCGCCTCGTCTGGTCGCGGCAACCGGGAGGTCCGGATGCGTGCTGCCACGTTACGAACACCGCGGCCGAGTCACCAGGCGAGGCGTCACACACCGTAACCGTGTGACGCCGGCCGGCTCAGGGCAGCGGCCCGAGCAGGTTCGCGGCGACGGTCGCGTGCACCGACTCGGTGTCCGACGGGTGGTAGATACCCGCGAGCACGTCGCGCTGCAGGCGGGCGAGCTCGCTCGAGGAGCGGTAGCCACCCCCGCCTGCGACGCGCATCGCCTGGTCGACGACGTGCCGCGCGGTCTCCGTGGCGCGGTGCTTGGCGCCCGTCAGCTGACGGAACCAGTCGGCGCCGCGGTCGACCACCCCGTCGACGTCCGCGGCGAGCGTCTCGAGCTGCGGGGCGAGCGCGTCGAGGGCGAGCGCGGCGTCCGCGATGCGCCAGCGGATGTCGGGGTCGACCGCGTAGGAGGCGCCGTCGTTTTTGTGCGAGGTGCGCCGCTGCGCTGCCTCGACCGCGAGTTCGAGCGCCCGGTCGGCGATGCCCGCGTAGACGGAGCCGATGAGCAGCAGGAAGTTGGCGAAGATCCCGAACACGAACGGGTCGGCGCTCGGTCCGACCGGCAGGATGCGCGCGATCCGCTCCGCCGGCACGACCGCGCCCTCGAGCACGGTGGTGTGACTCTGGGTCGCGCGCTGCCCGAGGGTGTCCCAGTCGTCGAGCGAGCGCCAGCCCGGCGTGTCGCGCGTGAGGAACCCGTGCACGAGGCGGTCACCGTCGCGGCCGAAGACCCCGAGGCGCGTCCACGCGGGTGAGAGCGATGTGAAGATCTTCGTGCCGGTGAACGCGTAGCCGCCGTCCGGCCGCGGTTCCGCCCGCGTGAGCGAGTCGAAGAGCACCGCGTCGTTGCCGGGCTCGCTGTTGCCGAACGCGAACAGCTCCCCCGCCTCCGCCTCCTCGAGCAGCCACACCAGCGAGTCGTCCCCGCGCTCCGCGAGCACGCGCGCGACGCCGACCCACACGAGGTGCATGTTGATGCCGAGTGCGGTCGCCGGCGCGTGGGCGGCGAGCAGCCGCTGCTCCCGCGCGACCTGCAGCAGCGGACGCGGCGCGAGGTATCCGGCCGCGCGGAGCTCGTCGAGGTCCTCCCAGAAGAACGCGTTGTCGCGGTCGTAGCCGGCGGCACGAGAACGGATGCGGTCGAGCAGCTCCGGAGTCAGCACGCGACCAGACTAGGCCGATCGCCCCGGCTCACGACCCCTGTTGGTACACGGCGGTCGTGGCCGGCATCCCGGTCGCCGGATCGGCCGGCACGTCGGCCCCGGCGTCGGGGTCGCTCGCCGGGCTCGCGTCGCTCGTGCCCTCCTCGTCGACGGTGTCGACCTGCGCGGCGGAGGCCGCGTCCTGCGCGAGGGGCTCGTCCTGGGGCAGTCCGGAGTCGCTCATGGTGTCGGTGTGGGTGCGCTCGTTGTCGTTCGTCATGAGGCGACGCTACGACCGGGCCCGCCTCGTCGGGGCTTCTCACACCGAGGCCGCGGGCAGCTGCCAGCCGCGTCGCAGCCCTCCGGACCGACATGGTTTCGACAAGTGAGGTAAGCCTAAGCTAAGCTCCTCGACCGTGACCTCCGACCGGCTGCCCCACGGCGTGCGCGGCGACCACCTCTCCCTCGCCTACGGCTCGGACGAGGTGGTGCGCGACGCGAGCATCACGCTGCCCGTCGCACGAGTGACCGCGCTCGTCGGCCCGAACGGGAGCGGCAAGAGCACCCTGCTGCGCTCCCTCGCCCGCCTGCACCCTCCCCGCTCGGGCCGCATCCTGCTCGACGACGGCACCGACGTCTCGACCCTCACCCGACCCGAGTTCGCGCGCACCATCACCCTGCTCGCCCAGAGCCGCCCGACCCCGGGCGGCATCACCGTGCAGGACGTCGTCGAGTTCGGCCGCCACCCCCACCGCGGGCGTTTCCGCAGCGCCGACCCCGAGGGCGCGGCCGCCATCGCCCACGCCATGGACGTGACCGGGGTCGCCGACTTCGCCGACCGCCCGGTCGACCGGCTCTCCGGCGGTCAGCTGCAGCGGGTGTGGCTCGCGAGCTGCCTCGCGCAGGAGACCGGGGTACTGCTGCTCGACGAACCGACCACCTACCTCGACCTGCGCTACCAGGTCGAGATCCTCGACCTGATGCGCGAGCTCGCCGACGAGCACGCCGTCACCATCGGCGTCGTGCTGCACGACCTCGACCAGGCGGCCGCGGTCGCCGACCATCTCGTGCTGCTCTCCCGCGGCGACATCGTCGCCGCGGGCGCTCCCGGCGACGTGCTCGAGTCCCAGCGCCTCACCGACGTCTACGGCATCCGCATCGACGTCGACACCGACCCCTTCACCGGCGGCATCCGCACCCGCGCGATCGGCCGCCACCACATCCGCCCCGAAAGGACCCCTGCCGCATGAGACTCCGCGGAGCCACCCCCCTCGTCGCCCTGACCGCCCTCCTCGCGCTGACCGCGTGCGGCACCACCGAGGCGCCCGCGGGCGAGGAGTCCGGCGCGACCCTGACGGTGACGGATGCCCGTGGCGTCGAGGTCGAACTCGACGGCCCGGCGCAGCGCGTGGTCTCCACCGAGTGGAACGTCACCGAATACCTCGCGGCTCTCGGCGTCGAGCCGGTCGGGGTCGCCGACATCGACGGCTACAACACGTGGGACACGGCGGCGCCGATCGGCGACGACGCGACCGACATCGGCACGCGCGGCGAGCCGAGCATGGACACCGTGGCGTCGCTCAACCCCGACCTCGTCGTGGCGACGACCGACCTGCCCGAGACGGCGATCCAGCAGCTCGAGGAGTTCGTGCCCGTGCTGGTCGTGCAGAGCGCCGAGCTCGAGCGGCCCCTCGACCGGCTGCGCGAGAACGTTGAGCTCGTCGCCGAGGCGACCGGCACCGAGGATGCCGCGGAGGAGCTGCTCGCTGAGTTCGATGCCGCCCTCACCGACGGTGCCGCGGCGATCGAGGAGGCCGGGCTCACCGGAACGCCGCTCGCCTTCGCCGACGGCTGGATGACCGGCGGGCAGGTCACGATCCGCCCGTTCGTCTCCGGGTCACAGCTCGCCGCCATCAACGAGGAGCTCGGGTTCACCACCCCGTGGGAGATCGAGGGCGACCCCGCCTACGGTCTCGGCAGCACCGATGTCGAGGGCCTCACCGCGCTCGGCGACACGAAGTTCCTCTACATCACCTCGAGCGCCGAGACGGATCCCTTCACGAGCCTCGCCGGCAACGCGGTGTGGGAGTCGCTGCCCTTCGTGCAGTCCGGCGACGTGCACCGCCTGCCCGACGGCATCTGGATGTTCGGTGGCCCCAAGGCGATGATCCAGTACATCGACGCGGTCGTCGCCGCGGTCAACGCCTGACGGTGACCCTCACCCGCTCCCGGGTCGGCTGGGGACTGCCGGCGCTCATCCTGGGCGTCGCCGTGCTCCTGCCGGTGATGGCGGCGGTGCATCTCACGCAGGGCACCGCCGCCGTCGGGCTGGCCGAGCTGTGGGCGCTGCTCACCGGAGCCGGCGTCGACCAGTCGGCCGACGTGCTCATCGCCTCGCGCATCCCGCGACTGCTCGCCGGCCTGGTGGTCGGTGTCGCGCTCGGCGCAGCCGGCGCCGCGATGCAGTCCGCGTCGCGCAACCCGCTCGCGTCGCCCGACACGCTCGCTGTGAACGCGGGGGCGCACCTCGCCGTCGTCGCCGTCGCCGCGTTCGGGCTCAGCATCCCCGTGCTGCCCTCGGCGCTCGTCGCCTTCGTCGGCGGGCTCGCCGCCGCCGCACTCGTGCTCGCCGTCTCCGGTGGCGGCAGCGGACCGGTGCGGCTCGTGCTCGCCGGTTCGGCGATCGCGCTCGGCACGCACGCCGTGACGAGCACCCTCCTGCTGCTGTTCGCGCAGGAGACCTCGGGCCTGTACGCGTGGGGACAGGGCAACCTCGCGCAGATCGGCCTCACCTCGGTCACCCAGATGGCGCCGGTCGTCGCCGTCGGTGTCGTGCTGTTGCTGTTGCTCGGCCGTCGCCTCGACATCCTCGGGCTCGGCGACGACGCCGCGCGCTCGGTCGGCGTCGATCCGCGCGGCACCCGCGTGGCGGCCGTCGTCGTCGCCGTGCTGCTGAGCGCCGCCGCCGTCACGGTCGCCGGACCGGTCGGGTTCGTCGGCCTCGCGGCGCCCGCGATCACCCGCCTGCTCGCCGCCCGCATCCGGGGCCTCGCCAAGCACCGGGCGCTCGTGCCGATGTCCGCCGCGATCGGCGTCGTCATCGTGCTCGGGGCGGATGTGGTGGTGCGGGCGCTGCTCGGCGCTCAGGCCGGCGTGGAGGTGCCGACGGGCGTCGTGACGACGTTGCTCGGCGCGGTGTTCCTCGTGGCGATCGCGTTCCGCGTGCGCGATTCCGGTTCCGTGGAGACCGGCGCCTCGCTCGCCCGGGTGCGCTCCCGCGCGGGCTTCCTCACCGCCGTCGGCGTGCTCGTCGTCGTCACCGTCGCCGTGCTCGTCGCGGCCGTGCTGCTCGGCGACGCGAAACTGCTGCTCGGCGACGTCGCGAATTGGATCGCCGGTCGCGCCGGCGACACCACCCAGTTCATCCTCAACACCCGGGTGCCCCGGGTGCTCGCGGCGCTGCTCGGCGGGGCCGCGCTCGCGTTCGCGGGGGCCATCGTGCAGGCGGTGAGCCGCAACGCCCTCGCCGAGCCGGGCATCCTCGGCGTCGCGGGCGGTGGCGGGCTCGCCGCGATCGCCGTGCTCACCGCCGTGCCACTCGCGAGCGCGTGGGCGGTCACGGGCTCGGCGCTGCTCGGCTCCGCCGCCGCCGCGACGCTCGTCTTCGGCCTCGCCGCCCGCGGTGGGCTGCAGCAGAACCGGCTCGTGCTCATCGGTATCGGGGTGTCTGCCGCGCTGCTCAACGCGATCAGCATGGTGATCGTGCTCACCGACCCGTTCAACGAGACGAAGGCCCTCACCTGGCTGTCGGGCTCGACTTACGGGCGCACGTTCCCGTCGCTGCTGCCACTCGTGCTGTCGATCGCGATCGCCGTGCCGCTGCTCGTGGTGCTCGCGCGCCGGCTCGACCTGCTCTCCCTCGACGACGACACCCCGCGACTGCTCGGTGTGCGGCTCCCCTCGAGTCGGCTCGCCCTGCTGTCGCTCGCGGTGCTGCTCACCGCGACCACGGTGGGGTCGCTCGGCGTGATCTCGTTCGTCGGACTCGTCGCCCCGCACGCGGCGCGGGCGCTCGTCGGCGGCCGCCACTCGCGCGTGCTGCCGACGGCGGCACTGCTCGGCGGCGCGCTCGTGTGCTTCGCCGACACGATCGGGCGCACGGTCATCGCCCCAGGACAGCTGCCGGCCGGGCTCGTCACCGCCCTCGTCGGAGCCCCGTACTTCGCCTGGTTGCTCTGGCGCTCTCGCACCGCATCCGTCTGACCCGTCAGCGCGCCGCGAACGGACCCGCGGGCCCGAATGCGTGCTCGGCGACCCGTTCCCCGATGAGCCGGTGGGTGACCGTGTCGGGGTGCAGCCGATCGGGCAGCGGATGCACCGCCGCATCGGCCTCGCCGTAGAGCTCCGTGCCGTCGAGGTAGTGCAGGTTCGGGTCGTCCCGCCGGCGATCCTCGACGACCCGTGCGAGGGCCTCGCGGATGACGCGCAGCGTGAGCCGCCCGAGTGCCGTGTCGCCCGGGGTGCCGGTCGCCGTGAACGCGACCTGACCGCCGCCGAGACTCGCCGGATCGACCGCTCCCGGCCCGGGGGTGTCCTCGTGGATCGGCGCCAGGATCGGCGAGACGACGAGCAACGGCGTCGTGGGGTGCCCGTCGCGGATGGTGTCGAGGAACCCGTGCACGGCGGGCACGAACGTGCGCAGCCGCATGCCGTCGAGGTTGACGACGTTGATGCCGAGCTTCACGCTGATCAGGTCTGCCGGCGAGTCCCGCATCACGCGGGCCGTGAACGGGTCGACGAGGGCGCTGCCCCCGAACCCCAGGTTCTGCAGCTCGACGCCGCCGAGGCGCGACGCGACGGCGGGCCAGATCTGCGTCGGGGTCGCGGCGTTCGACCCGTGGCTGATCGAGCTGCCGTGGTGCAGCCACAGGCGACCTGCGGCGCGCGGCCGCACCGGGGCGGCGCTGCGCAGCGCGACGAGCTCGACCGACTCGTTGTGCGGCAGCCACAACTCCACGGTCTTCTCACCCGAGCCGAGCCCGTCGAACGTGGCGACGTGCGCCGGGCCCGGGATGAACTCGTTGACGCCCGTGCTCAGATCGGTCTCGATGCGGTCGCCACCGGTGAGCTGCGACGACGCCACGGGCACGCCGTCGACAGTCAGGTCGACCGCCCCTCGGGGACGGTCCACGCCGCGGTAGGCGACGCGCGTCGCGTGGACGACGAGCTCGACCGCGTCGGAGTCCGTGATGAAGGCGACACGCACGCCCGAAGGCTGGGCCTCCACCATGAGCAGCTGCGGATCGGGGAACCGCTCGCGCACGGCACGCGGTAGCCGGTGCGGGCGCACGCCGCGGTCGGTGGCCTCGAGTTCCGCAGCGCCGCGCACGAGCGCCGGCACGATGGGGATGTCACGCATGGGGGTCCTCCGCCGTGGGCTCGGTCGACGGCCACTCGCGCAGGAGCGCATCGAGCGCGTCGAGGATCCGCGCCCACGAGACGTCGGGGGCGGGATCGCTGTGGTCGAAACTGCCGGTGCTCTCGAGCGCCAGGAATCCGTTGACCACGCTGCCGATCATCCGCGTGGCATGCACGTGCTCACGCTGCGGCAGCCCGTAGCCGTCGAGCACGGCGTCGTTGAGCGCCACGAGGGTGCGGGCTTCGGGTGCCGCGGCGACGGACGCGCCCACGCGGCGCTGGAGGGAGCGCCAGAGGCCAGGTCGGTCGCGCGCGAGCCCGCGGTGGGCGTCGGCGAGACCCCGCAGGGCCGCCCGGCCGGATCGCCCGCCGATGGCGAGGGCGACGCGCCGCCCGAGTTCGGCGAGCGCGAGTGCGGAGATCCCGTCGCGCAAGGCGGCGAGATCTCGCACGTGCGAGTAGAGACTCGGCGCCTGCACACCGAGTCGGCGTGCGACGGCGGAAAGCGTGACCTCATCGAATCCCGCCTCGTCGGCGAGCGCCGCGGCGTCGGCGATCACTGTCTCGCGGGTGAGGGGACTGCGGCTCATGGCCTCAGCCTATACCCATTAGGCGCCGACCTACGGTCCGTAGGTTGTCACGCCCAGCCCAGCAGGTTGACGAGACCGAGGGCGGCCGCGGCGATGAGCCCGGTCCAGAGCACGATCGCGATGGCCTGCCAGAGCAGCACCCAGCGCTTGGGCACGCCGGCGCCGACGAAGAACGCCGCGGTCAGCTGGGTCGGCAGGGCGAGGGGGGCGAGAATGCTCGCGCCGGGCACGCCGAAACGCGTGAGCCAGACGCCGAGTCGCTTCTGCCCCTTCGCGCGACGCGTCGGCTTGTCGCTCGCGCCCTGTTCGGGCCGATCCTCGACGAGGGTCGAGGTGGCACCGTCGGCGGTCGCCTGGCGGGCGGCCGCCCGGCGTGCGACGACCGACTCGCGCATCCGGGAACTGAGCAGCACGACGAGCAGCACGCTGAGGAAGTTGCCGGTCGCCCCCGCGACCGCGGCGACGATCGGATGGATGCCGACGAGGATGCCGAGGGCCGCGGAGCCCTCGCCCTCGACGTAGGGGATCATGCCCGCGCCGGCGACGACGATCGGCTGCACGAACTCCGGCAGCTGGGCGATGAATTCGCGGATCCCCTCGTAGGGGTACGGGGTGGATGACATGACTGACTGCTCCTTCGACGGCGCGGATCGCCGTATGCGGAGCAGTCAAAGCCGTGTTCTCACCACAGGGTCAAGCGGTCGAGTGCGCTGATCGCCGTGGGCGGAATCCGACTCACTCCGCTTCAGGATCGCGGGCCTCGGCCGCTTCGGCGCGCGCCTGCTCGTACATCCGCGCCGCGATCACGCCCGCGCGTCCCATCACGTCGAGCTGGGCCGGATTGTGCAGCGCCTGCACCGCGGCGATGAAGGTCTCCTGCGTGATCTTCGGACTCTTCTGCAGGTGCGCGGTCGGATCGGTGAGCCAGGGGTAGTCGGCGAGGTTCCGCGCCATGGAGGCGCCGTACCGTTCCGCCAGGTTGCGGCGTGTCTCCTCGTCGGCGTCCGGATCCAGCTGGTCGAACTCCTCCGCGGTGGAGTGATCGTCGTCCTCGAGCATCCGGCGCAGGTCGCTCATCGCCTCCTCGTCGTAGAGCTGGGAGTAGATGAGCATGAGCGAACGATCGGTGCGGGTCAGCTTGGAGCCGACATCCTCGAAACCCGCCGGCAGGTCGGTGAGCGTGGTGCCCTGCAGGATGGCGCGGACCTCGGCACGGGCGCGCTGCAGTCGTTCGATGCTCGCCGCGAGATCGGCGTCGACGGCCTGCAGCGCCTCCCTCGAGCGATCCCCGGTCTGCCCGGCCAGCTCGATCTGATCGAGGGGCACGTCGAGGTCGCGCAGGCGTCGGATCTGCAGCAGCCGCACGAGATGCCGCACCTCGTACTGCTTGTACCCGTTCGACATCCGATCCGGCTCTTCGAGCAGCCCCAGCCGGTGGTAGTGGCGCACGGTGTTCACCGTCGTGCCCGCCAGGTCGGCGATCTCCCGCGTGCTCCATGCCATGTGCGCGACTCCTCTTTCCTGCCCCTCCAGTGAAGACCCTGTCCCCGCCACACGGTCAAGCGCTACGCGGTCAGGCCCGCCGGGTCACCGCGCGAGTGCTGCGCAGGAAGGATGCTGCAAGGGCGTCTTGATCGTCGAGGTATCCGGCGACCATGGCCCCGTCTCGGATGAGCATGAGATCGTCGGCCACTCCGGCAGCGTCGGGCAGGTCGAGCGGGGCGACGATCTCGGCGAAGGCGGCCTTGCACCACGCCCGGTGCTCATCGACGGCCCGTCGGACGGCACTCGTGCCGTCGGGGTATTCGGCCGCGGCGTTGATGAACGGGCAGCCGCGGAAGCCGGGCTCGCACGCGATGATGCCGAGCTGCTCGGCGATCAGCTGGAACGCGCGGTCCGGATCGCCCTCGGCGTGCGCGATCGCCCCCGTGATGCCGTCGCGCTCCTGCTGAGCCCGGCGCTCGAGGTGGGCGACGACGAGCTCGTCCTTGCTCTTGAAGTGACGGTAGAAGGTCACCTTCGTCGTGCCGGCACGCTCGATCACCTTGTCGACGCTCACGGCGCGCAGGCCTTCGGCATAGAACAGCTCGGTCGCCGCGTCGATCAGTCGTTCGCGCATCGACACCTTCACGGCCTCGATCATAGGTGGCCCCTTTCCGTGGCACTTGCGCTCGCCCGGCGATACCCCGTACGGTCGTCGCAGGTAGAGTGACTAGTCATTCTACCTGCGGGTGGCGCGAAACGCATCCCCGCCCGACTTCGAGAAACGGAACCATGACAGTCACTGAACGTCCCTCCCCGTCCATCGCCCGATCTCTGCGCACGCTCTACTTCGTGCGCTTCGGATTCGCGGTCGTGTGGGCCGCGCTCCTCGCCGTCACCGCGTCGGCGCTCACCCCACTGAGCATCACGCTCCTCGTGCTCTACCCCGTCGTCGACCTCGTCGCGGCCGTCATCGACCACCGTGCCTCCCGCATCGCGCGGCCCGCACGGGCGCTCTACGCCAACATGGCGTTCAGCCTGCTCGCGGCGATCGGCATCGCCGTCGCCCTCGGTGCCGGCCTGCCCGCGATCCTCGTCGTCTGGGGCGCCTGGGCGGTCACCGCCGGTGCCGTGCAGCTCATCGTCGCGATCGGCCGCCGGTCCCTCGGCGGACAGTGGCCGATGATCCTCAGCGGCGGCATCTCCGTACTCGCCGGGGCGGCGTTCATCGCCCAGTCCGGCACCGCGAGCGCGTCGCTCGCCAGCCTCGCCGGGTATGCCACCCTCGGCGGCATCTTCTTCCTGATCTCCGCCATCCGCCTGCAGCGCGCCGCGAAGGCGGATGCGCGATGACCGGCGAGCAGTACGACGTCGTCATCATCGGAGCCGGGCCCGTCGGCGAGAACGTCGCCGACCGCGTGGTGCAGGGCGGGCTCACCGCGGCGATCGTCGAGGCCGAACTCGTCGGGGGCGAGTGCTCCTACTGGGCGTGCATGCCCACCAAGGCACTCCTGCGCGACGTCGCGGCCCTGCGCGCCGCGCGGCAGCTGCCCGGAGCCGCCGCCGCGATCACCGGAACGCTCGACGTGAGGGCCGTGCTCGCCCGTCGCGACCGCTTCGCCTCCCATTGGCACGACGACGGACAGGTCGAGTGGCTCGAATCCGTCGGCATCACCCTCGTGCGCGGCCGCGGGCGGCTCAGCGCTCCCCGCACGGTCACGGTGACCGGCACCGACGGCGAGGTGACGACGCTCACCGCACGGCACGCGGTCGTCATCGCCACCGGCACGAGCGCCGCCCTCCCGCCCATCCCGGGTCTCGCGGACGCCGCACCGTGGACGAGCCGCGAAGCCGTCTCGGCGATGAGCCTGCCGGAGCACCTCGCGATCATCGGCGGCGGTGTCGTCGGAACCGAGATGGCCACCGCGTACAGCGCGCTCGGCGCCCGCGTGACGTTCATCGCCCGCGACGGCGTGCTCCCCCGGGTCGAGCCGTACGCCGCGCAGCATGTGGTCGCCTCCCTCGAGGCGGCCGGAGTGCGCGTGATGATCGGGGCCGAACCCGCGCGGGTCGACCGCGACGCTGCCGGCGTGCACATCGCCCTCGCCGACGGCGAGGTGATCGACGCCGACGAGGTGCTCGTGGCCACCGGCCGCCGCCCCAACACCGGCGACCTCGGCCTCGAGCACGTCGGGCTCACCCCCGGGTGGCTCCGTGTCGATGAGACGCTGCGCGTGCTCGACGCGGATGGCGTTCCCGTCGACGGGCTCTACGCCGCCGGCGACGTGAACGCGCGTGCCCTGCTCACCCACCAGGGCAAGTACCAGGCGCGCGCGGCCGGCGATGTGATCGTCGCCCGCGCGACCGGCACCCCCGTGGACGACGCCCCTTGGGGTCGTCACGTGGTGACCGCCGATCGGCGCGCGATCCCGCAGGTCATCTTCACCGACCCCGAGATCGTCTCCGTCGGGCACACGCTCGCGAGCGCCACCGAGGCGGGACTCACGGTACGCCCCGTGGAGTACGACCTCGGCGCGGTCGCCGGCGCGCAACTGCACGCCGACGGCTACACCGGTCGGGCGAGCATCCTCATCGACGACGCGACCAACACGATCGTCGGCTTCACCGCCGTTGGACCGGACGTGACCGAGCTCGTGCACGGCGCCACGATCGCGATCGCCGGCGAGGTCACCCTCGACCGCCTGTGGCACGCCGTGCCCGCTTATCCGACCATGAGCGAGATCTGGTTGCGCCTGCTCGAGACCGCCGGCCGCTGATCCCCACCGAACCGCACCACCCACCCAGAAGAGAAGGAACAGAAATGCCCACGAAGATCACCCTCATCATCGACAACCCCGCCGACCCGGCCGCGTTCGAGATCACCTATGCGCGCATCCAGGAGCTCGCCGCGCAGCTCCCGGCGCTGCGGCGCCTCGAAGCGGCGAAGGTGTGGCCGAAGGAGGACGGCACCCCCACGCCGGCCTACCGCACGCTCGATCTGTACTTCGACAGCTACGACGACGCCTCGGCCGCCGTGGCGACCCCGATCGCCGGCGAGTTCTTCCCGCTGCTGATCGGCACGGGAACGACCTTCACCGGCCTGTTCTCCGACATCGAGAGCGCCTGACCCCGCCCGAGTTGCGGACTTCTGCGGTTTCGGGCGCGCTCGTTCCCGCAGAAGTCCGCAACTCACGGATGCGCGAGCGGGCGCGAGGGGGCGGGCGGGCCCGGTCTGGCCCGGTCAGGCGGCGAGTTCGGCGAGCACCGCCTCGAGCTGGTCGACCGCCCAGTCGAGGTCGTCGCGCTCGACGACGATCGGCGGGGCCAGGCGGATCGTCGAGCCGTGCGTGTCCTTCGCGAGCACCCCGTGCTGCATGAGCAACTCGCACACGCGGCGCCCGGTGCCGAGGCTCGGGTCGATGTCGATGCCCGCCCAGAGTCCCGCGCCGCGCACCGCGATCACCCCGCGGCCGACGAGGGACTCGAGCCGCGAGTGCAGGTGCGCCCCGAGCTCGCGGGCGCGGGCCTGAGGCTCGCCGGTCGCGAGCATCCGCACCACCGCGAGACCGACGGCCGCCGCGAGCGGGTTGCCGCCGAAGGTCGATCCGTGCTCGCCGGGGCGCAGTACACCGAGCACGTTCTCGTCTCCGACGACGGCGCTCACCGGCACGATGCCGCCGCCGAGCGCCTTGCCGAGCAGATAGAGGTCGGGCACGACGCCCGAGTTGTCGCACTCGAAGGTCGCGCCGGTGCGCCCGAGGCCCGACTGGATCTCGTCCGCGACGAAGAGCACGTTCCGCTCGCGGGTGATGCGGCGCACCTCGGGCAGGTAGCCGGCCGGGGGCACGAGGATGCCCGCCTCACCCTGGATCGGCTCGAGCAGCACCGCGACGGTCGTGTCGTCGATCGCCGCCTCGAGCGCGGCCGCGTCGCCGTAGGGCACGTGCACGAACCCGGGGGTGAACGGACCGAAGTCCCCCCGCGCCTCCGGATCGGTCGAGAAGCTCACGATCGTGGTGGTGCGCCCGTGGAAGTTGCCGTCGGCGACGATGATCGTCGCCTGCCCGGCGGGCACCCCCTTGACGCGGTACCCCCAGGCGCGGGCGACCTTGATCGCCGACTCGACCGCCTCGGCTCCCGTGTTCATGGGAAGCACCATGTCCTTCTCGGCGAGCGCGGCGAGCTCCGCCGCGAACTCCCCGAGCCGGTCGTTGTGGAACGCGCGGCTCGTGAGGGTGATCCGGTCGAGCTGATCGCGAGCGGCGGCGACGAGGGCCGGATGCCCGTGGCCGAAGTTCACCGCGGAGTAGGCGGCGAGGCAGTCGAGGTAGCGGCGACCGGCCACATCCGTCACCCACGCACCCTCGCCGGAGGCGACGACGATGGGCAGCGGGTGGTAGTTGTGGGCGAGGTGACGCTCCTCGCGCTCGATCAGCAGGGCGGTCTCGTCGGTGACGGTGCTCATCGGCGCAGCTCCAGGGTGCAGCACTTGACGCCGCCGCCGCCGAGCAGCAACTCGGAGAGGTCGACGCCGATCGGGTTGAATCCGCGCTCGCGCAACTGCCGTTCGAAGTCGACGGCCCGCGCCGCGATGACCACGTTGTAGCCGTCGCTGAACGAGTTGAGCCCGAGCACGGAGGCGTCGGCGTCGTTCACGAGGATCGCGTCGGGGTAGCGCTCGCGCAGCACCTCGAGCGAGCGCTCGTCGAAGGCGCTCGGCAGGTACGCGACACTGTCCGGCCCACCGGCCGAATCGAGCACGGCGATCGCGGTGTCGAGGTGGTAGAAGTGCGGATCGATGAGGGTCAGGCTCACGACCTCGCGACCGTAGATCGCGGCGAGTTCCTCGTGGCTCGGCGTCGCGCTGCGGAAACCGGTGCCGGCGAGGATGACGTCGCCCACGAGCAGGAAGTCGCCCTCGCCCTCGTTCACGTGCGCGGGCTCGCGCACGTCGAAGCCGTTCGCTCTGAACCAGTCCATGTAGGCCGGCCCCTCGGGCTGGCGCTGGGGGTAGGTGAAGCTCGCGCCGTAGGCGATCCCGTCGAGCACGAAACCGCCGTTCGCCGCGTAGACCATGTCGGGCAGTCCGGGTTCCGGGTCGATGAGGTGCACGTCGAAGCCGAGCTCGACGTAGAGGTCGTGCAGCGTCTGCCACTGCCGCACGGCGAGACTCGTGTCGGTCGGGTCCTCCGGATGCATCCACGGGTTGATCCGGTAGCTCACGGTGAAGTGGTCGGGGCGGCACATGAGCACGGTGCGCGTCGTGGGAACCCGCCGCGGGGTCGTCGCGGCGGGTTCGGTCATCGTGGCGTCGGCGAGCGTCATGTTCGCCAGTCTGTCACGCACACATCCGGGGATTCCCGCCGTCAGGCGCACCGATCCGGCGCGCGGATGCCCGTGTGCGCACGATTCGAGCGTAGGCTGGGCGGATGGACAGTCTGGACTACGGAATCATCGACCTGCTGCGTCAGAACGCCCGGGCCGGGTACGGCGACATCGGCGACAAGGTCGGACTGTCCGCCTCCGCCGTCAAGCGGCGTGTCGACCGGCTCGTCGCGGACGGGGTCATCCGCAGCTTCACCATCCAGGTCGACCCGGCCGTCGACGGCATGGCGACCGAGGCGTACGTCGAGCTGTTCTGCCGCGGCACGGTCGCGCCCGATGAGCTCAAGCGCATCCTCTCGGGTGTGCCCGAGGTGGTCGACGCCGGCACGGTCACCGGTTCGGCGGATGCGATCGTGCACATGCGATCGCGCGACATCCCTTCGCTCGAGAACGCGCTCGAGCGCGTGCGGATCGCGCCGAACGTGGATCACACCCGTAGCGCGATCGTGCTGTCGCGGCTCATCCACCGCTCGCACGACTGACGCGTGCAGACGACGGCGCCGGCCCCATCCGGAGCCGGCGCCGTCTCTCTCTCGACTAGCGGCCGAGGCCGGCGCGGTCGACCTTGCGGTGGAACCGCATGCCGCCGAGACCGCCGAGGATCGCGCCGACGAGGCTCACGACGAGCGTGAGCACCAGCGTCACGATGCCGGTGGTCGTCAGGGCGCCTTCATTGATCGGCAGTCGGGGGAAGCTGTTGAGGTTGCCCAGGATGTTCCACTGGGCGCCCGCGATGGCGCCGATGATCGCGACGACGATGGCGATCACGATCGCCCACAGCCAGACCGCGAGCCCCTGCTTCGCCCCGCTGAACCGCGCCATCCGGCCCGCGACGTAGCCTCCGCAGTAGTAGGCGATGAACAGGATGACGAGGATCGAGATCGCGCCGATCAGCCCGATGGTCTCAGCGTTCTCCTGCGCGGTCTGCTCGACGTCTTCGACGGCGCCGAGCCCGAGTGCTGCGCCGGCTCCCGCGACGAGCGCGGTCAGCAGCACGGCGGTTCCGGTGGCGGTGAGCCAGCCGAAGAACGCGGAGCCGAACTTGATGCCGCCGTACTCCTCCTTCTCGCGCGCCACGACCTCGTGGCGCAGGTTGCGGTCCGGGGCGGCGGTCTCGTCACGGTGCGCCGCGGTCGTCTCGTCGTGTCCCACGGGAACGGCGGGGGTGGTGCGGTCGGCGGCTCCGGGGGCGTTCGCGGCGGAGCGGTCGACGCCCGCCGGAGGTCGGTCGTCGCGTCCGTCACCGGGGATTCGGTCGGATGTGCTCATGGTGTGCTCTCCTCGCTCAGTGTGCCGAGTCAACGCTCGCCACCTTGAGGGAAGAAGTCAGCGCAGAGAACATCCAGCCGGCACTCAGCATCACGTGACGCCGTCCGCGCGCACGCCGCGGCCCCGCCACCCGGTCGGGCGGCGGGGCCGGCTTGAGGCTGTTACTTGCGGGGCGAGGGGATGCGGTTCTCCGCGCCCACCATCCACGCGAACTGCTCGAGCGACTGGATGATCGCGTGCAGCAGGTCTGCGCTGGTCGGGTCCTCCTCGTCGACGTCGTCGTGCACACGACGCATCGTGCCGACGACCGCCTCGAGGCGGGTGACGATCAGGTCGACCGTCTCGGTGGTGCTCACCTCGCCGTTCGGGTACTCCGGCAGGGTGGTCGTCTTGGCGACCTCTCCGCTGCGCCCGTCGGGGGTGGCGTGCAGGGCGCGGAGGCGCTCGGCGACGTCGTCGCTGAACTCGCGTGCCGCGTCGACGATCTCGTCGAGCTGGCGGTGCAGGTCGCGGAAGTTCGGACCCACGACGTTCCAGTGCGCCTGCTTGCCCTGCAGGTGCAGCTCGATCAGGTCGACGAGCACCTCCTGCAGCGCGCCGGTCAGCTGGTCGGACGCGGTGAACCCGCGTTCGGCGTTCTGGTAGTCCGTCTCGTGCGGACCCTCGGTGTCGGCCAGGGGCCGGTCGATGGTGTCGGTCATGTCTCTTCCTTCCTGAAGCGGATGGCGTCGAACCGGTGCGGCAGACCGCATCCGTTCACCACGGTAGGGAGAACGCCGGAGCCGGTCGAGGCATGCCCGGAACGGTCGGGAAACATGGAGGAGTTGTAGCGGCACCGCCCAGTCCGCTACCGGGAGGCGCTCACGCACCAGGCCTTAACCCCGCGCTGCTACCGTGCCGGTCGTGAAGATCGCGATCGATACGGGGTCGTCCGTTCCGCCGTACGAGCAGGTACGCATGCAAGTCATCGAGGGCGTCCGTTCGGGCGCGCTCGCCGTCGGGGAGCGACTGCCGACGGTCCGGGCGCTCGCCGCGGAGCTCGGGATCGCGGCGAACACGGTCGCCCGCGCCTACCGCGAACTCGAACACGACGAGGTCATCGAGACGCGCGGACGGGCGGGCACCTTCGTGAGCGCCCACGGCGACGCGACCGAACGGCAGGCGCAACTGGCCGCGCGCGCCTTCGCCGACCGCATCCGGGAACTGGGTGTCGACCACACGCTCGCGCTCGACCTCGCACGGGCGGCCCTGCGCGACTGACCGGAGCCCCGCGGTCCCTGTGTATCGCCGCCGCGCCTGGCCGCGCGCAACGCGCTCGCCGCAGGATGGCGGGGTGCAGCCGATCGTCTCCACCATCGCCGGTCACGCGCTCAGGGCGGTGTTCCGCGCCGTCATGCTCGTGCGCCGCCCGCGGCCGATCCATGCCCACGGCGTGCTGCTCGAGGGCGACCTGCGCTGGTATCCGCGGCGCGGCTCTTCCGGCATCCCGTGGATCGACGTTCCACCGCCCGGCCACGTGCCGGTCGTCGCCCGCGCGTCACGATCGGCCGGTCTGCCCGACTGGGCGCCCGACGTGATCGGACTCGCCTTCCGCTTCCAGTCGGTGGAGGGCGCGGCGGATGTGGAACTCGCCTCCACGGGGATCGGCGTGCCGTCGCGATTCATGCTGATGGCGCACCGCTCCCCCTCCCGGGCACGGCTGGGCACGCTGCTGCCGTACCGATCCGAGAAGGGAGCGGTGCTGTTGTGCGCCCGCACGCTCGGCCCGGCGGACCTGCCGGCGCCGCTCGACGACCTCGCGGAGGCGCTCGAGCGGGAGCCGTGGCGGCTCCGCTTGTACTACGCCTTCCCCACGAGCCGCTGGCGCGCCTTCGCGGAACTCACCCTGCGGCGCCCGCCCGACGCGGATCGCGACACGGGCATCCGCTTCGACGCCGTGCGCAACCCGCTGCCGGGGGCCGGCATCTACCGCTGGGTGCGCGCGTTCCGCCAGCCGTCGTACGAACTCTCGCAAGGGCACTCCTCGGAGCGCGTGCGCTGACGGCCCGACCCGGTGCGCGTGCGCCGAGCCGTCCTCCACTCAGGCCGCCGCGCGTGCGCCCGCCGGTCGACGGCGCAGACCGGCCTCGAGGATCGGCGGCGTGTTGTAGGTCTGATCCATCCGCCCGATATCGGTGCCGGGGCGCACGATCTCGTCGATCCGATCGAGCACCTCGTCGGAGAGCTGCACGTCGGCGGCGGCGAGGAGGTCGTCGAGCTGCTCCATCGTGCGCGGGCCGATGAGAGCGGCGGTGACCCCGGGGTGGGCGATCACGAAGGCGAGCGCGAGGTGGGTGAGCGAGAGCCCGGCCTCGTCGGCGAGCACGACGAACTGCTCGACGGCGTCGATCCGGCGCTCGTCCCGCAGCGCCGCGAACATCCGGGTGCGGCGGAGGTCGGACTCCTGCCCCCGGCGCACGCGGCCGGTGAGCATCCCGCTGGCGAGCGGCGACCAGATGACGGTTCCCATGCCGTAGCGCTGTGCGACCGGCAGCACCTCGGACTCGATGGCGCGGTCGAGCAGGGAGTAGTGCGGCTGCTCCACGCGGAAACGCTCGAGGCCGCGCCGCTCGGCCACCCACTGCGCTTCCACGATCTCCGAGGCCGGCATGTCGGACGAGCCGATGGTCCGCACCTTGCCGCTGCGCACCAGGTCGGTGAGCGCCGAGAGGGTCTCCTCGATGTCGGTCTGAGGGTCGGGCCGGTGCATCTGATAGACGTCGAGGTGATCGGTCTGCAGCCGGCGCAGCGAGTTCTCGACCGCGGTCATGATCCATCGGCGCGACCCGCCCCGGTGGTTCACGTCGTCATCGAGCGGACGGGAGAACTTCGACGCGAGCACCACCTCGTCGCGCCGTCCCTTCAGCGCGCGGCCGAGCATCTCCTCGGACTCGCCATACGCGTCGGCGGTGTCGACGAGATTGATGCCGGCGTCCAGCGCCCGGGCCACCATGCGGTCGACCTGGGTCTGGTCGCTGGTGCCGAACGAGCTGAACATCATCGCGCCGAGCGCGAAGGGTGAGACGTGGATGCCGGTGCGGCCGAGCGGACGGTGGTCCATGGATCCTCCTGGAATGGGGTGCCGCAGCATGTCGGCACGGTACGCTGTTCTAAACGGAACAGTCATCCGGAACTATACGGAACAACGTTCCGTTTGTCGACCCCTCAGGAGGATCGAATGCCCGCTGCCGACGAGACCGCGACGACCACGCGGCGCAAACGTGCCGACGCGGTGCGGAACACCGAGGCCGTGCTCGAGGCGGCGAAGACCGTGTTCGCCGAGCATGGCGTCGACGCCCCCATGCGCGACATCGCCGCTCGCGCGGGAGTCGGGGTCGGCACGATCTACCGCAACTACCCCCAACGGTCGGACCTCGTGATCGCCGTCTTCCGCCGGGGGGTCGACGCCACCGCCGCGGCCGCCGACGAGCTCGCCCTCGCTCATCCGCCTGCGGAGGCGCTGCGCCGCTGGGCGCGGGACTTCACCGGTTTCGTCGCGACGAAGCGCGGTCTCGCCGCCGCCCTGCACTCCGGCGACCCGGCGTTCGCGCCACTGCCCGACTACTTCCTCGGCACCCTCAGCCCCCGGGTGCAGAAGCTGCTGGATGCGGCCGCACGCGACGGCGGGGCACGCGACGACGTGCGGGCGGAAGACCTCATCATCGCCCTCAGCCGCCTCACCGCGAGCAGACCCGGCGACCCGCCTGGACGCTCCGAAAGGATGATCGGGTTGCTCCTCGACGGCATCCTCGGGCGAGGGTAGGCGCTCCGTTCGCGTCGGCGCCCGACGTGGAGGTCTCGATACGGCGGGCTTCGCCGCGCCTACTCGACCAGCGGGCGCCGACGTCCCGAAGAGCGGGGGGCCACTCTCAGAGGGGCAGCTCCTCCATGGCGCGGTCCGGGTTGCCGAAGCGGTGCGCGGTGAGCGACACGGCCTGCTCGCGCAGGAACGGCAGCAGCTCGATGCGGCCGGCCCCGGTGACCTCGCCGTCGTAGACCGCGAGGCCGGCTGCGCCGCCGAGCGCGTGCGCGAGGGCGCCGCCGGAGCCGCCGATGAGGCGGATGCGGTCGGCCGGCAATCCGGATGCGGCACGCTCCGCGAACTCGGCGTCGGACTCGACGACCGTCTCGCGCATCCGGAGCACGCCCGCTTCCACCTCGGGCAGGCGCACGAGGTCGGCGGGGAGCGGGGCCGCCGAGCTCACCCAGACGGTCGCCCGCGAGATCGCGGCCGCCGCGAGCACGCGCACGAGGTCGCCGACAGCGGCGCCCTCCGCGAGGCGCACGACGACGCGGGCCGGGCGGTAGCGGAACACGTTGCGCTCGACACCGAGCGCCGACACGTCGCGGGAGACGCCGAACTCCTCGTTCCAGGCGATGAGGTCGCTGCGCGCCCCGGTGCGGGCCCGGTCGAACTCGGCGAACGAGATGCCGGGCTGCGCCACCTCGATGACACGCCGGGCTCGTTCGTCCATCCGCTCGAGGCTCACGTTCTCGTGCATCGCCGGCCACTCCGCGCGCCAGCTGCCGAGCGTGCGGAGGTAGTTCGGGCCGCCCGCCTTCGCGCCGGGGCCCACCGACGAGCGCTTCCAGCCGCCGAACGGCTGACGCCGCACGATCGCTCCGGTGATGCCGCGGTTGATGTAGAGGTTGCCCGCCTCGACGGTGTGCGCCCACAGCGCCACCTCGTCGGCGTCGAGCGAGTGCAGTCCCGCGGTGAGCCCGTACGGCACCGCGTTCTGCAGCTCGATGGCCTCCTCGAGCGTCGCGGCGGTCATGATGCCGAGCACCGGTCCGAAGTACTCAGTGAGGTGGAACTCGCTGCCCGCGGCGACGCCGGTGCGCACTCCCGGGGTCCACAGTCGTCCGCTGCCGTCCGCCTTCTTCGGCTGCACGAGCCAGCGCTCGCCGGAGCCGAGTCGGGTGAGGCCGCGCAGCAGTTTGCCGTCCGCCGGTTCGATGAGCGGACCCATCTGGGAGGTCGGGTTCTGCGGCCACCCGACGCGCAGGGTGCTGACGGCGTCGACGAGCTGGCGGCGGAACCGCTCGCTCTTGCCGACCGAGCCGACGAGGATGGCGAGCGATGCGGCGGAGCACTTCTGGCCGGCGTGACCGAACGCGCTCTTCACGATGTCGTTCACGGCGAGGTCGAGGTCGGCACTCGGGGTCACGATGATGGCGTTCTTGCCGCTCGTCTCGGCGAGCAACGGCAGGTCGGGTCGCCAGGAGCGGAAGAGCGCCGCGGTCTCGAACGAGCCGGTGAGGATGACGCGGTCGACGGCCGGATGCGCGATGAGGCGCTGACCGAGGTCGCCCTCCTCAACGTCGACGAGACGCAGCACCTCGCGGGGCACGCCCGCCTCCCACAGCGCCTCGACCATGACCGCGGCGCAGCGGCGCGCCTGCGGGGCGGGCTTGATGATCACGGCACTGCCCGCGGCGAGCGCCGACGCGACCGACCCGAGCGGGATCGCCACCGGGAAGTTCCACGGCGGCGTCACGACGGTGAGCCGGGCGGGCACGAAGCGCGCGTGGTCGAGGGTGTCGAGTTCGCGCGCGCGTTCCGCGTAGTAGTGCGCGAAGTCGATCGCCTCGCTGACCTCGGGGTCGCCCTCGGCGATCGTCTTGCCGGTCTCACTCGCCATCACCTCGAGCAGGCGCCCGCGGAAGGCGGAGAGCACCTCACCGGCGGCACCGAGCACGCGGGCGCGCTCCGCCGCATCCGTCGCGCCCCAGCGCGCCCCGGCGTCGGCGGCACCCTCGATGAGGTCGTCCAACAGCGCCGGGTCGACCACCCGGGCCGCGGTGATCGTCGCGACCCCGAGGTCGGAGGCGGCGCTGCGCTCGAGCACGACCCGCGCCCAGCGGCGGTTGCCGGGGAGGGCGGGATCGGTGTCGGGCTCGTTGTCGAAGAGCTCCGGCGCCTGGGGCACGACCGGGTGCGTGCGGTCCTGGGTGCGGTTCGGGCCCGGCACGGTCTCGTCGAGGTCGGCGAGGGATGCCCGGAACCGCTGCTCCTCGCGGGAGAAGTAGGCGTCGTCGTCCATCTCGAAGAGCGCCGACATGAAGTTCTCGTCGCTCGCGTTCTCTTCGAGACGCCGCACGAGGTAGGCGATCGCGGCGTCGAAGTCGCGCGGATGCACGAGGGGCGTGTAGAGCAGCAGCCCGCCGACCTCGCGGCGCACCACCTCGGCCTGCTGGGTCGCCATGCCGAGCAGCATCTCGATGTCGACGCGCGTCGTGACGCCGCGCTGCTGCGCGAGGGTCCACGCGAAGGCGAGGTCGAAGAGGTTGTGACCGGCGACGCCGATGCGCACCGCATCCGTGCGCTCCGGGGTCATCGCCCACTCGAGCACGCGCTTGTAGTTGGTGTCGGTGTGCTGCTTGTCGCCGTAGGTCGCTAGCGGCCAGCCGTGCACGGTCGCGTCGACGCGTTCCATGGCGAGGTTGGCGCCCTTCACGACGCGCACCTTGATGCCGGCCCCGCCGGCGCGACGGCGTTCGAGCGCCCACGCGGTGAGGCGCTGGTACGCCCCGAGGGCATCCGGCAGGTACGCCTGGATGACGATGCCGGCTTCGAGTCCGTGCAGGGACGGCCGGGAGAGCAGCCGCGTGAACACCTCGATGGTCAGGTCGAGGTCGCGGTACTCCTCCATGTCGAGGTTGATGAACTTCGTGCCGGGCGCGCTCGCCGCGTACTCGTAGAGCGGCGCGAGACGCTCGACGACCCGCTCGACGGTCTCGTCGAACGCCCACATGTTGAGCTGGCTGACGACCGACGAGACCTTGATCGACACGTAGTCGACGTCGTCGCGCTGCAGCAGTTCGCGCGTGCCGGCGAGACGCCGGTCGGCCTCGCCGTCGCCGAGCACCGCTTCGCCGAGCAGGTTGAGGTTGAGGCGGCGTCCGCTGCCGCGCAGGTCGACGAGGCTCTTGTCGAGCTTCGCGGGCGTCGCGTCGATCACGAGGTGCGAGACCATACCGCGCAGCACGCGCCGGGCGATGGGGATGATCGGCCACGGCAGCACGGGGGCGAATCCGCCGCCGATCATGATGAGCAGGCGCAGATACCAGGGCAGGAACTTGGGGATGCGGTGGCTCAGCCGCTCGAGGTTGCGGCCGGCGACCCGCAGGTCCTCGGGACGCACGACGCGGTCGACGAAGCCGAGGGTGAACTCGAGCCCGACCGGGTCGCGCAGCACGCCGGCGAGACGTTCGGCGCTGCGATCGGCCGGGATCTCACTGCTCGCGGCGAGCCAGCGTCGCACGGTCGCGACCACCTGGTCGGCGAGTTCCTGCGGACGGAGCGATTCCCGCGAGAGTTCAGGGGTCGGCATGGATCGAGACTAACCGCGCATCCGCTGCGGTTCCTGCCGCCGCACGCGGGATCCGTGCGCGCTCGGGTGATGTCGCGCAGCGAGTTGTCGCGCAGCGCCCGGGCCGTGGAATCGCCGAACGTGCCTCCATCCGACACTTCGGGGCGGCAATCAACGCTGAAACGTCGGATGAAGGCACGCTCGACGGATACGGCGCGGGATACGGCACCGCCGCGGGGCCGGAGTCGGCCCCGCGGCGGCGGGTGGCGCGGTGTCGTTCGGGTCGACGTCCGCGCGGTGGAGGGGGCGGGTCAGGCGCGCGCTGGAGGGGGCGGGTCAGGCGGCGACGGAGGCGTCGGCGCGCACGCTGCGGAGGGCGCCGGCCCAGCTGTTCACCTGGTCGAGCAGCACATTCAGGTCGGCCTCGTGACGCGGGGCCGGGGTGAAGGTGCTGTAGTTCTCGAAGTCGGTCGCGAGCGAGAAGGCGACCTGCTGGCGCACGTCGGCGATGCGCAGCTCGCCGAGGATGAGGCGCAGGTGCTCCGCGGCGCGGGCACCGCCGAGCGAGCCGTAGCTCACGATGCCGGCGGCCTTGTCGTTCCACTCGGCGTAGACGAAGTCGATGGCGTTCTTGAGCGCGGCCGACGTGGAGTGGTTGTACTCCGGCGTGACGAACACGTAGCCGTCGAACTCGGCGACCTTCGCGGCCCAGCGGCGGGTGTGCTCGTTGGCATACTGGCCCATCGCGGCGGGGATCGCCTCGTCGAGGTGCGGCAGCGCGAAGTCGAGCAGGTCGACGAGTTCGTACTCGGCGTCGTCGCGACGCGAGGCGAGGTCGCGCACCCACTCCGCGACCGCAGCGCCGTTACGACCCGGGCGGGTGCTGCCGAGAATGATGCCGATCTTGAGCATGGGAGCCTCCGAGGAAGTAGTTGATGTGTCACCTGAAAACGTTGACACGTCACCATAACACCTCTGGTTGATATGTCAACGAGCGGCTACCATGGAGTCATGACCGAGGTGAGCGAGGTCTCCCCCGCCGAGTGGGGCGTCTGGCGCGAGTTCTACGGAATGCGCCGGCAGCTCGACCGCGCCCTCGAACGCGACCTGCAACGCGCATCCGGAATCAGCGGCCCCGACTACGAGGTGCTGCTCGCCCTCTTCGAGGCGCCCGCGCGGGAACTGCGCGCGCGGCAACTCGCCGAGCTGCTCGGGTGGGAGAAGAGCCGACTCTCCCACCAGCTCACGCGCATGGTGGCGCGCGACCTGGTCTCGCGCCGTGAGTGCGACAGCGACGGCCGCGGTACCTGGGTCGGCCTCACGACCAACGGCCGCCGGGCAGTGCTCGGGGCGATGCGCGATCACGCCCTGCGCATCCGCGAGTACTTCTTCGACGCGATGACCCCCGACGAGCTCGAGCTGCTCGGCGACATCTCACGACGGGTGCTGCGTCGCATGGACGCGCCGACGTGCGACGAGATCGACTCCGAGGCCAGCGTCTCGACCGCCGGCTGACCTCCGCGGCACGGAACACCGCGTGCAGGCCTCCGGGTCACGTGTTTCGACCGTGTAAACATCCGGCGCGCTCTTGTGACGATCTGATCACACGGCCCGGATGACGCACATTCCTGCGCTAGAAAGTCGGTTGTCGGTTGGATGCAATTTCACATGTCACATATGATCGGTCGCATTCGACTGCAATGGCGCAAGAGGAAGGAAGGTCGCAGCGTGACCACCAAGAAGAGGATCGCCGGCGTACTGGCGACCGCAACCGCATCCGTGTTGCTGGTGACGGCGTGTTCGGCGGGAGGCTCGACCGATACGTCGGGGCAGTCCGGCGACGGGCCGCAGACCGGCGGAACCGTGCACATGCTGCAGAACGCGGACTTCTCGTATCTCGACCCGGCGCGCGGGTGGGACGGCGGAGTCAACGCGTTCTACCGCCTGCTGTACCGGGGCCTCACGATGCAGGCGGCCGGCGACGCGGAGAACCCCAACGAGATCGTGCCCGACCTCGCCGAATCGCTCGGCGAGCCCTCCGAGGACGGCCTCACCTGGACCTACACGCTCAAGGACGGGATCGCGTTCGACAACGGCGACCCGATCACCTCGGCGGAGGTCGAGTTCGGCATCTCGCGTGCCTGGGACCCGCAGATCGGCATCGGCTCGCCCTACCTCAAGACGGTGATCGCCGCCCCCGAGGACTACGAGGGTCCGTACATCTCCGGTGACCTCCCGACGATCGAGACTCCCGACGAGAAGACGATCGTCTTCCAGCTCAAGCAGCCCTTCCCCGAGTTCGACAACGTGCTCGCCCAGGTGAACGCCGTGCCGTTCCCCGTCGGCAGCGGAGGCGGCGACGAGTTCATCAACGACGTCATCGCGTCGGGCCCGTACACGCTCGACACCTACACGCCCGGCAGCCTCATCCGGCTCGTGCGCAACGAGCACTGGGACCCCGAGACCGACGAGGTGCGTAAGGCGTACCCCGACGAGTGGGAGTTCAACATCGGCCTCGACGCCGCGACGATCGACGAGCGGCTCATCGCCGGTCAGGGTGCCGACGCCGACGCGATCGGCAGCAAGCTGACCGCCGCGAGCCTGCCGCGCATCCAGACCCCGCAGCTCAAGGACCGCGTCATCAGCGCCCCGGCGTACTGCACCACCTACATGGGGCTCAACACCACCAAGGCGCCGTTCGACAACGTGCTCGTGCGTCAGGCCGTCAACACGGCACTCGACCGCTCGGCCGTGCAGAACGCGAGCGGCGGCACGCAGCTCGCCGACATCGCGACGACGATCATCCCGCCGGCCGTCAGCGGGCACAAGGAGTTCGACCTGTACTCGAGCGAGGACCACAAGGGCGACCCGGATGCGGCGCTCGACCTGCTCGCCGAGGCCGGACTCCCCGACGGGTTCGAGTTCACCCTCGACATCCGCGCGCAACCGGCCATGCAGGCGCAGGCGGAGGCGGTGCAGCAGTCGCTCGAGAAGATCGGCGTCACCGTGAACCTCAACGTGATCGACACGTCGATCTACTACGAGACGATCGGCACCCCCTCGCAGCAGAACCACGCGGCAATCACCGGCTGGTGCCCCGACTGGGCGTCGAGCGCGAGCACCTTCATCCCGCCGCTGTTCGACGGGCGCAACATCACCGAGAAGGGCAACTCGAACCTCGCGCAGATCAACGACCCGGCGATCAACACCCGGATCGACGAGATCCGCGCGATGGCCGATCCCGAAGAGGCCGCCACGGCGTGGGGTGAGCTCGACGCGCAGATCATGGAGCTCGCGCCGATCGCGCCGCTCGTGTTCGAGAAGGGCCTGTTCCTGCCGGGCTCCAACATCGCCGGCTACCACCCGAGCACGAACATGACGGACCTCACCATCATCGGCCTGAAGGACCCGTCGAAGGGCTGACCATGACCTTCACCCCGACCAATCTCGAGGTCGAGGCCACGCCGGGGGGCGATCCAGCACTCGAAGAGTCGCTGGCGTCGCCCCCGGCGTCGGGCCGCCGCCTCCTGCGTGCGTTCCTGCGCGACGTGCCCGCCGTGCTCTCGAGCGTCTACATCCTGCTCGTGATCCTCATGGCGCTGCTCGCCCCGCTCATCGTGCAGATCAGCGGATGGAGCCCGTACGAGTTCGACCAGTCGGCGATCGACCCGAACATGGGCGCGATCCCGATCGGCCCGCTCGGCGGCGTGAGCGCGGAACACTGGTTCGGGGTGGAGCCCGGCAGCGGGCGCGACATCTTCGCCCGCATCGTCTACGGCGCCCAGGTGTCGATGACCGTCGCCCTCTCGGCGACTCTGCTCACCGGCATCCTGGGCGTCGTGCTCGGGCTGCTCGCCGGCTACTTCGGCGGCTTCGTCGACACCGTGATCTCGCGGGTGATGGAGTTCCTCATGGCGTTCCCCGCGCTCATCTTCATGATCGCGATCCTCTCGGCGCTCCCGTCGGACAACCGCATCGTGCTGCTCGTGCTCGTGATCTCGCTCTTCGGCTGGCCCTACCTGGCGCGCATCATCCGGGCGCAGACGCTCTCGCTCAAGGAGCGCGAGTTCGTCGAGGCGGCCCGCGCCTCCGGCGCCACGAGCGCGCAGATCGTGTTCCGCGAGATCCTGCCGAACCTGCGCTCGACGATCATCGTCATGACGACCCTCGCCGTGCCGGGCTACATCGGCACCGAGGCGGGGCTGTCGTTCCTCGGCGTCGGCGTCGTGCCGCCCACTCCGAGCTGGGGGCAGATGATCGCCGCGGCCGCCTCCTGGTACGCGGTCGACCCGATGTACTTCATCATCCCCGGCTCGTTCTTGTTCCTGCTCGTGCTGTCGTTCACGACCCTCGGCGACCGGATCCGGGCGCTCGTCGGCAGCGGGGAGGCGCGCGCGTGATCAGGTTCCTGCTCGCTCGGGTCGCCGGGATGGTGCTCGTGCTGTTCCTCGTGAGTCTGTTCACCTACGTCATCTTCTTCGTGCTCTCGCCGGACCCGGCGGTGCAGATCTGCGGCAAGAACTGCACCCCGGAGCGCATTGACCAGATCCGCGAGAACTTCGGACTCGACCAGCCGTTCTGGACGCAGTTCTCCGGCTTCCTCACGGGCCTCTTCGCCGGCCGCTCGTACGTCGCCGGCGGCGCGATCGTCGAGTGCCCGGCCCCGTGCTTGGGCTACTCGTTCCAGACGAGCCAGCTCGTCACCGACATGATCGTGCAGCGCCTGCCCATCTCGGCGACGATCGCGATCGGCGCGGCCGTGCTGTGGCTGCTCGGCGGCGTCATCGGCGGCCTGCTGAGCGCGGTGCGCGAGGGTCGCTTCACCGACCGCTTCGTCGCCGGCCTGACCCTCGGGGCGATGGCGGTGCCGAACTACGTGCTCGCCCTGTTGCTGCAGTTCGTGCTCGTCGTCGCCCTCGGCTGGCTGCCGTTCCCGCAGGCGATCCCGTTCGCCGAGAACCCGGGCCAGTGGTTCCTCAACTTCCTCATGCCGTGGATCGTGCTCGCCGTCGGCTACGCCGCCGTGTACACACGCCTCACCCGCGCGAACGTCATCGACACCCTGCAGGAGAACTTCGTGCGCACCGCGCGGGCGAAGGGACTGCGGCCGAGCCTGGTCTGGCGGCGCCACGCGTTGCGCCCGGCGCTCACGCCGATCGTCACGATCTTCGGCATGGATGTGGCGGGCCTGTTGGGCGGCGCCCTCATCACCGAGACGGTGTTCGGGCTGAACGGCGTGGGCAAGCTCACCGCCGACTCGATCACGAGCAACGACCAGCCGGTCATCCTCGCCGTGACACTGTTGTCGGCGTTCTTCGTGATCGTCGGCAACCTCGTGGTCGACGTGCTCTACTCGGCGATCGATCCCCGCGTGCGGACGGGGGCGCGCGCATGACGGGCACCCCGGAGCCGACGGACCGCCCGCTGCTGCGCGTGCGCGACCTCACCGTGAGCTTCACGACCGCGAACGGGCCGACCGAGGTCGTGCGCAAGCTCGACTTCGACCTGCCGCGCGGCGGCGCCGTGGGGATCGTCGGGGAATCCGGATCGGGCAAGTCGATGACGAGCCTCGCGATCATGGGCCTGCTGCCGAAGGGCGGCCGGGCGACCGGCTCGATCGTGTTCGACGGCACCGAGCTCGCGACGTTGCGCGAGAACGAGCTGCGACGCATCCGCGGCGACCGCATCGCGATGATCTTCCAAGACCCGCTGTCGTCGCTCAACCCGTACTACACGGTCGGCACGCAGATCGCGGAGGCGTACCGCTCACACCGCGCCGGGGTTTCGCGGAAGGCCGCCCGCCGCGTGGCGATCGAGGCGATGGAACGCGTGCACATCCGCGACGCCGCCCGCCGCGTCGACCACTACCCCCACCAGTTCTCCGGCGGGATGCGGCAGCGCATCATGATCGCGATGGCCCTCAGTATGGAGCCGGAGCTCATCATCGCCGACGAACCGACGACGGCACTGGATGTGACGGTGCAGGCGCAGATCCTCGACCTGCTCGCCGAGATCCGCCGCGACACGGGCGCGGGCCTCATCCTCATCACCCACGACCTCGCCGTCGTGAGCGAGGTGGCCGAGCACATCGTGGTGATGCGCGGCGGCGATCTGGTCGAACAGGGTACGGCGGAGCAGATCTTCACCGATCCGCAGGCCGAGTACACCCGTCGCCTGCTCGACGCCGTGCCCCGCATCGACGACGAGATCGGCTCGCTCCGCACGACGGACATGCCGGTCGTTCCCGCAGAGAGGGACGCCTCATGAGCGACCACGACGTGCTGTGCCGGGCGACCGGCCTCGTCAAGGAGTTCTCGACCCGTGACTCGGGCACGTTCGGCCGCGCCCGCCGGTTCCGCGCCGTGGATGACGTGTCGCTCGAGATCCGCAAGGGCGAGACCCTCGCCCTCGTCGGCGAATCCGGCTCGGGCAAGTCGACGACCGCGCGGCTCGTCGCGCGCCTCATGGACGTGACCGCCGGCACGGTCGAGTTCGAGGGTCGCGACGTGACCCGGCTGAACGGCCGTGCGCTCCACGGATTCCGCGGCGACGTGCAGGTGATCTTCCAGGACCCGTTCTCGTCGCTCAACCCGCGCCACACGGTCGAACGCCTCGTGACCGCGCCGCTCATGTATCAGAAGCGCCCCATCCCGGGTGGCGCCCGCGCCTTCACCCGCGAGCTCATGGAACGCGTCGGCCTCGACCCCGACCACTCGGGCCGCTTCCCCGCCCAGTTCTCCGGCGGGCAGGCCCAGCGCATCGGCATCGCCCGCGCCCTCGCGGTCGGTCCGAAGCTCATCATCTGCGACGAGGCCGTCTCGGCCCTCGACGTGTCGGTGCAGGCCCAGGTCATCAACCTGCTGCGCGACCTGCAGCGCGAGGAGGGCTTCGGCTACCTCTTCATCGCGCACGACCTCGCCGTCGTGCGCCAGATCGCCACCCGGGTCGCCGTGATGAGCCAGGGACGGATCGTCGAGAGCGGCGCCCGCGACCAGGTGTTCGACGACCCGCAGGACGAGTACACCCGCACCCTGCTCGCCGCCGTGCCGCGCATCAACCCGGAGTGGGATGCTCGACGGCGCCGCAACGAAGCCGAGCGGGCCGCTCGCCTCGCGGCCGACGACGCGCGGCTGGGCGCATAGGAGGAGACATGCAGTACTCGATGCCGGGCCTCTGGGTCACCGAACACACGATTCCCGTGCCCCTCGACTGGTCGCGCCCCGATCGCGGCGACATCTCGGTGTTCGTGCGCGAGTTCGTCGACCCGGACCGCCGCGACGACGACCTGCCTCTGCTCACGTATCTGCAGGGCGGACCGGGCGGCGCGAACCCGCGCCCCTTGAGCCCCGGCGGCTGGCTCGAGGAGGCGCTCAGGCACTACCGCGTGGTGCTCGTCGATCAGCGCGGCACCGGACTGAGCACCCCGCTCGACGCCGAGATCGTCGCCCGCCAGGGCGACGGCACCGCGGGCGCCGACCACCTCGCCCTGTTCCGTGCCGATTCGATCGTGCGCGACCTCGAGCGCGTGCGCGCCGAGCTGTACGGCGGGCGCCGCTGGGCGACCCTCGCGCAGAGCTACGGCGGCTGGCTCACCATGACCTACCTGTCGACCGCGCCCGAGGCGCTCACCGCGTGCTACATCTGCGGCGGCGTGCCCGGCATCCCGGCGAGCGCCGCGGAGGTGTACCGGCGCACCTTCACCCGCGTGGAGCAGAAGACGGCGGAGTTCTACCGCCGGTACCCCCAGGACGTCGAGCGGGTGGCCGCGATCGCGGACGTGCTCGCCGCCGGTGACGTGCTGCTGCCCGACGGCGACGTGCTCACCGTGCGCCGCTTCCAGTCCCTCGGCATCGACTTCGGCATGAAGCCCGGCTTCGAACGCATCCACTGGCTCCTCGAGAAGTCCTTCGCCGAACCCGGCCGCCTCTCCCCCGCGTTCCTCGGCGAGGTGCTCACGCTCACCTCGAGCGCAGGCAACCCGCTGTTCTGGACGCTGCAGGAGTCGATCTACGGCGACGCCGACAACGGACCGACCGGATGGGCGGCGCAGGCCGAGCGGGACCGCCGTCCGCAGTTCGACGAGTCCCGGCGGCCGCTGCTGTTCACCGGCGAGATGGCCTTCCCGTGGATGTTCGACGAGGTGCGCCTGCTGCGCGGCTTCGCGCCGGCCGTGCACGAACTCGCGCGGCGCACCGAGTGGTCGCCGCTGTACGACCGGGAGCGTCTCGCCGCGAACGACGTGCCGGTCGCCGCGGCCGTCTACTTCGACGACATGTACGTCGACGCGCACCTGCAGCTCGACACGCTCACCCGCGTGGGCAACGCGCAGTACTGGGTCACCAACGAGTTCGAACACGACGGCATCGGCTCCGGACGCACCTTCACGCGCTTGCGCGAACTCGTGCGCGACCGGGGCGGAGAGCTCACCGCAGAAGGGAACCGGCGATGACCGACACGACGCATCCGCGACCGCCCTACGCCGGCACCCGCTACCCGCGGCTGAAGGACATCCCCGCGTTCACCCGCTTCATCGCGGGCGGCTGGGACGACGTCGAGGTCGCGGCCGACCTGCCGGAGGGCGCAGCGGATGCCGCAGCCGAGCACCGGCGTCGGCTCAGCGCCGCCCTGCCCGGATCCGTCATCGTCGTCGCGGCGGGCACCGCGCCGATCCGCAACGACGACGCCGCCTACCTCTTCCGCGCCGACAGCGACTTCGTGTGGCTCACCGGGTGCCAGGTCGAGGGCGCGATCCTCGTGATGCTCCCCGCCGCCGCGGGACACGACGCGGTGCTCTTCATGCCGCCGCCGTTCCGCCCGGGCGACGACGGCTTCTTCAGCGATGCGCTGCACGGCGAACTGTGGGTCGGTCCGAGCGCCGGCCTGCCCGCGTGGCGCCGCGCGCTCGGCATGGACGTCGAACCCCTCACCGCACTGGCGGCGCGCTCCGCCCAGCTGCGCGGCGGGCTCGCCTCGCGCTCGGTGCCGGAGACCACGCTGCGCGAGTTCGACCTCACCGCCTCGGCCGACCTCGGCCGGGCCCTCTCGACGTTGCGCATGATCAAGGACGAGTGGGAGATCGGCCAGCTGCGGCAGACGATCGACGCGACGGTGACCGGATTCGCCGCCGTCGTCGCGGAGGTGCCGCGCGCGATCGCCGACGGCCTCGGCGAGCGCTGGCTGCAGGGCACCTTCGACCGCCACGCGCGCACCTTCGGCAACGGCCCGGGCTATTCGACGATCGTCGGCTCCGGCGCGCACGCGCCGATCCTGCACTGGGTGAAGTGCGACGGGCCGGTGCTCGAGGATGCGGCGCTCCTGCTCGACATGGGGGTGGAGGCGCGCACCCTGTACACCGCCGACGTCACCCGCACCGTGCCCGCGAGCGGCACCTTCTCGAGCACGCAGCGCGACGTGCACGACCTCGTCGAGCGGGCGCATCGCGCGGGACTGGACCGCATCCGGCCCGGCACGCCTTACCTCGACTTCCACTTCGCCGCGATGGAGGTCGTCGCCCAGGGGCTGCACGACTGGGGACTGCTGCCCGTGTCGGTCGACGAGGCGCTCTCCCCGCAGGGTCAGCAGCACCGGCGCTACCTCGCGTGCGGGATCGGCCACCACCTCGGCCTCGACGTGCACGACTGCAGTCAGGCGCACTACGAGGACTATATGGGCGCCGACATGCAGCCCGGTGTCGTCATGACGGTCGAACCGGGTCTGTACTTCCACGCCCACGACCTGACGCTCCCGCCGGAACTGCGCGGCATCGGCGTGCGCCTCGAAGACGACGTGCTCGTGACGGCGACGGGATCCGACGTGCTCTCCGACGCGCTGCCCATCGACGCGAGCGGGGTCGAGCAGTGGACCCGCGCACACCTGGGTGCCCGATGACGCCGACCTCCTCGCCGTCGGCGACCCTCACCCGCACCCTCGAGCCGTTCGCGCTCGATCGGGTGCGGCTGGACGACGCCGGCCCGTTCGCCGCGGCGCGCGACCGCATGCTGCATCTCGCCCGGGTCTACCCCGTGGACCGGCTGCTCGCCGTGTTCCGCGCGAACGCGGGACTCGACACGCGCGGCGCCGCGGCGCCCGGCACCTGGGAGGACTTCGGCCACCCGCGGGAGCAGGCGTGGGGCGAGGCCGACTACCCCGGACGCGAGAACGCCCAGACGGCCAACCTGCTGCGCGGGCACTACGCCGGACACTTCCTGTCGATGCTCTCCCTCGCCTACGCCGGCGAGCGCGACCCCGCCCTGCTCGCGAAGATCGACGAGTTCGTCGCCGGCCTCGCCGAAGTGCAGCAGACGCTCGCCGCGACCGGCCGCTACTCGCATCCCGGATTCCTCGCCGCCTACGGCGAATGGCAGTTCTCCCGCCTCGAGCAGTTCGCTCCGTACGGGGAGATCTGGGCCCCGTACTACACCTGCCACAAGATCATGGCGGGGCTGCTCGACGCCTTCGAGCTCGCGGGGAGCGCCCGCGCTCTCGAGGTCGTGACCGCGATGGGGCACTGGGTGCACTCGCGCCTGTCGCGGCTCGAACCGGAGCGCCTGCAACGGATGTGGTCGCTCTACATCGCCGGCGAGTACGGCGGCATGAACGAGACGATGGCGCGGCTGAGCGTCGTCGCGCGCGTGCCGGAGTTCCTCGAGACGGCGCGACTGTTCGACCTCGACCGCCTCCTCGACGCCGGCGCCCGGCACGAGGACGTGCTCACCGGGATGCACGCCAACCAACACCTGCCCCAACTGGTGGGCTACCTGCTCGAGTTCGAGGCGACCGGCGAGCGCCGGTACCTCGACGCGGTGCTCGGCCTGTGGGAGCAGATCGTGCCGGGGCGGATGTTCGCCCACGGAGGCACCGGCGAGAGCGAACTGTGGGGTCCGCCCGCCACGGTCGCGGGGCACATCGGGCATCGCAACGCGGAGACGTGCGCCGCGTACAACCTCGTCAAGATCGCGCGCCTGCTGTTCCTGCGCACCCGCGACCCGCGCTTCATGCACTACATCGAACGCGCGACGTTCAACCAGATTCTCGGCTCCTGCCGGGCCGTCGACTCCGACTCGAGCCCCGAGGTGACCTACATGTTCCCGGTGCACCCGGGGGCGCTGCCGGAGTACGACAACGTCGGCACGTGCTGCGGCGGCACCGGGCTGGAGAACCACGTCAAGTACCAGGAGTCCGTGTTCCTGCACGGCGACGGGGAGCTGTGGGTCAACCTCTTCGTGCCGAGCGAGTTGCGCTGGGACGAGGCCGGCGTCCGCGTCGCCCTCCGCACGGACGGGTCCGTCGTCCGCCTGCGCGTCGACCGCCTCGACGGAGCCGCCGATCCCGTCGACCTCACGATGCACGTGCGCCTGCCGGAGTGGCTCGTGACCGCACCCTCCGCCCGCGTCGGGTCCGAGACGCTCGCGATCGACGCCGCACCCGGCGGATACGCGACCGTGCGACGCAGCTGGGCCCCGGGAGACGAGCTCGAACTGCGACTGCCCACCGGCGTGCGCGCCGTGCCGACGATCGACGACCCACGACTGCACCACCTCGAGCGCGGCGCGGTCGTGCTCGCCGCCCGCTCGGACGCCACCACGACGCTCGGGCTGCCCCTCCTGGGTCGACGGATGCTCGACGGCACGCTGCTCACGGATGCGCGGCTCACGGATGCGCTGCTCACGGATGCACCGCTCGAGTCCGCCACCGCTGAGACGGTCGGCGGGGTGCCGTTCGCCCCCCTCGCGACGGGTGGCGACGAGCGGTACCACGTGTACGTGCGGGCCGAGGATGCCGAAGTCGCCTTCGCCGGCCGGACGACCGGAGTGCCGGTGCGACGACGTGCCGACGACACCGGCCTGCTCGACGACCTCTGGGCGGCAGCGGCCCCCACCACGCGCGCCGACTTTCTCGACCGGCTGCTCGAGGCCGGCGAACGGGCACGCGCCGACGGGCTGCTCGGCCGCGCCGAGCTGGAACGGGTGCTCGTCGCCGGCGCCGAAGCCGACCTCGCACGCGACGGAGTGCGCCGGCGGGCGCGCGTGGAGATCGCCGAGGGGGCCGCGCCCGGCTGGCGCGGCGACGGACCCGACGGGGCGACCGTCTGGACCCTCCCTCCCGAGCCCGCCGAGGGCGGCGCACCTCTCGCCGTCCTCATCCACGTCGACGGGACTCCCGCCGCGTCGGGCTGGTACACGACCCCGCCGCTCATCCGCGTCGAGGCGGTGGAGCTCGACGCACCCCGCGACGGCGAGGGCCGGGCGCCCGACACCGAGGTGCGCATCGACGACGGACCGTGGCGGCCGTACACCGCGCCGTTCGAGCTCGCCGACGAGGGCGTTCGCCGGGTGAGCGCCCGCGCCACCGGCGCGTCCGGGAGGGCGGGTCACGCCGCGCGGGAGCTCTCCCTCGACCTGACCCCGCCACGCTCGGCCGCGCGCGTCGTAGAACTCGGCGCGAGCGTCGAGATCACGTTGAGTGCGATCGACGACGTGTCCGGCGTCGAGCGAATCCGCTGGCAGGGACCGGGCACCTTCCTCGCGACGTTCCAGGAGGCGTTCGTGCGCGCGCTCACCGATTCCGAGCAGGTGATCGAGTTCGGCGCGACCGACCGCGCGGGCAACGAGGAACCCCGGCAGCGGCTCGTCCTTCCGCCCCGCTCGGACGCTACTATTGCAATTGCACCTTCTTTCGCCGACGATGCGACCGCATCCGGCACCACCCCGACGACGATTGCCGAGGACCCCGAATGACCGACACGAAACCCTGGCACGGGGTCAATCTCGCCACCACGCTGCCGTTCCGCGCCGATCTGTCGATCGACCACGACGCGTACGCCGAGCAGATCCGCTTCGTCACCGACAACGGCGTGACCGGCATCATCCCCAACGGGTCGCTCGGCGAGTACCAGACGCTCACCGAGGAGGAGCGCAGGCAGGTGCTCGTCACCGCCCAGCAGGCCGCGCCCGCGGGCACCGCGGTCATCCCCGGCGTCGGCGCGTACGGGGCCCTCGAGAGCGTGCGGTTCACCGAGCACGCCGCCGAACTCGGCGCCCCCGCCGTCATGCTGCTGCCGCCGAACGCCTACCGCGCGAGCGACGACGAGGTCATCGACCACTACCGCCGCGTCGCGGCGGTCGGACTGCCGATCCTCGCCTACAACAACCCCATCGACACGAAGGTCGACCTGCGACCCGACCTGCTCGCGCGGCTGTTCGACGAGGGCCTCATCGTCTCGGTCAAGGAGTTCTCGGGCGACGTGCGCCACTCCTACGAGATCAAGGAGCTCGCCCCCGGCCTCGACGTGTCGATCGGCTCCGACGACGTCGTTCTCGAGCTCGGCATCAACGGAGCCAAGGGCTGGGTCGCCGGCTACCCGAACGCCATCCCGGCCGCGACGGTCGAGCTCTACACGCTGTCCACCTCCGACGACCCGCAGGACTGGGGTCGCGCGCGCGACATCTACCGCGACCTGCACCCGCTGCTGCGCTGGGACTCGAAGACCTGGTTCGTGCAGGCCATCAAGCTCTCGCAAGAGGTCGCCGGGGTCGCCTTCGGCGGCATCGTCACCCGCCCGCCGCGCCTGCCGCTTCCCGAGGACGTGCACACGCGTATCATCGCCGACACCGAGGCCGTTCTGGCCAAGGGCTACCGCTGAATCAGGAGCCCCGCCGATGCGAACCCAGCGCGTCTTCCACGCCGTCGACTCCCACACGGAGGGCATGCCCACCCGTGTGATCGTGGGCGGGGTCGGGGTGCTTCCCGGCGACACGATGGAGGAGCGCCGCATCCGGTTCATGCAGGAGCGTGACGGACTGCGCACGCTGCTCATGACCGAGCCGCGGGGTCATGCCGCCATGAGCGGCGCCATCCTGCAGCCGCCGACGCGGCCCGACGCCGACTTCGGCGTGCTCTTCATCGAGGTGTCCGGGTGCCTGCCGATGTGCGGCCACGGCACCATCGGGGTCGCGACCGTGCTCGTCGAGACCGGCATGGTCGAGGTGGTCGAACCGGTCACGACCATCCGCCTCGACACCCCCGCGGGCCTCGTCGTCGCCGACGTGCACGTGAGCGACGGGCACGCCGACAAGGTGACCATCCGCAACGTGCCGTCGTTCGTCGTCGCCCTCGACCAGCGGGTGGAGGTGCCCGGGCTCGGCACCGTCGGCTACGACCTCGCGTTCGGCGGCAACTTCTACGCCATCGTCTCGCTCGACGAGCTCGGCCTGCCCTTCGACCGGTCCCGCCAGGACGACCTGCTGCGCGCCGGCCTCGACATCATGCGGGCGATCGACGACGCCGGCGAGCCCGTGCATCCGCTCGACCCGGCCATCCGCGGCTGCCACCACGTGTACCTCGAGGCACCGGGCTCGACCGCCCGCCACTCGCGTCACGCGATGGCGATCCACCCGGGCTGGTTCGATCGCTCCCCGTGCGGCACCGGCACGAGCGCACGGATGGCCCAACTGCACGCCCGCGGCGAACTGCCGCTCGACACCGACTTCGTGAACGAGTCGTTCATCGGCACGTCGTTCACCGGCCGGCTCGTCGAGGAGACGACGGTGGCGGGCATCCCGGCCGTCGTTCCGACGATCACCGGTCGCGCGTGGGTGACCGGCACGGCGCAGTACATGCTCGACCCGACCGACCCGTTCCCGACGGGATTCCTGCTGTGACCGGGCCCGGTGTGCGATCCTCGGCCTGGGCGAGCGGATCATGAACCGCTCACCGGATCGACCGTCGATCACGATGCAGGAGGCCACCCCATGACCACGCCCACCGTCGAACTGCGCAACGTCGTCCGCCTCAGCAAGCAACCGAGCATCCGTGACACGGTCAAGAAGGCGCTGCGGTCGGCGATCATCAGCGGCGAGATGCAGCCGGGCGGGGTCTACTCGGCACCGACGCTCGGTGAGCAGTTCGGCGTCTCGGCCACGCCCATCCGCGAGGCCATGCTCGACCTCGCCCGCGAGGGACTCGTCGTCGCCCTGCCCAACCGCGGCTTCCAGGTGACCGAGGTGTCGGCGAAGGACCTCAACGAGGTCACCGAGCTGCGCCTGCTGCTCGAGCCGCCGGCCGTCGAGCGCGCCACCCCGCTCATCCCCGACGACGCGTTCCCCGCGCTGCGCGCCCAGGCCGACCTCATCGTCACCCACGCAGCCCGGGGCGAGCTCGTCAGCTACCTCACCGCCGACAGCGACTTCCACCTCGCGATCCTGCGCTACGCGCAGAACGAGCGGCTCATCGAGCTCGTCGCCTCGCTGCGCTCCCAGACGCGGCTGTTCGGACTCTCGGCCCTCTTCGAGCAGGGTCGCCTCGCCGCGTCGGCGCAGGAGCACCACGTGATGCTCGACGCCATCCAGGAGCGCGACGCGGCGCGCGCCCGCGAGCTCGTGTACGCCCACATCGAGCACGTGCGCACCGACTGGGCGGGCGAGGTGCCCCCGGTCGAGGTCGACACGGGCACTGCATGAGCATCGACATCCGCAGCGCCGACGTCGTCATCATCGGCGCGGGCATCATGGGGGCGGCGACCGCGTGCTTCGCGGCGCGCGCGGGCCTGAGCGTGGCCGTCGTCGAACGCGGATCGATCGCCGCCGGCACGACGAGCCGCTGCGAGGGCAACCTGCTCGTCTCCGACAAGGAGGTCGGGCCGGAGCTCGAGCTCGCCCTCTACTCGCAGCGGATCTGGCGGGAGGACCTCGCCGAGCACGCCGCCGACTGGGAGTTCGAATCGAAGGGCGGCCTCGTCGTCGCCGGGAGCGACGCGAGCATGGCGTCGTTGACCGCGTTGACGGCGCACCAACGGGAGCTCGGCATCCGAGTGGAGGCCGTCGCCGGAACCGCCGCGCTGCGCGAGATCGAGCCGTACCTCAACCCCGAGTCGGTGGGCGGGGCCTTCTACCCGGATGACGCACAAGTGCAGCCCGTGCTCGCCGCCCACCACCTGCTGCGCCTCGCGCGGGAGGCGGGCGCCCGAGTGTTCACGCACACCGACGTGCGGGCCATCCGCACGAGGGCCGGTCGCGCGATCGGGGTCGAGACGACCGGCGGCGGCATCGACGCCGGCGCCGTGATCAATTGCGCGGGCGCCTGGAGCGGCGACGTCGCGGAGCTCGCCGGGCTGACCCTCCCGGTGCTCCCCCGCCGCGGTTTCGTGCTCGTCACCGAGCCGGTCCCGATCACCGTGCACCACAAGGTCTACGCGGCCGAGTACGTCGGCGACGTCGCCAGTTCGGACGCCGCGCTGCAGGTCTCCCCCGTCGTCGAGGGCACGCCGAGCGGCACGATCCTCATGGGCGCGAGCCGCGAGCGCGTCGGCTTCGACGAGACGTTCTCGAACGAGGCCATCGCACGGATCGCCCGCAGCGGCATCGCGCTGTTCCCGGTGCTCGCCGACGTGCAGCTGCTGCGCGCCTACTCGGGCTTCCGCCCCTACTGCCCCGACCACCTGCCCGTCATCGGCGAAGACGCCCGGATGCCCGGACTCTGGCACGCCGCGGGGCACGAGGGCGCCGGCATCGGCCTGTCGGTCGGCACCGCCAAGGTGCTCGTGCAGGCGCTGCGCGGCGTCACCCCCGACCTCGATCTCGCCCCCTTCCGCCCGGAACGACTCGATGAGGTGCTCGCCGCGTGAGCCCGACCGACCCGCGCGCCGAGCTGCGCTTCGACGGCACGCCGGTGCCCTTCGTTCCCGGTCAGTCGATCGGCGCCGCCCTCATGGCCAACGGCATCTCGTCCTGGCGCACCACGCGTGTCGAGGGGCGACCGCGCGGACTCTTCTGCGGCATCGGCGTGTGCTTCGATTGCCTGGTGACCGTGGACGGGCAGCGCAGCCAGCGCGCGTGCGTCACCCCCGCGCATCCGGGTCAGGATGTGCGCTCCGCCGATCCGAGCACCCCGCTGCCCCTGCCGGGGGCCGCCGATGAGTGATCCGACCGTGGGCGTCGCGGAGCGCCAGGTGGACCTCGCGGTCGTCGGCGCCGGACCCGCCGGTCTGAGCGCCGCCGTCGTCGCGGCCGAGAACGGGCTCACCGTCGCCCTCGTCGACGCCTCCCCGCAGGCGGGCGGCCAGTACTGGCGGCACCCCGACGAGCGGCACCTCGACTCCTACGCCCGACCCGAGAGCACCGGGCACCACCACTGGCCGCACTTCCGCGACCTGCGCACCCGCCTGTCGCGCGCCGTCGACGCCGGTCGGGTGCTGCATCTCGCCGGACGGCAGGTGTGGCAGGTGCTGCGCCCGGAGGGCGCCCCCTTCGCGCTGCGGATGACCCCGACGGCCGGGCGGGACGCGAGCGCTCCCGCCGACCGGGTCGTGCACGCGGATCGCCTCGTGATCGCGACCGGCGCGTACGACCGGCAGCTGCCGGTGCCGGGCTGGACGCTGCCCGGCGTCATGGCCGCCGGCGGTGTGCAGGCGCTCTACAAGGCGAACCAGGTGGTCGCCGGCCGCCGCGCGGTCGTCGCCGGCACCGGGCCGTTCCTGCTCTCCGTCGCGGCCGGGCTCGCCGACGCGGGCGTCGAGGTCGTCGCGGTGTGCGAGGCGAACGCGCTGTCGCGCTGGGCGGCCACCCCGCTGCGCGCGACGCAAGAGCCCGGAAAGCTGCTCGAGGGTGTCGGCTACGCGCGCACCTTCCTGCGCGACCGCATCCCGTACCGCACCCGCACGATCGTCACCGAGGTGCGCGGGCGCGGTCGGGCCGAGAGCGTCGTGACGGCACGCGTCGACGGCGCCGGACGCGTGCGCCCCGGGACCGAACGGGAACTCGAGGCGGACCTCGTGGCCTTCGGATGGGGCTTCACCCCGCAACTCGAGCTCGCCGTGAACCTCGGACTCGACACCCGCATCGACGTCGACGAATCGCTCGTCGTGCGCGTCGACGACGCCCAGCGCACCTCCCTCCCCGGCGTCTACGCCGCCGGCGAGACCACCGGCATCGGCGGGGCGGTGCAGTCGTGCGCCGAAGGCGAGCTCGCCGCCCTCACCGCCGTCGCCGACGCGGCCGCCACGGCACCCGCCGAGCGCTCCCGCCGGCTGGCCCGCCGCATCCGCCGCGGTCGCCGCTTCGCGATCGGGATGCACCGGGCGAGTCCGGTGCCGCGCGCCTGGTCGGACTGGGTGCGACCCGACACGATCGTGTGCCGCTGCGAAGAGGTCGACGCGGCCGCGATCGCCGAAACGGTGACCGGACTCGACGCTGACGATCCGCGGGACGTGCGCGTCACCGCCCGGCCGGGCATGGGATGGTGCCAGGGGCGCGTGTGCGGATTCGCGGTGTCGAAGCTCACCGCCGAGCACTCCGGGTGCGCGTGGACCCGCGAACAACTCGAACCGCTGCAGAAACGTCCGATCGGAGTGCCGCTGCGGCTCTCCGACGTCGCCGAACTGGACATCGAGGGAAGGATCACCCCATGACCGTGCAGGACACCCCGATCGACGAGGTCGACCGCGTCGTCGACCGCGCCGCCGACGCGTCCGCCGCCTGGAAGCGCACCCCGCTCACCGACCGCGCCCGCGTGCTGCGCGCCGTCGCCGACGCGTTGGATGCCGCGGGCGACGAGCTCGTGCCGCTCGCGCAGCAGGAGACTCACCTGGCCGAGGCTCGCCTGCGCGGCGAGCTCGCCCGCACCACCTTCCAGTTGCGGATGTTCGGCGACGTGCTCGAAGAGGGCACCTGGCTCGACGCCCGCATCGACCACGCCGACCCGGAGTGGCCGATGGGCGTGCCGCGTCCGGACATCCGCCGGCAGCTCGAACCGATCGGCCCCGTGCTGGTCTTCGCGGCGAGCAACTTCCCGTTCGCGTTCTCGGTCGCCGGCGGCGACACGGCGAGCGCCCTCGCCGCGGGCAACGCCGTCGTGCTCAAGGCTCACCCCGGGCACCCGGAGCTCTCGGCCGCGACGACGCGCGTCGCGACGGAGGCGCTCACCGCGGCCGGCGCTCCGGAGCACCTCTTCCAGACGATCTTCGGGTCCGATGCCGGTGTGCACGCGCTCCAGGCTCCCGCCATCAAGGCCGCCGCGTTCACCGGGTCGATCGCCGGAGGTCGCGCGCTGTTCGACATCGCGTCGTCGCGGCTCGAGCCGATCCCGTTCTACGGCGAGCTCGGCAGCGTGAACCCCGCGTTCGTCACCGCGTCGGCGGCCGCCGCTCGGCCGCAGGAGATCGCCGACGCGTTCGTCGCGTCGTTCACCGGCAGCGCGGGACAGCTGTGCACCAAGCCCGGCGTGCTCGTCGTGCCCGCCGACTCCGACATCCCTCAGCGACTCGCCGCCGCCGCACTGCCCGGCGGTTCCCCGCTGCTCTACCCCGGCATCCACGAGGGATACGTGCGCGCGGTGCGCAACACGAGCGGACGCCCGGGAGTCGACGTGCTCAACGGCGACCTGCCCATGGCGTCGACGGACCCCGCCCCGACGATCCTCACGACGACCGCTGAGGCGCTCACCCGCGACCCCGAGAACCTGCTCGCCGAGATGTTCGGCCCCGGCGCAGTCGTCGCGACCTACACAGACGAGTCCGATCTGCTCGAGATCGCCCGCATCCTCGAGGGTCAGCTCACCGCGACCGTCATCGGCGACGACGGCGACGCGATCGCCGCCGAGCTGCTGCCGGTGCTCGCCGAGAAGGCGGGGCGTGTGCTGTGGAACCAGTGGCCGACGGGCGTCTCGGTCACCTGGGCGCAGCAGCACGGTGGCCCATACCCGGCGACGACCGCGGTCGGCACCACCTCCGTCGGCACGGCAGCGATGAACCGCTTCCTGCGCCCCGTCGCGTACCAGAACGTGCCGGACGCGCTGCTGCCGGATGCCCTCAAGGAGGGCAACCCGCTCGGCATCCCGCGCCGCGTCGACGGAGAGCTCGTGCTGCCCGCCTGATCCGCACGCCGCACGCCGCACGCTCGACGCTCCACGTTATGTCCACTGGCGCGAAAGGCCCCTCATCCGCGCCTTTTGCGGGGCTTTTCGCGCCCCTCGCGTCGCCCGAACCGCGAGCGGTGACCTGAGACTCTTTCGGGGGGTCCGCGGCCGGGTCTACCATCCGGCCATGAGCGCTGCACTCGCCGACCGGGTGGCCGGTCCCGTCTTCACGCCGGCGGACGCCGGCTACGCCGAGGAGATCCTCGCCCACAACCGCGCCGTCGTGCACACCCCGGATGTCGTGGTCGGCGCCTCGAGCGCCGACGACGTCGTCGAGGCGGTGCGCTTCGCCCGCGAGCACGGCTACCCGGTCTCGGTGCAGTCCACCGGGCACGGGGCGCACGCGCCGGTGAGCGAGGGGCTGTTCATCACGACGTCGCGGCTGACCGGCGTGCGGGTCGACCCCGAGCGACGGGTCGCGGTCATCGGTGCCGGCGCCCGCTGGGGCGCGGTGCTCGCGGCCGCGGCGGAGCACGGTCTCGCGGCCATCCCCGGCGCCTCCGGCAGCGTGGGTGTCGTCGGCTACCTGCTCGGCGGCGGTCTCGGGCCGCTCGCCCGCAGCCACGGGTTCAGCTCCGACTACGTCGAGTCGTTCCGTGTCGTCACCGGGCACGGTGAGCTCGTGCAGGCGAGCGCCGACGAGAACGAGGAGCTCTACTGGGCGCTGCGCGGCGGCAAGATCGGCCTGGGCGTGGTCACCGAGCTGACGTTGCGGCTCGTGCAGCTCGACGGGCTGTACGCGGGGTCGCTCTTCTTCGACGAGCCGCACATCGAGGCGGCGCTGCGCGCGTGGGTCGAGTGGACGCCCGACGCCGACCCGCGCGTCACCACGAGCGTGGCGATCATCCGCTTTCCCGACCTCGAGTTCGTACCCGAGGTGTTCCGCGGTCGCCGCATGCTGAGTGTGCGCTTCGCCTTCCCGGGCGACGCGGCGGAAGGGGAACGGCTCGCCGCGCCCCTGCGCGCCGCCGCTCCTACGCACCTCGACGCGCTCGGTGAGCTGCCGCCGGCGGAGATGGCGCGCATCCACAGCGACCCCGACCAGCCGGGACCGAGCTGGGGTCGCGGCATGATGCTCGACCACATCGACCAGGACTTCGCGACCCGCCTGCTCGGTCTGCTGGGCGCCGGCACCGACCTGCCGTTCATCGCGACGGAGATCCGTCACCTCGGCGGGGCGACCGCCCACGACGTCGATGGCGGCTCCGCGGTCGGCGGCCGCGAACCGGGCTTCACGTTCATGCTCATCGGCGCGCCGGTGCCCGACCTGTTCGACGCGGTGCTCCCCGCAGCGGCGCAACACGTCGTCGACGAGCTCGACCCGTGGGTGTCCGCGAGGACGACCATCAACTTCGCGAGCTACCCGTCGGAGCACTCGGCATGGAAGTCCGCGTGGACGGAGGAGACGTTCGCCCGCCTCGCCGCCGTGCGCTCGCGGCACGACCCGGAGGGCGTCTTCCCCTACGGGGTCTGACGCGGCGCGACCGGTCGTGTGCAGACCGCCGAGCGTGCCTTCATCCGACGAATTCCGGCCGGATCGGGGGCGGAAACGTCGGATGGAGGCACACTGGGCGCCGGCCGCGTCACTCCCAGACGCTCGGCGCGGGGTTCCGCGTCGACGGCAGTGCCACATCCGCCGACCAGCGCAGCAGCCAGTCGGGCAGCTCGCGGTCACCGAGCGACTCGCCGACCACTGATTCGAGTTCGGCGAGCGACACCGGCCCCTGGCCGGGCCGCACGAAGCGGCCGCGGATCCAGCCGCGTGCGTAGATCTCGCCGTCGACGGTGAATCGCTGCTCGACGAACACGGACCGGTCGTCGTAGCCGAGCACCTGCGTCTCGAGCACGTACTTCTGCCGCGGCTGCAGCGAGCGTCGGAACGTGATCGTCTCGCTCGCGACCACCGGCGCGATGCCGGCTGCGCGCATCCGGGACCACACGCCGGATCGCTGCAGCAGGTCCATGCGGCCGAGGTCCATGAGCGAGAAATACACGCCGTTGTTGACGTGGCCGAAGAGGTCGAGGTCCGCGGCCTTCACCCGCAACGGCAGTCGGGCGAGGTCGTGGAAGTGCAGCCGTTCGCCACGGCGCGAGCGGAACAGCGTGAGCAGGGTCCTCCAGAGCAGGTGCACCGCGACAGGGTAGGCGGATGCACGCCGTCGCCGCGCGGGTTTGGTTCACGGTCCACAACGCAGAGTGCGCAGCCGGTGCTGCGGCTGTTCCCTTCGACAGGCTCAGGGAACGGAACGCTCGCTGGGCCCGTCGAAGCCGGTCCCACGGCGATCCCCTTCGACGAGCTCAGGGAACGGGCACGCGCTCAGTGCCAGCGGTGGTCCTGCACCGTCATACGGGCGCCGTGCTTCGGCGGCATCCGCCCGCTCGCGAGGATGAGCCGCATCACCCGCTGCCGGTGGCCGCGCCACGGCTCGAGCAGCTCCATCATCCCGGCGTCGTCGACCTTCTCGCCGATCAGGGCCCAGCCGACGATGTCGTGCAGGTGGTAGTCGCCGACGCTCACCGCATCCGGGTCGCCGTGGGCGCGTTGGCTCGTCTCCGCCGCCGTCCACACCCCCACGCCGCGCAGCGACGTGAGCGCCCGCGCGACCTGCTCCCCGCCGCGCCCGTGCTCGAGGGTGCGTTCGAGCGAGGCGGCGACGGATGCGCACCGCACCGCAGTCTCGGAACGCTGCGGTCCCACGCCCGCGCGGTGCCACTCCCACGACGGGATGCGACGCCACACCTCCGGCGCCGGGAACACCTTCATGCCGAGCGGAGCGGGCCCGGGCGGCGTCTCGCCGTACTTCGCGAGCAGGTACCGCCACGCGCGTCGGGCCTCGAGGGTCGTGATCTTCTGCTCCAGCACGGCCGGCACGAGCGCCTCGAAGACGCGCCGCGTGCGGCTCAGCCGCAGGTGCGGATTCGTGCGCCGCACCTCGGCGAGGAACGGATTGCCCGACAGGTCGAGCTCCGACCAGTCGTCACCCTCACCGAGCAGCTCGGGCACGCCGTCGATCGCCCACTCGGCGCCCGGTCCCCACGCCCGCGCGGTGATCTCCCGCGTGCCGGCGAGGTGCAGGGTCGCGATGCCGTGCGGCGTGCGCATGGTCATCCATGCGCCCGCGGCGTCCCACCGCAGCGTCGGATCCGCCGCGCCCCGCTGCAGCGGCGACAGCGTCGGCCGCAGCGCGACCGGGTCCCGCGGCGCGTAGACGGTCTGCACGGGGATCACGCTGGAACCCTATGCCGCCCCGGCGACTCCCGCCGCATCCGCGCCCGAAGCGGGGCGCGGTCATCGAACCGCGTCCGCACCCCCGCTGTGTGCTCGAGTTGCGGACATCTGCGGTCATGACCGACCTCGAAACAGCAGTTGTCCGCAAGTCACCGCGTACGAGCGCTGCGCCCGATCACGCCAGCGCGGCGGCCGCCGTCTCGATGAACCGCGCGTAGGAGGGCTCGGCGTCGTCCGCGGTGATCGCGCGCAGCACGAGCTCGTCGACGGCGCCGCGGTAGGTGCGGATGCCCTCCTCGAGCGGCGGCGTGAGCGTCGTGTCGATCGGCTCGACACCGAGGCGCTCGAAGTTCGCCGCATAGGCGGGCACTCCGCCGTAGCGGGCCGCCTCGCGCTCGAGCGCCGGACGGGCCGCGTCGTCGACGATCGTGCGCACGTACAGGATCGTGCGAGGCGCCGGCCGCCCAGCATCGGCGGCCACGCGCTGAAGTTCGGCCCGCTGCTCGTCGGCAGCAGCGGCGGGCAGCCAGTTGAGCAGAACCCCGTCCCCTACACGCGCCGCCAGTCCGCGCATCCGAGGGCCCAGCGCGCCGACGACCACGGACGCTTCGGTGCGCTCGCGCAGCAGGGCGACCGCGTCCCGCATGCCGTCGAGCGACCCCCGACTGCCACGGCCGACGCCGAGTCCGAGCACGAGCCGCTCCTGCGGGAGGTCGCCCAGCGCCGCCGCAATCTGCTCGGCCGGACGCCGGTCGAGCGCGATCACGCCCGCGCCGAGCCGGATGCGGGAGGTCACTCGCGCGGCGGCGGCGAGTGCGGTCAGGGCGTCGCCTCCCGGAGTGTCGTTGACCCAGAGCCCGAAGAACCCGGCCCGTTCGATCTCGACCGCGAGCCGGCCGATGCGATCGGGGCCGAGCGCGCCGGCCAGCCCGAGGGAGACGTCGCCGAGCTCTTTCATGCCGCCACGCTACTCGCGCGGGGCGGCTCAGACCCGGGAGACCGCGACGACGACCGGCGAGAGCGCGCGCCAGCCGAGCGAGGAGTAGAGCCGCTCGCCCTCGATCGAGGCGATGAGCAGTCCGTGGGTCGCGCCCTCGTCGCGCGCCCGGTCGGCGAGAGCCGACATCACGGCGGCGCCGAGCCCGCGGCGGCGATGCGCGCGCTGCGTCTCGATGCGGTCGGGCACCGCGTCGTCGCCGTCCACGGCGAGGGTGCCTTGCGCGGCGAGCTCCCCCGTGGCGTCGACGACGCGGACCGTGACCACGTGAGTGGCGTCCCGCACGGTCTCGGCGCGGTAGCCCTCGGGCAACGGTCGCCGCGGATGGTCCGCCCACGAGATGGCCATGAGCGTCTCCGATGCGCTCCGCAGGTGCAGGCCACGCGCCGCGAGTCGCGCCGAGATCGGAAGCGGCTCGGGCGTGACGACCGTCACCCACGCCGCGCGGGTGCGGGCCGCGAGAGCGGCGACGTCGTCGACCGCGGCGTCGTCGAAGACGAGGTACTCGAGTTGCCGCGTCGCGCCGCCGTAGGGGATGCGCAACGCCCCGTCGAGCCGGTCCGCGGGCGGGAGCCCGCGGGCCACGCCCCACAACCGCTGCCAGCGCAGCACCGCATCCGTACCGACCGGCTCGAGCATCCCGCCACGCTACCCGGCCGCCCCCGACGCCGGAAGCGAGTGCGGGTCGAGGTGGCCGCCCGGTTCAGAGGATCGCGTGCTCCCCCGGCTCGAGCAGCACGAGGCGGTCGGCGACGTCGCTCCCGTCGAACGCCGCGCGGATCGACGCCTGATCCTGGGTGAAGTGCGCCCATCCCTCGCTGTGCACCGGCACGATCTTGGCCGCGTCGAGCAGCCGGGTCGCGGTGGGGAGCTGGTCGCTCGTGAGCGTCAGGAACGCGTCGAGCCGCGCGACTCGCGCGCCGCCGCCGAAGAGCACCGCGAAGGTGATCGGGCCCAGGTGGTGGGCGACCTCCTCCACGACCCGGAGGGACGCGTTGTCGCCGCTGACGTACACGCTCGGCAGGTCGTCGCCGTGGAGCACGAATCCGATGACCGGTCCGGAAGAGGCCTCCATCCCGTCGGGGCCGTGGACGGCGGGCACCGCGGTGACGAACAGGTCCCGGCCGTCGGGCCGGCGGAGGGTCGTGCGCTGCCACGGCGTGAGACCGGTGACACCCGCGCCGATCCGCTCCGCCGCGGCGACGGTGGAGAACGTCACCGGAACGGTGGCGAGGAACCCGCGGCCCGCGTCGTCGAGGTTGTCGCCGTGCTGGTCGTGGGAGAGCAGCACGGCGTCGACGGAGCCCAGCTCGTCCGGCGAGCGCGACGGGCCGACGAGTTTGGTGAGCACGGAGGTGCCCGAGGCCTGGGGCCCGGGCGGGTTGAAGGTCGGGTCGGTGACGAAGCGGAGTCCGCCGATGTCGATCACGGCGGTCGGGCCGCCGATCAGCTCGACGCGGATGGATCGATCGGTGTGTTCTGGCATGGTTCTCCCGTCGCTCGTCTCTCTAGGATGCGGCGGATCGCGCGCGATCCGCCAAGATAGGCGCATGAAGATCGGCATCCTCACCTCCGGCGGTGACGCCCCGGGCCTCAACGCGGTCATCCGCGGGATCGTGTTCACCGGCCTCCAGGTGTACGGGCACGAGTTCGTCGGCTTCCTGAACGGGTGGAAGGGTCTCGTCGACGACACGACGATCCCGCTGACGCGCCACCAGATCATGGGCATCAGCAAGCAGGGTGGCACGATCCTCGGCACGAGCCGTACCAATCCGTTCGAGCACGGCGGCGCCGAGCGGGTGAAGACGGTGCTCGAACGCAACGGCATCGACGCGCTCATCGCCATCGGCGGAGAGGGCACGCTCGCCGCCGCGAAGCGGCTGACGGATGCGGGGGTGCGCATCGTGGGCGTGCCGAAGACGGTCGACAACGACCTCTCTGCCACCGACTACACGTTCGGCTTCGACACCGCGGTGCAGATTGCCACCGAGGCGATGGACCGGTTGCGCACCACGGGCGACTCCCACGGCCGCTGCATGATCGCCGAGGTCATGGGCCGGCACGTCGGTTGGATCGCGCTGCATTCGGGCATGGCCGCCGGCGCCCACTGCATCCTCATCCCGGAGCAGAAGACCTCGATCGAGCAGATCACCGAGTGGGTGACCTCCGCGCACGATCGCGGTCGCGCGCCGCTCGTCGTCGTGGCGGAGGGCTTCGCACTCGACACGATGACCGACGTGCACTCGGAGCGCGGCCTCGACGCGTTCGGCCGCCCGCGTCTCGGCGGCATCGGTGAGCACCTCGCCCCGCTCATCGAGGAGCGCACCGGCATCGAGACCCGCGCGACGACCCTCGGCCACATCCAGCGCGGCGGCACCCCGTCGGCGTACGACCGCGTGCTCGCCACGCGACTCGGCATGGCCGCGCTGCGCACCGTGCTCGAGGAGCACTGGGGCTGCATGGTCGCACTGCGCGGCACCGAGATCGTGCACGTGCCCTTCGAGGATGCGCTCGGCAAGCTCAAGACGGTGCCGCAGGACCGCTACGACGAGGCGCGCGTCCTCTTCGGCTGAGCCGCGCTCCCGCCCGCACGACAAGGACGTCGCATGACCGGCATCGCACTCGCGCGCCGCTTCTATACGGATGCGGTGCTGCCGCTCATGCCGCCCGGACTGCCGCACGCGGCCGCCCGGCTCGGCAGCGGGTCGGATGTGCTCGGCCTCGACGACGCCACCTCCCGCGATCACGACTGGGGCCTCCGCCTCACTCTCCTCGTGCCCGACGGGCGCGCGCCGGAGATCGATGCGCTCCTCGAGCTGCGGCTGCCGGAGTCGTTCGGCGGTTCGCCGGTGCGGTTCGGCACCACGTGGCATCCGGAGCCCCGCCACCAGGTGGAGGTGACCACGGCGTCCGCGTTCGCGATCTCGCGGCTGGGCGTCGCCCCGTCGGAGACCCTCGACGCGTCCGAGTGGTTGTCGCTCACCGGTCAGGCCGTGCTCGAGGTGGTCGGCGGCCCCGTGTTCGCCGACACCGATGGAGCGCTCACCCGGATGCGGGAGCGCCTCGAGTGGTATCCGGACGACCTCTGGCGCTACGTCGTCGCGGCCGACTGGGCGCGCCTGGGGCAGGAGCTGCCGTTCCTCGGCCGGGCCGGGCAGCGCGGCGACGACCTCGGCTCAGGCATCATCGCCGCACGCCTCACCCGCGTGGTGATGCACCTCGGCTTCCTGCTCGAGCGGCGTTGGCCGCCCTACTCGAAATGGTTCGGCACGATGTTCGCGGGTCTCCCCCGCGCGGGCGCCGCCGCGGACGATCTGGGACGCGCCCTCGACGCGGGCGACTGGCGGGAACGGGAAGCCGCTCTCGTCGCGGCGATCGAGCGGATGCACGCACTGCAGCGCGAGGTCGGCCTGCCGACCGCCGACGCCGCGACGGAGCCGTTCTGGGATCGGCCGTTCCGCGGGGTCGGTCCCGTGCCGGAGCTCGTGCGCGACAGCATCCGCGACGCCGCCGTCCGCGCCCTCCCGCACGGGGTGGGTTCGATCGAGCAGTGGGTCGACAACGTCGACGTGCTCGTGAACGCCGACGCGCGCCGCGCGTTCACGGCCGCGTGGCGTGGCGTGCTCGGAGGGCGTCGGTGACCCGACGGGCGGCGTCGGTCCCCGCTCCAGCACGGGTCGGGGTCCGACCGTCGGTGGTCACGGCCCGTCGCCGGCAGGTCGAGTCAGGAACCGGACCCCGCGGAGCCGCTGCCGGGACCCAGCGTCCCGTCCGCGCGCGGAACGCCGCGCGACCCGTCATCGAACGCCTGCGCATCCCGCAAGTCGCCGTGCGCGATCTCCGTCTCGTCGGTGCGCGCGTGGCGGCGCAGCACGTCGAACACGAGGCCGACCGCCAGGAGCGCGGCGACCACGACGCCGATGATGAGCCACAGGTCCATGTCGGGAACCTACCGCGTCGCGCCACCGGGCACGGGCTCTCGCGCGCGCGAACCCTCGGCGCGCTGCAGCGAGAGCGGATGTCAGTGGCGACGCGCCGGAAACAATGGCCTCCCCACGGCGCGGCGGCTCCAGCATCCGCTGTCGCTGCCATCCTCGGCCGGTGATTCGAAGCGACCACCGGGGGATCGTCGACGTGCAGCGAGAGCGGATCTCCGTGGCGACACGCTGCGTGCCGCCGCGAGGATCCGCGCTCGCTGCATCACCGCCGGGGTCGAGTCGTCGCTGGCCGGGTGCATCCCGGGCGGGACGGGACCCGGCGGCGCGATCTCCCGGTCCACTCGCCGGTCGAGCCGGCACGCGTAGGGTGTGCCCATGCGCGCGTGGACGGTCACCCGGAACGACGACGGCGAGACGACGACCCGGTTCGTCGACGACCACCCCGAGCCGGACGCGACGGCGGGCGAGGTCACCGTCGACATCGAGTACTCCTCCCTCAACTTCAAGGACGCGATGGCGCTGCGCGGCGATCGCGGGGTCGCCCGCACGTCACCGCTCGTGCCCGGGATCGACCTCGTCGGTCGCGTGACCGAATCGGGCCACGCCGACTTCGAGCGCGGCGACCGGGTGGTGCTCAACGGCTGGGGCATCGGCGAAACCCGCGACGGCGGTTACACCGAGCGGGCCCGGGTGCCGGGCGACTGGCTCGTGCCGCTCCCCGAGGCGATCGACAACCGCCGGGCCGCGGCGATCGGCACAGCCGGCTTCACCGCGATGCTCGCCGTCATGGCCGTCGAGAACCACCCGGACGGACCGGTGCTCGTCACCGGCGCGTCGGGCGGGGTGGGATCGATCGCCACCGCCCTGCTCGCCCGGCTCGGGCACGAGGTCGTCGCCGCGACCGGTCACCCCGACGACGCGGAGGGGCTCCACCGCCTCGGCGCGACCCGCATCCTCGACCGGGCCGAGCTGGCGGAGCCGGGCAAGCCGCTGCAGAGTCAGCGGTGGGCCGCGGCCGTCGATTCGGCGGGCGGCGCTCCGCTCGCGAACGTGCTCGCGCAGACGCGTTACGGCGGCGTCGTGGCCGCGTGCGGACTCGTCGCCGGCGCGGAGCTGCCGACCACCGTGATGCCCTTCATCCTGCGCGCGGTGACCCTCGTCGGCATCAACTCCGTCGAGTGCCCGCGGGAGCAGCGGCTCGAGGCGTGGCGGCGACTCGCCACCGACCTCGATCTCGACCTGCTCGACTCGATCACCGCATCCGTGCCCCTCGCCGACGTTCAGCAGGCCGCGGACCGCATCCTGCGCGGCGAGGTCGACGGCCGCGTGGTCGTCGAGATCTCCGGCTGACGCTGCTTCCGGTCAGCCCTTCACACCTCCGGTCGCGAGCCCCGTCTGCCAATACCGCTGCAGCACGAGGAACGCGACGATCAGGGGCAGCACCGACACGAGTGACCCGGTGATCACGGTCGAGAACAGGGCCTGCGATCCCCCGCCCGCCGAACTCGCAGCCTGCAGTTGCGCGAGCCCCACCGTCAGCGGGTACAGCTCGGAACTGTTGAGCATGATGAGCGGCAGGAAGTAGTTGTTCCAGGTCGCCACGAGCGAGAACAGGAAGACCGTCACGAGTCCGGGCGCGAGCAGCCGCAGTCCCACCTGCCAGAAGGTGCGGAATTCGCCCGCACCGTCCACGCGGGCCGCCTCGATGAGGGTGTCCGGGATGGCGTCGGCGGCGTAGACCCGCATGAGGTAGACGCCGAACGGGCTGACCAGCGAAGGAACGATGATCGCCCAGGGCGTGTTCGTGAGACCCGCCGAGGAGAACAGCAAGTAGGTCGGCAGCGCGAGGGCGGTCAGGGGGATCATCACGGCGCCGAGCGTCAGGCTGAACATCACCTTGTCGCCGGGGAACCGATACTTCGCGAACGCGTACCCCGCCATCGTCGCCAACAACGTCGCGCCTGCTGCCGACACGACGGCGTAGACCACGGTGTTGAGGATCCACCGTCCGAAGATGCCGTCCCGCGTGGTGAACACGGTCACGAGGTTCTCTCCGAGCGAGAACCGCTCGCCGAACCAGAACCCGAAGCTCGAGAAGAGGTCGGCGTTGTCCTTCGTCGAGGCGATCAGGAGCCACAGCAGAGGCAGCACGAAGTAGAGCACGCACAGCCAGAGCAGCAGCGTGAGCAGGAGGCTGCGGCGCCGTTCGGGAGCGTAGCGACGCCGGGGCCGCGTTCGGCCGGCCGCTCGGCGTGCGGGCGCGGCTGCCCGCGGTTCGATCCTGGTCACGACTGATTCCTCTCCCGCCGCTCGCCACGTTGCGCCCCAAGCTGCACGACGTACGAGACGACCGCGATGACCACCCCGAGCAGGAAGGCCAGGGCGGCCGCGTAGTTCAGGTCCTGGTTGATGAAGGCCAGGTTGTAGGCGTAGTAGTTCGGCGTGAACGCGCTCGAGATCGCGTCGGGCGCGATCGCGTTGAGCAGGCTCGGCTCGTTGAAGAGCTGGAAGGTGCCGATGATCGAGAAGATGACGGTCAGCAGGATCGCCGGACGGATGGCCGGGATCTTGATACTCCACGCCACCCGGAGCTGGCTCGCGCCGTCGATCTCCGCCGCTTCGTACAACTCGGTGGGGATCGACCGCAGAGCCGCGAACATGACGATCATGTTGTAGCCGACGAACTCCCACGTGACGATGTTCATCATCGACCCGAGGATGGTGTCGCCCGCGAGCAGATCGGGCGTGCCCAGGCCGAGAGCTCGCGCGACCTGCGCGATCGGACCGAAGTCGGGTCCGTACAGGTAGCCCCACATGAGCGTCGCGACGACCGCCGGCACCGCGTACGGCATGAAGATCAGCAGCCGCGCCGCTTTCGACGCGCGCGCCCGGCCGCTGTCGAGCGCGAGCGCGAAGAACAGCGCGAGCCCCAGCATGATGGGCACCTGCACCACGAGGAACAGAGCCATCCGCCCGACGCCGGAGAGGAATCCCGGGTCGAGGAACGCCCGCACGTAGTTGTTCAAACCGGCGAAGACCTCGCCGCCGATGAGCTTGCTCTCGAACAGACTGAGGTAACCGGAGTAGACCAGCGGGACGACGAGCATCGCGACGAACACGACGAAGAACGGGAGTACGAAGAGGTAGGCGGCGCGGTTCTGCTTGCGCTTGGTCGCCGACGGACGCCGACGGGGCGGCGCGGCTGCGGTCGGCGGGCGGCTCACCGTGAGCGATTCGGACACGGGGTTCCTTCCGGATGCGGAGGACTGGAGTGGCGACGCGGACGTCGCCGGGACGGGTCGCCCGCCCTGGGGCGGGCGACCCGGCGTTCACTCGACGGTGAAGCCCTGGCTCTCGGCGTAGCCGACGAGAGCGTCCTGCCACTCGTCGAGCCCTGCGGAGATGTCACCCTTAGCGGCGATGACTGTGCCGAGCGTCTCCTCGTATGAGGAGTAGGCGAAATCCATGAACGGGAGCCATTGGAATTCGGTGTCGACGGTCTCGGAGATCTCGGAGAACAGCTGGTTGACCTGCTGACCGCCGTAGAACTCGGATTCGAGGTCGGTGAACTCGGGGTCGTCGAGCACCGACTGCTGCGGCGGGAACAGGAACTGCTCCGTCGCGAGCTTCATCGCCGACTCCTCATCGTTGTTGATGAATTTCGCGAGCTCGTATGCGGCGATCGGGTTCTCGCTCGTGGCGAGCACGGCGTCGGCTGACCCGCCCCAGTTGCCCGACACGTTCTCGCCCTCCGACCACTGCGGCAGCGGCGCCGCGCGCCACAACCCGGAGGTGCTCTCGGCCGTGCCCTGAAGGAACACCGGTCCCCACGCGGCAGTGAGCCAGCCGGCGTACTTGCCGTTCGCGAGCCCCTGGTACCACTGGTCGTTGAAGTCCACGTCGGTGGAGACGAGGTCGTCCTGGATGAGCTGCGTCCAGTAGTCGGCCACCTCCTTCGCCTCATCGCTGTTCACGTCGATGGTGACCGTCTCCTCACCGTCGTAGCCGAACGGCTTGAGCCCCTTCTGCCAGAAGAACCCGATCATCTGGCCGGCCTGGGTGGCGCCGAGGTTCGAGATGTACGACCCGGTCGAGTCCTTCACGGCCCGGGCGGCCGTCGCGTACTCCTCCCACGTGGCCGGCGGCTCGGTGATGCCCGCCTGCGTCAGGATGTCCTCGCGGTACAAGTTGCCCATCGGCCCGACGTCTTGCGGAACCGCCCACACCTCCTCGCCGGGCGACACCTGGTTCCAGGCCCAGTCGACGTAATCCCCGGCGAGGTCGTCGCCGCCGTAGTCGGAGAGGTCGAGCAGCGATTCGGTGAGCACGAACGACGGGATGTACTGGTACTCGACCTGCGCGACATCCGGCGCCCCTTCGCCCGCCTCGAGGGCGCTACGGAGCTTCTGGTAATGCGGCAGCCCTTGCCCGACGTTCTCGACCGTGACGTCGATCGCGGGGTACTTCTCCTCGAAGAGTGCGACCTCGTTCTCGATGTCGGGCACCCACGTCCAGAAGGTGAGCTCGGTGGGGGTCTTCAGCGCCTCGTCGATCTGCTCCTGCGTGACGGGACCGCCGGAGCCGCCCGAGTCTGCGCCGGTCGTGCATCCGCCGAGGAGCAGTGTCACGGCGGCGATGCCGGAGCCCAGCGCCAGTGCTGTTCTTGGTGCGTTCCTCATGTCCTTCTTCCTTGTCCTGTTTCGGGTGAGACCGGGGTCCGGTCTCCTCACCCGTCGATCACGGTCGTCGCGGACCATGGGGCGAGGGGGAGTTCGGTGCCCGCCGGGTGGCGGGTGTCGGTGACGGCATCGGTGACCTCTCTCGCGAGCGTGACCGTCGTGGCGTTCCAGCTCCAGTTGAAGAGGAACCAGGCGCGGCGGCCGTCGAGCAGCGATCCCGACGACACGGTGACCGGCAGGGCGCGCTCCGGCGCGAGGGCATCCGCGATCGGCGCCTCGACGGCCCAGCGGATGAGGTCCACGGCGAGGGCGGGCGAGGGCACGGTGCCGACGAGGGTGACTCGGCCGTGGCCGTGCGGGTTCGTCGTCACGGCGGGGAACCCGGCGAAGCGCGGGTGCCGGTACCGGGCGAGCACCTCGGCGCCATCGACGAGCAGTCCGTCGGCCCACAGCGTCGCCCGCGCGCCCTCCGTGACGGCGAGGCCCTCCCCCTCGATCAGCACGTCGTCGCGCAGATTCGAGTACTCCTCGTAGTGCGCACCGGCCGCCTCGGCCAGTCGCGGCGGCGCGACTTCGACCCGCGCGCGGGCCTCGTGGTCACCATAGCCGGTGCGGATCCCCGTGATGAGGTGCCCACCCGCGGCGGCGTACTCACGCAGGAGGTCGAGGTCGTCGTCAGTGGCGACGTAGAACGCCGGCGCGATGAGCACGGGGAATCGGTCGGCGAGCGCGGCGGCGCCGAGCGCGCGGGCCTGGGCGGCGTGCAGGAAGCGCGCCTGGGCGCCGGCATCGATGACGCCGCGATGGAACGCGTCGACGATGCGGGGGTACGCCATGCGGTCGGGCCGTCCGTCGGCGTCGGCGAGGGGCGGGGCGAACTCGAACGCGAAGCGCGAGTCGTTCGACCACAGGATGGCGACATCGGCATCGGGCTCGAAGCCGTCGAGGGTATCGCCCATCGCGGCGAGATCGGCGCCGAGCTGCGAGAGCTCGGCATAGACCCGGCCGGGCACGAGGCTGTGCGGCAGCACGCCGCCCCAATACGTCTCGGTGCCGTACGGCAGGGTATGCCAGTGCCAGTACTCGATCATCGCGGCGCCCCGGGAGACGAGGGCGAGCGCGGCCTGCCGGAGCTGCCCGGGGTAGGGCGGGAGGTTGAACTCCGGGCCGCCGATCGACTGCGCGTCCGTCTCGGTCACCAGGAACCGGGACTGCTTGGAGGAGTACATCCGGTCGGCCTGCCGGAACAGCGCCGCGACGCCCGAGGTCGTCCACGGGGTGACCGGCTCAATGTCGATCGTCGCATCGAGGTGGTCCTGCATCGCGTAGTACGGGTTGCCGGCGGTCACATCGAGATCCGCGACGAGCGCCTCGTCGTCGAGTGCGGGCCGCGGGTAGGCGATGCAGGTCGTGACGAACTGGCCGTCGCGCGCGTACTCGCGCACTATGCCCGCCTGCCACGCGATGAACTCGGTCGTGAGGTCCGCCTGGTAGCGACGCCATGCGAGGTCGTACTGCGGCAGTGAGTTGCCGTCGGGCCGCCACAGCTCCGACCAGTCCGCGATGCGGTGCGACCAGTAGGTGAGCCCCCACTCCCGGTTGAGGGTCTCGACGTCGCCGTATTGCGCGGCGAGCCGGCGCACGAACCGCTGGAACGTGCCCTGATTGTGGAACAGCTCCATTCCCGGCTCGTTGTCGACCTGATAGCCGATGACGGCGGGGTGGTCGGCGTAGCGCGCGACGACCGCGCGGATGATCCGCTCGGCATGGAACCGGAATGCGGGGTGCGAGTAGTCGACCTCCTGGCGGGCTCCCCACGGCACCCGCTCGCCGGTGCGGCGCTCGGCGGCGATCTCGGGGTAGGCGGACTGCAGCCACGGCGGCACGGCGTAGGTGGGCGTGCCGAGGATGACCGCGATCCCGCGCGAGTGAGCGCCGTCGAGCACCGGCTGAAGCCAGTCGAGCTCGAATTCTCCGTCTCGCGGCTCCCACGTCGACCACACGGATTCGCCCACCCGGATGACCGTGAAGCCGGCGTCGCGCATGAGGTCGAGATCGACATCGACCCGGTCCTCGAGGTGGTACTCCGCGTAGTAGGCGGCGCCGAACAGGATGCCCTTCGGGCGGAAGGCGGAAGCCGTTGCCATGCTGATCGATAACCCCGTCGTTGTCGTCGTCATCCGTCGTCGTCGACGGATACGGGAACCGTAGCCGCATTTGTTACCGGTAACAAGAGGCTTGACCACATTGCTGTTCACGTTCACATCGGGTGCGGCACCACCCCGCCGCGCGTCCGAGCACCGGCGCCGACTCTGGGAAGACGGTGCAGCCGAAGCCCGAGGCGGCCGTCAGCGGGGGGCCGGACCGCTCGACTCCCGGATGCGCAACTGTGCGCCCGCCTGGGCGGGCACGGGCGTCTTGGTCTGATCGATCACCCGCAGCAGGCGTGCGAACGCGGCGCGGCCCTGACCCTCGAAGTCGAGCTTCACCGTGGTCAGCGGAGGCACGAAGAAGGCGGCTTCGGGGATGTCGTCGAACCCGGTGACGCTGACGTCCTCCGGAACCCGCAGTCCGCGGCGCATGAGGGCGAGGATGGCTCCGAGGGCCATCTGGTCGTTGCTCGCCACGACCGCCGTCACCCCCGCCTCGAGCGGGATGCGTTCGGCGGCCGCGTAGCCGGAGGCCGCAGACCAGTCGCCGTGCGCCACCCCGAGCGACTCGAGTCCGGATTCGGTGACCGCACGGTGGTAGGCGAATTCCCGATTGCGGGCAGCGACCCACCCCTGAGGTCCGGCGATGTGGAAGAACCGGCGGTGCCCGAGAGAGCGCAGGTGCTCGACCAGGTCGAACACCGCGCGCTGCAACTCCGTTCGATACCCGGTCGTCGCATCATCCGCATCCAGTTCGAGCATCAAGGGAACGCGGATGTCGGCGTGCCGGATGGCGTCGGTCATCGCGTCGGTCGACGCGAATGCGAGCACGCCCGCGATGTCCTGCGTCGCCATCAACCCGATCGCCTCGGCGACCGAATCCTCGTCGCCCATGTCGAGGGCGACGATGTCGAGCAGGTAGCCGGCCTCGCGCGCCCCGGCACTCGCGCCCTGCACGATGCGGCTCGGTCCGACCTCGGCGATCGCATGGGTGAACGCGCCGACCCGGTGCGACCGGTTGGTGGCGAGGGAGCGCGCCGTCATGTTCGGGCGGTAGTCGAGTTCGCGCAGCGCCTCCTCGACCCGTTCCCGGGTGTGCGGGCGGATGCCTTGATACCCCTTGAGCAGCCGACTCACCGTCTGGTGACTGACGCCCGCGATCCGCGCAACGTCGTAGATGGTCGGGGAGCGCACCGCGGGAGCAGTCGAGTCGTCCTGGGAACCCTTCCCTTCGGCGGCGGTCATCGGCGTCCCTCCATCCCGCCCGGCGGGCGCGGATGGCGGCACTTTACCCGCACCGGAACCACTCCGCCCCGTCCACCTACTCGATCGACGGCGCGACGACCCCGTTCTGGAAGGCCCACACGACCGCCTGCAGCCGGTCGCGGGCGCCGATCTTCGCGAGCAGCCCGGCGACGTGGTACTTCACCGTCGACGGTTCGATGAACAGCCGCGTCGCCATCTCCTGATTCGAGAGCCCCTCGCACAGCAGCTCGAGGATTTCGAGCTCCCGGCCGGTGAGCGCCGACGCGAGCTCGTCGCGGCGCTTCTGCGGGGTGGGGCGCCGGGCGGCGAACTCGGCGATCACCCGCCGGGTCAGCCGCTGGTCGAGGGTCCCGCTGCCGGAGGCCACCGAGCGGATGGCGGCGATCAGCGTCTCCTCGTCGGCCCCCTTGAGCAGGAACCCGGCCGCTCCCGCCTCGAGCGCCCCGAACACGTAGTCGTCGAGGTCGAACGTGGTGAGCACGAGCACCGGGATGGCGCCGTCGGGGTCGGCGGAGAGCAACCGGGTCGCCTCGATGCCGTCGCGGCCGGGCATCCGGATGTCCATGAGCACGACATCCGGACGCAGCTCGCGCGCGAACTCCACGGCCTCGTAGCCGTCCTTCGCCTCACCCACGACCTCGATGTCGTCTGCGGCACCCACCACGACCGCGATGCCGCTGCGGACGATCTTCTGGTCGTCGGCCACCATGACGCGGATCACGCGGACTCCTCGTTCGTCGACGGGTAGGGCACGACGAGCACGTTGCGCCACCCGCCGTCGGGTGTCGCGCCGGCGTGCAGCGTCGATCCGGTGAGAGCCGCGCGTTCCCGCATCCCGAGCAGACCGTTGCCGCCACCCTCGGTGGGCACGGACCCGCCTGATGGCGCGTTGGTCACGCTGAGCTCGACGGAATCCGAGCCGTAGCGCACGGTGACGTCGCACGGGGCTCCGGGCGCGTGCCGCCGGGCGTTCGTGAGCGACTCCTGCACCATGCGGTATGCCGCGATCTCGGCGACCGGGCCGAGGGGCACGGGTTCGCCGCTCTGCTCGAACACGACCGTCATCCCCGACGCGCGCAGCCCGTCGACGAGCTCGGGCAACCGGTCGAGCGCCGGTTGCGGGCCGAGCTCGCCCTGCTGGTCGGGCCGCAGCAGCCCCACCGTCTGACGGAGGTTGGCGAGCGTCTCCTGCGCCTCAGTCGTCACGCCGCGCAGGTACTCGCGCGCACGGTCCGGTTCGCGGGCGAGGAGCGCACCCGCGGCCTGACTGCCGACGATGATGCCCGAGAGGTGATGCGCCGCGATGTCGTGCAGCTCTCGGGCCATGAGCGCGCGTTCCTGCTGCACGGCCTCGCGAGCGCTGCGCTCGCGATCGCGTTCGGCGAGCGCGGCGCGTTCCCGCAGCGCCTCGAGCATCCGCCGACGGGAGATCGTGACCTCGGCGATGAGGGCGGGGGCGACGAAGGTGATGGCGACCCGGGTGAGAGCGAGGGCGAACGACCACTCCCCCGGCACGACGTCGCTCGACGCGAGGGCGATCGCACCGGCGATCGCCGACGCCGCCGCCGACGCCGCGACCCAGAGCAGGGCGGGCCGCGTGTCGAGCCGCTGCCGGATCGCGACGACCGCGACCATCACGGCGATCGCCCCCATGCCGAGCTCGCCCGAGGTCAGCGACATGATCGCGATGTCGAGCACGGTCGTGGCGACGAGGGCGAGCGCCGGCCGGGGCCCCCGCCACCACAGCACGGCCGCCTGCAGCAGCACGAGCACGGCGCACATCCATCCGTATCCGTCGGGCAGCACGTAGTCCTCGAGCGTCGCCGAGGGCGACGCGCGCACCACGACATCGGCGACGAGGGTGCCCACGGCGAGCACCGCCACGGCGAGCACGGGAATCACCCGCCGGAGGCGCGCGGTCGCGCGACTCCGGCGGGTGTCGGTTCTCATGTGCTCATTCTCCGGTCTCCGGAGCGATGACGGGGCTCACAGGTCACGCCGGCGGAGCACGGCGGCACCCGCGGCGAGCGCCGCCAGCACGATCCCGGCGAGGGCGGCGAGCGCCACACCCCACGGGAGCACGGCTCCCCCGTCGCCGCCGGCGATCGCTGCGCGGCCGAGCGACAGCGGCAGCAGTTGCGCCCAGAGGGGAAGCGCGCCGGCGAACAGCTGCGCGAACGCCTGCACGATCGGCTCGAGCAGCAGCAGGGCGACGACCACGAGTACTCCGGCGAGCTGGCTGCGCACGAGCACGCCGACCGCGAGACCGAGCAGGGCGAGCAGCACGACGACGATCGCGCCGCGGCCGAGGGTGGCGAGGATGTCGGTCCAGCCGAGCACGAGTCCCGTCGAGGGCAGCACGGTCACCGAGATGAGCAGCACCGCGACGGTGATGACGGCGAGCAGCAGCGCGAACGCGGCCGCGGTCACGGCGGTCGCCGCGGCCTTGCCGACGAGGATGCGGGTGCGACGCGGTTGGGCGAGGGCCGTCGCGACGATGCCGCCGTACCGGTAGTCCGTGGTCGCGGCGAACAGCCCGAGCAGCACGACGGCGATCGTGGCGGCGCCCACGGATCCCATTCCGGAGCCGCCACCGAGGATGTCGAGCGCGCCGGACTGGAAGGCGGCCGTCCCCGGGTCGGTCGGGCCCAGTTCGGAGGGCGCCACGTCGGCCCCGAGCGCGCCGTTCGCGAGAGCGGGGAGCAGGGTGACGAGGAGCACCTGCGTCAGCAGCAGGCCGCCGGCTCCGACCGCGATGGTGATCTTGGTCGCCGCGACGGTGCGCAGTTTCAACAGTTCTGCCGCGAACATCAGCGCACCTCCGCGGTCTCGGCCGTGAGGTCGAGGTAGTAGGACTCGAGATCCCCGCCGTAGCGGGCGGTGAGTTCCGGGATGGGGCCGTCGGCCACGATCCGGCCCTGGGCGACGACGATGATGTCGTCCGCGACGTTCGACACCTCGGCGAGCACGTGCGACGACAGCAGCACGGCGCCCCCGGCGTCGGCGAAGGCGCGCAGCCGTTGACGCAACCAGCGCATGCCGGCCGGGTCGAGTCCGTTCGCCGGCTCGTCGAGCACGAGGATGCCCGGCTCACCGAGCAGCGCCGCCGCGAGGGCGAGGCGCTGGCGCATCCCGAGCGAGTATCCGCCGATGCGGCGATCGGCGGCCGCACCGAGGCCGGTCTCCGTGAGCATGGCGGGAACGCGAGCGGCGTCGACGCCCGCCATCGCGGCGGAGATGGTCAGGTGCTGGCGGGCGGTGCGCCCGGGATGCAGGCCGCCGTCGTCGAGCATCGCGCCGACCGTGCGGGCCGGCTGGGCCAGCTCCCGGTACGGGGTGCCGTCGAGCAGAGCCGTACCCGCGTCGGGGCGGGCGAGGCCGAGCAGCATGCGCATGGTGGTGGTCTTGCCTGCACCGTTCGGGCCGAGCAGCCCGACGACACGGCCGTGCGGCACGTCGAAGCTCACGTCTTCGACGGCGGCGTACGAGCCGTACGTCTTGCGCAGTACGGAGACCGCGATCGCAGTGGTGGGGGAATCGTTCATGTCCCCAGCGTGGATCTCCGGCGCGCGCGGGTCCCCCGCCGAACGGCTAGTCCTCATCCCCTCCTCCCGGCCGGTGCCCTCCCGTCCGCGGGAGCGAAAGGTGGAGGCATGACATCCCCCACGGACGGAAGGCATCCCATGGACACTCGCACGAAGAAGGTCTCGCTCGCGGTCGGCGCATCCGCTATCGCCATCGGGCTCACCGCGACCCTCGCGGGAGCGTTCGGCGCGTTCGGCTCACCCCCGCCCGCGTCGTCGACGGCGGTGCAGCGCAGCCTCGAGGGGCTCGTCGACGACGGCTTCCCCGGTGCGCTCGCGACGGTCACGGATGGCCGGGGCGACACCACCGAGTACGTCGCGGGCGCATCCGAACGCGGCACGGATGAGCCGGTGCCGGCCGACGGGTACGTGCGGATGGGCAGCAACACGAAGACCTACGTCGCCGTCGTGGTGCTGCAACTCGTCGAGGAGGGCCTCGTCGACCTCGACGAGTCGATCGAGACGTACCTGCCCGGGCTGCTCGTCGGCGACGGGATCGACGCCTCGCGCATCACGGTGCGGAACCTGCTGCAGCACACCAGCGGACTGCCGAGCTACACGACCGCGCTCGCGACCGATCTGCTGGCCATCCGCGACCGGTACCTCTCGGCACGCGACCTCATCGATCTCGCGCTCACCATGCCGGCGGACTTCGCCCCCGGCGAGCGCTGGAGCTACAGCAACACCAACTACACCGTCGCGGGGCTGCTCATCGAGAAGCTGACCGGGCGGCCGCTGCGCGAGCAGATCGCCGACCGCATCCTCGAACCGCTCGACCTCGAGCACACGGTGTATCCGGCGGAGGGCGAGCGCACCCTTCCCGAGCCGCACCCGCGCGGTTACCACCGCGACGCCGACGGCGAGCTGGTCGACATCACCGAGACGGATCCCGGCTGGGCGGGTGCCGCGGGGGCGATCGTCGCGACCCCGAGCGACCTGAACACCTTCACGCGAGCCCTGCTCGACGGCGAGCTCCTCGACGCGGCGATGCTCGACGAGATGCGCACCACCGTGCCCGCCGACGACCTCTGGGCCGGTGCCCGCTACGGGCTGGGGCTCATGAGCTATCCGCTCAGCTGTGGCGGCGTGGCGTGGGGCCACGGCGGCGACATCTCCGGCTTCGAGACGCGCAACGGGGCGACGGAGGACGGTCGCGCGGTGACCGTCGCCGTCACGGCGCTGCCGAGTGCCGTCTCGCCCGAGGAGGAGTCCGCCATCGCCCTCGCCCAGCAGGTGAACGCCGCCGTCGACACGGCGCTCTGCGACTGACCCCCGGATCGCCGTTTCCCGTCAGTAGATGCCCTTTCGCCGCCGCGATGAGGGCGTCTACTGACGGGAAACCGGTGCACCCGCATACGCGTCAGGGTCAGCCGGTGATGGCGATCTCGTTGGGGGTGGCCGGCAGGTCGCCCTCGGCGACGGTCTCACCGGTCGCGAGATCGACGGCGAGGATGCGGTCGGCGGCCGGCTCGGTCACGTACGCGATGCCGTCGTGCACGGTGAGGGCCGGGTGGGCGTCCTGCCACTCGACGGGACTCTCCCACGGGTCGATGACCGACCACGACTCGGTGACCTCGCCGGTGGTCTCGTCGAGAAGGTTGAGGGTGCCGTCGGCGCTCAGCAGCACGATCTCGTCCTGCGGGCCGCGGCTCACGCCGCGCCAGGTGTACTCGACGCCCTCGGGGAGGTCGACGACGGTCGAGGTGAGCGCGACCGTGTCGATGAGGGTGAGCTCCGACAGGAGGTAGCCCTCGGAGTCGGGGTCGGAGTTGTAGTCGCCGACCGCGATCGGCGAGGTCTCGGTGACGTAGGCGTTGCCCATCCGGCCGTACGCGTCGGGTGCGGGGATCTTGGTGAACGCGCCGTCGGTGTAGACGAGCACGCCGTTCTCGCAGCCGAACACGACGACCTCGTCGGCCGCGGTGCCCTCGCCGTGCACGGCGGGGCAGTCCTCATTGCGGGCGATCTCGGCGCCGGACGGGTCGAGGACGCGGGCGCCGGTGCGGGAGTCGGGCGTGCCGATGGTCGACAGCAGGGTGCCGTCCTCGAGCTCGATCGCGACGCCGTGGTGGGCCGCCTCCGACTCCACCGTCTCGGTCTCGGGCAGCTCGTCGGAGTTCAGGTCCGCGGTGTCGAACAGGGTGATGTCGCCGGTGCCGTCGGCGAAGAGCACCGTGCGGTCGGCGTGGCGGACGACGTGGCCGGCCTCGCTCGCCTCGAAGACGAGGTCGGTGAGCTCCGGCTCGTCGATCCCGGCGCCGGTGTCGAGCACGCGGAATCCCTCGGTCGTCGTGACCATGATGTGGCGGTCGTTGCCGGACGGGTTGACGCGCGTGAACCCCTCGATCGGCAGGTCGCCGGCGACCTCGAGCGTCTCGGCGTCGAGCACGAGCAGCCCGCCGTCGTAGGTGAGGGCGATCTGCGGGCTCGGGGTGGTGGTCGAGGAGTCGGCGGCAGGCTCGTTCGCATCGTCGGTCGCGGCGCACCCGGCGAGGGTGAGGCCGACGACCGCCGCGAAGGCAGCGGCTGCGGTGGTGGCGGTGCGGGAATGTCTCATGATGCCGACTCTATTGATAAGCGTTTTCATTAAGCAAGTCGATCATCAGCGCAGCGCCGACGCGATCCGCTCGCCGTTCGTGCGCATCATCTCGAGGTACGTCTCCGCACCCTCGCCCGCGCCACTCAGCGACTCGGTGAACAGCGACACGATCTCGACCTCGACGCCCGCCTCCTCGGCGAGCACCTCGGCGACGCGGGCCGGTTGCGACGAGTCGGCGAAGATCGCGGGCACCCCCGCGTCACGGATGGCCGACGCGAGCTCCTCGAGGTCGCTCGCGCTCGGCGCGGCGAGGGTCGTTCCGCTGGGCAGCACCGCGCCGATGACCTCGAAGTCGTAGCGCTCGGCGAGGTACCCGAACACGTGGTGGTTCGTGACCAGCCGACGGCGTTCGCTGGGCAGCGCGGCGAAGGCGGCCTCGAGGTCCGCATCCAGCTCGGCGACCTGCGCCGCGTACACCTCGGCCGATTCCGCGAGCGCGACGGCGTCGACGCCGGGCACGTGCTCGGCGATCGCGTCGGCGAGCGGACCCAGCAGCTCCGTCACGCGGGCCGGGTCCGTCCAGAAGTGCGGGTCGGGGCCGGAGGCGTCGTCGGTGGCGAACTCGAGCACCGAGACGTGGTCGCCGGCGACGAACGTCGGCACGCCGTCCTCCACCGCGGCGTCGACGTGGTGCTGCACCCCCTCCTCGAGGCCGAGGCCGTTCGAGATGATGAGGTCGGCGTCGCGCAGCATGGCCGCCTCCTGCGCCGAGATCTCGAACGAGTGCGGATCGGCGCCCGGCGGCATGAGCGTGACCACCTCGACGGCGTCGCCCACCACGTTCTGCGCGACGTCTCCGAGGATGTTCGTCGTCGCCACGATGCGCGGCCCGCCCTGCGTGACGGCGTCGCAACCGACCAGTCCGGCCGCGACCCCGATCGCGATCAGCAGGGCGCCCCACGCGCGGTTCACCGGCCGACCTCCGCCAGGAACAGCGGAGTGTGCGGCATCCGGAACTCCCGGGCGACGCGTCCGCCGTCGCGGTAGTCGATCTCGAGCACGCGCCCGCCCGCGGGGTCGTTGAGGTACGCCCGCTGCGCGTCGACCTCGAGCGTCACCCCCGCCGCGAGCGCAGGGTCGGCGACCGACTCGGCCACGAGCGGCTCCGTCGCGGCGAGCAGGGTGCCGCCGAGGCCGTCGAGCACAAGCAGCCGCCCGGTCGCGTCGACGGCGAGCACCGTCTCGTCGTCGTCGCCCACCGCGCTCGCGGCGATCACGGGCGCCTCGGTCGGGATGCGCATCCAGGCGCGCTCGCGCGCGTCGAGCAGCCACACCCCGGTGATGCCGGCCGGGGCGGCGACCGAGGGGCGGTCGGCCCGTGCCGCGAAGTCCCGCGCCCGGTCCGCGTCGACGACGGGAGCCGGGTAGGGAACGGGCTCGACTACGGGCGCGGTCTCGCCCTCGGTGACGAGCAGGGCCCCCTCGGCGCACCCGATGACGAGGCCCGCGCGGGTGGGGAACGACCCGGCGGGTGCCGCGCAGGGCGCCTCGGCGACGACCGCGCCGTCCGCATCCTGCACCCGCACCGCATCCGACTCGCCCACGACGAGGTGGTCGCCGAACGGCGCCGCGACCGCGCCGGGGTCGAGGTCGACGCGGCGCGGATCGCCCAGCCCGCCGTCGGCGAGCGCGGCGGCCTCGAGCACGACGGCCTCATCGTCGAAGGCGATCACGACGGTGCGGCGGTCGGATGCGACACGAGCCGCTCCGTCGCCCTTCACGACACCGACGCGGCGCGAGTCGGCGCGGTAGTAGTGCGAGTGGTCACCGTGCGGGCGTGTCCACACGCCGCTGTCGAGCACCTCGACGCCCGCATCGGTCGTGGCGAACACGAACCGACCGTCGGTGACGATGTCGCCCGGCGCACCGAGGTCGGCGACGTCCACCTCGTCCCCGGTCAGCAGGTCGATGGATGCGGTGGAGCCGTCGTCGTCGACGGTGATGACGCGCAGCTGCGGCTCGGGCATCTCCTCCGCGCCGGGGATGTAGCCGTGGCCGGCGGACGGGGTGTCCGCCGGCGCCGGCGTGGTCGTCGCGCACGCGGAGGTGAGCGTCACGGCGGCCAGGGCGAGCAGAGCGGGCGTCAGGCGTTTCACGGGATGACCTTTCCGGGTCGGGGAGCGGGAACGGGATGCTCACGCGGGCGCCGGAGGGCAACCACGGCGGGGCGCAGGGCGAGCGAGGCGAGGAATCCGGTGACGGCCGTAAGGGCGATCGACGCGCCCGCCGCGGTGCCGGCGTGCCACGAGACGAGCAGCCCGGCGTAGGCCCACACGGCACCGAGGGCGGCGGCGAGCGCCATCTGCTGCGGGATGCGGTGGGTCCAGTGCCGCGCGGTCGCCGCCGGGGCGAGCAGCAGGGCCACGACGAGGAGCGTGCCGACGGCCTGGTACGACGCGACGACCGCGAGGGTCACGAGCCCGACGAGCACGGTGCGGGCCAGTCGCGGGCGCAGGCGCAGCGTCGCCGCCTTCGCGGGGTCGAACGCGAGCGCGACGAACGGCCGGTGGAAGGCGATAGCGATCACGAGCGTCGCCGCGAGGGCGGAGCCGACGAGGGCGAGGTCGTCGGCGCGGACGGCGAGCACGTCGCCGAAGAGGATCGCCGTGAGGTCGGTCGCGAAGCTGCGCGAGCGCGACACGATGATCACGCCGAGCGCGAGCATGCCGGCGAAGATGATGCCGATCGCGGTGTCGTCGCTCAACCGGCGGCGGCTCAGGGCGCCGATCGCGGCGGACATGCCCGCCGCGCTCACCGCGGCCCCGAGCACCGGCGGCAGCCCGAGCAGGGTCGCGAGCGCCACGCCGGGGAGCATTCCGTGGGCGAGCGCCTCGCCGAGGAACGCCATGCCGCGCGCCACGACCCAGGTTCCGACCACGGCACAGAGGGCCGCGACGAGCACCCCTCCGAGCAGCGCGCGCAGCATGAACGCGGCGCCGAACGGCGCGAACAGCGCGGACTCGAGCAGGGCGATCACCATCCCGACCCTACATGAGAACGATTATCACCCGCGCTACGATGGCCGCATGCCCGTTCTCCTCGCGCTCGACGCCGCGACCGTCTCCCGCGACGGACGGCCGGTGCTGAGCAGACTGAACCTCGAGTTCTCCCCTGGCACGATCACCGCGGTCACGGGCGCGAACGGCTCGGGCAAGTCCACGCTGCTCGCGCTCCTCGCCGGCCTGCTGCCGGCGGACGCCGGCACGGTGCGGCGGCCCCGCTCGCTCGCCTTCGTGCCGCAACGCTCGAGCGCATCCGAGACCCTGCCGGTGACGGTCGCGGATGTCGTCGCGATGGGCCGCTGGGAGGCGCGACCCTGGGGCCGGATGCACCGCATCGACCGCCACCTCGTCACCGCGAGCGCGCAGCGGATGGGCGTGGACGCACTGCGGAGCCGTCCGTTCGGCGACCTCTCCGGGGGCCAGCGCCAGCGGGTGCTCATCGCCCAGGGACTCGCGCAACGCGCCGACGCCCTGCTGCTCGACGAACCGGCGACGGCCCTCGACGACGACGGCGAGCGCATCCTGCACGACGTGCTGCTCGAAGAGGCGGCGCGCGGCGTCACGGTGGTGCACGCGACGCACGACGCGGTCGCGGCGGCGCGCGCCGACCGCTGGTTGCACGTGGAAAACGGCCGCGTGATGCGGCGGCACTGACGCGGGTCGCGCCGGCCGCCGGGGCGGTTTCCCGTCGCATAGTGCGGGTGTGGCCGGCTCGCACCCGCGATCCGCGACGGGAAGTCGCCGGCAGGGAGGTCTCCATACGGGCGCCAGGGCGCCCTACTCGACCGGCGGAGTTGTCCTCCCCGCGGATCTCGATACGGGAGCTACTGCGCGGACTCCGGGGTGGGCGCGACCGGAGCCGCATCCCCCGGGGTGGCCGCTGCGGCGGCGCGCGCGGCGACCGGCAGCACCTCGAGGATGCGGTTCACCGCCGTGTCGTCGTGGGCGGCCGAGACGAACCACGCCTCGAACACCGACGGAGGCAGCGACACCCCGGCGTCGAGCGCGGCGTGGAAGAAAGCGGGATAGCGGAACGCGTCCTGCTGCCGCACCTCGTCGTAGTTCCGCGGGGCGCCCTCGCGGAACGCGACCGAGAAGAGCGTGCCGGCGCGCTGGATGCTGTGGGCCACGCCCTCGGCGGCGAGCGCCTCGGAGAGGGCGGCGGCGAGGGTGTCGGCGACATACGCGACCCGCTCGTAGACGGCCGCATCCGCCGCCCGCATCGTCGCGATGCCCGCGGCGACGGCGACCGGATTGCCGCTCAGCGTGCCCGCCTGATAGACGGGACCGAGCGGGGCGAGCCGGTCGAGGATGTCCGCCCGGCCGCCGAGCGCGGCGAGCGGCAGTCCCCCGCCGATGACCTTGCCGAACGTGACGAGGTCGGGGCTCCAGCCCATGCCGTCGGGAACGATGTTGCTCGCCTCGAGTCCCCACCAGCCGGCCGAGGAGGCCCGGAACCCGGTGAGCACCTCGTCGACGATGAGCACGGCGCCGATCTCGTGGGTCAGGTGCGAGAGCGCGCGGTTGAACCCGCGCGACGGGGGCACGACGCCCATGTTCGCCGCGGCGGCCTCGACGATGACGCCGCCGATGCGGTCCCCGTGCTGGGCGAACGCCGCGCGCACCGCGTCGAGGTCGTTGTACGGCAGCACGAGCGTCTGCGCCGCGGTCGCCTCGGTGATGCCGGCCGATCCGGGCATCGACAGCGTCGCCAGCCCGGAGCCGGCTTCGGCCAGAAGCGAGTCGGAGTGCCCGTGGTAGTGCCCGGCGAACTTCACGAGGAGGTCGCGTCCGGTGAACCCGCGGGCGAGGCGGATCGCCGTCATCGTCGCCTCGGTGCCGGTCGACACGAGCCGCACCCGCTCGAGCGGACGGATGGGCGGGGTGTCGTCGTCGTCGCGCTCGTCGCTGCGGCACCCGGGACCGGTGAACGGCTTCGCCGAGTAGCGGGCACGGATGATCTCGGCGAGCTCGGTCTCGCCGGGCGTCGAGGCGCCGAACGAGAGCCCGCGCGCTGCGGCCTGCTGCACCGCCTCGACGACGGCCGGATGGGTGTGGCCGAGCAGCGCCGGACCCCACGACCCGACGAGGTCGACGTAGTCGCGGCCCTCGACGTCGGTGACGTAGGGGCCGCGGGCGGAGACGAGGAAGCGGGGGGTGCCGCCGACGGAGCCGAACGCCCGCACGGGCGAGTTCACGCCGCCGGGGATGGAGTTGCGGGCCCGCGCGAACGCCTCGGCGTTGGTGAGGGTGGGCTTCGTCGTCGGGTGCGTGGTCATCGGAGGCTCCGGGCGAGGTCGACGGCGAAATAGGTGAGCACGGCGTCGGCTCCGGCGCGGCGGATGCCGAGCACCGATTCGAGCATCGCCGCGTCGCGGTCGATCCAGCCGTTCTGCGCGGCGGCGACGATCATCGCGTACTCGCCGCTGATCTGGTATGCCCAGACGGGCACCTCGCTCATCGCGGCGGTGTCGGCGAGCACGTCGAGGTAGCTCATCGCGGGCTTCACCATCACGATGTCGGCACCCTCGGCGATGTCGAGTTCGACCTCGCGGAGTCCCTCCCGGCGGTTGCCGGAGTCGAGCTGGTAGCTGCGGCGGTCGCCCTGCAGCGACGACTGCACGGCTTCCCGGAAGGGGCCGTAGAACGCGGACGCGTACTTCGCCGCGTAGGCGAGCAGGGCCACATCGGTGCGCCCGGCGCTGTCGAGCGCGTCGCGCACTGCGGCGACCTGGCCGTCCATCATGCCCGAGAGCCCGAGCAGCTGGGATCCGGCTTCCGCCTGCACGAGGGCCATCTCGCGGTAGCGCTCGAGTGTGGCGTCGTTGTCGACCCCGCCCCGCGCATCGAGCACGCCGCAGTGTCCGTGGTCGGTGAACTCGTCGAGGCACAGGTCGGTCTGCACCACGAGCGCGTCGCCCACCTCGGCGACGGCGACGCGGGTGGCGGCGTTGAGGATGCCGTCCGGGTCGGTCGCGCAGCTGCCGACCGCATCCTTCGTCTCCGGGATGCCGAAGAGCATGACGCCGCCGATGCCCACCTCCGCCGCTTCGGCGAGCGCGGGCTTGAGGGAGTCGAGCGTGTGCTGCACGACGCCCGGCATCGACGCGATCGGCACCGGTTCGTCGACGCCCTCGCGCACGAACATGGGAAGCACGAGCTCGGCCGGATGCAGGCGCGTCTCGGCGACGAGCCGTCGCATCGCCGGGGTGTCCCGCAGTCGGCGGGGCCGGATGACGGGACCGGTCACGGCGTACCTCCGGCGTGCTCGACGAGCGCTTCGACGAGGCCGCCCGCGCTGCGTTCGTCGGCGATGACGTGCACCGCGAGGCCCGCTGCTCGGGCGTCGAACGCGGTGCGCGGACCGATGCACGCGATGATCGTGGAGTCCGGCAGCGGCGCGAGCTGCGCGGCGACCTGACGGGCGACGCTCCCGGAGGTGACGAGGATCGCCCCGATCGCGCCGCTCGCGACATCCGCCCGCACCTGCTCGGCGACGGGCACGCCGACGGTGCGGTAGGCGGTGATGAACTCGACCTCGAAGCCGAGTTGCGAGAGGCCGGCGACGAGCGTCGGCTCGGCGATGTCGGATTGCGGGATGAGCACGCGACCGCGGATGTCGGCCTTCGGCCACTCCTTGACGAGGCCGCGTGCGGAGTTGTCGCCCTGCGGGATGAAGTCCACGCGGTAGCCGGCGAGGGACAGGGCCGCAGCGGTCGTCTCACCGACGGCGGCGACCTTCGTCGACTCGGGGACGCGGGTGCGTTCGCTCACGAGCACGTCGACCGTGGTCGCGCTCGTGACGACGAGCCAGTCGAACTGGCCGTCCTGCAGCTCGTGCAGCGCGTTTGCGAGCGCCGTCGGGTCGTCGGTGCCCGCGAAGTTGATCATCGGGGCGATGACGGGCACGGCACCGTGGCTGCGCAGGGTCGCGGCGACGGTGTCGCCCCACTTGCCTCCACGCGGCACGAGCACGCGCCATCCGGCCAACGGCTTCACGCGGTTCCCCCGAGCGGCGCGAGGTCCGCGGCGCCCTGCTCCAGCAGCTCGTCGGCGACACGCTCGGCGAGCTCCCCCGCCGGGTGCTTCGCGTCGGCGGCGTAGAGCGCGTGCGAACTCGTGACGTGACCCGAGCCGTCCGGGGCGTAGACGCGCGCGGAGAGGAACAGCAGCCCGTCTTCGAGCAGCGCGTGGGCACCGATCGGGGCCGCGCAGCCGGCCTCGAGGCGAGCGAGCACCCCGCGCTCGGCCGAGACGGCGAGGTGCGACGGGCGGTGGTCGAGCTTGGCGACGAGGCGTTCTTCGCCGCGTCGGGTCTCGAGCGCGAGCGCGCCCTGTGCCGGGGCGGTCGGCCACGGCCCGAGTTCGAGGTACTGCGTCACCGCGTCCAGACGGTGCAGGCGGTCGAGACCGGCCGCGGCGAGCACGACGGCGTCGAGGTCGTCGCCGACGCGGCCGAGCCGCGTGTCGATGTTGCCGCGGATGTCGACGACGTCGAGGTCGGGGCGGCGCGCGTGCAGCTGGGCCTGGCGTCGCGGCGATCCGGTGCCGACACGGGCACCTTCCGGCAGCGTGTCGAGGGTGAGGCCGTCCCGGGCGCACAACGCGTCGCGTGCATCCGCGCGCTTGGGCACCGCGCCGATCACGAGTCCGTCGGCCGGAGCGGTCGGCAGGTCCTTGAAGGAGTGCACGACGACGTCGCAGTCGCCGGCGAGGAGGGCCTCCCGCAGCGCACTCGCGAACACACCAGTGCCGCCCACGTTCTTGAGCGACGCTGTCGACGTGTCGCCCTCGGTGGTGACCGGAACGAGTTCGATCTCGACGCCGGTGCGCGCGGCGATCGAGTCGGCCGTCGTCCGGGTCTGGGCCATGGCGAGGGCGCTCGCCCGCGTTCCGATGCGCAGCACGCTCACGGAGCCACCCCCGCCACGGCGGGGCGGAACCCGAGGCGCGCGTTCTCGCAGCACCCGGGTCGGCAGACGTCGTACCAGGGCCCGAGGTCGGTGGCGGCCGGGCGCTGTTCGACCGGCGTGCCCTCGAGACGCTCGACGAGGAGGTCGACGAGGCCGTTCACGTAGTTGGGGTCGAGGCCCGGCGTCGGCACGCGGGTCGCGCGGATGCCGACCTCGGCCGCGGTCTGCATCGCCTCGTTGTCGAGGTCCCACATGACCTCCATGTGGTCGCTCACGAATCCGAGCGGAACGATCACGACGGCCTGCACACCGCGCGCGGCGAGGTCGGTGATCGCGTCGTTGATGTCGGGCTCGAGCCACGGCACGCTCGGCGGTCCGGAGCGGCTCTGGTAGACGAGGTCCCAGCCGATGTCGCTGCGACCGGTCGCGGCCATGACGACCTCGGCGACGGCGCGGTGCTGCGCCTCGTAGGCGCCGCCCTCGCCGAAGCCGCGCTCGGCCGGTCCGCTCTTGGCCGCATCCGCGTTCGGGATGCTGTGGGTCGAGAACAGCACGTGGATGAGCTCCGCGGGCAGCTCGGCGGCGAAGGCGTCGAGCGCGTCACGCACCCCGTCGATGAAGGGCTGCACGAAGCCGGGGTGGTCGAAGAACTGGCGCACCTTGTCGATCTGCACGCGACCGAGCAGACCGCCGGCGTCGAGCGCCGCGGCGAAGTCCTCGCGGTACTGGCGGCAGCTCGAGTAGGAGCTGTAGGCGCTCGTCGCGATCGCGAGGAGCTTCGTGTGGCCCTGCTCCGCCGCCTCGGCGACCGTGTCGCTGAGATAGGGCGCCCAGTTGCGATTGCCCCACAGCACGGGCAGGTCGATGCCGCGCGCACGCAGCGCCTCCTCGAGCGCCTCGCGCAGCGCCCGGTTCTGGGCGTTGATCGGGCTCACGCCGCCGAAGTGGCGGTAGTGGGTGGCGACCTCCTCGAGTCGTTCGTCGGGGATGCCGCGGCCACGGGTCACGTTGCGCAGGAACGGGATGACGTCGTCCTGGCCCTCCGGCCCGCCGAAGCCGGCGAGCAGGATGGCGTCGTAGGCCACGGGCTGCTCGACGTGGGGCGCACCGGAGGCGGCCTCGGGCGTCGCGCCGAGCACGACCGGGGTGGACTCGGGGGTCACGAGAGCAGTTCCTCCACCTCGTCGACGGTGATGCGACGACCGGTGAAGAACGGCGTCTCGAGGCGGACGTGCCGCCGGGCATCCGTCTGACGCAGGTGGCGCATGAGGTCGACGAGGTCGACGAGCTCGTCGGCTTCGAGGGCGAGGATCCACTCGTAGTCGCCGAGGGCGAAGCTCGCGACCGTGTTCGCGAGCACCTGCGGGTACTGGCCGCCCTTACGTCCGTGCTGGCCGAGCATCGTGCGGCGCTCATCGTCGGGGAGCAGGTACCACTCGTGGCTGCGCACGAAGGGGTAGACGGTGACCCACTTCTTCGGCTCGTGCCCCTTCATGAAGGCGGGCAGGTGGTTGCTCGTGAACTCGGCGTCGCGGTGCACGCCCATCGCGACCCAGCTCGGGATGAGCCAGGTGAGGGAGTTGTGCCGGCGCAGCTCGCGCAGCGCCCACTGCAGCTTCTGCGGGTCGGGGCCGTGGAACCAGATCATGAGGTCGGCGTCCGCGCGCATCGACGAGACGTCGTACAGTCCGCGCAGGGTCACCCCCTGCTCCTCGACGCGTCGGATGCTGGCGGCCAGGGCGTGCGTCGTGACGATCGCCTGGTTCTGGGGATCCCGTCGCAGAACCGCCCAGAGCGTGTAGCCCAGCTCGGGGGAATCGGGTTCGGCCTGCGCCGGAGCGCTCGTGCTCATGCCCCTATCCTCCCCCGCCCGGCTGAGAGGAACAAAAACGGGCGACCGCTCCCGGAGGAGCGATCGCCCGAAATCGGTGTCGCGCGAGTCGGTCGGCGGACTCAGTCGTCGGTGAACAGCGCCCAGGCCACGAGGCCCAGCACCACCGCGGCGACGGCGCCGGCCCCGACCATCCAGGGCACAGGCTGCTCGTCGTAGTTCGACTTCGCCTTCGTCTTCAGCCGTTCGAACTGCTTCTGCACGTTGAGCTTGTCCTCGATCGCGTCGAGGGTGTGTCCCAATTCGTTGCGCACGCGCTCAGCGCGTGCCTGCAGGGCCGGATCGGTCACCTGATGTCCTCTTTCCTGTTCCCTTGATCGCGTCGAGATCGCGTCGCACGCTCTCCAGCGCCTTCTCCGGAACGGGCGGCACGCCCTCCATGAGCTTCTTGCGCCCGATGAGCGCGAGCACCACGACGACGATCGCCAGCACGAGCGCCACGAGCAACGCGGCGAGCCATCCCGGCATCACCTCGGCGAGACCGAGGATCGCAGCCGTCAAGAGCACGCCGACGAAGAGCAAGGCGACCACCGCGGCACCGGCGAGGATGCCGGCCCCGATCCCGATCGCCTTGAGCTTGCCGATGAGCTCCGCTTTGAGGAGCTCGATCTCGCTCTTGACGAGATCCGTGACGAGGCCGGGAACGTCGCCGATGAGCTCGAAGAGCGACTTGCGCTTCTTGGCCTGTGTCTCGGTCATGTGTCCCCTTCTTCAGAAGGAGCTGTCAGCCCGCGGTGGACGACGGTCCGGTCGAGCCGGTCGACGAGTCCGAAGCGGTCGACGAGCCGGTCGACGCGGTGGAGCCGGTGCTCGACGAGGAGCTCGAGCCCGACGGCTTATTGCCGGTGACCTTCTTCGCGTTGTCGGTGACGAAACCGGCGACCTCGGGAGCCTTCTCCTTGACGAAGTCCTCGACCTGGTCGACGCGCTGCTTCACGCGCGGGTCGTTCCAGAGCCGCTCGGCACTGTCCTTGAGCTGGTTGTACTTCTCACGTCCGGCCTTGGCGCCGAAGACGTATCCCACCGCGAGACCGGTGAGGAGCAGGATCTTGCCTCGCATCGTTCCTCCGTTCGTTGTGCCCCCACACTGTCACGCCCCCTCAGGGCACATCGGGGCCGTGCAGCATCCTCCCAGCCTGCTCCCGGGCTTGTCGCACGACCGCGGCGAGTCCGGTGCCGGCCGTCCACTCCCCCACCCCGGCGACGCCGTCGAGGGCGTCGGCGGCCCCACGGCGGGTCCACTCCACCCGCGCCGCATCGATCACGGCGCCGGTTGGCAGTTCGACGCCGAGCAGCACCGCCGCGTCGGCGCGGGCCACCTCGCGCCAGTCGTCGCCGACCCGGTCGTACGACAGGCGCAGCACGTGGCGGCCACCCGCGCGTTCCGCGAGCCACGGCCACTTCGCGGTGACATGGGTGAGCGCTCGCGCGCGCACGCCGGGGGCGCCCTGGGCGACGAGCACGCCCGTACCCCGCGGTGCCGTGTCGAGCGCGGACTGCTGCACGACGAGGGTCACGACGGTGACGGTCGTGGGAGTCGCCGCGTCGTCGCCGGTGAAGCCGGCCGCCGCGACGAGCACGCGACCGGGCATCCGCTCGCCGTCGACCACCACCACGTCGGGGCCGACGGACTCGACATGCGCGCGGGTGCGCAGCGTCGCCCCCGCGAGCCGCAGGTCGGCGACGAGCTCGTCGACGAGCCGCGCGACGCCGCCGCGCAGGCCGAGCACGGCGGACCCCGCGGGCGCCTTCGCGCGCAGGTCGCGCACACCGCGGGCGAGCGAGCCCTCGCGCAGCAGGGCGATGCGCACGCCCGGGGCGACCCGGTCGAGCTCGAGCTCGTCCGGTTGCGCCGAGTGCACGCCGCGCGCGACCGGGGCGACCAGTTCGTCGACGACGGCGCGTCCCATCCGCACCCGCACGAACTCCCCGAGCGTGGTCTTCTTCGCCCCGACGACCGACGGCAGCAGCGCATCCGCGAACGCGCGCAGCGCCGACCACCAGCCGATCACCCGGATGACGTCGGAGGCGAGCGGCGTGCCCGGGATGCCGAGGATGCTCGTGGCGGGCAGCGGCACCGCGTCACCGCTCGAGCGCTGCAGCCAGGCTCCCGCGTCGCTCGGGGCGACCACCGCATCCGCGAGCCCGAGCTCCTCGGCGAGCGCCTGCACCGTGCCGCCGCGGGTCGCGAACGCCTCGGCACCCGCGTCGAGCTCGATGCCGCCCACCGTGTGGCGCTGCAGTTGACCGCCGAAGCGCTCCGACGACTCGAGCACGGTCACCCGCACGCCGGCGCGCGCGAGATCGCGGGCGGCGACGAGCCCGGCGACACCGCCGCCGACCACGATGACGTTCGCGGGACGCTCGGCCGCTGATGCTTCGTCGCTCATGGTCGGGATGCGTTCAGAGGGAGTGGACCAGCTGCACGATGCGGGTGAGCACGTCGGGGTCGGTCTCCGGCGGAACGCCGTGGCCGAGGTTGACGACGTGGGCGGGCGCGTCGCGACCGCGGTCGACGACGTCGCGCACGTGGGACTCGAGGGTGGGCCACGGCACGGTCAGCAGGGCCGGGTCGATGTTGCCCTGCAGCGGCGTCGTGCCGCCGAGGCGGCGATTCGCCTCGTCGAGCGGGATGCGCCAGTCGACGCCGACCGTGTCGGCTCCGACGTCGCGCATCGCGGCGAGCAGCTCGCCGCCGCCGACCCCGAAGTGCACGCGCGGCACGTCGTAACCGCGCAAGGCGTCGAACGCGCGCTTGGAATGCGGGGCGACCCGGCGCACGTAGTCGCGGGCCGAGAGCGCGCCGACCCAGGAGTCGAACAGCTGCACGGCGCTCGCCCCGGCGTCGACCTGCGCCCGCAGGAACGCCCCGGCGAGGTCGGCGCACCAGTTGAGCAGCGTCGCCCAGGAGTGCGGGTCGGAGTACATGAGCGAGCGCGCCCGCAGCTGGTCCTTCGACGGGCCGCCCTCGACGAGGTAGCTCGCGAGGGTGAACGGGGCACCCGCGAATCCGATCAGCGGGGTGCTGCCGAGCTCCGCGACCGTGCGGGCGACGGCCTCCCGGATGGGCGCGAGGCTCTCCGGGTCGAGCGGCGGCAGCGACATGATGTCGGACGCGGTGCGGATCGGGTTCTCGAGCACCGGACCGCGCCCGGGCACGATCTCGACCCCCACACCCGCAAGCTTGACCGGCACGACGATGTCGCTGAAGAAGATGGCCGCGTCGACGTCGTGGCGCCGCACCGGCTGCAGGGTGATCTCGCTCGCGAGCTCCGGGTTGAGGCAGGCGTCGAGCATCGCCGTGCCGACCCGCAGCTCGCGGTACTCGGGCAGCGAGCGCCCGGCCTGGCGCATGAACCACACGGGGGTGCGCTCGGGGCGGTCGCCGCGGTACGCGCGGATGAGGGGGGCGGATGCGGTCCGCCCGTCGACGAGGGGATGCTGCTCGGGCAAAGGCACCGGCACATCCTGCCATGGCCGCCTGGAGCGCTGCCCGCCGCCGCACATCCGTTCACCGCCGACGCACATCCGGCCGCGGCCGCGCCGGCGGGTCGGCCGGCCCGCCGGCCCCCGGTCAGCCCCCGCCCCGGGCGCGGGTCGGCCCTTCCCCCGGACGGCCCCCGCCCCGGGCGCGGGTCGGTTTTCCGTCAGTAGATGCCCTTTCACCCGACCCATGAGGGCATCTACTGACGGGAAACGGCACGGGATCGACGGACGCGGCCGATGGGCGTGTGCACGTTCGCCCAGCGCGCACCCGCGCGGCAGTGGCACGCGCGACGCGGGCGTACCATGGATCAGTGCTCCTCTGCCTCACGGCGAATCACCGCAACGCGGGATTCGATCTGCTCGACCGGCTCTCGGTCGCGGCTCCCGAGGCGACCGCGCATCTCGTGAACGGCAGCGACACCGTCGACGGCGCGGTGGTGCTCGCCACGTGCAACCGGTTCGAGGCGTACCTCGACATCGACGGTCCGGATGACGTGCTGCCTGCCGTGGAACGCACCGTCACCGCGATGAGCGACGCGAGCGGCGTCGACCCCGAGGAGCTCCGCGACGCGATCACGGTGCTGCGCGGTGAGGACGTCGCCCACCACCTGTTCGCCGTCGGGTCAGGCCTCGAGTCCGTCGTGGTCGGCGAGGAGGAGATCGCCGGGCAGATGCGCCGCGCCTTCGACCGTGCCCGCACCGACGGCACCACCTCATCCGCTCTCGAGCGCCTCTTCCAACACGCCGCGCGCACCTCGCGCGAGGTGCGCACCGCCACCGACATCGGCGGCAAGGGCCGCTCGCTCGTGCGTCTCGCCCTCGAACTCGCGTCGAGCCGGGTGACCGACTGGTCCGCCGCGCGCGTGCTCGTCGTCGGCACCGGGCAGTACGCGGCGACGACGATCGCCGCCCTGCGCGACCGCGGCGTCTCCGACGTGCGCGTCTACTCGGCGACCGGTCGTGCCGCCCGCTTCTCCGCCCGTTACGGTGTGCGCGCCGAGCGCGAGCTGTCCGCCGCGATCGGCGATGCGGATGTCGTGATCACCTGCACCGCCCGCTACACGATCACCGTGGACGACGTTCCCGACGAGTCGCGCCGCCTCGTCATCGACCTGGGCCTGCCGCGCAACGTCGACCCGGCGGTGGCGACCCTCCCGAACGTGGAACTGCTCGACCTCGAGGTCATCGCGCTGCACGCGCCGCTCGCGGAGTTCCGCGCGACCGACGACGCCCGCACGCTCGTGCAGAACGCCGCATCCGCGTATGCCGCCGACCAGGAGGTCACGCCCGCGATCGTCGCCCTGCGCAAGCACGTGTTCGACGCCCTCGACGCGGAGATCGCCCGCGCCCGCGCGAAGGGTGCCGACGAGACGACCGTCGAGTCGCTGCGCCACCTCGCCGGCGTGCTGCTGCACACCCCGTCGGTGCGCGCCCGAGAGCTCGCCCGCGAGGGACGCGCCGAGGAGTTCACCGCCGGACTCGAGGCGCTGTTCGGCGTCGTGCCGGAACCGCGCGAAGTCGAGTCCGACCGCCGCGACGGCACCGCGAGCGCCTGAGCTCCGGGTCACGCCGTCCTGACGGGTCCGCGTCGCGCCGTCCTGATCGGTCCGCGCTGCCGTCCTGACGGGTCCGCGTCGCGCCGGTAGTTTCGGGGGGTGATCCCGCTCGACTACGACGGTCCCTTCGAGACCGAGCGACTGCTGCTGCGCCTGCCGACCTTGGACGACACGGACGCCGTGTACGCCTACCAGTCGCGCGAGGACGTGTGCGAGTTCCTGCCGTACGCGCCCCGCAGCCGGGAGGAGGTCGCCGAGAAGCTCGAGCGGAACGCCGCGATCACCCGGCTGGAGAACGACGGCGACTTCTGGTTGCTGCCGCTCGAGCGTCGCGACGACGGCCGCGTCATCGGCGAGGTCATGTTGCGCATCACGTCGGCGGCGCTCAGCGGCGGCGAGATCGGCTGGGTGCTGCATCCGGATGCCCACGGGAAGGGGTACGCCAACGAAGCAGCCCGCGCGGTGCTCGAGTTGGCATTCGACCGCGTCGCCCTGCACCGCGTCGTGGCCGAGCTCGACCCGCGCAACGCCGCATCCGTCGCCCTCTGCGCACGGCTCGGGATGCGCGAGGAGGCGCACTTCGTGAAGAACTTCCCGCTGCCCGACGGCTCGTGGGGCGACACGGGCATCCACGCGATCCTCGCCGAGGAGTGGCGCGCCGCCCGCTGACCCGGCGTGCCTCGCGCTCCCCACGCCGCTGCCTCTCCAGCCCCGCGCCGAGTGTCGGGTGTCGGAACTTCAGGACTTACGCCTCCCGGTGCAACGCATCATTCCGCGACACGGTGTCGGAAATTCAGGAGAGTCGTCGGCTCGAGGTGTGTCGTTCCGCCGGTCCGGCGGGCTCCAGCGCCGCGTAGTCCTGAATTTCCGTCAAGGCCCACGTGATCCGCGCGGACGGAACTCCTGAGTTTCCGAAACCACGGCATCGGAGGGGTTCGCGCCGGCGGGCGCCGGCTCCGGCGGCAGTGAGCGCGGAACCGTGCCACGGCACGCCGCGCTGGTGGGCCTGCCACGCGGTGTGGCGCGTGACGTTCCGCTCTCGCTGAACCAGCCAGCAGGTGACGGCTCAGCGGCTGAGGCTGATGAGGGCGAGCAGGGCCCGGCCGTAGGCCTCGGCGGGTTCCGGGTGGTCGAAGACGCGCGTCTCCCCGCGCAGGTCGATCTCCACCTCGAAGCTCTCGTCGGTGCGGCGCAGGGCGCGGAAGGTGGTGCGCAGCATCTCGCGCAACTGGTCTTCACGCGGCAGCCACAGCGCATCCTCGAGCGCGACCGAGTCGAGCGCCCACTCGGTGGTGCCGTTGAAGCCGAGCACCGAACCCGTCGGGTAGTGGTGCGCCTCGATCGTCATGTCGCTCACCGTGAAGACGTCGACGTCGAGGTCGGGCAGGTTGATCTGGAAGCGGTCACCCGAGACCGGATGCCACACCAGCCCGGCTTCCCGCAGCTGCGCGGCCAGTTCGGGGGAGATCATGCGCGCCATTATGCTGCGCGCCGGCCGAGCGGCGCCTGGACGCCCGGCGGATGTTGTGCCGCGGCGGGGGCGAATTCGGCGGCTCGTGCTCGCTCGGGCCGGCCGCGTTGGCGGGGGGGGGCCGCGGGGACGATCTCCCGTCGCGTATTGCGGGTCGGCGTCGATGGCACCCGCACTTTGCGACGGGAGAACGAGCCGAGGTGGTGGTGGCGGGGATGGGAGGGCCGGCGGATGCTGTGCTCGGCGGGTCTCGATACGGCGGCTTTGCGCGCCTACTCGACCAGCGACGCACCCCAGGCGGCACCCACCCCCTCAGTGGACGTACTCGAGCAGGTCCATGCCGATCGTGCGCATCGCCTCGAGCACGCGCAGCCGCGCGCCGATGTCGTCGTCGCTGAACTGCACCGACACGGCGTACGCGGCGGCGGCCCGGCGGCCGCGCACGACGCCGGCCTCGGCGCGCACGCCCGTGTCCGTGCCCGTCTTGTTCACGAGCAGGGTCCGGTGGTCCGCGCCCCGGTGGGCGAGCGGATCGAGCCCGAACGCGCTCGCTACCATCGACAGGTCGGTGTTCAGCGACAACCACGCGAGCACCCGCGCGCTCGTGAGCGAGTCGACCACCTGGTTGTTCGCGAGGGCCCCGAAGAGCCACGCGAGCTCCGCGGTCGACCCGACGGAGAGCTGCGGCGCGTCATCCGGCCCCCGGCTGTCGCGCACCAGGTCGAGCAACGCGGTGCGCATGAGACCCATCTCCTCGCCGCGCGCCCGCACCGCCTCGAGTCCGACATGCCGCAGCAGCACGTTGGTCGCGAGGTTGTCGCTCGTCGCCGCGATGAGGGCCGCGAGGTCGGGCACCGAGAACGAGGTGGCCTGCAGGTGCTGCCACACGCCGGAGTCGCCGACCGAGTCGCGCGCCGTCTTGTCGAGCACCGCGAAGGCGCTCGGGTCGCGGGCGGTCATCCGTGCCGACACCTCGACGAGCAGCAGGATCTTGCCGATGGATGCGGTGGGCAGCACGATCCGGTCGTCGACCGCCATGAGCACCCGGCCGGTGTCGAGATCCATGATCTTCGCGGACACCTGAGCGCCCTCGTAGGCGAGGTCGCCGAGGGCGGCGAACCCGCGCCCGAAGTTCTCGCGCTCCGCCGGGGCGCGATGTCGGGCCTGGCGCAGGCGGCGCATCCGCTCGCTGCGCTCTCGGGTTCGCACGCTGTCGGTCACGGCACTCCGGGGGTGAAGAGGGGGTGGACTGACTACCAGATGGTGACGCGCTCGGCGGGGTCGAGCCACAGCGCATCGCCTTCGGTCACCCCGAAGGCCGTGTAGAACTCGTCGATGTTACGCACGATCTGGTTGCAGCGGAATTCGGCCGGCGAGTGCGGGTCGATCGCGAGCAGCCGGATCGCCTCCTCGTCGCGCGCCTTCGTCTGCCACGCCTGCGCCCAGCTCAGGAAGAACCGCTCAGCACCGGTGAGCCCATCGATCACCGGCGGCTCCTGCCCGCCGAGCGAGATCAGATACGCCTTCCACGCGATGCCGAGTCCGCCGAGGTCGCCGATGTTCTCGCCGATGGTGAGCGCGCCGTTGACGTGGTGATCGGGCACCTGCGCCGGCGCGAGCGCGTCGTACTGCGCGATGAGCGAGGAGGTGCGCTCCTCGAACGCGGCGCGGTCGGCCTCGGTCCACCAGTCGGTGAGCTTGCCGTCGCCGTCGTACCGGGACCCCTGGTCATCGAAGCCGTGCCCGATCTCGTGCCCGATCACGGCACCGATCGCGCCGTAGTTCGCCGCCGCATCCCGGGTCTCGTCGAAGAAGGGGTACTGCAGGATCGCCGCCGGGAACACGATCTCGTTGAACCCCGGGTTGTAGTACGCGTTGATCGTCTGCGGGGTCATGAACCACTCGTCGCGGTCGATCGGCTTGCCGATCTTGCCGAGCTCCCGCTGGAACTCGAACTCGTTGGTCGCCCGCACGTTGCCGATCAGATCGGATGCGGTGATCTCGAGCGCGGAGTAGTCGCGCCACTTCACCGGGTACCCGATCTTCGGCGTGAACTTCTCGAGCTTCTCGAGCGCGCGCTGCTGGGTCTCCTCGGTCATCCATTCGAGCGAACGGATGCTCTGCCGGTACGCCTCCACGAGGTGACCGACGAGCTCGTCCATCGCCTCCTTCGCCGCGGGCTTGAAGTGCTCGTCGACGTAGATGCGTCCGACCGCCTCGCCGAGGGCTCCCTCGACGAGGGAAACGCCGCGCTTCCACCGCGCACGCAGTTCCGGCGTGCCGGTGAGGGTGCGGCCGTAGAAGTCGAAGTTCTCCGCGACGAACTCGCTCGAGAGGTACGGGGCGTAGCTGCGGATGACCTGCCAGCGTGCCCAGTCCCGCCACGCGTCGAGCCGGTCGGCGTCGAGCAGCTCGCCGAGCGACTGCACGAAGCTCGGCTGCCGCACGACGACCTCGCTCAGCGCGCCGGCGGGAGCGTCGACCGCGTCGAGCCAGCGCTGCAGCTGCGGGGTCTTCGCGACGACGTCGTTCCACGGCATCGGGTTGTAGGTGGCCTGGCTGTCGCGCGAACGCACCTTGTCCCAGTGGTGGGAGGCGAGTTCGGTCTCGAGGGTGAACACGCGCTCGGCACGGGTGGCCGGGTCTCCGAGCCCGGCGAGGGTGAACATCCGCTCGAGGAATCCGCGGTAGTTGTCGCGCACCTCGGCGAAGTGCTCCTCGCGGTAGTAGCCCTCGTCGGGAAGACCGAGTCCGCCCTGCTCCGCGAACACGAGGTAGCGCTCGGGGTTGCCCGGGTCGTTGTCGACGAAGAGCTGCAGGAATCCGCTCGTGCCGCCGCGCTCGAGGCGACCCAGCACATCCAGGAACGAGTCGAGGTCGTGGGCGGCGTCGACCTCGGCGAGCAGCGGCGCGACGGGCTCCGCGCCGCGGCGTTCGACCGCGTCTTCGTCCATGAAGCTCGAGTAGAGGTCGCCGATCTTGCGCTCCTCCGTGCCCGGTTCGGCCTGCTGCGCGCGCTCGATGATCGCGCGCACCGCCTTCTCGGCCTCCTCCGCGAGCACATAGAAGGAGCCGTAACGCGCCTTGTCGCTCGGGATCTCGGTGCGGCGGATCCACGTGCCGTTGACGTGCCGGAAGAGGTCGTCCTGCGGACGCACCTCCGGATCGAGTTCGTCGAGCAGGATTCCGGAGTTCAGCGCGTCGGCGGTCACCCGTCCACCCTACGACCGTGGCCGGCGCGACGCTGAGTGCGTTTCAAGGGTGCTCGGACGCCGCCCGCGCGGTTGCCGTGTGTGGGGGGTCGATCGCCGCGCGGTGTGTGCCGGGCTGGCAGGGTGAGCGGATGGAACCGGAGTCGTCCGACGAGGAGCGGTGGCTCGTCATCGGCGGTCGGCGGTGGCGCCGCACCGATCCCGCGCTGCCGGATGACGTGGTGGCGCGGCTCCGCTCGCACCTCGGGCGAGGACGCGCGGGCGTCCGGACCGCCACGCGCAGCGGGGACGAGGCCGCCGTCGCGGCCGCCCGGCACCGGGTGAACCTCGCGAAGCACGCCCTCGGCGAGCGCGGACCGAAGTGGTGGGAGTCGGACGAACGCGCCCGACTCGAGCGGGCCCACGCCGGCCTGGCGCAGCTCGACGCGCTCGATGCTCCGGATGCGGGAGCGCGCGTCTCGGAGGGCGGCACTCCGGATGCGGGAGCGCCCGCCTCAGGCGACGCCCACGCCCCGGGCCCCGACGGGCCGGCCGTTCCCTAAAATCGACGCATCCGTACCGCGCTGCTCCGCTCCCCCCTCGACCGCGACATCCTGCGTCTCGCGGTGCCCGCGCTCGGCGCCCTCGTGGCCGAGCCGTTGTTCCTGCTGACCGACACCGCGCTCGTCGGACACCTCGGTGCGGATGCGCTAGCGGGTCTCGGAATCGCGTCGATCGTGCTGCAGACGGCGGTGGGGCTGCTCGTGTTCCTCGCCTACGCCACCACCCCGACCGTCGCCCGCCGCCTCGGCGCCGGCGACACCCCCGGCGCGATCCGTGCGGGCATCGACGGAATGTGGCTCGCGCTCGGCATCGGGGTGCTGCTGCTCGTCGCGGGCCTGCCGCTCGCCGCGCCGGTCGCGCGCACGCTCGGTGCCGACGGCGCCGTCGCCGACGCGGCGACCACCTACCTCTCGGTCTCCCTCTGGGGGCTGCCCGGCATGCTGCTCGTCATCGCCGCGACCGGCCTGCTGCGCGGGCTGCAGGACACCCGCACCCCGCTCATCGTCGCCGTCGCGGGCTTCGCGGCGAACGCGGGCCTCAACGCACTGCTCATCTACGGCGCCGGACTCGGCATCGCCGGGAGCGCGCTCGGCACGGTCGTGGCGCAGTGGGGCATGGCCGCCGTGTACGTCGTGATCGCGGTGCGGGCCGCCCGCCGTTACGGGTCCCCGCTGCGTCCGGGGCTGCGCGGGGTGAGTGCGAGCGCCCTCGCCGGCGGATGGTTGCTGCTGCGCACGGCGAGCCTGCGCGTCGCGATGCTCGCGACCGTCGCCGTCGGCGCATCCGTCGGCGTCACGGAACTCGCGACCCTGCAGATCGCGCTCACCGTGTTCTCGACGCTCGCGTTCGTGCTCGACGCCTACGCGATCGCCGGGCAGGCGCTCATCGGACACGGGCTCGGGGCGGCGGATGTCCCCCGCGTGCAGGCGGTGACGCGACGCCTCATCGTGCTCGGCGTCGTGTCCGGCGTCGCGCTCGGACTCGTTGCGGCCGCGCTCGCGCCGCTGCTCGGACCGGTGTTCACCTCGGATGCGGCGGTGCGGCAGGCGCTCGTGCCCGCGCTGCTCGTGGTCGCGGCGAGCACCCCGCTCGCCGGCTACGTCTTCGTGCTCGACGGCGTGCTCATCGGGGCGGGCGACGCCCGGTACCTCGCCTGGACGGGCGTCGTGAACCTCGTCGCCTACCTGCCCCTGCTCGCCCTCGCGGCCTTCGCATCGGGGACGGCTGCCCTCGTCGCCATCCTCGCCGCCCTGTGCTTCGGCTACCTCGGCGCCCGCGCGGTCACTCTCGGTTTGCGCGCCCGCGGCACGCGCTGGATCGTCACGGGCGCCTGATCCGGCCGTGTAGCGCCGAGCGTGCCCGTTCGCGACGTTTCCGGCCCTCTGGGATCGATTGCGGCGTCGCAAAAGGGCACGCTCGGCGGAAGTAGCCGGCGGATGCACGCGAGCGGGCCGGGAGGCGGCGAGCGCGCGGATGCGCCGTCAGCCGCGCGGATCGCGCAGCGCGCGCATCGCGGCCGTGATCGTGTCGTGCACGTACGCGAGGTCGCCCTCCCATTCCGCGCCGGCGGCATCCGGCCCCGCCCACTCCTCGCCGCCGTCCGCGGGCCACTCGGCGGGGCCACCCTCGTGCGAGTAGACCCACCAGATGTCGCCCCATGGGTCGAGCACGCGTGACAGCACGTCGCCGAAGAACGGCCGCGGCTCGGTGATCACCCGGGCGCCCGCCGCGCGCGCTCGCTCGAGCGTCGTGGCGAGGTCGTCGACGTACACCTGCAGGAACGCCGGCGTGAACGGCCAGTCGGGTTTGCGGTCGACGACCATGACGATGGAGTCGCCGAGCTCCAGCTCGGAGTGCAGCAGCAGCCCGTCCGTGTCGACGGTGTGGGCGTCCATGCGCTCGCGTGCGCCGAACACGTCGGTCATGAAGCGGATGAGGGCGGGCGCGTCGTCCGCGAAGACGAACGGGTTGACGGTGCGGTACCCCTCGGGTGCGCGCGGGATCGTGCTCATTGGTCCTCCGATCGGATGCCGCGGCTCTCGCGGCGCCCCGACTGTACGGATCGCACAGGTCAGCGCTCGTCCTGAATCCGACACTCGCCGCTCGCTGCGCCTGCACGAGCCCCGAGTGGCGCCAGAGGCCCCGAACACGGGCGCCATACGGGGCCTTTCGTGCCAGTGGACATAACGTGTGCGTCGTCGAGGGACGCACGAGGCGCGGTCAGCGGGGTGCGGGACCCGTCGTCGTGCCGATGCGCAGCTCGCTCGTGAACGCGACGGCGTCGGGGGCGCCGCCCTCGATCGCTTCGATGAGGGCGGACCCGGCGGCGCGTCCCTTCTCCACGGCCGGCTGGGCGAGGGTCGTGAGCACGTGCGGGGCGATGCCCTCCACACGCACGCCGTCGAAGCCGACGATGCTGAGGTCCTCGGGCACGCTCAATCCGAGGTCGAGCGCCGCGCGCAGCACGCCGGCGGCGAGCATGTCGCTCTGCGCGATGATCGCCGTCGGGCGCTCGGCGGCCGGGCGGTCGAGCAGCGCGAGGCCCGCGATGCGCCCCTCCTCCCGGTAGCTGCCCGCCGTCGAGATGCCGCCCGCGTCGGGGTAGACGTCGCGCACCCCCGCGATGCGGCCGCTCGAGGTGTAGCCCGTCGCCGCGGCTTCGCGTTCCGGGGTGAGCGGTCCGCGGGTGCGGTCGTCGTCGAGCGGCAGGGTGACCATGGCGACGCGTTCGTGCCCGAGGTCGCGTACGTACTCGGCGGCGCGCCGGCTCGCGTCGCGGTTGTCGAGCGAGATGAGCACGGCGCCTTCGAGCCCATCCGCCTCGATCGCGACGACCGGCACGCCGCGTCGCCGCAGCACGGCCACCGATTCGTCGAGTCGGGTGGAGCAGCCGACGAGGATGACGCCGTCCATGGGGGCGGTGGCGAGGGAGGTGGTGCCGTCGCCCTGGTCGGTGAGCAGCAGCAGCCCGTCACCCGAGACACCGAGGGAGTCGGCGATCCCGTCGAGCAGGGCGATGTTCACCGGGTCACGGAAGGCGTCGGCGATGCTGTCCTCCATCACGACGGCGACCACGCCGGAGCGTCCCCGTCGCAGCGAACGCGCCCGCGGGTCGGGCCCCGCGTAGCCGAGCCGGGCGGCGGCGTCGATGACGCGCTGCCGTGTCGCCTCCGCGACCGGACCGGTGCCGCTGAAGGCGAGGGATGCCGTCGACGCGGAGACGCCGGCGGCCCGGGCCACATCGGACAGGGTGGCCCGCGTCACGGGTGTTGCCGGTTCGGCGGTCATGTGGCTATCGTAGTCGAATCGATTCGATCGAATCGATTCGACTTTGGTCGATCCGATCTTCCGCACGTCGCCCCCTCGAGAAACCCCGGAGACCCGTGAGCACCACCGCATCCGCCCTCAGCCGCAGGCAGATCGCCTCTTGGCGCAATGCCGTCTTCGTGACGTTCGCCCTCAACGGGCTCGGCATGGCCACGTGGGTCTCGCGCACGCCGGCCATCCGCGACCACCTCGGCATCGGCTCCGGTGAGGTCGGCCTGTTGCTGCTCGGCGTCTCGTCCGGCTCGATCATTGGCCTGCTGTTCTCGAGCCACGTGCTCACCTGGCTCGGCGCGAAGCGCACCGTGCTCTACGCGCTCGCGATGTGCGCGCTCGGCCTCACCGTGATGGGCGTCGGCGCGAGCGTGTTCGAGAGCTACGTGCTCACCCTCTTCGGCCTGTTCCTCTACGGACTCGGCACGGGCATCTGCGACGTCGCGATGAACGTGGAGGGTGCCGCCGCGGAACGCGCGTCGGGCCGCACCCTCATGCCGCTGTTCCATGCGATGTGGAGCGTCGGCACGATCGTGGGCGCGGGCATCGGATCGCTCGTCTCGCTCGCGCACGTGCCGGTCGCCGTGCACCTCTCCGCCGTCGCCGTCGTGCTCGCCGTCGGCGCCGTGTTCGCCATCCGTGCCTTCCTCGGCGACATCGTCGACACGCACGACGAGCACGGCGAACCCACCCCGAAGAGCACCTTCCGCGACCGGGTGTCGATCTGGCTCGAGCCCCGCACGCTGCTCATCGGCGCGATCGTGCTCGGGATGGCCTTCACCGAGGGCTCCGCGAACGACTGGCTCGCCCTCGCGATGGTCGACGAACGCGGCGTCTCGCACGCGACCGGCGCGGCCCTGTTCGGCGTCTTCACCGTCGCGATGACGGTCGCCCGCGTCGCCGGCGTTCCGCTGCTCGACCGCTACGGACGCGTTCCCGTGCTGCGCGGATCGGCCGCGCTCGCCGTGATCGGCCTCGCCCTCGTCATCTTCGTCGAGCAGCCGGTCGTCATGGTGATCGGCATCGTGTTCTGGGGCCTCGGCGCCGCACTCGGCTTCCCGGTCGGCATGTCGGCCGCGGCGGACGACCCCGCCAAGGCCGCGGCCCGCGTGAGCGCCGTCGCGACCGTCGGCTACTGCGCGTTCCTCGTCGGACCTCCCCTCATCGGCATCGTCGGCGAGCAGGTGGGCCTGCTCAACGCGCTGCTGTTCGTGCTCGTGCTCATCGTGATCGCAGGCGTCCTGTCGCCGGCCGCCCGCGAGCGTTCGAAGGTGCAGCAGCCGGTCGCCGACGCACGTCGCTGATCGTCCGGGCGGCGGATGCACGGAGTGGCCCCGCCGCCCGGGTAGCCTCGACGGGTGCGTCTCGTCATCGCCCGGTGCTCCGTCGACTACGCGGGCAGGTTGAGCGCCCACCTGCCCCTCGCCACCCGCCTGCTGTTGCTCAAGGCCGACGGCAGCGTGCTCGTGCACTCGGATTCGCTCAGCTACAAGCCGTTGAACTGGATGAGCCCGCCGTGCTTCCTGAGCACGATCGAGCCGGATGCGGAACAGGCGGCCCTCGGAGTGCAGCAGATCTGGCGGGTCGGCCAGGCCAAGACCGCCGACCAGCTCGTGATCAGCATCCACGAGATCCTGCACGACAGCTCGCACGACCTCGGCGTCGACCCCGGGCTGCAGAAGGACGGCGTCGAGGCGCACCTGCAGAAGCTCCTCGCCGAGCAGATCGAGTTGCTCGGTGAGGGGTACCGCCTCGTGCGACGCGAGTACATGACCGCGATCGGCCCGGTCGACATCCTCGCGAAGGATGCCGCGGGCGGCAGCGTCGCGGTCGAGATCAAGCGGCGGGGCGACATCGACGGCGTCGAGCAGCTCACCCGCTACCTGGAGCTGATGAACCGCGATCCGCTGCTCGCCCCGGTCGAGGGCGTGTTCGCGGCCCAGGAGATCAAACCGCAGGCGCGCACGCTCGCCCAGGACCGCGGCATCCGCTGCGTCGTGCTCGACTACGACGCCATGCGCGGGCTCGACGACGCGCACTCGAGGCTGTTCTGATGACGCTCCCCTATACGGCGGTGCTGTGCGACCTCGACGGCACCATCCTCGACTCGGCGCCCGGCATCACGGCGACCTTGGCGTACACGTTCGAGCGCATCGGCGTTCCGGTGCCGAGCCCGAGCGGACTGCTCGAGTACGTGGGACCGCCGATCCTCGACGCGTTCCGCGATCTCGCCGGGCTCACTCCGGAGCAGTCCGCCGAGGCGCTCGAGATCTACCGCGCGCGCTACCTCGATCAGGGTACGACCGACTCGCGCGTCTACTCCGGCATGCCGGAGGTGCTCCGCGCGATCCGCGACAGCCCGATGCGCATGTCGCTCGCGACCTCGAAGCCCGAGCTGCCGGCGACGCTCATGCTCGAGCACTTCGTGCTCGCCGGCTGCTTCGACGTGATCACCGGCGCTTCCGCCGACGAGACGCGGAGTGCGAAGGCGGATGTGGTGGCCGAGGCCCTGCGCCGCTTGCGCGATCTGGGAGCGGACCTCGAGCGGGTCGTGATGATCGGCGACCGCATCCACGACGTCGAGGGGGCCGCGGCGCACGGCGTTCCGACGATCTTCGTCGAATGGGGTTACGGCTCCCCGGCCGAGTCGGCGGGGGCCTCGCTCATCGTCTCCAGCGCCGAGGAGCTCCGCGAGGCGCTCGGACTGTAGCCCGCGCCGTCTCAGCGCGACGCTTGTCGCGGTTCACTCGACCTCGTCGCGATCCGTCCGGATTCAGGACGGATCCTGACCTGAGCGGGCGGAAGCATGGGGGAATGGACGACGACATCACCCCCTTCTCACTCCGGATCGACGACGGCGAGCTCGCCGATCTGCATCGGCGGCTCGACGCCACCCGACTGCCCGACGCGCTTCCCGGCGACGACTGGGCGTTCGGGGTACCCGTGACCGAACTGCAGCGCGCGGTGGACGGCTGGGGCGCCTTCGACTGGCGGGCGTTCGAGCGGCGCCTCGCCGACGTGCCGCAGTTCACGACGGAGTTCGACGGGCAGCGCATCCACTTCGCACACGTGCGCTCCGAGCGGGCCGACGCCGTGCCGTTGCTGCTCATCCACGGCTGGCCCGGGTCGTTCCTCGAGTTCGTCGGCCTCATCGACCGGATGACCGACCCGGTCGGCGACGAGCCCGCCTTCCACGTCGTCATCCCGTCGCTGCCCGGCTTCGGGTTCTCGACCCCGCTGGCGAGCCTCGACTGGCCCACGAGCCGGATCGCGGCAGCGTTCGCGGAACTGATGTCGCGCCTCGGGTACGAGCGGTTCGCCGTGCAGGGCGGAGACATCGGAGCCGGCGTGGCACCCGAGATCGGCCGGGTCTGCCCCGAGCGCGTGATCGGCGTGCACGTCAACGGCGCGCTCGGAGAGTTCGTCAGCGAACTCGACGACGCGACCACGGCCGTGCTCCAGCCGTTCGAACACGATCGGATGCGCCGAGTGCACGAGTTCATGCAGAACGAGTTCGCCTACATCTCGCTGCAGTCCACGCGTCCCGCTCTGCTCGGCGCGATGGTCGCCGACAGCCCGGTGGCGCAGTTGGCGTGGATGTGGGACAAGTACCGCGCGTGGAGCCACCCCCTCGAGGCGACTCCCGAAGAAGCGCTCGGCGCCGACTTCGTCTTCGGCAACCTCGGCCTGTACTGGTTCACCCGGTCCGCCGGCTCGGCGGCTGCGGTCGGCTACGCCCAGCAGGGCGCCTGGGGCGCGGAGCCGCAGGATTCGGGAGTGCCCACCGCGGCCATCCAGTTCGCCCACGACATCGGGATCCGGGCGGTCGCCGAGCGCTCGAACACCATCGTCCGGTGGACCGACGTGCACGATCGCGGTGGCCACTTCGCGGCACTCGAGGAGCCGGAGATGCTGCTCGACGACCTGCGCGCCTTCATCCGCTCGCTCTGAACGCCGGCCCTCGCGCCGAAGCGACGAGATCGCGCGGTACGCCGCACGATCTCGTCGTTTCGGTACGAACGAGATGTCACAAGCGGGCGCGACGGGCGCGGATGAGGTTCTGCACCACGTCCCACACCGCGCTGATGCCGATCGTGAGCACACCGATCACGGTGAGCACGGTGTGCGGGTCGGCGGTTCCCCAGTCGAGCCGCTCGAGGAAGGCGGAGGTGAACACGCGGTCGGCGAGCAGCAGCCAGATCGCCGGGATCGCGAAGGCCAGGTTGGTGACGGCCTTGGTGGCGACGAGCCCGTACGTCCACCGGCGTCGGCCGTAGACGGCGACGAGCACGAGCGCGTCGAGGGCGAGCACGACGATCACGTACGGCCACCAGAAGCTCCAGTTCTCCTCGCGGAGCAGCGGAAGGGGCCGGCCGTCCACGGTGAAGAACGAGAAGTTCTGCTGCCAGATCATCAGCACGGCGACGAGGGCGGCGAACCCGAGCGCGCCGATGACCTCGCTGAGCTTCACGTGCTTGCCGTCGTCGAGGTCCGGCAGCTGTGCGAGCGTCCATCCGGACCCCTGCCACGTCGATCCGGCGCGCTCGACGATCCAGAACACGAGGGTCGTCCAGAAGATCAGGTGCATCGTCGTGCCGAGCAGCACGAGCACGACTTCGGCGATGATCTCGCCGATCGTCGAGCCGATCAGCGCCTGCACGGTGCCGACCGCGAGGCCGGCGATCGGCAGCACGGTGGCGAGCAGCAGCTTGAGCAACCGGATCCAGTCCGGGTACATGCTCGGCCCGATGACGTACAGCGGCCGCTCGGCGTACTGGGCGGCGAGACGGATGGGGTCGCCGAGTTCGAGCAGCACGGCGCGTTCGGCCTCGTCAGGGTCTGCACCGCTCTCGAGTCGCGCTTCCATCGCATCCTCGATGGATGCGCGGAGCTCGCGCTCGATGTCGGCGCGCTTCGCGTCGGGGAGGGTGCGCAACGTCGCCCAGACGTAGCGGTCGGTCAGGGTCGTGGTGACGGTCATGAGCGGTCTCCTTCGTCGAGTTCGGTGATGGCGGCGGTGAGCGCCGCCCAGTCGGCACGGAGGGTGGTCGCCATGGCGTCGCCCTCGATCGTGGTGCGGTAGAACTTGCGCGGTCGCGCTTCGTCGGTGTTCCAGTCGCTCGTGAGCAGTCCCTGCGTCTCGAGCCGCCGCAGCAGCGGGTAGAGGGTGTTGGCCTCCACTTCGAACCCGGCCGTGTCGAGGGCTTCGAGCAGGGCGTACCCGTAGTTCGGCTCGCGCAGAACGGTGAGGCAGGCGACGACGACGGTGCCGCGCCGGAGTTCCTGTCGGTGTGCCGCGAGCGCGGCGTCGGTGTCCATGCGTCACACCATACTGTGTGGCGCACACCATTACAAGACGCACTTTATATTGCGCCCTCCGGCACTCTGGCGTGGCGTCGTCACGGCGGTCTAGGCTCCGAGCCATCAGCCGCCCTGGCGATCGGAGTGACGCCATGCACCGCATCCCCACCCGCCGCACCATCGCCGTCGCGCTCGTCGCCGGCGCCCTCACGCTCGGCGGCCCGATGGCCGCGGCGGCGGCCGACACGACCGGTGCGGTCGTGCACTTCGCCGCCGGTCCCGCGCAGGAACACCGGGACCGTGTCTTCGGCACGGCGGCCCCGCCCATCCTGGTCGGACCGGCGACCACGCGACTCGCGATCGACACCGATGTCGCGGCCGTGCAGGATCTCGTGGTCTGCACGCTGTCCGCGTCCGGCGAATGGGTGGGCGAACGGGCGTTCAGCGGGGCGGAATGGACGGCGGACCCCGTCGTGCCGATCGAGGCGGGAGCCGTCGTGCCCGGCGACGGCCGCTCCTACGAGCTCGACTGCCGCAGCGGGGCCATCGACTGGGCCGGTTGGCGCGACACGTGGGTGCTCACGCCGGATGCGGGCGCGGCGTCCACAGTGGAGTTGAGCACGGATGAGCCGGATCGGATCGACGTGCGGGCCTACCACGGGTCGATCACCGAGGCGCCGGTCGCGCTCCACCCCGGCGACCGCATCGAGGTCGCCGGAGGCCCGGGCACCTGGGAGGGCTCCACCGCCGCCGGTGAACTGCGCGCGTACGGGCGCGACGCCTGGGAGCGCGTCACCGGCCTCGAGGGCACCGTCTCGGCGGACGGTTCCGTGCTCAGCTTCACCCTCCCGAGCGAGCTTCACCCTGAGCATCTCGCGGCGATCAACTGGATCGAGATCTCCTCGAGCGCCGGCGAATCCTCCGAGGAGACGCGGCGCACGTTCTGGGTGCACTCCGCCAGGATCAGCGAAGCGGTCGCCGCACCCACGACGACCCGCGTCGCCGTCTCGTCGACGACCGCGTTCTCGTTCCAACGGGTGAGTGCGACCGTCGTCGTCGGCGCCGCCGGCACGGCAGCACCGACGGGGCGGGTCGCCGTCCTGATCGACGGCGAGCGGGTGGCCACCGCGACCCTGACGACCGCGTCGAACGGACGCGCGTCGGTCACCCTCCCCCGCGTGGACCGCGGGCGGCACACCGTCACGGCGCAGTTCGAGGGCTCGCCGACCTTTGCGCCGTCGACGAGCGCGAACGCCCTGCTCCGCGTGCTCTTCTGACCGGGATGGCATCCGCCGCCACCGTCGGACGTGCCGTTTGTGACGGCGGATGACGTGCAGCGTGTCGCCGTGTTACTCGCGCACTCGTGCCCCCTGACCGGCGCTTTTAGCGTGGCGCCATGACACTCATCAACACCGTCTCCGTGCCCGAGTCCACTTCCGACGAGCGCGCCGCGCGCCTCACCGAGGCGGGCGCCGCCTGGGGTGATCGCATCGCCGCGAAGCCCGCCTCTGCGCAACTCACCTACCGCGTGGGAGGAGCGGGCGAAGGCTCCGTCGCCACCCGCATCACCGCCGGCAAGCACGAGTTCGTCGTCGACGAGCCCGCCGCCCTCGCCGGGGACGACGTGGCCGCGAGCCCGGTGGAGTTCGCGCTCGGGGCGCTCATCTCGTGTCAGGTGGTCGTCTACCGCCTCTACGCGCAGGCTCTCGGCATCCGCGTCGACGAGATCGACATCTCGGCCGAAGGCGACCTCGACGTGCGACGCCTGTTCGGCATCGACGAGTCGGTGCGCGCCGGGTTCTCCGAGGTGCGTCTCGCCGTGCGCCTGAGCGGTCCCGAGTCGGCGGAGAAGTACGAGGAACTGAAGGCCGCTGTCGACGCCCACTGCCCGGTGCTCGACCTGTTCGCGAACCCGACGCCGGTGGTCGTGTCCCTGTCGAACCAGTGAAGAACGACTGAGCACTCCCTGATAACGAAGGGGATTCACGCGGATCGCGCCTAACGTCGCCCCCAAGCGCACCGACTCTGGGGGGTGGTTGACGTGGACGAATCGTTCGTCGCCGGATACCCCCGACGCGTGCGCCTGCTTCTGGGGCTCTTCGCCGCCGTGTTCGGCGGTGTCCTCCTCGCGTTGTTCACGACGGCCAGCCCGTCATCGGCCGAGGAGGCGCCGCCGGATTCGGTGGTCGATCGCGTCGCGACGCTCGTCGAGCACGTGACCGCGCCCGTCTCCAGCACCGCTGCGGCCGCCGTCCAGGAGGTCGTCGCCGTCGCCGCTCCCGTCGTGCAGGCGCCGGTCGTGCAGGCCACGCCGGTTCCCGCCGTGGTGCACACCGTCACCGAGACCGTCGCGAACACGTCGGTCTCCACGATCCTCACCCCGGTCGCCGGGGTCGTCGACTCGACGGTGGGCGCCCTCCCGGTCGTCGGCAACCTGCCGCTCGTCGACGCGGTGCTCGGCGAATCGCCGATCACGACCGTCACCGACCCGGTGGTGGATGCCGTCGACACCATCACGGACGGACTCGGCGCCGGCGTCGACGCCGTGATCCCGGACGAGTCGGTGGACGGCATCGGCCCCGTCGTCATCGGGATCTCCGTCGCCGGGGACACCTCACTCGAGGTCTCCGGCACACTCGCCGGCCGCCTCGCTTCCGCGTCCACCGCGCTGCGGGCCGACCTGCCGACCGGCGCCGACGCGGCCGTGACGCCGAGCGGCGTGCTGTTCGACGCCGCCTCGGGCGGCTCGGCATCGGCCGCCGCGCTCGGCGGCGCGTCCGCCTCCGGATCCAACGGCGCCGCCGCATCCGTCGGCATCCTCGCCGACCACATCCGCTTCGCTTTCGCCGCCGGTTCGGCTCACGGTCACACCGATGACCGCCTGCCCGGCGCTCCCGTCTCCGACTCCGACTCCTCGCCCGACTGAGGTCGTCGTATCCGCCTGTGCGGACACGACCCCGTCCCGTGATCGCGGGACCCCACCTCAATCGGACAAGGAATCTGACCATGAACAAGTACGTCTCGAGAGGACTCTTCGGCGTCCTCTTCACCGGGGGCCTCATGGCTCTCGGAGCGGGTGTGGCCAACGCGGCCGACACCACCGGCGAGGAGAGCATCCTCGGCGGAACCCAGGCCGTCGTCGAAGCGGTGCTCCCCGTGAACGTCAGCGGCAACAACATCAGCGTGCTCGGCGACTCGTCGAGCAGCGGTTCGAGCACGGCGTCCGCGCCGGCCTCGGCTCCGGCGGATGCCTCCACGGGCGGCAGCGACTCGGTGCTCGGCGGCAGCCAGGCCGTCGTGGATGCGGTCGTGCCGGTCACGGTGAGCGGCAACAGCATCAGCGTGCTCGGCGACTCCTCCTCGGAGGGCTCGACCGCGGCGCCGGCCGGCAGCACCGGCGGAGCGGCCGACTCGGCCGCCACCTCGGGTGACGACGGCATCCTCGGCGGCACGCAAGCCGTCGTCGACGCGGTCGCTCCCGTGAACGTGAGCGGCAACGCGATCAGCGTGCTCGGTGACTCCTCCTCGGAGGGCTCGACCACCGGCACGGCGGGCGGCACGGGTTCCACCCCCGGTACCTCCGCCACGCCCACGACGGGCGGCGATGACAGCGTGCTCGGCGGCACCCAGATCGTCTGCGACGTGCTCGCCCCGATCGGGGTGGCCGGCAACGCGATCAGCGTCATCGGCGACTCCACCTCGGAGGGCTCCACCACCGGCACCACCGGCGGCACGTCCGGCACCTCCGGCGCCCCGACCACCGGCGGCGACGACAGCGTGCTCGGCGGCAGCCAGGTCGTCCTCACCCCCGCGCTCCCGGTGACCGCCGGAGGCAACGCGGTCAGCGTGATCGGCGACAGCACCTCCGAGGGCTCCACCACGGGTATCCCCAGCACCGGTGGATCGTCGGATGCGCCGACGACCTCCGGCGACGACTCGATCGTCGGCGGAGGGCAGATCATCATCGTCCCGACCCTCCCCGTGACGGTCGGCGGCAACGCGATCAGCGTGATCGGAGACAGCACGACCGGCGGTTCGACCACCGGCCCGGTCGACCCGACCGACCCGACGGACCCGACCGACCCGACGGACCCGACCGACCCGACGGACCCGACCGACCCGGTGCTGCCGACAGATCCGACCGACCCGGCCGTGCCGGGTGACGGTGGCGACGCCACCATCACCCCCGCGGGGATGACCGTGGCGGCCGTGACCGCCGACTCCGGGAACACGAACCGTCTCGCGACGACCGGCGCCGACGGTGCCGGATTCGCCGGGGCGCTCGCCCTGCTGCTGCTCGCGGCGGGAGGGCTGATGCTCCGCACGCGTCGCGCGCACACCCGCGTGTGATGCACGGGCGACCGGGTGCCGTACTCATGGGGGGCGGCACCCGGTTCACCCATGCCCGGAACGGCTCAGCGCGAGTAGCGGGCCGTGCGCAGTTCCGCGGCGTACGCGTCGAGGTCGGGCATCCCGAGCTCGAACGCGACCGCGATCTCGGCTTCGACGTCGTACGGCACCCGTACGAACTCCACTCCGAACGGACCCGGGCCGTCGGAACCGTGCAGCACGAGGTAGGACGCCGTGGGCTCATCGAGCGGGTTGCCCACGCTGCCGGCGTTGAGGAGCATCCGGCCCGGCATCGTGCGGACGTAGGCGTTGTGGATGTCGCCGTAGCAGACCACCTGCGGCACCGGCCCGGGGCCGGTCAGCTCGGTGTTCGCGAACATCGCCGCGAACTCCTCGTCGGAGTGCTGCGCGAACACCCGGGTGAACACGCTCAGCGCCGAGGCGTGCAGGAAGCGGATGGTGCGCCCGCTCAACTCCATGTCGTGGACGAGAGGCAGCGCGGCGAGCCACTCCCGGTCGGCGTCGGTCAGCTCGTCGCGCCACCAGAGGAGCGCCTCGTGCGACAGCCCCTCGGCGAGCAGCATCGCCTCCCAGTTGCCCGCGACGGTGACGGCGCAGCGTTCTCGAGCCAGCGCGACGCACGCGGATCCGCGTGGTCCCTTCCCGACGATGTCGCCCAGGTCGACGATCTCGGTGATGCCCCGCGACTCGATGTCGGCGAGCACGGCGCGCAGCGCGGTGAGGTTGCCGTGGATGTCGGAGACGACGGCGATCGATCGCCGGTCACTGGTCGGAGTCGCGGCCACACCTCACGGTAGCCCCGCGGTCCCGCGCTCGCGAGGTCCGCTCGCCGCCTCTCGGTCCACGGCCGCAGCGCGCTGCGGTCGCGGAGGACCCGCACGGTGGCGATGCGCCACCGCACCCCGAAGACGATCACGCCGTCGGCGCCCGGCAACACGATGCCGTCCCGTTCGTCGATCCGGCGCACCGCTGCCCCCGGAGCGGCGAGCATCCGCTCGAGCACCGCGGCCACCTCGCGACCGCCGCGGATCACGCGCGCGGGTTCGCGGTCGTCGACGAGGGTCACGGCCGGAGCGAGCAGCCGACGCAGCCGCGTCCGATCGCCGGCACGCACCGCGTCGAGCACGGTCTGCGCCATCCGCTCGCGGTGCAACGCGATGATCCTCGCCATGGTGACCTCCGGTGCGATGCTGGCACGGAGCGCCCCGGCGGCGGCTGCGTCGCGGGATCTGCGCAGTGGACTCAGGGGGTGGGAACCGGTGCCGGGCAGTGCAGACGCGTGGATCCGGCGCCGCGCTCGATCACGTGGGTGTCGAGCGGTGCCCCGCACAGCGGGCACGGCTTGCCCGTCGACGACGGCCGCGGCGCCTCATCGAACGGTCCGAGCTGCGCCGGACCCATGAAGGGGCGCAGGGACTTGTTCAGGCGCTCCCACCAGCGGAGGCGTTCGCGGTCGGTCATATTCTTAGTGTACTAACTATTCGTGCCCTCGTATAGTGGTCGCATGACGGATGCGCTCGCCCTCGACCGGCAGGTGTGCTTCGCACTCGCCGCCGCCTCACGCAGCGTCATCGGCCTCTACCGGCCCGTGCTCGAACCGCTCGGCCTGACGCATCCGCAGTACCTCGTGATGCTCGCGCTTTGGGAGCGCAGCCCACGCACGGTCGCCGACATCGCCGACGCCCTGCTGCTCGAATCCGCCACGCTGAGCCCGCTGCTCAAGCGGCTCGAGGCCTCAGGGCTCATCACCCGGCGGCGTAACGCCGCGGATGAGCGGGCCCTCGCGGTCGAACTCACGGACGCGGGGCGCGCGCTCCGCCGGGAGGCCGAGCTTGTGCCAGGCCGCATCGTCGAACGACTCGGCATGGACGTGACCGAGCTCGAGGGCATCCGGGATTCGCTCACGACCCTCATCGCCGCAGCGCGGACACCGCCGATCGAGTAGGTCGTCCACGGCCGTATCGAGATCTCCCTCAGGCGGCACCCGGGTTGCTCAACCGCACCGACGATTCCCCGTCGCGAAACGCGGGTGCGCGCCGCCCGCACCCGCAATATGCGACGGGAATGTCGCGTCCGGATGCTCGTGCATGCGGTTTCCCGTCAGTAGATGCCCTTTCGCGGCGCTCGTAAGGGCGACTACTGACGGGAAACCGATTGTGGGAGCCGGCGGGAGGCGGTCAGTCCTCGGGGTCGCCGGGGCGCACGACGGCGTCGTCGCGCACGTCGATGCGCGTCACGCCGTCATCCTTCTTCGTGACCTCGATGCGCGGCTCGGCGTCGCGCTCCGTCGACTTCTCGGCGCGCAACAGCTGATCGCGGCGCTTCTCCTCGTCGGTCATCTCTTCCATTGCTGCTCCTATCTCGCGAGGCGGTCGACCATCCGGCCGAACAGGGCGGGGTTCCGGGATGCGGTGGGGATCACGTACGGACGCGCCGGCGACGTCGCGAGGGCGACGAGACCGCTCGTGAGCATACGGAAGTCGCGGGTGACCCGGCGCCAGCGGCGCTCGTAGTCGCGCGGCCGGCCGGCGAGCACCGCGGCCACGGCCTCGGTCGCTTGCGCGAAGCCGAGCCGCAGACCCTCGCCGGTGATCGCGTCGACGTAGCCGGACGCGTCGCCGACGAGCAGCACCCGTCCGGCGACGCGGCGGCGGGTGCGCTGCCGGAACGGGCCCGCGCCACGACGGGTGCTCACGAGCATCGTGCCGGCGATGCGTTCCTCCAGTTCCGGTGCGGAGGCGAGTGCGTCGTCGTAGTCGACGCCCTGACGGGCGAGCATCGAGATGCCGACCGTGTCGTCGGCCACCGGGGTGACGTAGAACTCCGCGTCGCGGGCGACGTGCACCTCGATGAGATCCGACCACGGCTCGACCTCGTGGTGTTCCCGGATGCCGTAGCGCCGCGTCCCGCGCGGCACCGGCAGCGCCAGTCCGACGGCGCGCGCCACGGTCGAGTGCAGCCCGTCGCAGGCGAGCAGGTACCGGGCGCGCACCCCGCCGGCGCGCACGTCATCCGCACCCTGCTCGACCTCCTCGACACGGACGGCTTCGCGGCGCACGCCGAGCTCGTCCGCTCGGCGGGCGAGCGCCTCGTGCAGGGCGATGCGCCGCACGCCCCTGCCGGCGCCGTGCGAGAACACGTGGTCGACGCGGTGCACCCCGTCGCGGTAGCTGACTCCCCGCAGCGGGCAGCCGGGCGGATCGACGCCGAGGCGCGCCAACAGCGGCACGGCCCCCGGCATCAGGCCCTCCCCGCACGCCTTGTCGATGCTGCCGCGACGCGGCTCGGCGACGACCACCGAGAATCCGGCGAGGCGCGCTTCGATCGCCGTCGCCAGACCGACCGGTCCGCCGCCGACGACGAGCACATCCGCATCGATCATGCGGGCGCCGCCTGGCGGAGGGCGCGGTCCTCCGCGGGGATCCGGAAGCCGAGCAGCAAAATCGCATTGAGCACGGTGAAGGCGATCGCGGTCACCCACGCGCTGTGCACGAGGGGCAGGGCGATGCCCTCGATCGCGACGATGAGGTAGTTCGGATGCGGCAGCCAGTCGAACCGGTACGGTCCGCGACGCGAGAGGGGCATGCCGGGCACGACGATCACGCGGGTGTTCCACTGCTTGCCGAGCGACACGATCACCCACGCGCGACCGACCTGACACAGCAGCGCGATCACGAGCATCGGCCAGCCCAGGGCGGGGAGGAAGGGCCGGTCGAACAACACGACCTCGCCGAGACACGCGAGCAGGAAGCCGGTGTGCAGGGCGACCATCCACGGGAAGTGCCCACGACCGGTCTCGACGCCGCCGCGCTGGAATGCCCAGTCCGCGTGCCGCGTCGAGATGACGAGCTCGGCGATCCGCTCGATGCCGGTCGCGAGGATCAGCGCGAGGTAACCGATCACGCGGCCCACCGCAGCAGCACGAGTTCCGCGGTCACCCCCGGGCCGAGGGCGAACAGCAGACCGCGAGTGCCGGCCGGTTGCTCGGCGACGTCGGCGAGGATGTGCAGCACCGACGACGACGAGAGGTTGCCGACCTGCTCGAGCGAGCGCCAGCTCGGGGCGAGATCCTGCTCGGTGAGGCCGAGCGAATCGGCGAAGGCCTCGAGAACCCGCGGGCCGCCCGGGTGGGCGATCCACGCGCCGATGTCGGGGACGTCGAGATCGTGGGCGCGGAGCAGAGTGGCGACGTCGGGACCGAAGTTGGCGTCGATCGCTTCGGCGACGCCGGCGGACAACACGATCTGGAATCCCGTGTCGCGCACATCCCAGCCGATGACGTCGGCCGTGTCGGCGTAGAAGCAACTGCGGGTGTCGACGATCTCGGGTCCTGCGATGCCGAGCTCGCGCGCCCGGTTCTCGCCCGCGACGACCACCGCGGCGGCGCCGTCCCCGAACAGGCCGCTCGCGACGAAGTTCGCGACCGACGCGTCGTCGCGCTGAACGGTGAGCGAGCACAGCTCCACCGACAGGAGCACGGCGATGTCGTCGGGGTGGCCCTTCAGGTAGTCGTGCACGCGGGCCAGGCCCGAGGCGCCGGCGACGCAACCGAGCCCGAACGACGGGATCCGCTTGACGTCGGGCCGGAGGCCGAGCAGGGGCACGAGCCGGGCGTCGATCGACGGGGCGGCAACCCCGGTCACCGAGGTGAAGAAGAGGTGGTCGACGTCGGTCGGCTGCAATCCGGCTGTCAACAGCGCCCGGCGCACGGCCCGTTCGGAGAGCTGCGTGCCGACGCGGATCCAGTGGTCGTTCGATTCGCCGAACGAGCCGAGGTCGCGATACGCCTCGAGCGGCAGGGCGGTGTGGCGGGTGCCGATGCGGGTGCCGGCGTGCAATCGCTCGAGCAGCGCGCGTTTCGGGGAGTCGGGAACGAGCATCGACGCCAGTTCGGCGGTGATCTCCGCCTGTGAGTAGGCGTGATCGGGTAGCACGGGGGCGACCGCGATGATGCGTGACATCCGCGCAAGCTACCACGCCGTCTTGCGGCGGCTCTGGGGTCGTCCAGGGGTGACTCAGGTGCCCGTGACCGAGCCCGAGGCGCCTCCGCCGCGCGGTGGAGTCGGCGTCCCGTCTGCAGGCGGACGACGCGGGCGCGTCGGCTCCGTAGCGTGAGAAGGGACCGGAAGGAGTCACCATGACGACCGTCACCGCCGTCCCGGCGACGCGGGCCGAACGCCGCAGCGCCGCCGCCGAGCGTCAACGACAGAAGAACGCCGCCCTGGCCCCCGTGCTCCCCGAACGCATGCGCTGGGCAGCCCTCGCGTTGTGGCTGGTGCTCGCCCTGGGCGGGGCGTGGCTCGTGCAGCTGCCGGTCTGGCTGTCGGGGCAGGGCATGCAGCATCCGCTGTTCCTGCTGCTCACGACCCTCATGATGTTCACCCCCGCCGTCGCGACCCTCGTGACCGTGCTCGTGTTCCGGCCCACGAGCATCCCCCGCCTCACCGGGCTCGCGCCGCTGCGACCGGTGCGCCGCACCCTCGGCCTCAGCGCGATCGCACTCGTCGGGTTCGTGGCGCTCGCGTTCCTGGCGATGCTGCTCGGCCATGCGATGGGACTGCTCCAGCTCGACCTCGTCACCTTCTCCGCGGCCCGCGAGGCGTTCGCCGCCACCGGCGCCGACCTGCCCGCCGACGCCGTTCCGGGCATCGTGGCCGTGCAGCTCGCCATGATCCCCGTGGTCGTGCTGATGAACTGCGTCGCGACCTTCGGTGAGGAGATCGGCTGGCGCGGCTGGCTGCTGCCGAACCTCCTGCCGCTCGGCACCGTGCCGGCGCTCGCGCTGAGCGGCGCGGTATGGGGGCTCTGGCACGCCCCGGTCATCCTGCTCGGCTACAACTACCAGCGCACCGACATCCTGGGCCTGCTGCTCATGGTCGTGTGGTGCACGCTGCTCGGCGTGATCTTCGGCTGGCTGCGGCTGCGGTCGGCGTCGGTGTGGCCCGCGGTCGTCGCCCACGCCGCCCTCAACACCTCCGTCAACACGTTCGCCCTGCTCATGGCGGCGGGGCAACCTCTGGATGCCGTGTACGGCACGCTGCTCGGCTGGCCCGGCTGGATCCTGCTCGCCGTGGTCATCCTCGTCCTCGCCCTCACTGGCCAGCTCTCCCGCCGCGCGCAGCCGGGACTCAGCTCTTCCGAGGCTGCGCACACGCCGCTTTCAGGCCAGAGGAGCACTGTCGTAGAGGCAATGCACCCGGACGAAGGAGCGCATATGGGACTGGACGACAAGATCAAGAACACCGTCGAAGGCGCCACGGGCCACGCGAAGGAGGAGGCGGGCCGCCACACCGGCGACCGCGACCTCGAAGCGGAGGGTAAGGGCGACCAGACGAAGGCCAACCTCAAGCAGGCGGGCGAGAACATCAAGGACGCGTTCAAGTAGGAACAGCGTCAACAGGGCGGTCGGCAGAGCCGGCCGCCCTTTCTCATGCGACTTTCTCCTGTCGTGCAAAAAAGTCGCCGGATGCGCTTGGCAGACCGGCGCCGCATCCGAAAGCATTGACGGATGACCACGGAAACCACCAGCACCAGTCCCCTGCGCGTCGGCGTCATCGGCGTCGGATGGGCGGGGCAGCAGCACATCGACGCGTACGCCATGGCTCCGGGCGTCGAGCTCGTCGCCATCGCCGGCATGGAGGAGGAGGTGCTCGCCGAACTCGGCGCCCGATACGGCGTCAGCGGCCTGTACCGCGACTGGCAGGACCTCGTCGCGCTCGACGGGCTGGACGCCGTCAGCGTCGCGGTGCCCACGTTCCTGCACGCGCCGATCGCCGTCGCCGCCCTCGAGCGCGGACTCCACGTGCTGTCGGAGAAGCCGATCGCCCGCACGGGTGAGGAGGCGCAGTCGATGGTCGACGCGGCCCGCGCCGCCGGTCGCGTGCTCGACGTCGCGTTCAACCACCGTCAGCGCGGCGACATCCGCAAGCTCAAGGAGCTCGTCGACGCCGGACGTCTCGGCACCCCGTACTACACGAAGGCGTACTGGCTGCGCCGTAGCGGCATCCCCATGATCGGCAGCTGGTTCACCCGTTTCGAGACCGCCGGCGGCGGTCCGCTCGCCGACATCGGCGTGCACGTGCTCGACTACTCGCTGCACCTGCTCGGCAACCCGGCGGTCGAGACGGTGACCGCGTCGACCTACAACCACCTCGGTTCGGCCGGCTTCGGCTCCGCCGGCGTGAAGTCGGGTGCCGCCGACACGACGACGTTCGAGGTCGAGGACCTCGCGAGCGTCTTCCTGCGGCTCGAGGGCGGCGGCACGCTGCTCATCGAGTCGAGCTGGGCCGCTCATCGGACGAACAGCGACGAGTTCGGCATCACCATGTACGGCACCGACGGCGGCGCGGAACTGCGCGTCGAGAACTACATCGAGAGCGGCGAGCTGCGGCTGTTCACCGACGACGCCGGCACCCCGAGCGAGACCCGGTTGTACGCCGCGCCCGGCCGCGGACACGCCGCCGTCGTCGATCAGTTCCTCGACGCGATCCGCTCGGGCGATTGGACGTCGGTCGACGGATCGTCGGCGACGAAGCTCGCCCGCATCATCGACGCCGCGTACCTCTCGGCCCGCGAGCGCCGTGAGATCCGCCTGACCGACTGACGGGCGCGCTGGAGGGGTCTCGATACGGCGGCTTCGCGCGCCTACTCGACCAGCGGAGACGGCGTATCGAGCCCCCCGCGCTCACCAGGTGTCGGAGACCCCGGGGCGCTCCTCGGCGCCGGTGACGCCGCGCAGGAACGCGACCTGCTCGACCATGGCCTGCTTCGCCTCAGGGGTGTCCAGCGACAACTGGTATTCGTGGCCCACGGTGTCCGGCGTCGTCGCCGCATCGAAGAACAGCGGAGTGACCTCCACGCCCGCCGCGGTGAGCGCGGCGACCCACTCCTCGTTCTGCCGGAGGAGCGGATCGGCCGGACCCGTCGACACGAACGTCGGCGGATAGTCGGCATTCACGTGCTGCGGGAGGGCCGTGTAGAGGAAGCGCTCGTCCCCGAGGAAGTCCTTCGTGCCGGAGTACGACCACATGACGGTGCGCATGAAGAATCCGAAGAGCTCGTTGTCATAGTCGACGGTCGTCGGGTCGTACGGGCCGCTGAAGAGCACGGTGCCGACGAGCCGGCCAGGCTCCACGGCCGCGGGCAGCCTGGCTTCCTCGGCGTAGTCGGGTTGCGCGATCGCCATCGCGGCCTGCGCCGCGATGTGGGCACCTGCCGAATCACCCGCGAGCACGATGCGGTCGAGGTCGGCGTGGAATTCGGCGGCGTGCTCGACGACGTGCGCGATCGCCTCGTCCACCTGCACGATCGGCCGGGGGTAAGTCGCCTCCGGCGCGTGGGTGTATTCCACATTCACGACGGCGAAGCCGTGAGACGCCAGCACACGCAGGTAGTCGCGCACCGGCTCCTTCTCCCCCGCGATGAAGGCGCCGCCGTGCACCCAGAAGATCACGGGCAGGGCGGCGACGGCGTCGTCGGGGCGGAACACGTCGAGCCGACCGTCCGGCGACGTCTCGTCGTAGACGACGTCGAGGTCGGCGTGGATGTCGTCGGGCACGTAGCGCGCAGCGGCTTCGGCGTTCTCGAGGCCCGCCGGGTCGGGCGCCGAACGCAGCAGCCAGACGCTCGGCCAGGGACTCACGTTCCAGAAAACGACGCCGGCCACGATGAGCACGACGAGCGACCCGCCGATCCAGGCGAGGATCCGAAGCGCTCTCCTCGCGGCACGGGGCTTCCCGTCGTCGGACTCCGTCACGCGATCAGGCCTCGTCGCCCGCGATCTTGCCGAGCAGAGCGACGAAGGTCGCGAGCTCCTCGTCATCGAGATGCCCGAACTCGCGGCTGAGCACCTCGGCCACGACCGGGGTGCATTGGGCGAGCATCCGTCGACCCGTCTCGGTGAGCTCGTGCCGCAGCGCCTTCCCCCGTCCCGGCGTGCGCTCGACGAGACCCCGCTCGGCGAGCTTGACGATGAGCGCGCCGAGCGCCTGGTCGGTCTGCCGGGTGCGCTGTGCGAGCGCGCGAGCCGTCTCGCCCGGATGCTGGGAGATGTCGCGGAGCAGGGCCCACTGGGCGAGGCTCGAGCCGATCTGCAACAGCGCTGCGTCGACGGCCGCGCTCTTGCGGTACTGCACGCGTTTCAGCCGGAACGACGCGGCGAAGAGATCGCGCGTGCGATCGTCCATGCGGTTCACCCCGTTCCCGGACGCGACGGCTACGGGGGACTCCCGAGCGGCGTCGCTCTCCGGCATTCTGGCACCGACGCCGGTGCGGAGGAAATCTCCGGTGGAACGCTAGGAGCGCACGAGCCGGGCGATGGCCTGGCTGGCCTCCCGGATCTTCTCGTCCGCCACCGCTCCACCTTGCGCGGTGGCCTCGGCCACGCAGTGCGTGAGGTGGTCGTCGAGAAGGGCGAGGGCCACGCCTTCGAGCGCCTTCGTCACTGCCGACACCTGCGTGAGGATGTCGATGCAGTAGGTGTCGTTCTCGACCATCCGCTGGATGCCGCGCACCTGCCCCTCCGCGCGACGCAGGCGCTTGAGCAGTTCATCCTTGTTCTCGACGTATCCGTGGGACACCACGACCTCCATACCCTGTCGGGGTATGAGTGTGATGCGCGCCGACCGCGAAGTCAACCCGCGTGTATGACGACGGCCACGCCATCCGCCCTGCTGGGGAGGCGGACGACGCGGCCGTCGATGTACTGCCTTTACTGGGCGGCGAAGTAGATCGGGTCGCCCATGATGTGGGCCACCGCCCAGGTGCCCGCCTCGGCACCCGCGCTCGGGATCTCGATGACGACGTTGCCGGTGGCGGACGCCCCGGGCAGCAGCTCGTCGACGTCCGCGAGCTGGCCCTCCATCGACACGTAGCCGCCGGTATAGCTGCGGCCGTCGGCGTCGACGAACTCGAAGGTCAGCTCGAACGGGCTGCCGTTCGCCTCGCCGACGTTCGTGATCGTCGCCGGCACGATCGCGTACTGGTTGCCCGCGGCCGGGTCGGGGTTGTACTCGCTCGCGGCCTTCACGAGGTCGGTCGCGTTCAGAGTCGGCGCGCCGAGCGAGACCTCCCAGGCTGCGCCGGTGATCGCCTCGATCGACACCGTCGATCCGATCGGCGCGGGGTTCTCGCGCGAGCCGACCCCGCCGGGCTCGATGCCCTCCGCTTCCTCTTCCCCTTCGGCCGGCGGCGCCTCGTCGACGACCGAAGGGCCGCTCTCGATGGCGTCGTTGAAGGCGTTGATGTACGAGGCGGTGTACACGAAGATCATCACGATCGAGGCGATCAGCGCGACGCCGGAGACGATCGTGCCCGCGATCGCGAGACCCTTCTTACGGCCCTTGAGCACGAGGCCGATGATGCCGAGCACGAGGCCGACGAAGCCGAGGAAGCCGCCGAGCGCGCCGATGAACGGCACGAACGCGACGACGAGGCCGACGGCACCGACGGCGAGCGCCGCGATGCCGAGACCGTTGACGCGGCCGGTCGGCGGCGCACCGGCGGGACCGGCCGGCTGTGCGGGCGCCGCGTACGGCGACGGGGCGGGAGGCGGAGGGGGAACGGATGCAGGATCGTAGGACATCCCTCGATCATGACGGACTCACGACTTCGCCGTGCCGCACGGGCATGGGGAGCGGTACCCACCCGGCGTGCCGGTGGTGGCGTCTAACCTGCCCGCATGCCCGAGTCGATCGAGAGGTGGTGGGAGCGCCGCCGGTTCTCGCGCGGAACCGAGACGCCGTATCCGATCGGCACGTACCGCACGGAGTGGGCGTCGTATCCCGTGCTCGTGCGTCAGTACCATCCCGACCTCAACCACGGCATCACGCTCACCCAGATCCCTCCGGCGGCGGAGGTGTACCTGCAGTGGCAATGCGAGGCGGGGCACATCTTCGTCGCGACGCCGAGCGAGCAGCGCGACCGGCCCGGGCGGGAGCGGCGGCGTTCGTCGTGGTGTCCGGTGTGCAGCGAGGTCGCCCGCGATCGTCCCGTTCCGGCGCGGCCCGCTCCCGCGGCGGCCGCACCCTCCGCGACCGCAGCCCCTCCGCAGAAGGTCCGATCCCGGTCGACGAAGACCCGTCCGGCTCGCGAGCTCTGCACGCGCACCCCCGCGTTGCCGGTCGGCGAGCCGTTCGCGAGCACATGCGCTCCCCGGGTCGCCTCCGCGGCCGAGGCGGACCTGCGGGCGGGACTCGAGGCGCGACTGATGGGAGTGTCCCCGCTCAACGCCGTGCGGCTGGCGCGGCCGTTCTTCGACCATCTCGAGGCGTGGCCCGACGTGCTGCTGCCCGAACTGCGCGTCGCGCTCGAGTACGACACCACCGGCCGGCACGGCCTGGAGCACGTCGGACGCCGGGAGGCCGCCGATCGCCGGAAGGACCGAGCGCTGCGGTCCGCCGGCTGGGAGGTCATCCGCATCCGCACGGGCCGGCTGCCGAAGCTCGGCCCGCACGATCTCACCGTCGCGGGGCTCAGCCGGGCGACCTACGCGCAACTACTCGACGAGTTGCGGATCATCCGCGGCGCCCTCTTCGTGGACGCCTACCTCAGGTGAGAGCGCGGTCACCCGCGCAGGGCGAGCGCCTCGCTCGTCCATCGCGCGTACACCGCCCACGCATCCGGCTCCCCGTTCGCGACGATGCGGATGTGGTGCTCGAGCTCGTCGTCCACCCGGAACCACTCCGTGCGGTCGAACCGGTACCGGGCGAACTGCGCGTGCCGCCGCTGCTCGACCGCGCGTCCGCCGCGTTCGAACGCCAGCAGCTGGTCGTGCCACAACCGGCCCAGCCGCTGCCGCGGGTTCGCGGTGGTGCCGATCTTGATGCGGTCGTCGAAGCGGATGTAGTACACGACGTCCACGCGGGGCGGCGCGAGGTCGCCGTCGGGCACCTCGCCGTGCCGCCATTCGCACACCGCGCACACCCAACCGCCCGGGTAGCGCACGCCGGTGCGAGACCCGCACACGAGACACGGAGACGGCAGCACGTCCGTCGTGCCCGCCTCGCCCTGCGCCCACTCCGCCACGAGCGCGGAGTGCGCCGCGCACAACGGCGCCGGCGCTCCCGACTCGGCCGCCTCCGGACAGTCGACGGCCGCGCAACGACGGTCGGTTCCACGCATCAGCCAACTCCTCGATCGATGCCCCGGCCGGCGTGATGACGTGCTCCCAGGATGCGGTCGCATGCGCCTTGGGTCAAGCCGGCCGCGAGACAGGTGCGGGCGGATGGTCGGCCGTCGGCGGCCGGGCGTAGCCTGCACGCCATGACGCACGTGACGCTGCGACGCTGGAGCGACGAGGACGAGCCGCTGCTTTCTCGAGCGAACACCCCGGAGATGACCGCACACCTCGGCGGACCCGAGACCGACGAGCAGATCGCCGATCGTCACGCGCGTTACCTCCGCGGATGGGAGACAGGCGAGTCGCGCATGTTCCGCATCGACGCCGACGGCGAGCCGGTCGGCGGCACCGGCCTGTGGTCGACGTACTGGTCCGGCGAGCAGGTGCATGAGACCGGGTGGTTCGTCGTACCGGAGGCGCAGCGCCGCGGCATCGCGGTGGCAGCGCTCGCGCTCGTGGTCGCGGATGCCCGTGAGCACGGCACGCATCCTCTTCTCACGGCGTTCCCCGCTGTGGCGAACGCGGCGTCCAATGCCGTGTGCCGTAAGGCCGGGTTCAGCCCGGGTGCCGAGTTCGACCAGGAGTTCCGCGGGGCCCAGCTGCGACTGCGCGCCTGGACGCTCCGCCTCGACGACTAGCGCCTCAATAGCCCTCGGGCTTGGAGTCCTTGCCGTCGAGCCACAAGTGGTCCTTCGGGTCGCTGTGGGTGCCGCCCGAGTCGACGTGTTTGGCGTCGATCTGCGCCCCCTTCGTGATCACGTGCACGAGGGCCATCGCGTGACCGCGGCCGAGGTCGTACTCCTCGGCGAGCCACTGCACGATCGGGGTCGCCTTCGTGCCGGCACCGAAGCCGCGCTCGCGGGCGAGCTCGACGAACTGCCGAGGGGTGAGCCCCGTCTTCGTCTCGATGTTGTCGAGGTAGGCCTGGAATGACATGGCGTGCTCCTGACTCGATGTCGGTGAGGGGTTCCGAGGGTGCACGCGAAGCCTGCCACAGTGGAGGCATGACCACGCGATTGATCCTCGACTGCGACACCGGCACCGACGACGCGGTCGCCATCATGGCGGCGGCCGGGCATCCGGAACTCGACCTCGTGGCGGTCACCACCGTCAACGGCAACGTGCCGCTCGAGAACACGACGGACAACACGCTGCGGGTGCTCGATCACGTCGGCGCCGACGTGCCGGTCTACCCAGGAGCCGCGCGGCCCCTCATCCGACCCGACTTCCCCATCCCCCGCGAGGTGCTCAACGCCGACAGCCCGGAGTTCCAGGTGCTGCAGCTCGACCTCCCCGAGGCGACGTCCACCGCGCAGCAGACCGGCGCGGTGCAGTTCCTCATCGACACGTACCTCGGCGACGAGGGCGCAGACATCGTGCTCGTCGCCACGGGGCCGCTCACCAACCTCGCCCTCGCGCTCGGCGCGGAGCCGCGGCTCGCCGCGCGCATCCCGCGGCTCGTGATCATGGGCGGCGGGCACCGGATGGGCAACGTCACGCCGACCGCGGAATTCAACTTCTGGGTCGACCCGGAGGCGGCGGAGGCGGTGCTCACCGCGGGCATCCGCGACGTGACGATCGTGCCGCTCGACGCCACCCACGCGGCGGAACTCACGCTCGCGGACTGCGACCGCTTCGACGCGATCGGCACGCCCGCCGCGCTCGCCTCGAGCGCGTTCGTCCGGCACCGCATCGACACGGCGCTGCGCGGCGATGCCGAAGCGGCCGCGAGCACGGCCGTGCACGACGCGGTGTGCGTCGCCTATCTCGTCGACCCCGAGGTCGTCACGCGTTCGGGCGTCCACCCGGTGAACGTCGAGACGACGGGCACCCGCACCCTCGGCGAGATGATCGTCGACACGAGGCAGTGGACCACCGAACCGACCACCGCGCGCGTCGCCTTCGACGCGGACGCCGCCCGATTCGCGGACGTGCTCGCCGACGCGTTCCGCGGCTGACCGGTCAGGCGCCGCCCGCGCGTTCCCGGAGTTTCGCCTGCAACGCCTCGGCGATCTCGCCGGCCGCGGCGAGCTGCTCGGGGGTGAGGGCGTCGATGAACAGTTCCCGGATGGCGCGCAGATGCGGTGACGACGCCGAGCGGAAGGCATCGCTGCCGACCGGGGTCAGGGTGATCTCGGCGCCGCGGTTGTCGGTGGCGCACCCTTCCCGCACGAGCAGGCCGCGCTTCTCCATGCGTCCGAGATGGTGGGAGAGCCGACTCCGCTCCCAGCCGATGTGGTCGGCCAGTTCGGAGGAACGCAACCGCCGACCCTCCGCCTCGCTTAGGGCGAGCATCACCGCGTAGTCCCCCGACGAGATGCCGGACTCCGCCTGCAGCCGGCCGCTCAGCGCGGAGCGCAGCTCCTCCGCCGTCTCGATGAAGGTGCGCCACGTGTGCAGTTCCAAGGCGTTCGGCGAGCGCCGCGCAGTCTTCGCGGGGCCGCCCGTGGCGGGAGTCGCGGCCTCAGCGGTGCTGTCGGTCATGTCGGAACCTCCGTTATTGACATGTCAATCATATGGGCGCATCATTGACGCGTCAATTACTTGACGTGTCAATCACCTGGAGGACCCCATGACCGGTCGATTCGAACTCGGCCTCAACTCGTTCGGAGACCTCGCGAGCGACGGCAGCGGACGCGTGCTGTCCGGCGCGGAGACCGTGCGACTGCTCGTCGAGGAGGCGCGCCTCGCCGAGGCGGTCGGTCTCGACGTCTTCAGCGTCGGCGAGCACTATCGCGAGGGTCACAACGACTCGGCACCGCCCGTGCTCCTCGCCGCAATGGCAACCGCCACCGAGCGCATCGCCCTCGGCACGAGCGTCACCGTGCTCAGCACGAACGACCCCGTTCGGCTCTACCACGAGTTCTCGACCCTCGACGCGGTCTCGAACGGACGCGCCCGCCTCGTGCTCGGCCGCGCGTCTGCGACCGAGTCGTTCCCGCTCTTCGGCTACGACCTCGCCGACTACGAGAACCTCTTCGAAGAGAAGCTCGACCTGTTCATGAAGCTGCAGCTCGACCAGCCGGTCACCTGGTCGGGCACCGTCCGTGCCCCGCTCACCGCCCAGACGCTCAACCCGCGGATGCGACCCGGGGGCATCCCCACCTGGATCGGCGTCGGCGGGAGCCCGGATTCGGTGGTGCGGGCGGCCCGGTACGGGCTGCCGCTCATGCTCGCCATCATCGGCGGCCGCCCCGAGCGCTTCGCCGGTCACGTCGAGCTGTACCACCGGGCGCTCGCCCAGTTCGGGCAGCCGATGCAGCCGGTCGGCCAGCACTCGCTCGGTCTCATCGCGGCGACGGATGAGGAGGCGCGCGAGACCTGGTGGACGTACTGGCAGCCGGTGGTCGAGAGCCTCGCCCGCGAACGCGGGTTCTACGCTCCGACCCGCGACCGCTTCGAGGCGGAACTCGACGGCGGCGCGCTGTTCGTCGGATCCCCCGAGACCGTCGCGCGCAAGATCGCGCGCGTGACCGAACAGCTGAAGCTCGACCGCTTCGACCTCAAATACGACATCATGAGCCTCCCGCGTGAGGCGCGCGCCACGACGATCGAGCTGCTCGGTCGCGAGGTCGCCCCCCGCGTGCGTGAGCTGCTTGTGAAGGAGCCCGCACATGTCTGACCTCGTCTTCGGCCTCGACACCTTCGGCGACGTGCCCGAGGACACCTCGGGCACCCTGCTCTCCTACGCGGCGGCGATCCGCCAGGTGGTCGACGAGGCCGTGCTCGCCGACGAACTTGGCGTCGACGCCATCGCGCTCGGTGAGCATCACCGGCCCGAGTACGCGATCTCGACACCCGAGACGGTGCTCGCCGGCATCGCCGCGCGCACCTCCCGCATCCGGCTCGGCTCGGGCGTGACGGTGCTCAGCTCGGACGACCCGGTTCGCGTCTTCCAACGCTTCGCCACCGTCGACGCCCTCTCGAACGGTCGCGCCGAGGTGATCCTCGGCCGTGGTTCGTTCACCGAGTCGTTCCCGCTGTTCGGATACGACCTGCGCGACTACGACCAGCTGTTCGAAGAGAAGATCGACCTGTTCGTGAAACTCCTCGACGAGAAGCCGGTCACCTGGAACGGCACTCTGCGACCGGCGCTCGAGAACGCGGACGTGTTCCCGAAGACGGAGTCCGGCCGGCTGACCACCTGGGTGGGCGTCGGTGGTTCGCCGCAGTCGGTCATCCGCACCGCCTATTACGGTCTGCCGCTCATGCTCGCGATCATCGGCGGCGACCCCGGCCGGTTCGCGCCCTACATCGACCTGTACCGTCGCGCGGCGGAGCAGTCGGGCACGATCGCGCACCCGGTCGGCATGCACTCCCCCGGGTTCATCGCCGACACGGACGACGAGGCCAAGGAGCTGTTCTACCCGCGCTACAAGGTCATCCGCGACCGGATCGGCGCGTTGCGCGGCTGGCCGCCGGTGCGCCGCGAGGAGTTCGAGCACGAGGTCACCCACGGCTCGATGTACGTCGGGTCGCCCGAGACCGTGGCGCGCAAGATGGCCGCGGCGATCACGACCCTCGGCGTCGGGCGCTTCGACCTCATCTACACGTCGGGAACGTTACCGGCCGCCGCGCGGTTACGGGCAGTGGAGTTGTACGGCTCCCGGGTGATCCCGATGGTGCGGGACATGCTCGCCCGGTGACCGCGACAATCGAGAACGACGAAGGAGAGGGAGGGCGAGCGGCATGGTCCGTGAGAATTCCGAGACGATAGGCATCCTCGGGGCCGGAAAGGTCGGCACGGTGCTCGCGCGACTCGCGCGCGCCGCCGGCTACCGCGTGCTCGTGGCGGGATCCGGCGATCCGGCGCGCATCGCGCTGACGGTCGAGGTGCTCGCACCGGGAGCCGTCGCCGTCACGGCCGCGGAGGCCGCGGCCGCCGCCGATGTCGTCATCCTCGCCCTCCCGCTCGGCAAGTACCGCACGATCCCGGCGGAGGCGTTGCGCGGCAAGCTCGTGATCGATGCGATGAACTACTGGTGGGAGGTCGACGGGGTGCGCGACGACCTCAACAACCCGCACACCTCGACGAGCGAGACGGTGCAGGCGTTCCTGCACGACGCGCGCGTGGTGAAGGCCTTCAACCACATGGGCTACCACGACCTCGAAGACGAAGCGCGGCCGTCGGGCGCGGCCGACCGCAAGGCGATCGCGATCGCGGGAGACGACCCGGCGGATGTCGCGGCGGTCGGTGCCGTCATCGACGCACTCGGATTCGATCCGGTCGTCGCCGGCCCCCTCGCGGCCGGCATCGCCCTCGAGCCGGGCGCGGAACTGTTCGGCGCCGACGTCGAGGCGGATGCGGTGCGGGCGATGCTCGAGCGCTTCCCCACCTCGGCGCGCGGCAAGGTCATCGCGCGAGCGCGGTCCCGCGAAGAGGACGCGATCAGCGCCGCCGGGTGAGGGGGCGTTCTCACCTTCGCGGCCCGGGATGAGGCTCCGCCTTGCCGGTTGTTCGCAATAGCCAGCAGCATCTCCGCTAGCGTTGCGACGAGATGAATCGTCAGTTCAATCGCCCGCTCGTCGTCACCGGCTTCGTCGTCGCAGCCGTCGCCCTGCTGAGCGGGTGCAGTCGACCTCAGTTCGTCTCAGAACCGAACAAGGTCGCGGAGCCCGACGTGGTGTGGTCTCAGGAGCCGAACGGCCCGCTCGATAATGATCCGTACGTGCAATGGCTACGCGGCTACTTCGAGAGCTACCAGCTCGCCGTCAATACCCAGGACTTCTCTATTGCGCAGCTCCGCGAGCACCGCACGGAGGAGCAGGTGCTCAACTTGTACGAGAGCTTCGACGAGACCCACAGCCCATCTCATCTGTTCGGCGGCCCGTGGATTTTTGAGCCATTATCTGTCGAGCCGGACGGCGAGGGGGGTGCCGTCATCGAAGTGTGTCGGCCCGCTCACGGAACGTACGAGGTGAGCAGGAAGACTGGCGAAATCACGTCCGAGCCGAATCTCGACGACACCCGAATAGACGGCTACGTGATTGTCGCCGACGGCCCCGGCGAGATGCATGTCAGCAAGATATACGGAGCTTCACCGTCCTTCGAGGGGCGAGAGAAATGCACGCTCGATAACGCTGCCGTGGGCGTGTACGACCCGTTGCCCGAAGTGCGGTCATGGGATGACGTCGTGGCGCCCGTGGGCTACGAGGACGACAGCCGGCGCTGAGGCGCTTGCCCCGCATGTGTACGTCGTGGAGCCGACCGGTCCCTACGAGAACGACCCGAACGTGACGGACAAGAAGTTCCCGGGCAACCCGACCCGGTCGTACCGCAGCAGCGAGCCGTTGCGGATCGTCGGCGAAGACCGACTGGACGCGACTGACGCCGGAGCCCCTGCAAGGGTGGAGGGACCGCCTCGCCGCCATCCGCGCCGACCGACGGGGCGAGATCATCAACTGACCCGGCGACGATCCGGCTCGCTAGCATGCAGCGCATGCCCATCAAGCTCGAGAACGTCGCCATCGCCGTCCGCGATCTAGAGGCCGCGATCGCCTTCTTCACCGATCTCGGTCTCACGGTCATCGGCCGCGACACGGTGAGCGGGGAGTGGGCGGACACCGCAGTGGGGCTCGACGGCAACCACGCGAAGATCGCCATGCTGCAGACGCCCGACGGTCAGGGCCGCCTCGAGCTCTTCGAGTACATCCATCCCGCGGCGATCGAGACGGAGCCGACCCTTCCCCACGAGATCGGCATGCATCGGGTCGCGTTCTCGGTGGACGACATCGACGAAGCGCTCGAGATCGCCGCGCGACACGGGTGCTCTCCGCTCCGCGGCGTCGCGACCTACGACGACGTCTACAAGCTCACGTACCTGCGCGGCCCGAGCGGCATCCTCGTCATGCTCGCCCAGGGGCTGAAGAAGGGCTAGTACCCGCCCGGTCGGCGTGCGGCTCGAGCGGCAGCATGAGCACGACGCCGACGAGTGCACTCACGCCGAGGCTGACGATGCTGCCGACGACGTCGAGGGTTGTGCCTTCGGGGTGCAGCACGTGGTAGCCGAAGTGGAGCACGCCGAAGACGAACCAGACGACACCCATCACGCGGCCGGGCATGGCGGTGCGGGTGAAGATCGCGACCAGGCTGCCGGCGCCGAGCGCGATGTAGAGGCTGCCGACGTCGCGGATGAGGTGCTCGTTGAAGGGTCCGTCGATGTCGATCCAGTGCAAGCCGAATCCGGGGAACGACGTGTAGAACGCGTCGGGCACGACGTAGCCCCAGATGCCGACGTACGCGCCGATGAGCACGGTCAGTGCGAGGACGACGCGGCGGAGATTTGAGTTCATACCCTTCCGACGCGATCGGCGCCCCGAATGTGAGGTGGCGGCATGCGTCGTAGCGCGGAACGACTCCTCGCGCCCGGCCGAACCTACCGTTCCCCCGGTCCGCCGCCGGCCCTAGGCTCGAACGGACCACGCGATTAGGGAGACCTCATGGCCGAGGTGCTGTTGTTCCACCACGTACAGGGGCTGACACCGGGGGTGATCGCCCTCGCCGACCGCTGGCGGGCGGCCGGGCACGCGGTGCTGACCCCTGACCTCTTCGGCGGGGCCACATTCCCCACCGTCGATGACGGCATGGCTTTCATGCGCGGTGACGATCACCCGGACTTCGACTCCCTCGCGGACGCGGCGGCGGCCGGGATGCCGGACGGCGTCGTCTACGCGGGCATCTCGTTCGGGGTGCTGCAGGCGCAGCGACTCGCCCAGACCCGGCCCGGCGCCGGCGGCGCGGTGCTCATGGAGTCGTGCCTTCCGGTCACCGGCGAGTGGGCGATCGGACCGTGGCCCGACGGGGTGCCGGTGCAGGTGCACGGCATGGACGCCGACCCGATCTTCGCCGGAGAGGGCGACCTCGATGCCGCCCGCGAGCTCGTGGCGAGCGCCGACGACGGCGAGCTGTTCCTCTACCCCGGCGGAATGCATCTCTTCGAGGACGAGTCGTTGCCCACCTTCGACGCGGCGGCGACCGACCTCCTCACGGAGCGCGTGCTGGCGCTGCTCGCCCGGATCTGACGCGTGATCCCCGCGCCCGCCACGGTGCACTCCGCCGGCATCGATCCGTTCCTCCTGACCTCGCGCGCGCGGATCGCTGGCGATCCCGACGCGGCGTCCGTACTCACGCACCTGCTCGACGCCCTACTCGGTGAGACGTTTCCGATCGCGGACGAGGGCGAGATCGCGCTCACGGTCGACGGCACGGGAGCGGCCGAGTCGTACCGTCTCTCGGTCGATGCGGCCGGGGTCACCGTCGTCGGGGCGGATTCCGCCGGGCTCTTCTACGGGGTCCAGACGCTCGCACAGCTCGTCGAGCGGACCGCGGACGGTGTGCGGATCCCCGCGGTGCGCATCGACGACGCGCCGCGCTTCCCCTACCGAGGCGTCATGCTCGACGTCGCCCGCCACTGCTTCGACGTGCCCACGGTCAAGGCGGTGATCGACCGGGCGGCGCTGCTCAAGCTCAACCACCTGCACCTGCACCTCACCGATGACCAGGGCTGGCGCCTGCACCTCGACTCTCGGCCGGAGCTCACCGCCCGCGGCGCCGGCACCGCCGTCGGCGGCGACCCGGGCGGCTTCTACACGAAGGACGACTACCGCGAGATCGTCGCCTACGCGGCGTCCCGTCACATCACGACGGTGCCGGAAATCGACCTGCCCGGCCACACGCACGCCCTGGGACTCGCCTACCCCGACGTCGCCCACGACCCCGTCGTGACCCCCGACGTGCTGGCCCACGGCGAGCGCGCGGGCGAGCAGCCCCCGCGCCGCGGCGAACCGTACGAGGGCACCGCGGTGGGCTTCTCGTCGCTGCGCATCCACGACGACGCGACGTACGACCTGCTCCGCGACGTGCTCGGCGAGCTCGCCGCACTGACGCCCGGGCCCTACCTGCACATCGGCGGCGACGAGGCTCACGGCACCGACCCTGCTGATTTCGCCGTGTTCATCGAACGCGCGAGCGCGATCGTCGCCGAGTACGGCAAGACCGTGGTCGCGTGGCACGAGGCGGGCGCCGCCCCGGGCCTCGCCCGCGGTTCCGTCGGGCAGTACTGGGGTTTCGTCGTGCCGCTCGACGGCATGGATGCGAAGGCGCGGGCGTTCGCGGACGGCGGCGCGCGGGTCATCCTGTCGCCGGCGGATGCGGTGTACCTCGACATGAAGTACGACGCCGAGACGCGGATCGGGCTCGAGTGGGCGAACGGACCGACGAGCGTGCGGCGCTCCTACGAATGGGAGCCGGCCGAGGTCATCCCCGGCCTTCCCGAGTCCGCGATCCTCGGTGTCGAGGCGCCCTTGTGGACGGAGACGGTGCGCACCCTCGCCGACATCGACGAGCTCGCCTTCCCGCGGCTCGCCTCCGCGGCCGAGGCGGCGTGGTCGCCCGCCACCGGCTCGAGCGAGCTGCGCACCTGGGAGTCGTTCCGCGAACGCGTGGCGGCCCAAGGTGAGTTGTGGACGGCGCTCGGCATCGCGTTCCACCGCTCGCCGGAGATCCCCTGGCCTGAGTCCCGCTAGACCTCGAAGTCCGCAAACAGCCGGTCGAGCGTGCTGCGGCCCAGGGCGCTCATGACGGGGTTGCTGGTGCGGTAGTACCAGACGAGGCCCATCGCCTGCTGGAACGCCCACGCGGCACCACGCGCCCATCCGAGGTCGTCGCTCTGCAGCTCCCCGCGGAGGATCGTTCGCGCGCCGGCGTCGAGCAGGTGCCACGCGGCGACGAGGTCGAGCGCCGGGTCGGCGGCCTTGAAGCCGCCACCGTCGACCACCCCGACGAGGTACTCCCCCTGCACGAGCAGGTTGCCGGGGATGAGGTCGCCGTGCGTCATCGCGTCGGGCGCGAGCCGCGGCAGGTCGCGCAGCGACGCCCAGAGCGAGCGCAGTCGCGGCACGTCGAGCAGCCCCTCGCTCTCGCGGAAGCACGTCTGCATCCACGCGTCCCCGTCCCGCAGATCCCCGCCGCGCCCGGCGCCGTCGAAGGTGCGCCCGCGCGTGTCGGCGGAGTGCAGGGCGCGGATGAGCGCGGCGAGGTCGCGCGCGAAGGTCGCGGAGTGCGCGAGCCCGTGCGGTGTGGCCGTGTCGCCCGGCACCCAGGTCTGCACCGACCAGGGCAGCGGATATCCGAGGCCGGGCTCCCCGATGGCGAGCGGCTGCGGCGTCGGAACCGGTGAGCACGCAGCCAGCTCGACCATCGCCGCGCCCTCGCGCTCGAGCGCACGACGTGCTTCGCCGGCATCCGCGCGCCGAAGCGGGAAGCGCGCGGCCATCCCGGTGCCGATGCGGTAGATCGCGTTGACGGTGCCCGCGCCGGGGAGGCGCCGCACGTGCTCTCCACTCCACTCGGGGAATTGCGCACGGATCAGCGCTTCGGCGGCGGCATCGCCGAGTTCGAGTTCGTCGTCGTGCATCGGCACGGGCCGACCCTAGCGGCTCGGGAAGGCGACGGAGGAATTTTATGGACACCGCGTTCATTTCATGTTTATATGTACGCATCGTCCATATCGGCGAAAGGCATCGAGGAGGAACCATGAACACGGATCGGATCGCACTGGTCACCGGCGGCTCGGGCGGCATCGGCCAGTCCGTCGTCGAACGACTCGCGGCCGACGGCTTCGCCGTCGCCGTGCACTACGCCGGCAACCGGGCAAAGGCTGACGCGCTCGCCGAGCGACTCGCGGAGTCCGGTCACCGGGCGATCGCCGTCGGCGGCGATGTCGCCGACGAGAACGCGATGGCCGCGGCGTTCGACGCGACGGAAGAGGCCTTCGGCGGCATCGACGTGGTCGTCAACACGGCCGGCATCATGATCCTCGGCCCGGTCGCGACGTTCGACCTCGATGCCCTCGATCGGATGCACCGCACGAACATCCGCGGCACCTTCGTCGTCTCGCAGCTCGCGGCCACGCGCCTGCGCGCCGGCGGCGCCCTCATCAACGTCTCGACGAGCCAGACTCGGCTGCAGCACCCTACCTACGGCGCCTACGCCGCGAGCAAAGCCGCTGTCGAGGGCCTCACCATGGTGCTCGCCCGCGAGCTCCGCGGCAAGGACATCACCGTGAACGCCGTCGCCCCCGGCCCCGTCGCCACTCCCCTGTTCCTCGACGGCAAGGACGAGGAGACCATCGCGCGCCTCGCCGCCCTCCCGCCGCTCGAGCGACTCGGGCAGCCCGAGGACATCGGCGAAGTCGTCGCGTTCCTCGCCGGACCCGCCCGCTGGATCAACGGGCAGGTGCTGTTCGCCAACGGCGGCATCGCCTGACCCACCGACCGAACGCCCCCGCGACTCAGAAAGGCCACATCATGTCCGATCAGAAGGTCGTGCTCATCACCGGCGCCTCGAGCGGTTTCGGCGCCCTCACCGCCCGCGCACTCGCGGATGCCGGAGACATCGTCTACGCCGGCATGCGCCACACGGGCGATCGCAATGCACCGCGCGTGCAGGAGGCGGCGGACTACTCGCAGCAGCACGGCGTCGACCTGCGCGCCATCGAGCTCGACGTGAACTTCCAGGAGTCCGTCGACACGGCGGTCGCCCAGATCCTCGCCGCCGAGGGCCGCATCGACGTGCTCATCCACAACGCCGGTCACATGGTTGTCGGACCCGCGGAGGCGTTCACCCCCGAACAGCTCGCCGAGTTGTACGACGTCAACGTGCTGTCGACCCAGCGGGTCAACCGGGCCGTGCTGCCCGCGATGCGCGCTCGCGGCGCGGGTCTCGTCGTCTGGGTGTCGAGCTCGAGCGTGAAGGGCGGTACCCCGCCGTACCTCGCCCCCTACTTCGCCGCGAAGGCCGGCATGGACTCCCTCGCCGTGAGCTACGCGGGCGAACTCGCCCGGTGGGGCGTCGAGACCTCGATCGTGGTGCCCGGCTCCTTCACCCGCGGCACGAACCACTTCGCGCACAGCGGCACCCCCGCCGACGCGGAGGTCGCCGCCGAGTACGAGACCCGGTACACCGGACTCATGGAGCAGGTCGCCCGCAAGCTCGCCGACCTCTCGCCCGCCGACGCGGACGCGTCGCTCGTCGCCGACGAGATCGCCCGCATCGTGGCGCTCCCCGCCGGTGAGCGGCCGTTCCGGGTGCACATCGACCCGGCCGACGACGGCTCCGAAGAGGTGTCGGAGGTCGCCGACCGCGTCCGCCGCGAGTTCCTCGGACGCGTCGGGCTCGAGGACCTGCTGACCGTGCACACCGGACGGTGAGGGATCCGCTCATGGACGCCACGCCCATCCCCGACGCCATCCGCACCTTCGTCGACGCGACGAACGCCGGCGACACCGACGCCTTCGTGGCGACCTTCGCCCCGGACGCCCGCCTGGACGACTGGGGCCGCGTCTTCACCGGCCACGACGGCATCCGGGGGTGGAACCGCACCGACAACATCGGCGTGCGCTCGCACTTCGAGCTGCTCGACATCCGGGCGGCATCCGAAGCGGACGCGTACCTCGTCACGCTGCGGGTCACCGGCGATGGCTACAACGGCACCGGACCCATGACGTTCGTTCTGCGGGACGGTCTCATCGCCGATCTGCGGATCGCCTGATGGGAGAGGATGAGGTGTGACGACACCCACGACGGACGCCGACGCCGGCACCCGCCCGCGCGGGCGCGGGCGTCGGCGTGCCGACGAGGTGCGCGCCGACGTGCTCGCCGCGGTCGGCCGGCTCGTGCTCGACGAGGGCATCGCCGGACTCACCTTCGAGCGGGTCGCCCGCATCGCGGGAGTCAGCAAGACGACGCTGTACAAGTGGTGGCCCTCCCGCGGCGCGCTCGCCCTCGACGGCTACTTCCACGCCGTCGAACGGACACTCGCCTTCGACGCCACGGTCGACGTGCGGGCCGACCTGCGGCACCAACTGCACTCGTTCGCGGAGGTGATGGCGACCCCCGGCGGTCGGGCACTCCTGCAGCTCATCGGGGAATCGCAGCTCGATGAGAACCTCGCCGTCGCCTACCGCGCCCTGTACTCCTCCGGCCGACGTCTACTGGCCCACGACCGGTTGACGCTCGCCCAGCAGAACGGCGAGATCCGCGCCGGGGTCGACGTGCACGTGCTCGTCGACCAGCTCTGGGGCGCGGTCTACCACCGGCTGCTCATCCCCGACGAGCCGGTCACCCCGGAGTTCCTGGATGCGCTGGTGGACAACCTCTTCGACGGGATCGCGCCGAAGAAGTGAGCGGCCGGGGCGCTAGCCGCGCCCGACCTCCACGGCCCGCCGATCGGCGGCTTCGTCGAACGTGAGCCGGTGCGTCTCGATCTCGTCCTTGTGGTCGGCGACCCACGTCGCGAGGGCGAGCACCGGCCCGCTGAGCGCGGCACCGAGGGGAGTGGCCCGGTATTCGACCCGCGGCGGCACCTCGGCGTAGATGGTGCGGCTGACCAGCCCGTCCCTCTCGAGCGAGCGCAGCGTCAGTGTCAGCATCCGCCGCGAGATGCCGGGGATGGCCGCGAGCAGCTCCGTGAAACGGAGCGTGCGTTCCTCGAGCAGCCCGATGACGATGAGCGTCCACTTGTCGGCGACGCGATCGAGCACGGAGCGGAACACCTGCGGGTCGTCCTCCGTGCAGATGCAGAGCATGTCGCTGATCCGCTGCTTCTCCGCCATCGTGTCCTCGCTCTCGGTCACATCGGGGTGACCAGGTTCAATTGAAGTGACTGGTTATCGTCCGTTACACAGTACCCATGAGTAACCCATGGTCCCAGGATTCGGCGCTCTCCACACGCGCCGAGCCCCGTGTGGCGGATCCCGCTCCGGGCGGCCTCCACTTCGGCATCGGCACCTTCGCGTTCCAGACCGCCGACGACGACGGATCGCCGACGCCGGGACCGCAAGTACTGCGCGACGTCGTCGCCGAAGCCGTCGCCGCGGAACGCGCGGGTCTCGACTCCTTCGGCATCGCCGAGCACTACCGGCCGGGGATGATGGATTCCGCAGCACCCGTCGTGCTCGGCGCGATCGCGTCGCGCACCACGACGCTCCGGCTAGGCACGGCCGTCACCGTGCTCAGCACCCAGGATCCCGTGCGCGTCTACAACGAGTACGCCACCCTCGACGCCGTCTCGGACGGCCGCGCGCAGCTCATCGTGGGTCGCGGCTCGGCGATCGAGTCGTTCCCGCTCTTCGGCTTCCGGCTCGCGGACTACGAGCAGCTCTTCGAGGAGAAACTCGACCTGCTGATGCGCCTCCTGCGCGAGCAGCCGGTCACCTGGTCGGGCCGCTTCCGATCGCCGCTCGTCGATCAGGTGCTCGAGCCCTCCGTCGCCCCCGGTGCCATCCCGGTATGGGTCGGTGTCGGCGGCAGCCCGCAGTCGGTCGTGCGCGCGGCCCGATTCGGGTTGCCCCTCATGCTCGGCATCATCGGCGGCAGCATCGAACGGTTCGGCCCCCTGGTGGATCTCTACCGGCGCACGATGCAGACGCTCGGTCAGGCCGAGCAACCGGTCGGCATGCACGTGCACGGCTTCATCGCCGACACCGACGACGAGGCGATCGAGCGCTTCTGGCCGGTCTGGTCGGGGATGATGAACGCCGAGGCGCCGAAGCGCGGATGGGCGCCGTTCCGGCGCGACCGGTACGACGCCGAAGTCGCCGCCGGCTCGCTCGTCGTCGGCTCGCCCGAGACGGTCGCCCGCCAGGTGGCGGCCGGGATGCGGACGCTCGGCGCGACGCGGTTCGACTTCGTCGCCGCCGCGAGCCGGATGCCGCACAAGGACAAGCGCGAGAACATCGAGCGCTTCGGGCTCGAGGTCGTGCCCCACGTGCGGACGCTCCTCGCCGACACCGCGACGGGTGTCGCGTGATGGGGATACAGCGGATCGCCGTCGTGGGCGCGGGACGCGTCGGAACCGCCGTCGCCCGCACGCTGGTCGACGCCGGATACGACGTGACCCTGAGCGGGTCCGGTTCCCCCGCCGAGGTGGAGGCATTCGCCTCCATCGTCGCGCCGGGCGCCCAGGCGAGATGGACGGCGGAGGCGGTGACGCAGGCCGATCTGGTGATCGTCGCCGTGCCGCTGCACCGCCTCGCGAGCCTCGCCCCGGCGCCCTTCACCGGCCGGGTGGTGGTCGACGCGATGAACTACTGGCCGCCGATCGACGGGGAACTCGAGGAGTTCGACGCCGCTCCCGACGGCACGAGCAGGGTCGTCGAGCGCCTGCTCGCGGGAAGCACGATCGTGAAGACGCTCAACCACGTCGGCTACCACGACCTCGAGGTCGACCGGCGTGCGCTCGGTCATCCGCAGCGACTCGGGCTCGCCGTCGCCGGCGACGACCCGTCCGCCGTCGCGATCGTCGCCGGAGTGATCGAGCGGATCGGTTATGACCCGGTGACCCTTCCCTCCCTCGCCGACGGACGTGCGCTGCAACCGGGCGGCCCGGTCTTCGGAGCGCGCCTCACCGCCGCCGAGATCAGCCGCGCGCTGCGGGACCTCCGGCTCGAGGCCGCCTGATCCGGCTCCGCGCCGCCTCCTCTCATCCCCGCCTCAACCATCACCATCGAACGGAGTCACATGGAACTCGGAATCGGCGCCTTCGGAGACGCCAACTGGGATCCGGCTACGGGAACCCGCATCTCGGAAGCACAAGCGGTGCGGAACGTCGTCGAATCGATCGAGGTCGCCGAACAGGCCGGACTGGACTGGTTCGGACTGGGCGAGCACCACACGCCCGAGTTCCCCGTCTCGGCCGCCGCGACCGTACTCGCCGCCGCCGCGGCACGCACCTCCCGCATCAAACTGTCGAGCGCCGTCACGGTGTTGAGCACGGATGATCCGGTGCGCGTGTACGAGCAGTACGCGACGGTCGACGCCCTCTCGAACGGGCGGGTCGAGATGATCCCCGGCCGCGGCTCCTCGATCGAGTCGTTCCCGCTCTTCGGATACGACTTGAGGGACTACGACCGGCTCTTCGCCGAGAAGCTCGACCTGCTGCTCGAGGTGAACCGGTCCGCACGCGTCACGTGGGAGGGCACCACCCGTCCTGCTCTGCACGGCGAATACGTGCCGCCGAGGGCGGAGCACGGGCCGATCCCGATCTGGCTCGGGGTCGGCGGGAACCCCGGATCGGTCATCCGTGCGGCCCAACTGGGTCTCCCGATGGCGACCGGCGTGCTCGGCGGGAGCGCCATCCGTTCCGCCACCAACGCGACCCTCTACCGACGGGCCGCCGAGCAGTTCGGCAACAGCCCCGAGCAGACCATGATCATGCTCGGATCGCCGGGCTTCCTCATGCCCGACGGCAAGATGGCCCGCGAGACGTGGTGGCCGCACTGGCACCAGTTCATGAAGATCGTCGGTGAGCAGCGCGGCTTCGCCGCCCCTACCCGCGACTCCTACGACCGGGACACCGGGCCGCAGGGCGGTCTGCTGATCGGCTCCCCCGAGGAGATCGCCGAGCGGATCATCCTCATGCACCAGCACTGGGGTCACGTGCGCCAGTACCTCCACATCGACATGGGTGCCCTGCCGCAGAAGGACCTGCTGCGCGCGATCGAGTTGTTCGGCACGGAGGTGCGCCCCCTCGTGCAGAGGGAACTCGGCACGACCTCCGTCGACACGCTTCTGGGTCGCGCCTCCGCCCCCGCCCTCACGTCGTCTCGCTGACGGCGTCCACGGTCCCCCGGCGTCGACTCCGGCGCCGGGTCGAAAGGAAGGAAGACATGTCAGACCTCAGGATCGGCGTCATCGTCGGAAGCACCCGACCGGGACGGGTCGGCAAGCAGGTGGCCGACTGGGTGCTCGATCGAGCGAGCGCCCGCGGTGATGCGCGGTACGAGCTGATCGACCTCGCCGACTTCACGCTGCCGCACCTCGACGAGGCGAACTCGCCCATTCTCGGGCTGTACGAGAAGGAGCACACCAAGAAGTGGGCGGCGACCATCGCGCGATACGACGGTTACGTGTTCGTCACGCCGGAGTACAACCGCTCGATCCCGGGCACGCTGAAGAACGCGATCGACTTCCTCTACGCCGAGTGGAACGACAAGGCGGCGGGCATCGTGAGCTACGGCGGCGCCGTGAGCGGAGCGCGCGCGGCGGAGCACCTGAGGCTCATCCTCGCCGAACTGCAGGTGGCCGATGTGCGCCAGCCGGTGCTGTTCTCCACCATCACCGACTTCGAGGACTACACCGTCTTCAAGGAACCCGCGGCGTACCACGTCGCGGCGCTCGAGGTGCAGCTCGACCAGCTGGTCGCCTGGGCGACGGCGCTGCGTTCGGTGCGGGCAGGGGCGGCGTCGGCCGCCTGATCCCGGATGCGCGGCTCAGACCGGCCAGTCGGTGTCCCGTGGCATACGCGGGTCGCCGGCCGGCCCGGTCGCGCCGCCGACTTCCGCGCTCACCGACATCGCATCGCGCAGCTGCGCCCGGGTGGTGACGCCGAGCTTGGGGAAGATCCGGTACAGGTGCCCGCCGACCGTGCGCGGCGACAGGTACAGCTGCACGCCGATCTCCTTGTTGGACATGCCGCCGGCGGCGAGTTCCGCGATGCGCATCTCCTGCTCGGTCAGATCGCCGACCTGCACGGCGATCTCGCGCTGGCACGCGCGCAACTCGCGCCGCACGCGGTCGAGCCAGGCGCCGGCGCGCACGCTGATGAGGTCGAACTCGACCCGCAGCAGCTGGCGCCGCGCCTCGGTCGTGCGGCGCGCGCGGCGCAGCCGTTCCGCGTAGACCATGCGCAGCCGCGCCGCCTCGTAGACGAACGGGAGCGACTCCGCCCGCACCAGCAACTCCTCCGTGGGCTCGAGGGTGGTGCGCGCGGCGATGATCGCATCGCACGCGGCGAGCACGAAGTCGGCGCGCTCGGATCGCTGCCGTTGCAGGGCCTCGCGGAAGCGCTCGACGCGCGCCTCCGCCTGCTCGGTCTCCTGCACCATGAGCGCGTAGTCGACGAAGTCGAACAGCTCGATCGGACCGCACGGGCCGGTCGTGAGGTTCAGGATGTCGGCCTGCCGCGTCGAGAGCAGGGCCATCGCCTGGTCGTAGTTGCCCTGCGGGCCCTCGATCATCACGATTACCGAGTCGAGGATCGCGCGCAGCCGGTACGCGCCGCGCGCCACCGGTTCGGCGAGGATGCGGTCGACGCGCTGCCGCGCCGCGTCGCGCTCCCCCCGGAAGGCCTCGGCGAAGGCGAGCATCGCCTCGGATCCGGCCCGCATGAGCGGCGCAGGCACCGTCTCCGTGGTGGTCTCGATCGCGATCGCGAGCGCCGTGTCGAGCTCGTTCCAGTGCTGGTTGTGCGCGAGCATGATCGACACGTACGTCGCCTCGACGGCGCGCACGAGGCGGTTGCCGACCCGCTTGACCAGCCCGACCGGCGGGGCGAACGACCCGAGGCGCATGTCGCGGTACGCGTGCAGGATCGTCGCGACGCAGCCCGCGAGCTGCGACCACCCGCGTCCGTCGGCGGTCGCCGGGTAGTCGAGGTGGGGCTCCGTTGCGCTGCCGAAGGTGGAGCCGATCGCGATGATCTCGGGGTGGAGCGGCACGGTCGCGGCGGCGCAGGCGGCCATGAACCCGTTCCAGCCCTCCAGCTCCGCGCCGATCACGTTGACGAGCGCGTAGACGGCGAGCGCCTCGCCGACGGCATCGGCGTCGAGGCCGTCGCTCGACAGCCGCGCCTCGAGAGTGGCCCGGGCGGCGGCGGACTCGTTCTCGACGAGCGCCTGCCGCAGGGCGCGAGCCGGGGCGCTCTCCCGGATGAGCACGCGCGTATCGACCGCCGTGAAGCGCTCCATCACCCGCTCCGCGACCTGGAAGTCCCCGTCGCACGCCGCGAGGTTCGCGGCAGCGGCGGCGAGCGCGGCCGCCCGATCCGGGGCGGTCGCGGCATCCGCCGCGCTCACGAGACAGTGCACCGCCCACGAGGGCCGGTCGGCGCGGGCATAGAACTCGGCGGCGGAGACCAGGTCGTCGACGCCGACCTCCTCGTCGGCGAAGAGCAGGTGCAGCGCGCCGCCGTGCGGCGTCGCGGCGTCGGAGAAGTGCACGCGACCGGCGAGGCGGTGGTCGTCGGGCCCGGCGGCGGCGAGAACGGCCACACGGTGCCGGTCGGTCGTCCAGCCGACACGTCCCCGCTCGGCGAGCTCGATGAACCCCGTCGCCGCGGCGGACGCCCGCACCGACGACAGCGCGCCCATCTCCCCCTGCAGCGCGAACGCGAGCAGATGGCCGCGCACATCGGGCTGCAGTGCGGAGAAGTCCGCGGCGAGCGCCGCCCCCTCGGCGCTCAGGTCGTCGAGCCGCGGCAGCACGCCGAACCACTGGGCGTGACGGGTCAGCCGTTCGACCGCCGTCGGGGGCACGTCCTCGACACCGAAGATGTCCTCGAGGTGCCGCAGGGCGAGGGCGGATGCAGCCGGCACGTCGCTCCCCCAGGGCGGTCGGGTGGTCATGCTCGATGATACGGAACCCCGCGCCCCGGGCCGCTGTGGTGAGGCGCGACGCGCGCGTGCGGATCGCGGCGCCGGTCCGTGCATCCGTATCGACTCGTCGATGACTCGGTCGAGTCATTCGACTCTTCGTGACCGTCGCCCGCGGGGCGCACGATCGCATCGTGCACCGGTGAGGTGCGCATCCGATCGTCGAGAGGAGGAGCGATGGGCAGCAGCACCATCACGGTCGTGCTCGTGCACGGTGCGACCTCCGACACCTCGAACTGGGACGCCGTCATCGAGCGGCTGGCGCGGGACGGCGTGCGGGCGGTCGCCGCGGCCTCCCGGATGCACGGCCTCTCCGACGACGGCGCGCACGTCGCCGACCTCGTGCGCCGCGTCGACGGCCCGGTCGTGCTGGTGGGTCACTCGTACGGCGGCATGGTCATCACGCAAGCGGCGACCGACGCGGGCGACGTCGAGGCGCTCGTCTACGTCGCCGCGATCGCACCCGACACCGGTGAATCGTGGGCCGAGCTGGTCGCGCTTCCCCCGGAGGGCACCGTCGGCGCGATCCCCGAGCACGTGCTGCGCGATCCGCTTCCCACGACGACTCCGGGCTGGCGCACGCTGCCCTCGTGGTTCGTGTACGGCGACGCGGACCGCATCCTGCCCCCCTCCGCGGTCGCGTTCACCGCAGAGCGCGCGGGTGCGCGCGGCACGACGCTCGTCGAGGGCGCGTCCCATGCCCTCCACGTCTCACGACCGGATGTCGTGACCCGCACGATCGTGGCCGCGATCGCGGGCTGACGAGAACTCCGGGTCGGCGTCCGCCGATCCGGCCCCCACTCCGCCGACAGCGGCAGGAGCGACGAAAGGAAGAGGAACGATGACCACCATCGATCAAGAGGTTCGGAACGTGGTGCTGGTGCACGGCGCCTTCGCCGATGGCGCGGGATGGCGCGGCGTGTACGACGACCTGACCGCCCGAGGCTTCCGGGTGACGATCGTGCAGAACCCGCTCACCTCGTTCGAGGACGACGTCGCGGCCACCACCCGCGTGCTCGACAAGCAGGACGGCCCGACCATCCTCGTCGGCCACTCGTGGGGCGGCACCGTCGTCACCGAGGCGGGCAACCACCCCTCGGTCGCCGGGCTCGTCTACGTGGCGGCACTCATCCCGGACAGCGGTCAGAACAGCGGAGAGCAGTACGAGGGCTTCGCGGCGACGCCCGAGTTCGTCATCGACGTGGGCGACGACGGCTTCGGCTTCCTCAACCCCGACAAGTTCAAGGTCGCCTTCGCCGGCGACGCGAGCGACGCCGACGCGGCGTTCCTGCGCGACTCGCAGGTGCCGGTGAACATGGCGGTCTTCGGCGCACCCGTGACCCACGCGGCCTGGCACGACAAGCCCTCGTGGGCCGTCGTCGCGATCGGCGACAACGCCTTCGACCAGGCGATGGTGGAGCACATGGCCACCCGCGCGGGCGCCGAGATCACCCACGTCGAGGCCAGCCACGCCGTGTTCCTGACGCAGCCCGGCGTCGTCTCGGAGGTCATCGCCACGGCAGCGCAGAACGCGCTCGCCGGCGTCCGCTGAGCCACCGCACGAGGCCGGCTCGCGCACCGCGCGCGGGCCGGCTCCGCGGCCCGGATGTTCGAGCGAGCTCGTCGTCCGGACCATTTGCACAACCGTTGTTACACAACTATGGTTGTATACATGAGCACGGGCCGAATCTGCCGCGTCACCGGACCGGTCGTCGACATCGAGTTCCCCCACGACTCGATCCCCGAGATCTACAACGCGCTCGAGACGACGATCACGATCGGCGAGCAGAGCACGCGCCTCGTGCTCGAGGTCGCCCAGCACCT